>CAWGLV010000001.1:0-2712500 GCA_963823495.1 uncultured Microthrixaceae bacterium
CACCCGCTCGACCACCAGCTTGCTGGCCACGGCCACGAGGACCGCAATGGCCACCTTCGGGCGCCGCCCCAGGGTGGCCACGGCCAGGGCGACGACCGCACCCACCACCAGGTTGCCGAGCTGCATCGGTCCCCAGAGGATCGGATAGAGCCACTCGGGCAAGCCGTTCATGCGGTGGAACACCCGGGACTCCGCGGCCCGGGCGTCCTCGTCGACCGCCAACCTCGCCGGTCGCCGCGAAGATCGCCGCCCCCACCCCGGCCGTCGCCAGGGCGTCTCGCCTCCTCACGGGGATCCGCCGGCCTCGATCCGGGCCCGCACCGCAGTCAGGACCTGGGGCTCCTCCTTGATCGCCGAGTGGGTGGCCCCGCTCAGGAACCGGGTGTCGAAGCGACCGAGCGCCGCCCCCAGGGCGTCGCTGCCGACCGCCCGCTCGGCCTGGGCGGCGACCGCCCGGTCCGGCCCCACCTTCAGGCTGAGCGAGGTGACCAGTTCGGCCAGGTCTGTCGCCAGCAGGACATCGGACGCGGCCAACTCGCTGAACCCGAAGTCGATCATCCACACCTGACCGTCGGCGGCCAGGAAGACGTTGGCCAGCCGGAGGTCCCGGTGGGCGATGCCGTGGCGCCGCAGGATCGCCATCTGCTCCCAGATCCCGGCCAGGACCTCGTCGGTGAGCCCCTCGGGGTCCACCCCGTCGAGCGAACGGCCCTCGATGGCTTCGTAGGCCAGCACGTAGCCGCCGGGCTCGGCGCCGGCGAAGCCGGCCAGGGGCGGCGTCCGTACCCCGACCTGGGCCGCGGCCAGGGCGACGAACGCCTCGTGCTCCACGGCCCGGCGCAGCGAGGAGAACGGCCGCTCGTCGCCCAGATCGCGGGGGAGCACCGACCGGACCATCCGGAACAACAGGTCGGCCTTGCGCTCGTCGGAGCCCAGCGCCTTGACGAAGAGGGGGGTGCCCTCCGTGGTCGTACCGAAGTAGGGCGTCGAACCGCGGGGCGTCGACCGACGCAGGATGCAGGTCCGCGAGCTCCACACCGCTCCGGGTGAGCCCGGCGATCACCGCCTCGTGGGTCGGTCGCCGACTGGGCGTGCCGAGCAGGGCATCGGCCAGCGCGCCCGCCAAGGCCCCGCAGGCCACCGCCGCCGCCGTCTCCAGGGAGACCGGCTGGGTGAAGGCGCGGACGAAGGCGAGGAGCAGGACCAGGGCCCAGCCGATCCGGCGCTCCCGGCGGCTGAACCACGGGACGCCGGCGGCGACCAGACCGGTCAGCGCTCCCAGGCCGGGGGCGGTGGGGAACCCGGTCGAACCAAGCACGCCGAGCATCTCGTCGACGTTGACCACTGCGGGAGCGGTCGCGTCGAGCAGGTTGCCGACCAGGCTCGCCAACACCGCACCGAGAGCCGCCCCCAGGGCCGCCGTGAGGAGGAACCGCCAGCGCCCACGGATGGTCGCCGACACGAGACCGACGAGCAGCACGCCGAGCGTGGCCACCCGGGCCAGCGCGGCGAGCACCGGCACGACGTCCTCGTCGATCGTGCGGAAGCCGGCGAGGACGTCGGAGACGAAACCGACCAGGGCATCACCGAAGAGCCAGTCCGCAAGGAGGAGCACAACGAGGGCCAGCGCGGCCACGACGATGCGCAGGGCATCGACCGGTGACCAGCGCTCGAGCGCATCGGTCGGCGTGTCGGACATGGGGACCTTCCCGCTCGACGGACGGTCCGACGAGATCGTCGCGTAGGTTAGGAGCGTCTCGGGAAGGAACAGGACGATCACCAGGACACGGGCGAACGAGGAACGATGGCTGAGCCCGGAACGGGTCCTGGCCGCCCTCGCGGTGTTGTTCCGGATCCTGACCACACCGTTCGTGCGCTACGAGTACCGCGGGGGTCGCTGTGCTGCCGAGCTGAAGACCGGCATCATCGCCGCGAACCACCGCAGCATGTTCGACGCCATGGCCGGCCTGATCTGCCTGCACCACTTCGGCCACCATCCCCGGCTGCTCATCGAACGCCGGTATGTCGAACGCGGCGTGCTGGGGGTCCTCTCCCGGGGGATCGGCGCCATCCCGGTGGATCGCGCCGGTGACGGACGCCATGCCCTCGACGCGGCCTGGGCGGCCATGGCCGACGGGATACCCATCCTGGTGATGCCCGAGGGCCGTCTGCACTGGGATCCCCAGGACCCCCTCTCCACCGGGAGGCCCCACACCGGCGTCTCGCGGTTGGCCACCAAGGACGGTCAACCCGTGGTGGCCGCCGGCCTGGCGGGCACCGAGCGGGTGGTGCCGGCCGGGTGTCGCCTTCCTCGCTTCAATCCCTTCCGCCGCAAGGTGGTCGTGTGCTGGGTCGCGGACGATCCGCTGTGGCTCACCGGCGACGACCACCGGGCGAACGCCGAGTTGGTGATGGCCGAGATCAGGTCGCTGCTCGCCCGTGCCCAGCCGCTCGTGGAGTGACCAGACCGCTCAACGCGTCGTCATAGCGCGGCGCCATCGCACTCCAGTCGTACCGGCGCATGGCCGCGGCCAGACCGTCGACCCGAGTCCGGGCCGCCGGGAGGTCCACCAGCACGGCCCGCAGTCGAGCCTCCAACCGGTCCTCCTCATAGAGCACGGCGTCATGCCACCCGGTGGGGACGATCTCCGGGTAGCTGAGCCGGTTGGGCAGCAAAGGCACGCAGCCGGCGGCCATGGCCTCCACGGCGGCGATGCCGAAGGTCTCGTGGTCCGCAGTGCTCACCGTCACGTCCGAGGACGCCAGCAACCGGTGGTAGTCGTCACGGTCCAGCCGACCGACGTGCACCACGCGCTCGCCCAGTCGCTGCCGGATGCGGTCGAACTCCTGGGGATCGACCCGGAGGTTCTCCCCCGCGAGGGCGAGCCGGAACGCCACCCCCTCGTCGGCCAGACGGCTCAACGCGGCGAAGAGCCGCTCCGGTCGCTTCTCGTGGTCCCACCGGTGGTTCCAGACCACCAGCGGCTCGGCGGGCGCAGGATGGTGATCCGGCGCGATCCCCGTCAGGTCGACCCCGACGGGAAGGACCTCGCAGCGAGCCAGGACGGCGGCCAGCCGGTGGTGGTGGCCGTGGTCCTGCGCCCGACCCACCAGCTCGGGCAGCGCCCGCCGCAGGTCGGCGAGCTGGGACGCGGAGTTCACCCACACTCGGTCGGCGACGGCCATGGACAGCCAGTTGGCCAGGGCCAGGCCCTCGTCGGGCCGGTCCCGAGGGCCGACCGGATGGGTCAACTGGTTCTCGTGCAGGTAGAGCGCCACGGCCGGATCGCCGCCGAGGTCACGGCGCAGGAACCCGAGGAGGGCCGGGAGGTGGACCATGTCGCTGACCAACAGCCCGTCGGGCGGTCCGTGCTCGGCCACGACCCGGCTGACCTCCTCGGCCAGGGTCAGGGCGCCGCCCCGCAGCCGCCAGCGCCAGTAGGCGGCGTCGTGGGTGACCAGATGGATCTCGTGCCGGGATCGAGCCACCACCCCGTCGGCCCAGGCGCGATGCGACCCCCCGTAGTACGGCTCCACGAGCACGATCCTGGCCACACCCCCATCCTCTCGCCTCCCACCCGCGCCAGCCGCTTCTGGGCCCACCCCCGTGTTGCTGACAACACATCGCTGTACCCAGAACCCGCCGTTGTCGCTTCTGGGTACAGCCCCGTGTCGCGGACGACACATCGCTGTACCCAGAACAGGGAGGGGTTGACAGCAGGGGGATGCTGGGCGTCGGGAGGGGCTCGACCCAGGAGCCCCAATGAACTGGGAAGACCACTTCCAGTCCCTCGCCGCCACCCACGACGGCCTCGTGGCCAAGTTCCACCTGGCGCCCGTCGGCCTCGACTCCCGCCATTGGTGGCGAGCCATCCGCACCGGCCGGTGGCTGCCGGTGGGCGACCGGGTCCTGGCATCGGCATCCGCTCCGGCAACCGACGCCCAACGGGTCATGGCCGGCCTGCTCGATGCCAGTCCGGGCGCCGTACTGCATGACCCGACCGCGCTGGCGTGGCTCGGCGTGAGCGGGTTCGACCTCGCTGAGATCCACGTCGCCCGGGCCCGCGGCATGTCGGGTGCCGACAGCAGGCTGGTCCACATCCACCGGCTGCGCAGCCTCCGTCCCCACGACGTCGTGGTGGTGCGCGGCGTCGCGACCGAGACCGCCCTGCGGGCGAGCTGGGCCCAGGCCGTCCGCTACGCCGGCCCCGCCCGCCACGAGCTGGGGGTGAAGCACATCGGCCACCTGCTGGACCGGGCCCACCGCCTCGGGCTCGTGACCTGGGCCGGGCTCCACGAGTCAGTGGAGGACCTGCACGAACGAGGGCGAGCGGGCACGGCGATCATGCGCGAGCTGGCTCGGGAACGGCTGCCGGGCTCCAGCCCGACCGAGAGTCGACTCGAGCAACGCCTCGAAGAGGTCCTGGCCGACGCGGGCGTCGCTTCCCTGGCCCGACAGCGAGTGGTCGGCGGCCATGAGCCGATCGGCCGGTGCGACTTCGTCGACCACCACCTGCCCTTGGTGGTCGAGGTGAACAGCCTGACCTTCCACACCACCCCGACCGACCGGACCGCCGACGAACGCCGCTACCAGGCCCTCACCGAGGCCGGTTTCGCCGTGTGCGTCATCTGGGAACCCGACCTCTGGTCCCGGCCCGCCGCCGTCGTGCGCATCGTCACCGAAGCGCGCCGACGCGCGGCCGCCGGCCACGCCGTGGTCCTCCACTCCCCCGGCTGCCCCTGGCCCCCTCCCCTTCTGGGTACACCCCCGTGTTCGTGACAACACGTCGCTGTACCCGGAACCGGGGCCGCTCGCTTCTGGGTACAGCCGCGTGTTGGGGACAACACGTCGCTGTACCCGGAACGGACGGTCAGGCGTGGCGGCGGGGGACGCGGGGGCCGATGCCGCAGATGATCTCGTAGGGGATCGTGTCCAGCGCGGTGGCCCAGTCCGCGGCCCGGATCTCCTGGTCGCCTTGGCGACCGATGAGGACCACCTCGTCGCCCACCGCGACCAGATCGTCGCCGCAGTCGACCATGAGTTGGTCCATCGTCACCACACCGACGATCGGACGACGACGGCCACCGATCAGGACCTCCTGGTGCAGGAGGCCGAGGCGACGGCGCACGCCGTCGGCGTACCCGATCGGCACGGTGGCCACGGTGGTGTCGCGGTCGAAGGTGTGATGCAGCCCGTAGGAGACCCCCTCCCCCGCCGTCACCTGCTTCACGAAGCCGATCTCTGAGCGGAGCCCCAGGGCCGGTCGCAGGGTCAGGGCCCCGGCCAGATCCGGCCCCGGGTCGATGCCGTAGACGGCGATGCCGCAGCGCACCAGGGACCGGCGCGCGGCCGGGTGGGCGATGGCCCCGGCCGAGTTGGCGGCATGGGTCATCGGCACGTCGATGCCGGAGGCCGCCAGCTCGTCGAGGACGGCGTCGAAGCGGCCGAGCTGCTCGGCGGTGAAGGACCGGTCGGGCTCGTCGGCCACGGCGCAATGGGTCCAGACGGCCTCCAGCTCGAGGGTCGGGTGCCCGACCACCGAACGGGCGAGGCCGAGGGCGTCGGTCGGGTCCGCCCCGACCCGGTGCATGCCGGTGTCGACCTTGAGGTGGACGCGCAGCGGGGCCCCGGTCGCGGCGGCGGCCTCGATCCCGGCTCGGGTGTAGACGGTGGGCCGCAGATCCAGGGCGGCCACCTCGGCGAACTCCGCCGGTCGGGCCTCCGAGAGCAGCAGGATCGGCGCCTCGACGCCTGCGTCCCGCAGCACGACGGCCTCCTCGACCAGGGCGACGGCGAGCCAGGAGGCGCCGGCCTCCAGGGCGGCGAGGGCGACGGGGACGGCGCCGTGGCCGTAGCCGTCGGCCTTCACCACTGCGCAGACCTCCGCCGGCGCGGCCCGCTCGACCAGCAGGGCCACGTTGTGGGCCACCGCGCCGAGGTCGACCTCGGCCCAGGTGGGTCGCATGCGACCCCGGCCCTACCCCTCGGGGGCGGGGGTCACGATGGCCCGGAGGATGTCGCCGCGGGCGATGATCCCCACGAGCCGATCACCCTCGACCACCGGGACCCGGGACACATCGTTGTCGTGCATGAGGGTGGCCACCACCTCGATCGTGTCGTCGGGGCCACAGGTCACCGGGTCCGCCGACATCGCGTCCCCCACGTCCACGGCCACGGACTGCTCCAACTCGTGCTCGAAGCGCTTCTTGCTCCCCGGCATCTCGATGAGCCCGCCGAGGATGTTGATCACCGTCGGGTAGTGCAGCTGGGACTCCTGGACGATGAGATCGCCCGTCGAGAGCATCCCCACGACCTTGCCGTCGCCGTCGAGGACCGGGCCGGCGTCGACGCCCTTGTCGACCAGCCGCTGCATCGCGCCGGTGATCGGCTCGTCGGGGGTGAAGGTGACCACCTCGGTGGTCATCACGTCGCGGGCGGGGACGTCACGGGGCATGGTCACTCCTGCAGCAGGTCGATGGCGATCGGGAGCCGGTCGAGCAGGTCACTGGCGACCAGGCCGTGTCGCCAGCCTACGGCTCCGGCCCGCCCGTGGAGGAAGGCGGCGGCCGCCGCGGCCTGGAACGGCGGGAGGCCGCCGGCGAGGAAGGCGGCCACGACACCGGTCAGGACGTCGCCGGTGCCCGCCGTGGCCAGGCGGGCGTCACCGGAGGTGCTCACCAGCACGGCTCCTCCCGGGTCGGCCACGACCGTGGCCGGCCCCTTGAGCAGGACCACGGCCCCCGTGGCGGCGGCCAGCGACCGGACGGCGGCGATGCGGTCCCCGTCCGGCGACCCCCCGGACAGACGGGCGAACTCGCCGTCGTGGGGCGTGAGGACAGCGGGGACCGCCCGCGACGAGGTCACCGCGGCCACTCGGTCCCCGAGGGCGGTGAGACCGTCACCGTCGACCACGACCGGACCCGGCCAGGACCCGGCCAGCGCCCGGACCTGGGCCAAGGTGGCGGGCGCCGTGCCGAGACCGGGTCCCACCGCCAGGGCCCCGAACCGATCGGCATCGGCGAGGACGGCGTCGGCCCAGTCCGCGCCGGGCAGGACCCGACCGACGACTTCAGTGGGTGCCGCCGGATCGTCGCCGGCGCCCGGACTGGACAGCGTCACGTACCCGGAGCCCGCCCGGAAGGCGGCGGCCGCGGTCAGGTGGGCCGCGCCGGTCATGCCCGGTGAGCCCGCCACCACCCGCACCGCGGCCTGCCACTTGTGGCCGGCCGCCTCCCGATGGGGCAGGAGCCCGACCACGTCGGCCGCCTCGACCACGTGGGTACGGGTCGAGGACACGTCGAGGCCGATGTCGGCCACCTCGACCTCCCCCGCCAGACCGGCCCCGGGCGACAGGAGGAGGCCCGGCTTCAGGGCGGCGAAGGTCACGGTGCGGACCGCGGTCAGCGGGGTCCCGCCGATGCCGCCCGTCAGGCCGTCCACACCGGAGGGGATGTCGACGGCGAGGACGGAGGCTGCGGTCGTGGGGGCGGTCCACTCGCCCCGGAAACCGGTGCCGAAGGCGGCATCGATGACGAGGTCGGCCCGGGACAGCGTCCGGGGGGCGTCGGACGCGTCCACGACCTCGACCCGCACGCCCCGCCGACGCAGGCGGCGGGCGGCGTCCCGGCCGTCATTGCCGTTGTTGCCCTTTCCGGCGACCACCACCACCCGACGCCCGTAGGTCCCGCCCAACATCCGCACCGCCGCGCGGGCCACGGCACCCCCGGCCCGCCCGATGAGGACCTCAACGGCTTCGGGCGCCGCCGCGTCGATCGCGCCCATCTCCTCGGGGGTCACGACGGGGATCATCGGCGCCGGCCCCAGTCCTGGCCGAGGGTCGACACCGAACGGGCCACCAGGGTGACCAGGAGGACCTGGCCGAGGACCGCCTCCAGCGTGACCAGCGACCGGGCCAGGTCCGACACCGGCAGGATGTCGCCGAACCCGAGGGTGGTGAGGGTCACGAAGCTGAAGTAGTTGGACGCGGCGCCGAGCTCCTGGGAGAAGGCGTCGACGGAGATGACCGAGATGGTCCGGTACAAGGCACCAAAGGTCAGTCCCACCAGGAGATATGCGGACAACGTGCCGGCCACACTCGACACGGTGACCTTGGGTGCCGCCAGGACCCGCCGCAGGACGAGGATCGGGGTCATCGCGAGGAGCACGGTGACCACGCCGCTCGCCCAGGCGGTGGTCGGGCCATCGGTGAGCACGGTCTCCGATGTCACTACCAGGGCAGCGACCGACACCGTCACCGTCCCGCCTATGACCAACTGGCGTCGCACCCCGCTCGCAGTCAGGGCCAACACCATGATCAGCGCCGCCTGCAGGGCCATCACCGCGCCCCCGTACCTCCGTTCCTGGATCAGCGGTGTCACCACGAAGCCGACCAGGACTGCGGCCAGCAGCAGCCCGAAGCGATCGGGCCCGATCAGGTGCGGTCGGTGGAACTTCACGCCGTCAGTCTGGCGCGGCGTACCCGCGGGCCGGGCGAACCATCGCCCGGCGCCCGGCCGGGAGGTTCCGACAACGCCGACCCGGGAGCAGAAGAGGGCAGTCGTTCAGCCACCGGTTGTGGTCCCTCGTCGGTGCCACGCCCGATCAGCCGAGCGCAGGTCCGGCCGGGCCGGACGCCGGCGGGGCCAGACGGGCGGTGGCGACGTGGGCCACGACGACCGAGACGATGATCAGGGGCATCAACTCCACGCTGTCGGCCTGGAGGAACACCGCGGTGAGCAGGACCGCGGTCATCGGCAGTCGGAGGATCGCCACCGCCATCGCGCCGATTCCCATGGCCACCCCGGCGATCGGGGGCAGACCGGGGAGGTGGGAGAGGGCAAGGCCCCCGGCCGCGCCGATGAACATCGCCGGGAACGTGGGACCGCCGCGGAAGGCGGCCAGCGACAGGGTGTACGCGACGCCCTTGCCGACGACCAGGAGGACCAGGGCACCGACCGTCCAGGAGCTCGCGTCCTGGATCAGGGCCGGGAGCGCCGACTGACCCGAGAACAGCACCTGGTCGGCACCGTGATCGGTCAGCTCGGCGAACACGATCGCGGTGACGGCGACGGCGGCGCCCACGAGCGGCGTGACCAGGACCCGGCGGGGAGCCACGACGGGCAGCAGGCGCCTCGAACCGCGGTGGATCGCGGTCCCGACGACCGCGCCGAGCACGCCGACCACGATGGCCCAGAGGAACTGGTAACCGTCGATGCCGTCGAAGGCGGGGAGGTCGGGGACGGCGAGGGAGAAGGTGCCCCATCCGGTCAGGTTGTCGAGTCCCAGGAAGACCAGGGCCCCGATGCCCGCCGCCAGCAGGCCAGGGAGGAGGACCACGCCGATCATGGGCCCCGCGATCCCGGCCACCTCCATCAGGAGGAAGGCCCCCAGGATCGGGGAGCCGAGCAGGGTGCTGATGGCGGCGAAGCTGCCCGCGGCGCCGATGACGACGGTGGCCTGCTCCGGGGCGTCCTTCCTCACCCGGTGCACCATCAGCGCCGCCAGCCCACCGCCGATGGCGATGAGCGGGGCCTCCGGGCCGACCACCCCACCCAAGGCGAGAGAGAAGAGCGCGGCCAGCGCGATGCCGGGCAACGCCTCCGCCGGCGCCACGCCGGTCACCGACAGGCCCCCGGAGGGCTCGTGACCGCCGCCACCCGGGAGGTACCGGATGGTGAGCCCGACCAGGAGCCCGCCCAGGACCAGGACGGGGAGGGGCCACCAGACCGGCGGGGTGCTGAAGCCCAGGGCGTCGGGCACGGTGCTGAAGGCCCACTCCTCGCCCACGTCGACGAGCTTGAGGAACCCGAAGGCGATCGCCGCGATGGGGACGCCGATCACGGCCCCGAAGACGAGCAGGCCGAGGTACTGGCGCGAGCGGAGGAGCTCGATGGGGTCCGGCGACGGAACCGGGGTGGGCGGCTCCGGGGGCGTTCCTGTCGGGGGCTCACTCATGTCAGGACGGACTCGTGATCCTCGTCGGGTGCCGCTTGGTCCGAGGACAACGTACTCGGCAGCGCCCCGGTGGAGGCCAGGGACAGCAGGGCCAGGAAGGCGGCGGCGAGCAGGCCGGACTTCAGCGCCGTCAGCGAAGCGTCCTCGTAGTCCTCCACGATCGCTTGGCCGGTCGCCCCGTCCAGGCCCGCCTCCTGGGCCGCTGCGGCGATCTGGTCGGACGGCACGAAGTCGATGCCGTTGCCGGCAGCGACCGAGACCTGGGCCTGCACGTCCTCGCTGATGCGCGCATCGCCCTCGACCTTCGACACGAACGCGCCGGTCAGCCCCGCCAGGACGATCGCGCCGATGAGGGCCACACCGAGCGACGAGCCGAGCTGCTGGCCCGTGAACTGCAGGCCGCCCGCTTCGCTCCGCCCCGAGGCGTCGACCGAGGACTGCACGACGTTGCCGAGCTGGGAGGCGATCAGGCCCATGCCGACCCCGAGTAGGGCCATTGCCAGCTTGAACGAACTCTCGTCCAAGGTGGGCTGGATCGTGGCCAGCAGCGCCAGCGTCGCCGCCAAGGTCGTCCACAGGCCGGCCCGGACGATCGACCGGATCGGGAACCGGCCCGACAGGCGCGAGCCGACCGCGGAGGTGATGAACATGGTGATGGAGACGGGGAGCATCCGGATGCCCGTCTCGAGGGCGTCGTAGCCGAGGACGATCTGCAGGTAGAGGGGGATCGTGAAGAAGATGCCCATCAGGATGAGGTTCTGGGACAGCAGGCCCAGCAGCCCTGACCGCAGCACCGGGATCTTCAGCAGGCTCAGGTGGACCAGGGGATCCTGACCGGTCGCCTCGCGATGGTGCTGCCAACGGACGAAGGCCCAGAGCAGCAGGCCGCCGCCGGCGATCACGAAGAGCGTCAGCGAGAACCCGAACGGTTCGATCGGCGAGTCCTTGGGCTGGACCCATCCCCACGTGCTCGACTGCAGGATGGCGAGCACGACCGTGCCCAGGCCGGTGGCCGCCAGCACCGAGCCCACCCCGTCGAGGTGGGGCTTGGGCCCGGGTCGGGGCGAGTCGACGACGAAGTGGGTGGTGGCCAGGATGAACAGGACGAGGACCACCTCACCGACGAACACCACCCGCCAGCTGAGCTCGGTCGTGGCCCAACCCCCGACGATCGGCCCGACCGCGATCCCGGCACCGGCCATGCCTCCGAGCACCGCGTAGGCGACCTTGCGTTCGGACCCCTCGAAGTTCCCGGCGACGAGAGCGACCATCGCGGGCATGACCAGGGCGGCGCCCACGCCCTCGAGGATCGACCAGCCCAGGGCCAGCACGGCGACCGTCGGTGCCACCGCGGTCAGCGCCGAGCCGCAGGCGTAGATGATCAGGCCGATCACGAAGGTGCGCCGCCGACCCAGGATGTCGCCGATCTTGCCCCCCGTGAGCATCAGCATGGCCATCGTCAGGCAGTAGAGGGTGATCACCGCCTGGATCGTGGTGACGGTGGTGTCGAAGTCGTCGACCAGTTGGCTGATCGACACGTTCATCACCGACTGGTCCAGGACCATGACGAACTGTGCGGTCGACAGGGCGACCAGGGGCATCCAGCGCTTCATCGGGTGTCTCTGCTCACCCGGGAACCTTAGGAGCCGCGCGGATAGGTGCACGCGTTCCGGCCGCAAGAAGGTGCTTGCCGCTCTTGTCGCCTGCGGCGACGGGCCGCTGGGCCACGGCCGAGCGGGCCATCGGGGTCGTCACCCGTCCACTCGGGTCAGAGGGCGATGACGATGGCGTGGGCGGCGGTGGCGGTGTGGGTGAGGCTGATCCGCCAGGCCGAGATGCCCCGTTCTGTGGCCAACGCCGCGGCCGTGCCGTGCAGGCGGAGATCCGGGGCGCCGGAGTCCTCGTCCCGGACCACCTCGATGTCGGCCAGCTCGCAGGCGCCGAGACCGACCCCCAGCGCCTTCATGACCGCCTCCTTGGCGGCGAAGCGGGCGGCGTACCGCTCGATGGGATCCCGTCGCCGTTCGGCGTAGGCCTGCTCGCCCTCGGTGAAGTAGCGGGTGAGGATGCCCGGGGTGCGCTCGGCCGCCAGTCGGAAGCGTTCGAGGTCGACCAGGTCGGTGCCGACCCCGACGACGCTCACGTCGGCCCGGCGGGGGCGGTCGTCGGTCTGACCGTGGCGGTGCCGCCCACCGTCAGGGCTCGCTGCGGAACCGGTCGGCCAACGAGGTGATCGACGCCACCAGCAGGTCGGCCACGGGGATATCGGCCAGGAGGTCCTCGCGGAAGGTCGGCTCGGTTTCGGTGACCGCGTCCCGCAGCTGGGCGAACCGGTCCCGGTAGCTCTGCAGGACCCCCCGGGCCGTCGCGGCCGCGAGGTGGTCACGGAACCGGACGTGCAGGAGGGTCAGGCCCGTGGTCTGGCCGTCCTTGGTCTCGGGCACCAGGACGAGGGGACGGCCGTCGCGCCGCCCGGTCGCCACCAGGACCTGCCGTTCGGTGGCCACCCGGTTCTTGGTGCCCCGCAACCGTCGGTCGTCGTCGGTCCGGGTCGGGATGCCGGCCGCGACCCCGCCACGGTCGACGGCCACGATCGTGGCCTCGCCGGTCTCCGGCCGCCCCTCGATCCGGTAGCGCGTCCATCCGGTGACCTCCGCCATGGCGGGGTCGAGGTCGGCCAGGGTGCGCAGGGACTGGTAGGTGAGGCCGTCGCGGGGCGCGCCGGCCGCCATCACGGCGCGTACGAGCGGCACCTGCAGGAGGGTCTCGTCGGTGCGGGAGATGCCCACCGTCACGGTCTTGGCCTGGTGCTTGATGGCATCGATGGGTCGGGTCAGCTCCTCGATGGCCCGGGTGAGCGCCGCGGTCAGGTCCTCGACGATCACGCCCGGCGAGCCGACCTTGCCCGACTCGCCCTGGTAGGCGTCCAGCGGGGTGGTCCCCAGCGCATACCGGAAGAGACCGGCCATCCGGGTCGCGGTGCTGGCCTCGAGGTGGCCGTCGTAGGCGCCGCTGCGCAGGGTGTCGGTGAAACGGGCCGCCAGCGGCTCGAACTGCGGACGGAGGTGGTCGAGCAGGGCCTGGGCATCGGCGCCGGCGACATGGCCGCCCACCGCGTCCTCGATGGCCGCCCGGGCCTCACGCAACGGGCGAGCCCCCTCGTCGATGGCCAAGGCGGCCTCGTAGCCGAAGAGATGGCCGACCATCGCCGACAGCACGAAGGCCAACCGGGGATGGGTGGCGGGCACGGTCAGGGCGTGGAGCGCCGCGGTGTACCGGCCCTCGCCCTCGGTGGCGATCACCACCGGCGCCGCCTTGTGGGCGCGGTAGATGGCCACCTCCTTGGCCACGTCGTCCGCGTTCGATCCGGTCAGGCCGGCCGCACAGACCAGGATCAGCGGCTCCGAGGACAGGTCGATGTGCTTCTTGTCCTCGGTCACGTCACAGGCGATCGACTTGTAGCAGAGCTCGGAGAGCTTGATCCGCACTTCGGCCGCGGCGATGCGGTTGGGCCCGTTGCCCACCACCGCCCAGTACCGGCGCCCCGGGGCCAGCTCGCGAGCGGTGAGCCCGATGCGCTCACGGTCCTGGAGGACCCGGGTCAGGGCATCGGGCAGCCCCCGCAGGGCCGCCAGCATCGCCGTCCGCTCGCCCGAGTCAGCGGCCCCGAGTTCATCGGCCAGCGCGGCGGCCAGCAGCACGCCCGCGGCGACCTGGGCGTAGAAGGCCTTCGTGGAGGCGACGCTCATCTCCACGTCCCGCCCGTCGGAGGTGTACAGGACGCCGTCGGACTTGTCGGTCAGGTCGCTGCCCCGCCGGTTGACGATGGCCACCACCGCCCCGCCCCGCGACCGGACCAGGTCGACGGTCCGGTTGGTGTCGGTCGTGGTCCCGGACTGGGAGATGGCCACGACCAGGGTGTCGGACATGTCATCGGCCAGCTCGAAGCCCGAGAGCTCGGTGGCCACGACCGCCTCCACCCGCACCGGGCAGTCGGGCGTGAGCGCCTCGAGGATGGCGGCCAGGCTCTGCCCGGCCACCGCCGCCGTGCCCTGACCGGTGACCAGGACCCGGTGGATGCGGCCGTCCCGGAGTCGGCGGCGGAGGTCCTCGGGAAGGGTCTCGGGGCCGAGGTCGACCGTGGACCGGCCGTCGCGCTCGGTGAGGCGCCCCCGCAGGGTCTTGCGAAAGGACGCCGGGGCCTCGGTCATCTCCTTGAGCAGGAAGTGCGGGAAGCTCCCCCGGTCGATGTCCCGGGTCGTGATCTCCGCGGTCTCGAGGTCCCGATCGGTCACCGGCAGTTCCGTGCCGTCGTAAGCCACACGGCGGATGCCGTCCACGGTGCCGGCCTGGGCCCCGTCGAGCACCACCACCTGACCCCGGCTGGCGGTGGGGTTCTCGGGGTTGGCCGGGGTCTCGCCGTCCATCCGGAGGTAGGAGGTCGTCTCCTCGACCACTCCGTAGGGCTCGCTGGCGACGATGTAGGCGTCCTCGAGGAGGCCCACGTAGAGCGCCTGGCCGCTGCCCCGCAGGGCGAGGTGCAGCCGCTCAGGCGCCACCCCGTTGCTGGCGGCGATGGCCACCGAGCCCTCCAGGGTGGCGACGGTGCGCCGGAAGGCCTCGTCGAGCTCATCGCCGTCGGCCAGCCGGCGGGCCGTCAGCGCCGGGATCACCTTGGCGTCGGTCGTGATCTCGGCGGCCACGGTCAGGGCCTCCTCGGCCCGCAGGTCGGCGTGGTTGTCGACGTCGCCGTTGAGAGCGGCGGCCACGTAGGGCCGGACCCGTCCGTCGGACTCCTCGGCGCAGACGGGGTGGGCGTTGGGCTCGGAGATGATGCCGACGCTGGCCCACCGGGTGTGACCGAGGACCACGGCCTCGGCCGTCGGGGCGACCAAGGCCATCCGCAGCAGGGCGTCCTCGGTGATGGCCGCCCGCAGCACGGCGGTGTTGTCCCCCAACTCGCCGATCTCCGCCGCCGCCTTGTAGACGAAGGCGAGGTGACCCTCGGCCACCCGCACCGCACCCGAGACGAACCGCAGGTCGTCCTGGCGGCCCTCGAGCAGGGCGCGCACCGACGGCGCGTCCAGATCCAGCCCGTGGTGGCGCACCAAGACGTGGATCCCGGCGCTGTCGCGCCCCCGGACCTCGAGGCGGTCGATCGCCGAGAGCACCTGCTGCAGGGAGAGGTAGGCCTCGATGGCCGCGACCCCGGGCTCGGGCCCGGCGAGGGCGGCCACGTGGGCCGCGGTGGGAAGCCGATCCCGGCGCAGGGCCCAGGCGGCGTCCCGCAGCGCGACCAGGGCGGCGTTGACCCGCTCGAGATCAGCGGTCGAACCCAGGGATTCGGCCCGGTCGAGAGCGGCCTCCACGGCATCGGCCCGGTCCTCGATGCCGGCGGCCAGACCGTCCAACGTGGGCGCCAGGGCGGGGTCGGCCAGGAGGGAGTGCACACCGGGTGATCCCCGCAGGAGGGCATCCGCGGCCGCCAGGGGCGTCGCGGTGGCCACGAGGAGCTCAGCCAGGGCCGGGCCTGGGGGGAGGGTGGCGAACCCCGCCGATGCCGCCGACGCCTCCTCCAGGAGCACCCGGAGTTCGGCGCTCGACGCCGGAACACGCTCGGACGGACGACGGACGACGGCGATGATCCCGCACATGGACGGTGGTGACTCCTGGGTGGCGGTGCCCGCAGCCACTGCGGTTCAGTGGCGCCGCATCCAGTGTAGGGAGGGGGGTCTGCCGCCTGACCGCTCCGGGGCCCGTCCGGAGGCGGTCGTCAGCCGCAGGCGGCCTCGACGGCGGTGGCCAGCCGTCGGGCCTCGGCCTCGGCGGTGGCCACCGCATCGGCCTCGACCATCACCCGGACGAGGGGCTCGGTCCCGCTGGGGCGGATCAACACCCGGCCCCGGGATCCCAGGCGAGCGGTCGCGGCCGCCACCTCGGCCGAGACGAGATCGGCGACATCGGGATGACGCCGGGCCACCGCCACGTTCAGGAGGACCTGGGGCAACGAGGTCATCACCGAGGCCGCCTCCGCCAACGTCTGACCGGCGGCCTGCACCGCAGCCAGGACCTGGACGCCGGTGAGCAGGCCGTCGCCGGTGGTGGCCATCTCCGGGAAGATCACGTGGCCCGACTGTTCGCCGCCCAGGGACCACCCGCCCCGGGCCAGGGCCTCCAGGACGTAGCGGTCGCCCACGGCCGTCTCCTCGACGTGGATGCCGTGCTCCTCCATCGCCAGCCGGAAGCCCAGGTTCGTCATCACGGTGACGACCACGGTGTCCTCGGCCAGGGCGCCACGACGGTGGCGGTCCAGGGCGCAGATGGCGATGAGATGGTCGCCGTCGACCAGCCCACCGGTGTGGTCGACGGCCAGCACCCGATCGGCGTCGCCGTCGAAGGCGAGGCCGACGTCGGCGCCGGTGGCCACCACCCGGGCCTGGAGGTCCACGGGGTGGGTCGAGCCACAGGCCGCGTTGATGTTGGTGCCGTCGGGCGAGGCATGGAGGACCTCGACGGCCGCCCCGAGCCGCTCCAGGGCCGTCGGCGCCCAGGCCGAGGCGGCCCCGTTGGCGCAGTCGATGACGACCCGGAGGCCGCGGAGAGCGCCGGCGGGAACTGACGCGGTGACCGCGTCGACCCAGGCCTGGCCCACCGTCGGATCGACCGCACCACCATCGGCCGGGGGAGGCACGGGGCCAGGCGGCGCGTGGACGAGGCGATCCAGCTCCGCCTCGAGTCGCTCTTCCACCTCGTCGGAGAGCTTGTGGCCGCCCGGCGAGAAGAACTTGATGCCGTTGTCCTCGAACGCGTTGTGGGAGGCGGAGATCATGGCGCCGGTCACCGCGCGGGTGGCCGAGGCGTGGGCCACCGCCGGGGTCGGCACGACGCCGACGTTGTCGACACCGAGGCCCTCGGCGGCCAACCCGGCCGCCAGGTCGGCTTCCAGGCGGGGCCCCGATCGGCGGGTGTCCCGACCGATCACGACGGGGCCGGCGCCCAGGACCCGGGCCGCGGCGCGGCCCAGGGCGGTGACCAGTTCGGTGGTCAGCTCGGTGTCGGCGTGACCCCGGACACCATCGGTGCCGAACCGGAGCGTCACGACGTGGTCGCGACTACCGCTTGGAGTACTGCGGTGCCTTCCGGGCCTTCTTGAGCCCGTACTTCTTGGACTCCTTCTTGCGCGGGTCCCGGGTGAGCATGCCCTCCGCCTTGAGGCCGGCCCGCTCGTCGGGATGCAGTTCGATGAGGCCCCGGGCGATGCCCAGGCGCAGGGCACCGGACTGCCCGCTGAAGCCGCCGCCGTGGATGGTGGCGTCGATGTCGTAGCTCTCCTCGACGGTCACCGAGCGCAGGGGCTCGGTGGCGTGCATGACCTGGCTCTCGGACGGGAAGTAGTCCGACACCGGCTTCTTGTTCACGGTCACCACGCCGGTGCCGGGGTGCACCCGGACCCGGGCGATGGAACGCTTGCGACGGCCGGTGGCCTGGACGATGGGCTTGGGCATCGGTGCGGGATCCTTCTTCGGTGCGGGTTCGTTCAGTCCGCGGTGCGGGCCCGGGCGTGGGCCAGCTCCAGCGGGGCGGGGTTCTGGGCCCCGTGCGGATGGGTCGGACCGGCGTAGACCTTGAGCTTGGTGGCCATCTGGGCACCCAACCGGTTGTGGGGCAGCATGCCGATGATGGACTGGCGCACGGCCTCGGCCGCGTCGCGCTCGAGGGCCTCGGCATAGGTGCGGGACTTGAGCCCACCCGGGTAGCCGGAGTGCCGGTACAGGATCTTGCGGTCGGCCTTGCCCGCGGTCAGCACGACCTTGGCGGCGTTGACCACCACGACGTGGTCACCGGTGTCGAGGTTTGGGGTGAACATCGCCTTGTGCTTGCCGCGCAGGAGGCGGGCGACCTCGGTGGCCATCCGGCCGAGGACCAGGCCGTCGGCGTCGACGAGGTGCCACGACCGCTCGATCTCGCTGGCTTTCGGGGTGTACGTGGGCACGGGCATACCTGTCGTCGAACGGCGGGACTCGGGCGCGGCGGGCCGAACAGGACCCGAGGCAGCGCCCGACAACGATACGAGCGGGCGGGTGCGGCAGCAACCCGCCCTCAGGCCTCCTGGGCCTCCCGCCAGGACTCGAGGCCCTCGCGAGCGGCGAATGCGGCGACCGCCAGCGCGGCGAGGCCATCGGCCCACCACCATCCGAAGGCCACGTTCACCCCGAGGGCGGTGAGGATCCCGAGGCAGAGGCAGCCGTCCAGGAACGTCATCGACGCCTCCGCCTCGAGCGGGCCACTCGCGATCCGCCGGGCGGTACGCCGCTTGACCGCGGCCAGGCAGAACATGACCACGGCGGTCACGGCCAGGTAGGCGATGCCGACCGGGGACTCGTCGGGCTCCACACCGAGCATCAGGCTGCGGATCGACGCGACCAGCAGGAAGCCGGCCAGCGTGAAGAACGCCGCGGCGATGAGCCGGAACGCCAGTCGGGTGCGGTGCGGGGCCGGGTCCCGACCCGCGCGGAGGTGCCAGATGACCACGGTCGACGCGAACACCTCGATCATCGAGTCCAGCCCGAACGCCACCAGGGCCAGCGACTGCGCCGCGATGCCGAGGGAGATCGTGACGACGACCTCCAGGGCGTTCCATGCCGTGGTCGCCCACTCGAGTCGGATGCCGCGCCGCAGCAGGCGGTCGTGGTCGTCGTCGGCGATCGTCATGTCGTCCTCTCCGCCCGACCGGGCCGGAGGGCGACTGCCTCCGACCGGGCAGACGAGTGCCGTGGTCGAAGGTCTTGCCCGCCTGTTGACACAGGCCCGCTCACCGGGGACCACACGGTCCCAGCATGTCGACGAGGCGATTGGAGGCTACTCCCCTTCGTCCTCGAGGCTACCAGTCACCGCCATCGGCGCCGTAGGCCACGGACCAGAGGCAGAGCCCCTGGGGTGGGGCGGGTGACGGCGCCACCTGGCGGTTTCTCGCCCGGATGATGCCGAGGACGTCGCCGGCCCGGGTCCGACCCCGGCCCACGTCGACCAGCAGGCCGACCACCGAGCGCACCATCTGGTGGCAGAAGGCGTTGGCGGTGATCTCGAAGCGCAGGAGGCCCTCGTCCAACTCGGTCCAGCGGGCGTCGGTGACCCGCCGGGTGAGCGAGACCGGGTCCTGGCCCTCGGCCACCTTGGGTCGACGGCAGAAGCTGGAGAAGTCGTGGGACCCGATGAGCGGGTCACAGGCCAGGATCATGGCCCGCAGGTCCAGGTCCTGGGGGACGTGCCAGGTGGTGGCGTGCAGGAACGGATCGGGGAAGGCCCGGTTCAGCACGGTGTAGCGGTAGGTGCGGGCGGTGGCCGAGCCCCGGGCGTCGACGTCGGGGGCGACCTCGGTGGCCTCTCGGACCACGATGGTCGGGCCACAGAGCTTGTTCACCGAGGTCTGCAGCCGCCCGAGGTCGAGCCCGTCGGCCGGGGCGTCGAAGGTGACCACTTGGCCCCAGGCGTGCACCCCACTGTCCGTGCGCCCGGCACAGGTCATCTGGATGCCCGTACCGAGGATCTGCTCGAGGGCGGCGATCAGGGTCCCACCGACGGTGGTCACGCCCTCGTTGGGCCAGAAACCGTGGAACCCCGACCCGTCGTAGGCCACCAACAGCCGGACGCGGGTCACCTCCGCCCCGACGCGACTGTCGCCGGCCTCGGCCGGCGACACGTCGAACAGGCTCATGAGCCGGGGACCACTTCCACGGTGGCCCGAATGCCCGGGGCTCGGGCCAGACGCCCGTCCGCGGTCACCAGGGGGGCATCGAGCCGCTCGGCGAGAGCGACGTAGAGGGCGTCGTAGAAGCTCAGGTTCGACCGCAACTCCCAGGCCCGTCCCAGCAGCCCGGTGTGTCCGTACCGGTCGATCGCCAACTCCGACAGGCGACCCAGGGCCCGCTCGGCCCGCCCGAGATCGAGCTCGCCCCGGCGCTCCTGCCCGCGCAGCGCACTGCCCACTTCGGCGTCGAGCAGGTGCGGGGCGGCGAGGTCACCCGCGGTGAGGCGGTCGACGGCCGCTCCGTGACCGATGACCGCGTCAACGACGATGGAGGCGTCGACGACGATCACCCGTCACGATCTCGATCCTCACGAATGGCGGAGACGATCTGTTCCAACGACGGGCGGCGCCCGGTCTCTGTGGCCGCGTCGGCGAAGATCTCGGCGTTGCGACCGCGTCGGGCGATTCGCTCGAACTCCCCGAGGACGAAGCGGTTGAGCGACAGTCCTGCCCGGTCAGCCTGGGCCGTCAACTCGGCGTGGACCTCGTCGGGGACATCTCGGACCTGGACGACCTTTCCCATGCACCTATTCTACATGCAGAATGGGTGCAAGGTGGGCTCACGGAGACGCCCCGGCGCACCCGGTTGCGATCAGCCCAGGCCGAGGCCCTCGACATCGGCCACCGGCTCGATGTCCGGGAGGCGCATGAGCCGGAACGAGTTCAGGAACCCGAGCAGGCAGGCCAGGATCGGGACGAGCATCGCCACCTGGAGCGCGAGGTCACCCGCGTCGGTGTTGATGTCGATGATCTCCTGCTGGATCTCGTCGGGCTGCTCGGCGAGGAGTTCCTCGAGCTGGGTGGTGCTGACCAGCTGGGCGTTGTCCTCCAACACCTCGGCGATCTCCTCCTGTCCGTCCGGGGGGATGACGTCACTGGCCTCGGTCAGGTTGACGAAGCTGAACGACAGAGCCGCCAGGAGGACACCGCCGGCCATGGCCAGCCCGAAGGAGAGGCCGAAGGACTGGCCCGCTGAGTTGACTGCCGCCGCCTCGCTCACCCGCTCCTCCTCGATGGGCGCGAGGATGAAGTTGTTGAGCTGGGAGACCAGGAGCCCGAGACCTGTCCCGGCGATCAGCAGGGGGACGAGCAGGGCCCACCCGGACTCGCCGCGGGGGATGACCGGGATGATCACGAACAGGCCGACCAGCGCCAGGCCGAACCCCATCCGGATGATCGCCGCGGGACGGCGGTCGCCCGCCTTCTTCCCCATGAGCAGCGCCACGGCGAACATGGTGAGTGAGAGCGGCGCCAGGGAGAGGCCCGCCTGCATGGCGTCGTACTCGAGGGTCACCTGGAGGTAGAGGGGCAGGGCGATCATGGCGCCACCGAGGGCGATCTGCTGGAGCACCATCTGCAGGGCACCCATACGGAAGTTCGGCAGCTCGAACAGGGCCGGGTCGAGCAGGAGGACCTTGCCCTCCCGCTTGCGCCGCACCAGCCAGCGGGCCAGGACCGCCAACGCCACGGCCCCGACGGCCATGAGCAGGCCGACGAACTCGCCCCCCTCCTGCCAGACGAGGATGCCCAGCACCACACCGCCCATGCCCACCACGGACAGGGCGGCCCCGACCCCGTCGATCTTCCGCTCCCCCGTGAAGGGCGCGTCGACGACCAGCTTGATCCCGGAGAGCACGACGACGATGACCACGACCTCGAGGAGGAAGCCGACCCGCCACGACAGGTACGTCGTCAGGAAGCCCCCGAGCAGCGGTCCGATGGCCGCGCCCACTGCGGCCGAGGCCCCGACCAGGGCGTAGGTCTTCTTCATCGCCGCGCCCTCGAAGTTGCTGTGGATGAGGGACTGCATGGCGGGGAGGAGGAGGGAGGCGCCCAGGCCACCGGTGATCGCCCAGAAGACGATGATCGTCGTGAGGTTCTGGGCCACGGTCATCGCCGCGGCCCCGACCGCGTAGCCCAGCAGGCCGATGACGTAGGCCCGCCGGCGCCCGATGAGGTCACCCACCTTCCCGCTGATGAGGATGAACGCCGCAGAGACCAGCGCCTCGAGGGCGATCGCGGACTGCACCCCGCTGACCGTCGTGTCCAGGTCCTCGGCCACCGCCGTGATCGACACGTTCATCAACGACGTGTCCACCACCAGCACGAACATCGCCATCGCCAACAACACGGCGACCCGCGAATCGCCGGCGTTCTCCCCCGGAGGGGCCGCACTCGCCTCAGCGGTCAAGAGCCAGACCCTAGGTCAAGACCGGTCAAGGCCCCTAGAACGCTGCGCAGCGGAGCGGAGCAGCAAGCGCCACGTCCCGAGCGAGGCCACTCAAATGCAACAGAGGGCTGCGCTGCGGAGCGGAGCAGCAAGGGCGACGCTCCACGACGGCGACGCCGGAGTTGCTGAGTGAGCGAGGACTGCTCGCCAAACCGAGGACTCGATCAGTCTGAGGACTCACCGCCCAGAAGGGCGAGCGAAGCCACTCAGATGTAGCGACTCAGACCAACTCGATGCGGGCCATGGGGGCGTTGTCGCCGTGGCGGGGACCCAGCTTGAGGATGCGGGTGTAGCCACCCGGGCGGTCCTCATAGCGGGGGGCGATGTCGTCGAACAGCTTGGCGACCATCTCGTCGTCCCGCAGGAACGACACCACCTTGCGGCGGTTGTGGACGCTGTCCTCCCGGGCCCGGGTGACCAGCTTCTCGGCGATGGGGCGCAGGGCCTTGGCCTTGGCCTCGGTGGTGACGATGGCCTCCGCGGCGAAGAGCGAGGCGGCCAGGTTGGCCATCATCGCCTTCTGGTGCGAGGCGCTGCCGCCGAAGCGGCGGGACTTGCGGGGCGTGGGCATGGCTACTCCGGCGCGGGGATGGTGGTGGCGGGCCCACCCTTGAGGGTCAGGCCCCGCTCGTCGAGCTTGGCGATGACCTCGTCGAGGGACTTCTGACCGAAGTTGGTGATGGCCAAGAGGTCGTCCTCGGACTTCTCGAGCAGCTCGCCCACGGTGTTGACCTGGGCCCGCTTGAGGCAGTTGCGGGGACGTTCGGAGAGATCCAGGTCCTCGATGGGCAGGTCCATGTCCGGCGAACCGGTGGCCTGGGGGCCCGCCTCGGTGAGCTCGAGGCCCTGGGGCTCGTCGCTGACCTCCTCGACGAGGGCGACGAGGGCCCGCAGCGTCCCACCGGCGGAGGCCAGGGCCTCCCGGGGGCTGATGGAGCCGTCGGTCTCGATGTCGAGGATGAGGGCGTCGTAAGCCGTCTCCTGCTCGACCCGGGTGGCCTCGACCTCGAAGGTCACGCGCCGCACCGGCGAGTAGATGGCGTCCAGGGGGATGATGCCGATCGTGGTCTCCTCGGCGTCCCGGTCCCCGGAGCGGTAGCCGCGGCCCTTCTCGATGGTCAGGTCCAGCGCCAGCCGGCCCTTGGTGTTGAGCGTCGCGATGTGGAGGTCCTTGTTCAGGATCTCGATGTCGGGGTTGGTCTCCAGGTCCGCGCCGGTGACATCGGCCGCGCCCCGGACGTCGAGACGGACCTCGACGGGCTCGTCACTGTGGGACACCACGACGATGTCCTTCAGGTTCAGCAGGATGTCGGTGACGTCCTCGGTGATGCCCGTGATGGTGTCGAACTCGTGCAGCGCGTCGTCGAAGCGGACCTGGGTGATGGCCGCTCCGGGGATCGAGGACAGCAGGGTCCGGCGCAGGGAGTTGCCCATCGTGTGCCCGAAGCCGGGCTCCAGGGGGCTGATGGAGAACTTCTGTCGGTTCCCGTCGGACTCGGTGACGGGCTCGACGGTCGGTCGCTGAATGACCAGCATGGCGTTTCCTCTCGGACCTTGTTCGGTTGCCCCTGGGGGCGGACTGGCGAAGAGCTACGAGCTGTGGAGCTCGACGATGTGCTGCTCCCGGATGGTGGGCCTCACTTGCTGTAGAGCTCGACGATGAGCTGCTCGCGCACGGGCACGTCGATGTGCTCCCGCAGCGGCAGTTCCCGCACGGTGACCTGGGTGCCCTCGGCCCCGGCCTCGAGCCATGCCGGCGGCACCCGATCGAGGACGTCCCGGTTCCAGGTGACCACGAGCATGGCCTTGGCCTTGGTGGACAGGGCCACGACGTCGCCCTTGCGCACCCGGTAGCTGGGGATGTCGACCCGCTTGCCGTTGACGGTGATGTGGCCGTGGTTCACCAGCTGGCGGGCCTGGGGGCGGGTGGCGCCCCAACCGGCGCGGTACACGACGTTGTCGAGACGCAACTCGAGGAAGCGCAACATGCTCTCGCCGGTGACGCCCTGGCCGCGGTTGGCCTCGTCGTAGATCCGGCGGAACTGCTTCTCGGTCAAGCCGTAGGTGAACCGGGCCTTCTGCTTCTCGGTGAGCTGCAGGAGGTAGTCGGACTGGTTGCCGCGGCGACGGTCACGACCGTGCTCGCCGGGGGGGTAGGGGCGACGGTCGAGGGCGACGGTCTCGCCCTTGGTGCCGAAGATGTTGACGCCGAAGCGCCGCGAGACGCGGGCGCGTGGACCGGTGTAGCGGGACATCAGACCCTCCGCCGCTTGGGGGGGCGGCAGCCGTTGTGGGGCACGGGGGTGACGTCCTTGATGCCGGTCACCTCGATGCCCATCTGCTGGATGGTGCGAATGGCGGTCTCCCGGCCCGAGCCCGGGCCCTTGACCTCCACGTCGACCTTGCGCACTCCGTGTTCCATGGCCCGCTTGGTGGCGGTCTCGGCGGCCATCTGGGCGGCGTAGGGCGTGGACTTGCGGGAGCCCTTGAAGCCGACGTTGCCGGCGGAGGCCCAGGACAGCACGTTGCCCTGACGGTCGGTGAACGTGATGATCGTGTTGTTGAACGAGCTCTTGATGTGAGCGATCCCGTGCGGGATGTTCTTGCGTTCGCGCTTCTTGGGGCGACGACCGCCGGCAGCGGGCTTGGCCATTACTTGCCTACCTTCTTCTTGCCGGCCACGGTCTTGCGTGGGCCCTTGCGGGTGCGGGCGTTGGTGTGGGTGCGCTGGCCCCGGACGGGCAGGCCCCGACGGTGGCGGATGCCCTGGTAGGCCCCGATCTCCATCTTGCGCTTGATGTCCTGTTGGATGTCGCGACGCAGGTCACCCTCGACCTGCAGGTTGTCGTCGATGTAGCCGCGGAGCGCGCTGACCTCTTCGTCGGTCAGGTCCCGGACCCGACGGCTGGAGTCGACGCCGGTGTTGGTGCAGATCTCGGAGGCGAGGGTGTCGCCGATGCCGAAGATGTAGGTGAGGGCGATGACGGTCCGCTTCTCGCGGGGGATGTCAATGCCGGCGATTCGGGCCATTCGCTTACCCCTGCCGCTGCTTGTGTCGTGGGTTGGTGCAGATGACGCGGACGCGACCGTGCCGACGGATGACCTTGCACTTCTCGCACATCTTCTTGACGCTCGGTCGTACCTTCAACGTTTCCTCGATCGTGTCTGTTGTCTCACTGCGTTCGGTCACTTGTACCGATAGGTGATCCGACCTCGTTTGAGGTCGTAGGGGGTCAGCTCGACCTGGACGCGGTCGCCGGGCAGGATCCGGATGTAGTGCATCCGCATCTTCCCGGAGATGTGCGCGAGCAACTCGTGGCCGTTCTCCAGCTCAACTTTGAACATGGCATTGGGCAACGACTCGAGCACCGTGCCCTCGAGCACGATCGCGTCTTCCTTCGGCTTCGCCAGGACTCTCTCCGAACTCACTAGTGGTGTGACCGCCGGGACGCGCCGTACGAACGCAGTGGACCCAGGGCCGACGGACGAGGCTAGCGGCGCGCGACAGGCGCAGCCAACCTCGGCCCTAGCACAGCGGCCCGGGCCGCAGGCGGACCCGCTCGTCGACCTGTTCACTCCCGTCGCCGACCGGCACCGGTGAGCCGTACCGCCACGACACACGGGCGGCGAGGAGGCCCGACACGAGGATGGCGAGGTTCCGGGACAGCAGGAGGGCCTCGGCACCCATCTCCCGGGCCATGAGGTCGAAGAAGTAGACGGGGTACTCGAGGTGGGTCAGGACGACCGCGACTGCCATCCACGCCGCCGACCAGGCCAAGGCCCGGGGAGCCAGGCAGAGACCGATCGCCTGGAGCGCCACCAACCACACCACGTACTGCGGCGACAGGACCCGCCCCACCGCGGTGAGGAGCGTGAGGGTGGCCACGCAGAGGACGGCCAGGTGGGCTCCGTCGCCCCGGCGGACCCGGACCCGGGCCTGGAGCAGCGAGTCGACCAGGACCCCGATGGCGGCGATGTCGGCGAGGGGTCGGAGGTTGTGGGCCCAGTACCCGGTCACGTTGAACGCGCCGTAGGAGAACTCGAGGCCGGTCCTCGACCAGCCGATGCGATCGAAGAGGAACGCCAAGGACCCCCAGAGGCTCTCGGCGTGCACCGGCCGCTCGCGGTGGTAGGTGATGACGTCGCGGTAGAGGTCGTCGCCGTGACCGACGAACACGACGAGGGCCAGGACGGCGACGACCCCCGCTCCGAGGACCAGACGGAGCCGGCGGGAGGCCACCAGGAAGGCGGCCGGAAAGAGCAGGGCCGGCACCAGCTTGCTCACCGCACCCAACCCGAAGGCCACCCCGGACCGGCCCCAGGCCCCGGCGACAGCCCGTTCGAGGGCCCAGGCCAAGGCGGCGGCGACCACGATGTCCAGTCGGCTGTAGGTGACCGGCCCGACCAACGGGACGAGCGTCACCCAGGCGGCCACGCCCCACCAGATACCGGTCCGGCGGGCGAGGCGCCAGACACCCACGAGTCCGACGGCGTCCACGATGATGGCGAACAGCAGGAACCGGAACTCGTAGTCGAACGGCTGGCCCACCAGGTCCGGGATGAGCGCCGCCCCGAAAGCGCCCGGCGGGTACTCGAGCGCGTAGTCCCGATACGGCAGGTCCCCTTCCTCCCGGAAGCGCTGGCTCCAGAGGCCGTAGTTGCCTCGGTCGAAGGTGGCGTCGGCGGCCTGGTGCCCACCGACGGAGTAGGTCTCGGGATGCTCGACGACATAGGCCATCGCCCCCCGGGTGGCCAGGAACGCCAAGACGACGACCAGGAGCACCCGCCACGGGAACCTCGTCGGTTCCAGCGCCACCGGTGCAGCGCTCGCCCCCGTGTCATCCACCGAACCAGGCTAGGGACCGGGGCCCTGCCACCCCGGCGGGGAGCTCTCGGGCCGTTGGTGCCTTCGACGGTCCGCTCAGGGCAGGGTCAGGATCTCGGGGCCGTCGTCGGTGATGGCGATGGTGTGCTCGACGTGGGCGGACAGGCTGCCGTCCGCGGTGCGGACGGCCCAGCCGTCGGCCATGACCCGGGTCTCCGCGGAGCCGATGTTGACCATGGGCTCGATGGCGAACACGTTTCCCGAGCGGAGCTTGGGGCCCTTGCCCGGCTGGCCCCAGTTGGGGACCTGCGGGGACTCGTGCATGGCGGTGCCGATGGCATGGCCGGTGTACTCCCGCACCACGCCATAGCCGGCGGCCTCGGCCACCAGCTGCACGGCGTGGCCGATGTCGGAGAGGCGGTTGCCGTCCACCATGGCCTCGATGCCGGCGAAGAGGCTCTCGTCGGTCACCTTGATGAGGCGGGCCGCCTCCTCGCTGACCTGGCCGACGGGAGCGGTGAACGCGGCGTCGCCGTGGTAGCCCTCGATGATCGCCCCACAGTCGATGGAGATGATGTCGCCCTCCTCCAACGGGGTCTCGTCAGGGATGCCGTGGACGATCATGTCGTTGGGCGAGGCGCAGATGACGGCGGGAAACGGTGGGGCGCCGGGGCCGCCGCCGTAGTTCAGGAAGTTCGAGCGGGCCCCGTTGCGCTCGATGACCTCGCGACCGATCCGATCCAGTTCGAGCGTGGTGACCCCGGGGCGGATGGCCTCGCGGATCTTCTCGTGCATCTCGGCCACGACCCTGCCGGCGCGCCGCATCTTGGCCAGCTCGTCGGCGGACCGGCGCATCAGGCCGCCAGCCCCGTGTCGATCACCTCACGGATCCGGGCGAAGACCTCGTCCTCGGTACCGACGCCGTCGATCTCGGCCAACTGCCCACGGCCGGCGAACCACGCCAACAGCGGCGCGGTCTGCTCCTCGTAGAGCTCGAGGCGTCGGCGGATCCCCTCTTCGGTGTCGTCGGCCCGGCCCCGGGCGACCATGCGCTCGGTGACCACGTCGACGGGCACGTCGATGTTGATCGCGAGGTCGACGAAGGTCTCCCCGAGGTTGCGCACCATGGCCTCGACCTGGCCCAGGGTGCGGGGGTAGCCGTCCAGCAGCCAGCCGGGCTCGGCGTCGGGCTTGGCCAGGCGTTCGACCACGATGCCCTCCATCACGTCGTCGGGGACCAGGTCCCCGGCGTCCATGAGGCCCTTGGCCCTCAGCCCCAGCTCGGTGCCCTCGGCCACCGCCTCTCGCAGCATGTCCCCGGTGGAGATGTGCGGGATCCCGTAGTGGCCCGCCAGCCGCACGCACTGGGTCCCCTTCCCGGCGCCCTGGCGCCCGAAGACGATCAGGCGCGTCGTCACGACAGGAATCCCTCGTAGTTGCGCATCATCAGCTGGCTGTCGATCTGCTTCATGGTCTCGAGGGCCACACCGACGCCGATGAGCACGGAGATGCCGGAGAAGGACAGGATCGCCGTGCTCTGGGAGGGCAGGATCTGGGCCAGGAAGATCGTGGGCAACAGCGCCACCGCGGCGATGAACAGCGCGCCCGGGAGGGTGATGCGGCTGAGGATCCGGGCCAGGTAGCGCTCGGTCTGGGGTCCCGGGCGGATGCCCGGGATGAACCCGCCCTGCTTGCGGATCGTGTCCGCCTGCTGGGCCGGGTCGAAGGTGATCGCCGTGTAGAAGTAGGCGAAGCCGATGATCAGGAGGCCGTAGAACACGATGTAGAAGATGCTCGTGGGCTGGACCAGGTTGTCGTTGATCCAGGCCTGCACCGTGGCGCCCCAGCCATCGGCGGGCAGCACGTTGGACAGGAGCAACGGCAGGTAGAGCACCGAGCTGGCGAAGATGACCGGGATGACGCCGGACTGGTTGACCTTGAGCGGGATGTAGGTGCTCTGGCCGCCGTACATCCGCCGGCCGACCACCCGCTTGGCGAACTGGACCGGGATGCGGCGTTGGCCCTGCTCGACGAAGACGATGGCCACGGTCAACAGGATGAACAGCCCGATGAGGATGGCCAGGGCGGTGTTGCCGGCCTCGGCCTGCACCCGGCTGCCCGTCGACGGGTAGGCGCTGACCACCGAGGCGAAGATCAGGATCGACATGCCGTTGCCGATGCCCCGCTGGGTGATCAGCTCGCCCATCCACATGATGAGGGCAGTGCCCGCGACCAGGGTGAGCACGATCAGCAGGACCCGGGGCACGGTGAAGTTCGGCACCAGGTCGAGGTTGGTCGACACGTCGGCGAAGAAGCCGCCGCCGCCGTTGTGGAACAGGAAGACCAGGCCCGTGGACTGCATGGTCGCGATGCCGATCGTGACATAGCGGGTCCACTGGGTGATCTTGCGCTGACCGACCGCCCCCTGAGCCTGCCACTGCTCCAGCTTCGGGATCACCACGGTGAGGATCTGCATGATGATCGACGCCGTGATGTAGGGCATGATCCCCAACGCGAACACCGCGAACTGGGTCAGCGCCCCACCGGAGAAGAGCTGCAGGAAGCCGAGCACGCCACCCTCCTCGGCCTGCTCGCGCAGCGTGGCCACGGCATCCAGATCGATGCCCGGCACCGGGATGAAGGCCCCGAAGCGGTACAACGCGATCATCGCCAGGGTGAAGACGACCTTGTTGCGCAGGTCGGGGATGCGGAAGACGTTGAGCAGGGAGCCCATCGGTCAGGCTTCCCCGGTCTCGGCGGCGAACGGCGTGGTGGAACCCATGGCGCGGGTGGTGTCCTAGCGGTTGGTGTGGGCGTTGCCCTTGGCCGGGGGGCGGCCGTCGCCCCAGGGCAGCGGCACGATTTCCACCGTACCCCCCGCCCCGGTGATGGCGGCTGCGGCCGACTTGGATGCGGCGTGGGCCTTCACGGTGACCTTCCGGGTCAGCTCACCCCGGCCGAGGACCTTGACGAACTTGTTCTTGCCCACGAGGCCGATCTCCCGGAGGGTCTCGGGTGAGACCTCGTCGAGGCCGGAGGCCTCGATGGTGTCCAGGTTGATGGCCTGGTACTCGACCCGGAAGGGGTTGTTGAAGCCGCGCAGCTTCGGGATCCGCTTGTGCAGCGGTAGCTGGCCGCCCTCGAAGCCGACGGACACGGTGTTGCGGGCGCGCTGGCCCTTGGTGCCACGGCCGGCGGTCTTGCCGCCCTTGCCGCCGATGCCTCGGGCGACCCGCTTCTTGGACTTGTGGGAGCCCGGCGCGGGCTTGAGGTCGTGGACCTTCATGATTCAGCTTCTTCCACGGTGATGAGGTGGCTGACCCTGCGGAGCATGCCCTGGATCTCGGGTCGGTCGGGGAGGACGTTGGACTGGCCGATGCCCCGCAGGCCCAGGGCCCGCATGGTGCCGCGGGCCTTCGGCTTCGAGCCGATCGTGGACTTGACCTGGGTGACCTTGAGATCGGCCATCACGCATCACCCGCCGGGCCGGACGGCGCATCCGGCACGCCACCCTTCTCGGTGGCCAGGTAGGCATCGAGCAGGCCCTTGGGGACGAACTCGTCGGCGGGCAGGCCACGCAGGGCGGCGATGGCGTCGGGGCGCCGCTGGCCCTTCAGTCCCTGGATGGTGGCCCGGGCGACGTTGATGTGGTTGGCCGATCCCAGCGACTTGCAGAGCACGTCGTGGATGCCGGCCTCCTCGAGGATGGCGCGGGCGGCGCCACCGGCGATGACGCCGGTACCGGGAGCGGCAGGCTTGAGCAGCACGCGTCCCGCACCCCACGTCCCCAGGATCGGGTGCACGATGGTGCTACCGGCCATGGGGACCTTGAACAAGTTCCGTCGAGCCTCCTCGGTGCCCTTCTGGATGGCGAGGGGCACCTCCTTGGCCTTGCCGTAGCCCAGGCCGACACGACCGTTGGCGTCACCGATGACGACGAGGGCCGTGAAGGAGAACCGCCGACCGCCCTTGACCACCTTGGCGACCCGGTTGATGTCGATGACGCGCGACTCGCGAAGCTGCGGGTCCCCACTGGCCCGCGGGTTCGGGGCCTGCTCACGCTGGTAGCTGCTCATGTTGTCTCCTCTTGGCGGCTGCGCCGCCGGGCCGGAGTGGCCTTCGCTGCGCTCATGTGTTCTAGAACTCCAGTCCGCCCTCACGGGCGGCATCGGCCACGGCGGCGACGCGCCCGTGGTAGAGGTTCCCGCCGCGGTCGAAGACCACGGTGGTGACGCCGGCGGCCTTGGCCCGGTCGGCGATGAGGCCGCCCACCTTGGCGGCGGCGTCCTTGTTGCCGGTCGCCGACCCCTTCAGGTCCGTCTCGTAGGTCGAGGCGGCGGCCAGGGTGACCCCGGCGCGGTCGTCGATGACCTGGACGCTGATGTGGCGGTTCGACCGGAAGACGGCCAGACGGGGGCGCTCGGCGCTGCCCTCGACCTTCTTGCGGACGCGACCGTGTCGCCGCTTGCGGGCGCTGGCCTTCTTGGCGGTGTGAGCCATGACGGTTCCTTCGTTCCTGTGTCCGTTACGCCGCGGTGGCGGCCTTGCCGGCCTTGCGCCGGACGACCTCGTCCTGGTAGCGGATCCCCTTGCCCTTGTAAGGCTCGGGCTTGCGGATGGCGCGGATGTCGGCGGCCACCTGGCCGACCTTCTCCTTGTCGATGCCGACGACGTCGATGCGGGTGGGGGAGGGCACCTCGAAGGTGATGCCCTCAGGGGCCTGCACCTTGACGGTGTGGCTGTAGCCGACCGCCAGTTCCAGGGCGCGGTCGCCCTGGGCGGTGGCCCGGTAGCCGACGCCCACGATCTCGAGGCCGCGGCGGTAGCCCTCGGTCACCCCGGTCACCATGTTGGCGATCAGGGAGCGGAACAGCCCGTGCAGGGCCCGGCTCTCCCGCTCGTCGTCGGCGCGGGCGACGGTGAGCTCACCGTCGTCCTGGCTGATGCTCAGGGCCTCCGGAAGGGTGCGGGTCAGCTCCCCCTTGGGGCCCTTGACGGTGACGGTCCGGCCGTCGATGTCGACCTCGACCCCGGACGGGACCGGGACCGGTGCTTGTCCAACTCGTGACATGGTCGGCTCCTACCAGACGTAGCAGAGGACCTCGCCACCGATGCGCTGGCGGCGAGCCTCGCGGTCGGTGAGGAGTCCCTTGCTGGTCGAGACGACGGCGACGCCCAGACCCCCGAGGACCCGGGGGACGGCGTCGGCCTTGGTGTAGACGCGGAGGCCGGGCTTGGACACGCGGCGGATGCCGGTGATCACCCGCTCGCGGGCCTCGGAGTACTTCATGTGGATGGTCAGGGTCTTGGAGGGCTTGCCGTCCTCCTGGTCGACGCGGAACGACTGGATGTAGCCCTCCTTCTGGAGGACCTCGGCGAGGCTCTCCTTCAGCTTGGAGGAGGGCATCGTCACGTCGTCGTGCATCGCCACGTTGGCGTTGCGGATCCGCGTGAGCATGTCGGCGATCGGGTCGGTCATGGTCATCGGATCACCAACTCGCCTTCGTCATGCCGGGCAGCTCGCCCGCGTGCGCCAAATCCCGCAGGCACAGGCGGCACAGCTTGAACTTGCGGTAGACCGCTCGCGAGCGGCCGCACCGCTGACAGCGGGTGTAGCCGCGGACCTTGAACTTCGGGGTCCGGTTGCTCTTCTCGACCAGTGCCTTCTTGGCCATGGGTCAGTCCTCGTTGCGTCGGAAGGGGAAGCCGTAGGCATCGAGCAGGGCTCGGCCTTCGGCATCGGTACGGGCGGTGGTGACGATCGTGATGTCCATGCCTCGGACGGTGTCGATCGCGTCGTAGTCGACCTCGGGGAAGATCAGCTGCTCGGTCACGCCGAACGTGTAGTTGCCGTGGCCGTCGAACGACCGGTCCGGCAGGCCCCGGAAGTCCCGGATGCGGGGAATGGCCAGGTTGATCAGCCGGTCGAAGAACTCCCACATGCGGGGGCCCCGCAGCGTGACCTTGGCCCCGATGGGGTTGCCCTCGCGCAGCTTGAAGTTGGCGATGGACACCCGGGCCCGGGTCACGATCGGCTTCTGGCCGGCGATGACCGTCAGATCGGCGACGGCGCCGTCGATCAGGGACTTCTGGTCGGTCGCCGCGCCCACGCCGCAGTTCAGGACGATCTTGGAGAGCCGGGGGACCTCCATGACGTTCCCGAGCTCCAGGTCGGCCTTCAGCTTCTCGCGGATCTCGTCCTCGTAGCGCTGCTGCAGGCGCGGCTTCGCCGTCGAGGCGCCAGAGGACGCGGTGGCGGTGGAGGCGGCCATCACAGGTCACCTCCACACTTCTTGCAGGTCCGGTACTTGGTGCCGTCGGGATCGAAGCGGTAGCCGACCCGGGTGGGCCCGCAGCTCGAGCAGAGGATGGCGACATTGGCCACGGGGACGGGCATGTCCTTGTCGATGATCCCGCCCTGCATGGTGGCCTTGGTCGCCTTCTGGTGACGCTTGGCCACGTTCACGCCGTCGATGATCACCTTGCCGGCCGAGGGGATGGCGCGGGACACCTCGCCCTCCTTGCCCTTGTCCTTGCCGGTGAGCACGACGACGCGGTCACCCTTCTTGATCTTCATGCTGTTCTCCTGGCGCCAGCTCCGCGGCGCTTCGTGTCGCGAGCCACTTTCAGAGCACCTCCGGAGCGAGCGAGACGATGCGCATGAAGCGCTTGTCCCGGAGCTCACGTCCCACGGGCCCGAAGATGCGGGTACCGCGGGGTTGCTCCTGGTCGTTGATGAGAACGGCGGCGTTCTCGTCGAAGCGGATGTAGGAGCCGTCCGGCCGACGCTTCTCCTTCTTGACCCGGACGACGACGCACCTGACGATCTCGCCCTTCTTGACCGCGGCCCCGGGGATGGCGTCCTTGACCGTGGCCACGAACACGTCGCCGATGGACGCGTAGCGCCGGCGGGATCCGCCCAGCACCTTGATGCACAGGACCTCCCGGGCCCCGCTGTTGTCCGCGACCCTCAGGCGGGTCTCCTGCTGGATCATCGGGCCCGCTCCACGATCTCGAGCAGACGCCAACGCTTCTTGCGGGAGAGCGGCCGGGTCTCGGCCACCCGCACGCGGTCGCCCTCGTTGAGGGTGTTCTCCTCGTCGTGGACGTACAGCTTGGTGATGCGCTGGACGGTCTTGTCGTAGCGGCGGTGCCGGACTCGGTCGGTGACGGCCACGATGGCGGTCTTGTCCATCGCGGTGCCCACGACCATGCCCTCACGGGTCTTGCGGTGGTTCCGCGCCTCGCCGTTCGTGGAGTCTGGGGCTTCGGTCTCAGGCATCGGTGGTCTCCTCCAGCGCCTCGGCGGCACGGATCTCTCTGGCCCGCAGCTCGGTCATGAGCCGGGCCACCTCGCGGCGGGCGTCGCGCAACGCCGTGGCGTTGTCGAGCTGTCCGGTCACGTGCGAGAAGCGCAGGTTGAACAGCTCCTGGCGGGCGTCGTCGAGGTGCTGGACCAGGTCGACGTCGTCGAGCTCGCGGATCTGGGCGGCCTTCATCTAGAAGCCCTCCTCACGGCGCACGAAGCGGGCCTTGATGGGCAGCTTCTGGATGGCCCGCTCGAGGGCGGCCTTGGCGACGTCCTCATCGGGGTAGGACAGCTCGAAGAGCACCCGACCCGGCTTGACCACGGCGACCCAGTACTCCGGGTTGCCCTTGCCCGAGCCCATGCGGGTCTCGGCCGGCTTCTGGGTGACGGGCTTGTCCGGGAAGATGTTGATCCAGACCTTGCCGCCCCGCTTGATGTGGCGGGTCATGGCGATACGGGCGGCTTCGATCTGCCGGGCGGTGATCCACCCCGGCTCGAGGGCCTGGATGCCGTAGTCGCCGAAGTTGACGTTGGTGCCGCCCTTGGCGGGGCCACGCCGGTGACCGCGCTGCTGCTTGCGGTGCTTGACCTTCTTGGGCATGAGCATCAGTCAGCGTCTCCCGGACGGAAGTGCGGGGTCTCGTGGTGCTCGCGGGTGGTCCGCTCGATCTCCTCCTCCTCGGCGAGGAGGCGCTCGAACTCGGGGTCGGCCTCCTTGATGAGGGGCTCGGGGACGTCCTCGGTCGCCTCGGTCGCCTCGGTGGCCTCGGCCTCGGCGGCGGCGGCGGCCGCCGCCTCCTTCTGCGCCTGCTCCTCTTCGCGCTTGCGGGCGGCGGTGGAGGACACGACCCGGGGGGCCGGAGCGGGCTCACCGGAGGTCTCCCCCACGGCCATGGCCGCCTCGCGGACGCTCTTGTCCTCGCTGGCGGCCTTGTAGGGGAGGATGTCGCCCTTGTAGATCCAGACCTTCACGCCGATCCGACCCGCCGTGGTGTGGGCCTCACGGAAGCCGTAGTCGATGTCGGCCCGGAGGGTGTGCAGGGGTACCCGACCCTCGCGGTACCACTCGGTCCGGGCCATCTCCGAGCCACCGAGGCGACCCGAGCACTGGACCCGGATGCCCTGGGCCCCGGCCTTCTGGGCGTTCTGCACGGCCCGCTTCATGGCCCGCCGGAAGGCGACCCGGCCGGCCAGCTGGTCGGCCACACCCTGGGCGATCAGTGCGGCGTCCAGCTCAGGCTGCTTGATCTCCTGGATGTTGAGCTGGACCTTGGCGTTGCCGGTGATCTTGGTCAGGCCGGCCCGCAGGCGATCGGCCTCGGCACCGCGGCGGCCGATGACGATGCCGGGGCGGGCCGTGTGGACGTCGATGCGCAGGCGGTCGCGGGTGCGCTCCACCTCGACCCGGCTGATGGCGGCGTGGGGCAGCTCACCCATCAGGTAGTCGCGGATCTTCCAGTCCTCGATGATGAAGTCGGCGTACTCCTCGCGGTCCGCGAACCAACGCGACTTCCAGTCGGTGGTGACCCCGAGTCGGAACCCGTACGGGTTGACCTTCTGTCCCATCAGTCGTCCTCTCGTGAAGCCGCGATCGCCTCGGCGATCTGGGGCTTCGTCCAGCTCTTGGCCACCTCGACGCCGGCCTTCTCGGCCATGGCGAGCAGCTCGTCCTTCGTGTGGGCCTCGACCATCTCGGTGGAGGACTCCTCGACGGGGGCCTCGTCGCCCGCATCGCCGGTCTCGACCGCGGTGTCCTCGGCGGCCTCGTCGGTCGCTTCGGGGTGTCCTCGGCGGCCTCGTCGGTCGCTCGGGGGGTCCTCGGCGGCCTCGTCGGTCGCTTCGGGGGTGTCCTCGGCGACGTCCGCGGTGACCGCGTCGTCCTCGGCGACCTCGGCGACCTCGGCGGTGACCGGGGCCTCGTCGGTCTCCTCGGTGATCTCCTCACCGCGGCTCTTGGCCACCCGGGCCCGGCGACTGGCGCCACCGGACCGGCCGGCGCTGGTGCCCTTGGCCCGTTCACGCTCATGACGGGCGGAGAGCTCGTCGGCGTCGTAGCGGGCCACGACCACCGTGATGTGGCAGGTGCGCTTGCGGATGCGGGTGGCGCGACCGCGGGCCCGCGGGCGGAAGCGGCGCAGCGTCGGGCCTTCGTCCGCGAAGCAGGTCGCCACGAAGAGCTCCTCGGGGTCGAGGCCGTCGTTGTGCTCGGCGTTGGCCACGGCCGACCGCAGGCACTTCTGGATGACGAGCGCGGCATCGCGCTCGGAGAGGGCGAGCACGTCGTCGGCGGCGGCGACGGACCTGCCCCGGATCAGATCCAGGACCTGACGGGCCTTGGAGGCCGACATGCGCACGTAGCGCACCTGGGCCTGGGTGTGGGGGCGGTCCTTGACCGCAGTGGGAGCGGCCATCAGCGCCGACCTGCCCGTTCCTGTCCAGCGTGGGCCCGGAAGGTCCGGGTGGGGGCGAACTCGCCCAGCTTGTGACCGACCATCGACTCGGTGATGTAGACGGGCACGTGCTTGCGGCCGTCGTGGACGGCGATGGTGTGTCCCACCATCTCCGGGATGATCGTGGACCGGCGAGACCAGGTCTGGATGACCTTCTTCTCGCCACTCTCGTTCAACGCATCCACCTTCTTGAGAAGGTGGTCGTCGACGAAAGGGCCCTTCTTGAGGCTGCGGGGCATGATCTACCTCCGCCCACCCCGCCGGCGGCGCCGACGGATGATGAGCTTGTCCGAGTCCTTGTTCTTCTTGCGGGTGCGACCCTCGGGCTTGCCCCAGGGCGACACGGGGTGGCGGCCACCCGAGCTCTTGCCCTCGCCACCGCCGAGGGGGTGGTCGACGGGGTTCATGGCCACGCCGCGGGTCTGGGGGCGCACGCCCTTCCAGCGGTTGCGGCCGGCCTTGCCGATCTTGAGCAGCTCGGCCTCGGCGTTGCCGACGGTGCCGATGGTGGCCCGGCAGTCGATGGGGACGCGACGCATCTCGGTGGAGGGCAGGCGCAGCGTGGCCCAGTCACCCTCCTTGGCGACCAGCTGCACGCTGGTACCGGCGCTGCGGGCCATGCGGCCGCCCTGACCGACCCGGAGCTCCACGTTGTGCACGGTGGTCCCGACGGGGATGTAGCGCATGGGGAGGGCATTGCCCGGACGGATGTCGGAGCCCTGTCCGTTCTGGAGCTTGTCGCCCACGGTGACGCCCTCGGGAGCGAGGACGTAGCGCTTCTCGCCGTCGTGGTAGTGCAGCAGCGCGATGCGGCAGTTGCGGTTGGGGTCGTACTCGATGCCGGCGACGGTGGCGGGCACACCGTCCTTGTTCCGCTTGAAGTCGACGACGCGGTACTGCTGCTTGTGGCCGCCGCCGCGGTGGCGGGCGGTCTTGCGGCCGTGGTTGTTGCGCCCTCCGGTCGAGGTCTTCTTGGCCAGCAGCGACTTCTCGGGGTGGTCCTTGGTGATCGCCTCGAAGTCCGAGACGGTCTGGAACCGGCGCCCGGCGCTGGTCGGCTTGCGCTTGCGAGTGCCCATGCTCAGCTCCCGAACAGTTCGATCGAGTCGCCCTCGGCCAGCTTGACCAGGGCGCGTTTGTGGTCGGGCCGCTTGCCGAAGGTGCCGTCGCGGCGGTTCCGGCGGCGCTTGCCCTTGCGGTTGAGGGTGTTCACGTTGGTGACGCTCACCCCGAAGATCTTCTCCACGGCGTCGCGGATCTCGGGCTTGGAGGCCGTCGGGTGCACGCGGAAGGTGTAGACGCCCTCCTCGAGGAGGGCGTAGCTCTTCTCGGACACGACGGGCTCGATGATGACCTGGCGGGCGTCCTTCATCAGCCCTCCTCCTCCGTGGTGTCGGCCTCGGCCGCGGGTGCCACGGCGGGCTCGCCGCCCGGCAGCGTGGCCTGGGTGAAGACGACCCAGTCGTTGACCAGCACGTCGTAGGCGTTCAGCTCACGGGAGCGGATCGTCTGGATGCTGGGCAGGTTGCGGAAGCTCTTGCGTGCCGCCGTGTCGTCGTCGCCGAGGACCACGAGGACCCGACCCTCGAGCTTCAGGGCGGCGAGCGCCGAGAGGGCCGCCTTCGTGCTGGGGGCGTCGAAGCCCCAGTCGTCGACGACCAGGACCTTGTCCTCGGCCGCCCGGTCCGACAGGGCCGAGCGCAGGGCGAGGCGGATCATCTTCTTGGGCGTGCGCTGGGCGTAGTTGCGGGTCTTGGGCCCGTGGGCCACGCCGCCACCGCGCCAGTGCGGGCTGCGGCTGGAGCCGGCTCGAGCCCGGCCGGTGCCCTTCTGACGCCACGGCTTGGCGCCGCCACCGCGGACCTGGGCCCGGGTGAGGGTGTTGTGGGAGCCGGAGCGGCGGGCGGCCAACTGGGCCGTCACCACCTGGTGCATGACCGGCACGTTGGGCTCGATGCCGAACCAGTCCTCTTCGAGGGTGGCCGTCCCGGCCTTCTTGCCGGTGGCCGACTTCACGTCGATGCTCGCCATCTCACACCCCTGCCTTCACGGCGTCACGGATGATCACGACGCCGCCGTTCGCCCCCGGCACCGACCCCTTGACCAGGATCAGGTCGCGCTCGGCGTCGGCCTGCACCACCTCGAGGTTGAGGGTGGTCACCTTCTGGCCGCCGGTGCGGCCGGCCATCCGGGTGCCCTTGAACACCCGGGCGGGGGTGGCGCAGGCGCCGATGGCCCCGGGCATGCGGTGCACGCGGTGAGCACCGTGGCTGGCCCGCTGGCCCTTGAAGTTGTGGCGCTTCATGACCCCGGCGAAGCCCTTGCCCTTGCTCACCGCGGTCACATCGACGCGTTCGCCGGCCTCGAGCAGATCGGCGGTGATCTGCTGACCCACCGAGTACTCCGAGGTGTCATCGACCCGCAGCTCGACGAGCCTGCTACCCGGGTCCACCCCGGCCTTGTCGAAGTGGCCCCGCTCGCCGCCGCTCAGGCGCTGGGGCTTCTGGGTGCCGAGGGTTACCTGCACGGCGCTGTAGCCGTCGGTCTCGGGGGTCTTGAGCTGCACGACGCGACAGGACGCGACGCGGATGACGGTCACGGGGACGACGCGGTCGTCGACCCAGACCTGGGTCATCCCGACCTTCTCTCCCACGATCGCTTTCTTGGCCATTGGCTCTGGGGTCCTTCACGCGAGCGCTCCGCAGGGCGAGGCCCAGCGGAGCGCGGTCAGATTGTGCTGCACGGTTCCCGCGGGGCCTGCGCAGACGTCGGTTGTGTTTCGCCCGGTGGTAGGTGGCGCGGTGCCGGGTACGACGACCGAGTGATGATAGCGGCGCCGGGCCGGCGCTTCCACCGTGCCCCGGAGCCGAAATCTCGTGAGTTGGTCACGCCCAGCGTGACCGGTTGACGCCAGATCGGCGAGCCGGCGGGCCGCTAGGCCTGCTGGATCTTGATCTCGATGTCGACGCCGGCGGGGAGGTCGAGGCGCTGGAGGCTGTCCACGGTCTTGGGCGAGGGCTCGAGGATGTCGAGCAGGCGCTTGTGGATGCGCATCTCGAAGTGCTCGCGGGAGTCCTTGTCCTTGTGCGGTGACCGGATCACCGTGTAGCGGTGCTTCTCGGTCGGCAGCGGGACCGGGCCCCGGATGGTCGCCTCGGTCCGGACGACCGTCTCGACGATCTTCTTGGTCGACTGGTCGATGATCTCGTGGTCGTAGGCCTTGAGCCGGATGCGGATCTTCTGCTGAGCGGCCATCAGGACTCCTGGCTCTTCGGCTGACGCCTCATCACTTGAGGATCTTGGTGACGCGGCCGGCGCCGACGGTACGGCCACCCTCACGGATGGCGAAACGCAGACCCTCGTCCATGGCGATCGGCGCCTGCAGGCTCACCGTCATCGCCGTGTTGTCCCCCGGCATGCACATCTCGGTGCCCTCCGGCAACGCGATGTCACCGGTCACATCGGTGGTCCGGAAGTAGAACTGGGGCCGATACCCCGCGAAGAACGGCTTGTGACGACCACCCTCGGCCTGGGTCAACACATAGGTCTGAGCCTCGAAGTCGGTGTGGGGCGTGATGCTGCCCGGCTTGGCCAACACCTGACCCCGCTCCACGTCCTCCTTGCCCGTGCCCCGCAACAACGCACCGATGTTGTCGCCCGCCCGACCCTCATCGAGCAACTTGCGGAACATCTCCACACCCGTCACCGTGGTCTTCTGGGTGTCACGGATCCCCACGATCTCCACCTCGTCACCGGTGTTGACGACCCCCTGCTCCACCCGGCCCGTCACCACCGTCCCCCGACCCGTGATCGTGAACACATCCTCGATCGGCATCAAGAACGGCTTCTCGGTGTCCCGCTCCGGCTGGGGGATGTACTCATCCACCGCCACCATCAACTCATTCACCTGACCCGCCGCGTCCGCGTCGCCCTCCAAGGCCTTCAACGCCGACACCCGCACCACCGGCACATCATCACCCGGGAACTCGTACTCCGACAGGAGCTCACGCACCTCGAGCTCCACCAGATCCAACAACTCCTCGTCATCGACCTGATCAACCTTGTTCAACGCCACCACGATCGCCGGCACCCCCACCTGACGAGCCAACAACACATGCTCCCGGGTCTGAGGCATCGGACCATCCGCAGCCGAGACCACCAAGATCGCGCCATCCACCTGCGCCGCGCCCGTGATCATGTTCTTGATGTAATCCGCATGCCCCGGCATGTCCACATGCGCGTAATGCCGGTTCTCGGTCTCGTACTCCACATGAGCGATGTTGATCGTGATCCCCCGCTCACGCTCCTCAGGCGCCTTGTCGATGTCCGCGAACTCCGTGAAATGCGACGAATCCGACCCCTCCGACAACACCCGCGTGATCGCCGCGGTCAACGTCGTCTTCCCGTGGTCGATGTGGCCCATCGTCCCCACGTTCACATGCGGCTTGTTCCGCTCGAACTTCTCCTTGGCCATGACTCTCTCCGGTGTCTCTGTCTGGAACGGGTGGGGGGTGGGACTACTCGCCGCGCACGCGGGCGACGATCTCTTCCTGAACCGATGCGGGCATCTGCTGATAGGAGTCGAACTGCATCGTGTAGTTCGCTCGTCCCTGGGTGCGGGAACGCAGGTCGGTAGCGTAACCGAACATCTCCGACAGGGGCACCTGGGCCTGGATGACCTGGCTGTTGCCCCGCTGGACCGAGCCGCCGAGGCGGCCCCGACGGCTGGAGAGATCACCCATCACATCACCGAGGTAGTCCTCGGGGGTGACGACCTCGACGGCCATGATCGGCTCCAGCAGGACCGGCTTGGCCTTGCGGGAGGCCTCCTTGAAGGCCATCGAGCCGGCGACCTTGAAGGCCATCTCCGAGGAGTCCACGTCGTGGAAGGAGCCGTCGGTGAGGGTGGCCCGCACATCGACCATCGGGTACCCGGCGAGGACGCCGGCGCTGAGGGACTCCTGGATCCCCTGGTCGACCGAGGGGATGTACTCCTTGGGGATGCGCCCGCCGGTGATCTTGTCGGTGAACTCGTAGCCCCCACCGGGACCGGTGGGCTCGAGGTTGATGACCACGTGCGCGAACTGGCCCTTGCCGCCGGTCTGCTTGACGTGGCGGTACACGACCTTCTGGACGGCCTGGGTGATCGTCTCGCGGTAGGCGACCTGGGGCTTGCCCACCGTCGCATCCACGTTGAACTCCCGCAGCATGCGGTCCACCAGCACCTCGAGGTGTAGCTCACCCATGCCGGAGATGACCGTCTGGCCCGTCTCCTCGTCGGTTCGCACCTGGAAGGTGGGGTCCTCTTCGGACAGCGAGTAGAGGGCCTTGCCCATCTTGTCCTGGTCGGCCTTGGTCTTGGGCTCCACCGCGACGTGGATGACCGGCTCGGGGAACTCGAGCTGCTCGAGCACGATCGGGTTGTCGGCAGCGGCGAGGGTGTCGCCGGTTCGGGTGTCCTTCATGCCGATGGCGGCCACGATGTCGCCCGCGTGCACCGACTCACGGTCCTCGGAGTGGTTGGCGTGCATCTCCAGGATGCGACCCAGCCGCTCCTTCTTGCCGGTGCGGACGTTGAGGATCTGGCCGCCCTTGGGGGCGGTCCCGCTGTAGACCCGGAAGTAGGTCAGCTTGCCGTGGGGGTCGGCCACGATCTTGAAGGCGAGGGCGGCGAAGGGGTCGCCGTCGTCGGCCTTGCGCTCCAGGGTCTGGTGCCCGGAGGGATCCTCGCCCTCCACGGGCGGGAGGTCCAGCGGCGAGGGGAGGTAGTCGACGATGGCGTCGAGCAGGGGCTGGACCCCCTTGTTCTTGAACGCCGTCCCGCACAGGACGGGGACGACCTCACCGGCCAGGGTGGCGTCCCGCAACGCGACCCGGAGATCCTCGTTGGTGATCTCCTCGTCGCCCACGTACTTCTCCAGGATCAGCTCGCTGTGGTTGGACAGCACGTCGATCAACTCGTGGCGGTAGGTCTCGGCCTCGTCGACGAGGTCGGCGGGGATCTCCTTGACCTCGTAGTTGGCGCCGAGGTCGGTGTCCTCACCCTCCCAGACCAGCGCCTGCATCGTGATCAGGTCGATCGAGCCCCGGAAGGCGCCCTCGGCCCCGATCGGGAGCTGGATGATCGCGGTCGTGGCCCCGAGACGGTCGTGCATCGAGTCCACCGCGGCGTAGAAGTCGGCGCCGAGGCGGTCCATCTTGTTGATGAAGCAGAGACGGGGAACGCCGTACTTGTTGGCCTGGCGCCAGACCGTCTCGGTCTGAGGCTCCACGCCGGCGACGGCGTCGAACACGGCGACCGCGCCGTCGAGCACCCGCAGCGACCGCTCGACCTCGACGGTGAAGTCGACGTGGCCGGGCGTGTCGATGATGTTGATCCAGTGGTCCTTCCAGTTGCAGGTCGTGGCCGCGGAGGTGATGGTGATGCCCCGCTCCTGCTCCTGGGCCATCCAGTCCATGACGGCGGCACCCTCGTGGACCTCGCCGATCTTGTAGGAGCGACCCGTGTAGTAGAGGATCCGCTCGGTCGTGGTGGTCTTGCCCGCGTCGATGTGGGCCATGATCCCGATGTTGCGGGTACGGGCCAGGGGGCGGTCTCGGATTACGTCAGCCATGGTGCTCTCTCGGGCGTTGCTCGGGGGGTGGGTCGCAGCTTCGCTCGGGTGCACACCTCGGGGGCGCACCCCCGAAGTCGGCTCGGGGCTACCGCAGGGCGGTCTTCAGGTCCTTCTTGGACCCCGGTGTGCGGTAAGCCATCAGGGGAAAGGGTAGTGCCGCGCCACGGGAATCCCGCGACAGCCCGCTACCAGCGGTAGTGGGCGAAGGCCTTGTTGCTCTCGGCCATCTTGTGCAGGTCTTCCTTGCGCTTCATGGCCGCCCCGATCCCGTTGCTGGCATCCAACAACTCGTTGGCCAGGCGCTCGGCCATGGTCCGCTCACGACGGTCCCGCGAGAAGCTGACCAGCCACCGGATGGCCAGGGTGGTGGCCCGTCGGGGACGGACCTCCATCGGCACCTGGTAGGTGGCGCCACCCACCCGCCGGCTCTTGACCTCGAGCTGGGGGCGGACGTTGTCCACCGCCCGCTTCACGGTCGAGACGGGCTCGGAGCCGGTCTTCTGCTCGATGATCGCCATCGCCTCGTAGACGATGCGCTCGGCGGTGGTGCGCTTGCCCCGCTGGAGGACCTTGTTCACGATCTGGGTGATCAGGACCGACTTGTAGATCGGGTCCGGCGGGTACTCACGGCGGGGAGCTGGGCCCTTGCGCGGCATCTCAGCCCTCCTTCTTGGCGCCGTAGCGGCTACGGGCCTGGTTGCGCTGGCTGACGCCGGAGGCGTCGAGGGTGCCGCGGATGATCTTGTAGCGCACGCCGGGCAGGTCCTTGACCCGGCCACCGCGGACGAGCACGATCGAGTGCTCCTGGAGGTTGTGGCCCTCGCCGGGGATGTAGGCGGTGACCTCCATGCCGTTGTTGAGACGGACACGGGCGACCTTGCGCAGGGCCGAGTTCGGCTTCTTCGGCGTGGCGGTGTACACGCGGGTGCAGACGCCTCGCTTCTGGGGCGCTCCCTTGAGCGCCGGCGTCGCTTCCTTGCGACGCTTCGACTTTCGGCCCTTACGGACCAGTTGTTGCACGGTCGGCACGAACGAACCTCTCAGGACATCTTTGGGGGTCTGGGCAGAATGGACAGCCGCCCGAGTGAACACAGGAACTACGGGGGGACAGCACTCGGTCCTCGGGGACCGGGGACGGCCGCCCAGCCTACGGGTCCGAGCCGCGAACGGCAAAGGGGGCGGGCGCGCTCAGCACGTCGGCACCTCGCGCCAGCCGTCCTCGGTGATGCGCCAGAGCACCACGGAGCCGTCGGCGGGCCAGAGGTCGGGGTCGCCGAGGGCGAGCACGGCGTGAGCCTCGTCCCCGGTGGCATAGGTCGTGGTCGTCGCGACCACCCGGCCGGCGACCACCACCGCCAGGTCCAGATCGTCGGCGATCGCCGACTCGATCCGGCCGCCGGCCCAGGCCCGGGCGCCGGGCACCGGATCGGCCGCCGACCAGCAGCTCTCGGCGTCCTCGACGCCCCGGTCACGGACCCGGACCCGCCGGCCGATGCGGTCCGCCTCCGGGCCCAGGCCATGGAGCTCCAGGCGGTCCCCCAACGCGAACCGGTCCCAGATGTGGTCCACGGTCGCCGTCAGGTCCAAGGAGTCGGCGTCGGCGTCGTGGGTCTCACCCCGGGCGTAGACCCCCCGATCGTCGGTGGCCGGCGCGGGCCCGACGAGGCTGACGCCGTCGGCGTCCCACGGCAACTCGGCGCCCAGGAGGGCGGCGATGGTCGGCACGACGTCGATCGTCTCCGCGATGCGGTCATCGGTGTGGCCGGCGACGGCGATCGAGGCCGGGGCCTTCACCACGAGGGGCACGGCCATGATCCCCTGCAGGCTCTCCGGAGCCGGTAGGCGGCGGTGGGTCCCGGGCACGAACGACGCCCCGTGGTCGGCGGTGAGGACCACCAGCGCCTCGTCATAGAGCCCTTCGGCGTCGAGGCGATCGAGGAGGTCACCCAGCAGCACGTCGGCGTACTGGGCCTGGAGCAGGTGACGCTGCAGCGCGCGGTCCGAGGCGGCCTGAGTGGTCCAGACGTCGTCCTCGAGGCCGGGGTTGCCCGGACTCGGATAGGTCGACCCGTCGGCGTGACGGTTCCACGGCACGTGCGGGAAGACGGTGTGGATGAAGGTGAGGTGGGGCTCGGCCGTCGCCTCGATGCCCGCCACGGCCGAGTGGAACTCGCCGACCCGGTCGAACTCCCCCAACGCGTCGACGAACGCTTCCCGCTCCCGGGTGATCCGGTCGGCCTCCAGGTCGAGGGCCACCGGGTCCTCGCCGAAGTTGGCCCAGGTCTCGTCGATGGTCGGCAACCAGGCTTCGAGGACCGCCGGCAGGGTGACGTGTCCGGCCACGACGCCGAGGTCGGACAGCAGCACGCCGAGAGCGGAGGCATCGACCGCGCCCGACGAGTCCTCACAGAGGCTCGGCGTGCACAGCGCGGTCAGCGCCTCGTGGGCGGAGATGGTGTAGTCGGCCGCCAGGAGGGTGAAGAGGGAGTCCGGGTGTCCACTGGGGGTCGGAGGCAGGTTCTCGTCGCGGACGCGGTTGCCGGTGAGGATGGCCGGCACGGCCTCGTGGCTGTAGGCCGCCACCGAGGTGGCGTTCGGGTACCAGACCCCGTCACCCGCCAGCCGGGCGAGGTTCGGAAAGCGCTCGGCGTCGATCGACTCGGCATCCGCGGTGAGCACGGAGGCCAGGGGCAACTCGTCGAGCACCACCATGACGATCGGTGGGAGGTCGTCGCCCAGGGTCACCTCTGCGGCCGCCACCGAGGCGGGGAAGACCAGCTCGTGGGCCGGGGTGGCCAGAGCGAAGAAGGCGACGAAGCCGAGCGGGGCCAGGGCCAGCACCGACAGGGTCGACCGCAACAAGGGGCGGTGGCGATAGGCCCGCACGAACCCGATCCCCGCGCCCACGGCGCCGACCAGGGTCAGGGGACCGGAGACCAGCGGGAGGTCGTCGAGAACGGTGCCGATCAGGTCGTCGAGCACGTTGGCGGCGACCAGGGCGGCCAGGCAGCCGATGACCCCCAGGTGCACCGGCCAGTCCCACCGCGGCCGCAACCGGCCCAGGACCAGTTCGATCACCAGGAGCACGGCGGGCACGACGAGCGCGGCGAGGAGGGCGACCGACAGGACCTCTCCCGGTCCGGATCCATGGGCGACGAAGAAGGTGGGGTTCTGGCCCAACAACGAGAGCAGCGGCACGGTCACCGCCAGACTCGACAGCGCCAGGACGTGGGCGGCCCGCCAGGCGGGCGTGACCGGCGGCTCGGGCCGGGTGATCATCGACGCGAACCTAGACGCGGTCCTGGCGCCTGATCCGGTCGCTGGACGGACCGGATCAGGCGCCAGGACGACGCGCCGTGGATCAGGCGGAGGCCTCGTCGTCCTTGGACGGGAGGTCGATGACCTCGGCCCCGGCCGGGCTGCCGGCGAGGATGCCCACGCCGGTCTCGCCGGTCTCGCTGCGCCCGGCCAGCCATTCGGCCAGGTCCTGCTCCTCGTCCGCCGAGGAGTAGTACTCCATGGGGACGTAGTCGGGGGCGGTGGTGCCGATGTCCTTGTACTTGGCCATGCCGGTCCCCGCAGGGATCAGCTTGCCGATGATGATGTTCTCCTTCAGCCCGATGAGGGTGTCGGAGCGGGACTCGATGGCCGCCTCGGTCAGCACCCGGGTGGTCTCCTGGAAGGAGGCCGCCGAGAGCCACGAGTCGGTCGCCAGTGAGGCCTTGGTGATGCCCATCAGCTCGGGCCGGCCTTCGGCGGGGACCTTGCCGTCCTGGACCAGCTCCCGGTTGATGCGGGTGAAGACCCACTGGTCGACCCGCTCGCCGGGCAGGAAGCCGCTGTCGCCCGGCTCCGACACCGCGACCCGCCGGGTCATCTGGCGGACGATGAGCTCGATGTGCTTGTCGTGGATCGACACGCCCTGGTCCCGGTAGACCTTCTGGACCTCGTCCACGAGGTACTTCTGGGTCTCGCGGACACCCTTGATCTCCAGGAGCTCCTTGGGATCGCGGGGGCCCTCGACCAGGGGGTCACCGGCGGCGACCTCGTCACCGTCGCCCACCTCGAGGCGCACCGCCAGCGGGATGCTGTACTCGTCCTCCTCGCCGTCGTCGGCCACGATCGTGACCGTCCGGCCACGACCTTCCTCCTCGTCGACCCGGACGATGCCGGACGTGCGGGCCAGGGTGGCCTTGCCCTTGGGGCTACGGGCTTCGAAGAGCTCCACGACCCGGGGCAGACCGCCGGCGATGTCGGAACCGGCGATGCCGCCGGTGTGGAACGTCCGCATGGTCAGCTGCGTACCGGGCTCACCGATGGACTGGGCGGCGATGACCCCGACGGCCTCGCCCACCTCGATGTCCTTGCCGGTGGCCAGCGAGCCGCCGTAGGCGCCCAGGGAGACCCCGACCTCGGCCTCGTCGGTCAGCGGCGAGCGCACCCGGACCCGGGTGACCTCGGGATCATCCCGCAAGGCCGCCATCTCCTCGTCCCAGACGATGGTGCCGGCCGCCAGGGTGGTGCGGTCGGACAGCTTGACGTCGTCGGCCAGGGCCCGGCTGTACAGCCGGGTCTCCAGATAGGTCCGCTTGCCGGGCGTGTCCGCCTCGATGTCCTCGAGCCAGATGCCCCGGACCGGACCGGCGGCCTCGACCGAGTCGTCCTGTTCCTGGATGATGAGCTCCTGGGCCACGTCGACCAGGCGCCGGGTGAGGTAGCCCGAGTCGGCGGTCCGCAGCGCGGTGTCCACCAGGCCCTTGCGGGCACCCGGCGTGGCGATGAAGTACTCGAGGACCGAGAGGCCCTCGCGGTAGTTCGACTTGATCGGTCGGGGGATCATGTCGCCTCGGGGGTTGGCCACCAGGCCCCGCATGCCCGCGATCTGGCGGATCTGCATGGGGTTCGCCCGAGCACCCGAACGCACCATCATGTCGATGGGGTTGAACGGGTTGGCCGCCAGGTCGACCTCCAACTGGTGCTGGATCATGGCCGTGGCGTCGTTCCAGATCTCCACTTCCTTCTGGCGTCGCTCACCGTCGGTGATGACGCCCTTGCGGAACTGGTCCTCGACCTTCTCGGCCTGCTTCTCGTGGTCGTCGAGGATCTGGCGCTTGTCGGCCGGGGTCCGCACGTCGTCCACCGAGACGGTGAGACCCGACTTGGTGGCGAAGCGGAAGCACCGGTTCTTGAGCCCGTCGAGGGTCTGGGCGACGACCGCCTTGGGGTAGGCATCGGCCAGGACGTCCACGATGGCGCCCATGTCCCCCTTGCGCACGACGTCGTTCACGTACTCGAAGTCCTCGGGGAGGACCTCGTTGAACAGGACGCGGCCGGTCGTGGTCGGCGTGTAGGTGGCCGCCTTCCCGTTCGCGGGGGTGGCCTCGAGCTCGGGCACCCGGAGGATGATCGGCTCGTGCAGGGTGATGTCGCCGGCCTCGTAGGCCCGCTCGACCCCTTCCACGTGCCGGAACGCCTTGATCGTCCGCCACTCGTCATCCGCGTGACGACGGGCCTTGGTCGGATCCTCGGGATCGACCTCACCGGGCCCCTGGGTCAGGTAGTAGGCACCGATGACCATGTCCTGGGTCGGGGTGACCAGCGGGCGGCCGTGGGCCGGGCTGAGCACGTTGTGGGCCGACAGCATGAGGATTCGGCTCTCGGCCTGGGCCTCGGCCGACAGCGGCAGGTGCACCGCCATCTGGTCGCCGTCGAAGTCGGCGTTGAAGGCCTGGCAGACCAGTGGGTGGATCTGGATGGCCTTGCCCTCGACCAGCACCGGCTCGAAGGCCTGGATGCCCAGACGGTGCAGCGTGGGGGCTCGGTTCAGCAGGACCGGGTGCTCCTTGATGACGTCGTCGAGGACGTCCCACACCTGGGACTTGCGCCGTTCCACCATGCGCTTGGCCGACTTGATGTTCTGGGCCAGCTCCTCGTCGACGAGCTTCTTCATGACGAAGGGCTTGAACAGCTCCAGGGCCATGAGCTTGGGCAGGCCGCACTGGTGCAGGCGCAGCTGGGGACCACCCACGATGACCGAACGGCCCGAGTAGTCGACCCGCTTGCCCAGCAGGTTCTGGCGGAAGCGGCCCTGCTTGCCCTTCAGCATGTCGGAGAGCGACTTGAGGGGACGATTGCCCGGCCCGGTCACGGGCCGACCGCGGCGGCCGTTGTCGAACAGGGCGTCGACGGCCTCCTGCAGCATCCGCTTCTCGTTGTTGACGATGATCTCGGGGGCACCGAGGTCCAGCAGCCGCTTGAGGCGGTTGTTCCGGTTGATGACCCGGCGGTAGAGGTCGTTGAGGTCCGAGGTGGCGAACCGGCCACCGTCGAGCTGGACCATCGGGCGCAACTCGGGTGGGATCACCGGAACGACGTCGAGGATCATGGCCCGCGGGTCGTTGGTCCGACGCCCGTGCTCGTCGCGGCGGTTGAACGCCGAGACGATCTTGAGGCGCTTGATGGACTTCTGCTTGCGCTGGGCCGAGAGGGGCTTCTGGCCCTCGGGCGGGTCGATCTGGTTGCGGAGGATCTCCTCTTCGGCGTCGAAGTCGACCTGTTCCATCAGCCGGGCGATGGCGTCCGCGCCCATCCCGCCCTCGAAGTACTCGCCGTAGCGGTCGGCCATCTCCCGCCAGAGGATCTCGTCCTCGATGATCTTGCGGGGGAAGAGCGAGCTGAACTCGTCGAAGGCCCGCTGGACCAGGTCCATCTCCTCCTCGTAGCGCTCCCGGATCTCCTCCAGGTCCTTGTCCGCGGCCCGCCGGCGGGACTTGAGGTCGTTCGCCTTGGCACCCTCGGCCTCGAGCTCCTCGATCTCGGACTCGAGCTCCTCGAGCCGCTCGGCGATCTCGAGCTCACGGTCCTTTTCGATGGCTTCCTTCTCGCCCTGCAGCTCGACCTCGAGGTTGGGCAGCTCGGCGTGGCGCTTCTCGTCGTCGACGAACCACACCAGGTTGGCCGCGAAGTAGATGACCTTCTCCAGCTGCTTGGCCTTCAGCTCGTCCTTGGGCTCGGTGCCGGTGAGCAGGTAGGCCAGCCAGGAGCGGGTGCCGCGGAGGTACCAGATGTGGACCACGGGGGCGGCCAGCTCGATGTGGCCCATGCGCTCGCGCCGGACCTTCGAACGGGTCACCTCGACGCCGCAACGCTCACAGATGATGCCCTTGAACCGGACGCGCTTGTACTTGCCGCAGTAGCACTCCCAGTCCTTGGTGGGCCCGAAGATCTTCTCGCAGAACAGGCCGTCCTTCTCGGGCTTGAGCGTGCGGTAGTTGATCGTCTCGGGCTTCTTGACCTCACCGTTGGACCACGTGCGGATCGAGTCCGCCGTGGCCAGGGAGATGGTGAGCTGGTGGAAGTTGTTGACGTCGAGCATGAGTGCCTCTTCTCGTGTCTTCTGGCGTCGGCGCCGTTAGATGCGGCCGGTCGTGCGGCTGGCCGCGCGCAGTTCGTCGTCTTCGTCGGTGCCCCGCTCGGGGCGGCTGATGTCGATGCCGAGCTCCTCGGCGGTACGGAACACGTCCTCGTCCAGCTCGCGCATCTCGATCTCCTCGCCCGCCTGGGAGAGGACCTCGACGTTGATGCAGAGGGCCTGCATCTCCTTGATGAGCACCTTGAAGCTCTCGGGGATGCCCGGCTCCGGGATGTTCTCGCCCTTGACGATGGCCTCGTAGACCTTCACCCGGCCGAGCACGTCGTCGGACTTGATGGTGAGCAGCTCCTGCAGGCAGTAGGCGGCGCCGTAGGCCTCCAGGGCCCACACCTCCATCTCACCGAAGCGCTGGCCACCGAACTGGGCCTTGCCGCCCAGGGGCTGCTGGGTGATCATCGAGTACGGCCCGGTGGAACGGGCGTGGATCTTGTCGTCCACGAGGTGGGCCAGCTTCAGGATGTAGATCTGGCCGACCATGATCGGGTTGTCGTAGGGCAGGCCGGTCCGACCGTCATAGAGCGTGGCCTTGCCGCTGGACTGGACCAGGCGCTCACCGTCGACGGACTCCGGGACGATGTTGGTCAGGAGGTCCTTGATCGTCGGATGGCCCCTGAGACCGTCCTCGACATCGGCTTCCTCCCAGTGGGCCCCGTCGAACACGGGTGTGGCGATGAGCGTGGCCGGCTTCGTGGTGGGACGGGTCTTGGTCTCGGTGCCCCGGATGGGCTGATCGCCGACGTCGGACTTGCCGTCGCCGTCGATGTCCCAACCCCATCGGGCGACGTAGCCGAGGTGGGCCTCGAGCACCTGGCCGACGTTCATCCGGGAGGGGACGCCGAGGGGGTTCAGCAGGACGTCGATGGGTGACCCGTCGGCCATGAACGGCATGTCCTCGACGGGCAGGATCTTGGAGATCACACCCTTGTTGCCGTGGCGGCCGGCCAGCTTGTCGCCGACGCTGATCTTGCGCTTCTGTCCGACGTAGACCCGGACCAGCTGGTTCACGCCCGGGGGCAGCTCGTGCTGCTCGTCGCGACTGAACAGCTTGACGTCGATGACCTTGCCCTGCTCGCCGTGGGGCACCTTCAGGGAGGTGTCGCGTACCTCGCGGGCCTTCTCACCGAAGATGGCCCGCAGGAGGCGCTCCTCGGGGGTCAGCTCGGTCTCGCCCTTGGGCGTGACCTTGCCGACCAGGACATCGCCGGGGCCCACCTCGGCCCCCACCCGCACGATGCCGCGGTCGTCGAGGTCGGCCAGGATGTCATCGGAGAGGTTCGGGATGTCCCGGGTGATCTCCTCGGGGCCGAGCTTGGTGTCCCGGGCGTCGATCTCGTACTCGTGGATGTGGATCGAGGTGAGGACGTCGTCACGGACCAGCCGCTCGGACAGGATGATGGCGTCCTCGAAGTTGTAGCCCTCCCAGGGCATGAAGGCCACCAGGAGGTTCTTGCCCAGGGCCAGCTCACCCTTGTCGGTGGAGGGGCCGTCGGCCAGCAGATCGCCCTTCTTGACCTTCTGGCCCTCGACCACTCGGGGCTTCTGGTTGATGGACGTGTCCTGGTTCGAACGCTCGAACTTGAGCAGCTTGTAGACCTTGCGTCCCAGCTTGGCGTACTCGACCTCGATGAACTTGCCGTCGACCTCGGTGACCGTCCCGGCGTCCTCGGCCAGGACCATGTCGGCCGCGTCGCGGGCGGCCCGCGCCTCGATGCCGGTACCGATGAACGGCGCCTCGGCCCGCACCAGCGGGACCGCCTGACGCTGCATGTTGGCCCCCATGAGGGCCCGGTTGGCGTCGTCGTGCTCGAGGAAGGGGATCAGCGCCGTGGCCACCGACACGATCTGCTTCGGCGAGATGTCCATCATCTGGACCTCGGAGGGCGGCACCGAGGAGATCTCGGTGGTGGCCGCGAAGTAGACGTCCCGCTCCAGCATCAGGCGCAGGTCGGCCAGGGAGGCCGCCTGCGGTGAGCGCCGGACCAGCACCCGTTCGTTGACGAAGTCGCCGTTGGCGTCGATGGGCGCGTTGGCCTGGGCGCAGACGTACTCCTCCTCCTCGTCCGCGGTCAGGAACACGATCTCGTCGGTGACCCGACCGTCGATCACCTTCCGGTAGGGGGTCTCGAGGAAGCCGAACTCGTTCACCCGGGCGTAGGTGGCCAGGGCGCCGATGAGCCCGATGTTGGGGCCCTCGGGGGTCTCGATCGGGCACATGCGGCCGTAGTGGGAGAAGTGGACGTCACGGACCTCGAAGCCGGCCCGCTCCCGGGAGAGGCCGCCCGGGCCGAGGGCGCTGAGGCGGCGACGGTGGGTCAGGCCCGACAGGGGGTTGACCTGGTCCATGAACTGGGAGAGCTGGCTCGTGCCGAAGAACTCCTTGATCGCGGCGACCACCGGCCGGATGTTGATCAGCGTCTGGGGCGTGATGGCCTCGACGTCCTGGGTGGTCATGCGCTCACGGACGACCCGCTCCATGCGGGACAGGCCGATGCGGACCTGGTTCTGGATGAGCTCGCCCACCGACCGGATGCGACGGTTGGCGAAGTGGTCCTGGTCGTCGAGGCGGTAGCCCGGATCACCCTTGGCCAGGTGCAGCAGGTACGTGCACGCGGCGAGGACCTCGCAGCGGCTGAGCACGGGCTGGTCCGGCGTGGGCAGGTCCAGGTCCTTCAGCCCGAAGGTCTCCTGGATGTTCGCCAGCTCGGGACCGAGCTTGCGGTTCAGCTTGTAGCGGCCGACCCGGCTGAGGTCATAGCGCCGGGGCTCGAAGAAGGCGTTGCGGAAGTAGGCCCGCGCCGATTCGGTGGTGGGGGGCTCGCCCGGACGGGCCCGCTTGTAGATCTCGACCAGGGCCTCGTCCTGGGTCTGGGCGACCTCCCGCTCCTTCTCCCACTGCCCCTCGAGGAAGTCGAAGTGGTCGACGAAGCGCTGGATGAAGCCGGGCTCGTTCTCCTCGTCGTAACCGAGGGCACGGAGCAGCACGAAGATGCTGAGCCGGCGCTTGCGGGCCACGCGGGTGCCACAGGTGACGTCCTTGCCGGGCTTCTGCTCGACGTCGAACTCGATCCACTCGCCCCGGTAGGGGTGGATGGTGCCGGTGACCAGCTGGTGCTTGGCCAGGTTCCGGAGGCGGAAGCGCTCACCCGGCTGGAAGATGACGCCCGGCGACCGGACGAGCTGGGACACGACGACGCGCTCGGTGCCGTTGATGATGAAGGTGCCCTTGTCGGTCATCATGGGGAAGTCGCCCATGAAGACGGTCTGCTCCTTGATCTCTCCCGTCTGGGCGTTCATGAACCGGGCCCGCACGAAGATCGGTGCGGAGTAGGTCATGTCCTTCTCCTTGCACTCCTCCACCGTGAACTTCGGCGGCGGGCGCAGGTCCTCGTCGTCGGGGTCGAACTCCAGCTCGAGCTGGAGCGCCTCGGTGAAGTCCTTGATCGGACTGATGTCGGCGAAGGTGTTGCGGAGGCCCTGGTGCAGCAGCCACTCGAAGGAGTCGCGCTGAACGGAGATCAGATCGGGCAGAGGGAGCGCTTCGGCGATGGAGCCGAACGAGTAGCGGTCCTGGGCGACAGCGCGAGCAGCCAACGGTCACTCCGAGAAGTTGAGGGGCGTGAGGTCCGGGCACCCGCGTGAGGTCGCCAAGAACGAGAGACAGGCGACAACAGGGGGACGCACGGCACGCAGGATGCTAGGCGCGCACGCGACGACAAGCAACCCGTCATTCCGGGGCCGATTCCGGCCGCCGGCGGGCGTCGGCGCGCAAGGTAGGACGGGCGGCGCCGCGTGTCAAGGATTTCCTCGCGAACTGCTAGCAGATCTCACACAGCGCTAGCATTCGGGGGATGGCGCGATCGGATGAGTTCGACAGGGAGATCGAGCGGATCCGGGCGTCTCTCGACCTCCACCCCTCGTGGGAACCGTTCGAGGGCCCCGACGACGGCGACCCGGTGCAGCTCTCGGTTCGGGTGGACCCCCGCCTGCGGCACGACCTCGCCCAGGTGGCGAGACGCCGGAGGCAGTCGGTCAACGCGTTCGTCACCGAGGCGCTCGAGGACGCGATACGGGTCGAGCGCGATCCTTTCGCCGGCATCGCCGCCCGCATGGCCGCCGACATCCGAGCCGAGATCGGCAAGTCCGTCGAGTCGGGGGAGTACGCGGCCGCGGCCGCCGAGGTGGATCGACGCGAGTCGGAGTGGACCGACTGGTGATCCTCGTCGACGACGTCCTCGCCCTCCGCATGCTGACCAACGGTGCTCTGGTCATCGACGACGACGAGGTGGCGACGACGTGTACCTGGTGGTGGCGCCTCGCCTCGACCATCCACGGCAGCCGGGGCGGCTTCCTGAGCCGCCGCATCGAACGGCAGCCGGCGCCCGCCGGCAGAGCGATCCGTCGGGCGGTCGACCACCTCCCCGAGCGCTTCGCGATCATCGACCTCCGCCGTCTCCTTCCCGCCATCGGTCCCCTCGCCGGCGAGCACGGGCTGAACCTCCTGTCCGCCGAAGCGCTGACCGCCGCGACGATCTTGGGCGCCGACATCGTCGTGGGCCAGGACGCCCCAGGCCTGCGGGAGGCCGCCCGGGTCCGGGGCGTCACCTACCTCGTCGAGGCCTGAACCCGGGCGACGGCGACAGGCCGCGTCGTCGGCTCCCGGGAATGAGTAGGCCCTACTCAGGACAGGGATCAGGCCCGGCGCGACGCTCGATAGCGGGAAGGACCCGCGACGAAGGAGCACACCTCGCCAATGGCCTCCCGTCGAAGCATCACGAGAGCAGGGCTCGCCACCGGGCTGCTGATCACCGCCCTCCTGGGCCACCCGGGCGTCGCCGGCGCGGCCACCACCCACCAACCCGACCTCCTCACCGACGAGTTCGACGCGGACTACGGAGCCGGCGACCTCTCGCTCCGCGAGGCCTTCTTCCTCGCCCAGCAGGACGGTGACGACTCGGTCATCTCGCTCCTCCCGGGAGCCACCTACGCGCTCTCCTGCATCGGCGCCCTGGAGGGGCCCGTGGCCCACAACATGGGGAGCGAGGCCCTCCTCCTCGAGGGTGCCGGCGCGACGATCGAGCAGACCTGCCCGGACCACCGCGTCATGACGGTGAGCTCCGCCGGGTTCGAGATCGAGGACCTCACCGTCACCGGCGGCGATGCGACCGCCAACGGGGGCGGCGTGTTCGCCATCGGGCCGCTGACGGTCACCGACTCCCGCATCATCGGCAACACCGATCAGGGCACCCTGGACAACGGCGGGGGTGGGATCCTCGGGCAGGGGGATGTGACCATCCTGCGCTCCCTGGTCGCCGGGAACTCGGCGCGCACCGGCGGCGCGGTGGCGACCGTCGCGGGCGGCGACATCGAGATCGGGGAATCGGCGGTGGTGGACAACACCGGAACCGGAACGATCTCCGGGCTCGACTCGGCGGGTGACCTGACGGTGGCCAACTCGACGCTGAGCGGGAACGAAGGGCCCAGCGCGGTGACCCAGTCCGCCGGCGACACGACGCTACGCCACGCGACCGTGGCGGGCAACACCGCGACGAACGTGGGCTTCTCGGGCCGCATCGTGTACGTCCTCGGCGACCTCGGCTCCTCGCACAGCATCGTGGCCGGCAACGAGGTGAGCGCCGGCAACTGCTTCGTGCAAGGCGCGACCGCCTCGTCCTACAGCGTCGACGGCGACACCGCCTGCGCCTTCACGGGAGTGGGTGACCAGCAGAACGTGGCCGAGCCGCGCCTCGGGCCGGCCCGGGCCAACGGCGGCGAGCTCCCGAGCGTGTTCCCCCTGTGGGACTCCCCGGTCGTGGACGCCGTTCCCGGCCCCCAGTGCGACGGCGGCCTACCGGCCGACCAGCGCGGCGTGGGTCGGCCCCATCCCGCGGGCGGGTCCTGCGACATCGGTGCCGTCGAAGCCGTCTACCCACCCCACGGCTTCAACGACGTGCCGCCTTGGGTCGATGACGCCGTGGCCTGGATCACCTCGTCGGTCAACGACCCACCGATGATGACGGGGATCACTCCGACCACCTTCAAGCCCGACGACCCCATCACCCGGGCCCAGGTCGCCCGGCTCCTCTACCGCGAGGCCGGGGCCCCCGACGTCGGTCCGCTCCCGGCCCACGGCTTCAACGACGTCCCCCCCTGGGTCGAGGACGCCGTGCGCTGGGTCAAGGCCAACGGGATCATGACCGGCATCACCCCGGCCGCCTTCGTCCCCAACGCCCCCATCACCCGGGCCCAGGTCGTGCGGGCCAAGTACCGCCTCGCCGGCGAACCCCCCGTCGGCGCGCTGGCGCCCCACGGCTTCAACGACGTCCCCCCTTGGGTCCGCGACGCCGTCCGCTGGGCGCGGGGCCACGACCTCGTCACCGGGATCACCCCCACCACCTTCAAGCCCGACGACTCCATCACCCGGGCCCAGGTCACCCGCGTCGACTACCGCCTGGCGATCAACCCCGACGCCTGGGCCGATCCCCTCACCGCACCGGCGACCCTTCCCTTCGTCGCCGACCCCTGACGCCCCCGCGACCACGTCGCGGAGCCATCGGGCCGTCGATCCTCGACCGGGCGGTCCCCGGGTCACTTCACGGCCGCGTGGCCGGTCTCAGCCGACGAGGGTGCTCTGGCCGCCGTCGACCGCGAGGACCACCCCGGTGATGAACTGGGCCTCGTCGGACGCGAGGAAGAGGGCGGCATGGGCCACGTCCCACGCGGTGCCCTGGCGGCCGAGGGGGACGTGGTCGGCCCGTCGCTTCGCGTACTCCGCCCGGTCGAGGCCGAGGGCCTGCACCGGGGCTTCCACCGCCATGGGCGTGTCGATGAAGCCCGGCATGACGGCATTGGCGCGGACGCGGTGCTTGGCGTTGGTGAGCGCCAGGGTCTGGGTCAGGGCGTTCACCCCGGCCTTCGAGAGCTTGTAGGCGGTGAGGTTGCCCGCCGAGGCGATGGCAGCCAGCGATGACACGTTGACGATGGCCCCCGATTCGGAACGACGGAGGACCGGTACCGCTTCCCGGCACGTCCGCCACAGGGCCCGGAGGTTGACGTCCAGGATCCGGTCGAAGCCCTCGTCGGTGAGATGGTGGGGTGGGCCGTCACCCATCCCGATGCCGACGTTGTTGTGCAGGACGTCGATCCGCCCGAAGGCCTCGACGGCGGAGGCGACCACAGAGGCCGGGCCGTCGCCGGTGGCGATGTCGGCGACGTGGATCTCGGCCCGGCCGCCCTCGTCGACGATCAGCCCCCGGGTCTCGTCGGCACTGGACTCGTCCCGGTCCACGACCAGGACCTCAGCCCCTTCGCGGGCGAACAGCAGCGCGGTGGCCCGCCCGTTGCCCATCGTCTCGCCCGGCGTCTGGCCCGCCCCGACCACGACGGCGACCTTCCCGGCGAGTCGTTCCGTCATTCGACCCAGGTGGCCCGGAGGGAGTCGATCTCCGCGGCGGTGACACCGGCGGGGCCGGTGAGGTAGCCCTCGATGCCGCCCCAGCGTTCGGTCACGAGGCCGAGCGTGATGGCCATGGTCTCGGCCGGCGCGGTGAAGAGCACCTCGAGGTCGGCCAGGTCCAGGCCCTGGGCTTGGATCTTCGGCCCGATCTCGGCCAGGCGGTGCACCGACCGGTAGTCGTCGGTGAGGCGGTAGTCCTCGACGATCACGTCGTCGTCCACGCCGACGGCGCCGAGCAGGAGGGCCGCACCGAGGCCGGTGCGGTCCTTGCCCGCCGTGCAGTGGACGACCATGGCGTGGTGGTCGGCATCGGCCACCAGCCGGACCAGGTCACCGAACAGGGCGGCCTGGCCCTCCAGCATGCGGAGGTAGCCCTCGGCCATGGTGGCGGGGGTGACGTGGGTGACCTCCCCCGCCCGGATCAGCTCCTCGAGGCTGCGGGGGTTGTCGCCCGGCGCCACACCGACGGCGAGGCGGACGATCCGGGCCCCGTCAGGCAGTCGGCTGGGGTCCTCGGCCACCTCGCGGTCGTACCGGAAGTCACACACCGTGCGCAGGCCGATCGTCGCCAAGTGGTCGACGTCGGCGTCGGTCAGGGCGTTGAGCCGGTCCGATCGGTACACCGCGCCCCAGCGGGTGACCCCGCCCGCCGCGGGGTACCCGCCGAGATCACGGAAGTTCAGCGTCCCCTCGAGGGGGACCAACCGCGCCCCTTCCCGCTCCGCTCGGGTCGCTGCCACGCGGGCCGTCCCGTCCTCGGTGCGGTTCGGGACCCGGCTACTTGAGCTCGACGGAACCGCCGGCGGCCTCGATGGCCTCCTTGGCCTTCTCGGCCTCGTCCTTGGCCACACCCTCGAGCACGGGGCTGGGGGCACCGTCGACCAGCTCCTTGGCCTCCTTGAGGCCGAGGCTGGTGAGGGTGCGCACCTCCTTGATGACCTGGATCTTCTTGTCGCCGGCCGCGGTCAGCACGACGTCGAAGGAGTCCTTCTCCTCCTCGCCGCCGCCACCACCACCGTCGGCCGGGGCCGCGGCGGCCGCGGCCACGGGGGCTGCGGCAGTGACGCCGAACTTCTCCTCGAAGGCGCTCAGGAGCTCAGAAAGCTCCAGCACGCTCTTCTCGGCGATGGCGTCGATGATCTCGTCGTTGGTCAGGGCCATGATCAGCTTTCCTCCGTGGTCGCGGCGTCCTCCGCCGCGGGTTCGTCAGCGTCGGCCTCTGCGGCCGGCGCATCGGTCTGGTCCGCCGCCTCCGCGGCCACGTCGGCCGCAGAGTCGGGGGGGTCGTCCGTGGCCCCGTCGGCCACGGTGTCGTCGGCCTCGGCGTCATCCGCCGGGGCCTCGGTCTCGGTCGCCGCAGCCTCGGGCTCGGCGTCATCCGCCGGGGCCTCGGTCTCGGTCGCCGCAGCCTCGGGCTCGGCCGCGCCGGGAGCGTCCTCAGCCGGCTCCTCGTCGGTCGCGGCCTCGGGCTCGGGGTCGGCGGGGGCACCAGGGGCGCCACCCTGGTCGATGAGGGCCTTGAGGCCGTAGGCGAAGTTCCGGGGCAGGGCCTGCAGCAGACCGGCGAGCTGGACCATGGGGGCGGCCAGGCCACCGGCCAGTCGGGCCAGCAGCTCCTCACGGGGCGCCACCTGGGCCAACTGGTCGACATCGGCCGCGGTCAGTGGTCGATCCCCCAGGAGCCCGCCCTTGACCTCGAGGTTCGGGTTCGTCTTGGCGAACTCCCGCAGAGCCTTGGCCATGAGCACGGGATCGCCGTCGCCGTCCCGGCGCACGAAGGCGATGGCGGTCGGGCCGATCAGCATCTCCTCGATCTCCAGGCCGAGGTCCCGGGCGGCGAAGCGCACGAGGGTGTTCTTGTAGATCTGGTACTCGGCGCCGGCCTCCCGCAGCGAGTTGCGCAGCGTGGCCATGCCGGGGACGTCGATCCCGCGGTAATCGGTGAGCACGGCAGCATCGGCGTCGCTGAGGCGGGCCTTCACCTCCTCGACCACCGCGACCTTCTCGGGCCTCGGGTTCTCCATCGCTGCACCTCCTCTGCTTCTGTCTCGAAGTGTTGGCTGAAAAATGACGAACGGGGCGCTCGCGCAGGAGAACGCCCCGTGACTTCGGAGTGTTCGCCTCGTCGGGCGGGTCCAGGGACCCATTCAGCGCCGGAGCGCACCGGAGGTCTGCGGCGAGCAGATCAGGTTGTAGGCCGAGAGGGTACCGGCGCGACGCCTTCGTACCTTGTGCGCCAGCCCGCCACTCCTGGCGGCGTGGTGCACGAGGTAGGCGCCCTGGTCAGGCGGCCTCGTCGTCCTTGTTGTCCTCGGGGCGGAAGCGGTTGGGGTCCACGTGCACGCCGGGGCCCATGGTCGAGGACAGGGTCACCTTGCGGATGTAGCGGCCCTTGGCGCCCGGCGGCCTGGCCCGCATGAGCTCGTCGGCCACCGCGAAGAAGTTCTCCAGCAGGGCGTCCTCGGTGAAGGACGCCTTGCCCACCGACACGTGCACGTTGCCGTTGCGGTCGGTGCGGTACTCGACCTTGCCGCCCTTGAACGCCTCGACGGCGGCGGCGACGTCGTCGGTCACCGTGCCGGTCTTGGGGTTGGGCATCAGGCCTCGGGGGCCCAGGACCCGGCCCAGGCGGCCGAGGACGGGCATCATGTCCGGCGTGGCGATGGCCACGTCGAACTCGATCGTGCCGCCCTCGACGACGGCGGCGAGGTCCTCTGCGCCGACCACGTCGGCCCCGGCGGACTCGGCGGCCGCCGCGGCCTCACCGGCGGCGAAGACTGCGACCCGCACGTCACGACCGGTCCCGGCCGGCAGGGCCACCGTGCCGCGGATCATCTCGTCGGCCTTGCGGGGATCGACGCCCAGGCGGATGGCCGCTTCGACGGACTCGTCGAAGTTGGCCGACGCCAGGCTCTTCACGAGCGCCAGTGCCTCGGCCGGGGTGTGGTGACGCTGCCGGTCGAACCGACGAGCCGCGTCCTGGTACTTCTTGCCTTTCGCCATGATGGCTCCCTCGTGTGGGGTGGATGGGACCCGGCCCGGGCGAGGTCCTCCCGCAGGCCGGTAACGCGGGACGCGGCGCCTAGGGCGTCTTGATCCCCATGGACCGGGCGGTGCCGGCCACGATCTTCTTCGCCGACTCGACGTCGTTCGCGGTGAGGTCGGGGAGTTTGATCTCGGCGATCTCGGTGAGCTGGGCGTCGGTGATCGAGCCCACCTCGTCCCGACCCGGGTTCTCCGCGGCCTTCTCGAGGCCGGCCGCGGTGCGCAGGAGCACCGAGGTCGGCGGCGTCTTGGTGATGAAGGTGAACGACCGGTCCTCGTAGATCGTGATCTCGACGGGGATGATCGTCCCCCGCTGGTCCTCGGTCCGCTCGTTGTACGCCTTGCAGAAGTCCATGATGGCCACGCCGTGGGGCCCGAGGGCCGTACCGACGGGAGGCGCGGGCGAGGCCGCTCCGGCCGGGATCTGGATCTTGACGATCGCGAGGACGTTCTTCTTCGCCATGGGGGTGGTGCTTCCTGTTTCCTGAGTGGTGGGTGGAGTCCGGCGCTACAGCTTGGCGACCTGGCCGAACTCCAACTCGACCGGGGTCTCCCGGCCGAAGATGTTGACGAGGACCTTGACCTTGAGCTGTTCCTCGTTGATCTCGATGATCTCGCCGGAGAAGTCGGCGAAGGGACCTTCCTTGACCCGGACCGTCTCACCCTCCTCGTACTCGAGGCGGGGCTTCTGGCGCTTGGTGGGCTCGTCGCCCTCGGGCTTGACCGCGAGGAACGTCTCGACGTCCTTGCGGCGCAACGGTGTGGGCTTGGATCCCTGGCCGACGAAGCCGGTGATGCCCGGCGTGTTGCGCACGACGTACCACGAGTCGTCATCGAGGCGACACCGCACGAGCAGGTAGCCGGGGAAGACCTTCTTCTGGACGACCTGCTTCTTGCCGCCCTTGAACTCGACGAAGTCCTCCATGGGGATGACCACCTCGTAGATGCGGCTCTCCATGTTCATGGACTGGGTCCGCGCCTCGAGGTTGGACTTCACCTTCTTCTCGTAGCCCGACTGGGTGTGGACCACATACCACTTGCCCGGGCGGTCATAGGGGCTCTCCACCGGCGGGGCGTCCTCGCCCTCGGCCAGCAGGTCGTCCTCGGTGAGCACCTCGGCGTCGGCGGCCTCCTCGGCGGGACCCGCTTCGGTCTCGACTTCGGTCTCGATCTTGTGGTCGCCCAGGCCACCCAGGGCATCGAGGGGGTTGTCCACCGCCGGCTCGTTGAGGATGTCGGAGTGGGCGTGGTCGGCCTCGGTCTCGAAGGACTCGCTGCCCCGCTCGCCGAGCAGCGCGGCCGGGTCGGCGGCCTCCTCGGCCGGGGCCTCCTCGGTCACGACGTCCACGGCGGTGGCATCGTCGGACGCGCCTTCGTCGGCGCCATCGGTGGGTTCGGTGTCAGAGGTCAAGGTCATCAGTCCGCGTTGAGCAATTTGAGGACGCCTTCGCCGAAGACGAAGTCGAGGCCGAAGATCAGTGCCGTCAGGAACACGACCGCGATGAGCACCACGACCGAGTACTTGACGGTCTCGTCCCGGGTGGGCCAGGCCACCTTGCGCATCTCGGCCCGGACCTCACGCAGGAACTGCACCGGGCCCACCCGCTTCTCGCGGTTCTTGGCCGCAGGGGGAGGCTTGCGCTTCTGCGCGACAGGTTCACCGTCGGCCCCGAGCTGCCCCTGTTTCTGGAGCATGCGCTTGGTCTGTCGGTTCATCGCCATGGGCGTGTGTCGTCAGGCTCGTAGTGGTCGGCTGATGGGGGTTTGCAGGGCAGGAGGGACTTGAACCCCCAACCTTCGGTTTTGGAGACCGGCGCTCTGCCAAATTGAGCTACTGCCCTCCGGAGGTCGGCAGGCAGGATAGCGCGAGGGGTGCGCCTTCCCCCTCGGGTTCAGGACAGGCGGATCGCCAGCTCCTCGACCGAGGTCACCACCTCCAAGCCGTCACGCTCGGCGAGCCAGGCTCGGTTGTCACCATGGAGCGCCTCGTCGGCGTCGTAGCGGTTCAGGATTGCCACCGTCCGCCAGTCGGCCGCCGCGTCCGACGTGAGACGGACGAGCTCGCGGCCCTCGGCCACGATGGCGGGGGCGTTGTCGGCATAGCTCGCCATTCTCGGTGGACCCGTGCCCGACCACGGCGGCGTCGCGCGCCACCCGGTCCTGCTCCTCGTCGCCCACCGGAGCAGTATCGCCGGGTCCCCCGACCGGATCAGCCGGCGAGGCGGATCTTGCTGCGTCGGGACCGCAGCGTGAGCACCACCGCCGCGCCGGCGCCGGCCGCCGTGGCCGCCGCCAGCCCACCCAGGTAGGCCGCCCGACGACCCCGCACCAGGCCCCGTACGGCCCGCTGCTCGCCGGCCTCGGCGAGTGACAACAGCAGGTCCGGCAGGAGGCCGGGAGCCGGGACGAGCACCTCGGTGCGCAGGGCCCGCATGGCTCGCAACACCCGGCGGTACTGCACCGCGTCGGCCTGGCAGCGCAGACAGCGGTCCACGTGACGGCGGGCCTCGGGATCGAGGGCATCGAGGCCCTCGGCCGCGGCGGGGAGGAGATCGGCGACCTGGTCACACCGCACGGGCTTCTCCCTCGTGGGGCTGGGCGTAGAGGTCTTCACGGAGTCGGCGCCGAGCCCGGTGCAGGCGGACCTTGGCCGCGGTCACCGAGATGTCGAGCTCGGCCGCGATGGCGTCGTGGGGCAGGTCATAGACGTCGCGCAGCACGACCACAGCCCGGAGCCCGGGCGAGAGCCGGCGCAGCGCCTCGGTGAGGTGGTGACGGAGGCTGTCGCCCTCGGCGTGGGCTACGGGGTCGATGTGGATGCGGTCGTCGGCCACGGGCGTCTCCTCGGTCAGCTCGTCGTGACGATGCCGGGCCCGGTGGCCGAGGAGCGTGCTGGCGCTGTTGGCGGTGATCCGGTACAGCCAGGTCTCGAAGCGGGCGTCGCCGCGGAACCGGTCCAGGGCCCGGAAGGCCCGCAGGTACGTGTCCTGGGTGACGTCCCGGGCGTCTTCGTCGTCCCCGGTCAGCCGGTAGGCCAGCGTGTAGGTCTCGGCGTGGGTGGCCCGCACCAGGGACTCGAAGGCCTGCCGATCGCCGCTCTGGGCCGCGACCACCAGGTCCGCGAGATCAGCACGGTCCGTCACAGGCGATCAGACCCGGTCATGCCGGCAGACGTTACGCGAGACAGTTGACCTCCGCTGCCGCCCAAGGGGAGCGCGACACACCCCCACCGGCCCACGGTCACGGACGAGCCAGGGGGAGGCGGGGAGCCTTCCGCCGCGAGGACTTGCTCGTTTGCACCGCAGCAAGGGAGGCACCCCGCCTCCCCCGGACCCGGGCCGGACTACCGCGTCTCCTTGTGCAAGGTGTGGCGACGGTCCCAGCGGCAGTACTTCTTGAGCTCGATGCGCTCGCGCTGCTCGGCCTTGTTCTTGGAGGTGATGTAGTTGCGTCGCCGGCACTCCTGGCACTCCAGGGTGACCTGCGTCCGCTTGTCCGATGCCATGAGTCGATCTCCTAGTTGTCTGCTCTCGGCTGACGCCTCATCGCGGTCCCGGCCAGGTCCCCTCCCAGCCGGCGAGCCGCCTGCGGCGTCTCCTACTTGAGGATCTTGGTGACGCGGCCGGCGCCGACGGTACGGCCACCCTCACGGATGGCGAAACGCAGACCCTCGTCCATGGCGATCGGCGCCTGCAGGCTCACCGTCATCGCCGTGTTGTCCCCCGGCATGCACATCTCGGTGCCCTCCGGCAACGCGATGTCACCGGTCACATCGGTGGTCCGGAAGTAGAACTGGGGCCGATACCCCGCGAAGAACGGCTTGTGACGACCACCCTCGGCCTGGGTCAACACATAGGTCTGAGCCTCGAAGTCGGTGTGGGGCGTGATGCTGCCCGGCTTGGCCAACACCTGACCCCGCTCCACGTCCTCCTTGCCCGTGCCCCGCAACAACGCACCGATGTTGTCGCCCGCCCGACCCTCATCGAGCAACTTGCGGAACATCTCCACACCCGTCACCGTGGTCTTCTGGGTGTCACGGATCCCCACGATCTCCACCTCGTCACCGGTGTTGACGACCCCCTGCTCCACCCGGCCCGTCACCACCGTCCCCCGACCCGTGATCGTGAACACATCCTCGATCGGCATCAAGAACGGCTTCTCGGTGTCCCGCTCCGGCTGGGGGATGTACTCATCCACCGCCACCATCAACTCATTCACCTGACCCGCCGCGTCCGCGTCGCCCTCCAAGGCCTTCAACGCCGACACCCGCACCACCGGCACATCATCACCCGGGAACTCGTACTCCGACAGGAGCTCACGCACCTCGAGCTCCACCAGATCCAACAACTCCTCGTCATCGACCTGATCAACCTTGTTCAACGCCACCACGATCGCCGGCACCCCCACCTGACGAGCCAACAACACATGCTCCCGGGTCTGAGGCATCGGACCATCCGCAGCCGAGACCACCAAGATCGCGCCATCCACCTGCGCCGCGCCCGTGATCATGTTCTTGATGTAATCCGCATGCCCCGGCATGTCCACATGCGCGTAATGCCGGTTCTCGGTCTCGTACTCCACATGAGCGATGTTGATCGTGATCCCCCGCTCACGCTCCTCAGGCGCCTTGTCGATGTCCGCGAACTCCGTGAAATGCGACGAATCCGACCCCTCCGACAACACCCGCGTGATCGCCGCGGTCAACGTCGTCTTCCCGTGGTCGATGTGGCCCATCGTCCCCACGTTCACATGCGGCTTGTTCCGCTCGAACTTCTCCTTGGCCATTGCTGTGCTCCGGTGTCTCTCTGGTGATGGATGTCTGCTGTGGGCGATGGTGGCGGCGGTCAGAATCGAACTGACGACCCCTCGATTATGAGCCGAGTGCTCTTACCGACTGAGCTACGCCGCCCTGGAGCCCCCTGCCAGAATCGAACTGGCGACACCAGCCTTACCATGGCTGTGCTCTACCGACTGAGCTAAGGGGGCGTCGACCGGCGGGCCAGCTTACCGGCCTGCGGCGCGGACACCCCAGGTGTCGACCGGCGACCTCAAGGCGGGGCGCCGGTCTGCCGACGGAGCATACGTGCGGGTAGACCGGCTCGTCCTCGAAGCCACCGGGCGCTCCGTCGCTCTCGACCTCCACCCGCGCCTGACGGTGATCACGGGAGTGAGCGAGGTCGAGCGCGAGGGGCTGATCAGCGAGTTCGTGGCCGCGCTCGGGTCTCGGCGCTCCGGTGTGCACCTCGAGGTGACCTGGGACGACGGCACCCCCCTCGCCGTGTTCCGTCCGGACGGGGCCGAACACCGCGTCGTCGATGTCAACCGGGGCGTGGACGTGAGCGAAGCGTTCCGGGCGACCGCCGGCGACATCGACCTGTTGGGCAGCACCGGCTTCGACTCGGTGATGACCCGACGTCTGCTGTGCTGCACCGCGGCGGACCTCCAGACCAGCAGCCACTACGACGAGGTCATCCGGCGCCTGGCGGGCATGGACCAACAGGTGCTGTGGCACTACGCGGAGGTGACCGAGTCCGCCCACCGGGGACTGCGCACCGCGGCCCTCATCGCCGGCAGCGCGCCCGAGGACGCCGACGCGGCCGAAGCCATCGAGGAACGCCACGTCGCGCTGCTCGCCGCCCAACAGGATCAGGAGCGGATCCGGAAGCTGGCCTTCTTCGTGGCCGCGTTCAGCGCGATCGGCGCCGTGCCCCTCTCGGCGCTCGAAGGCCGGGTCCTGGCCATGCCGTTCGTGCTCTTCGCCGCCGTCGCCGCTCTCACGTCCATCGTCTTCTGGGGTCGGGTGCGCCGGGCCCAGTCGGCCGAGACCGACGCCCTCGAAGCCGCCGGAGCGCCCTCCTACCTCGGATTCCACCTGGACCGGGTCAACTCGCTGCTGGCCAACGACCGGGCGCGCCGCGTCCTGCTCGAGGCCGCCGACGTGCACCGCGCCGCCCTGGCCGACTGGGAGCAGCTCGTGGGCGCGGCGGTCACCACCGAATGGGCGATCGAGCACAAGGACGAGATCATCGCCGCCGCCCGACTCCGCCAGGACGTGACCGCTTCGAGCGCCGTGGGTGTCACCGGGGGCGGGGACCTGATCGCCCGGTTCGCCCAGGCACTGGACAGTCGCCTCACGGGCGTGCGCAACATCGGCCCCGGCCACCTCACCCTCCCGCTGATCCTGGACGACACCTTCACGGGCATCGACCCGGCGCTGAAGCCGCCGCTGCTCGAACTGCTGAGCCGAGCCACCGTCAGCCAGCAGGTGCTGTTCCTCACCACCGACGACGACGTCACGTCCTGGGCCCGTCTGGAGGCCATCGCCGGGAACCTGTCACTCATCGAGCCGGTCGCCACCCCCGACCCGGCCCCGCCGGCGGAACGCCACGAGGTCGACCTGCGCTGACCCCCACCGGCGCCACGAGGTCGACCGGCGCCAACCCCCACCGGGCACACTGTCTCCGCCATGTTGATCAGACGCGCCGTGGTCGAGGACGCGGAGGCCATCCGTGCCATCTACAACGCCGAGGTCACCGGCTCCACCGTGACCTTCGACCTCGTGCCCCGCACGGCCGAGGAGCAGGTGGCCTGGCTGGTGCAGCGCTCCGGGGCCTACGCCGTCCTGGTGGCCGAGGACGACGACGGGACCGTTCTGGGCTTCGCCTCGCTCTCGCCCTTCCGCGACCGACCCGCCTACAGCACGACGGTCGAGGACTCGGTCTATGTCGGACGCGAGCAGCGGGCCGGGGGCGTCGGGCGGGCGCTGCTGGAGGAGTTGGTCGCCACGGCCACCGCGCACGGCTTCCACACCGTGATCGCCCGGATCGTGGGGGGCCACGAGGCCTCCATCGCCCTGCACCGCCGGGTCGGCTTCGAGGTCGTCGGCACCGAGCGCGAGGTGGGTCGGAAGATGGGCCGGTGGCTCGACGTCGTGGTCATGCAACGGTTGCTCGCCGAGCCGGGGTCCGCGTCGTGATCGCTCGCTCGGCGGACTAGAACCGGGGACCATGAGGACCTACACGCTCCCCGAGCTCCCCTACGACCACACCGCCCTCGAGCCCCACGTCGACGCCCGCATCATGGAGCTCCACCACGACAGGCACCACGCCGGGTACGTCGCCCAGGCCAACACGGCCCTCGAGAACCTGGCCGAGGCCCGCAGCAGCGGCGACTTCGCCCTCATCACCAAGCTGAGCAAGGACCTGGCCTTCAACCTCTCCGGCCACGTGCTGCACAGCGTCTTCTGGACCTGCATGGGCCCCGACGGCGGCGGCGCCCCCGAGGGCGAGTTGGCCGCGGCCATCGACGACAGCTTCGGTGGGATCTCCGGCCTCGAGGCCCAGCTCAGCGAGGCCACCAAGAGCGTCCAGGGCTCGGGTTGGGGGGCCCTGGCCTGGGAGCCGATGGCCGGGCGCCTCATCGTGGAGCAGGTCTATGACCACCAGGGCAACATCGGCCAGGGCGCAGATCCGATCCTGGTCATCGACGCCTGGGAGCACGCCTTCTACCTGCAGTACCTGAACGACAAGGCCGCGTGGGTCGACGCCTTCTGGGAGGTGGTCGACTGGTCGGCCGCAGCCGAGCGCTTCGAAGCCGTGCGGGCTCCCTCCTGAGCTCGGTGACCCCGACCCGGATGCTCGACCGCGTCGGGGCGATGCGCACCCGGATGAAGGCCGACCAGGTGCCCCTGCTGTCCGCAGCCGTGGCCTTCTGGGCGATGCTCGCCCTGGTGCCGGCGTTGGTGGCCCTGGTCTCCCTCTACGGGCTCGTCGCCAACCCGGCCGACGTCGAGCGCCAGGTGCGCGAGCACACCGAGGCGCTGCCCGAGGAGGCCCAGCAGCTGGTCGTCAGCCAACTGGCGGCCGTCGTCGACTCGCCCGGCGCCGGGCTGGGCACCGGTCTCGTCCTGGGCATCGCCTTCGCCCTCTTCGCCGCATCGGCCGCGATGCGCACGCTGACCACGGCCGTCGGCGTCGTGTACGGCGATGTCCCCGGGAGTCGGAGCTACGCCCGGGAGCGGGGCCGAGCGCTGGCCCTGACCCTCGGCGCCGTCGGGTTCGTGGCCGCCGCGGTCTACGTGGTGACGATCGTCCCGACCGGGCACCCGTTGCTGTGGCTCCTGGACTGGGTCCTGCTCGGCGGAGGGCTGCTCCTCGGGATCGGGGCCCTCTACCGCCTCGGTCCGGCCCGGCACCCCGAGTCCCGCCTGGTCACCGCCGGGTCGGTGACCGCCGCGGTCCTCACCGTGGCGGTGTCCCTGTTGTTCACGCTCTACGCGAGCACGTTCGGCACCTACAACGAGACCTACGGCTCCCTGGCCGCGGTGGTGGTGCTGCTGCTCTGGTTCCAGCTCAGCGCCATGACGGTGCTGGTCGGCGCGACGCTGAACCAGATCCTGCTCCGGAGCTGAGCGGACCGGGTTCAGGGGGTCGAGGTCGGCTCCAGGGGCTCGAGGTCGACCAGCGGAGCGGCGAACTGGGCGTGGTAGAGCGTGAAGTAGGCGCCTTGGCGGGCCAGGAGCGCCTCGTGGGATCCCTGCTCCACGATCTGGCCGCCGTCCATGACCAGGATGGTGTCGGCGTCGCGGATCGTCGACAGGCGGTGGGCGATGACGAAGCTGGTCCGGGCCGAGCGCAGCGCGGCCATCGCGTGCTGCACCAGGACCTCGGTTCGGGTGTCCACCGAACTCGTGGCCTCGTCGAGGATGAGGATGGTCGGCTCGGCGAGGAAGGCCCGGGCGATGGTGAGCAGCTGCTTCTCGCCGGTGCTGAGGTTGCCGGCGTCGTCGTCGATCACGGTGTCGTAGCCCTCGGGCAGGGAGTGGACGAAACGGTCGACGTAGGTGGCCTTGGCCGCGGCGAGGACCTCGGCTTCGGTCGCCTCCAGGTTGCCGTAGGCGATGTTGTCCCGGATGGTGCCCCCGAAGAGCCAGGTGTCCTGCAGGACCATGGCCATGTCGGAGCGGACGCTCCGCCGACTGACGGTCGCGATGTCGGTCCCGTCGATGGTGATCCTCCCGCCGTCCAGCTCGTAGAACCGCATCAACAGGTTGACCAGGGTGGTCTTGCCTGCGCCGGTGGGCCCGACGATGGCGACGGTCTGGCCCGGCTCGGCGACCAGCGACAGGTCCTCGATCAGCGGCTCGTCGGGGTCATAGGAGAACCTGACGTGGTCGAACTCGACCCGGCCACTTCCGGGACCGCTCCGCAGGGGCAGGTCGGCGGGAGGATCGGGCACCTCCTCCTCCACGTCGAGGAGCTCGAACACCCGCTCGGCGGAGGCGACACCGGACTGCAGCACGTTCATCATCGAGGCCACCTGGGTCAGGGGCTGGCTGAACTGGCGGGAGTACTGGATGAAGGCCTGCACGTCGCCGAGGCTCATGGCCCCCGACGAGACCCGGAGCCCACCGACCACGGCGACGATGACGAAGTTCAGGTTGCTGAGGAACATCATCGCCGGCTGGATCGTCCCGGCGATGAACTGGGCGCTGTAGCCCGCTTCGAAGAGCTGTTCGTTGGTCTCGTTGAAGCGGTCCTCGACGTCCTGCCGGCGCCCGAAGACCTTCACCAGGGTGTGGCCGGTGAACGCCTCCTCGACCTGCGCGTTGAGGGAGCCGGTCTGGGCCCACTGGGCGATGAACTTGTCCTTCGACCGGCGGGTGATGGCCCGCACCGTGCCCAGGGACGCGGGCACGGTGACCACGGCCACGAGGGCGAGCAGCGGGGAGATCGACACCATCATCACCAGGACGCCGAGCAGCGTGAGGACCGCGGTGAGCATCTGGCTGAGGCTCTGCTGCATGCTCTGGGCGACGTTGTCGATGTCGTTGGTCACCCGGCTGAGCAGGTCGCCGCGCGGCTGGCCGTCGACATAGCGGAGGGGCAGGCGGTTGATCTTGGCCTCGACGTCGGCCCGGAGGCTCTGCATCGTCACCTGGACGACCGTGGCCAGCACGTAGGCCTGGATGTAGGCCAGCACCGAGGAGACCGCGTAGAGGCCGAGGGCGAACAGCAGCATGCGGTGCAACTCGCCGGTGTCGATCCCGCCGGGACGACCGGTCACCCCGGCCACGATGACGTCGGTGGCCCGCCCGAGCACCTTGGGGCCGAGGACCGAGAGGGTCACGCTGCCGACGCCGAGGGCGATGACCAGAATCCCCGAGGACCGGTGCGGACGCAGGCGGGCGACGAGGCGCCGCGTCGCTGCGGCCAGGTCCTTGGGCTTCTCGGCCGGCATGCCTGCGGCAGCCATGCGGCCCGGGCCTGCGCTCTGGCTGGCCCGGGCCTCTGCGGCGATCTGGCGCGCGTCCTCCTCTTCTTCGTCGGCCCCGGTCACGCCGCCCCCTCCTCGTGCTGGGACTCGACGATCTCCCGGTAGGTGGGGCAGCCGTCGAGCAGGTCGCCGTGGGTGCCCAGGCCGACCTGCTCCCCGTCCTCCAGGACGAGGATCTGGTCGGCGTCGCGGATCGAGGAGACCCGTTGGCCGACGATGATCACGGTGGCGTCGGCGGTGTGGCGCGCCAGCGCGGCCCGGACCCGGGCATCGGTCGCCAGATCCAGGGCCGAGAAGGAGTCGTCGAAGAGGTAGATCTCGGGACGGCGCACGAGGGCTCGGGCGATGGCCAGCCGCTGGCGCTGACCACCCGAGACGTTGGCGCCGCCCTGGGCGATCCGGGCCTCCAGCCCCCCGGGCATCGAGGCGACGAACTCGTCGGCCTGCGCCACGGCGAGCGCCGTCCAGAGGTCGTCCTCGGTGGCCGTCGGATCGGCGTGACGCAGGTTGTCGGCGACCGTCCCCGAGAAGAGGTAGGGCTTCTGGGGGACCAGGCCCACCCGACGCCAGAGGTCCTCGAGGTCGAGGTCTCGGATGTCCACGCCGTCCACCAGCACGGACCCGGCCGTCACGTCGAACAGCCGCGGGACGAGGCTGATGAGGGTCGTCTTGCCCGCCCCCGTGCTCCCGATGATCGCCGTGGTCTGGCCCGCCACGGCGGTGAACGAGATGTCGGCCAGGACCGGTGCCTCGGCCCCGGGGTAGTTGAACCCCACGCCGCGCAGCTCCAGCCGGCCCCGTGCTCCACCGTCGAGGCGGATCGGTGTCGCGGCGGGCACGACCGAGGACTCCGTGCCCAGCACCTCGGTGATCCGCTGGGCGCTGACCGCGGCCCGGGGGATCATGACCATCATGAAGGTGGCCATCATCACGGCCAGGAGGATCTGCACCAGGTAGCTGAGGAAGGCGATGAGCTGGCCGACCTCGAGGCTCCCACTGCTGATCTGACCGGCACCGATCCACACCGCGGCCACGCTCGAGCCGTTCAGGACCAACAACACGATCGGGAAGAAGAAGGCCATGAGGCGGCCGGCCCGCACCGAGGTCTCGGTGAGATCGTCGTTGGCCCGCCGGAACCGCTCGACCTCGTCGGGCTCGCGGACGAAGGCCCGGACGACCCGGATGCCCATGAGCTGTTCCCGCAGGATCCGGTTCACCGTGTCCAGGCGGTCCTGCATGTCGCGGAACTGCGGGACCATGCGGATGACCACCAGCCCGATGGCGAGGACCAGGACCGGGACGCTGACCAGGAGGATCGCGGAGAGCCCCGCCGCCTGCCGGAGGGCCAGGATCACCCCGGCGACCATGGTGATGGGCGCGGCGACCAGGAGGGTGCAGGTCATCAGGACCACCATCTGGACCTGTTGGACGTCATTGGTGATGCGGGTGATGAGGGACGGCGCGGTGAAGTGGGTGACCTCCCGGGCCGAGAAGCCGGTCACCTGGTGGAAGAGGCTGCGCCGGACGTCGCGACCGAAGCCCATGGCGGCCCGGGACCCGAAGTAGACCGCGCCGACGGCGAAGACGACCTGCACCAGCGTGACCGCCAACATCACCGCTCCCGTGCTGCGGATGTAGGCGGGGTCGTTCGCCGCGATCCCGTTGTCGATCAGGTCGGCGTTGAGGGTGGGCAGGTACAGCGAGGCCAGCGCCTGGACCGACTGCAGGACCAGGACGACGACCAGGACCCGCCGGTACGGCCCGAGGTGTGAGCCGAGCAGGCGCCCGAGGCTCGGGAGCTCCCCTTCGACCTCGGCCTCCCCCGCCACGACGCTCACCCGACCGGCGCCCGGCGCGCGTCCCCCGACACGCCCGACCGACGGGTCGGCATCGCGTCGGTCATTGACGGGCTCCTCGGGTGGACGGCGGACAAGGCTGCGGCCGGCGCCTTGGAGAACCCGGAGCCCCCCGTGGCGATACCCCTGCGAAGCGGGTCCGGGCGACGCCGCAGCGGCTTGCTGTGTGGGCCGGGGAGGATTCGAACCTCCGTAGGCAATGCCGACGGGTTTACAGCCCGTTCCCTTTGGCCACTCGGGCACCGACCCAGGAGCGCCAGAGGCTACCCGGCTCCCCGGCCGGTGCGGGTAGGTTCGGGCCCATGCCGACGTTCGATGTGGTGTCCGAGGTCGACCTCCAGGAGGTCCGCAACGCCGTGGACCAGGCCGCCCGGGAAGTGGCGACCCGGTTCGACTTCAAGGACACCAACTCCCGGGTGGAGCTCGGCGAGGGGAGCATCACGCTGGCCACGGTCACCCCGGACCGCCTCACCGCCCTGCGTCAGGTACTCGAGGAGAAGCTGGTCAAGCGGAAGATCTCGCTGAAGTCGATCGAGTTCGGCAGCGTCGAGGACGCAGCCGGTGGCACCGTGCGCCAGGTGGCCACCCTGACCGCCGGCATCAACTCCGAGAAGTCCCGCGAGATCAACAAGTTCCTGAAGGCCCTGGGCGTCAAAGGCCTGCAGAGCCAGACCCAGGGCGAGCAGGTCCGGGTCCAGCACAAGAAGCGCGATGCCCTCCAGGAGGCCATGGCCGCCCTGAAGGCCGAGGACTTCGGCATCCCCCTCCAGTACCAGAACTTCCGCGACTGACCCTCGTCCGGCACCGGTCTCCTGCTCTCCGGCGTGGGGTACCGGTGCCAGAACGCGTCGTCGGGTCAGTCGTAGTAGCCGCTGTGGATGTAGACGCAGGGGACACCTTCGCGGTGGAACATGTCCACGTTGCGGCGGTCGTCCTCGAAGGCCAGCCGGAGGTCGAAGCCGTACGCCCGCAGCTCCCCCACGGTGCGCTGCTTGAAGACCCGTGACGCCTGGTAGTCGCCGAACTCCCGCATGATCAGCACGTCCCACCGCAGCTTGTAGCGCTCGAGCCAGCCCAACGTCTGGCGCTGGACCCGCATCGGACGGGCGGTGAGGAGGATCACCCGCAGGTCGGCGTCGAGCACCTCGAGCAGGCGGGCCACCTCGGCGATGACCTCGTCCTCACCGCACGCGGCGAAGAAGGCCTCCCAGTCCCGGCGCGGGAACTCCAGGTAGTGCTGCCGGGTGGAGGCGTCGGAGAGGACGCCGTCCATGTCGAAGACGACCGCGGGGCCCGGGTCGACCGGACCGTCGTTCCACCAGTAGTTCTCCGGGACCTGCACCCGCCAGAGGCTACGGGTGCCGGTAGCTTGGCCCCTCGATGACGACGAGGAGCCGTTCCGTGAAGCACCCGCTCGCTCTGGCCGCGGTCGCCCTGATCGCACTCCTGGGAACGGTCGTCCCGGCGACCGGCGAGGCCCAGACCGAGGGGGGGCCGCCGCCGGCCCTGGCGCTGACACCGCTCGCGACCCTCGACTACCCGATCGCCATGGCCGCCCGGGCCGGCACCGAGGACCTGTACGTCGCCCAACGGGACGGCGTCGTACGCCGCCTCGAGGTCACCGGCCCCGACGTCGCGCTCAGCCCCACACCGGTGATCAACATCAGCCGCTTCATCGCCACCGGCGGCGAGGGGGGGCTCCTGGGCCTGGCCTTCAACCCGGCCGGCACCCGCCTCTACCTGCACCACACCAACCGGGCGGGCGACACCCGACTCGTGGAGTACCGGATGAACGCGTCGGGCCGCCGGGCCATCGGGAGGTCGCGCCGGCTGGTGTTGGCCGTCGACCAGCCCGCGTCGAACCACAACGGCGGGACCGTGACCTTCGGCCCCGACCGTCGTCTCTACCTCGCGCTCGGCGACGGCGGCGGTGCCGGTGACCCCCGGCGCAACGCCCAGAACCTGCGGCGCCTCCTCGGCAAGGTGCTGCGGATCAACCCGAACGCCACGGCGCGGGCCGCCTACACCGTCCCGGGCCAGAACCCCTACGCCCTCCAGCGCCCCCGACGGGGGGAGATCTGGCTCCGGGGCGTGCGCAACCCCTGGCGCATCGCCTTCGACCCGGACAACGGGGACCTCTATGTCGCCGACGTCGGTCAGAACGCGGTCGAGGAGGTCACGGTCCTGCCCGCCGACGGCGGTGGGCGCAACGCCGGACGGGGCACCAACCTCGGGTGGCGACGCATGGAGGGCGACCAGGTCTTCGTCGGCTCCGGACCGCCCCCGGGCCACACCGGTCCCACGTTCACCTACGGTCACGGGTCCCCCTGTCGCTCGATCACGGGGGGCTACGTCTACCGTGGCTCGGCCATCCCGGCGCTGGACGGCACCTACCTGTACGGCGACTGGTGCACCGGGGTCATCGGCGGGATCGAAGCCACCGGCGGCGTGTTGACCGCGTCCACCCCCGACCTCGGGTTGCCTCCCCTCCCGTTCGAGCTGGTCTCCTTCGGCCAGGACAACCACGGTGAGATCTACGTCCTGGCCAGTGGGGGCGAGGTCTCCCGCATCGACCCGGCCTGACCCACCGGCGCCGCGAGATCCCATTCCCGACGCCAGACCCGGCCAGGACGTCCGGCCCGGGACCTCGGGAAGGTGTTCTCGTTACCGTCGTCGTCATGAGCTCCCGCGAGGGCCGACGCCCTCATCCGGCCTGTCCGGTCGTCGTGGCCCTGGGTCTGCTCGCCGCGGCCTGCGGTGGGAGTTCGCCCGAGGCGACGCCCACGCCGGAGCCGACGCAGGTGTTCGCCTGGTCGCCCGAGACACCGTCGGCCGCGGGCTTCGACGTCGACGTCCTCCGAGCCGGCCTCGACACGCTGGAGGCCGCCGACTCCAACGCCCACCAACTCGTGGTCGCCCGAGGCCGCGACCTGGTCATCGACACGGCCCTCTGGCCCGGGATCGCCGACCAGCCCCACGACCTCGCCTCCATCACGAAGTCGGTCGTCGCCCTCGTGGTCGGGGCCGCGATCGAGCGCGGCGACATCGATTCGCTCGAGGTGACCCTCGGCGACCTGCTCGACCTCCCCCCGGCCTCCCCCACTGCCGCGGCGCGACTGCGCGACCTCCTCGGCATGCGGAGCGGACTCGAGTGCTCGGCGACCGACGGCGAGAGCCAACTGGAGGAGATGCTCCGGTCCCCGGACTACGTGGCCTATGCCGCCGCCCTTCCGGCCGCGGGTCCGGCCGGCGAGGACTTCGCCTACTGCTCTCCCGGCTACCACCTGGTGTCGGCCGCCATCGCCGAGACGACCGGTGCCCGCCTCGAGGACTACGCCGGCCGGGTGCTCTTCGAGCCCGTGGGAATCGAGGAGTGGTCGTGGCCTGAGGACGCCCAGGGCGTGACCCATGGCTGGGGCGACCTCGCCTTGGCCCCGCGGGATCTGGCTCGTCTCGGCCGCCTCGTACTCGACGACGGCCGTTGGGAGGACCAAGCGGTGCTGCCCCGCGGCTTCGTCGACGACCTCCGGGCGCCCATAGCCACCGATGATCCGGACGTGGACTACGGCCTCGGTTGGTGGCTGCCGACCGACGAGGCCGCGGGCGCCCTCGAGGCCCTCGGGCGAGGCGGGCAGACGCTCCTCGTCCGAGCCGACAGGGACCTGGTCGTGGCCGTCACCGGCGCCGAGGTGGACGGACCGCTCATCGCCCGCACCGTCGCCGGTGCCGTCCTCGATGACGCGGCGGTCGATCCCGCCGCCGACGAGGAGATCGCCACTCGGTTCGCGAGGCTCGCCCGGCCACCCGCACCGACCCCCGGCACGACGCCCGGTCCGACACCGAACCTGGAGACGACCTTCGCGCTCGAGGCCAACCCGCTCGGCATCAGTCGGTTCCGCGTGGTTGCGGGCGATGACGACACCGTGACCCTCGAGATGACCGTCGGCGGGCAGGCCTACGCCCTACCCGCGGGTCTCGACGGCGTCGCCCGGGTGACGCCCGCCGGGCCGTCGGAGGAGGCCGTGGCGCTCGCCGCGGCCTGGGACGGTGCCGTCCTCACCGTGGACTACGAGGCGACCCGGGGTCCGGACCACCTCACCTTCGCCGCAGACCTCGGACCCGTGTTCTCATTGACCATCAGCGACCTGGCATCCCGGTTCCCGACCGCGGTGGTCCGCGGCACCCCGACCCCCTGAAGGTCGCGGCCCCTCCTCAGCTCAGTCCTCGGCGGGGGCCTCGTCGGCCCGCGACCGGATCTCGTCGAAGACGCCGGGGTCGGCCAGGGTGGTGGTGTCGCCCAGATCCCGTCCCTCGGCGACGTCCTTGAGCAGACGGCGCATGATCTTGCCGCTGCGGGTCTTGGGCAGGTCGGGGACCAGGATCACGGTCTTGGGCCGGGCGGTGGGCCCGATCTTGGTGGCCACGTGCCCTCGCAGCTCCTCGCCCAACTCGGCGGTGGGGTCCTGGCCGCCGCGCAGGATCACGTAGGCGATGATGGCCTGGCCCGTGGTGGCGTCCGCGGCCCCGACCACCGCGGCTTCGGCCACCGCGTGGTGGTCGACCAGGGCGGACTCGACCTCGGTGGTGGAGATGCGGTGCCCGGAGACGTTCATGACGTCGTCCACCCGGCCCAGCAACCAGAGGTAGCCGTCCTCGTCGATCTTGGCGCCGTCGCCCGCGAAGTAGCGGCCCGGGAACCGGCTCCAGTAGGTCTCGCGATAGCGCTCCGGGTCGCCCCAGATGCCCCGCAGCATGCCGGGCCAGGGCTGGGTCAGGGTCAGGTAGCCGCCACCCTGGGCGACCGGCTCGCCACTCTCGTCCACGACCGCGGCACCGATGCCGGGCAGCGGATGGGTCGCGGAGCCGGGCTTGGTGGTGGTGACCCCCGGCAGCGGGGTGAGCATGAGGCCGCCGGTCTCGGTCTGCCACCACGTGTCCACGATCGGGCACCGCTCGCCACCGATGTGCCGGTGGTACCACATCCACGCCTCGGGGTTGATGGGCTCGCCGACCGTCCCGAGGAGGCGCAGCGAGGACAGGTCGCGGCTGGCGGGCTCGTCGGGGCCCCACTTCATGAAGGTCCGGATGGCGGTCGGGGCCGTGTAGAGCTGGGTCACGCCGTACTTCTCGACGATCTCCCACAGCCGCGCCTTGTGAGGATGGTCCGGCGTGCCCTCGTACATGACCGAGGTGGCGCCGTTGGCGAGGGGCCCGTAGACGATGTAGCTGTGGCCCGTCACCCAGCCGATGTCGGCGGCACACCAGTAGACGTCGGTCTCGGGGTGCAGGTCGAACACGATCTTGTGCGAGAAGGCGACGTGGGTCAGGTAGCCACCCGTGGTGTGCATGATGCCCTTGGGCTTGGCCGTGGTCCCGGAGGTGTAGAGCAGGTACAGGAGCTGCTCGGCCTCCATCGGCTCCGCCGGGCAGTCGGCGCTCGCGTCGGCCATGAGGTCGTGGTACCAGTGATCCCGCCCGTCGACCATCTCCACGTCCTGGCCGGTGCGCCGGACCACCACGACGTCGGTGATCGTCGGGGTCGAGCCCAGCGCGGCGTCCACGTTCACCTTCAGGCCCGACGGGCTGCCCCGCCGCCAGCCGCCGTCGGCGGTGACCACCACCTTCGCCTCGGCGTCGTTGATGCGGTCGATGAGCGAGTCGGGTGAGAAGCCACCGAAGACCACCGAATGGGCCGCCCCGAGACGGGCACAGGACAGCATCGCCACGGGCAGCTCCGGGATCATCGGCATGTAGATGGCCACGCGGTCGCCCTTGGCCACCCCGAGGGCCTTCAGGACGTTGGTGAACCGGCAGACCTCGTCGAGGAGATCGGCGTAGGTGACCGTGCGCGTGTCGCCCGGCTCTCCCTCCCAGTGGAAGGCCACCTTGTCGCCCCTGCCCGCCTCGACATGGCGGTCGAGGCAGTTGTAGGCCACGTTGAGCTCGCCGTCCCCGAACCAGCGGGCAAAGGGCAGGTCCCACTCCAGGACGGTCGTGAAGTCCTTGGACCAGCTGAGCAGTTCCCGGGCCTGGCGCGCCCAGAAGGCCTCGAAGTCGGCATCGGCCTCGTCGTAGAGCGCACGGTCGGTGACCAGGGCATCGGCCACGAAGTCGGCCGGCGGCGGGAACGTCCGTTCCTCGTGGTAGTAGTCCTCGATGGTGGGTTCGGGAGCCATGGGCTGACCTTACGCGCCAACTTCGGCATGCTGGTCGTCGTGCGACGGCTCGGGGCGCTGGTGATCGGGACGACCCTGCTGGTCGCCCTGACGGGCCCCGCCTCGGCGGCGCCGCCCCGACCGGACCCGGGCGACCGGCTGCAGTGGCAGCTCGGCGACCTCCCCGCCGATCTGACGCTCGAGGCCGAGGTCTACGACCTGGACCTGTTCGAGACCACCCGGGCCGAGGTCCGGGCCCTCCACGACGAGGGCCGCTTCGTCGTGTGCTACCTCTCCGCGGGCTCGTGGGAGCCCTACCGGCCGGACGCGCGTCGGTTCCCCCGCTCGATCCGGGGCCGTCCCCTCGACGGGTTCGAGGACGAGCGCTGGCTGGACATCCGACGGTGGCGGGCGCTCTTCCCGGTGCTCGAGCGACGGCTGGACCTCTGTGCCCGCAAGGGATTCGACGGGGTGGAGTTCGACAACGTCGACGGGTGGACCAACGACACCGGCTTCCCGCTCACCCGGCGGGACCAGTTCCTGTTCTTACGCCGGTTGGCCAACGAAGCCAAGGCGCGGGGCCTGTCCCCCGGCCTCAAGAACGCCCTCGGTCTCATCCCGGACCTCGTGGGGCACTTCGGCTGGGCGCTCAACGAACAGTGCCTGCAGTACGACGAATGCGCGCCCTACCGTCGCTTCGTCGCGGCCGGCAAGGCGGTGTTCATCGTGGAGTACCGGGGGGGCGCCGCCACGCTGTGCGGACATGAGCCCCGTGGCACCTCGGTCAGCCTGAAGCGGCTGGACCTCGACGCCCGGGTCCGGCGCTGCCCCTACCGGCCGCCGCGCTAGACGCGGTAGGAACCGGCACCGGCACCGCCGAGGAGGGCGGAGACCAGGATCCCGAGGGGCAGGGTGCCCCAGTAGGACAGGCCCACACCGAGGTTGCCGAAGAACAGCATCAGGAGCCAGGTGGCCGGGAAGGTGGCGACGAGCAGCACCACGAGAGCGACGAGCAGGGCACGGATCATGCGGCCAGTCTGCCACACCACCCCTCGAGCAGGCCGACATCGGTGCTCCGCGGACCCGATGAGATCCAGAGAGCCACCCGACAGGCCGGTCCGTCGACGACGAGGTCGATCTCGTTGCCCTCCCGTCGCGGCATCGTCGGTGTCGGCGCGGACGGCCCGGCTCAGGACGTCCCGTACCCGCCAGACGGGTGAGGCGGCCACGGTCAGGTCCAGGTCGTCCTCGCTCGCCGACCGCACGATGCCGATCAGATCCTGGCAGAGGTCCTCGTAGAGGGCCGCAGCATCCACGGACGCCGCGCCGCCCCGCGCTGGTCGCGAGCATCAGACCGCGGCGGCATAGAGCTGCCAGGAGTCGGGGACGCCCTTGAGGGCATGCTCGCCCCGGTCCTCGAAGGTCAGCTCCGATCCCACCGAGAGGTCCTTCACCGTGCGCGACACCAGCACCTCGCCGGCCTCGGCCAGGCTTGCGACCCGCGACGCGATGTGGACGGCGATGCCGCCGACGTCGTCGCCCCGCAGTTCGATCTCGCCGGTGTGGGCCCCCGCCCGGGTGCGGAGTCCCAGGCCATCGGCCCGACGGCGCAGCGCGTGAGCGCAGGTCACCGCCCGGCTCGGCCCGTCGAAGCGAGCCAGGACGCCGTCGCCGGTGGACTTCACCAGGATCCCGCCGTGGCCGCTCACCTCCTCGGCCGCAGCCCGGTCGTGGCCGTCGAGGACCTCCCGCCACCGGGCATCGCCCAGGTCCGCGGCCAGGACCGTGGAGTCGGCGATGTCGGTGAACAGGACCGTGGAGAGGATCCGGTCGACGGACACGACGGACCGGGGGGCCTCACCGGTCAGGAACTCCCGGATGGCAGCCAGCGACTCGTCGTAGTCGGATGGTCGCCAACTGCCGTGCACGTCGAGGTCGAGGGGAGCGAACACCGCGCCGGGGATGTTCTCTGCGTAGTACTGCCCGTGGGCGAAGGGCACGACAGGATCACTCACGTTGTGGACGACGATGGTGGGCACGGCCACGGTGGCCACGACGTCGGTGATGTCGCTCTCGAGGCTGCGGCGCATGATCTCCCGGGCGATGGAGGGCGTGCAGCAGTAGCGCTCGTAGCGGGCCAGGTGGCCCAGCGCGACCTCCCGGTCCGGCGGGTTCTGGATGAAGACGTCCAGCGCCCGGCCGGTGTTCCAGTTCTGCTCGATGAAGTCCAGAGTGGTCGCCTTCACGGCGGGGTCGCCGTCGAAGCAGCCCGGGCAGGCCGCGGCCAGCAGGACGAGGGAGGCGACCCGTTCGGGGTGGGTGGCCGCCATCAGCGCGCAAAGGGCTCCACCCTCGGAGACACCGATGAGGTTGGCCCGTCCGACACCAGCGTCGTCCATGACGGCCCGCACGTCGTCCATCCGCTCCTCGAAGGTGCCGAGTCCGAATGGTCGGTCCGACAGGCCGGTCCCCCGCTTGTCGAGGACGAGGAGGCGGCTGTAGGCAGCGAGACGCTCGAGGAGGCTCCCGTAGAACTCGTACTCCCAGTTCAGCTCCACGTGGGACATGAAGCCGGGGACGAAGACGATCTCGATGGGACCGTCGCCCACCACCTGGTAGGCGATGCTCAGATCGCCGCTCCGGGCGAAGCGCGTCTCGGGGATCTCGTCCACCCTGCTATTCGACCACAGACCACTCCAGCACCCGGAACGATCCCATGCCGGCGGGGTCGGTCAGCGCGGTGGCCTCGTTGACGCGACTGCGGGCCCGGAGGGCCTCCAGGTCCCCGAGGTGGGCCCGCTCGTGCCAGACCCGGCGGCCCTCCTCGACCAGTTCGTCGATCCCCCACCGGCGCAGCCACTCGGCCTGGGTGGTGTCCTCGGCCGGGGTCGGGAGTTGGTCCACGGCGACCTCGGCGGTGATGTCCTGCCGGCCGAGGTGGTCCATCGGGTGGCCGCCCCGGTCGTGGCCGCGATAGGTGCGCAGCCACTCGGTCCACGGTCGGCTCGCCATCGCGTCGGTGGTCGAGCAGTAGTCGAGCACCACGAGGCGACCGTGCAGTTGGGCCAGCACCTCCTCCACCCAGGCCCGGGCCTGTTCCTGGCGGGGGCCGAGGCCCACCACCGGCCACTCCTGGGTCGGGTCGAACGGCTCACCGTCCAGCGTCAGGTCGAAGGGGAGGTTGTCGAGCAGTTCGTTGGCGACGACGACCCCGACCAGCCGATCAGCGGGGAGCTCGGCTGCGGACTCGAGGCCCTCGTGCCGGGCCCGCTGCCCGGCGGACCGGTCGATTGCGACATAGCGGTGCGGGCTCCCCGCGGCGGCCAGGCTGCGGCCGAGCGTGCCCGCGCCGGCGCCCACGTCGTAGACGGTGAAGCCCTCGGGGCGGCCCTGGTCCTCGAACCAGGCGTCCACCGCCCGGGCGACGACGGCGCCGAAGAGCGGTCCGACCTCAGGGGCGGTGAGGAAGTCACCGCGGCGACCCGCGCCGGCGCCCTCCTGCTCGTAGAACCCGTCCGGCCCGTACAGCGCGGCCTCCATGACCTCCGAGAACCGCGGTCCAGACGACATTGCGTCATTTGTGGTCGCTGGGCGACCACAACGAACGCAATGTGGCGTTGCGTGACTTGTCGTCCTCAGCCGACCGCAAGTCACGCAATTTCGTGCTCGGGGGTTACGGCAGCGAGCCGGCCGCGAGGTCGGCGACGTCGCCGAAGTGGGTGACCAGGCCGGGGAAGATCCCGAAGGCCAGGGTGGCCAGCACCGCGAGTCCGAGGGCGGCGGTGAGCGCGAACGGCACCCGGATCGGCGTGGTCTCGCCCTCGGGAGCGTCCTGGAACCACATCTGGCGGGCCACGTTGGCGTAGTAGAAGAGCGCGATCACCGAGTTCACGGCCACGACCACGGCCAGGGTGGCGCCGGAGACGGTCTCGGCGGAGAGCAGCGCCCGGAACACCACGAACTTGGCCACCCAGCCCCCGAGGGGCGGGATGCCCGCGAGGGCGAAGAGGAACACCGACATCAGCACGGCCAGGCCGGGCGAGTACTGGAAGAGCCCCCGGAAGGAGTCGATGTCGGCCGAACCGGTACGTCGGGCCACGGCGATGACCACGGCGAAGGCCCCGAGGTTCATGGCCGCGTAGACCAGGAGGTAGACCACGACCGCCGTCAGGGCCTCCTCGCCGGAATCACCGACGACGGCCAGCGGGGCGAGCATGAAGCCGGCCTGGGCCACCGAGGAGTAGGCCAGCATCCGCACCACGTTGGTCTGGCGGAGGGCGATGAGGTTGCCGACGGTCATGGTGATGGCGGCCAGCACCCACATGAGCGGCTCGACCACGTCGGACCGGCCGCTGAAGGACAGGAAGACCAGCGACAGCAGGGCCACGAAACCCGCCGCCTTCGAGGCCACCGCCAGGAACGAGGCGATCGGGGTGGGGGCCCCCTCGTAGGTGTCCGGGGCCCAGGTGTGGAAGGGCACGGCGGAGACCTTGAAGCCGAACCCCACGACGATGAACAGGATCCCCAGCGTGATGATCGGCACGCTCGACGCCTCGGTCCCGATCTCGGCCCCGATCTCGGTCAGCAGGGTGGAGCCGGTGATCCCGTAGAGCAGGGACATCCCGTAGAGCAGGATGGCCGAGGCGAAGACGCCCATCAGGTAGTACTTCAGGCCCGCCTCGTTGCCCTTGAGGTCCCGCTTGCGCCAGGCGGCCAGCAGGTAGGCCGGGATCGAGAGCAGCTCCAGGGCCACGAAGATCGAGACCAGGTCCCGGGCCGACGCCATGACCACCATGCCCAGCAGCGAGCTGAGGAGCAGGAAGTAGTACTCCCCCTCGTGGTAGTCGCCCTCGGCGATGTAGTTGGTCGACAGCAGGATGACGATGTAGCCGACCACCAGGAACAGGGCCTTCATCACCAGGGCGAAGCCGTCCACCTCGTAGGCCCCGTCGAACATCGTCCGGTCGACGCCGTCCAGAGCGAGGGTGATGACCGGGACGAGCGCCGCGAGGACCCCGATGCCGGCGAGCGAGGAGAGGAGCCACTTGTCGCGCTCGAACACCAGGTCCGCGATGAGGACGACGACCAGCACGCTCGCGAGCACGATCTCGGGCGCGAAGGCGTGGTAGTCGATCGTCGGCGAGGTGAACCCGCCGGCCTGGGCGAACACGGCCATCACCTCAACCGCCGCCCGCGATGGCCGTGAGCTGGTTGACGACGGCGGGGTCGGTCACGCTGAACACCAGGTTCGGGTAGATGCCGAGGACCAGGATGGGCAGGAGCATCGGGATCCAGGCGATGTACTCGTAGACGGTCAGGCCGGGGATGGCCTCGTCCGCGAACTCCTCCGCCGGCGGGCCGAACGACGTGCGCTGGTAGAGCCACAGCAGGTAACCGGCGGCCAGGACGGTGCCGACCGCCGCGATGACCATGTAGGTCCGGAAGGTCTCGACCGGCAGGCCCTCGGCGGGGTTGTAGGCGGACAGGATCGCCGGGAACTCACCCCAGAACCCGGCCAGGCCGGGCAGACCGAGGCTGGCCATGGAGGCGAAGCCCAGGATCCAGCCGAGGTGGGGCACCTGGGTGAGCAGGCCACCGAGGCGCCTGATCTCGAGGGTGTGGTAGCGGTCCTTCACCGAGCCGGCACAGAAGAAGAGCATCCCGGTGATCAGGCCATGGGCCACCATGCCGAAGACGGCCGCGTTGAGGCCGATGTCGGTGAGGGTGGCGATGCCCAGCATGACGAAGCCCATGTGGGCCACCGACGAGAAGGCGATGAGCCGTTTCATGTCCGTCTGGGCCAGACAGCCGAGGGCGCCGTAGATGATCCCGATGACCGCCAGCAGGCCGATGTAGGGAGCCCAGTCCCTGGCCGCCTCGGGCAGGATCGGGATGGCGATGCGGATGAAGCCGTAGGTGCCCAGCTTCAGCAGGACGGCGGCCAGGATGACCGAGCCGACCGTCGGGGCCTCGGTGTGGGCGTCGGGCAGCCAGGTGTGGAACGGGAACATCGGGACCTTGATCCCGAAGCCGAGGAACATGCCGCCGAAGATCCACAGCTGGGTGGTCGAGGCGATGCCCTGGGCGGCGTCGGGTAGAGCCCGGATGTCGAAGGTGCCGACATCGGCCAGGAAGTACAGGGCCAGGAAGCTGACCAGCATCAGGGCCGAGCCGAACAGGGTGAACAGGAAGAACTTGATCGCCGCGTACTGGCGGTTGGGACCGCCCCAGACGCCGATCATGAAGTACATCGGGAGCAGGACGACCTCGAAGAACACGAAGAAGAGGATCAGGTCCTGGGCCAGGAACGTCCCGACCATGCCCGTCTCGAGGATGAGGAGGAGCGTGAAGAAGGCCTTGGGCTTGCCCGGGTCGGGCAGGTGGTTCCAGCTGTAGACGATGCAGAGCGGCACCACCATCAGCGTCAAGGCCATGAGCGGCAGCGAGATCCCGTCGAGGCCCATGATGTAGCGGCTGTTGATGACCTCGATCCAGTTCTTGTCGATGACGAACTGGAGCTCGCCCGCCCGGTCGTAGTCGAAGTCGACCATCAGCACGACGCCGACGGCGGCGGTGGCGAGCGAGGTCACCAGGGCCGCGGCCTTGATGAGGGCCTCATCGCCCTTGGGCAGGGCCATCACCAGGACGGCGCCCACCACCGGGATGAACGTCACCAGGGTCAGGCCCCAGTCGTTGAGGAAGTCGGTCATGGCTCGGTGGTGACTCCTAGATGATGACGATGAAGATGCCGGCCAGAACTGCGGCGCCGGCGAAGAGGAGGGCGGCGTACTGCTGCACGCGGCCGGTCTGGATGCGACGCAGGAGCTGGCCGGAGCCCTCGGCCCCGGCGCCCGAGGCGTTGACCAACCGGTCCACGCCTCCCTGGTCGATGTAGCGGTAGATCCAGCGGCCCGCGACCACAGAGGCGCTGGCCACCCCGGTCACGACGCGGTCGAGGACCTTCTGGTCGAACCAGTAGGTGGCCCGGGCGATCGGGCCCTTGACGTCGGCCACGATGACGTCTTCGTAGAGCCAGTCGATGTAGTACTTGTTCTCGAGGACGGTGTAGCCCCGGGCGGCCAGTCGGCTGCGCTGGGTGAGGCCGTGGGGTCCCCGGTTCCTGGCGTAGTACTGCCACGCCAGCGTGATCCCCGTGACGGCCAGCAGGATCGAGAACCCGGCCAGCAGGTAACTGAACTCGGGATGCTCGATCTCGGGGAACGCGAAGGTCGGCTCGACGTAGTGCTCGAAGCGCAGCGCGAGGCCGTCGGGGGCGAGCTTGTCGGGGAGGTTGAAGAACCCGACCACGATGGCGGCCCCGGCCAGGATCCACAGGGGCACCGTCATGACCCGGGGGGACTCGTGGGGGGTGCCCTCGCCCCGGTACTCACCGAAGAAGGTCATCCAGATGGCCCGGGTCATGTAGGCCGCGGTCATCAGGGCGGTGAGGCAGCCGAGGATCAGCATGATCGGGTAGTCGTTGACCTGACCCTGGGCCGCACCGGCGAGGATCTCGTCCTTGGACCAGAACCCGGCGAGCGGGGGGATGCCCGAGAGGGCCAACGAGGCGATGACAAAGGTCGTGAAGGTGCTCGGCATGTACTTCCGGAGCCCGCCCATCTTGGTCATGTCGAAGGTGTGGTGGGCCGCGTGGCTCACCGAGCCGGCCCCGAGGAACAGGCAGGCCTTGAACATGGCATGGGTGAAGAGGTGGAAGATGGCCGCGGTCCAGGCCCCGACACCGAGGGCCATGACCATGTAGCCCAACTGGCTGATGGTGGAGTAGGCCAGGACCTTCTTGATGTCCTTCTGGACGAACGCCAGGCCGGCGCCGATGACGGTGGTGAAGGCCCCGACGAACGCCAGCAGGTTGATGCTCGAGGAGTTGATCGACAGGCCCTCGTAGAAGACCGGGTAGAAGCGGGCGACCATGAAGACCCCCGCCACGACCATGGTGGCGGCGTGGATGAGCGCCGAGACGGGCGTCGGGCCGGCCATGGCGTCGGGCAGCCAGGTGTGCAGCGGGAACTGACCCGACTTCGAGCAGACCGCAGCGGTCAGGGAAATGGCCGCCATCAGCAGCACCAGGTGGCTGATCTCACCCTCGGCGGCCATCGCGTTGATGTCGAGGATGTTGAACGACCCGGCGGCGAAGAACAGGACGATCACGCCGATGATCAGGCCGACGTCGCCGACCCGGTTGGTGATGAAGGCCTTGAGGGCGGCGTCGGAGTTGGGCTTGTCCTCCCACCAGTGCCCGATGAGAACGAAGGAGCAGAGCCCGACCAACTCCCACGCGGTCAGCAGCATCAGGGTGTTCTGGGCGATGACCAGGGTGAGCATCGAGGCCGAGAACAGGGAGAGGAAGGCGAAGTAGTGGGTGAACCGCCGGTCGCCCTTGAGGTACTCGGTGCTGTAGACGTGCACCAGCAGCGACACCAAGGTGACGGTGATGAGCATGATCACCGAGAGCCCGTCGACCATCGTCCCGACCGGGAACTCGTGGCCACCGAACTGGAACCAGGTGACGCTCCTCACGATGGGCTCGATGGCGTGCTCGCCGCCTTCGGCCGCGCGGGCCATCAGCCCCAGAGCGTGCTCGCCGCCCTCCCCGCCGCCGCCGTCACCACCACCGTTGACGCGCTGGATCCAGGCGATGCCGGCGAGCACCGACAGCACGAAGGAGCTCCCGATGGAGGCGACCCCGATCTCAGAACCTCCCTTGGGGAGGCGCTTTCCGACCAGCAGGATGAGGCCGAAGGAGACCGCCGGAATGAGCGGGATGATCCACGCGTGCTCGAGGAACCAGTTCACGCGCGACCTCCCACCCGCAGCCGGTCGCCGGAGGCGACCGTGCGATGAGGCGTCAGCCGAAGCGCCATGGGTGCAGCCATCCCTAGCCCTTCATGAGGTCGACGTCATCGAGGTCGACGCTCCGGCGGTTGCGGTAGATGAGCAGGACGATGGCCAGGCCGACACCGACTTCCGCCGCGGCCACCGTGATGACGAAGAGCGCGAAGACCTGCCCGGAGACGTCGCCGTTCATGGCCCCGAAGGCCACGAGGTTGATGTTGACGGCGTTGAGGATCAGCTCGATCGACATGAGCACGGCCACGCCGTTGCGGCGGGACAGCACGCCGTAGACCCCGATGCAGAAGAGCACGGCGCCCAGGAGGAGGAACTGGTTCAGCAGCATCGCTCAGTCCCTCCGCGCGATCACGATGGCGCCCACGAGGGCGGCGAGCAGCAGGACGGACACGACCTCGAAGGGCACCAGGTAGGTGCTGAACACCGAGTCGGCCACCTCGGCGGTGCGCTGCACGGTGTCGGCGGGGAGCTCGGTGTCCTCGAAGCCGTCGATGAGGGCGTAACCCATCACCCCGAGCAGCAGGATGCCGACGACCGCAGCCAGCCCACGCTGGTCGTTGTCGAGGCTGGACTCGCCCCGCAGCGGCGCCCGGGTGAGCATGATGCCGAAGAGGAACAGGACGACGATGGCGCCGAGGTAGATGAGGATCTGGGCGGTGCCGATGAACTCGGCACCGAGGAGGAAGTACTGCGCCGCCACGCCCGCCAGCACGACGATCAGGTACAGCGCGGCGTGCACGATGTTGCGGGTGGTGACCACCTTGAGGGCCGCCAGCACGATGGCCGCGGCGATGAGCCCGAAGGCGATGTTCTCCGCCACCACTACGCCACCCGCTCTCGGCTGCGCCGGGCCGCTCGGGCCCTCGCTCCGCTCATCGCGGCACCTTCTTCGGCTTCATCTCGCTGCCGGACTCATAGCCCTCGAAGTCCGGCACGGTCTTCATCCACTCGCCGAGGCGCTCCTTGTCGTGGAGCAGGTCGGCGATGCGGTGCTCGCCGTACTCGAACTCGGGGCTCCAGAACAGGGCCTCGAACGGGCAGACCTCGACGCAGATCCCGCAGTACATGCAGAGCGCGTAGTCGATGTCGAAGCGGTCGAGCGCGTTCTTCTGCCGGGGGCTGCCGCCCTCCCGCCGGGGCGGGGCCAGGTACTTGTGGCCCTCGATGTAGATGCACCAGTCCGGGCACTCCCGGGCACAGAGCATGCAGACCGTGCAGTTCTCCTCCTTGAGGGCGATCACGCCGCGGGCCCGGGGGGTGGGCTCCTCCTTGACGTGGGGGTACTGCACGGTGACGTTCGGCTTCAGCATGGTGCGGAACGTCACACCGAGGCCCTTGACCAGACCGGGGAGCTGAGGCATCAGAAGGCGACCTTCAGGACGGCGGTGACGAGGATGTTGAGCAGGCTCAACGGGATGAGCACCTTCCAGGCGAAGGCCTGCAACTGGTCCTCGCGGAACCGGGGGTAGGTGAACCGGGCCCAGAAGATCAGGAAGGCGACGAACATCACCTTGCTGAGCATGACGATGGGGCCGAGCCAGTTGAGGGCGTCGTCGTCGGGCTCGAAGCCCGGGACCCACCAGCCGCCCAGGAACAGCACCGAGGCGATCCCGGCGAAGGCGAAGGCCGTGCCGAACTCGCCCATGAAGAACAGCAGGAACCGGAAGCCGGTGTACTCCACCTGGTAGCCGCCGACGATCTCGGACTCGGCGACCGGCATGTCGAAGGGGGGCTGGGTGAGCTCGGCCTGCACGGCGGCCAGGAAGATGAGGAAGCCGACGAACTGGGTGAGGATGAAGGGGTTGCCGATGCCCTCGAAGCCGAAGATGGCCCCGTCGGCCTGGGCGACCACGATCCCCTGCATGTTCAGGGTCCCGGCCTGGATGACCACGCCGACGACCGCCAGCAGGAGAGGCAGCTCGTAGGCGATGAGCTGGCCGGCGGCCCGCAGGCCACCGAGGAGGGCGTACTTGTTGGCCGAGGCCCAGCCGGCCATGAGCACGCCGATGACCGAGATCGACGAGACGGCCAGGGCGAAGAAGATCCCGGTGTCGAGGTTCTCCACCACCAGATCGGGACCCACGGGGATGACCACGAACAGCAGGAACGTGGAGATGAGGACGACCAGCGGGGCGAGGGCGAAGACCCAGCGATCGGCCTTCTCCGGGAAGATGTCCTCCTTCTGGAGGAACTTCAGGCCGTCGGCCACGAGCTGCAGCGTGCCGTAGGGACCGGCCTCCATGGGCCCGAGCCGGCTCTGCATGAAGCTCATCATCTTCATCAGGAAGACGTAACCCAGGATCAGGGCGCCGGCCGGGATGACCCCGAGGATGACGACGACCTTGATCGTCGTCTCCTGCCAGTACGCCAGGTCCACGGCTAGGAGCACGGAGATCACCGGTCGATGTCGCCGAGGATGAAGTAGAGGCTGCCCAGGATGGTGATGACATCGGGCACGTAGACGCCCTTCATCACCCACGGCACGATCGAGATGTTGTTGAAGCTGGGCGTGCGGATCTTGACCCGGAAGGGCACCAGGTCACCCTTGCTCACCACGTAGTAGCCCATGGCCCCGAGGGGGTTCTCGGTCTCCACGTAGGCCTCGCCCGCGGGTACCTTGATGATGCGGGGGACCTTGGCCATGATCGGTCCGGCGGGAAGGCCGTCCAGGAGCTGGTCGACCATCCTGGTCGATTCCCGTACCTCCTGGAGTCGGACCCAGAAGCGGGCGAAGGAGTCGCCGTCGGGGTGGGTCCAGACCTTCCAGTCGAGCTGGTCGTGGGCCAGGCCACAGGCGACGTCGCGGCGCAGGTCCCAGTCCACCCCGCTGGCCCGGAGGTTGGCGCCCGACAGCCCGTAGGACAGGGCCACGTCGGCCGGGATGACCCCGACGCCGCGACAGCGGGCGGCGAAGATCTCGTTGCCCATCAGGAGGGTCTCGATCTGGTCACAGAACTCGCGCATGCGTTCCATGACGTCCCGGCAGTCCTCGATCCAACCGGCCGGGAGGTCGTCCTTGAGGCCACCGATGCGGTCGAAGTTGGGGTGGAAGCGGCCGCCGGTGGCGGACTCGATCAGGTTGAGGACCCGCTCGCGGTCCCGGAAGGCGAAGAAGACAGGGGTGATGGCCCCGAGCTGGGCGCCCATGTCCCCGAGGAAGAGCGAGATGTTCGCGATGCGGGACATCTCGAAGAGGATCGTGCGGATCCACTGGGCCCGGGGCGGGGCCTCGACCTCCATCAGCCGCTCCGCGGCGAGGATGAAGGGGACCTCGTTGGCGAAGCTGCCCAGCCAGTCGATGCGGTTCACCAGGGTGGTGACCTGGGGGTAGGTCCGGACCTCGCACAGCTTCTCGTAGCCGCGGTGCATGTAGCCCGCGATGGGCTCGGCCTCCACGACCTGCTCGCCGTCGAGACGGACCACGATGCGCAGCGTCCCGTGGGTGGCCGGGTGCTGGGGACCCATGTTGAGGGTCATGCCGCCGGTCTCGAGCTCGACGTTCACCCGGGCGTCGGCGGCCTGGCTGGCCACGTAGGCCCGTTGGCCTGGGTCCACGACGGTCATGTCGCGCCCTCCTCGGCGGCCTCGTCGCCGGCCGACTCGTCCTCGCCGGGCATGGGCTCGACGTCGACGATGCCCGGCCACGGCTTCACCCGCCGCGACAGCAGGGGGAAGTCCTTGCGCAGCGGATGGCCCTCGAACTCGCCCGGCAGGTACAGGTGGCTCAGGTCGGGGTGGCCCTCGAAGGTGATCCCGAACATCTCCCAGGCCTCCCGCTCGTGCCAGGACGCCCCGGCGTAGACCGGCACCCAGGTGGCGGCGGTGAGAGCGGCGGGATCGTCGCCGAGGTCGGCCTTCAGCACCAGGCCGTGGCCCTTGCTGGGCGCGTGGACCCGGGCCAGGAGCTGGAAGCGGGAGTCGCCGCCCGCGTAGCCCGTGGCCTGCTCGTCGGCGGTCGCGCCGGCTGGTGCCTGGCCGGCACCGTCGGGGGCGCCGTGGACGACCAGGTCCTCCTGGCTGTCCATGTCCCGCCCGAAGGGCGAGGGCATCCAGTCGATGGCCGAGAGGAAGTCGAAGAAGGTGCACTCCAGGCCGTCGCGGGCGTAGGTGCCGGCACTGACCCAGGCGTCGAGGGTCACCCGGGCCCAGACCTCGTGGCCGGGGTCCACATGGGTGTCGACCACGGCGGAGCCCAACTCGGCGCGCAGCGCGGCCACGACGGCCTCGCGCGCGTCGTCGACCTCGACGGCCGGGGCCTCCTCGGTGTTCTCGGTGTCGGCGCCGGTCTCAGCTGACGACAAGCGGCTCACCCTTCCAGCGCTCGGCGGGGTCCTCGTCGATGATCTGGGCCTGCAGCATGGCGATGGCGTCGAGCAGGGCCTCGGGCCGGGGCGGGCAACCGGGGATGTAGACGTCGACCGGGATGATCTGGTCGAGGCCCTTGGTCACCGAATAGGAGTCCCAGTAGGGGCCGCCGCAGTTGGTGCAGGAGCCCATGGAGATGACGTACTTCGGGTCGGGCATCTGCTCGTAGAGGCGGCGCACCGACGGGGCCATCTTGTCGGTGATGGTGCCGGAGACCACGATGAGGTCGGCCTGGCGGGGGCTGGCCGGGAAGGGGATGACCCCGAGGCGCATCATGTCGTAGCGGGGCGAAGCCAGCGCGGCGCCCATCTCGATGCCGCAGCAGGCCAGGCCCCACTGGTACATCCACAGCGAGTACTTCCGCGAGATGTTCAGCAGCTTGGTCATCGGCGTCGGCATCTTGCCGCTCTCGACTAGACCCATCGGAGCACCCCTTTGCGCCAGGCATAGAGCAACCCGAGGGCCAGGATCACGATGAAGATGCCCATCTCCACGAGGCCGAAGGCCCCGTAGACCTCGAGGCGCATGGCCCAGGGGAAGATGTAGAGGGCCTCGACGTCGAACATGACGAAGAGCAGGGCGAAGAAGTAGTAGCGGATCTGGCTCTGGGACCACTCGGTGCCGACCGGGTCGACGCCACTCTCGTAGGTGATGTACTTCCCGGCCTGGGGACGGGTCGGGCGCAACAGGCTGCCGGCGCCGAGGGACACGGCCACGAGAGCTATGGCGGCCGCGCCGAATATGGCCACCGTGAGGTAGCTGCGGAGGAAGTCCGACATCGCGAGCGCAGGTTAGTGAGCGCCGTCACGAGCGGCCAAAGACGTCCCGGCTCAGGACTGAGGCGGCGGCGGAGCCAACCCGGCCCGCAGCGCGGGCCAGGCGGCCTCGGCGACGAGTTGCGCCCCGGTCTCGTTGGTGTGGACGGTGTCCCAGAACAAAGGGTCCGGGTGGCCGTCGAGGGCGTCGGCCAGGTCGACGACCTCGGCCGGGAACCCGGCCCGGAGGGCAGCGACGAGCGGGATCCAGGCCGGGGTGCGGTTGGCGGCCCGGGCCGGGAGGTGCTCCTCGCCCTCGACCGGGCCCTTGCTGTAGAGCGTGGGCTGGAACCAGAACTGGACGTCGACGCCGTAGGACGCGCCCAGGGCGCCGGCGAACCGGCGGCCCCGCCCGAGCAGGTCTGAGGTCGCCGTCTCCGTGGCGGCCACGTCCACCCCGGCAGGGACGGCCGATGCCTCGGCCTCGGTGAGCTGGACCTCGGGCTCGTCGTCGTCGAAGCGGTCCCGGATCCGCCGGTAGAGGTTGGTGACCGCGCTGTGGTCCTCCCACCAGCTCCGCAGGTCCCGCCACGAGGTCGGATCCTCGGCCGCGGCGGGGGCGGTGAGCTGGCGCTCCTGGACCCGGGCCAGTACGTGGCTGGGTTGGGTCACCGGCCCGTCCACCAGCTGCATGGACAGATCGTTGTAGCCGTCGTAGAACACCGCCAGGTCGGGGGCGTCCCGCTCGGTGAGCAGCCGGGCGAACAGGTCGACGCCCTGCCAGTTCACGTAGGCGGGGGTGCCGAAGTTGTGGGCCTCCAGGGCCACGCCGTCGGCCTCGGCCAGACGGACCAGCGCGGAGGCGATGGTGTGGTCGTCGCGCTGGCCGAAGCCGTACATGGCCGAGCCACCGAAGAACCAGACCACCACCGGCTCACCCGGCGAGGTGGTCGTGGCCGAGGCACGTTCCTCGCCCTCGATGTTCAGGTACTCGCCGGCGCTGTCCTCGAGGCGCCAGCCCAGGAGGGGGTCGTACTGACCGGACTCGGCGGCGAACTGCTCGGCAAAGAGCTGAGGCACGTAGCCCAGGCCGGCGAGGGCCGGGATGGCCGCGGCCTCGCCGCGACCTTCGGCCACCGGTGGGGGCCTCGACGGTTCCGGCGGGTCCACGAGCACGGTGCCGACGGCGAGGTCCACCAGGATCACCAGGGTGACCAGGCCGGCGGCCCACAGGATCCGCCCCGAGCGACGGCCCCCGAGGAGGTCCCGCTCACTGGCGTAGCTCCGCTCGGGTAGGCGCCGATCCTTCCAACCCCAGCGGGTCAGCCAGGTCGTCCCCGACGCCGGGACACCCGTGGCCAGCAGGTCGCGCCGGAACAGGCGCCGGATGAGCCCGACCGGTAGGAAGACCACGACGAACACCAGGGTGAGCACGACGGCGCTGATCACCCGCCCCACGACGTGGCCCACGGCCCCGAACGCCCGGTCGATGCCGCCCGCGGCGGTCGGTGAGAGCAGTGACACCGTGGTCAGCACGGTCGCGGCCACGATCACCGCGACGCCCACCCAGGGCTCCAGCCACCAGCCCAACAGGAGGGCCAGCACCAGGGCGGGCACGGCCCGGAGCAGCACCGAGGACGCCGTGGGGCCCGACGGCGCCGCCTCGGCCCCGGGGCCCGCCGGCCACACGGCCGCCGCCCCGGGATCGATGTCCGCGGGGACCGGCGGATCATCCATCCCGTCCGGTGGCTGCCCACCTGTTCGCCTGCTGCCCACCGACCGTGCTCAGAAGAGGGTGTAGAGGGTGTAGGGAGCGGCGGCCTGGCCCACGACGATCAGCCCGATCACCACGACGAGGATCGCCATCACGGGCAGGAGCCACCAGGCGCGGTTGTGCACCGAGTAGCCCAGGACGTCGCGGGCCAGACGCCCGGCGTGACGCAGGAAGGTCACCCCCCGGTCGCCATCAGTCGAGGGTGAACTCTCGGGTCCACTCCGAGCCCTCGGTCCACTCGGGTTGGTCGGCTTCCTCGAGCACGAGGTCCTCGAGCACGAGGGTGTCCATCTCGGTCCGGCGGAAGCAGCGGTACGCGTCCTCGGGCGTGGCCACGATGGGCTCGCCCCGGACGTTGAAGGAGGTGTTGATCAGCACGGCGCAGCCGGTGAGCGCCTCGAAGGCGGTGAGGATCTCGTGGAACTCGGGGTTGCGCTCGGCGTCGACGGTCTGCAGGCGGGCCGAGTGGTCCACATGGGTGATGGCGGGCAGGTCCGAGCGGACCTGGTTGACCCAGTCGCGCAGGTCGTCCGGGGGATCGTCGGCCTCGACCCACCGGTCCTCGCGGACGTCGGCCACGATCAGCATGTAGGGGGACGGGCCCTTGTGGTCGAAGTAGTCCGCCACCCGCTCCTCGAGCACGGCGGGGGCGAAGGGCCGGAAGGACTCGCGGTACTTGATCTTCAGGTTCAGCACCGACTGCATCTCCGGTGAACGGGGGTCACCGATGATCGACCGATGGCCGAGGGCCCGGGGACCGAACTCCATGCGGCCCTGGAAGAGACCGACCACATCACCCCGGACGACGTGCTCGGCCACCGCGTGGCCCCGGTCCGCCGGCGCCACCCGCCGGTACGGGTACCCCTGTTCGTCGAGCCACGCGGCGATCTGGTCGGAGGTCCACGACGGGCCGAGGAAGGCGCCGTTCATCGCGTCGGGCCGGACGACGGCCCGCTCGTGGCCGAGGACCTGGTGCCATCCCCAGAGGGCGGCGCCCACCGCGCCCCCGGCGTCACCGGAGGCGGGCTGGATCCAGAGGTCGTCGAAGGGGCCCTCCCGCAGGAGGCGGCCGTTCGCGACGCAGTTCAGGGCCACGCCGCCGGCCAGCACGGCCCGCCGCTCCCCCGTGAGACCGGCCGCGGTCCGAGCCATGCGCAGCACGACCTCCTCGGTCACCGCCTGGATGGAGCGGGCCAGATCCATCTCCCGCCGGGTCAGGGCCGATTCGGGGGCGCGGGGCGGGCCGCCGAAGACCTCGTCGAAGCGACCGTTGGTCATCTTCAGCGAGGCGAGGTAGCCGAAGTAGCGGCGGTTGACGTCGAAGGACCCGTCCTCGTGGAGGTCGATCAACTCGTCGAGGATGCGGTCGACGTACTCGGGCTCGCCGTAGGGGGCGAGGCCCATGAGCTTGTACTCGCCGGAGTTGACCCGGAACCCGCAGTAGTAGGTGAAGGCCGAGTAGAGCAGGCCCAGGGAGTGCGGGAAGTTGAGCTGGCGGACCAGCTCGATCTCGTGGCCCCGCCCTACGCCGATGCTCGAGGTCGCCCACTCCCCCACCCCGTCGAAGGTGAGCACCGCGGCGGACTCGAACGGAGACGGGTAGAACGCCGAGGCGGCGTGGCTCTCGTGGTGTTCGGCGTACCAGAGGTGGCCGGGCCTCTCGTAGCCGAGGGCCCGGAGCTCGGTCTCGATGCGGTGGCCGATCCAGAGCTTCTCCCGCAGCCAGATCGGCATGGCCCGGTGGAAGGAGCCGAACCCCAGGGGGGCCTCGCCGAGGTAGGTGCGCAGGAGGCGGACGAAGTGGGTCAGCGGCTTCTCGTAGAACACCACGGCGTCGAGGCCGTCGGCCGGGACCCCGACGTGGTCGAGGCAGTAGCGGACGGCGTGGGCGGGAAAGGCGGCGTCGTGCTTGATCCGGGTGAAGCGCTCCTCCTGGGCGGCCGCGACCAGCTCGCCGTCCCGCACGAGGGCGGCGGCCGAGTCGTGGTAGTAGGCGCTGATCCCGAGGATGTGCATTGGCCCCCCCAGCCAAGGTCGCCTCGCCGGGCAGGTGGCGGGCAGAACCGGGTCAGCTTCCCACGGATCCGGCCGTTTGCGGTCCCGCCGGAGGTCTCAGGCCGACACCAGCTTGGGGATGTCGGCCTTGTGGGCGGGGCCGTCCCAGATGACCTCACCGTCCCGAAGGGCGATGCAGCGGTCCACCCGGTCGGCGAAGTCGGGATCGTGGGTGGCCAGGACGAGGGCCGCACCCCCGGCGTGGCGCTCCTCCAGCAGGTCCAGGAGGGCGGCCTTGCCCGCCAGGTCCAGGCCCACGAAGGGCTCGTCGACGATCAGCAGGTCGAAGGGCCGGGTCAGGCCGATGAGCAGCGCGGTCTTCTGGCGCAGGCCGCGGCTGAAGCGGGCGGGGAGGTCGTCGACGCGGTGGGCGATCCCGAGGCGGGCGGCCGTCTCGGCTTCGGCCTCGCCGTAGCCCTCGGTGCCGTGCAGGCGGCCGATGTAGTCGATGTGCTCCCGCACGCTGAGATCGTCGTAGAGCACGGGCTCGTCGGGCAGGAACGAGGTCACGGCGCGGGCCTCGAGCGATCCGGCGGGCGCCCCGGCGACATCGACCACACCGTCGCTCGGGTCCAGCAGCCCGGCGACCATCCGCAGCAAGGTGCTCTTGCCCGAGCCGTTGTGGCCGACGAGCACGACGCGCTCGCCGGCCTCGACCTCGAGGTCGAGGGGGAGCAGGGCGTCGACGTCCCCGTAGCGCTTGGCCAGTTCGGAGGTCGACAGGACGGGCTTGGCGGTCATCGTTTCCTCGGCAAGGTCGTGGTCACCTTCGTGGGGGCGGGCTTGCGGGCCGCCCCGGCCCGGCTGGAGGCGGAGCTCACGGTCGCGACGGGGGAGGCACCGCTGTCGGAGCTCATGCCGGCCTCGTCCTGGAGGGTCCGGAACCAGGCCTTGATCAGCTCCCGCTGGTGGATCCAGCCTGCGGCCAGGCCGGACACCACCAGGGCCGCGACCGCTGCGGTCGCCGCCCACGCGAACGGGTCGCCACCGTGGTCCAGCGCGGAACGGGCGAGGGCCACCGGCAGGACCCCGATGATCGCCACGACGGGCGGGCCGCCGACCCGGATCGCGGTGCGCATGCCGGCCACCTCGGGCGGGATGAGATCCCACGCGGCGGAGGGCTCCTGGATGCCCTGGAGGACGCTGAGCGCGCCGCCTGTCGCCGCGCCGAGGGCGGCCGGGGCCACCGCGATCGCGGCCAGACCGACCGCACCGAGGCTGGGCTCCATGGCCACCGCCACCGCGGCGCCGACGAACGCGACGAGGGTCATCACCAGGGCGCCGACGCCCAGGTGCCGCACGAGGAGGTCACCGACGGGCCGGGGCAGTCCCTCGCTGCGGCCGGGATGGTCCGCCTCCTGGGCCATCGACTCGACCGCGTCCAGCGACGCGACGTACAGGGCCCCGCCGGCCACCAACAGGAGTGGGATCGTGCCGTTGGCCACGCCCCGCAGGCACACCCCGGCGACGACGCCGAGCCCGAGCAGGCGGACCACCCTCGCCGTCGGCCAGCGCAGGACGCCGCGGACCCCTCGGTGCCAGACGGGCAGGCGACCCGCAGACCGCTCCTTCACCCATGGGCGGGTGCGGGGTAGCTCCATGGCGAGCTGACGGCGCAACACCATCACCGTCCGCAGGTCCTGCAGGGTGGCGGCGAAGCGGAGCTGGCCGACCAACCGAGTGCGGCGCTCCGCGAACTCGAGAGAGAGGCCCCCCAGCCCGGCGATGCCGGCCACGACGGCGATGACCGCGACCGCCGCGGGGATCAGGGCCAGCGGCTCGAGCTCGAGAGGCCAGAGCGGGATCGTGCCGACCAGCCCGGTCGGTGAGTAGTGGACCACGTCGAACACGTCGGCCACCGCCCAGGCCAGCAGGACCACCCCGAGGAGGTTGGCGGCCAGGATCGGGAGACGCCGACCCGCGGCCAGGAGGGCCGCCCCCTGTCCGAGCCCCAGGGTCACCAGGGCGAAGAGGACACCGCACAGGACCCAGAGCAGCGGCTCGTCACCGAGGCGACGGACCGCGAGCTGGCCGCCGATCGCCCCGACCACGGTGGCCACGAACGCGGCGAAGCGGAGCTGGCGCAACGCCGGGCTGCGGAGGGCCTGTGCCCGGTCGACGGGGGCGAGCAGGACGTGACGGGCGTCGGCCGGCTCGACGGCCAGCGGCCCCCCGCGGGCGCCGGAGCGCAAGCCGACGAGGATGGCCGCGGCCACCACGACCCCCAGCACGTCAGGGCCGTCGCGCAGGACCAGAGAGGTCCGGTAGGGCCCGAGCCGGTCACCGCCGATCCACGCTGAGAGGACCAGCACCGCGATCAGCGAGAGGACGGCGGTCAGGTACACCTGGTACAAGGCGTCGATCCAGTGGATGTCGGCCACCCGTTTGCGCCGGCGGGCGGACCGGAGGTCGGCCAGCGCCGCTCGGGGATCGGCAGGGCCGACGGGGCGCTCGGACACGAGGCGTCAGGCTACGACCGCGGGTGCCCCATGGGGTGGTCGGGGGTGGCGACCGACCCGTGGTCCGCGAACGAGGTGGCGGCGACGTGGCGCCGGGACGAGGACCACCGCGGTCGAGAGCACGTCGACAGCCGCCCCGAGAGGATCGTCACGGATTTGTAACACAACGTCGTTGGAAGCTCTGAGACTACTTGATATTTTAGTACACATGTTCGATTCCTTGTCGGCCGAGCTGGTGGTCGGTGACCCGCGCCGCTCGGCCGAGGCCGGGAAGTAGCGCGGCGACGATGGCCCGACCCGCCCAGGCCTTCGACGTCGCCGGACGTGACCCCGAGGGGATGACCCTCGACCAGCTCCGTGCCGGGCTCCGGGCGGCGGTGAAGGTCAGGTCCTGGTCCGATGGGCGAGAAGCCCGGTTCCTCCGGGAGATCCAGTCGCGTGAGACCGATCCCACGGATCCGGCGAAGGACGAGGCGGACCGGTTGCGGCGGGAACAGAACATGAGCCGGGGGGAGGCCAACAAAGCGGGCCAGGACCGCCGAGCAGTTGGGGCACCTGCCCGAGACCCAGGACGCCCTGGAGAACGGCGACATCACCGGCGACCACGCTTCGGCGCTGGCCGATGCGCGGGCCAAGGCCGACGAGCAGGCCAAGGACGCCCTCGCCCGGGCCGAGCACGAGCTGTTGGGCAACGCGCAGGACGAGTCGCCGCCGGAGTTCCGCAAGCGCCTCGAGCGGTTCATCGCCGAGAACAGTGGCGACGACGGCCTGGACGACCACGACCACCAGAGGGCCCGCAACGGCCTTCGCTTCTGGAACGACCGCGAGGGCATGAAGCGCATGACCGGGATCCTCGACCCCGACCTGGGTGCGGCGATCGAACACGAGGTCCGCCGCAAGTCCGAAGAAGCATGGCGGGCCGAACGGGCCGGCCGCGACGAGGTCCCCGCCCCGCAGTCGGTCATCACCCACGAACGGCGGATGGCCGAAGCCCTCGGGGAGATCTGCCGCCGCTCGGCCGGCGCCGACGTGCGGGATGGCAAGCGGGTCCCGCCCCGGGCCGGGGTCACCATGACCTACGAGAACCTCATCGGCACCGACCATACGCCCGCCGAACGCCCCGACGGGTCCCCGATGCCCGCGGCGATGGCCCGCAAGATGGCCTGCCAGGCCGGACTCGTGCCCATCGTCCTCAGCGGCAAGTCCGTGCCGCTCGACTGGGGCCGGGCCCGCCGCTTCGCCTCCCCCCAACAGAACGACGCCCTCCGCCTCCAGTACGAGACCTGCACCCTCTTCGGGTGCACCGCGAGCGTCGAGTGGTGCGACGCCCACCACATCGCGCCCTTCGAACCCGACGGGCCCACCGACCTCGACAACCTCACCCCGGCCTGTGACCACTGCCACGACCTGGTCCACCGCCCCGGCTGGGGCGTCATGAAGGACCGCAACGGCGTCGTGACCTCCTGGGCCCCCGACGGCCAGACCTGGGTCCACCACCCACGGGACCGCCGACGCCGACGCCGACGCCGACGACACCGACCAGCCCAGCCGCAACCCGCGGCCACCCCCGAGTACGAGCAATCCGTTCTCGTCTGACCGAGGCCGCCCCCGTGAACCCGGAAACACGACGATGCGGTGCGATCGACACGATCATCGGGGAGGCGAAGAACGGCGCGGTAGAGGGGTCCGGGCCCGGGGCCGGGACCTTCGACCCTGTGCGGTGCGCGCAAAGGGCGTAGCGTCCGTCCGGCAGACCCAGAGAAGACAACGGTGGAGGCAGGTCATGAAGAGACAACGACGACAGGCGGTTGCCATCTTGCTGGCGGCGGTCCTGGCTCTGACCGCGACGCCCGCCTCGGCCGCCAAGCCCGATCCGGGCGGCCCGGCAGCACCGACCGGCACGGAGATCACCCGCCCCCGCAACGACAACTTCGGCCGGGCGATCGTGCTGCCCGCCCCGGGTCACTACAACGGGCGCAACACCGGGGCCACCCTCCAGGCCGGCGAGCCCCGGGCCATCCGCGTCAACCCGGGCGGCAACTCCGTCTGGTGGGTGTGGCGGGCGAGGTCCACTCGAAACATGGTCATCACCACCGGTGGCAGCAACTTCGACACGATCCTGTCGGTGTACCGCGGCCGGACGCTGCGGTCGCTCCGGCGCATCGTCGCCAACGACGACTTCGGCAACGGCCTGCAGAGCCGGGTGGCCTTCAGGGTCTACGCCGGCAATCTGTACCGCATCCAGGTGTCCGGCTACCGGTACCAGAACCAGACCGGTCGCACGGCCAGCTCCGGGCGCATCACGCTCCGCGTCATCAAGTCCTGACGAGGACCGGCCGGGTCGTTCAGGGGAGCTCGGCCCGGTCGAGGGTGTCGAGAAGGGGGCCGTAGAGGCCGACGCGGAGGACCGCGGTGGCCTGGCCCCCGGCCTGGGCCGCGGCCGCCTCGACGGCGCGGGCCAGGACCTGGTCCTCGGCGACGGCCTCGTCCACGATGCCGGCGCCGACGGCTTCCTCGCCGCCCCAGCGGCGGCCGGTGACCACCGCAGCGTGGGCGGTGGCGATCGGGAGCTTGGCCGCGATGAGCTGGGTCATGCCCGGGGCCAACGGGACCCCCATGTCGGCCTCGGGCAGGCACCAGTAGCCCCGATCGGCGCGCATCACCCGGGCGTCGTGGGCCATGGCCAGCATCGCCCCGGCGGCGAAGGCGTGGCCGTTGATCGCCGCCACCGAGTAGACCGGCAGCCGGAGGAACCGGGCGAAGAGGGCCAAGGCGTCCGGGATGACCTCGCGGAGCGTGCCCTCCTCGATCAGGCGCTCCAGGGCGAAGCCGTTGGAGTAGAACCTCCCGTTCCCGGTGGTGACCAGGGCGGCCGGGCCGTCGAAGGCCTCGACCGCGTCGAGGGCGGCGTGCCACTCGGCCACGGAGTCGGCGTGGAAGCGGTTGTCGTCGTCCACCATCCGGAGGACGAAGACCGTCGCCTCCCCCACCCGCTCACGGTCCAGTTCGACGTAGGTCACAGACCGGCACCGTAGGTCCGTGGCGGCGTCAGCCGGGAACGGCCACCAGGACCGGGACCGCCTTCTCGGCGACGTCGAGCAGGATCCAGGGCAGGATCCCGACGAGCAGGGTGAGGAACACCGCCAGGCCGATGCCGAGGCCGGCGCTCCAGGGAACGGCCTCGGGGACCGGGACCTCGCCGGCCTCGACCTCGTCGCTCATGTACATGGCCACGACCACCCGCAGGTAGACGAAGGCGGTGACGACCGCGGTGAGCATGGCGATGACCGCCAGCCAGTAGGAGTTGGCGTCGACCGAGGCCAGCACCGCCTCGAACTTGGCGAAGAACCCCGCGGTCAGGGGCACTCCGGCCTGGGCCAGGAGCAACACGGTGAAGGCCAGGGCCAGCAGGGGGCGGACGCGGGACAGGCCGCGGTAGTCGTCGAGGGTCGTCCGCGTGTCCCGGGACCCGGCCACGACCGTGATGATCCCGAAGGTCCCGGCCACGATGACGGCGTAGGCGGCGACGTAGAAGAGGACGGCGGTGGTGCCGTCGGCCGAGGCCGCCTGGACCCCGAGCAGGATGAAGCCGGCGTGGTTGACCGACGAGTAGGCCATCATCCGCTTCACATCGGTCTGCACCGCAGCCAGCACGGCGCCGACGACGAGGCTGAGGACGGCGAGGGTGTAGACCAGCGGCTGCCAGTCCACGGCCCACTGGTCGAAGGTGGTGACGAAGATCCGCAGCAGGGAGGCGAAGGCGGCCGCCTTGACCGCGCCCGCCATGTAGGAGACCGCCGGTGACGGAGAGCCCTGGTAGACGTCCGGGCTCCACTGGTGGAACGGCACCGCGGCGACCTTGAACCCGAGGCCGACCAGCAGCAGGACCAGGCCGAGCAGGAGCGTGCCGTCGTCGAGGAGGGTGTTGTCGGCCAGGAACGCACCCGCCTTGGAGAGGTTGGTCGTGCCGGTGGCGCCGTAGACGAAGGCGATGCCGTAGAGGAAGATCGCCGAGGAGAAGGCGCCGAGCACGAAGTACTTCATGCCCGCCTCCTGGGACTCGGCGCGGTGGCGCTGCATGGCGGCCAACACGTAGGCGGCGATGGAGAGGACCTCGAGGCCCAGGAAGACCACGATCAGGTCGTTGGCGATGGCCATGGTGACCCCGCCGGCGGCCGACAGCAGCATGAGCACGAAGTACTCGGGGCCGTCCAGCTCCTCCCGGCGCACGTAGTGGTCGCTCACCAGCGCGGCCAGGATCACCGCACTGCAGATGACGACGGTCAGGAACACGCCGAAGCCGTCGACGGCCACGGCCCCGGCCGCGGTCGTGGACGCGCCCTCGTCGCCGACGCGCTGCCACAGGTAGACCGCGGCGGCGATGGCCGAGCCCGCGGTGAGGATGGTGAAGGCGGCGTCGAAGCCCTTGAAGAGGCGGTCCTTGAGCAGGGAGGACAGCAGGATCAACAGCACCGCTCCCACGGTGAGGACCACCAGGGGCAGGAGGGCGGACCACGCGATGTCGGGCGTGTCCACCGGCTCGGGGGCGTCCAGCTGGGCGAGGAGGGTGATCATCCGTGCTCCTCCTCAGCGTGCTCGGCGGGTTCTGGCCCCTGGGGACCCTGGACCGCGGTGTCGGGCTGGCGGTAGTCGCTGAACTCCTCGAGGTGGACGATCAGCTCGTTCACCGCGGGCTCGATGCGCTCCAGCACCGGCTTGGGATAGATCCCGAGGAACACGATCGCGGCCAGGAGCGGGACCATGTAGGTCAGCTCCCACTTGTTCATGTCGGCCATCTCGGCGTTCTCGCCCTCGGCCGGGCCGTGGAAGACCCGCTGGTAGGCCCAGAGCAGGTAGAGGGCGGCGACGATGACCCCGAGGGCGCCGACCACGGCCCACCACTCGCGGGTCAGGAAGGACCCGACGAGGATCAGGAACTCGCCGACGAATCCGTTGAGACCGGGCAGGCCGATCGAGGAGAGCATGACCACGGTGAAGACGAACGGCCATGATCGGGGCCGGCTTCTGCAGACCGCCGAGCTCGGCGATCTGGCGGGTGTGGCGCCGCTCGTAGATCATGCCGACCAGCAGGAACAGGGCGCCGGTCGAGAGGCCGTGGTTGACCATCTGCAGCACCGAGCCCGTCAGGCCCTGGGTGGTGAAGGCGAACGTGCCCAGCACGATGAAGCCGAGGTGGGCCACCGACGAGTAGGCGACCAGGCGCTTCAGGTCCTTCTGCACGGTGGCCACGACCGCGGCGTAGAGGATGCCGATGACCCCCAGGGTGACCATGGCCGGGGCGAACCAGACCGCGGCCTCGGGGAAGAGGAAGAGCCCGAAGCGCAGGAACCCGTAGGTGCCCAGCTTCAGCATGACCCCGGCGAGGATGACCGAACCGGCGGTCGGGGCCTCGGTGTGGGCGTCGGGCAGCCAGGTGTGCAGCGGGAAGAGCGGGACCTTGACCGAGAAGGCCAGGGCGAAGGCCAGGAAGACCCAGCGGGCGGTGTTCACCGCCAGGGCCTGGGTGTTGGCCAACTCCACCAGGTCGAAGGTGACCGGGTTCCCGGTGGCGCTGGAGGTCAGGAAGACCAACGTCAGGATGCCGACGAGCATCATCGCCGAACCGAGCATCGTGTACAGGAAGAACTTGACCGCGGCGTAGACCCGCCGCCCGTGGCCCCAGCCGCCGATCAGGAAGTACATCGGCACGAGCACGATCTCGAACATCACGAAGAAGAGGAAGAGATCGAGGGCGAGGAAGGTGCCCAGGCAGCCCGCCTCGAGCACCAGGAGCCAGGCGTAGTAGGGCTTCTCGTCGTGGCCGGGGTCGGTGGCCAGGAGGGCGATCGGGAACACGAACAGGGTGAGGACCACCAGGAACAGCGAGATCCCGTCCACCCCGAGGTGCCAGGAGATCCCCAGGTCGGCGATCCATGACTGCCGGCTGACGAACTGGAACCCGGGCTCTCCGGTCTGGAACTCGACCAGCATCCAGCCGCCGAGTGCCGCGGCGGTCAGCGAGACCAGCACGGCGGTGGCCTTGACCAGTTCGGGGCGTCGGCGGGACAACAGGCCGACGAGCAGGGCGCCCACCGCCGGGATGACGACCAGCACGGTCAGGATCGGGAAGTCGAGCACGCCCGATCCGCTGGAGGCGACGAGCGGGCTCATCGTTGTCCCCTCTTGGCGACACGGTCGCCGGGCCGGGGTGCCCTCGCTCCGCTCACAGGGCGAGCCTCGTGACGACGTAGACCAGCAGGGCGACGGTGCCGAGGGCGATCACCAGCCCGTAGTTGCGCACGTAACCGGTCTGCACGACACGCAGGCGGGAGCCGAGGCCCTTCACCAGCGAGCCCGTCTCGTTCACCGCGCCGTCGATGACCACCCGGTCGAAGGCCGCCGTCGCCTCGAAGGCGGCCCCACCGGGACCGTCGACGGCCTTGGCGACGGTCTCGTCGATGTACCACCCGTGGGCCAGGACCTCCGGCTCGACGACGGGCAGGCGCTTGCGCAGGTACACCATCACGGCGACGGCGATGCCGGCCAGTGAGCCCACGATGGCGACGAGCGCCAGCAGCACCTGCTCGGTGCCGGACAGGCTGAGGTGGGCCTCGGCGCCGTGGACCACGGGCTCGATCCAGTGCTCGAAGGCCTTGGTGTCATCGGAGAACGGCGTGTTCATCAGGCCGCCGATGGCCGCGAGGCCCGCCAGGACCACCAGCGGCACGGTCATGGTCCAGGGCGACTCGTGGGGGTGGACCTCGCGGGCCCCGGCCTCCTCGTCGGAGTCCTCCGGGCGCCGCTCGTTCCACCGGGCCTCGCCGAAGAAGACGAGGAAGACCTGACGGCTCATGTAGTAGGCGGTGAGCACGGCCGTGACCAGGCCCACCGCCCACAGGGCCGGGCTGTTGTCGAAGGCGTAGGCCAGGATCTCGTCCTTGGACCAGAAGCCGGCGAACGGCGGGACGCCGGCGATGGCCAGCCAGCCGATGATGAAGGTGACCCCGGTGATCGGCATCACCTTGCGCAGGGCCCCCATCCACCGCATGTCCTGCTCGCCGTCCATGCCGTGGATCACCGAGCCCGAGCCCAGGAACAGCAGCGCCTTGAAGAAGGCATGGGTGACGACGTGGAAGAGGGCGGCCACATACGCCCCGGAGCCGATGGCCAGGAACGTGTAGCCCAACTGGCTGATCGTCGAGTAGGCCAGCACCTTCTTGATGTCGTTCTGGGCCACCGCGATGGTTGCGGCCACCAGCGCGGTGCCGACCCCGACCCAGGCGATCATGTCCGGCACCCAGTCACTCGACGCCGCCAGGACCGGGTTCACCCGGATCATGAGGAAGACCCCGGCGGTGACCATGGTCGCGGCGTGGATGAGGGCCGAGACCGGGGTGGGGCCGGCCATGGCGTCGGGCAGCCAGACGAAGAGCGGGATCTGGGCCGACTTGCCGACGGCGCCGACGAAGAGGAGGACGGCGATGGCCGTGGCCGTCGTGGTGGCCATCGTGGACGCGTTGGCGTTCAGGTCCGTGTAGCTGAGCGAGCCCACCGTGGCGAAGACGAAGAACATGGCGACGAGGAAGCCCCAGTCACCGATGCGGTTCGTGACGAAGGCCTTCTTGCCCGCCACCGCGTTCGGCATGTCGGTGAACCAGAACGAGATGAGCTGGTAGGAGCAGAGGCCCACGCCCTCCCACCCGAGGAAGGTGAGCAGGAGGCTGTCGCCGAAGACCAGCATCAACATGAAGAAGACGAAGAGGTTGAGCAGGGCGAAGTAGCGGGCGAAGTCCCGGTCGCCGTGCATGTAGCCGATCGAGTAGAGGTGGATCAGGGTGGCCACGCCGGTGATGAACAGGGCCATCGTCACCGACAGCGGGTCCACCAGGAAGCCGACGTCCACGGTGAGCCCACCGACCGGGAGCCACTCGAAGAGGACCTGGCTGAAGACCCGCTCCTCGCCGGGGAGGTCCACCAACCCGACGAACACGGCGACGGTGGCCGCGAAGCTGCCCCCCAGGAGGGCCGTGGCCAGCCACCCGGCCGCGGGCTCGCCGAAGCGCCGACCGGCCAGGGTGAGGACCAGGAAGCCCGCCAGGGGCAGGGCCGGGATCAACCAGACGAGTTCGAGCATCCCTCAGCCCCTCAGCACCGAGATGTCGTCGGCCGTGGCACCGGGACGACGGCGCAGGACGGCCACGATGAGCGCCAGGCCGATCACGACCTCGGCGGCCGCCACGACCAGGACGAAGAAGACCGACACCTGGCCGCCCAGGTCCCCCAGCCGCCGACCGAAGGCCACGAAGGTCAGGTTGACGGCGTTGAGCATGAGCTCGACACACATGAACATCACCAGCGGGTTGCGGCGGATGAGCAGGCCGGTCCCGCCGATCGAGAAGAGCATGGCCCCGAGCACGAGGTACCAGGTGGTGGTGACCTCCATCAGCCCTGGACCCCGGCGTCGTCCTCGGCTTCGAGCTCGTCGCCCGCGGGCGGCCGCTTGGCCAGGACCACCGCACCCACCACCGCGATCGTCAGCAACAGCGCGGTGATCTCGAAGGCGAACACGTAGTCGCTGAAGAGGACCCGGGACAACGCCTCGACGTTGGGACGGTCGCCGAACCCGGCCGTGAGGGCGTCGGCACCGGTGACGGGGGCATCGGTGGCGAAGACCAGCACCACCAGCAGCAGGCCCAGGGTGGCGGCCCCGGCGAGGATGGCCAGAGGGCGCTGACCCCGCAACGGCTCCTCCCGCAGGGACTCGGCCTTGTCGACCCCCAGCAGCATGATGACGAACAGGAACAGGATGACGATGGCCCCGGCGTAGACGATCACCTGCACGGCGGCCAGCAGGTGGGCCTCCTGGGCGACGAACAGGACCGCCACCCCGAACAGCGTCCCGACCAGGGAGAGCGCGTTGTGCACCGGGTTGCGGAAGGCGATGACGCCGACGGCGCCGGTCAACACGATCACTGCGCTGATGCCGAAGACCACGGTCTCCATCAGTGGCCTGCGCCTTCGTCGCCGGCCCCGCCGTCCTCGGCCTCGAGCGCGCCCGACTGGCCGCGCTCGGGAGCCCGCACGCCATAACCCAGCTCGCCCGACCAGGACGCCACGCCCTCGTAGGCCGCGTTGCCGGAAGGGGCGGTGGCCCGCATCCACGCCGAGGTGAAGAGGTCCTCGCCCTCGCGCCAGTCCTCCCAGGCCAGCTTCTGGGGCATACCGTCGTCGTCCACCAGGAGCTCGTCGCGGGTGTAGATGGCGTCCTGGCGGTTGGTGAAGGAGAACTCGAACAGCTTGGACTCGGTGATGGCCTCCGTGGGACAGGCCTCCACGCACAGGTCACAGTGGATGCAGCGCAGGTAGTTGATCTCGTAGATGAAGCCCCAGCGCTCGCCCGGGCTGACCGGGTCGTCGGGGGGGTTGTCGGCCCCGCGCACGTAGATGCACTTGGCCGGGCACACACCGGCGCAGAGCTCGCACCCGATGCACTTCTCCATGCCGTCCTCGTAGCGGTTGAGGACGTGACGGCCGTGGAGGCGGACCGGCTTGGGCGCCTTCTGCTCCGGGTACGGGGCGGTGACCCGGTCCTCCCACAGCTTCTTGAAGGTGACCCAGAACCCCTGCGTGTAGCCCATCAGTCGAACACCTCCAGCCCGGCGGAGGACTCACGGTCCCCGCGGGCGGTGGCGATCGCGCGCTGCAGCAGACCGAGCGACACCGCGCCGATCAGGACGATGCCGGCGGCCACCGCGAACTGGTTCCACTCCTCGTCGCGGGCGATGCGGATGGCGGCCAGCAGGATGAGCCAGCCCAGGGCCAGGGGGATCAGCAGCTTCCACCCCAGGTCCATGAGCTGGTCGTACCGGAACCGGGGCAGGGTCGCCCGGAACCAGACGAACAGGAAGAGGAAGCAGAACACCTTGGCGAAGAACCAGATCGGCCCCCACATCAGGTCCGGGCCGAACAGCATGGGGCCGGCCGGTCCGCCGAGGAACAGGGTGACGATGATCGCCGACATGGTGATCACGTTCATGAACTCGGCCAGGAAGAACAGGGCGAAGCGGATCGAGCTGTACTCGGTGTGGAAGCCACCGACGATCTCCTGCTCGGCCTCGACCAGGTCGAAGGGCGGCCGGTTGAGCTCGGCGGTACCGGCGAGCACGAAGATCACGAACGGCACGACACCGGCGGTCCAGAGGTTCCAACTGGGGACCTCGAAGCCGAGGACACTCGTCGTCGCCGCCTGGGCGTCCACGATGGCGTTGGTCGAGAGGCTGCCGGTGAGCAGGACCACCGCGGCCACCGACAGGCCGAGGGCGGCCTCGTAGGAGACCATCTGGGCCGTGGCCCGCACCGAGCCGAGCAAGGGGTACTTCGAGCCCGAGGACCAGCCGGCCAACATGACGCCGTAGATCGCGATCGAGGACAGCGCCAGGAACAGGAGGATGCCGACCGGCGGGTCGGCCACCTGCAGGAAGGTGTCGTGGCCGAACATCGACACCACGCCCGTCTCGTCGCCGTCGAAGTTGCCCCCGACGGGCACGATGCAGAAGACCACGAACGCGGGGATGATCGACAGGTACGGCGCCAGGCGGAAGACGCCGAGGTCGGCCCGCAGGGGCTTGAGGTCCTCCTTGAAGAAGAACTTCACCCCGTCGGCGAAGGTCTGGAACAGGCCCCACGGCCCGGCCAGGTCGGGCCCGATGCGGTTCTGCATGTCGCTGATGAGCTTGCGCTCGAACCAGATCATCAGCATCACGGCCACGAGCAGGAAGGCGAAGACGACCACGACCTTCAACAGGACGATGAGCACCTCGGCCAGGCCGATGCCGCCGGAGAGGAGGGGGTCCATCAGATCCTCTCCACCCGGACGTCGGTCACGACCTCGCCGTCGCTGATCAGGTCGCCGCCGCCGCCGCCCGGGGCGTTGAAGGCCATCACCGCGCTGTCCCTGGGCACGCCGGGGTCCGAGGTGGCCGACGCGGTCACCGAACCGCGGGCCGAGGTGATCTTGACGGGTGTGCCGGGATCGACACCGAGCTGGTCGAAGTCATGGGGGCTGAGGCGCACCGTCGCGGGCCGGGCCAGCTTGGCGATGGTCGGGGCGTGCTGGACCATCGTGGCCTGGTCGTACATGCTGCGGCCGCTGGCCAGGCGCAGGGAGTAGTTGTCGGCCAGGGGCAGGGCCGGACCGGCGCCGACGGGCTTCGGCGGCACCGAGGTGCCCTCCACCACCACGCCGTCGCCGCCCGCCGCGACCAGGCGGGCCCCCAGGCCGGCATGGGTCGGGGCGACGGCCTCGATCTCGGTCAACAGGTCCTCCACCGAGGCCACACCGAGGTCGGCGCCGAGCCGGGCCGCCAGGTCGGCGGCGATGATCCAGTCCTCGCGGGCGGTGCCGGGCGCGGTGACCCGCCGGGCGACCGTGCTCACCCGGCCCTCGAGGTTGGTGGTCGTGCCGTCGACTTCGGCGTAGCCGGCCGCGGGCAGCACGACGTCGGCCTCGGCCGCCGAGTCGGTGAGGAAGAGGTCCAGGGCGATGACCGTGCCCACGCCCTCGAGGGCCCGGCGGGCGAGGGCCCGGTCGGGGGCGTCCTGGAGCGGGTCGGCGCCGAGCAGCACGAGCACGTCGAGGCGACCCTCCGCGGCCGCTCGCAGCATGGCCACGGCGTCCATTCCCGCCGCGGTCGGCACCGACGGCCACGCCTCGGCCAACGCGACCCGGCCGGTGTCGAGGGGAGTGCGTCCGGGCAACAGCCCCGGCGCCAGACCCATGTCCAGGGCACCGTGCAGGTTGCCCCGGCGCAGGGTGGAGAGGAAGCGGACCCGGTCCCCCAGGGCGGCCAACGCGAGCGCGGCCCGAACGGTGGCGTCGGCGTCCTCGGCCAGGGACGGGCGGCCCAGCAGCACCACGATCGGGCCGTCCCCCAGCCGGTCGGCGTCGATCACGGCCTGGACCGCGGCGGGCGCACCCCCCGGGCCGTGGAGCTCGGTGTGGGTGGCGTAGGGACTGAGGCCGGAGGTGGCCGGCGCGATCTCGACGAGGCGGACGTCGTCCTCGACCGCGGCGTGGCGCAGGCGCAGATAGAGGACGCCCAGCTCCTCCTTCAGGTCGGGGCCGAGGAGCACCACCGTGGTGCCCGGGGCACAGGCCTCGTCGATGGTCGCCTTCGGGAGCCCGAGCACGAGATCGGCGGGCAGGCCGTCGCCCAGTTGGGCGTCGACGTTGTCGGTGCCCAACACGCCCTTGGCCAACTTGGCCCAGGCGTAGGCGGACTCGTTGGTGAGGCGGGCGCCACCGATGACCCCGATGCGGTCCGCGGGCGCGGCCGCCAGTGCCTCGGCCGCCCGGCCCAGGGCCTCGGACCAGCGGGCGGTGGTCAGGCCGTGGCCGCCGGGGGTCCGCACGAGCGGCTCACCCAGGCGGTCGGGGTTGTTGACCACGGAGAAGCCGAAACGACCCTTGTCACAGAGCCAACCCCAGTTCACCGGGTCCACGTCCACGCCGGAGTAGCGCAGCACGTCGTCACGGGAGGACTGGATGGCCACCCGGCAGCCCACCGAGCAGGTGGTGCAGGTGGACTCGGCGTTGGCCAGGTCCCAGGGTCGGGCCCGGAAGCGGAAGGGCCCGGCGGTCAGGGCGCCCACCGGGCAGATCTGCACGGTGTTGCCGCTGAAGTACGACGAGAAGGGGTGATCCGGGAAGGTGTTGACCTGGGTGGAGGCGCCGCGGCCGATGAAGGAGATGAGCGGGTCGCCGGCCACGTCCTTGGCGAACCGGGTGCAGCGGTCACAGAGGATGCAGCGCTCCCGGTCCAACAGGACGACGTCGTTGACGGGTATGGGCTTGGCGTAGTGGCGCTTCTCCTCGACGAACCGGCTCTCACCGGGGCCGTAGGCCATGGTCTGGTCCTGCAGGGGGCACTCCCCGCCCTTGTCGCAGACCGGGCAGTCGAGCGGGTGGTTGACCAGGAGGAACTCGAGGATCCCGTCCTGGGCCTTCTGGGTGGCCGCGCTCTGGGTGTCGACGACCATGTCGGGGGCCACTTCGATCATGCAGGCCGGCTGCAGGGCCGGGCCCCGGCCGCTGTCGATGTCGACCACGCACATGCGGCACATGCCCACCGGCTTCATGCGCGGGTGGTAGCAGAAGTGCGGGATGTAGGTCCCGGCCCGCTCGGCGGCGGCGATGACCAGCTCGCCCTCGTCGGCCTCGACGGGCTCGCCGTTGACCGTGATGTTCACCGTCTCGCGTTCCTCAGACACCGGCACCGTCCTTGCCGGCCACCGGGGCGGGGCGGATGGCCACCGGCACCGTGGTCGAGACCGGCTCGGCCTTGGCGATGTAGGCGTCGTACTCGTCCCGGAAGCGGTCGATCGTGGACAGGATGGGCGACACCGCCGAGGGACCGAGGGGGCAGATCGTGGTCATCCGGGGCGGCCAGGCCAGCCCGGGGCTGATGTTGTCACAGACGTCCCTCAGCAGGTCCAGGTCCGAGGGGCGGCCGTAGCCGTCGAGGATCCGGCGCATGATCTTGGCCAGCCAGTTCGTGCCCTCCCGACAGGGGGTGCACTTGCCGCAGGACTCGTTGGAGAAGAAACGGACGACCCGCCAGGCGGCGCGGACGACGTCGGTGGTCTCGTCCATGACGACCACCGCACCCGAGCCCATCATCGACCCGGCCTGGCCGATGGCGCCGGTCTCGAGCGGGAGATCCAGGTGCTCCTCGTAGAACCACGGAGCGGAGGCCCCGCCGGGGATGAAGCACTTGAGGGCCCGACCCGCGCGGATGCCACCGGCGTACTCGGGGTCATGGAGGAGGTCCCGGTAGGTGGTGGTGCCGAACTCGACCTCGTAGATGCCGGGGCGGGCCACGTGTCCCGACACGGCGAACAGGCGGGTCCCGCGGCTGGTCTCGGCCCCCTTGGCCGCAAAGGCCTCGCCGCCGTTGAGCACGATCCAGGGGAGGTTGGCGACCGTCTCGACGTTGTTGACGATCGTGGGCTGCAGGTACAGGCCCTTGGCCGCGGGGAAGAACGGCGGCTTGAGGCGGGGCATGCCCCGGTTGCCCTCGAGGCTCTCGATGAGGGCGGTCTCCTCGCCCACGATGTAGGCGCCCGCGCCCCAGGCCAGCACCACGTCACAGGAGAAGTCCGAGCCGTTGATCGAGCGGCCGACGTAGCCCTTGGCGTAGGCGTCGTTGAGGGCCTGGGCCAGCCGCTCCTGGGCGAGGGCCATCTCGCCCCGGACATAGAGGAAGACCTGGGCGGCGCCGACCGCATAGGCGCAGATGAGGGCGCCCTCGATGATCTGGTGGGGGTCGCGCTCCATGAGGGCGCGGTCCTTGTAGGTGCCCGGCTCGCTCTCGTCGCCGTTGACGACGACGTAGCGGGGCCAGACCCCAGGCGGGCAGAAGCCCCACTTCACCCCGGCGGGGAAGCCCGCGCCGCCCCGCCCGAGGAGGCTGGCGGCCTTGACCTCGTCCACGATCTCGCTCGGGGGCCGGGACAGGGCGGCCTTCAGGCCGTCGTAGCCCCCGGTGCGCTCATAGCCCTCGATGGTGAAGGCGTCGTCCTGGCCGAAGCGACGGGAGACGATCCGCTCGGCGGCGGGCAGGGCGGCCATCAGGCGCTCCCCGTGCTTCCCGCTCGGGGCGACGCCGTCGCCCGGCCGCTCGGGCCCTCGGCCGGGGCGGCGGCCAGCCACGGGGGCTCCTCGCCGGACTCGGGGAGGGCGTTGCCGGCGGCCCGTTCGGGCGGGATGTGCTGGCGGATGCGGTGCAGGGTCCCGTGGGGAGGCACGTCGGCGGCGAGGCGGCCGGCCCGCAGTTCCTCCAGGAGCTGGTCCAGGTCGCCGGGCTCGAGGTTGGTGAAGTAGCGGTAGTTGACCTGGAGGCAGGGGGCCTCGGTGCAGGCGGCCTGGCACTCGACGTCCTCGAGGGTGAACAGGCCGTCGGCGGTGGTGTTGCCGGCTTTGACGTCGAGGGTCTCCTCGGCGTGCTCCAGCAGCTCCGCACCGCCCAGCAGCAGGCAGGAGATGTCGGTGCAGACGTTGACCAGGTAGCGCCCGACAGGCTCCCGCTTGAGCATCTCGTAGAACGAGCACGTGCCGAGGACCTCGGCCGGGGTGATCCCGACCAGCTCGGCGATGTGCTCCATGGCGTCGTCGGTGACATGGCCGTCCTGCTCCTGGGCCAGGTGCAGCAGGGGGATGAGGGCCGAACGGGGACGGGGATACCGCGAGATGATCTCCCGGGCCAGTTCGGTGTTGTCGCGACTCAGGGGGGGCATGGCTAGCGGTCGACCTCACCCATGATCGGGTCCACCGAGGAGATGACGGCGACGGCGTCGGCCATGAGGCCGCCCCGCATCATGTGCGGGAGGGTCTGGAGGTTCGCGAAGCTGGGGCCTCGGACCCGCAGTCGGTAGGGCTTGGCGCCGCCATCGGACACGATGTAGCAGCCCAGCTCGCCCCGAGGCGATTCGACGGCCGCATAGGTCTCCCCGGCGGGGACCTGGAACCCCTCGGTGAACAGCTTGAAGTGGTGGATGAGCGCTTCCATCGACTCGTCGATGCGCGCCCGCGGCGGCGGGGTGACCTTCTTGTCCTGGACCCGGTAGTCGCCCGCGGGCATCTTCTCGACGATCTGGCGAACGAGCTTCATCGACTCGCGGACCTCATTGAGGCGGATGGCGTAGCGGTCGAAGGAGTCGCCGTAGGTGCCGACGACGACGTCGAAGTCCAGTTCGTCATAGGCCAGGTAGGGCTGGTCCCGGCGCAGGTCCCAGGCATAGCCGGTCGAGCGCAGGATCGGGCCGGTGGCCCCGAGGGCCAGGGCCTCGTCCGCGGTGATGACCCCCACGCCCTGCAGGCGCTCCCGCCAGATGGGCTGGCCGGTCATGAGGGTGTCGTACTCCTCGAGACGGGGCGGGATCAGGTCCATGAGGGCCAGGACGTCCTCGTCCCAGCCGTCGGGCAGATCGGCGGCCACACCACCGGGGCGGATGTAGTTGTGGTTCATCCGCAGGCCGGTCACCGACTCGAAGAAGCGCAGGACCTCCTCGCGCTCCCGCCAGCCGAACAGCATCATCGAGACGGCGCCGAGGTCCATGCCGTTGGTGGCCAGGAAGAGCAGGTGGCTGGAGATGCGGTTCATCTCGGTCATCAGCATCCGGATCCAGGTGGCCCGGACCGGGACCTCGACCCCCAGCAGCGCCTCGACGGCCAGGGAGAAGGCCAACTCGTTGAACAGGGGCGAGGCGTAGTCCATGCGGGTGACGTTGGTGGCGCCCTGGAGGTAGGTGAGGGTCTCGCCCGTCTTCTCCATGCCGGTGTGCAGGTAGCCGATGATCGGCTTGGTGCGCACCACGGTCTCGCCCTGGAGCTCGAGCATGAGCCGCAGCACGCCGTGGGTCGACGGGTGCTGGGGACCCATGTTGATGATCATCGTCTCGTCGGACCTGGTGACCTGGCCCTCGAGCGCGGCGGCCTCGGCCTCCGAGAGGCGGAGCACGGCACCCATCTCCCGTAGCCGCTCGAGCCCCGACCCCTCGGTGAGGCCCTGGCTCTCCTCGGAGGTCTGGGAGATGAGATCGGCCTCGGTGTCGCTCACGGCCTCGGTGTCGCTCACGGCCTCGGTGTCGGTCACGGCCTCGGTGTCGCTCATGGTCGCTGCTCGGCGCCGGCACCCTTGAACTGCACGGGGATGGCGCCCACGGCGTAGTCCTTGCGCAGGGGGTGTCCCTCCCAGTCCTCCGGCATGAGGATCCGGGTCAGGTCGGGATGGCCCGCGAAGGTGATGCCGAACAGGTCGAAGACCTCCCGCTCCAGGGCGTCGGCGCCAGGGTGCAGATCCACGATGGAGGCCACGGTGGGCTCGGCCTCGGGCACCTGGACGCGCAGCCGGGTGCGGGCCTTCTTCTCGTGGCTCAGGAGGGACACCACCAGCTCGAAGCGCTCGGGGGTCACGCCGGGGGCGACCTCGCGGTGGGGGTGGGCCAGGTAGTCGACCGCGGTGAGGTCGATGCAGACCAGGTAGCCCTCGGCCCGAAGGCTGTCGACCAGGTCGCGGTACTGGTCACGAGAAGGGTGCAGGACCTCCTGACCGAGGGAGTCGGTGACCGGAACGCCGTGCTTCTCGGGCACCGGTTCCGGCTCGGGGGCCGCGTCCGCGTTCTCGACGCTCTCGTCACTCACCGGGACCTAGTCCTTCGCGGTGGGCAGGAGGACACGGACGGTGCCGGTGCCGGTCTGGCCGTCGTGCTGGTCGATCGTGATCCCGGCCCCGCCGCCTGTGACCTCGCGTCGGCGGGTCAACTCACCGGAGCGGATCTGGGCGTGGAGGGTCAGGATGGCGTGCATGAGGGTCTGGGGGCCGGGCGGGCAACCGGGCGCGTAGACGTCCACGGGGACGACCTGGTCGACACCCTGCACGATGGCGTAGTTGTTGAACATCCCGCCGCTGGACGCGCACACCCCCATGGAGATGACCCACTTGGGCTCCATCATCTGGTCGTGGATCTGACGCAGGACGGGGGCCATCTTCTGGGACACCCGGCCGGCCACGATCATCAGGTCGGCCTGCCGGGGCGAGGCCCGGAAGGTCTCCATGCCGTAGCGGGCGAGGTCGTAGTGGGCGCCACCGGTGGCCATCATCTCGATGGCACAGCACGCCAGACCGAACGTGGCAGGCATCACGCTGCGGGCCCGGGCCCACTTGACCAGCTCCTCGAGGGTGCCGGTGACGAAGTTGTGGCTGAGCCCCTCGAGGCCCTTGTCGAGGAACCCGTCCTCCCGACGCTCCGGCATCAGGCCGCGACCTCCGCGGGCTCGTCCTCGGGCTCGCGTCCGTCGAGACCGACCCGACGGACCGTCGAGGTGCTCGTGCGGTGGGCGCCGACCTGGCCGAGGGCGTCCACGACCCGCTTGGCCGGGCCCCAGTCGAGGGCACCCTTGCTGATCAGGTAGAGGAACGACTCGAACACGAGGGCGGCGAAGATCACCATCGACCAGAAGCCGAAGGCGCCCAGGTCCCGGTACACCACCGACCACGGGATGAAGAAGATGATCTCGATGTCGAACACGATGAAGATCATCGCCACGAGGAAGAACTTGACCGGGAAGCGCTCCGGCGGCTCCCGGCTGGGGACGATCCCGCACTCATAGGGCGCTTCCTTGGCCGGCGTCATCAGCCGGGGCGCGAGCAGGCGGGACGCCAGGATGCTGAGGATCGCGAAGACGAAGGCCAGCACACCGAGGGCGAGCACCGGCAGGTACTGGCCCACCGCTCAGCCCCCCGGCTCGGCGGCCGAGAGCTCCTCGGCCAGGCGGTCACGTCGGTGGAGCTGGGCGGCGGCCACCGCGAACAGCGTGCCCCACATGAAGGTCAGCACCGCGGGCGGCAGGCGCCGGGTCCCGAGGTCGCGGACCATGATCACCGAGATCACCGGTTGGTCGGGGTCCGGCGTCGGTGACAGCGGCGCGTTGCCCGGCGGCACGAAGGTCGGCTCGGAGGTCTGGACCTGGATCACGACGTAGTGGGGTGGGTTGAGCACCCGCAGGGAGTTGGTGACCCGGTTCGCCGCGCTGTCGAAGAGGCCGTCGCTCTGGCTCTCGGGCTTGCCGCCCGCATCGAACCCGCCGACCAGCACGTACTCGGAGGTCGCCTCGAACAGGCCGGTCTCCTCGCTGATGAGCGCGGCGTCGGCGGCGGACTGGGCATCACCGATCGCGGTCTGGGGCAGGACCGCCCAGTCGCCCTCGATGTTCGCCAGCTGTTCGCTGACCTCGGGGGGCAGGTCCTGGACGGCCGCGAGCTCGCTGAGCGTGGGGATCTCACCCTCGTCGAACTCGGCCGCGATCTCGGGGTACTCGGCCAGGAGCTGTTCGGGGTCGGGCAGGTTCTCGGGCACCAGGCTCTGGGCGTCCTCCAACTGGGCCTGACCGAGGTCGCCGATGTTGACCTCCTGGACGGTCCACGCCGGTAGCTCGCCGATGGCGCCCACGCCGTAGATCCACCAGAAGAGGCTGTGCAGGGTCAACCAGCCGAGCAGGCCGGCCATGGCCACGAGGAAGCCCAGACGGGAACCCAGGTTCGTGGCCAGCAACAGGTAACCCGAGCCGCAGAAGAACAACACGGCGAAGGCGACGATCAGGATGCCGCGGATCTCGGGGTCGAAGGAGATCCCCGCCAGCACGGTGCCGATGATGGCGTCAGTCACCGAGGTTCCTCTCGTACTCGACGATGGCCTGGATCTGTTCCTCGGTCAGCATCAGGCCGAAGCCGGGCATGCGTCCGCTGCCCTGGCCGTGCACGCCGTAGGCCTGGCCCTTGACCGAACCCTCACTGATGAAGGCCACCTGCTCGGCGAAGCCGGCGGCGCCACCGGGGAACTGCTCGCGCACGGCGGTCAGGTTGGGCCCGAAGGCGCCGTTGCCGGGAGACTCGGGCTCGCCGTAGGACCAGCCCTGGGTGTGGCACCGGCCACAGGAGTAGGCGCCCCCGGCGAAGCCGTCAAGGAGTCCGAGGTCGAACAGGGCCTCGCCCTCGGACTCGAAGTCGCCGCTCGCCATGGCTGCGGCCAAGCCCTCCTCGGCCTGGGCCTGGGCCTCCTCGGGGGTGATCTGGATCTCTTCGACGTAGGCGATCAGGTTGTCGATCTGCTGGTCGTTCAGGGCGCCGCCACCCTCGATGCCCCAGGCGGGCATCGGTGAGAACGGCCGGCCGTAGACGAGGATGTCGAAGAGCTCCTCCTCGTCGTAGCGCAGGAGCACGGTGTCGAGGGCGGGCGCCTGCCAGTTGACCGAGGACACGAAGTCGCCGTTGGCGTCGGTGATCGTGAACGGTGCCGCGCCACCAGTGGCTTCCATGCCGCCGTGACAGCCCGCACAGTTGAGGCCGCCGTCGGCGGTGGACGCGAACATCTCCGCGCCCCGCTCGGCGGCGATCCGGTCGAAGGTGGCCTGGTTGCCTTCGTTGCGGGCCGGCTCGCCCAACCAGTAGAGGGGCAGGCCCACCGAGATCAGCACGACGGCCCCGAGGCCGAAGGCGAGGTTGCGGGTGAGCACCGGGCCCTCGAGCACCTCGTCGGGGTGGTGCGGCATCCGGTTGGGGGCCAGCACCAGCTCCGAGCCGGTCTCGGGCCGGGCCCGGCGGATGTTGATGAAGACGTAGACCACGAAGGCGATCGTGGTCAGGACGGCGATCACGTAGCCGATGTTCGAGACGGTCGAGGCCAGCACGGCCCCCGGCAGGGCGCTCATGAGTGCGTCGAACCCCCGAGGCAACTGGGCCCCTCCGGCTCCTGGCCGGTGGTGTCGACACCGATCGGCGGTCCCTGGATGCGCACGCCGGTGTCGACCACGAGCGTCCCGCCCTCGACGGATGCGGCGAAGCGGTCCATGCCCCGGGGCGCGGGCCCGCCCTTCCGCTCACCGACCCGGTTGTAGCGGGAGCCGTGGCACGGACACTCGAACCACTGCGAGGTCTCGCAACTCGGCACCCGACACCCCAGGTGGGGACAGGTCTGGAACAGCGGGACCACGCCCGCCTCCATCGAGGTCAGCTCGGCCGGCGAGTACACCGTCCGGGCCTTGGCCAGGTCCGCGGCCGGGTACTCGGTGACCCACATGCGACCCTCGGGCACGTAGAGGAAGCCGTTGCCCTCCGCGATGCGGGCCTTGATGTCGTCGATGGGACCGACCCGGATCTTGGAGCCGAAGCCGACGCCGGCCTGCGGCCAGACGAAGGCGAGGACCGCACCGCCGAAGGCGGCCAGGGAGAACGTGGTGAGACCCACGATGGCCCGGTTGAGGAACTGGCGTCGGGTGACCCCGAGGGTCTCGGCGTCCGGCGGCGTGTAGGCCTCGAGGGGGGCCGGCTCGGCGGGGACCAGCTTGCCCGAGCGGGCCAGCACGGCCTGCCGTTCGATCTCCTGGCCCGTCGGCTCCAGCCCGGCGTCGAGGGCGGCACCCGCGTCCCGCTTGCGCGTCTCCCGACTGAGCGACCCGACGGCGTCGTCGGTCTCGCGCCGACGCGCCGCGCCGGCCAGCAGGACACCGGCCAGGACGACCAGCAGCGGGATGACGATGAGGAGGACCGTTCCGGTGCTCATGGTGTTGACCTCATAGGTCGAAGAAGATCCCTTCTACCCAGGGGAAGACGAAGTTCTGGCCGGGGCCACGGAAGAACGAGCCGATGATGATCAGCACGGCCCAGAACATGAACTGGACCGTGAAGAGGGAGATCGCGAACTTCCGGTCCTCGGGCTTCTGGCTCGGGTTCTTGTCGATGTAGGGCGCCATCATGTAGCCGAGCAGGCCGATGGTCGGGATGGTCACGCCGGCGATCATCGGGTGGAACATGGTCAGCAGCTCCTGGAGGCCCAGGAAGTACCACGGCGCCTTCGACGGGTTGGGCGTCTGGTTGGTGTTGGCCAGCTCCAGCAGCGGGGCGTTCACGAAGATCGAGAAGAACAGCAGGAAGGCGGTGACGCCGAGGGCGGCCACGAACTCGATCAGCAGCAGGTGGGGCCAGGTGTGGACCTTGTCCACGGGGGTGGCCTTGACGTCCTGGATGGAGCCGGCCTTGACCACGGTCAGCAGGCGCTGGGTGTGGCCGCCGGGACCGGTCGGGGTGGCCGCCGCCGGGGTCGTGGCCACGGCGGTACCGCCGCCGCCCGCCGATGCGGGCGCGGCCTCGGCCCCGCCGCCGGCGGCACGCTCCCGGGCCGCCTTGGAGCGCTCGAGGAGCTCGGAGGGGATGCCGCTGTCGGCGCCGGACGCGTCGGACTCGCCGCCGTCGTCGCCACCGCCACGGGCGGCCTCGGCCTTGGCCCGGGCCTCTTCGGCCCGCTTGCGGAGGTGTTCGGGGATCTCGACCATGTCGCTGCGTCGCTCCTACAGAGGCCCGCTGATGCCGCCGTCCTTGCGGACCCGCCAGAAGTGCACCGCCATGAAGATGACGATGACGAACGGCAGGAACAGCACGTGCAGCACGTACCACCGCAACAACGTCTCAGATCCGATCTCGGCGCCGCCCAGCAGGGCGAACTTCACCTGGTCGCCGAACACGGGGGTGAACCCACCCATGTTCGTCCCCACCGTGACCGCCCAGAGGGCGAGCTGGTCCCAGGGGAGCAGGTAGCCGGTGAAGGAGAGCAGCAGGGTCAGCAGCAGCAGGACCACGCCGATGACCCAGTTGAACTCCCGAGGGGGCTTGTAGGCCCCGTGGTAGAAGACCCGCGCCATGTGCAGGAAGACCGAGATCACCATGAGGTGCGCGGCCCACCGGTGCATGTTGCGCACCAGGAGGCCGAAGGCCACCGAGGTGTGCAGGGCCTGGATGTCGTCCCAGGCCTGGGTCGCGGTCGGGCGGTAGAAGAACATCAGGAAGATGCCCGTGACCGTCAGCAGGATGAAGAGGAAGAAGCTCAACCCGCCGAGGCAGAGCGTGTAGCTGACCTTGACGGCGTGCCGCTTCACCTTCACCGGGTGGAGGTGGTAGAGGACGCTGTTCATGATGACGTAGGACCGGTTCCGGGGGCTGTCGGTGTAGCCCTTGCGGAAGATCGACCCGGGCCGGAAGATCGAGCTCCAGACCTGGCTGCCCTTGAGGTCTTCGACCTTCTGGGCCGCCAGCTCGCCCGAGCTGGGCCGCTTCTCCATCGCCTTTGCCACTGTGGTGGGGCTCCTTGGTCTACCGGGTCAGCCGAGGCGCAAGCCGTAGGCGTAACCGTGGGCGTTGGTGCGCTGGTGGGCGTCGCCCGTCGGGGCGGGGGCACCGATCTTGCCCAGGATGATGACTCCCGTCGGGCAGCGATCGACGCACAGCGCGCACCGGGTGCAGACATCGTCGTCGATCGTGAATATCACGTGGTCGCTGGGGTCCAGGCCCGGCAGCTCGGTGCCCATCGACTCGTCGATGGCGTCCGGGGTGACCATGTGGATGCACTTCCAGGGGCAGATGTCCACACAGCCCTCGCACATGATGCACTCGGACTGGTCGATGTGGATGAACTGCTTGGGCTTGACCACCTGGCCCAGCCAGGCGGCGTCGACCTCCTGGAGGACGTAGTCGGCCCGGAACTCGGGCATGGGGGGGTTGGCGTCGGTGGTGGTCATGACTCGGCCTTGACCAGCGGCCGGCCGTAGTCGGAGGTGGCGGCCTCGGCGACCGGCTCCACGGTGCCCCGGTTCTGCCACCTGGACCAGACGATGATCCACGCGGCCACGTAGACGACGTGGATGTTGACCACCATGATGTCCCGCAGCGCCGAGTAGGGGATGACGAAGGGCAGCTCGGCCAGGACCTCGCCCGGGCCGACCAGGAAGCGGTCCACGCTCCACCCCAGGTCCGAGTCGGCCCACAGGATGAACTGGTGGGGCACGACGCCGAAGATCCAGAAGATCGTGCCGAAGACGTAGACCGCGCCCACCATCGACTCGCCCCAGGACCCCTTGGGATCGACCGGGCGATGGTGCATGTACCAGATGCCGACTCCGAAGAGCCCGATGCTGACCAGCACGGAGGCAACGAACGCAACCACCTGCCTGTCACCTCCTCCGGTTCTCGGTCAACCTGACTTCGTGAAACCAATCACAATCGCTGCACCAAGGCTACCGCCCGGCGAACGACCGTCCTGTGTCGTGCTCTGTGGTCTAGCACGACACCCTCGACGGAAACACATCGGCGCCTCCGGTCGGTCGCGCGGCGCGGTTCGTCCCGGGAACCGGCTCCGGGCTGCTTGGTTCCGACACCGGGCACGGGCCTAGAGTGACCACGCCCAGAAGGACGCTCACCGGAGGCATGGTGACCGAGGTTCCCGACTATCTGCTCCAGCGCTCCCGTGAGCGCCGCGCCGCGCTCGGTCTCGGCGGCGACGAGGAGGGCGGCGCCCTCGCCCCCGCCGGCGACACCGCGGGCGGCGCTCCGGCCACCGGCTCGGCGCCCCCGCCGGCCGTGGCCACCCCGGCCCCCATCGCCCCGGGGGTGCCCGACCCCGAGCCGTCGGCCCCGCCGCCCAACGTCCAGGCCGGCCTGGCCCGCAAGCGGGTCCCGATGTGGGCCCTGCCCCTCGCGCTCCTCCCGCTGTGGGGCTTCATCTACGCCGGCACCCTCGAGCCCCCCACGGTCGAGGCCGCCGGGGCCCTCGATGTCGGCGCCGAGGTCTACAACACCTGTGCCAGCTGCCACGGCGCCGACGGCGGTGGCGGCGTCGGCCCCGCCCTCGACGGCCTCGGTGAGGTCTTCTCGGACCCGGCCACCCAGCTCCAGTGGGTGGCCCTCGGCTCCACCGGCTGGCAGGCCGAGGTGGGCGACGCCTACGGCGACACGGACAAGCCGGTGAACGGCGGCATGCCCGCCTTCGCCGAGTCCCTCACCCCGGAGGAGCTGACCTCGGTCATCGTCTACGAGCGGACCACCTTCAGCGACCTCGACCCCGTCGAGGAGGGCCTGGTCGACGGCGAAGGCAACCTGATGGTCGTCTACAACGTGGAGACGGGCGAGCTCGACCCGGCACCGGCGGGCTGAGCGCCATGGCCCTGGATGCTGACGTCCTGGTCGTCGGCGGGGGGCCGGCGGGGGCGGCCTGCGGGTACTGGCTGGCGAAGGCCGGTCACGACGTGCTCGTGCTGGAGCGCAAGGCGTTCCCACGCGAGAAGACCTGTGGTGACGGCCTGACCCCGCGGGCGGTGTACCAGCTCGACGAGATGGGCCTCGCCGCCGGCCTCGAGCAGTACCACCGCTACGAGGGCCTGCGGGCCCTGGCCCACGGGATCACCCTGGAGATGCCGTGGCCCGACCACCCCCGGTTCCCCGGCCATGGCTACGTCGTGCGCCGCCGGGACCTGGACCAGATGGTGGCCGATCACGCCGTGGCCGCGGGCGCCCGCCTGCGGACCCGCTGCGAGGCGCTCACCCCGCTGTTGAAGGACGGCCTGGTCCGCGGTGCGGTGGTCAAGGACCACGAGACCGGCGAGATCGAGGAGCTCACCGCCCGCTTCGTCGTGGTGGCCGACGGGGCCAACTCCCGCTTCGGCCGGGCCCTGGGCACCGCCCGGGACCGCAGCTACCCCCAGGGCATGGCCCTGCGGGGCTACTACGAGAGCCCGATGCACGACGACCCGTGGATCGAGTCGGCCCTGGACATGGTCGACCGCAACGGGAACTCGCTGCCGGGCTACGGCTGGATCTTCCCCGTCGGTGACGGGACGATCAACGTCGGCGTCGGGCTGCTGTCCACGTTCCGTGACTACCGCAGCATCAACACCACCCACCTGCTCGACGAGTTCGCCATCACCGCGCCCGACTACTGGGAGATCGGCCCGGAGACCAAGGTGGGCGAGGCCACCGGGGGCCGCTTGCCCATGGCCGGCTCGGTCTCACCCAAGGTGGGCCCGACCTGGATCGTCATCGGCGACGCCGCCGGGTCCATCAACCCCTTCAACGGCGAGGGCATCGACTACGCCTACGAGACCGGCGCCATGGCCGCCCATCTCCTCGACCAGTCCCTGACCACCGGTGACGCCCGCCCGCTGCTGACCTACCCCCAGCTGCTGGACGACGAGTACGGCCTCTACTTCCGGGTGGCCCGCGCCTTCACCAAGATCATCGGCCGCCCCGCCCTCATGCGGGAGCTGACCCGGGTCGGCATGCACAGCCAATCCCTCATGGAGTGGGTCCTGCGCATCATGGCCAACCTGCTGCGGGAGGACGAGGTCGGCCCCGCCGAAGCCGCGTACGCCGCGGTGGCCAACATCGCCAAGCTCGTCCCGGAACGCCCCGCCGCCTGAGCGCCGCTCAGGTCAACACCCCGACGACTCCCGTGCTGGTCACGAAATGGGCGCGTCCCCGCGACATGTTTCGTCACCAGAACGAGCTCGTCAGGCCAGGAGGGGGTCGCTCCAGCCGCCGAGGCCCTCCGCCAACGCTTCGGCGGCCGCGGGGCCCCAGGAGCCCTTCTCGTAGAGGTGGGGGTGCTCCCTCGGGCCGTCGATGAGGCCGCCGACGATGCGCCACTGCTCGGCGATGGTGTCCGCCCGGCCGAAGCGCCGAGGGTCCCCGTCCATGGCGTCCCCGAGCAGGCGTTGGTAGGCCTCCTGGCGGCGGCCGAAGACCTGCTCGTACTCGACCGCGAGGTCGACGGGCTCGCTGACCATGCGCTCCCCCGGCTCCTTGGAGAACAGGTGCAGGACCACGCCGTCGGTCGGGCTGATGCGGAAGCGCACGCGGTTGGGCTGGGGATCGGGGCACTCCTGGTCCACGAAGAGCAGGTTGGGCGGTTGGTGGAAGGTGACGATGGCCTCGGTGGCCGTCACCGGCAGCTCCTTGCCCGAACGCACGAGCCAGGGCACCCCTGACCACCGCCAGGAGTCGATCTCGAAGCGCAGCGCCGCGAAGGTCTCGACGTCGGAGCCGGGGGCGACCCCCGCCTCGTCCACGTAGCCCCGGTACTGGCCCCGCACGACCTGGGCGGGGTCGAGGGTGGCGATCTGGCGGAACACCTTCACCTTCTCATCGCGCAGGGCATCCGCGCTCGACCCGGCCGGGGGCTCCATGGCCAGGAGGGCCACCACCTGCAGCAGGTGGTTCTGGACGACGTCACGGATGGCCCCCGCGCTGTCGTAGAAGGCCCCCCGGCCCCCGACGCCGAAGTCCTCGGCCATGGTGACCTGGACGCTGGAGATGAAGTTCCGGTTCCAGACCGGTTCGAGCAGCGAGTTGGCGAAGCGGAACACCAGCAGGCTCTCCACCGACTCCTTGCCCAGGTAGTGGTCGATGCGGAAGACGTCGGTCTCGGCGAAGGACCGGTGCAGGACCTCGTTGAGCTCCTCGGCCGAGGCCTGGTCCCGACCGAAGGGCTTCTCGACGACGACCCGGGCCCCGACGACGCGGTCGACCGCTTCGATGCCCTGCACCACGTCGTCGAAGAGCGCCGGGGGGATGGCCAGGTAGTAGAGCGGGTTGGTGGAACCGTCCATGGCCGTGGCCAGCCGCTCGTAGGTCGACGCCTCCCGATAGTCGCCGCTGACGTAGGTGATCCGGGCGGCCAGGTCGGCCCAGACCGCCTCGTCGATCACGCCCCGCTCGGCGATCGCGTCCTGGGCGTACTGGCGTAGCTGGGTCGGCGACCAGTCCCTCGAGGCCACCCCCACCACGGGCGTGTCCGGCCCGAGGGTGCCGTTCTTGGCCATCTCGTAGACCGCCGGGAAGATCCTCTTGGCCGCCAGGTCCCCCGTGGCCCCGAACAGCACGAGGGCGTCACTGCGGACCGGCGCGTCGCTCACGCCCCCGTTCTACCCTGGCGACCCTTCCGGAATTGCGTACCACCCACACCCAGGCCGAGCACCCGGCGCCGTGACCACGCGGTCATCAGCCCTCCTCCCTCGTTCTGGCGTCGATTGGTCACGCCGGGCGTGACCAATCGACGCAATTTCGGGTCAGGGGGAGGCGGCGGCGACTTCCATGGCCGCCGCCGAGGCGAGGTCGGTGACCCGCTCCAGTTCGTCCTTGGTGTGGGCCAGGCCCGGGAACAGGACCTCGTAGGCGCCAGGGGCGATGGCCACACCCCGGTCGAGCATCGCATGGAAGAACGCGGCGTAGAGGACCTCGTCGGTGCCCTTGGCGCCGTCGTAGTCGGTGACCTCGTCGCGGCCGAAGTAGAGGCCCAGCAGCGGTCCCACGACAGGGACCCGGATGGGTAGGCCGGCTTCGCTGATCACGTCCTGCAGCCAGCCCCCGAGCATCTCGGCCCGGCCGGCCAGCATCGTGTAGGCACCGTCGTCCAACTCGCCGAGCACGGCCAGGCCGGCGGCGGTGGCCAGCGGGTTCCCCGACAGCGTCCCCGCCTGGTAGACGGGGCCCTCCGGGGACAGGACGGACATCACCTCGTCCCGGCCGCCGACCGCGGCCAAGGGCAGGCCCCCGCCGATGACCTTGCCGAAGCAGGACAGGTCCGGGGTGACGCCGAACGCGCCCTGGGCGCCGTCGGGGCCGAGCCGGAACCCGGTGATGACCTCGTCGAACACCAGCAGGGCGCCCGCCGCGTCACAGGCCGACCGCAGTCCCTCCAGGAACCCGGGCACCGGCGGGACCAGGCCCATGTTCGCCGCGACCGGCTCGACGATGACACAGGCCACGTCGTCGCCGATCTCGGGGACCACGTTGTAGGGGGCGACCACGGTCTCGGCCACGGCCGAGGCGGGGACGCCGGCCGAGCCGGGCAGGCCGAGGGTGGCCACCCCGCTGCCCGAACCGGCCAGCAGCGCGTCGCCGTGGCCGTGGTAGTTGCCCGCGAACTTGATCACCCGGTCCCGACCGGTGAATCCCCGGGCCACCCGAAGGGCGGTCATGGTGGCCTCCGTGCCGCTGTTGACCAGGCGGACCCGCTCCACCGACGGCACCCGGTCGACGATGGCCTCGGCCAGCAGGACCTCGCCCTCGGTGGGGGCGCCGTAGGACGTGCCCCGCTCCGCCGCCCGCTGCACCGCCTCGACGACCACGGGATGGGCGTGGCCGAGGATGATCGCGCCGTAGGACTGGACGAAGTCGGTGTAGCGCCGGCCCGCCACGTCCCAGACGTGGACGCCCTCGGCCCGCGCCACGAAGTAGGGCTCGCCGCCGACCGCGCCGAAGGCGCGCACCGGCGAGTCCACCCCACCGGGGATGACGGTCCACGCGCGGGCGAACAACGCGACGTTGGTCTCGTCCGTCACCGCCCCCCCACTCGTTCCGGGTGACCCGTGGGGTCGCCCCCGACACCGGGCGCCCCCCAGAACCGGACCACGCTCACAGGTGGGGCGCGATCTCGCGGGCCGCATAGGTCAGGACCATGTCGGCCCCGGCCCGCCGGATGGCGGTCAGGTGCTCGGCCAGCACGGCGTCACCGTCGATCCAGCCCTTCTCGGCCGCGGCCTTCACCATCGCGTACTCCCCGGACACGTGGTAGGCCGCCAGCGGGACGTCCACCTCGGCCCGGGCGAGGGCGATCACGTCCAGGTAGGCGAGGGCGGGCTTGACCATCACCAGGTCGGCCCCCTCCTCGAGGTCGAGGCGGATCTCCTCCAGCGCCTCCCGTCGGTTGCGCGGGTCCTGCTGGTAGCCCTTGCGGTCCCCCCCGCCGACGATCTCCACGTCGACCGCCTCGCGGAACGGGCCGTAGAGGGCCGAGGCGTACTTCGCCGCGTAGGCCAGGATGGCCACGTCGGTGAACCCCGACCCGTCGAGGGCGGCGCGGATCGAGCGGACCTGGCCGTCCATCATCCCGGAGGGAGCCACGATGTCGGCTCCGGCCTCCGCCTGGGCCACCGCGACCCGGCCATAGCGCTCGAGGGTGGCGTCGTTGTCGACCTCTCCGTCGGGGTTCAGGACCCCACAGTGGCCGTGGTCGGTGTACTCGTCCAGGCACAGGTCGGGGATGAGCACGAGGCCGTCGCCGAGGTCGTCGCGGAGGTCCTTCAGGGCCACCTGCACGATGCCGTCGGGGCTCCAGGCCTCGGTCCCCTCGGCGTCCTTGTGCTCGGGGAGGCCGAACAGCATCACCGCGGGGACGCCCAGGGCGGCCAGTTCCGCCACTTCCTTGCGAACGCTCTCCCGGGTGTGTTGCACCACGCCGGGCAGCGACCCGATCGGCCGCGGCTCGCCGAGGCCCTCCCGTACGAAGAGGGGGGCGATGAGGTCGTCGACCGACAACCGGGTCTCGGCCACCAGTCGGCGCAGGGCCGAGGTGCGGCGCAGGCGGCGCATCCGTCGCTCGGGGAACGGCACGCCCCGATGGTACGGCTCGGCGCTGCCGCTCCGGACGGCGAGGTGATCGCTAGCGTGGCCCCACGTGACCCGTCGAGCCGCCGACCGAACCGCGGGGCGCGGGGTCGCCACGATCCTCGTCATGGCAACGACCTGGCTCTGCTCGTGTCACACCCGACCCGGGCGGGGCCGAGTCGACGGCCCCGGCGACGACGATCGCGCCACCGACGACCGCCCCCCGACGACGACCGGGCCTGCCACCACCACTCCGGTCACCACCCGTCCCGAGGCACCGCCGCGCACCGACCAGCACGGCACCGACCGCACGGCACCGACCACGGCGAGCCCCGGAACCGACCCGCCGCGCCGGAGCCGGTGCTCCCGATCGTCACCGTCCGACGGGCACCGCGCCGGACCCTGGCTCGGCCAGGGCCGACCCGTCACCCGGGTGCCGGTGACCCTCGACGCCCCCGCTCGGGTCGGTCAGGTCGTCAGCTTCGTCTTCCGCGTCCGTCACGACGGCACCGACCCGGAGGTGCTGGTGCTCACGGCCCCCGGCGCGACCCGCTGGGGCTCGGTGGGCTGGCGCCTGGCGGGCCGCGACGTCACCCGCGCCGTCGCCGGGCGGGGACTCCGACTGGCGATCGCCCCCGGGACCCATCGCGACCTGGTGTTGCGGGTCCGCTTCGGAGCCCGGGCGCCTCTGGGCTTCGCGCTGACCCGCACCCTGACCGCACGGGCCGTCACCGGCGGGCATCGCGACCGGGTCCGGACGGTGGTGACCAGAGGACCCGTCGCGGTGCGCTTCCACGATGTCGGCCTCGCCCTCGGCCTCCCCCGCCGCACCCACAGCTTCGACGTCGACGCCGGCCGCATCGACGATGACGGTGTCGAGGACCTGGTGCTCGCCACCCACGGGCGGGTTCGGGTGTTCCGCAACCACGAACCCGGCCTCGAGCTCCTGCTCGACCGGGCCGACGGCGACATCCACAACTGCGCGATCGGGGACGCCACCGGGGACGCCCAGGCCGACGTCTACTGCACCGTGGGCGCCCAGAACGGGGCCGGATCGAAGCGCAACCGCCTGTGGGTACAGGAGCCGGGTCTGACCTTCAGCCCGAACCGGTCGATCCAGTACGGCGTGGACGACCGCTTCGGCCGGGGTCGAGAGACGACCTTCGTCGACCTGGACCACCGGCGGGGCGTCGACCTCTTCGTCGGCAACGAGAGCCCCCGCCTCGACGACGAACGCTCCCTGAACCGGACCTTCCTGCGGGCTGCGACCGACGAGTTCTTCGCGGCCCGGCTCGGCATGCGCGCCGATGTCGGGGCCCTCTGCGCCCAGGCCTTCGACCAGGACGGCAACGGCTGGGACGACCTGCTGGTGTGCGGCGGCGCTGGCCCGGCGACCCCGGACTGGGACACCAGCCGGAACCGGCTGCACCTCTTTCGCAATCTGCGGCGCCTCGACGGCCGACGGCGCCTCGTGGATGTCGCCCCGCGCCTCGGCATCGACCTGCACCGGGTCCAGTCGGCGCGGCTCGGCCACCTGAACGGCGACCGGTTCGCCGACCTGGTCGTAATCACCCGCAACCGGGTCACCGTCTGGCCCGGGGCTCCCCGCGGGACCTTCGGCCTCCCGGTGTTCCGACAGGAGCTCCGATCGGGACACTCGGTGACGCTGGCCGACGTCGACGGACGACGCGGCCTCGACGTGTTCGTAGTCCAGGGCTGTGGCGGCCCGCGCGGCGTGAACTTCGACGACCGCCTCTACCTCGACGCGGGACCGGGCTGGGGCTGGGACCGGGCTCTGCTGCCCTCCGGGGTCGCCGGGTGCGGCGACACGGCCGACGCCCTCGACGTCGACGGGGACGGCGTCGACGACCTCGTGGTGGGCAACGGCCAGTGGTCGGCGTACGGGCCGATCCAGGTCCTGACGTCCGGTCGCTACTGGGGTTGAGGCGGCCACTCGGGCCGACGACCGGGAGTAGAACGGGGCGATGAGTGAGCCCGAACTGCGCCGGATCGCCGACGACTACTGGGAGGCGGTCATGGTGGCCTCCCCCGTCTACGCCACCTTCGTGGGCGACCACCGCTTCGACGACCGGATCGACGACCTGTCCGAGGCCGCCGAGGACCGCGAGGGGGCGACGATCATGGCGATCGTCGCCGAGGCGGCGGCGCTCGATCCCTCCACGCTCTCGGTGGCGGGGCGCGTCACCCGAGGCCTGCTCCTGGCCGAGGGTGAGAACGCGCGGATGCGACGCGCGCATCGCCTCGCCGAACTGGCCTCGGACCAGAACACCGGCGCCCACGCCGACCTCCTCCAGATCGCCCCCCAGACCCAGGCCTCCGATGCCGAGTCGGCGAACGGGCTGGTCCGGCGCTACCGCCAGACCGACCGCTTCCTGGACCAGGCCGCCGAGCGCTTCCGAGCCGGCTTGGCCAAGGGCCGCACCCCGGTCGCCATCTGTGTGGAGCGCTCGCTCAACCAGGTCGACGGCTACCTGGCGTCGCCGCTCGACGGAGACCCCTTCGTCCAGCTCCCCGCACCCCAGGACCCCGCCGGCTGGGACGAGGCGACCTGGCGGGACGAGCTGCGGCTGGTCACCCGAGAGGTCATCCGGCCCGCGTTCGCCCGCTACCGCACCGTGCTGGCCGACGAGCTCGCACCGGTCGCCCGGCCCGACGACCGCCCGGGCCTCTGCCACCTCGACGGGGGTGAGGAGGTCTACGCCGCCCTGGTCCGCCTCCACACCACCACCGACCTGACCCCCCAGGAACTGCACGACATCGGCATGGCCGAGATCACCGAGTCGCTCCCCGCGGAGTACGCCGAGATCGGAGGCCGGGCCTTCGGGCTCCACACGGCGGCCGAGGTCTTCGAGCGGCTGCGCACCGATCCCGCCCTCAAGTACGCCACCGGTGAGGAGATCATGGCCGATGCCGCCGCCGCCCTCGACCGGGCGAAGGCGGCGATGGGCGGCTGGTTCGGCCGCCTGCCCGAGGCGGAATGCGAGATCGTGCCCGTGCCCGACTACCTGGCCGCGGATGCCCCGGCGGCCTACTACTTCCCCCCCGCGGGCGACGGCAGCCGGCCCGGCACCTACTACGTGAACACCCACGCACCGGAGGACAGGTCCCGCACCGAGGCCGAGAGCATCGGGTACCACGAAGCCATACCCGGTCACCACCTGCAACTGGCCATCGCCGCCGAGCTCACCGACCTGCCTGACTTCCAGCGCTTCGGGTTCGCCAACACCGCCTACGTCGAGGGCTGGGCTCTCTACACCGAGCGACTGGCCGAGGAGATGGGCCTCTACGGCGGTGACCTCGACCGGCTGGGGATGCTCACCGCGGACGCGTGGCGGGCCGGACGGCTGGTCGTCGACACCGGGCTCCACGCACTGGGCTGGAGCCGCGGTGAGGCCATCGACTTCCTGCTGGAGAACACACCCCTGGACAAGGGCGAGGTCACCGTGGAGATCGACCGGTACATCGGCATGCCGGGGCAGGCGTTGGCCTACAAGGCCGGCCAGCGGGAGTTCTTCCGCCTCCGGGCCGACGCCCGCGATCGCCTGGGCGACCGCTTCGACATCAAGGGCTTCCACGACGCCGTCCTCGCGCAGGGCGCGGTGACCCTTCCCATCCTGGGCGACCTCGTCGAGGAGTGGGTGAGCTCGGTCGCCTGAGCCGCGACCGACGCCGGACACCTGGCCCCGGGGGAGAGGGCCGGCCACCCGGCGCGATCTCCGCGGCTCGCCCCCGTCGGAGAGCCCCGACCGGTCCCTGGGCTCACCGAGGGGGGGACGGCCGATCCCGCCCTCAGCCCACGAGGCCCTCGAGGATCGGGATCGTGAGGTGCTCGAGCGAGTCGACGACGAGAGACGCGGCGCTGAAGTCCTGGCCCGCGGTCACCCGGTTGGGGATGGCGACGCAGGCCAGCCCGGCGGCCATCGCGGCAACGGTGCCGTGGTGGGAGTCCTCCAGGGCGACCGCGGCGGCGGGATCCAGACCGAGAGAGACCACGGCGGCCGAGTAGAGCTCGGGGTCGGGCTTGGTCAGAGTGACATGGTCACCGCAGACCACGGCGTCGAAGTAGCCGATCAGGCCCCGTCGCTCCAGGTGGCCACCGACCCAGGCCAACGGGGAACTCGAGGCCACGGCCAGGCCGAGCCCGGCCACGCTCGCCGCCCGGATGAGCTCCTCGGCACCCGGCAGGAGGTCCATGGCCTCGACCTCGGCATGGTGCTGGGCCTGGCGGGTGGGGATCACGGTGTCGCGGTCGACGGCCCGACCCAGATCGGTCTCGAGCATCTCGCTCCAGTGAACGTGCTCGGCGGTGCCGACGATCTCCTGCCAGGCGGCGAGCTCCAGTTCGATGCCGTGCTCGGACCAGACCTCCGCCGCGGTCGAGAAGGCGGACCACTCGGTGTCGAGGATGAGGCCGTCGAAGTCGAAGACCAGGCCCTGCAGGCTCACGCCTGGTCGCCGAGGTCGTCGACCAGGGCCTGGATGAGACCGGGGATGGTGTGCTCGGCGGCCTCGACGTCGACCGTGAGCCCTGCCTCTCGGGCGGTGGCCGCGGTCACCGGGCCGATGCACGCGACCACGGGGGGCACCCGGTCCCGACCGGCCACCTCCAGGAACCGACGCACCGTCGAGGACGAGGTGAAGGTGACGACATCAGCGGCGGCCGCCGCCTCCAGCCGGTCCGCCGGCGGGCGGGCCGCGACCGTCCGATAGGCCTCGACCACCTCGACCTGCCAACCCGCGTCCCGCAGGCCGTCGGGAAGGGTGTCCCGGGCGACCGCCGCCCGGGCCAGGAGGACCCGGCCACCGTCGGCAGGTGGGGCCGGGAAGCCCTCCAGCAGACCCTCGGCGACGTAGCGTTCAGGCACCAGATCGGCCCGGATGTTGCCGTCCGCCAGCGCCGCGGCCGTTCCCGGCCCGATCGCGGCCACCGACACCCCGCCCAGGACCCGGGCGTCGGCCAGACCCGCCAGGACCCGCCGGGCCCCGTTGGCCGAGGTCACGACCAGCCAGTCGTACCGCTGGACCTCGCCGAGGGCCTCGGCCAGAGCCGCGCCGCCGTCGGCCGGGTCCTCGATCTCGATGACCGGCAGGACCACGGGCTCGGCCCCGGCGGCCAGGAGCGCGTCGGCCAGGGCACTGGCCTGGCCCTCCGGGCGGGTGACCACGACAGTCCGGCCGAAGAGGGGGCGGGAGGTGAACCAGGCCAGGTCCTCGGCCGCCACCTCGCCCACCACGATGGTCGAGGGCGCCGCCAGGTCCTGGTCGGCCAGGGTGGCCAGGGTGGCCCGGATCGTGCGTTGCTCGGGCCGGGTGCCCCACTGGACCGCCGCGGCGGGCGTGTCCGGCGACCGGCCGCCGGCGATGAGCCGCTCGGCGATGGCGGCCATGCGGGCCACACCCATGAGGATGACGATCGTGCCACCCACCCGGGCCACGGCGTCCCAGTCCACCGAGCCGGCGACCCCGGCCGGGCCGTCGGTGGCCGAGTCCGCCTCGTGGCCGGTGACCACGGTGAAGGACGTCGACGAGTGGCGGAGGGTCACCGGGATGCCGGCGTAGGCCGGGGCGGCGATGGCCGAGGTGATCCCGGGGACGACCTCGAAGGGGACCCCTGCCGCCAGCAGGGCCCGGGCCTCCTCACCGCCCCGGGCGAAGACGAAGGGGTCCCCCCCCTTGAGGCGCACGACCTCGCGACCGGCTCGACCGTGCTCGACCAGCAGCGCGTTGATCTCCTCCTGGGGGTTCGCCGCACCGCCGGACTGCTTGGCCACACTGATGCGCACGGCGTGAGGCGGAGCCAGGTCCAGCAGGGCCGCCACCGACAGGCGGTCATAGACCACGACCTCGGCCCGGGCCAGCACCTCGGCCCCTCGCACGGTGAGCAGGCCCGGATCCCCCGGCCCCGCCCCCACCAGGTGGACGGTCACACCCCACCCGTCCGGCCGGGCGTCACCTCTGGTCGCCGAGCGACCACGACGAACGCCAGATCGCCGAGTGCGTTCGAGATCACGGCGTGAGTATCGCGGAGCCGCCGGCGTCGTCGAGGAGAAATCGGGCCACGGCCCGGCCCACCGCCGCGGGGTCGGCGCCGGTCTCGCAGTGGCGGAGCACGACATGGCCGTCCAGGGAGGCCACGACGCCCTCGACGCGGACCCCGTCGTCGCCGACCACGGCGAAGGCACCGGCGGGGATGTCGCAGTCGCCGCCCAACTCCTGCAGGAAGGCCCGCTCGGCGACGAGGGTGCGGTGGCTGGGGGCGTGGTCGATGGCCGCCAGCCGGGCGCGGGTGTCCGCGTCGTCCATCCGGCACTCCACCGCGAGTGTCCCCTGCCCGGCCTGGGGCAGGACGATGGAGGGGTCCAGCACATCGGCCACCTCCGCGGCGCGGCCCAAGCGCTCCAGCGCGGCGAGGGCGACGACGACGGCGCCGTGGTCGGCGGCGGCGGCGATGCGCGTGTCCATGTTCCCCCGCAGGCCCACGAAGGTCAGGTCCGGACGGTGGTTGGCCAGTTGGGAGCGGCGGCGGGCCGAGCCGGTCGCGATGCGGGCGCCGGGCGGGAGGTCGGCCAGGGCACCGCCGACGAGGGCGTCACGGGGGTCGGCCCGCTCGGGCACCGCGGCGATGACCAGTCCGTCGGGCGTGGTCGAGGGCAGGTCCTTGGCCGAGTGCACGGCGAGGTCGGCCCGGCCGTCGAGGACCGCCGCCTGGACCTCCTTGACGAAGACGCCCTTGCCACCGATCTCGGCCAACGGGCGGTCCCGATCGCGATCTCCGGTCGTGGAGACCACCACCGCCTCGTGGGTGAGGTCGTCGTGTTCGGCGTCGAGCAGGGCGGCGACGTGGTCGGCCTGCCAGCGGGCGAGCGGACTGCCGCGGGTGCCCGCCCGGAGCCGCGCGTCGGTCATCAGGACACCCCCGCCGCGGGGCGACCTCGTCCCGAACCGATCATGCCTCGTCCTGGCGTGGCCCGAGCCGACCGGTACGTGTGGCCCCGGGGCCGCGCGGGCCCCTGCGCCGATCGGTCGCCGCGGTCAGAGGTCGTAGAGCTCGCGGAGGGCCTCGGCCAGGCGCTCGCCCCTCGGGGTCCCCGCCGCGGCCTTCAGGGCGACGGTGGGCGGGTGCAGGAGCTTGGCCAGCGTGGCCCGCGTGGCGGCCTCGACCGCCTCCTGCTGCTCGGGGGTCAGGTCGGCCAGGCGGGCCTGCTGGCGGGCCAACTCGCCCACCCGGAGGTCGTCGACCTTCTGGCGCAGCGCGGCCACGAGCGGCGCCACTTCGCGGGCCGTGCTCTGGGCCTGGAAGCGGGCGACCTCGTCCTCGACGATCGATCGGACCGCCGCAACCTCGCGCCGGCGCTCGGCCAGACCCAGCTCGGCGTGGGCCCGGAGATCGTCCATGTCGAGCAGGGTCACGCCGGTGAGCGTCCCGGCCGAGGCGTCGACGTCGCGGGGCACGGCGATGTCCACGATCAGGAGGGGCGCTCCGGAGCGGGCCTCGACCACCGGCTCGATGTCACCGTGCTCCACGATGATGGACGTGGCCCCGGTCGAGGTCAGCAGCAGGTCCACGTCGGACAGCGCGCGCGGCAGGTCATCGAGGTGGATGGCCTCGGCCCCGACCCGTTCGGCCAGGTCGCGGGCCCGGTCCCACGTGCGGTTCGCCACCTGCACCGGGTCGGCCCCGGCGTCGATGAGCGAGCGGACCAGGCCCTCACCCATCTCGCCCGCGCCCACGACCAGCACCGAGCGGCCGTCGAGACCACCGAGGCGGTCCGCGGCCATGGTGACCGCGGCCTGGGACACCGAGGTCGTCTTCTCGCCGATGGCGGTCTCGGTCCGAGCCCGCTTGCCCGCCTCGAGGGCGTGGCGGAACAGCATGTTCAGGGTGGAGCCGGCGGCCTCCTCCAGATGGGCCCGCTCCCAGGCGGTGCGGACCTGGCCGAGGATCTCGCTCTCGCCCAGAACGGCGGAGTCGAGCCCGGCGGCCACCGAGAAGAGGTGCTGGGCGGCGGCCTCGTCGTAGTGGGCGTAGAGGTGGTCGCCGAAGGACTCCGGCGGGAGGAAGGCCAAGCCGGAGAGGAACTCCCGGATGTCGGCGTAGGCGGCGTGGAACCGCTCGACAGAGGCGTACACCTCGGTGCGGTTGCAGGTCGAGAGCACGACGGCCTCGGACACGTGGTCGCGGCTCACCAGATCCGCGAGGGCCTTGGGCAGGCTCGCCTCGTTGACCGTCATCCGCTCGAGCAGGTCGAGGGGGACGGTCCGATGGTTCAGTCCGATGACGACGACAGACACGCCTGCAGGCGCTCCTTGGCTTCGGCAATCCGGCCCTCGCGGACCAGTTCCAGCATTCCCGAGTCTAGGGCGGCGTGCCAGTCGACTCCCAGGGACGAACGTCCCATGGCCGACAACTCGGCTCGGGCCTCGGCCAGGAGGTCGAGCAGGGTGGCCCATTCCGGTCCGAACTCGGCCTCCAGACGCCGACGGGTCCAGGAGGCCAGACCCGGGCTCCGGCCACTGGTCGAAACGGTGAGGAGCAGGTCCCCCCGGCGGACGCGGGCGGGCAGCGTGAAGGTGCAGTTGGCGACGTCGTCGGCGGCGTTGACCCAGACCCCGGCGGCTTCGGCGTCGGCCGCGACCTCGGCGTTCACGGCCGGGTCGCCGGTCGCGACGACGACCAGGCGGTGATCGGCGGCCTCGCCGGAGCGGTAGGGCCGCGGCTCGACCCGGACCCCGGGCCGGTCGATCAGTTCCTCGACGACCTCCGGGGCCACGATGGTCACGTCGGCTTCGGCGTCGAGCAGGCCCTCGACCTTCTCCAGGGCGACGGTGCCCCCGCCGACCACGAGGACCGAGCGGCCGGAGACCAGGAGGTTGACCGGGTAGGGCCGACTCGGCAGGGCCACGTCCTCACCCCGTCAGGCCGGCCACGCCGCCCTCGCGACGCTGCTGGTAGAAGCTGAGGATCAACAGCTCGGAGGCGAGGTCCACCTTGCGGATGGAGACCTCCTCGGGAACGTTCACCACGGCGGGGGCGAAGTTGAGGATCGAGCCGATGCCCGCGCTGACCATGCGGTCGGCGACCTCTTGGGCCGCGCCGGGCGGGGTGGCCAGCACACCGATGGTGACCTGGTGCTCGTCCACCAGGTCCTCGAGGTCGTCGAGGTGGCACACGGGGGTCTCCCCCACCTTCTCACCGACCTTGGTCTCGTCGGTGTCCACGAGCGCCACGACGGGGAAGCCCCGTGAGGTGAAGCCGCCGTAGTTGGCGAGGGCCCGACCGAGGTTCCCGGCCCCGGCGATGACCACGGGCCAGTCATGGGTGAGACCGAGGGCCTGGCTGACCTGGCGCAACAGGTAGTCGACGTCGTAGCCCACGCCCCGGGTGCCGTAGGAGCCGAGGTAGGACAGGTCCTTGCGCACCTTGGCGGCGTTGACCCCGGCCAGGTCGGCGAGGCGCTCCGAGGAACAGGTCGACGCCAGCTCGTCGGCCAGGGTCAGGAGGGACCGGAAGTAGAGGGGGAGACGAGCGACCGTGGCTTCGGGGATGTGACGGGACTCGTCGGGCACCCTCCCCAAAGTACCCGGCTCGTGCATTCGTTCACAAAGTGTTCGGCGCCCCGCGTGCGGGGTCAGCCCCGGAGGGTGCGGCGTAGGAGCTTGCCGCCGGAGCCGCGGGGGAGCTCGTCGAGGATCTCGATGTCGGCGGGGCACTTGTAGCGGGCGAGGTGGCCCTCGGCGTGGGCCCGGAGGTCGTCGGGGGTCAGGCGCCCCACGCCGTCCTCGAGGACCACGAAGGCCTTGACCGCCTCGCCGGTGCGGGCGCTGGGGATGCCGACCACCGCGGCCTCCCGGACGTCGGGGTGGCTGACCAGGATGTCCTCGACCTCGGCGGGGTAGACGTTGAATCCCGACACGATGATCAGGTCCTTGGCCCGGTCCGACAGGAAGATGTGGCCCCCCTCGTCGGCGAAGCCGATGTCGCCGGTGTGGAGCCAGCCGTCGTCGGTCAGGACGGCGCTGGTGGCCTCGGGGTCGTTCCAGTAGCCCCCGAAGACGTTGTCGCCCCGGACCAGGATCTCCCCGGCGTCGCCGATGTAGGTGTCCTCGCCGTCGGCGTCCACGATCCGGACCTCGACGCCGGGCAGGGGCCGGCCGACCGATCCGACCGGGGCGTCCATGCCGACCCCGGTGGCCACCACGGGTGAGGTCTCGGTGAGCCCGTAGCCCTCGGCCAGGGAGAGGCCGAGGCGCTCCTGCACCGCCCGGCGGATCTCCGGGCCGAGGGCGGCGGCGCCGGAAGCGGCCCGCTCGACGGTGGCGAGGGCATCGGGGCCGGCTCTCTCGGCCGCGGCCAGGGCGGCCCACATGGTCGGCGGGCCGGTGAGGTCGGTGATGCCGCGGTCCACGACGATCTGCAGCGCCTCCTCGGCGTCGAAGCGGTCCATCAGCACGATCGTCGACCCCGCGATCAGGCCTCCGTCGAGGACCACGTTCAGCCCGAAGATGTGGAACAGGGGCAGCACGGCCAGGGTGATGTCGGCCGGGCCCCGTCGCCGGGTCGCGGCGTCCTGCACCTGCTCGAGGTTGGCCAGCAGGTTGCCGTGGGTGAGCATCGCCGCCCGGGGCGAGCCTGCGGTGCCGCTGGTGAACATGAGCACGGCCAGGTCGGTGGCGTCCCGCTCGACGGCGGTCGCCGGTTCGTGGGCCGCCAGTTCGGCCAGGCGCTCGGGATCCACGACGTGTTCCAGCACCGGCAGCTGCGCCCGGTCCACGCCCTCGACCGCGGTGGCTCCCCTCGGCCCACAGACCACGGCCCGGGCCCCGACCGCGGCCAGTTCGCGGGCCAGTTCGGGACCGGGGCTACCGGGGTTGAGGGGCACACCGACGAAGCCCCCGCGGGCGGCGGCCAGCCAGCCGAGCACGAACTCGATCCGGTTGGCGGCCACGATGCCGATGCGATCCCCCCCGTCGAGGCCGAGATCGGCGAAGCCGGCCTGCACCCCCGCCACCTCCCGGCGCAGCTGCCCGTAGGTCAGCGTGCGGTCGCCGGCGACGAGCGCCGGTGCGTCGTCGGGATGGCCCTCGATGATGCCCGCCACGTTCACCCCGCCAGTCTGCCGCGGCGGTGGACCTCAAGGGAACTGTGGTCCGCTCCGATGGGACATGGTGCTGCTGTCCCCCCCGTCGATGCGCGTCTCGACACCGCCATCCGGGCCGAGGGATTGGCCAAGTCCTTCGGCGACCAGCGCGCCCTCGACGGCCTCACCCTGGACGTCGCTCCCGGTGAGGTCCTCGCCCTCCTCGGCCCCAACGGGGCGGGCAAGACCACGACGGTCCGCCTGCTCAACGGCGTCCTCGCCCCCGACGCCGGACGGGCCTCGGTGCTCGGCATCGACCCCGCGATCGACGGCGACGCCGTTCGCCGCCGGACCGGCGTCCTGACCGAGAACGCCGGCCTCGACGAGCGGCTCACCGCCCGGGAGAACCTGGTCTTCACGGCCCGGATCCGGGGGATGGGACACGAGGAGGCCGAACGGCGCTCCGCCGAGGTGCTCGAGCAGTTCGCCGTGGCCGAGTTGGCCGACGTCCGCGTCCACGGCTTCTCGACCGGTCAGCGCAAGCGCGTGGCCCTGGCCCGCTCCCTCCTGCACGACCCCGAGATCCTCTTCCTCGACGAGCCGACCTCGGGCCTCGACCCTGCGGCCACCCGGGAGGTGATCGGGCTCATCGCCCGACTGGCCTCCGAGGAGGGACGCACCGTGGTGCTCTGCACCCACTTCCTGGGCGAGGCCGGGCGCCTGGCCGATCGCATGGCCGTGCTCCATCGGGGCCGGCTCGTCGTGTTCGGCCGGCCCGAGGAGATCGCCTCGGGCCTCTGGGCGGGGCTGGACGTGGACGTGGACCTGGACGGGCCGGCCGACGTCGAGTTGGTCAAGGCCGTCCGGGACCTGCCCGGGGTGCTCGACGCCCGCCCGTCGGACCCCGGCCTCCGGGTCGTGGTCGAGGACCGCGAGGCGGTACCCGGTGTGACCGCCGCCCTGAGCCGCCGCGGGGTCGAGCTGTACGGCATCACGCCCCGCCCGCCCACGCTGGAGGACGTCTACTTCGCCATCGAAGCGGGCGTCGGGGAGCCGGCCCGGTGACCGCCACCGCCGTGGGCCCGCCGAGCCGCGCGCCGATCGCCTGGGGCGCCATCGCGGCCATCGTCGTGCGGGACCTGACCGCGGTACGCCGGTCCAAGGCCGTGTTCCTGCCCATGCTCTTCGTGCCCGGCCTGCTGCTCGTCGTGCTCCCGCTGCTCATCGGCGTGGCCGCCCGCAGCGTCGGCTCCGTGGACGTCAGCCCCTTCCTGGACCGCCTGCCGGCCGACCTCGCCGCGCCCATCACCACCAAGCCGCCGGCCGAGCAGATGATCCTCCTGGTCAACGGGTACCTGCTGGCCCCGCTGTTCCTGATCGTGCCCCTGATGGTCTCGGCGGTGCTGGCGGCCGATGCCTTCGCCGGCGAGAAGGAGCGCCGCACGCTCGAATCACTGCTCCACCTGCCGGTGTCGGATCGGGATCTCTTCCTGGCCAAGCTGCTGGTCGCCTTCGTGCCCGCCCTGGCCGTGTCGTGGATCGGGTTCGTCTGCTTCGCCGTGGTGGCCAACGGTGTGGCCTGGCCGGTCGTGCACCGCGTCTTCGTGCCCACCCAGCTCTGGATGGTCATGATCCTCTGGGTGGCGCCGGCGGTGGCGGCGTTGGGCCTCGGGGTGATGGTGCGGGTGTCGGCCCGGGCCAGCACCGCTCAGGAGGCCAACCAGCTCGGGGGGGCGGTGATCCTGCCGCTCATCTTCCTGGCCATGGGCCAGGCCACCGGCCTGCTGCTGGTCGACCTGCCCATCGCCGTGGGCATCGGGGCCTTCGTGTGGCTCATCGCCGCGTGGCTGATCACCCGGGGTGCCCGGCGGTTCACCCGCGACCGGCTCAGCGTCTAACGAGCCAGGAAGAACAGCTGCACCACGGCGGCGAGGAAGATCGCCAGCAGCAGCGCGGCCAGCACGGCGAGGGTGGCCGGTCTCACCGGGTGCCCCGGTCGATGTCCACCGACACGGGGACCGAGCCGTGGCCCGGGTCGTCCTCACCGACGGACTCGATCTTGACCTCGTCGCCGGCGGCCAGGCCGAGGTCCACCGACGCCGGGTGCCGGTCCAGGCACACCGCCAGCAGGCCGTACGAGTCGAGCACCAGGCCGACGTCCGGACCCAACTCGGCATAGGACGTGGCCCGCCGGGCCAGGCGGGAGCGCTCCCCCGTCACGAGGCGGACGCGCTCGCCGAGGTGCTCGACGTCGTCGGGGCCGACGTTGAGCTGGGCGTTGCCGAAGCGGTCCACCCACAGGACCTGGGCGGCGACGGCCTGGCCGTCGGTGAAGGGCAGCGGGATCATCCCGGGCTGGAGGCCGGAAGGCTCGATGAGCGTCCCCAGTTCCTCGAGCGCGACGCCGGCACAGAGGTGGGCCGCAGCCGGGGCGAAGACGTCACGGCCGTCGAAGGTGGCCCCGGGCGAGGGCAGGTGGTAGTCGGTGTTGGTCAACTCGACGACCCGGTCGGCGCCCCCCACCATGCCGACTGCGGCCGCCAGCAGGCCGTTGTCCGGGCCGACCAGGACGGACTCCCCACTGCCCACTTCGACCGCCACGGCCCGGCGGTCGGTGCCGACGCCGGGGTCGACCACCGCGAGCACCACCCCGGGCACGAGGTACTGCGCGGCCCGAGCCAGGGCCAGGCTGCCGGCGCGCACGTCGTGGGGCGGGATCTCGTGGGTGACGTCGATGACCGTCGCCAGGGGCTCGATGGCCCGGATGACCGACTTGACCACCCCGACGAACTCGTCGCCGGTGCCGTAGTCGGACAGGAACGAGATGGTGCCGTATCGGTGCTTCATCGCGGGGACGACGGTAGGCCCGGTCAGGCCCGGTGGCGCGGGGTCAACCGGCCTGCGTGTAGCGGGACCCGAGGAACTGCTCGAGGTCGTCGGTGTTGATGCGGAACGACTTCCCCACGCGTAGCGCGCGCAGGTCCCCGGCCTCGATGAGGCGGTACACCGTCATGCTCGACACCCGCAGGAGATCAGCCACCTCAGCCACGGTCAGGAACCGGGCGCGCGCCTCATCCACGTTGTTACCCCTAACTCCGCTGCCCAGAGCCTAAACCAGGCAGCGATCAGGTGCCCAGCTCACGGGACCGTTCGGTGGCGGCCACCACCGCGTCGAGGAATGCGGCCCGGACCCCCGCCTGCTCCAGGGCGCGGAGGCCGACGGCCGTGGTCCCGCCGGGGGAGGTCACCGCGGCACGGAGGGTCTCGGGCCCGTCGTCGCCCTCGGCCAGGAGCCGGGCGGAGCCCACCAGGGTCTGCACCGCCAACTCGGTGGCCACCGGTCGCGGCAGGCCGACCAGCACCCCGGCCTCGACGAGCGCCTCGACGACCAGGAACACATAGGCCGGGCCCGATCCGGACAGGCCGGTGACGGCGTCCAGCAGCGGCTCGGCGACCCGGACCACCGTGCCGACGGCGGTGAGGATCTGCTCGGCCCAGTCCAGGTCGTCGGCTCCCGCAGCCGCGCCGCCGGCGATGGCCGCCGCCCCCGCGCCGACCAGGGCGGGGGTGTTGGGCATCGCCCGCACGATCGGCGTGCCCCTTGGGAGCGCGGCCTCCAGGTCGGCCAGCCGGACACCGGCGGCGATGGAGAGCACGCGACCGGCGTCGGGGCCCAGGGCGGCACAGGCGGCGGGGATGTCACCCGGCTTGGTGGCCAGGACGGTGCCCTCGGCCGGGCCCGCCCCCTCGGACACCTCGACCCCGCCGAAGCGCGCCGCCAGCTCGGCCCGACGGGGGCCCAGGGCCTCCACGACCCGCAGTTCACCGGCAGGGGCCCATTCCGCCGCCAACAGCCCGGCCAGGAGGGCCTCGCCCATCCGTCCCCCGCCGACCAGTTGCAGGCGCACGATCGCCCCTAGGGCAGGTAGGCCATGGGGTCGTAGGGCGCCCCGTTGATGCGGGTCTCGAAGTGCAGGTGGGGACCGGTGCAGGAGCCGGTGCAGCCGACGGTGCCGATCTGCTGACCCCGGGTCACCGAGCCGCTGCTCACATAGATCGTGGTCTGGTGGGCGTACAGGGTGACCATGCCGTCGCCGTGGTCGATCAGGACGCAGTTGCCGTAGCCACCGCCACAGCCCCCGATGACGGTGCCGTCGTTGGCGGCGTAGATCGGCTGGCCCGACGGGGCGCCGATGTCGATGCCGGCGTGGAGCCGGCCCCAGCGCTGACCGTAGGGGGAGGTCACGGGGCCGCTCGTCGGCCAGATCAGGCCGGCGGCGCTGGGGGGGGTGTCGATGGAGCCGCCGGGGCCGACGGGTGCCTGGGAGGCCTGCGCCAGCGCCGCACGGATCGAGGCCTCCTCGGCGGCCAGGGCGTCGACCTCCTCCTGTACGTGCTCGATGCGTTCCTCGAGGGCGCCCTGCAGTCGCTGCTGCTCGGCCTGGGTGGACCGGTACTCCTCCAGGCGGGCCTGCACCTCTGCCCGTTCGACCTCGACCGCCTGGGCGGCGTCGACCGACCGGGCCTCGGCGTCGACCAGGTCGATCTCGAGTCCGCCGAGGCGGTCCAGCACGTCGCTGTGGCGCGAGGCGATGGTGGACAGGACGGCCTCACGACGGGTCGCCGTGGTCAGGTCCGCCGTGTCCATCACCGCCAGCGTCGGATCCGGGTTCATGTAGAGGTTGACCGCGTCCTCGTCGGCCTGCAGATCCAGCACCGCGATCTCGGCTCGCATCTCGGTGACCGCGGCTTGCGCGGCTCGGACCTCGGCCCGGGCCACCTCGAGACGTTGCTCAGCCTCCCGCTTGGCGGCCTCCTGGCGGCGGACGCGGGTGTTGGTGGCCTCCAGTGCCGCCTCCAACTCCTCGAAGTCGGCCTGCAGGACGTCGAGCTCGTGGTTGAGCTCGTCCTGTTGGTCCTCGACCTCGGCCAGGTCGTCGGCGCTCTGGGCCCATCCGGGCGCGGCCGCGGCCAGCACGAGCATCGCCAGGATGACGGCGGTGAGGCGATGGTGTCGAGCGGGCATGGATCCTCGGGGGTCAGGACGGGACGACGGTGACCCGGATCCGGAGGCTAGCCCTGAAGGGCGTCGCCGGATGGGACCGATCGCGCCCAGACCGTAACAGAACCGTAATGGCTCTCCAAGGACACCCCGCCGGCCCGGTGTGCCACTGGCGGCCACCCCCGCTTCCCCGACGGGATGACGTCGACGGGCACACCGGACCACGTCCGATCGTAGCACCGAAGATCACTGAAATACAATGATAATTATTGAAACTTGCTGGCAAAGCCGAGCCGCAGCGCCGGTCGGAAGCTCTGCTCGACATAGGCCCAGCCCGACCCCAGGACCCGATCCAGTTCGACGGTCAGCGCGTCGTCATCGGCGAGGGCCTCGACACCCACGGCGCCGGTCAGGAAGACCGCCGACTCCTCGCCGATGGCGAAGCACCATCCCCGCATCCCCAGGTTGCGCACCAGCAGGTGGCGGTAGAACTGGGCCAGGTTCTCCTCGGGGGCGGGCATCACGTAGGTCTCGTGACGCAACGTGCGCTGACCGAGCGTGAACCAGAACGTGAAGGTGTCCTTCTGCTCGCCCAGCACGCGGACATACCATCGACGCTCCCCCGGCTCACCCCGCTCGACGGCGTCGATCATGGGATTGGCCGCCTCCGCGGCGGCGAACCACGCGTCGAGGCGGGCCTCCAGGGCGTCCAGCGCCTCAGACGACAGCGCGGCGCCCGCCGCGTCCCCGCTCAGCAGGACACCGGGGCCCGGGTGGCCAGGTCGGCGTAGAGCCGACGCAACCGGGCCGCCGTGGTGGACCACGTGTAGGTCCGGCCCCTCTCGGCCGCGGCCCGGCCGAACTCGCGGGCCAGCACGGGTGACCCCAGGATCTCGTCGACGTAGGCGGCGAAGTAGGTGGGGTCGCCCCCGTCGACGAGGAAGCCGGTCCGGCCGTGCTCGACGATGGAACGCAACCCGCCCACGGCGGCGGCGATCACCGGGATGCCGCAGGCGGCGGCCTCCAGCGCCACCAAGCCGAAGGACTCCGACCGACTCGGCACCAGGCACACGTCGGCGGCCCGGTAGTAGGTCGACAGCAGGTGGTGGGGCACGGGGTCGACCCACCGGATGCGATCGGCGACGCCCAGGGCCCGGGCCCGGTCCTGGACCAGGGCGAGCTCGGCCTCGCCCTGGGGGCCCGAGGGGCCGCCGACGACCACGAGGGTGGCGTCCTGACGCTCGATGCGGGCCAGGACCTCCGCGGCCACACCGACCCGCTTGAGGGGTTGGACGCGACCCACGAACAACAGGACGGGCTCGTCGCCGAGGCCCAACGCGGCGCGGGCCCCTCGCTGGTCCCCGGGGGAGAAGAACGCATGGTCCACCCCCGGCGGCACGATCTCGATGCGGTCCGCGGGCGCGTCGTAGAGCGCGGCCAACTGGCTCTCCTCGGCCGCACTGGAGGCACAGATCACATCCGAACAGCCGATGATCGAGCCCTCGGCCTCCGCTCGCCGCTCCGGCTCGGGGTCGCCGTTCTCGGCCTTCACCCGGGCCAGGGTGTGGAACGTCGAGACCAACGGCAACTCCAGCCGGTGCTTGAGCTCGTGGCCGGCCAGCCCCGACAGCCAGTAGTTGGCGTGGATGACCTCCACCGGCTCGGCCCGGAGCCACCGCTCCACCCCGTCGATGAACGCGGGGAGGATCTCGGGCAGGTCCTCCTTGGCCAGGTCGACCGGCCCGGCGTCCACGTGCACCACCCGGAACCCCGGTTCGACGTCGACGACCTCCGGGGCCTCGTGGTCGCTGCGGCGTACGAACACCCGGCACTCGACGCCGGCCTGACTGAGGGCTCCCACCAACTCCCGGACATAGACGTTCATCCCCCCGCTGTCGCCCGTGCCCGGCTGGGCGAGAGGCGAGGTGTGCAGGGAGAGCACAGCGGCACGGGTCACGGCGTGGTTCAACGTCACGGGTGAGCCCCGGATTCCCTAGTCGGCCGCCCCGCCGCCGGGCGGCGTGTCCTCGGCGCCGCCGTTCTCCCGGCGGAACGACTCATAGATGTGGATGAGGGTCTTCTTCTGGTCCTCGGTGAGGTCGCGCTCGCGGCGGATCCCGCTGACCAGGTCCGGGTGATCGTCCCGCTCGTCGAGGATCCCGGCGCGCACGTAGAGCTCCTCGGAGGAGATCTCCAGGGCCCGGGCGATCTGCCGCAGGATCTCCGCCGAGGGGTGGCGCAGGCCCCGCTCGATCTGGCTGAGGTACGGATTGGACACCCCTGCCCGCTCGGAGAGGTTGCGCAGGGAGAGCTGGCCGAGGTTGCGCTGCTCCCGGATGAACTCGCCGAGGTCGCGCCAGCGGGACTCGATCTCCCCCTTCAGCTCGTCGGTCCCGGCCATCAGGTCAGGAGGCCGTCGACGCTGGCTTCGCCGTCCCGGTAGCGGCGGGCGATCTCGGCCTGCAACCGGTCGAGGCGATCCTGGACCGTGCGCCGCCGCTCGGAGACCCAGCGCTCGAAGTCGACCAGCCGGTCCGCCGTGGCCGTCAGGGCGTCGGTGTCGAGGCCCCGGAGGTCCGCCAGGGCGTCGATGTCCACGATCTCGTCCAGCTCGGCGGCCAGCTCGTCGGGCACCGCGGCCACCTCCAGCCTCCGGGGTGACCGGGGCGGGGCACCGGCTGACCGGTCGCGTTCGGCCAGCAGGTCCGGGAGCTGGGCGATCAGGTCGCTCAGGTCCGCCGGGTCCCCGCCCTGGCGTCGGCGTTCGAGCTCCGCACCGACGATGTCGAGGCGACCGTGGACCATCCGGCGCACGAAGGACAGGCCCCCCTCGACCTGCTGGGCCCCATCGCGCAGGGCGCGGACCTCAGCGAGGTCACGGCCGGTCAAGCCGTCCAGCAGGTCAGCAGCGAGGAGCTCGTCGAGCGACGCGGGCACGGCCCCGAGCGTACGCCCCCGCGCCCTACGAGGCGCCGATGATCAGCTCGTAGCCGACGACGTACAGGATGAACCAGACCACGAACCCGGCGATGATGGTGTCGCGGTGCTTGTCGAAGAGCTGCTTGGCCAGCGGGCTGTCGTAGCCGCCGATCTTGCCCAGGGCCGCCAACTCCACGACGGCCAGGATGATCAGGAAGAGCACCAGCACCACGATGTACGAGCTGTCGTCGATCTCGCCGTAGCGGGAGGAGAAGTGGGCCGTGAAGCCCATGAACCACAGCAGTGGGATCGACATCAGGGTGTTGGCCCACGAGGCCCGCGCCGCGGGCTTGGCCCGCTTCGCCGCCTCGGGATCCGCCTCGCCCCCCTCGGCCACCTGGCGGGCCGAGCCGATGATGACCTGCTGGGCCGGCCAGATCACCAGCCACACGTTGAGGAACATGGTCGTGCCGAAGAGGGCGCCGATCAGGATGGACAACCCGGCCGAGGTGGTCCAGAAGTCGTCGAACTGGGAACCCAGGTACTTCTGGACGCCGAGGATCCACACGCCGGAGAGGAAGGTGAGCAGGGCACCGAAGCGGAACCACCACAGAGCCCGCCAGGTGATGGTGCGCATCGCCTCGGACCGGGTGCTGTCGCTGACCTCGGCGAAGGCCGGGGTCTGGACGAAGTTGAAGTAGTAGAGCATCCCGATCCAGGTGATCCCGGCCAGGAAGTGGACGTAGCGGCCGAGCATCTCGCCGCCGCTGCTCGGATCCATGAAGTTGCTGAAGATCTCCATGGGTGCGGAGACTAGTTCACAGGATCTCGGTGTAGGACCAGACGGCCACGACCCAGACCGGGCCGAGGACGATGAGCGAGTCCAGGCGCCGCACGGCCGAAGCCGGGGAGTCGGACCGGGGCAGGATCGCCGAGCCCGCCAGCTGCCCCAGGGGGCACAGGCCCGCGGCCAGGGCCCCGAAGGCCAGCAGGGAGTTGTGCCGGAAGGGCACGAAGGTGACCACCCAGAGGGCGAAGGCGAACACCGCGATGGCGGTGAACCCGGCGAGGGGCCCCTCCACGGCGTTCTTCGACCCGGAGCCGACCAGGTAGTCGCCGGTCTCATAGACCGAGACGAAGATGATGAGGGCCGCCGCCGCCCCGATGTCGACCCGGTAGGCGAGGGTCGGGGCGGCCGCGGCGAGGCCGACGAAGAGCCCGCACTGCAGCGTGTAGCCGACCGCGGCCAGCGGGGCGCCGCGGGCCTCGGAGGACACGACCCCGGCGGCGACGGCGGTGACCACCGAGGCCAGCACGGCGAGCCCGACGGCCTGGGGACCACCGACGGCGGAGACACCGATCGCCCCGCCGATGGCGGCGGCGACGTAGGGGTTGGGACTGCGACCGAGCGGCTGCCAGCAGCGGCCGGCCTGGAAGCCGGCGAGGGCGGCGGTCAGGCCATAGACGGTCGCCAGGGCCCAGTCCCCGACGACCAGGGCACCGGCGAGGACGAGGAACCACAGGAAGCCCAGGCGCACGTGGGGGCCGTTGACGTCGTAGGTGACCGCGTAGCGGCGGGGCCGACGGGACTGGACCTTGGCCAGGCGTTTGGCCCGGCCCCGCGGCTTGGGTGCCCGGGGTGCGGATCGGGTGTCTGACACCGGGACCTCAACCACCCGACACGGGCGGCAGCACGGCCACCTCGTCGGTGTCGCCGACGGGGCTGTCGTCGGCCACGGACTCCCCGTTGACCCAGACGCGGCACTGCTGCAGCCGGGCGGCGAAGTCCGGCCCGTAACGCTCGACCGCCGCGGCGAGGACCTCGGCCACCGTGGCCCCCGGCACCTCGTCCTCAGACCGGCCCGCGGCCTCCCGCATGGACGCGAAGAGTCGTACCCGGGCCATCCCGAGCAGGGTACGCAACCGACCGCCCCGGCAAGGGGTTCGTCGTCACCGGGCCTAGGTTCCCGACCGTGCTGCGTGTGCTGATCGTCCGTCACGGCCAGTCGGAGTGGAACGCGCTCGGTCGCTGGCAGGGCCAGGCGGACCCACCGCTGACCGAGCTCGGCCTCCACCAGGCCGCCCACGCCGCCCAGCACGTGGGCGCGGTCGACGCCGTCGTGGCCAGCGACCTCGAGCGTTCCCGAGCCACCGCGGCGATCGTGGCGGAACTGATGGGAATCGGTCCTGTCCTGGTCGACGAGGGGTTCCGCGAGCGCGACGCCGGGGAGTGGCAGGGCCTGACCAAGGACGAGATCGCCGAGGCCTGGCCCGGCTACCTCGAGGGCCGACGCCGGCCGCCCGGCTTCGAGCCCGACGACGCCTTCCAGGAGCGGATCTTCACCGCGCTCGACCGCCTCCGGGCCCAGGTCCCTGCCGGCGACGTGCTGGTGGTCGCCCACGCCGGGGTCGTGTACCAGGTCGAGGCCGTCCTGGGATCCGACTTCCAGCCCCTGTCGAACCTGGGCGGGCGGTGGGTCGAGGCCGAGGGCGACGGTGCGTGGCGCCTGGGCCAGCGGGTCGTGCTCGTGGACCCGGACGAGATCACCGTCCCCTCGGTCCAGTAGACCGGCACCCACGATGGCCTACGAGACCCCGGACATCACCAGCCTGCTGACCCTCGAGCCCCACGGCCCCGACACCTTCGTCGGCACCGGGCCCGAGTACCCGTGGGGCAAGCGGGTCTACGGCGGCCAGGTGGTGGCCCAGGCCCTGCGGGCCGCGGCCCTCACCGTGGAGGACCAGTACCGCGCCCACTCCCTGCACGCGTACTTCATCCGCGGGGGTGACGCCGATGAGCCCATCCGCTTCGAGGTCGACCGCCTCCGCAACGGCCGTAGCTTCACCACCCGCCAGGTGGTGGCCCGCCAGTCCGGCGGCGCCATCCTCAACCTGTCGGCCTCGTTCCAGGTCGACGAGGACCAGGCCGACGTGCAGGCCGGCGGCCTGCCCGACGTCGCCCTGCCCGACGCAACGGCCGCCGACGAGTCCTTCACCCCCCTCCTCGAGCGGCGTTTCGCAGCGCGACCCGGACCCGGTGTGGCCCGGACCTGGCTGCGGGTGCGCGGCCCCGTGACCGACGACCCGGTCATCCACCAGTGCGCGGTCGCCTTCGCCTCCGACGACGCGCCGATGGAAGCCGTCCTCACCCACCACCCGGCCTGGCGGGGCCTGGACAGCGACTGGGAACGGCTGATGAACGCCAGCCTCGACCACAGCATCTGGTTCCACCGTCCGGTCCGGGGCGACCAGTGGCTGCTCTACGACATGGCCTCCGAGGGCATCCGGGGCGGGCGGGGCATGTCCCACGGCCGGGTGCTCACCACCGAGGGCGTGCACGTGGCCAGCGTGGCCCAGGAGGTCCTCATCCGCGACCTCCAGCCGGAGGCCTGACCCACACCGCTCAGGCTCCGCCGCGCCCGGCCGACGGGCAGGCAGAGAACACAGCGGACCGGGAGCCTGCGGTGAGCACGACGGAGAGCACGACGGAGAGCACGACGGAGAGCACGAGCAGCGCCGTGTCCGACGCCCTGCCCGCGGCCTGGTACCGCGACCCCTCGGGGCGCCACGAACGCCGCTGGTGGAACGGCACGGAGTGGACCGACCGGGTGACCGACGGCGACCACGAGTCCTCGGACCCTCCGGTGCGCTCGGCACCCGCGGACGAGGCGACAGAGGTGACAGAGGCGACAGAGGCGACACCGGCCGACTCGGAGGCATCCGCTCCCGGTGCTCCGACGCGGGACCCGATGGCGGATGTCCCCGGAGCGGGCCGGGGCGCCATCCCCGTGCAGGACCGGGCGAGCACGGCTCCACTCGCCGCGCGCGGCCCCACGCGGCTGGCGACGGTGGGGATGGTCGCCGCCGCGGCCGCGGTGGTCGCCAGCCTCCTGTGGGGCATGGCCAACCACCGCTCGGCCGACCAGTGGCGGGAACGGGGCGAGACGCTCCAGGAGCAACTGGTCGCGCGGGCCAGCAACAACGACGCCCTGGAGGACGCCCTCCGCCGGTCGGCCAGCCAGCGGGCCCGGATCACCGACGGTCAGGAGTCCTTCACCGAACTGGAGGACGCGGCCGTGGCGACCGCCGACCAGCTGCGGCAGTGCGCACGGGACCTCAACGACGTCCTCGGCGTCCTGGCCGGAGGCGGCGACCCGACGGCAAGCATCGACCAGGCCAATGGGAGCTGCAACGAGGCCGCGCGCAACGGCGAGACCTTGATCGCGCTGCTGGGCCAGATCAGCGGGCCGTGAACCGCTCGTCGGTGCGGGCCCTCGCCGCCGCCGTCGGGGTGACGCTGCTGGGCTCGGCCTGCGTGCCCGGCCCGCCAGAGGAGGTCCTCGGAGCCGTCGAGGATCCCACGGCGTTGGAGGACACCGTGGACTCGGTCGTGCGCATCCGCGCCGTCAGCCCCTGCGGCACCTCGGTCGGGTCCGGCTTCGTCCTCGAAGGCGGTCACCTCGTGACCAACCGCCACGTGATCGAGGGGGCCCGACGGATCCAGGTCGAGACCTGGGACGGTCACCCGGTGGCCGTGGGCCGGGCCCGCGTCGGGGTCGAGACCGACATCGGGGTCATCGACCTGCCCCGGGCCACCGTGCGCCGCGTCGACGGCCTGGCGCTGTCGAGGCAGACCCTGGGCATGGGCGAGCGGCTCGCCGCCATCGGCTACGCCCAGGCCGGACCGGTGCGCACCACCCGCGGCCAGTTCCTGGATCGGGCGCCCGGACGTCGGTTCCTCGAGCCCGGGCCCGTGCTGCGCATGAGCACCAGTGTCCAACCCGGCAACTCGGGTGGACCACTGGTGGACGAGGAGGGTCGGGTGGTGGGCGTCGTCTTCGCCTATGAGATCGCCACGCTCTTGTCCCTGGCCGTGCCCCGCGAACGACTCCAACAGGCGCTCCGGGACCCGACGGCCCTCGAACCCGTCCGCCCCTGCACTCCCTGAGGCGCGGTGATTCTCGAGGTCCCGCGCGGTGCCCCCGGTGGGATTCGAACCCACGATCTCCGGATTAAAAGTCCGTTGCCCTGACCAGGCTGGGCTACGGGGGCGCCCCGAGCGTAGAGGTCAGGAGACGGTGAAGGTGGTGGTCGGGGACTGGGGTGAGCCGCCGCCCACCGAGGCGCTCTGGCTGTCGATGACCTGACCGCCCACGATGATCTCCAGCGTGTAGCTGGTGACCGGGTCGCCGGAGAAGTTCACGACGAAGACCTGGTACTCCCCCGATGGCGCGCCGCCCGAGGGCCAGAAGATGTTCTCCACGCAGCCGGTGCAGCCGGATTGGTCGTCCTGGTCGAGTTGGCCGCCGGAGGTCGAGGTTCGGGACGAGTAGTTGATCTCCTCCCCGGCCGGGTCGATCACGTGCAGGTCGAGGTCGACGCCGCCGCCCCAACGCAGGGTCACCTGCACGTCGCCGGTGCCCAGCGGCGCGGTGTCCGGCGGCACGGTGTCCGGCGGCAGCGTGTCGGGGGGCACCGTGTCGGGCGGGGTGTCGCCGCCTGAGCCGGGCTGGTCCTGATCCCCGTCGGTCCCCCGAGGCCGGGTGAAGGTGTCCCCCGTGTTCACGTCGGTGATCACGAAGATGTCGATGTCGATGCGGACGAAGGTCACCTGGACGTCCGCGGGATCGAAGCCGTCCCACCGGTTGCCGCCGTAGCGGGGCGAGTCCACCTCGACCGGTTCGGTGAGGGGGTTGCCGCAGTAGCACTTGACCCGCGGGATGCCCTGGAAGTCCACGAGCACGGCGGTGCCGGCCTGGAGCACGGCCTGGAACGGCGTCGCCTCGCCGTTCGAGAAGCCGTGGTTGGTCACCCGGGTGTCGCCCCGCAGGACCACTGCGGTGAGATCGGCCACGTAGCTGGGGATCTCGTCCACGTCGATGTCGACCACGTCGGCAAAGGCCCGGGCCTTGTCGGCGTTGTCACCGAGGAAGTCCACCAACTGCTCGCGGTCGCACATGGAGTCGTTCATCGTGCCGCCGTAGAGGCCGGGTTCGGAGCCGTTGACGCTTCCATCCACATCGGGACCGTCGTCGACCATGACCGCGCCCGCAGCGGCTCCATCGGAGGTGGAGACGTCGTCGGTGAAGGGGTTCTCGCCGGCGAAGTCGACCGGCTCCAGGAAGATCTCGTCGGCGCCGGCCTCGTCGCCGGAGAAGACGAGGAAACCGGCGAGGATCACCAGCACGAGCACGACCGCCGACACCGGCAGGAACCAGCTCCGGTTCTTGTCGAACCAGGATCCGCCGCCATCGCCCGGGGGCGGCTGGTAGTACCCCCCGGGACCCGGAGGTGGTCCCGTCGGGGGCGGTGGCGGTGTCCCTTGGGGCGGCACCGCACCACCCGGACCCTGCGGCACGGTTGGGAAGCCCACGCCCAGAGTCCATCACATCTGGAGGGGCCCACGCTCACCACGCCGGATCGGGCGACCTAGCCTGCGGTCGATGAACGCGGTCGATCTCGGGATCGCCGGCCTCGGACCGGGCACGCCCGTCGGCCGGGGCGGCTTCGGGACGGTGTACCGCGCCGACCAGCCGGCCTTCCGCCGGACCGTCGCGGTCAAGGTCCTCGACGGCACGCTCGACGAGCGGGCCCAGCGCCGGTTCGAGCGGGAGTGCCAGGCCATGGGCTCGCTGTCGGACCATCCTGGGATCGTCACCGTCTTCGACGCCGGCACGACCGCCGGCGGCGCGCCCTACCTGGTGATGGCCTTCCAGCCGGGGGGCTCGGTGGCCGACCGGCTGGCCGAGGACGGGCCCCTGGCCTGGGACCGCGGCCTGCGCATCGGCGTGGAGGTCGCGGAGGCACTGGCCGCCGCGCACCGCCTGGAGGTGCTCCACCGTGACGTCAAGCCGGCCAACATCCTGTTGTCGGGCTACGGCCACGCGCAGCTCGCGGACTTCGGCATAGCCCGGGTCACCGGGGCCACCCAGACCCGGGCCGACCAGGTGACCGCCAGTCTGCTGTACGCCCCGCCCGAGATCCTCGACGGCCACCCGCCGGGACCGGGCAGCGACATCTACGGCCTCGGGGCGACCTTGTTCGAGACCCTCAGCGGGTCGGCGGCCTTCGTCGGCGGACCCGAGGACTCCGTTGCCGCCCTCCTGGGCCGCATCGCCACCGCATCCGTGCCCGACCTGCGTCCCCACGGCGTGCCCGACGCCGTCGCCGGCGTGATCGAGGCCGCCATGGCCAAGGACCCGGCCCGACGTCCCGAGTCCGCGGCCGGCATGGCCCGGGAGTTGGCCGGTGCCGCCCAGGCCGCCGGGCTGGACCTCGGTGGCGCCGGGACCCCGTCGCCCGGCGCTCCGGCCGAGGCCCGGAAGCGGACCGTCGACCAGTCCCCCACCGCCCCCAGCGGCCTCGCGCCCCCCGGCGCCAGTGCCGCCGTCACCCCGGGAGGCGGCTCCTTCGGGGTGACCCACGTCGTACCGCGCCGGGGCCTGCCGGCATGGGCCACCCCGGACCCCACCTACCCCGCGGTGGCCGGCCTCGACCCGGGCCTCGGTGTCCATCTCGTCGGCTGGTGGGGTGAGTGGGCCCACATCCGCTGCAGCAACGGCTGGGAGGCCTGGGTCAACGGCCGCCTCCTGCAGCCGGTCTGACGCCCGGCAGCCCTCGACCTCAGCCGAAATTGCGTGACCTACGGTCGTCCTGCGACCGGAAGCCACGCCAAAACCGGCCCACCGGACGGACGGACGTTGTCGAGGGCCGGCCCACAACCCCCCCCTGCAAGCCATCGGTTGTCCCCGCGCGCCGGGCGCGGCGACAGGGCTCAGGCCGTCAGCGTCACGAAGGGCGTGCCGCGGTCGGCCCACTCGGCGGCGGCCGCGGCCAGGACCGACTCGACCACCAGGCAGTCGGCGGGCACCGCCGGGGCGACACCGGCCCAGCCCACCAGCACGACGAGATAGCCCTCGGCCGGTCCCAGCCAGGACAGGTCACCGAGGGCGTCCTGCAGGGCATCCCAGTTGGCGCCGGCCCAGTCCGGGAACCGGCCGGCGGCCGCCAAGGAGGCCAGGAGGCCGGCCTTGTCGGCCGCGCCCGTCGTCTCGACCACCACCGGCACCCAGCCATGGCCCGCGGCGGCCTCGGCCAGGCCCTCGGGCGACACCCCGTCGATCCGGTGCAGGCCGGGACCGACCCGGCCGGCGAACACCTCGTCGAGGTCAGCCGAGGACAAGTTCCCGGAAGCTCTCGTAGTGGTCGTCGGTGTAGTAACCGACCTCGAGGTCGCCACCGACGACCAGGCGGCGGGCACCACGGTCGGACTCGCCGGGGGTGACGACCGTGTACTCCCGGTAGTAACCGGCGGGTGCGGGGGGCAGCAGGCCCTCCCGGTTCTGGAACGTGACCCCGTCGCGGTCGAAGGGGTACGGACCGCCCTCGACGACCAGCTGCAGGGTGTCGATGGCCTCGGGCGGCAACTCGTCGACGGTGACCGCCGGGAGGTCACTGGCCTGGGTCGGGGGCGGGGCGTCGACCGGCGGGGAGGTCTCGAGCGTCGTATCGGCGCCACCACCGCCGGTGGTCGAGGTCGAGGTCAGGAGGCCGCCGACCAGACTCAGGATCAGGACCCCCGCCATGACGATGGCGACGATGCGGGCCCGGGAGCGGCGGTTCACGCCAGGAAAGGTACCGGCAGGCTCAAGGCCCACCCCTCGGGCGCCGACGGGGAACCGATGCCTGCACACGACGACCCTGCCGGACTGAGCGTCGGGGGCCAGGCCCTGCTCGAAGGCGTGATGATGCGCGCCGGCGACCGCTGGGGAGCGGCGGCCCGACGACCCGACGGCGAGATCGTGACCACGGGCGACGCCGTGCCCACCTGGGCCCGGACCACCGACAACCTGCCGGTCGTGCGCGGCGCGGTGGCCATGGTCGAGACGATCATGGTCGGCCTGAAGGCCCTCAAGTGGTCCGCCCGGGTGGCCGACCCCGAGGAGGCCGAGGAGATCAGCGACCGGAAGCTGGCGCTGACGACGGCGGGGGCCCTGCTGATCTTCGCCGCCGTCTTCGCCGTGGTGCCGGCCGCGGCGTCCCGCGCCGTCGGCTTCGAGGGCGTCGCCTTCGCGGTGGCCGAGGCCATCGTCCGCCTGGCCCTCTTCGGCGGCTACCTCCTCCTGATCGGGCGCTCCCCGGGGATCCAACGGACCTTCGCCTACCACGGGGCCGAGCACAAGGTGATCGCCGCCCACGAGCACGGCGTCCCCCTCACGGTCGCGGAGGTGCGGCCGTTCAGCGTGCGTCACGCCCGCTGTGGCACCGACTTCCTGCTGCTGGTCGTGGTCGTGGCCATCGTCGTGTTCAGCTTCGTCGGCGACGCCTCGTGGCCGGTCCTCATCGCCACCCGGATCCTGGGCCTGCCCCTGGTCGCCGGCCTGGCCTACGAGGTGCTCAAACTGGCCAAGCGCCGGCCCGACAGCAAGGCCGTCGCCATCCTCACCGCCCCGGGCCTGGCGCTGCAGGCGTTGACCACCCGGCCGCCCGACGACGCCCAGATCGAAGTGGCCATCGCCGCCCTGGTGGTCGTCCGCCCCCATCTGGCTCAGCCCGAATCCTCGGCTCGACAGCACTGACCGCCACGAATCGCCCACACTGTCGGGGTGGGCGACCAGGTGCTGGCCATCGACATCGGCGGGACCAAGCTGGCCTGCGGGCTGGTGGACGACGAGGGGGTCATCGGGGCCCGCGCGGCCCGACCCACCGGCGAGGGCACCGACGGTGAGTCCCTCTTCGCCACCCTCGCCGGTCTGATCGACGAGGTCCGGGCCCGGCCCGGGGGTGACCCGGTGGCCTGCGGCGTCGGCACGGGCGGGCCCATGACCGGCGCCGGCGCCTCGGTCTCGCCGGTGAACATCGAGGCCTGGCGGGACTTCCCCCTGCTCGACCGGCTGCGGGACCACATCGGCCTGCCCACCACTGTCGACAACGACGCGAAGGCCCTGGCCCTGGGCGAGGGGTGGAAGGGGGCCGCCGTCGGGGCCCGGGACTACCTGGCCATGGTCGTGTCCACCGGCGTGGGCGGCGGCATCGTCCTCGACGGGCGCCTGCTCGACGGCGCCGGCGGCAACGCGGGCCACGTCGGTCATGTGATCGTGGAGCCCGACGGCACCGCCTGCGGTTGCGGGGCCCGCGGCTGCCTCGAGGCCGAAGCCTCGGGCGCGGCCATCGAACGGGCCACGGGGCACCCGGCGGCCGAGGCCGGCGAGGAGGTCCGACGCCGCACCGGCCGCCTCGTCGGCCGGGGGGTGGCCTCCGTGGCCAACCTGCTCGACCTGCCCCTCGTCGTCGTCGCGGGCTCGGTGGCCCTCGGGTACGGGGAGACCTTCTTCACCGCCGCCCAGGAGGAGATCGATCAGCGCTGTCGCCTCGACTTCAGCCGCGACACGACCATCCGCCCCGCAGGACTCGGGACCGACGGACCCCTCGTCGGCGCCGCAGCGGTGGCCTGGCGGGCGCTGGGACACCTCCCCGGGCTCCCCGCCTGAGCCGTGACCGCCTTCCCCTCCGGTCTCCTGCCGATGAAGGCGGTCAGCGGGAAGCTGCCTCCTGACGACGACGGCTGGGCGTATGAGATCAAGTGGGACGGCATGCGCCTGCTGGCCTACGTCGACCCGGAGGGCCTCGCGCCGTTGCGCCTCCAGACCACCCACGGTCTGGACGCCGCCGACCGCTGGCCCGAGCTGACCGCTCTGGTCGAGGCTGTCGGCCGCCCGGCGGTGCTCGACGGCGAGGTCGTGGTCCTCGACGAGGCCGGACGCCCCGACTTCGGTCGGCTGCAGGCCCGCACCGGTCCGGTGACCTTCATCGTGTTCGACCTGCTCTGGTTCGACGGCAACGAGCTGCTGTCGTTGCCGTACCTCGACCGGCGGCGCCTGCTCGCCGACGCGGCCGACGCGGGCGACGCGGCCACCCCCTGGCGGGTCCCGGCCCACCACGTCGGCGACGGTCGGTCGCTCTACGCCCACGCCGAGTCCGCCGGCCTCGAGGGCCTCGTCGCCAAGCGGATCGACAGCCCCTACCTCCCCGGCAAGCGGTCGTCGGCCTGGCGCAAGGTGAAGGTCCGCCGTGGCCAGGAGCTGGTGGTCGGTGGCTGGCTCCCCGGCGAGGGCAACCGCGCCGGGTCCCTCGGCGCCCTCCTCGTCGGCCACTACGACGGGACCGGCCTGCGTTACGCCGGGCGGGTCGGCACCGGGTTCGACGCCGCCGAGCTGGCGCGGCTCCAGCCCCGCCTCGACCAGCGGGTCGTCGACGAGTCGCCGTTCGTCGACGAGCTCCCCGCGCCCGTGCGCAAGGTCGCCCGCTACGTGCGGCCCGAGCTCGTCGCGCAGGTCGAGTTCGCAGAGTGGACGAGCGAGGGGCGCCTCCGTCATCCCGCCTACGTCGCCGAACGCGAGGACAAGGACCCCGGTGAGGTCATTCGGGAGCCGTGAGACGACAGACTGCGGCCATGGCTGACGCCGTCCGACTCCGGCTCCCTGCGGGCACGGACTATGGGCGTGTGGCCCGGGTCACCACCGCCGCCATCGCCCGCCGCCACGGCTTCACCTACCGCGAGGTGGAGGATCTCCGCCTCGCCATCGACGAGGCCATCATCGCCCTCATCGACGCCCACGATCCCACCGGCGCCGTCGACCTCCGCTACGAGATCGAAGACGGCGAGGTCACCATCATCGTCGAGGGCGCCCCCGACCGCCCTCCCGAGGCCGTCAGCCGCTTCCACACCCTCGTCGCCGCCCTCGTGGACCGCGCCGACCTCGACCTGGCGTCCGGCCGGGTCCGCTTGGTCAAGCGCAGCACCGCTTAGCCAGCCCTCGTCCTGGCCCGCCCGGAACGGGCCACCCGCTCCCGGAGCGGGGCCCGACGGCAAGTTGACGCCGCCGACGGAGCGGGGACGAGCCAGGCCCCCGTCGTCGCCATGGGCCGTCCCTCGCCGACCGAGGGATCGATCACCCCGTGTGGCCCCAGCCCCCCGCGCCGCGGGTGGTCTCGTCGTGTTCACCGACGGCCGTGAACGCCGCGTGCTCGACCCTCATGATCACGAGTTGGGCGATGCGCTCGCCGCGCTGGACGAGGAAGGGCTCGCTCGGGTCGGTGTTGACGAGCAGGACCTGGAGCTCGCCCCGGTAGCCGGCGTCGATGAGGCCCGGGGTGTTGAGGCAGGTCACGCCGTGGCGGAGGGCCAGGCCGGAGCGGGGCAGGACGAAGCCGGCGTAGCCCGCGGGTATGGCCACCGACACGCCGGTGGACACCCGGGCCCGGCCGCCGCCGGGAGCCAGCTCGTGGTCCTCACGGGCGACGAGGTCGGCGCCGGCGTCACCCTCATGGGCGTAGGCGGGCACCGCCAAGTCGGGGTCGAGACAGACGATGGGGACCTCGAGCACGGCGGCGAGCGTACGGCGCCCGTACAGTCCGAGGGGTGCTGGTGTGGATGGACCTCGAGATGACCGGGCTGGACCACGACCACGACGTCATCGTCGAGATCGCCACCATCGTCACCGACGACGACCTGGCCATCGTGGCCGAAGGTCCCGACCTGGTGGTCCACGCCGACGAGGATGCCCTGGCCCGGATGGGCGACGTGGTCACCGACATGCACACCTCCAGCGGCCTGCTCGAGCAGATCCGGGCCTCCACCGTCGACCTGGCCACCGCCGGGGCCGAGACCCTGGCCTTCATCCAGGAGCACGTGCCCGAGCCCCGCACGGTGCCCCTGTGCGGCAACTCGATCGGGACCGATCGCCGCTTCCTCGCCCGCTGGCTGCCCGAGATCGAGGAGCACCTCCACTACCGCAGCGTCGACGTGTCCTCGGTCAAGGAGCTGGCCCGGCGCTGGTACCCCGATGCCGTGGCCAAGGCCCCGGGCAAGCACGGCAGCCACCGGGCCCTGGACGACATCCGGGAGTCCATCGCCGAACTCCGCTACTACCGCGAGGCCGTCTTCCGCGATCCCGCCTGAACCGGCTTGACCGGGCGGTCAAGTACGGTCGGCCCCTCATGCGCCAGGAGCAGGAGGACGCCCAACCCGAGGTCACCGAGGTCGCCCCCGGGATCCTGCGGGCCCAGATCCCCATCCAGTTCACGGGCCTGGGCCACGTCAACACCTACCTGCTCGAGGACGCCGAGGGCTGGACGGCCATCGACCCCGGATTGCCCGGCCCCGCCAACTGGAAGGCCCTCAAGGACAGGCTGCGTCAGGTCGGGGCGAAGGTGAAGCACGTCCACACGGTCGTGGTCACCCACTCGCACCCGGACCACTTCGGCAGCGCCGAGAAGCTGCGCCGCGAGGCCGACGCCTCGCTGGTGGCGTCCACCGACTTCCGCACCTTCTTCGATCTCCTCGAGCCCGACGTGGTCGAGTCGCCCGAGGCCCGCAAGCCGGGCGACGACGCGGCCGCCCTGGAACGGCTGCGCAACCGCTTCGACATGAAGACGCCCTGGGGCGGCGACATGCCCCGCCCGCCGATGCCCGGCGCCGGCCCCGTCGGCTGGGCCAAGCGCCGCATCGCCCGTCGCTACTTCATGGCCCCCCGCCCGGACCGCCGGGTGGCCGACGACGAGCGGATGCGACTCGGGACCCGGGAGTTCGTCGGGGTGCACACCCCGGGCCACACCGCTGACCACCTCTGCCTCTTCGACCCCGAGGACGGCGTCCTCTTGTCGGGTGACCACGTGCTGCCGAGCATCACCCCGCACATCTCGGGCCTCGGCTCGGTCTCCGACGACCCCCTGGCCGACTTCGTGGGCTCGCTGGACAAGGTGGCCGACCTGCAGGGCGTCGGCCTCTGCCTGCCGGCCCACGGCCACCCGTTCGACAACCTGCTGGAGCGGGTGGAGGACATCAAGGAGCACCACGTCGAGCGGCTGGAGAAGTTGACCGAGATCTCCCACGCCGAGGGCGAGGCCGATGTCGAGACCCTCATGAAGGGGCTGTTCAGCGAGCGGGCCTGGGGCAACATGGCCGAGGCCGAGACCTATGCCCACCTCGAGCACCTGCGCATCGCGGGCAAGGCGGAGAGCCGTTGGGAAGAGGGCCGGCTGCGCTACACGGTGGCCTGAGCGTCGATCGCCTGGACCCGGGTCGATGACCGGACCTGGCCGTCGACCACCCACCACTGCAGGAAGCCGCCCTCGGTGTCCCCCGTCACCACCTCGACCGACTCCTCTCGCACGACGCCCTCCCGGTACTCGATGTCGGCCCGCAGCGGGGCCGACAGGTCCCGGCGGACGGCCAGGTCCTCCTCTGCCGGCACCCAGTAGGCCGCGTTGTTCACGTGAGCCAGCGCGTCGAAGTCGCTGAAGCGCAACGGCCACGGTCGGGCGTCGCCTTCGGGCCGGTCCGGTAGCCGGCGGCGGGCCGTCACCGCCGTGTCGGTCACCCCCCGCCCCCACACGGCGAAGAACGTCTCGCTCATCGGCGCCGGGCGGCCGAGGTCCCGATCGACGTGGATCCACAGCGAGGTGGTCTCCACCCGGCCGCCGTCGGCACCCGCCAGGCTCGTGCGGCGGACGGCCCAGCGCCGGCCGAAACCCGAGCACCAGGTGCTGACCGTGAGGTCCTCTCGGTAACGGGGCCAGGCCTCGACCTCGATGCCGGTGCTGCGCACGACCCAGCCCGCCTCCTCGCCGGGAGCGCCGTCCAACGCGTCCTCGGTGGCGATGTCCTGCATGATCTTGGCGACGCCGTCCAAACGCAGCCGGCCCTTGGGGCTCACGTCCCCCAGACGGACGCGGGTCGACAGGGTGAAGACCCGGCTCTCGGGGTTCGGCGGCTGGAGGCTCACCGCGGTGAACCTACGCGGACGGGAATCGTCGCCGATAAATACGTTGACGGCGCCGGACCGTCGTGCTTCGATGGCCCGGCCCAGGAGACCAGGCCCGAAGGAAACCGCCCGATGAGCAACCTCGCGACGAACCAGGTGAGCAGCCTCGCTGCCACCGTCGGCGCGCGCTCGTCTGCGTCCCCGTCGACCTGGCAGCCGTGCCCCACCGTCACCCCGGACGCCACCAAGGCGATTCGTGTGCGGATGCACGACGGCTACGGCTTTCCCACCACCCGCCGGCACAAGGAGCGCTCCTCCCCCTGACAGGGACACGAGGATCGAGAGCTCCAGAAGCCGTCGGGAAGATCCCGGCGGCTTTCTTGCTTTTTCGGCCACCGGTTCCCGCCGACCCCACCACGACCACACATCCACCGCCAAGACGAACATCACCAGAAGGGGACATCCCGATGCTCGCCGCCTTACCCGACATCTACGAGGAGCCCGAGGGCTGGGAGGCCAGGGCCCGCTGCCGCGACGGCAGCGGCGCCCTGACCCACCTGTTCTTCTCCGAGGAGCTCCAGGACATCGCCCGGGCCAAGCGCATCTGCGCCGAGTGCCCGGTCATGGAGCCCTGCCTCGCCGGCGCCCTCGAGCGGCACGAGCCGTGGGGTGTCTGGGGTGGCCAGCTGATCCTCAACGGGCGGATCCTGGCCAACAAGCGGCGCCGGGGTCGTCCGCCCAAGGTCGCCAGGCCCGAGGACCAGCTCCCGGTGATCCCGATCCCCGAACGCCTGCGGGAGACCGCCGGCCGCGACCGCGCTTCGGCCCGCAGCACGGCGATCGGGGCCGCCTGAGAGGGCGGCCCGGTCCACCGGACGGTGGGCGGGGGTGACGTGGCCGTCATGGGGATCCCTCCACCACGACGGACCGCGAACCCCCGCCTGCCCGGTGGGCCGGTGGTGGGTCGGTCGACGTCGACTGACCCACTGCCGGTGGGCCAGGGTGGTTTAGGTTGACCCCATGCTGAGCACGATGCGGGGACGGGTGGCGGTTCTGGTGGTCGCGCTGGGGATGATCGGGGTGGCCTGCGGCTCCGACGACGGCGGGAGCGACGAGGGCGCGTCCAGCACCACGACCACCGCAGCCGTCGAGGCGGCGGCCGCGGGCATCGATCCGGCCCGGGCCCAGGCCCTGGTGGAGACCCTGGCCGCGGACGACCTGGAGGGCCGCGACAACCAGACCCCTGGCTCCGAGGCCTCCCAGGCCTACCTGGTCGACGAGATGGCCGAGTTCACCGAGCCCCTCGACGGCGACAGCCTCGACGGTTACGGCCACCCGTTCGCCGACGGCACCAACCTGCTCGGGGTGATCCCCGGCGGCGGGCAGGCCGACGAGTACCTGATCCTCGGCGCCCACTACGACCACATCGGCACCGACTGCCCCACCGACACGCCCGGCGACGTGGTCTGCAACGGTGCCGCCGACAACGCCGCCGGGGTGGCCTCCGTCCTGGAGATCGGTCGCTCCCTCGCCGCCGACCCGGAGCCGCCCGCCCGCTCGGTGATCGTGGCCCTCTGGGACAGCGAGGAGGACGGCCTGCTGGGCGCCGAGGCCTACGTGGCCGATCCCCTCGTCCCCCTCGAGGACACCGTCACCTACCTCAACTGGGACATCCAGGGTGCCAACCTGAGCCCTTCGCTGACCGCCACCACGGTGGTGGTCGGCGCCGAGACCGGTGGCCCGAACCTGGTCGCGGCGTCGGAGCGGGCCGCATCCGGGGGCACGCTGGAGACCCTCGACCTCAGCCTGCTCTTCGGCCAGGGCCGCAGTGACCACGCCGTGTTCGCCGAGGCCGGTGTGCCGATCGTCTTCTTCACCGACGCCAACAACGCCTGCTACCACACCTCCCAGGACGACCTCAGCACGGTGGACTTCGACAAGTTGGCCCAGCAGATGCCCACGGGCCTGGCGCTGGCCCGTGACCTCGTGGTCACCGACGACCTCCCCGAGTACGACGCCGATGCTCCCGCCGCCAGCTTCCGGGACGCGGAGTCCATGCTGGCCGTCGTCGGCGGCGCCGAGGAGGACTTCGGTCTCTTCCCGGCCGACACCCGGGCCACGGTCGAGCAGTACCTGGTCGACCTCGAGGCCATGGTGGACGCCGGCGAGGCGGCCTTCGACGACGCCGCGGTGAGCACCCTGCTCGGCGGTGCGGTCGAGGTGGTGGAGGCCCTCACCCTGGGCGACTGCACCGGCTTCGTCGACTGACCCCGCCGCGAGTCGCCCGCCGCCGACCACGGGTACCGTCCCCGCCATGGCCGGGTCGCGAGCGCGGAGCCCCTTGGGCGTGGCGTTGGTCGCCACCGTGCTGGCCGGCCTGGTGACGGCCCTGGTGCTCAGCTTCGTCCTGGAGGACGAGACCCCCGCCGGGGAACCCGTGCTCCTGACCCTCGCGGCGGACGGCACCGTTCCCCAGACCGACCTGGCCGGCGAGACGGTCCCGGACTTCGCGTACATCCGCCTGGATGCCCCCGACGCCGCCGAGGTCGACTTCGAGACCTTCCGGGACGGCCGCCCCGCCGTGGTCAACTTCTTCTACAAGGACTGTCCGCCGTGCGTGGCCGAGATGCCTGCGCTGCAGGAGGCCTACGAGACCTACGGCGACCGGGTCGCCTTCCTGGGTCTCTCCTACCGGGAGAGCGTCGAGGACGGCCGCGAGCTGGTCGAGCGGACCGGGGTGACCTACGAGATCGGCCGGGACCCGGCCGGTGACATCATCACCGAGTTCGCCGCAGTGGGCCTGCCCACCACCGTCTTCGTCACCGCCGACGGGGAGATCACGGTGGCCCACACCGGCGACGTCAGGGCCGAGCTCGACGCCGCGCTCGAGGCGTTGGTCGCCGCGTGATCGACGCCCCGCTGGCGCTGGCCTTCACGGCCGGGATGGTGGCCACCGTGAACCCCTGCGGGTTCGCGATGCTGCCCGCCTACCTCACGTTCTTCCTGGGCGTGGAGGGGGGCGTGGCCGACGAGGACCGAAGGGCGAGCGTGGCCCGGGGCCTGGCGGTGGGCGGCGTGGTCACCCTCGGCTTCGTGGCGGTGTTCACCACGATCGGGGCGCTCATCGCCCACCTCTCCCTGGCGGTCGAGAAGTGGTTCCCGTGGATGACCATCGCGGTGGGGATCGGCGTCCTCGCCCTGGGCATCGCCCTGCTCTCCGGGTTCGAGCTGCGTCTGGCCCTGCCCCATCTCGAGCGGGGGGGTCGCGAACGGACCCTTCCCTCCATGTTCGTGTTCGGGGTCTCCTACGCCGTGGCGTCGCTGTCCTGCACGCTGCCGGTGTTCCTCACCGTGGTGGCCGGGACCTTCAGCCGGGCCAACGCCGTGTCCGGCATCGCCATGTACGTCTCCTTCGCCCTCGGCATGGGCCTGGTCCTCACCGTGCTGACCCTGACCCTGGCCCTGGCCCGCCAGTCCCTCGTCCACCGGTTGCGCTCCTCGCTGCCGCTGATCAACCGCATCTCCGGGGCCCTACTGGTCGTGGCCGGGGCCTACTTCACCTGGTACGGGATCTACGAGTTGCGCATCCGCGACGACCCGTTGACCGAGGACGGCCCGGTGGGCACGGTCACCGGCTGGAGCTCGGACATCTCGAACTGGGTCCAGGACATCGGCGCCGAGCGCCTCGGGCTGATCCTGGGCATCGTGGTCTGCGCCGCCCTCCTCTACGTGCTCCTCCGCCCCGCCGACGAGACCGCCGACGAGACCGCCGCCGAGGACGCCGACGACGCCCTCCACGCCGGCTGAGCGCGGTGCTGGCGGACCTCCTCGCGCACGACGGCGTCGTCGAAGAGCTGACGCTGCGGTCCACGGTCGGCTTCCTGGCTCTGCACGGCGGCTCGCTGGAGCGGGAGACCGACCACATCGCCCGGGAGGCGGCGGAGGGCGCCGACGCCTCGCTCTACGCGGTCTGCCAGCCCGACGACCTCCGCTGGCACATCCCTTCGGTGCGCATGGACCCGGCCGACAGCCCGGCCCTCGGCGCGTTCCTGGCCCACGTGCGCGTCGTGCTGTCCGTGCACGGCTACGGCCGGGACGGGATGTTCACCACGCTCCTGCTCGGCGGGGGCAACCGCTCGGCGGCGGCAGAGGTCGCCGGCCACCTACGGGACGCCCTGCCGGGTTACCGGGTCGAGGACGACCTCGGTGTGATCCCCACGGCCCTGCGGGGCCGACACCCTGACAACCCGGTCAACCTCACCCGGGGTGGCGGTGTCCAGATCGAGCTCCCCCCTCGCATCCGCCTCCAGGGCCCCAACGCCGATGCCGCCGCCCGGGCCGCGCTGGTGGACAGCCTCGCCACCGCCGCCCGCGCGCTCTGCGCTACGGCCAGAGGCGGGTGATGGTCCAGGCGCCGTGGCCGTCGGGCTCGTAGGCGAAGCGGTCATGCAACCGGTCGCCGCCCTGGTTCCAGAACTCCCAGCGCTCGGGGACGAGGACGAAGCCCCCCCAGCTCTCCGGGCGGGGGACCTCCTGGCCCTCCCAACGGGCGGTCTCCTCGGCCACGGCGGCGTGGAGGGTCGTCCGGTCTCCCACGGGACGGCTCTGGTGGGAGGCGCGGGAGGCGAGCTGACTGGCCCGCGGTCGAGTGGCCCAGTAGGCGTCGGACTCGGCCGGGTCGGCCCGGTGCACGGGGCCCTCCATGCGGACCTGACGGCCGATGACGATCCAGGCCAGCTCCATGCCGCCCCAGGGGTTCTCGTCGAGGTGACCGGCCTTGGTCGAGGCGTAGTTCGTGAAGAACCGCAGCCCGTCGTCGTCGAGGCCCCGCAGGAGCACGTAGCGGACCGACGGATGGCCGTCGGCATCGGCGGTGGCCAGGGCCACCGCCTCGGGCTGGTACACGCCGACCTCGACGGCCTCGTCCCACCAGGCCTGGCACTGCGCCACGGGGTCCGGATCGAGATCGGCCCGGTCGAGGCCGTCGGCCAGGTGCTGCGCCCGCACCGCGTCCAGGTCTCCCACGCCCCGATTCTCGCAGCGCCGCACCCAGCGGGAGGAGATACCCGCGCCGTAGGCCGGGAACCTCCCCCGGCCAGATCAGAGGCCGAGGTCGAGTTGACGGGTGGGGGCGACCTTGACCGGGGTCGGCGGGGTGGGTCCGGCGCCCGGGCCGTAGAGGGAGCGGACCGGGGCCTTCGGCGGGGCGTCGTCGCCGAGGGCCTCCCGAAAGCGGGCCGCCAGCTTCCTGCGCACCGGCACGGGCAGGTAGGCCCTCCGGTAGGAACGCCGGTACTGCTCGGCCAGGTCCGGCCGGTGCTCGTCCAGCCAGGCCAGGACGTGTTCCTTCACGCCGGGCCGCAGGTGCAACGGCACCGGGCCGGCGGGACGCACCCCGATCGCCTTGCAGGCGTCGGCCACCTCGGCCAACTGCTCGGGGGCATCGGACAGGCCGGGCAGGACGGGCGCCATCAGCACCCCGCAGGGCACGCCCGCCTCCCGAAAGGCCTCGACGGCCCGCAGCCGGCGCCGGGGATGGGGCGTGCCCGGTTCGGTCAGGCGCCACACGTCCTCGTCCAACGTGCCCACGGAGAAGTCGACGCGGACCTCGGCCCGCTTGGCGGCCTCGGCGATCAGCGGCAGGTCCCGGATGGCCAGGGTCGACTTGGTCAGGATCGAGAAGGGGTTGGCGACGTCGACCAGGACCTCCAGCACCTGCCGCGTCAGGCGGAACTTGCCCTCGCAGCGCTGGTAGGGGTCGGTGTTGGTCCCCATGGCGATGGCCTCGCCCGCCCACCGCCGCGGCGACAGCTCGGCCCGCAGGACGTCCGGGGCGTTGATCTTGACCACGATGTGGGCGTCGAAGTCGGCCCCGACGTCGAGGCCCAGGTACGCATGGGTCGGCCGGGCGAAGCAGTAGACGCAGGCGTGGCTGCATCCCCGGTACACGTTGATGCTGTGGGCGAAGGCCAGCCACGGCACGTCGACCTTGTTGATGATCGACCGGGCCCGCACCAGGGAGAACTCCATCCCGCGGAACTCGCCCCGCCCGACCTGCCGCTCGACGAGGTCCCCGAAGAGCGACCCCTGGGGCCGGGGCGCGTCCTCCAGCTCCCACCGCAGCTGGGGCTCGGCCGTCGCCATGGCCTCACCTTAGACGAACGCCTGTTCGGTCTCCCACCCGGATGAGACCAGACGGTGACGACCGCCGCTAGCCGCGGCGGGTGACACACCAGGTGCCGGTGCCGGCTTCGCTCGCCGTTGCCCGCCAGCCCGCACCCATCGCCGCCACCACGTCGTCGGCGGCGAGGTGGATGGGGGTGCGGTCGCCGCTGGTGTTCACCCACACGAGGACACCGTCCGGCGCGAGGACGCGGGCCGTCTCCACCGGGAACAACAGCATGTTGATGGCCAGGACGACCCGGAAGGCACCGTCGGGGACGGGCAGGTCCGAGCTGTCCAGCTGGACCCGGGGCGCCACTTCGGCGGGGGCCAGGCGCAGCATCCCCCGAGAGAGGTCCCCGGCGATCAGGCGCGGGAAGCGCTCGGCCAGCAGCGGGGTGGAGAGCCCCGTGCCCGAACCGAGCTCGAGGGTCGGTCCGTCGGTGGGGACGCCGCCGCGATCCAGGGCGTCGAGCAGGGCGTCGTAGCGGCCCGGTGTCTCCCGGGTGTGCCATTCCGGGGCCAGCCCGTCGAAGAGGTCCGCGACCTTGGCCCGGCGCTCGGGGGTCCAGCCGTCGGGCTCGAAGGCCACCTGTCGGGTGACCCGACGCATCGGGTGGTCGGCGTTGGCGCCCGCCTCGCGCTCGTGGTGCACGGGAATGACGGGCGGGAGGTGCTCCACCCCCATCGGCTCAGGCTCAGCCGGAGTAGGTGATGATCACGAGGGTGCCGTAGGCGAAGAGGCCGCCGGTCACCGTGTAGAGCAGCGCCTTCAGGCCGGCCCGGCGGCGCGGCTCGGTGACGTAGTCGTCGATGCTCCAGCGCACGCCGTTGACCCCGTGGACGAGGGCCAGGGCCAGCAGGGCCCAGTCGAAGAGGCGCCACAGGGGGTTGTCCCAGCGCCCGGCGACGAACTCGGCGTCGGTCTCGACCACGTCGTTGATGATGTGGGTGATGGCGAAGTGGGTCAGGGCCAGGAAGAGCAGGATCAGGCCCGAGATCCGCATGAAGTACCAGGACCAGGTCTCGAAGTTGGCCTTCGGCTTGCGGGTCAGCGCCCCCCGGGTCGAGGCCTTCGGGAGCTGGCCGGTGGAGGTGGCCATCAGAGGATCCGTCCGTCGATGAAGGGCCACAGGATCACGATCGAGCCCGGGATCCCGGCCAGGAGCGTCAGGGCGACGACGGCGGTCGTCAGGGCCTTCTCGTTGGCCACCGCCCGGGGGAAGAAGTCGACGATGACGATGCGGAGCCCGTTGAAGGCGTGGAACAGCAGGGCGAGCAGCAGGCCGCACTCGAACAGGCGCAACAAGATGTTGCCGTAGAGGGCGTGGACCTCGTCGTAGAGCTCGACGTCCGCGTTGACCAGCGAGACGTCGACGATGTGCAGCAACAGGAACATGAACACCAGGAAGCCGGTGGTGCGGTGGGCCACGAAGGCCCACTGGCCGCTGCGGCCCTTGTAGACGGTCGCGTCGCCGGCCCTCATGCTTCCCGCTTCGGGTACCAGCGATCGGCCCAGAAGGTGGTCCGGGCGACGAAGAGGCTGAACCCGGTGATCAGCAGGGCGACGAGCGCGAGGGCGATGCTGAACACCAGCTGCGCCGTTGTGATCGCGAACACATCCGGACGATACCCGCGCCCGGATTCCCGCTCCTAAGCGGGCCGTACGATCTCGGTGGCGCCGCGGAGGTACGGGTGCAGCGGCTCGGGCAGGGTGACCGAGCCGTCCTCCCGGCGGTGCACCTCGAGGAGTGCGGCCATGACCCGCGGGACCGCCAGCCCCGAGCCGTTCAGGGTGTGCAGCAACTCGGTGCCCTTGGCCTCGGTCGGCCGGTAGCGGAGGTTGGCCCGGCGGGCCTGGTAGTCGCTGAGCCAGGACACCGAGGAGGCCTCCAGCCACTGGCCCAGCCCGGGTGACCAGACCTCGAGGTCCCAGCTCCGATGGTGGGCGATGCCCATGTCCCCCGTGCAGATGTCGATGACCCGGTGGGTCAGGCCGAGGTCGGCGACGAGGAGCTCGGCCCGGTCCATGATCTCGACCTGCAGATCGGGGGCCTGGGCCGCGGTGCTCAGGGCCAGCAGTTCGACCTTGTCGAACTCGTGGACCCGCAGCAGGCCCCGCGTGTCCCGACCCGCCGATCCGGCCTCGCGCCGGAAGCACGGCGTGCAGGCCATGAACCGCATCGGCAGATCGGCCTCGTCGAGGATCTCGTCCCGGTAGAGGGAGGTCAACGGCACCTCGGCCGTGGGGATGGCCCAGAGGTCGTCGCGTTCGAGGTGGTACGCGTCATCGCCGAACTTCGGCAACTGGCCGGTGCCCACCATGATCTCGGTGCGGACCAGCGACGGCGGCCGCACCTCCTCGTAGAGGTCGGCGTTGCGGTCGAGGGCCAGTTGGCAGAGGGCCCGCAGGAGGGTGGCACCCATCCTGCGGTAGGCCACGAACATCGACCCGGCCAGCTTCACGCCCCGTTCCCCGTCGAGGATGCCGAGGGTCGCTCCGGTCTCCCAGTGCGGGACCCGCTGGTGCTCGGCGTAGCCGTCGGGGTCCGGGCCTCCGAGCCGGAGCACAGGGTTGTCGTCCTCGCCGGCGCCGTCGGGCGCGTCGGCCGAGGGCAGGTTGGGCACCTCGAGGAGGACGGCACGGATCTGGGTCGCCAGCTCGTCGGCGGTCTCGGCCAGGGCCGTCTCGTGGTCGCCGAGGGCCCGGCTCTCGGCCTGGAGGGCCTCGGCCTCCTCGACGCGGCCATCCCGACGCAGACCCCCGACCTCCTTGGACAGGGCCTTCACCCGGTTGCGGATCTCGTCCCGTTCCCGACCCAGCTCCCGCTGACGGCGGTCCAGCTCGGCGACCCGGTCGATCGGCGTGAGATCCTCGCCGCGACGCCCGAGAGCCGCCTTGACGGCATCGGGGTCGCTTCGGATGAGCCGGACGTCGATCACCGCAGGGAAGGTACCGCCGCCCGGGCCCCGAAGCGGGGCCATTCGGCCTTGGCCCGGGCGCGACGGCAGTCCTAGCGTCGCCCCGTGAGCGACAACCCCGCGGTCGAGGTCCTCGACCTGCGGATCACCTACGGGGACGTGGTCGCCGTGGACGGCGTCTCCTTCAGCGCGGCGGCGGGCGAGGTCGTCGCCCTGCTCGGACCCAACGGCGCCGGCAAGACCTCGACCATCGAGGCCCTCGAGGGCTACCGGCGACCCGACGCGGGCACCGTGCGGGTGCTGGGCCTGGACCCGCTCGCCGAGCACGTCGCCGTCGTCGGCCGGATCGGGGTGATGCTCCAGGAGGGTGGCCTCTACCCCGGCATCCGGACCGCGGAGGTGCTGGACCTCTTCGCCGCCTACTACGACGATCCGGCCGACCCCGCCGAGCTGCTCCGGCGGGTCGGCCTGGCCGGTCAGGCCAAGGCCACCGCCCGGCGCCTGTCCGGCGGCCAGCAGCAGCGCCTCGCCCTGGCCCTCGCCCTGGTCGGCCGACCGCGGGTGGCCTTCCTCGACGAACCGACCGCGGGCTTGGACGTCGACGGCCGCCTCCTGGTGCGGGAGGTGGTCCGGGCGCAACGCGACGCCGGCGTGTGCGTCCTGCTGGCCACCCACGACCTGGCCGAGGCCGAGAAGGTGGCCGACCGGGTGGTGATCGTGGACCACGGACGGGTGGTGGCCGACGGGACTCCCGCGGCGCTGATGAACGCCGGCGGTCACGAGATCCGCTTCGCCGCCCCCCGGGGCCTGGACGTGGCCGCGCTGGGCGAGGCGTTGGGTGCCGTCGTGCGCGAGGTCGACGGCGGCGAGTACCTGGTCGCCGGCGAGCCCTCGCCCCGTACGGTCGCGGCGCTCACCGCCTGGCTGGCCGAGCGCGACCTGGCCCTGGGGGACCTGCGGGCCGGGCGCCAGAACCTGGAGGACGTGTTCGTGCGCCTGACCCGGGAAGAGGCACCGTGAGCCGGGCCCTCACCGCCCAGGCCCGGGCCGAGACCACCCTGTCCCTGCGGCGGGGGGAGTCGGTCCTGTTGACCCTCGGCATCCCGGTCGGGCTGCTCGTGTTCTTCTCGAGCGTCGACGTCCTGCCCATCGACGCCGACGAGCCGATCGCCTTCCTGGCCCCGGGCGTGCTGGCCCTGGCCGTGATGTCCACGGCCATGGTCAACCTCGCCATCTCCACCGGCTTCGAGCGGCAGTACCTGGTGCTCAAGCGCCTCGGGGCGACCCCACTGGGACGGGGGCGCCTGCTGGGGGCCAAGACCATCGCCGTCGGGCTCCTGCTCGTCGTGCAGGTCGTCGTCCTCACCGTGGTGAGCCTCGTCCTCGGCTGGGAGCCCGACGCGGCCGGGATCCCCCTCGCCCTCGCCGGGGCGGTCCTGGCCACCGTGGCCTTCGCCGGCCTCGGCCTGTGGATGGCCGGCACCCTTCGGGGGGAGATGACGCTGGCGCTGGCCAACGGCCTCTACCTCCTGCTGCTCCTCCTCGGCGGCATGGTCATCCCGCTCGACGAGCTCCCGACGGCGGTGCAGAACCTGGCCGGACTGCTCCCGGCCGCGGCCCTCGCCGACGTGATGGTCGGCGCCCTGACCCCCGGGGGCGACATCGCGACGCAGTCCTGGGTGGTGCTCGTGGTGTGGGCCGCGGCCACCCCGGCCGCCGCGATCCGCTGGTTCCGATGGGAGTGACCCCATGAGTGCGTCCTCGCCCGTGCCCGCCGCCCTCGTCGGTGACGGCGACCCGGTGCCCTGTGTGGACGGCCGCGAACGCCCGTACCTCAACCTGGACGCCGGGGCCTCCACCGCGGCGCTACCCGCCGTGGCCCGCCGCGTGAACGAGTTCCTGCCCACCTACTCCAGCGTGCACCGGGGCGCCGGCTACCGGTCCCGGGAGGCGACGACGGCCTACGAGGAGGCTCGCCGGGCGGCGCTGGTCTTCGCCGGACGGGACCCCGACGGCGACGACATCGCGATCCTCTGTCGGAACACCACCGAGGCGGTCAACCACCTCGCCTACCGGCTCCGCCTCGCCCCCGACGACGTCGTGGTCACCACGGTCGTCGAACACCACGCCAACCTCCTGCCCTGGGCCCGCGCGTGCCGGCGCCGCTTCGTGGAGTGCGGTGAGGACGGGACGTTCAGCGCCGCGGACGTGGCCGACCAACTCGACGCCGGGCCCCGACCGGCACTGCTCGCGGTCACGGCTGCCTCCAACGTCACCGGCTGGCGCCCCGACATCGACGAGATCATCGCCACCGCCCACGAACGGGGGGTCCCCGTCCTCGTGGACGCCGCCCAGCTCGCGCCCCATGGCCCCCTGCCGACCACCGCGGACTTCCTGGCGTGGAGTGGGCACAAGATGTATGCCCCCTTCGGCACCGGCGTCCTGGTCGGGCCCCGCGCCGCCTTCAGCGAGGGCGATCCGTTCCTGGCCGGTGGTGGGGCGGTCGACCTGGTCGATCTCGACGAGGTCATCTGGACCGAACCACCGGAACGGGAGGAGGCGGGCTCGCCCAACGTGATCGGCGCCGTCGCCCTCCACGCGGCCATCGACGAGCTGGCCGCCATCGGCTGGTCGGCCGTGGCCGACCACGACGACACGATCGCGGCGCGGCTGCGTCCCGCCCTCGCCGCGGTGGAAGGCGTCCGCCTCCTCGGCCCTCCGCTGGACGTGCCCACCCTGCCCACGGCGGCCTTCACCGTCGAGGGTGTCCCCCACGCTCTGGTGGCGGCCCGGCTGAGCGCGGAGTTCGGCATCGGGGTCCGCCACGGCTGCTTCTGTGCGCACCCGTACCTCCTCCGTCTCCTCGGCCTGGACCGCGACGAGGTCGCGGCGTACCGCAGTGCGGTCCTGCGGGGCGACCGCCGGGAGATCCCCGGGGCGGTCCGGGCCAGTGCCGGCCTGTCCACCTCCGACGCCGAGGTCGACCGCCTCGTGGCCGCGGTCGCCCACATCGCGGGCGGGGACGCGTCACCGGTGACCTATGACCAGGACCCCCACACCGGCGACTTCTGGCCCGAGGGCGACCACCCGGGCTGGGCGGCGGACGACCGCGGCTTCGGCGCCGCCTGCGCCCGGGGCTGAGCCCACGCTCAGACCTCCGGCAGGGCGATGCAGACCACGATGCGGTCGCCGTCGAGCCAACTGCCCTCGTTCGGTAGGACCACCAGGTCCTCCTCGCCACCACAGTGGCCCGTCACCACGGCGTCGAAGGCGGCCCCGTCGGGGAAGGGACCCAGGGGCATCGGCACCACCCCCACGATGCGCGGGGCCGTGGACAGGCACGGGGTGTCACGACCCTGGGGGATCCGCCGTCCGTGGTCGACCACGACGTCGGTCTCCACGAAGCACTGGCCGGGCGCCATCGCCCGGACGTCGGTGCCGTCGGGCCCGCCGCCCAGGAAGGCCACCGCGGCGGCGGCCACGGCGAGCAGGACCATCAGCGTGGCGCCGAAGAGGGCACCGCGTCCCACCCGGGTCCGGGGCGGATCCTCGGACACCTCGATGGCCGGGCGACCCGACAGGGTGGTGGGTAGGTCGGTCACCGGTCTCCCGTCGGCCCGCCGCTACCGGTTCTTGAGCATCGGGCTCAGCCCTTCAGCTCACCGGCGTTCACCATGATCGACTGACCCGTCACCATCCGGGCCCGGTCCGAGCAGAGCCACACCACGGCCTCGGCCACGTCCTCGTCGGCGGGGATCTCCGGGATCGACATGTTGGCGGTGATCTCCGCGATGACCTCCTCGGGCGGCACGCCCCGCTCCCCCGCCTGCCACTCGACGTACATCTGCACAGGCGGGCCCCACATCCAGGTCGGGATGACCGCATTCACCCGGATGCGGTCCGGGCCCAACTCGTCGGCCAGGTGGTACATGGCCGAGAGCAACGCTCCCTTGGAGGCGGCGTAGGCGATCTGGGGCATGGTCGACGGCGGAAGGACGGCGGACTGTGAGCCGACGAGGACGACGGCGCCGCCGCCCGCCGCCCGCAGGGCCGGGGCCGAGGCCCGGACCAGGTTCATCGAACCGACCACGTTGGTGTCGAAGCACCGACGCCAGTCCTCGTCGTTGGAGGCGGCCAGGTCACCGAGCGCGGTGTCGACCGCCGCCACCTGGGCCACGGCGTCGACTGCGCCGAAGCGCTCGAGGGCAGCGGCCACCAGGGCCTCACAGGCCGCGAGGTCGACGATGTCGGTCGGCACGGCCAGCACCCGTTCCCCGGACGGATCGAGCTCCTCGGCGGTGGCGGCCAGCTTCTCGGCCGAGCGGGCGGCCACCACGACGTTGGCGCCGTCGCGCACGGCCAGGCGGGCCACCTCGCCCCCCAGCCCCGGGCCGACGCCGGCGACGACGACGGTCTTGGCGGCCAGGATCACGAGACGGGTTCGGCGGGGGCGGAGCCGGACGCGGCGAACGCGGCCTCGACCTCGTCGTAGGTGAGCGAGCCGTCCGGCGCCACGGGGTCGTACCGCGGCGTTCGGGTCGCCGCCATGCGGGCGGGATCACCGCTCTGCTGGCCGTAGGCCCAGCGGAAGAAGATGGCGGCCATGACCGTCCACAGGTAGAAGCCGCCGACCAACTTCATGACCACCCCGGCGGCCTGCTGGTCCGAGGTCACCGAGACCCCCCACAGGCGGAGCGGGGTGTCGTACACGTCATAGACCGAGCCGTCGGCGAAGATCAGCCAGGAGGCCGGCACCGTCGGCAGCAACGACATGACGAACAGGTAGCCGACCGCCAGCGGGCTGGGCATGCGCCACTCGGCGAAGGGCCCGAACACCGGCATCCACATCAGCACCGCGCTGGCGACGACCAGGACGTGGATCCCGTAGTGCATCGGGCCGTTGGTGACGACCTTGTTGACCAGCGCCGGCCAGTGGCTGAACACGACCACGGCGTTGAAGATGATGCCGGCCACCAGCGGCCGGGAGAACCAGCGGAGCCACCGGTAGGACGCCGAGCCCTCCGGCACCACCAGCCGGGCCAGCCAGGGAGGCGTGGCCAACAGGAAGCACATCGGCATCACGTAGCTCAGCAGCAAGTGCTGGGTCATGTGCAGCGAGAAGAGGTACTCCTCACCGAGGTCGTGCAACGGCCAGTCCGAGGCCACCCAGAGCAGGAGGATCCCCAGGACCAGGTTGACCCGCTGGAACCGGGTGAGCACCGGCTGCCCCTCGGGGACGACCTTGGGCCCGATGACCCGGGTCACGTAGAGGGACAGGCCCACGACCCCGAGGACCAGGAGCCAGACCTCGGGGTGCGGCTGCCAACGCCAGGCGTCGACGGCGGCCGCGACCGGCATCACGCCTGCCAGAACTCGAAGGTCGCCAGCGTCACGATGTAGACCACGACCGCCAGGGCCAGACCGGCCACGAAGACCCAGGTCAGCAGCCGGTTGTCGAAGCGCAGGTGCATGAAGTAGCCCACGACCAGCGCGAACTTGACGACCATCATCGTCATCAGGGCCGGGATCAGGAAGTCGCCGATGTCGACCACGTAGGTCGCCACTTCGGCCGCGGTGATCAGCCCGAGGACGATGGCGATCTTGACATAGACCCAGTCCGACGCGTGGTGCTCACCGGTCTCGTCGGGCTCGGTGAGGAACTGCTCGGTCGGCAGCGGTCTCGGTGATGCTCATCGGGGCCTCAGACGGTCAGGTAGACGACGGTGAAGATGATGATCCAGACGATGTCGACGAAGTGCCAGTAGAGGCCGACGATCTCGACGGTCTCGGCCTTTTCCTGGCCCAACTGGCCCCGCAGGGAGAGCCCGAACAACGACAGCAGCATGAGGATGCCCAGGGTCACGTGCACGCCGTGGAAACCGGTCAGCGTGTAGAAGGACGACCCGAAGATGTTGGTCGTGTAACCGAGGCCCTCCCGGTAGAAGGCGGTGAACTCATAGACCTGGCCACCGATGAAGATCGTCCCCAGCAGGGCCGTGGTCATCAGCCACAGCCGGGCCCGGGCGTGGTCGGCCCGGGTGATCGCCGACACCGCCAGGACCATCGTCAACGAGCTCATGAGGAGCACGAAGGACGACACCGAGGTGAACGGGATGTCGAAGAGCTCCTCGGGCGTGGGACCGCTCACCGACTTGTTGTGGAGCAGCAGGTAGGTCGAGATGAGCGCGCCGAACAGCAGGCACTCCGAGGACAGGAAGACCCACATGCCCAGCTTCTCGTTGGAGAGCCCGGTGCTGGTGGAGAAGGTCTCGTGACCCGTGGACGGGTCGAGGGTGACGGTCTCGGTGGCTCCCTCGTGGACGACGGTCTCGCTCATCAGCTCGTCTCCCCGGCGCCGACCGCGGCACCCTCGGTCTCGGCCTCGCCGGTCCCGAGCTCGGCCGCGGGGCCGTCGCCGGCCGCCGGCGGGTCCGCCCCGTCATGGTGGTGGGGCGGGTTCTCGTCGTCGTCGGCGGGCTCCAGCGCCCAGCCGTAGATCCCGCCGAGCACCAGCAGGGCGCCGGGAACGGCCCAGGCCAGGTTGAAGATGAGCCCGTAGCCCGACCAGGGGCAGCCCGACCGACACCACCAGGGGCCAGTAGGAGGGCGACGGCAGGTGGACGCCGGTGGCGCTGCCGTCCTGGGCGACGTCCTCGGTCGCGGCGATGCGCACCGTCCGGCCGTCCTCGTCGGTGCCGTACTTGCGGTGCCAGAACTCGTCGAGCCGGGTCACCGTGGGGATCTCGTCGAAGTTGTGCTCGGGCGTCGGGGAGGGGACCATCCACTCCAGGCTGCGGGCGTCCCAGGGGTCCGGGCCGGGGGCCGGCAGGTCCGGGGCCACGCGGCGGCTGTGGATGACGTTGGCCATGAACACCAGCACCGAGACGGCGATGGTGAAGGCCCCGATGGTCGAGACCAGGTTCCAGGCGTCGAAGCCCAGACCCTCCTCGTAGGTGTAGATCCGCCGGGACATGCCCTGGAGACCGAGGATGTGCATCGGCCCGAAGGTCAGGTTGAAGCCGATCAGCATGAGCCAGAAGTGGGCCTTGCCCAGCTTCTCGTTGAGGAAGTGGCCGAAGACCTTCGGCCACCAGAAGTAGAAGCCGGAGAAGAGGCCCATCATCGCCCCGCCGAAGAGCACGTAGTGGAAGTGGGCCACGATGTAGTAGGTGTCGGTCTGCTGGGTGTCGGCGGGGGCGATGGCGTGGGTGACCCCGGACAGACCGCCGATGGTGAACATGCCCACCAGCCCGACGGCGAAGAGCATGGCGGAGGTGAACTCGAGCTTGCCCCCCCACATGGTGGCCATCCAGTTGAGGATCTTCACCCCGGTGGGCACGGCGATGAACATGGTGGACAACGCGAACGCCGCCACCGAGATCGGTCCCAGCCCGGAGGCGAACATGTGGTGGGCCCACACGCCCCAGCCCATGAAGCCGATGGCGATGCCCGAGGCGACCATGAACGGGTAGCCGAAGATGGGCTTGCGGCTGAAGACCGGGATGACCTCGGACACGATGCCGAAGGCGGGCAGGATCAGGATGTAGACCTCGGGGTGGCCGAAGATCCAGAACAGGTGCTGCCACAACAGCGGATCGGCGCCCTGGGAGACGTTGAAGAAGTTGGCGTCATAGAGCCGGTCCAGGCTCAGCAGCACCAGCGCCACGGTGATCACCGGGAGGGCCAGGACCAGCAGCACCTGGACCACGAAGATCATCCAGGTGAAGACCGGCATCTTCATCAGGTCCATGCCCGGGGCCCGCATGTTGAGCACGGTCACGGTCAGGTTGACGGCACTGACCAGCGAGGCGATGCCCGCGATGAGCAGGCCGATGGTGAAGAAGTCGAGGCCGTGGGAGGGCGAGAAGACCACCCCGGTGTTGGGGGCGTAGGCAAACCAGCCCCCGTCGGCACCCCCACCGAGGAACCAGCTCGTGTTGAGGAAGATCCCGGCGGCCAGGAAGCACCAGAGGCTGAAGGCGTTCATGCGGGGGAAGGCGACGTCCCGGGCCCCGATCTGCAGGGGCAGCAGGTAGTTGGCGAACGCCGCGGCCATCGGCATGACGACCAGGAAGACCATGGTGACACCGTGCATGGTGAAGACCTGGTTGTAGGTCTCCGCCGAGAGCAGGTCACTGCCCGGTCGGGCCAGCTGGGTGCGGATGAGGAGGGCCTCGACGCCACCGACCAGGAAGAAGAAGAAGGCGGTGACGCCGTACATGATGCCGATCTTCTTGTGATCGACGGTGGTGACCCAACTGCGCCAGCCGGTGGTCGTCGCCGGGCGGCGGAACACGCCGAGCGGCTGGAAGTCATCATCGGCGCCGGCCCCCGGGGGCAGGGCGAGTGGGCGTTCTTCGGTGAGTGCCACGGGTTTGCCTCTAGTCCAGGGTCTGTAGGTAGGCCACGAGCTGGTCGATCTGCTCCTCGCTGAGGCCGAGGTTCGGCATGCCGCGTGGGGGGGCGCCGTCGAGCTCGACCGGGTCGGCGTACATCGGCTTCTCGTTCGGCGGGTTGCGGAGCCAGGCCTCGAGCTGCACCCGGTTGAAGGTGCCGTCCGCGGCCAGGTGGTCATAGAAGGTGTTCAGGTCGTCGTCGTCGGCCTGGGCGTAGAGCCGGAAGAGCGAGCCGGCGAAGGTCGAGCGGGTCATGAGATGGGTCAGGTCGGGAGCCGTGCCCGCGACGGTGGCCGCTCCGGTGTAGTCGTCGTTGAGGCCCCGCACCTGGTGACAGGAGGTGCAGGTCGAGGAGAAGAGCTCTTCACCGGCCACGGCGTCGCCGGTCGCGGCCTCGGCCGGCTCGACCTGGTTGGCCAGCCAGGTGTCGTACTCCTCCCGGGGCAGGGCGATGACCCGCATGCGCATGTTGGCGTGGGAGAGCCCGCAGTACTCGGTGCACTGGCCCCAGTAGGTCCCGGGCTCGTCGGCTTCGAGGCTCCAGGTGTGGTGGCGACCGGGCACCGCGTCCTTCTTGCCGTTGAGCGCCGGGATCCAGAAGCTGTGGATCACGTCCTGGGAGGTGATGTCCAGCTCCACGGGCTGACCGGCGGGGATGACCATCTCGTTGGGCGTGCGGAAGTCGATCTCCCCGTCACCGTCGACGTCGTACTGGAAGTCCCACCACCACTGCTGGCCGACGACATCGATCTGGAGGGCGTTCTCCGCCTCCTCGTTCAGGTCGAAGAGGGTGGCCAGTGTGCCGACGGCGACGAAGGCCAGGATCACCGCGGGCAGGATGGTCCAACCCAGCTCCAGCACCAGGTTGCCGTGGGTCTGGGCCGGCAGTTCACCGTCATCGTCCTTGCGGCGTCGGAACCGGATGACGAGGAAGACGATCCCCAGCTCGACGAAGAGGAAGACCACGCCGGCGATGATCATCACCGGGTTGAGGAGGTTGTCGATGGAACGAGCGGCGGGCCCCTGCGGCTCGAGCGTGTCCAGCGGAGCGTCGGAGGCGCACCCGGCGGCGGCGACCAGGACCAGCAGGCCGAGGGCCAGGGTGCGCAGGCGGGGGGACCTCACGAGCCGAGTGTGACCCACCTGTTCAGGGGTGTCCAAGTCCGCCACGCTCAGCCTCCGCTCTCGTGGGCCGGCTCCTCGTGGTGGAACTCACGCTCGCCGGCGACCACGCCGGCGATGCCGCCGGCGAACACCGCGAGGGCCAGGACCAGGAGCAGCAGCGTGGCCAGGCGCTTGGTCTGCTGGGGCCGGGTGAGCACCACGACCGCGCCGAGGACGACCAGGACGGCCACCACCGACCCGAGGACCCACGCCCCCGTGGAGGAGACGGCGAGGAACACCCGGGACAGGCCGAGCACGACGAAGGCGATCACGATCACTGCGGCGACCGGCACCTCGAAGGGAGCCATCAGACGGTTGCGGATGGCCAGGTTCACCGCCGGGTCCCCGGTGGCCCGGTCCGCCCAGGCCTTGACCGCCCACTCGACGGTGCTGACCGCCAGGATGACGAGCCCGAAGACGAAGTAACCGGTGCCCACGACCAGACCGAGCGCGGTGATGACCATGCCCACCGCGGCCACCAACGGCCAGGGACTGGCCGAGCTCGGGGCCGGGACCTCGGGCAGGGCGTCGACCCCGGCCAGAGCGGCGGTGGCGTCGGGATCGGCGTCCCGCAGGGCCACCGAGACCAAGCCCAGTCCCAGCGTGGTCACACCGAAGGCGGCGAACAGGCTGTAGCCGAAGTGCTCGCCGACCCCCCCCTTGTAGCCGAGGGAGAGGACCCCGAGGAGGCCACCGCCACTGGCCAGGCCGAAGGCGAGGGCGCCGATCAGGCCGATGGTGGCCAGAGCGAAGAAGAGGCGAGAGCCGGTACCAACCATGAGCTCCTACTTGGTCACGTAGACGGCGAGCCAGGACACGAGGTAGACCGCGACGGCAGCGTCCCAGAAGACGGCGGCCGCGGCCACGCCCTCGCTGTCCCGGCCGGAGTACTGACCTCCGAGAGCCCGGAACGCCATGAGGGCGACGAAGACCATGCCGGCGGCGACGGTGGCGATGTGGAAGCCGCCGAGGGCGTAGAGCATCAGCTCGGGGACGCTGCGGGAGATGGCCGCGCCCATCTGGGTGAACAGATAGACGGCCGAGTTCACGAAGGCGAGGCCAAGCACCAGGGTGAGCCCGAGGGCGACGTAGGCGTTGGAGCGGTCGTCGTTGCGGATCGAGTACTGGGCCCAGTGCAGGCTCAGCACCGACATCAGGAGGGTGACCGCAGCCATGTTGGGGGCCGAGAGCGGGATGACCACACCCTCGGGCAACCAGGGCGAGGCGCTGGTGGCCCGCGTCGACACGTAGACGCCGAGGAGGCCGGCGTAGCCCATGATCATCGCCGCCGAGGCCAGCAGGGTGCCCACCAGCAGGACGCGGGGGCGCGCCGGCGGCGGAGGCTCGGCCAGGGCGGGATACACGGGTTCGGCGGTGGTGGTGGTCGTCGACATCTACGCCCCTCCCTCCTCGGTGGAGACCAACGGCGTGCCGGAGGTCACCTCGGGCACGGGCTCGGTGAAGTTGCCGGGCGGTGGCGGGGAGGCGGCCGACCACTCGAGGGTCTGTCCGCCCCACGGGTCCTGGAGGTCCTCGGTGGAGCCACCACCGAGGATCGCCCGGGCCACCGCCAGCACCAGGAGGGCCGCGCCGAGGCCGAGGAGGGCGGCGCCGACCACGGCGACCGCGTTGAAGGTCTCGACCCCGTCCTGGGGGTCGAACCCGGCAAACGAGTAGCCCGGCTGGTCGAGGACCCCGGCGACGCCCTCGGCCGCCGCCAGCACGATCCCGCCCGCGACGAGGGTCAGCCCGGCGGCGAAGGCCAGCAGGGCGGGAATGCGCCGGCCCCAGATCTTGGGCGACCACCAGCACAGGGCGGCGGTGGCCCCGGTCAGCGAAGCCGTCAGCACCAGGTTGAGGTGACCCACCTCCCAGCTCGTGCCGAGCAGGTGCAGGGGCTCGATCACCCCGGCGACGCCGGCGCCGACCGCGAGGAGAAGCACGAAGAGGGCCAGGACCGCCAGCACGAACGCCGGGCGGAACGCCGGCCGGTTCTCGCGGGCGCTGTCGGCCACACCGCCGAGCACGATCAGGAGGCCCAGGCCGATGGCGAAGGCGAAGCCGACGTAGACCGCCTCGGTCAGCAGCTCGCTGCGGTAGACGGGCTGGGCCCACGCACCGAAGGCGAAGGCGCCGAAAGCCCCGATGCCGATCCACATCGCGCCGCGGCCCCGCTGGACGACCCCGGCAGAGACGGGCACGATCTCCGCGGCCACACCCAGGACCGGGATGGCCATGGCGTACACCTGCGGCTGCGCGAACACCCAGGCCAGGCGCGAGTAGAGCTCACCGGGCTGGGCGAACAGGAGCTGGCCGTACCGGAGGTCGAGGTAGGCGAGGACGAGGCCGGCCATGAGGACCGGAAGCGAGAGCAGCCAGATGACCCCGGCCACGAGCATCGACCAGGCGAAGGGGGGGACCTGCAGGAGCGACATCCGCACCGGGCGCAGGGCGATGACCGTGGTCACCACACAGACCGAGGCCAGCAGCAGGCCGGCCACGACGAGCCCCAGGCCGAGCACACCGATGGCGATCGACTCCGGATCCAGGTTCGGCGCGGCGACCGGGCCACCGTCGATGGCGTAGCTGACCAACAGCAGCACGGCCCCGCCGAGCCAGGTCCAGAGTGCCGCCGCCGCGGCGCGCGGGAAGGCGATGCTCGCCGCGCCCACCTGCAGCGGCACGATCGCGGTCGCCAGGCCCAGGAAGAAGGGCAGCACGACCAGGAAGGTCAGGCCCACCCGGTAGAGCGAGAAGAACTGCAGGACGTGGTCGTTGCCCAGGACCTCCAGCTCGTCGACGGTCAACCGCTCGATGCCGAGCAGGACACCGACGACGACGGTGAGGACCAGGAACAGCGCCGAGGCGCCGATCCACAGGCGTCCGATGGTCTTGTGGTCGCCGGACCCGAGCACCGCAGGCAGGCCGCGCGTTTCGCGACGGGGTTCCTGGGGGGCCTCGGGGGGCGCGGGGGGAGGTGCCTCGATCACGGTCATGGCCGGTTCGGGACTTTACACAGGGGGTATCCGGCGAGGGGAATCCTCGCCGTCACGAGACCAGCGGATCCACCGCCATGATCCCGAAGAGGACGCTGATGTAGGTGATCGACCAATGGAACAGGGCCATGGCCCGTTGGGGCGTCGGGTCCTGCTTCAGCCGCACGCTCAGGTAGGTGAAGGACGCCCCGAGCACGATCGCGGACACCGCGTAGAGCCACCCCATGTCGGCGACGGGAACGAACACCAGCGTGAGCACCCAGACCCCGACCGTGTAGAGCACTATCTGGGTGCCGACCGTCTCCTCGTCGGCCACCGAAGGCAGCATGGGCACCGACGCCGCCGAGTAGTCGTCCCGGTAGCGGATCGCCAGGGCCCAGAAGTGGGGCGGGGTCCAGAAGAAGATGACGGCGAAGAGCACCACCGGCGCCCAGGCCAGACTCCCCGTGACCGCCGTCCACCCGATCAGGGTGGGCACCGCGCCCGCCGCTCCTCCGATGACGATGTTCTGCTTCGAGGTGCGCTTCAACCAGAGCGTGTAGACGAAGACGTAGAACAGACAGGCCGACACGGCGAGCACCGCGCTGAGCAGGTTGACCGCCGACCACAGGAGGGCGAAGGCGGCGATCTCCAGGCCCAGGGCGAAGGTCAGCGCGGCCCGCGGCGTCATCTCCCCGGTGACGAGGGGCCGGTTCCGGGTGCGTTCCATCAGCGCGTCGATGTCCCGGTCCACGACCATGTTGATGGCGTTGGCGCCGCCTGCGGCCAGCGAGCCCCCCAGGACCGTGGTGACGACCAGCACCAGGTCCGGCACGCCCTGCTCGGCGACGAACATCACCGGGACGGTGGTCACCAGCAACAACTCGATGATGCGCGGCTTGGTGAGGGCGACGTAGGCCCCGATGCGGGACCGCGTGCCGGTGAGAGTGGTGACCGCCATGAGGACCCGACTGTACGGGCCGGAACGGGATCGGCCCAATGTCTCCTGTCGCCGCCGGCGCGGCTCCTGCTGCCTACGGCAGCTATCGACGTACCACCCCCGAGCTGCTGCGCTCCGCTCCGCAGCCTCACGCCCCCTGTCGCCGCCGGCGCGGCTCCTGCTGCCTACGGCAGCCATCGACGTACCACCCCCGAGCTGCTGCGCTCCGCTCCGCAGCCTCACGCCCCCTGTCGCCGCCGGCGCGGCTCCTGCGGCCTACGGCAGCCATCGACGTACCACCCCCGAGCTGCTGCGCTCCGCTCCGCAGCCTCACGCCCCCTGTCGCCGCCGACGGAGTCGTCCCTAGCCTGCATCCCCGTGGCGCACCTCCGACCGACCCCCGCGGCCTACCGGCGGGTGACCCTCGCCGCTCTCGTGGCCCTGGTCCTCATCGTGGTCACCGGAGCGGCGGTGCGTCTGACCGGCTCGGGCCTGGGCTGTCCCGACTGGCCGACCTGCGACGGGAGCCAGGTGGTCTCGGAGTTCCGCGACACCCCCGAGATCATCGAGTTCGTCAACCGGATGTTCACCGGCGTGGTCTCGGTCGCGGTCGCCGCCGCCGTCCTCGGCGCCCGCCGGCGGGTGCCCTACCGTCGCGACCTGGCCCTCCTGGCCTGGGGACTGGTCGCCGGCGTCGTCGCCCAGATCGTGCTCGGAGGGATCACCGTGCTGCTGGAGCTCACCCCCCCGGCGGTGATGGCCCACTTCCTGCTCTCGGTGGCCCTGGTGGCCGACGCCGTGGTCCTGCACCACCGGGCCGGTGAGCCCGACGGGGGCCGTCGACACCCCGACGTGCCCCGTTCCACCCGGAGGCTGAGCTGGGCCCTGGTCGCGGTGGCCGGCGCCGTGCTCGTCGTGGGGACCGCAGTCACCGGTACCGGCCCCCACGGCGGCGACCCCGATGTCGAGCGACTGCCCTACGCCATCAGCGAAGTGGTCCGCGTCCACGCCGTGCTGGCCTGGGTGGCGACCGCCCTCCTCCTGGTGCTCATGGTCCGGACCCGGCGCGGCGCAATCGTCCTGGCGACGGTCGCGGCCCAGATCACGATCGGGTACGTGCAGTACTTCAACGGCGTGCCCGAGGTGCTCGTGGGCCTCCACGTGCTCGGCGCCACCGTGGTCTGGATCACCGTCCTCCGGCTCCACCTCTCGCTCTGGGTGGTCGAGCCGGTGGGGCCCGAGCCCTCGCCCGAGCCCTCGCCCGAGCCCTCGCCCGAGCTCACCGGCTCGTGAGCCCGACCCGCCCCCTCGAGGTCGACGAACCGGAGGTCATCGACGTCTCCGACCCGGACCGGCCCTGGATCGTCCTGGTCTGGAACGACCCCATCAACCTGATGTCGTATGTGACCTACGTGTTCCAGAAGCTCTTCGGGTACTCCCTGGAGAAGGCCACCGCGCTCATGCTCGACGTCCACGAGAAGGGCCGGGCCGTCGTCGCCAACGGCACCAGGGAGAAAGCCGAGCTGGACGTGATGCGCCTCCACGAGCACGGGCTCTGGGCCACCATGCAGCAGGAGGACGCTCCGTAGTGGCGTTCGCGTTCGGTGGTGGGCCGGTTCGCCGGGAGCGCGACGGGTCCTTCACGATCCGGTTGAGCGAGCCCGAGCAGGTTCTGCTCAAGTCCCTGCTGGCCCAGCTCCGCTCCCTCCTGAAGCTCGAAGGAGGTGGGGAGATCACCGAGGGCTCCGGCGTCCGGCGCCTCTTCCCCACCGCCTACCCCGGCCGCGACGACCTCGAGGCCGAGTACCAGGGCATGGTCCACGACGACCTGCTGCAGCAACGGCTGGCGGCCATCGACCAGGTCGAGGACACGATCGTGCTCCCCTCCCTCGACCAGGGCCAGCTCGAGACCTGGCTCCGCACGTTCAACGACCTCCGCCTGGTGCTCGGGACCCGCCTCGACGTGTCCGAGGACGACACCGGCCCCATCGACCCCGAGGACCCCGAGGCCCCCGCCCGCGCTGCGTACGAGTACCTCGGCTGGCTGCTGGAGAGCACCGTCAACGCCCTGACCGGCGCCCTCCCCCCACCCGAGGACGGCTGATCGCGTTCTGGCCCCGGATTCCTGCGTCAGGGCACGGGTCTCCGGTGCCGGGCCAGGTCACCAGTGGCCGGTGCCGGGCCCTCCCTTGAACGGGCCGACCACCTTCGAGGTGATCCAACCGCCGTAGAAGTCGCCGTCGTTGGTCTCGACCCGCTCGTCGTCGACCCAACAGGCGTCCATCGCACGGGGATAGAAGGCCAGGTGGTCGGTGATCGCCACGAACCCGGGCGTCGGCGACGGGTACGACCAGGCAGCAGCGGGGGCCACCCGGTCCCCCGCCCGCACCGTCCAGTAGTGGGCGTGGCCCTTCCACTCACAGAACGAGCGTCGGGATGTCGCCTCGAGGTGCTCGAGGGCCACGTCATCCGGCGGCAGGTAGAAGGCCGGCGGCTGGCTCGTCTCCAGGACCCGCAGGGCCCGGGTCGTCTCGGCGATCACCGACCCGGCGAACTCGACCCGCACGCGGGCATCGGTGGGCACGACACGGGGCGGTCGTGGGTAGTCCCAGACCGACTCCTGGTCGGGACCGGGCGGGATGGGTGGGGGACGGCGGCTCATGGGCGCCAGGATGGCCCGGTGCCGGACGATCCCGACCGCGCCCTCGCCGAGAAGGCCCGCGCGCTGGCCGACGCCATCGAGTCCGCCGTCGCCCCCTGGCTCATCGGGGCGATCCGGCGCACCGCGGCCGCTCAGCGCCTCGACGGTGGCGACCGACTGGTGCTCGCCGCCGAATCGGCCGCGCGGGAGGCCCGGGCCGACGTCGTGCCTCGGATCCGGGCGCTGCTGTCCGCCGACATCGACGAGCAGGCGACCACGCCCCTGGCGCTCCTCCGGGAGGCGGTCGAACCGGCGACCGCCGTGCTGGCGGACTTCGGGGCCGAGCCGGTCGAACGCGACGACTTCGCCCGGCAGTCCTTTCCCGACGACGTCTACGGGCTGGCGCCGGCGACGTTCGAGGACGTGGCGCCGGAGTTGCAGGGGCCCGGCCTCGAATGGGGGGCGGCGAAGGCCTTCGTCCACCTCCGTCGCATCCGCCCGGCCGACTGAGTCAACACCCGAGGGTGACCACCGGCCCCCTCACGGGGCCTGGGGACCGCCGGGCACGCGGTTGAGGTTGCCGGAGCGCAGGCCCTCGAGGTCCACGGTGACGTAGCGGTAGCCGGCGGCCTGCACCGCCGCCACCACGGCGGGACGGTGGTCCAGCACGGTGGCCAGGTCCCGCACGGGGACCTCGATGCGGGCCAGGTCGTCGTAGTGACGGACCCGCAGGTCGCCGAGGCCGAGGGCCCGGAGCCCGGCTTCGGCCCGTTCGACCCGACCCAGGACCCCGACCGACACCTCCGTGCCGTACGGCACGCGCGAGGCCAGGCACGGGGCGGCGGGCTTGTCCCAGACCGCGAGGCCGAGGTCCCGCGCCGCGGTGCGGACGTCGTCCTTGGTCAGGCCGGCCTCCACGAGGGGGAACCGGGCCCCGCGCCGCCGGGCCGCCTCCTGGCCGGGGCGGTGGTCGTCCAGGTCATCGACGTTGACCCCCAACAACACCGTCGCCTCGACCTCGTCGGCCAGCGGGGTCAGGGCGTCCATCAACGCGTCCTTGCACCAGAAGCACCGATCGCCGTCGTTGGCCCGGTAGGCGGCCCGCGCCATCTCCGCGGTGGCCACCTCCTGCCACCGCAGGCCCCAGTCGGCCGCCAGGGCGCGGCAGGCGTCGCGCTCGGCGCCGGCCAGCGACGGCGAGACGGCCGTGGCACACAGCACCCGGTGGGCCCCGAGCGTCTCGGTGGCCACGTAGGCCAGGAGCCCGGAGTCGACCCCACCCGAGAAGGCGACGACCGCCCGGTCGTGGTCGCCGAGGGCCTGTCGGAGGCGCCCGAGGGTCTCAGCGGGCATCGGTCACCTCGAGGCGGATGCGCTTGTTGGCCTTGCCCTTGGACTCGGTCTTGAGCACGCGCACCGCACCGACCTCGGCGGTGGAGGCCACGTGGGTGCCGCCGTCGGCCTGCTTGTCCAGGCCGACGATGTCGACCACGCGGATCTCGGTGACCGCCTCCGGGATCAGGTTGACCTTCGTGCGGATGAGGTCGGCGTCGGCGACGGCGGCGCCCCGGGGCAGGAACGTGACCTCGACCGGGCGGTCGGCCGCGATCTCGGCGTTCACCAGTTCCTCGACTCGGGCGCCGAAGCCCTCCGGCAGGGGGTCGAACTCGAAGTCCATCCGGGCGGCGAGGGGGGTCATGTTGCCGCCGGTGACCGCCGTGGCCCACTCGTTCCAGATCACCCCACACAGGATGTGCAGCGCCGTGTGGGTCCGCATGAGGCCGTGGCGGCGGTCCCAGTCCAGGGTCCCGGTGACCGCGTCGGCCGGGGACGGGACGGGACCGTCGAGGGTGAGCCAGACATCGGTGCCCTGCTTGGTCACCTCGACCACCGCGGCCTCGCCGTGGTCACCGGTCAGCACTCCCGTGTCGTGAGGCTGGCCACCGCCGGTCGGGTAGAAGGCGGTCCGGTCGAGGCGGACCCGGGGCCCGTCCACTTCGGCCACCGTCGCCGGGAACACGGTGAGGTACGCGTCGTGCAGGTACAGCAGTTCGGTGCTCATCGGGCCGGCCTCCTCGTGTCCGCAGGAGTGTGCCCACGCGACGAGCGGGTTGCGCGGAGCCACCGCGAAGGACACGGAGCGTGCCAACCGCCTATGCTCCCTGTCGTCCGTGGCGACGACGCCACGGCGTTCTTCTTTCTGAGGGGAGAGAAATGCGATTCAACGGACGTTTGTGGCGTCTGCTCGCTCTGGTGTTCGCTTTCACGCTCGTCGCCGCCGCGTGCGGTGACGACAGTGGAGACGACACCGCGAGCGATGACACAACCGCTAGTGACGGTGGCAATGCCGACGGGGTCCTCAAGGTGGGGACGCTGTTGCCGGAGACCGGCGACCTCGCGTTCCTCGGGCCACCCGAGTTCGCCGGGGCCGAGCTGGCCGTCGACGAGATCAACGAGGCCGGTGGCGTTCTCGGCGCCGACGTCGAGCTCTCCCAGGGGGACTCGGGCGACACCAACACCGACATCGCCAACCAGACCACCGACCGGCACCTGGCCGACGGCGTCGACGTGATCGTCGGTGCCGCCTCGTCCGGCGTGTCCTTCACGGTCATCGACAAGATCACCGGCGCGAACGTCATCCACTTCTCGCCGGCGAACACGTCCCCGGACTTCACGGAGTACGACGACAACGGGCTGTACTTCCGTACCGCCCCGTCCGACGTGCTCCAGGGCCGGGTGCTGTCGGACCTGATCGTCGCCGATGGCAACGCCACCGTCGGGATCATGGCTCGCCAGGATCCGTACGGTGAGGGCCTCCTGCGGTACACCGCAGAGCCTCTGGCCGAGGCCGGTGCCGAAGTCGTCAACGACGGCGGGATCGTCTATGACCCCGCCGCGGAGAACTTCGACGCCGAGGTGGGCGAGATCGTCGCCGCCGACCCTGACGCCTTCGTCATGATCGGTTTCGAGGAGTCCGCTCAGATCCTGACCTCGCTGTTCGAGGCCGGGTTCACCCAGGGCGACAAGGACATCTACCTCGTCGACGGCAACATCGGGAACGCGCTGGCCGAGAACTTCACCGACGCCGGCATCCTCGAGGGCATCCGGGGCACGCTGCCTTCGGCCGAGCTCTCCGAGGATCTGCGTGAGCGCCTGCTCGAGGTCGACCCGGCCTTGGAGGACTTCTCCTACGGACCCGAGACCTACGACGCGGTGATCATCACCGCCCTGGCCGCCGAGGTGGCCGGGACCGACGATCCGGTCGCAATCGCGGACGAGATCAACGGGGTGACCCGGGACGGCACGACCTGCACCTCCTTCGAGGAGTGCAAGGCCCTCGTCGAAGAGGGCGAGGACATCGACTACGACGGTGCGGGTGGTCCCTACACCTTCGGTGACGCCGGTGAGCCCACGGAGGCGAGCTTCGCGATCCTCCAGTACGGCCCCGACAACACCATCGATGACAGCCTGACCGAGTACCAGTTCGCGGCGATCGAGGAGTAGACCCCCTCGTCCGACCGGACCGCAAGTCATCGGGCCCACCCCTCCGGGGGTGGGCCCTTTGCGTTCTACGGTGCGGTGCGAGCCCCGAGGCCAGGAGGTCGGGCGCCGGAGACCAAGGGGGGCGCTCAGGCGCCCGGACCCGTGGAGCTCAGGCCTTGGCCAGGGTGCCGAGGTAGAGCTCGATGACCTTGGGGTCGTGCAGGAGGGCGTCACCGGAGTCGGTGTAGGCGTTCTGGCCCTGATCCAGCACGTAGCCCCGGTCACAGACCTGCAGGCAGCGGCGGGCGTTCTGCTCGACCATGATGATCGAGACGCCCGCCTCGTTGATCCGGGCGGCCCGCTGGAAGACCTCGGTCTGCAGGGCGGGGCTGAGCCCCGCCGAGGGCTCGTCCAGCAGCAACACCGAGGGCTCCATCATGAGCGCCCGGCCCATGGCCAGCATCTGACGTTCGCCACCGGAGAGCAGCCCGGCCCGCTGATCGGTCCGCTCCGCCAGTCGGGGGAACATGTCATAGACCCGGTCCCGCTGTGCGGGGAACGTCTTGGGCGCCTGGTACACGCCCATCTCCAGGTTCTCGGCGACGGTCAGGCGGGGGAAGACGTTCTCCCGCTGGGGCACGTAGCCGATGCCGGCCCGCACCAGGACGTGGGCGTCCTCACCGGTGACGTCCTCGCCCCGCAGCGTGACCCTGCCCTCGGTGACCGACAGCAGACCGAACAGGGCCTTGATCAGGGTCGACTTCCCGGCGCCGTTGGGGCCGATGATGCCGACCAGCTCGCCCTCGCCGAGCTCGAGATCACAGCCGTTGAGGATGCTGACCCCCGGTACGTAACCGGCCACCAGACCTCGGGCCTCGAGCAGGAACTCAGACATCGCCGACACCCTCGTCGTCGCTCTCGTCGTCGCTCTCGTCGCGCGCTCGCCCTCGACGGCCTCTTCGCGTTGCTCGACCACCACGTGGCTCTCCTCATGGGCGTGGGTGACGGGGCCCTCGGCGGCGGATTCGCCGTGGTCGGTACCCAGGTAGGCGTCGATCACCGCACGGTTGCCGGTGACGTCGTCGTGGGTGCCCTCGGCGATCACCGCCCCCTCGGCCATCACCACGACCCAGTCACTGATGTCGCGGACGACGTCCATGTCGTGCTCGACGAAGATCACCGACATGCCCTCGTCGCGCAGGGCCTTCACGTGCCCCAGCAGGGACTGGGTGAGGGCCGGGTTCACCCCGGCCATGGGCTCGTCGAGCATCACCAGCGCGGGCTCGGTCATGAGCGCCCGGGCCATCTCCAGGAGCTTGCGCTGGCCCCCCGAGAGCGTGCCCGCGTACTCGTTGGTCATGTGGGCCATGCCGAAGCGGTCGAGCAGGGCAACGGCCCGCTCCCGCAACTCGTCCTCCTGGGCCCGCCAGGCGGTGGGCACGAAGGCCGCGGCGAACTTCTCGCCCGTCTGGTCGATCCCACCCAGCATCATGTTGTCCAGAACGGACATCTTCGACAGGGCCTTGGTGAGCTGGAAGGTCCGGACCATGCCGTGGCCGGACATCAGGTGGGCGACCGAGCCGCCCATGTCGACGCCGTTGAACTGCCAGGTGCCCGCGTCGGGCGTGTCGAAGCCCGTGAGCAGGTTGAACAGGGTCGTCTTGCCCGCACCGTTGGGCCCGATGAGGCCGGTGATGACCCCCCGCTGGATCTCCAGGTGGTCGACATCGACGGCGGTGAGCCCGCCGAAACGGCGGTGGACGTTGTCCGCCACCAGGATCGGATCGGGCTTGGCCGCCCCCGGGCGGCTCTCGACGTCGGCGAGGACGCCGGCCGTGGCGATCGGCCGGTGCGCCCGGGTCACCGCGAGCGCGGCCGCCATCCTCCGCTTGGGGCCCAGGAGGTAGAACGGGCCGGCGAGGAAGCCGAAGAAGGCGATGGCCACCAGCCAGAACATGCGGGGCAGGTGCACCGTCTCCCAGGCCGAGGTCGGCTGCGAGAAGGCGTCGATGCCTGCGGTGACCCAGAAGCCCACCAGGACCGAGCCCAGGACCAGCGCCGCGGCGCCGACCACGTCAGCCATGCCGGTCACAGCTCAAGAGCCATCTCCTGCTTGTTCCCGAACAGGCCCTGCGGGCGGAAGATCATCAGCGCGGCGAGCCCGGCCCCGACCAGCATGAACCGGACCTGGCCGATCTGGACCCCGTCCATGATGTAGTTGACGCCGAGGAAGCGGTTGTCGACCGCCTCGCGCAGGAAGTTGTCGGTCAGCGACAGCAGCATCCAGAAGATGATCGAGCCCACGATCGGCGTCCACACCCGACCCAGCCCACCGAGGATGAGCACGGTGTACAGGAAGAAGGTGATCGGCGGCGAGTAGGTGTCGGGCTGCACCGTCTGGGAGCCGATGGAGAGCACCATGCCCGCCAGACCACCCATGACGCCACCGATGATCAGGCTCTGCACCTTGTACCCGTAGGCGTTCTTGCCCAGCGCCCGGGCCGCGTCCTCGTCCTCCCGGATCGAGCGGATGACCCGACCCCACGGCGCCCGCATCAGGGCGAAGGTGACGAGGGTGACGAGGGCCACGATCGTCCAGCCGGTGAGGATGACCCAGAGCTGGTTGCCGAAGAAGCGGAACGGGCCGAACCCGTAGCGCACCCGCGGGTCGAAGGGGTTGAAGTGGTAGAAGCCGCTGGCGAAGCCGTTGATGCCGTTGGAGCCGCCCGAGAACTCGCGCAGCGACACGGATCGGAACACGGTGCGGATGATCTCGGACGCGGCGATGGTCACGATGGCCAGGTAGTCGGCCCGCAGGCGGAGCGCCGGGAGGCCCAGCAGCAGGGCCAGGACGACACAGGCCAGGACGCCGACGACCAGGGCGGTGACCGGGTGCCAGCCGTAGTAGGTGATGCCGATGCCCACGCCGTAGGCGCCGATGGCCATGAAGCCCACCTGGCCGAAGTTCAGCAGTCCGGTGAAGCCGAAGTGCACGTTCAGGCCCATGGCGGCGATGGCGAAGACGGCCGCCTCCCGGCTGACCCCGGCCCGCAGGGCGTTCTCGATGATCGTCTGCCAGTCCACGTGTCGCCCCTCAGCCGATCCGCTCGCGCTGTCCGAAGATGCCCTGTGGTCGGACCACCAGGATGAGGATCAACAGGGAGAGCGCACTGACGTTCTTGAGCTCGGGGGACACCCACAGGGTGGAGACCTGGATGATGATGCCGACGATCAGGCTGCCCACGAAGGCGCCGAAGGCCGTGCCCAGTCCACCCAGGGTCACGCCGGCGAACATGAGCAGCAGCAGCTTGAACCCGAACTGCCAGTCGACCAACTCACTGCTGGCGAAGAGCACGCCGCCGAGGGTGGCCAGCGAGGCCCCGGCCCCCCAGACCACCAGGATCACCCGGTCCACGTCGATGCCCGACGATCGGGCGAGGTCGGGGTTGTCGGCCACCGCCCGGATGGCCTTGCCGATGCGGGTCCGGGTCAGGACCAGCCCGACGCCGGTGAGCACCACGACCGAGAGCCCGATCGACCAGAGGTCCTTGGGCACCATGGTGATGCGGCCGAACTCGTACGGCGTCTGGACCGCGAAGTCCAGGAAGGCCTTGGGTCGCCCCCGGAACACGTACAGCACCAGGTAGCGGATGAACAGCGAGACGCCGATGCTGATGACGAGCATGGCGATGAGGCTGGTGCCCCGACGGCGCAGGGGTCGCCACAGGCCCCGGTCGAAGCCCGCACCGGCGCCGAACATGACGACCATCCCGATCAGCGTGGCCAGGGGCAGCCAGATCCCGGCGTTGTTCAGGTACCAGACGAGCACGGTGCCGACCACGACGATCTCGCCGTGGGAGAAGTTGGTCAGGCCGGTGGTGCCGAAGATGAGCGACAGGCCGACGGCCATCATGGCGATGACCAGACCGAACTTGATGCCCTCGACCAGGAGCTGCAGGAAGCGGTCGAAGTCACTGGACTGGTTGCGGGTGCTGACCGCCCCCTCCTCCTGCAGGGCGAAGAGCACCCGCTGGGTCTCCTGCGGACTGACCTGCACCGTGCGGCTCACCGTGTCGGGATCGACCAGCTCGACGCCGTCGGGCACGGTCTCGGGGTCGAGAGCGACCGCGTACTCACCGGGACCGGGAACCTCGAGGAGGAAGACGCCTTCGCCGTCGGTCTCCCCGGTCCCGATCTCCTCGTCGCCGGCGGTGACGGTGAAGGCCACCCCGACCGCCGGGGTGTCGACGGCGTCGGCGCCTTCACCGACGTCGTACTCGAGCGTCACCGTCACGGCCGTGACGCGCTGCTCCCGCTCCTCGTCCGCGACCTGCCCCGCCGCGGGGCTCGCCAGGACGGCGACCACACCGGCGACGACGAGCACGGGGAGAACCACCGCCCGGATGCGCAAGATCTCTGCCTACTCCCCTCGGTCCACCCCCCGGTGGATCGACCGAGTGTAGAGATCTCCACGGACAGCGCAAGTTGAGCCGCCCCGCAACGGTCGGCTCAGGCCAGCCCGAGGTCCTCCACGAGGTCCTCCACCGGGGTCACCAGACCCGTGTAGAACGGCCCGAACTCGGCGTAGACCGCGGACGCCTCGTCGAAGCGCATCGTGTAGACGACCTCCTTCAGGTCGTCGGGGTGCACGGCGAAGAGCGTCACCCCCCACTCGAAGTCGTCCAGCCCGGTCGAGCCGGTGACCACCTGCAGGACCCGGCCGGCGAACTTCCGACCCGAGGTGCCGTGCTCCATCATCAGGTCCTTGCGCCGGTCGTACTCCAGGGTGAACCAGTTCTGCTCCGGCACCCGCTTCTTGGACATCGGGTAGAAGCACCAGGCCACCTTGCCCTCGGGCGGGACCTGAGGAGCCAGCCGGGGCGCCTTCATCTCCTCGGGCATGCCCTGGGCGTACTCACTCACCTCGGTCAGGGAGACATAGGAGTCCACGACCTCGAGGCCCGCGGCCTGCAGCGCCGTCTGGAACCGGCGCTGACGCCGGAGCTCGTCACCGAGGACCATGAAGGCCAGGTCGGCCTTGTGACCGAGGACGGCCACCGCCACGACCTGGTCCCCCTCGCCTTCCGCGGCCTTGACTGCGGCGACGACGGCCTGGCCGTCGGTCGACGGTGTCGGCTTGCAGAAGAGGTGGAGGACACCCCACCCGACCTGGGGACTGAGCGGCTCGGCCATGGGGGCCACTGTAGGGGTGCGTTGGCCACCTGACCCCCCGATGTGTAAAGGTTGCTTTACATGCCCTCGACGACCCCTCACCCCAGGCGTCGACGCGGCGGGCTCGCACTCGTCGGGGTCGCCGGCACCGCCCTGGCCGTCGCTCTCATCGCCCGGGGCGTGGACGGCGCGGCCGTGGTCGACGCCGGTGCGGCCGCCCGAGCCCGCCCCGGCCCGGTGGCCCTCGCCGTGCTGGCCCTGGCCTCGGCCTTCGTCGTCCGGGCGTGGGCGTGGCACCGGGTGCTGCCGGAGCTGGGCCTGGGCCACTCGCTGGCGGGCATCCACCTCGCCTACGGCGCGAACCACCTGCTCCCCCTCCGTCTGGGCGAGCCGCTGCGCGTCCTGAGTGTCGTGCGCCGAGCCGGCATCAGCGTGGGGCCGGCGACCGCGTCCACCGTCACCCTGCGGGTGGCCGACCTGATCACGCTGGCCACCATCGGCGCGGCCGCGGGCGGAGCGGTGCTGTGGTCCCTGGCGGGGCCCTGGTTCGCGATGGCGACGGCGGTCGCGGCCGCCGCCGGCGGGGTGGCGTGGTGGTGGCTGCAGCGGGCGGCGCGGAGGGGCGCGGCGGTGCGCCTGCCGACCGCCGCCGTCCTGGCCGCGACCGGGTCGGCCTGGCTGCTGGAGGCGGTGCTGGTCATGGAGGGCGCCCACCTGGTCGGCGTCGACCTCGGCTATCAGCAGGCGCTGCTCGTCACGGCCACCACGGTCTGTTCCCAGGTCGCCGCCATCGCCCCGGGCGGGCTGGGCACCTTCGAGGCGGTGGGCACGGCCACCTTCGTCGCCCTCGGCTACGGCGCGGCCGAAGGCCTGGCCGCCACCCTGGTCGTCCACGCCATCAGCACGGCGTACTCGTTCCTCGCCGGCGGGACGGCTCTGGTCTGGCCCGGGCCCGGGTTGGCCGGCCGCCTGCGACTTCCCGCGACCGCCACCGACCCGGCCCGCGATCCGGCCCTCGTGCCGGATGGCCCGATCCTGCTGTTCCTTCCCGCCCGGGACGAGGCCGCCACCGTCGGCGAGGTCGTGGCCCGCGCACCCACCACGGTGCTCGGCCACCGGGTCGACTGCCTCGTGATCGACGACGGTTCCCGTGACGCCACCGCCGAGGTCGCCCGCCGGGCCGGGGCCGAGGTGATCGTCAACGAGCGCAATCTCGGGCTCGGCGCCACCGTCCGGGCCGGCTTGGAGGAGGGACGACGACGGGAGGCGGCCGCCGTGGCCTTCTGCGACGCGGACGACGAGTACGACCCGGGCGATCTGTCCTCGATGGTCGCGCCGATCCTGGCCGGCGAGGCCGACTACGTGGTCGGGAACCGCTTCGGGCACGGCCGGCCCGACATGCGTCCCCACCGCCGGCTGGGCAACCGGCTGCTGACCTGGCTCACCTCGTTCGTCGCCCGCCGCCCCCTGGCCGACGCCCAGTCCGGCTACCGGGCCCTGTCCCCTGCGGCCGCCGCCGAGGCCGAGATCGTCCACGACTACAACTACGCCCAGGTGCTGACCCTCGACCTGCTGGCGAAGGGCCATCGCTATGCCGAGGTCCCCATCGGCTACCGGCACCGCCGTCGGGGGCGCTCCTTCGTCAAGCCGGTCGGCTACCTCCGCAACGTCGTACCGGCCGTCTACCGCGAGCTCAACCAGGCCTGACCGGTCGCCGCGGACCGGGGGAACCACGCCAGTGGGGCGATGGCCGCTGGTCAGCTCGGGGAGGCCGGCCGCCACGGGGGCATGGTCGCGGTGGGCAGCCGTGGCCACCTCGTGGTGCCGCGCCCCGCCGAGGCGGCCGCCCGGCGGCTCAGCGGTGAGGTGGGGGGCCTTGGACGTACTGCCAACCGAAGCGTCCCTTGATGCAGAGGTGGCCCTCGGTGACGTCGTGGTCCACGGGGCTGGTGACCTTGACGATGCGCTCGTCCTGGACGTGGAGCTCCAGGTTGCAGCCCACCCCGCAGTAGGAGCAGACGGTGGTGGTGACCGTCTGCTCCTCGGGACGCCAGTCCTCGGCACCACGGAGGTCGAACTCGGTCTTGAACACCAGGGCGTTGGTGGGACACACACCGATGCAGTTGCCGCAGTACACGCAGGCCGAGTCGGGGAGCTCGACGTCGAACTCGGTGCTGATGCGGGCGTCGAATCCCCGCCCGCTCACCGCGATGGCATAGGTGTGCTGGGCGTCGTCGCCGCAGGCCTCGACGCACTTGTAGCAGAGGACGCACTTCTCGTAGTCGCGGACGTACAGCCCGTCCTGGACCTTCACCGGCTCCTCGACCCGCTCGGCCGGATGGTCGACGGCGTACCGGTCGGGGTCGGCGCCGTAGTGCTCGATCCAGCGACCGACGCCGTCGGCCTGGGAGAGGTCGACACCCGAGCCCAGGAACTCCAGCACCATCTTCCGGCTGTGGCGCACCCGCTCGGAATCGGTGTGCACGACCATGCCGTCCTCGGCGGGTCGCGAGCAGGCCGGCACCAGCGCCCGGGACCCCTCGACCTCGACGACACACACGCGGCAGACGTTGACGGGGGTCAGGTTGGGCGCCCAGCAGATGGTCGGGGTCTCGACCTCGACCTCGGCGCAGGCGCCGAGGAGGGTCGTGCCCTCTTCGACCTCCAGTTCCCGGCCGTCGACGGTCAGGCGCACCATCAGCCGACCAGCCCGAGGTCGATCGCGGAGCGGACTGCGCCCACCGCCGTGTGACCGAGGCCGCAGATGGACGCGTCGGTCATCGCCGCGGCCATCTCGTCCAGCAGCGCCCGCCGGTCGTCGGCCAAGGCCCCCCGCTCCCGCATCTGCACCATCGTCTCGTGGACGCGCACCGTACCGACGCGACAGGGCACACACTGGCCACACGACTCGGCACGGAAGAACTCCGCGATGCGCACGACCACGTCGGTCAGGTCGTCGGTCGCGACGAAGGCCATGACCACCCCGGAGCCGAGCGTGGCTCCCGCGGCTTGCGTGCCTTCCAACGAGAGCGGCAGATCCAGGCGGTCGGGGCCGACGAAGACCCCCGCGGCACCGCCGAGCAGGATCGCCACCGGGTCACCCTCGACGCCGCCCGCGAGGTCCAGCAGGTCCCCCAACGAGATCCCGAACGGCGCCTCGTAGACCCCCGGCCGGCCCACCCGACCCGACAGGCAGAAGAGCCGGGTGCCCGGCGACTGCTCGGTTCCGACCGACCGGTAGGCCTCGGGGCCCTCGCGCAGGATGGGGAGCACGTTGAGCAGGGTCTCGGGGTTGTTGATGGCCGTGGGTTGGCCGAACAGGCCGCTGGTGGTGGGGAACGGCGGCTTGTTGCGGGGCTCGCCCCGGAACCCCTCGATGGAGTTGAACAGCGCGGTCTCCTCACCGCAGATGTAGGCCCCCGCCCCCCGCCGCACCTCGATGCGCAGTCCGTCCCGCAGCCAGCCGGCGGCCGCCACCTGGCTCACCGCGGCTTCGATGCGGGCCGCCGCCTCCGGGTACTCCCCGCGGACGTAGAACCACGCGTCGCGGGCCCCGACCGTCTCCGCCGCGATGACCGTGGCCTCGACCACCGCGAACGGGTCGCGCTCCAGCAGCAGGCGGTCCTTGAACGTCCCCGGCTCGGACTCGTCCGCGTTGACCACGACGTGCCTGACGCCGCCTGGCGCGTCCCGCACGGCCCGCCACTTCACACCGGTCGGGAACGCGGCGCCGCCCCGGCCCGAGAGCCCGGCGTCGGTGAGCGAGTCGATGACCGCGTCGGGACCCAGTTCGCGCGCCCGCGTCAGGGCCTCGCCCCCGCCCTGGGCGAGGTGGGAATCCAAGCTCGTGGGGTCGACCACGCCGACCCGACCCAGGAGCCGCAGGCCGGGAGCCCCGGCCTGGGGAAGGGCGAACGGACCCGGGGGGGACCACGGCTCCATCGGTCCCCGACGCTGGACCCAGGAAGCGGGAGCCTGCTCGCAGCGGCCGAGGCACGGGGCGTCGTGGGGGATCGTGCCCTCGGCGACCGGGGCGTCCCCGTCGGCGATGCGGCAGGCGGCATCGACGCACACCCAGGTGGTCGGCCCGCCGTGGCTCGGCTCGGTGGTGCGCAGGAGCTCATAGAAGGTGGCCACCCCGTACGCCTCGGCGGGTGGCACCTGCAACCGGTCGGCCACGTGGTTGAGACCGCCGGGGCTGATCCAGCCCACCTCTTCCTGCAACGCGATCAGGGCGGGCAGCAGGAGGTGGCGACGCTCCCGCCGCCGGGTGCGGCCACCACGCACCAGCCGCTCGGTCTCGATCTCCAGAGCCGGACCACCCTCCCCCAGGACGGCGTCGACGGCCCGCTGCTCGAGCTCGGTCGGCCGGTCCGGACCGATGAAGAGATCGCTCATCGGGTCCGCGCCTGGTCACACCGAGACCGGTCCACCGGCCCCCCGCCCGCCCTCGGTGCGCTCACGGGGCGATCTTGTCGACCCGGATGGCCGCCGCCTTGAACTCGGCGGTCCCCGAGCGGGGATCCCAGGCGTCGTTGGTCAGCAGGTTGGCGTCGACCAGGTCGGGGAAGTGGAAGGTGGTGAAGGTCAGGCCGACCGGGATGTCGGGCTGGATCCGCACCGCCATCTCCACCGCGCCCCGGGGCGAGGTGACCCGCACCCGCTCCCCGTCGACCACCCCGAGGCGGTCGGCGTCGGCCGGGTTCAGGTCCAGGGCGTCGCCGTAGCGGATGGGGGAGTCGAAGCCGCCCGACTGGACGCCGGTGTTGTAGGAGTCCAGCGCCCGGCCTGTGGTCAGGCGCAGCGGGAACCGCTCGCTCAGCGCTTCGACCGGGCCGGCGTGCTCCACGATGCTGAAGGGCGCCGGAGAGCGACCCCCGAGGTCCGGCTCCCACAGCCAGGCGTGCAGGAACGGGCTACCCGGGTGGTCCTCGGCGGGACAGGGCCATTGCAGGCCACCCGCGGCGTCGAGGCGGGCATAGGTCATCCCGCGGTGCAACGGCGACAGCGATCGCAGCTCGTCCCAGAGCTCCTCGGGGCTCGGGTGGCCCCAGTCATAGCCCATCCGCCGCGCCAGCGCGCCGAGGATCTCGTGGTCGTGGCGGGCCTCGCCCGGCGGGGGCACCGCGGCCCGCACCCGTTGGACCCGGCGCTCGCTGGAGGTCACCGTGCCCTCGCCCTCCGCCCAGGCCACCGACGCGGGCAGGACGACGTCGGCCAACTCGGCGGTGCGGGTCAGGAAGATGTCCTGCACCACCAGGTGGTCCAGTCCCGCCAGCAGGCCCCGCGCGTGTTCCACGTGGGCCTCGGAGTCAGCCGGGTTCTCACCGATCACGTAGAGGCCGGTGAGCTCGCCCCGCCCCATGGCTTCGAACATGAGGGTCAGGTGCAGACCCGGTTCGGGGTTGAGGGCCACGCCCCAGGTCGCCTCGAAGCGGGCCCGGGCCCCCGGGTCGGTCACGTCCTGGAACCCGGGCAGCCTGTCGGGCAGGGCGCCCATGTCGCCGCCCCCCTGGACGTTGTTCTGGCCCCGCAGGGGGACCAGGCCCGATCCCCACCGGCCGACGTGGCCGGTGAGCAGGGCCAGGTTGCAGAGGGCCAGGACGTTGTCGACCGCGTTGTGGTGCTCGGTGATGCCCAGGGTCCAGAGGATCTGGGCCTTCTCGGCGGTGGCGTAGGTCCGGGCCATCTCCCCGATCGCGGCCGCGGGCACGCCGGTGAGGGACTCGGCCCGCTCCAGCGTGTACGGCTCGACCGCGGCGGCGTAGGCCTCGAAGCCCTGGGTGGAGTGGGCGATGAAGGCCTCGTCGGTCAGCCCGGCCACGATGATCTCCCGCCCGACGGCATTGGCCAGGGCGATGTCCGAGCCCACCTCGAGGCCCAGCCAGACGTCGGCGAACTTGGCCGACGACGTACGGCGGGGGTCCACGCAGTACAGCCGGGTGCCGTTCTCGATGCCCCGGAGCAGGTGGTGGAAGTAGATCGGATGGGCTTCACGGGCGTTGGAGCCCCACAGGAGGACGACGTCGGCCTCCTCCACCTCCGCGTAGGAACAGGTCCCACCCCCCGCACCGAAGACCGTCGCCAGACCGACGACCGAGGGCGCGTGTCAGGTTCTGTTGCAGGAATCGATGTAGTTGGACCCGAGGACGGCGCGGGCGAACTTCTGCGCGGCGAAGTTGACCTCGTTGGTGGCCTTCGAACAGCTGAAGAGGCCGATGCCGGTTGGCCCCTTGGCGTCCAACACCCGCCGGAATCCCTCGGTGGCCCGGTCCAGGGCCTCCTCCCAGGTCGCCGGACGCAGCTCGCCACCCTCGCGGATCAGAGGTCGTTCCAGGCGCGCGCCCGTGGAGCGGCGGTCTCGACGGTTGCGCGGCATCTCCGACACGCTACGCGAGCTCTTCGGGGGCGTAGAGGTTGAGCTGGCCGTCGCGGGCGAAGCCGGCGAGCTGCAACCCTGCGGCGCGAGCGGCGTCCACCGCCAGCGCCGACGGGCCGCTCACCGCGACCACGGCGGCGAAGCCGGCGGCCCAGGCCTTCTGCACGATCTCGAAGCTGGCCCGACCGCTCACGAAGAGCCCCAGGCCGGCCGCGGGAAGCGCGCCGTCGAGGAACAGGTGGCCCACGACCTTGTCCACGGCGTTGTGCCGCCCGATGTCCTCCCGCACCAGCAGCGGCGTGCTGTCGCGACCGAAGGCCGCGGCTGCGTGGACGGCGCCCGTGGCCGCGAACAGCTCCTGGTCCACGACCACGTTCGCCACGGCCTCGAGCAGGACCTCCGGTGTGAACAGCTCGGCCGGCGGCAGCGGTGCCAGCCGTCGGCCCAGCTCGTCGAGGCTGGTCGATCCACACAGGCCGCAACTGGAGGTCGTCGGGCTCAGGCGGGGCGTGGGGACCGGGGCCCGTCCGCCGGTCTCCACCGAGACGGCGTTGAACTCGGTGTCCACGGCGGCTCCGGTACCGCAGTAGCGACAAGCCAGGACCGGGGCCCCGTCCAGCAGGCCGTCGGTGAAGCAGAGGCCCACGGCCAACTCGAAGTCATGGCCCGGGGTGCGCATGGTGGTCGCCACCAGGGTGCCGTCGAGGTCGATCGCCAGCGGCTCCTCGACGATCAGACCATCCGGCGCCCGCGTCAGCATCCCGGCCCGGAAGCGATGGGTCAGCGTGGTGACCGTGCGACCCCTCATCGGGCCGAGGGTAGCGACGGGCGGACTCAGGCCCGGTCGAGGGTCGCCGCGAGGTGGTGGGTCATCGGCTGGCCGACAGCCGCCATGGCCAACGTGTAGGCCAGTACGTCACCGCTGACCTGGAAGCGCCGCTCGACCGCGGTCACCTCCTTGGCCGTCGCCGTCGCCGTGACCGACGTCGAGGCCAGCTCGATCACCCCGTCCGCCACCGTGCCGGCACTGAGCTCGGCGTGGCCCGTCGGATGGCTGATGACCACCTCCAGGCGGCCCTCGGGCTGCGGTCGCCAGAACCCCATCTCGCTGTGCAGGGGCGCCCCGTCGTCGAGGTCGGTGGTGCGCTGGGAGTAGAGCAGCACCGGCTTGCCCCCGTGCCAGAACCGCGTCTCCTCCCGGTAGCGGAAGTCCCGGATGTCGGTCGGGTACGAGCCTTCCCCCTCCCCCACCCAGTCCCCGAGCAGGAAGGCCAACGGCTCGAGCAGGGGATGCAGGGCGGGTCCGTTCACGACCTGAACCTACGCGAAAACCACAGAGGGCCGGCCCGTCGGGCCGACCCTCTGCCGATCCTCGGATCTCCCGATCTCTAGAAGTCCATGTCCCCACCGGGCATGGCCGGCTCGGCCTCGGGCTGATCGGCGATGACGGCCTCGGTGGTCAGGAACAGGGCCGCGATCGACGCCGCGTTCTGCAGCGCCGACCGGGTCACCTTGGCGGCATCGATGATGCCGAGCTTCATCAGGTCGCCGTACTCGCCGGTGGCGGCGTCGAGGCCCTCGGTCGGGGTCGGCAGATCCCGCACCTTCTCGACGACCACACCACCCTCCATGCCGGCGTTGACGGCGATCTGACGGAGCGGCTCGGACATCGCCCGCTGGACCAGCCGGGCGCCGGTGGCCTCGTCGTGCTCGCTCTTCTCGAGCTTCTTGATGACCTTGTCCACGGCGTCGGAGGCCCGCACCAGGGTCACGCCACCACCGGTGACGACACCCTCCTCGATGGCCGCCTTCGTGGTGCTGACGGCGTCCTCGATGCGGTGCTTCTTCTCCTTGAGCTCGACCTCGGTGGCGGCGCCGACCTTCAGGACGGCCACGCCCCCCGACAGCTTGGCGAGGCGCTCCTGGAGCTTCTCGCGGTCGTAGTCGGAGTCGGTGTTGTCGATCTCGTTCTTGATCTGCTGGATGCGACCCTGGATGTCGGCGTCGTCACCCGAGCCCTCGACGATGGTGGTCTCGTCCTTGGTCACCACGACCTTGCGGGCCGAACCCAGCAGGTCCAACGTGGTGTTGTCGAGCTTGAGCCCGACCTCCTCGGACACGACCTGGCCACCGGTGAGGATGGCGAGGTCCTGCAGCATCGCCTTGCGGCGGTCGCCGAAGCCGGGGGCCTTGATGGCCACCGACTTGAACGTGCCGCGGATCTTGTTGACCACGAGGGTGGCCAGGGCCTCGCCCTCGACGTCCTCGGCGATGATGACCAGCGGCTTGCCCGCCTGCATCACCTTCTCGAGCACGGCCAGCATGTCCTTGACGGCCGAGATCTTCGAGGAGACCAGGAGGATGTAGGGGTCCTCCAGCTCGGCCTCCATGCGGTCGGGGTCGGTGACGAAGTAGGGGGAGATGTAGCCCTTGTCGAAGCGCATGCCCTCGACCAGCTCCATGTCCATGCCGAAGGTCTGGGACTCCTCGACGGTGATGACCCCGTCCTTGCCCACCTTGTCGATGGCATCGGCGATCATCTTGCCGATCTCCTCGTCGGCGGCGGAGATGGCGGCGACCTGGGCGACCTGGCCCTTGTCGTCGACCTCGACCGACAGGTCGGCGATGGTGGCCACCGCGACCTCCACGGCGGCCTCGATGCCCTTCTTGAGGCTCATCGGGTTGGCGCCGGCGGCCACGTTGCGGAGGCCCTCGCGCACCATGGCCCAGGCCAGGACGGTGGCCGTGGTCGTGCCGTCACCGGCGACGTCGTCGGTCTTCTTGGCCACTTCCTTGACCAGCTCGGCCCCGATCTTCTCGTAGGGGTCCTCCAGGTCGATCTCCTTGGCGATCGACACACCGTCGTTGGTGATCGTGGGAGCGCCCCACTTCTTCTCCAACACGACGTTGCGGCCCTTCGGCCCCAAGGTGACGCGCACGGCGTCGGCCAACTTGTTCATGCCGTCTTCGAGGCCGCGACGGGCCTCTTCGTCGAAGGCGATGGTCTTTGCCATTCGGGTGGTCCTCCCTTTGAGGATGTTGCGTTAGCACTCTCGCATCGAGACTGCTAACAGCAAACCACGACGACACCCGGAATCGCAACACGGGGCAGGGGGAAATCCTGGCGGCGGACCTCAGAGGTCGGCGTGGTCCCGGGCCAGCAGCACATGGTCGACCGCGGCCAGGACGCTCTCGGCGTCGACGGGCTTGACCAGTTGGGCCTCGGCCGCCAGCAGCATGGCCTCCGCGCTCGCCGCCGGATCATCGGGAGGGGCCAAGGCCACGATGGCGGGATGGGGCCGAGGGACCTCGTCGCGCAGGGTGCGCAGGAGGGCGATGCCGTGATAGCCCTCGCTCACGTCGAGGACCACGACGTCGGGATGACGCGAGGCCAGCTTGCCCGCCGCGTCACGAACGGAACCGGCGTCGACCACCATGTGGCCGGCCGCGGCCAGCGTGGCCCCGAGACGGGCCCGGAACCGCAGGTCGCCGTCGGCGACGAGTATCCGCCCGATTCCCCTCATGGCTTGGGGTTACGGCTTGGTGGCCGCTCGGGTTGACCGGAATGGGTCGAACGGCCCAGTTACATCTGACTGGCCTCGCTGCGCTCGGCAAGTCCGGCGTCGCCGTCGGGGAACGCCCGACCTGCTGCTCCGCTCCGCTGCGCAGCCTCACCCGACCGGCCTCGCTGCGCTCGGCAAGTCCGGCGTCGCCGTCGGGGAACGCCCGACCTGCTGCTCCGCTCCGCTGCGCAGCCTCACCCGACCGGCCTCGCTGCGCTCGGCAAGTCCGGCGTCGCCGTCGGGGAACGCCCGACCTGCTGCTCCGCTCCGCTGCTACATCTGACTGGCCTCGCTGCGCTCGGCAAGTCCGGCGTCGCCGTCGGGGAACGCCCGGCCCGCTGCTCCGCTCCGCTGCGCAGCTACATCTGACTGGCCTCGCTGCGCTCGGCAAGTCCGGCGTCGCCGTCGGGGAACGCCCGACCCGCTGCTCCGCTCCGCTGCGCAGCCTCGGGTCAGCCTCCGGCGACGGCGGGGACGATGCTGACGGTCTCGCCGTCGGGGACGGGGGTGGCCAGGCCGTCCAGGAAGCGGACGTCGTCGTCGGCCACGAAGATGTTCACGAAGCGGCGCAACGTGCCGTCCTCGTCGAGCAGTCGCTCCCGGAAGCCCGGATGGGTCGACTCCAGGGCGTCGAGCACCTCGGTCAGGGTGGCACCCTCCACGGTGACGGTCGACTCGCCCCCGGTCAGGGTGCGCAGGGTGGTCGGCACGCGGACGGTGACGCTCATCGCCCGCTCCGCTCGGGGCGGCTCCGCCGCCGGGGCGCTCGGGCCACCGCTTCGCTCATGGGATCTCCTCTGCCACGGCGTCCCGCAGGGCCGCCAACGAGGGTTCGATCGTAACGGCGACCCCCGCGCCGACCACCGGGGCCGCAGGCCAGCGGGGCGGGCCGCCGGTCAGGACGACCACCGTGCGGGCGTCGGGGTCGGCCACGCCCGCCCTGACCGCGTCCCGGGCCGCCGCCACCGCCACCGCCGAAGCCAGGTCGATGAGGATCCCGGTGTCGTCCCGCACTCCGGTGACCACGTCCTCGAGGCGGTCCTCGGCCACGGCCAGCACTGCGCCGCCCGAGCGTCGGGCGGCCTGCAACACGTCGTGGCCCTCGGGCGGGTCCCCCATGGCCAGGACCTCCACCCGGGTGGCGGGCCGGACCGGGCCCACCTCGGCGTCGCCGGCCGCGAACGCCGCGGCCACCGGGGCGCAGCCCGCGGGCTGGCCGACGAGCAGACGGGGCCGGACCCCTGCGGCCGAGCAGGCCCGGACGCTCTGGTACGCCAGCGCTCCGGAGGCCATGGGCAGGACCAGTTGAGCGGGTGGCGGGCCCTGGCCCAGCACCTCGATCGCCAGGGTGGCCGCGCCGGCGCCGTACCAGGGACGGAGGTTCCCGTTCACCCAGCCCCAGTGCCCCAGCTCGTCGGAGGCCTCGGCGGCCAGACGGTTCGCGGCGTCGTAGTCGCCGCGCACGGCGACGACCATCGCCCCGTGGGCCACCAGCGACTCCCGTTCGGGAGCGGACAGGGACTCGGGCACGACCACGACCGCGCGCTGGCCGGCGGCCGCCGCGCCGACGGCCACCGCCCGAGCCAGGTTCCCGGTCGACGAACAGGCCAGGACACCCGAGCCGACCTCAGCGGCCCGTCGGGAGGTCGCGGCCACGACCCGGTCCTTGAACGACGCCGTCGGGTTGGCCGTCTCGTCCTTCAGCCACAGGTCCCCGAGCCCGAGCGTGGAGCCCAGCGCCGGCGCCGGGACGAGCGGGGTCCACGGGCGATCGGCGGCCGGCGGGGCCGCCAGGAGATCGAGGGCGCCGAAGCACCGGTCGCAGTACTGGACCCCGAGGGGAGCCGTGTCGTGGCCGCAGGCCCGGCAGGCCAGTCGGGGCTCGGGGGCGGTCACGGGCCCATTCTCGGCGGGTTTGGCCGTACCGTGAAACCTCGATGGCTGCGGTGCAGACCTTCCACCACGCCCGCTTCGCCGCCGGCGCGCTCGCCGAGGCGAAGCAGGGGCGGCGCCTCTCGGTCTGTTTGCCCGCCCGCGACGAGGCCGAGACCGTCGGCCCGATCGTCGCCGCCGTCCACCGGGACCTGGTCCAGGGGACTCCCCTGGTCGACGAGATCCTGGTGCTCGACGACCACTCCACCGACGGCACCGCCCGGGTCGCGGTCGACGCCGGGGCCCGGGTCGTGGACGCCGCGGCCGTGGCGCCGGAGTTCGGCGACGAGCCGGGCAAGGGCCAGGCCCTGTGGAAGACCGTCCTGGCCAGCACCGGAGACCTCATCGTCTGGTGTGACGCCGACCTGCTGGAGTTCGACACCGCGTTCATCACCGGCCTGGTGGGCCCCCTGCTGACCGAGCCGGAGGTGCAGTTCGTCAAGGGCTTCTACGAGCGCCCCGAGACGGGCGGCCAACCCGGGGGGGGTCGGGTGACCGAGCTGCTGGCCCGCCCGGCGCTGGCGCTCCTGCATCCGGCGCTCGCCGCGATGGTCCAGCCCCTGTCCGGCGAGTACGCGGCCCGACGCTCGCTGGTCGAGTCGCTGTCGTTCGTCGAGGGCTACGGGGTCGACATCGGCCTCCTGCTCGACGCCCTCCGCGCCGTCGGCGCCCGAGGGCTGGCCCAGGTCGACCTCGGCGCCCGTCTCCATCGCAACCGCAGCCTGTCCGAGCTGTCGGTCCAGGCCACCGAGGTGCTGCACACCATCCTGGACCGGGCCGGGGTGGCCGACCTGCCCGACACCGTCGTGCTCGACCGGCCGGCCGCCGGTCCCGCCCGGGTCCGCATCGGCGAACGCCCGCCGCCCCTCTCGCTCGACACCTACCAACGCCGCACCGCTTGACGACCACCGACCGTTCTGGCGCCTGATTGAAGCGCCAGAACGCCTCAATCGGGCGCCAGTTCGTCTGCGGGTCGGGCTAGGCGGTGATGCCGCCGGCGACGGGGAGCACGGCGCCGGTCAGGTACGCGCCGGCCCGGCCGGCCAGGTAGACCACGGTGCCGGCCATGTCCGCGGCCTCACCGACGCGACCGAGGGGGACGCTGCCGGCGATGGCGGAGCGAGTGCCGGGGTCGTCGAGGGCGAAGGCCATCATCCGGCTGTCGAAGGGGCCGGGGGCGATGGCGTTGACCGTGATGTGCTCGCTCGCCAGCTGCGTCGCCAGGTGCCGGGTCAGCATGTGCACGGCTGCCTTCGTGGTGGAGTAGGCGTAGGTCTCCATCACCGGCACCCGGATGCCGTCGACCGAGCCGATGTTGACGACCCGGGCCGGGTCCTCGGGGGAGGCGGCGGCCCGCAACTGCGGCAGCAGGGCCACGGTGAGGTGGAAGACCCCCTTCACGTTGACGGCCCAGAGCTTGTCGAACGCGGCATCGGGATACTCCTCGAGCGGCGCGCCCCACGTGGCCCCGGCGTTGTTCACGAGCAGGTCCACCGCGGCCTCCCGCTCGGCTACTCCCGCCGCCAGCGCCCGGCAGCCGTCCTGGGTCGAGAGATCAGCGGGCAGGCCGACACAGGTCCCTCGTTCGGACAGCTCGCCGGCCACCCGGGCACACGCGTCGGCCTGGCGCGAGGCCACGTAGACCCGCATCCCGGCATCGACCAGGCCGTCGGCGATCATGCGGCCGATGCCGCTGGTCCCGCCCGTGACCACCGCCACCTTCCCGTCGAGGGCGAAGAGGTCCGAGGTGCTCATGACGCCATTGTGGCCGCACCCGCCGCCGCTGTCGGACCGCTCAGACCCCGGCGAAGACGGGTGGTCTGCGGTCGGCCCAGGGCGCGGCCGCCTCCAGCTGGGCCGCCACTCGCAGCAGTCGGTCCTCCCGGCCGAACGCGGCGACCAACTGCACCCCGATCGGGAGCCCGTCCTCGGTCCAGTGCAACGGCAGCGAGATGGCGGGTTGGCCGGTGATGTTGAACGGCGCCGTGTAGAGCACGACGGTCGTGGACAGCACCATGCCCGCCAGCGGGTCGTCCGGTGTGGCATCGAACGCTCCCAGCGGCGTGGGCAGGACCGGCATGGTCGGCAGGACCAGCACGTCGTGGTCCTCCCACCACGCCGCGACGCCGCGACTCCAGCTCTGGAGCCCGTCGAGGGCCTCGAGGTACTGGACCGCGGTCACCGCTCGGCCCAACTCGCCGAGCGCCGCGGTCTCCGGCTCCACGTCGCCCTCGACCATGGGCTCACCGACCAGGGACTCGAAGTGAGCCAGGTCCAGGGCGGTCCAGGCGCCGAAGCAGGCGGTGAAGTTGCCGACGACCTGCTCGCTCTCCAGCCCGTCCGGGGCGGCGTCCTCGACGTGGTGACCCAGGCCGTCGAGCAGGCCGACCGTGCGTTCCACCGCGGTGGCGCAGGCCGGCTCGGTCGGGACGGCCCCGCCCGGGTCATCGACCAGCCACCCGATCCGGAGCGCACCCGGGTCCGCCCCCACCTCCTGACGGTAGGGCCGGGCCGCCGGTGGCGCCTGATAGGGGTCACCCGGCGCCGGGCCCGCGATCACGTCGAGCGCCGCGGCGGTGTCCCGGACCGAGTGACTGACGACGTTCCGGGCCACCAGCCCGGCCCAGGCCTCGTTCTCGGGGGCGTTGGTGTGGCGGGCCCGACTCGGCTTCAGTCCGACCAGGCCGCAGGCGCTGGCCGGGATGCGGATCGATCCCCCGCCGTCACCGGCATGGGCCATCGGCACCAGACCGGCGGCGACCGCCGCAGCCGAGCCGCCACTCGACCCCCCCGGGGAACGGGTGGTGTCCCAGGGATTGCGGGTGGGACCGTGGGTCGCCGGTTCGGTGGTCGGCTGCAGTCCCAGTTCGGGGCAGTTGGTCCTTCCCGTGATCACCAGGCCGGCGGCCCGGTAGCGGCGGATCAGCTCGGAGTCCTCGGTGGCCACGTACCCGTGCTTCTGGAGGTAGCGGGTGCCGGCGTGGTACGGCTGGCCCGCCTCGTGGCTGTTGTCGAGGTCCTTGACCAGGAACGGGACGCCCCGGAAGGGACCGTCGGGCAGGGACCCCGCCGCCTGCTCGCGGGCCTGGTCGAACTGACGGTGGATGACGGCGTTGAGCTGGGGGTCCAGGGCCTCGATGCGGCTGATGGCGGCCTCCACCAGTTCGGTGGCCGTGGCCTGGCCGGATCGGACCAGCTCGGCCTGGGCCGTGGCGTCGAGGCGGGCGAGCTCAGCAGGGGTCGGTCCGGTCACGAACCAGACCGTACCCTTGACCCATGACCGACCCGGGAGCCGACCCGAAACCGCCGTCGCGGCGCATGCCCTGGCCGATGGTCATCGTGCTCGGGCTTGCCCTCCTCGGGGCCATCACCCTCGTGCAGTTCGTCCTGGGGCTGGCCTTCACCCTGGCCAAGCTGCTGATCGTGATCGGCATCGTCGCCGTCCTGGTGATCTTCTTCCGAGGCCCGCCGGATCGCCCTTGACCGGCCTCGCGGCGCAGCATCACGCGCCGCGGAGGTGGTCGGTCACGACCTCCTCGATGCAGGCCAACGTGTCGAGGCGGGACCGCTCGCCACCGAACCGCTCGGTGAGGGACACCGCCTCGAGGTCCGGAGGCAGGTCCTCGATGACCTCGCCGGCCACGACCAGGACCGGCACCCCCAACCCGGCCGCCATCGCGACCACGCCACCGACGACCTTGCCGTCGAAGGACTGCTCGTCCAGGTAGCCCTCGCCGGTCACCACCAGATCCGCGCCGTCGACGCGCTCGTCGAGGTCCACCACGTCGGCGACCAGGTCGAAACCCGACTCCAGGCAGGCGCCGATGGCGGCCAGCCCACCCGCCAGACCCCCAGCGGCGCCGGCCCCCTCGAGCACGGTGACGTCCACGCCGTGTTCCTCCAGGTAGATCTGGGCCAGTCGCTCGAGGCGACGACGCAGCAACTCCACCTGGGCCGGGGTCGCGCCCTTCTGGGGCCCGAACACCTCGGCCGCCTCGACGAACGGGAGGCGCACGTCGCAGGCGACGCGGAGGTCAACGCCCCGCAGCCGTTGGATCGGCTCCAGGGCCCGTAGCGCCCCCAGCCCGCCGTCGGTGGTGGCCGAGCCACCCACGCCGACCACGACCTCCCGGGCGCCGCGCTCCACAGCGGCGGTGATGAGCTCACCGGTGCCCTGGGTCGACGCGGCCACGGCGTCGTTGCCCTCCGGGCCCCCGACCAGGTCGAGGCCCGAGGCGCGGGCCATCTCGACGACGGCGTCGCGGCCGTCCAGGCGCCAGGCCGCCTCCACGGGATCACCGAGCGGGCCGGTCACGGTCGTGGTCTTGTTGGCACCTCCCAGCGCCTCGAGGGTCCCCTCGCCGCCGTCGGCCAGGGGGACCTCCTCCGCGGTGGCCCCGGCCGCGATCGCCGCTCGGGCCACCGCTCCGGCCACCTCGGACGCGGTCGCGGTGCCCCGGAACTTGTCGGGCGCGGCGAGGACTCGCACGCTCCTATGGTGCCCCGCATGGTCGACCGACCCTCATCGGGTTCGCCTGGACGCCCGCTCGTCATGGTCTCGAACCGGGGCCCCGTCTCGTTCCGTCGGGACAGGGACGGACGCCTGGTGCCCCGCCGGGGTGCCGGCGGCCTGGTCTCGGGCATCGGGCCCCTGATGGCCGGCTCCGGTGCGGTGTGGGTGGCCGCCGCCATGTCACCGGAGGACCGTGAGGCCGCGGGCGGGGGGATCACCGAGGTGGAGGGCTTCCGGTTCCGAGCCCTCGCCATCGACCCCGACCGCTACCGCGCCTACTACGACGTGATCGCCAACGCGGCCCTGTGGTTCGCCCACCACGGTCTTCAGGACCGCGCCCGCCGACCAGTGATCGACCGCCACTGGTGGGCGGCCTGGGACGACTACGTGGCCGTCAACGCGGCCTTCGCGGCGGGCGTCGCCGAGGTCGCGCCGGAGGGCGCCGTGGTGCTCGTGCAGGACCTGCACCTCTGCCTGCTGGCCGGCCCGCTGGCCGAGAGCCGCCCGGACGTGGCCCTCGTGCACTTCAGCCACACGCCCTTCGCCGGTCCCGACGACCTGCGGACCCTGCCCCAGGGCCCTCGGCGGTTGTTGCTGGAGGGACTGGCCGCCCATCGGGCCTGCGGCTTCCACACCGGCCGCTGGCGGGACGGCTTCGTCGCCTCCTGTGAGGCCGAGGCGATCACCCCGCCGGCCACCTTCATCGCCCCCCTGGGACCCGATGCGGCCGACATCGCCGGCGTCGCCCGGGGTCCTGCCTGCGCGGCCGCGCTGAGCGACATCGAAGACCAGGTCGGGGATCGTCGCTTCCTCGTCCGTGTCGACCGCATCGAGTTGTCGAAGAACCTCGTGCGGGGCTTCCTGGCCTACGAGGACCTCCTCGAGCACCGGCCCGAGTGGCAGGGGCGCGTGGTCTTCGGGGCCTACGTGTACCCGTCACGGGAGGGCCTGCCGGAGTACCTGGCCTACCGCACCGAGGTGGAGAGCGTGATCGCGCGGATCAACCAGCGGTTCGCCACCTCGGACTGGACCCCGGTCCTCTATGACGCCGCCGACGACTTCCCGCGGTCGGTCGCCGCGCTGCGGCGGGCCGATGTGGTCCTGGTCAACCCGGTGCGGGACGGGCTCAACCTCGTGGCCAAGGAGGCGGCCGTGGTCAACGAGCGCGACGGCGTGCTGGTCCTGTCCCCCGAGGCCGGCGCCTGGGCCGAACTGGCCGACGCCGTGGTGGGGTGCGACCCCTTCGACGTGACCGGCACCTCCGACGCCCTGCACCGGGCCTTGTGCCTCGACGGCGGCCCGCGCCGGGACCTGTCGGCCCGTTGGCGGGAGGCCGCCACGGCGAGGACCCCCGCCGACTGGCTGGACGACAACCTCGCCGCCGCCACCTGACCCTCGTTCAGGCGAAGGTCTCCAGGAGGGTCACCAGGCCGCCGGGGCCCTCGACGACGACATCGGCGCGGTCCAGGAGGGCCGGCGGTGCCTCGGCGCTCTCCACCGCGATCCGCAGCGTGGCCACCGCGCGCCCGTCCAACTCGTCCAGCGCGTCGAATCCGGGGAGGTCGCCGACGTCGTCGCCGGCGAAGGCCACCGCCCGGAAGTCGTCCACCAGGTCGAGGACCGCGGTGCCCTTGTCCACCTCGATCGGCGGGTGCAGCTCCCAGGACATACGGGCCGGTCGGGCCACCAGTCCGGAGCGGTGGGCCTCGTCGGCCACGTAGTCGGCGGTGGCCGACGCCTGCTGGGGCGCCGTGCGGTAGTGCATCGTCAGCGACAGGCCCTTGCGCTCGACGACCACGCCCGCCGGGCCGCGGGCCTCGGCCCGGCCCGCGACGTCGTCGATCACCTCCCGCCAGTTGCCCGACTGCGGATGGTCTCGGCGCTCGCCGTCCTCGATGACCTCCAGCCCGTAGAGACCGGCGAGGACCAGTCCGTCGGGTAGGAGGGGCCCCAGGAAGTCCACGGGCCGACCGGAGACCACCGCGACGAGGCCGAGGCGATCGCGGAGACGGGCCAGCAACGCCGGAACGCCCGGCTGGGGTACCGCCGTGGCGGCGTCGGGGACGATCGGCGAGAGGGTCCCGTCGAAGTCCAGGATGAGGGCGACCGACCCGGGGTCGTCCCGGAACGGAGCCAGCCGCTCGTCGACAGCGGTCACCAGCGGGACGGCACAGGAGGTCCGGGGCGTCAGCCCGCGACGGTCGTCGCGGCCCCGGTGGCCGTGGTGGCCAGTCCGCCCGGGCTGCTGCCCAGCACGACCAGCACCGCGGCGAGCCCCAGGTCCTCGGGCGCCACCGGAAGCGTCGCCGGCATCTCCAGCACCGACTCCGGCGGGAGGCCGAGGTCCTCGGCCACCTGACGGGCCTGGGCCTCGAAGCTCTCGGGGGCGGTGATGTAGTACACGGTGTCCAGGGCCGTCTCGCTGGTGGGGATGTTGGTGTCGGTCGGGGCGCCCGGGTTGTAGCCCGCCGCCGCCAGTTGCTCGGTCACGGCGCCGGCGGCCCCCGAGACCCCGCTGCCGTTGGCGACCACGACCGGGATGTCGGTCGGCACGAAGTCGGCGGTCACCGGGACGGTCTCGGTCGTGTCCGGATCGACGTCGACGTTGGCGTCGGCGTCGGCCGCGTCGCGGTTGAGCGGCTCGGAGTCGTCGAGCCCGCTGGCCAGCAGGACCAGGCCGATGACCACCGCCACCACGATCAGGATGATCCCCCGAGGGGCGCCGTCGTTCATGTCACCGGCCCGCTCGCCGACCCGTGCTCGAAGCGCACCCGGCGACGCCGGTCACGGAGACGGCGGAGGCGGCGCACGACCAGCGGGTCGTAGGCCATGGCGTCGGGATCGTCGAGCAGGTCATTGAGGATCTGGTAGTACCGGGTGGTCGAGAGGCCGAACTGGGCACGGATCGCACGCTCCTTGGGTCCCGGCGTCTGCCACCAGGACCGTTCGAAGTCGAGGATAGACCGCTCCCGGTCACCGAGGTCCATAGGACCAGAGTCTGTCCTGCCCGTCCCCGTCGCCCGCGGATGGGGGTTCAGTACCCTCCGGAGGTCGCCCGAGTAGCTCAGTTGGCCAGAGCACCGCTCTTGTAAAGCGGGGGTCGTGGGTTCGAGTCCCACCTCGGGCTCAGGTTCCCAGGAGGAGGGCGACGGCGGAGACGACGCTGGTGAGGATGAAGGCCAGCATGACGTACTGGGCGGTCAGGGCCTTGCGGGGCGGATGGTCCTCGATCGCCCGGTCGTGGGCCACCAGGACCGCGCCGACGCCGCCCAACACGATCGCCGCCGCCTGTACCCAGGTGATCGTGGCCGAGCTGACCAGGGCGAAGTCGATGGTGCCGTCGTCGGTGCCGAAGAGGTCCCAGCCGTTGCCGTAGGGGTTGGAGAGCAGGAACCAGAAGCCCTGGCCCTCGAGGACCAGGGCCCCGAAGTAGTGGACCACCGCGTAGGACGCGGCGATCGGCACCAGCACCGGGGCGAACCGGCGGGAGACGGTGTCGGGGTCGGCCGCCACCAACTCGGCGACCAGACGGGTCGCCGCGAGGTAGACCATGGCGACGACCCCGATGGACCACACCAGGCCCATCGTGTTGACCGCCGTGAGGCCCCATCCCACCCGTAGGAGGGCGAGATCGGCCCAGAAGGTCGTCCGCAGGAGGCCGTCGAAGACCGTGGCCCCCACCACGACGAACAGCACGGGCAGCGTCCCCGGACGGATCACGACCCGCGCCAGTCCGCTGAGTGGCCAACGGACCCGCAGGCCCCCGTCGCCGTCGCCGGAGAAGGGGGCGAGCGCCGCGAACAGGGAGAAGAGCACGGCGAACCCCTCTCCCGTGCGGAGCCAGCCCCGGCCGCGGCGGGCGGCGAAGGTGAGCACCACCACGCCGTAGGCGAGGGCGAGGGCACCGAGCATCCGCGGCACCGTCGGCGTGTGGTACGCCAGCTCCAGCCAGACGAAGCCGCCGACCGCGGCCACTGCGGGCCAGTGGGTTGCCGTGTCCTCGACGACCGCCGGTGCCATCGTCTGCCCGCGCCGACGGGCGCGGGCCCAGGCTCCGACCAGCGCCAGCGTCTCGAAGGGACTCAGCACCCGCCAGAGGTCGCCCAGGAGCATCGAGACGAACGGGAGGCCCACCCAGAAGGCGACGTACACCGCGACGGGACTGATGTTGGCCGCGGGGAACTCGCTGCCGAACAGGCCGGCGGTGACGACGACGATGTAGAGCACCAGGCCGATGACCCGGACCAGGACCGCCGCGGCCACGACCACGGGCCGCCCCGGCAACGGGCGACCGTCGGCCACGGCATCGAGGCGGGGTCGGCGCCAGAGGCTCCCGGCCGCGAAGAAGGCGATCACCACCACCGCCGCGATGGCCCAGGCGAACTGCCACCGCGGCTGAGGCAACCCGCTCAGCGCGCCCGCCCCGTGGGCGGCCACCGGACCGGCCGACGAGATCACGACCCCGACCGCGCCCAGGACGACCAGACCGATGCGGCGGGGGCTCACGCCTGCCGAGGCTAGGCAGGAACCCGGAGCCCACCGCAGTTCAGGGACCGTTCAGAATCCAGCCGCCACCCTGGAGCCACCCGAGCCCAGGAGGAACTCCGATGCCGCACCTGCCCGACCGTGTCCGCCTCGCGCTGGCCGCGGGCCTCGTCGTCGCCCTGGCCGCCACGGCCTGCGGGGACGACGGATCCGCGGCCGACCCGGTACCGCCGGAAGACGCGCCGACCAGCCCGTCGCCGTCCACCGACACGACCCTCGCCGATCCGGTCATCGACCCCGGCGACGGTGGCGACTACGCCCCTGAGCTGGACCCCGCGGATTTCGTCGAGACCATCGACAACCCGTACCTGCCCTTCGTGGCGGGCAGCCGGTGGACCTACGAGGAGACCAGTGGCGACGGTGAGGTCGAGCGCATCGAGGTCGAGGTCCAGGAGGAGACCCGGGACATCGCCGGCATCACGGCCACGGTCGTCCGCGACACCGTGACCCTCGACGGCGTCCTGGTGGAGGACACCTTCGACTGGTTCGCCCAGGACACCGAGGGCAACGTCTGGTACCTCGGTGAGGACGTCGACAACTACGACGACCAGGGAAACCTGGTCGACCACGACGGCTCTTTCGAACACGGGGTCGACGGCGCCTACGCGGGGATCGTGATGCGGGCCGATCCCCGGGTGGGTGACGCCTACCGCCAGGAGTACTACCCCGGCGAGGCCGAGGACCTCGGCGAGGTGATCAGCAGAGACGAGACGGTCTCGGTGCCGTTCGGGGACTTCGAGGACGTCGTGGTGACCCGGGACTGGAACCCGCTCGACCCCGATGTCGTCGAGGAGAAGTACTTCGCTCCCGGCGTCGGCCTGGTGTATGAGACCAAGGTGCAGGGCGACACGGGCGAGGGCGTGCTGGTGGACGCCGAGATCGTGGCCCCCTGACCGCCGCCCCTCGCCCCCGGTCCGGTCCGTCGCCCGCGAGACTGATGCCGTGCGGGTCCTGATCATCGAGGACGAGGTCACCCTCGCCGACGGCATCCGCAAGGGGCTGACCGCCGAGGGGTTCACCGTCGACGTCGCCCACGACGGGATCGACGGCCTCTGGTGGGCCCGGGAACACGACTATGACGTCATCGTCCTCGACATCATGCTGCCCGGCCTGAACGGCTACCGCGTGTGCCACGCCCTGCGGGCCGAGGACGACTGGACGCCGGTGCTGATGCTGACCGCCAAGGACGGCGACCTCGACGAAGCCGAGGCGCTCGACACCGGTGCCGACGACTACCTCACCAAGCCCTTCGCCCACGTCGTCCTCGTCGCCCGCCTGCGGGCCCTCGTGCGTCGGGGCCGACCACCGCGGCCCACGGTGCTCGTCGCCGGCGACCTCCGCCTGGACCCCGCCTCCCGCCGGGTGTGGCGGGGCGACGAGGAGGTTCCCCTCACCGCCCGGGAGACCGCCCTCCTCGAGTACCTCCTGGCCCACGCCGGGACCGTCCTGTCGAAGCGGGAGATCCTCGGCAACGTGTGGGACGACGACTTCGAGGGCGACCCCAACATCATCGAGGTCTACGTCCGGCACCTGCGCAACAAGCTCGATCGGCCCTTCGGGCGGGCGGCGATCGAGACGGTGCGAGGCGCGGGCTACCGATTGGCCGAGGACGGCGGCTGATGCCCGTCTCCCTGCGCGCGAGAGCCGCGATCGGTGCCGTGCTCCTCGTGGGCATCGCCCTGCTGGCCGGCTCGGTGGCGATGGTCCTGCTGACCCGGTCCTCGCTGACCGCCAACGTCCGCGAGGCCGCTGAGCTGCGGGCCGAGGACGTGGCCACCGCGCTGGCGTCCGGCGCGACCTCCACCGCCGACCTCGCCGTCGAGGACCAGGAGGACGCCTTCATCCAGGTCGTGGACACCACGGGGCAGGTCGTGGCCTCCAGCGCCAACGTGGACGGCTTCGCCGCCGTCGCGGCCCTGGCCGACGAGGAGTCGACCGTCATCGGCCACGCCCCCGTCGGCCAGGACCGCTTCGTGGTCGTCGGCATCGCGGTGGCCGACCGCTCCCAGACCGTGCTGGTCGGGCGGGCCCTCGACGGCGCCGACGAGGCCACGCGGGCCCTGCTCTCCTCCCTCGGCATCGGGGTGCCGCTGCTGCTGGTCCTGGTCGGGCTCGTCGCCTGGCGCCTCGTGGGCCGGGCCCTCGCCCCGGTGGCGGCGATGACGGCCGGCGCCCGCGAGATCACCGCCACCGACATCGACCGCCGACTCCCCGAGCCCGACACCGCCGACGAGATCGGCGACCTGGCCCGCACCCTCAACGCCATGCTCGACCGTCTCGGCGACTCCCGGGACCGGCTGGCGGCCTTCGTCGCCGATGCCGCCCACGAGCTGCGGTCACCGGTCAGCTCGCTGCGCCAGCACGCGGAGGTGACCCTCGAGCACCCCGAGGCGAGCAGCGTGGAGGAGCTTGCGGTCGTCGTGGCCGACGAGTCCCTCCGTCTCCAGCGACTGGTCGACGATCTCCTCCTCCTGGCCCGGGCCGACGACGACGTGACCCCCGTCGACCGCGGTGACGTCGACCTCGACGACGTCGTCGGCACCGTCGTCGGCCGGCGACGGGCCACCGACGGCATCACCGTCGACCTCAGCGCCGTGTCGGGCGGCCAGGTTCGGGGCGACCCGGTGGGCCTCGACCGGCTCGTGGCCAACCTGCTGGACAACGCGACGCTCCATGCCCGCAACCGCGTGGCCATCGCCCTGCAGGAGGCCGACGACGGCACCGTGACCCTCACCGTGGACGACGACGGGCCCGGCATCCCGGAGCCGGATCGCCGCCGCGTGTTCGAACGCTTCGTCCGCCTCGACGAGGCCCGATCACGCGACGCCGGCGGCAGCGGGCTCGGGCTGGCGATCGTGGCGGCCGTGGCCGCGGGCCACAATGCCTCCGTGACGGTCACCGACGCGCCCGGGGGCGGCGCCCGCTTCCGGGTCGCCTTCCCCCCGCCCCCGCCGGCCCCCGGGACTCAGTCCCAGGCCAGCGCGTGGACGGTGTAGGTCCCGCTCACACCCTTCAGGGTCACCGGTCGGCCCTGGCCGAAGTCGAGGTCGCTGCGGTTGGAGGTGATCTCGACCACGAGGTTCGAGGCCAGGATCTCGCCACCACGGGCGAGGGCGGCGATGCGGGCCGCGATGATGACGTGCTTGCCGAAGAGGTCGCCGGTGCCGGCGACCATGGCCTCGCCGGTGTGCATCCCGATGCGGACCCGCAGCGCCTCGTCGGGGTGCTGGGCACTCCAGCGGGCCAAGGCCTGCTGGACGTCGATGGCGAAGTTCAACGCCCGGCGGGCGCTGGTGAAGGTGAGCATGAAGCCATCGCCCTGGTCCTTGATCTCCCGGCCACCATGGCGGGCGAGGTTGGTTCGCACGATGCCGCTGTGGATGGCCAGCAGGTCGAACCAGCGGCCGTCACCCAGGGCCAGCGCCTGCTCCGTGGAGGACTCGATGTCGCTGAAGACGATGGTGATCGTGTCGCCGTCACCCCCGTCGCGCCCGGCGGGCTCCGGCGTCGCCGCCACGAGGTGGTCCCGGCTCACGCCGGCGACGGTGGCCCGCGGGTCCCCGCTGTCGGGCGGGTGGCCCGTCGTCGGCGCACCGACCCCCTCGACGAGCCGCACCTCCGTGCGACCCAGCACCACGAGGTCACCGGGCCCGAGGGGCACGGGGTCGGTGACGACCGCACCGTTGAGCAGCGTGCCGTTCTTGCTGCCCAGGTCCTGGACCCACACCTGACCGCCGTCGAGCTCCAGGCGGGCGTGGCGCCGGGACACGCCGGGGTCCACCAGCACCAGGCCGTCGCACTCCCGGCCCAGATCGAGCCGGTCCCCGAGCACGACCCGGATCGGGCGACGGGCAGGCGGGCGGATCTCGACCACCGGATCGGTGTCGTTCATGGCACCCGAGGACGCTACCGGTACCGATGGCACCGCCCGGTGGGGCAGGATGGTGGCGTGGATCTGACTCCGGGAACGAAGCTGGCCAGCGTCGTCTGTGCCACCGAGGTGATCATCGTCCGACCGCCCGGCGCGGCCGTGGACGTCGAGTGCGGGGGTGCCGTCATGGTCGCGGCCGACGATGCCCCCGACGAGGCCGCGCGGGCGAGCCTCGACGCGACCCACGCGGCGGGCACGATGCTCGGCAAGCGCTACGTGCACGAGGACAGCGGGCTCGAGCTGTTGTGCACGAAGCCGGGCGAAGGTTCCCTCGCGGTGGGCGGGACCGCCCTCCCACTCAAGGAGGCCAAGCCCCTCCCGAGCTCGGACTAGCGGCGTGTCGATCCTGGGAAACCGGGTCCGACGCGTCGAGGACCCGGAGCTGCTCACCGGCGCCGGCGACTATGTCGACGACGTCACCCTCCCCGCCGGGGCGGCCCACGCCGTCTACGTGCGCTCCCCCCTGGCCTTCGCCCGGATCGAGGCGGTCGACACCAGCGAGGCCGTGACCGCACCGGGTGTGCTGGCGGTGGTCACCGCGGCCGATCTCGACCTGGCGGACCTCGAGCCGGAGATGATGTTCCTCAACCAGACGATGACGCGGCCCCTCCTGGCCCGCGACGTGGTGCGCTTCGTCGGGGAGGCGGTCGCCGTCGTGGTGGCCGAGACCCGGGCCCAGGCGGTCGACGCGGCCGAGATGGTGATCGTGGACTACGACCCCTTGGCGGCGGTCGTGGACCCCGAGCAGGCCCGGGAGCACGGCACCACGGTCTTCCCCGACGCCGACTCGCCGCTGGCCATGGAGATCCCCGGGGACCTCGTGGCCGACTTCTCGGGCTGTGAGGTGGTCCTCGAGCAACGCATCGTGAACCAGCGGGTGTCGGCCGCCCCGATCGAGCCCCGAGCCGCCGCGGGCTGGTGGGAGGACGGGCGCCTGATCATGTGGTCGAGCTGCCAGGGGGCCCACCCCGTCCGGGACCGGCTGGCCGCCGTCTACGGGCTCGAGCCCGACCAGGTCCGCGTCGTCATCCCCCACGTCGGCGGCAGCTTCGGCGCCAAGAACGGCGAGCTGCCCGAGGAGCTGCTCGTCGCCGAGCTGGCCCGCCGGGTCGACCGCCCGGTGCGCTGGGCCGAGACCCGCACCGAGTCCATGACCTCCTTCGTGCACGGCCGGGCCCAGACCCAGCAGGTGCGCATCGGTGGCACCCGGGACGGCCACATCACGGCCTACTCGCTGTCGGTCATCCAGGACGCCGGCGCCTATCCGATGCTCGGCGCGGTCCTGCCCTTCATGACCCGGATGATGACCACCGGCGTCTACGCCATCACCAACGTCGGCTTCGACTCGGCCTCGGTCATCACCAACACCAGCCCGATGCGCCCGTTCCGAGGGGCCGGCCGCCCCGAGGCGGCGGCGGCCATCGAGCGGGCCGTCGACCTGTTCGCGGCCGAGATCGGCATGGACCCCGCCGAGGTCCGGCGCCGCAACCTGCTGGGCGACGACGTGTACCCGTACACCACACCCGGCGGCGCCACCTACGACATCGGCGCCTACACGGCCGCGCTGGACCGGGTGCTGGAGGTCGCGGGCTACGACGAGCTGCGGACCGAGCAGGCCCGACGCCGCGAGGCGGGCGACGCCCTACAGCTCGGCATCGGCCTCGCCGTCTACGTGGAGATCACCGCGCTGGGCGGCGGCGGGGAGTTCGGCTCGGTCACCGCGCGCGAAGACGGAACCGTCGAGGTCCGCACCGGGGCGACGCCGTTCGGCCAGGGCCACGACACCACCTGGGCCATGTTGGCCGCCGACAAGTTGGGCGTGCCCATGGACGCCGTGCGGGTCATCCACGGCGACACCGACGACCTCGAGTCGAGCACGACCACCGGGGGGTCGCGATCGGTCCAGATCGCGGGCTCGTCGATCCTCTCGGCCTCCGGTCACCTCATCGACCGGGCCCGGGAGCGGGCCGCCGAGTTGCTGGAGGCCGCCGTCGACGACGTCGTCCTCGACACCGCCTCCGGGCAGTTCCACGTGGCGGGGGTCCCCGCCGTCGGCGTGGGCTGGGCCGAGGTGGCCGCCCGGTCCGAGGACACCCTCGTCGGGGTCTCGGACTTCACCGCCGAGGGTCCCACCTTCCCGTTCGGCGCCCATCTCGCGGTGGTCGAGGTCGACACCGAGACCGGCGCCGCCCGGCTGGTGCGCATGGTCGCGGTGGACGACGCGGGCACGCTGATCAACCCGTTGATCGCCGACGGCCAGATCCACGGCGGCCTGGCGCAGGGCGCGGCCCAGGCCCTCTTCGAGGAGATGGCCTACGACGAGGACGGCAACCCCCAGACCGCCAACCTGGCCGACTACTCGGTGCCCGCTGCCAGCGAGGTCCCCAGCTTCGAGCGCATCGAGATGGTCACCCCCACGCCCCTCAACGACCTGGGGGCCAAGGGCATCGGCGAGTCCGGCAGCATCGGCTCGACGCCGGCGGTGCAGAACGCCGTGGTCGACGCCGTGAGCCACCTCGGTGTCCGCCACATCGACATGCCCTGCACCCCCGAGCGCGTCTGGAAGGCCATCCAGTCCGCCAGGCGCTGAGACCAATACCCGAAATTGCGTTGGTTGTGGTCGTGCAGCGACCGGAAGCAACGCAATTTCGACGGCGCCATCAGCGGCCGCGGCGGAGGCGGGCGATCTCATAGCAGGCGACGGCGGCGGCGGCGCTGACGTTCAGCGAGCCGAGGTTCCCGGCCAGGGGGAGGGCGGCGACCACGTCACAGCGGTCCCGGGTGAGGCGGGCCAGCCCCGAGCTCTCGCTGCCGAGCACCAGGGCGAGGGGCTCAGTGGCCACCGAGAGGTCCCAGAACAGGTCGTCGGCATCCTGGTCCAAGCCGACCACCCACACACCTTTGGCCTTCAGATCGGCCAGGGCCGCGGGAACCCCGGCCGCGACGGCGATCGGCAGCCACTCGACCGCGCCGGCGGCCGTCTTGGTCACCGCCGGGGTGACCCGCACGGAGCGGTGCCGGGGAAGCACGACGCCGGTGACACCGGCGGCCTCCGCCGTCCGCAGGATCGCCCCCAGGTTCTGGGGGTCATGGAGGCCGTCGAGCACGAGGAGGAAGGGCCGCTCCACCCCGGCCAGGACCTCGAGGTCGACCGGCTGCAACGGGGCGACCGTGGCCAGCACCCCCTGGGGCGCCTCGGACCGGGCCTGGGCCTCGAGGGCGGAGCGCCTGACCTCGCGCACCGCCACCCGCTGCTCATGGGCCAGGTCCCGGATGTCGTCGAGGATCGGGGCGGGATCGAGATCGGCGGCGAGCAGGATCTCCCGCACCGACCGGGGTCCCAGCAACGCCTCCCGGACCGCCTGACGGCCCTCCACCTGGTCGCCGCCCAGGCCCGGCGGGCCGCTGCTACCTGAGCGCTTGGGCCCACCGCCGCGGCGCGCGGATGCCTGACGCGGCGGGTCCGGGCGGCGGCCGCTGCCCCTCCCCGGCGGACGGCCCCTTCCCCCTCCGCGGGGTGGACGCCGCGACGACATCAGCGGGCCTCCAGCAGGGCCACGGCGAGACAGGCGATGCCCTCACCCCGGCCCAGGGCACCGAGGCCCTCGTGGGTGGTGGCCTTGACCGACACCGGGGCCTCGACGACCGCGGCGAGACGCTCGGCCATCGCCGGGCGGAACCGGCCCAACCGCGGGCGTTCGGCGATCACGGTGCTGTCCAGGTTGACCACCGTCCAGCCGGCCTCGGCGACCAGACGGACGACCTCGGCGAGCAGGGCGATGCTGTCGGCTCCCGCCCATCGCGTGTCGGTGTCCGGGAAGTGGTCCCCGAGATCACCCAGACCCGCGGCCCCGAGGACGGCGTCCGCGCAGGCATGGGCCAGAGCATCGGCATCGCTGTGACCGGCCAGACCCGGGCCCTCGTCGACGGTGACCCCTCCCAGCACGAGCGGGCGGTCGGGATCGGCGCTGAAGGGGTGGACGTCGTAGCCCTGCCCGATGCGGAAGGTCACGGGTGACCGCTGGCGTCGAGGAGGGCGTTGGCGACGAGGAGGTCGTCGGGGGTGGTGATCTTGCGATTGTGCAGCTCGCCCTCGACGAGCACCACGGTGCCGCCGGCGGCATCGATCAGGGAGGCGTCGTCGGTGGCCTCGGGTTCGCCCGCGTGGACCTCCCGCAGACGGTCGGCGGCGAACGCCTGTGGGGTCTGCACGGCCACCAGGGTGTCCCGGTCGACCAGGCCGCCGCCCCGACGGCGGATGGCGTCGGTCAGCGCGACGCCGGGTACGGCCGCATCGGCCCCCCGTCGGACGGCCGCGATGACCGCGGCATAGAGCTCGATGGATGCGGCCGGGCGAGCCGCGTCATGGACCACGACCACCTCTGCGGTGGGCGGCACCGCGGCCAGGCCGGCGCGAACCGAGGCCGACCGCGTCGCGCCACCGACGACGGTGAGGTCCGCGCCCGGCTCGTCGGGCGCACCGGGGGCCACGACCACCACGACGCCGTCACCGGCCTCGGCCGCGGTGGCCAGGGACCAGTCCAGGACCCGCCGGTCGCCCAGCGGCTCGTACTGCTTGTTCCCCCCGAAGCGCCGGCCGGATCCGGCGGCCACGACGACCACCCAGACCGCGCTCATCGCCGCCTTCGGGCAGGAGGGGGACAGCGGGCCATACCTGCCGGACCGTACCCGCCCGGCCCGGTCGGTGACCCATGTCACTAGCCTCACCTCTCGTGGTCGCCCCTGAGGTTCTCGCCGAGGTCCAGCTCTTCGCGGCATTCCCCGGCGAAGCGCTGGACACCATCGCCGCCGCCGCCGTGGAGCGGGAGCTCGAGCGCAACGATGTGCTGTTCGACGAGGGCGCCGAGGCCGACGAGCTCTTCGTGGTCCTGGCCGGCCGCATCGCCATCGCCAACGTGGCCGTGGACGGTCGCGAGTCGGTGGTGGCCCTGATGGAGTCCGGCGCCCTGTTCGGCGAGATGGGGCTGTTCGACGGCCATGGCCGCTCGGCCGCGGCCCGGGCCCTCGAGCCCTCCCGGGTGGTGGTGGTCCCCTACCAGGCGGTGCGGGACGTCTTCGAGGCGGACCCCGGCCTGCTCTGGCCTGTCGTGGCCCTCCTGGCCGGTCGCATCCGGGTCACCGATGAAGCCCTCGCCGACGCCATGTTCCTCGATGTCACCGGTCGGACCGCCAAGCGGCTACTCGACCTGGCGGGCGACAACGACCACTTCGAGCTGCCGGTGACCCAGGAGGAGCTGGCCGGCATGGTGGGCGCCTCCCGCGAGCGGGTGAACAAGGCCATCTCGTCGTTCCTCCGCCTCGGTTGGCTCGAGCAGACCGACGGCACCTACCGGATCACCAACCGCCAGCAGATGGAGATACGCGCCAGCTGACCCGGGATCCGGTCAGCCGTAACGGTCGAGGATGCTCGTCTCGGCGAGTCGGTTGAGGCCCTCCTTGATGGCCCGGGCCCGCGTCTCGCCCACCCCTTCCACGTTCACCAGGTCCGCGATCGTCGCCCGCATGATCTTCTGCAGGCTGCCCATGTGCTCGACGATGGCCTCGACCACGGGCTCGGGCAGACGGGGCACCTTCGACAAGAGGCGGTGGCCGTGGGGTTCGACGCTGGCATCGAGGTCGTTGGCGTCCAGCGGGAGGTGCAGGACGCCGGCGACGCTCTTGAAGTCCAACAGGTGGTCGGTGTCCAGCGAGGCCAGACCCGCCATCGCCTCCTCGAGGTGCCAGCCCGCGTCCTCGTGGAAGTAGTCCCGGAGCACGAGGCGCCGGTCGTCCTCGACCCCGGAGTAGAGCTCGTCCAGGTGCAGGCGCACGAGCCGACCGTCCACGCCCAACTCGATGACGAAGCCCTCGACCTCGGCCGCGATCCGGCGGACCATCTCGGTGCGCTGGAGGACCTGCACGACGTCGCGGACGGTGACCAGGTCCTCGATCTCGAGGGCCGACAGGTTGCTCGAGACCTCGTCCAGCCGACTGCGATAGCGCTCGAGGGCGCGGAGGGCCTGGTTCGCGCCGTCCAGGAGACGGGGGATCGGGTCGAGGCGGTGCTTCTGTTCGCCCACGTACACCGCGATGGCCGCCATCCGCTCCGACACCGAGATGACCGGCACGTCGATGGAGCGTGCCACCCGTTCCGCCGTGCGGTGCCGGGTGCCCGTCTCGGAGGTGGGGGTGTTGGGGTTGGGTACCAGGTGGACGTTCGCCCGGGCGATGCGGCTGGCGTCGGGCGACAGGATGATGGCCCCGTCCATCTTGGCCAGCTCCGACAGGCGCTGGGGGCTGAAGGCACCGTCGAGAAGGAACCCGCCCGAGCAGATGTTCAGGACCGCGGGACCGTCCCCGATGACGATGAGGGCACCCATGCCACTGGACAGGATCCGGTCGAGGCCCTCACGCAGCGCGGTCCCCGGGGCTGTCGCCGCGAGGGCGGCGCGCATGGCGTCGCTGGCCGAGTCCACGGGCGAATCCTAGCCCTGTGACCGATGTCGCAGCCCGGGACCCCCCCTCAGGCCGCCACGGCCCGGACCTGGGCCTCGGTGAGGAGGCCGACCGCGGCCGCCGCCTCCAGGACGATCCCGACCTCGATCAGCGCCAGGCCGGCCACCGGCGGGGTCCCCCGGGGCACCACCGCCCACCGGAAGCCGAGTCGGGCGGCCTCGGCCAGCCGGTGCTCGATGCGGCCGACCGGCCGGACCTCACCGCCGAGGCCGACCTCGCCCACGGCCACGGCGTCCTCGGGCAACGCGACCCCCTTGGACGCCGAGATGACGGCCAGCGCGATCCCGAGATCGCCGGCGGGCTCGACCAGGCGGACACCCCCCGCGGTCAGGGCGTAGACCTCGGCCTTGGCCGTGCTCACCGAGACCCGGCTCTCCAGCACGGCCAACAGGAGGGCCAGTCGACCGCTGTCGATCCCCTGGGCCGAACGCCGGGGAGGCACATAGGAGACCTCGCTGCAGAGGGCCTGGACCTCGACCAGGATCGGCCGATGGCCGTCCAGGGTGGGCACGACCACCGACCCGGGCACCCCGGGCCGTCGGCCGGCCAGGAAGAGCCCACTGGGGTCGGGGACGCCGACCAGGCCGGCCTCGGTCATCTCCAGGACCCCGAGGTCGTCGGTGGCCCCGTAGCGGTGCTTGACCGCCCGCAGCAGGCGGAGCGCATGGTGCTTGTCCCCTTCGAAGGCGAGCACCGTGTCCACGATGTGCTCCAGCGCCTTGGGCCCGGCCAGGTGACCGTCCTTGGTGACCTGACCCACCAGGACCACCGCGCAGCCTCGGGCCCGGGCCTCCAGGACCAGTCGCTGGGCCACGGCCCGCACCTGGTTGAGCGAGCCGGGGGCCGACGCGTTGTCGGGGTCGAACGCGGTCTGCACGGAGTCCACCACCACCAACTCCGGACCGACCTCGTCCAACTGGCGGACGAGGTCGTCCAGCGAGGGCTCGGCGTGGAGCCACAGGCGGTCGGTGACGAACCCGAGCCGCTCGGCCCTCGCCCGCACCTGCACGCGGGACTCCTCCGAGGAGGCGTACAGGGCGGTGCGACCCGCCCCCGCGAACGCCCCGGCGACCTGCAGCAGCAGCGTGGACTTGCCCATCCCGGGGGCCCCACCGACGACGGTGACCGATCCGGGGACGAGCCCGCCGCCGAGCACCCGGTCGAACTCCGCGACGGTCGTGGGCACCGGGCGCCGCTCCCCGGTGGGCACGTCCGCCACCAGGAGCGCGGGCTCCCCGGTGACCGCGGCCGGGCGGCTCGCGGGACGCCGCGTCTCCTCGGCCAGCGTGTTCCACTCGCCACAGGTCGGGCACTGGCCCGCCCACTGCGGCGCGGTGCCGCCGCAGGACGAACAGACGTGGACGGTGCGGGGCCGGCTCATGGCCAGACCCTACGGATGGGGGGTGACAGGCTCATCGAGTCCCGATGCTAGAACACCCGTTCGCCTCCGGGCTCGGACCGACACCGCCGACCGCGTTCTTGGCCGGGCCTTAACCCGGACCTGGTGACCCGCTGACCGGGCCCTTCTTAGGTTCGGGCCCATGCCTGCCAAACCCCTGGCCGCCCTGGTCCTGCTCATCCTGGCCCTCGGTACGGGCTGCAGCCTGCTGCCTGGTGACACCGAGGTGGCGGCGGCCTGTGGCCGCGCGCTGACCCGCTCCCGACAGATGACCGAGGACCGCGTCCGGGTCCTGGACCGCACCGACGCCGTCACCGAGATGGACCCGGTCCGGGTCCGGGCGGTGCTCGCCCACCGCGACGAGGTGCAGCGTGCCGTCTTCGGCCCGATCGCCCGCATCGCCACCCGGGCCGAACGTCGGGCCGCGGCCTACCAGCGCCACCGGGGCGAGTGCCGCCGGGGCTCGACTGAGGTGCCGGACCGGTGCCGCGACGCGTTCACCCAGTCCGGACGGGTGGAGCGCACCGCCGCGCCAGGCCCTCCAGACCCGCATGGCGTTCTGGTCCAGCCAGGTCCGCATCGCCGAGCGAGCGACCGGCGGGGACGCCGCCGGTACCCGCCGGGCCGTCGACCGCTGGGGCGACCTCCTCGACACCTACGAGCGCCAACTGGCTGGGCTCGACCGGTTCCGGGCCCGGCACCAGCAGTCCGCCACGGACTGCCGCAGTGCCCTCTGAGCGTCCACCCGCACGGCCAGCCAGTGACAACGGCGTCCACCCGCACGGCGGGCGGGCGGGCGGGCGACGGTGCTACCCGTCGACCCAGACGGGGATGAGGTTGATGTTGCCCCCGCTCGCCTGGACGTAGGACGGCGTGCCGTCGGGCAACACGATCGGCGTCTGCACCCCGTGGACGTCGTTCTGGTACGCCATGACCCAGAAGATCCAGTCCCCCCAGATGTCGTAGACCTGCTCGGCGAAGCGCCGGTTGATGGCCTCTGCGGCTGCGGTCCGGTCAGCCTCGTCACTCGTCTCCCGCATGATCTGCAGGTTCTCGTCGATGACCTCGTCCTGGAACCGGCCGAAGTTCAGCGCGATCGCCCCGATCGGATCGGCGTTCTCGCTGTGCCACCAGACCCGCTCGGTCTCGGGGTCGACACCCCCGTGGTTCCGCCAGGTGAAGGCCTCGAAGTTGCCGAGCACCGCCTCCTGGATGAAGGCCCCCTGCTCGGTCTGGTCGATCTCGACCTCGATGCCCACATCAGCGAGGTTCTGGGCGATCAGCTCCACCGTGAGGGCGTTGTCCGGGTCGGCCGTGGTCCGGTAGCTGAAGTCGATCGGCCCGTTCTCGGCCTCGTACTCCTCGACGATCGCGGCCGCCGCCTCCGGGTCGTACCCGGGCCAGCCGTTGTCCTCCACATGACCCAGGGTCCCGGGGGCGAAGGGCCCGTTGGCCAGCTCGTAGACGCCCGCGGACCGGGAGGCGTTGCGGAAGTCCTGGTCGATCGCCATGGCCACCGCCCGGCGAACCTCGACGTCCTGGAGCGGGCCCTCGGCCGCCACGTTGATGAGGCTGTAGGTGGTGCTCTGGCGGTCGGTCATCTCGAAGACCTGGATCGAGTCGGACTCGGCCAGGCCCCGTAGTTCCTCGACGTCGGGGCCCCGGTCGGTGTGGGTGATGTCGACCTCACCGGACTGCAGCGCCCGGGCCCGGGTGGCGTCCTCCTCCTGGACCAGGAACTCGACCTCGGCGAGGTACGGGTAGGGCTGACCGTCGGGCGCCTCCAGCCAGTAGTCCTCGTTGCGGGTCATCCGGAAGTTGTCGCCCGGGTTGTACTCGGCGTGGACGAACGGGCCCGATCCCACGGGCTCGGTGGCCGGGGCGGTTCCCGCGTCGACCGCGGCCAGCCACGTCGGCGACGCCACGTAGCCGGGCTGGGCGGCGAAGTAGATGGGGAAGTTCACCCAGGGGGTCTCCAGGGTGATGAGCACTGACATGGCGTCGGTCTTCTCCACGTCGGTGACGGCCTGGATGGCATTGCCGACCAGCGTGCTGTTGCGCATGCGTTCGAAGTGGTCGATCAAGGCATCGCCGTCGAACGGCGTGCCGTCGTGGAAGGTGACCCCGTCCCTCGCGGTGAAGGTCCACTGGTCGAAGGTGGCGTTGGGCTCGAAGGACTCGAGGAGGAAGGGATGGGGCGCCTCGTCCTCCCCGATGAAGGTCAGCGTGTCGTAGATGTTGCGGATGGCCTGGTGACAGGACGTGTCACAGATCATCTGGGCCGGGGTCCAGGGGCTGGAGGTCTCGGCCTCCCGGGCGTAGACCAGCGAGCCGCCGCGCACCGGCGCCAGGCCCTCGTCGGGATCGCCCTCGACCACGGCGTCCCCCCCACCGCCGCCGTCACCGCCTCCGGAGTCGTCCGAACCGCCGCAGGCCGCGGCCACCAGGCCGAGCGTGAGAAGGGCGGCGAGGATGCGCCACCAGTGACGCGGGTGTCGTGCGGACATCGAGGCTTCCCCTGGGTCGACGATGACGAGCAGTGGCGGCAGAACGTAGTGCGTCTCAGCCCGCGGGGGTGACCGCGGGACTACTTGTTGCGGCTGCTGAGCCCCCGGTCGATCAACATCAGGATCACCGCGCCAATGATCGACCCGATGATCCCGCTGGGCCTGAGGCTCAGGCCGTCACCGGCCAGCAGGCTGGCGAGCATTCCACCGACGAAGGACCCGAGGAGGCCGTAGCCGATGCGCTTGCCCCAGGACTCGGTCCCGGTGATCCAGCCCGCGACGAAACCGACGATGATGCCGAAACCGAGGATGGCGAAGATGAGCATCTCCGGAGTCTCGCGCGCCGTTCACCGGACGGGCGAACGCGACCTCAGCGCCGGTGGAAGACCGGACCCTTGTTGCGGCGCAGCAGCCGCCCGACCAGGACGACCACCAACAGGACGACGGCCGCGGCGGCTCCTGCGGCCAGGCCGAGGGCCGGCAGGTTGCGGTCCTCGGTGCTCGCCACCATCGCCACCGGATCATCGCCCAGCGCCGCCTCCCAGGTGAAGGTCCGGAGCTCGTCGCCCTCGGGCAGCACCACCTCGAAGGTGAACGAGGTGAGATCGCTCAGGGGCGCACCCAGTTCGGCCTCGAGCGCCGCCTGGTCCTGGCCGATCGGGAAGCCGTCGAGCAGCTCGGTGAGCTGCCGGTCGCTGAAGGCGGCGATGCCCCGCGACAGGTCGAGGGTGGCGGCGAAGTCATAGGTGGTCGTGGCGAAGGACCGACCCCGCGCCAGCGACGGGTCGAGGACGGGACCCCGGTTGCCGCCGATCTCGCCGAGGACGACCGCCATCTGCTCGGGCTCGAAGAAGTCCTTGGCGGCGGTGAGGACCACCCCGCCGCCCTCGGCCGGTTCGGGCCCGGTCACCTCCCACCCGGTGCGACGCAGGTCACGGATCCGCAGCTGGTCGGCCAGGTCGGGGATGCGATCGGCCGCCTCCGGGTCGAGGACGACCTCGACGGTGACGGTCCCGGAGCCGTCCTCGGACACCTCGACCCGGGTCGTGGTGTCCACCCGACACCCCGCCAGTACCAGGGCGAGGAGCGCGAGACCCCCCAAACGCGTCCTGGCGCCTGATTTCGGTGTCATGACCCCGAGATCAGGCGCCAGTTCGCCGTTCTGGACGTCGGGAGCGGGCTACTCGACGGCCTCGTCGGTGGCGCCGACGGTCTCGAGGGTGGGGGGCTCGAAGCCCTCCCTGCTGTCGAAGACGATGACCACCTCGTCGGTCTCGGGATCGAGCTGGGCGTCGACCAACACGATCTGGCCGGCCCGGAACTCCTTCCAGAGGAGCTTCTCGGACAGCGGGTCCTCGACCAGGCGCTGGATGGCCCGCCGCAGCGGGCGGGCACCCAGGCTCGGGTCGTAGCCCTCCTCGGCCAGGTGCCGCTTGGCCTCGTCGGTCAGCTCGATGCCGAGGCCCTGGCCCTGGAGCTGGGTCACGATGCGACGCATCATCAGGTCCACGATCTCGAAGACCTCGTCCTGGGTCAGCTCGTGGAAGACGATGGTCTCGTCGATCCGGTTCAGGAACTCGGGGCGGAAGTGCTGCTTCAGCGCGTCCTCGGCCTTGGCCTTCATCTTCTCGTAGGTCAGCTGGGCGTCGGCCTTGCCGAAGCCCACGTTGGCCTTGCGCAGGTCCGCGGTACCCAGGTTCGAGGTCATGATCAACACGCAGTTGCGGAAGTCGACGGTGCGGCCCTGGCTGTCGGTCAGGCGACCTTCCTCCAGGATCTGCAGCAGCGTGTTGAACACGTCCGGGTGGGCCTTTTCGATCTCGTCGAAGAGGACCACCGAGAACGGCTTGCGGCGGACGGCCTCGGTGAGCTGGCCACCCTCCTCGTAACCGACGTAGCCCGGGGGCGAGCCGACGAGCCGGCTGACCGTGTGCTTCTCCATGTACTCGGACATGTCGAGGGAGATCAGGGCGTCCTCGTCACCGAAGAGGAACTCGGCCAGCGTCTTGGCCAACTCGGTCTTGCCGACGCCGGAGGGGCCGAGGAAGATGAACGAGCCACTGGGGCGCTTGGGGTCCTTGAGGCCGGCCCGCGTCCGGCGGATCGACTGGGAGACCGCCTTGATGGAGTCCTGCTGGCCGATGACCCGCTTGTGGAGCTCGTCCTCCATGCGCAGGAGCTTGGCCGTCTCCTCCTCGGTCAGCTTGTAGACCGGTATGCCGGTCCAGATGCTGAGGACCTCGGCGATGGCCTCCTCGTCGACCTCGTCGAAGAGGTCGACGCCGGCGGCCTTGATCTCGGTCTCCTTCTCGGCCTTGGCGTCCAGGAGCTCCTTCTCCTGGTCGCGGAGCGAGCTGGCGTCCTCGAAGTTCTGGGCCTCGACCGCGGCCTTCTTCCTGCTGACGACCTCGGCGATCTCGGCCTCGATCTCCTTGTAGTCGTCCGGGGTCTTCATGCGCTTCATGCGCAGGCGGGAGCCGGCCTCGTCGATGAGGTCGATGGCCTTGTCCGGGAGCTGACGGTCCGAGATGTAGCGGTCGGCGAGGTTCGCCGCGGCCACGACCGCCTGGTCGGTGATCGTGACCCGGTGGTGCTCCTCGTAGCGGTCCCGGAGGCCCTTGAGGATCTCGATGGTGTGGGCGACCGTGGGCTCCTCCACCTTGATCGGCTGGAAGCGCCGCTCAAGGGCGGCGTCCTTCTCGAGGTGCTTGCGGTACTCGTCGAGGGTCGTGGCCCCGATCGTCTGCAGCTCACCCCGGGCCAGCATGGGCTTGAGGATCGAGGCGGCGTCGATCGCGCCCTCGGCGGCCCCGGCGCCGACGAGGGTGTGGAGCTCGTCGATGAACAGGATGATGTCACCGCGGGTGCGGATCTCCTTCAGCACCTTCTTGAGCCGCTCCTCGAAGTCCCCGCGGTAGCGGGAACCCGCCACCAGGGCACCGAGGTCGAGGGTGTAGAGCTGCTTTCCCGCGATGGTCTCGGGCACGTCGCCCTCGGCGATCGACTGGGCCAGGCCCTCCACGATGGCGGTCTTGCCCACCCCGGGCTCGCCGACGAGGACGGGGTTGTTCTTGGTCCGTCGCGACAGCACCTGCATGACCCGCTCTTCCTCGCGCTCCCGGCCGATGACCGGGTCGAGCTTCTTGTCGGCGGCGAGCTGGGTCAGGTTGCGACCGAACTGGTCCAGGACCAGGGAGCCGGACTGGGCGCCCTGCTCGGATCCCTGGCCGGTCGTGGCGCCGGCCTTCTCGCCCTGACCCGAGCCGGAGTAGCCCGACAGGAGCTGGATGACCTGCTGGCGCACCCGCGAGAGGTCGGCGCCCAACTTCACGAGGACCTGGGCGGCGACGCCCTCGCCCTCGCGGATCAGGCCCAGCAGGATGTGCTCGGTGCCGATGTAGTTGTGGCCGAGTTGGAGGGCCTCCCGCAGGGAGAGCTCCAGCACCTTCTTGGCGCGGGGGGTGAAGGGGATGTGCCCGGACGGCGAGGAGCCGCCCTGGCCGATGATCTCCTCGACCTGGGAGCGAACCGCCTCCAGGCTGATCCCGAGGGACTCGAGGGCCTTGGCCGCGACACCCTCACCCTCGTGGATGAGCCCGAGCAGGATGTGCTCGGTGCCGATGTAGTTGTGGTTGAGCAGCCGAGCCTCTTCTTGGGCGAGGACGACGACTCGGCGAGCCCGGTCTGTGAACCGTTCGAACAAGATGTTCCTCCCGAACTGAGGGCTCCTGGTTGGGTCGAGTCTACCGACGCCCTGTAGCTACGCACGTCGGTCGCGCGGGCCCTCCTCCCAAGGGATTCGGACCCGTCAGGTTTCTACAACCGGTAGGACACCACCCCTCTTCCCGGATTCGTGTGGCGCTTGGCACTCCGCGCGCCATCGGCGGCCGGCTACCGGTTGGCCCGGGGTACGGCCTATCGTCGCAGCGTGGCCGGGAACCCTCTCACCCACCTGCCCGGCATGAACGCCAACCTCGAGCGGGTCGAGTCGCGTCTTGCCGAGTCGGTCCGGGCCGACGACGACTTCCTCACCGAGGTCGCCAGCCACCTGATCCGGGCCGGGGGCAAGCGGGTCCGGCCCACCCTGACCATGGCCGCCGCCCTCTCCGCCGACGGCGCTCTGGGCGACGCCACCGAGGACTCGGTCCTGGGCGGGGTGTCGGTGGAACTGGTCCACCTCGGCTCCCTCTACCACGACGACGTCATGGACGACGCCATCACCCGTCGCACCGTGGAGAGCGTCAACGCCCGCTGGGGCAACCTGAAGGCGATCCTCGCCGGTGACTTCCTGCTGGCGCGGGCCTCGGAGATCGCGGCCGGCCTCGGCACCGAAGTCGCCGGACTGCTGGCCGCCACCATCGCCAAGCTGTGCGAGGGCCAGGTCCGCGAACTGCAGGACGCCTACGACCTCGGTCGCACCGAGGCGGACTACCTGGCCTCGATCGAGGGCAAGACGGCGGCCCTGTTCGCCTCGTCGTGTCGCATCGGCGGCATCGTCGCCGGGTTCGACCGGGACCGCATCGACGCCCTGACCCGGTTCGGGCGGGCCTACGGCATGTCCTTCCAGGTCATCGACGACGTGCTCGACGTGGTCGCCAGCTCAGAGCAACTCGGCAAGCCCGCCGGCCACGACCTGGTCGAGGGCGTGTACACGCTGCCCACGCTGCGGGCCCTGCAGGGCCCGGCCGGTGACGAGCTCGCCGCCCTCCTGGGTCGCCCCCTCGAGCCCGAGGAGGTCGACAAGGCGCTGGCCATCATCCGCGGCGAGGGAGCCGTTCCCTCGGCCCTGGCCGATGCCAGGGCGTTCGTGGCCGAGGGTCTGGCCGCCCTGGACGAGCTGGGATCGTCGCCGGTCGTGGACGCCATGGCCCAGGCCAGCGACGTCCTCGTCGCCCAGATCGACGACTTCGGGTACTGACCGCCACCTGGTCCGGCGGCCTCGGCCACGGGATCGGTCCGTAGGCTCGGCCCCTTGACCGCCCTCGCCGACCGCCACGTGGGGTGCGCCATGGCGTTCGCGGTCGAGGACGGAACCGTGCTGGCCCTGCAGATCGCGCCGGCGGCGACGACGAGCGATCTGACCTCCGAGCGGCTCACCGCCGCCGTCGACGGCCGACCCGCCGAGGTCGGCGAGCTGACCGGGGACCATGGGGGCCGGATCCACGTCGTGCGGGCCGACGCCGGCCGGCTCCAGCTGGCCTACCGCGCCACGGTCCGGCCGGCGCCACCGGTCGGCGAACCGACCGGCGACCTCGACGCCGAGGCCGTCACCTACCTCCGCCAGAGCCGGTACTGCCCCTCCGACGAGCTGTTGGGCTTCGCCGGGGCCGAGATCGGGCCGGACGGGACCGCGGCCGGCATCGCCGAGTGGGTCTTCGAGCGCCTCGTCTATGACCTGGACACCAGCGGGCCCTTCACCACGGCCCTCGACACCCTCGCGGCCAATGCCGGGGCCTGCCGGGACTTCGCCCACCTCACCGTCACCCTCTGCCGGGCCCGGGGGATCCCCGCCCGCCTGGCCGCGGTCTACGCCCCGGGGCTCACCCCGATGGACTTCCACGCCGTGGTCGAGGCCCGGGTCGACGGGGTGTGGCAGGTCCTCGATCCGACCCGGCTCGCCCCCCGCCCGTCGCTGGTGCGCATCGCCACGGGCCGCGATGCGGCCGACACCGCGTTCGCCACCACCCTGGCCGGTGACGCCGAGCTGCTGACCTTCGAGGTCACCGCCAGCACCGACGGCGACCTCCCCCTCGACGACCACGTCCGGACCGTCCGCCTCGCCTGACCATCCCGAAATTGCGTCAGTTGGTCACGTCCGGCGTGACCAACTGACGCAGTTTCGCTACGGGCTCACTGCTGTTCGGGGCGGAGCGTCGGGAAGGCGATCACGTCGCGGATGGCCGACGACCCGGTCAGGAGCATGACCAACCGATCGACGCCGATGCCGAGGCCGCCGGTCGGCGGCAGGCCGTACTCCAGCGCCCGCAGGTAGTCCTCGTCCACGACCATGGCCTCGTCGTCGCCGGCCTCGCCCTGGCGCACCTGGTCCTCGAAGCGGGCCCGCTGCTCGACCGGGTCGATGAGCTCGGAGAAGGCGTTGCACAGCTCCCGCCCGGCAACGATGGCCTCGAAGCGCTCGACCAACTCGGGCAGCTCGCGGTGGTCCCGCGACAGCGGCGAGACCTCCTTGGGGTAGTCCATGACGAAAACCGGGTCCCAGATCCCGTGCTCGACGTGCTTCTCGTAGAGCTCGACCAGGATCTTGCCGCTGCCCCACGACGGCTCGGTCTCCAGGCCGTGCTCGAGGGCGATGGCCCGGACCTCGTCGGTCGGCCTGCGGGCCTCGACCCGCACACCGAGGGCGTCCTCGACCAGGTCGGTCAACGACGCCCGGGGCCATGGCGTCGACAGGTCGAGGGGCCGGCCCTCCACCTCCACCGTGGTGCCGCCGGTGATCTCGACCGCGCAGTGGGCCACCAGGTCCTCGGTGAGCGTCATGATGTCGCCGTAGTCGGCGTAGGCCTGATAGAGCTCGAGCATCGTGAACTCGGGGTTGTGACGGGGCGACAGGCCCTCGTTGCGGAACACCCGGCCGATCTCGTAGACCCGCTCGAACCCGCCGACGACCAGCCGCTTGAGGTACAGCTCGGGAGCGATGCGCAGGAACAGCTCCTGGTCCAGCGCGTTGTGGTGGGTCGTGAACGGCTTGGCCAGCGCGCCTCCGGGGATCGGGTGGAAGATCGGCGTCTCGACCTCGATGAAGTCCCGCTCCTCGAGCCAGCGACGGCACAGGGACACGATCCGGGACCGGGCCACGAGGGCGGCGCGGGACTCGGGGGTGACCCAGGTGTCGACGTAGCGCTGGCGGTATCGGGTGTCGGGGTCGGTGAGCCCGTGCCACTTGTCGGGGAAGGGGCGCACGGGTCGGGCCAGGACCTCCCAGTCGGCCACCTTCACCGACAACTCGCCCTTGCGGGTCTTGACCACCTCGCCGGTGGCCCGCACCCAGGTGCCCAGCGGCAGGGCGATCAGCTCGGCGTAGTCCACCGTCGCCTTCTCCAGCGCGAACAGCTGGATGTCTCCGCTGAGGTCCCGCAGCACGGCGAAGGCCAGACGGCCGTGAGGCCGCTGCAGCATGAGCCGACCGGCGACGGTGACGACGACCCCGGTCTCCTCACCGTCGGCGATCCCCGCGTGGGCCTCGATGATCTCGGCGGCGTGGTGGGTGGGTTCGATCCGATAGGGGATCCGGGCCGGCTCGGTCATCTGCTGGTCACGCCGTGTTCATGGCGTGGACGAGGCGGAGGCCGTGCAGGGTCAACCAGGGCTCGATGTGCTGGATCGACTCGGCGAACGGCGCGATGAGCGGCGACAGCCCGCCGGTCGCCACGACGTTGCAGTCCCCGAGCTCGGCCACGATGCGGTCACACAGGCCGTCGACCTGGGCGGCGAAGCCGTAGACGATGCCGGACTGGATCGACTCGACCGTCGTCCGGCCGAGGACCGATCGGGGCTCGGCCAGCTCGACCTGGCGCAGCGCGGCGGCCCGTCCGACCAGGGCGTCGAGGCTGATCTCCACCCCGGGGGCGATGGCGCCTCCGAGGTACTCGCCGTCGGCGGACACAGCGTCACAGGTCGTCGCCGTACCGAAGTCGACCATGATCGTCGGCCCGCCGAAGAGGTCGTAGGCGGCCACGGAGTTGGCGATGCGGTCCGCGCCGACCTCGCGGGGGTGGTCGGTGCGGATGGGCACGCCGGTGCGGGTGCCGGGTTCCAGCACCACCGCGACGTGACCGAGGTAGCGCTCGGCCATGCTCCGGAGGCTGGCCATGACCCGGGGGACACCCGAGGAGATGACGATGCCCTCGATGTCCTCCAGCCCGTGGCGACGCTTCGCGGTGAGGAACCCCTGGAACATGACCGCGTGCTCATCCGCCGTGCGCTCGGCGTGGGTGGCGATGCGCCAGTGGTCGACGAGACCGTCGTCGGCGGACCGGGGCTCGGTGACGGCCAGGTCATAGAGGCCGATCACGGTGTCGGTGTTGCCTGCGTCCACGGCCAGCAGCATCAGGCCCGGCCCTCCATCTCCACGTCGAGGCCGAGGTCCAGCGCCCGGGCCGAATCCGTCAACGCTCCGGCGGAGACCGCGTCCACGCCGCTGGTGGCGTAGGCCGCCACGGTCTCGAGGGTGATCCCGCCGGAGGCCTCGATCAGGCAACGACGGCCGGCGAGGGCTTCTCGCGCCGCCACCACCGCCTTGCCGGCCTCCTCCGGGCCCAGGTTGTCCAGCAGCAGGGCGTCGGCCCCGGCCTCCGCCGCGGCGACCGCCCGCCCCACCGAGTCGCACTCGACGTGGACGGTGCGACCGGGCCAGACCTCACGGGCCCGGGCCACCGCGGCGGCGACGTCCAGCACGGCGAGGTGGTTGTCCTTGAGCATCACCCAGTCCGACAGGTTGCCGCGGTGGTTGGCCCCGCCCCCGGCCCGCACCGCCGCCTTCTCCAGGGCGCGCAGGCCCGGGATGGTCTTGCGGGTGTCCCAGACCAGGACCTCGGGGCCGACGGCCTCCACGAAACGGCGGGTGAGCGTGGCCACGCCCGACAGGTGCCGGGCGAAGTTCAGGGCGGTGCGCTCAGCGGTCAGGATGGGCGCCAGAGGACCTGCCACCCGGGCGACCACGGTGCCGGCCGCCAGGTCCGCCCCGTCCTGGAGGCACCACTCGAGCCGCAAGGACCCGCCGACCTGGGCGAAGGCCTCCTCGACGCAGGCCCGGCCGGCGAAGACGCCGGCCGCCCGTGACCCCAGCGCCGCCACCGCGGTGACGTCCCCCGGGACCAGCGCCGCGCTCGAGGTCCCCCAACGGGGTGAGGTCCTCGGCCAGCGCCAAGGCGACGGCGGCCTGCACCGCATGGCGCGGCGGGTCGGCCGGCCGGGACGTCACCATGGCCTCAGCGTACTGGCGGACCCCAGGCGGCCTCCCATGCCTCGCCCCGGCGGGGCACAATCAGGACATGGACGAGATCCGTGAGACCAAGATCCCGGGCGTGGGGACCTGCCGGGATTTCGCCACCGGCACCGGCCAGCGGGTCGGTGTCGTCCGACGGGCCTCGGGACGGCGGGAGCTGGTCGTCTACTCCCGGCGCGACCCCGACACCGTCGAATGGCAGATCGACCTCGCCGCGGGGGAGAGCGCCACGCTGAGCGAGCTCCTCGATGACCAGTCCGTCGTGCGCAGAGAGGCCACGATCGCCGGACTCGTCGAGGGATTGGCGATCGACTGGCTCCCCGTGCCCGACGGATTCCCCCCGACCTCCATCGGCGACCTCGAGATGCGCTCGAGAACGGGAGCGACGGTCGTGGCCACGGTCGACTCCGAGGGCGCCTTCCCCGCGCCCGGCCCCGAGCACCTGCTCACGCCAGGGTCCACCGCCGTGGTGGTGGGCACGCCGGAAGGGATCACCCAGGCCGCCGCACTGCTGCAGCGCTGAGGACGACATGATCCTCGCGGCCTCCTCTGGGGTGGCCCTCCTCGAACTCGGTGCCGTCCTCCTGACCCTCGCGGTCCTGGCTCGTGGCGCCTACCGGGTCGGGCTGTCCCCCGTGCCCCTCTACCTCGGTGTGGGCCTGCTGCTGGGCGAGAGCGGTCCGTTCGGCCTGGGCGTGTCCCAGCAGTTCATCGAGACCGGGGCGGCCATCGGCGTGGTCCTGCTGTTGTTCCTGCTGGGTCTCGAATACGGCCCTCCCGAGCTGTTGGCCGCCCTGCGGGTCCAGGCGCCCTCGGGGTTGGTCGACCTGGCGCTCAACGCGACGCCCGGGGTGCTGGCCGGCCTCGCGCTCGGTTGGACGCCGTTGGAGGCGACGCTCCTCGGGGGCGTCACCTACATCTCCTCGTCGGGGATCATCGCCAAGCTGCTCGGCGACCTCGGCCGCACCGCCAACCGGGAGACGCCGGCGGTCCTGTCGATCCTCATCATCGAGGACCTGGTGATGGCCTTCTACCTCCCGCTCGTCGCCGGGCTGGTGGCCGGCGGCACGGTCCTGGCCACGACGGGCTCGGTCACGTTGGCCATGGTCCTGGTCGTGGTGATCCTCCTCTTCGCCATCCGCCTCGGTCCGGGCCTCAGCCGCCTGGTGTTCAGCCCCTCACCCGAAGTGCTGCTGTTCACGGTGCTGGGGCTGACCCTGCTCATCGCCGGCATCGCCGAAGAGGCGCAGGTGTCGGCGGCCGTCGGGGCCTTCCTGGTCGGCATCGCCCTGTCCGGTCCCGCCGCCGAGCGCAGCGAACCGCTCCTCCGCCCACTGCGCGACCTCTTCGCGGCCTCGTTCTTCGTCTTCTTCGGCCTCGAGATCGACCTGACCCGGTTGCCCGAGGTCATCGTCCCGGCGCTCCTGCTCGCCGGGGTCACGATCGTGACCAAGACGGCCACGGGCTGGTGGGCCGCGGCCCGGGACGGGGTCGGACGCCGGGGCCGATGGCGCGCCGGCGCGACCCTGATCGCCCACGGCGAGTTCTCCATCATCATCGCCGAGCTGGGCCTGGCCGCGGGGGTCGACGATCGACTCCCCGTCCTGGCTGCGGCCTACGTGCTCGTGCTCGCCGTCGTCGGGCCGATCGCGGCCCGGGTCGTGGAGCCCCTGCTCGATCGCCTCGCGCCGTCGGACACCTGACCGCGACCGGGCCGGGGGCTACGGGACGGTGGTGCCGGTGGTCGGCTCGGCCTGGATGTCCTCGACGGAGGGGTACACGACGCCGTCGACGCCGTCGGCCGCCCAGATGCGACCTTCCCAGAACAGGGGACTCCGGAGGTTCGCGCCCTGGACATCCACCTCCTCGGCCGCCACCGCCCGCACCGGGTCGGCAGAGAGCCGCACCATCATCCCCCCGCTGCCGGACACCACGAGCTCATCGGCACCGGCGAGGGTGATGCCCGCCGGACGGGTACCGGCGACGACGATCGCACCGGTCTCCTGGCCGGTGTCCAGGTCGATGGAAACCACCGTGCCCTGCTCGAGCTCGGCCCTGACGTCGGTGAGCAGCCACAGGGTGCTCCCACCCACGGCATAGCCCCGAGCCCTGCGGTCGGTCTCGACCACGCGACGCTCCTCCCCGGTGTCGACGTCGTACTCCGCCATGCCGTCGGCGCGCACGACCCAGAGGGAGTCACCCACGATCTGGGGCTGGACGACGTTCTGGTCGAGGTCGATGGTCTGGACGATCTCACCGGACCCGGAGTCGACCTGAGCCATGAACCCGGAGGTCCCGCCGGTGAGCCAGATCCACCCCGCGCCCGCCGCGAGGTCCTGGGCCGGACCGTCGAGGGCACCCTCGACATCGATCCGGTCGGTGACATCCTCGGTGACCGGGTCGACGCGGGCCAGCGTGGACGCCTGGTCCAACAGGACCAGGGCGCCGTCGCCGTCGGCGGCGATCGTCGGGGCCACCTCGTCGCCCACCGACGCGGTGAACACGACGCCCACGTCGGCCGGGTCGACCAGGGTGACCGAGTGCTCCTCGTAGTTGAGCACCCACACGCCGTCGTCGGCCGCGGCCAGGTCCAGCGAGCCCTCACCGGTGTCGAGCAGGTCGAACCCCTCCCGGGGGAAGGCCAACCGGAGGGCGAAGCCGACGACCACGGCCACGAACAGCCAGAACATGAGGGTGTGCGGCAGACGGCGGAGGTACTGGCGGAACGGCATCATCGTCGGGGGTCCTTGGGGGAGGCTCAGTCAGAGCCGCGATCGTCCTGGTCAGAGAGGACGTCGAGGCGCTCGGGGCGAGGGCCGATGGCGGGGAACGAGGCCTCGGTCATCGTTTGCCCAAGCGTAACGGTCACGCCCGGTGGAGGAACCGGGCTCGCAGGTCGGGGACCAGGGTCGGGAAGTCCTCGCGTGTGTGGGCGCCCCGGGTCTCCTCCCGGGCCTCCGCGGCCCGGACGATGGTCGAGGCGACGTCCGCGAGGTTGCGGACCTCCGCCCACGCCGCGCCGGCCCGGTCGGCCGACCGCGTCCGGGTCGTCTCGACCTGCCGGGCCGCGGCCGCCAGCGAGGCGGCATCCCGCCTCACGCCGGCCCCCAGGGTCATCGCCCGCTGCAGGGCGTCCCGCCGGTCCTCGGGGGTCGACGGCTCCACCGACTCGGCGTCGTCCATGGCCCGCGGCGGGATCGCCGCGACGGGCACGGGGATCCCCGGGATCACCCCGGGCGAGTCCGTGCCGAGCACCGACCGCATCGCGCCGGTGGCGGCGGGGCCGTCCTGACCCTGCTCGATGGCCTCGACCACCCGGGGTCCGAACACCATGCCCTCCAGCAGGGAGTTCGACGCCAGGCGGTTGGCCCCGTGGACACCGGTGCAGGTCACCTCGCCCGCGCCCCAGAGGCCCGGCAGGGACGAGGCGCCGTCGAGATCGGTCACGAGGCCCCCACACGTGTAGTGCGCCGCGGGGGCGATCGGCAGCCAGTCCGTCGCCGGGTCGAGGCCGACCTCGGCCAACGACACGGCGATCGTCGGGAACCGCTCGTCGAAGTTCTCCAGGACGGTCGCGTCCAGCCACAGGTGGTCCACGTCCTGCTCGATCATCCGGGCGGTCATGGCGCGGGACACCTGATCACGGGGCAGCAGCTCGTCGACGAACTGGTGGCCGTCCTTGTCCCTGAGGAGGGCACCGTGGCCCCGGAGGGCCTCGGAGAGCAGCGGACGGGGCATCTGCGGGTGGTGCAGCGCGGTCGGGTGGAACTGGACGAACTCGATGTCGGCGAGCACGGCGCCGGCCCGCAGGGCCATGGCGATGCCGTCGCCGGTGGCCTCCGCCGGGTTGGTGGTGACCGCGAAGACCTGACCCGCCCCACCGGTGGCCAGCAGCGTGTGCCGGGCCCGGATGGTGATGGCCGAGCCGTCCTGGGCCAGGGCCGTGACGCCGCGGCAGCGGCCGTCCTCCACCACGAGGTCGACGGCGAAGGTGTGCTCGTAGACCTCGGCCGCCGTGGTCCGGGCCGCGGCGACGAGGGCCCGCTCGACCTCGACGCCGGTGGCGGCGCCACCGGCGTGCACGATGCGGGGCTCGGAATGGCCGCCCTCGCGGGCCAGCGCGAGCTGCCCTCGGCTGTCGAGGTCGAAGACGGCCCCGAAGGCGATGAGCTCGTGGACCCGGCGGGGGCCTTCGTCGACCAACACCCGTACCGCCGCCGAGTCACAGAGGTCCGCCCCCGCCTCGAGGGTGTCGGAGATGTGCAGGTCCAGGGAGTCGGGGTCCTCGTCCAGCACCGCGGCCACCCCACCTTGGGCCCACCTTGTCGTGGCCTGGTCCAACACGCCCTTGGTCAGGAGACCGACCCGGAGGCCCATGGGGCCGGCGGCCCGCACGGCGGCCGAGAGCCCGGCCACCCCACTGCCGAGAACGAGCAGATCCAGATCCCCGGTCACCGTCCGAGGACGCTACGCCCCCACCGCGCGGTCGGCACCGTCGCCACGGGGCGGTCGGGCCCCGACCCGGCGGAACAGGCCGTAGAGGAATGGCTGTTCGGCACCGGTCGGTGTGTGGTGCAGGTGCTCGACGAATCGGACGGGCTCGTACCCGTCGCCCAACTCGAGCGCCATCCCCGCTTGGTCGTAGCGGTGCACCGGCAGCCCGCTGCAGTGCGTCGGTCCGTCGGCGGCGAAGGTCGCCAGGAGAGCGTGGCCGTCCTCGGCCAGTCGGCTGTCCAGCACCGACAGGTACCGACCGCGGTCCTCGGCGTCGACCAGGAAGTGGAGGACCGCCCGGTCGTGCCAGAGCGCGAAGGTCGACCCCGATGGCCAACGCGTCACGTCGGCGACGACCCAGGACACCTCCTCGGCCGCCGCCCCGAGACGCCGGCGAGCCCGAGCGAGAGAGGCTGCGGCGATGTCGAGCACCGTGAGGTGCCGATAGCCCTCGGCCCGGAGGGCATCGACCAGGCGTGATGCCCCGCCACCGACATCGACGACCGCGTCACCGGGACCCGTGACCTGCTCGATCAGGGCGACCGAGACCGCCGGGTCCGCCTCGAACCAGCTGACCGCGTCGGACCGGCGGTGTGACCACACGTCGTCCCAGTGGCCTTGGTCCGCCATCGAGGTCACTGTGCCCCCGCACGGCGAGCCGCCAAAGGGTCGGAGGTCCCCATCCCGCCCGAGGCGACCTCAGCCGGGGACGGAGAGGGTGAGGTTGTCGATCAGCCGTGGGATGCCGAAGCGAGCCGCGGTCAGCAGCCGGTAGCTCCCCGGTTCGAGCTCGCCCGGAGGGGGCTGGAGGGTGACCGGGTCGACCAGGGCGACGTAGTCCGTCTCGGCGAGGGGCTCGGCGTCGATGATCTCCCCCACCAGGGCCAGGATCACCGCCGGGTCCCGCTCACCGGCCAGGACCGAGGCCGCCCCCGCCCTCAGCGCCCGCGCCAGGACCGGCGCCGCCTCTCGTTCCTCCGGGGTGAGGTAGGCGTTGCGGCTGGAGAGGGCCAGCCCGTCGGCGGCGCGGACGATCGGGCACCCGACCACCTCGACGGGCAGCGAGAGGTCGGCGACCATCCGGCGGATCACGGCGAGCTGTTGGAAGTCCTTCTCGCCGAAGTAGGCCCGACAGGGCCCGGCGATGGCGAAGAGCTTGACCACGACCGTGGCCACGCCGGCGAAGTGGGTGGGGCGCGAGGCGCCCTCCATCGTCTGGCTCAGGCCGTCGACCGACACCGTGGTCAGGACCGGCTCGGGATACATCTCGCCGGGCTCGGGGCTGAACAGCAGGTCGACGCCGGCCCTCGCCGTCTTGGCCCGGTCCCCCTCGGGATCCCGGGGGTAGGTGGCCAGGTCCTCCCCCGGTGCGAACTGCAGCGGGTTCACGAAGACGGTCGCGACGACGACGTCGGTGTCGGCCCGGGCCGCCGCCATCAGGGACAGGTGCCCGTCGTGCAGGTAGCCCATGGTGGGCACCAACCCGACCGTTCCCCCGTCCCGGCGCACCTCGTCCAAGGCCCGACGGGTCTCGGCGATGGTGGTGAGGACCTGCACGCCCGTGAGTGTGTCCCTGTCGGTCACCGTGACCCAACACCACCGGGTCGCCCGGCGGCCCCCGCCTCAGCCCAGGAGCCGGCGGGCCTGGGCGACCATCGCCGCATAGGCCTCCCGTTCATCGGAGTCCAGGGACGCGAGGTGGCGCTCGACGGTCGCCTCGTCGCCCCGGGCCACCGGCCCGGTGAGGGCGGCGGCGGGACCGAGGGCGCCCACGTTGTCGATGGTTCCTCGCGCGAGGGCCAGGAAGGCCTCGAGGGGCACGCCGTCGGGGGCCACCCGCTCCACCTGACCGAGCAGGGCGACCAGGTGGTTCGAGGCGATGACCGCCGCGGCGTGGTACCGGGTGCGGTCCTCGTCGGCGACGGTGAAGGCGTGGCCATCGAGGTCCGCCACCACCTGTTCGACCAGTGGGTCACCGGCCACGGCGAACCAGGCGCCGTCGGTCAGTCGGATCGCCCCGGTCCCGGCGTCGGGCAGGGCCACCAGCGGGTGCAGCGCCGCGGGCCGGTGATGTCCGGCCAGGACGCCCAATCCGAGCGACCCGGCGAGGTGGGCCACCACGGTCGACGGAGCCGGCTCCACCGCAGCCGCCACCTCGGCGATCACCGGGTCGGGCACGGCCAGCACCAGCAGGTCGACGCCGTGGGTCGCGCCTCGCACCTCGTCTCCCCGGCCGAGTACGGGCTCGACGGTCCAGCCGACCCGCTCGAGGGCGAGGCCCAGGGCGCCCCCGGCCCGGCCCGCCCCCACGATCCGGACCCTCATCGCCCGGTTCCGGGCCCATCCCCGTGTCGTGGAGGACACCCGGGTGGGCCGAGACCGGGATCCGACGGGGTCACGGGACGAGCACCGCCTTGCCGGTGAGGTCCCGCGCCACCAGGGCGGCCAGCACGGCCGGGCCTTCCTCGAGTGGGTACGCCGTCGGCGCGGCGGGATGGAGGCGGCCCTCGGCCAGCAGGTCGAGGAGGCGACGGATCAACACCGCGTTCTCCTCCGGGTGAAAGAGCGCCCAACCACCCCACTCCACGCCGACGACCGACCGGTTGCGCAGGAGGATCTGGTTGGTGGGGACCTCGGGGATCCCTCCGACGAACCCGATGACCAGGTAGCGCCCGAAGTCGCCGAGGGCCCGGATCGAGGCCTCGGCCATCTCCCCGCCGATCGGGTCATAGACCACGTCGACGCCAGTGCCACCGGCCAGCTCCCGGGCCCGCGCCTTGAGGTCCTCGGTCGTGTAGTCGATGACCGCCTCGGCCCCGGCGGCGACCGCCGCCTCCCGCTTCGACGCCGAGGACGCCGCCGCGATCACCCGGGCCCCCAACGCCCGACCCACGTCCACCGCGGCGAGGCCCACCCCACCGCCGGCGCCCAGGACGAGGAGGGACTCGCCCTCCTGCAGCCGGGCCCGCATCTCCAGGGCGAACAGGCCCGTGCCGTAGGCCTGGACCACGGTCGCCGCCGTGGCCGTGGCGAGGCCGTCGGGGATGGTCAGCGCCTGGTCCGCCTTCACCACGACGGCCTCGGCGAAACCCCCGAAGCCGCACGAGGAAAGGACCCGGTTCCCCTCCGCCACGCCGTCGACGCCCTCGCCGACGGCGTCGACGACGCCCGCCACCTCGGACCCGGGGACATAGGGGACCTGCGGGCTGAACTGGTAGCCCCCGCTCGCCATGATCGAGTCGACGTAGTTGACCCCCGCCGCCTCGACCCGGATCCGGACCTGCCCCGGCCCCGGCTCCGGCTCGGGCCGGTCCTGCAGGATCAGGGTCTCCGGCGGACCGAACTGCTCCACGACGATGGCGCGCATGTCCCCCATCCTGCCCGTTCGGCCGTCCCGACCTGGAGCGCCCCGACCTCGCGGACCTCGCCTGCGGCGGCGGCGACCTGGTCGGCGGTGACCAGGTCCGGGGCCAGGTCCCGCAGGGGGGCGAGGACGAAGCGGCGTTGCCCCATCCTCGGGTGGGGGACGACCAGGTCGGGCTCGTCGACGGTCTCACCGTCGACCCAGAGCACGTCGACATCCAGCGTCCTCGGCCCCCAACGCACCTCGCGGACCCGCTCGGCCACCGCCTCCAGCTCGGCACACAGACCGAGGAGCCCGCGGGCCGACAACGACGTGTCCATCTCCACCACGAGGTTCAGGAACGGCTCCTGGTCGGGGCCACCGACGGGATCGGTCTCGTACAGGGGCGAGATGGCGACGACATCAGGGATCCCTCCGACGGCCCCCTGCAGCAGGGCGCGCCGGTCACCGAGGTTCGACCCCAGGCCCAGGAAGGCTCGGGTCAAGTGAGATCGGCGCGGGTACGGGTGATGCGCACACCGCAGGTGTCGAGGTGATGGGGCACGGGCGGCCGGAGCTTGCGCACGGCCACGGTCACCGCCTGCACGCGCTCGTCGACCATCACCGCTTCGGCCAGCCGGCGGGCCAAGGCCTCGAGCAGGTCGAAACGCTCCTCGGCGATGATGCGTTCGGCCATGGCGCACAGGGCCGAGTAGTCGATGGTGTCGGCCACGTCGTCGGTGCGGCCGGGCGGGGCCAGATCGGCCACCACGTCGAGGTCGACCTCCAGGGGCTGGACCCGGGCGTGCTCCTCGGGCAACAGCCCGCACAGGCCCAGGACCCGCAGGCCCCGCAGCTCGATGCGATCCGAGTCCCCCACCGACGGCCCCCCGGTCGTGACGCTCAGGTCGAGGCCCCACGCCGGGTCCGCAGGTCGAGGGCCAGGGTGACCAGGCCCCGTCCTGTCGGACCCATCTGGCGGTCGACCATGCGCTCGACCACCGAGATGGTCTGGGGACCGTTGTCCAGGAGCCCGGACCACAGCACGTAGCCGGCCATGACCCCCACCAGACGGTCGCCGAGCTCGTCCTGGTGCAGGAGCACCATCGTGCCCTCGGCCCGCAGCCGGTCCAGCTCCGGGTAGAGCTCCAACAGGTAGGTGGCCTCGTCGTCCTCGGCGGTGAAGGGCCGGTGCTGCCAGGCCACGCCGAGCTCGTCGTAGTTGTGGAGGTTGTGGGGCGACGGGATGAGCGAGATGACACAGCCGAAGCCGGACTCCCGCAGCCAGATGATCTCCTCCTGACGCCGGACGCGACGGTGGTTGGCGCCGTACCCGCCGGGCCGCTCGCACACCGCGAGCTGGTCCTTCACGATCCAGTGGAAGTTGCGCGGGACGATGCCCCGGGCCCACTTCCCCTTGGGCATCATGATCGTCGACTCATTTCGATATCTCTCCCTGCACGACGCGGGCAGCCTGGGCTGTCGCCCGGACGTCGTGTGCACGGATCATGCCCGCTCCTCGGGCCATCGCCCACGTCGCGGTCGCCACGGAGGCCTCCAGGCGGTCCTCGGCGGGGGGAGGATCCACGGTTCCGTCGCTGTCCGCCAGCAGCCGGCCCAAGGTCGACTTGCGGCTGGTCCCGACCACCACGGGCCAGCCGGTGGCGACCAGTCGATCGAGATGGGCCAGGAGGTCGAGGTTGTGCTCGACGGTCTTGCCGAAGCCGATGCCCGGATCGATCCAGACCTCCCGGACCCCGGCGGCGACCGCGGCCTCGGCCCGGGCCACGAGGTGAGCCCGCACCTCGACCACCACGTCCCGGTAACGGGGATCGGTCTGCATCGTGCCGGGCTCGCCCTGCATGTGCACGGCCACCCAGGCCACGCCGAGGCCGGCCGCGGTCTCCTGCAAGGAGGCCGACACGTCGTTGATCATCGTGGCCCCCGCGGCGACCGCGGCCTCGGCCACCGCGGCATGCCGGGTGTCGACCGACACCCGCACCCCGCCGGCGAGCGCGGCGATGACCGGCTCGACCCGGCGGATCTCCTCGGCCACGGTGACGGGCTCGGCCCCTGGTCGCGTGGACTCGCCGCCCACATCGATCACATCGGCCCCCTCCGCGACCAGGCGCCGCCCGTGGGCCGCGGCCGCATGGGCCTCGAGGTAGGAGCCTCCGTCGGAGAACGAGTCGGGGGTGACGTTGACCACGCCCATCACCAGCGACCGCACGGCCGCAGACTAGCGATCAGCGGTTGGCCGGGCTCGGGCGGGGCGGGCCGTTGATGGCGTGGACCTGGCCGGCACGGGTGCCGACGATGATCTGGCCCCGCCAGACCGCAGGGGTCGACTCGATGCACCCTCCCAGCTCGACCGACCACAGCTCGGGGGGCTGGACGGTGGTGTCGGACACGTCGTAGGCGTGCAGGACGCCGTTGCAGTCCCCCTGGATCAGGACGTCGTCCACGATGACCGGGGACTGCCACGTCGGGCCCGGCAGGGAGAGCTCCCAGCGCACCGCCCCCGTCCGCCGGTCGATGCCCTTGACGGCCCCGCCGTTGGTGGCCACGATGACCAGGTCGCGGTGCAACGCGGGGGTGGCCCACACCCCGGCGGTGTCGGCGCCCTGGTCGTCGATCGCCCACACGACCGGCCGGTTCGGGTGCCGGGGATCGAGCTTGAGGATCTGGCCGACAGCCGCGGCCCGAGCGTTGTGGCGCTCCCACTCGACGCCGACGTAGAGGAACCCCTGGGCGTCGACCGCCACACTGGCGTCCACGTCGTCGCCCGTCCAGAAGCGGAAGGTCCGGCGAGGCGCCCGGCCACTGCGGAAGCCGGTCAGGTCCCAGCCCTGGACCAGCCCGCCCCCGTTGGAGAAGTAGACGGTGTTGCCCGACACGGCCACCGAGTTCTCGATGGACACCTGGGTGTCGCCGAGGTCGGCCAGGAGTTGGTCGTCCCAGCCCGGCGTGTTGAAGACCAGTTGTGGTGCCACCTGCACCAGGCCGTCCTCGCCGTAGCTGCGGTTCAGCTTCACGATGTGGAACTGGCTGTTCTCGCCACCCTCGAGCAGGTGGTCACCGATGACCAGCGGCGAGCCGTCCCAGTCGTTGTTCCACATCGTGGGGGACACGGCGTCGGCGGACAGGGACCAGAGCTCGGTGGGCTGGGGCCGGTCGAACGCGATCACCCGCAGGTGGTTGTCCCGGGAGCCCACGTACACCAGGGGGTGGCCCTGCGGGTCGATGGTCACCGAGCCCTTGATCAGGTCCCCGGTCGGGAACGGCGGGAGGATGTCCTGGCCGGTGTCCGCGTCGACGAAGTGCACGGCCCGGTCGTAGGCCCCGAAGACGACCCAGGTGCGCCCGTCCCGCTCGAAGACGGCCGGCTGTCCGGTCCAGCCCGTTCCGCACCAGGTCCGGGTCTCGTCGCCCTCGGAGGACTCCGAGCACATGGCCGAGTCGGGATAGCTCCACTGCCGACGGGGTCGGGCCGGCACCGGGCCCCGGCCGTACCAGCTCCGGGTCGGGTTCCCCCGGAAGGTCAGGAGTCCCGGCACGGTGGCGCCGGGGAACGGCCGGCCCGACGACCGCGGGTCCACCCAGCCCCGGAAGGGCGGGATCGTGGTCGTGGTGGGAGGCGGGGCCGTCGTCGACGGCGACACCGCGGTCGACGGGGGAACCGCGGCCTGCCCACGGTCGGGGCGGTCCTCCACGACCTGGGTCCAGGCGTAGAGGATCCCGGCCGCCAGCACCGCCGACAGCCCGACCCAGAGGGCGAGGCGCCGGGTCAACTCGTCGAACCGCTAGTCACGCCCGATGAAGCGCATGGCCTCGGTGCGGGTGGCCACGTTCTCGCGGAACAGGCCACGGACCGAGGAGGTCACCGTCGAGGAACCCGGCTTGCGCACGCCCCGCATCGACATGCACAGGTGCTCGGCCTCGATGACCACCAGGACGCCCTTCGGCTGCAACGTCCGCTCGATCTCATCGGCGATCTGGGTGGTCAGCCGCTCCTGGACCTGGGGACGACGGGCGTAGGCGTCCACCAGGCGGGCCAGCTTCGACAGCCCCGTGATGCGGCCGTCGTCGTTCGGGATGTAGGCCACGTGGGCCTTGCCCATGAAGGGCACCAGGTGGTGCTCGCAGGTCGACACCAGGGCGATGTCGCGGACCATGACCATCTCGTCGTGCCCGGCGTCGAAGGTCACCTGGAGGTGGTGGTCGGGCATCTCCCGGAGGCCACAGAAGATCTCCTCGTACATGCGGGCCACCCGGGCCGGCGTCTCCTGGAGCCCGTCCCGGTCGGGGTCCTCACCGATGGCCGCGAGGATCTCTCGCACCGCGGCCTCGATCCGCGACCGGTCGACCGGAGGGAGGTCGCCGTTCACCCCGTCGTCGGGCACCTCAGAGCTCCTCGTTGTAGGCGCAGATGTAGGGCAGGTTCCGGTAGCGCTCGGCGACGTCGAGCCCGTAGCCGATGACGAAGTCCGGGGGGATCTCGAAGCCCACGTACTTCAGGCTGGCCCCGTCCGTCGCCCCTTCCCGCAGCAGGAGGGCGCAGACCTCGAGGCTGGCCGGGTTCCGGGACTCGAGGTTCCGCTTGAGGTAGCGCAGGGTGAGGCCGCTGTCGACGATGTCCTCCACGATCAGGACGTCGCGATCCTGCAGGTCGATGTCGAGGTCCTTGACGATGCGCACCACCCCGGAGGTCCGGGTGGCGGCGCCGTAGGAGGAGACGGCCATGAAGTCGAACTCGACGGGCAGGGCGATGTGGCGCGAGAGATCGCTCATGAACATGAACGCCCCCTTCAGCACCCCCACCAGCAGGGGCGGCCGGCCCTGGTAGTCCGCGGTGATCTGGGCCCCCAGCTCGGCCACGCGGGCGGCCAGCTCGTCGGCCGGCACCACCACCCGGCCCAGGTGGGGGTCCTCGACCCGGACCACCGATTCGTCCTCGCCGCCGTCGCCGTCGCCCATGGTGGCCCGACCTTACCGGTGGGGCCGTCGCCGGGTCCCAGCGGCGAGACGCAGGCGGCCGTCGGTGCGCACCACGCGCCAGCCCGCCGTCACGTCGGTCGCCTGCGACTCGTGGGCGACCACCGCCAGCACGCGGTCGATCGCGGCGGCGTCCACCGGGTGGTCTCCCCCCATGCCCTGCCACAGCCAGGTCCGCAGGGCCCGGCGGACCAGGGCGGGCTCGGCCGCCTGGAGCGCCCGCGTGTCGGTCGGGTCGAGGGCCCCGGCCAACCGGTCGAGCAGCTCGTTCTCCTCGGCCAGCAGACGGGCCTGGCGGGCCAGCACCGGCACCACGTCGCGACCCGCCACGTCGTCGAGCAGGGCGAGGACCTCGTGACGGACACGGGTCCGGAGGTGCCTGGGGTCCTCGTTGGTCGGGTCCACCAGGGGCTCCAGGCCCTCGGCCTCACAGAGCGCCGCGGTCTCGGTCCGGCGCAGGCCGAGGAGCGGTCGCCGCCGATCACGCCGGATGCCCGCCAGGCCCGGCCGACCCGCCCCCCGCATCAGGTTGAGCAACACCGTCTCGGCCTGGTCGTCGGCGGTGTGGCCGGTGAGCACGTCGGCGGGAAGGACGCCGTAGCGGGCCGCCCGGGCCCGGGCCTGCAGGTTGGGGCCGGGCGCCACGGCGACCGTCTCGGCCCGGAACGCCGCGCCGTAGCGCTCGGCCGCGGCAGCCACCCTCCCGGCCTCGGCGGCGGAGCCGGCCCGGAGACCGTGGTCGACGTGGACCGCGGTCACCTCACCGCCGGCAGCCGTCGCCAGGACGAGCAGCGCGAGGGAATCCGCACCCCCCGAGACCGCACAGGTGAGGGAGGTCCCGGCGGCGGGGAGGCAGCAACGCCTGAGCAGCTCCTCTCGGAGGCTCACGGCCGTCGCCTAGGCCGCGGCCAGGTCGATGCGGGCCAGCCAGCCGTCGGGGTCGCGGATCTCGGCCAGGGTCGGGAGACGGGCGGGGTCTTCCCAGACCCTGTCGAGCACATCGGGCCCGCCGACGGACTCGATGGCGGCGATGAACCTCTCGCCCTGCTCGTACTGGGCGAGCTTGGCCTCGAGACCGAGCAGGCGCTGCAGCAGGCGGGCGAGGCCGTTGGCCTGCTGGCGCCGTTGGCGCAGGACCCGGCCGAAGCGGGCCGCGGAGGGGATCTGGTCCGCCCCGGCGCGGTCCATGGTCACGTCACCGTGTCCCTCCAGCAGGCTCATCAGGCCGGCGACCCGGTCGAGGGCGAGCCGCTGCTCAGGGCCGGCGAGCACGGCGGCCAAGCCGCCGTCCGCCAGCGGCTTGCGTCCCTCCCGCAGGTCGTCGGCCATCCGGCCGATGGCGGCGAGGAATCGCTTCGGGTCCGGGTCCACCGCGCCGACGACCTCGTCCACCAGGCCGAGGTAGTGGGACCGCAACCAGGGGATGCCGGTGAACTGGGCCCGGTGGGTGACCTCGTGGAGGGACAGCCAGAGGCGGAACTCCCGCGGTGGGAACGCGAACTTCCTCTCCAGGGCCAGGACGTTGGGGCCCACGTAGTAGACGATGTCCTGGTCCTCCGGGGACTCGTCCTCGGCCACCAACAGGTCGTACTGGCCGAGCACCCGCGTGGACATCCAGCCCAGCAGGACACCGACCTCGGCCCCGGCGATCCGCTGGGTGATCGGGGCCAACGGGCCCGGGCCCATGCGCTCGGCGAGCTTCTCGGTGAGCGGGCGCAGCAGGCGCTGGAACGAGGCCAGGTTGGCCGCGATCCACGCGGGACGGTCGACCACCCGGGCCCGGGCGGGACCTTCGGCCGAGACGAGGCCGGTGGTGTCGGCCACCCGCTGCTCGGCAATGGCGGTGAGCTCGGCGAAGTCCGGGGCCAGCGCGGCGTAGTGGTAGGAGTCGGCGAAGGGCTCGTGGCCCGAGAAGCGGACCGCGACCCGCTCGGCCAGGTCCCAGGCGATGGCGTCGGTCACGAGCGCCGCACGCGGGTCAGTTCTTGGGATAGCGGGGGGCCGACACCTTGCGGGCGTAGCCGATCGCCGTCAGCGCCAGGATGGCCAGGACGGTCAGGACCAGGATGGGTGCGAACCAGAAGTGCCAGACGACGCCGAGGACCATGGGCGCGGAGCATAACGGGTACGTTCTGGCTCCCAGATGCGCCGAGTCGGAGGAATCGCCGTTGCGTTGCTCGTGCTCGCCGGGGCGTGCGGCACCGACGACGGAGACGAGTCGGCCGTGACCGACGACGCGGGGGCCGAGGTCACGACGACGGGGCCGGCGCGGACGGAGGTGGCCACCCTCACCCTCGACCTGGTCGACACCTCACGGCCGACCGAGGCCGGCGCCGGGATGCCGCACCAGGAGCAGCGCCGCCTGCCCACCGAGGTCTACCTGCCGGCCGGGCCCGGGCCGTTCCCGTTCGTCGCCTTCGCCCACGGACTCAACGGCCACCCCCGCAAGTTCACCCAGCTCCTGACCGCCTGGGCCGAAGCGGGCTACGCCGTGGCCGCCCCCGCCTTCCCGCTGTCCAACGACGAGGTCCCCGGCGAGGCCACCTGGACCGACGTCGGCAACCAGCCCGGCGACATCAGCTTCGTCATCGACGAGCTCCTGGCGGCCAACGAGGACCCCGCCAGCGCCGTCCACGGCGCCATCGACCCCGAGCGCATCGGCGTCGCCGGCCTGTCCCTCGGGGGGGCCACCACCTACGGCGTGGCCTTCAACGACTGCTGCCTCGACGAGCGCCCGATCGCCGCCATGGTGCTGGACGGCGCCCGGCTGTCGGTCGGCGGCGAGTTCCACATGGACTCCGGGCTGCCGCTGCTGATCATGCACGCCGACGAGGACTTCAGCCTGCCGTACGAGGAGGCGGTGGCCGCCTACACGTCGGCGATCGGGCCCAAGTACCTCGTGACGATCCACGAGGCGGTCCACGCCTCGCCCTACGAGAACGACCCCGACCCCGCGGACGGGATGGTGACGGCCACGACGATCGCCTTCTGGGACCGCTACCTGAAGGCCGACGGGTCGGCCGAGCAACGCCTGGTCGATGCCGTCGGCCCCGCGGACCTCGCGACCCTGGAGCACGACCTCCGTTAGCCGAGAGCCGACCAGTACGGGCGATGCCGCCGCATCGGGGTTCCGGGCCCCGGGAGACCGTCACCACCCATGCGTAGCATCGTACGTATGTTCCCTCCCGATCTCGACCTGACCGAACTGCTCGACGGCGACCTCGAAGCGGTCGACGACGACACCATCACCGCCACCATGGTCGCCCTCGAAGACCTCGAGACCCGCCTCCAGACCGCCCGACTGCGGGTCCAGTCCGAATGGGACCGGCGCCAGCTCTGGGCCCTCGACGGCTGTGTCACCGGCGGCCAGTGGCTCGCCTCGCGCTGCGCCATGGCCGGCTCCACCGCCCGCGAGCGCCTCCGCATCGCCGCCAAGCTCCGCTCCCTGCCCACCGTCTTCGCCGCCCTCGCCGACGGGACCATCACCTACGCCAAGGCCCGAGCCCTCACCGCCGTGTACCGGACCGCCACCGCGGAGGCCTTCGCCCGAGACGAGAGGATGCTGGTCGGCATCGCCCGGGACCTGTCGGTGGACGACCTCACCATCGCCCTTCGCCAGTGGGCCGCCCGCGCCGATCCCGACGGCACCGACGCCGGCATCGAGCGCACCGAGCGGGACCGCCGCGCCAACCTCTCCCCCACCCTGGACGGCACGGCCCGCCTCGACGCCAACCTCACGGCCGAGGCCACGGCCGTCATCGGCCCCGCCCTCGCTGGCATCGCCGACGACCTCCGCCGCGCCGAGACCGATGCCGCCGCATCGCCCCTCACCGCCACCCAACGCCGCCACGACGCCCTCGTCGAGATGGCCCGCCGCGCCACCGCCGCGCCGCCCGGCTCCAGCCCCGCCACCCCCCTCTTCGTCGTCAACATCGACCACCAGGCACTGACCGATGGCCGGGCCGGCGTCGACCCTGTCACCGGGCTCGCCCACCGCGGCGAGACCCTCCGTCGCCTCGCCTGTGACGCGGGCATCGTCCGGGTCATCACCAACGGCCCCAGCCAACCCCTCGACGTCGGCCTACAGACCCGCACCCCCACCCCCGCCCAACGGCGGGCCGTGCGGCTCCGCGACGGCGGCTGTCGGTTCCCCGGCTGTGACCGCCCACCGGACTGGTGCCAACCCCACCACATCATCCACTGGGCCGTCGGCGGACCCACCGACCTCGACAACCTCGTCCTGTTGTGCAGCCACCACCACCACCTCGTCCACGAAGGCGGCTACCGCTGCACCGGCATCGCCCCCGACCAGATCACGTGGGCCCGCCCGGACGGCTTCCCCATCGTCACCCTCTTCGCCCGAGCCGCCTGACGATCAGGGAGTCGACGAACGGGACACCGCTCGCTAGGGCGTGTCGGACTCGTCGGAGCAGGCGGCGATGATGCGGGCGCGGAGGTCGTCGGGGACCTTGTCGACGCACTTGGCGGCGATGACGCGGCGGAGCTCGGCCTCGAAGACGGCGACGTCGCCGCAGGGGGGGCAGTCGTCGAGGTGGACGCGGATCTTCTCCCGGACCTCGACCGTCAGCTCACCGTCGAGGTAGGTGTAGAGCTCGCTGAGGGTCTCGTCGCACTTGTCGGACATGGGTCTCAGGTGGTGGTCGGGGCCGGTTCGGCCTCGTCGGGGACGAGGTTGCGCTGCTTGCCGTACTCGTACAACTGCTTCTGCATGGCCTTTCTTCCCCGGTGCAGCCGGCTCATCACGGTGCCGATCGGGATGTCCAGGATCGCGGCGATCTCCTTGTAGGCGAAGCCCTCGACGTCGGCCAGCAGGACGGCCATGCGGAACTGCTCGGGCAGGGCCTCCAGCGCGTCCTTCACCTCGGAGTCGGTGAGGTGGTCGAGCAGCTCCTCTTCGGCGCTGCGCCCGGCCGTGGCCCCCTCCAGCCCACCCAGCCGGCGGTACAGGTAGAGGTCCTCGACCTCGTCGAGGTCGGTCTCGTCGGGCCGGCGCTTCTTCGCCCGGTAGATGTTGATGTAGGTGTTGGTCAGGATCCGGTACAGCCAGGCCTTGAGGTTGGTCCCCTCCTGGAAGCTGGCGAACGCCCGGTACGCCTTGAGGTAGGTCTCCTGGACCAGGTCCTCGGCATCGGCGGGGTTGCGGGTCATCCGGAGCGCGGCGCCGTAGAGCCCGTCCATGAGCGGCATGGCCTGCTCGGCGAAGGTGGCCTGGTCCGCCATGGGCCTGACCCTACGGGACGGCGGTCGTCGGGGACATGGTCGTGGCCGGAACAGACGTCGTGGGCGGGGCACAGGGAACGGCCCCGGCCGTGGTACACCCACGCGGGTGAAGACCGTCTACAGCGAACGGCACCGGCTCCACGACGCCCGCGCGGAGCTGATCGACGGCGCGCTGCGGCCCCCCCACGAGCGACCGGAACGGGCCGACCTGATCCTCGCCGCCGTCCGGCAGGCGGCCCTGGGACCGGTCATCGAGCCCACGGCCCACGGGACCGCGCCGCTGACCCGGGTCCACGACGAGCGGTTCCTGGCCTTCCTCCAGGAGGCGTGGGGGTTGTGGCTGGCCGAGCACGGCGACGAGACCGACGCCCTCCCGCTGGCCTGGCCCTCACGGCGGATGTGGCAGAAGGAGCCCGAGGCGATCGACGGTCGCCTCTCCTACTTCTCCTTCGACGCCGGCTCGCCGATCATGGCGGGCACGGCCGAGGCCGTCCTGGCCTCCGCCGACGTCGCGCTCACCGGCGCCGACCTCCTCCTGGCCGGTGAACGATCCGCCTTCTCGCTCTGCCGGCCACCCGGTCACCACGCCGCCCGCGACCTCTACGGCGGCTACTGCTTCGTGAACAACGCGTCCGCCGCCGCCCAGGCACTCCTGGACGGGGGCATGGAGCGGGTCGCGGTGGTCGACGTCGACTACCACCACGGCAACGGCACCCAGGACGTCTTCTGGTCCCGCGGTGACGTGCTGGTGGCCAACCTGCACGGTGACCCCCGCCAGGAGTACCCCTACTTCACCGGGTACGCCGAGGAGCGGGGTGACGGCGACGGCGACGACGCCAACCGCAACTACCCGATGCGCTGGGGGACGAAGGCCCCCGAGTGGTTCGCCGCGCTGGACGACGCCCTCGGCCACGTCCGGGCGTTCTCGCCCGACGCCGTGGTGGTGTCCCTCGGCGTGGACACCTACCGGGACGACCCGATCTCCTGCTTCGAACTGGAGTCCGCCGACTACCCGGTGCTCGGCGCCCGTCTGGCCGATCTGGACCTGTCCACCTTGTTCGTCATGGAGGGCGGCTACGCCGTGGAGGCCATCGGCACCAACGTCGCCGGTGTCCTCACCGGCTTCTCCGCCTCCTGACCACGGATCGCCCACGGCGCCACCCGGCGGGCTCTGCCATGCTCGGGGGATGCGCCGCGTCGTCCCCGTCCTGCTGCTCGCCCTCGCCCTGAGCCCGGTCCTGGCCCGTCCCGCCGACGCCCAGACCGAGGGCGTGGCGTTCTCGGACATCAACGTGACCACCACTGCGGACACGACGATCGGCGGCGACGGGTTGACCTCGCTGCGGGAGGCCTTCGCCCAGGCCAGCACCGATGGCGCGCCCTCCCGGATCCTCCTGTTCGCCGACGACTTCGACCTGACCTGCGCCGGTGGTGGCGTCCTCTACCACGACGAGAGCCAGACGGTGCGGGTCGTCGGCATGGGGGCGACGGTCCGCCAGACCTGTGCCGCCAGCGGCGTCTTCTACGACGACGGCCCCCTCCTCGAGCTGCAGAACCTGACCGTCACCGGTGGCGGCGTCGTCGGTGGCGCCGCCGCGGTCTTCGGCCAGCACGGCCACCTCGACGCGGTCACCGTCGAAGGCAACGTGGGCTCCGGCGGCGTCCGCTTCGACGGGACCAGCCAGCAGAGCACCATCACGAACTCGCTCATCCGGGACAACCACACCGCCGGCAGCGGGGGCGGCGCGCTCACCTTCGGCGAGCTCCGGGTGGTCGACTCGGTGTTCGAGGACAACACCGCCGCGTTCGACGGCGCGGCGATCGAGGCGTTCGACGACCTCGAGGTGGTGGGATCCACGATCGGGCCGGACAACGTCGCCGACTCCCTCGGGGGCGGGATCGCCACCTCGGCGGACCTCGAGATCGACGACTCGACCCTCCACGACAACGGGGCCAACGCCGCCGGCGGCGCCTTCGCCAACGGGACCATGGCCGTGACCAACAGCACCGTCCGGCACAACTCCGCGACCAACCAGGGCGGGGGGCTGCGCAGTGCCGGCCTGATGACCCTCGACCACGTCACGGTCACCGACAACAGCTCCGGGGCCGACGGGGCGAACCTGATGTTCTCCAGCGGTCTGACGATCGGCAACTCGGTGGTGAGCGGATTCGGAAGCGGCAACGAGAGCTGCTCGAACTACGGAGGGTCCTTCACCTCGTCGGGCCACAACCTGTTCGAGCCCTTCTGCGGGACGCCGGAGGTCAGTGACCTGACCGGCGATGCCGGCCTCGGGCTGTTGCGGGACAACGGCTCGCCACCCACCATGTTCCCCCTCGCCGGCTCGCCGCTCGTCGACGCCATCCCGTCCGGCGCGTGCACGCAGGCGGTCGACGAGCGAGGCGTCGTCCGGCCCTTCGCCGGCGGCTGTGACATCGGTGCCGTCGAGGCGGTCTACCCCGCCCACGCGTTCACCGACGTGCCCGGCTGGGTCGAGGACGCCGTGCGGTGGATGACCTCGACGGTGAACGACCCGCCGCTCATGACGGGGATCACCCCGACCCGCTTCAAGCCCAACGACCCCATCACCCGGGCCCAGGTCGTCCGCCAGCTGTACCGCGAAGCCGGCTCCCCTCCGGTCGGGCCCCTGCCCCCCCACGGCTTCAGCGACGTTCCGCCCTGGGTGGAGGACGCCGTCCGCTGGGCGAAGGCCAACGCCATCGCCACCGGCATCACCCCGACGACCTTCGTGCCCAACGACCCCATCACCCGGGCCCAGGTCGTGCGCATGAAGTACCGCCTGGCGGGTGAGCCCGCCGTCTTGTCGCTGCCGCTCCACGGCTTCAGCGACGTTCCGCCCTGGGTGGAGGACGCCGTCCGCTGGGGGGCGAACACGGACAACCCCCTCCCCCTGCTGACCGGATACGACAACGGCACGTTCCGCCCGAACCTGGACATCACCCGGGCCCAGGTGGTGCGCATGGACTACCGCCTGGCCATCACCCCCGCGGCCTGGGACGACCCCGGCACCGCGCCGGCCACGCTGCCCTTCGTCGGGACCTGATCCCCGACCGGCCGGAGCCCGACTCCCTGGCCTCTCCGGGACCTGATCCCCGGGGCGGCGTGGGGATCGGCCCCGGGGGCTGCCTACCCTGCGGTGGCCATGCGGCGCTTGTGGACGGGTCTGGGTCTGCTCGCCCTGCTCGCGGTCCCCACCGCCCCCGCCGCTCCGGCCTCCTCCACCGACCCGGTCGCCGCGCCGGAGTCCGGCGCCGCCTTCGATCCGGGGCCGCTCGACGCCGCGGTCATCGACGAACCGGCGCCGCCGGTGCCCCAGCGGGCGATCGACCCCCTCCAGACCGTCATCGACGAGCCGGGGCCCGCCGAGAGCGTCATCGGCCCCGACGGCCGCACCCGCTTGACCGACACCACCGCCTACCCGAGTTCGGCCATCGGCCTGCTCGCCTTCACCCAGCGGGGTGCGGCCTTCCAGTGCAGCGGCTTCCTGATCGATCCCAACACGGTGCTGACCGCCGGCCACTGCGTGCACGAGGGCGGGCCGACCGGCGTCGCCTCCCAGAACGTGGTCTTCACCCCCGGCCGCAACGGCGCCGTCGCCCCGTTCGGGTCGTGCGGGGCCGAGTCCGTCGGGGCCTCCGCCGGGTGGTTGGCCACCGCCGACGAGGAGGAGGACTACGGCTGGGTCCAGTTGGACTGCCTCATCGGCGACCTGGTCGGTTGGCTCGGCTACACCGCGACCGGCGACGTCACCGGCGCCACCGCCGAGGTCCGGGGCTACCCGGGCGACAAGCCCCCGGGCACGATGTGGACCATGGGCGGGACGATCGCCCTGGTGCAGACCGGACAGGCCTTCTACCTGATGGACACCTTCGGCGGTCAGTCCGGTTCGCCGGTCTACGAACCGGACCTGGCGGCCTGTGGCGGCCCCTGCGCCCTGGCCGTGCACGGCTACGGCCTGCACGGGGTGGCGCCCCATGACGGCTACAACCACGGCGCTCGCCTCGACGAGACCCGGGCGGCGGCGATCGCCCTGGTCGCCGAGGCCAATGCCCGTAACGACGACGAGGCGCCGACCGTCACCGTCTCGTCGCCGAGCGACGGGGCCACGTACCCGGCGGGGTCGCTGGTCGCCGCGGGCTACACCTGCCGGGACGAGCCGACCGGATCCGGCATCCGCTCCTGTGTGGGCACCGTGGCCGACGGCGCCCTCCTCGACACCACGCCCGGCACCCACACCTTCACCGTCGAGGCCGAGGACGGCGCCGGCAACGTCGCGGGCGTCTCGTTCACCTACGAGGTCCTTCCGACACCGCGGGCCCCGACCCCGGGACCCGTCAGCGCCGCGCCCCAGTTCACCGGCTGAGTCCGCCCCGGTCGGCCGGGCCACCACCGCGGTGACCGCCCGGAACCGGTCTGTGCGCCTCGGCCCGACTAGCTTCTGTTCCACTCGTCCCTTCGTTCCTGGAGCTTCCCCGTGCATCGCCGTCTCATCGTCCTCATGGCTGGGATCCTGCTCGTTCCCGCCGCCGTCGCCCTGGGCCCGGCGGCCAACGGCCAGCAAGAAGTCGTCGGCCTCGACCTCGTCGCCGAACCGGTGCTCACCTCGACCCAGGTGGCCCAGTTCACCTTCGCCGGGAACGTGCCTTTCGCCCCACCCGCCGGCGAGGAGATCCTCCCCGACTGCACGGGGAGCGTGGCCGGTGTGCCGGGCGCGACCATCGAGTTCTCGGGCTACGCCGAGGGGACCGTGACCTATCCGGCGGCGACCCCGGGAGGGGTCTACACCCTCGAGGTCACCTGCCCGACAAACACCAGCCCTGCTGACGAAGCGGAGATCCCGTACATCTCGGGGACCGCGATGATGAGCTTCGCCCGGGTCCTGGTCGACAAGGTCGTGACGGGCGATGCCCCGGACGGAACCGATTTCGTGGTCAACCTGGACTGCACCTACGCCCTCATCCAGAGGCCCCCCGTCAGCGCCCCGGGCTGGGAGGCACAAGGCGAGGGCTTGCCTCAGGCCATCCAGGCCGACCTCACCTATGGCGCCGCCGGCGGCACGCAGCAGGTCATCGCCTATGGCGCCCAGACCTGCGACCTGACCGAGACCGAGACCGGTGGCGCCCTCGCCGTCACCGTCGACACCGAGGACTGCGGTGAGCTCCGCGGCACAGCCGCGCCCACCGAGGCGACCAGCGGCGACTTCACGATCTACGAGCCCGTCGACTGCACCCAGACGGTGACCAACGAGTTCGCCCCGGCCGACGTCGGCTCCGGCGTGGTCGAGGCCACCCCTCCCTTCACCGGCTGAGGCCCGGTCAGGCCACCCACCGGCGGGGGGTGCACGAGCCGGGCGCGTCGCCGTTTCGTGATCTGCCGCTTTCGGGACTACTCCGGATCCGGCGGGCTCCCGGTGCCGAAGCGGAGCTCGGTCACCGACTCGTCGACCTCTCCCGGTCGCAGCACGGCCGATCCGAGCTCGGGGCGGTTCGGTGTGTCCGGGAAGCGTTGGGTCTCGAGCGACACCGATCCGTGGACGGGGAACGGCGGCCCGAGTCCGTTTCCGGTGTAGAGCTGGACGCCGGGTTGGTCGGTCCGGACGGCGAGCCAGCGGCCGGTCGAAGGGGCCTCCAGCAGCGCCGCGGGCCGGAGCCCGTTCTCGGGCCCGTCGACGGCGAAGCAGTGGTCGAATCCCCCCGACGGCGCCCCGGCCATCGCCGCACCGAGAGGCGTCGGGCGACGGAAGTCGAAACAGGTCCCGGCCACCGGCTCCAGGCCACCCGTCGGGATCCCGGTCTCGTCCACCGGCAGGACCCGCCCCGCGGCGAGGGTCAACCGGTGTTCGTCGATCGTGCCCGACCCGTGGAGGTTCCAGTAGCCGTGGTTGGTCAGGTTGACCACGGTGGGCGCATCGGTCGTGGCCCGGTAGGTGATCCGCAGGCGGTCTCCCTCGAGGGCGTAGACCGCCATGGCCGTGACGGTGCCGGGGAACCCCTGGTCGCCGTCGGGGCTGAGCAACCGGAACGTCGCCGTGCCACCGTCGTCGCCCGGGTCGGTCGTGAGCAGGTCCCAGACGTGGCGATCGAAACCGATCGGACCCCCGTGGAGCTGGTTCGGCCCTTCGTTGGCCGCCACCTGGACCTCGGCGGCATCGACCCAGAACCGGGAACCGGCGATCCGGTTCGCATAACGGCCGACCGATGCGCCGAGATACGGGTTGCGGTCCGGATCCTCGTAGTCGGCCAGCGACGACAGGCTCAGGTGCACCGGACCCCGCCGGCCGTCTCGGTCGGGTACCTCGAGCGAGGCGATGGCCGCCCCCAACGTGAGCAGGCGCAACGTGACCGTGGCGCTGGTCACCTCCACCAGGTCGACATCTGTCGCGGAGCGCCACCCGGTCGGCATCGTGGTTCCGAAGGGACGAACGGCGATCACATCAGCCAACGCGGGCTCGCCGGGTGACGAAGTCGACCGTGTCGCGGATCGTCGGGTGGGTCGTGGAGCGAGCGGTCAGGCTGCGGACCAGGGACGAGTGACGGGGAGCGGCCCGGGTCACGGTGACCACCGCCCTGACCCCGTAGGTGCGCCCCGGGGCCAGCAGCCGGGTGCGGGCCGTCCCGCCGGTGACCTGGCGGGTGATGTTCTGACCCGCCGGGTTGTAGTAGCGAACCCGGAACCGGCGGGTCGACCCCATGCCCCGCAGCCGAAGCCGTTCGGTGGCGGCGCCGTCGTTCTGCACCGACACGTGGTAGGTCACCGAGCGGCCCCGAGCCGCCGAGCCGGTGCGGGTCTGACGGTTGCCGGTCGTGTTGTAGATGTTGTTGCCGACCAGGACGCCGGTGCCCCGCCGGATGCGGGCATCAGGGCGGGCGTCGACCAGGGTGTGCTCATGGAGGGGCCGAGGGCCGGCGGTTCCCCACTCGCTCGCCGTGAAGTAGGCCCTGCCGTCCTGGCGATAGGCGATGGCCTCGCCCTGGGTCTCGGACCGCAGCGGCATCGGGCAGGCGACGCCCTCCAGTGCGGTGGCCACCGACTGGTCGGGTTGCCGACGCCAGAGGAACGCCGTGAAGTAGGTGCGCAGCAGGATCCCGGCCCCGTCGGGGCTGATGTCACCGGCCGTCACCGTCGATCCCGGGAAAGGAGACGACGGGACCGACAGGGTCGCCACCAGTTCGAGGGTGGCACCGGTCACCTGGGGGGCGGGGAAGCGGTAGACCCCGCTGGGCCCGCTGACGTTGGTCTTGGTGACGATGAAGAGGTCGCCGGTGCGGGGATCGGCGAGGACCGTCTCGGCGTCGTGAGGGCCGTCGGGGTACTCGACGGTGAGGGCCTCCACGTCGGTGACCACGATCGGATCCGGGCCCGGGTCCGCCTCGAGCACCGGCTCGGGGAGGCGGTAGACGGTCACGTCGGCCCGGACGGCGTTGTTGTCGCCGATGTCACCGACGTAGAGGTAGGGCTGGTCGGGCTCGGGGCCCGGGCCGACCGCCAGGTCCTCCCAGTCCACGGCGGTGGCGCCCTCGAGGGCGTAGGAGGCCAGCCGCTCTCCCGTCGGGGCGATGGCGTGCACCTGGGCGGCGGCACCGGAGTCGGCGTGGGCCCAGAGCACGCCGGCGTTGGCCCGACCGGCCGCCAGGCCCGACAACTCCTCCAGGGCCGGTTCACTCACGGTTCCCCGCACCGCGCCCGGGGTGAAGGTCGGACAGGGCGGTGGATCGGCCGAGGCCGGGGAGGACGGGACGGCGACGAGGACGGTGATGAGGATGGCGACGACGGTCACGGCGGCGCCGAACCGTCCGGGTCGTCCCATTCAGCCATCGTCGCATGGCCGCGACCTCTTCACGGCCCTGGGCGCGACGAGCGTCCTCAGGTGACCCGTATCGCCCGGACCGGCGACCAGCCGCTGGAAGCACCGCCGTCCGCCTGGCGGACGCGGGCCCGGACCGTCCAGAGCCCCCGCACCGAGGGCCGGAAGGTCGCGGCGGCCGCGGACGCCCCGACGCGCCAGTGGACGAACCGGCGCGTGCCCGGGCGGCGGCGCTGGACATCGAAGACCAGCCCGTCCGACCCCCGGGCCGCCGCCCAGCGGACGAAAACGCGGGCGTTGACCGGGCTCCGGACCCGGTTGACCGTCACCGGCACGCGGAGCCGACCGACCATCTCGGGGTGGAAGGTGCAGTAGTACCGGTAGTCCCCGGCGCCCGGCAGCGGCCCGACGGTCGCGGTCTCCGGCGGACCGAGGATCTCGGTGCCGAAGAGGTCGAGGCCCGTCCCGTCCCGGGCATCGTGGACCACCCGGCCGAAGTTCGTGAAGTCCACGCTCTGGCCCTGGGCCACGCGCGTCGCCACCGGCGAGAACAGGTTGTCCCGCATCGTGACGGCGCGGGCGGCCGTCCCCGCGCCGACCGGGCTCGGAACGACCAGGGCCGCACCGAGGAGCACCGCGGCCACCGCCGACAGCCGGCGACGCACCGGCACCTGTGGCTTCGGGCCGAGAGGAGACATGTGCCCGCAGCATCGGCGCGCCGTCGCGTCGACCTGAGGATCCGAGCCGGCCCGAGGGATCTCGGCCGACCGGGTACGGGTGCGGGACCGGCGCCCGCGGTGGGCAAAGGCCCTTTGACCCTATGTCGGGCGTTTCGGCGCGAACAGGCTGTAGTCCACCGCGAGACAGGGGGACCACGGCAATGGCACGAACACGGTCGGAGATCTTCGGTTCGAGGTTGGCAGTGGCGATCGCCACCATGATCGCGACGGCCTTGGTCTTCAGCGGAGGGATGGCGGTGGCGTTCAGCGTCCCGCCCAACTCGGTGAACAGCGCCAAGATCGTCAACGGCACCGTCCGGGGCATCGACATCAAGAACGGCACCGTCACCCACCATGATCTCGCCGGTTACCTGCGGCCCCGGTGGGTCAAGTTCGACGCCGACAGCAGCGGCGTCACGTACCTGTCGGGTAGAGGCGTGGTGTTGGTCGCCCCGCAGGGCGTCGGCATCTACCGGGTGAGGTTCAATCGGTCAGTCAACGGTTGCGGGTGGATGGCCACCCGCAACGACAACGCAGGCGGCATCGCCCAGCCCGGCGAGATCGCGGTCGAGCGGGGCCTCGTCGCCACCGACCTGTGGGTCCGCACCTTCACCAGCGCCGGAGTCCTCGCCCACCCCGAAGCCAGTGACGGGGTCACCGTCCAGCTGATGTGCTGACCAACCGGCCCCGATCCCATCCCAGGCGTGACGGATCTGCACACCCGACCAGCCTTCGTCGACGGTCCCAGACGGCACCGCAGCGGGGCCGATCGCGATCGGCGCTCACCCTTCGTCGGAGAGGGTCCAGAGGGCCGTCTGGTGGATCACCCGGGAGGAGGACCCGACCTGGATCTCGTACCGGCCGGGTGCCGCCGACCAGGCGTGGCGGCCTGTGTCCCGGTGGGCGAACGACCGCCGGTCGAGCGTGAGGGACACCGTGGTGGTCTCGCCGGGCCCGAAGCACCAGCGAGGCTCGACGCCGTGGGTGTCGTAGTGGCGGTAGCCCACGAAGACGCCCTCGGCGTACTCGCGGCGGTCGTGTTCGACCAGACAGCTCTGACCCGCGTTGCCGTCGGCCACCTCGCCGACCAGCGGCACCGTTCCGTCGTCGCGGTCATGCTGCGACGACCTGCCCGTGGCCGAGCTGTTCACCCCCCGCCTCACCACCATCCACGTCGACATGCGCGAGCTGGGCACCGCGATCGCCGACACGCTGCACCAGATCTTCTGCACCGGCGACGGACCCGATGTCGTCCCGAGCGCTCGTGCAGCGCCTCGCATGTATTTATGCATGCATGCCGAACGTCCAAGTTCGCGATGTGCCCGATGAAGTCCACGAGGCGTTGGTCCGGCGGGCCGAACTCGCAGGCCAGTCGCTTCAGCAGTTCCTCGCGGCCCAGCTCGCCGTGATCGCTGTCACGCCGACGACGGACGAGATCCTCGAACGCATCGAGAATCGCCCGAAGGGGCAGCTCCCGGCCGCGAGCGCGATCGATGCGATCGACGAAGAACGTGCTCGTCGTTGACGCGTCGGTCCTTGCCCCCGTCGTCGCGGACGGTGGGACGAGTGGCCGACGGTTCAGAGAACGACTCCACGGGGAGGCCGTCCTCGGACCAGACCTCCTGCGGATCGAGGCCACGTCGGTCCTCCGCCGACACGCCAACCGCGGTCAACTGACACCAGAACAGGCCGCCGCGGCGATGAGCGATCTACTCGCCTTCCCGATCAGGGTGTTTCCCGCCGCTCCACTTCTCCGGCGAGTCTGGGAGCTTCGTCAGGACCTCACGGCCTACGACGCATGCTACGTCGCTCTCGCCGAGGCGGTCGAGCGGCCGTTGTTGACCGCGGATCGCCGCCTGGCCAACGCCCCGGGTCTGCGCTGTGAGGTCGAGGTGCTCTGACCGGGGCTGTTGTGTGGGGTACGTGCATCGCGCCGTCGACGAAGGCGGCCAGGTGATCGACGTGTACGTCTCGAAGCGACGTGACATCGCCTCCGCACGCCGGTTCTTCACCAGCGCGCTCTCCGCGCACGCCGAGGCCGAGAACGACGACCAGGGCACCCCCGGCGAAACGGCGCGCCGGCCGGTGCTTCTGCGTGGCTCCGACGGAGCCCCCTGCCTGATCGCTGTCGAGATCCTGCATTCGGCCGTCGCGATGATCGGCGGGTGGAGAGTCGAACCTGGGCCGTCGTCATCGACAGGTGCGCAGCGCGGGCGACTCCGAGCTCGAGGGCGCCTGGGGCAGCTGATCCCGGCCCGCTCCGCGGATCGATCGGCCCACAGCGGCGGCGTCAGGACGGGTGACCCGAGAGCGTCAGAACCCATGGCTACCCTCAGGGCATGCTCAGGAAGGTCTGGACCGCCGCGGAGCTCGAGGGGCTGACCCGGGCCGAGCAGCAGAAGATCTTCGAGGAGAGCCTCGTGACCGATCTGGCCGACGTCCCGCCTGAGTTGCTCGAGCAGGCACGCGCCGACATTCGTCACCACATCGAGGAGAACGACGTACCCGACTCGGGCTGACCGTGGCCGACCAGCGTCGCGTCGTGCGGGTGTCACGAGCCGTCTTTGACGAGATCGACCGCGTCCTCGGGCCCGATCGTGGCCCGATGGGCCAGCCGTCGGCGAACGACTTCCTCACGATCGACCTGCTGCCGATCGTCGACACGTTCGCCGCTCGATTCGATGAGCTGCTCGAGGCCGTCCCCGGCAGACCCGACTACCGCTTGCTGGTGTCCGGCGGGTCGTTGGTTCCTGCCATCTCGGTGATCGGCCAGCTCGCCCTCGACGGCTCGATCGAGCTCATCAGCATTCGCATCGACACCGGGCACCAGACGGAAGGTGGCGGGATCCATTGATGGGCCACCGGTCGCCGCGATCGCCCGGTCGATGGCGACGAGCGCGTGCCGGACTCCGGAGCCCGAGAGGGGAATCGAACCCCTGACCTGCTCATTACGAGTGAGCCGCTCTGCCGACTGAGCTACCCGGGCGGGTCCGGACAGGGTAGAGGGCGGGCGCCACCGGAGCGCACGTTCGGGCACCCAGCCGGGGCAGGACGCGCGGGTCGAACCCGGCCGGGACTCCCAGGCAGGGACCTTCGGCCTTTGCGGTTCGGGCGAGCCGTCACCAGTCTCGGGCCCGTGACACGTTTCCCCCGGGTCCTCCTCGCGCTGCTGAGCGCGCTCGCCTTGGCCGCGGCCGTGGTCCCGCCACCGGGCTTCGGGCGCCCGGCTCGCGCCCACGCGGCCTCGAAGCGCGTCGGGGCGCGGGCCCTGCCCGCCCATCCCCGGATCGGGTTCGTCGGCAACTCGATCGGCTGGCAGTCGACCGACGAGATCCGCCGCCACGTGACGAAGTCCCACCGCCTCGTCTACCTCGACACCCACATCGGCGGGACCATCCGCGTGCAGGCCGACAGCGCGATCGACGCCGTCCGCCGCCCGGACGGTCCCGACGTCCTCCTGGTCGAGCTCGGCACCAACGACGCCGGCCGCAACCACACTCTGACCCGCTTCGAACGGGACATCCGCTACCTGCTCGACCGGGTGACGCCGCACGTGGACGCCGTCGTCTGGTTCGACATCAAGAACGGCGGAGCGCCCTTCTACGCGGACTTCAGCCGGAACGCCGCCGCGTTCAACCGCCGGCTGCGGACGGTCGTGTCCGGATACCCGAAGGCCTGGATCGGCCACTACGCGGCCTGGGCCGATGCCGCCGGGCCCGACGCCTTCGCGACCGACCAGGTCCACCTCAGCGCCCATGGCGAGAACGAGCTCGGCCGGCTCGCCCGCCAGGCGGCCGACGGCATGGACCCTCAGCTGACCAGCGGGCCGTTCTGGGACGTGCCCGACGCGTTCTGGGCGGCCGGGGCCATCGCCCACTGCGCCGGGGAGGGCTGGGTGACCGGCTACCGCAACGGGACCTATCGGGCGGTGGCGGGCTCGGTGCGCTTCACGGTCACCCGGGCGCAGTGGCTCCAGATGTTGTGGCGCCAGGCGGGCTCACCGACGGGCCATCCCGCCGCGCCCTGGAGCGACATCCCCCCGTGGCTCGACACGGCGGCCCGATGGGCGGCCGCCACCGGCGTGGCCAACGGGTACGGCGACGGGACCTTCCGACCCGATGCCGTTCCCACCCGGGCTGAGGCGGTCCGGATGCACTACCGACTGGCCGGATCACCCCCGGTGGAGTCGCTGCCCCCTCACGGGCTGCAGGGCGTCCCCGGCTGGATCGAGGCGCCCGTGCGGTGGGCGCTCGCCGCCGGCGTCCTCACCGGGTACCCGGACGGGTCCTTCGGCGCCCACGAGGTGATCACGAGGGCCCAGGCCGCCAGGTGGATGCAGGGCTTCGACGCTAGGCCGGCGCTCCCGGCTCCCGCCCCGACCGACGACGGCTCGACCACGACCCTTCCACCGACCACGACCCTTCCACCGACCACGACGACCGGGCCGCCTGCGACCACGACGACGGTCCCGCTGTCCACCACGACGACGGCGCCTCGATCCACCACGATCCCGGCCCCGACCCTCGAGGCGGCGGACCCACCGCGCTGACCCTCACCCAGCGCGGAGACCTGTCAGGGCAGGGGTGGATCGGGCGGGAAGAAGGCCGCCGGGTCGGTCGGGTAGAGCGTGTCGAGGTGCTCGGCCCGGTACGTGCGCCAGCCCCCACGCTCGTCGACCAGCACCCGCAGGTCGAACACGATCTCCCCGCCGGCCCGCTCCACCTCGATGACCCGGGCGGAGTACTCGTCGGTGGCCGGGTCGACCACCGACCCGTGGGTGACGAGGACATGGCCGTTGCCGATGGCGTCGGCATCGCCGAGGAAGTCGGCGTAGGTCGGCTCGCCCCCGGTCTCGGTCGCCTGGTGTTCCCAGACCTGGCGGGCCGTCCAGGCCTCCGGCGGCCCGCGGCGCGCCAGGTCGTAGAGCACCGCCCGGCTGTACGGCGGGAGGTCGCCACCGGCCGGGGTGGTCCCGGGCCGCTCGGTGCCGTTGTCATAGACCAGGATCGTCCCGTCGGGCTGCACCTCGGGGGCGTGCTGCTGATAGGACCAGTCGCCGTTCTGGAGGCGGAAGTCCAGCCCCGGACCGAACTGCCACAGCACCTCGCCCGCCGGGCCCTGGGCGTCGTCACGCCAGCGCAGGGCCATCACCGAGTTGAGGTTGCGGGCCGACACCAGCACGGCGTTCTGGTCCTCGAAGAGGGTGGCGCTGTTGGCGTGGGACCAGTCCACGTAGGGATCAGGGTCGACCAGGTCGTCGGTCTTGGTCTCACACATGGCCACGCCCGGCTGGGCGACCGGATCGAGCGAGTCGAGCAGTGGGACCTGATGCACGATCTCGCCCTCGGGGGTGAACTCCAGCACGACATCACCGCGGACGGCTCGCGGCCCCGGGGGGAGCGGGTCCTCGGGCCCGCACACCCCGGCCGGGAACCCGGCCACGTCCCGGATCTCCATGCCGAGGGCCAGGAAGTTCCCGTTGGGGAGGAGCTCGGCGACCTCGTGGTGCAGTCGGGACGCGTCGACGACGATCGGCGCGGGACCGAGCGCCTCACGCCCGGACTCGTCGGTGGGACCGGCAGCCAGCCGCGGCGGAGTGGTCCACTCCCGCACCAGGTTGCCCAGCAGGTCGACCTCGCGGGCACCGACGTTGCCGTAGTTGAAGAGCAGGTTGCCGCTCGGCAGCTGGCGGACGTCGGCGATGTTCTGCTGGGCCTCGAGGTACCAGACGACCTCGCCGTCCTGGTCGACGCCCAGGAGCTTGCCGGGTAGGGCCAGGTCGTCGGCGGTGGGCGAGGCGTTGATCAGGGTGATCCCCCGGCGAGCCTCCGGTGTGGCCCGCACCTGTACCTCCGGGAGGCTCCCGGGCAACGGTCCCGTCGTCAAGGACAGCCCCGTGCTCGCCGCCCGCAGTTCCGCACTGCCGCGCAGGGTCAGGGTGTAGGTCCGCTCGGGCCGCAGGCCCGCCAGGGCCAGCTCGACCCGCCGTCGGGCCGCCGGCGGCCGGGGCAGGGCCACGACGTGGTCGCCGGAGCGGGCCGTGAGCCGGGGACGCACCGGCTCGTCGCTGCGGATCTCGACCACGGCCGTGAGCACGCTGTTCGGGCCCCGGGTGGCCACGATCGTGGTGCCCCCGGCCCGACCGATGACCCGGGTCGGTGGGGCCGACGTCGTCGGTGCCGCGGCCTCGGTGTCGGTCGGTTCGCCGCCGTCGGCGCAGGCCGCCGCGAGGAGCACGGCGAACACCGCGAGCAGGACCGATGAGCGGCGCCGACGGGAGGCCATGGGGCGGCTGATGGTACGGGTCCGGCGACCGCGGCAGTGGCTCAGGGCCCGTCGAGGGCGCCCGGGTCGTCGGGGACGTCCACGGCGTACTCCTCCAGCACCCCGAGGGGCACCAGTTCGAGCGTCCGCTCGTTGGTGGCGGCGAGCACGACGGGCGCGGCGGCGCCGTCATGGTGGGCCCGCAGCCAGTTCGCCGCGGTGACACACCAGCGGTCACCCGGGCGGAGACCGGGGAACCCGTACTGGGGCATCGGGGTGACCAGGTCGTTGCCGATCGACCGCTGGTGGTCGAGGAACTCGGTGGTGACCGTGGCACAGATCGTGTGGTAGCCGAGGTCGTCGGGACCCCAGTCACAGCAGCCGTTCCGGAAGAAGCCGGTGACCGGGTCGGTGCCACAGGGCTCCAACTCACCGCCGAGGACGTTGTGCTGGGTCACCGCCCGAGTATGGCGCACCGGGTGTCGGCGGGGCCGTGGGGCTCCACCGGCCCGGGTTCAGCCGACCCCGGGGGCGATGACGCCGTGGATCGGCGGTACCGGGCCGGGATCGCCGGCCATCCGGGCCAGCAGATCGGCGGCGCCGGTCAGGCCGACCACCTCGCGGGGCACGTCGGCGAACGGATACCGCCCGGTCGCCAACAGGTCCAGCGCGGCGCGGTGGTCCTCGCTCTCCACCCCGAGCGCGCCGACGATGCGCAGTTCCCGCAGCACCACCTCGTCCGGGTGGAACCCCGGCGCCTCCGTGGCGATCCCGCGGGTGCCCGCCACCACGATCGTGCCTCCCGTCTGGGCCAGGGCGACCGCTTGGGCGAAGGCCGTCGGAGCCATCGCGGTGACGTCGACCACGACATCGGCCCGGCGGCCACCGGTGGCGTGGCGCAGCGCCGCGACCGGGTCCTCGACGGACACGTCGACGGTGAGATCGGCGCCGAAGCGCTCGGCCCAGGCCAGACGGCCCCGGTCCCGTTCGCCCCACCCGGTCACCATCACGTACCCGGCCCCGGCCTCCTTGGCCGCCGCGGCCACGCAGAGGCCCCGGATGCCGGGCCCGAGGACGGCCACGACATCACCGGGGCCGGTGCCGGGCAGGCGGGCACCCCAGCGGATCCCGGCACCGAGCGGGTTGAAGACCGTGGCCAGGACCGGGTCCAGGCCGTCGGGCACCCGAAGCAGGAGCGAGTCGGCCCGCAGTTCCAGGTGGGTGGCGTATCCACCGCAGAGGCCGCTGCCCTCGTCGGTCCCGGCGAAGCCGTACATCGTCGACAGCCCGTGGCGACGACAGGCCCGGATCTCACCCGCCCCACAGGGACCACAGACACCGCAGGCCAGGAAGACCTCGACCGCGACCCGGTCGCCCTCGGCCACCTCCCACCGCCGCGCCGCGTCCGGCCCGATCTCCTCGACCACGCCGACCACCTCATGACCGGGGACGAACGGCCAGCCGGGGTGCAGCGCCCCGGTGAACTGCTCGTGGTCGGTCCCACAGAGGCCGCAGGCCTCCACCCGCAGGACCCCGGTGTCCGGGGCGACCACCGGACGCTCGATCTCGGTCACGACCAGGTCACGCGGGGACCTCAGCACCAGGGCCGTGGCCGGCGGCGCCGCCCGGGCCCGCCCGCGCCGCCCGGACCGCTCAGCCATACTGCGCCCCATGGCCGACGAGCCCCTCTCCGAGTCCGAACAGCAGCGCCGGAGAGCGGCCATCAAGGCCATCTTCCCCCAGACCCCGTTCATGGGCCTCCTGGACATCGGCTTCGACCGTTACCAGCCCGACGACGTCGTCGTGCGGCTCCCGTTCCACGAGCAGCTCACCAATGACGGCGAGGTCTACCACGGCGGCGTGATCGCCACCATGCTCGACACCGCCGGTGCCGCCGCCGCCTGGTCGAACCACGACTTCGACAAGGGCGCCCGGGCCTCGACGGTGTCCTTGTCGGTGCAGTACGTCGGCGCCGCCCGCCGCTCGGACCTGCTCTGCCACGGCCGGGCCGTGCGCCGGGGCCGGGAGCTCATCTTCTGTGAGGTCACCGCCACCGACGAGGACGGCAACCTGGTGGCCCACGGCGTGCAGACCTACCGCATCGTCTGAGCCGGCCGACGCGGTCAGAATGGGGGGGTGCTGCACCACGTCGTCTGCATCCAGGTCCCCGATCCCGTCCAGGCCGAGGAGCTGGCCAACCGGATCCGCGCCCTCGAGGGCGTGATCCCGGAGATCGTCACCTATGAGGTGGGCGTCGACGTCGTCGGCGGTCCCACCAGCTACCAGGTCGGCCTCCACTCGACCTTCGCCGACGTCGAGGCCCTGGAGCGCTACCGGGCCCACCACGCCCACCAGTCCGTCCTCCAGCTCATCGGCGAGGTCAGCACCGGGCGCGTGTCGGTGGACTGGTACGACTGACCGTTCTGGCGCCCGATTGGGGCGTCTGGGGGCCTCGATCGGGCGCCAGAACCGGGGGTCGGGGGGTCAGCCGGCGACGCGGTCGTTGTAGGACGCGATGGCGGTGTCGGCCTCCGCCTGGAGGCCGGCCGCGGTCGCCGCGGGGTCCGCCCCGTCGAGGACCAGGGCCTCGATGGCGTCCTCGAGGGCGTTGCGGAACTCGACGTAGGCGCCGATCACCGGACCACCGCCCCCGGGCGGGAGGTTGTCGTCGGCCAGCTGCTCATAGGCCACCTGGTAGCCGGGGCGCTCGGCCCAGAGCTCCTGGACCGCGGCGTCCTCACTGGCCTGGAAGCTGATCGGGATGTAGCCGGTGTTCACGTGCCAGTACGCCTGCTGCTCGGGGGCGACCAGCCACTGCACGAACTCCCAGGTGGCCGCGATCTGCTCGGGGCTCGACTCGTTGGCCACCATCCAGAGCGCCGCGCCGCCGGCGCTGGTCGGGCCGCCGGCGACCGGACCGGGCAGGGGACCGATGCCGATGTCCACGTCGGTCTCCACCGTCCCCGAATCCAGGGCGTCGTACACCGAGCCGAGGGCGCCGGAGGTGCCGATGGTGAAGGCGGCGTCACCGCTGGCCAGGGCGAAGAAGTGGTCCGCCCCCGAGGGGTTGCGTCCCACGTTGAAGATCAGGTCGTTGTCCACCATCTCGCGGATCCAGGTGAAGATGTCGACCATGGTGGCGTTGTCCACCGTCGCCACCTCGGCCCTGGCGTCCCGGCCGTTGGTGTTGTCCACCAGGGTCTGGTCGGCCATGGAGGACCATTGCTCCGGGTACCAGGGCTGGACCTCGAGGGACATGGCGTGCTCGGCCGCACCGGCCTGCACGATCGCCTCGCCCACGTCGTACATCTCCGCGAGGGTGGCGGGTGGGGCGTCGGGGTCCAGGCCGGCGGCGACGAAGTCGTTGCGGTCGTAGTAGAAGACCGGGTTCGACACGTTGAACGGCATCGGCCAGAGGGTGCCCTCGACCTCGAACTCGGCCAGGACCGACGGGAGGAGGTCGGAGGTGTCGGCGTCGGAGGCCGCCACGCAGGCCGCGGCGGGCACCGCGCTGCCGCTGTCGATCATGGTCTGCAGCGTGGTCTCCTCGAGCTGCGCGAGCTGCGGGAGCTCGCCGCTGCGCAGGCCGGTCAGGTACCGGTCCAGGGTCTCGTCGTAGGAACCGGTGAAGACCGCGTTCACCTCGACCGCGTCCTGACCGGCGTTGTAGTCGGCGACCATCTCGTTGAGGGTCTCCTCGTTGGAGGCGGTCATGGCGTGCCAGAACTCGATCCGCACCGGCCCGTCCGCGCCCGCGAGGGCGTCGGCCGGACAGAGCGACGCGTCGACATCGGCGTCGCGGCCCTGGGCCCCTTCGCCGCCGCCACCGCCGCCTCCCCCCCCGCTGTCGCCGCAGGCAGCAGCAACCAGGGCCAGCACGGTGAGGAACACAAGGATCAGGGGGGTTCGCTTCATGGACTTCATCCTTTCACTGCCCCGGCGGTGAGACCGCGCACGAGGTGACGCTGGAACACGATGAGCACCAGCGCGATGGGTAGGGCGGCGATGATGGTCCCGGCCATCACCAGGTTGAGCTCGTCCACGTTGGCCGAGTTCAGGCTCTTGAGCCCGATCTGGACCGTGCGGACGTTCGGGTCGTCGGCCACCAGGAGCGGCCACAGGTACTGGTTCCAGGCGTAGAGGAAGCTGAAGACCGCCAGGCCGGCGATGGCGGGGCGGGCCAGGGGGATGGCCACGTGCCACATGAACCCGCCGTGGCCGTAGCCGTCGAGGGCGGTGGCGTCCCGCAGGTCACCGGGGACGTTCAGGAACGACTGGCGGATCATGAACGTGCCGAAGGTCCAGGCGATGAAGGGCACGATCAGCCCCTGGTAGGAGTTCAGCCAGCCGAGGTCGGACACGATCTGGAACTGGGCGACGATGATCACCTCGGTGGGGACCATGAGCGTGGCCAGGAAGGCGTAGAAGACCCAGCGCTTGCCGGGGAAGCGCAGGAAGGCGAAGGCGTAGGCGGCCAGGACCGAGGTCGTCACCTGGGCCACGGTCGTGAGCGAGGACTGGACGAGGCTGTTGCGCAGGTAGCGGCCGAGGTTCCCCACGTCGAAGGCCTTCGTGAAGGCCGAGAACGAGATCTCGTTGGGGATCAGGATCCCGGGCCAGGTCAGCAGGGACGAGGCCGGTTGGATGGCGACGACCACGGCGCTGTAGATCGGGAAGAGCACGATGAAGGCGGCGAAGCTCAGGGCCAGGTAGCGGCCGGCTCGCCGCCAGGCCGCGCCCTTCACGCTCGGCGGGACCGGTGGCGCGCCGCGGTCGGGCGCCAGGACCTCGGTCATCCGGGCCCGCTCACTGCTCGCCGCCCGCGTAGTGCACCCGGCGCTCGAAGAACCGGAACTGCACCAGCGACAGGGTCAGCACGATCAGGAACAGGATCACGGCCTGGGCCGACGCCACCCCGGCGTTCCGGTTCTGGAAGGCCTCCTGGTAGATCGAATACACGATCACGTTGGTCGAGTCACTCGGCCCGCCCTGGGTCAGCAGGTCGATCTGGCCGAAGGACTGGAACGCGTTGATCGTCAGGATCACGCTGACGAACAACAGGGTGGGCGACAGCATCGGGATGGTGATCTCCCGGAACTGGAGCCACGCGCTGGCCCCGTCGACCCGGGCGCTCTCATAGAGGTCGTCGGGGATCCCCTGCAGGCCGGCGATCAGGATGATGAAGGTGATCCCGAGGTTCTGCCAGACCGTGGTGGCGGCCACCGCGAAGAGGGCCGTGCTGCTGTCCAGCAGCCACTGCACCGGTTCCCGGCCGATGGACTTGAGGAACTGGTTGACCACCCCGATGGAGGGCTGGAACAGCACCAGCCAGATGAGCGAGGCCACCGCCACCGACGTGGCCACCGTCGAGGAGAAGATCGTCCGGAAGACCGTGATGCCCTTGATGCGCTGGTGGGCCAGCGTGGCCAGGGCGACCCCGAAGACGAGGCCGCAGCCCACGGTGATGATCGCGAACAGCAGCGTCACCCAGAGGCTGTGGCGGAAGTCCCCGGAGACGAGCACATCGCTGTACTGCTCGAAGCCGGCGTAGACCCGACCCCCGAAGGGGTCCTCGCGGTAGAAGCCGAGCCAGACGGTCCGGGCCAGCGGGTAGAAGATGAAGACGCTGAAGATGACCAGTGACGGGGCCAGCAGCGCCAGGGCGAGGGGGATCTCGCTCAGCTTCTTGCGCCCGAAGCCCTCCTCGGCGTCGGGGTCATAGCCCCCGACGCCCTGCATCGTCATCGGGCCGAGCCCCTCATCCGATGCGCTCGGTGGTCGCGGGGTCGAACAGGTGCAGGTGCCCGGCTTCGGCCACCAGGGTCACCGTCGACCCCTCGGCGGGGGGCGGGACATCAGGATCGAGGCGGGCGATCACCGTGGTGCCGTCCTCGGCGTCGGCGACCAGGTGCTGCTCGGAGCCGAGGGCCTCGACGACCCGCAGCTTCACGCGTACGCCGGGGCCGTCGTCCGCACCGATGGCGAGGCGCTCGGGACGCACGCCGACGACGATCTCGCGGGGCAGGGCTGCGGACCGGATCGGCGTCGGGATCGTCCCCCCGGCCACGGTGATGGTGCCGTCCTCGACGGTGCCGGCCAGCGTGTTCATCGGCGGGTTCCCGATGAACCGGGCCACGAACAGGTTGGCCGGCTTGTCGTAGACCTCGGTGGGTGGGCCCACCTGCTGCAGGACCCCCTCGTTCATCACCGCCACCCGCTTGGCCATGGTCATGGCCTCGACCTGGTCGTGGGTGACGTAGACGAAGGTGGTGCTCAGCTCCCGCTGGAGCTCCACCAACTCGGCCCGGGTCTGGGTGCGCAGCTTGGCGTCGAGGTTGGACAACGGCTCGTCCATGAGGAAGGCCACCGGGCGCCGCACGATGGCCCGGGCCAGGGCCACCCGCTGACGCTGACCGCCGGAGAGCTGGCCCGGCTTGCGCTCCAACAGATCGGTCAGCCCGAGCTGGTCGGCCGCGGCCTCGGCTCGCACCCGCCGCTCCTCCTTGGGCACCTTGCGGGGGCGCAGGGGGAACTCGATGTTCGCCCGGACGGTCTTGTGCGGGTAGAGCGCATAGCTCTGGAAGACCATGGCGATGTCCCGGTCCTTGGGCTCCACGTTGTTCACCGGTTCGCCGGCGATCTCCACGACGCCCTCGGTGGGCTCCTCGAGGCCGGCCAGCATGCGCAGCAGCGTCGACTTGCCACAGCCGGACGGGCCGAGGAGGACGAGGAAGTCGCCGTCGTCCACGTGGAGGCTGAGGTCCGACACCGCGACGACGTCTCCGAAGCGCTTGGTGACCCGATCGAAATCGATGTGCGCCATGGACCTCGCCGCCTCCCTCTCCCGCGGACGTTAGCCAGCCGAGCCTGGCCGCCGGCCACCGGCTCCTGGTTGGCCCACCCTCCGGACCTGGCTTCTCGCTGGTCGATCGATCGCCTCACCCTGGCCCGGGTGACCCGGGCACCGACGTGGCACCCCGAACACGAGACGTTCACCGACCCTGATGCATTGGAGGCAATGAGGGGCGGATTCCGCCCCTCATTGCCTCCAATGACCTACACAGCGGGCGTGCGGGTGTCGATGCCGAGGCTGACACCGGCCGAGGCCAGGCCGAGCGTCACCAGGGACCAACCACAGGGGGGCGAAGTCGGCCACCGGGTCGCCGGCGACGATGGTGCCGGTCAGGACCACCGCCAGCGCCACGCCGAGGGTGCCCGACAGGCGGACGACGGTCTGTATGGCGGCCGCGGCCACCCCGAAGCGGGACTCGGCCACGCCGTGGACCGCCGCGCTCTGGAAGTTCGGGAACACGAGGCCGATGCCGACCCCCAGCAAGAGCACCCCGGGGATCCAGAGCGTCCAGATCGCCGGCTCCTCGTCGATGCCCGCGCCCAGCCACGCGGCGCCGCAGGCGAAGACCAGCGCGCCCGGCACCATGACGGCCCGGTGCCCGAAGCGGTCGGCCAGGCGCCCGCCCAGGTAGGAGAAGACCGCGGCCGCAGCGGGGGCCGGGGTGACCAGGAGGCCGGCTTCTCCGGTGCCGTACCCCCAGCCCTCGGTGAGGAACCGCACGAGCCCGAAGAACATGGCGAAGAAGGCCGCCCCGAAGAGGAGGGCCACGACGTTGGCCCGCCGGAAGAGCCGGGAGGCGAACAGGTCGGGGGCGATGACCGGGTCCGGGTGCCGGCTCGAACGGCGCACCAGCATCGCCCCGGCGACCAGCGACACGGCGAACGTGCCCAGCACCGACGGCGAGCTCCAGCCCCACGACGGGCCCTGCACGATGCCCAACGCCAGGGACCCCACCGCCACCATCACCAGGAACGAGCCGAACAGGTCGGGCAGGCCGTCGACCTCGGCGTCCACGCTCTCGACGAGGACGGCCCGACCCCAGACCAGGACGATCACCGCCAGGGGAACGCTGAGCCAGAAGGCCCAACGCCACCCGCCCAGGGCCACCGCGATCGCCCCCAGCGACGGACCTGTTGCCGCCGCCAGCCCGCCGACGGCACCCCAGGTGCCGATGGCCATGGCCCGCCGTTCGGGTGGGAACTCCCGCAGGACGAGCGCCATCGCCGCCGGGGTCATCAGCGCCCCGCCGCAGGCCTGGAGGGCCCGGGTGGCGATGAGTACGCCGGGATCCGACGCGGCCCCGCTGGCCAGCGCCCCCAGGCCGAAGACCACCACCCCGGTGAGGAAGACCCGACGGCGTCCGTAGAGATCGGCGAGGCGGCCGCCCGGAACCAGCAACGCGGCGATGACGATCCCGTAGACGGTGAGGACCCACGAGAGCAGGGCGGTTGAGGCCTGCGGGAACGCATCCTCGATCTCGGGGAAGGCCACGAAGACCACCGACAGGTCGAGAGCACCGGCGAAGCCGGCCATGCAGGCCAGCAGCAGGACGACCCAGGCCCGCTCGGGGACCTCGACCTCGGTGACCGCCTCGCTCAAGGGAGGCGGGGGAGGGCGAGGAGGAGACCGAGGAGGAGCAGCTCCTCGTTCGGGTTGCGCACGAGGTCCTCGGCTGCCTCCTGGATCGCATCCAGCCCCGCGGCCACCGCCACCGGGTCGGGCGCGTCGGCCAGCACGTCGCGATAGCGGCCCGCGAGCGTGGCCAGGCCGAAGCGGATCTCCTGGCGGCGCAGGGTGCGGACCTGGCGCTTCTGGCGGGTGACCAGGTCGGTGACCAGTCCCTTGCGCAGGCCGTAGCGCTCGATCTGGTCCTCCAGATCGGCCTGCTCGCCCCTGTGCTGGGCATCGAGCGGAGCCTGGGCGGCGTCGATGCGACCCCGCAGGTCCTCCACCAGTTCGACCACGACGGCGCCGGTGGACCCCAGCCGCTCCGGCGCCCGCCACCAGGCCGCTCGCCGGTCGGCCAGTTCGGGATCGGTCGCCAGCAGGCGCGCCCGGGCGAGGTCACCCGCGGCCGCATCGGCCGCCTCGGTCGCCGCTTCGGTCGCCACTCCTTCCGCCACCAGCCGCTCGACGACGGCTGCGGGCGGGACGGGCCCGAACGCGATGCGCACGCAGCGGGAGGCGACGGTCACGAGTTCCGGCGGGATCTCGTCGGCGACCACCACGATGATCGTGCGGGGTGGCGGCTCCTCGATCGTCTTGAGAAAGGCACCGGAGGTGCCCTCCATCGTGTGGAACTGGCCGAGGACGACCACCTTGTGGCCGGCCTCGACCGGTGCCCGGTTGGCCTCCTGGAGGAACGGAGCCAGGTCGTTGTCGCTCCGCTTGAGATCGACGCTGAGCTTGAGCCCCTCGGGCTCGAAGACGACCAGATCGGGGTGCTTGCCCGCCAGCGCCAGGCGGGCGTGACGGTCGCCCTCCTCACCCCCGGAATCCCGGGAGAACAACGCTGCGGCGAGAGCCCGGGCGGCCGCCATGCGCCCGCTCCCGGGCGGCCCCACGAACAGGTAGGCGTGCGACGGCGCGGCGACCGCCGCCTGCAGGTCCTCCACCGCCCGGGGCTGGCCCACCACGTCGGCCCACAGATCCAGGCCGACGCTCACCCCAACACCCCGTTCTGGGCCCCAGTATCCGCGCCCCGCCGCGGGTAGTGGGGCCCAGAACCGGCCGCTGTCGTCATCGGAGGCGATCCTGCACGGCGGTGAGGACGAGGGCGAAGACGTCGTCGACGGGGCCGGAGCCGTCGATGACGGCCCAGCGGTCGGGGTCCTCGGCGGCCAGTGACCGGTAGCCGGCGGCCACTCGCTGGTGAAAGCCGTCGCCGACGGCTTCGAGCCGGTCCAGATCGGTACCCATGCGCTCGGCCGCCACCTCCTCGTCGACGTCGATCAGGATCGTCAGGTCCGGACGGAGGCCGCCGGTGCCCCAGTCGTTGACCAACGCCACCTCGGCCACGGGCAGGCCGCGACCGTGACCCTGGTACGCCAGCGACGAGGCGACGTACCGGTCACAGACGACGTCCTCCCCGGCGTTCAGCGCCGGTCGGATCACCCGGGCCACGTGGTCGGCCCGGGCGGCGGCGATGAGCAGCACCTCGGCTCGGAAGTCCAGGTCGCCGGTGGCCGGGTCGAGGACGATGTCCCGGAGGCGCTCGCCGGCGGGTGTGCCCCCGGGCTCGCGGGTCAGACGGGCGTCGAGATGCCCGGCCAGCAGGCGGGCCTGGGTGGACTTGCCGCAGCCCTCGCCCCCTTCCAGAGCGATGAACCGCCCGGTCGGTCCGGCGTGACTGCTCATCGGGGCGCCGGCCTAGCCGACCCGCCGAGCGGCTCCGCCACTCACTCCGCCGCGTCGGCAGCGGCGGCGGGCTTCTTCTTGGCCGCCGGCTTCTTCTTGGCCGCCGGCTTCTTCTTCGCTGCGGGCTTCTTCTTCGCTGCGGGCTTCTTCTTCGGCGGGGCCTTCAGGCGGCGCTCGGCCAGCAGTTCGGCGGCCCGCTCGGGCGTGATGTTCTCCACGGTGTCACCCTTGCGGAGCGAGGCGTTGCTCGTCCCGTCGGTGACATAGGGCCCGAACCGCCCGTCCTTGAGCACCATCGGCTCCCCCGTCGCCGGGTCCTCGCCCAGTTCCTTCAGCGGCGGCTTGGCCGCGGCACGGCCCCGGGTCTTGGGCTGGGCCAGGAGGGCCAGGCACTGGTCGAGGGTGATGGTGAACAACTGCTCCTCGTCGGCCAGCGACCGCGTGTCCTTGTCCTTCTTGAGGTACGGCCCGTAGCGCCCGTTCTGGACGGTAATCGCCCCACCGTCGGCCGGATCCGACCCGACGGTCCGAGGCAGGGACAACAACTGCAGCGCCTCGTCGAGGGTCAGCGTGTTGATCGTCATCGTCTGGAACAGTGAGGCGGTCTTCGGTTTGCCCTCGATGTCGTCGGTCTCCGGGTCGCCCAGCTGGACATAGGCCCCGAACCGGCCCGCCTTGGCCAGCACGCTCAGCCCGGTTTCGGGGTCCTGGCCCACGACCCGATCGTCCTTGGGCGCCTCCAGCAGTTCGACGGCCTTCACCGGCGTCAGCTCGTCGGGCGGGAGGTCGTCGGGGATGGAGGCGGTGTCCTCGCCTCGTTGGAGGTACGGGCCGTACCGGCCGGGGCGGGCCACGATCTCGACCCCGTCGGCGTCGGCGCCGATCGGGATGGTGTTGACGGCGCGGGCGTCGATGTCACCCAGCCGCGCCGAGACCATCTCGTGCAGGCCGACCCCGTCGCCGGACCCGTCGCCCTGTTGGCCCCCGTCGCCGAAGTAGAAGCGGCTCAGCCAGGGGATCTGCTCGGCCCCCCCGCTGGCGATCTCGTCCAGCTCGTCCTCCATCCGGGCGGTGAAGGCGTAGTCCACGAGGTCCGGGAAGTGGTCCTCCAGGAGGGTGACGACGGCGAAGGCGGTGAAGGAGGGGACCAGGGCCGAGCCCTTCTTCCACACGTAGCCCCGGTCCTGGATGGTGCCGATGATGGAGGCGTAGGTGGACGGACGCCCGACCCCCAGCTCCTCCATGCGTCGCACGAGGGACGCCTCGGTGTAGCGGGCCGGCGGCTGGGTCTCGTGACCCTTGGCCTCGATGCTGCGCACCGCGACGCGGTCCGCCTCGGCCATGTCCGGCAGGACCCGCTCCTGGTCCTCGAGGTCACCCTCGGGGTCGTCGGAACCCTCCACATAGGCCCGCAGGAAGCCGGGATGGTGGATGGTCTTGCCGGTCGCGGAGAACGCCGCGTCCCGCCCGTCGGTCGCCATGGCGCCCAGCCGGACCTGCACGCTCTGGCCCCTTGCGTCGGTCATCTGGGAGGCCACGGTGCGGCGCCAGACCAGCTCGTAGAGCCGGAGCTCGTCGGCCTGCAGCTCGCCCTGGACCTCCTCGGGCAGGCGGAAGCGGTCACCGGCGGGCCGGATGGCCTCGTGGGCCTCCTGGGCGTTCTTGACCTTGCGGGCGTACTGCCGCGGCGCATCGGGCAGGTAGTCCTTGCCGTACTTCTCCAGGATCTGCGAACGGGCCGCCCCGACCGCGGTGTCCGACAGCGTCGTGCTGTCGGTGCGCATGTAGGTGATGTAGCCGTTCTCGTACAGGCGCTGGGCCACGGCCATGGTCCGGGCCGAACCGAACCGCAGCTTGCGCCCGGCCTCCTGCTGGAGCGTCGAGGTCATGAAGGGGGGGTACGGCTTGCGGGTGTAGGGCTTGGACTCGACCGAGCGCACCGAGACGTCGGCGCCGTCGAGCGCCTCGGCCAGGCCCCGCGCGCCGGCCTCGTCGAGCAGCGCCACGTCGCCCTGCAGGGTGCCGTTCTCGTCGAAGTCCTTGCCCGTGGCCAGTCGGGCGCCGTCGACGGCGACGAGTGTCGCCCCGAAGTCGGTCTGGGGCTCACCACCCGCGAACACGCCCTCGAGGTCCCAGTACGAGGCGACGGTGAAGCGCATCCGGGCCCGCTCCCGCTCGACCACGATGCGGGTGGCCACGCTCTGCACCCGTCCGGCGGAGAGGCCCGACTGCACCTTCTTCCAGAGGACCGGGCTGACCTCGTAGCCATAGAGCCGGTCGAGGATGCGCCGGGCCTCCTGGGCGTCGACCAGACGACGGTCGATCTCCCGGGGCTCGTCGATGGCCCGGGCGATGGCCTCCGGGGTGATCTCGTGGAAGACCATCCGGCGCACCGGCATCCCCGACGGCGGGTTCAACACCTCCAGGAGGTGCCAGGCGATGGCCTCGCCCTCACGGTCCTCATCCGTGGCGAGGTACAGCTCACTGGCGGCCTTCATCTTCTTGCGCAGGTTGGCCACCACGTCCTTCTTGCCCTTGTTGACCACGTACAGGGGCTTGAAGTCGTTCTCGGTGTCCACGCCCAGGCGGGCCCAGGGCTCGCCCTTGTACGCGGCCGGCACGTCGGCGGCGTTCTGAGGAAGGTCCCGGATGTGGCCGACCGAGGAGTCGACGTCGTAGTCCGAGCCGAGATAGCCCGCGATGGTCTTCGCCTTCGCCGGGCTCTCGACGATCACCAGAGGGTTGGCCACGGCGCGCAGGGTATGGGTCCGCGCGCCCCGATTGTCAACCACTCACGGCGAGAGCTCGTCCAGCGGGATCGCTTCCTGACCGATCGCCCCCCACCACGGGGGTGGTCGAGACCGGCCGTGTCGCGAGTGGGCCGGACCTCAGAGGGACCGCTCGCGTCAACGGCTGTGGATGCCGCCGCCGTCGACCAGGTAGGCCTGCCCGCTGACCTGGCGGGCCTTGTCCGAGGCCAGCCAGACGACGGCCTCGGCGATGTCCTCCGGGTCGAGCAGGTCGCCCGTCGGCACCGCTGAGGCCATCATCGCCCTCAGCCCGTCGTCCTCGCCGATGAAGCCCCGGATCATCGGGGTGTCCGTGGGCCCGGGGAGCACGGCGTTGACCCGGATCCCCTGCCGCGCGTACTCGGCCGCCGCCGTACGGGTCAGCCCCAGCACCCCGTGTTTGGCCGCGACGTAGTGCGGCAACCCCGCGAACCCGACCACCCCGGCCCCCGAGGAGGTGTTGACGATGGCCCCGCCCCCACCGCGCTCGACCATGTGGGCCAACTCGTGCTTCAGACAGAGGAAGACACTGGTGAGGTTCACCGCGATCATGCGGTCCCAGTCGTCCTTGTCCAACTCGTGGAAGGCGGTCATGAGGTCCGTGATCCCCGCGTTGTTGAAGGCGGTGTCCAGCCGGCCGTGCTCGGCGACGACGGCGGCCACCAGATCGGCCACCGCGGTCTCCTCGGCGAGGTCGACCTCGATCCAGGACGCCTTGGCTCCCGCGGCCTGCACGGCCGAGACGGTCCCGGTGGCGTCCTTGACGTCGGCGATCACCACTGCCCGGGCCCCGTCCCGGGCGAAGAGACGAGCCGCGGCGGCGCCGATGCCCCCCGCGCCCCCGGTGACCAGGACGACCGCGTCCTCGACGCTCATCGCCTCAGAGCTCGAGGGGGATGCAGTTCCCGGTTCCCGCCACCGCCGAGTGCGCGCCGCTGTTGGCGACGGTCATGCAGATCTCGCTCGACCCGTTGGCCTGGGCGTCGGCCACCGACACCGGGCTGGACACGGTGATCGGCGAGGTCGAGTTGTCCGCGTGCCAAGCGCTGGCGCCGGCATCGGAGCCGGCGATGCCGGGCGGGTTCAGGTACACGTGGTAGTGGAACTGACCGACGGTGTTGAGGTCCCCGGCGGTGAAGTTGGTCTCGAACTCGACCTCGATGCTGCCGTCGGCCTGCGGCGTGGCCCCGAGTACGCACGCGAAGCGCTCCTGCCCGGTGGGACAGCCCACCGCGACGAGGGGGTCGACCTGATCCGTGCCGCTGGGGGCCACCGTTCCGTCGGTGGCACTGGTGGGGTCGGTGGTGGCCGAGGGCTCGTCGTCGCCGCCACTGGTGAGGACGTAGGCCAAACCGGCGGCCAGAGCCAGGATGACCACGACGGCCCCCACGATCACACCGATCGGCTGCTTGCGCTTCTTGGCCGGGGTGCCCGAGGGCGGCGAGTCCGGCCCCCGCAGCTCCGAAGGCGCCACCGAGACGGTCGGCGCGACGGTGGCCGCACGAGGCGCGGCCTCGGCCGGGGACTCCACAACCGGCGGCACCGGCGGGACGGCCTCCGGCGGAGACTCCACAGCCGGCGGGACGGCCTCCGGCGGAGACTCCACAGCCGGCGGGACGGCCTCCGGCGGGACTACCGGCGGCACCGGCGGGACGGCCTCCGGCGGAGACTCCACAGCCGGGGCAGCGGGGGTCGGCGGAGCGCTCGCCTGGGGCGGAGGAGGGGCGGCCGGGTGTGGCGCCGGGGCGGCCGGGGTCGGCGGAGCCGCCGCCGCCTCGGCGGCGGACCCGACGGCCGCGGCCCCCGCCACCGCCGCGGCGCCCGCCACGCCGGCGGCCACCGCGCCTGGGGCCCCCGACGCGTCGTCGTCGCCGGCATCGGCCTCCACGTGGCCGGAAGCACCGGCCATGCCGCCCTCCATGGCCGCGTGGAGCGTCGCGCCCAGCGCGATCGCGTGTTTCGGGTGGGCGTCCACCGCCACGGGCCGACCCAGCTCGGCGCCCACCAGTTGGGACACGAGCGGGATGCGCGACGAACCCCCGACGAGCAGGACCTTCGCCACCTCCGCAGGCTCGACGCCGGCGGAGCGCAACGCCCGCTGCATGGCGCCGATGCTGTCGGCCAGGGCCGGGCGGATCATGGACTCGAACTCGCTGCGGGTCAGCCGGACCTCGGTCTGGACCGACGGCAGCAGGACCGCGACGGTCGTGTCGGTGTCGGTCGAGAGGGCCTCCTTGGCCTCGACACAGTCCTGACGGAGCCGGGCCACCGCGGCCAGGGCCGCGGGGTCGTCCTCGTCCAGTTGTTCGAGGGCCCCGTCGAGGGACCGGGCCACGTGCTGGAAGACGGCGGCGTCGAAGTCGATGCCGCCCAGGCGTTCGATCCCCTCCGGCTCACCGAGGATCTCGAACCCCGTGGCCGCCTTGCGCAGGATGGCGGCGTCGAAGGTCCCCCCGCCGAGGTCGTAGACGGCGACCACGGCGCCGGGTTCGATCCGCTCCTGGCTGGCGTAGTGGATGGCCGCGGCCTCGGGCTCGGACACCAGCGAGGCCGCGCCCAGGTCCGCGATGCGCACGGCCTGGCTCAGCAGATCCTTCTTGTAGGGGCCCCAGTTGGCGGGATGGCAGACGGCCACGGCCTCGGCGGGCCCACCCTCTCGGGCCGCGACCTCGTCGGCGACCCACCGGAGCAACTTGGCCATCAACGCCTCAGCGGAGTGCGGGCTGCCACCGAGGAACAGCGGGGTGCTGTCGCCCACCCGGCGCTTGAACTCCCGGGCCACCCGGCCCGGCTCGGTGGCACCGCGGCGGCTGGCGGCATCGCCGGTGAGGATCGACTCGTCCTCCTTGAGGAGCACGACCGAGGGAATCGCCGCGGAGCGGTTGCCCAGCGTGGCGATCTCCACCCGCCCGTCCCGGTAGACCCCTGCTGCGGTGTAGGTCGTCCCGAGATCGACCCCCAGTGCATACCCCACGCCTCAAACCCTCCGCTCGGCGACCTCCGACCCGGACCCTACCGGGTGCCCGGTCCGCGGGTCCCGGTGCGGAGAGCACACCTCGGTCGCACGGGTGGCGAATCTGTCCTAACTTCGACCTCGCACGGCCTGAACTCCGGGTCGCGTGAAAGGAAACCATGGCTGTAGGCCCCGAGCAGTTCCAGAGCATGGTCGATGCGATCTACGACATGTTCTCCAACGAGGAGACCTCCCAGGAGTACGGCGAGGATCCGAACGGCTGGTGCGATTCGAACCTCCCCGAGGGTTGCGAGCCCGGCGACGTGGCCCAGTGCATGCCCGAGGTGGGCGCCCGCATGGGCGGCGAGTTCCAGGAGCGCATGGCCCGCTACAACGCCACCTGTGGCGAGACCGGGACCCCGGTCACCACCACGGTGGTCAACGAGTGCTCCTACAACTACAACACCTGCCACGGCGGCGGGTACTTCGCCGAGTGCCCCCCGAACGTGACGGTGATCAACGTCCACGTGACCGTCGTCGAGGCCCACTGGGAGGAGAGCTGGCACTGCGAGTACCCCCCGGGCTGGGAGGAGTACCCCACCAACGGGGAGACGCCCGAGACCATCGACGACTACGTCGTGACCGACGAGGGCGAGGACGGCCCGCCGATCACCGCCTATGACGACGACTACCCGACCGAGGACGGCGAGGACGGCAGAGAACGGCACCGAACTGCCGACCGACGACTACCCCGCCGACGGACCCGAGCCGCCCACCAACGGCGAGGCCGAGGACGGCGGCTACGAGGCGCCCACCGGCGGCGAGGCCGAGGACGGCGGCTACGAGGCGCCCACCGACGGCGAGGCCGAGGACGGCGGCTACGAGGCGCCCACCGACGACGGCGGCTACGAGGTGCCCGAGGAGCCGGCCTACGAGCCCGAGCCCGAGCCCGAGCCCGAGCCGGAGCCCGAGCCCGAGCCCGAGCCGGACGACATCGCGGACATGTGACCGAGGCGTCAGCGGCGGGACCGGGTCGGCGGCGCCGGCTCGGTCCCGTCCCCTCGCTCCATCCCGGCGCGCCGCGCCCGGCGGGGACTGAGACCCGGCGGTGACGACCAGGCGATCACCACTCGTCGAACGGTCCCTCGAAGCGCTCGACCAGGCCGCCCGGGCGAGCAAGCTCTACGAGCGCGACGACCTCAGGGAACGCCTGACCCGCAATCGACGACGACTCGAGGACCCCTCGTTCCACGTGCTGGTCGTGGGGGAGTTCAAGCAGGGCAAGAGCACGCTGGTCAACGCGCTCCTCGGCACCGACGTGTGCCCGGTCGACGACGACATCGCCACCGCGGTGCCCACCGCCATCCGGTGGGCCGAAAAGGCGGCAGCCGAGGTCCTGTTCCACCCTCCCGACGCTCCCGACGACGCCGATGCGGACCCCCCGGACCCCGTTCGCGAGGCGATCACCGTCGACGAGGTGCCCCGCTACGCCACCGAGAACCGGGCCGACCAGGACGTCGGGGGGCGCCGCATCCAGTCCGTCGAGGTGGGACTGCCGTTGGCCATGCTGCGCGGCGGACTGGTCCTCGTGGACACCCCGGGCGTCGGCGGGCTGGGGTCCGCCCACAGTGCGATCACGATGGGCGCCCTGCCCATGGCCGAGGCGGTCGTCTTCGTGTCCGATGCCGGCCAGGAGTTCACCGCGCCCGAGATCGAGTTCATGGAGTCGGCCCGGGCCATGTGCCCGAACCTGATCTGCGTCCAGACCAAGACCGACTTCTACCCCGCCTGGCGCAAGATCGAGGAGATCAACCGGGGCCACCTGGCCCGCCTCGGGATCTCCACGCCGCTGTTCCCGGTGTCCTCGGCGCTCTACCAAGCCGCGGTGGACCGACGGGACGCGGAGCTGGAGGCCGAGTCCGGGTTCCCGGCGCTGAAGGAGCACCTGGGCACCGAGATCGTCGACCGCGCCGAGGAGTTGACGGTGACCACCACGGTCGCCGAACTGCACGGGGTGGTCGACCAGTTCGAGGCGCACTACCTGGAGCGGAAGGCCGCCCTGGACGACCCCGAGGGCGTCGCCGCCCGCGTGCGTGAGCTCGAGGAGACCAAGATCCGGACCGACGAGTTGAAGAGCCGGGCCGCCCGCTGGCAGCAGACCCTCTCCGACGGGAGCCAGGACCTGACCACGGAGGTCGACCACGACCTACGACTCCGTTTCCGCAAGATCAACCAGGAGGCCGACCAGGCGCTCGACGAGGTCGACCCGGCCGACGCCTGGGCCGAGTTCGAGCCGTGGTTGTACCGGCGGGTGGCCCAGGACGTGGTCTACAACCACCAGTTCCTGCTCCTCCAGTCCCAGGAACTGGCCCGGACCGTCGCCGAGCACTTCGACGCCGAGCGGGCCCAGGCCCCCGTGGAGCTCACCACCGCGGACCCCTCGGCCGGGCTGGGGGCCATCGACGTGGACGCCGAGCTGGACGTGGCCAAGATGTCGGTCGCCCAGCAGGGGATGAGCGGCCTTCGTGGTGGCTACATCGGCAGCCTCATGTTCGGGGCCGTCGGCGGGTTCGCCGGTCTCGCGCTCGGTCCGCTGATCATCGTCCCCGGGCTGGTCATGGGTCGCAAGGCCCTCCGGGACGAAAAGGCCCGCCAGCTCACCCAGCGCCGGACCCAGGCCCGCACGGTCCAGCGCAAGTACATGGACGAGGCCAGCTTCATGACCGGCAAGGAGAGCCGGGACTCCCTGCGCCGCATCAACCGCCAGCTGCGGGACCACTTCCAGGCCATCGCCGAGGAACAGGCCCGGTCGACCTCCGAGACCCTCGCCGCGGTCCAGGCCGCGGTCCGAGGCGACGAGGCGAACCGCAAGAAGGAGCTCGAGCACGTCGCGACCGAGCTGAAGCGGATCGGTTCGCTGCGCCAGCGCGTCGAGGGCATCGGGCCCATGGCCGTCCGGACCTCGTCGTGAACCTGGCGGAGGAGATCCGGCCCCTCGTCGAGCGGGCGCTCGGCCTCTACGCCGGCACGGCCCACGAGACGCCGCTCCGCGACATCCTGGGGCGTCTGGACGCCCCGCTCCGGGTCGCCATCGCCGGCAAGGTCAAGGCGGGCAAGTCCACGCTGCTCAACGCCCTGGTGGGCGAGCGCCTGGCCCCCACCGACGAGGGCGAGTGCACCCGGATCGTGACCTGGTACGAGGACGGCCTCACCTACCGGGTCACCCTCGAGCGCGCCGACGGAACCACGGCCCAGGTCCCCTTCGCCCGCGACGACGGGGCCATCGAGGTGGACCTCCAAGGGGCCGAGCCCGACCACGTGGCCCGCCTGGTCGTCGAGTGGCCGACCCCGTCGCTCAAGACGATGACCCTGATCGACACCCCGGGCATCGCCTCGCTGTCCACTGATGTCTCGGCCCGGGCCGAGGCGTTCCTGACCCCGGAGGACGACCGACCCTCCGATGCCGACGCCGTCGTCTACCTGATGAAGCACCTCCACGCGTCCGATGTCGGCTTCCTCGAGGCCTTCCACGACGACGAGGCCGGCCAGGCCACCCCGGTGAACGCCATCGCCGTGCTCTCCCGGGCCGACGAGGTCGGCGCGGGCCGCCTCGACTCCATGGACTCGGCCTGCACGATCGCCGACCGCTACCGCGACGATCCCAAGGTGCGGAAGCTGGCCCAGACCGTGGTGGCGGTGGCGGGCCTGCTGGCCGAGACCGGCAACACCCTCCGCGAGGTGGAGTTCGCCGCGCTGCGATCCCTGGCCGAGGCGTCGACCGACGAGGTCGACGGCCTCCTGCTCTCGACGGACCGCTTCGTCAACGCCCCCACCCGCACGGGCTTGACCGACCTCGAACGGGAGGCGCTGCTGGGCCGATTCGGTGTCTTCGGCATCCGCTTCAGCATCGACCTGATCCGCCGGGGCGACGTCAGCACCGCCAACGAGCTGGCCCAGGCCCTGGTCGGGCGGTCGGGCCTCGACGAGCTCCGGGCCGTCCTCCTCAGCCAGTTCGCGGCGCGCCGCGACGTGTTGGTGGCCCGGAGTGCGCTGGTGGCCATCGAAGCCGCCGTCCGGGACCAGGCCGTGACCGGCAGTGAGGACCTGACCACGGACATCGAGCGTCTGGTGGCCGGGACCCACGAGTTCGAGGAGCTCCGACTGCTCAACGCGCTGCGCACCCAGGCCCTCACGGCCAAGCCCGACGACGTCGCCGCCATGGAGCGGCTCCTCGGCACCGAGGGCGGCACCGTGCCCGCCCGCCTCGGTCTGCCCGACGACGCCGACGCCGGCCAGGTGGCCGCGGCCGCCCAGGAGGCGATGGCCCACTGGCAACGCCGCGCCGAGAGCCCGATGTCGGCACCCGAGCTGGTGGCCGCCGCCCGGGTGATGATCCGCACCTGCGAGCAGATCCTCACCGGGCTCGCACCGGTCAGCTGAGCCAACCGGCCACCTCGTCGGGAGGCAGGAACAGGACCAGTCCGGCCAGCATCACCCACGGGAACAGGGGGATGCGCAGGAACACGTGCATCAGCAGGTGGAAGCCGACGGCGACCGCCAGCATCGGGTAGCGCAGGGGGCCGACCCAGACCAGGACGGGGAACCCGAGCTCGAAGGCCAGGGTGCCCCAGGTGAGCGCCCGGTAGACCGGCGGCCGGGCCCACCGCGCCGGGAGGTCACGGCGACGGATCTCGGGGTTGGTCAGCGTGAGCCACACCGCCGAGCCGTCGCGCCACTCGCGGCCCCGCATCTTCCACCAGCCGGTCCGCCAGTAGACGATCAGCAGCTGGAACTGCAGGAGGCGCAGCGCCCAGGGGTCCACGGCCACGTCGGGGTCCAGGTCGAACCAGGTGGCGTCGAGGGACCACACCCAGCCGGCCGGGGCCAGTATCAGCCAGAAGCAGAACAGCCGGCAGAGGGAGTCCGCGGAGTTGACCACCTCGGCGTTGCGATGGTGGATCGAGGTCAGGGTGACGAAGGTGACCAGGGCCGCGAGCGGCGTGAGCGCGCCCACCACCAACGCCCCGACCGCGACCAGGTGCAGCGCCAGGACCAGGTTGCACCAGGCGACCGTCGGCGGCAGCCAGGCGAACAGGTTGAGCCGCCGGAACGGCTGCGTCCGTCCGGCCGCCTCGAACGGGTAGACCCCGTCGGGACGGAGCAGGCGGGGTGCATCCCTGAGGGTCACCAGCGCGTTGCCGAACAGGACCAGGCCGAAGCAGACCCGGAACAGCGCCACGACGGCCGGGCTCTGGGGGGTGAAGAGCAGGCCGTCCCAGAGGTTCATCCGCCCTCAGGCACCCTCGAGGTCGACGAAGAACGGGCGGGCGGTGCGCATCGGGGGACGGTCGGCGCCCAGTTCGGCGAACGACCCCGGACCGCGACGTTCGACCCGGAAGCGCACGGTCCGCACCGGGCTGCCCTCCGGGACGTCGTGGTCCACGAGGAACCGGACGAAGGAGGACCGCAGGGCGACCCGGGACCGGGCCAGGAGGTTGCGCTTGAGCTTGCGGGCGCCGCGCATCTGGCGGCCCCGGTGGCACAGGCACGGCGGCGGATAGGGGATCTCGAGGAAGGTCCGGTCCTCGCGCATCACCTCGAGCACCAGATGGTTCTCACCCCGGGCCGGACGAGGGGCGAAGAGCCGCCAGGAGTGACCGAGCCCGAGCCACCGGGCCGGCATCAGGACGGGGCGGGCCAGCCGGTGGGCCACCGAGTCCCGGGGCAGGTCCGTGCACCAGATGACCACGACGCCGACCAGGAACGCCGCGCCGGCGAGGACCTCGGTCACCCGTCGGACCCTAGGGCGCTAGCCGGCCTCGAGCCGTCCGTCGGTGATGGGCACGACCCGGTCGACGTGGTGGGTCATGCGCTCGTCGTGGGTGACGATGACCGCGGCCGTGCCCCGGCCCTTGACCTCCTCGGTGATCAGCGCCATCACCTGCTCGCCGAGGCGGGTGTCGAGAGCCGAGGTCGGCTCGTCGATCAACACCAGCTCCGGTTCGTTCATGAGGGCCCGACCGATGGCCACCCGCTGGCGCTCACCGCCGGAGAGCGCCTCGGGCAGGTGGCCCTTGCGGGCGGCCAGGCCGAGCTCGTCGAGAAGCCGGTCGGCCCGGGCCTTGGCCGAGGAGCGGTCGGAGCCACTGAGCTCGGCCACCACCAGGAGGTTCTCCCAGGCGGTGAGGAAGGGCACCAGGTTCACCGCCTGGAACACGAAGCCCACCCGACGACGGCGGAAGTTCGTCAGCTCCTTGGCCGAGTACTCGCCCAGCGCCTCGCCACCGACGACCACGGACCCCGAGGTCGGGGCGAGCAGGCCGCCGGAGACCGACAGGAGCGTGCTCTTGCCCGACCCCGACGGCCCGACGAGCGCGACCATCTCGTCGTGGCCGACGGTCAGCGAGGCGTGGTCGAGAGCAGCCACCTCCTCGTCACCGCTGCGGTAGAGCTTGCGGACGTCGACCAGCTCGAGCGCGGCCATGGGTTCTCCTCCGGGGTTCGGGTCAGCTGATGGCATCGGCGGGGTCAACCTTGATCACGCGGCGCAACGACACCGCGCTGCCGAGGACGGAGGCCGACAGCACCCCGAGGACGACCTGCAGCGCCCGTCCGCTCTCGAACTGCACCGGCACGCCGGGCGGCACGGCCAGGCTCAACAACACGGTGAGGGCGCCCCCCACCGCCAGGGCCACACCGGCCACCACGAGCGCCTGGACGACCACGCCGGCCAGGAGTTGACGGGACGAGGCACCGATCGCCTTCAGCACGGCGTACAGCGCCGACCGCTCCAGGGTCACCAGGGCGAAGAAGAGGGCGACGACGATGCCCACCACGAAGAAGGTGGTGTTGATGATCGCGGACAGGGTGCTGTTCTGCTCCTTGACGCCGGGCAGCGCCAGGACGGCGTCGTCCCGGGTCACGGTCTCGGTGGCCCCGGTGGCCTCGTCGACGGCGGCCGACACGGTCCCGGGGTCCACATCGGGTGTGACGGTGACCGCCAGCGCCTGGAAGGTGCCCTCCGGCAGGACGGCGTCGGGCCGGGACGCCGCCAGCACCTCCCGCCAGGTCGCCGGGCTCACCCACAGCCCGCCCTGGAGCAGGAACGAGGTGTCCTCGACCCAACCGACGACCTCGACCTCGACGCCCTCGGGACCCAGTCCGAGACGGTCGCCCTCCTCGACCCCGGCCGCCTCGAGCCGGCGGTCGGCGTAGCCCACGAAGTCCTCGGCCGGCGGGTCGGGCACCCCGGCCGCCCCACCCTCGTAGCCGACCACCGCGACGTCGGCGAGCTCCGCCTCGCCGGGCACGGCAGCCGCGACGAGGGCGACCCCGAGGCCCTGGGTGGCCTCGACACCGTTCACCGCATCGATCTCGGACCGCACCGCGGGATCGACGCGGGAGCGCAGCAGCGAGAGGCGCGCGTCGTCGGAGAAGGTGAGCAGGTCCGACTCCTGGGAGCGGATCAACCCCGTGCTCCCCAGGAAGAGCCCGTCGAGCAGGCCCCCGAGGAACAGGAGCAGCACGGTCAGGAACGCCAGGGCCCCACCCGCCACGGCGAACCGGCCGGGACGACGGCGGAGCTCCCGCAGAGCAAGCCTCATGTCACGCCCGCCGTCGGCTGGGCGGCCTCGGCCGGGTCCAGCCGCCGCACCCGCCGCAGGGAGGGCAGGGCGGCGAGCGCGGCGAGGCCGACGATGATGGTCCCGGTGGTGAGGACCAGGTCGGGGGACGGGACCTGGGCGAAGTCGTCGTCGACGAGGACGGCGACGAGTGCGGTGGCACCCGTGCCCAGAGCGAGCCCGCCGACGGTGACGACCAGGGCCTGCACCAGCACGGCGCCGGCCAGCACGGCGCGACCGGCCCCGATGGCCCGCAGGAGCGTGAACGCGCCCTGCTTCTGGATGGTGAGGATCAGGAAGAAGAACCCGGTGACGATCGCCACGACGACGTAGGCCAGCAGGAAGACGATGCTGAAGGACTGGCGCGTCTCGGCCACCCCCGGCGCCTGAGCCACCGCCTCCTCCCGGGTGAGGGCCTCGACGCCGTCGACCTCGTCGGTGATCCGCGGGGCCAGGTCGGCGGGATCGATCCCCGGCGCGGGCTCGACCGCCACGAGGGAGGCGGGCACCAGGGGCGCATCGGGATTGACCGCCCGACGGGCCTCCTCGTAGGTGGCGAAGGACGTGAAGACCGTCGGCTCGACGCTGAAGCGGAGGTCGGCGGCCAACCCGACGATCTCGATCGCGACCTCACCCTCCGGGCCGAGGAGGACGGTGTCACCGATGTCGAGGCCCAGGTCGACGTCCAGGTCCGACGCCACGCCCTCGCCGTCCCGGTCGGGGAGCCGGCCCTCGACGAGGGTGGTCGGCGCCCCCGGACCGCCCAGCTCGTAGCCGAACACCACCACGTCCTCGAGACGGCCCCCGACCTCGGCGGTGAAGGTGTTCTCCCCGAGGGGGGCCGACGCCCCCACCCCCTCGACCGCGGCGACGGCTCGGACCGTGGGCGGGAGCACCACGCTGGCCTCGACGCTGGTGCGGGCCTCCTCGCCGTAGACCAGCACCTCGGCGGACTGGTTCTCCAACGCGCCGGTGAAGTAGCCGAGCAGGCTGGTCAACAGCGTCTGCTGGAAGAGCACCAGGAAGGCCAGCAGGCCCAGGGCGCCCGTCAGCAGTCCGAAGCGCAGGCGGGCCCGGCGCATCTCCCGGAAGGCCAGACCGAGGGTGGGGTGCAAGTCGGGCAAGGTACCCGGCCTGCCCCTCGGGAGACACGGTGACCGGGGAGTAGGTTCGCCCGCGATGGACTTCCAACCGAGTGCCAAGTGCCAAGACCTCTCCGAGCGCCTCGAGGCGTTCATGGCCGAGAAGGTCCTGCCCGCCGAGCCCGTGTGGGCCGAGCAGATGGCGGCTTCCGGGGACGGCCACCACCATGCCCAGATCGTGGAGGACCTCAAGGCCGAGGCCCGGGCCCGAGGGCTGTGGAACCTCTTCCTTCCCCACGCCACCGAGTGGACCGAGGGCCTGTCGAACCTGGACTACGCCCCGCTGGCCGAGATCAGCGGCCGCAGCCCCCTCGCGCCCGAAGCCCTGAACTGCGCGGCGCCCGACACGGGGAACATGGAGGTGCTGACCACGTTCGGCACCGACGAGCAGAAGGAGCAGTGGCTGCGCCCCCTGCTGGAGGGCCGGATCCGGTCCTGCTTCGCCATGACCGAGCCCGACGTCGCCAGTTCCGACGCGACCAACATCGCGTTGCGGATCGAGACCGACGGCGACGACTACGTGCTCAACGGGCGCAAGTGGTGGATCTCCGGCGCCGCCCGGGAGCGCTGCAAGATCGCCATCGTCATGGGCAAGACCGACTCCGAGGCCCCGCGGCACCTCCAACAGAGCCAGGTGCTGGTCCCTCTCGACACGCCCGGCCTCACCGTGGTCCGGGACCTCACCGTCTTCGGCTACACCGACCAGGAGGGCCACTGCGAGCTCGCCTTCGAGGACGTCCGGGTTCCCCGGTCGAACCTCATCGGCGAGGAGGGCGGCGGGTTCGCCATCGCCCAGGCCCGCCTCGGTCCGGGGCGGATCCACCACTGCATGCGGGCCATCGGCGTGGCCGAGCGGGCGCTCGAGGCCATGTGCCGGCGGGTCACCAGCCGCACGGCCTTCGGCAAGCCCCTCGCCGAGCAGGGGGTGATCCAGGAATGGATCGCCGACTCCCGCATGGAGATCGAACAGGCCCGACTCCTGGTGCTGAAGACGGCGTGGCTCATGGACACGGTGGGCAACAAGGGGGCGCGCATCGAGGTGTCGGCCATCAAGGTCGCCGTCCCCAACATGGCCCTGCGCGTCGTGGACCGGGCGATCCAGGCCCACGGCGCCGGCGGGGTCGGCCCCGACTTCGGCCTCTCCTCCATGTACGCCCACCTGCGCACCCTGCGCCTGGCCGACGGCCCCGACGAGGTCCACCGCATGCAACTCGCCCGCCGCGAGATCCGGAAGTACGAGTCCGCCTGAGCCCCCCGCTAGGCCGTTTCCGAACCGGAGTGGAACAGGGCCACGCGGACGGTCGTGCCGTCGTCCTTGACCAGGAACTGCACGTCGTCGGCCAGGCCCCGGACGAGGGGGATGCCGAGGCCCCGTTCCCGGTCCAGGCGGTTCGGGTCGGTGGCCGACGGCATCGGGTCGAGGCCGTCGGGATCGAAGCCTCCGCCGTGGTCCTCGATCTCGATGGTGACCCGGTCATGGTCGAGGATGCAGCGAATGGTGAGGGCCTCGGCCCTCCCCAGCCGTTGCTGGGACTCGATGGCGTTGGCGCAGAGCTCGGACACGGCGAGGCGGAGGTCGGCCACCCGGGCCGGGGGGAAGCCGGGATCGACGGAGGCCGCGGCACTGACCACGACCCGGGCCAGATCGAGGTACTCCATGGTGGGCGGGATCTCGAGCTCGACGACCTCGCCCACCTCGATCACCCGGCGCTTCCGGCCGCGGCCGCGGCGACGGCCGCGGCGACCGTGTCGGCGACGACGAAGGCCTGGTCGAGGCGGGTGATGGCCAGCACCTTGGCCACGTGGTCGGTGGGTCGGGCCAGGCGCAGGTCGCCGTCGCGGGCCCGGGCCCGCTTGAGGCCGCTGACCAGCGCCGCCAGGCCCATCGAGTCGAGGAAGGTGACCCCGTCGAGGTCGACCACGAGCCGGGGTGGACCCTCGCCCAGCAACTGCACGAGCCGATCACGAAGCCCGGGGGCGGTGGCGACGTCGATCTCGCCGGCCAGGCGCAGCACCCGCCAGCCGTCGTGGTCCTCGACGGCCACCTCCTCGTAGCGGCTCACGGTCTCCAGCGTACGACGGGCGTCGTCATGATTCCGTAATGCTCGAATCCCCCGGCCGTAACTACGGCGCTGTCACCTGTCGGCGCACTCCCGTAGGCTCGCGGGGTGGCGCTCGCGCCGGTGACGCCGATCGATCCGCCCTCGCTGGCCGAGGTGGTGGCGGGACGCGGCCTGGTCCACCTGGAACGGCTCCCTGCCCGCCCCGCCCGGTACGGCGAACTGGCCCGCCCCCTCCCCGACCGGGTGTGGGACGCCCTCGGCGTGGACCGGCTGTGGGCGCACCAGGCCGCCGCCATCGACGAGGTGCGGTCCGGCCGCTCGGTGGTGCTCGCCACCGGCACCGCGTCGGGCAAGTCGCTCTGCTACCAGGCGCCGATGGCCGAAGCCGCCCTGGCCCCGCTCCGGCCCGGCACGGCACTGTGTCTGTTCCCCACCAAGGCCCTGGCCCAGGACCAGGCCCGCGCCCTGTTCGACCTGGACCTGCCCGGCCTCGTCCCCGCCACCTACGACGGCGACTGCTCTCCCGAGGAACGCACCTGGGCCCGGGCCAACGCCACGGTCCTGCTCACCAACCCCGAGATGCTGCACTCGGCCCTGCTGCCCCACCACGCCAAGTGGTCCACCTACCTCGGCCGCCTCGACCACGTCGTGGTGGACGAGCTCCACGTCCTGCGGGGGATCTTCGGCACCCATGTGTCCCACCTGCTGCGCCGCCTCCGGCGGGTCTGCAACCTCTATGGCTCGGATCCCACCTTCGTCTTCTGCTCGGCCACGATCGGCCGGCCCGGCCGCCTGGCCACCGAGCTCTGCGGGTTGCCCGTGACCGAGGTCACCGACGACGCCTCCCCCCGGGGCGAGCGTCTGGTCGCTCTCTGGAACCCCGCCGTCGAGGACGACGACCGCGACGACACCGTCCTGGATCTCACCGACCACGACGACGGCCGGGAGAAGGAGGGCCGGGGCCGGTCGACCAACAAGGAGACCGCCGACCTCGTGGCCCGCCTGGTCCTGGAGGGCCACCGCACGATCGCCTTCTGCCGCAGCCGGCGGGGGGCCGAGGTCGTCGCCGGTGAGGTCCAGCGGCGCCTGCCCCGCGAACACCGCGACGGCGTGGCCGCGTACCGGGGCGGCTACCTGGCCGCCGAACGACGCGAGATCGAGGCCGACCTGCACTCGGGGCGCCTCAAGGCGGTGGTGGCCACCACCGCCCTGGAGCTGGGCATCGACATCGGCGGCCTCGACGCCTGTGTGCTCAACGGGTTCCCCGGCACCATCGCCTCGCTCTGGCAGCAGGCCGGTCGCGCCGGGCGGGAGGGCCAGGAGTCCGTCGCCGTCCTCGTCGCCGGCAACGACCAGCTCGATCAGTGGCTCATGGCCAACCCGACCGAGGTCTTCACCCGATCACCGGAACCGGCCGTGATCAACCCGGCCAACCCCTACGTGCTGCTGCCCCATCTGGCCTGCGCGGCCTACGAGCACCCCCTGACCCCGGCCGACGAGCGCTGGTGGGGCGATCTGCTCGACGACGGTGTCCGGCGCCTGGTGCTCGACGACCAGCTCCGCCTCCGACCCCGCCGGGACCATGCCGCCGCGGTCTGGTGCGGCTCGGGCTGGCCGGCGCACGGCGTCGGGCTCCGCAGCGGGTTCGCCTCCGAGGTGCGCATCGTCTCCCGGTCCCGACACGGCGAGGAGCTGATCGGGACCGTCGACCTCGGTCGGGCCCCCAGCCAGGTCCACCCCGGTGCGGTCTACCTGCACCAGGGCACCCATTGGCGGGTGGCCGACCTGGACCTCGATGCCCGCCGGGCCGTGGTCGAGCCCGACGACGGCACCGAGTGGACCCAGCCCCGCACCGAGACCGAGGTCCACATCGCCGAGGTCGAACAGGAACGCACGGTCGGCCGCTCCCGACTGGGCCTCGGGTCCATCGAGGTCAGCAGCCAGGTCGTCGGCTACCGGCGCCGGGACGCCGCCACGGGCGAGACCCTGGGCCACGAGGAGCTCGACCTGCCCACCCAGCACCTCAGCACCCGGGCCGTCTGGTACACGATCGACCCCGCGACCATGGCCGCCGCCGGGGTGGGTCTGACCGAAGGACCGGGGACCCTGCACGCCATCGAGCACTGCGCCATCGGGATGCTGCCGCTGTTCACCATCTGTGACCGCTGGGACGTGGGCGGGGTGTCCACCATGCTCCAGGCCGACACCGGGCTGCCGACCATCGCCGTCTACGACGGGTACGCCGGCGGCGCGGGGATCGCCGACCTCGGTTACGAGGCGGCCGACGGCCACCTGCAGGCCACCCTCGACGCCCTCCGGTCCTGTGGCTGCGCGGATGGTTGCCCGTCCTGTGTCCAGTCCCCCAAGTGCGGCAACTTCAACGAGCCCCTGGACAAGGCGGGGGCCATCCGCCTGCTCGAAGTGATCCTGGCCGAGGTCTGATCAGGGCCGGACGCCGGCCGGGTCCAGGCGGAGCGGCATCACGAGAGCGATCCGGGCCTGGCCGATGTCGTTGGTCAACAGCGCGGCATCGTGACGCAGGGCGATGGCGGCGATCGTGCAGTCGAGGAGGCCGCCGGGTGTGATCCCGGACCGTCGGCAGAGCCGGTGGATGCTCGCGCCGGCGTCGAGATCCGGCCCGTACACCTTCTCTACACCTTCACTCGACCCGCATGGTGACCTCGGCCACCAGCGTCCGGTCGCCCACGAGCGGCCCGACGATCGGCACCGCGGTCCGGGACCGGTAGCGAACGGTCACCGTCAGGCGCCCACCGGTCTCGGTGGACCCCGCCAGCTCGACGCGGAGCCGGTCGGGATCCAACCGGGCCGCCGCCTCCGCGGCCTCCAAGGCCACCTCGGCCCGGGGTTCGACGGCCGCGGCCCGGGCGGCCTCGCGGGCGGCATGGGTGACCAGCACCTGGTCCCGCACCACGAGGCCGACCTGGACCACGGCCAGGAGCAGGGCGGCGAACACCGGCAGCAGGAGGGCGACCTCGACCGTGGCCTGGCCGCGCTCGGCGCGGCCCTCCCACCGCCGACGGGTCACGGGATCCGATCGAGGATGCTGTCCAGCACCCCGTCGAGCAGACGCCCGATCTTGTTGGTGTCCGACGCCCAGGCGACGACGAGGAGGGCGATGGCGGCCACCCCGACGAGCACGAGGGCGTACTCGGCGGTGGTCTGACCGCGGTCATCGGCAAGGAGCGCCACACGGGCGCGGACGTACAGGCGGAGCAACACAACACACCTCCGGAGAGGTCGGGATCTCGGGGGGAAGGACCGTCAGCGGCCGAGCGGGTGACGGGGCGGGGGAAGCGCCCAAGCGGACCGAGACCCGCGAGGCGGCCGACGCTACGGGTGTCACAGGCTCAGGGCAAGCGACCGCACGGCCCGATCGGTCGTGGGGTCTCCCCGGTCTTCGTCGCGGACCGCGATCAGACGCGACGGATGACGAACCTGACCACGTCTCGACGGCCGCTGTCGCGACGACGGTCGACCACGCTCCCACTCCGCCTGCTCGGCCGACTCAGGGCCGACCATGACCTGCTGTCGTCCCTGCCGGTTCTGGGATGGCTACGGCACGGAACCACGCTGGACGCTGTCAGGTTCCTCACCGGCCGAGGCGATCCGGCCCTCGATGCGCAGCCGACCCATCTCTTCCTCGATGGCCAAGGTGCCGCCCATCGCGCCGACCTGATCGACGAGGAGCTGCCGGTCGGCGTCGACCGGCCCGCCCGGAACCGACCCGGACACGACGAAGGAGATGGTCGCCTCCGCGGGGCCGGACACCTCGTGCAGCTCGACCCGGGCCCGGGTCGCCCCAGCCCGTTCGAGCTCATGGATCGCCTCGACGACACAGAAGTACACCGACGCCTCGACATCGGGGTCATAGCGAGCCGCGCTGTCCGCCCTCCCGTCGAACTCGACCTCGAGGCCCAACCGATCCAGAGCGGTCCCGATGGCCGCGGGCAGGCCGCGGGCGGCGAGCACAGGCGGGTACACCCCATGGGCGATCTCCCGCAGGGCGTCCAGCGCGGAGCGGACCGAACCGGCCGCCTCCTCGACCAGGGCGAGGGCGGTCTCGCGCTCGGCCCCGAGCCGCGCGGCGGCCACGACCAGGCCCCGTCGGGCGTCGACCATCGCCTGTTCGACGCGCTCCTCGACTTCGGCCACCAGTCGGCCCACCGCGTCCTCACGTGCGGTGACCAGTCTTCGCCGCGAGGCCTGGAGCTCCTCGGTCTGCTCGCCCAGGATGGCGGCACTCGCCTCCAGGCGGGCGTCGAGGGTCAGGTTGTGCAGGGCGGGAGCAGCCTGGTCGGCGAGGGCCGCGAGCACCGCTCGGTCGTTGTCATCGTGGGGATCGCCTCGGTGAGCCGAGACGGCCAGCTCACCGATCACCTCACCCTGGAAGCGGACGGCATGGGTGGTGGCGAAGACGAGGCCCGAGACGCTCTCGTCGGGCCAGTGGGCCAGGCGGTCACGGGCGCCGTCGAGATGGAGCGTCGCCCGGCCGCCGACGCCCCGGGTGCCCTGCGCCGCGGCTTCGGCGACCCGGGGAAGGACGTCGTCACTCGAAAGCGCCCGGGAGAGGCCGTGGGAGAAGTCCGCCATCATCTCGTACGGCGTCGCCCGTTCGCCGTACACGAGACGGTTCGCGAACCGCTCGGCCTGGCGGCGCACGACATCCACCGAGAACGCCACGACGACGAGCGTGAGCACGGCCAAGGCCGGATCGGGCTCACCCGAGCTCCCGACGACCGCGCCCACGACGACCACGACGGCGACGTAGACGGCACCGATGAAGGCGGCCAGAAGGCCGTAGATGACCGCCCGGTTCACGACGATGTCGATGTCGAGCAGGCGGTAGCGCAGAACCGACACCGCGATCGACACCGGCAGGAGGAACAGCGCGGCGGTCAGGACGAGGAGGAGCTGGAGCTCGTAGAGGGCCTGGAGACGAGGCGTGGCCACGACGAGCTCGCCCACGCCCTCCTCCAGCTCCGGGTCGAGGATCGCCAGGACCGCGAAGGCGAGCGTGATCGTTCCCAGGGCCAGGACGACGAGTCGCATCTGGCGCCGGGCCTCGGCGCCGGCCTGTCGGTACCTCCAGAGCTGGGCCGCCAGTCCCGCAAAGGGCAGCGCCAGCAACCCGGTGGCGCGCAGCGGGCCGGGCCAGGCGGCGGGATCGAGGCGCGAACCGGGGAACAGCGTCCACAGGGCGACGAGAGCGGCCAACGCCGCCAGGGCCCGGCTCGTCCAGCTCGGGACGAACCGGCCGTCCGGGAAGACACACAGTAGGAAGAGGAGACCCAGGCCGGTCAGGGACCGCCAGAACTCAGGCGCGGTCGGCGTGAAGACCCCGACCGTCGCGGTCAGCCACGCCAGGCCGGGCTCGACCCGGGCCAGGGTGGTCAGAGGGGCGAAGAGACTGGTGGCCAGGAGGAGGAGGGCGGCGGAGAAGAGCAGCCGGACCGGGTCTCGGCCGCCGCGCCACGCGAGAACGAGCGCGATGCCCACGAAGAGGAAGAGGCCGACGACGCGGATGACCACGTCTCCCGCGGTGATGGCCCCGTCGGACAACACGCCCAGATCGACCAGATCGGTGACCAGCTCCGGTTTGACCGAGAGCGGCCCGGAGTCGACCCGTCCGGTCGCCGCCCCCTGGTCCAGTAGGGCGACGAACGCGGCGAGGGCCAGGGCGGTCGAGGCGACGGCGACCACCAGCCAACACAGGCGGGCGACGCGGAGATCCCGGGACGACGAGGCGGTCGACGGCGGGCCCATAGCGGTGTCAGTAGTGTCGCGCGCATGCGCCGGGAGGAGGTGTTCTCCGGGGTGGTGATCGCCACCCTGGTGCTGCTCTTCCTCAGCAGCCCACTGGCGTTGCTGTGGCTCGGCTGGTTCCTGGGCGCTGGTACGGACCAGATCTCCCACCGGGTTCACGAAGTGGTGTTCGGCACGTTGTTCGCCGTGGTGTTCGTCGGCCTGATCGCGCAGCTACGCCATCCGGCCCGGAATGTGGCCGGGATGCAGCAGGCCGTACTCACCGTGGTGGTGCTGGCGGCGGTCGAGGTGCTGGCCAGCGGGAGTGCTGACCCCCTGCTGCTGATCTACCTGCTCCCGGTCATCCTCCTGGTCGTGCTCCACCCCGCTCGCGGCCAGCTCGTCCGTCCGCCGCTGAGACCGAGCGGCCGGTTGATCGTCCTGGGCACCGTGGCGGTGCCGGCACTTCTCGTCATGGCCTTCGACGAGCTGGATCTGGCCTCCCGCCACGTCGGCGGGCACGTCGAGCACTGGGGGGCGATGGCGGCGTTCGCGCTGACGCTCATCGGCTTGGTCCTCATCGCCGGCCTGCGCCCACCCGGGTCGCGGGTCTCGGCTTGGAGCGCCGGTGGGGCGATGGCGATCTATGCGGCGACCTCGGTGGGCTACCCGGACGATGCGTCGTCGGCTGTACTGCGCACCGACCTGTGGGTCGGCCTGTCGCTGGCCTGGTCCGTGCTCTTCGTGACCGTCGCCGAGCGGTCCCGAGTCCAGCCGGAGACCTCGCCGGCGCCCGAGCCGCCGGCGCCCGGGCCGCCGGCGGGGCGCCCCCGCCGCGTGGCCGGCTTCCTCGGCCGGTCCGTGCTGATCGGGCTGACCGGTCTGGTGCTGCTGGTCGTCGCGCTGCTGTGGAGCTTCACGGACACCCCACGGATCCCCCACCAGGTCACCGAGCGCGAGCGGGTCCACTGCGCGAGCTGTCACTTCGCCGGGGTGAACGCGACGACCGGCGAGGCCAACGTGCCCCAGATCGACCCTCGCGAACATCCCGCCGCCGGCTCCACCCCGGCGAACTGTGTCAACTGCCATGACGAGGGCGGCTTCCTCGACGTGGAGGGGGCGATGATCGTCCAGATGGATCGCGGCCGACCGGGTACCGGACCGCTTACCGCCCCGGACGGGGCCGAGATCGACGCGTTGCGGTCCTACGAGCAGGGCCGAGGGCAACGGTGACGCTGAGGGGGCGGATCACCGGCGGTGGCCGCCCGCTGGCCGCCGCCGCCCTCGGCGTGGCGTTCTCTGCGGTCTACATCGGGCTGGTGTATGTGGTGGTCGTCCTCGGGGGAGTCGCCGTCACGTCCGGCGACGGCCGGTCGACGGCCCTCACGATCGCGGCGGCGGCCCTCGTGGCCGTGACCTTCGGGAGCGTGCGGAAGCGGGCCCACCGGTCGGCCAACCGACTGGTGCTGGGAACCCGGGCCACCCCGCTGGAGACCCTGCACCAGTTCTCCCAGGGCGTGGCTGCGGCCTACGGCGCCGATGACGTCCTCGCCGGCATGGCCCGCGCGCTGGCCGAGGGCACCGGGGCCCGACGGGCCGAGGTCTGGCTCGTCGTGGGTCCGGACCTCCGACGATCGGCTGTGTGGCCGCCCGAAGGCCGTGAACGAGTGGGGGCGGCGGACCGCCCGGCGGCCCACTGGCCCGATGAGCGCGTCGATGTCGATCTCTGTGTGCCGGTCCGCCTCGATCAGGAGCTGCTCGGTGTGCTCGCTCTGGCCGAGCGGCCGGGCCGGTCCTTCACCGCAGCCGAGGAGGCGCTCGTGACCGACCTCGCCTCCCATGCTGGCCTGGTCCTGCAGAACGTGCGCCTCAGCACCGAACTGGCCGGGCGGCGGGATCATCTGGTTGCCCAGGCCGAGGCGCTGCAGGAATCGCGTCGGCGCCTGGTTGCCGCGCGGACCGCCGAACGGCGGCGGGTCGAGCGCAACATCCACGACGGTGCCCAGCAGCACCTCGTCGCCCTGCTGGTGCGCATCGGCCTGGTGCCGGTGTTGGTCGAGACCGACGAGGAGAAGGCGGCGGCGGAGTTGACCGGCCTCGGACCGCTGTGTGACGACGCTCTCGCAACGCTGGCCGATCTGGCCCATGGCCTGCACCCCAGCGAGTTGACCGAGAAAGGCCTGGCCGCGTCCCTCTCGGCCGCCACGGCCCGAGTGCCCGGGGCCACCGAGACCTCGTTGGAGGCGACCGGCCTGCGCCGTTACGCCGCGGACATCGAGGCCGCGGCCTATTTCGCCTGCCTCGAGGCCGTCCAGAACGCCGTCAAGTACTCGGCGTGCACCTCGATCGCCGTGCGTCTGGCCGAGGTCGACGGCCTCTTGACGTTCTCGGTCACCGACGATGGGGCCGGCTTCGACACCAGCGAGGTCTCGTTGGGCGCCGGGCTGACCAACATGGTCGACCGCATCGAGGCCATGAACGGCAACCTGTCGGTGTCGTCGACGCCCGGTGAGGGCACGACCGTCGACGGGCGGCTCCCCCTGGTGGATCCCGCGCGGTCGACCTCGACTCGGTCCGTCGCCTCAGCGTCGTGAGCACCGGCCCGAGCGAAGAAGGAGCAGTCGGGCGCATCTGAGCCCCGATCGACATCTCCTCAGCCGGGCAGGTCCGGCAGCGAGCCCACCAGGAGCGGGACGACGGTCAGGAACCCGAACGCGGGCAGGACACAGAGCACCAAGGGGAAGAGGAGCAGCACCGGCACCCGCCGGGCCCGTTCCTCGGATCGTCGGCGGCGCTCCAATCTCGCCTCCCGGGCCACGCGGTCGAGGCTGTCGCCGAGCGCCACGCCGTAGCGCTCCGAGGCCAGGAGGGCATCGACCAAGGGCCGGGCCGGGGGGCCGAGGGCCACCGCCACGTCCTCGAGCGCCTCGGCCGTCGATCGGCCGAGCTCCATCTCGGCGGTGGCCTTGGTCATCACCGCGTCGAAGGGGTCCGAGGACCACCGGGCCGCCATGACCATGGCCATCGGGACCGTCAGGCCGCCGGCGACGGACAGGGCGAGGAGGTCGGCGGCCTCGGGCAACCCGTCGAGCAGCGCCGTCCGGCGCCGGGCCGCGGCCCGCCGGGCCGCGAGGCGCGGGAGGCCCCACAGACCGACCAGCACGGCGAAGCCGACCAGGGGCGACAGCACGGTGGCCAGGACCGCCGCCAGGGCGAGGACGATCCATCGGCGGACGCCGTCGCCGCCTCGCGTTCGGGTCGCTGGCGGCCGACCGGCGGGCAGCCGGCACCGACCTGGACGCCGCGGCCAGGCCACGACGAGGCCGGCGAGCACCAGCAGCCCGACCATCACGTCGTCCCCCCGACGATGCGGGTCATCCACCAGGCGCCGAGCGCGTCGAGGACCACGCCGGCCGCCACGCAGACCAGGCCGACGGGCGTCCGTAGGAGGAAGGTGGCGGTGCGCTCGTCGCCCAGGACGCCGAGGGCCCCGAAGGCCAGAGGGGCCACGGTGATCACCACCGCCGACGCCCGGGCCTGGGTGGCCAGCGCCCGCACCTCCCGATCCACCTCGGCCCGTTCCCGGAGGGTCGCCGCCACCCCGTCCACCGACCGGGCGGGCGCCCCACCCGAGGACAGGGCGACCGCCAGGGTGCCCACGACCAGTCGGACGCCTGGTTGCGGGCGGCGGTGCACCCACCGGTCCAGCGCCTCTCCCAGACCGAGTCCGGCGTCGACCTCGGCCAGGACCTCAGCCAGATCGTCCGCGGCCACCGACCCCGACGCCGCGGCCTCAGCCAGCGCCGCGGGGACGGCCGCTCCGGAGCGCAACGAACGGGCCACGGACTCGAGCAGTGCCGGCAGCTCTCGCTCCCGACGGGCCGAGCGCCGATCCTGGGCTGAGCGCAGCGCGACGCCCGCACCCAGGACGAGGAGCACGATGGCCAGCAGTGCCGCGACGGGACCCGCCATCGCCGTCACCAGGACCGCCGCGGCGGCCAAGGTCGCGCCGCCGCCGCGGGCGGTCGCTTCCGGCGGCCAGTCCAGATCGGCTGCGGACAGACGGGGGGCGAGCCACATCCCGAGGCGGCCCGGCGACCCCGGTCGGGCCTCGGTCGGCGTCAGGGCGGCGAGCCGCCGACGCGCGACACGGGTCGACCCGCCGCCGGAGAAGGGCGCGACCGTCACCGCACCGCGACCCGCGGCGGCCGGGCCGGCGGGTCGACCAGGCCGCTGTGATCCGCCAGCCTCCGGCCCGTGGCCGGCCCGCCCGGCTCGGGCACCTCCCACACCTCGGTGACCCCACGCCGGCCCGATGCCTCCCGGGCCACGTGCACCACCAGGTCCACCGCCGACCGGAACTGGGAGCGGACCGCGTCCAAGGGCAGGGCGATGTCGGCCATCAGGGCCAAGGTGGCCAGCCGCTCCAGCGCGTCGGCCGGACTGTTGGCGTGGCAGGTCGCCATCGACCCGGCGTGCCCGGTGTTCATGGCCTGGACCAGGTCGAGGCTCTCGGCCCCGCGGACCTCGCCGACCACCAGGCGGTCCGGGCGCATGCGGAGGGCGTTGCGCACCAGGTCGCGGATCGTCACCGCTCCCACCTGCTCGGCGTTGGCGGGTCTCGCCTCGAGGCGGACCACCTGCTCACCCGGCAGGGAGAGCTCGGCGACGTCCTCGACGGTCACGATGCGCTCACCGGTCGCACATCGGGTGGCCAGGGCGTTGAGCAAGGTCGTCTTGCCGGCGCCCGATCCCCCGCTGACCACGATGTTGGCCCGCGCCCCGACGGCCTCGGCCAGCACCCCCTCGACGGCCGGACCGGCCACGTCGGCCAGCGAGACGCCACAGGCCACGAAACGACGGATCGTGAGGTACGGACCGTCGACCGCGAGCGGGGGCAGGGCCACGTTGACCCGCGAGCCGTCCGGCAGCCGGGCGTCGACCAGCGGCGCCGTGCGATCGGCCCGCAGCCCGAGGGGAGCCACGATGCGCTCGACCAGACGGTCGATGGTGACGGCGTCGATGACGATGTCGGTCCGGGCCAACCGGCCTCGGCGCTCGACCCACACCGGGCCGGGCCCGTTGACCATGATCTCGGTGACCGCCGGGTCCTCGAGCAGCGGCTCCAGCGGACCCAGGCCGTGGATGTGGGCCTCGACCCGGTCGGTGATGCCACGCCGTTGCTCACCGGTGAGGAGCGGGGCCTCTCGGGCCACGGCCACACCCACCCGGCCGGGGCCCGACCCCGATGTGTCGAGAAGCCGGCGCTGGACCCGGTGCTCCAGCGGTGGGTCAGGCGGCACGGCGCAGGGACCGTTCGAGGCCCCGGGGGAGGCGGCTGGCCAACAGCCCCGCGTCGACCGCCCGGGCCACGGCGGGGTCGAGGGCCACCTCGGCCCGCACCGGGGCCCCGACGACCGCTTCGACGTCGCTGCGCTGGAGGGCCCGGCCGGGCTCGGTGACCAGCACCACCCCGGAGGGCCTCAGCGGCGGGTCGGTGGCCCGTCGCAGGGCGAGGTAGCAGGCCCTCGTCACCAACAGCGACGACGTGGAACGGGCGGCGACCACGACGCGGTCCGGCTCGCGCCGGTCGAGCACACCGCAGTCCACGACGACGGACCGGCGGGGGTCCAGGGCGGCCAACAGTGCCTCCACCCGGTCACTCGGGGCCACGACGGCGCGACCCCGCGGGAGCACGGCCAGGCCCGGCGTCGCCGGGACCTCGATGCGACCGAGCCCGTCGGCGGGCACGTCGGGCCCCGCGTCGAGCCACTCGGTCAGGCCCGGCTGGTCGGGCTCGGGCAGGCCGAGGACGGCAGGAAGGTCCCCGGCGAGGTCGACCAGCAGAACATCGTGGCCGGCGCGGTTGAGGGTGAGACCGAGGGCGGCGGTGACCACGGTGGTCCCCACGCCGCCCTTGAGGGCCCAGCAGGAAAGAAGCACGGGACATCCCCCGGTGCAGAGGGCAGGAGGGGGAAGCGCCGGGGCGGACGACGGCCGGGCGAAGCCGGCGAACCCGCGAGAGAGCCGAGGATAGGCGTGACCACCTTCACCGACAAGGGCCACATCCCGTTCGTAGGGTGGGCGCCATGGAGGCCGCCTTCTTCGACCTGGACAAGACGGTGATCGCCCGCGCCTCGATGGTGGCCTTCGGCAAGCCGCTCTACCGGGCCGGCCTTCTGTCGCGGTGGCTGCTCCTGCGGGCCCTCTACGGCCAGCTCGTCTACCTCTACCTGGGCGCCGACGAGGACCGCATGGTCAAGATGCGCGACGCCGCGCTCCGCGTGACCGCCGGGTGGCCCCAGGACCGCATCCGCTCGTTGGTCCGCGAGACCCTCGAGGAGGTCATCGAACCGATCATCTACGACGAAGCCCTCGACCTGATCCGCTTCCACCAGGCCGAGGGGCGGAAGGTCTTCATCGTGTCGGCGTCCCCCGAGGAGGTCGTCGACCCCCTCGCCCACTACCTCGGGGTGGAGGACGTGATCGCCACCCGGCCGGAGGTCGACGAGTACGGCCGCTACTCCGGCGGTGTCGACTTCTACTCCTACGGCCCCGCGAAGGTCGTGGCCATGCACGAGGTGTCCGAACGGGACGGCATCGACCTGGCCGCCTCCTACGCGTACTCGGATTCCATCACCGACCTGCCGATGCTCTCGGCGGTGGGCCATCCCGTGGTCGTCAACCCCGACCGGGCGCTGGCCCGGATCGCGGCCCAGCGCGAGTGGGAGGTGCAGGTCTTCGAGCGGCCCGTGAAGATGCGCGAGCGGGTGGCGATGCCCACGCCGGGCCGGACCGCGGCGATCAGCGGCGGCCTCGCGGCCATCGTCGCCGGGGTCGTCGTCTACGGGACCCTGCGGCGGGAACCCGAGCCGACCCGCGGCCAGCGCTGGGCCCGGGCTCTGCGGTCCCGGGCGCGGTGGGCCCGGACGCGACGAACGGCCCGACCCTGGGGCCGAACCGTCCTACGCCGGCGCTAGTTGTTCAGGTCTCCTGGAGCTTCTTCGCGACGATCACGCCGACAACCACCACGACCAGGAGGAGCAGCAGCTTCTTCATGGCCCCCACCCTAGGGGGCGGGAGCCGTTGTCGGCGGGGGCGAGTGGCGGAGGTGGACGGGAATCGAACCCGCCGGACGGGGATCGCCCGTCCCACCCGCTTTGAAGGCGGGGGAGCCCACCAGGTGCTCGGACACCTCCATGGCGGACCCTACGGCGCCCGCAGCTCAGTGTGCGTCGAGCCTGGCGATGAGGGTCTTGGGGGCGACCTGGCGATAGGCGTCCTCACAGATCCCGGCCACCTCGACCCAGTCCGGCGAACGGTCCAGACGAACCCCGACCCAACCCCGGTGCCCCACATACGGCGGCACGAAGAACCTGTCCGGCTCCTCGTCGACCAGCTCGGCCTGCACCCCGGGGCCGGCCGCCACCCAGATCGCCAGGCGACCGTCGTCGTGATGGTGGTCGACGAAGGTGACGAACAACTTCTTGTCCCTCACGAAGAACGACGGCGCGCCGTGACTGACCCGTTCGCCGGCCTCGGGCAGACCGAGGCACGCCGCCCGCACCTTCGCCAGCGCAGCCTTCGCGTTGGTCGCCATCCCGACGTTGTACCCCATCGGCTCGCCACGATCCTTCTGGCGCCCGATTGAGGGGTCCCCACGCCTCAATCGGGCGCCAGAACGAGGATCAGGCCGGGCGGTGGAGCCAGGTGAGGAGGTCGGGCGGCGCGAGGGCGGTGGCCCGGACGGCGTAGCGGTCGACGAGACCCGCAGGGAGGTCGGCCCGCGAGGAGCCGCCCTGACGGAAGAACGCCCGGCGGTCCTTCAGCACACCGCCGGAGTCGGGCGCCAAGTCCTCGGCCCGGTCGCGCATGGCGTCGAAGCCCGCCGCGGCCACGACGTCCGACTGCGGCGAGGGCAGCCCGAGAGCGGAAGCCAGGCGACCCATCTCCCCCTCGAGGTCGGTGACCAGGTCGTGGTAGTGGACGAGCACGACCTCAGGCTGGTGGCGCCGATCCCAGGCGTCGCCCAGGTGGGCCAGGACGCCGGGCAGCGAGTCAAGGGCGGCGTGGGGGTCGGGATCGGCGGTGATCCACCCGTCGAGCCAGTCGGTCAGCGCCGCGCCGGCGGTCGGCTCGTGGGGCGCGCCGGTGAGCCGGGCGATTCGCGCCCGGTCGAGGTTCGCCCCCTGGTGGTACAGCGACACCGCTGCGTCCAGCGGGTGCCGGGCCACCACGACGAACGTCGCCCGGGGGTCGAGCGGCAGCCCGTCCAGCGGCGTGTGGGTCTTCACGAACCGCCGGTGCTGCTGGGCCTCCAGCCGGGCCACGACCTCGTCCCTCGGCTCCCCGAGCCAGTCCAACCACGGCGACAGCGCCGGCAGCGGGGCCGGGAGGTCCGACGTCTGGAACACCAGGAGCGCGCAGATCATCTGCACCCAGGTCGTCCCGTGCTTGGACCGGGTGCTGATCACGATGTCCCCGTCCCGGAACGGGAACCCGGCCCACCGCCCACTGTCCTCATCAGCCGACCGGTAGCGGATCGGTTCCCTCCCCACACGCACGACCGTAGGTGGCGCTGGACCCACCCGTCGTCCCGCCGGGATCCGTCAACCGATGGCGGGCCGGACCATGACGACGCCTCCGCCGATCACCACGTGAACCGCCACACGTTGGTCTCGCGCTCGACGAAGCCGAGCCGCCGGTAGAGCCGGTTGGCCTCTTCCCGCGAGGGGCGCGAGGTCAGGTCGACGGTGCGGGCGCCCACGGACCGGGCGTGGGCCAGGGCGGCCTCGTTGAGAGCCGCGCCGATGCCCTGGCCCCGGGCGGCCTCGTCGACCACCACGTCCTCGATCCAGGCCCGCAGCCCCGTCGGGATGCGGAAGAGGGCGAGGGTCAGCGAGCCGAGGATGGGGCCGCCACCCTCCCGGGCCACGAACATCACCGTCGCCGGGGACGCCACGATCTCCTCGAGCGCCTCCCTCGACGGCGGCGGGTTGGAGGACGACAGCTGCGGCGTCAGGCGGACGAAGGCCTCGACCAGGTCCTCGTCGACGGCCGTGGCCTCGGTGACCTGGAGGCTCACTCGGGGTCGGGGACGGGCCGGGGAGGCGGGGGGCCCACGTAACGGGCGCTGGGACGGATGACCCGGTTGTCGGCGGCCTGTTCCAGGATGTTGGCGCACCAGCCGATGACCCGGCTGGAAGCGAAGGTGGGGGTGAACATGACCCGGGGCAGGCCGCACCGGTCCATCACCACACCGGCGTAGAACTCCACGTTGGCGTAGAGCTCCCGGCCCGGCTTCAGCTCGGCCAGCACGTCGACGACGGTCTGCTCGACCTGCTCGGCGAAGGCGGCCATGTCCCCGCCCAACCGCTGAGCCACGCCCTTGAGGAGGCGGGAGCGGGGATCCTCGGTCTTGTAGACCCGATGGCCGAAGCCCATGATCCGGTCGCCGTTCTCCACCGCGTCGCGCACCCAGGCGTCGGTCTTGTCCGGCGTGCCGATGGCGTCGAGCATGTCCAGGGCCCGGCTGGGCGCCCCGCCGTGCAGCGGGCCCGACAGCGCCCCGATCCCGCCGACGACCGCGGCCGCGAGATCGGCGCCGGTCGAGGTGATGACGCGGGACGTGAAGGTCGACGCGTTGAACCCGTGGTCCACGGTGGTGATCTGGTACTGCTCGATCCCCCGGGCCCGATCGGGCTCCGGCTCCTCGCCGGTGATCATGTACAGGTAGTTGGCGGCGAAACCCAGGTCCGGGTGGGGGTCGATGGGCGCCTCGCCGTGGTGCAGCCGGTACAGCGCCGCCAGGGTCGTGGGCACCACCGCGCAGACCTGCATGGCGTTGTGGCGCAGCTCCTCGGCGGTGATGTCCAGTGACGGCTCGAAGTCCAGGGCCGAGCCCACCAGCGAGATGACCGTGCGCAGGCCGTCGAGGGGCAGGAAGCGCTCGGAGGCGGCGGCGACGGCGGGCAGTTGTGACGCGACCGTCGGGGGCAGGATCCGGTTGGCCCGGATCTCGGCCAGGAACGCCTCCCGCTGGGCCGCGGTGGGCAGCTCGCCCTCGAACATCAGGTGCCACACGTCCTCGAGCGACCGCTTCTCGGCCAGGTCCGTCGCCGAGTACTGGCGGTAGTGGTAGAAGCCCTCCTGGCCCCGGACGTCGCCCACCGAGGTCTCGGCCACGATCACCCCGGCCAGGCCCTTCGGGGCCTCCATGTGGCCCGGGTGGGTCACGGGCTCGATGGCGGCGACCTTGAGCAGGTCCCGCATCGACACGATGCCGACGACCCCGTCCTCGCCGTCGACCACCGGGATGTGGCGGTAGCCGTGTTCGGACAACCAGGCGAAGGCCTGACCGACCGGCTCGGCGGGCCCGACCGTGGCCGGGTTCGCCGTCATCCACTCGGACACCTTGGTGGCCTGGGCCTGCTCTCCCGCCGCGGCGAAACGGACCAGGTCCCGCTCGGTGAGGATGCCGATGGCCCGGCGGGTGCTGTCGACCACGACGACCGAGCCGACGCCCGCGTCGACCATCCGCTCGGAGGCCCCGGCCACGGTCTCGGATGGTTCGGCGGTGACGACGGGTGCGCTCATCAGCTCCCCGACCGTCCGCACTACGGCACCGTCGGCCATTCCGCCCCCTCACTCGCTTCCAGGTCGGCCCGATCCTACCGGGACGACACGGGTCGTTCGGGACCCAGCGGGCGGGGCGGATCGGCACGATTTCGGTTGGCCGGTACCGTGCAACAGCGATGGCATCGCTCGACCCCGTGACCTGGCACCGGCGCACCCCGCTGCGGGACCCGATGCTGGTCGCCGCCTTCGAGGGCTGGAACGACGCCGGGGACGCCGCCACCACCGCCACCACCCACCTGCGAGAGGTGTGGGACCTGGACCTGGTGGCCGAGCTGGACCCCGAGGAGTTCTACAGCTTCACCGACACCCGGCCCCTGGTGACCTTCGACGACGGTGGCCTCCGCCGCATCGAGTGGCCGACCAACCGCTTCTGGGCCGGGCCGCTCCCCGGCCAGGAACGCGACGTCGTCCTGCTCGAGGGCATCGAGCCCAACCTGCGCTGGCGCACCTTCGGCGAGACCGTCACGGGTGTGGCCAACGAGCTCGGGGTGTCCCTGTTCGTGACCCTCGGCGCCCTGCTCACCGACATCCCCCACACCCGGCCGACCTCGGTCATCGGGACCACCGACGACGCCGCGCTGGTCACCCGACTCGACCTCCGGCCCTCGGCCTACGAAGGCCCGACCGGCATCGTCGGCGCCCTGCACGAGGCCTGCCGGATCGCGGGGCTCGACTCCATCTCCCTCTGGGGCTCGGTGCCCTCCTATGTCCCGGGCAGCGCCTCGCCGAAGGCCGCTCTGGCGTTGGTGGAGCGCCTCGGCCAGCTCCTCGACCTGACCATCCCCGTGACCGAGCTGGAGATCGCCACCGCCGAGTACGAGCGCCAGCTGGACGACCTGGTGCAGGAGGACGAGGAGTCCTCCACCTACGTCGCCGAGCTGGAGCGGGTCTTCGACGAGCAGGCCCTGCACGGCGACGGGAGCGACCTGGTCGACGAGGTCGAGCGGTTCCTGCGCGACCGCTGATCGCCGACGTCGATCAGCCCTCCCCCGCTCACTGGTGCTCGTCCTCCTGGCAGGGATGGCACTCGAGCTCGAGGGTGCTGTGGATCTCGCCGAACTCGGCCTCCAGGGCCCGGCGGACCACCGCCCCGCGCTCCTGGGCCTCGTGCATGGTCAGCGACCCGTCGACCACGAGGTGGGCGGACAACGCCGGGGCGTCGGAGGCCAGGCTCCACATGTGCAGGTGGTGGACCTCGTCGACCGCCCCGGTGGCGATGATCGTCGCCAGGACCCGGTCGAGGTCGATGCCCGCCGGGCTGCCCTCCAGCAGGACGTGCACCGTGTCCGCCAACAGGCCCCAGGACGACCAGAGGACGAGGCCGGCGATCAGGAGGGAGGCCACGGGATCGACCCAGTCCGCGCCGGCGACCACGACGGCGACGCCCGCGCCGATGGCCGCCACGGACCCGGCGGCGTCGGCCGCCATGTGGATGAAGGCGCCCTGCAGGTTGAGGCTCTGACCCCGGACCCGGCGCAGGAACACCGCGCTGACCAGGTTGACCACGAGCCCGATGGCGGCCACGACGAGCAGGCCGGCGCCATCCACCTCGACGGGATCGCCGATCCGCGGGACGGCGGTGAGGACGATCCAGGCCGCGGTGGCGACGAGGAGGGCGCCGTTGGCCAGGGCGCCCAGCACCTCGGCCCGCGCCAGCCCGTAGCTGTGGCGCCGGGAGGACGGCCGGGTCAGCAGGGACTGGGCGACCAGGGCGATGGCCAGCCCGCTGACGTCGGTGGCCATGTGGGCGGCGTCGGCCAGCAGGGCCAGGGACGAGAAGGCGAACCCCCCCACCGCCTCGACGACGAGGAAGCCGCCGTTGGCGACCAGCACCCACCACAGGACCCGACGCTGCCGCTCCCGCAGGTCCGACAGGTCACCGTGGTCGTGACCGGCACCCATGTTCCCGACCCTATGGCCTCTCAAGCGGCGGGCCGAGGGGACCTGCGGCCGGGTCGGCCACCACGAGGCGATGGGGCAGGTCGACGTCACCGAAGATGTAGACCTCGCCTTCGGCGGGCATCCCGTGGGCTTCGTACCAGCCCACCGCGGTGAGCCGGGCGTGGGCCCAGACCACGGCCGCCCCGTCCGCCCGGCAACGATCGAGGCCCGCCCGCAACAACGCGGCACCCACCCCGGTGCCCTGCCGGTCGGCGGCCACGGCCATCCCCCGCAACTGGCGGGCCGGGTGGACCCCAGGTCGGCTCGGGCACTCCCGTTCCAGGAAGGTGACGACGCCCACCGTGGTCAGGTCGTCGTCGACGGCAGCCAGGTGGAACGTGTCCCATTCCTCGTCGCCCGCGAAGGCGACCGCGGCGTCCTCACGTCCGTCCCGCAGGACCGCCCGGCGCAACCCGTGCGTACCTGCGGGCGCGACCTCGAGGACGCGGACCCCGCTCAGGCGGGCGCCCGCCGGGGCCACGGCCGGGTCTGCTCGAGGACCCGGGCCAGGCGCAGGGGGACCTCGTCGTGGTGACGGCGGGCCATGATCTGCAGACCCACGGGCAGACCCTCGGCGGTGAGCCCCGCCGGCACCGAGATGGCCGGGTTCCAGCAGAGGTTGGCCAGCATGGTGAACGGGGTGGTCATGGCCCCGCTGATCTCCTGGCCGTCGACCACCGCCAGCGGAGGGCCGGCTGCGGCGAAGGCGGGCACGGCGGTGGTGGGGGTCAGCAGGACGTCGATCTCCTCGAACAGCTCGGCCGCCTGGACGGTGAGGGCCTCCCTGCGCCGCTTGACGTTGGCGAACCGCGAGATCACCCAGTCCTCGGTGCCCTCCAGGCTCTGGCGCGAGTAGACGGTCAGGTCGTCGGCCACGCCCGGCCACATGCCCGGCTCCAGGTCCAGCCAGATGTCCATGGCCCCCGACGAGAGCCAGACCTTCACCGCGTCCTGCAGGTGGACCGGGCCCTCGTCCATGGCCAAGCCGGCCGCGGCGGCCAGCTCCTGGGCGGCGCCGCCCGCGATGTCGAGGACCTCGGGGTCCACGGTGGCGAAGTCCAGGTCCGGGGACCACCGGGCCCGGAGACCGGCGACCTCGAGCGTCTCGATGGCCGCCTCGTAGCCCAGGGTGGGTGGGGGCAGCGACAGCCGGTCGCGGTCGTCGGGACCGGCCGCGACGTCCAGGTGGCGGGCCGACTCGGCCACGGTCGTGGTCAGCAGGCCGTAGACCGAGGTCTGGCTGTCCTGGGCCCCGGGGTGGGCGATGCGCCCCTGGCTGGGCTTCATGCCGACCAGGCCGGAGAACGAGGCGGGGATGCGGGTGGAGCCGCCGCCGTCGCTGGCCGTGGCCACCGGAACCAGGCCCGCGGCGACCGCGGCCGCGGAACCGCCACTGGAGCCCCCCGGCGTGCGGTCCTCGCCCCAAGGGCTGCGGGTGATGCCCCACGCCTTCGTCTTGGTGAAGTTGAGGGTGCCGAACTCCGGCGCCGCCGTCTTGCCGACCGGAACACCACCGGCGGCCCGCAGCCGGGCCACGTGGACCGAGTCCTCGGCGACCGGCCCCCGGCCCAGGTAGAGCAGGGAGCCCTGCGAGGTGGGCATCCCGGCGCAGTCCTCGAGGTCCTTCACGCCGAAGGGCACGCCGGCGAAGGGCCCCGGGTCCTCTCCGGCCGCCACCATCTCGTCGACCCGGGCGGCGGCGGTCCCGGCGAGGTCGGGGTCGAGGTGGACGAAGGCGTTGAGGGCCTCGTTGCCCGCCTCGATCCGGGCGAGGTGGTCCTCCAGCACCTCCCGGGCCGAGCGCTCACCCGAGCGGACGGCGTCGGCGATCTCGATGGCGGTGGGATCGGTCACGGCAGCACTCCTCAATCGTCGGTGGCCGGCTCGTCCCGCCACGGGCGGCGGCGGGGGGCGTCGAACCAGACGGGGACCTGCTCGCCCTGGATCGCCCGGAACGCATGGGTGCGCCACAGGTCGGCCCCGGCCAGCGGCTCGGGCAACTCGTCCTCGGCGAACCAGCCCACGTCACGGCACTCCAGGGGATGGGGCCGCAACTCGCCCCCGGTCGGTCGGCAGGCGAAGACGATCGAGTAGAGCGGGATGCCGGTGAACCCCAACCGGAGACCGTCGAAGATGGCGATGGGGGCGACGATCTCGGCCTCGATGCCCGTCTCCTCCCAGACCTCCTTGAGGGCGACCTCCGAGGCCGAGTAGCCGACGTCGCACCACCCGGTGGGGTAGAGCCAGATGCCGGAGTCCGCTCGCTGCACGAGCAGGATGCGGCCGTCCTGGTCGCCGACCACCGCACCGACGGCGACCTTGGGGGTCACATACCCGGCCACGCCGTCGCCCACCTGCTTCATCCATTCGATGACCTGGGTGTCGGTGTCGAAGGCGTGACCCGAAGCGACCCGGATGTCCGCGGCGACGGCCAGCACCTCCTCGAAGCGCTCCCGTTCGTAGAGGTTGTCGCTGAAGCCCAGTCCGGTCTTGGCGATCGCCGAGAGGGCCTCGCTCCAGCGGACGAGGTCGATCTCGGTCGGCGGCCCGTGCTCGGGGGCCTCGCCGGGCTCGAGCGCGCCGCTCATCGGAAGTCGGGGGCCACGCGCTCGATGATCGTGTCGAGCGCATCGGCCCGTTGGCTCCCGGTGCCGAGGGTGAAGTCCGGGACGATGAGCTCGTCGACGCCGGCGTCCCGCCACGCCGCCACTCGCTCGGCGATCCGACCCGGCGTACCCGCGACGCAGGGGCGCGCGCCCATGGCGGCCTCGAGGCCCTCGGCCTCGGCGTCGTCCTCCATCACGAACACCAGTGCCTGGGTGGAGGTGGTGATCTCCGCCGGGTCGCGGCCGATCGCCTCGCACTTCTGGTTCAGGCGCGCTCGGTGCTCAGCCAGTTCCGGCGGCGAGGACCACATGTTCCATTCGTCGCCGTGGCGGGCGACCAGCCCCAGCATCCGCGGCCCCTTGGCCCCGATCAGGATCGGCAGGCGCTCCTGTACCGGCTTGGGCCAGGCCACGGCGTCGGTGACCGTGTAGTGCTCACCGGCGACGGTGGTGGCGGGCTCGTCGAGCAACCCCCGGATGACCCGGAGGGCCTCGTCGAAGCGATCGACCCGCTCCCCCGGCGGACCGAGACGGATGCCGTACTGCTCGTGCTCGTTCTCCTGCCAGCCGGCTCCGAGGCCCAGCAGGAGCCGACCACCACTCACGTGGTCGGTCGTGGCCGCCCACTTGGCCAACACCGCGGGATGCCGGTAGGTGATGCCGAACACGAGGGTGGCCAACCGGACCCGCTCGGTCGCGGCGGCAAGGGCCGACACCACCGCGGTGGCCTCGAGGTTGGGGCTGTCCGGGGGAAACGGCCCACCGGCGTCGGCCATGAAGTGGTCCGCCACATAGACCCCGTCCCATCCCGTCGCCTCGGCGTGGCGGGCACCGTCGAGCACATCGGCCCAGGGGTTGCCCAGTGAGGCCCACAGCGAGAAGCGCATCCGTCGATGATCGCACGCCCGGGTGCGGTCGCGACCCGGCTCAGCCCAGTCCGGCGAGGATGGCCGCCTCGATCTCGGCCAGACGGCCCGGATCGGTGATCTTCTCCCCTGCCGCGGTGCGGACGTAGAAGGAGTCGACCACGCGGTGGCCGAGGGTCTGGACCTTCGCCGTGCGGATGTCCAGGCCGATGGCGGCGAAGGCCTGGGTGAGGCGGTAGAGGATCCCGATGGCGTCGGGGGCGAACACCTCGATGACCGTCGCCGTGCTCGAGGCGTCGTTGTCCACCCGCACCTCCGGCGGCACCGCGTCGGCCTCCGGCAGCGGACCGGTCCGGCCGTAGGTCCGCTCCCGCTCGGCGATCAGCGCGCCGAGGTCGATCTCGTCGTCGAGCGCCTGGCCGACGAGGCCGGTCACCTTCTCCCAGTCGACCGTGTCCCCGAGGGTCGGGGTCACGGTGAAGCGGCTGAGGGCCGCCCGGCGCTCGGAGTGGGCCAGCGCCTCGAGCACGTCCAGGCCGCTGACCGCCAGCGCCCCGGCCACCCGGCTGAACGCTCCCGGGCGATCCGGGGTGATGACGGTCAGCGTGTGACCCTCGCCGACGACCCGGGTCACCCCGCGGGCCATGCGGGCCCGCAACTCGTCGCTGAGGAGCGGTCGGCTCAACTCGGGGAGATCGGGACCACCCATCGCGTGCGCGGTGCGGGCCACCAACTCGGCCACCAAGCCCGCCTTCCACTTCCCCCAGGCCGCCGGGCCGGTGGCCAGCGAATCGGCCTCGGTCAGGGCGGCCAGGAGCTCCAGGGTGGACAACGACCCGGCGGCGGCGGCCACGGCGTCGATCGTGTCGGGGTCGCGGATGTCCCGGCGCGTGGCGACATCGGGCAGCAGCAGGTGGTGGCGGACCAGGTCGACGAGCACGGCGACGTCCTCGGGTGGGAAGCCCATGCGGGCGCCGATGGTGCCGACCAGGTCGATGCCGACCTCCGTGTGGTCACCCGGGTAGCCCTTGCCGATGTCGTGGAGCAGGGCCCCGATCACCAGGAGGTCGTGGCGGTGCACGGTGTCGGTGAGCGCGCTGGCGTTGACCGCGGTCTCCCACAGGTGTCGGTCCACCGTGTACTGGTGGTAGGCGTTGCGCTGCGGGCGGCTCCGCACCGGAGCCCACTCCGGCAGGATCCGCACCAGCAGGTCGCGCTGGTCGAGGGTCTCCAGGACCGTGAGGGCCGGCCGGCCGGTCGCCAGGAGGTCTGCCAGCTGACCGCGGGCGCCGTCGGGCCAGGGGTCCGGGAACGGCGACAGCTCGGCGGCGAAGCGGTCCAGGGTCGCCCGGTCGATCCGGGCCTCTTCCTCCGCGGCGGCCACCGCCACCGTCAGCACGGTCGTGGGCCCCGCCGGGGCGCCGGCCTCGAGATGGATCTCGCCGTCCCGCAGCACGATGTCGGGGCCGAGGTCGCGGTCCGGTGGACGGCGCCGACGAGAGGGGGCGGCCAGCGACGACTCGATCCGACCCCACGCTTCGTCCGCGATCCACGCCACGGTTCGGGCCGCCCGGGCGACGGCGGCCATCAGCTCGTCGGCGTCTCCGTAGCCGAGCGCGGCGGCCACACCGTCCTGTTCCTGCAGGACGAGGCGGTCGTTGCCCCGCCCCGTCCTCCGGTGCAGTTCGACGCGGACGGCCAGGAGCACGCCTTCGGCCTCGACCAGGTCGACCTCGTCCTCGCGCCCGAGCAGGGGGCGGGCCGCCTCGGACCAGCCCAGGGCATGGATGTCCCGGAGGCCACCCCGCCCCTCCTTCAGGTCGGGCTCCAGCAGGAAGGCGACCTCGCCGTGTTGTTCGTGACGTCGGCGGACCGAGTCGGCGAGGAGGGCGAGATGGTGGTCGGCGCGCTTGACCCAGCGCGCCGACGCCTGCCCGGCGAGGTCCTCGGTGAGGGCCGGATCCCCCGCCAGGTGGCGACACGAGAGCAGAGCGGTCGCCGTGTCGAGGTCCTCGTCCGCCAGGCTCACGGCCTGCTTGACCGTCCGTACCGCATGGCCCAGCTTCAGCCCGGCGTCCCAGATCGGGTACCAGAGGGCCTGGGCCACACCACCGGGGAGCCGACGGGGGGCGTGCAACAACAACAGGTCCAGGTCGCTGCCCGGGGCCAGTTGGCCCCGGCCGTACCCGCCGACGGCGACCAGGGCGAGACCCCCGGGTTCCTCGGCGGCTCCGTCGAAGAGGGCGCGGAGCCAGTCGTCGACCGCGCCGGTGTAGGCCGCGCAGAAGTCCCGGCCCACGATCGTGGGGTCGGCCAGGAGGGCCTCACGGTCGAGGACGGGCGTGCCCAAGTCAGAGGAGGCTGAGGGCCTTGCGCGCGGCCACCTGGATCGGGTCCCACAAGGGGGAGAAGGGGGGCGCGTAGGCCATGTCGGTGTTGACCAGGTCCTCGACGGTGAAGCCGGCGGTGACGGCGACGGCGACGGCGTCGATGCGCTTGCCCGCGCCCTCCTCGCCCACGAGCTGGGCGCCGAGGATGCGCCCGTTGCCCCGCTCGGCCAGCATCTTGACCACGATGGGCCGGGCTTCGGGGAGGTACCCGGCCCGCGTCGTGGCCTTGATCTTGCCCACGACGTAGGCGATGCCCGCCGCCGTGGCCTCCCGCTCCGAGAGGCCGGTCCGGGCCACTTCGGTGGCGCAGAGCTTGGTCACCGCGGTGCCCACGACACCGGGGAAGGTGGCGTAACCGCCACCGAGGTTGATCCCCGCGACCCGGGCCTGGCGGTTGGCCACGGTGCCCAGCGGGACGTGGACCGGCAGGCGGGACACGAGGTGGTGGGACTCGGCGCAGTCCCCGGCCGCCCAGACCCCCTCGGTACCGGTGTGCTGGCGCTGGTCCACCTTGATCGCCCCCTTGACGCCGGTGGCCACCCCCGCCTCCTCGGCGAGGCCGCTGTTGGGGGCCACGCCCATCCCCAGCACGACCACGTCGGCACTCAGGGCGTCGCCGTTGTCGAGGTGCACCGCGCCGGGCTCGAAGGCCGACACCGCGGTGCCGCAGCGGACCTCGATGCCGTGACGGACCATCGCGGTGCGCACCAGGGCCCCCATGTCCGGGTCCAGGGTGCCCATGATCTCGGGCGCCATGTCGACGATCGTGACCGCCGCCCCGAGCCGGAGGTAGGTCTCGGCCATCTCCAGTCCGATGTAGCCACCACCGACGACGACCACCTGCCGGGGCCGACCCCGCAGGTTCCGGTCCAGGAGGCGCTGGGCGTCGGTGAGGCTCTGGACCCCCAGCACCGTCTCGCCGTTGATGCCCGGCACGTCGGGGCGGTACGGGCTGGCACCGGTCGCGACCATCAACTGGTCGTAGGGGATGCGCACGGTCCGACCGTGCTCATGGTCCCGGACCTCGACCTGCCGAGCCGCGACGTCGATCGCCATGGCCTCGTGCCGGAGGCGGACGTCGATGCGATGGTTGTCCCGGAACTCCTGGGGCGTCCGGGCCACGAGGTCCTCGACCCGGTCGAGGTCGCCGGCCACCAGGTACGGGATGCCGCAGGCGGAGTAGCTGACCCAGGTGCTCTTCTCGAGGGCGACGATGTCGAGGTCCGCGTTCAGGCGGCGGGCCTGAGAGGCCGCAGCCATCCCGCCTGCGTCCCCGCCGATCACGACCAGCCGCTCGCCCATCCCCCGACGCTACTGGCGCACCCCATCGCCCCGGCAGTGGGGTTGCCGCACCTCCTCCAGGGGCCGGACCCCCACTGGGCGCTCGCCCGAAGGGGTGACCGGTAGCCTCGGCGGCCGGCCCTCCGGGTCTGGCCCCCATCGTCCAGCGGCCTAGGACGCCAGCCTTTCAAGCTGGTAACACGGGTTCGAATCCCGTTGGGGGTGCCGCCGGTCTTTCCGAGGTGTGCGGCGGCGTCGGCAATGACACGACACCGACCAGACCGATCGGACCCACGCTCCGATCGCCCGAGCAGGCTCAGGCGAACCGGAGGGCGAAGGTGACCCGGGGTGCGCTGGGGCTGAATCGGTTGGCACCGGAGACGAAGACGTTCAGGACGCAGTCGTGGGTGGCGTCGCAGGTGACGCCCGACTCACTGCTCTCCTGCATCCTCGCACCACCGACGACCTCGTACTCGAAGTCGATGACTCCGTCGGCATCGGCTTGCTCGGTCTGCGCAGGGCCACCGAGGTCGAGCACGTTGCAGATCTCTCCGGGGGGAAGACCGTCGGGACCGGGCTCGCCGGCTCGAGGGTTGTCCGGATCGGCGGCGTCGGCGCACTGGGCGATTCCCACCGCTTCGTCGGAACCCCACCCGTTGATGCGCACCCGCACGACGTCGCCGTCGGTCAATCCCGACGCGGAGCTGACCGTGGCGTCGCAGGGGTCGAGGTTGACACACTCACCCGGGTCACCCGAGAGAGCCGCGGGGGTTGTCAATGCACCCACACCCTGGTCCTCGGGCGACGCGTCTCCCTCGTCGCCCCCGCATGCGGCCAAGAACACCACGGCCAGAGCCACGGCGCCAGGACCTCGCGTCAGCTTCGGGGTCACCCTGGAGAACCTACCTCGACCGGATCGAGCGGGGCGGCCCGGGCGCTCCGTCCTTCCACTCGACAGAGGAAGTCCGTTCGACCTCGGCAAGGAGAGGTGGCCCGGCGCAGAGGCTGCCCGAACGGGACTGGTTCAAGCCAGAGTCGACGATCTTCGACAACTCCTAGCCAGGCTCAGACTGGTTCTGATCCCAGAGGGTTGGGGGTGCAGCGATCTCATGCCTGGTCAGAGGCAGGAGGCGCACGTCAGCCTTCGGACGGCCAGTTCGAATCCAGTGCTCGCACTTGTCTTCGGCGAGACATACATGAGCCGGGCGGCGAAGGAGCTCGCCGGGGACCGGAACGTCGTGATCGTCAGCCCAACCGTGATCCAGCGCCGTGTCGACGGGTCGGGACGCTGACAGGGTCCGGAGGAATAGGTGCTGATCATCGCGCCGGCCACGTGACCGCGGAACCGGCCAGCGCGACGCGTACGTCGGCTCCTTCGGGGCCCGCCCTCGACCCTCCGTCAGCCGGTGAAGGGCGGCACTGCTGCGACAGGACCCTCCGGTGCTGGCCCGGGGGGCGGTCCAGGCGGCGGAGGCGGACCAGCAGGCTCGACTTCGACTGCCCCGATGTCGCAGCCACCGATCTGGGGACGGTTGACCCCGCGCTGGTCGGTCGTGATGCCACTCGCCCCGTCGGCCTGACACGACGAGCTCGGGATCGCGTCGATGAGAGGGCTTTCCGGCTGGGGAAGGTGTGTCGGGGTCGGGCCGCCGTTGTCGGCGAGCGCGCCCAGCTCCGGATCACCTGCGTCCTGTGAATCGGTCCCGGCGGTGAACCCGCACGTCGCGTCGTCGGAGAAGTTGTAACCGTTCGAGGTGGTGCTCAAGAGGGTGCCGCAGTTCGGACCCCCGGCTTGCGCCAGCGCCACCACCGAGCCGAACGATCTCAGCGCCGATCCTGGACCATTGATGTTGTTGCCGAGCGAGGCGCCGTTCTGTACCAAGGTCACGTATACCAGAGCGATCGAGCCGGTGGTCTGCGCGATCCCGCCGCCGTTGGAACCCGCAGTGTTGCCGCTGATGGTCGAGTTCGTCACCGTCACCGTGCCGCTGGTCTGCGCGATCCCGCCGCCGTTGAAACCGCCCTCATTGCCGCTGATGGTCGAGTTCGTCACCGTCACCGTGCCGCTGGTCTGCGCGATCCCGCCGCCGTTGGAACCCGCAGTGTTGCCGCTGATGGTCGAGTTCGTCACCGTCACCGTGCCGCTGGTCTGCGCGATCCCGCCGCCGTTGGAACCCGCAGTGTTGCCGCTGATGGTCGAGTTCGTCACCGTCACCGTGCCGCTGGTCTGCGCGATCCCGCCGCCGTTGATATCCGCGGTGTTGCCGCTGATGGTCGAGTTCGTCACCGTGATCGGGGCGGTGTCGGTGTCGATGCCTCCGCCGTTGCCGGTCTCCGTGCCGCCCGTGAGGGTGACACTGTCCACCGTGATCGCGCCGGTGCCTGCTTGCCGCATGACGCGCTCGCCGGAGCAGGTCTGGGTGATCGTGAAGCCGTTTCCGTCGAGGGTGAGGGCGGTGGCGCTGGTCCGCTCGAGGTCGCCACCACCGGGGGTGCAGTCGACGAGCGTGACGTCGCCGGCGAGATCGATCTGCGTCTCGCTGCCATCGGCGAACGCCGCGCGAAGTTCCGCCTCGTTCGACACGGTGACCGCGCCCGTTGGCACGGTCGTCACGATGAGGGTCGCGCCAGTCACAAAGGCTGCGCTCAGCCCCCGGACGATCTTCTCACGCATGCTCGCCTCTCCTGCGTGCCTCGCGGTAGGAGGCCGGCACGCGGTGCAGAAACCTACTGCGGCCCCGCTGGCGGAGCAACAATCACTGACTCCGCCTGACTCGACGCCCGCGCTCGGTCCAGGTCAGCGGCACCGAAGCATCGGCGGAGCGACCGCAGTCTGAGAAGACCGTGCTGCCATCGACGATCGTGGCGGAAACGACTACGGGTGGCGTACCGCCGAGACCTTCCACGACCACCACTTCTTCACCGACTACCACGACCACGACCCTGCCCTTGCCGACGACAGAGTCCAAAGCAGACCGATTCTACGAGGCGGATGAGGTTGGCCTTCCCCGCCGCTCCTCTCAGATTGGCCCGGGTCGGCAACGGCGCCCGTCCCGGGGTGCTGGCGCTCGGCATCCCGGCGTCCTACATCCCGTCCCGACGGTCCACCCGCACGGAGGTCCAGGACGCGATCCGGTCCCCTGAGGCCGACCCCGTCGGCGGGGCTCGAGCCCGAGGCGTCGGCTCAGGCCACGGTGAGGGTGGTGGTGCGCTGGACCGTGCCGCCGGAGCCGGTGACCGTGAGCACATAGGTGTAGCTCCCCGGGTTGACCCGGCACACCGATGAACTGCCTGGCGGGCCGGCGACGACGGCACCGGGGCACACCGATTGGGCGCCCGAGGCCCCGCCGGAGGACAGACCGGGTCCACTGACCGACACGGTGGTGCCACCCGAGGTCGACCACGAGACCGTGGCCTGGCTGCCGATCGGGTGCACGGCGGGCACGCGGCTCGGGGACACGGTCAGGGTCCCGGTCAGGGCCGCCGGCGGGGTGGGGGGTGGGGGTGGGGGTGGGGGTGGGGCACCCCCGCCGCCATCGGGCACGGGGGCGAGGGGCACCTCGTCCTCGGCGGGCGCGTCGGCGGGGGCCTCCGGGTCCTCGACCACCTCCACGGTGTTGCCGACGAGGGTCGTCGTCGTCGTGGGGGCCGACTCGACCGGCGCGACCGGAACCGTCACCGTCGCGTCCTCGGTCGCGGCGATCGGACCGTCGTCGTCGAGGTGCTCGACGGTCAGCACGGCGACCACCAGGGCGATGACCACGAGGGCGACGCCACCCAGGGCGAGGGTCCGACGAAACCTCCAGGAAACGGGCCCCGACGGCGACGCCGGGGCGTAGGCCTCACTGGTCGAAGCGGCGCCACCGGTCGAGGACCCGTCCACCGGCCCGGTCCCCGAGGCGCCGCTCATCGGCACCCCGGCGACCTCGAGGGCGGCCGCGGCCTTGGCCTTCAGCAGGACCGGGGCGACGGCCACCGGCACCGCGGCGAACAGCTGGGCCGGGTCGAGCCGGGTCTCCCGACGTCGGCGGCAGTCCGCACAGGCCTCGGCGTGACGGTCGGCCACCCGGACCGCACGGGCGTCGAAGGCCTCCAGGCCGTCGGCGGCCAGCGCCGCCCCCAGGTCCGAACACGCCGGCGCGCCGCCCCGCCACAGGACCCGACTGCGCACCGCCGTGGCCAGGCGGCCCTTCATCCGGTGCACGAGCTGGTTGGCGGCGTTGCGGTTGATGCCCAGGACCTCGCCGATATCGGCCGGCTCCAGCCCCTGGCGCAACGAAAGGTCGAGCGCGGTCAGGTCCCGCTCACCCAACGTGGCCGCGGCGCTCCAGACCAACTCCTGGACCTCCCGGTCCCCGGCCACGACGGCCGGGTCCTCGAGGGCGGCCGTCCGGGAGGCCACCGCCTGCTCGTCGGCGACCAGGCTCACGTCGTCGTCCGTCTCGGTGCGGGTGTGGGCCGGGGCCCGGACGACGTCGAGGGCCCGGTTGCGGGCGATGCGCAGGAGCCAGCCCCCGAAGGCCGCCGGGTCCTCGAGCCGATCGAGGCGCTGCCAGGCCGAGAGGAAGGCGTCCTGGGCGACGTCTGCGGCCAGCCCGTCGTCACGGGTGATGCGACGGGCCAGTTCGTGGACCCGGTCGTACCAGCGGTCGAAGAGCCGGCCGAAGGCGTCCTGGTCGCCGGCGCGGAGGGCCAGGACGAGGCGCTCGTCCTCGGCCCGGTCGAGTGGTCCCATGGCTGTCCTCTCATTGTCGCCGATCTCCTGCGGGATGGTTCCTCTTTCCTGACGGGCGGACCCCGGCGCCGCTTACGGCGTTCGGATCGAGAGGACGCGACGAAATCCTCGGCGGGGGTGTAAGCGCCGCTGGACGTCGCCCGTCAGGTCGGTCGGACGGGCCGGAACGACCGGCTCTGATCCAAAGGAGCAACGCCATGCACAGCACCCGCACCAACCGCCGCCTGGCCATCGTCCTGGCGGCCGCCCTCGGCCTCGGGGCCCTGGGCATCACCGCCCCCGCCGGCGCGGACATCGGCGACATCACCAGCTGCCAGGACCCCACCCACGGTGGCTCCCTCTGCGACGGTGACGACACGCCCTTCGACGGCCCGGACGACTTCGCCCCGGGCGGCAACGGTCCCGAGGTCGACCCCGACCCCGACCTGCCGGAGGCTCAGCCCGAGCCCGACGACGGCGAGCTGCCCCCGGCCGACGTCGACGGCACCGTCGTCGCCGACCCCAACTTCACGGGCTGAACCAGCCCCGACCCGTCCCGGTCGGGGCCGGCCTCATCGTCGAGGCCGGCCCCGACCCTCGACCCCTGGAGATCCCGATGCGCCGCCTGACCCTCACCCTCACCTCCGGCCTGTTCGGCCCTGAGCCTGCTGCTCGGGGCCTGCGCCGGCCCCGGACCCGACGACCGGGCCCACCTGGCCGAACGAACCGGTCACCACCTCGACGCCGACGACCGCCACGCCGGCCACCGCACCCCCCGTCACCGATGCTGAGGCGCCGACCGCCGTGATCGCCCGGTCCGAGACCGCGCTGACGGTGCGCAGTGCGCCCACCGCCGACGCCGCCGTCGTCGCCCAACTGCCGGCCACCACCGACTTCGGCTCACCCCGGGCCCTGCTCGTGACGGAGCGGCAGCAGGGCTGGGTCCGTGTCCAGCTGCCGGTGCGGCCCAACGGCAGCACGGGCTGGGTGCCCGAAGGCGACGTCGACCTGGTCGCCGGCGACCACCGGGTCACCGTCGACCTCGCCGCCCGCCGCCTCACGGTGTTCGAGGGCGACGTCGTCGTCCTGGAGACCCCCGTGGCGGTCGGCGCCCCGGACGCCCCCACGCCGACCGGCACGTTCGCGGTGATCGACCGGCTGCAGTCCCCCGACTCGACGAGCCCCTACGGGCCCTTCGCCCTCGGCCTGTCGGCCCACTCCGACACCTTCTCGGAGTTCGCCGGCGGCGACGGTCAGGTCGGCATCCACGGCACCGACGACCCGACGAGCATCGGCGAGGCCGTCTCCCATGGTTGCGTCCGGGTCCCCAACGACGTGGTGGCCCGCCTCGCCGACCTCCTCCCCCTCGGCACCCCCGTCACCATCGCCTGACGACCCGTTCGGCGGGGTGCACCCCTGTGCGTTCCCGGTGCCGCTCGGCCCGGGACCACCGAGCGGGTCAGGCGAGGTGGCCGTCGTCGATGCCGCCGAAGGCGCCTGGATCCGCCTCTGTCGGCCGCATCACCCTCTCAGGCTGGCAATGCGGGTTCGAATCCCGTGGGGGGTGCTCCCGCGGTCCGATCAGGCCGCGAAACCACACCCCACGGGCTCACGGCGCTATCGTCAACGCTGCGATGACCCAGACCGAGGCCGGGGCCAGCCACCACCTGACCCGCCGGGAGGTCATCCGTCGGACGGCGACAGCGGGAGCCGTGGCCTGGACGGCGCCGCTGATCGTCGACAGCCTCGCCTCCCCTGCCGCGGCAGCCACCTGTCCCCCAGGGCAGTACAACGTCGTCTACCAGACCGCGCTCACACCGAGGACGCCCATCGTGGCCGCGGGGTGCCTCGGCACGGGAACGAACCTCCCCACCGCGGCCCAGGTCGCGTTGATGACCGGCCTCACCGCCACGGGCGGTCCCATCACCCACGTGGCCAGCACCGCGGGCAACTTCAATCCCGTCGTCCTGCGCATCAGCACGGGGTGCAGCTGTTACATCACCTCGGTGCGGGCGCACGTGCATCGACGGGGGGCGCCGACGAACCCCGATTGCCCCAACCCGGCCTGCCAGACGGCGTCGACGGCCGCAAACGCGGCCCTGCGGATCACGGCCGGTGCACTGGGTTCGGGGACGGTGACCGTGGCGCCGAACTACAACTCGAACCTCTGCGGCAACGTGGGTGTCCACTGGGGGTCGCCGGGCCAGCCGAACGGCTACATGGTGGTCAACATCACCTGCGGGTGACGGCGGCTACTCCCCCAGGCGGCAGTCCTCGATGCCGCCGAAGACGCCCAGGCGCATGTCGGCGATGGCCTCGAAGGCCACACCGGAGCCGGCCATGGCGTCCTCGGTCAGCTTCAGGAAGGTGATGATGGTCTCGTCCAGGTCGCCGGGCGAGAGGCTCACGCCGCTCTCCCGGTCCACTTGACCGTCGCGCTGGTCCCGGAGGATGTCACCCAGCCAGGACCCCACCAGGCAGGACCGCTGCAGGAGCGGCCCCTCGCCGTCGAGGTCGTCGCCCGCGGCGGCCTGGGCCCGCTCGGCCCAGAGCATCCCGAACACCGTGGCCACGGCGCCGTCGCCGACCTCGGCGTGCAGGGCATCGAGCTCGTCGGCCGGCACCGTGTCGAACGGGTCACCGGGACCCTCGAAGCCGTCCACGTTGGCGGAGAAGTAGTCCTCGAGGTCCTCGACCACCAGGTCGGTGACATCGGCGAAGGGCAGGTTGCCCTGGTTCGCCGCGTCCTGCTCGGTGAAGGGCAGCTCGTCGATGAACGGTGGGTCCTCCAGGTAGCCGAAGCAGTACTCGATGCCACCCTCGAAGCCGTCCTGGAAGGCCCGCACCCGGTCGAAGCCGCTGCCGTGGGCGAGCTCACCCTGCGGATCGCTGCCCGGTTGGTCGCGGACGAAGATCATGGCGCCGATCGAGTTGTCGAGCGCCGAGGGATCCGTGAACGGCCCGAAGCCGTCGTCGACCTGCTCGGCCACCCAGGCCCCCGAGAAGCAGTCGGCCTGGTTCTCGGTCAGCACGCTCGGCGGGTCGCCGATGCCCTGGCCGGTGATGTCCAGGATGCCGGACTGGAACTGGACGACGTGGCCCCACTCGTGGGCGAAGACGACCGCCGGGCCGGCTCCGCCGAACAGGTCGGTGAGGGTCCCGTCGATCAGGCCGGGGTCCCAGGCCACGGTGAGGCCTTCCGGGCAGGGGGCGGCGAAGGCGTTCATGGCCACGTCCTCGGGCCGGATCTCGAAGCCCTGGCAGTTTGGAGGGGGGTCGCCGGGGATGCCCGCGATGCGCTCGTCGGAAAGGCGATCGTAGGGGAAGCCGACGGCGGCGGCTCCGTCCTCCCAGAACTGCTGGATCACCTCGATGAGATCGCGGTTGGACAGGTCCTCGTCATCGGCGCCGCCGAAGTCGAGGTCGAAGGCCCCCGACGAACCGGACCCACCGTCGTCTCCTCCGTCCTCGGAGGGGCCGCGGCCGAAGTCCTCGGCGCTGCCGCCACCGCCACCACCGCACCCGGCGGTCACGGTGACCAGGGCCAAGGCCACCAACAACGACAGGAACCTGCGCACCGACACTCTCCCGCTTCGAATGAGGGAACCGGATCGTAGCGTCCGGCCCCGGATCACCCCCGACGCCCCGTCGGGCGGACCGCAGCCCTCCCTCGACCGCGGCCCGATCCGGGGGCCAACCTAGGGACCCGCCGCGAAAGCGAGCCGAAAGGCGGCCCGGCATTACCTGATGACCTAGCAGGTCCCAGGTATCGTCGGACCGTGAGTGGGGCCGACTCCAGCAAGCCCGAGCAGGACCCGGCTCCCGCCGGGCGCCGCCGGAGCGGGCCGCGCCGGATCCGCCGCGATCCGGAGACGGCGCGGGGCCAACTGCTCGCGGCCGGGCTCGAACTGGCGTCAGAGCAGTCCCTCGGCGAGACCCTCGGCCACCTCCGCATCAACGACCTGGCCCGTGATGCCGGGCTCACCGCCGGCGCCTTCTACCACTACTGGGACGGACAGGACGCCTACCGGGCCGACGTGCTGGACGCGCTCCTCGCCGGCGAGCGGGCCGACGCCGACCCGGCGCTCTTCTGGCCGTCGGAGGGCTCCGACACTCCGTCCCGCACCGTTGAGGACCTGGCCCGGCGGGTCCACCAGGTGCTCCTCGAGGACCCCGACCACCGGCTGGAGCTCGCGCTGTGGGCCCACCGGGACCCGAGGGCGCTCGGGCGGATCCACGAGCGGGCCGCGGCGGCCGACGCCGCGGCGGCCGTCGTCGTGGCCCGCGGCCTGCGCCACGCGGGACGACACCCGGCGCCGGGGTGGGACGTCCGCACGCTGGCGACCGTGGTGGTGACCCTCAGCGACGGCCTGCGTTCCCAGCACCTCATCGACGGGAGTGCGATCACCGACCGGGTCGACGCGGAGGGCACCCCGTGGAGCACCCCGGGACTGCTCGCGTTGCTCCTCCTGCTCGGGGCCAGCGAGGACGGCCCCGACGACGGGAACGGCGGGGACTCCGACGCACCCGGGTCCCGCGAGCCGGCGGTCCGCGGCACCGGCAGCAGAGGACAACCCCCGACGTCGCCGCCTGTTGGACCTCGGCGTCGAAGCGGCCCGGTCGCGCCCGAGCGGCAACGCCTTCGACCACATCCGGGCCGACGACGTGGCCCGACGGGTCGGCGTCACCATCGGCGCCTTCTACCACTACTGGGACAGCCAGGAGGACTACCGGGACGACCTGGTCGAGGCCCTGTTCGCCGCCGAGCGGTACCTCGAGCCCGCCGGCCTGGCTCGCCAGGACCTGGCGATCGCCGGCGCCGACGACCTGGACGACGCCATACGGGACACCACCACCTGGTACTGGTCGATCGCCACCAGCCACCCCGACAACCGGATCCAGTTCGCGTTCTACACGCTCGACGACCCGTACATCGCGGCGCGGCTGGCCGCGTGGAACGCCGACCTCCGCCGGGCCTGGCACGCGGCGATGGAGACCCTCCTGGCCCGTTTCGGGCGGCAGTGGCGGGACCCGTTGGACACCGATCTGGTCGTGCTCGCCATGAGCGCGCTGCTGGACGGACTGGTCGTCCGTCACGGCCTCGACCCCGCGGGGCTCGGCCCCGACGCGGACGGCTGGACCCGGTGGGGCCGGACCTGCCGGGCCCTCGTGCGGGCGGGGACGGCCCCCAGCGGCGACGCCCGGGACCTCCGCACGGTGGCCGACAGGGCCCTGACCGCCTGAGCCCGGTCCCCGGTTCCCCCTGAGGACCCGAGGGGGGCCAGAATGACGGGCCTTGCACACCTACGACGAGTCGACCGACGACCTCGCTGAGGAGATCGTCAACTACGCCCTGGCCCGCATCCGGATGGATCCACCGCCGCTGGACAAGCCCCGGACGCCCGACGAGCTCCGCGAGGCCGTCGGTCCCACCGTGGTTCCCGAGGGCCTCGGCGGCCACGAGGCGTTCCGGCGCTTCGTGGAGCACATGGCTCCGGCGACCATCTCCATCGACCATCCGCGCTATCTGTCCTTCGTGCCCGGCGCGCCCACCGAGGCGGCCGCCCTCTTCGACCTGATCGTCGGCGCGTCGTCGATGTACGGCGGGTCGTGGATGGAGGCCTCCGGTGCCGTGCACGCCGAGAACGAAGCTCTCCGCTGGGTCTCGGACCTGGCCGGGTTCCCGGAGGGAGCCGGCGGGGCCTTCGTGTCCGGGGGGACCGGCGGGAACCTGAGCGCGCTGGTGACCGCCCGCCACCAGGCCGCCCTCGGCCGGGAGCGCCCGAACCGCTGGAAGCTGCTGGCCAGTGCCGGGGCCCACAGCTCGATCGACCACGTCAGCCGGGTGATGGACTTCGAGATCGTCCGGGTGCCCGTCGACGAACGGGGCCGGCTCACCGGCGACCATCTCGCCCGGGTCCTCGAGGAGCACCCCGACGACGGGTACTTCGCCGTCGCCGCGACCGCGGGGGTGACCAACCTGGGCATCGTGGACGACCTGGCCGGCGTGGCCGAGGTGGCGGCCGCCCACGGCCTGTGGTTCCACGTGGACGGCGCCTACGGCGGTGCCGCCCTGGCCGCGCCCGCCTACCGGCACCTCTTCGCCGGCGTCGAGAGGGCCGACTCCTTCATCGTCGATCCCCACAAGTGGCTGTTCTCGACCTTCGACTGCTGCGCCCTCGTCTACCGGGATCCCGAGCCCGCCCGCCGGGCCCACACCCAGCACGCCTCCTACCTCGACGCCATCACCGACCGCGACGAGTGGAACCCCTCCGACTACGCCGTGCACCTGAGCCGCCGGGCCCGCGGGCTGCCCTTCTGGTTCTCGCTCGCCACCCACGGCACCGACGCCTACCGCCGGGCCATCGAGACCACCCTCGAGGTGGCGCACGCCGGTGCCGACCTGATCCGAGAGCGCGACGGCTTCTCCCTGGTCACCGAGCCCGAGCTGTCGGTCGTGGTGTTCCGCAAGGAGGGCTGGACCCCCGCGGACTACGCCGCCTGGTCCGACCGCGCCCTCGACACCGGCTTCGCCTTCTGTCTTCCCAGCTCCCACGTCGGGGAGACCGTCATGCGCTGGTGCCTGGTCAACCCCAAGACCACCGTCACCGACCTCGAGTCCGTCCTCGACTCCATGGTCCACTTCACCGGCTGACCCTCACCCACCCCCCGTTCCGGGCCCTCCCACCCGCGCCCACCAACAGGTCCCCGGGCCCAGAACGAGATCAGAGCCGGTCGCGGCGGAGTCGGGTGAGCTCGAGTCGTCGGATCTGCCAGCCCTCGGGTGCCTTGACGTAGCGCTCGTGGTAGTGGCCGTAGCCCCGGAAGCCACCGCCCTCGCCCCAGTCGACGTAGTCCTCCATCGCCCAGATCCCCGTGGCGGTGTCCGGGCCGGTGAGGGTGATCTCCGGCATGTGGCCGTGGTGCACGGTCACCGCATCCCTCAGGACCCTGGCACAGGTGCTCACGAACCGGTCACGGCCGACGTAGGGCTCGCCGCCCTCGACGTCGTCGGTCACGTCGATCTCGACGTCGGGGACCAGGACCGAGGCCAGCAGGTCCCAGTCCTTGGTGTCGATGGCCCGGAAGTACGCAGCCTTGAGCATCTGGATGGCGAAGATGTCGTCCACGGGGGCTACCCTGCCACTTCGCCCGTTCGCGGGTGTAGAGGTCCCGTGGTGCAGTTTGGAGTGCACGCCGGCCTGTCAAGCCGGAGGTCGCGGGTTCAAATCCCGTCGGGACCGCTCCGCCCGCTGGGCGGCGAACAACACACGGTCGGGTAGCTCAGTTGGCAGAGCGCGCGCCTGAAAAGCGCGAGGTCACCGGATCGACGCCGGTCCCGACCACCAGGTCCACCGCGAGGGTCGTCCCGCTCCACCGAGGCGCCGATCCGGCCCCGGTAGCGTCTCCCGGTGAGCCAACGAACCGGCACCCTCGCCGGCATCGCCGCCTACGGCCTGTGGGGTGTCTTCCCGCTGGTCTTCCGGCTCCTCGACTCCGTCGCCGCCGGTGAGATCCTCATCCACCGCATCGTCTGGTCCTTCCTCGTGGTCGTGGGCCTGCTCGCCCTGCGCCCATCGGACCGACGAGGACTCACCCTGGTACGGGAGCGACCGGGCTCCCGCATCCGCCTCGCCGCCGCCGGTGGCCTGCTGGCCACGAACTGGCTCGTCTACATCTGGGCCGTCAACCACGACCACGTCGTCGAGGCCGCCCTCGGCTACTACATCAACCCGCTGATCACCGTCGGTCTCGGGGTCTTCGTGCTCGGCGAGCGACTGCGTCGACTCCAGGTGATCGCCGTCGGCTTCGGGGCGCTTGCCGTCCTCGTCCTCACGGCCGCTTACGGGCGACCCCCCTGGATCGCCCTCACCCTCGCCCTCAGCTTCGCCGGCTACTCGTTCCTCAAGAAGGCCGTGCCGGTGGGCGCCGTGGCCGGCCTGGCCGTCGAGACGACGGTGCTCCTGCCGTTCGCCATCGCCGCGTTCGCCGTACTGGCCGGGCGGGGGGAGGCCGCCTTCCTGCAGGGGGCGGGCGGTCGCGACCTGCTGTTGATCGGCCTCGGTGTCATCACGACCGTGCCGCTGCTCCTGTTCGCCACGGCCGCCACGCGCATCCCGCTGTCCCTGCTCGGCCTGCTGCAGTACCTGACCCCGACCCTGCAACTCCTGTGCGGGGTGGTGATCCTCGGCGAGCCGCTCCCACCCGAACGACTGGTCGGGTTCGCCCTCGTGTGGGTCGCCCTCGGGATGTTGGCCGCGGACGCGCTGCGGGACGCCCGCAGCAGCCGGGTACCGGTGGTCGAGCCGACGTAGACGACGAGCACCCCGCAGGTCGGACGGGTCCCGGACGACCCGCTCGGCCACCCCAGCCACCGACCGCCGATCGAGGTGGCTCAGGTCAGGCCGAGCGCCTCGGTCAGCTCGGCGTGGTCGTGGATCACGTGGTCGGCCACGCCGGCGGGGGCGGGCTGCTCGCCGCCGTCGTCGTCGAAGAGGCCGGTGTAGCGGACCGATGTCCAGCCCACCCCGTTCGCCCCGGCGACGTCGGTGCGGCGGAGGTCACCCACATGGGCGCTCGTCTGCGGTGAGCCGCCCAGGCCGTCGAGGGCGTGGGCGAAGATCACGGGGTCGGGCTTGTAGGTCCCGACGTCGTCGGAGAAGGAGTGGTGGTCGAACAGGTCCATCACGCCGAAACCGTCGAGCACCTTGCGCAGCGACGTGCTCGGGGTCATCCCCACGTCGCAGATGATCCCCAACCGGACATCGGCGTCCTTGAGGGCCTGGAGCGTCTCGGCCACGTTGGGCGCGAGGGCGAGCTCGGACTCGAGGGCGCCGGACTCGAAGTGGGCGACCAGTTCGGTGACCACGGCCCCCTCCGCCGGGATCTCCAGGAGCTCCAGGACCCGTTCCACCCCGTCGATCGTGACGTGCTGGCGGTTCGCCTTCCAGGACTCCTGAAAGGTCTTCCACGAGCCGGCGAACGCCTGGTCCACGTCGTCGGGGGTGACGACGTACCCCGCAGTGGCGAGGACGTCGGCGACGTGCTCGACCCGTTTGCGGAACAGGGCTTCGTCGTAGGCCACCACCAGGGTGTTCCAGTAGTCGAAGGTGACCGCCCGGATGCGGTGTCCCCCTCCGAGCTCCGCGGGGCTCGGCGCACTCACCTGACGACGCCCTCCTGCTCGGCCTCGGCCGCCACGGCGGCGGCCACCAACTGCACGACGGTCTTGTCGAACACCGACGGCACCACGTGGTCGGGCCGGAGCTCGTCGGAGGACACCGCCCGGGCGATGGCCTCGGCCGCGGCCACCTTCATGCCCTCGGTGACGGTGGTGGCCCGGGCGTCGAGCGCCCCCCGGAAGATCCCCGGGAAGGCCAGCACGTTGTTGATCTGGTTGGGGAAGTCGCTGCGGCCCGTGGCGATGACCGCCGCCAGCTCCTGGATGGCCTCCGGTCGGATCTCGGGGTCGGGGTTGGCCATGGCGAACACGATGGGGTCGGCGGCCATCGACTCGACGTCGGCCGGGGTGATGATCCCCGGGCCGCTGACCCCGATGAACACGTCGGTCCCCGGCATGATCTCCGACAGGGCGCCGGTGCGCTGCTCGGGGTTGGTCTCCTCCGACAGCCGCCGCTTGGCCTCGTTCAGGTCGGTCCGACCGTCGTGGATCGCGCCCTGGCGGTCGGCCCCGATGACGTTCTGGACCCCGGCGTTCTTGAGGATCTTGGCGATGGCCACTCCCGCCGCCCCCGCCCCGGCGATGACCACCGACAGGTCGGCCATCGCCTTGTCGACGATCTTGAGGGCGTTCTCCAACGCGGCCAGGGTGACCACCGCAGTGCCGTGCTGGTCGTCGTGGAAGACGGGGATGTCGAGGCTCTCCCGCAGGCGCTCCTCGACCACGAAGCACGCGGGAGCGGCGATGTCCTCGAGGTTGATGCCGCCGAACACCGGAGCGATGCGCTCGACGGTCTCGATGATCTCCTCGGTGCTGCCGACGTCGAGGCAGATCGGAAAGGCGTCCACCCCGGCGAACTCCTTGAACAACAGCGCCTTGCCCTCCATCACCGGCAGGGACGCCTCGGGGCCGATGTCACCCAGGCCGAGCACGGCCGTGCCGTCGGTGACGATGGCCACCGTGTTGGCCTTGATGGTCAGGTCGTGGACCCGGGCCGGCTCCCGCTCGATGGCCAGGCAGACCCGGGCCACCCCGGGGGTGTAGGCCATGGACAGGTCGTCGCGGTCGCCGACCTTTCCCAGGGACAGCACCTCGATCTTGCCGCCGTCGTGGAGGGCGAAGGTGCGGTCCTCCCACTCGACCAGCTCCACGCCGTCGAGGCCGTGGATGGCCTCGAGGACCTCCTGCTGGTGCGCTTCGTCGATGCAGTCGACGACGACCTCGTCGTCGAGCACCGCGCCCTTCACCTCGAAGCCCTCGAGGGCCCGGATGTTGGCGCCCGCCTCGCCGATGGTCGTCGTGAGGCGCCCGAGCGTGCCCGGCACGTTGTCGAGCAGCACCCGCAGCCGCATCGAGAAGGCGGCGGTGGGCGTGCGGGTGGCGAGGGGATCGGGCGTCGTTGCCATCGGCGGGACGGTAGCGAAGTACCTAGCCTCCCCCGCATGGATCTGCCCGTGATGCCCCCGGTGCGACCGATGCTGGCCAAGGCGGTCCACTCGATGCCCGAGTCCGAGGGCCTGCTCTATGAGCCCAAGTGGGACGGGTTCCGCTGCATCGTGTTCCGCGACGGCGACGAGGTCGAGCTGGGCAGCCGCAACGACAAGCCCCTGACCCGCTACTTCCCCGAACTGCCACCCGTCCTCCGGTCCACCCTGCCCGAGCGGTGTGTGGTCGACGGTGAGGTCGTGGTCGCCATCGGGGCCAAGCTCGACTTCGAGGCTCTCCAGCAGCGCATCCACCCCGCGGACTCCAGGGTGAACATGCTCGCCGAGAAGACCCCGGCCAGCTTCGTCGCCTTCGACCTGCTGGCTCTGGGCGACGAGGACCTCCGCGGCCGGCCCTTCGCCGAGCGTCGCGCCCGACTCGAAGCCGTCCTGGCCGACGCCGATCCCCCCCTCCACCTCACCCCGAACACCACCGACCGGGCCGTCGCCGAGGACTGGTTCGACCGCTTCGAGGGGGCCGGCTTCGACGGCGTCATGGCCAAGGACCCCACGGGCCCCTACCAGGAGAACAAGCGCAGCCAGCTCAAGGTGAAGCACAAGCGCACCGCCGACTGTGTCGTGGCCGGGTACCGGACGCACAAGGACGGCGAGGGCATCGGCTCCCTGCTCATGGGCGTCTACGACGACGAGGGGGAGCTGCACCACCTGGGCGTGGCCGCCTCGTTCTCCGTCGCCCGCCGCAAGGAGCTGATCGCCGAGCTGGCCCCCTATGAGGACGGCGCCCTCGACGACCACCCCTGGCGGTCGTGGGCCGACGTGATGGCCCACGAGGAGGGCGGCCGCAAGCCCGGCGCCCAGAACCGTTGGACCGGGTCCAAGGACCAGTCCTGGACGCCGCTGCGGATCGAGTTGGTCGGCGAGGTGACCTACGACGGCCTCCAGTCCGGCCGCTTCCGTCACACCTCCCACCTCGTGCGCTGGCGCCCCGACAAGACCCCCGCCGAGTGCACCTACGACCAGTTCGCCATCACCCCACCCGCCGAGCTGGCCCAGGTCTTCACCGCCGGCTGACCGCCATCCCTCGAAATTGCGTCGATTGGTCACGCCTGGCGTGACCAATCGACGCAATTTCGATCAGGTGCGGGCTGCGGCCAGCTTGACGGCGCGCTCGAGGAGGCCGGGGGCGTCGAGTCGTTCGCTCATGGCCGCCAACGCCTCGGTCGGGCCGGTCCACGCGACGTCGTCGACGCTGGTGCGGATCGAGTCCAGCTCGAGGGTGGCGATGCGGCGGAACAGCAGCGCGTCCTCGAGGTGCTCCCGCAGCGTGGCGGCCAGCCGGCCGGCGGAGCGGACCCCGACCTCCCAGTCATCGGCCATCGGGGGGACGGCCTCGATGTGGCCGTAGTGGGCCAGCACGGCAGCGGCGGACTTGGCCCCCCAGCCGGCCAGGCCCGGGAAGCCGTCGGCGGTGTCGCCGACCAACGCGAGCCAGTCGGGGATCGACTCCGGCGGCACGCCGAACTTCTCGATCACCCCGGCGCGGTCATAGAGCGCGCCCTTGCGCCGGTCGAGTTGGACGACCCGACCGTCGGCGCGGACGCACTGGGCCATGTCCTTGTCCGGGGTGCAGATGATCACCCGGTCCAGCGCCGGGTCCGCGGCCAGCTGGGCGGCGGCCGCCCCGAGGGCGTCGTCGGCCTCACAGTCGACCATCGCCCACACCCGGAAGCCGGCGGCCTCGAGCGCGTCCTCCACCAGGGGGAACTGGGCGAAGAGCACGGGATCGATGCCCGAGCCGTCCTTGTACCCGGCCCAGAGGTCGTTGCGGAACGACTCGATGACGTGGTCGGTGGCCACGCCGACGTGGGTCGCCCCCTCCTCGAGCAGGGTCAGGCAGGTCCCGACCACGCCCCGGGTCGCGGCCACGTCCATCCCGTCGGCCGCGATGTGTTCGGGCAGGGCGTAGTAGTAGCGGAAGAGCTCGTAGGTCCCGTCGACGAGGTGGGCCTGCACCGCCTCACCCTGTCACAACCTCACCAGACCCACTTGGTGGCCCGGCGGGCGAAGTCCTCCTCGGTCTCGATGAGGCCGAAGGCCCGTTCCGGGGTGACCTCCCAGACGTCGTGGCTGGTGACGAAGCCCTTCCCGTCGATCCGCTCCTGTTCGGTCTCCCAGTACTTCTCGACGTACCGGTCGAGGGCCACGTCGACCGACGCCGCCGTGACCGGGCGCACGGTGCCCTCGACGACCACGACCTCGACGGTGCTGTCGACCGCCACCGTCACCTGCGGGTTCTCGACGAAGTTGCGGACCTTGCGGGCGTTCGGTGAGCACGAGAAGACGAAGGTGGCGTCCTCCGGCACCCACACCCCCCACACCGGCATGGCGTGGGGACGGCCCCCGGCCGAGGCCGACACGACCCAGAGGTTGCGACTGGCGACCAGCCGCTCCTCGGCCCACGACCACGGCAACACGCCGTCGAGGTCCTCGGGCACGCCGTAGTCGGCCATGGCCGGGCGTTCGGTCGTGGGGAGGGTCGGCTTCATGGGTGACCTCCTGGGACATCGAGGCGACCGAGCGGATGCGGTCCCTCGGGCCGTTCCTCCCCGCTGAGCGGGGGGCGGGATCGCCCCCCCGCTCAGCGGGACCACGTTCAGTCGATCAGCACTGGGCGATGATGTCGAAGGCCTCCTCGACCCCGATGCCGTCGATGTCGAAGATCACCACGACCACCTCGCTGCCCCCGCCGGTCGTCGAGCGCCGGACGCTGGCGTCGACGCCTCCCGTGTTCGCCGTGGCCGTGACCGCGCAGCTGTTCATGTTGCGCCCGAAGTCCAGGCGAACGGCACCCGTGAACGGCTCGCTCACGATGGTGACACCACCCCGCTGCGCCGTGATCGACGCCACTCCGGCGTTGTACACGACCCGGGCCATGCGGGGTCGGATGCCGCCGCCGAGGTCGGCGTAGCCGATGTTGCCGTCGCGGATGTCGATGCCCTTGATGGTGTTGTTGCGGATGTCCTCGGTGCGGATCGTGTTGTTGACGATCTTGCCGCTGTTGACCGAGTTGTTGGGCACCGACGCCAACGCGATGCCGCCGGCGACCACCACCGTCGTGATGATCGCGGTGGTCACCGCGACCGCGAGTTTGGAGCCGATGACGCCACCGTTGTTGCTGGCCATGGAGTAGGTCCCTTCTGTGGGGATGGAGCGGTATGAACAACGTCACCTTCGCACGAATTCTTGAACACCGCCGAAGTCCTGCTCGTGAACGGCGCCGGAGTCGTGCACTCGGGGGGCCGGATGACCGATGGTCGGGCACACTGGGGGCGATCCCCGACGAGGAGCCGACATGGGCAAGCGAGCAGACCGGGCGAAGGCGAAGGCCGAGGACGTGGCCGACGACGCGGTGAGCGGGTTGCGGTCCGGGGCCTACGCCGTGGTGGACGGGGCCGAAGAGGTGCTGGGCAAGAGCAGACGCCAGACGAAGAAGGCGCGCCGCCACGTGGACGACATCGCCGACAAGGCGGAGAAGAAGATCGCCCGGATGCGGCGGCAGACCGATCGCAAGGCCAAGAAGATCCGTCGCAAGGCCCAGGTGCAGATCGACAAGGCCACCAAGAAGCTCCCGAGCTGAAGCACACGGGCAGTCGGGACGACTCAGCCGGAAGGAAAGCCCTCCAGGCCGTCGTCGAGATCCACCCGGGCGGCGTTGAGGAAGCCGGCCAGCATCCGGTAGTTGCCGACGAGCAGGATCAGCTCGATCAGGTCCCGCTCGCCCCACTCGGCCAGCGCGGCGGACCAGGTGGCGTCGGTCAGGTCGTCGTCGGCGCAGAGCTCGTCGGCGACGGTGACGGCCAGGCGCTCGGCGTCGGACCACACGGCATCGGCCGCCTCGGTGGCCAGGGTGACGATCTCCTCATCGGACAGGCCGCTGTCCCGGCCGATGCGGACGTGCTGGCCCCACTCGTAGACCGAGCCCGTGCGCCAGGCCACCCGCAGGATCACGACCTCGCGGACCCGGGCCAGCAGGTGGCCCTTGATCAGCAGCTCGGTGCCCAGCGCCATCGACCTGCGAAAGAGGCGGGGATGGCGGACCAGGGTGCGGAAGATGTTGAACGTCTCACCGCCGGAGAACGCGCCGAACGGCTCGAGCAGGGCGGCCTCCTCGGGGCTGGGGTCATCGACCGGCCCCAGCCGTGGGGTCATTCCTGGACCAGCTCGATCAGCGTGCCGAAGCTGGACTTGGGGTGCACGAAGGCCACCGTCGTGCCCCGGGAGCCGGGGCGGGGGGTCTCGTCGAGGAGTCGGGCCCCCAGGGCGCGCAGCGACTCGAGGGCCTCGGCGCAGTCCGCGACCCGGTAGCCGACGTGGTGCATGCCCTCGCCCTTCTTCTCCAGGTACTTGGCCACCGGGGAATCGTCCCGCGTCGGGGTCAGCAGCTGGACGTAGGACTCGGCCACCTTGAGGAGCGCCTCCTCGACCCCGTCGCTGTCCACCACCTCACGGTGCTCGACGGTGGCGCCGAACGCGGCCTCGTACCAGGCGATGGCCGCCTCGAGGTCCTCGACGGCGATGGCCACGTGGTCGATCTCGGTCAGCAGCATGGGTTCAGGCTCCTCGGGCCTTGTCGCCATGACGACGGAACAGGGTGATCTTGTCCTCGCCCACCTTCTCGCGGAACTCGGGGTCGTCGATGCCCAGGCCCTCCTCGGGGGCCAGGCACAGGACCCCGATCTTGCCCTCGTGCTCGTTGTGGTGGACCTGCAGGGCCGCGGCGCCGACCCCGGTCAGGGGGAAGACGGCGGAGAGGATGGGCTGGATGCTTCCCTCGGCGATCAGGCGGTTGGCCTCCCACGCCTCGCGGTAGTTGGCGAAGTGGGAGGAGACGATCCGCTTCAGCTTCATCCAGAGATGGCGGTTGTCGTACTCGATCATGTAGCCGGAGGTGGCGGCGCAGGTGACGATCGTGCCGCCACGGGCGGTCACGAAGACCGAGGCGCCGAAGGTCTGGCGGCCGGGGTGCTCGAAGACGATCTCGGGGTCCCGGCCGACCAGGCCGCGGATGTCCTTGCCCAGGCGGCGCCACTCCCGTTCGTCCTGGGTGTGCTCGTCGGCCCAGAACTGGTAGCCCTCGGCCTTGCGGTCGATGACCGCCTCGACCCCGAGCTCGTGGAGCAGGTCGACCTTGTCGGCCGAGGACACCACCCCGATCGGGGTCCCCCCACCGTTGAGCACGTACTGGCAGGCGTAACCACCCAGCCCACCGGTGGCCCCCCAGACCAGGACGGTGTCGCCCTGGCGCATCTGCACCGAGTTGGGGCTGCACAGCATCCGGTAGCTCGTGGAGTTGCACAGCGCGTTGACCGCCGCCTCCTCCCAGCTCAGGTGGGCCGGCTTGGGCATGAGCTGGTTGGCCTTGACCACGGTGAGATCGGCCAATCCGCCGAAGTTGGTCTCGAAGCCCCAGATGCGCTGGTTGGCACCGAGCATCGAGTCGTCGTGGGCACTGGGGTCCTGGTCGTCGACGTGGTTGCAGTGCACGGTGACCCGGTCCCCCGGCTTCCAGTTCCGCACCGCGGAGCCCGTCTTGACCACGACACCCGAGGCGTCGGAACCGACCACGTGGTAGGGCAGGTCGTGGCGGGCGCCCCAGGCGCTCTCCTTGCCGAGGCGGTCGAGGAACCCGAAGGTCGGGAGCGGCTCGAAGATCGATGTCCAGACCGTGTTGAAGTTGATGGCGCTGGCCATGACGGCCACGTAGGCCTCGTCGGGCGCCAGTTCGGGAGTGGCCACCTCACCGATGTGGATCGACTCGCGGGGATCCTTGTCCCAGGACTCGACCCCCTCGAACATCCCGACGTCCTCCCGGCGCACGAAGGCCGCCCGGTAGGACTCGGGTATGGCCAGTGCGCCGATGTCCTCGCCGGACGCACCCCCCTGGATCGCATCGAGGATGTCCTGCATGGCGGGGGACGCTAGCGGCCCGGTACGGGCCCACTCCAAAGCCGACGGGGGCCGACGGAAGGAGGGACTTCACAGAGTGTGTTCGTATGCGCTACTTTCTGTGGTTACCGAAACGAGCGGGACCGCTGGGCGAGGCGGGGAAGGCGACGACAGCGATGACGATCACTCCAGACGAGATCGAGAACCGGGTGTTCCCCCTGGTGCGACGGGGCTATGAGCCCGCCGCGGTCGACGAGTTCCTCAAGGAGGTGGCGGCGACCCTCGCCCAGGCCCAGGGCGGATTGGCCACCCCACCCGCACCCGAGGCGGCGCCGCCGGCCGTCACCGCCGCCACCCCCGACGACTACAACCGCCTGGGCGAGGAGGTCGCCGCCATCCTGCGCCAGGCCCACGACTCGGTGGCCACCCTGCGGCACCGCGCCGAAGCCGAGGCCGCCCTCGTCCGCCAGAACGCCCAGCAGGAGGCCGACGACCTGAAGGCCCAGGCCGATGCCGACCGCCAGGCCGCGTCCATCGCCCTCGAGTCCGCCCGCACGGAGTCGGACCGGATCCTGGCCGACGTGCAGCGCCAGGCCGACGGGGCGGCGGCCGCCGCCACCGCCCTGGCCCGCGAGCGGGCCCGCGAGGTCATCGACGCCGCCCGCCTCGAGGCCCGAGGAGCGGTCACCGTGCAGACCAACGTCCGGGGCCGCCTCGAGGACACCCGCGAGCACATCGACCAGGCCCTCGACCGCCTCGTCGAGGAGGACTCGGACCTGTTCGCCACCATCGACCTCACCGACGCCCGGGGCGACCAGGAGGACAGCGAGGCTTCCGAGCTCCCGCCGCCTCCCGGACAGGGACCCCCGTCGCCGGCCGTGCCGCCCCCGACGGTCCGCACGACGCCCGGCAACAACCTCGACCTGCCCTACGCCGACGACGACTCCCTCGTGGTCGACCTCACCGACGACGCGGGGCCCGAGCCCGAGGGCGGTGGCTTTGCCGCCGTCCTCCCCGATCAACCCGACGCCGACAGCGGCGGGGCCGGCGGCGAGCCACCGACGGACGCGGGGTCGGCCGACGACGACGACGACGCCCTGTCCCAGATGGTCAAGAACGCGGTGGAGAACGCCCTCCGGCGCCGCAAGGGCGACCCCGATCCGCCCGCCGGCGGCGCCGCCTGAGCGGGGAAGCCGCCCCCGGGCTGGTCGCCGAGACCGGTCCCTCCCTACACTTCGCGGGCACGAGCGAACACCCTCTGGGGAGGTCCCACACATGTCTGGCTCCGTGATCATCGGCGGCGCGCGCACACCGATCGGCAAGCTGTCGGGCGGCCTGGCGAGCTTCGCGGCCACCGACCTGGGCGGATTCGCCATCAAGGCGGCGCTGGAACGGGCCGGGGTCGGCCCGGAGCAGGTCGACTACGTGTTCATGGGCCAGGTCCTGCAGGCGGGCGCCGGCCAGATCACCGCCCGCCAGGCCGCGGCCAACGCCGACATCCCCCTGACGGTCCCCGCCACCACCATCAACAAGGTGTGCCTGTCGGGCCTCAACTCGATCTACCTCGCCGACCTCATGATCCAGAGCGGCCAGGCCGACGTCGTCGTCGCCGGCGGCATGGAGTCCATGACCCAGGCGCCCTACCTGCTTCCGGGCGCCCGTGCCGGCTACCGGCTGGGTGACCAGTCCGTGGTCGACTCGATGATGTACGACGGCCTCTTCTGCGCCTTCGACCAGGTCGCGATGGGCGCCGGCACCGAGAAGTACGCGGCCTCCGCCGGCCTCGAGCGCCTGGCCCAGGACGAGCTGTCCGCCGCCTCCCACGAGCGGGCGGCCAAGGCCCAGAAGGACGGCCTCTTCGACGACGAGATCATCCCGGTCGAGGTCCCCCAGCGCAAGGGCGACCCGGTGCTGGTCGAGGTCGACGAGGGCGTGCGCCCCGGCACCACCGCCGAGAGCCTGGGCGGGCTCCGTCCGGCCTTCGACAAGGCGGGCAACATCACCGCCGGCAACGCCTCGCAGATCTCCGACGGCGGCGCCGCGGTGATCGTGGTCTCCAAGGCCAAGGCCGAGGAACTGGGCGCCACTCCACTGGGCGAGATCGTCGGCTACGGCCAGGTCGCCGGCCCCGACCCGTCCCTGCTGACCCAGCCCGCCCGGGCCATCACGACCGCGGTCGAGGACTCCGGTCTCGCGGTCGGCGACATCGACCTGTTCGAGCTGAACGAGGCCTTCGCCGCCGTCGGCCTGGCCTCCATGCAGGACCTCGGGATCAGCGACGACGTCGTCAACGTGAACGGCGGGGCCATCGCCCTCGGCCACCCCGTCGGCGTGTCCGGCACCCGGGTGGCCCTCACCCTGCTGCTCGAGCTGGGTCGCCGCGGCGGCGGCCTCGGCGCGGCCGCGCTCTGCGGCGGCGGCGGCCAGGGCGACGCCATCCTCCTCAAGGTCTGACGTCCCGACCGTTCCCACGATCTTGCGTCGGTTGTGGCTGCAGGACGACCACAGCTGACGCAATTTCAATTTCGGGAAGGGCCCGCCTGCCCCGCTGGCCGCGTCGCTAGCGGGCGACGGAGTCCCAGAACTCGCGTTGGGGGGCGCCGGGGTCCTCGAGGATCCCGAGCCCGGCGTCGAAGTCGCGCACGGCGCGACGGGCCAGGTCGTAGCGGGGCCAGTCCCCGCCGGGGTCGCCGGTGCGGGCGAAGCTCAACCAGGCGTCCTGGATCGCGTCGGCCAGGTGATGCGGCGGCTCGGGACCGAGGAAGGCCGCCATCTGGGGCTGGCGGGTGGCACCGAACACGAACGGCAGGTCCAGCGCGTGGCAGGACCCGAGCATGCCGTACAGGGCCGGGGTGGCCCAGGACAGCTGGTACTCCCACACGTCGGGGCCCTGGGCCAGCAGGGCCTCGCCGAGCTGGACCGCCGGGTGCCGGAAGACCAGGTCGGTGGCGATCACCGTGAACGCGTCCTTCGGCTCCATCCCCGCGGTGGCCTCCGCGTAGACCGCCAGCGCCTTGTCGCCGTCGCCCATGAGGGCATCGAGGCGGCGGCGGAGCACCTCGGGGTCGACCGCTTCGAAGTCCATGAGGGCGAACAGGCGCCACTCCTCCCGGGTCGTGCCGGTGATCACCGGGACACCGGCTGCCCCTCCGGCCCGGATGGCCGCCAGCACCGAGCTCGGCAGCACGCCACCGTCCTGGACCGGGCGGAACGGCAGGCCGGCGGAGACGCCCTCCTCCAGGAGCGGCTCGACGTGGGTCATCGCCGCCGTGACGATCTGGCTCTGCACCTCGAGCAGGCGCTCCACGGACTGGGCCCGCAGCTCGTCGGCGGTGGCGACCCCGAGGGCCTCCACGAAGCGACGGCCTGCCGCCTCGGCCTCGGCCGGGGTGGCGTGGGTCTGGGCGGCGCCGGACTGGGCGATGGCCTTGTGGAAGAGGCCGCGGGCCGCTTCCATGACCAGGAGGCTGGTCACCGACATGGCGCCGGCCGACTCGCCGAAGACCGTCACGTTGCCGGGGTCACCACCGAAGGCGGCGATGTTGTCCCGCACCCACTCGAGGGCCGCGACCTGGTCGAGCAACCCCACGTTGGCGGAACCGGCCAGGTCCTCGTCCAGCCAGCCCAGCTCCAGGAAGCCCAGCGCACCGAGCCGGTAGTTGACGGTGACCACCACGACGTCGCCCCGCTCGACCAGGGACGCACCGTCGTACATCGGGCTCGAGCCCGAACCCATGAAGAAGGCCCCGCCGTGGATCCAGACCATCACCGGGCGCCGCGCGTCGTCGGCGGCCGGGGTGAAGACGTTGAGGTGCAGACAGCCCTCGTCCATCGACTCGGGCTCGAGGCCCAGGAACGCCAACATCATGTCGGGGTTCTGCACGGCGACGGGGCCGAACTCGGTGGCGTCGCGGACGTCGCTCCAGGGCTCGGCAGGCGTCGGCGGCCGCCAGCGGCCATCGCCGGTGGGCGGAGCGGCAAAGGGGATCCCGGCGAAGCGGAGTCCGGCCCCGTGGCCCCCGCCCCGGACCTGACCGAGCGTGGTGGAGACGGTCGTCATGAGGAGAACGCTAACGGGAGAATGCCGCCCCGGCGGGCCGGGCGCGGGCGGGATGGCCGGCCCGCCGGTGGCGGCACTCGATCGGACCCGAGGGGGCGGGAGGGGCAGAGGGGGCAGGAACACCCCCTCGGAACCCCTCGGTCCCGATGTTGCGGTTACGTTACAACAATGACGGACAGATGACAAGCATCGATCCGGTCACTCCAGGACGGTGCGGCCGGTCAGGGCCCGCCCGAGGGTCATCTCGTCCGCGTACTCGAGGTCGCCCCCCACCGGCAGGCCGCTGGCGATCCGAGTGACCTTCACGTCGGTGTCCTTCAGCAGCTTGGCCAGGTAGAGCGCCGTGGTCTCGCCCTCGATGTTCGGGTTGGTGCACAGGATGAGCTCATCGACGCCCTCCTCCCGGACCCGGGTCAGCAGTTCGCGGACCCGGAGGCTCTCGGGGCCGACCCCGTCGATGGGGCTGAGTGCACCCTGCAGGACGTGGTAACGGCCCCGGTACTGATCGGTCTTCTCCACGGCCACGACGTCCCGAGGCTCCTCCACCACACAGAGCACCCCGTCCTCACGCTGGGGGTCGGCGCAGATGCCGCACTCGGGGCCCTCGGCGATGTTGAAGCAACGCTCACAGAACGTGACCCGGTCCTTCGCCTCGGCGATGGCCGTGGCCAGGCGCAGCGCGTCCACCTTCTCCTGCTTGAGGAGGTGGAAGGCGATGCGCTGGGCGGACTTGGGACCGATGCCGGGCAGGCGACCGAGTTCGTCGATCAGGTCCTGGACCGCCCCGGCGTAGACCGAGCTCACGCGGCCCGACCCCGAACCGGGTGGGGTGCGGTCACCCGGCCCCGCCGAGGAGGCCACCGAGGTCGCCCAGGTCCACCCCGCCGACCGAGCCCTGGTGCAGGGCCTCGACCCGCGTCGCCGCATCGCGCAGCGCGGCGAGGACGAGGTCGGCGATCAGTTCGTGGTCGTCGCCCACCGAAGGATCCACGGTGACGGATCGGAAGTCCCAGCCCCCCGTGACCTGGACCTTGACCACCCCCCCACCGCTCTGGCCTTCGACCACCTGCGCCGCCACCTCGGCCTGGGCGTCGAGGATCTGCTGCTGCATGGCCTGGGCCTGACCGAGGAGAGCCCCGAGGTCGAGTCCCCCGAGACCGGCCTCGCCACCACCGTCATCGCCGGACATGGGCTCCAGATCGGTCATTCGGGATCCTCCTCGATCAGCTCCACCTTGCCGAAGACGCCGGTGACCTGCTCGAGGCCGGTCGAGGCCGCGCCCGCGTCGTCGAGGTCCTCGACCGGGCCGATGGCGGTCAGTTCGTCGTCGATGGCGGCGGCGGTGGGCGGCGGGGGCACCCCCGGACCCGAATGTTCCGGCGCATCGCCCCCGTCCACCGGCGCCGACTCGGGTGCGTCCGAGCCCCCGTCCACGACCAGCACCACCGGGACCGGGCGCCCGAACTCGGCGGCCAGCGCGGCTTCGACATCGGGCTTCACCGGCTCACAGCGGGTGACGTGGGTGGCGTTGGGCAAGGCGAAGGCGGCTCCGGAGTCGGTGTTGTCCAGGAACCGGCCGGCCGCGAACAGCATCTTCACCTTCGGACGCAGCCCCGTGAGGATCCGGTCGCCCCAGGCGAGCGTGAGCTCGTCCCGGCTGGGCAGGGCGGCGGCGGGCTCGGCCGCGACAGGTTCCGGCTCGGGGTCGGGCACGAGCGCCACCGCCGGCGCCGGCGAGGGCGGCGCGTCGGGCTCGGCAGCCGGCGCCGGCGGGGATGGCGCGTCGGGCTCGGGAGCCGAAGCCGCGACCGTCGCCTCGGGCTCGGGAGCCGAAGCCGCGACCGTCGCCTCGGGCTCCGGCTGGCGGGCCCCGGCCAACCGGCTGCGGGCCTCGGCCGCAGGCGAGCCACGGGAGGCGGCACCGGACGGTGCCGTCGGCGTCGGCGTCGGGAGGTCCTCGCCGGAACCGTCGCTCCCGGCGTGCTCCAGGCGCTCGATTCGGGCCAGGAGGGCCTCGACCGAGGTGTCGCTCTCGGGACGGGTGATGCGGACCAACGCCACCTCGAGGGGGATCCGGGGATCCGGGGCCTGGCGCAGCTCGACGAGCGCGGTGCCGAGCAGCTCCAGGGCCCGGGTGATCATCGCGGGCCGCAGGCGTTCGGCGTGGTCGGCGGCGGCCGCCCGATCCGCCTCGGTCAGGTGCGACAGGTCCGCGCGCATCGCGGCGAGAAAGGCATCGCGCAGCCGCTCGAGGACCTGCTCACCAACCAGCCGGGGGTCGCGGCCCTGCCGGGTGGCGTCGGCGAGGGCCGTCAGGGCCCGGGCCGTGTCGACCTCGCAGAGTGCCTCCATCAGTTCCTCGACGGAGTCGTCGTCGCGGGCCACGCCGCCGGCCGCCACGATGCGGTCCAGCACCGACAGGGTGTCGCGGGCCGACCCGCCGCCCTCCCGCAGGGCCTGGGCGACCCCGGCCTCCTCGACCTCCAGGCCGGCGTCCCCGATGATCCAGCGCACGTGCGCCTCGAGCTCGGCGGCCGGGAGGAGGCGGAAGTCGAGGTGTTGGGTCCGGCTGCGGATGGTGGGCAGGACCTTCTCGGGATCGGTCGTGGCCAGGATGAACACCACGTGGTCCGGGGGCTCCTCCAGCGTCTTCAACAGCGCGGCCGACGCCCCCCGCGACAGCATGTGGACCTCGTCCAGGATGTAGAGACGGGTCCGTCCCGGGCTGGCCAGCGCCGTGCCGGCGATGAGGTCGCGCATGTTGTCGACACCGGTGTGGGAGGCGGCGTCCAACTCGGTGACGTCGAAGGAGTTGCCGGTCTCGATGGCCTTGCAGGGTGGACAGGCCCCGCACGGCTCGCCGCCGACGGGGGCCTCGCAGTTGAGGACCTTGGCCAGGATTCGGGCGGTGGAGGTCTTGCCCGTCCCGCGGGGGCCGCTGAAGAGGTAGGCGTGGCCCAGCCGGTCCTCGGCGGCGGCGTTCCGCAGGGCGGCCACCACGTGCTCCTGGCCCACGATCTCGGAGAACTTCTGGGGCCGATACCGCCGGTAAAGCGACTGGAAGGCCATCGGCCGGACTCTACAAGCGCCGGGTCAGCGCCGGGTCGGGCGGCGCCGCGCCGGCGGCATCCGGGGTGAGAAGGTCCCCCTCGCCCGCCTTCGAGAGTGGCGGCCAGGCGATCTGCGGCACCCGGAGGGCTCCGCTGAGAGCTGCTGCCTTCCGGCCCTGACTCGGTTCACGGGCCTCCGTCGCACAGGACCCGACCGCCACACTCCAAGGCGAGCGAACGGCCACGATACCCTGACCGGCCGCACGGGCCCACGGGCCCGTGTCCCCGGGAGGGGTGCGAGAGCGGCCGAATCGGCACGCTTGGAAAGCGTGTGTGGGGCAACCCACCGTGGGTTCGAATCCCACCCCCTCCGCCAGGTGCCGCGCGGGCCGGTCAGCCGGTGCTCGCGGCCAGGCGGCGCAGCGGCGGCAGGGTCGGCGGGGGGTTCCGGCGGGGTGGCAGGGCGGCGAGGACCTCGTGGGACGCGGCGGTGATCTTGGCCACGGCCGCCTCGAAGGCATCCTCGGTCGCCGCGGAGGTCTTCTGGACGCCGCTGATCTTGCGGACGAACTGGCGGGCGGCGGCCTCGATCTCCTCGTCGGTCGCCTCGGGCTCCAGGCCCCGAAGGGTGGTGATGTTGCGGCACATGCCCGCGACCGTATCGACTACCGGATCCTGGTGTCCCCGCTCCCGGAGCGGGCGTGCTTGGCCTCGTACAGCCGGCGGTCGGCCAAGCCCATCACCGCGTCGGGATCGGCGCCGGACCAGTGCACCGCGCCACCGACCGACACCGTCAGCCCACCCGGCATGGCCGCCACGAGGGCGACCAGGTCGTCCGCCAGGCGACGGGCCCCGTCCCGCCCGGTGTCCGGGCAGAGCACGGCGAACTCGTCGCCTCCCACCCGGGCCAGCAGGTCCGAGGCCCGGATCCGGTGGCCGAGGCACGCCGCGACCTCCTGCAGTACCTCGTCCCCCCGACGGTGACCGTGTTCGTCGTTGATGTGCTTGAAGCGGTCGATGTCCAACAGGAGCACCGAGAGGGGCCGGCCCGTGCGGTCGGCCTCGGCTGAGGCCCGGGTCATCGCCTCGTCCCACGCCCGGCGGTTGGCCACCCCGGTCAGGGAGTCCTCCCGGCTGATCCGGTCCAGCTCGCCCACCAGGACCAGCGTCCGTTCCTGCTCCGCTTCGAGGGCGAGGCGGGCGGCCACTTCGTCGCGTTCCAGGCGCATGCGGTAGAAGCGACCGATGGCCGCGAGGACCGACGCCGTCCCCAGGTAGAACACGATCGTGGCGAGCTCACCCTCGTCGACCGGCTCGGACTGGATGCCGAAGGACGCGACGGTCGCCCCCCAGGAGGCGGCGACGAGGGCGACGGTGATCCACAGGCGGCCGACGAGCAGGAACGCGCTGCCGTAGATGACCAGCGAGTACCCCAGCAGGTAGCCCTCGAAGGCCTGATCCACACTCGGCAACAGCCAGGCCACGACCAACTGGGGCATCACGCACACGAAGAGCACCAGGGCCTCGGCGTTCTGGTCCCCGAACGGGCGCTTCAACAGCAGCAGCCACCCGATGAGGATCGGCACGAGGACGCCGACGCGCAGCGCGAAGAAGCTGTCCGCCTGGTCGGGGATCACGACCCGGTCATAGACGCTCCACAGCGGCATCGCCACGAGGATCAGCACGCCGGCGGCCAGTCCCGTCGTGCGCGTGGCGGCGTGCATCTCGGCGGCGTGGGCCGCCCGGACCTCGCTCGCGCTGGGCGAGTCCGCGAAGGCGCGGAGCTCCGACATGGCGTTCCCGTCGGTCATCCCGGGGTGACTCGTGAAGGACGGCCGTGAGATAGGGCCGCACGGCCCATGGCGACCGACTGCGGGCGATCCCTTGTCGGCCCGTGGCATCGCTACCCTCCTCGCCGTGAACCGCCGTCTTGTCCGAGTCGCCGCCTTCGCCCTGGCCGCTGCCGTGCTCGGCGGTTGTGCCGGGGGAGAACGCCCCGAGATGGGCGCAGCCGCCGCCGACGAGCGGGGTGCGCTGACCATCCGGCACCTCGATCCCGAGCTCACCTACGTGGCCAACGCCACCACGGCCGTCGACGTCTACGCCGACCCCGCCGACGACGACCCGCGCCAGTCCGCCACCCCGCCCACGGCCGACACGCCGACCGGTGGCCTGGCCATCGACGGCTTCATCGTCCAGGCGCCCTACGAGGCCCGGCGGGGCTTCCATGAGATCGCCCTCCCCGACGGCACCACCGGTTGGGTGCGGGCGGCCGACGTCCAGGTCGAGCAGGTCAACGTGGTCGCCATGGGCAACGGCACCGAGGTCGACCCCAGCGGCGGTGGCGGCGGCACCGTCGACGTCTTCGCGGAACCCGACGCGGCCCAGCCCCTGTCCACCATCGAGAACCCGAAGTCGGCCGAGGGCCTCAACGTGGGACCCGTCGTGTTCCTGGCCAACGGCCCCGTCGACCCGGACGCGGACTGGATCAACGTGCTGCTGCCGGTACGACCCAACGGCAGCGACGGGTGGGTGCGGCGCTCCGATGTCACCCTCACCGCCAACCAGTTCCGCATCGAGGTCCGCCTGGGCGCGCATCAGATCCGGGTCTTCGACGGGGAGGACCGGATCATGCAGGCCCCGATCGGCGTGGGCACCGACAACACCCCCACCCCGGGTGGGGCGTTCTACATCCGCTCGCTGATCGCGTCGACCGACCCGGCCTACGGCACCTACGCCTTCGGCCTCTCGGGGTTCTCCGAGGTCCACGAGACCTTCAACGGCGGTCCCGGGGACATCGGCATCCACGGCACCAGCGACCCGAGCACGATCGGCACCGACGTGAGCAACGGGTGCATCCGCCTCGAGGACGACAACGTCGTGCGCCTCGCCGGTCTGCTCCCGGAAGCGGCCGCGTCCCAGTCCGACTCGCCCGCGGTGACCACCGGCCTCGGCGTCCCGGTCGAAGTCATCGCCTGAGCCGGGGGACGTGGACCTCGACGCGGCGATGGGCCTGGCGCTGGAGGAGGCCGCTCTCGCTCCCCTCCACGGCGACGTCCCGATCGGCGCCGTCGCCCTGTTGGACGGTGATGTCGTGGCTCGCCGTCACAACGAGCGGGAGCTGACCGGCGACCCCACCGCCCACGCCGAGCTGCTCTGCCTCCGCGACGCCGCGACGGTCCGTGGCCACTGGCGCCTCCACGACCTCACCCTGGTGGTGACCCTGGAGCCCTGTCCCATGTGCGCCGGGGGCCTCTGGGCCGCCCGGGTCGACCACGTCGTCTACGGCGCCGCGGACCCGAAGGCCGGCGCCACCGGCTCGCTCTACAACCTGTGTGCCGACCCCCGCCTCAACCACGAGGTCCGGGTCACCCACGGGATCCGGGCCGAGGAATCGACCGCGCTGCTCCAGGGGTTCTTCGCCGAGCGCCGCTAGCTCACCGCTAGCCTCGCCGGCGGAGGGTTGCCAGAGCGGACGAATGGGGCGGCCTCGAAAGCCGTTGTGGCCTCCGGGTCACCGAGGGTTCGAATCCCTCACCCTCCGCTCACTCAATCACTCGGACCGGGGATACTGGCGGGATGGCCCATGACCTGATCATCCGTGGCGGCGCGGTCCTCGACGGCTCCGGGACCGAAGCGACCGCGGCGGACGTGGCCGTCGACGGCGACCGCATCACGGCCATCGGCGACCTCACCGGGACCGAGGCCGACCGGGAGATCGACGCCACCGGCCTGACGGTGTCGCCCGGCTTCGTCGACCTCCACACCCACTTCGACGCCCAGGTCGGCTGGGACCCGTTCATGACCTCCAGCTCGTGGCACGGCGTGACCACGGCACTGATCGGCAACTGCGGCATGTCCTTCGCCCCCGTCGACCCCGGCGGCGAGGCCTACCTGGCCGAGATGATGGAGAGCGTCGAGGACATCCCCCGCGACGCCATCCTCGGGGGCATCCCGTGGGACTGGACGACCCACCCGCAGTACCTCGACTCGGTCCAGGCCCTGAACCCGGCCCTCAACGTCGTCGGCCTCGTCGGCCACTGCGCCGTCCGCTACCAGGTCATGGGCGAGCGGTCCCTCGGCGACGAGGCGCCCACCCCCGCCGAGCTGGCCCGGATGCGGGAGATCGTCGCCGAGTCGATCGCCGGCGGCGCGGTGGGCTACTCGACGTCGCGCATCCTGGTGCACCGGGTACCCGACGGGCGGGCCGTGCCCGGCACCTACGCCACCAACGACGAGCACCTGGCGCTGGCCGACGGCATGAACGACGCCGGGGGCGGCGTCTTCCAGGCTGTGCTCGACTTCGACACCCGGGCGGGCAACGAGTTCCAGCTCCTGCGGGCCATGGCCGAACGGGCCGGCGACGTGCTCTTCACCGTCGGCCCCGGCAACGACGAGGCGATGGGCCTCGGCGTGGTCGACCTCTGGGACGGCTTCCTCACCGACACCCGGGCCGAGGCCGGACGGGTGACCGGCTACACGATGTCCCGACCCTCCGGGAGCCTGATGGGCCTCGCGCAGGTCCCGCCGGTCAAGGGTGGACGCTGGCGCGAGGTCATGACCCTGCCCACGCTCGAGGAGCGGCTCGCGGCCCTGCGGGACGACATCACCCGGGCCGCCCTGGTCGAGGAGGGCCGGCAGAAGGGCCTCATCTACGACCCCCGCCACATCCACCCCCTCGGCCGGGGCGCCACGCCCGAGTACGACGTCGAGGGCGGGGCGTCGGTGGCCGACCTGGCCGCAGCCGCCGGGGTCGACCCGGTCGAGCTGGTGATCGACCGGCTGCTGGAGAGCGAGGGCCGGGAGCTGTTCAACCTCTGGTTCTTCCACCGCAACCGGGCCGCCATCGGTCCCCTGCTGGCCCTCGACGGGGTGTACCCGGGGGCCGGCGACGCCGGGGCCCACGCCGGCCAGATCTGTGACGCGGATGTCGCCACCCACTTCCTGGCCTACTGGTCCCGGGACCGGGGGCTGCTCCCGCTGCCCGAAGCCGTCCACCGGTTGACCGGGAAGGCGGCGGCCACCCTCGGGCTGGCCGACCGCGGCACCCTCGCGGTCGGCTCCTACGCCGACGTCAACGTGTTCGACCCCGACGGCCTGCGCTTCGGCTATCCCACGTACGTCAACGACTTCCCCGGCGGCGCCGGCCGCCTGTGTGTCCGGGCGGAGGGGTACGCCGCCACCCTGGTCAACGGCCAGGTCGTGACCGAGCAGGGCGAGCACACCGGCGCCCGCCCCGGCCGGGTGCTCCGCGAGTTCAACCGAGGCGCCTGACCCCGTGCGGGTCGGCGTCGTCATCCTCCCGGAGCACTCCTGGCCCCGGGCCCGCGAGCTCTGGCAGCGGGCGGAGGCCCTGGGCTTCGACCACGCCTGGACCTACGACCACCTGAGCTGGCGGGACCTGCGCGACGGCCCCTGGCACGCCGCCGTGCCCACGTTGGCCGCCGCCGCCGTCGTCACCGAGCGGATGCGGCTCGGGACGTTGGTGGCCTCCCCCAACTTCCGCCACCCGGTGCCCTTCGCCCGCGAGCTGATCACCCTCGACGACCTCTCCGGCGGCCGCTTCACCCTCGGGATCGGTGCCGGCGGGGTCGGCTGGGACGCGACCGTGCTCGGCGGGGAGCCATGGAGCCGCCGGGAGCGCACCGAGCGCTTCGAGGAGTTCGTGACCCTGAGCGACCTCCTGCTCCGCCAGGCCGACACCACCTTCCGCGGCCGCTACTACGCGGCCCACCAGGCCCGCTCCGCACCCGGCTGCGCGCAGGCCCCCCGTCTGCCCTTCGCCATCGCGGCCACGGGCCCGCGGGGGATGCGCCTCGCCGTCGAGCACGGCCAGGTGTGGGTCACCACCGGCGACCCCCGCCGGACCGACCCGGCTCCGGTCGACGAAGGCGTGGCCGTCGTCGGCACCCAGATGGCCCAACTCGACGAGGCCTGCGCGGCCGCGGGCCGGGACCCATCGACCCTGGGTCGCCTGGTGCTCACCGGCCTGACCCTCGACAGCGGCATCGGCTCCCCCGACCAGTTCGCCGACACCCTCGGCCGCTACGAGGCCGTCGGCGTCACCGACTTCGTCGTCCACTGGCCCCGTGCCAACCCGCCGTACCAGGGCGACGAAGCGGCCTTCGAGCGCCTCTTCGAGTCCCGCCGCTGACCTCGGCTCCGGAATCCGGTGCCCGATCGCCGGGTCAGGTGCCGGAAGGGGACAACAGGTCGACGAGGCCGTCCGCCGCAGCGGAGGGGGCACGGTCGGCCCGTTGGACGACGGCCAGGGTGCGGGTGGCGAGGACGCCCCGTCCCACCCGCACCAAGGGGTCGGAGCCGCGTTCGGCCTGGATCACGGGCAGCACGGTCCAGCCGATACCGAGGCGGACCATCTCGGCCAGGACCTCGGGCTGGTGGGATTCGGCCACGACCTCGAAGGAAGCGCCCCGCTCGCGAAGGGCGTCAGCGATGATCGCCCGTGTCCGCGATCCGGCGGGGAAGGTGACCCACGGGCCCCACCCCGTGGGGGGCCCGATCCGCAGGCCCTCCGGGGCATAGACGGCCAGCGGCTCCTCCCGGAGTGGCTTCACGACCAGCGACGGGTCCGGGTCGGGGGCCACGCACACCGCCAGGTCCAGGGCCCCGCGGGCCAGCAGGTCGAGGACCTCCCCGGACGGCGCCACGGTCAGACGCAACTCGACCCCAGGGCGTTCCCGCCGAAAGGACCGCAACGGCTCGGAGAAGTGGTCGACGGCGGCCACATCGATCAGGCCCACCCGCAGCGGCCCGGCCCGGCCCGAGCGGCGGCCCTCGACCCACCGGCCGAGATCGGCGGTGTCGGCCAGGACCCGCTCGGCGTAGCGGTTCCCTTAGGGTCCAGCCATGACCGAAACGCCTCCGTCCCCGACCGTCGCCCCCGCCGAGGGCAAGCTCGGCATCCTCTGCGTCGGCCTCGGGGCCGTCACCACCACCCTCATCGCCGGCGTCGAGCTGGCCAAGCGGGGGGAGGCGGACCCGGTCGGCTCCCTCACCCAGATGGGCACCATCCGCATCGGCAAGCGCACCGACGACAACGTCCCCCGCATCCAGGACTTCGTCCCGCTGGCCTCCCTCGACCAGATCGTGTTCGGCGCCTGGGACCCCTACCCCGATGACGCCTACGCCGCCGCGGTCCGCGCCGGGGTCCTCGATACCGGCCGTCATCTCGAGGGCATCGCCGACGCCCTCCGGGTCATCCGCCCGATGCCGGCGGCCTTCGACCCGGACTACGTGAAGCGCCTCGAGGGCAGCAACGTCATGGCCGACACGTCGAAGCGGGCGATGCTCGAACAGATCCGGGCCGACATCCAGGCCTTCCGGGACGAGCACCTCTGTGACCGCATGGTCATGATCTGGTGCGGTTCCACGGAGGTCTTCATCGAGACCGGCCCGGCCCACATGGACATCGACTCCCTCGAAGCGGCCATCGACGCCGAGGACCCGTCCGTCGCCCCCTCGATGCTCTACGCCTACGCCGCCCTCCAGGAAGGCGTGCCCTTCGCCAACGGCGCCCCCAACCTCGCCGTGGACACCCCCGCACTGCGCACCTACGCCGAGGCGGCCGGCATCCCGATCTCCGGCAAGGACTTCAAGACCGGCCAGACGCTGATCAAGACCGTCCTGGCCCCGATGCTCAAGGCCCGCATGCTGGGGCTCAACGGCTGGTTCTCCACCAACATCCTGGGCAACCGGGACGGCGAGGTCCTCGACGACCCGGAGAACTTCAAGACCAAGGAGGTCTCGAAGCTGGGTGTGCTCGAGGACGTGCTCGAACCCGGACGCTTCCCCCAGCTCTACGGCGAGGCCTACCACAAGGTCCGGATCAACTACTACCCGCCCCGGGGCGACAACAAGGAGGGCTGGGACAACATCGACCTCTTCGGGTGGATGGGCTACCCGATGCAGCTGAAGGTCGACTTCCTCTGCCGGGACTCGATCCTGGCCGCCCCCCTCGCCCTCGACCTGTGCCTCTTCATGGACCTGGCCCAACGGGCCGGCATGGGCGGGATCCAGGAGTGGCTGAGCTTCTACTACAAGTCCCCCCAGGTCTCGCCGGGGCTCTATCCCGAGCACGACCTGTTCATCCAGCTCACCAAGCTGAAGAACACCCTGCGCTGGATGATGGACGAGACGCCCATCACCCACCTGGGCCAGGACTACGGCGAGGACGACCTGAGCTGAGGGTCCGCGGACCGGGCGCCTACCGCAGGCGACGGTCCCGGTGACCCGCCAGCGCCGACCGGGTGGCCAGGATGGCCACCGTCAGGGCGATGAAGGTGCCCACCCCGATGGGACCGACCTTGGGGCCCAGCATCGCCATGACCACGATGAGGCCGACGGCCGAGACCACCAACAGCGCCGATCGGGTGCTGTCACCGGCGCCGGACGGTGTCGTCTCGTCGGTCGACAGGGTCGGGCGGCTGATCACCGTCACCCGCTCGGTGTCGGTGTCGTGTGTCCGATCGAGTCCCCGAGGAACTGCCTCATCGCCCGCCGCCTCCCGCCATCGTCCGTACCCCGGTCGTGGAGCACTCCCACAACGCGAGATCGGCGGCGACCCGGTCATCTGAAGGAAATGGGCGCGGATCGGGTGCCCCGGCCGAATGACCCATCCCCGGCGCCCGTACCCTCCCCGCCATGCGGATGGGACCCCACATGGCGCTCGGGTCGGACCCGACGGCGATCGCCGGTGCCCGGGTGCAGAAGGGCCTGGTCAAGCGGGTCTGGCGCTTCGCCCGCTCCTACCGGCTCATGCTGCTGGGCTTCCTCGCCACCATCGTGCTGGCCGCGCTGGTCAACCTGGTCCCTCCGCTCCTGATCCGCCGCATCATCGACGACGCCCTCCCCGCCCAGGACCGCGGTGCGGTGGCCGTCCTCGCCGGCCTCATGGTCGCGGTGGCGATCGGCGAGGCCCTGTTGTCGATCTTCGAGCGCCTCTGGTCCTCCAGGATCGGGGAGGGCCTCATCTACGACCTGCGGGTGGCCCTCTTCGATCACGTCCAGCGCATGCCGCTGGGCTTCTTCACCCGGACCCAGACCGGGGCGCTGGTGAGCCGCATGAACAACGACGTCATCGGGGCCCAGCGGGCGATCACCGGGACGCTGGGCGCCGTGGTCTCCAACGTCATCGTCGTGGCCACGACCATCGTGGCGATGCTCTACCTCGAATGGAGGTTGACCCTCCTCTCCCTCGTGGTGCTCCCCGTCTTCGTGCTCCCCGCCCGGCGCGTGGGGCGGCGGCTCCAGGACCTGACCCGGGAGCAGATGGACCTCAACGCGTCCATGAACACGACCATGACCGAGCGCTTCGGCGTGGCCGGGGCGATGCTGGTCAAGCTCTTCGGCCGCCAGGACCAGGAGGTCGACGAGTTCGGCGACCGGGCCGGCCGGGTGCGCGACATCGGCGTGCGCACGGCGCTCTACAGCCGCACCTTCTTCATCGCCCTCGGCCTGGTGGCCGCGGTCGGCACCGCCCTCATCTACTGGGTCGGCGGCGAACTGGTCATCTCCGGGGCGCTGACCATCGGCACCCTGGTCGCCCTCGGCACCTACGTCACCCGCATCTACACCCCCCTGACCAGCCTGACCAACGCCCGGGTCGACCTGATGACGGCCTTCGTCTCCTTCGATCGGGTCTTCGAGGTGCTCGACACCCCGAACCCCATCCAGGACCGGCCGGGGGCGGTCGACCTGGTGGACCCCCGGGGCACGATCCGCCTCGACGAGGTCCGGTTCACCTATCCCACCGCCGCCGAGGCCCAGGTCGCATCGCTGGAGGCCCCGGGCGCCCTCCCCGAGAACGACGAAGGGGCACCCGTGCTCAAGGGCCTCACCGCCACGATGGAGGCCGGGACGATGACCGCGCTGGTCGGGCCCTCGGGCTCGGGCAAGTCGACCCTGTCCTCGCTCATCCCCCGGCTGTACGAGGTCTCCGACGGCTCGGTCCGCATCGACGACCGCGACGTCCGGGACCTGACCCAGCACTCCCTGCGCGGCGCCATCGGGGTGGTCACCCAGGATCCCCACCTGTTCCACGAGACCGTCCGCGCCAACCTGCGGTACGCCCGCCCCGATGCCACCGACGCCGAGTTGGAGGAGGCCTGCCGGGCCGCCCGGATCTGGGACGTCATCACCGCCCTGCCCAATGGTCTGGACACCCTGGTCGGTGAACGGGGCTACCGCCTGTCCGGCGGCGAGAAGCAGCGACTGGCCATCGCCCGCATGCTGCTGAAGGACCCCTGCATCGTCATCCTCGACGAGGCCACCAGCCACCTCGACTCCGAGAACGAGGCCGCGGTGCAGGCCGCCCTCGACGAGGCCCTACGGGGCCGCACCTCGGTGGTCATCGCCCACCGGCTCTCCACGATCGTGGCCGCCGACCAGATCCTGGTCCTCGACGACGGCCGGTTCGTCGAGCGGGGCACCCACGTCAGCCTCCTGGCCCGGGGCGGCCTCTACGCCGACCTCTACCGCACCCTCGTGCGGGGCGAGACCGACGAGGTGTCCGCCCCGGCCGGCTGATCACCTCCGCGTCACCCGCGGTCAGAACGCGGTGACCCCTCCTCCAGACGATCCCGCAGGCCCTGGTCCTTGGCCTCCGATGCCCGGGCGAGATCGGCCTGGAGGGCGACGAGGCCAGCGCGGACCGAGGGGTCGCGGGCGCCGATGATGCGGGCCGCGAGCAGCCCGGCGTTGCGCCCGGCACCGATGGCCACCGTCGCGACCGGGATGCCGGCCGGCATCTGCACGATCGACAGGAGCGAGTCGATGCCGTCGAGGTGCTTCAGGGGCACGGGGAGCCCGATGACGGGGAGCGGCGTGACGGCCGCCAGCATGCCGGGCAGGTGGGCCGCGCCGCCCGCAGCACCGATGAGGACCTCGAGGCCGCGGTCCGCGGCCGACCCGCCGTAGTCCAGGAGATGATGGGGGGTGCGGTGGGCCGAGAGGACCCGCACCTCGCTCGCCACCCCGAGCTCGGCGAGGGCCAGCGCCGCCGGTTCGGCCGTCGGCCAGTCCGAGTCGCTCCCCATGACGATGCCCACCCGAGACGGGTCGCTCATGAGCCGACCAGGGCCTCGGCGGCGGTTCGGGCCGCCGCCAACGCCTCGGCGGATGTGTCGGCCAGCACCGTCACGTGGCCGATCTTGCGACCGGGCTCCGATTCCTTGCCGTAGAGGTGGAGGTGGACCGCGGGGTCCTCCAAGGCCACGGGGACGCGTCCGACCAGGTCGACGGCGCTCGCCGGGCCGAGCAGGTTCACCGTGGCCGCCGCCGGGGAGACCATGGCCGTCGACCCCAGCGGCCAGTCGAGCACGGCGCGCAGGTGGTTCTCGAACTGTGAGGTCCCGGTGGCCTCGATGGTCCCGTGACCGCTGTTGTGGGGTCGGGCCGCGACCTCGTTGACCACGAGGTCACCGGTGGTGGTCAGGAAGAGCTCGACGGCGAGGATGCCGGTCGCCCCGATGTCCTCGGCGACCGCGACGGCCAACGCCGCGGCCCGCTCCGCGACCTCGGGTGGGACCCGTGCCGGCATGACCAGTTCGCGACAGATGCCGTCCTCCTGGACGGTCTCGACCACGGGGTAGGTCCTCCACGGGCCGGACGGCCGGCGGACCACCACGACCGCGAGCTCGATCGCGATCGGCACCATCGCCTCGAGCAGACACCGGCCGGCGGAGGCCGGGAGGGCCACCGACGACCCGATCCCGTCGGTCCCGTGGACCACGGCCACGCCCCGGCCGTCGTAGCCGCCGCGAGGCGCCTTCACCACGATCGGCCAGCCGTGGTCGTCGGCGAACCGCCCGAGTGCGGCGAGATCGTCGGCATCGACCACGGCGAACGGCGGCACGGCGAACCCCGACCGGTCGAGGACCCCTCGGGCATGGGCCTTGTCCTGAGCGATGCGCTTCGCCGCGGGCTCCGGGCGGACCACATGGCCCGCCGCGACGAGGGCCGAGATGTGGTCGCCGGGGACCTGTTCGTGATCGAAGGTCACCACCTCGCAGCCCTCGGCCAGGGCCATGAGGTCCCCGAGGTCATCGGGATGGCCGGGGACATGCCGGGCGCCGGCGAGCACCGCCGGGGCATCGGGGTCGGGGGTGAGCACGTGCAGGTCGATGTCGAGGCTGACCGCCGCCTGCTGGGTCATGCGGGCCAACTGCCCGCCACCGACCATGCCGACCGTGGCGGTGGCCGTCCGTCCCCGTCGGCCTGCCACCTGCGGAGTCGTCGCGGTCATGTGATCATGGTCATCCGCGCCGGCCGGATCGGCTCATCTCCGGGTCTCCTCGAGTCGGGTGTGGTGGGAGGGCGGGTGACGTGAGGGCCCATGGTCCATCTTATGAAGTGAGCCTCTCCCCGGACCGAATGCCCCTCCTGGCGTTCAGGCCACGCTCAGGAACGCTTTCGTAGATTGCGGCCCATGGACATCACCAGGAAGACCAAGATCGCCATGGCCGGTGTGGGTGTGGCCGGTCTCGCCGTCGCCGGGGTGGGCATCGGCATCGCCGCGGCGGGCGGAGGCGACGACAGCGAGGGCCCGATCACCGGCGCCGACCTCGACCGGGCATCCGCCGCCGCGCTCGAGGCGACCGGTGGCGGCGAGGTCACCGGCACCGAGACCGGTGACGAGGAGAGCTACTACGAGGTCGAGGTCCGATTGGACGACGGCAGCGTCGTCGACGTCCAGCTCGACCAGTCCTTCGCCGTCGTGGACGCCAACGCCGACGTCGAGGGCGACGAAGGCGCCGACGAGGACTGACCTCGGGTCAGACCTGGTCGCGGAGCCAGGCGATGTCGTCCTTGCGGCCGTCCTCGCCGGTCTCACAGATGACCGGGGCGGCGGCCACCTTCACCGTCTCCACGAGGGCCGCCGGGTCACAGTTGCCCCGACCGAGGTGCTCGTGACGGTCCCGGCCGGAGCCGTGGCCGTCCTTGGAATCGTTGCAGTGGACGAGGTCGATGCGCCCGGTGATGGCCAGGATGCGCTCGGCGGCGGAGATCAGCTCCTCGCCCGCGGCGTGGGCGTGGCAGGTGTCGAGGCAGAAGCCGATGCCGCGGTCGCCGATGTGGTCCCACAGCCCGGCGATGGTGTCGAAGTGCCGGGCCATCGCGTGGTCGCCGCCCGCGGTGTTCTCCAACAGGACCGGGACCTTCATGTCGAGGGCGTCCATGGCCTTGACCCAACGGAGGAAGCCTTCGGCCTCGGTGTCGTCCTTGGTGACGTGACCCCCGTGGACGATGACGCCCGCGGCACCGATCTCCTCGGCGGCGTCCACGGTCTGTTGCAGGATCTTGCGGGACGGGATGCGGATCCGGTTGTTGGGTGACGCCACGTTCACGATGTAGGGGGCGTGCACGTAGATCGTCGTGTCCGCGGCCTTCAGCTCGGCGGCGTCCTCGCGGGGTGGGGGCTTCTTCCAGCCCTGGGGGTCCCCGAGGAAGATCTGGACGCAGTCCGCGCCCTCCGCCACCGCGGTGGCCAAGGGGTCGTCGGGTCCGACATGACCGCCGATCAGCATGGGTCGACCCTAGCCAGGGCGGCGGCTGCGAGCAGGGCCGGGTTCACGCCCTCTCCCGAGGCGCCCCGTTGCGTCTCCCGGACGTCCTCAGGTGAGGGTGGCGGTGCCCGCTTCGGGGTCGCCGACCAGGGTGTGGCCTGCGCCCTGCAGGGTGGTGGGGATGTCGGCGTCGAGCAGGTCGGGACAGCGCGGGGGGTCACCGGCCGCCGCGGCGGCGTCCGCCTCCCGGCCGAGGGTCAGGACCTCCTCGAGCAGGGCCCGCTCGTCCGGGCCCAGCAACGCCAGGTCGTCGGAGACCAGCGCCATCCCGCCGGACACGCCGACGGCGAGGGCCCACGCCCGGGCCTGTTCCGGCGCGAGGTTGGTCTCGGTCGTGCGCAGCATCAGGCAGTCCGGGTCGTTCAGCCAGAGGCGCCGGTGCAGGAAGGCCCGAGCCACGGTCGAGCGCCAGGCCCCCCGGGTCGAGGGTTGGGTCTCCCGGTAGCCGGGGAGGCCGGGCGTGAGCGGATCAGTACCCCAGTGCGGGCCGACGTCGGGACCGATGCGCATGCCGTCGACCACGCCGACCAACGGTCCCAGAGGAGCGCCGCACCCGAGGATGAAGGTGTCCTCGCCGGCGCCCCGGCGCACCGCGTCGTAGGCGCCCCGGACGCGTTCCGCCGGCGTGAGGGTGGGGTCGGCATACCGGCCCCGTTGCTTGGCGCTGAAGGTGAAGTCCAGCTTCAGGTAGGCGTAGCCCGCGTCGACCAGGTCCCGGGCCGTGGCCGTGAGATGGTCGAGGACGTCGGACCGGGTGACGTCCAGGGCGTACATGAACCCGCCCCAGATCTCGTTGAACATGCCGATCATCGGCTCGTCGGGGTCGTCGGCCTCCCGGGCCAGCCACTCGGGATGGGCGCGGGCCACCTCGGACCCGGGGGCGGCGATGAACGGGGCGACCCAGATGCCGGGCGTGAAGCCGGCGGTGGCGATGGCCGAGGCGACGCCGTCGACCCCGCCGGGGAACTTCTCGTTGGTCGCCAGCCAGTCCCCGATCGCCGGCTGGTAGCCGTCGTCGAGTTGGAAGACGTCGAAGGGCCAGTCCCCCGCCCGGGCCAGGTTGGCGGTGATGTCGGCCTCGGTCACGCCGTCGAAGTAGTGGTACCAGGAGCACCAACCCACCTGGTAGGGCGCGGTCGTGCGGGCCTGCTCGGCGGCGCCGACCTCGGCCGCCCAGCGGGCCAGCAGGGCCGACGGGTCCTCGCCGGGCCACACGACCACCGGGTGCAGGCCGCGCCGCGTCCCCGGCTCGAGCGCGGCCCCACCGAACGTGGCCTCCGCCCGCACCTGCACACCCCCCGCCGTGGTGCGCAGACGGACGGTGCCGTCGTGGTGGCGGCCACCGATGAACCCGACGAGGGCCGACTTCCCGCCGTGGTCCCGCAACACCGTCACCTGTTCGGAGCGCAGGTCCCCGGCCGACGCGGGCTCGCGGTCGGCGTGGTGCATGTCCCGCAGGAACGGCAGCGTGTCGACGATCGACGGGTCGTCGTCCAGGCCGAAGGCCGCCGAGTCGGTCACCGACCAGGACTGGTACCCGTTGCGGAACAGCCGCAGCGGGAAGCGGACCTCGGGCAGGGCGAAGACCAGGGCGATCTGGTCGACCGCCGCGGCGTGGTCCCCGGTGTTGGCCACCGACCAGGCGATGCGGTCCCCGTCCTGGTCCACGTCGACGACCAGCCCCTCGGTCCCCGTCCCCTGGACCTCGTGGCCGACCAGTTCCAGCCGCAACGTCATCGGACGCGTCTCTCGTCGCCGCCGGCACGGCTCCTGTGGCCTCCGGCGGCCGTCGGCGAGCGGCGGCGGAGCTGCTTCGCTCCGCTCCGCCGCGGTACTGCGTCCATCTAGTCCTCTGCCTTGTGGGGATGAGCGTGGTGGTGATGGCCCGGGGCGTGGTCGGCCCGCTGGTCGAGCCAGCGGCGGAAACCGGCGGCGTTGGAGTGGATGCCGTTCAGGGTCTCCAGCTTCTCCTTGTGCTCGGGGGCGACCTCGTCGAGATCGGCGCCGAACGCGGCGTCGAGGGCCGTGGCGATGTCGTCGCCCTGGCGCCAGGCCGCCTCGGCCACCTCGGCCCAGCGGGTCAGGATCTCCGTGGCCTCGTCCAGGACGGCCTCGGCCTCGGGGACGAGGCCGTAGTGGGCGAGGGCGATGCCCGTGGGTCGACGGGCGGCGAACTTGCCTATCGAGCCGAGGGCCAGGTCCAGGTCGAAGTCCGGCGGGGGCGTGGCCGGCCGCAGGATGCCTGCATCCGGCAGGCGCACCCCGACGGCGTCGCCGACGAAGAGCAGGCCGGTGAGCGAGTCGTGCAGGCCCAGGTGGTGCTTGGCGTGACCCGGCGAGTCGATGGTCGTCAACACCCGGCCCGGGCCGATGACCAGTTCGTCGCCGTCTTCGAGCACGTTCACCCGCGCCGCCTCGGTGGGGGTCAGCCGGCCGTAGAGCGAATCGAGCAGGTCGCCGTAGACCAGGGCCGCCGAGTCGACCAGGCGGGTGGGATCGACCAGGTGGCGGGCCCCCTTCTCGTGGACGTGGACGGTGGCCTGGGGAAAGGCCCGGGCCACGTCCCCGACGCCTCCGGCGTGGTCGAGGTGGATGTGGGTGACCACGACGTGGGCCAGGTCGTCGGCCGCGATGCCGAGGTCGTCGAGCGCGGCGAGCAGGGAGGGGACCGAGGACTGGCTCCCGGTCTCGACCAGGGCGGTCTCGGGGCCCTCCACCAGGTAGCCCGAGGTGACCCGCTCCCAACCCCCGAGCAGGGTGTCGATCTCGAAGGTGTCCTCGGCGATGCGCAGCGCCACACCCCTCACGATGTCACACCGCGGAAGTAGGTTCGGCGGGGCATGGACGACCGCCTGTTCGACCCCACCCCGACCCTGTCGGTCAGCGAGGTGCTCAGCCGGGCGCGGGTGGTCATCGAACGGGCCTTCGGCGACGAGACCTGGGTGGCCGGGGAGATCCAGGCCCTGCGCCGCACCGACACCCACGTGTACTTCGACCTGGTCGAGGGCCGCGACGACGGCCGGCCCGGCGTCCGCCTCCCCGTGGTCCTCTTCGAGCAGAACCGGCGGGGGGTCAACGCCCTGCTGCGGCGGGCCGGCGGCAGGCTGCGCATGGACGACGGGCTGCAGGTCCGCATCCGGGGCTCGGTCACCGCCTACGAGCGCACCGGGCAGGTGCAGGTGCGCATGACCGCCATCGACCCCAACCACACGATGGGCCTGCTCGCCGCCGAGCGGGACCGGGTGATGGAGGCGCTGGCCGAGGAGGGCCTGCTGGCGGCCAACGGCCGGCGCCCCCTCGTCGGTCCGCCCCTGCGGGTCACGGTCCTCACCAGCCGCGGCAGCGCCGCGGCCGAGGACTTCGGCCACGAGTTGGCCACCAGCGGCCTGGGCTTCGAGCTGACCCTGGTCGACGTCCGGGTCCAGGGGCGGGAGGCCGAGCCCACCATCATCGCCGCGCTCGAGGCCGTCGACCCGGGCCGCACCGACGTCGTCGCGCTGGTCCGGGGTGGTGGGGCCCGCACCGACCTGGCCGCGTTCGACGCCGAGGGCATCGCCCGGGCCATCGCCGCCGTGCCCGTGCCCGTCGTCACCGGTCTGGGCCACGAGATCGACCGGGCGGTGGCCGACGAGGTGGCCCACACCAGCCTGAAGACCCCGACCGCCTGTGCCGCCTGGCTGGTCGACCGCGTCCACGACTGGGTGGCCGGCCTCGAGGACACCTGGGCGGCGATCGCCGCCCGCGCCCTGGCCCACCTGGACCGGGCCGACGACCGCGTCCACCGGGCCGCCCGTCGGGCGGTGATCTCCAGCCGGCGGGGCCTGGACCGGGCCGACCAGCGCCATCGGGACCTCGCCGGGGAGATCCGGCGCCGCGCACCCCGCACCCTGGACCGAGCCGACCAGCGCCTGGTCGACTGGGGGGCGCGCCTGAACGCCTATGACCCCGCCCGCACGCTGGCCCGCGGCTGGTCCATCACCCGGACCGCACGCGGCGAGCTCGTCCGCTCCCCCGCCGATGCCCCGCCCGGCACCGCGCTGGTCACCACCCTCGCCGAGGGCGAGGTGACCAGTCGGTCCACGTCCCCCGAGGAACCCTCATGACCGAGCCGACCGACGACGACGCCCAGCCGGATTACGCCGAAGCCCTCGCCGAGCTCGAGGCCATCCTCGCCGAGCTCGACGACGACCGCCTCGACGTGGATGCCCTGGCCGAGAAGGTGGCCCGGGCCGGCGAGCTCGTCGCCCTGTGCCGCGACCGGGTGGCGGGGGCCCGCCTCGCCGTCGAGGACGTGGTCACCGACCTGGACGGGGCCGAGCCCGGCTGACCGGAACTGGCACCACGGGGTGCGGTCATGTGACTACAGTGCGTGCTGCGTGACCGTTCGGGACCCCACCGAGGACCTCCTCCGCGACGCCGAGGACCGGTATCGGGACGTGGTCGCCCACAACGACCGCCTCTCGGGGATCATCGAGGCGACCAGCGACCTCGTGCTGGTCACCGACGCAACCGGCCATCCGCTCTACCTCAACCGGGCCGCCCTGGCCTTCTACGACCTCATCGCCGTCGAGGCCACGGCCGAGGATCTCGATCTCCGCCTTCCGGCGTGGGTGCGGGCCCGCTTCGAACGTGAGGTCCGTCCCGCACTCGAGTCCGAGGGCATCTGGACCGGCGAGCTGGCCCTCCTGCGCAACGGCCTGGAGATCCCCTTCTCCGTGCAGTGCCTGGCCCACCGCAACGGCGACGGTGAGGTGGCCTGGCTCTCGATGGTGGCCCGGGACATCAGTGAGCGGAAGGACTTCGAGGCCCAGCTCCGCGAGCAGGCCACCCACGACGAGCTCACCGGTCTCCCCAACCGCACCCTGCTGACCGATCGCCTGCGCATGGCCCTGGCTCGCGGGCGACGGACGAGCACCGGAGTGGCGGTGCTCTTCTGTGACCTCGACCACTTCAAGGTCGTCAACGACAGCCTCGGCCACGCCGTCGGCGACGAGCTGCTGATCGAGACGGCCCGACGGCTGACCCGCGCCCTGCGCCCCGGCGACACCGTGGCTCGCTTCGGGGGCGACGAGTTCGTCGTGCTGTGCGAGGACCTGACCGAGAAGGACGATGCGCTCCTCGTGGCCGAGCGGGTGCGCGACAGCGTCGACGAGCGTTACGAGATCGGCGACGCCGAGATCTTCATGACGGTGAGCACCGGCATCGCCTACACCGACGACCCCACAGCCGACCCCGGCCACCTGATCCGGGACGCCGACGCCGCCATGTACCAGGCCAAGGGCGGTGGCCGGGACCGCGCCGCGATGTTCGACCACGCCATGCGCGAGGCCGCCGTGCACCGCATGGCCACCGAGAACGCACTGCACCGGGCCCTGGACCGCCACGAGCTGCGGATCCACTACCAGCCCGAGATCGACCTCACCACGGGTTCGATCGTCGGCGTCGAGGCGCTGCTGCGGTGGGAGCACCCCCAGCGGGGCCTGCTCGGGCCCGACGAGTTCATCCGGGTCACCGAGGAGACCGGGCTGATCGTGCCCATCGGCCGCTGGGTCGTGGAGCAGGCCTGCCGTCAGGTCCAGCACTGGCAGGCCGAGTACCCGGTGGCCGCCGACGACCTCTTCGTCAGCGTGAACCTCTCGGCCCGCCAGCTCGGACACCGGACCCTCACCACCGAGGTGGCCGCCGTGCTCGACGACACCGGGCTCGACCCGCACCGCCTCCACCTCGAGATCACCGAGAGCGTCCTCATGGACGACGTGGAGCGGGCCGGCGAACGGCTTCACCAACTCCACGACCTGGGCGTCTGCCTCATCGTGGACGACTTCGGCACGGGGTACTCCTCCCTGTCCTACCTGTCCCGCTTCCCGGTCGACCTCCTCAAGGTGGACCGCTCCTTCGTGCGGGGGCTCGGCCTCGACCCGACCGACACCGCGATCGTGCGGGCGGTCATCACCCTGGCCCACAACCTCGGTCTGCGGGCCGTCGGTGAGGGCGTCGAGCGCGGCGAGCACCTCGAGGCCCTCCGGACGCTGGACTGTGACCTGGCCCAGGGCTTCCTGCTGGCGCGGCCCCAGCCGGCGCACGGCATCGGTCGGCTGCTCGAGGCCACCCTCACCCCGGTCGGCGCCCCCACGCGCTGATCCGGCGCCCGCGTCAGGGCATCCCCGAACCGCGCCCGGGTCCACTCCTAGGCTCGCGTCCGATCATGTCCGTGTTCCGTCGCCACCCCCCGCGCCACGATCGACCACCGCCGGTGGCCGGGCCGGAACACGACCACGACCACCTCGACGCCATCCTGGCCGTCGCCACCGACCTGGTGACCACCGTCGACCGGGCCGGTCGCCTGGTGTACGCCAACCCCGCCGCCGAGGCCTTCTTCGGCGTCGGCCGCCCGGAGAGCAGCGATCGCTGGGGCGCGCCGCCGCGTTGGGCCGTCCAGCGCTACCAGGACGAGATCCGACCCGCCCTGCGGTCCACGGGCCGCTGGGAGGGCGAACTGGCCCTCACCCGCGACGGCGACGAGATCCCCGTGGCCTGCGTGCTGGTCGCCCACCGGGGCGAGGACGGCCGGATCGACCGCGTCTCGGCCATCACCCGGGACCTGTCGGAGACCCGGCGGCGGGAGGCCAGCCTCCAGCACCACTTCACCCACGACGAGCTCACCGGCCTGCCCAACCGCACCCTGCTGATGGACCGCCTCGGGGTGGCTCTGGCCCGCAGCCCCCGGCTGCACACCGGAGTGGCGGTCCTGTGCTGTGATCTCGACCGCTTCAAGGTCGTGAACGAGGGCCTCGGGGCCGAGGGGGCCGACGAGGTCCTCCTGCAGGTGACCGAACGACTGGCCGAGAGCGTCCGCCCGGGAGACACCGTGGCCCGCTTCGGTGGTGACGAGTTCGTACTGCTGTGCTCGGACCTCACGTCACCCCGGGACGCCGTGGTGCTCTCCGAACGGATCCAGGAGGGGGTGCGGGCGCCGATCGCGGTGGGGGGCACCGAACTGGTCGTGACCCTGAGCATCGGCATCGCCTACGACGAGACCGGACAAAGCCGCCCCGAGGCCCTGGTGCGCGACGCCGACGCCGCCATGTACCGGGCCAAGGCGGGCGGGCGGGACCGGACCGAGGTGTTCGACGATGCCCTGCGGCACCGCGCCCTGGACCGCCTCGACACCGAGTCCGGCCTTCGCCGGGCCGTCGACGACGGCCGCCTCGTCGTGCACTACCAACCGGTGATCGAGCTGCGCGACGACCGGGTCTCGGGCTTCGAGGCCCTCATGCGCTGGGAACACCCCGAGCGCGGGATGCTCGCCCCGGCGGAGTTCATGGAGGTGGCCGAGGAGACGGGCCTCATCGTGCCCCTCGGCCGCCACGTCTTCGCCGAGGCCTGCCGCCAGACCGTGGCCTGGCAGCAGGGCTCCGCGGGCGCCGACCTGGGGGTCTACGTGAACTTCTCCGCCGCCCAGCTCCGCCACACGACGGTGGTCGAGGACGTCGCCCTGGTCCTGGACGACACCGGCATCGACCCCACGTGCGTGCAGGTGGAGGTCACCGAGCACGTCCTGCTGGACGAGGAGGACGTGGCGGTCAGCCAGATCTCGGCCCTGAAGGACCTCGGCGTGAAGATCGTCATCGACGACTTCGGCACGGGGTACTCGTCCCTGGCCTACCTGCGCCGCTTCCCGGTCGACCTGCTCAAGGTCGACCGCTCCTTCGTCGCCGGCGTGAACCGGGGCACCGGTGACGAAGCCATCGTCCGTGGCGTGATCGACCTGGCCCACCGCCTGGGCCTCGTCGCGGTGGCCGAGGGCGTGGAGTTCGCCGACCAGGTCCGCACCCTGCGCGAGCTCGGCTGCGAGCGGGCCCAGGGCTACTTCCTGGGCCGCCCGGCCACCGGACCCACCCAGACCGCCTTCCTGGCGACCCGCACCCCCGGCCGCCGCCTGGACCTCCGCGACCCGGTCGCCCACCCCGGCGCCGGCGCCGCCTGACCCGGCCCCCGAGCCGAAATCGCGTTGATCGGTCACGCCTGGCGTGACCAACTGACGCAATTTCGCACGCCACACTGGGGCCATGACGACCACCGTGACGGTCCCGACCCGCTACCAGGGGCCCCCCGACACGGCGAACGGGGGCTATGTCGCGGGCCTGCTGGCCGTCGACCTCGGTCCGGCCGCGACCGTGCGCCTCGAGGCGGCCGTGCCGCTCGAGACCCCGCTGCGCCTGGAGACCGGCGACGCCGGGGCGTCGCTGTGGGACGGCGAGCAGCGGGTGGCGGTCGCAGCCCCCCACGACGGCATCCCGCGCCCGGGCGCCGGGGTCGACTCGGACGCGGCCGAGGCCACGGTGGGCCCGACGGCGGAGGAGCACACCTTCCCGCACTGCTTCGTGTGCGGTCCGTCGGCCGTCGACGGCCTCCACATCACGCCCGGGCCGCTGCCCGACGGCTCGGCCATCGCGACCACCTGGATCCCGGACCCCGCCGGGGCAGACCTCGACGTCGACCGTCTGGCGTGGGCCGCCCTCGACTGCCCCTCGGGCCTGGCCGTCATGGCACAGGGGGTCGCCGTCGTTCTCGGCACGATGACCGCCCAGATCGACCGGCCCCTCGAGGCGGGTGAGCCTCTGGTCGTGGTCGGCCGTCACACCGCCTCGGAAGGGCGCAAGCGGTTCGCGTCGACGACGCTCTACGACGCCGACGGCGAGCCCGTCGCGTGGTCCGAGGCGGTCTGGATCACCCTGCCGTCCTGAGGGCCGTGCCTGGTGCCCCGGAACCGCCCCGCCACGACCCTCCTCCAGACCAACCTCGCCGGAAGCGCCCCGACCCCCCCCCGGCTTGACAGCCTCGCCCACCTGACCGAGGCTCGCCCCTCACAACGCGGTCGTCGTGTCGAAGACCTACGACGGCCCGAACCGGGGGGGACCGTGCCGGCACACCAGACCAGGACGCGCCGATTCAGCGCAGCCACCGCCACGATCCTGGCGGTCGCCACCCTGCTCCTCGCCTCCGCCGACCAGTGGACCCCCGCCCAAGCCGAAGCCACAGAAGGCGGGCCACCCGTTGTGACCGAGTTCGCCTATGTCACGAACGCCAACGACGACACCGTGACGCCCATCGCCATCCCGGCCAACACCGCCGGCACCCCCATCGACGTCGGCGACACCCCGAGCGCCATCGCCATCACCCCCGACGGCGCCACCGCCTACGTCACCAACGAAGCCGACGACAACCTCACGCCCATCGCGCTTCCCGCCAACACCCCCGGCACCCCCATCGACGTCGGCGACAGGCCGAGCGCCGTCGCCATCACCCCCGACGGCGCCACCGCCTACGTGGTCAACCTCAACGACGACACCGTCACCCCCATCGCCCTCCCCGCCGGCACCCCCGGCACCCCCATCCCCGTCGGCGACAACCCGCGCGCCATCGCCATCACCCCCGACGGCGCCACCGCCTACGTCACCAACGCCATCGACGACACCGTCACCCCCATCGCCCTCCCCGCCGGCACCGCCGGCACCCCCATCGACGTCGGCGCCTTCCCCGTCGCCATCGCCATCACCCCCGACGGCACCACCGCCTACGTGGTCAACCAGAGCGTTCCCTCGGTCACCCCCATCGCCCTTCCCGCCAACACCCCCGGCACCCCCATCCCCGTCGGGGCCTCCGCGGCCGGCATCGCCATCACCCCCGACGGCACCACCGCCTACGTCACCAACCTCAACGACGGGAACGTCACGCCCATCGCCCTCCCCGCCAACACCCCCGGCACCCCCATCGACGTCGGCGACGGCCCCCTCGGCATCGCCATCACCCCCGACGGCACCACCGCCTACACCGCCGACCTCTTCGTGGACACCGTCACCCCGGTGTCACTTCCCGCGACCCCCGGCACCGCCGTCGACGTCGGCGACGGCCCCACCGCCATCGCCATCGCCACCCCGCCCGAATGCCCCGGCCAGGTCGCCGACGAAGCGCAGTACCGGGCGGCACTGGCGTGCTTCTCGATCGACGACCGGGCCCCCCACACCATCGAGCTCACCGCCGACATCACCCTCGTCGGCGGCACCGACCCGACCTACACCGGGGCCCAGCCCCTGACCATCGACGGCAACGGCCACACCGTCGACGCCACCAGCTCCAGCCGGATCCTCAGGCACAACTCGGGTGCCCTCCTCACGGTCGACGCTCTCACCGCCCTCGACGGCCAAGGGGACGCCGGGGGAGCTCTCTACGCCGCGACCGCGGCGGTCACGGTGACCGACAGCCAGTTCTCGGGCAACCAGGCGGGTGACGACAACGGGGGCGCCATCTGGGCCAACGCCGGTCCCGTTTCGATCAGTGGCAGCACGTTCCGCGACAACACCGCCGAGCAGGGTGGCGCCGTGTTCTCCACCACCACCGTGACCGTGGCTTCCAGCTGGTTCACGGGCAACCAGGCCGACGCGCTGGGCGGTGCCCTCCGTGGGGCAACCGTGACCGTCACGGGGAGCACGCTGGACGACAACACCGCCGTTGGTCCCGGTGGCGCGATCCACGCCACCAGCGCCGCCGCGTCCAACAGCACACTGGTCCACAACACCGCCGTTGTGCTCGGTGGTGGCGGTATCACCGCCAACTCGGTCGTCCTCGAACACGCGACGGTGGTGTCCAACACCACCCCGGGCGGTCATGGTTCCAACATCAGCACCCAGGACCTGACCAGCTTCGGTTCGGTGGTGGCTGATCCGTTGGGTGGGGGCTCGGACTGCTCGGAGGTCGGGTCGACGACCTCGACCTACAGCTTCTCGGGCGATGATTCCTGTGGCTTCACCGGCGTCGGCGACATCGAGAACGGCGGCAGCCCGATCCTGGGGGCGTTGCGGGACAACGGCGGACCGACCCCGAGCCGCTTCCCGCTCATCGGCTCCCCCATCCCCGACACGGTCACCGCCTGTTCCACCGACCTCGACCTGGCCACCGACCAACGCGGCGTGGACCGGCCCTTCGCCGGGGCCTGTGACCTCGGCGCCATCGAAGCCGTCTATCCCGCCCACGGCTTCACCGGAGTGAGCAACTTCTATGAGCCCACCGTCCGCTGGATCACCAGCGACGTGCAGGACCCCCCGCTCATGACCGGGTTCGGCAACGGCACCTTCCACGCGAACAACGACATCACCCGCGGCCAAGCCGTCCGCCTGCTCTACCGGGCCTTCGGCGAACCCGACGTCACCGCTCTGGCCCCCCACGGCTTCACCGACGTCCCCAACTGGGTCGAGAACTCGGTGCGGTGGGCCAAAGCCAACGGCATCTTCAACGGCTTCCAGAACAACACCTTCCGCCCCAACAACCCCATCTCCCGCGGCAACTACACCCGCAGCCTCTACCAGGCCGCCGGCGCCCCCGACACCACCGCCTATGAACCCCACGGCATGACCGACATCACCCCGTTCTACGAGAACGCCGTGCGCTGGGCCATCCACAACGGCCTGGCCAACGGCTTCCAGGACGACACCTACCGCACCGGCAACAACATCAACCGCGGCAACGCGGCCCGCATCTTCTACAACACCAACCGCGCCCCCGACGCCTGGGCGAACCCCGGCACCGCACCCTCCGTCACCCTCTTCCAGACCAACCTCGCCTGAAGCAGCCCGCTGCCCCGGCATCCTGGGGCCATGAGTGACGTCGTCGAGGAAGCCGCGCGCCGGCGGACGTTCGCCATCATCAGCCATCCCGACGCGGGCAAGACCACCCTGACCGAGAAGTTCCTGCTGTACGGCGGCGCGCTGAGCGGCACCGCCGGGTCGGTCAAGGGGCGGGGCAACCAGCGGGCCGCCACCTCGGACTGGATGGAGATGGAGCAGAAGCGGGGGATCTCGATCACCTCGACGGTCCTGCAGTTCCCTCACCGGGACCACGTCCTGAACCTGCTCGACACCCCCGGTCACCGGGACTTCTCCGAGGACACCTACCGGGTCCTGGCCGCGGCCGACGCCGCGATCATGGTCCTCGACGCGGCCAAGGGCATCGAGCCCCAGACCCTCAAGCTGTTCGAGGTCTGCCGGGACCGGGGCCTGCCCCTGCTCAGCTTCATCAACAAGTGGGACCGTCCGGGCCTGGACGCCATCGAGCTGATCGACATGATCGAGAAGCAGATCGGCCTGACCCCCACGCCGGTGACCTGGCCCGTCGGCCTCTCGGGGGATTTCCGGGGTGTGGCCCACCGGGCCGGTGACGGTGGCTTCACCCGCTTCACCCGGACCAGCCACGGCTCGACGATGGCCCCCGAGGAGCACGTCACCGCCGAGCGGGCCGCCGAAGAGGAGGGCGCGGCCTGGACCACGGCCCAGGAGGAGCTGGACCTGCTCGACGCCATCGTCCCCGAACTCGACCCGAAGGCCTTCCTGGCCGCGGAGGAGACCCCGGTCTTCTTCGGCTCGGCTCTCACCAACTTCGGCGTCGGCATGCTGCTGGACGCGGTGGTGGACATGGTGCCGTCCCCGACCCCCCGGGCCGGTGAGGACGGCGTGCCCCGTCCGCTGGACGCCCCCTTCGCCGGCTTCGTCTTCAAGGTGCAGGCCAACATGGACCCCTCGCACCGGGATCGGATCGCCTTCTTCCGGGTCTGCTCCGGCCGCTTCGAGCGGGGCATGGTCGTCTCCCACGACAAGACGGACAAGCCGTTCGCCACCAAGTACGCCCACACCGCGTTCGGCCGGGAACGTGAGACCCTGGAGGAGGCCTACCCCGGAGACGTGGTCGGGCTGGTCAACGCCACCGATCTACGGGTCGGCGACGCCCTGTTCGTCGACGAGCCGATCAGCTTCGGCGACATCCCCAGCTTCGCCCCCAACCACTTCTCGACGGCCCGCACCACCGACACGGGCCGCTCGAAGCAGTTCCGTCGGGGGATCAACCAGCTCGACGAGGAGGGCGTGGTCCAGGTGCTGCGGGACCCCGACCTGGGCGACGTCGCCCCGGTCCTGGCCGCCGTCGGACCGATGCAGTTCGACGTGGCCAAGCACCGCCTCGAGAACGAGTTCGGCGCCCCGGTGGAGCTCAACCCGACCTCCTACCGGGTGGCCCGCCTGACCGACGCCGAGAGCGAGCCCGCGCTGAAGGCCATGTCCGGGGTCACCGTCCTGCGCCGGGCCGACGGCGCGAGATACGCCCTCTTCGAGAGCCCCTACTGGCTGGAGCGGGTCGAGCGCGAGCAGCCCGAGCTCACCCTCGACCGCATGCTCGCGGAGGGCTGACCTCCACCCCGAAATTGCGTGAGTTGGTCACGCCCAGCGTGACCGATCACCACCAGAACGGGGCCGGGGCTGGCAAGGTGGGCCGCGTGGATCCCCAGGACCAGGCGAAGCAGGCGGCGGGGCGGGCGGCGGCGACCGTCGTCGCCGACGGGATGCGGGTCGGCCTGGGGACGGGGTCGACGGTGCGCTACGCCATCGAGGCGCTGGGCGAGACCGGCTACGACCTGACCTGTGTGGCCACCTCGACGGCCACCGAGGAACTGGCGGGCCGCCTGGGTCTCCGGCTGGTGGCCCCCGACGAGGCCCTCCACCTGGACGTGACCATCGACGGAGCCGACGAGGTCGACGCCGACCTGAACCTGACCAAGGGCGGCGGCGGGGCGTTGACCCGCGAGAAGGTGGTGGCCGCCATGGCCGACCGCTTCGTGGTCGTGGCCGACCGCTCCAAGGTCGTGCCTCGACTGGGCCCCTTCGGCACGCCGATCGAGTGCCTGCCCTTCGCCCCCGGCGTCGTCGGTGAACGGCTGCTCGCCCTGGGGGCGTCGGCCGTGGACCGCCGGGACGGCCTCAGCGACAACGGCGGGGTGCTGCTCGATGCCCGGTTCGAGGAGATCGCCGACCCGGGTGGACTGGCGGCCGAGCTCTCGGCCATCCCGGGCGTGGTCGACCACGGGATATTCCTGGCCGACCTGGTCTCCACCGTGGTGGTGGCCGACCCCGACGGCAGCATCGAGGTCCTGGGCCAGCCGCTCTGACCCACGCTCCGGTGGCGAGGCCGGGCGGATCCGGTCCCGGTCCGTTCGCCTCAGCGCCGCGCGCGGTAGCGACGGATCAGGGCGTTCGTGCTCGAGTCGTGAACGAGCTCCGGCTCGGTCGTCGCCTGGACCTCCGGGATGATGGCCTGGGCCAGCGACTTGCCCAGCTCCACGCCCCATTGGTCGAAGGAGTTGACGTTCCAGACCGCGCCCTGGGTGAAGACCTTGTGCTCGTAGAGGGCGACGAGCTGGCCCAGAACCGACGGCGTCAGCCGGTCGGCCAGGATCGTGGTCGTCGGGCGGTTGCCCGGGAAGGTGCGGTGGGCGACCAGCGCCTCGTCGACGCCGGCGGCTCGCACCTCCTCGGCTGACCGACCGAACGCCAGGGCCTCGGCCTGGGCGAAGAGGTTGGCCATGAGCAGGTCGTGGTGGTCGCCGTAGGGGTGGTTCGGCTGGACGAACCCGATCAGGTCCGCGGGCACCAGGCGGGTGCCCTGGTGCAGGAGTTGGAAGAAGGCGTGCTGGCCGTTGGTGCCCGGCTCACCCCAGACCACGGGGCCGGTGTCCCAGGCCACGGGCTCGCCGTGGCGGGTGACCGACTTGCCGTTGCTCTCCATGTCCAGTTGCTGGAGATAGGCCGGGAAGCGGGCCAGCTCCTGGCTGTAGGGCAGCACGGCATGGGTCTCGGCCCCCCAGAAGTTCGAGTACCAGATCCCCAGCAGGCCGAGCAGCATCGGGGCGTTCGCTTCGATCGGCGCATCCCGGAAGTGCTCGTCCACCGTGTGGAAGCCGGCCAACATCTCGCCGAACGCCGTGGGACCGATGCCGAGCATGAGCGACAACCCGATGGCCGAGTCGAGCGAGTAGCGGCCGCCGACCCAGTCCCAGAAGCCGAACGTCTTGGCGGCGTCGATGCCGAAGGCCGCCACCTGCTCGGCGTTGGTGGAGAGGGCGACGAAGTGGTGCTGGACGGCGTCCTCCCCGAGAGCGTCGACCAGCCAGGCCCGGGCCGAGCGGGCGTTGGTCATGGTCTCGAGCGTGGTGAAGGTCTTGGAGGCCACGATGACCAACGTCCGGGCGGGATCGAGGCCGCGCAGCTTCCGGTCCAGATCGGTGCCGTCCACGTTGGCCACGAAGCGCAGGTCGATCCGCGGGTCGACGAAGGCATCGAGGGCGACCGCGGCCATCGCCGGGCCGAGGTCGGAGCCGCCGATGCCGATGTTGACGACGTGGGCGAAGCGCTCCCCGGTCGCCCCGAGTCGCTCCCCACCCCGGACCTGGTCGGCGAAGCGGCCCATGGCGGCAAGGACGTCGTGGACCTCGGGCACGACGTCGTGGCCGTCGTCCTCCACGACGGTGCCGGCCGGGGCCCGCAGGGCGGTGTGGAGCACCGCCCTGCCCTCGGTGAGGTTGATGTGCTCACCGGCGAACATGGCGGCCCGCAGCGACTCGACCTGTGCCGCGTGGGCGAGGGCGGCCAACAACTCGATGGTGTGGCGGGTGATCCGGTGCTTGGCGAAGTCGATGTAGAGGTCGCCCACCTCCACCACGAACTCCTCACCCCGCGTCGGGTCGTCGGCGAAGAGGTCCCGCAGGGTGCGGTCGTCCAGCTCGACCCGGTGCGCCGCCAAGTCGCCCCACGCCGGTGTCCGGTCGATCGGCAGGGTCATGTCCGAAGGCTACGAGGGCGGCCCTCAACCAGGCGGCGGATCCGGGCCGTCGTGGTAGGTGATGCCGAGAGGGCTGGTGATCGTGGTGCTGCGCCGGTGGACGTCGTAGTCCACCTCCCACCCCTTGTGACGGAGGTGGTGGTGCCGGTGGCAGAGGTACCGGCCGAGGTCGAGGTTCGTGGCCCCGCCGCGGGCGGCCTCGATGGCGTGGTCGACGTCGCACCAGTTGCCGGGCAGGTGGCAGCCGGGCCAGACGCAGGTGTCGTCACGGAACCGGATGGCCCGCTTCTGGGCCCGGGTGAAGAAGCGGATCTGGCGGCCCACGTCCAGGGGGAGCCCGGCAGCGGTGGCGATGATGCGGCCGACCGCGGAGTCCGCGGCGAGGCGGCGGAGCAGGGCGGGAGGTATCGGGCCGACGCCGGCGATCTCGGTTCGGGCCAACTCGAGGTCGGTCGGGGGCAGGCCCCGGAGGACGTCGTAGCCGGCGATGATGTCGGTTGTGCGCTCCGGTCGCCCGGGCACCGCCCCGTTGATCGACGCGGCGAGCGCGGCGATGAGAGCGTCGTAGTTGACCTGGGTGCCGGTGCGTCGGGGTCCGGGCATGTCAGGGGCGTCGAGGGTGCGGTAGGCGTCGAGGGCGTTGCGCAGGATGGCGAGGCCCTCGGGCTCGAGGGTGAGCGCGCCGGCGGCCAGTCCGTCGAGGAGGGCGGCGACGCTGAGACCGCGGCGTTCGTGGTTCTTGGCCTCGTCGTCGGTGCCCAACGCGTCGTCGGCGAGGTACTTCCAGGCCCGCAGGAGCTTCATGAAGTTGCGGTGATCGAAGCGACGGGCATCATCGAGGAGCATGGCCTCGTCCCGCTCGTAGATCTCGGATCGCTCGTCGGTGACGGCGTAGGCCAAGGCGCCGGCGTGGTCCACGGAGATGTCGCCGTGATCCAGCGCCTTGGCGGTGGCCTCGAAACGGTGCAGGAACGTCCCGAGACGGACGAGTCGGCCGGCGGTGTTGCGGGACCGGCCCGACCGCCACGCCAGCGCCGCAGTGGGGTTGTGAGAGCCATTCGCATCCCAGGCCCCGGAGGCGGCCCACTCGCCGGTCACCTGAGCGGTGACCGCCTCGAGTCGACCATGCAACTGGGCCAGGGCGACCACCCGGTCTGTGCGGGCCGGCGCTGACCAGCCGGAACGGTCCTCGTCCTGGAGGCGCCGGAGACCCTCGGCGATCTGGTCGACCGGGTCCACCTCAACCGACGTCGGGAACATGAGTTCGACAGTACCGAGGGGGTGTGACAGGAACCGGGGGAGCCGGGGCACCGAAGTGGCCGGCCAGGAGCCCTACCGTGGTCGCGGAGGAGGCGCCATGCAACTGGGCATGATCGGACTGGGCCGGATGGGGGCCAACATGGTCCGCCGATTGGTGGCGGACGGCCATGAGTGCGTCGTCTACGACGTCGACCCCGAGGCCGTGACCACGCTGGCCGCCGAGCACGAGGGGATCACGGGCGTGGACTCGATGGCCGACCTGAGCGTCGCCCTGGACTGGCCCCGATCCGTCTGGCTGATGGTGCCCGCCGGCCTGGTCGACCGGGTGATCGGCGACCTGGTGGACCACCTGTCAGCAGGCGACACCGTCGTCGACGGGGGCAACTCCAACCACAAGGACGACATACGGCGAGCCGGCGACCTGGCCGGACGAGGCCTGCACTATCTCGACGTCGGGGTCAGCGGTGGGGTCTGGGGTCTGGAGAACGGCTACTCGCTGATGATCGGTGGCGAGAAGGAACCCGTGGGACGCCTGGAGCCGGTCTTGCGCTCGTTGGCCCCCGGGGCCGGCGACGACCTGAGCCGCACCGAGGGACGGACGGGCGGGCTCACCACGGCCGAGGAGGGCTTCCTGCATTGCGGTCCCGCCGGTGCGGGGCACTTCGTCAAGATGGTGCACAACGGCATCGAGTACGGCCTCATGGCGGCCTACGCCGAAGGGCTGAACATCCTGGCCTCCGCGGGCGTCGGCCTGGCCGACGGCCAGGAGCACAACGCGGAGACCACCCCCCTGCGCAACCCCGAGGACTACCAGTACGACTTCGACCTGGCCGAGGTGGCCGAGGTCTGGCGACGAGGCACCGTGATCCGCTCCTGGCTCATGGACCTGACCGCCAACGCCCTGTTCGCCGATCCGACTCTGGCCGGATTCGAGGGCCGGGTCTCGGACTCCGGCGAGGGCCGGTGGACCTGCGAAGCCGCCATCGAGGTCGGCGTCCCCGCCCCCGTGCTGACCTCGGCCCTGTTCGAGCGGTTCAGCTCACGCGGCCAAGACGACTTCGCCAGCCGGGTCCTGTCCGCCCAACGCAAGCAGTTCGGCGGCCACAGCGAACTCCCGGGGGCCAGCTGAGCGACGCCGGTATCGTCCGAGTCCCTGGGGACGTAGCTCAGCTGGCTAGAGCACCTGCTTTGCAAGCAGGGGGTCGTGGGTTCGAGTCCCATCGTCTCCACCCAGTGTCCGTCAAGTGACTGGTCATCCAGGGCGCGAACCGGACCGCTGCCAGCCCAGTGGCGGAGGGTTCGCTCACAGGCTACTTGGCAGCCATCCGTGGCAATCCCAACCACGCTCAGCGTCAGTGGCGCTCCTGTGGAGCCAATGCGCGCGCCATCTGTGGTACACCGGTCACGGAGGGGACCGGCTGGGTCGCCTTTCATCCGATCGGTGGATCCGTGGCACTAGACGAAGGCCAGCGAGCCAAGCAGAGAGCAGGGCGACCGCCCGAGCTCCCGCTGGGCTTCAGCGCTGTGATCACCGCCGACTCAGAAACCGCCGAGGCCGCCCGCCGTCTGGAGTACGAGGTCTTCGTCGAAGAAGGCTTCTTCCCTCCCTCCGGGGACAAGCGACTATCGGCCTATGCCAGCTACGAGAGCCGCTCGATCTTCCACGTCGTGCTCGACGACACCGGAATGGTGATCGGCGTGGTGAGGTCGCTACTGGGGGACTACGAGACGCTTCCCGTCGGTGATCACGCGCCGGAGCGGTGGGAGGGGTTCCCGAGTGAACCCGTCTGTGAGTATGCGAGTCTTGCGATTCGGCCGGAGATGCGGAAGCACTTGGGTATTGCCGAGGAGCTCTACCGCTCAGTCTTTGCGCTTGCTTGGCGGTCAGGAGTTTCCGGGCTCGTTGCACTTGTGGACCCGTGGCTGCAGGAGCTGCTCAATGGCTACTACGGGTGCGAGTTCGACCAGCTCGGACCCGATGTCGACCTCCACGGCTTCGATGTTCGCCCGATCGGTGTCCCTCTTGGCACCCTTGAGCAAGTCATGCCGGTGCGTGTGCCCGACTTCTGGGCCTGGCTCGTGGAGGGGATCGAAAAGGCCGAGATTGTGATCGATCTTCGAGACCGGATCGCTACAAACTCTGGGATCTCTTCCATAGGCTGATTCCGACCCGAAATGAATCGACCACAGGCCGTTCCCCCGTCCGGCCGTTGCGACGACTGCTCACCTCAGTGAGCGATTCTGGCGTTGCTGGCGAGGAACGACGACCCCTTCTCTCCTCTGTCGGGTGGTGGAGCCTCACAATCCTGATCCTCGCAGTCGTCGACGACCTCACGTTCGGGCCCCTCTTCTGGCTCCTGTCGTGGTCTCTTGGCCCTGCGGTCGCCGGTCTCCTCGCCTGGTCGGCGTATACCATCATCCAGATCTTCCTTGTGCGCGAAGGCACGAAGGAGTCACCCCACCGAGTCGCATCGTTCCTGCTCAAACGGCTGTCCCTGGAGCGGCGCTTCAATCAGGTCGCGCACCGCGAGCAGTCGCTGCACGCTGCGGTAACGGATGCCGTTACCGCAACTGCCGCTTCGCATAGTTATTGGAGGGGTTCTCCCCCCCCTGATCCTCTACCGACGCGGCCGGGCTAGGGCGTCGGTTCGCCGGATCTCTTACATCACCGCCCCTGTCTACGCGGCTGAGTTCGGTCTACTTCACGGCATCCTGCCGAGTCTCGTTTAGCAGACCAACAGGGCCCCGAACCGGTGGGCCACTAAGGCTTGGCCAATCGCGGTCGACTTGAAGACCGTGCGACTGCCCAGCTGGGTGACCCTCCTCGTTGTCGGCGTGGCGGCTTCCGCAGCCCTTGCCGCTGTTGATCCCGTCACGCGCCCGGCGATCGCTCAGCCTGTGATCCTCGTTGGGATCGTCATCGCCTGGGTCCGAGTTCGAGATCTCGAAGAGCCAAACCGGCGGGCATGGATGTTCTTCTCTGCTGGAGGAACGCTGATCTTCGCCGGTGCGATAGGGCGATTCATCCACGGCGCCGCCATCGACGTCGACCAGCCGCTCCCTTCTCCCGGAGACCTCCTGTTGGTGGCTGGCTACGGCGCCTTCATCGTCGGGGCGCTCGAATTCCTCCGACGCCGATCCGGAGCGATCCGCGACTGGGACTCGTGGCTCGATGCACTCATCGTCTCGGCCGCAACCGGCGTGCTGGTGTGGGTCCTCCTGCTCCAGCCTTATGCCAGCAACCCATCTGTGATGGCAGCCGAGCGGCTAACCAACGGCGGGTACACGGCTGTCAGCCTCGTCTTGCTCACCGTGACTGTCCGAGTGGTGCAGGCGCCTGGCCGCAGGCCGTTGCCCTATTACCTGTTCGGTGGGGCTGTCGCCTTGTTGTTCGCGTCCGACCTCCTTAGCACCGTGAACTATGCCTACGGGCGAGGTGGGGACCTACCGCTAATCCTTACTCCTCTGATCTACGGGCTGTTTCTCGCCACCATCTATCACCCGAAGATGGGGCTTCTGACGGCAACGCCAGAGGATCGAGAGCCGCCGCTTGGAATCGGACGTTTCGCGCTTGCTAGCCGTGGCCCAAGCCATCCCTCCCATCCTTCTCACAATGGAGGTGGTGGGAGCAGTCGACTCCTCCGGATCGGTCCTCCTCGCAGCGACCTCCATCATCACCGGTCTCGTCCTCATTCGTCTCGCAATGCTCGTCCGGGGGCGCGACGCAATGCTGCAGCGTGGTGACGACCTCCGCATCTCAGGGGAGCGCTTGTCGATGGCAACATCGATCAGAGACATCGGATTCATCGGTGTCGAGTCGACCCGAGCCGTCTGTACTGCGGGCCTCGTGTTCGGCAGCTCGCTCGTTGAGCGGACCAAGTGTGGCTTGGAGACCCGCGCTCGCTGGGGTTCGACAACCGCCCTCGACAGCGAAGATGCTGTCGCCAGACTGGACTTCGACCACCCTGATCTGAAACGTCGGGGAATACACACCATCCCCGCCGCTGGTCGCTACCTCTCGATCCTCAACGTCCTTGACGATCCTCCGTTGGCCTTGCTCATCGAGACCGGCCGCGCTCCGATTCGACATGATCGGCAGAGCCTTGTTGCCCTCGCCAGAGAAATCGGCTTCGCTCACCTTGGCGTCAGGCTCGTGGAGCAGCGGACCACGCGCCGCTACGAGGCACTCGTCGAGAACTCCTCCGACATCGTCGGGGTGCTCAACACCGACGGACGCATCGTCTACGTAAGCCCGGCAGTCGAGCGCGCCTTGGGCATTGAACCAGATGTCCTCCTAGACGAATCATTCATCAGCCTCGTCAATGAAGATGATCAATCAACGGTCGCAGCAGCGCTGGCAACCCTGATCGAGGGGCATGACAAGGAACTCGTCACCGAGGCGCGACTCGAAACCGCTAGTGACCGCACGGGCTGGTTCGAGCTATCGATGGCCGACCGACGCAGTGCGACCGACATCGATGGCGTAGTCATCAATGCCCGAGATATCACCGAGCGGCGCCAAGCTGAAGCTCAGCTCACGAAGTCCGAAGCTCGATTCAAGGCGCTGGTGCAGCACTCGTCGGACCTCGTGGCGGTGTTGGACGAGGTGGGGCGGTTCATCTACGTGAGCCCGTCATCGCACCCGTTGTTGGGGGTGGCGGCAGAGCAGCTGATCGGGCAGCCGGCGATCGACTACATCGCTCCTGAGCAGCGCAACGCCGTGTCCGTTCGCATCGCCAGCGAGGTGAACGGCAAGGGTGTCCCGCAGCACATGGAGCTGCAGGCCGTCTCGGTCGACGGGCACCCGCTGATCCTCGACGCCACGATCACCGACCTCAGCCACGATCCGGCGGTCGGCGGGGTGGTCATCAATGCCCGGGACATCACGGTCAGCCACAAGCTCGAGTCGGACCTCCGCTTCGCGGCCTACCACGACTCGCTCACCGGCCTCGCCAACCGCCTGCTCCTCATGAAGAAGATCGAGGAGACCCGCCTGGACGACACGATCGCGGGGATCGCCCTCCTCTTCATCGACCTCGACGACTTCAAGACCATCAACGACGGCCTCGGCCATGCCGTCGGCGACGAGGTCCTGAACCTCGTGGCCTCCCGGCTCCGGAGCGTCCTGCGTCTGCGGGACACCGCCGCCCGACTGGGGGGCGACGAGTTCGCGGTCCTCCTCACCGAGTGCTACTCCGACGACGACGTCACGGCCCTCGCCGGCCGGGTCCTGGCCGCCATCCGCGAGCCCATCGAACTGGCGGACCGGGAGGTGCACATGACCGCCAGTGTCGGCATCAGTGTCGCCTGGGGCGAGCGGCCCAGCCCGACGACCATGCTCCGGGACGCCGACTCGGCCATGTACAAGGCCAAGCAGGCGGGCAAGGACCGGGCCGAGCTCTTCGAGTCCTCCCTGCAGGAGACGGCCATGGAACGCCTCGAGCTCTCCACCGACCTCCGCTCGGCCATCGAGACCGAGGAGCTCTTCCTGCTGTACCAGCCCATCGTCGACCTCGACACCGAGGAGCTCGTCGGCCTCGAGGCGCTCGTCCGCTGGGAACACCCCACCCGGGGCACGCTCGGCCCGGCCGTGTTCATCGAGCTGGCCGAACAGACGGGGCTGATCGTCCCCCTCGGCCGTTGGGTCCTGCGCGAGGCCTGCCGCCAGCTCTCGGCCTGGGACGCCGCCGGTCTCACCCCGCCCAAGATGAGCGTCAACGTGTCGGCCCGCCAGCTCGGCGACCCCGAGATCATCGCCGACATCCTCACGTCGCTCAGCGACCACGACCTGACCCCCGATCGCCTCTGCATCGAGGTCACCGAGAGCCTGCTGATCGACGAGACCGAGTTCACGATGAAACGGCTCCGCGACATCAACATGATCGGTGTCGCCCTCGCCGTCGATGACTTCGGCACCGGCTACTCGTCGCTCAGCTACCTGCGCCGTTACCCGTTCGACCGCCTGAAGATCGACCGGGCGTTCGTACAGGCCCTCGGCGAGGGGGCCTCCCGGGAACGGGACCTCGAGATCGTGCGAGCGATCGTCGATCTGGCCTCGCGCCTCGACGTCGATGTCGTGGCCGAGGGCATCGAGACCGCGACCGAGTGGCAGATCCTGCGGTCCCTCGGCTGCGAGCTCGGGCAGGGGTTCCACTTCTCCCGGCCGGTGCCGCCCGAGGACATCGCCCCCCTTCTGGCCTCGGTCAACGGCCGCTCCTCCGCCGAGGCCCTCGACGCGGCCCAGGCCTGAAGCCGACCGCTAGGCGTAGATCGACTCGATCTCCTCGGCGTACTTCGCGTGCACCCCCCGGCGCTTGAGCTTCGACGTCGGTGTCAGCTCCTCACTGTCCGGTAGCCACTCGTCGCCGAGGACCACCACCTTCTTGACCCGCTCGGCGTTGTTGAACGACGCCATGACCTCGGCCAGGCCCGCTTCGATCTCCGCGCGCACCTCGGGCTTCGTCGCCAGGTCGTCGAGGCCGGAGAACTCGATGCCCTGCGAGGCGGCCCACGCGGTGGCCACCTCGGGATCGAGCACGACGAGGGCCGAGACGAACGGCCGGTTGTCCCCGATCGCGCAGGCCTGTCCGACCAGCGGGATGAGCTTCAGGTTGGCCTCGAGGTTCGCCGGGCTGAGGTTCTTGCCCCCGGCGGTGATGATCAGCTCCTTCTTGCGGTCGACGATGGAGAAGTAGCCGTCCTCGTCCACCGTGCCGATGTCACCGGAGTGCAGCCAGCCGTCGGCGTCCAGCGCCTCGGCGGTCTTCTCCGGCTCATCGAGGTAGCCCTGGAAGACGTTGCCGCCACGGCAGATGATCTCGTTGTCCCCCTCGGCCAGCTTCACCTCACAACCCGGGATGGCCGGTCCGACCGTCCCCGCCTTCACCCGGCGGGCGGCGAAGGTCATCGGCCCGGTGTTCTCCGACATCCCGTAGATCTCGGCCAGGGGCACGCCGATGGCCCGGAACCAGCTCAGGAGCTCCGCGGGGATCGGGGCGGCGCCGGTGATCGCCACCTCCACCTGGTCCAGGCCGAGCAACGCCCGGACGCCGGCGAACACCGCTTCGTCCATCGCCGCGTAGGCCGCCTGCTGCTCGTCGGTCGCCGTCCCCCAGTCGATCGCCTCGACCAGAGGTCGGGCGGCGTCGACGGCACCGTTGAACTGCGCCGCCTTCTCGGGATCCGCGGCCAGGGCACCCATGACCCCGGCGTGGAACTTCTCCCAGACCCTCGGGACGCCGAACATCACCTCCGGCCGGACCTCCCGGCAGTAGGCCGCGATGTCCGTCGGGTTCGGGCAGCACGTGACCTCGTAGCCGAGGAACGCCTGCTGGTAGTGGCTGGTCACCCGCTCGGCGATGTGGGCCATCGGCAGGTAGGACACCAGGCGCTTGCCGACGTAGGACCCGAGGTCGATGCAGCGCTTCAGGCTCTCGATCGTCCACGCCACGTTCTGGTGGGTGATCATCACGCCCTTGGGCGGGCCGGTCGTTCCCGAGGTGTAGATCAGCGTGGCCAGGTCCTCGGGTCGGGCGACCGCCGCGGCCGTCGGCAGGTCCACCGGGTCGGCACTCACGAGATCGGCGTAGGCGAACACCTCTTCGGGAGCCAGCCCGTCCGGGTCCCGCAAGATGCCGAGGTGCTCGAGGGCGGGCAGCTCGTCGCGGACCTTCAGGAAGGACTCGAGGAACCCGACATCCTCCACGATCCCGACCGTGGCCCTGCAGTGGCCGACGAGATACGCGATCTGGTCGGGCGAGGACGAGTTGTAGATCGAGATGGCCGTCCCGCCACACACGTTCACCGCCATGTCGAGGACGTGGAACTCCGGGATGTTGCGCAGCATCAACACGACCCGTGATCCGGGGCCGACACCAAGGGCCGCCAGACCTCCGGCGGCCGCCGCGACCTGCCGGGCGTAGTCGTCGAAGGTCCATTCGCCCCAGGTCTCATCCGGGTTGCGCCAGCGGAGAGCCACCCGGTCGCCGTGCTCGGCCACGGTACGGACGAACATGGACGGGATCGTCTGCCCCGCCACCACGGATTGGATCTCGTCACTCGTCGTCATGGCTCCCCCTCGTCCTCGGCCGCTTCTCGATCGGGCGGTCACCACACTAGGCGGCGACCGGACCGACGCGATCCGGCGCAGGCGGCACGCCTGAAGAGTACGGTCCATGCATGAGTAGCCACGGAATATCTGGTCTTGCATTGGCATGCCTTCTCCTCCTCGGCACCGTTGCCCCCTCGGGAGCCCAGGTCGACACCGCCGGAGAGACCGCGACGGAGGCCGCGCTCACCCGGGTGGCCCAGGTGTCGGCGGCCGGCTACCACTCGTGTGCCCGGCTGACCAACGGTCGCGTCCGCTGCTGGGGATCGAACTACGACGGCGAAGCCGGCAACGGAACACGCGAGCGCGACGTCATGCCGGTGACGACCGTCCTGGCGCCGACGGGGAACCGGCCCCTGACCGGCGTGCGCCAGGTGGAGACCGGCACCTACCACACGTGCGCGCTGCTCCGGAGCGGCCGGGTCGGCTGTTGGGGCTACAACGGCGATCGCCAGGTGGGGACCGGCTCGACCGCCGACCAGATCGCCCGGGTCAAGATCGTCAGGGGCCCGTATGGCCGGAGGGCGCTGACGGGCGTCACGCAGATCGCCCTGGGTGATCGCCACACCTGTGCCCGCTTGAACAACGGACAGATGCGGTGCTGGGGCGAGAACGACTGGGGCCAGGTCGGCGACGGCACCACCGGCGTCGACCGCAACCGGGCCCGGATCGTTCGGAGCGTGTCCGGCCGACCCCTGACCGGGGTCGCCCAGATCGACGCCGGCACCGACGTCACCTGCGCTCGGCTCGTCAACGGCCAGGCCCGCTGCTGGGGTACCAATGCCCTCCACGCCCTCGGCAACGCCAACGTGATGCAGACGAACCTCCCAGTGGTCGTCCAGCGCCCCGGCGGCGGTCCGCTGGCCGGGATCGCCCGGGTCACCGTGGGCGCCACGCACGCCTGTGCCCTCCTGCGGTCCCACCAGGTCCGCTGCTGGGGGGAGGGGGCCGACGGCGAGAACGGTGACGGCACCACCGACGTGCGGGAGCAGGCCCGTCCCGTGCTCAACCTGGCCGGTGGCGGACCGCTCACCGGGGTGACCCAGATCGACGCCGGCGACAACTCCACCTGCGCCCGGCTGGCCAACGGCCAGGCGCGCTGCTGGGGCGACAACAGCCGCGGCCAACTCGGTGACGGCACCTTCGGCACCGACCGCCTCCTGCCGGTGCGGGTCATGAACCCGGCCGGCAGCGGGCCACTGGTGAACGTGAACCACATCCGCGGCGGCCACAGCCACACCTGCGCGCGGCTCAGGGGCCAGGTGCGGTGCTGGGGCAACAACGACAACGGCCAGGTCGGCGACCGCACCGACAGCACCGACCGGCTGCTTCCCCGCGTGGTGGTGGTCTGACCCGAACGGGCAGCCGGGGACGAGGACCCCGGCGGGGCCGCTGGGTAGCCTCTCGACCGTCGAGTCAAGTGTCGAGACCGAGGGGACCGCAATGGCCGAGGCCGTGATCGTCGATGCCATCCGTACGCCGATGGGCAAGCGCAACGGCAAGTTGTCGGGCTTCCACCCGGCCGACCTCGCCGGTGAGGTGCTGAAGGCCCTCAGCGACCGCAACGACCTCGACCCCGCGCTGGTCGAGGACGTGATCATGGGCTGTGTCATGCAGGTCGGCGCCCAGGCCGGCAACGTCGGCCGCAACGCGGTGCTGGCCTCCGGCTGGCCCGAGTCGGTGCCCGCCACCACCGTCGACCGGCAGTGCGGCTCCTCCCAGCAGTCGGCCCACTTCGCCGCCCAAGGGGTCATGGCCGGGGCCTATGACGTGGTGGTGGCCGCAGGCGTCGAGGTCATGTCGATGGTGCCGATGGGCTCCTCGTTCATGACCCCCAACACCGGCATGCCCTTCGGCCCGGCCATGGGCCTGCGCTACGCCGACCGGGGTGGCCTGGTCCCCCAGGGGACCTCGGCGGAGATGATCGCCGAGAAGTGGAACCTCTCCCGTGAGGACCTGGACGCCTACGGCGCCCGCAGCCAGCAGTCTGCGGCCAAGGCCCGCGAGGAGGGCCGCTTCGAGCGGGAGATCCACCCGGTCAAGGCCATGCCGATCGACAAGGAGACCGGCAAGCTCATCGAGACCGACGAGGTCTTCGCCCAGGACGAGGGCATCCGCCCCGACACCACGGTCGAGACGCTGGCCAACCTGAAGCCGGCGTTCAAGGCCGACGGCGTCGTGACCGCGGGGAACTCCTCCCAGATCACCGACGGTGCCGCCGCGGTGCTCATCATGAGCGAGGACAAGGCCGACGAGCTGGGCATGACCCCCCGAGCCCGCTTCCACTCGTTCTCCCTCGCCGGCGTCGACCCCATCTTCATGTTGACCGGCCCCATCCCGGCCACCGAGAAGGTTCTCGAGCGCTCGGGCCTGAGCATGGACGACATCGACCTCGTCGAGATCAACGAGGCCTTCGCCTCGGTCGTCCTGGCCTGGGAGAAGGAGCTGCACCCCGACATGGACAAGGTGAACGTCAACGGCGGCGCCATCGCCCTGGGCCATCCCCTGGGGTGCTCCGGTGCCCGCCTGATGACGACGCTCCTGCACGAGCTGGAACGCACCGGCGGCCGCTACGGCCTCCAGACCATGTGCGAGGGCGGCGGCCTGGCCAACGCCACCATCATCGAGCGCCTGTAGCTCCGCGGCGGGCCTCAGCAACCATGACCGACCAACCACCACCCCCGCCAGAGGACCCGAGCGCCTCGGTGTTCGGGCAACCCGCAGCGCCGGTCGGCGAACCGACGGTCGCGGTCCCGGCCCAGCCACCCCCGGCTCCCGACGGGCCCGGGGCAGGCGTCCCGCCCGCAGGTGGGCCGCCACCCGGGGGTGACGGCCCGGGCGATGAGGAGCCGGTGCCGTGGTACCAGAACCCGGCGGTGATGGCCCTGCTCGCGGTCGTGGTCGTCCTGGTGCTGCTCCTCGTCTTCTTCCTGGTGCGCAACGGCGACGACGACGAGCCGGTGACCACCACGACGTCGACCACCACCACGACCCCGACGACCACATCGACGACCACGACCACCACGACGTCGACCACGACCACCACGACCACGACCACCACGACCACCACCACCCCGCCGGCGGCCCTGGCACCCGGGGACCCCTGTTCCCCCGAAGACGGCATCCCGGACTGCATCGATCCCGAGGGCGACGGCACCTACGTGTACCTGATCGACGGCGGGGACTGCGTCTCGGTCCGCCCCGACCCGGCCACCTGCGCCGACCTCGACGGCGACGGCATCGCCGGTTACCCCGACAGCCAGTAGCCACCTCGACGGCGACGGCATCGCCGCCCGCCGCCGAGGCGGCCGGCGGCCGGCGGCCGGTCGTGGCGGTCCTCGGGGCCGTAGGCTCAGGCGTGCCATGGGCACCGTCCTCAGGGTCCTGATCGCCATCGCCTTCGCCTACGCCCTGCTGCGCATGGGCTTGGCCATCCTGCGGATGTTCGCCCAACCCGTGGCCGAGCCACCGCCACCCGGCGAGTTGCGGAAGGTGAAGCTGGCCTACCGCTGCGACCTCTGTGGCACCGAGGTGCGGATGACCGCCGCGCTCGACCAGGACCCCGAACCCCCGCGCCACTGCCTCGAGGACATGACCCTGGTCACCCCGGTCGAGGACCTGTGACCGAAAGTGGGTTCATGACCACAGAACGCGAGATTCTGTCCACAGGGTGTGGGTAAGGCTGGGGAGGGTCACATCGGTGTAACTTCCCGGCCACCCCGGGGACACCCAGATCCCACGCTCAGTGGTCGCTCAGTGATACTGCGTAGCCGTGATGATCCCCGCCAGGATCAAACCGAGACCGACCAGCAGATACCAGTTGTTGGTTTCGCCCGGCATGAGCCCCAGGTAGTTGAGGAAGATCACCATGGCGCCGGCGCCGAGGAACGTGAACATCAGCACCGGCACCCACGTCGGGCTGACCTTCACCTCGCGGGGCACCGGCGGCGTGTAGCGGCTGCTGGATCCGGCGACCTCGCCGGAGGGACGGGTGCCCTTGGGCGTGACCCGACCGGCGGGGACTCGACGCTTGGCGGGCTTCTTGTTGGCCATCGCCCCCGAACCTAGACAAAACCCGGGCCGGAGGCCGAACGCGGAGCCGTAGCGTGGGCGTCGTGGCTCCGCGGGTGCTGGTCGTCGACAACTACGACTCCTTCGTCTACAACCTCGTCCAGTACCTCGGCGAGCTCGGCGCCGAGCCCGTCGTCCTCCGCAGCGATGCCTTCACCCTGGCCGACGTCGAGACCTTGGCGCCCGACGCCGTGCTCATCAGCCCGGGCCCGGGGCGGCCCGAGGACGCCGGCCTCTCCAACGAGGTGATCACCACCTTCGCCGGCCGGGTCCCGATCCTCGGCGTCTGCCTGGGCCACCAGTGCCTCGGCCAGATCTACGGCGGTGACGTCGTCCGCGCCCCGGCGATCATGCACGGCAAGACCTCCGAGATCCTCCACGAGGGCAACGGGGTCTTCGCCGGCCTGCCCTCCCCCCTCGAGGCCACCCGCTACCACTCACTGGTCGTCGACGCCGACTCGGTGCCCGAGGCCCTCGAGGTCACCGCCCGCACCGCCAGCGGGGTGGTGATGGGCCTTCGTCACCGCGAGCTCGACGTCGAGGGCGTGCAGTTCCACCCCGAGTCGATCCTGACCGAGCACGGCCACGACCTCCTCCGCAACTTCCTGACCCGCACCGGCGCCGCCGTCGGCTGATCAGGAGGCGATGCGGCGCGGCCCTCCGAACCCGTCCCCGGGCTCGGACTCCGGAGGACCGAGCACGGCGTTCTCGACCGGCGTGGAGAAGATGAGCGAGGTCGTGGTCGACCCCCACTGGGCCAGGAACATCACGATCGACTCCAACTCCTGCATCGAGGTCACGGCCACCTTGACCAGGTAGCAGTCGTCCCCGGTGACGTGATGGGCCTCGAGGATCCCGGCCCGGGCCACCAGCTGGTCGTCGAAGGACGAATAGGTCTTGCCCGCCAGCATGCGGACCCGGACGATGGCGTTGATCGGTCGACCGACGCGGGTGGGGTCGACCACGGCCCGGTAGCCGGTGATGATCCCCACTTCCTCGAGCCGCCGGACCCGCTCGGTGACCGCCGGCGAGCTCATGGCCACCCGCCGCCCCAACTCCGAGAAGCTGACCCGGCCGTCCTGCTGGAGCTCGTCGAGGATGCGCCAGTCCGTGTCGTCGGGTGTGTACTCAGGATCAAAGGCCATACGGCAATGATACCATCGAATTCTTCTCGTATATCGACTTCTGACTTGCTTTTCTCCTTCACTGCGCCCTTCGGCCGTCGTATCTTGAGGTCGACACAAAGGAGAAGCACCATGTTCGACGCCTACTGCCCGGCCCACGGTCACACGGTCCTCCTCGGCCACAGGAACGTCGACGAGGTGCGCAACACCGAGTCCGGCATCGAGGTCCACCTCACGTGCCACTGCGGAGCGCACCTGGTCGTCGAGACCGGTCGTCGGCGCCCGGCCCCGCCAGCCGCGGCCTGACCGACCCCTGCCCCCTCGGGGAAGGAGCGGTGACGGCGCCCCTCCGGGGGCGCCGTCCCGCGCGCCAGGGAGCACTCGGGCGGCGGCGCCGTCCCGCGCGCTAGGGAGCACTCGGGGGCGGCGCCGGTGGGCTGGTGACCGGGGGCAACGTCGGTGCGGGGCCGGGGACCGGCGGCAACGTCTGGGGGGTGATGGTCGAGGGCGGCACCGGCACGACCCGGATGATCACGATCGAGCCGACCGCCGCCGTGGTTCCCGAGGGCGGGCTCTGCTGCCACACCTGACCCTCGTCGAAGGCCCCACTCGGGTCCTCGGCCTGTTCCTGTTGGACGACGAACCCCAACGCCTCGAGGGCCCCGGTGGCCGAGAACACGTCCTGGCCCAGCACCGACGGCACCTGAGCGGTCTCGTTGCCCGCGCTGATCACGAGGGTCACCAGCGAGCCTTCCTCGGCCTCGGTCTCGGGCTCGGGGCTCTGACGGAGGACCACGTCGACCTCGACCTCCGCGCTGACCTCCCGCTGGACCTCGACCCGGAAGCCCAGCTCGGCCAGCTCGCGCGCGCGCCCGGTCCTTGTTCTCGCCGACCACGTCGGGCACGGTGACGGTGACCGAGCCCCGATCCTCGTCCAGCTGCTCGGACAGGTACCAGAGCCCTGCGGCGAGGGTGGCGAAGACCAGGACCATGAAGAGCAGGAAGAACCCGGTCCGCCGAGGCGGCTCGACATAGCGGCTGTCCTCGTAGGAGCCGAAGTCGATCTCCGGGCCGGCGGGGACCGGCACCGGGACGGGGGCGGGCGCCGGCGGGGCCTGATCGATCTTGGCCCCCTGCCGGAAGCGGCGCAGATCGGCCCGCAGGTCGTCGGCGGACGGGTAGCGGTCCGCCGGGTCCTTCGACAACAGCTTCGACGTGATGGCATCGATCTCCCGGGGCAGCGCCGGATCGACGGCCCGCAGGCTCTCGGGCTGGGTGTGGACGTGGGCATAGGCGATGGCCACCGGCTCGTCCCCCGAGAACGGCGGGCGACCCACCAGCATCTCGAACAGGACGACGCCCAGGGAGTAGAGGTCGCTGCGGGGGTCCACCGCCTTGCCCTGGGCCTGCTCGGGGGAGAAGTAGGTGGCGGTGCCCATCACCGTGCCCGCCTGGGTCAGCTCGCTGTCACCGCCGGCGAAGACACGGGCGATGCCGAAGTCGGCCACCTTGACGTGGCCGTCCTGGGCCACCAGCACATTGCCCGCCTTGATGTCGCGGTGGACCATGCCCTCGCGGTGGGCCGCGCCGAGGCCGGCCGCGATGTCGGCCGCGATGTCGGCCGCCCGATCGGGGTGCAGGCGCACCTCGGCCTGGAGCAGCTCGGCGAGGGACCGACCGTCGATGAACTCCTGGACGATGAAGTAGTCGCCGTCCTCCTCGAAGTAGTCGTAGACGGCGACGATGTTCGGATGGGTCAGCTTGGCCGCGGCCTGGGCCTCGCGTCGGAAGCGCTCCACGAAAGAGGCATCGTCGGCGTGCTCGGCGGCGAGGCGCTTGACCGCCACCGGCCGGTCGAGGAGCTGGTCCTGGGCGAGGAAGACCTCGGCCATGCCCCCCTTGCCGATGGACTGCTGCAGGATGTACCGGCCGCGGTAGACGACGGGCTCTCCAGGGTCGGACACGGCGCGACAGGGTAGTGAGCGGCCGACGCGGCGCCCCCACCGACACCACCGGCGTCGATCAGGCTCCGCCCAGGTACGCCTCGATGATGGCGGCGGCGATGGGGCCGGCCTCGCCGTTGCCGGTCGCCTCGCTGCCCTGGCCGGGGATCCCCTCGACCAGGACGGCGACGACGATCTCGGGCTCGCCGCCGTCCGGACCGGCCCAGGCGATCATCCAGGCGTGGGACGACGGCGGGTCGGTGCCGAGCTGGGCGGTGCCCGTCTTGGCCCCGACGTCATAGGGCAGGCCCGCCAGGCTTCCGGCGGTGCCGTTGTCGACCACGCCCCGCATGGCGTCGCGCATGGTGGCGGCGTCCGACGCGCTGATCGGCTGCTGCCACACCTCCGGGTCGTAGGTCTCGATGACGGCGCCGTCACCGTCGCGGAGCTCGTCGACCACCTGGGGGGCCATGATCACCCCGTCGTTGGCCACCGCCGCGGCCACCAGGGCCATCTGCAGCGGTGATGCCGCCACCTCGAACTGCCCGATGGCGGACTGGGCGAGGGCCGGCGTGTTGTCGGTGAAGTCGGTCGGGAAGCTCGACTCGACGGGGTCCGGTAGGTCGATGGGCGGCTCGTCGTTGAAGCCGAAGGCCTCGGCCCCCTCGATGGTGCGGTCCGCGCCGAGCGTCTCCACGGCCATGCGGGCGAAGGAGGTGTTGCAGGACTCGGCCAGGACCTCGAACAGCGCGCCACCGCAGGTGTGGGAGTTGTTCAGCGGCCGACTGGTCTGCGGCGGGACCCAGGAGGCCTCCGTCGGGTACACCGGCTCCGGCGGGCTCACCACACCGAACTTCAGGCCGCTGGAGCCGACCACGACCTTGAAGGTCGATCCCGGGAAGAACCGGTCCTGGTAGCTCGTGACGATCAACGGGGAGTCGGGATTGGCCGGCTGGAGGAACTCCCGGGCGTCCCGGGCCATGTCCAGGTCGTGGTTGGACAGGGCATTGGGGTCATAGGACGGGTAGTCCCAGAGGGCCAGGACGGCCCCCGTCTGGGGGTCGATGGCCACCACCGCCCCCCGCCGCTGGCCGAGCTGGGCACGGGCCACCTCCTGGAGGTCGGCCCGGAGGGTCGTGCGCAGGTCCCCCACCTGGTCCTCGCCGACGAAGAGGTCGGCGAAGCCCCGGAGCTGCTGCTCCGCGGTGTCGCCGACGAGCTCCTCCTGATAGGTCCGCTCGAGTCCGGCCGTGCCGAACTCGAAGGAGTAGTAGCCGGTGACCGGGGCGAACAGGTCGCCCGTCGGGTACCGACGCTGGTAGTCGAACTCGTCGTCCACCGGTACGGACTCGGCGATCACGGTGCCGTCGGCGGTCGTGATGGTCCCCCGGTTGCGGGAGAAGTCGATGCGGACGATGTCGGTGTTCTCCGGCCGCTCGTTGAGGGCCTCGGCGCCGAACACCTGGATGCGGTTGAGCATGACGAAGACGGCGAGGTAGCAGACGCACAGGGCGATGCCGAGGCGGCGGATGCGCGTGTTCACGACGGCTGACCCGCCGGAGCGCGGTTGCGGCGGCCCTCGCGTTCGGCCTGGCGACGCGTCGTGTCGTCGGAGATGCGCATGAGCAGGGCCAGGATCACGTAGTTGGCGATCAACGACGACCCGCCGTAGGAGACGAAGGGCAGGGTGATGCCCGTCAGCGGCAGGAGGCGGGTGACCCCGGCCAGGATGATGAAGGACTGGAAGCCGAGCAGCGCGGTCAGTCCCGCCGCCAACAGCTTGTCGAACTCGTGCTCGGCGGACACCGCGATGCGCAGGCCCGTACCCACGAGGAGCAGGAAGGCCACGAGCAGCAGCGTTCCCCCGAGCAGGCCCAGCTCCTCACCGATCACGGTGAAGATGAAGTCGGTCTCCACTGCGGGGAACCGGTCGAAGCGCCCCAGACCGGGGCCGGTGCCGGTCACCCCGCCGAGGGCGAGGCCGAACTGGCTGCGGCAGATCTGCTGTCCCTCCGCGAAGCAGAGGTCCCAGGGGTTGAGCCAGATGTCGACGCGTTGCTGGACGTGGGTGAAGGTCCGCCAGGCGAAGTAGGCCCCACTGGCGAAGAGGGTGGCGCCCACCACGAGGTAGCTGGCCCGCTGGGTCGCGATCCAGAGCATCACCACGAAGACCGTGAAGAAGAGCAGGGAGCTGCCGAGGTCCTTCTGGAAGAACAGGACCATGAGGGAGAATCCCCAGGCCAGGAGCACCGGGGCCAGGTGCTTGGGCTCCGGCAGTCGGAGCGGGCCCACACCCCAGGTGGCGATGCTCAGCAGCTCCCGCTTCTCCACGAGGTAGGACGCGAAGAAGAGGGCGAGCAGGACCTTGGCGAACTCACCGGGCTGGAAGTTGACCGGCCCGAAGGAGACGAAGATCCGGGACCCGTTGACCTCGTTGCCGACCACGGGCAGCAGGGGCAACAGCAGGAGGCCGACGCCCAGGGCCATGAACGTGTAGCGGTAGCGGTCGAGGTCCCGCACCCGGCGTACGACCACGAGGGTGGCGATGAACGCGAAGACGCCCACCGCGGTCCACACCGCCTGCAGACCGGCCAGGTCCTCGTTCAACCGGGCGATGAAGACATAGCCCAACCCGTTGAGCAGGACCACGATCGGCAGGAGGGTGGCATCGGCGTCCGGCGCCCAGCGCCGGGCCGCGAGGTGGGCGGCGATGAGCAGGAAGGCGATGGCGCCGAGGAACGGCCCGATGTCCGCCGGGATGGTGGCGTTCTGGCCGAAGGCGGCCAGGGCGTAGGTGGCGCCGACGGCCACCACCGCCAGCAGGATCAGGCCGAGCTCGGTCCGGCGCCGCGGAGCCGCCACTCAGAGGGCCCGGACCCGCGGTCCGGCCGCGGCGTCCCCGACGGGGTCGGCTGGGCGACGGCCGGCCATGGGTCAGTCCTTCCCGGGCCGCGTCCCGTTGCCGACGTCACCGCCGCGGCTGCCCGGGGCCTCCGTGGTCGTCGTCGGGGTGGTCGGCGCCGTCTCGTCCTCCGCGTCCAACTGGTCGATCTGGCCCTGGAGGTTCTCGACGTAGTTCTCGGCGTCGGCCAGCGTGGCCTGGTCGATCCCCGCCTCGAGGTCGGCAACCTCTCCCGCCGGGATGTCGGCCAGCGCGATGTCGGTCCGCTGCTCCACGGTCGGGTCGAACCACAGGAACCCCCCGGGGCGACCCTTGAAGATCGTCACCTGCTCGTCATCGACGGTGACGAAGTAGGTCTTGCGGGCATACCAGCCGAGCGCCCCGGCCACGAGGACGACCAGGAGCAGGAGGGCCGCGCCGAACGCCACGACACGCCACGTCAGGCGTCGAGACCGCGGCTCGTCGGCCGCGGTGTCCTCCTCGATGACAGGGACCTCGGCCGTCGGGTCGCGGGGAACGGGGATCTGCTGGCTCAACCCGGGCTGCAGGATGGTGCCGTCGTCATCGGCGACGCCGTCGACGGCCGCGGGAGTCGTGTCGTCAGCCGACATCACATCGACCACGACGCAGGTGATGTTGTCCCGCCCGCCGCCCTCGTTGGCCAACCGGACCAGCTCACGGGCGGCATCGCCGGGGTCCTCGAAACGCCGCAACGTGGCCACCAACCGGTTCTCGTCGACCTCGTTGAAGAGACCGTCGCTGCAGATCAGGAAACGGTCGCCGGTGACGGGATCGACCTCCCAGGAATCGACCACCACCACCTCGTCGATGCCCAGCGCCCGGGTGAGGATGTTGCGCTGCGGGTGGGTCTTGGCCTCGTCGGCGGTGATCCGGCCCTGACGCTCGAGGCTGGCCACCAGGCTGTGGTCCTCGGTCAGCTGTTCGAGGTGGTCGCCGCGGAAGCGGTAGAGGCGGGAGTCACCCACGTTCACGATGCCGAGGCGGCGCCCTTCCCGACCGGCCACGTCGGCCAGGGCGGTGAGGGTCGTACCCATCCCCTTCAGATCCGGGTCGGAGCCGGCCCGGTCGAACACGGCCTTGTTGGCCGACCGGACCGCCCGCACCAGGGTGGAGGTGCTCGGCTCGTCGTGGGACTGCCCGAGGATCTCCAGGGCGAGGGCGGAGGCGACCTCGCCACCCTGGTGACCCCCCATGCCGTCGGCCACGGCGAAGAGCTCGCCCTCGCGCACGAGGAAGCTGTCCTGGTTGTTCGACCGCACGCGACCGACGTCGGTGGCCGACCCGACGCGGAAGTCCGTCACGCCAACTCCATCACGGTGTTGCCCACCTGTAGTCGGTCGCCCCGCTTCATGACGATCGATCCGGTCACTCGGGCGCGGTTGAGATAGGTGCCGTTCGTCGAGCCGAGGTCCTCGACCAGGTACTGGCCGTCACGAGCGAACACCCTGGCATGGAGTTGGGACACATAGGTGTCATCCAGGGTCACCTGACACCCCGCGGCCCGCCCGACGGTCAGCTCCTGACCGAGCGGGAAGGTGCGACCGCGCTGCGCCGTGGGCTCCACGACGAGGAGATGGGGCTCACCGCTCTTGCGGGCCTTGCGGGAGGGTGCCACCTGGCTCACCGCGGCCGCCTGCTGACGACGGCTCGAGACCGAAGGTCCGCGGATCTCGGCCCAGACCGCCCGCAGGACCCGGAGGAAGAAGAGGTAGAGAAGCGCGAGGAGCGCGAACTTCAGGAGGGTCAGGAGCTGCTCGGACACTCAGGAGGCCTCGAAGATCATCCGGGTGTTCCCGATCAGGATCTCGTCGCCGTCGATCAGCAACTGTTCGGCGACCCGCAACCCGTTGACCCGCACCCCGTTGGTGGAGTTGAGGTCGACCAGGGCATAGCCGGTGCCCCGGGGGCGGATCTCGGCATGGCGTCGGCTCACGTTGGTGTCCCCCAGTTGGATGTTGCACTCCGGGGCCCGGCCGATCACCACGGGCTGCTCGCCGAGGCCGATGCGCTGATTGGTGGGCAACAGGAGCGAGCCCGCACCCACCCCGCCGCTGCCCTCGGCCATCTTGGCCTCGATCTGGAACGTGCCGGTGCGCAGCTTCTCCCAGGACGACAACTCGACCCGAACCGGACCCACGAATCCGTAGGCCTCGTCCCGAGCGTGCTCCCGGGCCGCTTCGCAGAGCTCGAGGATCAAGGCCTGTTCCATCTGGGTGAACCGCTCGTGATCACCGGGGCTGAGCCAGATCGTGAAGTCGTTGGGGACCACCACCCGACCGCTCACGTCGACGGACCGGCTGGCGTCCATCTCGCGGGTCAGCCGACGGCCCACCTCGACCGGACGCAGACCGCTGCGGAAAAGCCTGGAGAAGGTCCCTTCGACCATGTTCTCCAGACGCCGCTCGAACCCTCGCAGAGCCACCCACAGAACATAGGCGCTACCGTCCCCTGTTCCCCGGGGGAGGCCTCTCTGTGAGCGATGCGATGGACGGCGCCGACAGCCCCGATCGGGCGTGGACCGCGGTCGACCGGCGGCGGGCCCTGCTCGCCGGACTGGCCAGCCTCGGGCTCCTCGCGGTGCTGTGGATCGAGGGGTCGCGCGACGGGGGCACGGCGGATGACGCGCCGGTCGGTGACTGGCCCACCAGCGCCACCGCCGAGGACGACGTGCCCCCGGACCTGCTGCGCACCTATCAGGAGGCCTCGGTGAACTGCCCCGGCCTGCCCTGGCCGGTCGTCGCCGCCATCGGCAGGGCCGAGACGAACCACAACCGGGAACCGGGGACCTCGACGGCCGGTGCCGAGGGGCCCATGCAGTTCCTGCCCGCCACGTGGGAGATGTTCCAGGCCGACGGCGACGGCGACGGCGTGGCCGACATCGACGACGAGGAGGACGCCATCCACGGCGCGGTGCGGCTGCTCTGCGCCGGCGGCGGCGAGGACCCCGCCACCCTGCAGGCGGCGATCTTCTCCTACGACCGCTCCGAGGAGTACGTGGCCGACGTGCTCGAGATCGCCCGCAGCTACACCACCGGCGAGATCGCGGCGCCGTAGACGACTTTCGAGGCCTGAGCTGTCGGATTCCGACAGCTCACGCCTCGAAAGTCCATGGCGGGGCGGGCGGGGCGGCCAGGTAGGCTCTCGGATCCACTCGGGCGAGTGGCGGAATTTGGCAGACGCGCAGGATTCAGGTTCCTGTGTCCGAAAGGACGTGGGGGTTCAAGTCCCCCCTCGCCCACTCCTCGATCACCAATCGGGTGTCGTGCTCACTGCTCGGTGATCACCGCGCTGACATCGACGGCGATGCCGGTTTCGCGCTCGGCGACCTCCCACAGGGCTCGGACGGCCGCGTCGCTCCCGGGGCGGACCAGCGGCTTGCGGATCGGGGGGCCGTTGGTCACGAACAGCGGCCCGTAGAAGCCGCCGCCGGGGGCGTCGGGATCGGTGGCCGCCCGCAGCTGGCTCAGCGCCCCGCGGTCGGTGGACATGCCGGCGACCCTGACCAGCTTCACCGAGATCGCCCCCAGCAGGCCGGCGCTGCCGTGCGCCTGCGTGGTGGTCTGCAGGTCCGAGTTCGTCAGCCCCGGCTGGGCCGACAGGGCCTTGGCGTCGACACCGGCCCGGTCGAACTGCTCCTGGAGGCCGACGGCGAAGTGGCGCATCGCCAGCTTCGTCTGCCCGTACATCCGCCACTCGTCGAACTTCTCGTTCATGTGCGGATCAGCGGGGTCGACGGCCCGGCCGGTGTGCTGAGCGGTGCTCGACAGCGTCACCACCCGTGCCCCCGGCGTGGCGACCAGGACGGGCAGGAGGTGGCCGACCAGCGCCCAGTGGCCGAGCACGTTGATCCCCATCTGGGTCTCGAACCCGTCCTCGGTGGTGCCCTGGGGCAGGGCCATGACCCCGGCGTTGGCCATGAGGATGTCGATGCGCTCGTGCTTGGCGGCGATCTGCTGCGCCGCCGCCTCGACCGAGGCGAGGGAGCCGAGGTCCAGCTCGACGATCTCCAACGACGCCCCCGGGTGGGTGGCGAGGATCTCGTCGCGCGCCTCGACCGCCTTGGCCTGGTTCCGGGCCGCCATCACGACGTGGGCGCCCTTGCCGGCCAGGGCCTTGGCCGAGGCGAGCCCGAGGCCGCCGTTCGCGCCGGTGATCACCGCGACCTTGCCGTGCAGATCGGGGATGTCCTTCGTCGACCAGCTCATGGTGTTCCTCGGGGGCTCGGATCGTCGCCGGTCCCGTCGGGCCGGCGGAGGTCGGGATGATCTCTGACCGACCCTATGACGACCTCACCTTCCACCGCGACGACGACGGATGCTCGGTCAGTCCGGGCGCAGGGCGGCCGCGGGGATCGTGCGGGCGGCGGACCGGGCGGGGACGAAGGCCACGAGGCCGACCGCCAGGAGCGCCGCCGGGACCATGAGGACGAGAGCCACAACCGGCACGGAGGTGGCCGTGGCGATGCCCACGCCTTCGGCCACGGCGCGCCAGACCACGTTGCCCAGGGCCAGGCCGATCGGGATCCCGAGGGCGAGTCCCACGCCGGCCAGCGCCGTCGCCTGCCAGGCCACGCTGGTCCGGACCTGTCGCCGGCTGAAGCCAAAGGTCTTCAGCAAGGCCAACTCGCCGCGGCGGCGCCGCACCGAGCTCACCAGGGCGTGGCCCACGGCCAGCAGGCTGAGTGCGGCGAGGAGGGCGGCGAGGGCGACCGGGACCCAGCTGACCTGACGGAGGTGATCGATGTCGGCGGGGACGGTGCCCGCGGGGCGGCGGATGATGTCGGGGTTGTCCGCGATGGCCCGGGCGACAACCGCTTGGTCGACATCCGGCGCGTAGCGGGCGATGAAGTAGCGGTAGTAGTTGTTGAGGTCGAAGAACGGGTGCTGTCACCCCGCCGGCTCCGCTCCGAGGCCCCACCCGGGCCGTCTACGCTTCGCCCGACATGGCGGACTCCGCTACGGCGACCATCCTCTTCACCGACCTGGTCGGCAGCACCGAGCTGTTCGCCGGCCTGGGCCAGCTCGGCGCCGACGAGTTGCGCCGACGCCACGACACCCTCCTGCGGGAAGCGGTCGAGGGCCAGGACGGAAGGGTCGTCAAGCACCTCGGCGACGGGATCCTCGCCACCTTCGGTGGGGCCGCCGAGGCGGTCACCGCGGCCGGCGCGATCCAGGCGGGCATCGAGCAGTCGAACCGCCGCTCGGCGCAGACCCAGCGCCTCCTCGTGCGGGTCGGCGTGAGCTCGGGCGACGTGACCTGGGAGGACGGCGACTGCCACGGGACCCCCGTGGTGACCGCCAGCCGCCTGTGTGACGCGGCCGAGGGCGGCGAGATCCTCTGCGACGACCTGGTGCGGGGGCTCGCCCGCGGGCGGACCGACGTGGCCTTCCGGCTGGTGGGCGAGACCGAGCTCAAGGGCCTCCCCGAGCCGGTCACCGTGTACGAGATCCCGTGGCGGAGCGCGAGCGCCCAGGAGGCCGCGCCGCTTCCGGGCGCACTGCGCTCGGGCCCGACCGAGTTCCCGTTCTCGGGGCGTGACGAGGAGCGCGCCGTGCTCGCCGACGCGTGGAAGCGGGCCGAGACCGAAGGCGCTGCGGTCGTGCTCGTGTCGGGCGAGCCCGGCATCGGCAAGACCCGCCTCGCCGCGGAGACCGCCCGGGCCGCCCACGCCGATGGGGCCCTCGTGCTGCTGGGGCGGTGCGAGGAGCACGTCCTCGCGACCTACGCGCCGTGGATCGAGGCCCTGCGGCACCTCGTCAACCACCTGGACGAGTCGACCCTGGCGGGCAACATCGAGCGCCACGGTGGCGAGATCGCCCGCCTCGTCCCCGAAGCGCTCCGCCGGGTCGGTGGCGACGTCCCGGCCCCGATCGAGGCCGACCCCGAGACCGAACGTCTGCTGCTGTTCGACACCGTCGTCGACCTGTTCACGGCCGCCGCCGAAGCCACGCCGGTCGTCTTCGTGTTCGACGACGCGCACTGGGCCGACACCGCGAGCGTCGACCTGCTCCGGCACCTGGTGCGCCACCTCTCACCCGATGCCCGGGTGCTCGTCGTCGTCACCTACCGCGACACCGACGTCGACCGCGCCCACGCGCTCGCCCCGGCACTGGCCGACCTGCGCCGCGCCCCCAACGTCACCCGGGCCATCCTGCGCGGGCTCGACGAGTCGGGGCTGCGCAGCATGCTCGAACGCGTCCAGGGAGACGAGCTTCCCGGCGGAGGGGGCGGCGATGGTCCGACGCCTGCTCGAGGAGACGGAGGGCAACCCCTTCTTCCTGCAGGAGGTGCTGCGCCACCTCGCGGAGACCGGCGCATTGGTGCAACAGGACGGCGTCTGGGTCGGCACCGTCGCCTGGGACGAGGTCGGGCTGCCCGAAGGCGTGCGCGACGTCGTCGGGCGGCGGCTCTCGGCCCTCCCCGACCACGCCAACGCGCTCCTGCGGGTCGCCGCACTCCTCGGGCGCGAGTTCGACACCGACGTGGTGGCCGAGGTCGCGGAGCGGCCGGAGAACGAGGTCGTCGACGACCTGGATGCCGTGCTCGCGACCGCCCTGGTCGAGGAGGTCGAGGACACGCCCGGTCGCCTCTCCTTCACCCACGCGCTGGTCCGACAGACCCTGCTCGAGGAGCTGAGCACCAACCGGCGGGTTCGCCTGCATCGGCGGGCGGCAGAGACCTTGGAGGCCCGGCCGGGGACCCCCCTGGAGCTGCTCGCCCACCACTACCTCGAGGCCGCGTCGTTGGGGGTCGCGGACAAGGCGATCGAGTACGCAACCGCGGCCGCCCAGGCCGCACACCGGCGCGTCGCCTTCGGCGACGAGGTCTCGCTCCTGGACCGGGCGCTGGAGGCGACCGAGCTCGCCGCCGATCCTGATCCCGCCGTCCGGGCCGAGATCCTCGCGACGCTCGCGACCGCCGAGCACTTCAACGCCCATCCGGAGCGGGGCCGCGAACTGGCGCTCGCCGGGGCCGACGACGCCCGGCGAGCCGGCAGCGCTTCTCTGTTGGCTCGGGCAGGCATCGCGTACCAGGGGCTGGTGACGCAGTTCGCCCGCCCCTCCGACGAGGTGGCCGTCGAGATCATGCGCGAGGGACTCGCGACACTGCCCGAGGAGGACGTCGCGCTGCGGGCGATGGTGACCGCGTTCCTCTCCTACGCGCTGATCTTCGCCCCCGGCGACGAGGCCTACCGACTCGCGACCGACGCCGTCGAGCTGGCCCGCGAAGCCGATGACGACCTCGCCCTCGCCCAGGCCCTGAGGGCCCTCGCCTGGACCGAGCGGGCGTCGGTCACGGCCGTCCGGCGGGACGCAACGGTGGCCGAGCTCCTGGAGGTCGCCGAGCGGCTCGGTGACCGATCCCAGGTGTCGCTGGGCAACCTCCTCCTCGGTCGGGTCCGGATCGATCGTGGCGATCTCGACGGGGCCGACACGGCGTACGAGGTGTCCTCCTCCGTGCCGGGGATGAGCCTCGAGGGCTGGTCGATCCGCAACTTCCGCGCCGCCCGCCTCGGCGCCGAGGGCCGCTTCGCCGAGGCCGATGCGATGTCCGACGAGGCGATCGGGCTCGCAGGCGACATCGGGGCCAGCGGCGAGGCCATCTGGCACGCCCAGCGCTTCCGCACCGCGTACGACCGAGGCGACCTGGACCGGTGCGAGGTCGAGGCCCTCGCCCTCGCCAGCACCCCGTTCGCGGCCCTTGCGCCCTACGCGGCGCTGCTCGCCGAGCTCGCCGGCGACGTGGATGCTGCCCGCGGGGCGTTCCGGTCGTGGTTCGACACCTCGCTGCCCCGACTCCCGGTCCACATGGCCTACGTCGGCGCGTCCTACTCGGCGCGGCTCGTCGACGCGTTCGGCGACGAGGCGGCGGCGGAGCGGTTCCTACCCCACATGGAGCTCCTCTCCGGCGAGCTGGCGGGCAGCGAGGTCGTGATCCAGGAGTCCTTCGACACCGGGCAGGCCCATCTGCTGGCGGCGCTCGGCCGCCTCGACGACGCGATCACCGCCGCCGCAGCCGGTGACGACCTGCACCGGCGCTGTGGCCTGGACGCCCGGACCGCGTCCAGCTCCGCCCAACTCGGCCGGCTGCTGCTGCGCCGTGGGGGCCAGGAGGACCGTGAACGCGGCGAACGGCTGCTGCGGGAGGCCGCCGACCTCGCGCGAACGACTGGGCATGGCTCCCACCCTCGCCCGGGCCCGCACCGACCTCGCCGGCGGATCTCCGGCCTGACCCCGGGCGATGCCCTCAGGCGAAGGCCTGGGCCAGGAACGCCCGAAACGGAGCTTCGTCGGCCTGGATGTGCAGGTGCTCGCCCCGCCGCTCGATCTCCAGGCCCGGGCAGAACCACGAGTCGTCGCTGAGGAAGAAGTGGGGCGAGCCGATGACGCCCCGCTCCCGGCCCTCGGCCAGGTCCTGGTCCACCCGGGCCCGGGTCCAGGCCGGGTCGGGCACCTCCACACCGTGGTCGGCGGCGATCGCGGCCAGCACGGCGGCATCGCCGACCGGGCGACCCCGCTCGAAGAGCGCGTCCCGCAGGGCCAGGCTCACCGCTTCGCCCGTCGTGGGCCCGTGGTCGTAGGCGACGGCGGCGACCCCGAGGGCATCGAGCGAGCTGCTCGGGAAGGCGTCGCGATCGAAACCCAGGAAGAGGTCATCGGCCACCTGGGCCCGGAGGTCCTCGATCTCCTCGGCCACGAAGTCGGTGTCCAGAGGCTTTCCGTTCACCAACTCCAAGGGCCAGGACCGCACCCGCAGGGACACGTCGAGGGCGCCGGCCTCGGCCCGGGCCTGGACGAACCGGCGCAATCCGACGTGGGTGAACGGGCAGACCACATCGGCGAACACCTCGACCACACGACCGCTCACACCGGCGCTCCTCTCACTCGGTCGACCAGTGTGCCGTGCTCTCGCACCCACACCCAGAGCCGAAGGTCCTCCCCGAACCGGAGAAGCGGACCGCATCGCCGTCGTCGGCCCCGACGGCGCCGGGAAGCCGACGCTTCTCGACGCGTCGTCCGGTCGCGGCGGCCGGGCCACCGGACGGCGGCGGTTAGGTCTCGACCGAGGTCTGACCGCTCACGCGACGGGGACGGGCTTCCGCTCGATCTCCCCCACCGGCGCCGGGCGGCCCAACAGGTAGCCCTGGCCCAGGCGCACGCCCAGGTCGATCAACCGGGCCCGCTCGGCCGTCGTCTCGATCCCCTCGGCCACCAGTTCGATGCCGAGCTTCTCGGCGATGGTGACCACGGCTTCCACCAGGGCCGATTGCCGGGGGCGGCGATCGATGCCGGCGACCACGGTGCGGTCCAGCTTGAGCCGGTTGATGGGTAGGGCGGTGAGGTGCCCCAGAGGCGTGAATCCGCTGCCGAAGTCGTCCAACGCCACCGTCACCCCCGCCGCCCGGAGCTCCTCCAGGTTCTGGGCCGCCAAGCCGAGGTCGCTCAGGGCCGCGGTCTCGAGGACCTCCACCCCCACGCGGGACGCGGGGAGTCCGGCGTCCGCCAGATGCGCGAGGAGGCGCTCGGCGGACCTGCGTTCGCCCAGCTGCGGCGGCGACAGGTTCAGCCAGAAGCGGCCGGAGAAGCCCGAGCCCAGCACCGGGAAGGCCTCGCTGACCGAGTGGGCGACCGCCTGGAACAAGAGGTCCGTTCCGCCCAACTGCTCGACGGCCTTGATCCACAACGCGGCGGGGACGGCCACCCGTCCATCGGCGGTCCATCGGGCCAGTGCCTCGAAGCCGATGACCTCTCCGGTGCCCATGTCGACCTGGGGCTGCAGGTCGGCTCGGACGGCGCCGGCCGCAACGCGCCCGGGGAAGTCGCGCATGATGTCCCGCAGGATCGGGTCGTCGAAGGTCAGGAAGCTGACCCGCTCCCGGCTCTTGGCCTGGTAGAGCGCGATGTCCGCCTCGAGGAGCAGGTGGTCGAGGTCGCGGGGCCCGGCGGCCACCGCCACGCCACCGCTGAGCTCCAGCGGGATGCGGATCGGACCGCACGCCAGCGGATCGGCGAAGGCCTCCGCCAACCCGTCGACCATCAGCCCGGCCTCGGCCTGGGGATCGGGCGAGTCGTGCAGGATGATGAGGAACTCGTCGCCTCCCACGCGGGCGAAGTCCCACGCGCCCTCGCGATCGGCGAACAACCGCTCGAGCACGCCCATGGTGCGGCCGGCGAAGGCGAGCAGGAGCTCATCACCGACGCGATGGCCGTAGGCATCGTTGACCGACTTGAACCGGTCGAGGTCGATCTGGACGACGACGTGACCGGCGCGTCCGGGGTCGCGGAGGGCGAGCGGCACCCGTCGGTGGATCGCCCGCCGGTTGGCCAGGCCGGTCAGGCCGTCGGTCTCGGCCGCCGAGATCAGCTCGGCCAGGTGGTGCCGGCGCCGGCGCCGGCGCACGACGACGGCGACGGCGCCGATGACGACGACACCGATGGCCGCCACCAACAGGACCCGACCCGTGGTTCGGGCCGCCACGGCCTCGGCGCGCGCCGATCCGAGGCGGTCGGCGAAGCCCTGGTCGACGATGGGCGAGAGCTCGGCAGCCAACGCGTCGGCCGCGACCATGGCCTCGGGCGGAGAGAGGGGTGGCGCGCTCGACCGCGGTGTCGGCCCCGGCGGTCTGCACCCAGCGGTCCAGGGCGACGACCTCCCGGGCGCGGGGCGAGGTGAGGACCTCGGCGACGGCCGTCTCGGAACCGGGGAGGCGACGACGTACGGCTTCCCTTGGCACCCGGGTGCCGCTGAACGGCTCGCCGGGATCATCCGAGAGCCGGCTGTGGCGGGCGGCGAGCGTAGGCCTGGGACCGCCCGAAGTAGACGCGAGCGCTCGCCGGAACCACCGGCGTCGTCCGCACGTACTCCAGGTCCAGCACGTCGCTGACCACGTACCAGGGGGTGAGGGCCACCTCGCCGAGGGCCCCGAGTGCCGACACCGTCGGATCGGCGAGGGTCCGACGCCCGGCCTCCCCCTGGATGTCGACGAGCGAGTCCCAGAGTCGGTGCAGGCGCACCGCAGGACCCGCCGCCAGATCCTGGTCGTCCAGCAGCTCGACCAACGTCCCCGCCACCTCGGCGACCTCGTCCTCGCCCGCCGCCAACTCCGTGAGCGCCACCGTGGCGGTCCGCCGGGCCTCGACCCGCGCCCGCCGGGCGGCGGTGAGCTCCGGGCCCTGGTCGTGGCCCAGGGCGTCGAGGGCCGCCAGGTCGATCTCCCGGAGCTGGGCCCGACCGACCCGCCAGACCTCGATCCGGAGGCGGGTGGCGCGTTCGACGGTCCGGCAGGCATCGAGCCGTTCGGCGGCCCAGACGGCGCCACCGACCGACGCCCCGGCGGTGAGGAGGGCCAGGGGCACCACGGCGGCGACGAGGACCCGGTCGAGCGCCGACCGGTCACCCCTCCGTCGCCGTCGTCGTCGTTCCACCGCTCCGATCCCGTTCGCCCTGTGGTCCACCGGCTTCATCGACGCGAGGGCGTCGGAGCTTGAGGCGACTCGGGCGGAGCACCCGGCCCGAGCGGTCGGTCAGTCGGCGAAGACCAGGAGGGCGAGGACCCCGACGAGCACGAGCAGCTGCGCCTCAGATGATCCGCTTGGGTGGGTAGTCCTTGTAGCTGCTCAGGTGTCGACCGATCCCGGAGACGAAGGCCTCGTTGTACGCGATCTTGCGGGTCATGTAGCTGTGCTGTTCCTTCGGGTCCAGGTAGAGGTTGAACATGCGGGCGTAGGTGTAGTTCTGGGTGACCCCCGTGAAGCCCCCCGGGCCCCAGGTGTCGGTGTCGTCGTCGCTGGTCGAGGCGAGCATGAACTTGTACTCCCCACAGCGCACCGCCGACAGCGTCGAGAGCAGCCAGTACCAGACGTACTTCCGGTTCGACCGCGCCGCGTCACCCAGGAGGAACGATGACTGGTCGACACCGTCGATGAACCGGTCCTCGGGGATCCGAGCCTCCTCACCGGCCAGCGACAGCATCGTGGGGAGCAGGTCGGTGAAGCAGAACAACCCGTCACTGGAGCGGTCGGCCCCGATCATCCCGGGCCAGACCGCGATGCCGGGGACACGCATGCCGCCCTCCCAGGTCGACCCCTTCGCGCAGCGGAACGGCGTGAAGGCCGCATCGGGCCAGTTCTCCATGTGGGGCCCGTTGTCCGAGGACAGGAACACGATGGTGTCCTCGGCCTGGCCGGTCTCCTCGAGCGTGCGCACGAGGCGGCCCACGATGTCGTCCAGTTCGATGATCGTGTCCTTGTAGGGATGCTTGGCCGGCGACGAGCCGAGGAAGCGGTCCAGCGGGTAGTTGTCGAAGTGGGCTCCCCGGGTGCCGAGGTAGCAGAACCACGGCTGGTCGCCCCCACCCATCCGCCGCAGGAAGTCCTCGGTGTAGGCGCACCACTTGTCGTCCAACTGGGACAGGACCGGGATCGTGACCTCCTCGACCGGCTCCACCTCGCCACCGCGGGTCGCGTGCACGAAGCAGCGGTTGAACGGCTGGTTCTCGATCCACGCCGTGCGGGCCTCGGAGTAGACGACCTCCGGGAAGAAGTGGGGGTCGCGCCACTCGCTGTACATGTCCGACACCGACAGGAACCCGTAGAAGTCGTCGAAGCCGACGTTCTGGGGCTGGGACTCGACGTTCTCACCGAGGTGCCACTTGCCCACGGCCTGGGTGACGTAGCCGGCCTCCGACAGGAGCTCGGCCACCGTCACCTCACCCTGCAGCCCGCCCGGCTCGCCGTACATGGGCGGACGCTGCAGACCGTGGCGCATCGGGAGGCGACCGGTGAGCATCGAGGCGCGGCTGGGCGTGCACGATGGCTCCGAGTAGCACGAGGTCATGAGGAGGCCCTGGCGGGCCAGCCGGTCGATGTTGGGTGTGGGTGCGCCCACGGCCACCCCACCGCCGTAGCAGCCGAAGTCGCCCCAACCGACGTCGTCCATCAAGATGACCAGCAGGTTGGGCCCCCGGCCCCCGCGTCGCTCTCGGAAGCCGGTGATGCGGGCCGTGGCCGTGGCCACCTCGCCCTCGTGCACGAACTGGGGCTCGCGGTTGTCCGCCAACGTCGTGGTCCGGGAGGCGATGGGGTCGAAATCGGTGGCCGTCACGGCCCGGACCTTAGGTCCCGCCCATGACCCATTCCCTCGAGGGCTCTTCGGCGATCTCGGCGGACATGAACCGAGAGAACACCGCGCTCTCCCCCGGGTCGGTCTCCAGGTCGAGCGCCTCCTCGTGGAGGAGTGAGGTGGCCCCCTTTGCCGGCCGCTCCATCTCGATCTCCTCGCGGAGTCGCCGCGCCTCCGCGCGAGCCCGCAGGGTGAGGTGCTGGGCCTCGCAACGGGCCCGCTCCACCAGGTGGTCGGCGCGAACCTGGATCTCGGCGACCGAGGTGGCCACGGTGGCCTCCGCCGCCGCCAGGGCGTCCTCCAGCCGGCGCCGGTCGGACTCGGCCGCACGCGCCCGGGCCCGCCACTGCTGCACCTCGGCCACCAACGCCACGTTGGCCGCTTCGGCCCGACGGATCCGGTCGGCCAGGGCCACGAGCCGGGCCCGGGCCGAGGCCAGGAGCGCGTGGACCTCGGCCGGGTCATAGCCGTGGCGCGTCACCCGGAGCTGCGGTGCAGAGCTGCGGTGGGAGTCGGTCATGGTCGCGGCCATCGGCCACACCTGCCCTTTCAACCCACTTCCCCACGCAGAGTCCACACCAACGCGCGCCCCGCGGTCAAGGGGTGCGGTCCGAGGCGGGCGGTAACGTCCCCGCGGTGAGCGACTGGTCCAGCCCGACGGGGCCGTCCGCGGCCCCGAGCCATGCCCTCGGCGGCTTGGCGGGCGCCCTGCGGGTGCTGTTCGTCGTGGCGGCGGTCCTGGCGACCGCGCTGGCCTACCTGGCGGTCCGCCTGCGGGCCGCCCTCGACGGGGTCGCGAGCCGGGCGGGAGGACGTCGACGGCGCCCAGCAGGCCGTCGACGGGTTCCTCGGCGGGGCCAGCGTCGTGTTCCTGCTGACCATCGTGATCGGTGGGCTCTTCGTGGTCTGGCTCTGGCGGGCCGCCCGCAACAACCAGCGCCTCGGGCGGCCCGGTGCCCTCGGCCCCGGCTGGGCCATCGGCGCCTGGTTCATCCCCGTCGGCAGCCTCGTCATCCCCGGACTGCAGGTCCAGCAGGTCTGGAAGGGGGCCGAGGCCACCGTCGCCCCGGGCGACCCGGCCTGGCGCAAGGTCCCGTCCAACCCCCAGATCTGGCTCTGGTGGGTGGCCTATGTGATCGGCCAGGTCCTCACGTTCGTCGGCTTCAGCTTCCTGGGCCGGACCGACGACCCCCAGGCCGAGATCACCGTGACCGACCTGCTCACCCGTCTGGACGACGTCCAGCGCGGCCTCACGCTGTTCGTGGCCGGCCAGGTGGCCCTGGTCCTCGCCGCCGCACTCGGCGCGGCGATGGTGGTCAGCCTGAGTCGCCGTCAGGAGACCGCGATCGCGGTCCTCGGCCCCGACAGCGTGCCGTGGGCGGGGCGGATCTCACCCCCGGCGTGGCACCCCGACCCCACCGGCCGGTTCGACCTCCGCTACTGGGACGGGGCCCTGTGGACCGAGCACGTGACCCGGGGTGGGACCCAGGACACCGATCCCGTCTGAACCGGGCCGGCTCTAGCCCTGCCGGGACGCCAGCAGGTCGCGGATCTCGGTGAGCAGCTCGGTCTCGGACGGACCGCCGGGGTCTTCGCCCTTCTCCCGGCTCATCTTGTTCACGACCTTGACCACGACGAACACCCCCAGGGCGATGAACAGGAAGCTGATGATCGCGTTCAGGAAGCTGCCGTACTTGATGACCCCGTCGCCGATGTCGATCGTCAGGCTGCCGAAGTCCGGCTGCCCGCCGATGGCGGCGATGACCTGCATGAGGACATCGTCCACGAACGAGGTCACCACCGCACCGAAGGCGGCGCCCAACACGACGGCCACGGCCAGATCGAGCACGTTGCCCCGGTTGATGAAGTCCTTGAATTCCTGGATCATGTTGAGCCTCCGCTCGTCCTGGGTAGGGGACATACTGGCCCGATGCGGGTGTCCACGTCTCTCTCCAGCGCCTACCTCGTCGATGACGTCCGGCTCGGTGCGAGCCAGATGCTCGAGCGGGCCCGGGCCGCAGGGACGTCCGGCCTGGACGGCCTGTACGTCGGCGATCACCACGCCACGGGCGTGCCCTACTACCAGAACTCGCCCATCCTCGGCCGCATCACCGCGGAGTGGCCTGACCGGCGCTTCGGCGCCCTCTACCTGCTCCCGCTCTGGCATCCCCTGGTGGTGGCCGAGCAGGTCGGGACCCTGGCCGCCCTCGGTACCGGCACGTTCGTCTTCCAGTGCGCCATCGGGGGGGGCGAGGACCAGTTCGGTCCGATGGGGGTCCCGCTGGCCGGCCGGGGCGCCCGCTTCGAGGCCGCCCTCGAGACCATCAAGGCGCTCCTGGCCGGGGACGTCGTCGACGATCCCGACGGCCCGTGGGGGTTGCGCCGGGCCCGGATCAGCCCGACACCGCCCGAGCCGGTCGAGGTCTGGATCGGCGGATCCGCACCCCGAGCGCTGGCCCGGGCGGCCCGCATGGGTGACACCTGGTACGCCGGGCCCGAACTGACCGACGCCGCCGCCGCCGCGAAGCTGGTCGAGTTCCTCGACCACGGAGTCGACCCACCCTGCCGGCCGTTGCGCCGGGACGTCTACGTCGGCGCCGACGAAGCCGACGTGGCCCGAGTCGTCGGGCCGCTCGAGCAGACCGGGTACCGGGGTTTCGACCTCGCCGCGCTGGTGACCGGGACCGTCGAGGCGGTGGCCGAGCGCTTCGCGGCCCTGGGCGAGATCGGCTTCGACGAGATCGTCGTCCGCCAGTTGGCCCAGGAGCAGGCCGACGCCCTCGCCTCCCTCGAGCGCCTGGCCGAGGTCCGCCGGCTGCTCGACGCCGCCTAGGACCCGGTGACCCTCTCCCGCCGCGACTTCCTGCGGGTCGGCGTGGCGGCCGGGGTCACGGTGACCGTCGCCTCCTGCGGCCTCTTCGACGACGGTCCCGATCGCATCGCCTACGGGTCGGCGGGGTCGCAGTTCGGCGACCTCTACGTGCCCAGCGGTGACCCGCGGGGCACCGTCGTGCTCGTGCACGGCGGGGCCTGGGAGGCCGAGGAGGAGCTCTCGATCCTCGCTCCCGTGGCTGAGGACCTCCGACGCGAGGGCCATGTGGTCTGGAACGTCGAGTACCGACGGGTGGGCGAGCCGGGCGGGGGCTGGCCCGGGACCTTCGAGGACCTCGGCGCGGCGATCGACCACCTGGCCGACATCGCCGAGGACCACCCGGTCGACCTCGGGCGGGTCGTGGTCGTGGGCCACTCGGCGGGCGGGACCCTGGCACTCTGGGCGGCGGGCCGCGACGGCGCCGTCGTGCCCCGGGGCTACCTCTCCCTCGCCGGGGTCACCGACCTCGAAGCCTGCGTCAGCGAGGACCTCCTGGCCGCGTCCTGCGCTGATCTCCTGGGCGGGACACCCGATGAGGTGCCGGACCGGTATCGCCAGGCCTCACCGGCGGCGCGCCTCCCGACCGGCCGACCTCAGAGCCTGGTGCACGGCATCGACGACGACGTCGTACCGGTCCGCCAGTCCCAGGACCATGCCGCCGCGGCCCGGACTGCCGGTGACCCCGTCGAACTGGTCACGGTGCCCAACGCGGGCCACTTCCAGCTCATCGACATCCGCCACCCCGCGTACGGCGAGGTCCTGACCCAGATCTCGAGCCTGTTGCGCTAGTGGGTCTGACCGTCTAGCCGGCGAGGATCCAGTCGCGGCTGGGCTCGTCGGCGATGTCGTCGGACATGAACCGCTCGAAGGCGGCATCGGCCTCGGGGTTGCCGAAACCCTCCGCCACGCCGACCGGCTCGATCGCCGGCGGGGTGATGTCCGCCGTGCTGGAAGGCAGCGAGACCGCCTCCAGCGCCGACTCGGCCATCTCGCTGGCGGCCGTGGCGGGCTCGACCGCCGGGGTCGGGGGCGCCACCTCACGGGCCTTCTCCGGCATGCCCCGGGTCACGGGCTGACCCAGGCAGTCGGGGCTCTCGGCCACCTTGAGCATCTCGGTGGCGGCCATGCGGATGCGGGTCCGGAGCTGGTTGCGGACCTCCTCGAGGGCCATGGTCTCCGCGGCCACGGCGAGGCGCAGGGTCTCCAGCTGGGCGGACTCGTCCTGGACCCGCTGCCACTCCTCGCGCACCTTCAGGCGCTCGTCCGCGTAGCAGTGCTGGGCCTCTTCCCGGGCCTGCTCGACCATGTGGAAGGACTGGTGCCGGGCCTGCCCGATCAGCTCGTCGGCGTTGGCCTCGGCCTTGGTCATGATGCCGGCGGCCCGGTGACGGGCGTCGGCCACCGCGGCGTTGGCGGTGTCCTCGGCCAGGACCAGGGTGCGTTCGAACGTCTCACGCGTGGCCTCGGCGTCGCGGGTGCGGGACTGCCAGTGGTCACGCTCGGTCGTGAGGACCTCGACATCGGACTGGGCCTTGCGGAGGCGACCGATGAGGGTGAGCATCTGGCTGCCGAGACCACCGAGGAACTCGGCCACGTCGCCGGGGTCATACCCGCCGCGCCGGGCGACCCGGAAGGTCGGCTCGCCGAACAGCTTGCGGGTGGTCTCGTCGCTGATCGGGACCGGGGCGATGGCTTCAGACATGGTGCGTGTCTCCTGGATAGGCCGGATGACCTACATCAAGGGTCGGCACCTCACCGGGGGACTTGAGCAGAACTCTCAGTCGGCGACGGCACGGCTCTCCCGGGCGGCGGAGCCGAAGATGCCCTTGGCCATGAGGCTGGCCTCCTGCTTGCGGCGGGCGGCGTAGACGTCGGCCCGCACGCCATGGGCGCCTCGGTCCTCGGGCGCGGCGCCGACCGCCCACTCGGCCACCTGGGCGGCGAGGCGCAGGTCACCCGCCGCCGCCAGTTCGCCGGCCCGGGCCACGAGGGCCTCGACCCCGCCGGCCAGGGCGACCACCTCGGCGGCCACCGCCCCGTCGGCCGGTGGCTTCAGGCGGGCCGGGTTCCCGTCGTACCAGCCGCCGTAGAGACGCCAGATGTTGCGCATGACGAACTCGGGCTCGTCGTAGACCGGCTGCATCCAGGGCTGGTCGAGCACCGCTTCCGGGACCCGGACCTCGTTCACGATCGTGTCGAGCGCCACGCCGGCGTTCATCTGCTCCAGCACGTCGGCCACGAGCTGGTCCAGCGTGTCGGCCACGCCGAGCAGGACCCGCACGATGCGGTCTCTTCCGCCGATCGGCAGGCCATGGGCAGGCAGGAAGAGCTCGGGCTCCACGGCCGCCATGGCCCGCAGCACCCCGGCCCACTCGCGGGGGAAGCGCTGGGCCTTCTGGGGGTTGCCGGCGTTGGGGAAGACCCAGATGAAGAAGTCGCCGGCCACGACCGCCCGGTGCTCGGGCACCCAGGTCCAGGTGTGGTCGTCGGTCTCACCCTTGCCGTGGTGGAGGTCGAAGGTGTGGTCGCCGTAGGTGAGGGAGTCCTCGAGGCGGTAGGTGCGGTCGGGGCGGATCCAGTCGTCGAAGAAGCCCTCCAGGGGCCGACCCCTGCCCTGCCGGGCCCCGAACTGCCGGGCGTTGACGGTGGCGTTGTAGCCGTCGGTCAGTTCGTAGCGTTCGAAGCGATCGGCCACCCTCTCGTGGCCCACGATCTCGGGTCGGGCGTCACCCCGGGCCTCGGCCTCGTCGAGGTAGGTGCGGGTCCCCGCCGCGTGGTCCCGGTGGCCATGGGTGTAGACGATGGCCCGCACCGGATCCTCGGACCAGCCCCGGATCGAACCGAGGCACGCCGGAGCGAGCGCGTCGAGGCTGGTGTCGAAGAGGACCAGGCCCTCGCCGGTGCGGAAGGCGACGACGTGGGAGAAGGACTCGACGACCGCGAGGTCGTCGGCCACTTCGGAGAGCTCGGTGGTGATCCGATTGACCGTCGACTGGTCCTCGTACTCGCCGTGGTCGATCACCCGCTCCGACAGTGCCAACAGGTCAGCCATGGGCCAGCGTGCTACCACACCGGATGTGGAGGAGGTCGTCTGGTACGTGGCCTACGGCTCCAACCTGAGCCGGGCCCGGCTGCAGGAGTACCTCGACCGCGGCCCCGACCCGACCCCGCCCCGGGCCGACCGGCCCGTGACGATCGGGCTGACGCTCTACTTCGCCGGGGAGTCGATGGTGTGGGGCGGCGGCCGGGCCTACGTCGACCACGTCGCCGCCACGCCCGGGCTGACCCCGGCCCGGGCCTGGCTGCTGACCCGGGCCCAGTGGGACGACCTGCACGCCCAGGAGTCGGGAGTCGACCACAGCCCGGGAACGGACCCGGGTGACCTGGCCGAGGGCGAGGTCCGCGTCGTGGGCCCCGGGCGCTACGACGCGCTGCTCGGCTTCGGGCGGCACGAGGGCGTGCCGGTGGCGAGCTTCACCGGCCCGGCCCCGTTGGATCCCTCCGGCTGCACCCGTCCGGCCGTCGCGTACCTGCGCCGCATCGCGGTCGGGCTCCACGAGGCCCACGGCTGGGACCTCACGGCGGCGGCGGGCTACCTGGTCTCCCGGCCCGGAATGGACGACCACTGGGGCGTGGACGAGCTGATGGCCGCGCTGAGGGCCGGCACCGGGACTGGGTAGCCTCGCCCGGCCATGCCCGCACTCGGTCTCCCCGCACCCTGTCGGCTGGCGGCGGTCATCGTGGTCCTGGCGCTGGCCGCCGGTTGCTCCTCGGACGAAGGCGGTTCGGCGTCGACCACCACCGCGTCGACCACCACGCTGCCCCCGTCGAGCACGACGACCACGATGCCCGCCCGCGCGGTCACCGGGGTCGACGGGTGCTCCCTGCTCCGAGAGGTCGATCTCGACCGGGTCCTCGAGGACTCCGGCGTGGGGGAGTCCCCACCCGCGGAGGAGACCGCTCCCGACGCCGGAGTGCCGGCCCTGGTCACTGCCGAGTGCTCCTGGCCCTCGCGGGCAGACCCGGCCTTGAGCCTGCACTACCTGGCGCCCACCACCGCACCGGACGGACCAACCCACCTGACCGACGTGCTCGCCACCGGGTCCGGGTTCGCCGAGGGGGGCCGGGTGCTGACCCAACCCGTGCAGAACGAGGTCATCGGCGTCCTCATCGACGACGCCGAGAGGATCCGGGAGGTCGCCGTCGTCAAGCGCTCGGCCCTCCTCTACCTCCTCGTCGAACAGGACGTCAGCGCCCGCGACACCGAAGCCCTCACCGCCTACGCCGAGATCCTCTACAACGCCCTGGTCCGTGCGCCGCGCTGAGGGCCCGGGTCGGTCGCGGGTCAGCCGGCGCCGAACATGGCCAGCCACTGCTCCTCCGTCTTCGGCTTGAAGACGAAGTTGAACTGGCGGGTGTCGCCCATCGACTGGGACGGCTCGGCTGAGTAGAGGTGACCCGGGAAGAGGGTGGCGTCGTCGGGGACCTTGGCCAGCTTCTGGGTGAGGCTCTCGTAGAGGGCCCGCGGGTCACCGCCGGGGAGGTCGGTACGGCCACAGCCCTCGAGGAAGAGGGTGTCGCCGGCGACCAGCCGGTTGTCCACCAGGAAGCACTGGCTGCCCGGCGTGTGGCCCGGCGTGTGGATCAGCTCGATGGGGATCTCGCCCGCCCTGACCACGTCGCCGCTGGTGTGGGTGACCAGGTCGGTGTCCGCCGCGCCGGTGACCCGCTTGACCCACTCGGCCTCCTCGGCCTGGACGTGGATGGGCACCGGGCGCAGCCGGAGGAGCTCACTGACCCCGGCGATGGCATAGCCCGCCATCTCCCCGCCGATGTGGTCCGGGTGGTAGTGGGTGGCCAGCGCACCGACCAGCGTCATGCCGTCCTCGTCGAGGACGCCCAGCAGGTCCTTGATCCCGTAGGCGGGGTCGATGACCACCGCCTCGCCGGTCTCCCGGTCCCCGATCAGGTACACGAAGTTGACCATCTGGCGGGCCACCGGGTCCGAGGTGGCGAAGTCCCGCCCGGAGAGCAGTTGCCGGAAGTAGAGGCGATCGTCGGCCATGCCGCTCAGCCTAGGAGTCCCTCCCCGCCGGCCGTCCTCGGCTCGCTGAGCCGCAGTTGGACCGTCTTCACCGGCGGAGGACCTTCGCCTCTGTCCCCGGGGAGGCTCCTGGACGGACGATCCGGTCGCGAGCTGAGAGAGGTGAATCATGCACCGGAGCCTGAGGATTCGCCTGAGACGGCTGGGCCGGCTGTTGGCGGTCGGGTTGTTGGCATCGGCGGTGGCCGTGGTCGGCCGGGCCGATCCGGCGACGGCGGTCGAACATCCGCCGTCGTTGGTCAGCACCTGGGGCACCCATGGCACGGGCGACGGGCAGTTCGACGGACCGGCCGGGGTGGCCATCGATCCCACCACCGGCGACATCTACGTCACCGACACCGAGAACCACCGGGTCCAGAAGTTCGACGCCGACGGCACCTTCCTCGCGAAATGGGGCACCGAGGGCACCGGCGACGGCCAGTTCGGCTACCCGGAAGCGGTGGCCGTCGATCCGACCACCGGCGACGTCTACATCGCCGACTCCTGGAACCACCGGGTGCAGAAGTTCGACGCCGACGGCACCTTCCTCACCACCTGGGGCACGATCGGTTTCGGTGACGGCCAGTTCGTCCTGCCGCAGGGGGTGGCGGTGAATCCGACCACCCGCGACGTCTACGTCACGGCGGACGGCCGAGTGCAGAAGTTCGACACCGACGGCACCTTCCTCACCAGCTGGGGCACCCCCGGCACGTCCAACGGCCCGTTGGGCATACCGTTCGGGGTGGCGGTCGATCCGACCACCGGCGACGTCTACGTCACCGATGCCCTCAACGGCCGGGTGCAGAAGTTCGACGCTGACGGCACCTTCCTCACCAGGTGGGGCACCTCGGGCAGTGCCAACAGCCAGTTCGACGCGCCGTTCGGGGTGGCCGTCGATCCGACGACCGGCGACGTCTACGTCACCGATCTCAACCTGAACCGGGTCCAGAGGTTCGACGCCGAGGGCACGTTCCTCACCAAATGGGGCATCGGTCGGTTCTCCAGCCCGTTCGGGGTTGCGGTCGACGGTGAGGGTGACGTCTATGTCGCCGACATCGAGAACGCCCGGGTCCAGGAGTTCGGGTACCGGGGCCGTCCCGACGCCCGCCTCCGTCACGGCGGTGCGCTCGTCGGCAACGACATCTACAACACCACCGGCATCGGCCAGACCCGCGCCGGACGCACGGTCCCGGGCCACCGTGTCACCTACACGGCGTCGATCCAGAACGACGCCCGCTTCGCCGAACGGCTCCGCCTCCGGGGCCAGGCGTCGACGCCCAACTTCACCGTCCGCTACTACAACCCGGCCGGCCAGAACATCAGCCACCTGGTCCGCCGCGGGACCTTCCGCACGCCGGTCCTTGCCCCCGAGGGGCGCTTCCGGATCACCATCGTGGTCACCGTGCTCCGGACCGCTCCACGGGGCAACTCGGTGACCCGCACCCTCACCGCCACCTCGGTCACCTATCCCACCGTCGAGGACACCGTGAGGTTCATCACCGGAGCCTGCCGGGTTCGGAGCTGCCTGCGGTGACGCGACCCGCACGACCCGGATGCCGTACCGGATCGCGGGATCGCCGCACCGGCGGTGGATGACTGCCGGTAGACACCGATCTCCCGGCCGATCTGGGTGAACGGCGTGGCGATGCCGGATCACGACCACCGCCGCGGTGGCATCACCGGCGGGTGTGGGCCACCGCAGCCGCGTGATCCTGATCGTCGTCGGGGTGACGATCTGGGCGACATCCGACGACGTCGACCCAGCGGACGGCACCGTCCCACGGGTCAGGGGGCCCGGAACCGGAACGAGTCAGGGGGTGGCGCGGAGGTGGGCGGTCCAGGTGGCATTGAAGGCCTGGTCGGCGCTCTCGTACGCGGCGCGGAGGTCCGGGCCGGGCCAGTCGGAAGGCAGGAGGGCCGGCGGGAGGAGGGGATCGGCCTGGAGGTGACGGAGGGTGGCGGCCAGGGCCAGGAAGGTGGGGCGGAGGGCCTCGAGGTCGGCGCCGAGACGAAGCTCGACCTGGGCGAGGTCCTGCTCATGGCCCCGGGCCCCGGTGGCCCAGTCGTCGAGGTCCCAGAGACGGGCGGCGAGGCTGACGGGGTCCTCGTCGGGGCGAGCCGTGTAGCGCCGGGTGTGCTCGGCGACCACCGCCCGGGCGTCGGGCAGACGGGCCGGGTCGAGGTTGGCCGGCCGCAACCACACCCCTTCGCGCTGCTCGGCCAACCGGAGGCTGCGGGCCGCCGCCCGCAGCGCCGTGCGCTCGGCGGCGGCGCGGCCGACCCCGTCGACCACGGCCAACTCCCAGTCGCCGGCCCAGGCCGGGGCCGCGCCGGCCCGGCTCTCCTCCTGTCGTTCCCGTCGGGCCAGGAACGGTCCCGCCAGCGCATAGCGACCGTCCTCGACGCTGAGCTCCCCCGCCGCCACCATGCGGGACAGGGCGGTGCGCACGGTGCCCTCGGCGATGCCGAAGAGGCCGGCCGAGGCCACCAACGAGCGGACCGGCAGCCGGGGCGGCCGGACCCCGAGCAGGGTCGAGGCGATGACGGAACGGGCCGTCAGCGGGCGGGTGTCATCACGGAGTTCCATCGGGTGTCGAGAAACTGTAACGTGGGGGCATGACGATGCTGGCGGACCACGTGCGCGAGCACCAGACGATGGTGCCGCCGGCCGAGCTCCTCCCCGACACGCTGCCCACCGAGCGCCTGCTCGCCTCGGGCAAGGCGGTACCGGAGATCCGGGCCGGACTTCGGCGCATCCCGAACGGGCGCAACGTGGGCAACGTCCTCGCGGTGTGGGCCCAGTCCGTCGGGCTCATCGCCCTGGCCATCTGGATCGGCCACCCCCTCATGTGGGTGGCCACCTTCGTCCTCATGGGCCGGGCCTTCGCCCTGTTCGGGATCCTCGGCCACGAGGCCGCCCATCGCCTCCTCTTCTCCAAGCGCGGGGCCAACGACTTCGTGGGCCGCTGGTTGCTGTCCTACCCGGGCTTCGTGCCCTTCGACGTCTACCGGCGGAGCCACTTCGCCCACCACCGCGACGAGATGGGCCCCGAGGAGCCCGACATCAACCTCTACGCCCACTACCCGATCACCCGCGCGTCGTTCGGTCGCAAGCTCCGCCGGGACGCCCTGGGCGTATCCGGGTGGAAGAACCTCAAGGGCCTGTTCCGGGGCCTGCGGTACGAGCGGACGCGGGGCGTCGCCGTACGCATCCTCGGCACCCAGGCCGCGATCCTGGCCGCCTTCACCGCCGTGGGCCGCCCCGAGCTCTACCCCCTTCTCTGGCTGCTGCCTTGGATGACCGGCTGGCGGGTCATCAACCGGCTCCGGGCCATCGCCGAGCACGGCGGGATGATCCGGTCCGAGGACCGCCGGGAGACCACTCATCACGTCCACCAGAGCTGGCTCGCCCGCTTCTGGTTCGTGCCCTACAACACCGGCTGGCACCTGGCTCACCACGTCGACATGGGCGTGCCCTTCCGCCACCTGCCCCGCTTCCACGAAGAGCTGGTGGCCGCCGGCTGGATCGTCCCCGACCTCGAGTACCCGAACTACCGCACCCTCTGGAGGGCCCTCTCGGCCCGGGAGAGCCCGACCGGCACCTGACGGGCCCGGCGGGCCCCGCACCCGAAATTGCGTGACTTCCGGCCGCCCTACGACCACAACCAACGCCAGAACGCGACCGGCTTCGACCGCTCCCGAATTTGCGTGACTTCCGGCTGTCCTACGACCACAACCAACGCCAGAACGTCGGCGGTCACCGACGCCCTCCTCAGCCGGCTTCGGGTGGGGGATCCTCGATCGGGCCCGCCGGCCTCGGGCACCGCCCGACGACGCCACGCCTCCTCGGCCAGGGAGATCACCTCGCGGACGGGCAGCCCGACCCGCTGGGCGGCTCGGGATGCGTCGTCGTGCTCGACCTTCACCCGCCCGGCGCTGACCTTGACCCGAACGGGGTGCCCGGCGACCTCGACCTCGCTCTGCTCCCGGGCCTGGGGCCACCGCTCGAGGGTCGTGCCCCGCACGCCGAGGCTCCCCGTCGAGGCGGTCATGGCCTCCATCACCTGGTGCACCAGCGACGGGTCGACCAGCGCACTCACCTGATGCGCGGGCCGACCCTTCTTCATGAGGATGTTGGTGACCCAGGCATCGTGGGCCCCGGCGTCGAGCAGGGCCGACACGGCATCGGCCACGATCTCACCGGTGGCGTCGTCCACGTTGGTCTCCAACAGCACGACGGGTTGACCGCTGACCCGACGCTCGGCGGGATCCCCGAGGACCACCTGGGTCACGTTGGGACGGTCCTCCAACTCCCGGGAACCGGCACCGAACCCGCTGGCCCGCACCACCATCGGCGGGAGGTCCCCCCAACCCACCACGGTGGCCGCGAGGAGAGCGGCACCGGTCGGGGTGGTCGTCTCGAAGGGGACGTCGATGCCGTGGCTGGGCGCACCCTTCAGCAGTTCGACGACCGCCGGAGCGGGCGACGGCAACAGGCCGTGCGCCGCCCGGTGCATGCCCGTGCCGGTCGCCACCGAACTGGCGTGGGTGTGCTCGACCCCCAGGACGTACAGCGCCGCGCAGGTGCCGACGATGTCGATGATCGCGTCGAGGCTGCCGACCTCGTGGAAGTGGACCTGACTGGGCGGGCGGCCGTGGAGCCGGCCCTCGGCCTCGGCCAGGCCGGCGAAGGTGGCCAAGGCCAGGTCCCGCACGCGGTCCGGGAGGCGAGCCTCCTCGATGAGGCCGGTGATGTGGGCCGCCGTCCGCACGACCGTGGTCTCCTCGGCGTGGACGTGGACCTTGGTCGCGGCGATGCCGCAGCGGAGGACGGGCTCGGCCTCGACGGCCCAGCCCCCCATCGGCAGCAGCTCGCAGATGTCCCGGACCTCGTCCAGGTCGGCCCCCGCATCGATCAGTGCCCCGAGAGCCATGTCCCCCGCGATGCCGCTGAAGCAGTGGAACCAGGCGATGCTCATCGGCGGGCGCCCACGGCGAGCAGCCGGACCACGGCGCAGGCGGCGCCGTAGCCGTTGTCGATGCCGACGACCGCGATGCCCGGGGCACAGGACGAGAGCATGGCCAGCAGGGCGGTGACCCCCTCGAGGCCGGCGCCGTAACCGACGCTGGTGGGGACGGCGACGACCGGCGCGGCGGTGAGGCCGGCGACGACACTGGGCAGCGCCCCCTCCATGCCCGCCACCACGACCAGCGCGTCGGCCTCGGCCAACTCGTCGAGCGAGGCCAGGAGCCGGTGGATGCCGGAGACCCCCGCATCGGTGATCTCGACCGGGGTCAGCCCGTGGGCCGACAGGACCGCGGCGCACTCACGGGCCACCGGACCGTCGGCCGTGCCGGCAGTGACCAGGGCCACCCGCTCGGACCGCTCCGGCGCGGGATCCCACACGATCGTGGCCGGCTGACCTGCGTGGCCGACCCCGTCGGTCTGGGCGGCCAGGGCCGCCGCGGCCTGCTCGGGGTCGGCCCGGGTGAGCACGATCGGCCCGGCCCCTCCCTCGGCCCGCAGGGCGCTCACGATGGCCGCGCACTCCTCCGGCGACTTGCCCGGGGCGTAGACGGCCTCGGCCATGCCCTGGCGCAGGGCGCGGTGGTGGTCGACCCGGGCAAAGCCGAGATCGGTGTAGGGAAGGCGCCGCAGACGGCGAACGGCGTCGTCCGGAGCGACCTCGCCGCTCCGCACGCCGTCCAACAACTCCCGGAGGTCAGCTTCTTGCACGTCACTATCCTGCCCGTGTGACCAGCTCCGCACCATCAGGGGAGGGCGCGGGGCACCCCCGGGTCGGCTACCTGGGCCCCCGCGGCACCTTCAGCGAGCAGGCGCTGCTGACCCAGGGCGACCTGGTGAACGCAGAGCTGCTCCCCCTCGACGCCATCCCCGACGTACTGGTGGCCACCACCAGCCACCGGGTCGACCAGGGCCTCGTCCCCATCGAGAACGCCATCGAGGGCACGGTCAACGTGACCATGGACATGCTGGCCTTCGAGCACGAGCTGCTGATCCAGCGGGAGATCGTGATCCCCGTCCAGATGCACCTCCTGGTGCTGCCCGGCACCCGGATCGAGGAGATCAAGACCGTCCTGTCCATCCCCGTCGCCACGGCCCAGTGCCGCCGGTTCCTCGCCGAGAACCTCCCCGGCGTGACCACCGACGTGGCGGCCTCGACGGCCCAGGCGGCCCAGATCGTGGCCGCGGAGGGCGATCCGTCGGTGGCGGCCATCGCCAACGGTCGGGCCGGCGAGCTGCACGAGCTCGAGACCCTCGTGCCCGACGTCGAGGACCACGACGACAACGAGACCAAGTTCGTCATGGTCGCCCCCACCGGCATCCCGGCACCGACGGGCCACGACAAGACCACGGTCGTCGTCTTCCAGCACGCCGATCGTCCGGGGTCGCTGCTGGCCATCCTCCAGGAGTTCGCCGCCCGAGCCATCTCCCTCACCAAGCTGGAGTCCCGGCCCACGAAGAAGGGGCTGGGCAGCTACTGCTTCATCATCGACCTCGAGGGCCACGTCGACGACGAGTTGGTGTCGGACTGCCTGCGCGACGTCCACTCCAAGCACGGCCGCATCAAGTTCCTCGGCTCCTACCCGGCCGCGGGCGAGACCGGGGACCGGGTCCGCCGCGAGGCCGACGCGAGCTGGGCCGAAGCCGAAGCCTGGATCCAGTCCCTCAAGGACCAGATCCGTCCCTGAGCGTCGGTCAGCAGCGCTCGGTCGAGGAGGTCCTCTCTCGGCCTCCGGCCCCGAGGTCGCCCGGCCTGATGGGTCCTGACGGGTCTCGTCGCCGGCCCGGAGGGTGCGCGGTCGAAGGACCCGAACCCCCCGGAGCCGTCGGGTCACGACCGCTACCCTCGGCGCCGGAGGGATGGCAGAGCGGACGATTGCGCTGGTCTTGAAAACCAGAGGGCCCTTCACGGGTCCCGCGGGTTCGAATCCCGCTCCCTCCGCTACCCCCCGTCCGGCGCCTCCAACTCGGTCCGGTGGCGCTCGACCCACAGCGCCGCCTGCACGCGGTCCCCGACCCCGAGGGCGCTGAACACGCGGGTCAGGTGGGTCTTCACGGTCTTCTCGGAGATCCCGAGGCGACGGGCGATGTTCTTGTTGGCCATCCCCTCGCCGACCAGCAACAACACCTCCCGTTCCCGGGTGGTGAGGGCGATGTCGGGTCGGCGCTCGCGGCGGGCCTGCACCAGCGCTCCGGCCACCTTGGGATCCAACGGTGACTCGCCCCGTGCGGCGGCCCGGATGCCCTCCTCCAACACGTCGGGACCGCTGTCCTTGAGCAGGTAGCCCACGGCGCCGGCATCCACCGCGTCGATGACATGCTGGCGGTCGGCGAAGGTGGTGAGGACCAACACCGCGGCACCACCGCCGTCCTCGGCCAGGGCCCGGGTGGCTTCCACGCCGTCCATCACCGGCATCGACAGGTCCATCAGGACCACGTCGGGCGTCAGGCCTGTGGCCGCCGCCACCGCCTCCACCCCGTCGGCCGCGGTGCCGACGCACTCGATCCCGGCGAAGCGGCCGAGGAGCAACTCCAGGCCCTCCCGCACCACGGCGTGGTCGTCGACGACCAGGACCCGGATCATCCGGGCACCAACAGCCGCACCGTGCTGCCCTCGCCCCGGGCCGAGTCGATGGTCAGGTCCGCGTCGTGCTCGTGGGCGAGGTCCGCCAGCAGGCGGAGACCGACATGGCCCTCCGGCACGAAACCGGGATCGAACCCCTGGCCGTCGTCGTGCACGGTCAGCACCGTGCCGTCCTCCTCGGACTCGAGGGTCACCGTCACCCGATCCGCTCGGGCGTGCTTGGTCACGTTCTGCAGCGCCTCCCGGGCGACCCGGTAGACGACCGCCTGCCCGGCCTCGTCCAGCACGATCGCCGGGTCGACCCTCACGGCCACGGACGTGCCGTTGCGGTTGGCGGCCGCGGCCAGGTCCGACAACGCCGGCTCCAGGCCCGTGTCGGCCAGGTTCGGCGGGTAGATCTCCACGAGCAGGGAGCGCAGGCTGCGCACACTGCGCCGGGTCTCGGCTGCGGTCCCCGTCAGGCGACGGGCCTGCTCGTCGTCACCCGCCGAGCCCGCCGTGTCGGCCAACGCGGCCAGGGTGTAGGAGACCCCGGCCAGGTCCTGGACCACGCCGTCGTGCAGGTCGGCGGCGATTCGCCGCCGCTCGCTCTCCGAGGAGTCCAACGCCCGACGGAGGAGTCCTTCGCGGTCCCGGGTGCTCTGCTCCAGGCGCCGGGCCATACGCCACGCCAGCGTCAGTTCGATGGCGAGGAGGACGACGAGCGGCACGATCACCAGGGGCCACAGGGTGCCCAGGACGTCGCCGGCCCGTGAGTCGATGGTCGACTGGCGCTGGTAGATCTCGAAGAGCAGGGGGTCGCCGTCGGGGGTCTGCACCCGCTGGTAGACCTCCAACAGCTCACCGAACCCCCGCTGGCTGGCGTTCTCCGGCTTGGAGAGGTCACTCAGTTCCGCCTCGGATCCGCCCTCGGTCAGGATCTCGAGCTCGCCCTCGCCCAGCTCGTACTGCTCACCGATGAGGGCCGTGTCGTCGGCGTAGACGATGGTGCCGTCGGGGCTCCAGAGCCGGACGCCGACGATGTCGTCGCTCATCACCCGGGTCCGCACGACGGCGTCGAGATAGGCGAACGCGTCGGGATCGCCGGTCACCACCTGATCGGTCACGGCGGGCTCGACGACCCCGCGGGCCAGCAGACGGGCGTCGCGGCGGGCATCGCTGATGGCCTCGTCGGTGGAGACGGTCCGGGCCAGCCACAGGCTGCCGGCGGCGACCACCACCAAGGCCACGACGCCCGGCACCGCGAAGCGCAGCACCTCACGGCGCACGGAGCTCACGCCCCCATTGTGCGCGCCGGAGACCCGACTCCCCCGCAAGGGGGAGCCGGGTCGGGGCGGGGAGAGAGGGTGGCGCTCAGACCGTGAGGGTCCCGCGGCAGGTCTGGCCCGTCCGGACGTTGCGGGCCGTGCCCACGAAGGTGTCGGCGCCGCGGGTGTTGGGGGCCCGGCGCTCGACCGTGAAGGAGCCGCTCGGGGGCCGGGTGACGCGACGGCCCTGGGACCGCACGACACCGTTCTGGCGCAGCCTGTAGGTCCACACCTGGCCCCGGCGGTTGCTGTCGATCTCGAACTCGACTTCGTAGCCGCCGTCACGGGCCTTGGCCTTGAGCTTCCAGTCGGCGCGGCCGCTGCAGTTGCCGGTGCGGATGATGGCGCCGCCGCCGCTCTCGCCGCCGTCGGCCCCGGCCGGAGCCAGGCCGGCTACGAGGGTGGCGCCGAGCAGGAGGACTGCGGTCAGCAGGGAAAGGGTGAGCTTCTTCATGGTCTCGGTCCTTGTGAGGGGGGTACGGAGCCCACTGTCCGCCCGCTCCGGTCCCGAACACCATCGGCTCATGGTCCTAGGACCTCAGGGACCTCAGGGACCTCCGGTGCCGACAGGCCGGAGGCCGCCGCGCACCCGGCGCCGGGGCGGCCCCACCTCAGGATCGGGTCACCAGAGGCGGATGCCCTCCGAGACCGAGTTCAGCGGCAGGTAGTGGTAGATGACCTCGCCGTAGACGATCACGATCAGCACCGCGGCGGTCACCACCCACACCCAGATCTGGTCGAAGATCGCCCAGGAGACCTTGGGCCCGTGGACCACCTCGGTCACGGGCGTCACCTGGACCTCGGTGACCCGGGCCGAGCTGTAGATGGTGCGCAGGATCACCACGAAGAAGAGCACGGCGCTGACGAACATGATCGTGCCGCCGATCCCGGTCATGGTGTTGGCCAGGGACCAGGAGCTGTGCCCGGGCCCGTCGAGGTAGGTGGCCTCGGCGATGGCGGTCCGACGGGGCATGCCCGCGAGCCCTCCCTCCATCTGGCCCCGGGAGAAGGTCAGCACGCCGATCATCCACAACCAGGTCTGGGCCACGGCCAACCGGCGGCCCCACAGCGCACGGCCGGTGAGGTAGGGCACGAACCAGTAGGAGATGGCCATGATCGACAGGGCGACGGCGGTGCCCACCGTGAGGTGGAAGTGGCCGGGGATGTACGCGGTGTTGTGCACCACCACGTTGACCGTGTAGCTGGCGTTGATCAGCCCGCTCATGCCCCCGAGCATGAAGCCCAGGCCGGCGAGCAACTGCCCGGAGACGACCGGGTTGCCCCACGGCAGCTTCTTGATCCACATCAGGCGGCCGGTGCCGCCGTTGGCCCGGGCGCCCATCTCGAGGCCGGCGACCACGGAGAACAGGGTCACCAGGCTCGGGAAGAAGATGCCGAAGGTCAGCAGCCACTGGATCGTCTTGGACGAGAAGGCGATGCCCGGATCGGTGAACTGATGGTGCACCCCGACCGGGATCAGCAGCAGGAAGGAGATGAACACCATGCGGGTGAGCCCGTCGCTGTAGAGCTTCCCCCGCCTGCTTGGGCAGCATCATGTACCACGACACGTAGATCGGCAGCAGCCAGAAGTACACGATCGGGTGGCCGGTGAACCAGAACAGCACCCGGGTGAACTGCGGGTCGATCGTGGTGGTGATGCCGAGGGCCCACGGGAGGATGAAGGCCAGCACCTCGATGGCGATGCCCAGTGACGCGATGAACCACATCAGGCTCGTCATCAGGGACACGAACGAGATCAGGGGGATGCGCTCGCCGGGGTTGTCCTGGCGCCAGGCCCGCAGCGTGAGCAGCATGTTGGCCAGGACCAGCCAGGTCGAGATCACCAACAGGACCGCGCCGATGTAGAAGGCCGGGGTGGCCTGCAGGGGCGCGTAGAACGTGAAGAGCACGGTGGCCTTGTTGGCCAGGATCGCCCAGGCCGCCAGGCCGACCCCGATCCAGGCACACCACATCGACGCCTCCGACAGGGCGCGGCTGGCGAGGGGGCGGTTGAACCCCTTCATCGTGGTGACCGACAGGAAGGCGTTGCTGAAGCAGAAGGTGAACACCAGCGCCAGGGCGACACCGTGGAGGGTCAGGCCCTGGTAGTAGGTCTCGAGGCCGACGTTCTCGTAGAGGTCCACGTCGAGGCGCTCGAGGGCCTGCAGCAGGCCCATGAGCGCGCCCAGGGCCAGGCCGACGAGGGCCAGGTACAGGTTCCACTTGACCGGCCGGAAGTCGGCCTGCTCGGCCCCGGCGATGTCGACCCGCCAGGCGTGGGGGCCGATCGCCGACTGCTCGGTGGACGGGTCCGGTCGGGTCACGGTCATCTCAGGACTCCTCGACGGTGATCAGACCGCCCATCGTGTGATGGCCGATGCCGCAGTACTCGTGGCAGATGACCGAGTAGGTGCCGGCCTCGTCGAAGGTCTGGGTGACCTCGGTGACCTGGCCCGGGATGACCATCGCGTTGAGCTGGGTGTCGGGGACGAGGAAGCCGTGGACCGCATCGGGGGAGGTGATGGTGAAGGTCACCTCGGACCCGACCGGCACGGTGACCTCGGCGGGCTCCCACTGCCAGGCCCGGGCGATCATGACCACCTCGAAGGTGTTGTCACCGGTCGGGAACACACCCGGCTCGTCGAAGGGCGGCGTGGTCGTGACCTCCTGGGGGTCCAGGCGCCCGGCGGGGGCCGGGAGGGAGGCGTGACCGCCCACCACCGACACCCCCAGGGCCGCGACCGCGGCCAGCAGGAACACCCCGCCCAGGGCCATGAAGATCTTCTCGTAACGTTCGATCAGCATCGCTCGATCAGCCTCTCTCCAGCAGGACCACGTAGGTGAACACCCACACCGCGACGGTCACCAACAGGAAGATGAGCGCGATGAGCAACGTCCCCGTGGGTTGGTGCTCCTCGGCCGCCTCGCCCGGGGCGACGGCGGCCTCGTCCTCGGCGCTCACTGGACGGCCAGCGAGCCGACCATGCCGCTGTCGAAGTGGCCGGGCACGGTGCAGATGATCTGGTAGGTGCCGGCCTCGTCGATCGTCGAGGGTCGCTTCGGCGCTCTCCCCGGGCTCGGTGTCGGGCACCTCGGCCAGGACCAGGTCGTCGCTGAAGTCCCCCTCGGCGGCGATCTCCTCGCTGAGCACGGTCCAGTTGTGGGCGACCCCACCCTCGTTCTGGAGGGTGACGGGCACCTCGGCCCCGGCGGCCACGGTCGCGTCCGGGGGATCGAAGGCGAACTCGGTCGCCGCGATGGTCAACGCATCGGACGGGCCGTCGGCGGTCGCTCCGCCACCGCCACCCTCATCGCCGCTGGCCATGACCACGGCGATGAAGCCGAGCACCAGGCCGAGCACGGCGACCACGGTCACCACGGCCAGCCAGGCCGCTTGGCCTTGGCCGAACAGGAGTGGGGCGGACACGTCGTCGCGCTCGACCTTCTCGGTCTCGTTCATGGGTGGGAGTCCCTCCTCGAAGCAATCGGACAATCCTCGCCGATGCACCGGGCGGCGCAGCAGGGCCGAAGGTCCCGGCTTCGAGCGGCCCGACGTCCACCCGGTCGGCGTCCGAACCAGGAATAGCCCATGGGCGGATGCCGTTCCAAGCGACGATGCCCGTCACCCGCATGAACCACGCCGTGCTCTACGTTCGGGACGCCCAGCAGTCCGCCGCCTTCTACGAGGAGGTGCTGGGCTTCCGGCGGATCGGCATGGCCGAGGGCTTCGACAAGGCCGTGTTCCTCCAAGCCCCGGGTTCGACCAACGACCACGACCTCGGCCTCTTCACCGTCGGCGATTCCGCCGCGCCCTCGGCGGCCGGGCGCCAGAGCGTCGGCCTCTACCACTTGGCCTGGGAGGTCGACACCCTCGCCGAGCTGGAGCGCCTCGCCGGCCTGCTGTCCGAACGGGGTGCCCTGGTCGGGGCCAGCGACCACGGCACGACCAAGGCCCTCTACGCCCACGACCCCGACGGGATCGAGTTCGAGGTCTGCTGGTTGGTGCCCGCCGATCTCATCGACGCCAAAGCCCTCGAAGCCCGGTCCCGCATCGGCCCGCTGGACATCGAAGCCGAAAAGCGTCGCTACGGGCCCGAGACCCGCGGTGGGGTCGGGGTGTCGGTCCCGGCGTGAGCGAGAGGGGACGAGTCGCCGACGGCTCGCTACCATCGTCTGCTTCAGGAGAGGTGCCGGAGTCTGGCTGATCGGGGCGCCCTGCTAAGGCGTTAGTGGCCGCAAGGTTGCTCGTGGGTTCAAATCCCACCCTCTCCGCTCTTGCCGATGTCGTGACCCATGGCACCGGCCTCTCCGCTGCATTCGGGGGGAAACCGACGTCCTGGGATTCAGCCGCGTCCGCGGCCAAGGGCCAGGAGGCCGATGTAGGCGAATCAGCCTCGATGGGTGGACGTCACGGTCCCTCTCGGCGGCGATGGCCCGCAGCGACGCCACGTCATCCGGATCGCATCGACCGACCTGGGGACTCGACCTCGTTGGGTCCCGGTCGTCGGTCCCCGGGACCACCGCGCCGGCGAGGCGCTTGCCTCTTCGCTTCCTGGGCTCCTAGTGTTGCATTTGCATTACGAACGACATGAATCAGCAACAAGGACGGGAATCCGGCCGTGAAGGCGACGAAACGTGTTCGACGAGCTCTGCTGAGTGGGCTGGTGGCCCTCGTGGCGGTGGTCGGCCTCAGCGCCTGTACGCCTGAGGAGATCGAGGCCTACCTGGCGGTCACCGAGCGGCACCACGACGTGCTGACCTGGGACCAGTTGAAGCAGCTCCGGGATTGCGAGTCCGGTGACGACTACTCGGCCATCGGTGGTGGTGGTCGCTACCGCGGTGCCTACCAGTTCCGACGGTCGACCTGGAACGGGCTGTCGCGCCGTTGGTACCCGTGGCTCGAGGGTCAGGACCCGGCCCGGACCGAGACCTGGTGGCAGGACGCCATGGCCCGGGCGCTGTGGTCCGAGTCGGGCAGCAGCCCGTGGCCGCACTGCGGCCGCCAGGTGGCGGCCTGAGCCTCCGGCTCAGGAGGTGAACTTGCCGCCCCGGATGCGTTCGGCCTCCATGAGGGTCAGCTCCTGGGCACCGGAGAGCACCACGGCGGGGTCGGGCACGAAGTCGAGGTCCGGAGCCCGGTCGTCGTAGTCGACGGCGTTGAGCATCACCCGCATGGCGTTGAGCCGGGCCTGGTGCTTGTTCTCCGAGCGGATCACCGTCCAGGGCGCCTCGGAGGTGCTGGTGCGCTTGAGCATGCGGTACTTCATGTCGGTGAAGTCGTCCCAGTGCTCCTGGGCCTGCACGTCGATCTCACTCAGCTTCCACTCCCGCAGCGGATCGTCCCGCCGACGGTCGAACCGGCGCTTCTGCTCCTCCTTGTTCACCGAGAAGTAGAGCTTCACCAGGGTCGTGCCGGTGCGGACCAGGTCCTTCTCGAAGCCGACCACCCCCCGCATGAAGTCCTTGTACTCCTGGTCGCTGCAGAACCCGAAGACGGCCTCCACCATCGCCCGGTTGTACCAACTGCGGTCGAACAGGACCATCTCCCCGCCGGTCGGGAACTGGGCGACGTAGCGCTGGTAGTACCACTGGGTGCGCTGCTCCTCGGTGGGCTTGCCGAGGGCGACGACCCGGTAGTGCTTCTCGTTCATGTAGCGGGTCACCCGGCGGATGGTCCCGCCCTTGCCCGCGGCGTCCCGGCCCTCGAAGAGCACGATCATCCGCCGGTCGTGGGCCTCGAGGTGGCGCTGCAGCTTGAGCAGCTCCACCTGGAACGGCTTGAGGGACTCCTCCCGCCGCCGCTTGCGCACCGCGGACTTGGCCTCGTCCCGCAGGGCCACCACCTCCAACTGCAGGGCGGCGTAGGCGTCCGGGCCGGGGCCGTCGGACAACGGGTCGCTGACGGGCTCAAGGGACATGGAGGGGCTCCTGGAGGGTCGAGAAGGCGGTCTGGTCGGCCGGGGAGGGGACACCCCACCCCGGCTCGTAGCCGAAGACCTTGCGGGCAGGAACACTACGGCGGCCGTGGTCGACCATCTCGAAGCAGTCGAGATCGACCAGGCCGGGATGGGAACGGCCGCAGACGCCGGCCAGACGGGCCAGCTCCGATCGGAGGGCGATCAGGTAGGCGGCGGCCCGGTCGGCTTTGAGGTCGGGGTCCAGCCCTCCGGTCAGCCAGGCCGACTGGGTGGCGACCCCGGTGGGACAGCGACCGGTGTGGCAACGCTGGGCCTGGATGCAGCCGATGGCGAGCATCGCCTCGCGACCGACGTTGACCAGGTCACAACCGAGGCCGACGGCCAGCAGGGCCGAGTCGGGCAGGCCCAGCTTGCCGGAGCCGACGAAGACCAGGTCCTCGTGCAGGCCCCGCTCGGCGAAGGTCCGGTAGACGCGAGGGAAGGCGGCCCGGAAGGGCAGGGCGACGTGGTCGGCGAACACGAACGGGGCGGCCCCGGTGCCGCCCTCGCCCCCGTCGATGGTGACGAAGTCGGGACCGGCGCCCATCGGGTGACCATGCGGTCCGCGAGGTCCTCCCAGAACGGCTGCTCGCCGACCGCGGACTTGATGCCGACCGGGAGGCCGGTGGCGTCGGCCAGGGTCTCGACGAAGTCGATGAGGCCGTCGACGTCGCCGAAGGCCCGGTGGCGGGGGGGGCTCAGGCAGTCCTCGCCGACGGGCACACCTCTGATCGCGGCGATCTCCGGGGTGACCTTCACGCCCGGGACGACACCGCCGAGACCGGCCTTGGCGCCCTGGGACAACTTGACCTCGATGGCCCGGACCGGCGCGGAAGCGACCTGGTCGACCGCCCGGGCCAGGTCGAAGTCGCCCGCTTCGTCACGGCAGCCGAAGTAGCCGGTGCCGATCTGCCAGACGAGCTCGCCGCCGTGGCGGTGGTGCTCGGAGATCCCGCCCTCTCCCGTGACCTGCAGGCACCCGGCGATGGCCGCACCGCGGTTGAGCGCCTCGACGGCCGGGCCGCTGAGCGAGCCGAAGCTCATGGCCGAGATGTTGACGACCGACGCCGGTCGGAAGGCCTTCGCCCGCCCGTGCGTGGCCCCGAGGACCTTGGCCGCCGGCACCGGTGTGCCCCTGGGCGCGGGCGGGATGGGGAAGGCCGCGTGCTTGATGATCAGGTACTCCTCGGCCAGCTCGAGGTTGTTGTCGCTGCCGAAGCCCGAGAGGTTGTTCTCCTCCTTCGAGGACGTGTAGATCCAGCGCCGCTGGTCCCGGTTGAAGGGTCGTTCCTGGTCGTTGTCGGTGACGATGTACTGACGCAACTCCGGCCCGATGGCCTCCAACCAGAAGCGGAGGTGACCCACCACCGGGAAGTTGCGCAGGATGCTGTGCCGGCGCTGGCGCAGGTCGCGGACGGCCAGCGTGGCCAGGCCCCCGGCCGCCGCGGCGGCCACCATCCGTCCTCGCCAGGTGCGCATCCCACCAGTGTCCCGCATCGCTGAACCCCGGGAACTGGGCCGAAGGACCCGTTTCCGCGGGACCTCGGAAGGGACGGCGTTTGCATCTCGGCCCCGCAGCGTGTGCACTCCGGTGGTGAGCAACGGCAAGAAGAAGCTGCCCAAGTCCATCTACGAGCCGGAGTTGGCCCGACTCCAGCGCGAGCTGGTGAAGCTCCAGGAATGGGTCGCCCACGAAGGGCTCAAGGTCTGTGTGCTGTTCGAGGGCCGCGACGCCGCGGGCAAGGGGGGCACCATCAAGCGGATCGTGGAGCGGACCAATCCCCGCATCGTGCGGGTCGTGGCCCTGCCCAAGCCCACCGAGCGCGAACTGACCCAGTGGTACTTCCAGCGCTACGTCGAAGAGCTGCCGGCGGCGGGGGAGATCGTCCTCTTCGACCGCTCCTGGTACAACCGCAGCGGCGTGGAGCGGGTCATGGGCTTCTGCACCGAGGAGGAGCACACCGAGTTCCTGCGGTCCTGCCCGGAGTTCGAGATGATGCTGATCCGCTCGGGGATCATCCTGGTCAAGTACTGGTTCTCGGTGAGTGACGAGGAACAGGAGCGCCGCTTCCAGGCCCGCATCGACAACCCGGACAAGCGGTGGAAGCTGAGCCCCATGGACCTGCAGTCCCGGGCCCGCTGGGCCGACTACTCCCGGGCCAAGGACGAGACGTTCCGCTACACCGACACCCGCCAGTCGCCCTGGTGGGTGGTGGACGCCAACGACAAGCGCCGGGCCCGGCTGAACTGCATCGCCCACCTGCTCGACCAGGTGCCCTACAAGGACCTCGACGACGACGCCCTCGAACTGCCTCCCCGCCAGGAGGACGACTACGTCCGTCCCCCGCTCGACGAGCAGACCTTCGTCCCCGCCCGCTACTGACCCGTCCGACCAGCCCCACCCCGGTCCGAAATTGCGTCGACTGGTCACGCCTGGGATGACCAGTCGACGCCAGAAGCAGGTGACGACCACCCGTCGTAGGGTCATCGCATGACCCCGAGCGCCGTGGACATCGCCAGCGCCGTCGCCGACCTGGCCGACGACTGGCGGGCCCAGCGGACCGATCGCCAACTACGTCGCCACCTCGACCCCGACGACTTCACCGAGCTCCGCTCCCGGGGCCTGCCGCTGATGGCCGTGCCCGAAGACCACGGCGGGACCTGGGTCGACGTGCCCACCAGCGCCCGACCCGTCGCCCGAGCCCTCCGGGCCCTCGCCGGCGGTGACCCCTCTGTCGCCCTCGTGTCCGCCATGCACCCCTCGGTGCTGGCCTACTGGCTGGCCGGTCCCGACCCCGCCGAGCCCGCCTGGGAGGCCCAGCGAGCAGCGGTCTTCGCCTCGGCGGCCGAGGGCCACCAGTGGGGCACCATCACCTCCGAACCCGGCAGCGGCGGCGACATCGCGAAGACGCGGTCGGTCGCCAGCCCCGACGAGGACGGCCACGCGTTCCTGCCCGGTGGCACCTACCGGATCACCGGCGACAAGCACTTCGGCAGCGGCTCGGGCATCGCCTCCCGCATGGTGACCACGGCGGTGGCCGAGGGCGAGGACGGGCCCGGCATCTTCGTGCTGGACACCGCCGGCCGCCCGTGGGAGTCCTCCGACCACGTCGAGATGATCGCCGAGTGGGACGGCATGGGCATGCGGGCCACGCAGAGCCACGCGCTGCGCCTTGCCGGGACGCCGGCGGTCCGTCTGGCCACCGCCCGACCGCTGGAGGAGGTCACCGCCGCGGCCATGCCGGTGATCGAAGCGTGGTTCGTCGCCGTGGTCCTCGGTGTGCTGGACGAGGCCGTGACAACCGCTCGGGCTCGGATCCGCGACCAGGCCGCGACGCTGCGGCCCTACGAGCAGGTCGAGTGGACGAAGGCGGAGGCGGACCACTGGCTGGCCGTCCAGGCCCACGAGGGGGCGCTGCGGGCCATCGAGTCCGGCGACCCGACCGCGGCCGCCCACGCCGCCCTCCGGGCCAAGCAGTCCGTGGCCGAGCTGGCCGAGGCGACCCTCCTCCGTCTCGGCCGGGTCCTCGGCGGCGGCACCTTCTCCCAGCGGTCGCCCTTCAGCCACTGGCTGGAGGACGTGCGGGCCCTGGGGTTCCTCCGGCCACCCTGGGCCCTGGCCCACGACCTGCTGTTCCTGACGTCTCTCTGATCCGATCCGAGCGAGAACCGCTGCCCGCGCGTCCCCGGTGAGGGCCGCGGCCGACGGTGACTCAGTCGGCCTCGGCGAAGCGTTCGGCCTGGGCGGTCTCGCCGGCAACGAGCAGCAGGTCGTCGGCGCCGATGATGGTGTCGGGCGTGGCGTAGGTGAACGACTGGCCGACCGGCTTCACACAGACCACGGTCACGCCGAAGCGGTCACGGACGCCGGCTTCCCCGAGGGACTTGCCGACCACGTCGCGGGGTGCGGTGGTCTCGACCAGGGCGAACTCGTCGTCGAGTTCGATGTAGTCGATCATCCGGCCGGTGACGAGATGGGCGACCCGCTCGCCCATGTCCCCCTCCGGGAAGACGACCCGATGGGCCCCGACCCGCTCGAGGATGCGTCCGTGAGCGGCCGTGGCCGCCTTGGCCCAGATGTTGGGCAGGCCGATCGCGGCCAGTTCGGAGGTGGTGAGGATGCTGGACTCGACATCGCCGATGCCGACCACGGCGTGGGAGAAGTCCGCCACGCCCAACTGGTTGAGCACCTTCTGGTTGGTCGTGTCGGCCGACACCACGTGGGTGAGACGGTCCATGTGGTCCTGGACCAGGTCGTCGTCGAGGTCGATGCCGAGCACCTCGTGGCCCATCTCGGTCAGGGTCGACGCCACCGCACTGCCGAAGCGGCCCAGACCGATGACCACGATGCCCGTACCCGCGGGCAGTGACACCTCTCCACCGGTGATCCTCTCAGCCAATGATCGGGCCTTCCTCGGGATAGCGGAACAGCCGCCGGCGGCGGCGCAGGACGATGGCCGCCCCCAGGGTCCAGGGACCGAGGCGGCCGATCAGCATCAGGACGATGAGGACCAGTTTGCCCGGTGCGGGCACCGCGGGGATGCCCGTGCTCAGGCCGACGGTCCCGAACGCGGAGGTGGCCTCGAACAGCGAGGCGGCCAGAGGCTCCGGTGTCAGCATGACCAGGACCATCGCCCCGACCCCGACCGCGGCCACTGCGAGCAGGGCCACCGCCAGGGCCCGGCGCTGCGTGCGGGGGGAGGAGCGACGCCGGAACATCGTGACCTCGGGCTCGCCGCGGAGCTCGGAGAGGATCACGAAGCCGAGGAGGGCGAAGGTCGTCACCTTGATCCCTCCGGCGGTGGACGCGCTCCCGCCGCCGATGAACATGAGGGCGATGGTGATGAGGAGGCCGGGCTCGGTCATCTGGCCGTAGTCGATGACGTTGAACCCGACCGTCCGGGGGGTCAGCCCCGAGAACGCTCCGGACCACAGCTTGTCCCCCGCGCTGAGCGGCCCGAGCGTTCCCGGGTTCGTCCACTCGACACCGGTGATGAGGACGATCCCGACGACCGCCAGCACCGCGGTCATGACCAACGTCAGCTTGGTGTGCACCGACCACGTCCGAGGGCTGCGGAACGACCGGCGCAGCTCGAGGAGGACGGGGAAGCCCAGGCCGCCGAGGACGAAGGCGGCCATCACCGTGGTCAGGATCCAGGGATCGGCGGCGAACGGGGTCAGGCTGTCGCTGAACAGGGCGAAGCCGGCGTTGTTGAAGGCCGAGATGCTGTGGAACAGGCCCAGGTAGAGGGACTGCCAGATGGACTCGTCGTAGGCCAGGAAGAAGCGGCCGGCGAGCAGCACCATGGCGGCGCACTCGAACACGACGGTGAAGAAGGCGACGCCGCGCAGGATCCGCCGGACGTCACCGATGTCGACCGCCCCGGTCTCGGTCTGGGCGACCATCCGCTGCCGCAGGCCGATGCGCCGGGCCAACACGATGACCAGCAGCGAGGTCATGGTCATGATCCCGAACCCGCCGACCTGGATGAGCGCCAGGATCACCCCCTGGCCGAACCCCGACCAGTACTCCGGCGTGTCCTCGATGATCAGACCGGTCACGCAGGTCGCCGACGTCGAGGTGAACAGCGCGGTCAGCGGGCTGGCGGCGACCCGGGTCTGGGTGGCGATCGGCAGGGACAACAGCAGCGTGCCGAGGGCGATGACCCCCATGAAGGCCGTGGTGAGCAGTCGCGTCGGGTGCTCGGACAGCTTCGTGCCCACCGACACCTGTTCCACCGCTGCACTCTCGCACACGGCACCGGACCGACCCGATGCCGCACCGGGACGGCCGTCCCGTCCCACCGAGGCGCGCCGCGCCCGTCGCCCCACCCGGCCGCAGGCACGAAGAGGCCCGGGTGGCCGGCACCCACCCGTCGCCTGCGGGTCGGGAGTGCCACCGCCGGACCTCCGTGGGCCAAGCTGGGGCCGTGCACGTGATCATCGTCGGGGCCGGGGAGGTCGGCGGGTACCTCGCCCAACGGCTCTGGGCCGAAGGAAACGACGTCGCCGTCATCGAACAGGACGAGGCCATCGCGACCGCCATCGGCGAGGAGCTCGACATCCACGTGGTGATCGGCAGTGGCACCTCGCCGTCCTGCCTGAAGGCCGCCCGCATCGACCGGGCCCAACTGCTGGCAGGGGTCACCGAGAACGACGAGGTCAACCTCATCGCGTCGCGGCTGGCCAAGGACGCCGGGGTCGACCAGACCGTGGTCCGCATCCAGACCGAGGAGCTCCGGGGTGAGGCGGGGGCCGACCTGCGCGCCGCCATGAAGGCCGACGTGATCATCGACCCCGACGCCGACACGGCGGACGAGATCCTCGAACTGGCCCACGTCTCAGGGGCCGACGAGGTCTACCCCATGTCGGGCGGTGAGCTGGTGGTGATCGGCGCCGTCATCGGCGAGCGTTCGTCGCTGGCCGGCAGCACGTTGGCGGAGATCGGCCGCATCTTCGAGCCCGACTGGAAGTTCCTCTTCGGGGCGCTCACCCGCTACGGCGAGACGGTCATCCCCCGCGGTGACCAACGACTCGAGGTCGGCGACCACGTCCGCGTCCTGACCCGGGTGGCGGCCCGGCGCGAGATCCTGGAACTGCTGGGCGCCGCGCACCGCCAGGCCAAGCGCGTCATGGTGCTGGGGGGCGGGGCCGTGGGCACCCGGGTGGCCGACCGACTGCAGGCGGAGGGAGCCGAGGTCGTCCTGGTCGAACGCGACCTGGTCCGGGCCAGGGAGCTGAGCAGGCTGCTGCCGCGTGTTCGCGTGGTCCAGGGCGACGTCGAGGACACCGACTTCCTCAATGAGGAGTCGATCACCCACACGGATCTGGTCATCGCCGCCACGGGCGACGACGCGGCCAACGTCCTCGCCTGCGCGTTCGCCGCCACCAACGACCAGATCTTCACGGTGGCCGTGCTCCACCGCCTGTCGCTGCTACCGCTCGTCCGCCAGTTCGGCATCGACGCCGCGCTCAGCCCCCGCACGGCCTCGGCCAACGCCGTCCTGCGTCACATCCGCGGCGGCACCGCGTCGGTGGCCACCTTCCTCGAGAGCGACGTGGAGGTGGACGAGTTCGAGATCCAGGCCGGGTCGCCGGCGGACGGTGTCCCGGTGGCCGAACTGCACCTGCCCCGCGCCCTCGTGCTCGGTGCGGTGATCTCGCCCGACGAGGAGGCGGCCATCGTGCGGGGCCACACGGTGCTGCAGGGCGGGGACAAGGTCGTGGTGTTCACCCGGCCCGACTCCATACCGGCACTGCGCAAGGCGTTCTCCGCTCCCGCCGCATGACCCGCCCCGAGCCCACGCCCCAGGGACTGGAGCGCTTCGTGCCCTTCGGGCCGAGGGGCGAGCGGCTCCGGCCTCGCCACCCGACCCTTGCCGGCCACATCATCGGCCTCAGCGTGGCCGTCGTCGGCGCCGGCATCCTCGGGGCCGGGCTGGTCGATGCCGTCGACGGGGGGCCCGACACCGTCTCGCTCGTCGTCACGGGTGTCCTCACCACGTCGGTCGGGTGGGCGCTGTGGCAGACCACCATCACCCCGAAGCAGATCCGCATCCTCGACGTCTTCACGACCGTGACCCTCGCTTGGGTGGCCATGGCCGTGGTCGGAGCCATCCCGTACCTGGTCACGGGGCACTTCGACCGGGTCGACAACGCCCTGTTCGAGTCGATCTCGGGCTTCACCACCACCGGCGCCACCGTCACCGCCGACATCGAGGCGACGTCCCAGGGCGTGCTCTTCTGGCGTTCCATCAGCCAGTGGTTCGGCGGCATGGGCGTGATCGTCCTGGTCGTGGCGGTGCTGCCCACCGTCGGGTCCGGCGGCATGAGCCTGATGCAGGCTGAGGCACCGGGCCCGACCGGCGAGCGACTCACCCCCCGGGTGCGGGAGACGGCCCGGCGGCTGTGGGCGGTGTACCTCGGGTTCACCGTCGCGCTCGCCGCGGCCTACTTCGCCGCCGGGATGAGCGTCTATGACGCCGTGAGCCACAGCTTCACCACGGTGTCGACCGGTGGCTTCTCCCCCTACCAGTCCTCGATCGCCCACTTCGACTCCGCGGCGATCGAGTGGATCTGCATCGCGGCCATGCTGCTGGCCGGCGGCACCTTCACGCTGTACTACCGGGCCCTGCGGGGGAACCCGAAGCCGCTGGTGCAGTCCACCGAGTTCCGGCTCTACCTGCTGGTCGTCCTGGGCGTCGCGCTCTGGGCGTCGATCACCGCGGGCGACGGGGCCGGGGAGGCCAGCGGCTTCCGCGACACCCTGTTCACCAGCGCTTCGACGATCACGACCACGGGCTACGTCACCGCCGACTACGGCCTGTGGAGCCAGACCGCCCAGATGCTGCTGCTCGTCGTCATGCCGATAGGCGCCATGGCCGGGTCGACGGCCGGAGGCGTGAAGATGCTGCGCATCCTCGCGGTGGCCAGCTTCACCCATCGTGAGGCCCTGGGTCATCTGCACCCGCGCCTGGTGCGACCCGTGCGGGTGGGGCGGGGCACGCTGCCCGACGACGTCGCCGGCAAGGTCGTCGGCTTCCTCATGTTGACCCTGGTCATCCTCGCCGGCGGGGCGTTCCTGATCTCGGCCACCGGACCCGACATCGTCACGTCGTTCTCGGCCTCGGCCACCTCGTTGGCCAACGTCGGCCCCGGTCTGGGCTCGCTCGACCACTCGAGCGACTTCCTGGCCATCCCCGCCCTGGGACGCGGCGTGGCGATGATCCAGATGCTGCTCGGCCGCCTCGAGATCTACCCGGTCATCCTCGCCCTGTCCGTGGTCACCCTGCGCGGCCCCAACCTGTTGCGTCGCCGGACCTCGTGACCCGCGGCCACCCTGCTCACGATGGGACCCCTTGCTCGAGGCCCACGACATACCTCGCCCCGCTCGAGCCGGAACCCCCGTTCGGCTCCCCGACCGGAGCGGTAGAGTGAGCCGCCCTGCGCTCGTAGCTCAATTTGGATTGAGCGTCTGACTTCGGATCACTCCGGGCCGAGCGCAGTGCGACCACCCTGATCCTCCGGGCTTTCCGGGGATTCGTTGGGTGCGAAACCGGACGAATCAGATGCTCTCTCGTGGGTCCCCCAGACCGACCGCAGATCGACTGCCTCCAGCTTGCTCAGGCTGCCTCCGGTTCGGCCGTTCTGGTTGACCGAGGTCATGACGACCCCTCTCTGCTTGTGACCCTTCCGGACGGTCCTGTCCAGGACGGTGAACCGGTTCGCTGAACGCCCGCCGGTCAGCCGGAGCCGCTCCCGGAACTCGGCGTCGTTCTGCACCGACACGTAACAGGTCACCGCCCTGCCCTGACGAGCTGAGCCGACGCGGGTCTGGCGGTTGCCGGTGGTGTTGTAGATGTTGTTGCCGACCGTGGCACCCGAGCCACGACGGATCCGGGCATCAGGACGGGCGTTGACCACCGTGTGGGTGTGGGTGACGGTGGCGGTGTTACCGGTGTTGTCGGTGGCGGTGACCATCACCCGTTCCGACGGTGACCGGGCCGACACCGACGGCGCCCACTACCAGTACTTGTCGTACCGTCCCGGTGCCGACCTCCGCCTCCAGGGGCGGTGACGGCAGGGCACCAGCTGCGCCACGCTGCGCACCCTCGACTTCTTCGAGACCGACTGGAACGGCAAGACGGACTGGGACCGACACCAACTCAACCTGGGAGACGTCGACACGACGATCAGCGCCGGCCGCCGACTCCGGCTCCGGGTCATGTACGCCTACGACGACTTCTGGCTCCCCCTCACCCGGAACGAGGGCAGTGCCCTGACGATCACGCTGGGCTGATCGGCCGTGACCGGGGCATGATCCCACCATGGCGCACACGCTGATCGACGATCCCGCCGCACACGTCGTCGTCCAGCCCGGGTCGGTGGTCTCCAAGGTCGTCCACCGGGGCGAGGACCTCGACGTCACCGTGTTCGGCTTCGACGCCGGCGAGGGGTTGAGCGAGCACCGTGCCGCCCGGCCCGCCGTGGTGCAGGTCCTGTCGGGTCGCCTCCGCTTCACCGTCGACGGCGAGGACCTGGACCTCGGGGCCGGCTCGTGGCTCCACATGGCCGCCGGGGCGCCCCACTCCTTGGTCGCCACCGAGGCGACCGTGATGCAGCTGACCCTCCTGGCCGCCTGACGCGACCGGCCGGGCCGAGGACGCTGGCCTCGGCCCCCAGGCGTGGCTCGTCACCGACGGTGACCCGGCGCAGCTCGAGGAGATGCTCCAGGGCCCCGAGCCGGGTCAGGCCGGGGGGAGGCCGGGGTCACGGCCCCGCGGGGAGCCTGCTCGTCTCGCCTCGCGGGGAGCTTGGCGGCTTGTCCGTTGGGAGCCCGGCCTCTCGTCCCGCTAGGAGCCCGGCGTCTCGCAGTGGGTGGCGATGGCGGCCTCGACTCGGGCGATGACGGTGTCGACCCGGGCCTGGTGGCGGTCGTTGCGGGCGATCACGGCCCGGAGCTGGGCGGCGAGGCGGTTCCGTCCGGCGTCCTCGGCTCGGGCCAGCGCGCGCTCGAGGCGGACCTCCTTGGCGTCCAGCCGTTGCTCCAGGCGGTGGGCTGCGGCCAGTCGGTGCTCGGCGCGGTGACAGGCGGCCTGGGGCGGCGGAACGGAGTGGGCGGAGGCGGCGGTGGCCCCGCCGAGGGCGAGAGCGGCGGTGAGGAAGGCAACGGTGGCGGTCCGGCGAAGGCTCATGGTGTCTCTTTCGTCGCGGTCGGTCTCCGGCTTTAGCCCTCCGGCCCGTCACGTCACGCCGGCCGGTGGCGGATCCAGCATCGCGCGCCGGGCTCGGCCCCGGCAAGGGTTCGCCGCCGAGGCCCGGAGGCGCCGGGTTCTCGGTCCGGCGCGATCCGTGGCAGTCCACCGCCGATCGCAGGCCGTCGATTGGCTGCCAGCGCCGGCCGGTGCTAGATCACTCCCCAGCCCGGTGGCGGGCCGAAGTAGTTGTTGTTGATCGTCGCCGTCCACCCGCAGGCGGCAATGGACCGGTTGAACGTCACCAGATAGCTGAGGTCGGCATCCCTCTTGACCACCGAGGTGACCCCCCGACCGGCGACCAACACCGGATTGTCCTCGGCATCATTTCCGACTCGGGCGAACAGCGGCTGCAGAGCAGGTACGACATCGACGACCCCGACGGTGCCGTTTCTGATGTCGGCACCGGTGACGGTGCCGTTGCCGATGTCGATGCTCTTGATGGTGCCGTTGCGGATGTCGATGCCCTGGATGCTGCCGTTGACGACCGTCGGGTCGGTCCGCAGTGTGAGCTTCATGCGTCGGCCCCTCGGGGGTCGGTCACAGCCGGTCACCCGGTGACAAGCGGTCGTGGGCCTCCCTGGCCCGCTCACCGGCGGCAGAGGCGGCGTACCGGCTCAGCATGTCGCGGCTGCGCCACCCGGCCAGCGACAGCAGGTCGCCCTCGTTGCCGCCGTTAGCGAGCCACTGGTGGGCGAAGGTGTGGCGGAACCGGTGAGGGTGCACGTCGTCCACCCCGGCCTGCTCGCCGCGGCGTTTCATCATCTGGGCGATCCCCGACACGGTCATGTGCCCTTTGCGGCCGAGCCATAGCCAGGGCTGGTCGGCGTAGGGGTGGGTGGCGCGGGCGCGCAGGTAGCGGTCGAGGTCCTTGGCGGTGCTCTTGCCGATACGCAGCAGGCGGGGGCGGCGGCCCTTGCCGAGCACTAGGAGCTGTCGGTCGGCGAGGTCGACGTGGTTGTCGTCGACGGCGTCCGGGGCGTACTGCAAGCCCGCGACCTCCGACACCCGTGCGCCGGTGTCGATGAACACGCGCAGCAGGGCGGTGTCGCGGCGGGCCTCGAAGTCACGCCCGGCACAGGCGGCGAGGAGGCGGCGCAGCTCGTCGTCGGTGAAGACGGGCACGAGGTCTTCGGGGATCTTGGGGGGCCGCATGCGGGCCATCGGCGACCGGTCGATCTCGCCTTCGTCCTCTAGCCACCGGAAGAGCTGCTGGAGGCTCCGGTACCGGACCGCGGCGGTGGCGGGCGAGTGACGGTCGAGCTGGTCGGCGATGAAGTGCTCGACGTGCTCGCGGGTGATCGCCTCCACGGCGGTGGGCATGCCTCGGTCGACGAGGAACCCCTCCAGCCGGGTGGCGGCTTCGGTGTAGGACTGGATCGTGCGCGGGCTGAGGTTGGCGGCGGACAGGTGCAGCTTCCAACTGCGGATCAGGGGGGCCAGGTCCCCTATAGTGGCCATCTGCTGGTTCACGGGCACCAACGAATTATACGCTGTAGAAGCGCAGTGCTCGGTGACCGTCACGGCTTGCGGGGACAAAACCGCAGGTCAGGCCAGCATTTTGCGCTCGTAGCTCAATTTGGATAGAGCGTCTGACTACGGATCAGAAGGTTGGGGGTTCGAGTCCCTCCGAGCGCGCTGAAGTCCCCGGTCACAGGCCTGTGGGCTGACCTCGGCGCGCTTCATTCCGGCACTTGGCCATCCCTCGGCAATCGGACGGGCCGACATGTCCGAGGAGGACTGCCGATGCGAGGCCACATCCGGCCGCGAGGGAAGGACGGTTGGCGGATCAGGTGTTCGTCGGCACCCACGACGAACTGCTCGAGCACGTCCACCTCCAGCCCCGTCGCCGTCAGGGGATCGCCCGGGCGCTGACGAGTCGGGCCCGCCGGCTCGCCACTCCGACACCGCATCCGGTGCGCGCGTAGGGTTCGAGTGACCAGCCGCGACCAGGAGCGAACGTCATGCCTTCACGATCCGTGTACAAGAGCGCAGCGATCGAGGCCCTCGACGAGTTCTACAGCGGGACACCCGAGGAGCTGGAGCAGGCGTTCGACGACGCCCTGGCCTTGATGGAGGACGACGTCCCCCTGTGGGAGGTCACCCACCGCCACGTCAAGGCGGGCGAGGGCCCGGCCCTCGCCGCTGAGGACGCCGAGGGCTTCCGGGACCGGTGGCTCGCCGACGACAGCCCGCTGGGCGGCCCCAAGGTCGGCAGGGTCATCCGGGCCGCCTACCGCGAGGCGGTGGCCATGGCCCGGCGCGACGGCGGACCGGTCCCGATCGAGACGTTCTGGGCCACGGGGGTGAGCCCCGAGTTCGAGATCCACGTCTGCGAGGGGCGGGACCACGTCCTGGTGCTGTGGTACCTGCCGCTGCATCGCCGCTACGGCTCCCGACGGGCGGCGTCCCGCAGCGTCGTGGTCCGGGCGCACGACACCAGCGAGCACGAGGTGGTCGAGGAGGGGGACACGCCCATCGTGCGGCTCAGGGCCAGCGGCTCGGACGGCCAGGCCGACTGAGAAGGCGCGCCGAGCCGGACGGGTCGAGCCAGCTCAGCCCGTCGGCCCGGCCCGGGCGGCGGCGGCGAGGGCCCGCATGCCCAGGTCGGTGGCGGCGTCGGCAACTTGCTCCAGCTGCGCCGCTCGCTCGGCGGGGGCCAGCTCGCACGAGCGGGCCCTCCAGTAGCGGGTGCGGACGGCCAGGGGAGCGGCCGACGCCCCCTCCTCGAGCACCAGCGCCGCGTCGAAGTGGGCCGCCGCCTCCGAGCCCTTTCCGATCAGCGGGCAGAGCATCCCCAGGTGCCGGTCGGCCGCGCCGACCACCCCCAGGCCCATGACGGCGGTGAGCAGGGTGCCCGCGAACGGCGTGAGCAGGTCGAAGAGGCGGGGGGCGTGTGCAGTCGCCTCGCGGCGGACGGCCACCTCGGCGAACACGCCGAGCACAGCCGACCAGCCGTTCTGACGGCACTCGGCGTTGAAGTCGACCGCAGCGAACCGGTCGAGGACCTCGCTCGCCCCATCCTGCTCCCCCGCCTCGACGTGGGCCAGCGCCCGCAGCGCCTGGGCGAGGATGTGGTTCTCGGGTGCCTCGCCACCGAGCGGGCCGGCGAGCGGAGCCAGGTCGCCCTCCTCGCGTGCGAGCAGGATCGACTGCATCATCTGCATGCCGAGCAACGGACTGTAGGAGTCCTGGTAGCGCGCCATGCGCTCCCAGCGGTCCCTGACGTCGTCGAATCGGCCCTCCGTGAGCGCCCGGGTCGCCTCCCACTGCTCGGCGAAGGCCAGCGCGGGGAGCCAGCGCTGCTCCTGACCGAACCGGGCCATCTCCTCGACCGTGGCCGCGAGGGCATCGGAGGCTCCCCGCTCGAGATGGACGCCGGCCATCACCCGCAGCCCGTAGGCGGTGGGGATGGCCGCCCGAGCGGTGGTCGCCGTCCGCCCGAGCACCACCAGCTCCTCCCCGAGGGGGACCCGCTCGTCGACGGGGGCCGTGCCCGAGCGGGCCGCCGCCGCGCCGAACAGGGCTTCGCCGAGGGTGCTCGGATCGTCGGCCCGCCGGGCCAGAGCGAGAGCGTCGTCGGCCAGCTGCAGGGAGTCGCGTCCCTGGAGCTGGTAGGTCGCGTACGCGAACGCCTCGAAGGCCAGCAGCCGGGCACGGAGCTCAGGATGGTCCTCGCCCAGTGCAACGCGGGCCTCGTCGAAGAGGGCGGCGACCTCGCCGGGATGGTCTACCAGCGCCTGCGGTTGATCGGCGAAGGCGGCGACGGCCCGACCCAAGTCGGCGGCCAGGCCCGCCGATCGGGCCCGCTGCACGGCCTCGCGGGCGACCTCGATGCCCCGCGTGTCGTCGACGTAGACGAGTGCCTCCGCCAGTTCGGTGAGGAGCTCGACGCGTGCCCGCTCGTCCTCGTCGACGTCCTGGTCGGCCAGCCGGAGCGCCTGCTCGAGGAGCGCCGCGGCGTCCTCGGAGGCCAGCCGGGCCACCGCGTCCCGAGCCGCCTCGGTCGTGTAGCGGATGGCCCGCGCTACGCCGTCCAGGGGCGTCGCCCGGGTGAAGTGGTGGGCGAGCGCCGCCGCTCGTCCCGGGCCGCCTCGCTCCTCCATGGCCGTGCCCACGGCGAGGTGCGCCCTCGCCCGGCCGGCGGGCCCCAGCTCGCCGTACACGACCTGGCGCACGAGGTCGTGGTGGAACCGGAACCGGCCCACCCGTTCGGCGTCCTCGACGACGAGCCGGGCGGCGCTCATTCGTTCGAGGCCGTCGAGGGCCTCCACGACCGGCCGGTCGGTCGCACGGGCGACCAGGTCGACGTCGAACTGGGCCCCGCAGGTCGCGGCCAGGCTCAGGAGGCGGGCGTCCTCCTCGGAGAGGCGCTCCACCCGGCGAGCAATGACCTCGCGCACCCCCACAGGCAGGTCCTCCCTGTCGTCGCGGGGCGCGTCGGGTCGGACAGATGGCGGACGAGCTCGCCGAGGAAGAGGGGGTTGCCCCCGGTCTGCTGGTGCAGATCGGGGGCCCGACCCGCTCCCCCCTCACCCGCGATCGTCCGGATCAGCTCGGTGCTGGCGTCGGCCGTCAGCCCGTCGAGCTCGACGGACGTCGTGCGGGACTCGCTTCGCAGCTCGGTCAGCAGGCCTCTCAGCGGGTGGGCCTCGACCACCTCGACGTCGCGGTAGAGCACCAGGACGAGCAACGGGGCACCGACGGCCGCCCGCAGCACGTGGCGCAGCAACAGCACGGTGGGCTTCTCGATCCAATGGAGGTCGTCGAGGATGAGCAGGCACGGGCGGCTGGCGGCCGCGCCGGTGAGGACGCCGGTGACCGCCTCGAACAGGCGGTATCGGGCGGTGGCCGCGTCCTCTGGGACGAGGCGATCGGCGGCCCCGCCCTCCCCCGGGAGGTCGGGGAACAGCCTGGCGAGGTCGAGCTCCAAGCCGTGGAGGCGTTCGCGCAGCGTGGCCGCGGGCACCGCCCGCACGTAGTGCCGCAGGGCCTCGACGAAGGGCTGGTAGGCGACCACCGTCTCCTCGTCGCAGCCCCCGTAGAGGACGAGTCCGCCCTCGTCGTCCACCCGCGCCGCGAGCTCCTCCGCCAAGCGGGTCTTGCCCATGCCGGGCTCCCCCGACAACAGAACGACCTGCAGCGCGCCTCCGGCCGCACGGGACCACGCGTCCGTCAACCGCCCCAACTCGGCGTCGCGGCCCGCCATGGCGCCCTCCCGTCGGCCGGGCAGCGGGCTCGGGAGCGCGACCGCCGCAGGGAAGGCGTCGACCGAGCGCAGCGGAGGGAACGAGGAGGGAAGGCCCTCGACGGTGAGCTGGTGGACGCGCTCCGGACCGCCGACGCCGCGCAGGCGGTGCTCGCCCAGGTCGACGAGCCCGACACCGGCGGGGAGGAGCCCTTCGACGGCGGTCGCCGCGGTGGCCGACAGCAGGGCCTGCCCGCCGTGGGCGGCCGACATGATGCGGCTGGCCAGGTTCAACGCCGGGCCGAACCAGTCGTCGTCGCGGGCTTCGGCCTCCCCCACGCCGATGCCCAGGCGAGCCCGAAGCGGTCCGGTGGCACCCCATCCCTCCGAGGCCAGCGCCCGGAGTGCGGCGACCGCGGCGACGACCGCGTCGGTCGGTGAGGCCAGGACCGCGTACAGGCCGTCGCCCATCTCTTTGACCACGCGTCCTCCGGCGTCCGCCACCGCCGCCCGGAGCAGCGCGTCGTGACGGGCGAGCGCGTCCTGCATCGCGCCGGGGTGCTCGTCCCAGAGCGCGGTCGACCCCTCCAGGTCGGTGAAGAGGAACGTGTGATCGGCCACGGCGGTCCGGCTGCCTCCTTGGGGTCCTGTGTCGATCGCTCCTTGTCAGGTTGCCACCTCGGGCCCTGCCTGCGACGGCTCACACGACGGCGGCGGCCGACGGCCGACGGGGGGAATCCCCGTCGGGCCCGGGCCCACGAGGGCCCGAAGGCCACCATCCTCGACGGGCCCCGAAGCCTGCGGGACCGCCGGCGGGTGGGCAGCAAGCGGGATACCTCCACGGGCTACCCTCCTGACACCGAACCACCCCGGAGGGGCAACTACATGGTCATGGTCGAGTACTTCAAGCTGGTCGTCTTCGAGCGCTACGCCCTGTTCGACGGGCGGGCGGGACGGGCCCAGTACTGGTGGTTCGTCCTCGCCAACATCATCGTCAGCGTCGTGCTCCAGATCCTGACCAGCGCGCTCAGCGCCTTCTTCATCCTGTCGATCCTCTACTCGCTGGCCCTCATCATCCCTGGTCTGGCCGTCGCCATCCGGCGTCTGCACGACACCAACCGCTCCGGCTGGTGGGTGCTGATCTCCCTGGTCCCGTTGGTCGGGGTCATCATCCTCATCGTGTTCCTCGCAACCGACGGTGACCCCGGGGCGAACCAGTACGGGGAGCCCGATCCGGGGCTGGCCGCCGCCTGATCACCTGACTGGCTGATCACCCTCGATCAACCAGGGCGGCCCGACGTCGGGGCCGCCGATGAGGTAGGACTCTGGGGTCATGGGTGATCCCCACGACCCGACCGACCCCCTGCCTGGTCTGGCCCAGGCACTGGACCTCGACCCTGGACGACTCGCTCACGCCCGGGTGGTCCTCGCCGTGGAGGGGGAACATGCCGCTCCCGAGATCACCCTCCGGATCGAGCTCTTTGACGGCCCGACCCGGACCCTCCTCGTGCCCGAGCGCTTCATCGACGACCGCGGACCCAGCGTCGACGTCAGGGGACTGCTCGACTGGCTCGGCCTCGAGAACGACATGCCCACGCCCCGGATCCCCCTGGTGCACGGCGCTCCGGCCGCGGTCGAGGACGCCGCCGAGGGGACCGAGGCGCCATCGGACCGCTGGCTCCTCGTCCGGCCCGGCGAGTACCGCGGCCCGCGGGCCGAGGCGATGACCCTCGGCACCTTCCCCGGTGAAGAACTCGCCGGCGCGACGCTCGCCGGGGCGATCACCCCGCCACCGACCCCGTCGTGGGACGACCCCGACTCCTGGCCCGACACGCTCGAGGCGTGGCTGGAGGACCTCGACGCCCGGCTGCAGTGGGACCCGAGGTTGACCGCCGCGGACTACCGCGCGCTGTACGGGGGAGTGGATTCCCAGTTCAACCTAGGGGAAGCCGGCTACTGGGACCCGAAGACCGACTCGGTCGACCCGGCCATGGAGGAGGCCCTCCGCATCCGGGAGGTCCCGGGGGCGTTCCCAGCCCCCGAGGCGTTGCCCGACGCCGCCGCCGACCAGCCGGCCGCGGACACCTCCGACGACGACCTGCCGCTGATCCCGATCGACAACCGGGTCGCCATCGAAGCCGAGCCCGAGCCCAGCCTGTCGGGGTGCGTCGGCTTCCTGGTCACCCGCTGGGTGCTCGTCGGCGGCCTGGGCGTGATCGTCGTCGTGGCCCTCCTGCTGCTGTTCCTCTCCCGATCCGATGACTCGTCCGACCCGGTGTCGGCGGGCGATCCCACCGTCGAGGCCGCGGACCCGGCGGAGCCGGCCGAGCCCGAGGAGAGCGCGGCCGACGTGCTCCGCCGGGCGACCGACGAACTGCTCGACGCTCGAGCGGCCGAGGTCGAGCAGTCGTTCTCGGTTGCGGTCAACGGCACGGTCGAGACCGACGTGGCCGCGACCGGCACCATCGACTTCGACCGGGGCGACGCGCAGTCGACCGTTGAGGTCGAGGGGACCAGCATCGCCACCTATCTGGACGAGATGGTCTACGCCTTCGACCCGGGCACCGGCTGGGTCGAGGCCGACCCCGGCGAGCTGAACGAGAACGAGGACGCGGTTCGCCTGGGCCTCGGCGCCTATGGGATCGGCGAGGCGGTGAACCCGATCGCCGTCGCCCACCTCGCGGCCGCGGCCGAGCAGGTGGAGGAGGTCGAGGACGGCGTCCTCGAGGGCGAGGCCACGCTGCCGGTGACCGGCCCCGGCGCCATGCACGTCGACAACTGGTCCCACGCGGTCATCGGGCGGGGACAGGAGGAGCTCGCCGGCCTCGGCGTCCGCCTGCGGTTCGAGCCCCGGGTGCAGTCGGGGACCCAGATCACCCTCGACCTCGCCCTCGACGACGTCATCCCGTTCCTGGGCGACGACCCGGAGGCGGGTTCGCTGCGGGGCATCGCCCTCACCATCCGGACGCTGTTCACCCCCGTGACCCAACGGCCGGACCTCAGTGCCCGCAGTGCGGACCGTGAGGACCTGCTGGTCTTCATCCGGCCGCTCACGGTCGAGCCCGCCGAGCCGTCCGGCTGACACGCGGCGGGCCGACAGCCAACGAGTCACCTCGGGGCGGCCTCGCCCCCGAGCAGCACGCGGGCCACCGTGCGATGATCGTGGCCATGGTCGACGGACCCGTCCCGATCAGCGCGCACCCGATCCACCTCGGTCTGGGCGCGACGGCCGAGGTCGAGCCGGAGTTCACCGGGGAGATGAGCTGGTACGCGGGCTACACGGACCGCCACGCCGCCGACGGCACTGAGGCCCGGCTGGTCACGATGCACACCTTCACCGAGGCCTGGGACGTCTGGGAGATGCACCCCCTCGGCAGCGAGGTCGTCCTCTGCACCGACGGCCGGATCACGCTGCACCAGGAGAAGGCGGACGGCACCACGGCCGAGGTCACCCTGAGCGCCGGCCAGTACGCGCTCAACGAGCCCGGCACCTGGCACACCGCCGATGTCGACGATGCGGCGACCGCCCTGTTCATCACCGCCGGCGCGGGCACCGAGCACCGACCCCGCTGAGCTCCGGGCGGGGGAACCGGGGCCACCAGGACCCTCAGGTCAGGCGGGAGTCCCGGACCGCTCCCGGCGCCACGCGCGGATCGCCACGACGGCGAGCGTGACGGCGGTCAAGGGGAGCACGAAACCCACCATCGCCACCTGGAAGGGCTCGAAGGTGGTGTTGTCGGTCGCGTCGAGCACCAGATAGGTGATGTAGGCCACGTAGTAGGTGACGAACAACCCGCCTTCCCAGCGCTTGAGCACGTAGCCGTTGAAGAACACGGGAAGGCAGGCCACGGCTACGGCGGTCATGACCGGCAGGTCGAAGTGCTGGGCCGACTCCAGCACCCGGACCCCGGCGGGAGCGAGGGCGGCACTCACGCCGAGCACGCCCAGCAGGTTGAACAGGTTCGAGCCCACGACGTTGCCGACCGCGATGTCGCGCTGGCCCCGGCGCACGGCGACGACCGAGGCCGCCAGCTCGGGCATCGAGGTGCCGAAGGAGACCACCGTGAGACCGATCACCAGCTCGGAGGCCCCGAGGTCCGCGGCGATGGTGCTGGCGGAGTTCACCAGCCACCGGGCGCCCAGGACGAGGCCCACCAGCCCCCCGACGATCAGGCCGAGGCTCACGATGAGCGGCGTCTGCAACAGCGCTTCAGGGTCGATGGACTCCTCGAGCTCGGCCACGACCTCGGGGTCCTCGTGGCGGGCGCTGCGCACGGTCCAGAACACGTAGACGACGAGCAGCGCGGCGAGCAGCACGCCCTCTCCCCGACCGATCACCCCGTTCTGGGCGAACAACAGCACGAGGAAGGACGCCCCGATGACCAGGGGCACGTCGATGCGCACGATGCGCTCGTGGACCACGAGCCCGGCGCCGACCACCGCGGACACCCCGAGGATCAACAGGACGTTGGCGATGTTGCTGCCCACGACGTTGCCCATGGCCAGGTCGCCGTTGCCGCTGAGGGCGTCACGGGCGCTCACCGCGAGCTCCGGGGCGCTGGTGCCCATGGCCACCACGGTCAGGCCGATCACCACCGAGGACAGCCCGACCCGCACCGCGACCCCGGCCGCCCCCCGCACCAGCAGCTCGGCCCCGGCCACCAGCATGCCGATCCCCGCGACGAAGGTGATCACCGATCCGACGTTCACGGGCGCGACCGTCCGGACGGTCGAGGGCTGGTCACCGGGCCATTCTGGCGTCGACCGGCCCCGACCCCGCGAACGCCATCAGAGCAGCAGGACGTAGAAGAGGGCGTAGAGGCCGAGGGCGATGGCTCCGGTGCCGTGCTCGTGACGCTCGACGCGGACGAGCAGCAGGGTCATCAGGAACACCGCCGCGGCGGCGGCCAGGGCGGCCGGGACGGCTTTGGCGGCGGTGACGGCGACCGGGAACACGAGCGGGCCGATCCCGACCGACAGGGTGGCGTCGGCGAACGAGGCCCCCAGCAGGTCTCCCACCGCCAAGGCGGACTCCCCGCGACGTGCCGCGGTCAGCGCCACCACCAACTCGGGCAGGGATGTCCCGACGGACAGGGCGAAGAACGCGATGACGAACTCCGGCACCCCCAGGGAGTCGGCGATCTCCACCGCGCCGATCACCGCGAGCGTGGCCCCCGCTCCGACCACGATCAGGGACAGCACCGTCTTGGTGACGAGCGCGGCGACGCCCTGGCCGACAGCCTCCGGGTCCACCAGGTCCTCGATGTCGTCCGCGGGCGAGCGCCCGAGAACGCGGTACATGAGCCAGGACCCCAGCAGCCAGACCCCCACCAGTAGCGCGCCGTCGAGCCGGGAGAGGAAGTCGTCGGCGACCAGACCGGCCACGAGCACCAGCGCGATCGCGGCCAGGAGGCCAGTGGCGAACGGGCGCCGGCCCGGCGTCGCCAGTGGTCCGCCCAGGAAGGGCAGCAGGCCGAGGACCAGCGTGGCCTGGGTGGCCGCGGATCCGACGGAGTCCCCGACGTTGATGTCACCGTGACCCGACGCCGACGCCACCAGGGAGTTGGCGATCTCGGGCATGTCGGTACCGACCGCGATCAGCGTCATCCCGACCAGGAACGGAGGAAGCCGGGTGACCTCGGCGAGACCCGAGGCGTAGGCGACGGTGCGGGAGCTGGCCGCGACGCTGAGGGCGAAGCCGACCACGACCGCCAGTGACCAGAGGACCAGCACCGTCACAGCATGGTCCGTGGCCCGCAGCGGTCATGGGGACGAAGGTCATTTCCGTCCGCGGGCCGGGTCGGCCAGGATGGAACGTCTGTGCCGACCAACACCGAGCCGCTGGAGAACGGCGCCCCGGCGAGTGGGCTGAGCTCGGCCGAGGCCGCCGAACGCCTCCTGCGGTACGGGCCCAACACGTTGCCCGACGCCCCGGGATCACCCTGGTGGGCTCGGGTGGCCGCCCAGCTCCGGAGCTCGATCATCTACATCCTGTTGTTCGCCCTGGCCTTCGACCTGACGGTCTGGGTGATCGAGGGGGCCGACGGGTGGCCGCTGGAATCGGTCGCCATCGCCCTCATCCTGGTGCTCAACACCGGCATGGGGGTCTGGCAGGAGTATCGGGCGGAGGACGCCCTGAGCCGTCTGCGCGAGTTGGCGGCCCCCCGCGTGTGGGCGCGGCGCGACGACCGTCTGACCCGGGTCGACTCCGCTGATCTGGTCCCCGGCGACGTCGTGCGGGTGGAGGCCGGCGACCGCATACCCGCCGACGGCACGCTGGGCCCGGACCAGGACCTGCAGATCGACGAGTCGATCGTCACCGGCGAGTCGGTCCCGGTGGACCGCTCGCCCGGCGAGGACGTCCTCTCCGGCACGCTCGCGGTGCGGGGGACGGCCTGGGCGGTGATCACCCGGACCGGTCCCGCCTCGACCATGGGACGCATCGCCGCCCTCCTCGGATCGGTTGCCACCGGGCAGACACCTCTGGAGCGTCGGCTCGAGCACTTCGGTCGACTGATCGCCCGCTGGATCGCCGCCCTGGCCGTCGTGCTGACCGTCGCGGGGGTCCTCTTCGAGGGGGTGGACCACTTCGACGAGGCCCTCCTCTTCGCCGTCGCCGTCGCCGTCGCCGCTGTCCCCGAGGGCCTGCCCGCCGTCCTCACCTTGACCCTCGCCCTGGGCACCGAGCGGATGAGCCTCCGTCGCGCCGTGGTACGGCGGATGGCCGCAGTCGAGGCGCTGGGATCGGTGACGGTCATCGCGACGGACAAGACGGGGACCCTGACCGAGAACACCATGACCGTGCAGCGCGTCGACTCCCCGGACCCCGAGCGGGCACTGCTCGCGATGGTCCTCGCCGCCGACGCCGAGCCGGGGAGCGACGTCGGCGATCCCCTCGACCTGGGTCTGTACGCCTACGCCGGGGACCACGACGTGGACCCCGCGGCCCTGCGGGCGGCCCACCCCCGCCAGGCATCCCGGCCCTTCGATGCGCAGTGGCGGTTCATGCGGACCAGCGTGGTCGACCACGGCACGACGGTCGCCTATCTCAAGGGCGCGGCCGAGGTCATCCTCGAACGGAGCCACCCCGATCCCGAGCAGCGTCGCGTGTGGCAGGAGCGGATCGAGGCGGCGGCGGACGACGGCCTTCGGGTGCTCGGCCTCGCCTGGTCGCCCGAGGACGACGAGGACGACGTCGTCTGGCTCGGGATCGTGGGGCTCTGGGACCCGCCGCGCCCGGAGGTGGCCCACGCGGTGGCCACCGCGCAGGCCGCGGGGATCCGGGTGCTGATGATCACCGGCGACCACCCCGCGACGGCCCGGGCGATCGCCCGGCAACTGGGCATCCCCGCCGAGGACTCCCTCACCGGCGAGGACATCGACCGGCTCGGGCCGGAGGCCCTGGCCGAGGCCGTCGACTCGGTCCATGTCTTCGCCCGGGTGAGCCCGGAGCACAAGCTGGCGCTGGTGCGGGCGCTCAAGGCCCGCGACGAGGTCGTGGCCATGACCGGCGACGGGGTCAACGACGCCCCGGCGCTCAAGAGCTCCGATGTCGGGGTCGCCATGGGCGAGCGGGGCAGCGATGTCTCGCGGGAGGTCGCCGACCTGGTCCTGCTCGACGACAACTTCGCCACGATCGAGGCCGCGGTCGAAGAAGGTCGCAGCATCTACGCCAACATCCAGAAGTTCCTCCGCTTCCTGTTCTCCACCAACGTCGCGCTCGTCCTGCTGGTCGCCGTCGGCGTCGTGGGGGCCGCGGTGGCCGACCTCCGCGACGGCGCGGGCGAGCTCCTGGTGCCCCTGACCGCGGCCCAGCTCCTCTGGATCAACGTGATCGCCGACGGCCCGCCGGCGCTGGCGCTGGGCCTCGACCGCAACCCGGGGGTCATGGGTCGCGGCCCGCGTCCGCCGGCGGCGCCCCTGCTCGACCGCGCCGACGTGCGCTTCATCCTCAGCTCGGGGGTGCTCAAGGCCGCCTTCGGCCTCGCCCTGTTCTTCGGCCTTCCCGAGCTGGGGTACTCGGGGACCGAGACCCGCACCGCGGTCTTCCTCTACGAATCCCTGGCGCAGCTGGCCTTCGTGTACCCGGCTCGGCTGATCACGAGCCGGCCCGCCCCCAACCGCCTCCTGAACAGCATCGTCGCGGCCACCGTCGCCCTCCAGGCGGCCACCGTCGCCCTGCCGTTCCTGCGGACGATCCTGGGTCTGGAGCCCCTCGATCGGGACGCGTACGCCATCATCGCCGCCACGCTGGGCATCTCGGTCCTGGGCGCCTTCCTCTCGGCCCGGGTGTCCAGGGGTCGAACCCACACCCCCGCCCCACCGCAAGCGGGAACCCGGCTCGGGGTCAGACCCTCCGGATGACGGCGCGCACGGTGTCCACGGCACCCCGTTGGGTGACGGCGGACGCCGTGACGGCGATGTAGCGGTGGTGGCCGATCCGGGTGCGCCCCGTCGGCCGGACCACGACGCGGAGGACCCGGCTCCCACCGGGTCGGATCCCCCTGAACCGGAGCGTGCCCCCGTTCACCGCCCGCGTGACGTTGCGGGGGCCCACGGAGTAGCGGACGCTCCACCGGGCATCGGAGCGAGGCCCCCGCACCGCGAAGGTGTTGACGCTGCGGCCGTCGTTCTGGACCCGCACGAAGAACACCGCCTCGCGGTTCTGGCCGACACGGGTCGACTGGGTCTGACCGACCCCGTTCCGGCTGTAGACGCCGTCACCGGTGAACCGCCACGCGGACCGGAGACGAACCTGTCCATCAGGGCGGTTCCGGGCCACGGTGTAGGTCCGGACGACGGTCGTGGCGTTCCCCGCGGCGTCGGTGGCGGTGACGGTCAGCTCGTGGGCGCCGACGGTCCGGGTGTCGAGCGCAGCCCCGACCCCGACCGAGCCGACGCACCCGTCCGCGGCGGCCAGGCCCGAGCCGCCGTCCTCGTCCGCGCACGAGTACGCGGCGGTGACCGTGGCGCCCTTGGGATAGGTGGCCCCGACCCCTGGCGAGGCCAGGTCCACCGCGGGGTCGGTGCCGTCCACGACGTGGTAGGTGTGGTTCCGGCTCGCGGTGTACCCGGCCCGGTCGGTCGCCGTGACGGTGAAGACGTGGGTGCCCAGGGTCGAGGTGTCGATGGCCACGCCGTCCACAACCGTGCCGCCACAGGACACCACGGCGTGGTCACCATCACCGCAGTCGAACTCGGCGGTCACCACCTCACCCCGGATGTGGGTCGCCTGGTGAGCCGGACGGTCCAGGCGGACCGAGGGCGGGCTGTCGGCGAGCCAGCCCATCGGTCCGGCGCCGACCTGGAGCTCGATGTCGTCGTAGTCCTGCCGGTGGCTCTTGGCCACCGTGGTCCCGACCGTCATCATGCGCACGGTGGTGGCCGTCCCGGTGGAGGCAATCGGGTCCTGGACGACACCGTCGATGCGGACCGCCGCGGTGTGCTGGGTCCCGTCGAACTCGACCTGGGTCTCGACCAGGTACCAGTGCCCGACTTCGGCGACGAAGCCGGTCTCGGCGGTGTCGTCCCGGAACAGGTCCCACTGGAACCGCCCCGTGTCCCCGTTCACGAAGAAGTCGAAGTTGGCGCTCTGCAGGGCGTTGCCCACCGTGAGCACGTCGACGCTCTGGCCCGGGCCTCGGCTGAGGAGCCGGAACCACAGGCGGGTCGTGGCGTGGCTCTGGTCCTGGGGGACGACGTCGGCACCCCACCGGACGTAGGACGGCGCTTCATCCGCGGCCAGGCGCAGGCCGCCGTTGCCCGCCTTGGCCGCGCCGACGTCGACGGAGGCGCCGGCACTGGCCGACACGCCGGCGAGGCCCCCTGACTCGCCGTCGAAGGCCACCCCCAGGGTCGCGCCCACCTGTGGCCCGGGGCCCGTTGCCGGCGGGGGGACGGGCCCGGCGCCGTCCGGCGGTGTCGCGGTGGTCGTCGCCGGGTCCGGCTCCGGCCCGGACGACGGGTCGGTCAGTCCCGCGGTGGCCGCCAGGACCGCACCGACCGCCAAGAGGCCCGAGACGGTGCGTCGGCACCTCCTGGCGACCACCCGTCGCGCCGGGTCGGGCGAGGGTGGCGCTGACTCCTGTTCACTGTTCACGATGCCGGTCTCTCCTCCGCCTGTCCGGCCGTCGCCCCCCGAAGATACGACATAGTGCGGTCATTGTCCTCACTCTCTGTGATCTTCGAATCGCCGACGCTCGTCGGCGCCCGGACGTTCGGGCGGCGACATGACCAACGCGACGCGGGGGCCGATCGAGCCGGGGTGACGGCGGGTCACGGCCGACAAGGTGACCTTGGCCCCTTGGCGTCGGCCCGGCCGGGCGCCAACGTGACAGCAGATCGCCACCCACCGCCGAACAGAGGAGGTCACCGATGACCGAAGCGGGTTCGCCGTCCACCACCGAGATCGGGATCGTCGAGCGCGGGGACGTCCCGGGCGAGGCCGTGGCCTACGCCCGCCGACGGCTCGAGTCGGTGATCGACCAGATCGCCGATCCCGTGCTGTACGCCCGGGTCAAGCTCACCCAGGCCCCAGACCCGGCCCGGGACCGTCCGGCCGTGGCCCAGGTCACCGTCGACATCAACGGCGACCTGGTCCGGGCCCATGTGGCCGGCCACACCATGCTCGAGGCCATCGACCTCCTGCGCGGCCGTCTCAACGCCCAACTCGAGCACCGCCACGAGCGGCAGAAGACCCGGCACCGCCGGCCCGAGGACTCGGGCCCCGGCGAATGGCGCCACGGAGACCGGCCGACCGAGCGGCCGCGCCACTTCGACCGACCCGTCGACGAGCGTCAACTGGTGCAGCACAAGAGCTATGTGATCGACGACGTCACCCCCGACGAGGCGGCCTTCGACATGGAGCAGCTCGACTTCGACTTCTACCTCTTCCGGGAACTGGCGACCGGCCAGGACGCGCTGATCGAGCGGACCGAGGACGGGGGCTACCGCCTCAACCGGGCCGACGGCTCCACCACCGATCCGGGCCCCACCGCCATCGCCCTCAGCGTGGCCGAGCACCCGGCACCGGTCCTCGACCTCGACCAGGCCCGCGACCACCTCGCGGTGGGCGGAGGGCCCTTCGTGTTCTTCCTCGATGCCGACAGTGGCCGGGGACGGGTCCTCTATCTCCGCTACGACGGCCACTACGGCCTGGTCGCCCCGGAGGAACCGACCTAGACGGCCTCCGGCGACAACCGATCGCGACCGACCCATGCCCGGTGGCCTCGGTAGGCTGGAGTCGAACTCGAGCCCAGGAGAGCACCTCATGGCCATGGCGAACCCCGTCTCGGCGCCCGTCGCCGACCTCGACCCTGACACGCGGGGCGCCTTCCTCGGGCGCGTCTACCAGCACCTGGCGCTGGCCGTCGCCGCGTTCATCGTCTTCGAGGCGTTGCTGTTCTTCGTCGGGGCGGCCGAGGCCATCTACGACTTCGTGGCCGGAGCCAGCGCGGCGTGGCTGCTGATCCTGGGCGCCTTCATGGTGGTGAACTGGATGGCGACCACCGCCGCCCACGACATCCACGAACCGGCCCGCCAGTACGGCGGGTTGTTCGGCCTGGCCGCCGCCGAGGCCCTGATCTTCGCCCCCTTCCTCTACTACGTGTTCAACGTGGAGGGGGCCGGGGGCAGCGCCACGGTGGCCAGCGCCGCCGTGATCACGATCCTCGGCTTCGCCGGTCTGACCGTTGTCGGCCTCTTCACCCGCAAGGACCTCTCGTTCCTGCGCCCGCTGCTGCTCTGGGCCGGGATGCTCGCCCTCGTCCTCATCGTCGCCGCCGTGCTGTTCGGGTTCGAGCTCGGTGTCTGGTTCTCGGTGGGCATGATCGGCGTCGCCGGGGCCGCGATCCTGTACCAGACCCAGACCATCCTGCGGCACTACCCCGAGACCGCCCACGTCGGGGCGGCGGTGCAGCTGTTCGCCTCGGTCATGTTGCTGTTCTGGTACGTCCTCAGCCTGCTGTCCCGCCGCTGAGCGCGGGGAGGACACCGGGCCCGCCGTGAACCTGCTCGAGACCGGGCAGGCCGGCGGCGGGCTCCGCCTAAGGCTGGCGGGCACACCGGTCCTCCTCGAATGGACCTTCCTGGTGTGGGCCCTGATCATCGGGTCCACCCTCGGCGACCCGGTGCTGGTCGTCGCCTGGCTGGTGATCGTGACCGTGTCGATCCTGGTCCACGAACTGGGCCACGCGGCCGCCCTCCGAGGTTGGGGGGTCCCGTCCCGGATCGTGCTCCACGTCATGGGTGGCGTGACGATCTACGAGGCCCGCCTACCCACCCGCCGGAGCCGCATCGCGGTCAGCCTGGCCGGCCCGGCGGCGGGCATGGTCCTACTCGGCCTTCCCGCGCTGCTGGTGGCCGCCGCCTGGTCCGCGCCGGCGCCCTGGGCCGACCTCCTCTCCCTCGTGGTCTGGGTGAACCTGGGCTGGGCCCTCGTCAACCTCCTGCCCGTGCTGCCCCTCGACGGCGGGCACGTGGCCCACGAGTTGCTCGACGCCGGTACTCGGGGACGGGGGGAGGTCCCGGCCCGCTGGCTCTCTGTCCTCACCGCGGGAGCCGCAGGGGCGTGGGCGCTGGCCAACGGATTCCTGTTCGCCGCGGTGTTCGCCGGTTTCTTCGTCATCGACAACATCCAGGCCATCCGGGGACGGCGCGAACGAGATGTCGCGGCCGGGCTCGGCCCGGCGGCCGCCGCGCTCGAGGCCGGGGACACCGCGACCGCCCTCGTCCTCGCCCGCGGCGTGGTCGACTCGGCTCGGGACAGCCGGGCCCGGGCCATGGGCCTCGAGCTGATGGCCTGGGCGCACCTGGCCGACGACGACCCGGAGGCCGCGGGCGCCGCGATGGCCGACCGACCCGCCGACATCGCACCCAACGGGCACCTCTGGGCCCTGCTCGGCGAAACGGACCCCGCCGAGGCGGTGAACGCCACGGTCGACGCCTGGCTCACCCACCGTTACCTCCCTCCGGTCGTCTACGCCGAGCGATTGGCCGACGCCGGGCTCGTCGAGGTCGTGGCCGAGCGGCTCCTGGCCTCCCGTGCCGACGGCGCCCCCGCGGCCCGGATGGGCTACCAGCACGCCCTGTTCGCCGGCGGGCGGTTCGACGCATCGGCCCGGCTGGGGGCGCGGATCATCAAGGCCGGGGAAGCCCAGCCGACCGTCGCCTACAACGTGGCCTGCGCCCACGCCCGGACCGGGCAGCGCGACGCCGCCCTCGATTGGCTGGCCACTGCGGTCACGTTGGGATTCGACGACAGCGCCCTCCTGGAAGGGGACCCGGACCTCACCGACGTGCGCTCGGACCCGCGGTTCACCGCCATCCGCCATCGCGTCCCGGCCTGATCGTCCGCGACCCGGCATGGACACCGACCCCGACCACTGAGGCTACTGTCGCCTCCGGAACCGAACGGTGGGATCGAGACCATCAGGACCCGGAGGCGACGACATGAGTGACCAGGGCGGATCTGTCCAAGCCGGCTGGCAGCCCGACCCCTTCGGGCGGCACGAGTACCGCTACTGGGACGGTGCGGCCTGGTCCGACCAGGTCTCCGACGGCGGGGTGGTGTCCACCGACCCACCTGTACAGACCCCACCCCCCGTGGCTCCACCCGCGCCGGCCGGTGTGCCGCCGGCACCGGCGGGCGCACCGCTGCCGACCCCCGCGGGCGCGGGTGACGAGAAGCGTTCGATCCCCGTCGGGATGCTGGCCCTGATCGGCCTCGCGGTGGCGGCCATCGCGGCCGCCCTCGTCATCTTCGTCTTCGGCGGCGACGACGACGGCGGCACGGGTGACTTCGCCGGCACCATCAGCGAGGACGAGCCCTTCGTCGTCCGCACCTTCGACCTCGAGGCCGGACAGGCCATACGGGCCCTGATCACCCCGGAGGGCGACTTCGACCCGCACGTGACCCTCGCCGCCAGCCGAGAGGTCGTCGCCACGCCGTTGTTCGCCTCCCAGTCGGGATCGATCAGTGAGGACGAGCTGCAGGACGCCGTCGACGACGAAGACAGCGAGTTCTACGCCGACCTGCTCTCGAGCTACGACGACCTGCTGACCGACGGCGTGCCCGACGACGTGCTCGACAGCCTCACCGACGACCTCAGCGCCGGTGACTTCGGCAGGCTCCAGGAGGCCCTCTCCGACGAGCTCCCCGTGCTGGCCGAGGCCGGCATCCCGACCGACACCGAGGACTTCAACGGCGAGGGCGACCCCGAGGGCCTGGTGTTCCTGGCCCCCCTGAGCGGGACCTATTCGGTCATCGTGAGCGGTCGGGGCAGCGAGGGCGACTTCGACGGCAGCATCGAGGTCAACGGCCCCGCCGAGGACTTCGAGGAGTTCGACGCCGACGAAGCCCTCGAGCCGGCGGTGTACCTGACCGCGTTCGGCGAGGAGCTCGACTTCGTCTGTGACGAGGACTTCTGGGGCGACGACCCCACCGACGTGTTCTCCACCGCCGAACTGCTCTGCGACGAGGACGCCTTCGACTCGCTCCTCAGCGATGTGGCGGACACCAGCGGCGACTTCTCCAGCGACTTCACCTCCGACTTCAGCGACTTCTCCTCGGACTTCAGCTCCGACTTCTCCAGCGACTTCTCCAGCGACTTCAGCGACGATGTCGGCGTCGAGGAGTTCATCGGATCGATCGCGGTCGGCGACACCGCCACCGGCTTCATCGACCCCAACGGCAGCGACGTCTACGACATCACCGGCACGGGCGGCTCCGTGGTCATCCGGATCCGGGGCACCTTCGACGCTGGTGGCCTCGATCCGACCGTGGCGGTCCGGGACAGCTCCGGCACCGAGATCGGCTTCGACGACGACGGTGGTGGCCCCGGCACCCGGGACTCCCGCCTCGAGGTCGTCCTCGACGCCGGCGAGCCCTATCAGATCGTGGTCTCGGGCTTCAGCGACTACAGCGGCGACTACACGATCCGGGTCCGCTAGCGACCACGCGGGCCCGCCCGCGCCGGCGGGCCACCGAAGGCAGCAACGGGACCCCACGCCACGACGACCTCCACCGCGGTCGTCCCGTCGTCCCGTCGGCGCGTCGCGTCGAGCGGCCTCTCAAACATCAGGGAATTGATTGCCACTGATCCGTCACCCTGCTAGATTACGTACTGATGTTCGATCCTCATGCCGCGATCGACCTCCTGGAACGGGACCCCCACGACCCGACCCGCGCCGAGATCGACCAGGTCCTCGAGCTCACCGAAGCCGCCCGCTCCTGGATCACCGGGCGAGAAGCCCGCTGGCTCCGCGCCGGCGCCGACCTCGAGCCCGACCCGGCTGATCCGGCCAGGGACGACGCCGACCGGCTCGCCCGCAAGCAGCGCACCAGCCGGGCCAAGGCCAAGACCCGCACCGACACCGCCCGACAGCTCGGCGACCTGCCCGAGACCCAGGCCGCCCTCGAGAACGGGGCGATCACCGACGCCCACGCCGAGGCCATGGCCCACGCCCGCGCCGACGCCGACGCCCAGGCCCGAGCCGCGCTCGACGACCACGAGGCCGACCTCCTCGCCCTCGGCGCCGGCGAGTCGCCCTGGGCGTTCACCCAGCGCCTGGCCCGATTCGTGAAACGCCACGGCGCGGACGACGGGCGCCGCGAATGGGACCGCAAGCAGGCCAACCAGCGGCTCCGCAAGTACCGCGACCGCGACGGGATGCTCCAGATCCACGGCCAGCTCGCCCCGGGCGCCGACACCGCCGCAGTGGAGCGGGTACTGGACGGCATCGGTGACGAACTGTTCCGCCGCGACCACCGCGACCACCCCGGGGCCGACCCGGTCCCCGTCGTCGAGCGGGACAACGAACAGCGCCTCGCCCAGGCCTTGGTGGAGGCCTGCCGCCGGGCCGAAGGCCAGACCCATCCCGCCACGACCGCGGACCGGGTCGTGGTCACCCTCACCCTCGCCGACCTCTTCGGCCAGGACCACGACGGGCCCGGACCGACCATGCCCGACGGCACCCCCGTCCCCGCCTCCGTGGCTCGGCGCATGGCCTGTGCGGCCGGGATCATCCCCCTCGTCCTCGGCGGCGATTCCATCCCCCTCGACCTGGGCAGGACCCGCCGGGTCGCCACCCCCGGCCAACGCGTCGCGCTCGGCGCCCTGTGGTCCACCTGCTCCTTCGCCGACTGCACCACCCCCTTCGCCTGGACCCAGATCCACCACGTCCGCCCGTTCAACGCCGAAGGCGGTCACGGCAGGACCAACCTCGACCAGCTGACCCCGGTCTGCGGGCATTGCCACGACCTCGCCCACCACCCGAGCTGGTACTTCGACAAGCTCCCCGACGGCTCCACGACCACCCGCGCCCCCGACGGCACCCGATGGCGCCGATGGCCGGACCGGCAACGACCAGCCGAGCCGCCCCCGGCGGCGGCCACCCACCCCGGCCCCCACCAGGAGCCGGCCGCCACCCTCTTCACCGACGCCGCCTGACCACCCCACCGGGGTCGGGACCTCCGACCCTGGCCGCCTCCAGCCGCTTCGCGGTCTGCTGGAACGGTGAGCAGACAGACCTCGGCCTCGCAGGCGCTCGTCGTCTACGAGTCGATGTACGGCAACACCGAGGCCCTGGCCCGAGCCATCGCCGACGGGCTGACCGAGGCGGGCTACGCGGTGACGACCACCGAGGTGGGCGACGCCCCGACCGCGTTCACCGGCTTCGACCTGGTGGTCGCCGGCGGGCCGACCCACACCTTCGGCATGACCCGGCCCGCCACCCGCGAGGAAGCGGCGGCCAAGGGATCGACCCCGCTCGTCTCCACCGGCATCGGGCTCCGGGAGTGGATCGAGGCCCTCGAGCCGGACGCGACGGTGGCCGTGGCCACCTTCGACACCCGGATCCGCCGTCCCCGCGTCCCGGGCTCGGCGGCCCGGGCCGCGCGCAAGCACCTGCGCCAACACGGCTTCCGGGCCGTCGATCCGGCGGCCGACTTCTGGGTGGAGGGCACCGAGGGCCCACTCAGCGAGGGTGAGGAGGACCGGGCCCGGGCGTGGGCCGCGGACCTGGGAGTGGGACTGCGCACCCACGAGGCCACCCCTCGCTGAGGCCCTGGGTCCCAAGATCGTCGTCGAGGATCGTCCTCCGGCCGGGAGGGCGGTCCTCGACGCCGTAGCCCGTCGCCCCTTGACGGATCTCCGGAGGGGTGATCGGGTGGAGCATGCCCAGCGACCTGCAGCTCAAGGCCATGAACGCGCTCCACAAGGCCGTGCTCACGGTGAGCTTCGGCAAGGTCGGCGGGAACCTGCTCGGGATGCCGGCGTTCGAGCTGATCACCACCGGGCGCAAGAGCGGTCGGCCCCGGTCGGTCATGTTGACCTCCCCCTTCCAGGAGGGCGACACGCTGGCCGTGGTCGCCTCCCGAGGGGGCGACGACGAGCACCCGGCCTGGTTCCTCAACCTGCGGGACGACCCCGAGGTCGAGGTGCGGTTCCCCGGCAAGAAGGCACAGCCGATGACCGCCCGGGTCGCCGACGCCGAGGAGCGGGCCCGCCTGTGGCCCGTGATCACCGAGGACCACGACAACTACGCGGGCTACCAGAGCAAGACCGAGCGCGAGATCCCCGTCGTGCTGCTCGAACCCAGGGCGGTACCGGGCTGAGCCGGCCGAGGCGGGGACCTCAGGCGGGCCCGGTCACCGCCGCCAGGATCTCCCCGACCGCAGCGTCGGCCAGCGCCCGCATCTCGTCGTCGGTGCGGTCCTGGATGGGGTGGGGCACGAAGACCCGGGCGGCGGGGAAGCCGAGGGCCGTCGCCTGCGCCTCCGCGGCATCGACGAACTCCGTCGACGCCAGGAAGACCCCGGGCCGGCCCCGGCGCTCCAGATCAGCGATGTCGTGCACACTGCACGACGTGCACGAGCCTCAATCGGCGAGCGCCTCGATGACCACATGGCAGCGCTGGGCGATCTCATAGCGCAGATCGGCGGGGGCCGGCTTGGTGAACGTCGGCTTGCTGAACCGCTCGACGGTCGCACCGCGGGCCGTCAGGTGGGTCGCCAGTTGGTCGAGGAACACGTCACCGCGCGGCTTGGAGATGTCGAGCAGGCCCACGGTCAGGCCCTCGATGGAGGTCGGTCGGTCGAGCAGCGTCCGTTCCGCCGGCGCCGTCTCGGCCGTCGGGTCCAGGACGGTCGTCATGGTCGGATCACGGTGCTCATCGGCGGATCGCTGTGCTCATCGTCGGATCACGGTGCTCATGGTCGGACCTCCCTGGTGACGGGCTCGCTGCCCCCCTGGCCGCTGACCCAGCCCCCGATGATGGCAGAGAACAGCCCCGCACCCCCGCCGGCGTGCACGATCAACAGGCCACCGGCCCGGAACTTCGGCAGCGACATCGCCGCGAAGGCCTCGGGCAGTCCCTCGGCGATGTCCCCCGCCCCTCGGACGAGCTCCGCGCCGTCGATGGTCAGCAGGGCGGTCAGTTCGTCGAGGAGCCGCTGCCGGTCCCAGCCCGCCTCGCGGAAGACCCGGGCGTGCTCGGGCGAGACGACAAGGATGGCGTCGAAGCCCAACACCAGCTTGGGGTGAGCTGTGGTGCGCAGGCAGGCGGCGATGGAACGGGCCAGCGAGTCGGCCTCGCGGGAGAGCTGGTCGACGATCCCCCGGACGCCCTCGGCCGCGAAGAGCGTGACCGCGTCCACGCCGGGCTCGAGGCCCCGGTGCACCGAGAGGGGCTCCCAGGGTGAGCCGGCCTCGTCCTCGGCGAAGCAGAAGCCGACCTTGCCCGGATGGCCGAGGGTGGCCCGGTCGACGCCACCGGGCCGCCCACCGCCCACGTTGCGGACCACCAGCTGCAGCGCCCGACCGATGGTGAGGTTCGCCCGGTTGCCCTGGCCCAGGGCATTGCCCCCGCTGTTCATGCCGATGCGCTCGGCGACGGGACCGTTGACCACGATCAGCGGCCCGGAGAAGTACGTGGTGGCGAGCAGGCCGTGCATGTTGAACTCGTCGGTGCACGCCGCCTCGACCGCGGCCAGCACCACCGGCAGGTACTCGGGCCGGCAGCCGGCCATGACGGCGTTGACCGCCACCTTCTCGACCGTCACCTCGACCAGGTCGGGGGGCACCACCGTCACGACCTCGCCCGGGTCCCGGGTGGTCCCCTCCAGCATGGCCATGACCCGGGTCTCGGTGGGGGGGACCACGGGCAGGCCGTCGGTCCAACCCCGCTCGAAGAGGGCCTCGAACTCGTCCTCCAGCGCGGCCAGCTCGACCCGGCGGCTGCGCAGGGCGCTGCCCCCGAAGCGGACCGCCAGCTCGTCGGCGAGGTCCGGGTCCACGCTGAGGGACCCACACCCGGGACGCCAGTCAGGCAGGTCCGGCCCCAGGCCGTCGACACCGGTGAAGGCCTCCCACTGCGCCCGGTCCCAGCCCACGGTGCGGCCGGTCTCCTCCCCCGCCTCGAAGGACAGGAGGGTGGGCACGGTGTCCAGGTCGTGGTGCCAGGAGAAGCCCAGGTCCGTGTCGTCCACCACGGCATCGACGCCCTCGGGGAACGTGGGGTCGTCCTGGCTCAGCACCACCAGCCCGGAACTCGCGGCCAGGTCCGCCAAGACCGGAGCCACCAGCACACAGGTCGGACAGTCCCGCTTGACCACCGCGACCAACCCGTCGGTCACAACCGCCGCAGCCGACCCGGTGTCCTCCACGCCCGCGGAACCTAGCCCGCGACCAACCCGTCGGTCACGACCGGCGCGGACGGGCCCGTGTCCTCCGAACCCAAGCCCGCCGGCGGCGGACGGTCAGCCGGGCCGGGCCGACCGGAAGCGCTCGCCCAGCTCGGCGAAGGTCGCGTCCAAGGCGTCGCGCACGGCGCCGCCGACCTCCTTCACGTCCTCGCGCACGGCGTCGTCCTTGGCCGCGGCGCTCAACGCCCCGAAGGCCTGCTCGACGGCGTCCCCGACGGCCCCGATGGCCTCCTTCACCTTGGCCTCGTCGTCACGACCCTCAGCGGCCGCCTGCTCGAAGTGCAGCTGCAGCTTCAGGCCCAGCTCGTTGAGCTGGGAGCCCACTTCGTTCCAACTCTCCCGGACATCGGCCATCACCGACTCCTCTCTGTCGACCTGCTCTCGGTGTGACTCCAGCCAACACCCGGTGTGGGGCCGACACCAGGGCCGGAGGTCCCGCCGCGCTCGCCCTCCCGTTCCCGCTGGTGCGGCGCTCCGGCCTGCGAGGCTGTCGGCATGGATGCTGAGGACTGGGATGCCCGCTACCGGACGAGTGAGCTGATCTGGACCGCTGAGCCCAACCGGTTCGTGGTCGAGGTGCTGGAGGGCGAGGCACCCGGCGTCGGCGTCGACCTGGCCTGCGGCGAGGGGCGCAACGCGGTGTGGCTGGCCGAGCAGGGCTGGACGATGACCGCAGCGGACTTCTCCGGCGAGGCCCTGGCCAAGGCCGCCGCGCTCTGCGGGGCCCGGGGCGTCGAGGTCACCCTGGTGCAGGCCGACGCGGTCACCTGGTCGCCGCCGACGGACCTCGACCTCGTCCTGGTCGCGTACCTCCACCTGCCGCCCGATGAGCGCAGGGCGGCACTGGGCCACGCCGTCGGGGCGTGTCGATCAGGGGGTCAGGTGGTGGTCGTCGGCCACGCCCGGGCCAACCTCGACGGGGGCTACGGCGGTCCCCAGGAGCCGACGATCCTCCTCGATCCCCAGGAGGTGGCCGCCGATCTCACCGCGGCCGGCGCCGAGGTCCTCCGCGCCGAGGACGTGAGGCGTCCGGTGATCACCGACGACGGTGAGCGCGTCGCCATCGACACCCTGGTGGTCGCCCGGCGCCCCTGACCAGGGGCGCCGACGAGACCCCGGTTGCTACCCCCTGGGGTACCTGCTATCGTACCCCCCAGGGTATCGAGAGGAGTCACCGTGGACCTGCCCGACGAGACGATGGACGACCTGCACCGACGCCTGCGCAAGGTGGAGGGCCAGGTGCGGGGCATCCAGGCGATGCTGGCCGACAGACGGGACTGCCGCGACGTCGTGACCCAGATGTCCGCCGCCAGCAAGGCGCTGGACCAGGCCGGCTTCCTCCTCGTGTCCGCCGGGCTCCAGTGGTGCCTCGAGGACCCCGAGCGTTCCGCGGCCGAGGGCTATGACCTCGCCGATGTCCAGAAGATGTTCCTGAAGCTGGCCTGAGGCACGACATGACCCTGACCGAGGATCCCCCCTCCACCGGCGCGGCCACCACGGACGCCGCTGCCGCCCCGGAGACCGGCGCCGGCAACGACGACGCCTGGTTCGCCCGCCTGGCCCGCTTCTCGGCCCGGCGCCGGCGGCCCATCATGGTCCTCTGGCTCGTGGTGGCCCTCGCCGCCGCCCCGCTGGCCCTCACCCTCACCGGCGCCCTCTCGGGGGCCGGCTGGGAGGCCCAGGGGTCGATCGCCCAGGAGGTCCGCGACGAACTGCGGGCCAACTTCCCCACGGTGGGGGCCGAGGCCGCCGTCGTCGTCTACACCCAGGACGCACCGATCGCCGAGGATCCCAACGGCCTCGGACGGCTGGTCGCCGACCTCCAGGGCGCTCCGGGCGCCGGCTCGGTCGTGGACCCGCTCGCCCAACCACCAGAGGCCGGCCTGATCGACCCGGGGGGCACCACCGCCCTGATCCCCGTCGCCCTCGCCGCCGAGGAGGACGCCGACCTGCCCGAGTCCGCCGGCGATCTGATCGACCACGTCAACGCCCTGGAGCTCCCCACCGGGGCGCAGGCCGAGGTGACCGGCGAGTGGCCGGTCTGGAGTGACTTCAACGCCGAGAACGAAGAGGCGCTGCACCTCGCCGAGCTCGTCTCGGGCCTCCCGACGGTGATCCTGCTGGCCGTGGCCTTCGGCTCGGCCATCGCCGCAGGCCTTCCGCTGCTGCTGGCGCTGGCCGGCATCGCCGTCGGCTTCGCCGCCCTGCACCTGCTGACCGGCGCCACCCCGCTCTCGGTGTGGTCGATGAACTTCTCGATGATGATCGGCCTCGCCGTCGGCATCGACTACAGCCTGTTCATCGTCTCCCGTTTCCGGGAGGAGCGAGAGGAGGGCAAGACACCCGTCGATGCGCTGGCCGGCACGCTGACCACCGCGGGCAAGGCCGTGTTCCTGTCCGCCCTCACCGTCGTGTTGTCGCTGGCCGCGGTCTTCGTCGTGCCGGTGATGGTGTTCCGCTCCATGGCGCTGGGGATGATCCTGTCGGTGGTGGCCGTGGCCACCGCGTCGCTCACCCTCCTGCCCGCGGTGCTCATGGCCCTGGGCGACCGGGTGCTCACCGTCCGCAAGGGCAAGGTCGTGGACGCCGACCACGAGGCCGAGGGCCGCTGGGCCCGATGGACCGGTCGGGCCCTGCGCCGGCCGGGGGCGACCCTGGCCCTCGGCCTCATCCTGCTCGGGCTCCTGGCCGTACCCGCCCTGGGCATGCGCCTGGGGATGCCGGGGGCACGCGTCGTGGACGAGGGTCGCTCGAGCCGCGACGGCTATGAACTGGTCATCGAGTCCTTCGGCGCCGGGGCGGCCGCCCCGCTCTTCGTCACCGTCGATGCCGCGGCCGCCGAGGACGTGGTGGTGCTGGCCGCCGCCGACGACGGCGTGGCCGACGCCCGGGTCGTGGCCCCTGAGGGCCCCGAGGGTCGGGCCGTCGTCCGCGTCACCCCCACCACGGCGGTCGACTCCCAGGCCACCTCCGACCTCGTCGGACGCCTGCGCGCCGGCCTGACCGACGCCGCCCCGTCCGCCGCCGTGGGCGGGCCCGGCGCCCAGAACCACGACCTGACCCAGGCCCTGACCGGCGCCGTCCCCCTGGCCATCGGCCTGATCATGGCCACCGCGTTCCTGCTCCTGCTGATCGTGTTCCGCAGCCTGACCATCGCCCTCACCTCGGTGCTGCTCAACCTGCTCGGCGTGGCCGCCAGCTTCGGCTTCGCCACGCTGGTGTTCCAACACGGCTACGGCGCTTCGCTGATCGGCATCGAGCACCAGGGCTTCGTCGACGCCTGGGCGCCGCTCTTCTTCTTCGCCCTGCTCTTCGGCCTGTCGATGGACTACCAGCTGTTCCTGCTGGCCGCCATCAAGGAGCGTTACGACGCCACCGGCGACACCCTGCGGGCCACCCGGGAGGGCATCGCCCGCACCGGGCGCCCGATCACCAACGCCGCCCTCATCATGATCGTGGTCTTCGTCGCCTTCGGGGTCACCGGCCCGATCCCGCCCACCGAGCTGGGGCTCACGCTGGCCGTGGCCGTCCTGCTCGACGCCACCGTCATCCGGATGCTGCTGGTGCCGGCCCTGTTCGGTCTCCTCGGCGAACGGAGCTGGTGGCTGCCGGCCCGCCTGGGTCGGATAATGCCCCATGTCCGCTTCTCGCACTAGGAGACAGCCAATGTTCTTCAAGCAGTACCAGTTGGGATGCCTCTCGCTCTACAGCTACCTCATCGGCGACGAGACCACCGGTCGAGCCGTCGTGGTCGACCCCCAGCGGGACATCGCGGAGTACGTGGCCGACGCCGAACGCCACGGCCTGAGCATCGAGCGGGTCCTGGAGACCCACTTCCACGCCGACTTCCTCTCCGGACACCTGGAGTTGGCCGCCGCCACCGGCGCGATCATCTCCTACGGCGACGTGGCCGAGCCGGACTTCGCGATCGAGGCCCTGGCCGACGGCGAGCGCCTGTCACTCGGTGAGGTGGTCCTGGAGATCCGCCACACGCCCGGCCACACCCCCGAGTCGATCTCCATCGTCGTGTACGAGACGGCCGACGCCGAGCCCTGGGGTGTGCTCACCGGCGACACGCTGTTCATCGGCGACGTCGGCCGGCCCGACCTGCTGACCTCCATCGGCTGGACGGCCGACGACCTGGCCCGACGCCTGTACCGGTCCCTGCACGACCAGATCCTCACCCTGCCCGACGCCACCCGGGTCTTCCCGGCCCACGGAGCGGGCTCGGCCTGCGGCAAGAACCTGTCGACGGCCGCCGAGTCCACCATCGGGGAGCAGCGGGCCACCAACTACGCCTTGGCCCCGATGACCGAGAGCGCCTTCGTCGAAGCCGTGACCGAGGGCCAGGGCGTGGCGCCCCTCTACTTCGCCTTCGCCGCCGACGCCAACCGCCGTGAGCGCGAGTTGCTCGACGACCACGAGTCCCCGGTCACCCTGAGCCTCGACGAGGCCGTCGAGGCCGGTGAGGCCGGTGCCGTGCTGCTCGACACGAGGGCACCGGAGACCTTCGCCTCCGGCCACCTCCGGGGCTCGGTGAACGTCGGCCTCGACGGCCGCTTCGCCGAGTACGCCGGCGACGTCGTTCGCCCCGGCCAACAGGTCGTCCTGCTGAGCGAACCGGGCCGGGGCACCGAGGCCAAGGTGCGCCTCGCCCGCATCGGCTTCGACGCCGTGATCGGCGAGGTCCCCGACATCGGGGCCGCCCTGGCCGCCCACCCCGACCAGGCCGAGACCGCGCCCCGCCTCCCGGTCCGCGACGTGCAGGCCTGGCTGGCCGAGGAGAGTGCGCTGCAGGTCCTCGATGTCCGCAACCCCGGCGAGGCCGCGCTCGGCGCCGTCCCCGGGGCGGTGGTCATCCCCCTCCCCCGGCTGCTCGACCACCTGGACGACCTCGATCGGGAACGGCCCGTCGTCGTCTACTGCGCCGGTGGCTACCGGTCCTCGGTCGCGGCCTCGACGCTGCGGGCCAACGGCTACGGGACCGTGGCCGACATGATCGGCGGCTACGGCGCCTGGGTCAACGGCGGGGAACCGGTCGAGGTCGGCTGCGCCGTCCCGAGCTGAACGGAGCGCCCCGACACCGTGCGCGCGCTCCTCGCCTCCCCTCTCGGCTTCCTGATCGGGCTGTCCCTCGGGGCCCTGGGCGGCGGAGGCTCGATCCTGGCGGTGCCCGCGCTGGTCTACGCGGCCGGCCAGGATCCCCGGGCCGCGACCGCGACGAGCCTCTTCCTGGTGGGCATGGCGGCGCTGGTCGGCATGGGCTCCCACCACCGGGCCGGGAGGGTCCGGGCCGGGACGGGCGTGGTCTTCGGCCTCGCCGGGATCGGCGGGTCCCTGGTCGGCACCGCGGTCAACCAGCGCCTCGATCCCGACCTGCTCCTGCTCGGCTTCAGCGCCCTCATCGTCATCGCGGCGTGGCGCATGCTCACGGGTTGCCCCACCTGCACCCAGGTGGGCGAGCAGCTCGAGCTGCAGGCGGCGGCTGACTCGGCGGACGCCGGTCACGGGATCCTGACCCGGGCCCGGGCCGCCCTCGACGCCCGCACGGTGGTCACCGTCCTGCTGGCCGGAACCGGCGTCGGCTTCCTGACGGGCCTCTTCGGGGTCGGTGGGGGGTTCGTGATCGTGCCCGCCCTGACCCTCCTGCTGAAGCTGTCGATGCCCGAGGCCATCGGCACCTCGCTGCTGGTGATCGCCATCAACTCCGCCACCGCCCTCGCCGCCCGACTCGGCACGAGCAGCATCGAGTGGGCCGTCGCCCTCCCCTTCACGATCGCGGCCATCGGCGGCGTGCTGGTCGGGGGCCGCATCGCCGACCGCCTCGACGCCCGCCGGAGCCTGCGCTGGTTCGCCGCCCTCCTCGTCGCGGTGGCCCTCTACACCGGCACCGAGGCCTTCTTCGCCCTCACCTGATGTCGCCTCGCGGCCGGGGCGGCGGGTCGACCGCCTACCGTCGGGGTCATGTCGAAACGAGCCAAGGTCGTCATCGTCGCGGTCCTCCTGGTCGCCCTGGCCGTCGGCACCGGCGTCTGGTGGTTCCTGCGTGACGACGCCCCGGCGGAGGTGAGCCTCGATGCGGCGGTCGACCAGGCCACCGACGACACCACGGCGGGGACCACCGCCGTCGGCTCGGCCATCGAGGGGATCTGGACCATCGACACCGAGACCGGGGACTTCGACTTCGCGTCGGCCACCGGTACCTTCGCGGGCTTCCGGGTGGAGGAGGAGCTGTCCTCCATCGGCTCGAACACCGCGGTGGGTCGGACCGGCGACGTCACCGGGACCTTCGCCATCGAGGGGACCACCGTGACCGGGGCCGACTTCGAGGTCGACCTCACCACCATCACCACCAACCAGAGCCTCCGGGACCAGCGCGTCCAGGAGGCCCTCGAGACCGGCGAGTTCCCGACGGCGACCTTCACCCTGACCGAGCCGCTGGCACTGGGGCCCGGAGCGGCCGACGGCGACGCCGTGATGGTCACCGCGGTGGGTGACCTGACCATCCACGGTGTGACCGAGAGCGTCGAGTTCCCGTTGGAGGCCCAGTTGGTCGACGACACCGTGGTCCTGGTCGGCTCGATCGACCAGACCCTCACGGACTACCGGCTGGAGGCCCCGACGGCACCGCTGGTCCTGTCCGTGAGCGACGACTTCACCCTCGAGCTCCAGTTCCTGCTCACCGCCGCCTAGGTCTCGCCCCCGGACCTCAGCGAACTGGCGCCCGATGGGGGCGCCAGAACGCCTCAATCGGGCGCCAGAACGGGTGCGGGGCGGTGCTCAGACGCCGGCGGCCTCGTTCAGTCGGGTGAGGCGGTCGACGGCCTCGAGGTACTCCTCGACGAGGCGCTGGATGACGGTGGCGGTCTTCTCGACCTTGTCGAGCTGGCCGACGACCTGCCCGGCGGGGTTGAACATGACCGAGAGGGCCTTGTCGGCGTAGCGGTGACTACGGGCCACGCAGTCACCCGAGACCATGTACTGCAGGGGCATGGGCAGGGGGTCCGGGGCGTCCTCGGCCTCCCACGCGTCGGTCCACTCCGTGCGGATCATGCGGCACGGCTTGCCGGTGAAGCTGCGGCTGCGAACGGTGTCCCGGGAGGTGGCCTCCAGGAGCTGTTGCTTCTGGGCGGGGGGCAGGTCGGCCTCTTCGACGGTCAACCACAGGGAGCCGGCCCACACCCCCTGGGCGCCCAGGGCCAGGGCGGCGGCGATCTGCTCGCCCGAGCCGATGCCCCCTGCCGCCAGGAGCGGGGTGGGGGCGATGGCCTTCGCGATCTGGGGCCACAGGACGACCGAGCCGACGTCGCCGGTGTGGCCGCCGCCCTCACCGCCCTGGCCGATCACGATGTCGACCCCGGCCTCCTTGTGCTTCAGCGCCTGGTGGGGGGAACCACAGAGCGCGGCGACCTTGAGGCCGGCCTCGTGGATGTGGTCGATGACCTCGGCCGGCGGCGTACCCAGCGCATTGGCGATCAGTCTGACCTTGGGGTGGCCCAGCGCCACCTCGACCTGCGGCGTGGCCGTGGCCTCGGTCCAGCCCAGGAGGCGGAGGTCGTTGCCCTCCTCCTCGGGCAGCTCGGGCACGCCACGGTCGGCCAGGACCTTCTTGGCGAAGTCGAGATGGCCCTGGGGGACGAGCTTGCGCAGCTCCTCGGCCAGCTCGTCGGGTCCGAGGTCGGCGCCCATGCCCTCGTACTTGCCGGGGATGACGATGTCCACGCCGTAGGGGGCGTCGCCGACGTGCTCGTCGATCCAGTCGAGCTCGACCTCGAGCTGCTCGGGGGAGAAGCCGACCGCCCCGAGCACCCCGAAGCCGCCCGCCTTGGAGACGGCGACGACCACGTCACGGCAGTGGGTGAAGGCGAAGATCGGGAACTCGATGCCGAGCTCGTCACAGAGCGGGGTGCGCATGGGTCAGTCCTCCGGGGACAGTCGGGTGATCGGCGTGAAACGGACCGGCATCGTCTTGATGCCGTTGACGAAGTCGGAGTGCAGGCGGTCGACGGGTCCGGCCAACCCGAGGTCGGGCAGGCGCTCGATGATCTGGCGCATGGTCGCCTTGATCTCGGCCCGGGCCAGGCTGGCGCCGATGCAGTAGCGCTCCCCGCCCCCGCCGAAGGTCACGTGCTCGTTCGGGGTGCGGCCGACGTCGAACCGGTGGGGGTCGGCGAACACCTCCTCGTCCCGGTTGGCCGAGGCGTAGTAGGTGACCACCTTGTCGCCCTCCGTCAGCCTCGGGGTGCCAACACACGGGCGCTTCGCCGCGCAGCCGGTCGAACTGGTCGTGGGGCACGCCCCGACCCCACGTGGCGGCGAGGAGATCGATGCCCACCAAGGGCTCGGTGGCGGTCACGTGGTGGCCTTTCGGTCCGAAGCGGCGACGACGCCGCACAACGCCGCGATCGCCATCTCGTCGGTCAACACATCGGGGTCGACGCGTCGCATCATCTCGAGGCCGAAGAGGAGCCCGATGAGGGTGGGACCGATGTCGTCGCCCCCCTCGACCCACTCGGCCACCCCCTCACCCACCGCGTCCCACACCGCCCGGTAGCGGCGGGCCAGGTGGCGGCGGGCCTCCTCGTTGCGATTCGCGTAGCTCCACAGCTCGTGCTCCAGGGCGATCCACCGGCCCTCGCCCACGACGGGGTCGGCCACGTTGCGCCACATGACCGCCATCCGCTCCTCGAGGCGGTGGCGGTGCTCAGCTCGGCCCCGGTGACCGCGGCCACGTCGTCAACCCAGCCCTCGAGCAGGGCGTAGAGGAGGCCGTCCTTGCTGCCGAAGTGGTCATAGACCGCCCCCGAGGTCCGGTCGGCGGCCTCGGCGATGGCGTCGACCGAGGCGCCCTCCACCCCCCGCTCGGCGAAGAGCTCCGCGGCGGCGTCGAGCAGCGCCTGGCGCGTGCGCGCCCGCCGCTCCCCCTGCGTGGCCATCACCATTTGTACAGCGGTGACTAGGTATCCAACACAATCGGCGAGCCCGCGGGATCCAGGGCATTGGAGGCAATAGGGGGCGGAAGCCGCCCCCTATTGCCTCCGACGAGGTTCGGCTCGAGGACCTCAGTCATCTCCGCCAACGGGTCGCATGCGGCCGACGCGCCAGGCGGCCAGGGCCAAGGCGGCCACGGTGATCACGCCGAGGCGGACGACGGCCCCGCCACCGACGGGCATTCCCGACCGCTCGATCAGCCCGCCCGAGGACCAGAGGCCGGCGAAGACCTGCTGGGCCTCCCACAACGGCGAGACCAGGGCGATGGCGGTGAGGGGTGTGCCCAGGAGCCATTCGCCGAGGAGCACGAGCGCGAGGGACCACAGGGCGGACCGCCGCACGAGCACGCCCACCAGCAGGAAGAGGGCGATGTAGGCCGCCGCCCCGGCCGCAGTGGCCGCCGCCATCGGCCCGGCGGCCGAGGGGACGTCGGCCACCAACGCGGACAGGGCCATCGCCGGGACCAGCGTGACCAGCGCGACCAACCAGCCGCCGAGCCAGCGTCCGGCGACGATGAACCGGAACGAGACCGGCGACAGCCAGGTCAGGGGAAAGGTGCCGGCCCGCACGTCGGCGCCGAGCACCGCATCGCCGATGACCAGGCAGGTCAGCGGCAGGATCAGGCGGAACAGACCCCCCTCGGCGATGTCGGCGAACGCTCGCTCGGCCGAGACGGTGTTCACGTGGGTGAGCCAGCCGAAGAGCAGCGCGCCGGCGCACGGGAGGAGGACGCCGAACCACCGCTTGGCGGGCAGACAGGCCCGCAGGGTGTAGCCGACGACGGCCACGAAGGGGCCGGGCAGCGGTCGACCCGCTCGCGGAGGTGCGGTCGGCGGGGGTGGAAGCGCCGCGGTCATCGCAACAACTCCCGGAACACGCTCTCGAGGCTGTCGTCGAGGGGGCGGACCTCCCGCAGGCGGGCCCCGGCGTCGCGGGCGACCACGGGCAGCAGCGCGGCCAGTTCCCCCGCTCGCGTGGAGGACACGACCAGGGTGTCGCCGTCGACGGTGATGCCCTGCACGGTCGGGCTGGCGAGGAGGTCACCGGCCAGACGGCGGGCGTCGGTGGCCCGCACCAGCACGGACCGCGGGCGGTCGGCCAGCGCGTCCCGGATCGCCCGGTGCCCGCCCGCCGCCGCCAGCCGACCGCGGATGACCACCAGTTGGCGGGTGGCGAGACGCTCCACCTCGTGGAGCACGTGGGAGCTGATGATGACGGTGCGGCCCTGGTCACCCAGGGTGTGGAAGAGGCCGATCAGAGCGTTGCGCTGGACCGGGTCGGCGCCGTTGAGCGGCTCGTCGAGCACCATCACCTGCGGCGCGGTCACCAGCGCGGCGGCGATCTTGGCCCGCTGGCGCATCCCCTTGCTGAAGCCGGCCACCCGCCGGTCGGCCACGTCGACCAGGCCGACGGTGGCCAGACACGCCTCGGGCGCGCCCCGGTCCTTCACCCCGTGCAGAGCCGCGGTGTACTGCACCAGTTGACGGGCACTCAGCGCGCCGGGCACGGCGTCGTCCTCGGGCACCAACGTCAGGTGGCGCTGAACGTCGCGCTGGGTGCGGGGATCGCGACCCAGCACCCGGACCGCTCCCCTGTTGGCCGGCAGGAGCCCGCAGATGGCCCGCATGAGGGTGGTCTTACCCGCGCCGTTGGGACCGAGAAGGCCCGTGACGCCCGGCCCGAAGGAACACGACAGCTCGGTGACCGCCACCTTGGGTCCGAACCAGACCGAGACGCCGTCGCACACCACAGTCGGATCGGCCACGAAAGCGGGGTCGGCCGGAGGCGGGGGCGTGGTGGGCGGCGGCGGGATGGTCGGAGGGGGAGGAACGGCGGGGGTCACTGGCGCCCCTCGTCGTAGCGACGGTGCAGGACCGCCAGGGCGACGCCTACCAGCAGGACGTAGAACGCCACCGCTACGACGCCCCCGCCCGCGACCCCGGCGAGACCCGCGTCCTGGTCGATGTCGACCCGGCCCTCGAAGACGATGTCCCGCAGGAGCAGCGGCAGGCCCAGGAGGTTGAGCACGCCCAGGAGGCTCCCGCCGGACTCGGAGGCATCGACGATCCCACCGGCCACGATCGAGGGGATGAGCATCGTGCCGAGGAAGGCCAGGCCACCGACGATGCGGCGATCGGTCAGGGAGGCGACGGCCACCGCGGTGGTCGCGTAGAAGATGGCCAACACCGCACACGCCACCGGCACCTGCCAGAGGATGTCGAGGTGGTCACCCACGAACCGCAGTGAGCCCTCGTCGGCCACCAGCATCTGACCGAGGTAGAGCAGCACCTGGGGGAGGAACGCGAACCCGAAGACCAGGAAGGAGATGCCACCGACCTTGGCCAGCACGTAGTCGTCGCCGGTGAGGGGTCGGGCGAACACCAGGGGCAGGACCCGGTCGTGGCGGTCGGGGCAGATCACGTCCGGGGCGCTCACCGCCACGAACAGCAGCAGCATGGTCGAGACCCCGACGTAGTCGCGGAAGGTCAGGAACTCGAAGCCGATCTCGGCCGCGGGTGTGTTGCGGGTGGCGTAGCGGACGCCGAGGTCGATCGCCGCCGGGATCATGACGAGGCCCAGCAGGGTCCACGGCAGCACCTTCTGGCGCCACGACCGACGAAGCCCCAGGGCCCGGCGCACGGTCAGCCGCCAGAGGGCCCACCGCCCGGCCGACCGCCCACCCCGGGTCCCGTCATAGGGCCGGTACCCGCGGTCATAGACGGCTCCGCCCAGCACCGGCACCGTCATCGCCGGGCCTCCTGGACGAAGAGCTCGTCGAGGGAGTGGTGGCGGCTCGTCAGGGAGTAGAGGCGCAGGCCCTCGCCGGCCACGATGTCCCGCACCGTGTCGAACACCTCGTCCCCGTGCGCCGAGGTGTCGATGTCCACCACGTGGGGGTCGACCCGCACGCCCGACAGACCGGCGGCGACCAGCGCGGCGACGAAGGACTCGACGGCGTCCGTCCGGCCGCCGACCTCCACCCGGAGGATCCCACTCCGCTGGACCAGCTCCTCGATGGGACCGGCCACGACCAGCTGCCCGGCGTCGATCATGATCACGTGGTCACAGACCCGCTGCACGTCGTCGAGCAGGTGGGTGGCGAAGAGGACCGAGATGCCGAAGGTCGAGAGGCGGGCGACCAGGTCGAGCATCTCCTCCCGGCCGAGGGGGTCCAGCCCGGCGGTCGGTTCGTCGAGGAGGACGAGCTCGGGGTCGGCGACCAGCGCCTGGGCCAGCTTGGTCCGTTGGCGCATGCCGGTCGAGAAGCCACCGACGGGGCGGAAGCGGGCCTCGTCCAGGCCGACCAGATCGAGCATGTCCGACGCCCGCTGGCGCGCCGCCTGCGCCGGCAGACCCGCCAACTCGCCCATCGTGGCCACCAGGTCCGCCGCCGTCTGGTCGCCGGGCAGGCAGTCGTGTTCGGGCATGTAGCCCAGCCGGGACCGGATGCCGACCGGGTCCTGGGCGACGGGGAGTCCGACCACCTCGAGCCGGCCCGCCGTCGGCTGCAACTGGCCGAGCATGAGCCGGAACAGCGTGGTCTTGCCCGCCCCGTTGGCCCCGACCAGACCGACCGAGCCCCGAGGCACGTCCATGGCCAGTCCGTGCAGGGCGGTGGTCCCCCCGGGATAGGTCAGGGTGAGCGCCTCGGCCCGCAGCAAGGACCTGCTCGGCGCGCCGGGCGGCGGCGGCACCGGGACAGGCGGGGCGACGGTCATCGGGTGGGCTCCTGTCGGGGACCTCGGCGGAGCACGGGACCCGATCAGGCTAGGACGGATCGGGTCGGCGACGGGGCCGGTCCGGGGGGCGGGCGTCGGTGCGGCGAACCCGTCCGGTGGCGCGCCCCGCCCTCCGGCGGGGCCAGGCGCGATCGTGGGCCAGACTGATGGGATGCAGACCCGCCGCGACTGGCTGGCCATCGGCGCCGGTGCCGTTCGGGGGGCCTCGGGCGTCTCGTTCCTGATCGCCCCGCAGGCCGCCAACCGGCTCTGGGGGGGTGAGGCCGACGAGACGCCCACGGCCCAGCTCCTGCTGCGTTCGATGGGCTACCGCGACGCCCTCGTCGGCGGGATGCTCCTGCGGGCCGGCCTCACGGGGTCGCCCACGACGCCGGGCTGGTTCCTGGCCAGCGGCGGCGCCGACCTGGCCGACCTGATCGGCGGCCTCGGCCGGCACGAGCACATGAGCCCGCAGCAGCGGGCCCGCGGGCTCGGTGGCGCCGCCATCGGCATCGCCGTCGGCCTCCTCGGCGCCTGGCAGGCCCGGCGCCGCCTCACCACCTGAGGCCCCGTCACCAGGGCGACCGCCATCAGTGTCCCCGGTCCGACGATGGGCGGAGGCCTACGGCTCGCGCTCGTGGTCCTCGAGGCGCTCGGCAGGCTCACCCGAGTCGGCCGGCACGCCCGCCTCGGCATCCCGCTTGTCGGCCCGCAGGGAGGCCACCACCGCGACGGTCAACACCCCGAAGATGACCCCGAGGGAGAGCGGGATCGGCATGTGGTACTCGACGGGCTTGCCGATGAGCAGCATCTTGGTCCCGACGAAGGCCAGGATCACGCCGAGGCCGATGTTGAGGTAGCGGAACTTGCCCTGCATCCCGCCGAGCAGGAAGTAGAGGGACCGCAGGCCCAGGATGGCGAAGGCGTTGGAGGCGAAGACGATGAAGGGCTCGCGGCTCACCGCCAGGATGGCGGGCACCGAGTCCACGGCGAACACGACGTCGGTCGCCTCGATCAGGACCAGGACCGCGAACAGAGGGGTCGCCAACCGCCTGCCGTTCTCGATGGTGAACAGGTTCTGGCCGTCGTACCGGTCCGTGGTCGGCACCAGGCGGCGGACGGCCCGCATGGCGAGGTTCTTGTTGTAGTCGACGGCGTTGGTCTCGTCGTGGGTGGCGATCTTCCAGGCGGTGTAGAGCAGGAAGACCCCGAACACGTAGAGGATCCACTCGAACTGCTCGATGAGCGACACCCCCGCGAAGATGAACACCCCCCGCAGGACCAGGGCACCGAAGATGCCCCAGAAGAGGACCCGGAACTGGTACTCCTTCGGCACCGCGAAGAACGAGAAGATCACCGCCCACACGAACACGTTGTCGACGGACAGGCTCTTTTCGATCAGGAAGCCTGCGTAGTACTCGGCGCCGGCCTGGCCGCCCTGCCAGACGATCATGAGGAGACCGAACGCGAGCCCGATCGAGATCCAGATGGTCGACTCGATCGCGGCTTCCTTGATGCTGATCACGTGCGCCGTCCTGTGCACCAGCACCAGGTCGATGACCAGCATCGCGGTGATGGCCGCGAGCAGGGCGACCCACGCCCAGAGGGAGACCTCGAAGCTGGCGAAGTTCTCACTGGTGCTCGAACCACTGGCCAGCAGCGGGGTCAGGAACGTGGTCATGGGTACAGATGACTCCTCGGTCAGACCTGGGTCGTCTACCGAAGGTCTCTCCCACCCGTCGGCACGACGGGCCGCCCGCCCGGGTCCGGGGACCGTGGTGACGAAACAGACGTGACGCCGTCGCACGAGATGCTCCGACGCCCGGGATACTCCCCTTCAGCGCAGAGGGCAGTGTACGGGGAGGGCGACACGAGTGACCGGACGGCGACCCCGCACGAAGCCGCGACCAGGCCCCGACCGCGGTCACGACCCCGAAGAGAACCGCGACGACTCACCGGCCGCCGCCGACGAGCTTCCGCGGCGGCACTACCTTGCCGCCATGGGACGGCTGCTGGTGACCCTCCTCGTGTCGACGGCCGCGCTGACGGCCTGCGGCGACGACGGGGACACCGTGGAGGCCGGGGTCGATGGTGACCCCACGACCGCCATCGGCTACCGCGACCTCGACGGGCGCACCTTCGTCGCCACGGGGGCGACCGGGTACGAGATCGTCGCCGACACCATGATCACCCTGAGCTTCGAGGACGAGCGGATCTCGGCCGACCCCGGCTGCAACACCTTCACCGGCGGGGTCGCGGTCACTGACGAAGGCCGCCTCGAGCTGACCTCACCGCTGACCGGCACGATGATGGGCTGCGCAGAGCCACTCATGGCCCAGGACCAGTGGCTGGCCGACCTCCTCGAGGCGGGACCGGGCGTCAGCCTCGCGGGGGACACCCTGACCCTCACCGCAGGCGACGAGAGCCTGGAGCTGAGCGCGGATTCGTGACCGACCGACGAGTCCCGAGCCGGCGGCGGCCGGTGCCGGCGGCAGGATGACCGACGTCCTCGGGCTCTCGGACTGCGAGCAGATCTCGGCCGGGTGGCTGGCCCAGCCGGCGAACGCGGTGTCCAGCCTCGCCTTCGTGCCGGCGGGCGCCTGGGTCATGTCCCGGGCCCGGGCCCTGTCGGGGTGGCGGCGCGGGGAGATGGTCGCCGTCGGAGCGGCGCTGGTGGCCAATGGCGTCGGGAGCTTCGCCTACCACGGTCCCCAACCCGGGTGGGCTCCGATCGCCCACGACGGGCCCATCGTGGCCGTGGTCGCCCTGCTGGCGGCGAACGAGGCCGTTCGGGCGGTCCAGCACACCGATCCCCGGACCACGAACGCCGGGCGAGCCGGACGAGTGGCCCTGGTGGCGGGCGCGGCCGCGGTCGTGGCCTACGGGCTGGGCCGGACCGGTTCCCCCACCTGCCGACCGGACAGCGCGTTCCAGTGGCACGCCGCGTGGCACGGGGCGGGTGCGTTCGCTCTCGCCGCCGCCGCCGAGGCCCGGATCGAGCGGATCTGAACGATGCGCACGCTGCTCGACCGCGACATCGCCGTCGAGCGGCTCGCCCGGCGCCTGGCCGGGGCACCGGAGGAACCGCGGGAGCGCATCATCGACAAGGTGGCCCGTTACCAACTGGACCTGCGCACCGACCTGGTCGAGGCCGTCCCGGCCACCGCCGCGATCAGCGGCTGACCGGCTCGGGTTGCGCCTCGCGCTCGGCGGCGAAGCGGTCATAGAGGGTCACCAGCAGGCTGATGACCACCACGAAGAAGACGACCGCGGCACCGTTGACGTCCTCCCTCGAGGACCGGCCGACCACGGCGAAGACCCACAGGATCAGGGCGTTGACCCCGAGCATGCCCACGAACTGGGTGCCGGTGGACCGCCACCGGACGCCCCTTCCGGCCAGTCCGTGGCTCACGGCGGCGTTGGCCACGATCAGCAGACCGACACCGAGGGCGGTCTGCAGCGGTCCGCGGTCGATGTCGGGCAACACCGAGGCGAAGATCACACAGATGAGCCCGACCAGGGCCACCTTCTCGCCGGTGCGCCACGAGAACGCCCTGCCGCCTACTGCCGGTGCGTCCACCGGCACCGGCTCGAGATGAGCCGCGGCCCGGACCGTCAGCGGCCAGTCCGGCTCGGGCACCTTGCCCCGCTGGCTGCGCCACACCAGCGCGATGCCCGCCACGACCACGACCAGCAGACCGACGAACCAGAGGTTCTCCGCTACGGCCTCCCCCCAGGGCGTGTCGGCCGGGACGCCGAACACGTCCTCCTTCATGAAGTCCGTGAAGTCCAGTTGGGCCACGTGGATCCACCATTCCTGGGGGAGCTTGATGACGATCCAGATGAAGGCGGCCAGCCCGATCAGGGCGCGTCGGGACAGTCGACGCGGGTCCCACTTCAGGCGAATCGCCTCGTAGGCGATGAAGAAGTACTCGAAGGTGTTCGGGAAGAGGAGCAGCAGCCAGCGGTATCCCAGGAGCTCGAAGGCGACGACACCGACCAGGCGGTAGTACCAGAGGAACGCGGCCAGGTGCTGGGCCCGGTCGTCGTTCCAGGTCCGGATCGTGGCCAGGTACGCCACCGCCAGGTACCAGATGTCCAGGGCCTTGTCGTACCCCTGGTAGTTGTCCAGCGACAGGTCGGTGTTGTTCTGCAGGATCGACTGGTCGGCGGCGTCGATCACCAGCAGCGACACGATCGTCGGCAGCGGGAAGACCGGGATCAGCAGCGGCAGGCTCAGCCGGGTCGCGATGATCAGGAAGACGACCAGCTCGTCACTCACGGCGCTCCGAGGGGTGGGGTTTCGATGGCGGCCGTCATGGTCAGCCCGCCGTCATCTCAGAGGAACGCGGCGGTGGTCCCGCCCACGGGAGTGGGGTCCATGCCGAGCTTGCGGTGGTCCCAGGAGCGCACCCGGTCGACGTCGACCCGGACCGCCACCCGCTTGTTCAACATGAGCTCGACGAAGGGCTTGACCTCTTCGGAGTACGGGCCGTTGTAGCGCTCCCACACGCTCACCCCGACCGCCCACAGCGCCTCGGGATCCTCCACGACGGTGGCCCGGCCCTCGACGGAGACCCCCCGCAGGGTGTCGTAGGTCAGGCCGTCCTCGATGGAGACCGTGATGCGGTCGTCGCGCCGCAGGTTCGCCACCTTCTGGGACTTGGCCTTGGTCTCGAACCAGATCTGGCCGTCGACCACGGCGTACCACATGGCCACCAGATGCGGATGTCCGCTCGGGCCGTTGGTGGCCATGGTGCAGGTCCGGCTCTGCTCGATGTAGGTGGTGACCTCGTCCTCGGTCATGGTGATACGGCTGCGCTCGTTGGTGCCCATCGACTTCTCCTCCCGGTGGCCCGACGTGGGATGGTGACCCCTTGTGACCCCGGACCGTAATCCCCACGCCGGTGCTCCCATCACCGACGACGACGCCACCATCGCCGCCGCCCTCGAGGACGTGAGCATCCCGACCCTGATGCTGTCGATGGTCCACATGACCGGCGACCCGTCGATCATCCGCGGGGAGCTCAAGCCCCAGGGGCTCTTCCTCAACGAGGTCCAGGGATACATGTCCGAGGAGGACAAGGCCGAGGTCCGACGACTCGCCCTCGAGGTGATCCGGGACTACCGCGACCGCGGTTCGGTCCCCGCCGACCCGCCTTCGCCCGAGCTCATCCGGGAGATGATGGGCTTCCTGGTCTGTGAGGACGTGCCCGAGGAGTACGTCCCCCTGTTGCTCGAGGAGATGGAGCTGGACGGGGTCGACGCCCGCGAGGTCGACCTGTCGGCCGACGCCGCCGCGCGGGCCGCCTTCCCGGTCGTCGTGATCGGCTGTGGGCAGTCCGGCCTGCTGGCCGGCATCCGCCTCCAGGAGGCCGGCATCCCCTACACGATCGTCGAGAAGAACGCCGGGGTCGGGGGCACCTGGTACGAGAACACCTACCCCGGGTGCCGGGTCGACGTCGGGAACCACTTCTACTGCTACTCCTTCGAGCCGTCCGAGCACTGGAGCCAGTACTTCGCCGAGCAACCGGAACTGGCCCGGTACTTCGACGACGTGATGCACCGCCACGGCGTCGAGGCCCAGGTCCGCTGGGAGACCGAAGTCGTCGCCGCGGTGTGGGACGACGAAGCCGGCACCTGGGCCGTGCGGGTCCGGGCCGCCGACGGCACCGAGAACACCCTGACCGCCCGCGCGGTGATCTCCGCGGTGGGCCAGCTCAACCGGCCGAACCTGCCCGACATCGCGGGCCGCGACGACTTCGCCGGGCCGGCCTTCCACTCGGCGCAGTGGGACCACACCGTCGACCTGACCGGCAAGCGGGTGGCCCTCATCGGCGCCGGCGCGAGCGGGTTCCAGATCGCCCCCGCCATCGCCGAGCAGGTCGAGCACCTCACGGTCTTCCAGCGCACGGCGCAGTGGATGTTCCCCAACCCGAACTACCACGAGCGGGTCGGTCCCGGTGTGCAGTGGGCCCTACGCCACCTCCCCTTCTACGGCCGCTGGTACCGTTTCCTGCTGTTCTGGCCGGCCTGTGACGGCGGCCTCCTCGCCGCCCGGGTCGACCCGGACTACGACAGCCGCGACGGGAAGGCGGTGAGCGAGGTCAACGACCTCACCCGCCAGATGTTCACGGAGTGGATCGTCAGTCAGGTCGGTGAGGACCACCCCGACCTGCTGGCCAAGGTCATCCCCGACTACCCGGCCACGGGCAAGCGCACCCTGCAGGACGACGGGAGTTGGCTGCAGACCCTGATCCGGCCCGACGTCGAACTGGTCCGCGCGGGCATCGACCACATCGAGGCCGACGCCGTGGTCACCGAGGACGGCGGGCGTCACGAGGCCGATGTGGTCGTCTTCGCCACCGGCTTCCAGGCCAACCGCTTCCTGTTCCCGATCGAGGTGGTCGGCCGCGACGGCACGGTGCTGGCCGAGCACTGGGGAGACCGGCCGTCGGCCTACCTCGGCATCACCGTGCCCGGCTTCCCCAACCTGTTCTGCATGTACGGCCCGGGGACCAACCTGGCCCACGGCGGCTCGCTGATCTTCCACAGCGAGTGCCAGATGCGCTACATCACCGGCTGCCTCGACCTGCTGTTGTCCTCCGGCGCAACGGCCATGGAGCCCCGTCAGGAGGTCCACGACGACTACTACCGGCGGGTCCAGGAGGAGCTGAAGGGCCTCGTCTGGTCCCACCCGTCGATCCAACACTCGTTCTACAAGAACCCCGACGGCGACATCCACGTCCTCAGCCCCTGGCGCCTCGTCGACTACTGGACCTGGACCCGGCACCCCGACCGAGACGACTTCCGTTACATCTGAGTTCCTTCGCTGCGCTCAGGAACTCCGGCGTCGCCGTCGTGGCACACCCTCCCAGCTGCTCCGCTACATCTGACTGGCCTCGCTGCGCTCGGGCAAGTCCGGCGTCGCCGTCGTCGACTGCCCTCCCAGCTGCTCCGCTCCGCTGCGCAGCCTCTCCCCCCGCCGCCGCGAGTGGCTCCGCTCTCTCCGCTCTCGGCTACTCGGACCGGACGAGGCCCTCCAGGCGGTCGATGGCGTCGACGAACTCCTCGACCATCTCGAGCACGACGCGGCGGGTGGGCTTGACGGTGTTCATGGCGCCGACGACCTGGCCCACGAAGTAGGTCACCAACTGCTGGCCGCCGCTGCCCGCGGTGTCGGCGACGCGGGCGACCCGCTGGAGAGCGGGGCCGATCAGGATCGGCTGCATCGGCATCGGCAACGGACCCGGGCCCTCCGGGCTCTCCCACTCGTCGGTCCAGGCCGTGCGCAACATGCGGGCGGGCTTGCCGGTCATCGACCGGGAGCGGACCGTGTCCGCCGAGCCCGCGGCCAGGAACTTGCCCTTGACCGACGGTGGGGTCTCGGCCTCCTCGGTGGTCAGCCAGACCGAGCCGCACCACACACCGTCGGCCCCGAGGGCCAGGCCCGCGGCCAGCTGACGCCCCCGGGCGATGCCTCCGGCGGCCAGGACCGGCAGGGGCGCCACGGCATCCACCACCTCGGGGACCAGGACCATCGTGGCCACCAGGCCGGTGTGGCCTCCGGCCTCGGTGCCCTGGGCGACGATCATGTCCGCCCCCGCCTCGGCGTGGCGGCGAGCGTGCTCGAGGTTCCCGGCCAGGGCCGCGACGGGGACGTCATGGCTGTGGGCCCGCTCCAGGAAGTGGGGCGGCGGCGGGCCCAGGGCGGAGGCGACCAAGGACGGGCGGTGGTCGAAGAGCACATCCAGCAGCGGGGCCATGCTCTTCGGGTCGATGCGCATGCCGCCGATCCCCCGACGGACCTCTAGCCCTTCGGGCATCGGGGGCACGTCGTAGCGCTCGAGGATGTCATCGACGTAGGCCTTGTGCTCCTCGGGGAGCAGGTCGGTCAACTGGGTCGGCGTGAGGCCGCCCTCGTCGGCCCCCGCGTACTTCTCGGGCACCAGCAGGTCGACGCCGTAGGGCTTGCCCTCGACCTCGTCCTCGATCCAGTCCAGGTCGATGGCGAGCTGCTCGGGGCTGTGGGCCACGGCGCCCAGCACCCCCATGCCCCCGGCGTTGGTGACCGCGGCGACGACGTCCCGGCAGTGGCTGAAGGCGAAGATCGGCAGATCGATGCCGACGAGCTCGGTGGCCTTGGTGCGCATCCCGAGAGTCTCGCGGACCCTCAGGGGGCGAGCAGCTTCCGGCGGAACAGGTCGAGGACCTGGTCGAGGGCGTCGTGGGTGGCCGAGTCGGGCTCGTCGACGAAGTGTTCGGTCAGCACCGAGTGGGGCTTGATGAGGGCGTCGGGGTTGGCGTCGGTGTCCTCCAACTCCACGCAGGTGAAGGCGTCACCCAGCTCGTCCCGGAGGAACTGGAAGCGAGCAGCCGGAACGAACCGGTCGCTCTTGAACCGCAGGCCCAGCACCTGCAGGTCCTCGTTGGCGCACCGGCCCTTGACCACGTCGAGGTCCTCGCGGGAGATGTCGAGCCCATAGGCGCCCTTCTTGCCCATCGGCAGCGACGGCTGGGACAGCACGGGGGCGAGCAGTGCCGGCTCGGTGGCCATGGCCAGCGCGTAGCCGCCGGTGAAGCACATGCCCACGGCCCCGACGCCCGGGCCGCCGCGGCGCTCGTGCTCGGCCGCGGCCAGGGCCCGCAGCCAGTCCACGACCGGCGAGGTCCTCCCGGTGGCGAACACCACGAACTCCCTGCTCACGCAGGCCGGCACCATCGAGGTCAGGACGCCGCCAACGGTCCCGGCCCAGCCCGAGGTCTCCCGGCCCGGTCTCCCGAAGAGGTGGGGCAGGGTCACGCTGAAGCCGGCGTCCACCACCCGGTCGGCGAAGGCCAGGACCTTGGGGGTGATCCCCGGCATCTCGGCGATGACGAGCACCGCCGGTCCACTCCCCTTGCGGAACACGTCCCGGGTCGTCCCGCCGTGGGTGAAGGTGCCCTGCTCGAGGTCGGACATGTCCGCGTCTGGCATCAGGCCAACGTAGGCCAACGCCCGGGCGTCGGTCGTGCGCCGGAGGGCGCCGTCAGTCGAGCATCAGCTTGGCCGCGACGAAGATCCCGAGGAGGACCACCAGCATCCGCAGGACGATCGGCGGGATCCGTCGGCCGACGCCCGCACCCAGTGTCCCGCCGACGGTCGCCCCCACCGCGATCAGGGCCACGGCCTCCCAGGCCACGTCGGCGAAGAGGATGAACACCACCGCGGCCACCGCGTTGACCGTCCCGGCCAGCACGTTCTTGAGCGCATTCGACCGCTTCAGCTCGTCGGGCACGAAGACCGCCAGGACGGCCAGCAGGATCACCCCCTGGGCCGCGCCGAAGTAGCCGCCGTAGATCCCGGCGACGTAGGCGATGGCGAGAACGGCGGGGCCCACGTCCCGCGCCCCTTCGGGGCGGCGCCCCGCCACCCAGGCCGACAACCGGGGCTGGGCCAGCATGAGGCCACACGCCAGCAACACGAGCACCGGCACCACGGCGTCGAAGACGTCGGAGGGCAGGGTCAGGAGCAGGATCGCCCCGGTCAGGCCGCCGAGGCCGGAGGCGACGGCCATCGTGCGGGCCCGCCGCCCCTGGCCGACCAACTCCCGCCGGAAGCCGTAGACGCCGGCCAGCGATCCCGGGACCAACCCGACGTTGTTGGAGACGTTGGCCACCACGGGCTGGTAGCCGACGGCCAGCAGGGTCGGAAAGGTGATGAGGCTGCCCGAACCGATGACGGCGTTGACTCCACCCGCGCCCGTGCCGGCCAGCACCACCAGCACTGCTTCCCAGAAGGTGAGGGTCACCGCCTCTCGTCGCCGCCCGCGCGGCTCCTGCCGCCTACGGCAGCTGTCGGCGGGCGATCCGGAGCGCGGCTCCGACGAGCGCCTCCGCAGCGTGACTGGTTGCCGACGCGCACTGCGACGGAACGGTACCCGGCGGACCGGCGGCGGTTCGGGGGCACCCGCGATCCGGTTGGCTCCGGGGCTGACGGACAGTGCTCACCGACCGTGGTTCGCCCCGCCGGGGACCCCACCGTGCCCCGTGCGACGAGACCCGTCAGCCCACCGAAGCGGCGTCGACCAGGGCGACGACGTCCTCGGCGGGCAGCTCGCCCGAGGTCCGGGCCACGACCCGGCCGTCGGCGTCGAGCATCACCAGGAACGGGTACCCGGCCAGCCCGTAGGACAGCGCCGACGACGAGGACTCGTCGTCGACCAACACGTCGCCGGTCCAGTTCTCGTCCTCCAGCCAGGCCGCAGGCGGGAAGTTCGGGGCGGCCTCGTCGGTCCCGGTGAGGACCGCGACCGTGCGGACGCCGTCGAAGGCCCCCTGCTCGGCCAGGTCCACCAGCACGGGGAGCTCAGCCTGGCAGTGGGGGCACCAGTGGGCCAGGAAGGCGACCAGCGTCGGTTCCCCGCTCGCCCCACCCACCGCGGTGGAGGTGCCGTCGGGGGCCTCGCCGATGAGCTTGGGCGCCTCCGCCCCGCCGGCGGGATCGCCCTCGGTCGTGGTGAAGCCGGGGAGGTTGGTGCCCTCCACCCGCACCGGGGCGAAGGCGGCCAGGTCGCTGGCGGTGTCGCTGTCGTCCCCTCCGGTCGCCACGGCGATGGCCAGGCCGATGGCGAAGACGAGGACGATCGCGGCGATGGCCAGGGGCAGGATCGGCAGGCCCTTCGCCGGCGCGGCTACAGGACGGGACTTGTTCGCACTCATGGTTCCTCCGGGAGGGGACGGTCGATCAACAGCGCGGTGAAGACGAGGGCGAAGGCCACGAAGGCCATCCTCGGGATCGTCCAGAACCCGAGGCCCTCGACCCAGCGGATCGTGCACGGGTTCACCGGGTCACAGCTTCCGGCGTGCAGGTCCGGGAAGGTCTCGATCACATTGTGCCAGGCACTCACCAGGAGGCCGACGCCGGCCAGGGTGAGTCCGTAGGGCCGCACGGCGGGGTCACGGCGCACCGCGGCCACCGTCAGGATCAGCGCCAGCGGGTACATGGCGATGCGCTGGTACCAGCACCACTCACAGGGCGGGAAGTGGGCGCCCTCGGAGAACCAGAGACTGCCCAGCATGGCGATGACGGCGACCAGCGCGCCCAAGGCCGGACCCGACCCGGCCACCGCGACCCGGACAGCGGCGAACCGGGCCGGCGCCGCGATCCGCAGGACGGCCAGCCCGACCACGACGAGCACGCCCGCGGACGCGACGGTGCCCAACACGTCGGCGATCTGATCGGGACTCACTCCTTAACCGGTCGTCCAACGCGACGGCTTGGTTCCCGCTCGCATCTGTGACACCGGGCACCATGATGGGCCGCGACACCCCGGCGGCGACAGAGCCGAAAGGCCCTTGGCGTGTCGGCGCCCGGCCCCAACACTGGCATCGTGCACAGCTACGACGTGACGGTGACCTGGACGGGCGACGACGGGGAGGGGACCGCGAACTACCGGAGCTTCCGCCGGGACCACACGGTGACCGCCGAGGGCCGACCCGACCTGGCCGGTTCCGCGGATCCGACGTTCCGCGGCGACGCCACCCGTTGGAACCCCGAGCAACTCCTGGTCGCCGCCGTCTCCCAGTGCCACATGCTCTGGTACCTGCACCTCTGTGCCACCAACAAGGTCGTCGTCACCGGCTACGTGGACCCGGCGCACGGTGAACTGGCGGTCAACGACGACGGCAGCGGTCAGTTCACCTCGGTCACCCTGCACCCCGCCGTGACGGTGGCCGAGGCGGCGATGGTCGAACGGGCCGTGAGCCTCCACGACGACGCCCCCGGCTTCTGCTTCATCGCCCGATCGCTGAACTTCCCGGTCCACCACGAACCGACCGTGGTGGCCTCGGCCTGAGCGCTCAGACCGCGGGGTGTTCCACAGGGCGGGCCAGCACGTCACCGTCGCGGATCACCGACACCGGCCCGGCCTCGCTCACCACGATCACCGTCGCGGTCGGGTCGTCGAAGCTGTAGCGCCGGGCCGCGGTGTGGCGCATCCCCCCGAACCCCTCGACATCGGCTTCGGCTTCGGCGCTGGGCACGAGGCGGACCCCGAGGTGGCGCAGCGTGCCCGACTCGTCGAAGACCGCGGCGCCGTCGACCAGCTCCAGCACGTGACGCAACGGACCGAGGTCCTCGGGATGGCCGATCTCGTACGGGGGCGGCGTGGGCAGGCGCAACTCGTAACCCGGCGGGCAGGTGCCGTCCGGCCGGTGGACCAGTAGGGCACCGACGCCGGAGGCGCCGAGGTCGTAGACGGCGAAGGCCAACAATCGGGCCAGGACGCTCTCGTCGCCCTCGAACCCGGCGTCGAGCAGGCTGCGGACCCAGGAGTTCACCGGCGGCTCGTGGTGCCAACCCACGCCGTCCCACCGCAGCACGCCGAAGTCGCCGACCAGCCGCACGACCCCCGACGGGTGGCGCTGGACGAGGGTGCCCTCGGTGGCATCGGCCAGGACGACGAGGTCGCGCTCGGACCCCGTCGGGCGGTCGAAGACCACGACCTCGACCCGACCGTCCGCGTAGCGCACCATCCAACTGGACAGGCCGTCCGCGTAACGCCGGGCGTCGGCCTCGTGGAACTCGTCGACCCACCGCCGGGACACGGTGAGTGCGGTCTGATCCCGCCAGTCCCGGGGGTCGACCCGGGGCTCGAAGACGGCCCCGAACAAGGGGATCCGCCGCTCGTGGCGGGCGGGACGGAGGGCATGGTCGAGCTCGACCAGGAGCCGGTCGGGCCAGTCACGACCCTCGCCCAGGAGGCCTTCGTCGTTCAGCTCCTCGGTGAGGCGCCGCAGCCGCCCCGCGCTCGGTTCTGGCTCCTCACCCATGCCGCGCACGGTACCGCCCCGTCCTGGCCGCGGATTCCCGGGCCCGGGCCCGGGAATCCGGTGCCAGAATCCCGGGATGGCGGGGAAGGTCACACCGGCGGTCACGGTGCTGGTGAACGCGGGAGTCGACCACGTGGGCCACGAGTACGACGCTTCGGGGGCCGCCGACATCGGCTTCGGGATGGACGCCGCCCGCCAGCTCGGGCTGGACCCGGCCCGGGTGTTCAAGACCCTGGTCCTCTCTCTGGACAGGGACCCGGCCCGCCTCGCCGTCGTGGTGGCCCCGGCCGCCGCCGAGGTCGACCTCCGGGCCGCCGCCGCGGCCCTGGGCACCAAACGGGCCGGGCTCGCCGAGGTCACTCGGGCCGAGCGGTCCACCGGCTACGTCCACGGGGGCATCAGCCCCTTCGGTCAACGCCGGATGCTGCCGACCGTGCTCGACGCCTCAGCCGAGGACTTCGCCACCATCTACGTCAGCGGCGGCCGCCGCGGCCTGGAGATCGAGGTGGCTCCGGCCGCCCTCGTCGGGGTGCTCGACGCGGTGGTGGCCGACGTCGCCCGCCGCTGAGCCCGGTCAGCCGGCGGCGAGGATGTCGACCACGAAGACCAGGGTGTCGGTGCCCGTGATCCCCGCGTCGGGGTTGCCCTGCTCGCCGTAGCCCTGGTCGGGGGGGATGACCAGCAGGATCTGGCTGCCGACGGTCTGGCCGACGAGGCCCTCGTCCCAGCCCGAGATCACGCCGCCCACGCCGATGGGGAAGGTGGCGGGTTCGTTCCGGTCCCAGGAGGAGTCGAACTGCTCCCCGCTCCCGTAGATGATCCCGGTGTAGTGGACGGTCAGGTCCTGGCCGGACTCGACGACGGGACCGTCGCCCTCGATCAGGACCTGGGTCACCAGCTCGGTCGGCGGCTCGTCGTCGGGGACGGTGATGGTCGGCCGGCCGGTGTCGTCCAGCTCGACGGTGGGCAGGCCGTCCTCGGGCTCGACCGTGGTTCCCTCGGCCCGATCGAGGGGCGGCACGGGGGTCGTGGCCTCGAGCACGTCGACCACGAAGATGATCGTGTCATCGGCCTCGATGCCGGCGTCGGGGATGCCGCCCTGGTCCTGGAAGGCGTCCTGGGGGGCGGCGGCGATCAGCACCCGGCTGCCGACGGGGACGCCGAGCAGGCCTCGGACCAGCCCCGGGATGATCTGGGTCTCGTCCATGACGATCGACGGCGTCCCGCCCTCGCCGGTGGCCTCGTAGGAGTTGTCGAACTCGGTGCCGTCCCGACCGTTGACCGCCAGGTTCTGGAACGACACCTCCTGGCCCGCGACGAGCGGGTCCCCGTCGCCCTCCTCGAGGATCCGGCGGTAGGTGGTGTCGCTGCTGAACGCATCGTCGACCTCGACCACCGCCGACTCGTCGAAGGTGCCGCTCACCATGATCGCGTCCAGAGAGGCATCGTCCATCGCCGGTTCACCCACGACCGCCGATGTGTCCACACCCGCCGCCGCGGCGTCCTCGGCGTCGGCCTGGAGGGGCTCCCCGCCGTCGTCCCCGCAGGCCGCCAGGAGCAGCAACAGGGGCAGCAGGACGCTGGCGATCACGGGAAGACGGCGCACGGGAGCTCTTTCGGTGGGGGGAACCGGTCCCTCAGGATGCCAGCGATGAGCCCCGGTCAGCCGTCACCCCCTTTGCGGGGCGGCGGCGCGGGCCCGGTGGCGCTCCGGACCCGGCGGGACGACCGGGTACGGTCGCCGGGCGTGAGCGAGACCCCGCCCCCGGACCGGTCTCGCTCCCGCGGTGCCTTCGCCGGCCGGCCGGCGACCGGCTGAGCCGATGGATCTCCACCTCGTCACCGGCGACATCACCGTGCTCGACGTGGACGCCATCGTGAACGCGGCGAACGAGTCGCTGCTGGGCGGCGGTGGGGTGGACGGGGCCATCCACCACGCGGCCGGGCCCGAGCTGCTGGAGCACTGCCGGACGCTCGGGGGCTGTCCCACCGGCCAGGCCAAGGTGACGCCCGGCTTCGCCCTCAGGGCCCGGTGGATCATCCACACCGTCGGCCCGGTGTGGCGGGGTGGCGGCAACGGCGAGGCCGACCTCCTGGCGTCCTGCTACCGGGAATCGCTGGCTCGGGCCGACGAGGTCCGGGCCCGCACCCTGGCGTTCCCCGCCATCGCCACCGGCGTGTACGGCTACCCGATCCTCGCCGCCACCGAGATCGCCGTCACCGCGCTCCGGAGCGCGCCGACGGCGGTCGAGCGGGTCGTCTTCGTGGCCTTCGGCGACGACGTCCACCAGGCCTACGAGGACCTCCTCTAGGTCTCCCCGTCGAGGCCAGCGGCGACGCCGCGGTCGGCGTTGGCCTGCTCGAAGCTCCGCAGGGTGCGCTCGACGTCGTAGGGCTGCTCCAGACGGGTCTCCTCGTCCCACTCGCTGCGCTCGATCGTGAAGAAGTCACCGCCGTAGATGTGGATGGCGCCGGCGTGCTCGGTCGTGGGGTTGGTCACGCGGTGAATGGTGTCGTCACCGAGCAGGCAGACGTCGCCCGGCCGCAGCTCCCGGCCTCCGGACTCGGCGAGGCCGACGCCGTCGCGTCGGAAGAAGGCGTTGTCCTCGCCCCCCGAGTAGATGCCGATCGACGCCCAGGTCCGATGGTCGTGAGGACGGATGGACATGCCCGGTGCCCACACCACCTTGAGGATCGTCAGCTCGTCGGACACGTGCAGGCGGACCAGCTCCGCCCGGTCCGGCGCCAGGACCGCGGCCACCTCGCCGGGACTCGAGACCGCCCGGTCCAGGACCTCCTTGACCGCCAGCCGCGGCTGGGCCTCCTGGTTGGCCGCCAGGCAGTCGGCGATGAACGTGTCGAGGTCGAACATGGCCCCAGCGTCGCGCCTCGGAGGCTGATTCGCACCCCTCGACCTGAGGGCCTGGCCGCGGGGACGACACCGGGTCCCCGCGTCCGACGCCGGCCCACCAGGCCTGTGGATCGCGCCGAGCGCGACGAAGATCCTCGGCGGGCATCGACCGCGGGTACCGGCCCGGCACAATGGCACCGTGCGCCGCGTCCGCCTCGCCGTCTTCCTCGCCGTGATCGTCGTCGGCGGCATCGGCTCCTCCCCCGCGTCGGCCCACGGCGGCGAGGGGACCCTCGAGGTGATCGATGCCGTACCCGACCCGACGGGGACCACGCTGACCTACACCGTCGAGTTGACCTACGAGAACGACGGTGACCCGGTCGACGACGCGGTGGTCTCGGCCACCGTGCGGGGCCCGGGCGCCGGACCACAGGAGCCGGTGGCCCTCGCCTCCATCGGCGACGGCTGGTACGCCGGCCCGGTGACGTTCCCGGCCCCCGGGCGCTGGACGGTCGCCTTCGCCGCCATCGAGCCGGCGGCCACGCTGGACACCACCCAGCAGGTCGTCGCCACCCCGACCACCAGCGCGACCGCGGCGCCGGACCCGACCACGACCACGACCACGACCACGAGCCCGTCCGGGCCCGCAGGCGGTCTCGTCGACGACGGGGCCGTCGACGACGGTCCCCCTGCCGGCCTGATCCTCGGCGCGGTCGTGGCCGGTGCCATGGTCGTCGCGACCGGCATCATCCTGGTGCTCCGCCGTCGGTCCCTCGGGGACTGAGACCACCCGTGAGCCCCGGCGGTGGGAGTCATGGGCCGAAGGGCGGGATCGGGCTCCTCACCCTCGGCGCCCTCGGCGTGGTCTACGGCGACATCGGCACCAGCCCCCTCTACGCGGTCCGCGAGTCCTTCGGCGAGGCCCACGACATCGCCGCCACCGAAGCCAACGTGCTGGGCCTGCTTTCGCTCATCACCTGGTCGCTGATCATCGTCATCACCATCAAGTACCTGGTGTTCGTCATGCGGGCCGACAACGAGGGTGAGGGCGGGATCCTGGCCCTGACGTCCCTGGCCACCCCCAAGGGCAACCCGACCTCACGACGTTGGGCCCTGATCCTCATCGGCCTGTTCGGCACGGCCCTGCTCTACGGCGACGGCATCATCACCCCCGCCATCTCGGTGCTCTCCGCCGTCGAGGGCATCGAGGTCGCCCAGCCCGGCATCAGCGACCTGGTCATCCCCATCGCCGTGGTGATCCTGATCGGCGTCTTCTCGGTCCAGAGCCGGGGCACGGGCGCGGTGGGCAAGCTCTTCGGCCCGGTCATGCTGGTCTGGTTCGGCGTACTCGCCCTCCTGGGCGTGACCCACATCATGGATGCCCCCCGGGTCTTCGAGGCGGTCAACCCGGCCCACGCGCTCGACTTCTTCGTGAGTGGCGGCTGGACGGCCTACCTCGTGCTCGGCTCGGTGTTCCTCGTGGTCACCGGCGGCGAGGCGCTCTATGCCGACATGGGCCACTTCGGGCGGGCGCCGATCCGGCGCGGCTGGTTCATGCTGGTCCTGCCCGCCCTCCTCCTCACCTACTACGGCCAGGGCGCGCTGATCCTGGGTGACCCCGAAGCGGTCGAGAACCCGTTCTTCCTCATGGCCCCCGACTGGGCGGTCCTACCCCTGACCGGCCTCGCCACCCTGGCCACGATCATCGCGTCCCAGGCGCTCATCTCGGGGGCGTACTCGCTCACGATGCAGGCCATCCAGCTCGACTACACGCCCCGGATGAAGATCAACCACACCTCCGAGGACCAGATGGGCCAGATCTACCTGCCCACCGTGAACTGGGCCCTCATGGTGAGCTGCATCGCCCTGGTCCTGGGTTTCCGCAGCTCGACGAACCTGGCCGCGGCCTACGGCGTCGCGGTGACCCTCACCATGTTCATCACCACGATCCTCTTCTACGTGGTGGCCCGGGAACGCTGGGGGTGGCCCCCGCGCAAGGCGTTGCTGGTGTGCACGCCCTTCTTGATCGTCGATCTCGCCTTCCTGGGGGCCAACCTGGTCAAGATCCCCGACGGCGGTTGGCTCCCGCTGGTCGTCGGGGCCGTGGTCTTCGGGCTGATGACCACGTGGCGCACCGGCCGCCAGCTGGTGGGCAAGCGCCTCCGCCAGGGCGAGCTGCCGCTGGCCACCTTCATCGAGAGCCTGGCCAAGCAGAAGACCACCCGGGTGCCCGGCACCGCGGTCTTCATGTACAGCCGCCCGGGGTCCACGCCCCCGGCCCTGCTCGCCAACCTCTTCCACAACCGGATCCTGCACCGCAACGTGGTGATCCTCTCGGTGCAGACGATGGACGTCCCCCGCGTGCCGCCGGCGGACCGCGAGAAGGTGACCGACCACGGCGAGGGCTTCTTCTCGGTCCGACTCCGCTTCGGGTTCATGGAGGAGCCCGACGTGCCCGCCGCCCTCGGCCAGGTGCTGAGCTCGAAGGTCAGCTTCGACCCCCTCCACACCAGCTACTTCCTGGGCAAGGAGTCCGTCCGGCCCACCCCTGGTGACGGCATGGCGGTCTGGCGGGAGCGTCTGTTCGCCCTCATGCACCGGAACTCGACCGGTGCCGCGGCCTTCTTCAGCCTCCCCCCCGAGCGCACCATCGAGCTCGGCCGCCAGGTCGACATCTAGGTCCGACGGTCTGCCGCGGTGCGCCGGATCCGGCCGACTGGAGGGACTGGGCCGGACCGGGCCGAGCGCCACCTCGACAGCTGACCCCCGGCTCGGCGGCGCAGACAGGGATCCGGTGCCACAACCCAGACGGCTCAGCGGCGCAACGGCTCGGAGTGGTCCCAGTCGGCGAGGAAGGCGCGGAGGGCGGTGAGCAGGATGAGGGGCTGGTCGAGCATGGCGTGGTGGCCGGCTTCGGGGATCTCGATCACGGGGGCCACCCGGCCCAGCTGGTCGTACATGAAGGCGCCGATGTCCTCGGTGACCAGGCCGTTCTCGGAGCGGAGGAGCGCCAGGCGACAGCGGAGGTCGCGGAGGTACGGAAGGGCGATCGAGCGCATGCCCCGGCCGAACTGCTCGAAGATGCGGCGATCGAACTTCCACTGGTAGCCGCCGTCGACCGGCTTGAGGGACTGCCGCCCGACGTGGTCGATCACGTAGTCCAGGTAGTGGTCCTGGGGCGGAACGGTGCGGTAGCGGGCCAACGCGTCGTCGACGGTGGCATAGGTCCGGGGACGGCCGAAGGCCTCCTTGAGCCGGAAGGACTCGATCTCGGGGTCGGGCTCGGCCACCGGGGAGTCACAGACCACGACACCGGCGCAGCGCTCGGGGTGGCGGGCCGCGGTGGCGATGCTGACGAAGCCGCCCATGGAATGGCCGATCACCACCGGTGGGCCGTCGATCCCGCCCGCTTCGGCCGCCGCCACGACCTCGTCGGTCCAGGTGTCGAGGGCGTAGGTGTCGCGATGGCCGCTGTCGCCGTGACCCGACAGGTCGACGGCGATGACCCGGAAGTCGGTCGCGAACCGGGCGGCCACGTGGGTCCACCAGTGGGCGTGGGCCCCGCCACCGTGGACGAACACCAGCCCCCGCCGTCCCGGGTCGCCCCAGGCCAGATGGTGGATGGCCACCCCGTCGACCTCGACCGAGCCGTCGGTGAACGGCACGGCCAGCGCGGCACGAAACCAGTCCGGCGCATCGGGAAGCGGTTCGACGTCCCTGCTGCTCATCGTTCTGGCGCCTGATTGTGGGGCCCTGGGGCCGCAATCAGGCGCCAGTACCGATCGGTCAGGCAGCCGCCTTCTCGAGGATGTGGACGCCGCAGGCGGAGCCGAGGCCGATGACGTGGGCCAGGCCGACCTTGGCGCCCTCGATCTGGCGGTCGCCGGCCTCGCCGCGGAGGTGGTGGCACACCTCCCAGATGTTGGCGATGCCGGTGGCGGCGATGGGGTGGCCCTTGGACTCGAGGCCGCCGGACACGTTCACCGGGGTGGAGCCGTCCCGCCAGGTGGCGCCGGACTCGAAGAACGGGACCGCCTCACCCTCCTGGCAGAGCATGAGGTTGTCGTAGTGGACCAGCTCGGCGGTGGCGAAGCAGTCGTGGAGCTCGACGAGGTCCAGGTCCTCGGGGGAGACGCCGGCCTGTTCGTAGGCCTGGGTGGCGGCCCGACGGGTCAGGGTGTTGACGTCAGGGAGGATCTGGCACGCCTCCTCCCACGGGTCCGAGGTGAGCACGGAGGCCGAGACCTTGACGGCCCGGCGCTGCTGGTCCGGGTCGAGGGTCTTGAGCTTGGCGTCGGAGACGACCACGGCCGCCGCGGCCCCGTCGCAGTTGGCCGAGCACATCGGCCGCGTGTTCGGGTAGGCGATCATGATGTCGCCCATGATCTCCTCGAGGGACATCTTCTTGGTGTAGGCGGCCAGTGGGTTCAGCGTGGAGTGGCTGTGGTTCTTCTCGCTGATCCGGGCGAACAGCTCGAAGTCGGCGCCGCCGTACTTGTGGCTGTACTCCATGCCGACCTGGGCGAACACGCCCGGCATGATCTCGGTCCCGATCCGACCGTCGACACCGGCGACGGCACCGAAGCGGCCCGACGGGGTCCACTCGTCGGCGTCGGCCTTCCGGGAACCGCCGGCCAGGAGCCCGGCGCCGGAGAGCTTCTCGACCCCGACGGCGAGGCCCATGTCGCACTCGCCCGCCTTGATGGCCATGATCGCCGTCCGCAGCGCGGTGGCGCCCGTGGCACAGGCGTTGGAGACGTTGAACACGGGGATGCCGGTCTGGCCGATCTGCTTCTGCAGCATCTGGCCGGTCGGCGCGCTGGCGCCCATGAGGTTGCCGGCGGCGAGGACGCCCATGTCGGCCATCGTCACCCCACCGTCCTCCAGGGCGGCCATGGCGGCCTCGGCGGCCAGGTCGATGACGTCGTCATCGGGGCGCTTGCCGAACTTGGTCATGTGGATCCCGAGGATCCAGATGTCGTCGCTGGCCATCAGGCTGCTCCTTCCAGGGGCTCGAACGCGAAGTTCACCGCGGTGGTGCCGGCGGTGTCCTCACCGACGGGAACCGTCGTGAGCTTGAGCTTCATCCCGAGGTGGACGTGCTCGGCGTCCGGCTCGGTGTTGACGACGTTGCCCCGCACCGTCGTCCCGTCGCAGTCGATGATCCCGGCGACGAACGGCACGTCGACGCCCGGAGCGGCGAAGGCCACGATGGTGAAGGACCGCAACTCCCCCTCGGTGCTGATGTCCGCCTGGCGGAAGTCGGTGCCGAAGCACGAGGCACACGCGTTGCGCCGGTCGAAGAACCGGGCACCACACGAGGTGCACTCATTGGCGACCAGATGGGGCTCGGGCTCGAGGGCCAGGTAGTCCACGAAGGGGATCTGCTTGCTCACGGGGGTCAGTCTCGCGCGTCGTCGACCCGCTGCCCGAAACGCCCTCCGCGTGCGGCGGCTCACCCGAAGGGCACCAGTCACTCCGGGGTTGGCACCTCCACGGTTGTGAGGTCCTCCGCCAGGACCACCTCCCCGTCGAAGTGCTCGGCCACCTCAGCGACCCATTCCGGCTCGGTACCGGGAACCGGCGGCGGGACCATGTGGGTGAGGACGATGGTCCCCACACCACCTCGCGCGGCGGTCTGACCGGCCTGGGCCAGGTCCGAGTGGTAGTCGAGGATGTCCTGGAGCCGCGGGGCCGGAATGGCCTCCACGGCCGACCGGCGACACACCGTCTGGACATAGAGGTCCGCGCCCTCGACCAGTCGGTCGAGGCCGGCGCAGGGGACCGTGTCACCTGCGCAGACGCCCACCGCGCCCTCGTGCTCGAAGCGGTACCCGACCGTCGGGTGCACCGGCCGGTGGTCCGTGGGGGCGGCCAGCACCCGGACGCCACCCGACTCGAGCACCGGCCCGTCGGTGACCTCGGTGACCTCGACCTCCGGGCGCCAGGTCAGGTCGGCGTGGTGATCGAGGCGCCAGCAGATGTCGTCCTCCAACATCGCCAGCGTCCGGTCGACAAAGGACCGGGTCCCCGGAGGCCCGATGACCCTCAGAACACCGGGGCTGAACTGACCGATCCAACTCGTGGTGACCACGTCGTTGAAGTCGTTCACGTGATCGGAGTGGAGGTGGGTGAGCAGGACGGCGTTGACCTGGCCCATGCCCACCCCTGCGGCCGCCAGGCGCATGAGCACCCCTCGGCCACAGTCGACGAGGAAGCGTTGACCCCCCGCCTCCACCAGGGTCGAGGCCCCGGCCCGGTCCGCGGCCGGCAGCGGCCATCCCGTCCCCAGCGTCGTGATCTTCATGGCCGGCAGCCTCGCGCGTCAGACTCGCCTGATGAGCCTGAGCGTCGAAGCCGTGTTGTGGGACGTCGGTGGCGTCTTCCTGCCCTCTCCGTTCAGCCACCTCCGGTCCTTCGGCCCCGAGGTCGGCATGGACGGCGACGAGCTCCTGGAGCTGGTCTTCGGCCCCTACCACGAGGACACCGACCACCCGTGGCACCGGCTGGAGCGCGGGGAGATGACCTTCGAGGCCTGCAACGCCGACCTCGTGGCCCTGGCCGCCCGGTCCGGCTACGAGGTCGACCCGATGGCCGTGCTGATGCGCATGGGCGGCGACGGAGGCACCATCGTGCGAGCCGACGTCGTGGCCGCCGCGGTCGCGGCCAAGGCCGGCGGGCGGGCCAGCGCGATCATCACCAACAACATCGCCGAGTTCGCCGAGGGCTGGCGGTCCCTCTTCGAGGATCTCGACGCCGTCGCCGAGGTGGTCGTCGACTCGTCCGCGGTCGGCCTGCGCAAGCCCGACCCGGCCATCTTCCTGCTCGCCCTGGAGCGCCTCGGCGGCATCGCCCCCGAGCGGGCCGTCTTCCTGGACGACGCCCCGGGCAACATCGCCGCCGCCCGGGCCCTCGGCATCCACGCCATCCTCGTCGAGGACGACTACCTCCCGGCCCTCGCCGAACTCGAGGACGTGCTCGCCGCCTGAGCCAGGTCGGATCACCGGCGACGACCTCCGAAATTGCGTCAGCTGGTCATCTCTGGCGTGACCAGCTCACGCAATTTCGGGGTGGGGTCAGCTGGTGACGGGAAGGGCGTCCAGGCCGCGGAGGGTGATGCGGCCGTTGGGGACGGGTTCGCCGGCGAACTCGAGGTCCGGGAACCGGCGGATGATCGAGCTCATCGCCACCTGGCCCTCGAGGCGGGCCAGGGCCGCCCCGAGGCAGAAGTGGATGCCCGAGCCGAAGGACACGTGCTGGGAGGCGTCGGCCCGACCGAGGTCGACCTCGTCGACGGTGGGCCCCCACTTGGCCGGGTCCCGATTGGCCGCTCCCAGGTGGGTCATCACCAGCGTCCCGGGAGCGATCGCCTTCCCGCCGATCTCCATCTCGGCCATGGCGATGCGCCTCGACAGCTGCACCGGGGCGTCATAGCGGAGGAGCTCGTCGACCGCCGTTGGGTCGAGCGAGGGGTCGGCGGCCCAGCGGCGCATCTGGTCGGGGTGCCGCAGCAGGGCCTGCAGCCCGTTGCCGATCAGGTTGACGGTCGTCTCGTGGCCGGCGATGAAGAGCAGCACGATCTGGTCCCGCAACTCCGCCGCGGACAGCACGTCGCCGTCCTCCTCGGCCTGGACCAGCCCGGTGAGCACGTCGTCGGCGGGATGGTCGCGCTTCCACGGCACGACCTCTTCCAGGTAGGCGGTCATGGCGTCGCTGGCGAGGAACGCGGCGCGGGCGTCCTCCTCGCTGACGACGGGGTCGAGGGTCTTGGTCAGCGCGTGGGACCAGTCCCGGATGGCGGCCCGATCGCCCTCGGGCATGCCCAGCAGCTCGGAGATGACCTGGAAGGGCAGCGGGAACGCCAGCTCGTCGACCACGTCCCAGGCCCCGCCGCCGGCCACCCGATCCAGCACCTCGTCGACCAGCTCCTGCACCCGACCCCGGAGGGCCTCGATCCGGCGCACGGTGAACGCCTTCGACACCAACTTCCGGATGCGGGTGTGGTCCGGCGGGTCCAGGTTGAGGATGGCCCGGTCGCCCCGATCCCGTTCCCCGCCGCCGAACTCCTCGATCAGCTCGGCGAACATCGCCTCGCGCATCTCGTTCAGCCCCCCCGAGATGTTGCCGTCCTCGACCGAGGTGCTCGGGTTGCGCAACAGGGCGAAGACGTCCTCGTAGCGGGTGAGCACCCAGATCCCCAGCGGGCTCTCGTGGACCGGGTCCGTCTCCCGGAGCGCGGCCACCTGCGGGTACGGGTCCGCCAGGTAGTCCGGGTCGAGCGGGTTGAAGAACACCGGAACGTCGGGGGCGGCCTGGTTCACCTCCTGAACGGTAGATCCCCCGGACACCGAGTGCGAGAGGAAGGGGTCGCTGCTCAGCCCGATGCGAGGATCACGCCGAGCGCGGTCACGACGACCAGGCCGAAGCCCAGGGCCATCTGGCGGATCCCGAGCACCACGGCCCGGGAGGTCGGATGGCGGGCGCTGACCCGCTGGATGACGACGACGGCGACGACGGCCAGGGCGCCGGCCACGAGCTGGGCGTCCAGGCCGACGGCCAGCGCGGCCAGCGCCAGGGCGAGCCCGTCGGCGACCACCGTGGTGACCGCGCGCACCTCCCGACCGTGGAGCTCGGCGATGCGGTCCCGCACGTGGGGGATCGCGGTCACGACCCGCGCGGCGAGGACGAGCCACAACCCGACCGCCAGCGCCCCCGCCTCGCCGTCGGCCAGGACGATCATCGGGGTCACCGAGCACACGGCCACGGCGCCCGCGACCTCGGGCACGAGGCGGCGACTGCGGGAGCGGAGGTCGAACCAGGCCTCGACGGCGATCAGGGGCGCCGCCACGGCCAGGGGGGCCCAGAACGCCGAGGTCGCGGTCACCACCGCGGTGGCCACCAGGCCGACGAGGACCACCAGCTCCAGGGCCGCTACCCGCCGGGCGAGCGTGGTGCGCTCCAGGGCCCGACCCCGGCGGCGGTCGACCAGCGCCAGCTTCAGCGGCGTGCGGGCCAGGAAGGCGACCAGCGCCGCCAAGGCCAGGGCGAGACCGGCGACCGACGGGCTGACGAGGAGGCCGAGGAGGCCGGGCTCGAGGGTCAGGCCCCATCCGCCGTGCTCGGAGGGCAGCGCCACAGCCCTGAGCCCGGAGCGGGCAGCAGGGACGTCGGTCGTCGCGGCGGTCACCGCAGGCACCGGGCGGCAGGGACGACCGAGGGCATCGGCTCCGGACGCACGGGCCAAGGCTAATGCCGCGGTGCCAGCGGTGTGGGCGTGGCCCGGGGTCGAACCGCCCCCCTACGCTCCGGACGTGGCCGACACCCCCCCTTGCGACCCCGCCCTGCTGGAGCAGGCCGTGGCCTTCGCCCGACGCGCCGGTGAGTTCACGTTGCCCTACTTCCGGTCGGTCGAGTTGGAGGTCGAGCACAAGCACGACGACACCCCCGTGACCGAGGCCGACCGGGGCGCCGAGCGGCTCCTGCGGGAACTGCTGCACGAGGCCCACCCCGACGACGGCGTCATCGGCGAGGAGGAGGCCCCCAAGACCGGCAGCTCGGGTCGGACCTGGGTCATCGACCCCATCGACGGCACGAAGGCCTTCACCCACGGCGTCCCCCTCTACAGCACGCTGTTGGCCGCGGCCGACGAGCACGGCCCCCTGCTCGGGGTCATCTGCCTGCCCGCCCTGCCCGAGACCATCTGGGCGGGCCGGGGCCTGGGCTGCTTCCTCGAGGGCGAGCGCTGCCACGTGAGTGACCACGCCACCGTCGCGGGCGCGTACGTGACCACCTCCGCGCTGCAGGAACTGGCCGGCCGGAGCGCTGGACACCACCCACGGCGCCGGCGCCTTCGTCCGCACCTGGGGCGACGCCTACGGCTACGCCCTGGTGGCCACCGGCCGGGTCGAGGCCATGGTCGACCACCAGGCCGCGGTCTGGGACGTGGCCCCGATGCCGGTCATCATCGGCGAGGCCGGCGGCCGCTTCACCGACCTCGCCGCGACCGAGTCGGCCACCGGCGGCAGTGGCCTGGCGACCAACGGCGTCCTGCACGACGACCTCATGGCCCTGTTGGCCCCCCGATGACGTGACCGACGGGGCGCCCCGCGGCCTGACCGCGACCGAGGTCGAGGACCGGCGCCGCCGGGGACTGGGCAACGACCTGCCCGCCACCAACACCCGGACGTTCGGCCAGATCCTCCGGGCCAACCTGCTCACCCGGTTCAACCTGCTGCTCGGCAGCCTGCTGGTGGTGATCCTCGTGGTCGGGCCGCTCAACGACGCCCTCTTCGGCGGGGTCCTGGTCGCCAACGCCCTCATCGGCATCGTGCAGGAGGTCCGGGCCAAACGGACCCTCGACCGCCTCACCATCCTCTCCGCCCCCCGGGCCCGGGTCCGCCGGGACGGTGCCGAGACCGAGATCCCGGTCGGGGAGGTCGTGCTCGACGACCTCCTGGAGCTGCAGCCGGGTGACCAGGTCGTGGTCGATGGCGAGGTGGTGGAGGCCTCCGGGCTCGAGATCGACGAGGCGCTCCTCACCGGCGAGTCCGACCCCGTGCACAAGCGCACCGGTGAGGAGGTCCTCTCCGGCAGCTTCGTCGCCGCCGGCGGGGGCTACGTGCGGGCCACCCGCGTCGGGGCCGACGCCTACGCCGTGAAGCTGGCCGAGGACGCCAAGCGCTTCACCCTGGCGACCAGCGAGCTGCGCACCGGCATCGACGACATCATCCGGCTGATCAGCTACGCGATCGTGCCGACGGCGGCCCTCCTGCTCTGGAGCCAGCTCAGCGCCCACGAGGGCTGGCGGGAGGCCGCGGCCGGGACCGTCGCCGGGGTGGTCGCCATGGTCCCCGAGGGCCTGGTCCTGCTGACCAGCATGGCCTTCGCCGCCGGTGTCGTCCGTCTCGGACAACGCCAGGCCCTCGTGCAGGAGCTGGCGGCGGTCGAGACCCTGGCCCGGGTGGACGTCCTGTGCCTCGACAAGACCGGCACCCTCACCGAGGGCGACATCAGCCTCGTCGGGATCGAGACGGTCGGCTCACTGGACGAGGACGAGGTGCGGGACGCCCTCGTGGCGCTGGCCGGGGCGGAGGCCAACCCCAACGCCACGCTGCGGGCCATCGCCCGGGAGGTCGAGTCCACCGCGACGGCGCCGCCCGCCGGTGCGGTCGTGGTGCCGTTCTCCTCGGCCCGGAAGTGGAGCGGGGTGACCACGGCGGAGGGCGCGACCTGGTTGCTCGGCGCACCCGAGGTCCTGGGGGCCGGAGGGGACCTGGCCGAGCGCGTCGAGGCCCACGCCGCGAACGGGCGCCGCGTCGTGCTCGTGGCCCGGTCGGCTGACGCCCTGGCCGAAGACGTGCTGCCCGCCGGCATCGAAGCGGTGGCCCTCGTGGTGCTGGCCGACAAGACCCGACCCGAGGCGGCGGCGACCCTCGGCTTCTTCGCCGACCAGGGGGTCACGCTGAAGGTCATCTCCGGCGACAACCCGGTCACCGTCGCCGCCGTCGCCCGCGAAGCCGGCCTGCCCGACGCGGACCGGGCCATGGACGCCGGAGACCTCCCCGCCGACGAGGCCGGGTTGCGCGAGGCCATGGAGACCCACGCCGTGTTCGGCCGGGTGCAGCCCGACCAGAAGCGGCAGATGGTCCGGGCCCTGCAGGCGGCGGGTCACACCGTGGCCATGACCGGTGACGGGGTGAACGACGTCCTCGCCCTCAAGGACGCCGACATGGGCATCGCCATGGGATCGGGCTCGTCCGCGTCGAGGGCTGCCGCCCAACTGGTCCTGCTCGACGGGTCCTTCGCCACCCTGCCCCACGTCGTGGCCGAGGGCCGCCGGGTCATCAACAACATCGAGCGGGTGGCCAACCTGTTCCTGGTCAAGTCCACCTACTCGATGCTCCTCGCCCTCGCCGTGGGCGTGGCCCACGTCCCCTTCCCCTTCTTGCCCCGCCACCTGACCCTGGTGGGGAGCCTGACCATCGGCATCCCGTCGTTCTTCCTGGCCCTCGCCCCCAACGCCCGCCTCGCCGTGCCCGGCTTCGTGGCCCGGGTGCTGCGCTTCGCCGTGCCCGCCGGCGCCCTGGCCGCGATCGTGACCTTCGTCGGCTACGGCCTGGCCCGCGGCGCCCTCGACCTGAACCTGGATCAGTCCCGCACCACGGCGACCCTCGTGCTGACCGGGGCGGGGATGGTCGTGCTCGTGCGGCTGGCGCAGCCGTTCACCGCGTGGCGGGCCGGGCTGGTCCTGTCGCTCCTCGGCGCCTTCGCCCTCGTCCTGCTGCTGCCCGCCGGCCAGGAGTTCTTCGCCCTCGAGCTCCCGCCCCCCGAGGGCTGGGCGGTGGCCGCCGGCCTGGTCCTGGCCTTCGAGCTGGCGTGGCGCCTCCTGAGACGGTGGGTCACCAGCCTCCGCCTCGAGTCGGCCCACTAGCCGGCCGGCGATCGGGGTCGATCGGCGTTCTGGCGCCCGATCGAGGCGCTCTGGCCCCGCAATCGGGCGCCAGTTCGCTCCTAGCGGTACTCGGGGTTCGGGAAGTCGAAGCGACAGCCGGCATCCCAGGCGGAGCGCTGGTTGCCGTGGACGGGGATGCCGCCCTGGTCCTTCAGCATCCGGGCCAGGTGCATGAGGTTCCAGGTCATGAACGTCGTGTTCCGGTTGGTGAAGTCGTTCTCGGGGCCACCGCTGCCCTCGTCCAGGTAGGACGGGCCGGGGCCGGCCTCCCCGATCCACCCCGCGTCGGCCTGGGGCGGGATCGTGTAGCCCAGGTGCTGCAGGGAGTACAGGACGTTCATGGCGCAGTGCTTGACCCCGTCCTCGTTGCCGGTCACCAGGCAGCCCCCGACCCGGCCGTAGTACCGGTACTGCCCGTCCTCGTTGAGCAGGTGGGAGTTGCCGTAGAGACGCTCGATGACCTGGGTGCAGACCGAGGACTTCTCCCCCAGCCAGATCGGCGTGCAGAGCACGAGGATGTCGGCGGCCATGACCTTGTCGAAGATCGGTGGCCAGTCGTCGTCGGCCCAGCCGTGCTCGGTCATGTCGGGCCACACGCCGGTGGCGATGTCGTGGTCGAGGGCCCGGATCATCTCGGTCTCGACGCCGTTGGCCTCGAGGATCCCCATCGAGATCCGGGCCAGGCCCTCGGTGTTGGACACCTCGGGCGAGCGCTTCAACGTGCAGTTCACGAACAGGGCGCGCAGGTCCGAGTAGTCGACGGTCGTGGTCTCCGCGGTCATGGCCCTTCCGTCCGTCGAGTCGCTCCGGCGTTACAGCGCCACACCCGGTGGGCCGATGTGCACGGCCCGGTCCGGATCCCCTGGGTCAGCGGTCGGCGACCCGGCCCCGGGCGAAGAACTCCAGCACCTCGCCGACGAGGGGAACGTCCTCGAGGCTGAGGCTGGCGCCGAAGGGCTCGTTCCAGAAGCCGCCCTGGGCCGGCGGGGACCACGGACCCACGTAGAGGTAGGGCCAGGGGTGCCCGTCGTCACCGGCTGAGCAGCCGTAGTTGACCTCGGCCATCGTGGTGGCCAGGTCGAAGTGCTCGGGCCAGAGCTGGATCTCCGCCGGGTCGTCCGCGACGTGCTCGGTGGTGAAGGCCAGGAGGGCGGCCTGGGCCACGGCATTCGTCGCCGCCAGGAAGGCGGCCGCTTCCGCATCGACCACGAGGACCTCCTCGGGGTCCGGCGCGGGCTCGAGGGGGTAGACCCCTTCGGGCATGCCCACCTCGCTGCCCACCAGCGCGGCTGCCGCCGCCAGCGAGGTGATCGGGGCCCGCACCTCGGCGGTTCCGCCCGCCAGGTCGTCATCCCGCGCCGCCACCTCGGTCCCGGAGACCAGGACCCGACGCAGGACGGGTCGGCCGTCGCGGTCGAACGGGTACTCCTGGGTGGCGAATCCGCCGACGGCCTGACGCAGTCCGATCCGGTGGCGGTACCGGTACGACGCGGCACCCAGCACGTGCTCAGCCACGGCGTGCAGGCTGCGGCGGGTGATGGCCAGGACGTCGGGATCGATCATGGTGACCTTGTCTCCCGAGCGGAGGCCGGCGTTACGGCGGGTCGCCGCGCCTCGGCGACAGGGAGCCGCTTCGATCACCGCGGGGGCAGAGGGCGCCGGGCGTCGGCCCGCGGCGGGGCGAGATGCAGCGCCCCGGCGCAGCCACAGACGGTTCGGTCATGACCGAGACGCGCTGGCCCGACGACCCCGACCCCGCCTGCTGCCGCCGGTCCCTGCCCCCTCCCGGAGTTGGGAGTCGGCGGTGGCCGGCCGTCATCGGACCGGCCCGAACGGCAAGGATGCAGCCCGGTGGCCCAACCCCATGCCGACTTCACCGACGAACGCCGACTCGTGGCCGCCCTCCGCGCCCGCGACGAGTCGGCCTTCGCCTGGCTGCTCGACCGCCACGACGCCTCGCTGCGCCGAGTCGCCGCCACCTTCGTCCGCACCGGAGCCAGCGCCGAGGAGGTCGTCCAGGAGACCTGGCTCGCCGTCATCGAGGGCATCGACGGGTTCGAGGAGCGCTCGACGGTCAAGACCTGGGTGTTCCGGATCCTCATGAACGTGGCCCGCAGCCGGAGCGTACGCGAGCACCGCATGGTCCCCTTCGCCGACCTCGGACCCGACGACGACACCCCGGCCTTCGCGCCCGACCGGTTCCGGGGCGCCCCGAGCCTGCACTCGGGCCACTGGCGGCCCGGTGCCGGGCTCGCGCCCTGGGACGAGCAGCCCGCCCAACGCCTCGAGACGGCCGAGACCCTGACCGCCGTGCGGACGGCCATCGCCGCGCTCCCCGACCGCCAACGGGCGGTCATCGGCCTGCGGGACGGCGCCGGCTGGTCGGCGGCCGAGGTCTGCGCCCGGTTGGACCTCTCCGAGGTGAACCAGCGGGTGCTGCTGCACCGGGCCCGGGCCCGGGTGCGCCAGGCCCTGGAGGACGCGTACGTGGATCGCCGTCCATGACCGGCGCGCGACCATCGCCCTGCTCGGTCACCTCGGCGACGAGATCGTCGATGACATCGAGCCCACCACCCGGGCCCGGCTCCTCGCCGCCTTCCACGAGGGATCTCCCGCCCCCTGACCGACGGGCTCGGGGGGGCGATGGCGCCCGCGGCCGACGGATCCGGTGCCAGAAGGGGACGGGACCGACAGACTGCGGGGATGCTGGATCACCAGGAGATCATCCGGGCCGAGGCCGAGGCGCTCGCCGTCGCCGGTGAGGGGGCCGACGGCGCCACCGCCGTACCGGCCACGGACTGGACACTGGACGACCTGCTCGACCACGTCGGTCGCCTGACCTGGTACTGGTCGGGAAGGGTGCGCAAGGCCGGTGACGGCGACTTCTATGACACCGACCGACCGGAGGGCACCTCCCGGTCGGACTGGATCCGCCAGGGCACGGCGACCATGGTGGCGCAGGTGGCCGCGGCCGCGCCCGAGGCCGAGATCAAGACGTGGGCCGGCCTGAAGCCACCGTCCTGGCTCTGGCGGCGCATGACCCACGAGCTGGCCGTGCACCGCTGGGACGCCCAGGCCGCCGCCGGTACCCCCGAGCCCATCGCCACCGAAGTGGCCGAGGACGGCATCGACGAGCTCCTCTCGGAGTTCGCCCCCGTCGCCGACCTGAGCGCTGTCGACGGGACGCTGCACCTCCACGCCACCGATGGCGACGGTGAGTGGTCCATGGACCCGACCGGCGAGTCCCTCACCTGGGAACGGAGCCACACCAAAGCCGACGTGGCGGTGCGAGGGACCACCTCCGATCTGCTCCTGGTCCTCTGGGGCCGCCGGGACGCCGCCACGCTCGAGGTCCTCGGCGACCAGACCGTCCTCGCCGCCTGGCGCGCCGCCATGCAGTTCTGACCCCGAACGCGCCCGGACCCCGGCGACCGCCGGGGCCCGGTTGACTCTGTCCTTCGCCGAACGTGACCGACGACGAGGCGCCGATGTCCGCGCTGAGCGCCCCTAGCCGTCCAAGACCGTCGCCCCCGCCAGGGGCAGCGCCGGGGAGGCGCTACAGCTAGGAGAGGGCCTGCACCACGTCGGCGTGGCCCTGTCTGTGGAGGGCGGCGACCTCGTCGAGGTCCAGGTGGTCGAGGCGGTTCTGCCAGTCGCTGCGCTCGCCGATGGCGGCGGCGTAGTTGGCCTTGCGCTTGGCCACCCGGCCCACACCGTCACGGGCGGGGGTGGGGGCCTCGTTGCTCTCGTACTGGGCCTCGATGCCCTCCTTGAGCATCTCCAGCGCCTCGGAACGCAGCTGGGAGATGCGGGACTCGGTGACCCCGAGGAACTCGGCCAGCTCGAGGCTGGTACGACCTTCCAGGAAGTAGCCGATGATGACCAGCCGCTGGCGCTCGGGCAACAGGTCCACGGCGTCACGGAGGTAGGCGTGCAGCTCCCGGGTCTCCAGCTCCTCGAGGGGCTCGAGCTGGGTGCGGTCACAGAGGACGTCGACCAGGGTCAGGTCCTCTTCGGTGTCCTCGGTGACCTCGTGCTCGAGGGCCAGGACGACGGAGCGGAACATGCGGTCCTGGAGCCGGTTGAGCTCGTCGATGGACATGCCCAGTTCCTGGGCGACCTCGGTCATGTTGGGGACCCGGCCCAGCTCGGTGGCCAGGCGCTGCTCGGTCTGCTCCATCTTGCGGGCCAGGTTCCGCACCGAGCGGGGAGCCCAGTCCGCAGCCCGGACGGCATCGAGGATCGCGCCGCGGATCCGTTGGGCGGCGAACCGGTCGAAGGGGACGCCCCGGCTGGCGTCGTAGCGACGGGCCGCCTCGACCAGTCCGAGGGCACCGGCCCGAGCCAGTTCCTCGCGGTCCACGTGGCGGGGGAAGTGGACCGCGACCTGAAACACGATGTGTCGCACGAGCGGCAGGTTCTCTTCGATCACTTTGGCATCGATGGCATCGCCCATCAGAGTTCGCCCTCCAGGGTTGTCGTAGCCATCGGGGTTACGGCGCGTTCGCGTGAAAGCTTTAGGAGAAATTCTGCGAATCCACGGATCTTCTCCGCGCGTCGGCTCTCAGACCGCGGCGTCGCCCTCGAACGCGGCGGCCCGGATGCCCCGCTCGGCCAGGTCCTGGAGCAGCGGGAGCGGGTCCTCCAGCGAGGCCAGGCCGAAGGCACCGCGGCGGGCCACCGTCCCGTCGGCCACGGCTCGGGCGGTCACCGCGGCGACCGCCCCGGCGGCCACCGCCGGACGGTCCATGGCGCCGTACACGACCACGTCCCGACGCCCCGACCGCGAACCCCGCACCTCGACCCGGATCGCCCCGGGGCCGCCCTCGGGATGGGGGCGCCGGAGCATGGGCAGACGCGCGGTCAGACGATCACGGCGGTTGGCCGCCTGCCGGGCGGTGACCCGCTCGAGGGTCCCGAAGGCGTCGACCAGCAGGAGTGGATCGGGCACCGACGCCCGGTAGCAGTCCCGCCCGCCCACCGGCTCGGGGAACCAGCACAGCTCCCGGCCCGATCCCCCCGAGCGCGCCACCCAACCTCCCGCGCGCCAATCGAGGCCGTCCGCACCCAGGGCCCGGTGGTGCTGCTCCGCGCAGGCCGGACCGCCGGTGCCGACCTTGGCCACATGGACCTCGTCGATGTGATCCAGGCAGCTCGCGGCGTGGCGGGCCAGCAGGCAACTCAGACCTGGTGCGAACCCGGCGCCGACCACCACGGTCGCGCCCCGTTCGGTGGCCTCGGGGTCCAGGTCGAGCAGGGCCCGGACGTCGCCGACGTCATCGGCCGTGGTCACCACCGAACTGCCCTGGCGCAGCGCCTGGACCGCAAGGGTGGCCTGGGTCCCGGCGGGCGTGGCCAGCAACACGACATCGGCCTCGGGCACGGTCTCGGCGCTGGTGTCGGCCCGGTCCCCGAGCAGGTCGGAGACCTTTCGCCGGGTCACGGCGTCGGCGTCGGCCACCACCACCGTCATCACGCCGTCGCTGGAGGCGAGTTGCCGGGCGGCCCGGGCCCCGGTGGCCCCGGCCCCGACGACGGCGATCCTCATGAGGTCGGGGGGCTCAACGCAGTTCGGGGCCGTCGAGTTGGCGCCAGCCGCCGTCACTGGGCGGGGTCCCCCCTTTGCCTCGGACCCGGAGCACAGCGGCGAAGAGCCCGGCCACCCCCACGGCGAGAAGGACGCGGCGAAGACGTTGCATGAGGCTGGGACCGTACCCGTCCTCGGGCGGCCAGGCGATGCGGAGCGACCACGAAGGGTCGTGCCCGTGCCCGGCGGCGAGGGCCACGGGGTCCCGGAAGTGGTGGGGCTAGTTGGAATCGAACCAACGACCTCGCCCTTATCAGAGGCGCGCTCTAACCGACTGAGCTATAGCCCCGGGACCGGACACTGTACCGACACGGTTCACCAGTCGACATCGCCTCGGCTCGTTGCCCGGGACGCATCCGATCGACGCCGGAACCGCCGAGGGGGCAGACTCCCGCCATGGAGTTGCTGGCCCAGGGACGGGACTGCGACATCTTCGACCGGGGAGACGGGACCGTCCTGCGACGATCCCGCCGCGCCTACCACCAGGGCCTGGAGGCCAGGGTGCTGGCCTACGCCGCCGAACACGGGTACTCGGTGCCGTCGGTGCTCGAACTGACCGACGCCGGCCGTGATCTGATCATGGAGAAGGTCCCCGGACCCACGATGCTGCAGGCGCTGGAGAAGCGACCGTGGCGGGCCCGGGCCGTGGGCCGCCAACTGGGCGCGCTGCACAACCGGTTGCACGAGATCCCCGGGCCGGACTGGCTGCCCCGGCTCCCCGACGGCAACGCCCTGCTGCACTTCGACCTGCACCCCCAGAACGTGATCCTGTCCCCCCGCGGGCCGGTGGTGATCGACTGGAACAATGCGTGCGTCGGGCGACCCGCGGTCGATCTCGCCCGGGCCTGGGCCCTGACGGCCAGTGCCGAAGCCGACGTCCGCGGTCTGCTGAAGCTGGCCCTGACCCGGGTCCGACGGGGTCTGATCGCGGGCTTCCTGGACGCGGCGGGCCGGCAAGAGGCTCGCTCGGGCCTGGCCGACGCGGTGGAACTGACGCTGCTCGATGACAACATCAGCCCGGTCGAGAAGGACCGGATGCGGGCCCTGGCGGCCGCCGAGGCGACTTAGCCCTTCTCGGCCCTGCGTCGCTTGCGGGCGTCGGCCAGGTCCTGTTCGATCATGGTGATCCGCAGGCCGCCGGTGAGGTCACAGATCAGGTTGAACAGGACCGTGAGCAGCCAGATGAAGAAGACCGTGGCGATGGCGAACACCGCACCGGCGGACAGCAGCGCCTCGAACATCTGCTCAGGGTTGAAGTTGAAGTCCTCGAAGCCCAGGTCGACGATGAAGTCCTCGGTGTTCTCCACCGAGCCCGAGGTCACCGCGGCCCGCCAGATCAGCAGCGAGGCCAGGACCACGATGCCCCAGATGCAGGCCACGAAGATGCTCGCCACCTTGAACACCGACCACGTGTCGATGTGGCGGACGACGCGACGGACCCGGCGGGCCGAGGCCTTCATCTCGGCCCGGTGCGCTCGACGCGAGAGCCGGCGCGCCGCGGGAGGTACGACCACCTCGGCGCCGTCCTCGGGCGGCGCCGGGTCCCCCTCGGGGGCGATGTCCAGCTCGACCGCATCCGCCACCATCTCGGTGTCGGGGACCTCGACCAGCGGGCTGTGCGCTTCGGAGTCGGGCGATTCGTCGGCCTCGTCCTCGAGGCTCTCGGCCGAGGTGTCCGCCTCGGTCGCCTCCTGGGTCAGGGGGTCCTCGATGGGGTCCTCGTCGAGGGTCGTCACGTCGCCACCCTCGCGTCCGTCGTCCGCCCGCACAACTCGAAGTGTACGGGGTCACTGACGGGCAGGGGTTGGCAGAGCCCGGACGCGGCGGCCACGGCGCGCAGGCGGGGGACGAACTCGAGGGGCACGTCCACCGCCAGACCCCGCTCGTGGCGGGAGGTCCCCGGTGGCGCGACCGGATAGGGGTTCTGGTGACGATTCGCCCAGAGGGCCGCCTGCTGGGCCGGGCTGCGCCAACCCGAGGTGATCGGCACCGACGTGCCCAGCAGCATCCCGGCCCGGGTCACCGCGGCAACCATCTCCGCGGTCAGGCCCTCGACGCCGTCACGGCCGGGAGGTGAGGAGGACTGCGCCCGCGCCACGGCGCCGGCTTCCCCCACCCGCACGGTGACCGTGGCCTCCCCCACGTGGCCTTCGACGGCGACCGCGGTCGCTCCGTTCGCCCGGGCCAGCTCGGCTCCGGCACCGGGACCTTCGGCCGCCGCGGCCAACGCCCCGGCGTCGGCCGCGGTCTGGGCCCGGGCGGCGGCCAGGGCCCGGCTGCCCAGCTCGCCCAGGACCAGCGCGGTCCCCATCGCCGCGGCCATGATCACCAGCACCAGGGGGAGGGTCTGGCCCCGATCGTCGTCTCGGCGCACCCGCGCCTCCTCGGTTCCGTCCGGTCACGGGGGAAGCGACACGAGATGACGGTCAGTCCGGGTCGGGGGGCTCCTCGACGGGGAGGGTCGGGGCAGAGGCCGGCTCGGCAGGCTCCTCGGGCTCGGTGAAGACCGGGGCGACGGCGACCACGGTCTCGCCCTCCTCCAAGCGCATGACGCGGACCCCGGAGGCGTCCCGGCCCTGAGAGGAGATGTCCTTCACCGCGGTGCGGATCAGGGTCCCCTTGGAGGACACCAGGATGATCTCGTCGTCCAGGCTGACCATCCGAGCGGTGACGATCGGGCCCTTCTGGGCGGTCATCTTGAAGCCCTTCACCCCCATGGTGCCGCGGCCCTTGCGGGGGTACTTGTCGAGCTTGGTCCGCTTGCCGTAGCCACCCTCGGTGAGGCACAGGAGGTCGGCACCGTTCTCGCTGACGGCGCAGGAGACCACGGTGTCGCCCTCCCGCAGCTTCAGGCCCCGGACGCCGGCCGCGGTGCGGCCCATGGGTCGGACCAGGTCCTCGCTGAAGCGAACGGTCTGGCCACTCCGGGCCACCAGGAAGATGTCGGCCTCGCCCGAGGTCTGGATGACCCGGACCAGCTCGTCACCATCCTTCAGGTTGATGGCGATGAGCCCGTCACGCCGGGACGAGTCGTACTCGGTGAACTTGGTCTTCTTGACCTGGCCGTTCCGGGTGGCGAAGAAGAGGAACCGACTGGTCTCGTAGTCCCGCGTGTCGATGATGGCCTGGATCCGCTCGTCGGGCTGCAGGGGCAGCAGGTTGACCATGGCCGTGCCCCGGGCGGTGCGGTCCTTCATGGGGATCTCGTGGGCCTTGAGCCGGTAGACCTTCCCCCGGTTCGAGAAGAAGAGCAGGTAGGCGTGCGCGGTGGTCGAGATGACCTCGGTGACGTAGTCGTCGTCGCGGAGCTTGGCCCCGGCCACACCCCGGCCGCCCCGGCCCTGCGTGCGGAACGCGTCGGCCTGGACGGTCTTGACGTAGCCGGCGGCGCTGTAGGTGACGACCAGCTCCTCGTCGTCGATGAGGTCCTCGAGGTCGATCTCGCCCGGGTCGTGGGTGAGCTCGGTCTGGCGGGGGGAGGCGTGCTTCTCGCGCACCTCGCCCATCTCCTCCTTGATGACCGAGCGCAACTTGCCCTCGTCGGCGAGGATCGCCTCCAGCTCGGCGATGGTCTCCTGCAGTTCGGCCAGCTCCTTCTCCAGGTCGGTGCGACCCAGCCGGGTCAGGCGGCCGAGCTGCATGTCCAGGATGTGGTTGGCCTGGGTCTCGCTGAACTCGAAGCCCTCCCCCATGAGGCCCTCGCGGGCCTCGTTGCGGTCCGCCGAGGCCCGGATGAGGGCGATGATCGCGTCGATCATGTCGATGGCCTTGAGCAGGCCTTCGACGATGTGCTCCCGGTCCTTGGCCTTGGCCAGACGGAACTCCGAGCGCCGGCGGATGACGTCGACCTGGTGGTCGATGTACGCCTGCAGCGCCTGGACCAGGTTGAGGGTGCGGGGCACGCCGTCGATCAGGGCGACCGTGTTCACCGAGAAGTTCGTCTGCAGCGGGGTGCGTTTGTAGAGGTTGTTCAGGATGACGAGGGCGGGGGCGTCCTTCTTGAGCTTGATCTCGAGGCGGATGTCCTCGCCGGCCGACGCGTTGTTGATGTCGGCGATCCCGGTCAGTTCGCCGGCGTCGACCAACTCCTTGATCTTCAACAGCACCTGACTGGGGCTGACCTGGTAGGGCAGCTTGGACACCACGATCATGTCGCTCCGCTTGCCCTCCTCGATCTCGGCCACCGCCCGCAGGCGGATGGAGCCCCGCCCGGTGCGGTAGGCGTCGAGGATCCCCTGGCGGCCCATCATCAGCGCGCCGGTCGGGAAGTCCGGGCCCTTGACGAAGGCCATGAGGTCGTCGGGGGTGGCCTCGGGGTGGTCGATCAGGTGGTTGGTGGCATCGATGACCTCGCCCAGGTTGTGGGGCGGGATGTTCGTGGCCATGCCCACCGCGATGCCCTGGCTGCCGTTGACCAGCAGGTTGGGGAAGCGGGCCGGGAGCAGCGACGGCTCCTGGAACTCACCGGAGTAGTTGTCGATGAAGTCGACGGTGTCCTCGTCGATGCCGTCGAGCATCGCCAGGGCGATCTCGGCCAGGCGACACTCGGTGTAACGGGCTGCGGCGGGCGGATCGTCGGGCGTGCCGAAGTTGCCCTTGGGGTGGATCAGCGGGTGGCGCAGGGAGAAGCTCTGGCCCATCCGGACCAAGGCGTCGTAGATGGCGGAGTCGCCGTGGGGGTGGTACTTGCCCATGACGTCCCCGGTGACCCGGGCGCACTTGATGGTCGGTCGATCGGGGCGGGCCCCGAGGTCGTGCATGCCCCAGAGGATCCGCCGGTGCACCGGCTTGAGGCCGTCGCGGGCATCGGGCAGGGCCCGGGAGACGATGACCGACATCGAGTAGTCCAGAAAGGAGCGTTCCATCTCCTCCTGGATCTCGATGGGTTCGAACGCCTCCTCGAAGAGGGTCTCGTCCCGGCCGTCGGGGGGTGGGGGCGGAGTCATATGTCCAGGAACCTCACGTCCTTGGCGTTGGTCTGGATGAAGTGCTTGCGGCTCTCGACGTCGTCGCCCATGAGGACCGAGAGGACCTCGTCGGCGATCGCCGCCTGCTCGACCGACACCTTCAGCAACGTGCGCTTGGTCGGGTCGATGGTGGTCTCCTCGAGCTCGTCCCAGTCCATCTCGCCCAGGCCCTTCAGCCGCTGGAACTCCTTCTTGTGGTTGGGGTTCTCCGCCATGAAGGCGTTCTTCGCGGCGTCGTCCTTCAGGTAGATCTTGTCCTTGCCCACGACGGTCGAGAACAGCGGCGGCTGGGCGATGTAGACGTGGCCCAACTCGACCAGGGGACGCATCTGGCGGAAGAAGAAGGTCAGGAGCAGCGTGCGGATGTGGCTGCCGTCGACATCGGCGTCACAGAGGATGATGACCTTGCCGTAGCGGATCTTCTCGGCGTCGAACTCCTCGCCGAGGCCGGCGCCGATGGCGGAGATCAGGGCCTGGATCTCGTTGTTCTTGAGCATCTTGTCGATGCGGGCCCGCTCGACGTTGAGGATCTTGCCCCGAATGGGCAGCACGGCCTGGATGCGGGGGTCCCGGGCCTGGGTGGCCGGACCGCCGGCGGAGTCGCCCTCGACGATGAACAGCTCGGTCTCGTGGCTGTTGCGGGAGCTGCAGTCCCGCAACTTGTCGGGCATGCCCGCGCCCTCGAGCGCGGACTTGCGGCGGGTGGCGTTGCGAGCGTCGCGCGCCGCGGTGCGGGCGGTGGCGGCGGCGACGGACTTCTTGACGATCTTGTTGGCCTCGGTGGGGTGCTCCTCGAGGAAGTCGCCCAGCTTCTCGTTGGTGGCCCGTTCGACCAGCGAGCGCATCGGGACGTTGCCCAGCTTGCCCTTGGTCTGGCCCTCGAACTGCGGATCGCGCAGCCGGACCGAGATGATGGCCGTGAGGCCCTCCCGGATGTCCTCACCCAGGAGGTTGGCGTCCTTCTCCTTGAGCAGGCCCTTGCCCCGGGCGTACTTGTTGACCACGTTGGTGAGGCCCTTCTTGAACCCCTCCACGTGCATCCCGCCCTCGATGGTGTTGATGCCGTTGGCAAAGGAGTGCAGACCGTCGGCGTTGTAGCCCGTGTTCCACTGGAACGCGAGCTCGACCTCCATCTCCTCCTCGATCTGCTCGAAGTACCCCACCCGGTTGAACAGCGCCTCCTTGGACGCGTTCACGTGCTTGACGAAGTCGACGATGCCCCCGGCGTAGCGGAACACGACGGGCTCCGCGGCCGGGTCCCGCTCGTCCTTCAGGCGGATCTCCAGGCCCTTGTTCAGGAAGGCCATCATCTGCAGGCGCTCGACCAGGGTCTGGGCGCGGAACTCGACCTCGTCGAAGACGGTGGGGTCCGGCCAGAACCGGATGGTGGTGCCGGTGCGGTCCCGGGGGGCCTTCCCGGTGACCTTCAGCTTGGTCTGGACCTTGCCCCCCTTGGCGAAGTCCATGAAGTGGCGCTTGCCCTCACGGTCGATCTCCACCTCACAGCGCTCCGACAGCGCGTTCACCACCGAGATGCCCACGCCGTGGAGTCCGCCGGAGACCTTGTAGCCCTCACCGCCGAACTTGCCACCGGCGTGCAGCACGGTCATGACGACCTCGGCGGCGGACTTGCCCTTCGTCTTGACGTCGGTGGGGATCCCCCGGCCGTCGTCGCGGACCTCACAGCCACCGTCGGCCAGCAGGGTGACGTCGATGCGGGTGCAGTGTCCCGCCATCGCCTCGTCCACGGCGTTGTCGACGACCTCGTAGACGAGGTGGTGCAGCCCACTGGGACCGGTGCTGCCGATGTACATCCCGGGCCGCTTGCGGACGGCCGCCAGCCCCTCGAGGACGGTGATGTCCTTGGCGGAGTACGACGATGTTGCCTTGGCCACGCTGCCACGTTCTTTCGGCGTCGAGAGAGGGGGAGGAAGTGCCCCCCAGCCTACCGCCGGGGGGTGACGACTCCGACTCTGGCATTCAATGAAACTGATTGAAAATGGGTAGGCCGCCGACGGCGGTCCGGTCGGGGCCCACCTCGGACTCGACGGGTCGACCGCGGGGACGGCCCAGCCTCGGAGCCGTCGATCCGGAGGGACCGTCCGGCGGCTCAGGCCACCCGGGCGTCGGCCTCGGCCAGGCGGGACCGCAGGCGGGACCGCAGCTCGGTGGTGTCCACCTCGCGGTAGGCGCGGCGGCGGCGGACCAGGACGAACCCCGTCGCGGCCACGCCCGCGAGGCCGGCCAGCCCGACGATCTTCCAGAGCTTCACGCTCCGTAAGGTACCCGGCCATGGCCTCCCGGACCCCGAACGCGATCCCGCTGGCCGAGGCCGCGCCGCTGACCTCCACAGGCGACCTGTGGCTCTTCCGCGGCACGAGCCCGGCGGACCGGGCGATCCGGCTCTTCACCAACAGCCCGGTGAACCACGTGGCGATGGCCCTGACCCTCGACGACCTGCCGCCGCTGCTGTGGCACGCCGAGCTGGGCATGTCCACCGAGGACGTCTGGGCCGGCGAGCCCCAGCGGGGCGCCCAGCTCCACCGTCTGACCGAGGCCGTGACCACGTGGGTGGGCAAGTACGGCCAGCGGGCCTGGTTCCGTCAGCTCGACACCGTCGTCACCACCGAGATGGAGGACCAGTTCCTCCGCGTGGTCAACGAGTACGACGGGCACCGCTTCCCCCGCACCGGCAGCCTGGTGCGGCGGGCCGCGCTCGGCCGGCTCCGCCGGGGCGTGCCCCTGGAGGACGTCTTCTGTGCCGAGTTGGCCGCCCTCACCTACCAGCGCATGGGGCTGCTCGGCTCCGAACGGCCCCTCAACTGGTACGACCCCGGCCGCTTCTGGTCCGGTGACCGCCTCGAACTGGCCCCCGGTGCCGTCCTCGGTGAAGAGATCGAGGTGCTCGTCTAGACGCCGGACCGGGGAAGCCGACGACGGCCGCTAGTGGCCGTGTTCGGCTTCGGCGGCGTCGGCCTCGGCCTTGGTGCGGTGGACGGTGCCGTCGGGGTGCTCCGGAGGGCTGTAGAGCGAGTAGACCTTGAGCGCCTCGGGCCCCGTGTTGACCACGTTGTGCCACACGCCGGCCGGGATGATGATCGCCCAGTCGTCCTCGACGTCACGGGTCTCCTCCACCCGGTCCTCGGTGGTGCCGAACTCGACCCGGCCGGTCCCCTGCTCCAGCCGGAGGAACTGGTCGATGTCGTGGTGGGCCTCCCAGCCGATCTCCCCACCGGGCTCGATCGACATGACCGTCAGCTGGGTGTGTTCACCCGTGAACAGCACGGTACGGAAGTTGGTGTTGTCCAACGTGGCCTTCTCGATGTCCGCTACCCATCCGAGCATTGACGACCTCCCTGCGATGACAGCCCTCTCATGGTACGGACCGACGGGCCGGCCCACAGGGGCCGTTGGTCACTGATCGGGCCGACGCGGTGGGCCGGCTCACGCCGTGCTGCTCGACCACGGCCGCGACCCGTGGGGGGTCACCCGGGCCAGGGTGGTGAAGGAGCAGTACCAGAGGGTGGCGTCGTGGTCCACGGCCGGGAAGACGACCGACTGGACCGGGCTGCCTGTGGCCGCCCGGGCCAGTTCGTCACCGGTCTCGATGTCGAGCACCACCACGTCGTCCTCCCCGTCGTGGCGGTCGTTCACGACCAGCTCGCCGGTGTCGGGGAAGCGGACCAGGTGCATGGAGGTGCCCAGGGCGCGCCGCCAGCGGGGCGAGAGGCCGGTCGGACCCAGATCGAAGGCGGCGAGCACCCCGTTGCCGCTGTCGTAGCCCACCGCGATCCCCCGGTCGGGGTCCAGGGCCGGCAGGTTGGTCTGGGTCCCGTGGGGGAGGCCGCTGATCTCGACCAGGACCGGGTCCCCGCCGACGATCGGCACCCGCACCAGGTGGACGGGACCGGTGGCCACGCCTTGGCCCTCCATGGCCATCGCCTCCTCATAGGTGTGGTCGCCGTTGTCCATGAAGAGGACCTGGCTGCCGTCGACGACGGCATCCCAGCCGTAGCTCTGGTCGTCCGCGGTGCGGTACGGCGACGACCACCCCGGCTCGGGCACCAGCTCCCCCGCCGCCGGGTCCCACACGAACCGCAACGCCGTTTCGATCCCCTGGGCGAAGACGACCCGGCTGTCCGCCGACAGGCGGGCCACCGAGGGCTCGCCCAGACAGACCGGTGCGCCGCGATCCTCCAGGGTCACCGGGTCGAGAACCGAGAAGGTCGACGGATCCGGGCCCCGGGAGAGGTCCTTGGTGACCACGGTCCCGTCATCGAGGATCACGAAGGAGTTGTACGCCCGGTCGACCGGCAGCCGGCGGGAGGCCACGACGTGCAGATCGGGGTCGAGACGGTGGGCCCCGCGCCCGTAGACCACCACCAGGCCACCGTCGGCGTGGGCCGCCAACCCACCGGGCCAGGACGGACCGGCCGCCAGGTCGGGGCTCCGGGCCACCGTGGCCAGGGTGACCGGGTCGATGCGCTCCACCCAGGACACGGTGTCGGCCCCGAAGGTGTGGCGGAGCAGGAACAGCTCACCGGGTTCCCGGACCACGGGCATGGTGGCGGCCGTCACGTCCTGGCGGGCCACCACCTCGAGCTCGGCACCCTCGGTCAGGCCCCAACCGGCCACGCCGTGCGGCGCCTGGCGCCGGGACGGCCCGGCGTCCTCGCCCGGCCAAGGCGAGCGCCAGTAGCCGGGCGGGGCGTCCACCGATCCGGCTCCTGGTCCGCTCACGTCTGTCCTGGTCCCTCTCCTCGGCCGTGCCCAACCGCGGAGGATGGCCAGGAACAGGGCTCGGGGGTCAGCCGGTGAAGGGCGGGGTGGCCTCGATCACGTCGCTGCCGACATCGTCGGGGTCACACGTCCCCGCCGCAGGGTCATAGGTGATGCTCAGGACGCCGTCGCCGGATCGGACACCGGTCTCGTAGGCGACGCCCGCGGGGCCGAAGCCCGACCCGCCGCCGCCGCCGCCGCCGTCGTCGGTGCCGACCTCGCCCTCGGTCGCCGCTTCGGTCGCCGAGGACATCATGGCGACGTCGTCGATGTCGCCCGCGCCGCCGCCGCCGCCGAACCAGCCGCCGCCGCCGCCGCCGCCCGCGTCGTTGCCGCCGTCACCGATGCCGCCCTGGCCGCCCTGGCCGGCGGCGCCCGCGCCGGCGGTTCCGTCGGGCTGGCCGGCGGCGCCGCCCGTGGTCTGGGTCCCGCCGCCGCCGCCGCCCGCGCCGTCGTCGCTGTCGGCGCCGGCTGTTCCGGACTCGCCGCCGCCGTCGCCACCGTTGCCGAAGTCGTCGCCGGACTCGCCGTCGCCGCCGCCGCCGCCGCCGCCGCCGGCCACGATCACCCGATCGCCCAGGCCCGAACCGCCCCGGCGCACGTCCGATGCGCCGCCGCCGCCGCCGCCGCCGTCCTCTTCGTCAATGGTGCCGCCGCCGTCGCCGCCGCCGTTGAAGCCGCCGTCGCCGCCGAAGCCGTTGCTGCCCTCGGCCGCCTCGTCGGCCTCAGCCGTCTCCGCGGGGGAACTCTCGGTCTCGTCGGGCTGACCGGGAAGGCCCTGACCGCCGACGCGGACCTCGAGGACCTCGCCCGGGGTCACCTCGATCGTGCCCACGGCGGTGCCGCCCAGACCCGGCTCGTCGCCGCTGTTGCCGGCCCCACCCTCAGCCCCCGCGGCGTCGACGGTGACCTGGCAGACGCCCACGGGGACGACGAACTCCTCGACGGTCCCGGTGAACTCGTAGCTCTCGGTCACGGGTGCGGCATCGGCCGGGGGCGAGACCAGGGCCAGGATCCCGGCGGCGGCGAGGCCGGTGGAGCCGGCCACGCCCAGGAGGCGGCGACGTGTGAGAGCAGTCATAGGACAACACTTCCTTCTGAGGACGGCGAACGCCGGGACGTTAGCCGATCGGCGCGCCGCGGAGGGCAATCGGGCCGGCGCTGGTCAGGCCGGCGGCCGGACGCGGACCTGGAGTCCGGTGACGACGCCCTCGCCGAGGACGACCGCCAGGCGTTGGACGAGTTGGCGCTCCTGCCAGGCGAGATGCTCGCCGTAGGCGGGGTCGTCGGCCTGGACCACGAGGATGCCGTGGCGCACCCCCACGGGCTGGGTGTGGGCCGCGAGGTCGCGGCCGACCACTTCGGCCCAGCGGGCGAGCAGGGAGTTCGTCTCCTTGACCGGCGCCGCCCCGAGGTCGTCCAGGAGCCGCTCCAGGGACCGACGCATCGGCTGGGGGGTGGTCCGGCGGCGCTCGCTCACGGGAGGATCTTCCCATCCGCCAGTGACAGCCGTCGCTCCGGAACGACCCCGCCGGGGAGCTCGCCCGCGGTGGAGAGCAGGGCTTGGCCCTCGGGGAGCAGGTCGACCAGCGCACGGCTGTGACCGGCATCCAGTTCCGAGAACACGTCGTCGAGGAGAAGGACCGGGGCCACCCCGACCCGGTCGGCCACCAAGTGGTGCACCCCGAGCCGAAGGGCGAGCGCCAGGGAACGCTGCTCGCCCTGGGAGGCCTGGGTCCGCGCCGGGAGCCCGCCCAGGACCAACTCGACGTCGTCACGGTGAGGGCCGACGGTCGAGACCCGTCGTCGCAGGTCCTCGGCGCGGGCCGCCGCCAGAGCCGCCGCCAGGTCACCGGCCCACGAGGAGCGGTGGGTCACCTCCACCTCGACGGGCACCCCCGCCAGACGGCCGTAGGCCTCGGTGATCAACGGCGCGAGCGCCGTGGCGATCTCGGTCCGGCGGGCACCGATCTCCTCCCCCACCGCGGCCAGCTTCTGGTCCCACACGTCCAGGGTCAGGCCCACCTCCTCGGTCATGCGGCCGCCGGCCTGCTTCAGGAGGGTGTTGCGCTGGCGCAGCACACGCTCGAGCTCCAGACGCAGGGCGTCGTCACGGGGTCGCAGCTGGACCATGGCGTCGTCCAGGAACCGGCGACGCTCACCCGGTCCGCCCTTGACCAGGACGAGGTCGTCGGGGGTGAAGACGCTCACCCGGAGCGCGTCGAGGAGGTCGCGGCGCCGGGCGCCCCGTTGGCGGTTCAGCTGGGTGACCGTGCGACCTCGGCTGATCTCGCACTCGATGAGCAACTCCCGGCCGTCGCGTTCCACCTCGCCCCGCACCACGGCGGAGGTCGCGCCCGCCCGCACGAGCAACTCGCCGGGGGCGCCCCGAAAGGAGCTCAACGTCGACAGGAAGCCGATGGCCTCCAACAGCGCCGTCTTGCCCGCGCCGTTGGGCCCGGTGACCGCGGTCAACCCGGCGGGGAGCTCCAGCTCGTCGTGGCCGTGGTTGCGGAAGTCGGTCACCCAGAGCCGGCGGAGCCTCACCCTCGGCCTCCGGTGGTCAGGTGACCCGGACGGGCATGAGCAGGTAGAGGAACTCGGTGCCCTCGACCGCCTTGATCAACGCCGGCTTCAACGCGTCGAGGGTCTCGATGCGCAGTTCGTCACCCGGGCAGACCTCCAGGCCCTGCAGGAGGTAGTCCGGGTTGAAGGCCACGGTCAGCTCGCTGCCCTCGAAGGTGGCGGGAACGGCGTCGTGGGCCTGGCCGACGTCCTGGGTCACCGCCAAGAGCTCGAGGTCCCCGTCGGGCTTCATGACCAGGCGGACCGGTGTGGCTTCCCGGGCCAGGAGCTTCACTCGGCGCAGAGCTTCCAGGAGCGGTCCCCGACCCACCGACAAGACGTTGGCCTGTCCACTGGGGATGAGGCCCTGGTAGTTGGGGAACTCCCCCTCGATGAGGCGCGTCACCAAGCGGGTGCCGGCGATCTCGAACACCGCGTCCCGCTCGCCGAGCAGCAGGGTGACCTCACCGTCCTCGGGCAGGACCCGAGCCAACTCCGCCAGAGCCCGTGACGGGACCAGGACCTTCTGACCCTCGGCCAGGACCGAGGTCTCGGGCATGGAGCGCACCGCCAGCCGGTAGGAGTCGGTGGCGACGAGCTTCAGGCCGTCGTCCTCCGCACTCAGGAGGACCCCGGTGAGGATCGGGCGGGAGTCATCGGAGCTGGCCGCGGGGATGACCTGCTTGAGAGCCGCACCGAAGGCTTCGGCGCCCAGGGTGACCGAATCGCCCTCGGGCTCGGCCAGGCGGGGGAACTCGTCCGCGGGGATGAGCCGGATCTCGAATTCGGCGGACCCCCCGCGCACCCGGGCCTGCTCGTCGTCGGTCTCGAAGCGGACCTCGCCGTCCTCGACCGAGCGGACGACGTCGGAGGCGAGGCGAGCGGGCAGCACCAGGACGCCGTCGTCTTCACCGTGGACCCCGATCGTCACCGAGATCGTCAGATCGAGGTCACTGCCCGTCACCTCGAGGTCGCCACCGCGCAGCTCGAGACGAACCCCGGAGAGCACGGGCAGGGCTCCACCGCGGTTGGCCACGGCGCGGCCGGCGGTCCCGAGTGCCTCAGCCAGGCGGTCCCGGTCACAACGGAACTTCATGCCGTGACCTCGGAGGAGTCGGGGGCCGGGACGAGGGTCACCGGTCGAGGCGGGCGACGGGACGTCATGGGTTCGTTCCTGCTTTCGGTCAGAGAGATCTTCGGTTCCAGGGAAACTACTAAGTCCTGTGGATTGTGGACGACCATGGGTTTTCGCTGGTCACGTGGTGGTTTTCTGTCCCCACGGGATTCCCCGCTGTCCACACGACCGACGGGGACGACGCCGCGGGCTGGGGACAAGAACCGGGTTGTCCCCATTCCGTCCGACGGTGATGGGGGGTTGTCCACGGCTCGTCCCGTTCTCGGTCCCCAGGTTCATGCCGGCTGGCGGAGGGTGTCGATGAGGTCGGTGACCTGTTCGTAGAGCTGGCCGCGTTCGGCCATGAGGTCGGAGACCTTGCGCACGGCATGGATGATCGTGGTGTGGTCGCGGCCCCCGAACTCCTCGGCGATGGCCGGGTAGCTGAGGTCGGTCAGGTCCCGGGCGGCGTACATCGCGACCTGGCGGGCGGTCACGAGTTGTCGGCGGCGGTTCGGGCCGATGATCTCGTCGACGGGGATCCCGAACTTGGCCGAGGTGGTGGCCAGGATGTGGTCGATGGTGATCGGCTTGGGCCCGGTGTCGCCCAGTATGGGGGCGAGCACCTCCTGGGCCAGGGCCATGGTGCAGGGCAGGTCGTTGAGCCGGCAGTAGGCGGTGAGTCGGTGGAGGGCGCCCTCCAACTCGCGGATGTTGGTCTTGACGTTGGTGGCGATGAACTCGAGGATCGGTTCGGGGACCTCGACCTCGGTGCGGAGGGCCTTCATCCGCAGGATCGCGAGCCGGGTCTCGAGATCGGGGGGCTGGATGTCGGTGACGAGTCCCATCACGAAACGGCTGCGGAGCCGGTCCTGGAGGGTGGCGATGGCATCCGGGGGCCGATCCGAGGTCAACACGATCTGGCGGTTGGCCTCGTGCAGGGCGTTGAAGGTGTGGAAGAACTCCTCCTGGAGGCCCTCCTTGCCCTCGAGGAAGTGGATGTCGTCGACCAGCAGCACGTCGATCTCGCGGTAGCGACGCTTGAACTCGGTCGTGGTGTTGTTCCGGATGGCGTCGACGTACTGGTAGAGGAAGAGCTCGGTACGGACGTAGCGGACGACGAAGGTGGGGTAGTTCTGCTTGATGTAGTTGCCGATGGCGTGCAGGAGGTGGGTCTTGCCCAGTCCGCTGGGGCCGTAGATGGTCAACGGGTTGTAGGAGCGAGCGGGTGTCTCGGCGACCCGGAGGGCTGCGGCGTTGGCGAACTGGTTCGAACTGCCGATGACGAAGGTCTCGAAGGTCTGCTCGGGCCGGACGTCGGCCGGGCCGGTGGCCACGCTGAGCTCGTCGTCGAGGGCGTCGGCGGGCACCGGCAGCTCGTCGAGCAGGGGGAGCTCGTCGAAGGGGTCGGCGTGCTGGTCGTCCAACCGGGACGGATGGGGCAGGTCGAGGAGGTCGGCCTCCACCGGGTCGGTGTCCACCACGACGAAGCGCAGGTCGGTGATCTCCGGCGCGTGCTCGGCGAGGGCGTCGTCGATCAGGGGCCGGTAGCGGAGGTCCAGACGTTCACGGGCCATGAGGCTGGGGACCCCGAGGACGAGCGTGGTGCCTTCGACGTCGAGGGCCTCGGTCGGCTCGAAGTACATGAGGAAGACCCCGCCGGAGACCTGTTGCTCCAGTTCGGCTCGACAGCGTTCCCAGAGTTCCTGTGCGTTTGCGTCGGTCACCAGACAACAGCTCCCCAGCCAACCCGGTTCGTTCGTGATGTGAAAGGGCGTCCACAAGCTGTGGACGCCCCTGTGGAAAACAGCTAGCAGGGTCGATCCTCGCTGACCGAATCGTCCTGGCCACCACTGCTGTCTCTCGATGTCCCCGGGGCGGCCCGACGAGTCGGCTCCGGTCCGGTCACGCCGCTCCCGGCGCAGGCCGGGAACCTAGCACCGCACTCCGAGGGCTGCGAGACGGACCGATATCCCCTGGTCAGAGGGTGATCAGGTCCGGGGGTGACCGCCAGCCGCCGAGACGGGCGCGGGGCGCGGAGGTCGAGGACGGCCCGTCTGGTTGCCGCTGAGGGTCGCGCGGTCTAGCGTGACGTTGATCGTCTGTCGGGTCGACCGGCGGATGATCCGGCCGTTGCCATGTTCCGATGGTCGGGCGTGTTCCCGGTGCGATCTCCTGATGTCTCGGGCGATCCGGTGGGTTCTGCGCACACCGCTCGCCGCCGCCCGGCATCAACCCCGGCCGGGCCGGCCCTTGGAGGACCAGATGAAGCGCACGTATCAGCCCAACCGCCGCCGTCGGGCGCGCAAGCACGGGTTCCGTCACCGGATGTCCACCCGCGGGGGCCGGGCCGTCGTGCGATCCCGCCGTCAGCGGGGCCGCGCTCGCCTCTCGGCCTGATCTCGCGTCCGTTGGGACCCGTTCGACGCGTCTGGTGTCGAAGCTCATCGTGGTGCGTGGACGTGACTCGTTCTCAGCCCTGTCGCGCGAGGGCCGGCGGGTCCGGGAGGGGCCGTTGACCGTGATCCACCGTCCGGACGTGGGCGCGCCGCGTGTGGCCTTCGCCGTGGGGCGGAAGGTGGGATCCGCCGTGGCGAGGAACCGGCTGCGTCGGCGCCTCCGGGTGCTGTGGCGGCGGGCCGAACCGGCCGGCGGCGACTACCTGGTCGTGGCCGCTCCGGCTGCCGCGGGGCTCTCCTTCGATGAGCTCGGGGACCGGTTCGGCGCCGCCCTGGACCGCCTGGAGCAGGCCGCGTGAGGTGGCCGAGCCGGGTGCTGCAGGCGTTGATCCGCTTCTACCAGCACGCCCGCGCCGGGCGACCGAGCCCCTGTCGCTTCTTCCCGACGTGTTCGGCCTACGCGCTGGAGGCGGTGGAGGTGCACGGTGCCCTGCGGGGCAGTGCCCTGTCCGCCCGCCGGCTGAGCCGGTGTCACCCCTGGGGCGCGCACGGCATCGACCTGGTGCCCGAACCCCGCCACTCCCCCTCCTCTGACCAGAAGGTGGTCTAGATGTTCGAACCGCTCGCGAACCTGATGGCCTGGTTCTATGACATCTGGCCGTCCTACGGCGGGATGATCATCCTGCTCACGTTGACAGTGATGCTCGTTCTCACTCCGCTCACCCTGCGGGGCACGAAGTCGATGCTCCGGATGCAGCAGCTCCAGCCGGAGATGAAGCGCATCCAGAAGGAGTTCAAGGACGACCGTCAGCGCCAGAACGAAGAGCTGATGGCCTTCTACAAGGAGAACGGGATCAACCCGCTCTCGTCCTGTGTGCCGCTGCTCATCCAGATGCCGGTCTTCATCATCCTGTACCAGGTGCTGAACGGGCTCACGGCAGGTCAGAGCGACACGCCGGTGTCGGCGCTGTGTCCCGACGGTGGCTGCTTCGACCCGAAGTACCTGAACGAGAGCTCGGAGCTCTACCAGAGCCTGGCGTCGAGCACGACGATGGACTGGCTGGGGATCAACCTGGCCATCAGCCCGTCGGATGCGCTGCAGGAGAGCTTCACCACCTTCCTGCCCTACGCGGTGATGATCGCCGTCGTGCTGATCTCGGGCTACGTCCAGCAATGGCAGATCCAGGGCCGGAGCCAGAACCAGCAGAGTCAGAACCCCCAGCAGCAGATGATCATGAAGATCCTGCCGGCCTTCATCGGCGTGATCTCCTTCGGTCTGCCGGGCGCCCTGGTGCTCTACTTCGTGACCTCGAACCTGTTCCGGGTCGGTCAGCAGTGGGTGATCACCCGCACGATCTACTCCGACGAGGCCCTCGCGGCCGGGGTGATCGACACCTCGGCCGAGGAGAAGCCGAAGAAGGCCGTGAGCAGTTCCGACAACGGGAAGTCCGCCGGCACCAAGGGCCGGGCCACACCGCCCCGGAAGGCTCCGGCCGCCGGCACCAAGAGCAAGGGCAACAACAAGCGCACGTCCTCCGGGCGCGGGGGCACGACCCCGTCGCTGCCCCAACCCCGTCCCCGCAAGAAGAAGAGGTAGATCCGTGGAGTGGGTACAGACCACCGGCAAGTCGATCGACGAGGCCAAGGAACGAGCGCTCGACGAACTCGGTGTCGACGACCGGGACGCCGAGTTCGAGGTGCTCGAGGAGCCCCGCAGCGGGCTGTTCGGGTTCACCCGGGCCGAGGCCCGGGTGCGAGCCCGGGTCAAGCCGACCACACCCCGTCCCAAACAGGAACGCGGTCGACGCCGCTCCGGCGGCGGCGGCCGGAACCGCTCCGGCGGCGGCGGCCGGGGCGATGGCGGGGGCCGGAACCGCTCGGGTGGCGGCCGGAACCGCTCCCGGAACGGCGGCGGCCGAGGCGACGATGACCGCAACGAGGGGCGTGGGCGCGCGGAATCCGACGACCGCAAGGCCGACGAGGACCGCGGGCAGCGCCCGGAGCGCTCCCGGGACGAGTCCGGTGGCCGGAAGCGCACGAATGGCGGCCGGGGCGGCGGCCGGTCCGGTGGCCGTGACCGCTCCCGTTCGAATGATCGACCCAAGGAAGACAAAGGGGAACCAATGACCGAAGCCAGTGTCCAGGAGCAGGCATCCGCCGCAGAGGAGTTCCTCTCCGGTCTGGTCGGCGCCTTCGGGCTCACGGCCACCGTGACCTCCGAGGAGGTGGAGGATGCCGTCGAGGTCCGCATCGACGGTGACGACCTCGGCCTGCTCATCGGGCCGAAGGGCCGCACCCTCTGGGCCGTGCAGGAGCTGACCAAGACTGTGGTCCAGCGCCAGCAGGGGGGTGGGCTGTCGACCCGGATCCGGGTGGACGTGGCCGGCTACCGGGAGAAGCGCAGGGTGGCGCTGGAGCGCTTCACCCAGGACGCCGCGGCCGCCGTGCTCGAGTCGGGCCAGGCCCGGTCCCTGGAGCCGATGGGGGCGGCGGACCGCAAGGTCGTGCACGACACGGTGAACGACATCGACGGCGTCGTGACCCACTCCGAGGGCGAAGATCCCCGCCGTCGGGTGGTGATCGCTCCTGCGTGATGTCCTGAGCACGGTCCTGGCCGAGGCCCAGCGCCACGGTTGGGTCGGCTCGGGGCCCGTCGAGGACCAACTCCGACATTCCGGGGCCTTCACCCAGTTGCTGGGTGAAGGCCCCGGACTCGTTTTCGACCTGGGCTCGGGCGGCGGGCTGCCCGCACTGCCCTGTGCCCTGGCGGCGCCGGAGTGGCGCTGGGTGCTGATCGAGGCCCGGCTGCACCGGGCGGATCACCTGGTGTCGGCCTGTCGGCGTCTGGGCCTGAGCGGTCGGGTGGAGGTGATCCACGCCCGGGCCGAGGACGTCGGCCGGGATCCGGCTCGCCGGGGCCGGGCCGACGTGGTCACCGCTCGTTCATTCGGTCCCCCGGCCGTGGTCGCGGAGTGTGGGGCCCCCTTGCTGCGGGTCGGGGGTCGGCTCCTCGTCAGCGAGCCGCCGCAGGTGACGGATCGCTGGCCGGTGGAAGGCCTGGCCGCCCTCGGCCTTTCGGCACCGGAGTCCCGTGCCCTCGACGGCTACGGCTTCGTCGGGGTGACCCAGTCGACCCCTTGTGCGGTCACCTATCCCCGCAAACCGGGAGTCCCGGAGCGATCGCCGCTCTTCTGAAGTGTTTCCCGGTGAACATCTCTTACCGACCCGACGAGATGTTCACCGGGAAACATCGCTCCCTGGCCCACCCCCGGAAGATGGCCGATGGAGAGCCGCCTGCTCCGGGATTGGGCAACGGTCCTTGTATCTGGGTGCGGAAACAGGCAGGATGGCGCTCTGATGGCGAAGACCCGTGGTCCTGATCGCGCGCGCGTCGAGGACAAGGAGCGGGAGCCCACCAAGGTTCCCAAGCCGAACCTGAAGGACCCGTTGCCCCGACCGACCCACCCCCGGGTCATCGCCGTGGCCAACCAGAAGGGTGGCGTGGGCAAGACCACCACCGCGGTGAACCTGGGGGCCGGCCTGGCGGAGCGAGGGCTGCGGGTGCTGGTGGTCGACCTGGATCCCCAGGGAAACGCCAGTACGGGACTGGGCCTGAACATCCGGGAACTGGAGGCCACGATGTACGACGTCCTCCTCGACGACGTGCCCATCGAGGACTGCATCGAGCCCAGCGAGGTCCGTAACCTCTTCGTGGCGCCCGCCAGCCTGGACCTGGCCGGCGCGGAGATCGAGCTGGTGGCCGCCATGTCGCGGGAGCTCCGCCTCCGCCGGGCCCTGGACCCGATCAGCGCGGACTACGACTACATCCTCATCGACTGCCCACCGTCCCTGGGCCTGCTCACCCTGAACGCCTTCGCCGCGGTGGGGGAGGTGCTGGTCCCGATCCAGTGCGAGTACTACGCCCTGGAGGGCCTGGGCCAGCTCCTGCACAACGTGGATCTGGTGCAGAAGGCGCTCAACCCCACCCTCGAGGTGAGCACGGTGGTCCTGGTCATGTACGACGCCCGGACGACGTTGGCCGAGGATGTGGCCACCGACGTGCGACAGCACCTGGGCTCCAAGGTCACCGACACGGTGATCCCCCGGACGGTTCGCTTGTCCGAGGCCCCCTCTTACGGCCAACCGATCACCACGTTCGATTCGAAGTCCCGAGGGGCCTGGGCCTACCGGCGCCTGGCCGAGGAGGTGGCCATCCGTGGCACGGCGTAGTGGGCTGGGGCGGGGCCTCGGGGCCCTGATCCCCGAGGACGGCGAGGAGGCGCACGGTGCCAGCTTCCAGGAGCTCCCCGTGGAGGCCATCGTCCCCAACCCCTTCCAGCCGCGGGAGGAGTTCGACGAGGGAGGCATCGCCTCCCTGGCGGACTCCATCGAGCAGGTCGGCGTCCTCCAGCCCATCCTGGTCCGGCCCGCCGAGTCGGGCGCCTACCAGCTCATTGCCGGCGAACGCCGCTGGCGGGCGGCCCAGCAAGCGGGATTGACCGTCATCCCCGCCATCGTGCGGGAGGTCCAGGATGTGGGCGCCCTCGAGCAGGCCGTCATCGAGAACCTCCACCGCCAGGACCTCAACGCCCTGGAGGAGGCCGCGGCCTACCAGCAGTTGATCGACGACTTCGGCTTCACTCAGGAGCAGCTGGCGCTGCGGGTGGGCAAGAGCCGCCCCGCCGTGGCCAACACGCTGCGCCTGTTGAACCTGCCGCCGGCCATCCAAGGCCTGCTCATCGACGGTCTCCTCGCCGCCGCGCACGCCCGGGCGCTGCTGCCCGTGGAGGACCGAGCGGATCAACAGGCACTGGCCGAGGAGGCCGTGGCCGAGGGCTGGTCGGTGCGTCAGGTCGAACAGGCCGTCAAGGACCGGGCCCGTCGGGCGGAATCGGACAAGGGGGCCGAGCCGCCGCCCGAGCCCGGGACCACGCGACCGGCCGCGCTCCTCGAGCTCGAAGAGCTCCTGGCCGACCACCTCGACACCCGGGTGACGGTCCAGACCGGGGCCAAGCGGGGCAAGATCGTCGTGGAGTTCGCCGACCTGGATGACCTCGAGCGCCTCTACCGCCTCATCATCGCCGGGGACTAGGGCGGGGTCGGGAATCCCCCGGAACGCCGGGCTGAACCGCCGTTGACCACAGGTTTAGTCACAGCTTGTGGATAACCGCGTCAGTAGAGGTTCAGGTCGAGGGTCTACGGAGCGTCGATCAGCCCACCACGCTCCGCGCGTGCCCCGGCCGTCGGACGGCCTCATCAGTCCGGCGGGTCCAGCCGGCGTTGGACCCAGAGGCCCACGCAGGCGGTCAGCGCGGTGGCCAGCGCGCCGGCCTGCACCACGACCTCGTCGGCGGGCCCGAGCTCGCAGAGCACCGCCGGCATCCGGGTCTCGCGCAGCACCGGCAACCGCATGCCCGAGGTCTCGGGGGCAATATCAAGAACGGTTCCCAATCGGGGAGCGGTCAGCTCGGCCAGCCGTCGACCCCCGACGGATTCGAAGCCCTCGGTGGCGTAGTACGAGACCCGGCAGACGGCCACGGCGACCAGACGCAGACCGACATAGAGCTCCGCACCGAGGTCGTTGGCCTCGCGGGCCTGGGCCGAGCCGTCGGCGGTGTGGACCACCGTGACCTCCGCTCCCGCTTCGGTGAGCAACCGCCGCACCCGGTCGGCCAGCGAGCCGAGGGCCCCGGGTGCACCCAGGACGATCCGCCGCTCGGCCAACTGGCGGGGGGCGTCGCGGAGGGCGAGGACCTCCCGGGCCTGGGCCACACTCGTGGGCCCCACCCGTCGACCCGACAGGCGCCGCAGGGCGGCCACCGAATCCGGACCACAGATGCCGTCGGGAGTGAGCCCGCTGTTGCGCTGGAACTCCTCCAGGGCCCGCGCCGTGTCCGGCCCGCAGATCCCGTCGACCCGTCCCGCGTCGAAGCCGAGGGCGCCCAGTCCCGCCTGGAGCTCGGCCACGTCGTCCCCCCGCTGCATCGGCTTGCGGTGGTAGAGGAAGCGGTCCCCGAGGCGGTAGCCGGCCTCGACCAGCGCCGCCCAGGTCACCGGCCCGCAGATCCCGTCGGTCGGCAGGCCCCGTTCGCACTGGAACGTGCGGGTGGCCGCCAGGGTCGCGGGCCCGAACTCCCCGCGGACATCCGGGTCGAGGTCGTGGCCCAGCGCGCCGAGACGTCGCTGGACGTCCCGGACCGCCTCGCCGCGCGCGCCCTCCCCGAGGGGGAGTGGATCCTCGGCGACGTCGACCACGCAGGGTTCCTACCAATGGTCGAGCGCGAACACCACCGCAGGCCGACTCGCCCCGGTGCCACCCGACCAGGGGCCGGGTCGGATCGCGGGGATCAGGCCAGGAACTCGGCGAGCTCCTGGACCATCTGGCCCTTGCCCTTGGCCCCGATCAGGCGCTTGGCCTCCTGGCCGTCCTTGAAGACGATCATCGTGGGGATGCTCATCACTCCGTGCCGGCGGGCCGCTTCGGGGTTGTCGTCCACGTTGAGCTTGGTGATCCGCAGCGCGTCGTTCTCGGCCGCGATCTCCTCGAGGACGGGGGCGATCATCTTGCAGGGACCGCACCACTCCGCCCAGAAGTCGACGAGGACGGGACCGTCGGCCCCGCCGATCTCCTCGTCGAAGGTGGCGTCGGTGAGATCGCTGATGCCTTCTGCCATGTCGCAAGTTCTCCTTGGTTCGACCCCGTGCAACCCAACGACGGGGGGTGACATTCCCGGCGGGCCAGCCGCCTCAGCCCTGGGCCTCGAGCCAGCGCTCGGCGTCGATGGCCGCCATGCAGCCCGAGCCGGCCGCGGTGATCGCCTGCCGATAGGTGTGATCCTGGACGTCGCCACAGGCGAACACGCCCTCGATGTTGGTGGCCGTGCCGGGACCGGTGACCAGGTAGCCGGACTCCTCCATGTCCAACTGGCCCTCGAAGAGCCAGGTGTTGGGCGTGTGGCCGATGGCTACGAACAGGCCGGTCACCGCCAGCGTGGTGAGGTCACCGGAGCTCACGTCCTTGACCACCACGGCCTCGACCGCGGTCTCGCCCACGACCCCCTCCACCACCGAGTTCCATTGGAAGCGGACCTTGGGGTTGGCCAGGATCCGCTCCTGCATGATCTTGGAGGCCCGGAGTTCGTCGCGGCGGTGGACCAGGGTCACGGTGGAGGCGAACTTCGACAGGAACAGGGCCTCCTCGACCGCGGAGTCCCCGCCGCCGACCACGACGATGTCATGGTCCCGGAAGAAGAAGCCGTCGCAGGTCGCGCACGTCGACACCCCGTGGCCGATCAGGCGTTCCTCACCGAGGCCCAGCATCTTGGACTGGGCGCCGGTCGACACGATGATCGACCGGCCCCGGTACGTCGGGTCGGGGGCATCGGGATCACCCACCCAGACCTTGAACGGACGCTCGCTCAGATCGACCCTGCTGACCTTCTCGGTCCGGATGTCGGCCTCGAAGCGGGTGGCCTGCTCGCGGAAGCGCATCATGAGCTCGGGGCCCATGACGCCCTCCGGGAAGCCAGGGAAGTTCTCGACGTCGGTGGTCAGCATCAACTGGCCGCCCGGCTGGTCGCTGGTGGAGGACGGTTCGCCTTCGAGGACCAGCGGGTGGAGGTTGGCCCGGGCGGAGTAGATGGCCGCCGTCAGGCCGGCGGGGCCGGAGCCGATGATGATCACTTCGCGGATGTCCGAGCTCAAGGTGGGTGTGCTCTCTGTTGGTCTGGCGGTTCGTCGGGTACGGCCGGGGCAACGGCGCCGGAGCCCGGGGCATTCCCCTCAGGGGACCTCGGGGGCGTAACGCTTGCGCCACGCCAGCAATCCGCCGACGCTGAAGACGAGGCCCAGCAGGAGATAGGCCGACCAGACCTCACCGGGCAGGTAGACGTCCAGCAACCGGATGAGGGCGATCACCAGCACGACGAGGGCCACGACCGCGGCGAAGGCGCCGATGATCCCGTAGACGATGGCCCGGGCGGCGGTCAGGACCGGCCCGGTCGTCTTCTCCCGGACGGCGTCGACGACGCGGACGACGGTGTCCGCGGCCTGATCGGCCCAGTCCTCGCCGGGCCCGGGGGTGGTCGATCGGTTCGGCACGGCCATGGGCCACGAGCCTAACGAAGCCGCGCTGGCGGAGGGGTCCCGTCGGTCAGAGGGGGAAGCTGACGAGGGTCCGGCAGGTCTGGGCGGTGACGACCACCACCCGGGTGTCGCCGTCGGCGGTGGCCAAGACGTACACCACGGCCGGGCTGCCGGCGTAGGTGGCGGTGCCCTCGAGCAGGATCCCGTCCAGGACCGGGTCGGACTCCTCCAAACGGATCAGGCAGCCCTCGCTGCCGCCCTCCACCCCCTCCCGGCCCGGCGGCGGGGCCGCCGCCGGGAGGGTGGTGCGAGTGGTCGGCACCGCGCCGAAGGCATCGAGGCCACCGCTGGCGACCAGTGCGGCCCGCAGCTCGGTCTCGTCGGCGACGGCGCCGAGCGCCACCGGTGGGCCCTCGTCGAACGCGGTCGAACCGCCGCTCGGGCCGCCGTCGTCCACCACCTCCCCCGCCGCCGTGTCGGCTCCGTCCCCGGCCTCCTCGAACGTGGCGGTGTCGCTGCTCGCCGAGTCCTCGCTCCCGGTGTCGTCGCCCAGCCGCCCCAGGAGGAGGCCGGCGCCGAGCAGCACCACGAGCACCGCGGCGGCGGCGAGCCACGAGCCGGTGCTGGGCCGAGGTCGCATCGCCACGACGACCTCGTCGTGACGACGGCGCTCGGCCACGGCCGTCGCCAGCGCGGCGTCCCGGGCCGCGGTCGCTCGCGGGGTCACGGGCCCTCCCACCTCGGTGGCGACCGCCCGGAACTCGGCCAGCCGGGCCGAGAGCACCGGGTCGGCGGCCACGCGGGCGCGCTCGTCCGCCGTGGCCTCGTCGTCGAGGACGGCGCTGACCAGGTCGTCGTCGGAGCGGAAGGGCTCAGGCATGCTCCCCCCTAGGACGACCGGCAGTGGGCGCCGGGTTCCCGGCCAGCAGGTGGGCCAGCGCGCCGCGCCCCCGGGAGATGCGGGACCGGACGGTCCCGGGGGCGATCCCGAGCACCTCGGCGATCTCGGCGTAGTCCAGTCCGCAGAGGTCGCGGAGGACCACGGGGGCACGGAACTCCGGAGCGAGCCGGGTGAGCGCGCCGTCGATGTCGAGCCGGTCGGCCACCGCGCCGTCCAGGGCCGGCGCGTCGGGGCCGACGTCGAGGGCGAAGGCCTCGTCGTCGACGGGCACCGGGCGCCGCCGGCGCCGCCGTAGCTCATCGAGCGCGGCGTTGGTCACGACCCGGTACAGCCACGTGGTGAACTTCGCCCGCCCGTCGTACCGGTCCAGGCGCCGGACGACGGTGATGAGCGCCTCCTGGGTGGCGTCGGCCCCGTCCGCGTCGTTGCCCGCGAGGCGCCGGCAGATCGCGTGGATCCGGTCGTGGTGACGGCGCAGCAGGGCATCGAGGGCCTCGTCGTCACCGTCGAGGGCGGCGGCGACCAGCGCCTCGTCGGCGAGGGCGGGAACGATGCCCCGACGGTAGTTCGACCGGATCGGGCCCCACCGGCATCGCGGCCGGGCTGGGGTCGGTGGGGCGGTCGGGTCGGGGGCCCGGAGGTGTCGCATCGGGCCGGCTGTCCTGGCGTCGGCTGCGGTCCCGGCACGATCGAAGGGCACGCAATCCGTCGAGATCTCCGGCCCGACGCCCTCGGTCGCCTCGGAGTCGTTCCTGGGCCTCAGCCGGGGGAGAGGCCCACCTCGTTGACCACGGCCTCCGGCCGGCCGGGCCCGAGGTCGGTGATCCAGAGCAGCACCGCGCCGCCGGACCGGCCGGAGAGGTCGAAGGTGGCGCGGCCCTCGATCCCCTCCTGGGCGGCGACCGGGGCTCCCCAGCCGGCGAGATCCGCCGCCGGGGAGGCCGCGACGAAGACCTCGGCCGCCCAGCCGGTGAAGTCGGCGCCGGTGTCCACGACCAGGTCACCCAGGTCGGCGGCCTGGTCGAGGGTGAGGACGAGCCCGACGCCGGGCTTGAGGCCCTGGAAGTCCTCTCGGCTGTCGTAGGTCTCGGAGGTCCAGGCGGTCTCGAGATCGCCGTCGACGGCCAGGGGGGCCTGGTCGTCGCCCTCGGTGCCGTCGCCCTCCGGATCGAACGCGCCGGCCGTCAGGGTGAGCGCCTCACCGCCCCCGCCACCGGGGCCGCCGTCGTCGACCCCCGGCACCTCGGGTTCGCCCCGGCCGAAGAACCCGTCGCCGAGAACGCTTCCGAGGAGGACACCGGCCACGACGAGGGCGACCAGGACCAGGCCGATCACCAGCGCCGGACCGGTCCAGTTGCCGGTGCGCTCGGGCGCGACCGAGGGGGTGGGTCGGCGGGTGGGCGGGGCTGTGGTCGGGGGTGGGGCGGTGGTCGGGGGCGGCGGGACCTTCGGCGGCGGTGGCGGGGAGACCGCGGTCCCGTCGGCGGACCCGGTCGTCTCCAGGAACGTCGGATCGGGAGCGGCGGCCAGGGGCGCCGAATGGGTGCCGGCCCCCCCCACCCCGAGGGCGGCCAACAGCTCGGTCCGCAGCGCGTCGGCCGAGGACGGGCGTCGAGCCGGATCCCGTTGCAGGGCGTGCAGGATCACCGCCTCCAAGGCCGCCGGGACCTCGGCCCGGACCTGGCGGGGAGGCACCGGGTCCTGGTGGAGTCGGGCCAGGACGGTGGCGGTGTCGGTGTCGCCGCTGAAGGGCACGCGGCCGCAAGCCATCTCATAGAGCACGATGCCCAGCGAGTACAGGTCGGTGCGGGCGTCGACCGCGGAGCCGGAGATCTGTTCGGGTGCCAGGTACTTGGCGGTGCCCAGGACCGTGCCCTCGGTCGTGTGGTCGGCATCGGTGAGCTTGGCGATCCCGAAGTCGGCCACCATGACCCGCTCGTCCTCGCAGAGCAGGATGTTGGCGGGCTTGATGTCCCGGTGTACGAGACCCGCGTGGTGTGCCGTGGACAGGGCTTCGGCCACCCGGGCACCGATGTTGACGGCCTCACCGCCGGGCAGGGTGCCCTTGTCGTCGAGATGGGTGCGCAGCGACACGCCCCGGACCAGCTCCATGACGATGGCCTCCTGGCCTTCACTGCTGTGGGTGTCGTAGATGGCCACGATGGAGGGGTGGGTCAACCGGGCGGCGGCGATCGCCTCCCGACGAAAGCGCTCCACGAAGGCCTGGTCCCCGGAGAGGTGGGGGTGCAGGACCTTGATCGCCACCGGCCGGTCGAGGACCTGATCCACGGCCTCCCAGACCTCGGCCATGCCGCCGACGGCGAGGCGTCGCTCGAAGCGGTAGCGACCGGCCAGCAGGGTGCCGGCGCGGTCGAATCGCTCCGTGGTCGGGGGGACAGGCGGGTCGGCCACGGTGACGGCCACGCTACCGCCGCGCCGCGGCCGCGGCCGGGCACGGCGGTCGCGATGCCCGGCTGCGCAGCGAGCGCCGCGCCGGCATCGAGGCCCGCGGTGTCGAGGGGCCGGGGCTCAGGACCAGAAGCTGACGCCCATGACGCCGGGTCCGCCGTGGGTACCGATGACCGGACCGATCCGGCCCTGGTGGATCTCACCCTCGTAGGAGCCGTCGAGCAGGTCGATGAGCTCGCCGGCATCGTCGGGATCCCCGGCCATGACCCAGAGGTTCTCGACCCCGTCGAACTCCAGCACCTTGTCCCGCAGCCACAGCAGGCCCTTCTTCCGGGTCCGGGGCTTGGCGGCCTCGTGCACCTCGCCGGTGCTCATGTCGAGGATCGGCTTGATGGACAGCACGCTGCCCATGAGCTGCTGGGCCTTGCCGATGCGCCCGCCCTTGAGCAGGTTGTCGAGGGTGTCGAGCATCCCCCACATCCGGGTCCGCTCCGACAGCCGTTCGGCCCGGGCCACGACCTCGGCGCTGGTCGCACCGGCCCCGGCGGCTTCGGCGGCTGCGACCACGATGTTGCCGAGCCCGATGGTGAGGGCCTTGGAGTCCATGACCGTCACCGGGATCTCGCCCTCCAGCGATTTGGCGGCAGTGGCCGCGGACTGCATGGTGGCCGAGAGCGCGGCGGAGAGGTTGATGCACACGATCTCGTCGCCACCGGCGCCCAGCTTGCGGAAGGCCTGCTCGAAGGCACCGGGAGAGGGCGCCGCGGTCTCCGGCAGGGTGTCGGCCTCGGCCATCTTGGCGTAGAACTGGTCGACGCTGAGCTCCACGCCGTCGACGAACTCCTCGTCGCCGAACCGTATGGAGAGGGGCACGACCTCGATGCCGTGTCGTTCGACCTGGACCTCAGCCAGGTCGCAGGCGCTGTCGGTGACGATGCGGACGGCCATGTTCCCCTCGGGTGGTGGATCGCGGATGGGTGGATCGCGGAGCGAGTGGGGCGAGCGTAGTGCCGCCCTGGGTCCTCAGACCGGGGCCGACGCCTCAGCGTTACCCCCGGCGCCCGAGTCGGGATCGATCAGGCGGCGGTTGCGGCGCACCGAGTGCCAGTGCCGGGCCCACCAGACCACGAGCACGAGCAGGGCGCCGACCGAGAGCACGACCCCGACGCCGGAGACGACCGTGGACCGGACGGTGACCTGCGCCCGGCCCACCAGCAACACGCCGTCGGCGGAGCTCACGGTGATCTGGAGGGGAAAGGCGCCACTGGCCCGGGCCACCACGGGCACCTCGACGCGGTTGGGGCCCTCGAGCAGGCGGAGGCGTCGCGTGGCGCCGTCGGGGAACTGCAGCTTGTTGTCGCTGTCGAAGGCGACGCGGACCTCCACCGGTCCGCCCGTGTCGTTGTGGATGGTGATCGGGATGTCGCCCGCGCGCGAGGTGAGCGTGACCGTCTCGTCATCGGTGATCCTCACCTGGTTGGTCTCGGTGGCGATGGTGAAACCGACCGAACGCAGGTAGGCACTCCGTTCGATCTCGGTGAGGTCGCTGGAACCCGAGACCAGGAGCCGTCGCCGGAGGTCTTCGGTGAGGGGGTCGACCCGTCCCGCGAAGCTGCTGTAGCCGTCGACGATCTCCCGGGTCGCGGCGAGGTTGTTGCCGTAGGCGGCGAGGTCCTGGCCCGCGAGCGGGGTCCCGATGACCGTGGGCCCGGGCTCGGGGGCGTCGGTCCCGCCATGGGGATCGGCCGCGAACAGCTCGGCCAGGTTCACCGCTCGGAGCGGCCCACCCTCCCGCAGCCCGCGCAGCACGGTGTCGAGGAAGGCGGCCGGCAGGGGTTGGTTGGCGGGGAGCTTGATGACCACGCCCGCGGCACCGTCGCTGGTCGCCACCCCGCCTTCGGCCGGGGTGCCCGAGAGAAGGGCGAGGTCGGCCAGCGCCCGCTGAGCGGCGAGCACCGGATCCGAGGTCCCGTTGACGTGGGTCCGCATGCTCGGATCGGCGAGGACGGCGGCGATGCGTTGACCGGTGCCGCCGGCGACGACCACCGGTTCGTCGATCGGCAGCGTGGGACCCGTCACCGACTCCGTACGCAACAGGGCCCGGTCGATCCCGTTGCCGAGGAGGGCGTCGAGTGCGCTGCTGGTCGGGTTGCCGGGCCCGGCCCAGGTGCGGATGTCGATGGGGCGGTCCAGGGCGCGACGGAGACTGCGGGCGCCGACAGCCAGTTGCTCCGAGAGCGGACCCGCCAAGTCGGCGACGTCCGCGTACGCCGTGAGGTCGAGGCGGACGTAGGTCCCGCTGAGGACGTGGTGAGGCGCCGATGCCGCGGCCACCTGGTCCAGCAGGGCCGGGTCGGTCTCGGCCACGGCGTCGAGGAGCTCGGGCGTCGGTGCGACCGTCAGGGAGATGTCGCGGTACTTCTCCAGGAGCCGGGCCCGCCTGTCGAGGAGGCCTGTGGCCCGGTCGCTCACCTCGGGCATGCCGTCCGGACCGAAGGAGGGGCGGGCGTGGAGGGGGAGCACGAGTGCGGTCCGCAGCGGGGTCGCCGCCGCGTCGGGCGCCGTGCGCACGATCCAGGTCACGAGGCTGGGGCCGGTGGTCCCGTCGGCGTCGGCCACCGTCAGTGCCAGGGGGTACACGCCGGGGGCGGCGACCGGCAGGGCCCCGGGGGAGCCGTCGGTGGCGAGCCGGAGCGTGAACGCGCCGTCGGACCGCTCGGGGATCAGCGCCGTCGGGACCGAGAGGGTGTCCCGTTGGGGGCCGAGCACGGACGGGTCGGTCGCCGCCCGGACCAGGACGTCCCGGGAGGTCAGCGGCCCGTACAGGGCCAACTCCACCGTCCCGTCGGCAGGGAGGCCGCCCGGGTGGGCGAAGGCCAGTTCGACGGGCTGGTCCTCGGCGACCCAGGGGGTCTGGCGGACCAGGCGGGGCGTGGCCGACACGCGCTCCCGCGCGGCGACGGGCCCGGGTCCGCCCGAGACGAGGACCAAGAGGGCGAGGGCGAGGGCGAGGGGCAGGCCGAGACGATGGGGGCGACGGGTCAAGGCAGCGGGGCCCCGAGCACGTCGAGGCCTGCCGGCTCGGGCCGGAACCCGAGCGCCTCATAGAGCGCCAGCGCGGCCGCGTTGCCTTCCTGGGTGTTGACCACGGCCCGTCGGGCGCCCCGATGGGCCATCCAGGCCAGCGCGTCGGTCACCAGGGTGCGTCCCAGGCCCCGAGTGGCGTGATCGGGATGCACCGCGACCCGCTGGAGGTAGCCACGGCGCCCGGCCCGACCGGCGACGGCATAGGCCACCACCCGGCCCTCGACCGTCGCGACCCGGAACCGCACCGACGGCGTCGCGAGGAGGGCCTCCCGCAGTCCTGTGGCATCGAGACGCCAGGGTGGGGAGAAGGCCGCCCCGTCGACCCACAGGACGGCGTCGTGGTCGCGACGTCGGGCCCGGCGCAGCGGCGAGGGTCGGACGGGCGGTACGACGGCGGTCAGGTCATGGGCCAGGAGGTGCAGGTGCTCATCGACCACGAAGCCCGCCGCCAGGAACGGTCGCTGCTCGTCCGGGCTGAGGGCCGCGGTCCGGGCCCTCTGGTAGCCGGCGTCGGCCAACTCGGCCAGGACCCGGCGCAGGGCGTCGGCGTTCAGGGGGCGCATGGGGTAGGGCACGAGGTGGGCGGTGGTGGGATCGACCGGCCACGGTCGCACCCGCAGGGCGCGGTGCGGCGAGGCGGTGGTCATCGCCGTCGAGGATACGGGAACCATCCCGTCGGCTCCCGACGCGGCCCCGCCCCCGGCCACGGGCTGAAGCGGGCGGAGGAGGCGCCGCTAGCGTCGGGGCCGTGGCCGCCGTCCTCCTCGCCACCCATCAGCGCTTCGGTGACCACGACACCGGGCCGGGCCACCCGGAGCGCCCCGCCCGACTGGGGGCCGTGCTCGAAGGCCTGGCCACGTCCGGTCTGGACGATGCGCTCATCCGGGTGAGCCCTCGCCCCGCCACCCGGACCGAGTTGGAGGTGGTGCACCCGGCCGCCCATCTCGACGGGTTGGAGGCCCTCTGCCGGTCCGGCGGAGGTCATGTGGACGCCGACACGCGGGTGAGTGCGGACTCCTGGGAGGTGGCCCTTCTCGCGGCCGGGGCGGGCATCGACGCCGTGGAGCGGCTGGGCCGGGGCGAGGCCGATGCCGCGTTCTGTGCCGTGCGCCCGCCCGGTCACCACGCCACCGCCGAGCGATCCATGGGCTTCTGCCTGGTCAACAACGTCGCCGTGACCGCCGCCCACCTGGCCGATCGTGGCGAGCGCGTGCTCCTGGTCGACATCGACGCCCACCACGGCAACGGAACCCAGGACATCTTCTGGGAGGACCCGCGCGTGCTCTATGTCTCCTTCCACCAGCACCCGCTGTACCCGGGGTCGGGCTCGGCTCTCGAGGTCGGCGGCCGGGGAGCGGCGGGCACCACGGTGAACTTCCCCCTGCCTCCCGGGGCGACCGGCGACGTCTACCGGGCGGGCATCGAGGAGGTCCTCGCCCCTCACGTGGCCGCCTTCGCCCCCACCTGGCTGTTGCTGTCGTCGGGGTTCGACGCGCACCGGCGAGACCCCATCACCGATCTCGGCCTGACCGCGGGCGACTATGCCGCGGTGACCGCCGACCTCTTGACCTTCGCCCCCGCCGGTCGCCGGGTCGTGTTCCTGGAGGGGGGCTATGACCTGATCGCGTTGGCCGAGTGCGCGGCGGCCACCGTCGGGGCCTTGCTGGGCGAGGCCGTGCCGACCGAGGCCCCCACCTCCGCCGGGCCCGGGCGGGAGGTGGTCGGCACCGTGGCTGCGGCACAGGCCGCGGCGGCGGGCTCGTGATCCCCGAGCGGCTCGAGCGGGCGCTCCAGCCCGTGCTCGACGCGGTGGCGCCGCTGGCCGAGTGCTTCGCGGCGGCCGATCACCGCCTCTATCTGGTCGGCGGCGTGGTGCGGGACCTCCTGGTCGGTCGAGGCCTCGCCGATCGTGATGTCGACCTCACCACCGACGCCCGGCCCGACCGGATCAAGGCGCTGATCTCCGGGTACGTCGACGCGGTGTGGACCCAGGGGGAGCGGTTCGGGACCATCGGGGCCAAGGTCACCGGGCCCGACGGCACGGTGTGGACCGTCGAGATCACGACCCACCGCGCCGACGTCTACCTGCCCGAGTCCCGCAAGCCCGAGGTCCAGTTCTCCGACCGGGTGGAGTCCGACCTCTCCCGGCGGGACTTCACCGTGAACGCCATGGCCCTGGCCCTGCCCGAGCTCCAGCTCATCGACCCCTTCGACGGGGCCGTCGACCTTGCTGCCGGCCACCTCCGTACCCCGCTCGAGCCCCACGAGTCCTTCAGCGACGACCCGCTGCGCATGCTGCGCGCGGCACGCTTCGTCGCCGGCTACGGCCTCGGCCCCTCCGACGAACTGGTCCGGGCGGTGGCCGAGATGGGGGACCGGTTGGCCATCGTCTCCGCCGAGCGGGTCCGCGACGAGCTGGACAAGCTGCTGGTCGTCACCGACCCCTCGGACGGACTGTGGTTCCTGGTCGAGACCGGCCTGGCCGACGAGTTCCTCCCGGAACTGCTCCAGATGCGTCTCGAGCAGGACCCCATCCACCACCACAAGGACGTCCTGGCCCACACGATCGCGGTGGTGGCCAACACCTCCTCGGACCGCCTCACCCGCCTGGCCGCGCTCTTCCATGACATCGGCAAGCCCAAGACCCGCTCCTTCGGCCCCAACGGCGTCATGTTCCACCACCACGAGGTGGTCGGGGCCCGGATGACGAAGGAACGCATGACGGCTCTGCGCTACCCGAACGAGGACGTGGAGATCGTCACCCGCCTCGTCCGGCTGCATCTCCGCTTCCACGGCTACGGCACCGGCACCGGTTGGACCGATGCCGCGGTGCGCCGGTTCGTGCGCGACGCAGGCGACCAGCTGGACCGTCTCATCGAGCTGACCCGCTGTGACTGCACGACCCGGAACCGGCGCAAGGCCGAGATGCTGGCCCGGCGGATGGACGACCTGGTCGAGCGCATCGCCGAGCTCGAGGAGGCCGAGGAGCTGAAGGCCCTCCGCCCCGACCTGGACGGCCGCCAGATCATGGACCACCTGGGGCTCACCCCGGGCCGTGCGGTGGGCGAGGCGCTGGACATGCTGCTCGAGTTCCGCCTCGACGAGGGGCCCCTGGGCGAGGAGGAGGCCTACCGCCGCCTCGACGAGTGGTGGTCCGGGCACTCGGGCTGATCGGACGGCCGGGCATCCCCGCCTCGGCCGAAAACGGGTACAGGGCCCCTCTCGGGGCCCTGTACCACGGGCATCACCACCGTTGATCGCCGCACCGCGGGCCCGTGCTCAAGTACCGGCTTCGCCTGACCGATCAACGGTGAGCCGCGGTGCGTCGTGGGTCCATGATGGCATCGCCGCCGGGGGACTTCATGGGCCATCTGGACCATATTCCCGAGCCCGCCGCCGCGCCGGCCCGAACGAGGCCACCCCGGGGGCAGCGGTTCAGGCGCCCTGCTTGCGGGCCCGCAGGATCAGCGTGGCGGGCATCCAGGCCATCGCGGGGGCCCAGTGGGTGCTGCGGGGCGCCCCGGCCAGGGGCTCGGGCTCGAGGATGGTGTCGACCCCGAACTTGGCCCGGGTGAGGCTGGTGAACAGGCCACCGACGGTGTGGGCGTACTCGGCCTCGGCGCCCTCGGGCCGACCGGCGAGCGGCGAGGCGTCCGCGTAGCGCCGGGCCAGCCGGGGCGGCTCCCCACCCTCGGGGTCGAGGGTGACGAAGGCGGGGTGGGGGAGGGACAGGGCCATCGGGGCATTGGCCCCGAGCACCCGGTGGACCTGGCGGAACACCCGGTTCAGGTCCTCGACCTCGGCCAGGGCCGACACGGACAGGGCGGCGTCGATGGAGTCCCCCCGCAGGAAGGCCAGGTCGGCCAGGTCGGTGTGGTGGAACTCCACGCGCACCTCGGACCTCTCGCAGACCTCGCGGGCCTGGTCGACCCGCCGGGAGACCGGGTCCACGACGATGACCTTGGCGTCGTTGCGGGCCAGGGAGAGGATGGCATCGGTCCGCCGGCAGCCGAGGACCAGGATCCGCCGCCCCGCCACCGGGCCGAGGAGGCGCAACTCGCTCTCGCCCGGGACGTCCGGCCCGTACTCGAACTCGGCCACGGCGGTCATCGTCGGCCGCCGTCGGCGCGGTCGGGCCTGGGTTCGGGCCGGCTGATCATTCCGGACCCTCGAAGGTCATGGCGTCGAACTCCCAGTAGGCCCGGAGGGCGACCAGCCGGCCCTCGGCGTCGACCCGGTAGGTGTAGACGCCTTCGACCACGGAGCGGTTCCCGTCGGGGAGCGTGGTGGTGATGCGGCCAACGTTCGCACACTCGTCGCCGCAGGCGTAGGACTCCCGTAGATCGAAGTGGATGTGGCCCGTGGAGATGATCTCGTCCCAGAACGCCGCGATGGCCGCCTTGCCCCGACGGCCCGCCCCGGAGGGGTCGAGGGGTGAGGCGCCGATCGGGTCCTCGACCACGGCGTCCTCGGCGAAGAGGGCCAGCCAGGCGTCCCGGTCGCCGCCTTCCACCGCGGCCATCGATCGTTGCGACGCCGCTCGCGCCGGGTGATCCACCGCCTCCCGACGGGATGCCCCCTGCTCCTCTGACCCCTCACTCATGGGAGGGTTTCTAGCGCCTCGGGCCCGGGCGACGGGTGGGAGGACCTAGCCTCGGCGGCCATGGGCTTCCGGGTGGAGGCGATACGGGGTGCCGAGCACCGCGGCACGGTCGACTACCGCTTGGCGCGCCAGGGCGTCCTGGCCGAGTACCGCAAGGGACGCCTCGCCCGCCATGAGGTGTGCGATGCCCACCCGGAGCTGTTGCGAGTGGCCCGCGACTACGTCGAGGAGTCCACCGAGCTCGACTGCCCGGTCTGTGAGGAGGACAAGCTCAAGCTGGTCTCCTACGTCTTCGGCTCCTACCTCGGGCCGGCCGGCCGGTGCGTCCGGGACCGCGTCGAACTGGCCAAGGCCACTCGGCGCAAGGGCACCTACCGCTGCTATGTGGTCGAGGTCTGCCCCGGCTGCGGCTGGAACCACCTCAGCCGCGTCTTCGACCTGTGACCTCTGACCCCGACGGCAACTGGCTGTAATCAAACGGTAACCTCAGGGGCCGGCTCGATCCCTCGATCCGACATCCCATGCCTGCTGACACCGCCACCCCTGCCGCCCCCGCGGCCGATCCCGACGAGCACCTCTCCCTCTGGGGCCGGTACCGCCGGCGCCGCTTCCGGCGCCGCACCATCTTCTGGCGCTGGCGTCGGCTGCTGTTCCTGCTCATGCTCGTGGTGGTGGCCGGCCTGGCGGGCGTCGGGCTGATCCTCTCCAGTGTCGAGCTGCCGCCCCAGAGCCAGTCCCTCGACGAGACCTCCTTCCTCTGCACCCGCGAGGTCACCGAGCGCTGCGGGGTCAACAACGCCGCGGCCCAGCTGCGGGGCGAGGAGAACCGGGTCGTCGTTCCCTACCGGCGGATGCCCCGGGTCCTCATCAATTCGGTGATCGCCGCCGAGGACCAGAACTTCTGGAACCACAACGGGGTGGACCCCGCCGGCATCGCCCGGGCGGGCTGGGCCCAGGTCTCGGGCACCAGCGTGTCCCAGCAGGGTGGGTCCACGATCACCCAGCAGTACGTCAAGACGGCCTTCCTGACCGACGAGCGCACCATCGCCCGCAAGATCCGCGAGGCCATCTACGCCCTCGAGCTCGAGCGGGAGCTGTCCAAGCAGGAGATCCTCGAGCGCTACCTGAACACGGTGTACTTCGGCCGGGGCGCCTACGGCGTGCAGGCGGCGGCGCGGGCCTACTTCTTCAAGAACGTCGACGAGCTGTCTCTCACCGACGCCGCCTACCTGGCCGGTCTGATCCGGGCACCGGAGTCCGCGGATGCGAGCCGGGACCCCGAGGAGGCCTACCGGCGCCGGGACACGACCCTGGTCAACATGCGGGAGCTGGGGTACATCAACCCGGCCCAGTACGACGCCGCCGTCGAGGTCGAGTGGGCGTTCAACCCCTACGGCATCTGTCAGGGGGAGTGCCCACCCGGCAACATCCTGCCTCGGACCCAGGCCTCCCTCTTCTCCCAGGTACGGGGCCACGAGATCGGTTCGGAGTACTTCTATGAGACGGTCCGCCAGGAACTGGTCGAACGCTTCGGCGAGGACCGGGTCTACGGCGGCGGGTTGCGGGTGTACACGAGCTTGGACCAGAACTGGCAGCGCCAGGCCTACGAGACGGTGGTCAACAACTTCTCGGGCACGCCCGAGAGCTCGATCGTGGCCATCGGCGCCGACGGCCGGGTGCGGGCGATGATGGCCGGCCGGGACTTCAACGTCACCGAGCTGAACCTGGCCACCGGCGCCAAGGGTGGTGGGTCGGGCCGCCAGCCCGGGTCGTCCTTCAAGCCCTTCGCCCTGGCTGAGGCCCTGGCCCAGGGGTACTCGGCCCAAGCCCGTCTCCCGGCGCCGAGTTGCGTCTCCCTCGAGATCCCCGGCTCCTCTGACTGGGAGGTGTGCGGTGGTGGCTCCGGCGGCGGCCACACCCTCCTGAGCGCCACGGCGGCCTCCTCCAACGTCGTCTTCGCCCAGCTCATGCTGGAGCTGGGCACCGAGAACGTGCTCCAGATGGCCAACCGCCTCGGCGTGGACTCAGAGCTCCCGGTCGCCCCGGCCCTGGTGCTCGGCGCCGGCGAGCTCTCCGTTCTCGACATGGCCAGCGCCTACACGACCTTCCGCGACCACGGACTGCACACGGACCCGGTGCTGATCGAGCGGGTCGAGGACTCGCGGGGCAACGTCCTCTACGAGGCCGACGACCCGCCCCAGCAGGTCATCTCCCCCGAGGTGGCCGACACGGTGACCACGGCCCTGCAGGGTGTGGTCGAGGGCGGGACGGGCTCGGCGGCCGCGCTCTCGGGCTGGGAGGTGGCCGGCAAGACCGGTACCACCCAGAACAACAAGGACGCCTGGTTCGTGGGCTACACCTGCAAGGTCACCACCGCGGTGTGGGTCGGCAACGTGGGCGGGCCCGGCCAGGAGATCGCGCCCCTCGCCGGCCAGGGGGGCACCCTGGCCGCCCCGGTGTGGCACGAGTTCATGCAGCGGTTGATCGACAACGGCCTGATGCAGAACGACTGCGACCTGGCCGACGTCACCGACTTCCCCGGTCGCACCGAGTTCACCGACCGCGAGGTGGAGGACACCAACGCCCAGCCCACGTGTCCGGCGGGTTACACGCCCCTGGACACCAACGGCGACGGCGTCGTGGACAGCTGCGCCCCGGTCCGAGCGCCCGCGCCGCCCACCACGGCCCCTCCGGCCGCGACGGTGCCGCCGACCACGGCGGCGCCTCCGACCACGGCGGTGCCGCCGACCACGGTTGCGGGTCCGGCGCCGCCGGCCCCGGGTGCTCCTGGGGGCGTCCGGCGGGAGTGACCCGCCCCGCCTGAGGCCATGGCGGTCGCGCTCGCGGCTCCGGGTGGTGGCCGAAGGACCGCACCGGCTCCGGCGCCGCTCCTGGCCCCTACGCCGGGGACGGAGCCTCGTTCGGATCGTCGCCCACGACGCGGTGGGGGTAGTGGGTCAGGCAGGGGAAGCACCAGTGCTCGGTGTCCTCGGCCTCGGTCACCTGACGCTCCTGGTCCCAGGCCTCGGGCACCACGTAGACCCGCACCACCTCGGTCACCACCTCGTCGGGGCGGCCACAGGAGTCGCAGGTGCCGTCGCTCACGGTGCTGAGGGCCCTTCGCGGAGGCGACCTCGCCGCTCATCGGTCTGGTCCGGCATGGGCGTTCAGGGTAGAGTGCCTCCATCGCCGGCAGCCGAACGTGCGCTGGACGAGAAGGAGATGGCTTCATGAGCAAGCCCGTCACCGCACCCGACATCCGGACCCACAAGGTCAGGGATGGGCACGATCCCCTGGTCATGGTCACCGCCTATGACGCCCCGGGCGCCCGTATCGCCCGGGCGGCGGGGGTCGACCTGATCCTCGTCGGTGACTCCGTCGCCATGGTCGTGCTGGGCTACGACGACACCCTGCAGGTCACCACCGACGACCTGGCCCATCACACCTCGGCAGTCGCCCGAGGGCTACGCCGCGGCGGGCCGGACGAGGGCCCGGCGCCGCTGGTGGTGGGTGACCTCCCCTGGATGAGCTACCACGTCTCGGTCGAGGAGTCGGTCCGCAACGCCGCCCGGCTGATCCGGGCGGGCGCGGGCTCGGTCAAGCTCGAGGGGGGTCGGAAGCGACTGCCCGTGATCGAGGCCATCGTCGACGCCGAGATGCCGGTGATGGGCCACATCGGCCTCACACCCCAGTCGGTCAAGGCCCTCGGTGGCTTCAAGGTCCAGGGCAAGGGTCATGAAGCGGCACTGGACCTGGTGGCTGACGCCAAGGCGCTGGAGCACGCCGGCTGCTTCGCCATCGTGCTCGAGGCCGTACCCGCCGAGGTGGCGGACATGGTGACCGCGGCGGTGGATGTGCCGACCATCGGCATCGGCGCCGGCCCCGGTTGCGACGGCCAGGTGCTGGTGGCCCACGATCTGCTCGGCATCGAGGACCGCCTCTCGCCCAGGTTCGTGCGCCGCTACGCGTCGATGAAGGACGAGATGGTCGAGGCCATGGCCCACTTCGCCGCCGACGTGCGGGCCGGGGCCTTCCCCAGCCAGGAGGAGAGCTACCACCTCAGTGAGGACGTGGCCGAGACCCTCGGGCTCTACACGCGCGCGGGGTAGGGCGCCGATCTCGACGAGGGGCGGGCCGTCGGGCCACGTCATCCGAACTGGCGCCTGATGGGGGTGCCGGGGCGCCTCGATCGGGCGCCAGAACGGGAGGTGGTCCGGCCGGCGGCCAGACTGGGTCCCTCATGAGATCGTCCCTCGCCGCCGCGCTGCTGGCCGTGCTCACGCTGGTTGCCTGCGGGGACGACGCCGCGTCGACGCCGGCGGGGGTGACGGCGGTGTCGGTCCCCGACGGGATCGACCTGTCCGCCGACGGGCCGACCTCGGATTCGGGGCGGGTCACCATCCCGGGCTTCGACGAGGTCGGCGTGGAGGTCATCAACGACGCGGGCGAGGTGCTCGAATGGTGCCTCCTGCTGGCCGCCGCCGCGGAGCAGTACAGCCAGGGCCTGATGAACGTGGTGGACCTGGGCGACTACGCCGGGATGCTGTTCGACTTCCCCGCCGACACCGACGGCGGCTTCTGGATGCGGGACACGCCGATGCCGCTGTCGATCGCCTACCTCGACCGCGACGGGGCCATCGTCTCCACCGCCGACATGGAGCCGTGCCTGGATCTCGGTCCCGGGTGCCCCGGCTATCCCCCCGGGGGCTCCTACAACGACACCGTCGAAGTCCCTCAGGGGGGCCTCGAGGCCCTCGGCCTCGACGGGCCGTCCGCCCGCCTCGTCCCGACCGGGAGTTGCCCGCCTCTCTGAGCTGTCCCTGCCCCCGGCGACACTGGAGGGCGTGAAGGAAGTGGCGAGACGTCCCGTTAGCCTCGGGACACGACAACGTCCCCGTGTCGGGGACACCGACCCTGCCCCCACCGGGGGCTCCAGGCGCTCTGGCGCCGGAACCGAAGGGAAGTGATGCACGCATGGCGCGTGTGTATGAGCTCATGGTGATCTTCGACCGCGAGGTCGACGAGTCCACCATCGACGGGACCCTCAACCACGTCACCAGCATGATCGGCGCCGCCGGGGGGGCCGTGGCCACCACCGACAAGTGGGGCCTGCGCAAGTTCGCCTACGAGATCGACCACAAGGACGAGGGCTACTACGTCGTCCTGGAGATCGTGACCGAGGCCACCGACCTCCACGAGGTCGACCGCTTCCTCCGCCTCGCGGACGAGACCGTTCGCCACAAGATCTTCCGCCTTCCCGACCACGAGGCCACCCGACGTGGCCTGCTCGGGGACGCGGCGGAGCCGGCACCCGCCGGCTGAGCGAAGGAGCAAGAGACATGGCAAACGGCAACACCGTGACCGTCGTGGGCAACCTGACCCGCGACCCCGAACTGCGGTTCACCTCGAGCGGACAGGCCCTGGCCACCTTCGGCCTCGCCGTGAACCGCCGGTGGCAGAACCGCAACAACGAGTGGGAGGAGTCCACGTCGTTCTTCGACGTGACCTGCTGGGCCCAGATGGCCGAGAACGTCGCCGAGTCGATCCCCAAGGGGGCCCGCGTGGTGGTGACCGGTCGCCTGGACCAACGCTCATGGGAGACCCAGGAGGGCGACAAGCGCTCCAAGGTCGAGATCATCGCCGACGAGGTCGGCCCCAGCCTGCGGTGGGCCACCGCGCAGGTCGTGAAGAACGAGCGTCGCGACGGCGACGGTGGTGGAAGCAACTACGGCGGCGGCGGCGGCGGCGGTGGCGGTGGTGGCGGTGGCGGCGGCGGTCGCCCGGCCCCCAACCAGCCCTCGGGCGGCGGCGGTTACGACCCGGACGAGGAGCCCTTCTAGAACGATGGCCAAGCAGCAGCAACGACGCACCAAGAACAAGGACAACGCCCGCCGCGGCAAGAAGAAGGTCAGCATCCTGCTCCAGGAGCAGGTGCCCTACGTGGACTGGAAGGACGTCAACCTCCTCCGCCGGTTCATGAGCGATCGGGCCAAGATCCGCGCTCGTCGCGTGACCGGCAACACCCAGCAGCAGCAGGCCGAGATCGCCCTGGCGATCAAGAACGCCCGCGAGATGGCGCTCCTGCCCTACACCAGCCGGGTGACCACCCAGCGCACGTCCCGGGACCGGGGCGAACGTGGTCCCCGGGCCGACGCCCCGATGCCGATGCCGACCCCGGCCACCCCGCCTCCTGTCGGCGGCGCGGGCGACGAGGAAGCGGACGTGGCCGCCGACCTCGACGGGGTGGACGCGACCTCCGAGGCCGCCCCCGAGGTCGAATCGGTCGACGTCGGTGCCGGCGAGGAGGGCTGATGGAGCTCATCCTGCGCGCTGACGTGTCCGGCCTGGGCCACCGCGGCGACGTGGTCGAGGTGGCCGCCGGCTACGGACGCAACTACCTCCTGCCCAAGGGCCTGGCCATGAAGGTGACCGCCGGTGCCCGTCAGCAGGCCGACGCCATGGCCAAGGCCCGCTCCGTCCAGGACGCCGCCGATCGGGAGGCCGCCGAAGGCGTCGCCTCCCAGTTGGCCGGTCGCACGGTCATCATCCCCATGCGGGCCGGAGAAGAGGGCAAGCTCTTCGGCTCGGTGACCGCGGTGGACGTGGCCGATGCCGTGGCCGCCCAGGCCGCGATCGAGGTCGATCGTCACGATGTGGTCCTCGAGGCCGCGATCAAGGAGTTGGGCACCCACGAGGTCGTGATCAGGCCGCACCCCGACGTCCAGATCCCCCTCCTCGTCGAAGTCACCGCCGCCTGACCGAGCCGCCCTGGGGCTGTCCCACCCCTCGGGGACGATGGCCCTGTGGGCAACTCCCGAGAAATCCCCCGCAGATCCACAGCGGGGTCCCCTGGAATCGCGGCCGGCATCGGCAAGAGTGAGGTCGTGGGGATCCGGGGAGGCCGTCGATGACCGACGGCGTCTTCGACCCCCGGGAGTACGACGAGCCGCCGCCCCAACGGGCGGGGCGGGTACCCCCGCACAACCTGGACGCCGAGGCCTCGCTGCTCGGCGCCATGTTGCTTTCCAGCGACGCCATCTCCGCCGCCATCCAGATCGTCTCCATCGACGACTTCTACAAGCCGGCCCACGCCCACGTCTTCGACGCCATCACCTCGCTCTACGCCCAGGGCGAGCCCGCGGATCCCATCACCGTCGCCGAGGAGCTCAAGCGCGCCAACCTGTTGGACTCCGTGGGCGGGCCAGGAGCGCTGGTCGACCTCGAGTCCCAGACCCCCGCCACCTCCAACGCCGCCTACTACGCCAGGATCATCGAAGAACGGGCGATGATGCGGAAGCTCATCGGCGTCGGCGGCGAGGTGGCCCAGCTCGGCTACGACGTCCCCGACGACGTGGACAAGGCGGTGGACACCGCCGAGTCCCTGGTCTTCCGCATCGCCGAGCGGCGGATCACCGACACGATGATGCCGATCCACCAGCTGATGGACCTCGGCCTCGACCGCCTCGAGCAGCTCTACGAGAACAAGGGCGAGATCACCGGCCTCCACACCGGGTTCAACGACCTCGACAACATGCTCGGCGGGTTCCAGCCCAGCTCGCTGGTCATCATCGGGGCCCGCCCCGCCACGGGCAAGACCAGCCTGGCCCTGGCCATGGTCGCGGGCGCGGCCATGCAGGCCAAGAAGTCGGTGCTCATGTTCTCCCTGGAGATGAGCCACGTCGAGCTCACCCAGCGCCTGCTCTGCTCGGAGGCCCGGGTCGACTCCCGGCGCATCCGGACCGGCCAGCTCACCGACGACGACTGGAAGCGCATCAGCCGGGCGGTCGGCCGCCTCGGCGAGGCCGAGCTCTGGATCGACGACAACCCCAACCTCACGATCATGGAGCTGCGGGCCAAGGCGCGACGGCTGAAGAGCCAACTCGGCGACCTGGGTCTGATCGTCGTCGACTACCTGCAGCTCATGAGCGGGCGGGCCAACGCCGAGAACCGGCAGGTCGAGGTGGCCGAGATCAGTCGCGGCCTCAAGATCCTGGCCCGGGAGCTGGAGACCCCGGTCATCGCCCTCAGCCAGCTCTCCCGCGGCGTCGAGTCCCGCCAGGACAAGCGCCCCACCCTCGCCGACCTACGCGAGTCGGGCTGTGTCACCGCCGGCACCAAGGTGCTGCGGGCCGACAACGGCCAGGAGGTGTCGATCGGTGACCTGCTGGCGTCGGGCGAGCGGGATGTCCCGGTGTGGACCCTCGACGAGGCCCTGAAGTTGCGGCCCGGCGTCATGACCCACGTCTTCCCCACGGGAACCAAGCGGGTCTACGAGCTCCGGTTGGCCTCCGGGCGCCGCATCGAGGCCAGCGGCAACCACCCGTTCCTGGAGTTCGGCGGATGGCAGCGCCTCGAGAACCTCAGCGTCGGCGACCGGATCGCCGTGGCTCGCCGGGAGCCGACGCCGCTGATCGACTCCCCGTGGTCGGACGACCGGCTCAGGCTCCTCGCCCACCTCATCGGCGACGGCTGCCACCTGCCGTCCCACGCCCTGCAGTACACGACGATCGACGGGGGCAACGCCATCGAAGTCATCGAGGCGGCGGAGGCGGAGTTCGATGTCGCCCCTCGCATGGTCCATGACCAGCCGCAGGGCCGAGGCGACGGTTGGTATCAGGTGTTCCTCCCCGCCGACTTCCCGTTGACCCACGGTCGCCGGAACCCGATCGGTGAGTGGCTCGAGGGGCTCGGTCTCTGGGGCAAGCGCTCCAGGGAGAAGTTCGTTCCCGAGTCGGTGTTCTCCGCGACCGATGATCAGATCGCCCTCTTCCTCCGTCACCTCTGGGCCACCGACGGCACCTTCTCGACCGGGACGAGCCCGAAGGGCAAGCCCACGGCGACGATTGCCTACAGCACGACCAGCCGGGTGCTGGCTTCCGGGGTCCAGCGGCTCCTCGGCCGCCTCGATGTCCGGGCTCGCATCGGGACCTCGACGAAGAAGGGCTACACGCCCTCCTTCATCGTCTCGGTCATGGGCAAGCTCGATCAGGCCCGGTTCCTCCAGGTCGTCGGCGCGTTCGGGGCCAAGACCGACGCCGCGGCCCGCGTCCGCGCCGCCATCGTCGGCGTCGAGCCGAACCCGAACGTCGACACGATTCCCGCCGCGGCGTGGGACCAGGTTCGCAAGGCCATGCCGGAACACGGCGTCACGGCCCGCGGACTCGCCGAGCACCTCGGGATGTCCTACTGCGGCTCGACCCTCTACAAGAGCGGCCTCTCTCGTCGACGCATGGCCAAGGTCGCCGAGGTGGTGCCGGATCCGGCCCTCGAGGACCTGGCCGGTTCCGACGTGTTCTGGGACCGGATCGTCGGGATCGAGGATCTGGGTGTCCAGCCGGTCTACGACGCCACCGTTCCCGGAACGCACAACTATGTAGCGAACGGCATCATCATCCACAACAGCATCGAGCAGGACTCCGACGTGGTGATGTTCATCTACCGGGATGCGCTCTATGACCGGGAGAAGGCCGACGACGGCGACACGGAGCTGATCGTGGCCAAGCACCGCAACGGCCCGATCGGCACGGTGCACCTGACCTTCCTGCCCCGCTTCGCCAAGTTCGAGGACGGCGCCAAGAACCTCTGAGTGGGATCAGTGGCTGGAGCGGGGCAGGGGCGGCACGTCGACGGGGGCCTCCTCGCCGAGGTTGCCGTAGCGGACCCGGAAGGCGACGTAGGCGCCGAGCCCGGCCGGCAGGGGCAACCAGTAGGAGACGAGGCGATAGGCGAGGGTGGCGAGCAGGGCGTCCTGGGCGGGGACGCCGGCCAGGGTGAGGGCACCGACCAGGCCGGCCTCGACGAAGCCGAGACCGCCCGGAGTGATCGGGATCATGCTCAGCACGGCGGCCGCGCCGTAGGCCAGCAAGACGACGCTCATCCGGGGGCGGGCGTCCAGGGCCTGGAGCGCGGCCACCAGCGCCAGGTAGTCGAGCAGCCAGTTGCCCGAGGAGGCCACCAGGGCCTGCGCCCAGCGTTCGCCGAGGGCGGTCTTCACGCGATCCCGTTCCGCCAGCAGGCGGGCCACCGAGAACGTGTTGGGCCGGTCGCGCCTGCGGGCGACGAACGCGGCGACCTTCTCCAACCACGAGCCGACCACTTCGAGGGGTCGATCGGTGTTCACCGCCACCACGCCGAGGCTGACCAGCAGGAGGAACAGGATCCCGCCCGCCCAGGCCACCAGGACCAGGCCCTTGGGGATGGGGGCGCCGAAGAAGGCCAGGATCAGGGCCAGGGCCGGCAGGGAGAAGAGGGTCGCGGTCGACACGATCGACGTGGCGGCCATGGTCGATCCCGCCGTGCCCATGCGGACGCCACTCGTGGCGAGCATCCGGAACTGCAGGGCGGCGCCGATGGCTGCCCCTCCGGGCACGGCTTTGGTCACCGCCGCGCCGGCCATCTGGGAGGTGCCCGCGGTGAACCAGTCGGCCTGGGGCAGGGCCACCCGGATCAGCCACCACATGCAGACGAAGCTGCCGATCTCGAAGCCCAGCATGACCACGAACCACGGCCAGGAGATGGTCTGCAGCTCGGTCCAGGCGTCGAGCACGTCGAGGATCTTCGGCAACAGGAGGTAGAGGGTCGCGGCCGTGACCATCAGGAACAGGACGCGCCACGGCGACCAGTAGCGACGCTGAGGCGCGGGTGGCCCGGTCAGGCCCTGGCTGCCGCCCAGGGTCGTGCCGAGGTCGTCCTCGGGTCTCCCGGCGCCGTCCACGGGAGTCATCTTCGCCCACCGGCCATCAGGTCACCGATCCCGACGCCCGCGACCACGCCGAGCAGCGGCCAGGCCGGCACCCCTGTGGCCACCGCCAAGCCGATCCCGGCGGCGAGCCCGACGCCGGTGGTCACGGTCATCAGCCGCCGGCGTCCCCCTCGCTCTTCGGTCCTGGCCCCCGGCCGCGGCTCCTGGGTGCCGGGGGTGAGGTCCGGAACCGGCGAGGCCGCAGGGGCGGAGGGAACGCGATCCCGGAGCCAATCGATGATCAGGTCCGTGGCCTCGGGGCGGCGACCGACGAGGTAGTGCGAGGCGCCGACGAGCTTGGCGTAGGTGCGGTCCTCGGCCCCGCAGGCCGAGGCCATGGCCGCCGCTTGAGCCATCCGGATCTCGGTGTCGCCCGTGGCGTGGACGAGGAGGGTCGGCACGGCCACCCGGGGGAGGGTGTCGGCCATCCGGGCCTGCGAGTGGGTCGCGGACCAGGTGGACAGCCAGCCGCGGGCGGTCATGGTGCGAGCCAGGCCGCCGTAGCCGTAGTTGGCGTCCAGGGGGTCGGGGGAGGCGAAGACCGAGCCCCGCTCGCGGTCGTCGGGGTCGATGGTCAGGTCCAGGTAGGCGGGGTCCGCCAGCGTGCGGTGGATGGTCAGGTAGCGGGCGTGCACGGCTCGGCGCCTGACCCGGTTCCACGCGGCCGAGCCCCGCTCGAGGGCGGCGGCCTCGGCGCGGGCCTCGTCCCGGGCGTCGAGCAGGGATTGCGCCCGGGCGTCGAGGCGGGCCGTGCGGGCCTTCTGGGCGGCGCGGTAGCGGTCCAGCCAGGCCCGGTCGTAGGTCGAGGGCTCGGGGAAGGGCCGCCAGCCGTTGTCCGGGTTGTACATGTCCAACTCGGGGTCGACCGAGAGCGGGTCGTCCTCGTCGGTCACCGACGGGTCGATGACCTGGGCCATGAACTCGCCCTCGCCGGGGTGGGCGGCGAGGGCGATGTAGGCGTCGCCCAGCCTCCGGCCGGCGTCGGCGGCGGTGGCCTGGGCCATGGCGAGCAGCGATCCGCCGCCGGAGTTGCCCAGCAGCACCACCGCGTCGGCCCCGAGGCCGCGGAGGTGGGCCACGGCGGTGTCGACGTCGACCAGGCACGCCTCGTGCAGGCAGTCGGTGTCGTTGTTGAGGTACCGCGTGGCGAAGCCGAGGACGGCATACCCGGCCGCGGCGAGCGGCGGGCAGACGTAGTGGATGCTGAAGTCGCCCCGAGGATGGGTGAGGGCGACCGCGGTGTGCCAACGACCCGACGGCGGTGTCCAGAGGATGCCCCGCAGGACCGCCCCGTCCGGGGTGACCAGGGCCACGGGGTCGCGTCGCGGCGCGATCGCGGGGGCGTCGGCCGGGTCCGGCCAGTACCCGACGGTCGGCCGGTCCGGGGAGGTCATGCCCGGGGCATCGGGCTCACCGAGGTGGAGGACGCGCGGCTCAGGGCCCCGCCGTGACCCGGTCCGCCGCGCGGTGGAAGATCGGCTCGGGCGGGGTCCTCAGCGGGGGCGCGGGGTCGGCCAGGTCGCGGGCGGCCGCCGTGCGGTCGGCGTCGCTGAAGACCCGCGTCGTGGTGCACCACTCGACCATCGTGCCCGTGGGATCGAGGGTGTACACGGACCGACACCACTCGTGGTCGATCTCCATCACGTCCAGGCCTTCGTCCAGCCAGCGGTCCCGGCCGGCCTCGAGGTCCGCGATGGTGGGGGCGTCGAAGGCCACGTGGTTGACCCACACGGGTAGGCCGAGGCCGGTGGAGACCGCGGGGTCGAAGTCCTCGACCCGGGGATCGTGCAGGTCCCACACGGCGAACATGCCGTTGCCGCCGATGTCATAGAAGAGGTGCTTGGCCCAGCCGCCCGGTTCGTCGGTGGGGGCGGTCTCCACGCGGACGAGGTCGAACCCCATGGCCTCGGTGTAGAAGGCGTGGGTGGCCTCGATGTCCCGGGTGGCGATGGCGACGTGGTGATAGCCCATCCCCTCAGGATCGCACGTCGGGTATGCCCCGGTCGCCTCGGTCCCGCCCGGTACCGTCCCACTCATGGCTCGGCGCCCCTCCTGGCGGCTGGCCGCGGTCGTGCTCGTGGCCCTCGTCGGCCTCACCGCGCTGGCTGCGGTGCTCGACGACGACGCCGAGCCCGAGCCCGAGCCCGAGGTCGCGTCCGGGGCCGATGCGTTCCTCGAGGCCTGGACCCGGAGCCGGGCCGCCACCTTCCGTTCCGTGAGCGACTTCAGTCGGGTGTCCAACAGCACCGGAGCGGAGCTGGGTGATCGGATCCTCGTCGTCCAGCGGCCCCCGGACCGCTTGTCCGTCGACCGGGACGGGGCGTCCGGCCTGGTGGACGGCCGGCGCCTGGCTTGCGTGTACCGGCGGCAGCGGCTGGCCTGTGAGGACGCCGAGGCGACCCGGACCCTGGAGGACGAGACCGCGCGACAACTCGAGACACTGGGCGATTACGTCACCGGGGACGACCCGCTCTACGTGGTCACCGGCCCGCGTCCCCGAGCCGAGCCGGGGGACTGCTTCGAGCTGGTCCTCACGATCCCCGAACTGGTCGCCCCGCCGCTCGGCACCCGCTCGGTCTACTGCTTCGACCCGGCGACGGGGGCACCCACCTACACCCGGGTCGAGAGGGTGGAGGCCGACGACGAGACCCGGGTCGCCGATCTCACCGCCACGGTCACCGACGCCGACCTCGACCCCGCGACGGCCCTCGGCGACCCCTGACCCGATGGCTGAGATTTCTGCTCAAGAGTCCCCTGGGGGTGCCGTAGATACTCCTGTCAGTGGTCATCGCCCCCACTGACACCGGGGCATCGGGCGGGGGTCACGACTCCCTCCAACGCATCGCCACCAGCGCTTCTTTCCCAGGGTGCTGGCGCCTTCCGTGGCTCTCGCCCGCCCCACCCGGTGACGGCGTCCCCCAAGGGGGACGCCGTTGTCGCGTCCGGCGGCTCGTCGATCCGGCCCCCTAGGGTGCGGCGGTGCGGGATCGGCTGGGGCCGGAGTTGCAGGTTGCCGGGGTCGCCGCCTTCTGGGGATCGATCGGTCTGGTCGTGCGCGAGATCGACCTGCCGGCGGTGAGCATCGTGGCCTATCGGGTGGCGATCGCCGCAGTGGCCCTGGCCCTGTGGCTGGTCCTGAGGCCCGACCCCCTCGGTCGCCGCATCGTGGTCCACCGGCCCGGCCGCACCGTGCTGCAGGGCCTGACCCTCGCCGTGCACTGGGTCTTCTTCTTCGCCGCGTTGCAGCGGGCGCCCGTCGGCCTGGTCACCCTGATCGTGTTCCTCGCACCGGTCCTGATGGCCGCAGTGGTGCCCTACACGCTGGGCGAGCACCTGACCCGCCGGGTGGCCGCCGCGCTGGGCCTCGCCGTCGTCGGCACGGTGCTGCTGGTCGGCTTGGGGGCCGAGGACGCCGAGCCCGCGGGGATCCTGTACGCGGTCCTGGCGGCGGTGTTGCTCGCCGTCCTGTTCATCAACGCGAAGGTCCTGTCGCCGCTCTACGGCGGCCGCCGTCTGGCATTGGCCCAGGTGAGCCTCGCGGCCGTCGTGCTCGTCCCGATCGCGCTGGTCGGGGGCCAGGCCCGGCCCACCGCCCACGACCTCGTCTGGCTCCTGGTTCTCGGCCTGGTGCACACGGCCCTGGCCCTCGCCGTCTTCCTGGGCGCCCTCGGCCGCATCCCGGCCCTCCACACCGGGGTCCTGGCCTATCTCGAGCCGGCGTCGGCCACCTTCCTCGGATGGCTGGTCCTCGACGAGGTCCTCGGCCCCGGCACGCTCGTCGGCGGCGTCCTGGTCGTGGCCGGCGGCCTCCTCGTCCTCGGCGCACCCGGGGTGGACGAGTCGACCGTGACCCCCGAGGCTCCGGGCACCGCCGGGCCGACTTCGCCCGACTGACACCCGTGGCCCAGGATGGTGGGATGTTCCTGGGCGAGGACCTCCTGGCCTACCTGGTGCTGGCGATCGGCGGCGCGCTGTGCGTCGGCAACGTGCTGGCGATCCTCCGCCCGCCCGAGGAGGTCGCCGAGGGTGACCTGGAGCGGGCGCCGGTCGGCCGTTCGGTGACCATGGCCGTGGCGGGCGGGATCGCCGCCCTCTGGGCGGCGGCCAGCCTCCTGGCAGGCTGAGTTTCCGGTCGTTCGGAATACCCGACCGATCCGATCGGGTTTAGACTGCTGATGATGGCCAACACACCGACGCCGATCGACCCCCGAGGGCCGCGCACCAACCAGGCGGTCCTCGCCGGTGCGCTGCTGATCGGGTTCCTGGCCGACTGGAGGCCGGTCGTGGCGATCTTCGCCCTCGTCCTCCTCCTCGGCGCCGCCTTCGGGCCGCGCTACGGCCCCGTCCTGCGCTTCTACGCCGTGGTGATCAAGCCCCGACTCGGCCCGCCCTCGGAGCTCGAGGACCCCCGGCCGCCCCGTTTCGCGGCGGCGATCGGCGTGGCCTTCCTGGTCGCGTCCGGCCTGGCCTTCCTTGCCGGCGCTCCGGGTCTGGGCTGGGCCCTGGCCCTGGTGGTCGCGGCCCTCGCCGGCCTGGCCGCGGTCACCGGGCTGTGTGTGGGGTGTGAGGTCTACCTCTGGCTGGCCCGACTGCGGGGGCGCCCCCTGAGCGCCGCGGGCTCGGCATGATCATCCGTCTCGTCGTCGTTCTTGTCGTCGTGGGCGTGGTCCTCGCCGGCCGCATCGCGCTCGACCGTCGTCGGCGCTGGTCGGGCGACGCCGTGCTGCCGGGCGCCCGCTTCCCTTCGTGGGTCACCCGCGGGGCCGAGCGCACCTGGGTGGTGTTCACCACGCCCTACTGCGCGTCCTGTGGCCCGATCGTGGAGCACCTCGGCGTGGTCGACCCCGTGGCTCGGGTCGTGACCGTCGACGCCAGCCACGAGCTGGGCCTGGCCCGCGACTTCGCCGTACGGCGCGCCCCCACCGTGTTCGAGGCCGACCGCCGGGGGAACCCCCTCCGCCGCTTCAGCGGCGCCGAGGCCCTCCGGGAGGCCGTACCCGCCTGACGGGGCCTAGCGTGCGGCGATGAAGTTCGGGATCGCCTTCGCCAACATCCTCTCCTTTGCCGACCGGGACGGCCTCGTCGGCTTGGCCCGCTCGGCCGAGTCCACCGGATTCGACTCTCTCTGGACCGTCGAGCACGTCATCTACCCCGAGGGCTACGAGTCGGCCTACCCCTACGCCAGTGGTGGCCGCATGGCCATGGAGGCCGCCACCCCGATGCCCGACCCGCTGCTCTGGTTGGCCTTCGTGGCCGCCGCGACCGAGACTCTCCGGCTGGGCACGGGCATCCTGATCCTTCCGCAGCGCAACCCACTCGTCCTGGCCAAGGAGGTGGCCACCCTCGACCACCTGTCCGGCGGTCGGGTCGAGTTGGGCGTCGGGGTGGGCTGGCTCGAAGAGGAGTTCGCCGCCCTGGGCGTGCCCTTCGCCCGCCGGGGCGCCCGCACCGACGAGTACATCGAGGTGCTGCGGGCCCTCTGGGACGGCGACCACGCCTCCCATCACGGTGAGTTCGTCTCCTTCGACGACGTCAGCAGCAATCCCAAGCCGGTGCACGGCCGGGTGCCGATCCACATCGGGGGCCACACGCGGGTTGCCGCGGAGCGGGCCGGGCGCATCGGCGACGGGTTCTTCCCGGGCAAGGGGGACATCGGTGAGCTCGTGGACATCGTCCGCCAGACCGCGGCCGCCGCCGGTCGTGATCACGAGGCGGTGGAGATCAGCTACGGCAGTGCCGATCTGGTGGGTGACGGCGCAGTGGACGCCGCCGCCGCGTTGGCCGAAGCGGGGGTGGATCGCGCCATCGTGCCGTCGTTCCTCTTCCTGGGCGACACCGCCGCCGGCCTCGAGGCCTACGCCGAGCGGGTCATCCGTCCCCTGGCCGCCGGCTGACCGATTCGAAATTGCGTCAGTCGGTCACGCTGAGCGTGACCAACTGACGCCAGATCGGTTCAGCGGAGCGGGGCCGGCGGGCCGAGGGCCGAACGCAGCGCGTCGGGGACCGAGATCTTGGTCCAACCCGTCGTCTCCACGGCGACGTAGACGGTCTCGGCCGTGCAGGCCACGCGGTCACCGGAACGGGCGGCGAAGCCGAGGGTGAACGACGTCGTGCCCATCCGTACCAGGCCCACGTCGATCGCGGCGGGCTCGCCCCAGCGCAACGGCCCGGCCCAGTCCAGATCCGTGTGGACGAGTTGGACGTCCCACCCCTGGTCCATGAGCTCGGGGTACGGCAGGCCGCCGTGGGCCAGGAGGCCGGCGAACGCGTCATCGAAGTAGGCGAGGTACCACATGTTGAACACCACGCCCTGCTGGTCCGCCTCCAGGTAGCGGACCTCGACCGGGTGGGTGTAGGTCACGGCGACGAGCGTAGGGGCGCCACTACGGTCACGGCGGCGGAACCAGCGGGCCCGTGCCGTCGTCGAACGGGGGACGAAGGGGAGCGATGCGACGGATCATCGGTGTGGCCATCGTTCTGGGACTGGTCGTCCTCGGGGGGATGCCGCAGGCCGGGGCGGACTGCTCTGGGCCGTACCTGAGGGCGAGGCCGGCCGCGGGTCCCGAGGGCTCGACGGTGACGGTGACCGGCGAGGCCTTCGGTGACAACTGCTATGACACGGGTCCGCCGCCGCCTGGCCAGGGCGTCCTCGGTGTCCCCCAGAGTGGCGTGGTCGTCACCTTCACCGACGCGACCGGCACCACCACGGACCTCACCACCGTCGACGCCGGCCCCCAATACCGTTTCGTCGTGCAGATCGTCATCCCGGGTGGTGCCGTGCCGGGTACCGGTCGGATCGACGCGATCTCGCCTCCGGGCTCACCGTCGGCCTTCGGGATCCCCTTCACCGTCAGCGACGGCGTGATCTCGGCCACGCCGGCCTCAACCGGATGAGCCGCGGCGCGCGGCCGCGGCCCGGCCGTCGTGATGCGTCAGGGAGCATGGGGCCGTGACGATGCCCCAGAACGTGGTCGTGGTGCTGCTCGACTCCCTGAACCGCCACGATCTCGGCTGCTATGGCGGGACCGGCGTCGCCACCCCGAACCTCGATCGCTTCGCGGCCGACCGGGCCATGCGGTTCACCCGCCACGTGACCGGCTCCCTGCCCTGCATGCCGGCCCGCCACGACATCCTCTGCGGCGCCCTCGACTTCCTCTGGAAGCCGTGGGGCTCGGTCGAGGCGTGGGAGCGGCCGGTCACCGCCGCCCTGCGGGACGAGGGCGTGGTGACCATGCTGATCTCGGACCACCCCCACCTCTTCGAGACGGGTGGGGAGAACTACCACACCGACTTCTTCGCCTGGGACTACCAGCGGGGCCACGAGGGGGATCTGTGGCGGACGCATCCCGACCCCAGTTGGGTCGGCTCGCCGGCGGCGGGCGCGTCCTGGTTCTACGAGCGTCAGGCCGGTCGGCCCATCGCGCTCGAGCGGGGCTATGACCGCTCGCGCACGTACTTCCGGGCCGAGGAGGACTTCCCCGGGCCCCGGGTCATGGCGGCCGCCGGGGACTGGTTGCGCCGAGCCACCCCGCACCACGACCGCTGGCTGCTCTTCGTCGACGAGTTCGACCCTCACGAGCCCTTCGACGTCCCTTCCCCCTGGGAGGGCATGTACGAGGACGATCCCTGGGCCGGGGAGCGGCTGATCTGGCCCCCCTACACCGTGGGTGGGGTGAGCAGCGGCTTGCTGAGCGACGCCGAAGCCCGCCATCTCCGCGCCAACTACGGCGCCAAGGTGTCGATGATCGACCACTGGTTCGGCCGCGTCCTCGCGGCGCTCGACGAGCAGGGTTTGTGGGAGTCCACCGCCGTCGTGGTCTGCACCGACCACGGTCACTACCTGGGCGACGTGCGGGGCGGCGACGATCTCTGGGGCAAGCCCGCCGTCCCCCAGTACGAGCCCCTCGGCCACACTCCGCTGCTCGTCCACTGGCCCGGGGTCGAGGGCGGCGGGACCTGCGATGCACTGACGACCAGCGTCGACCTCCACGCCACCCTGAGCGACGTGTTCGGTGTGACCGCCGGGCACCGCACCCACGGACGCTCCCTGGCGCCGTTGCTCACCGGCGAGGCCACGGCGGTGCGGGACTGGGCGATCGGCGGGGTCTGGGGCAACTGGGTCCAGGTCACCGACGGTCGCCGCAAGTACGCCCGGGCCCCGGTGGGGGACGCCTTCCCGCTGTCGCTGTGGTCCAATCGCTGGTCCACCATGCCCCTGCACCTCGCCGGGGTCGAAGGCCTGCCTCCACCGGACCAGCGAGCGTTCCTCGACGCCATGCCGGGCACGGACATCCCCGTGATCCGCCAGCCGTTCGCCCCCGGCGACCGGCTGCCCTTCTGGGCGGGTACCGGCCACGTGGACCAACACCACCTCTATGACCTGGGCCAGGATCCGGACGAGGCCGAGAACCGGGTGGGCGAGGCGGTGGAGGCCGAGCTCATCGATCTCCTGCGCACGGCGCTGGTCGACCTCGAGGCCCCCGCCGACCAGTTCGAGCGCCTCGGTCTCCGTTAGGCCGGGCCCCTGGGGTCAGGCCTGGTTCAGCGGGGCGGCGCCGAAGGGCACGCCGAAGCGCACGCACCAGATCACCACCGAGCGGTACCGGGAGAGATCCGCGTCGACGGGCAGCTCGTAGTTCTGATCCCCGATGTTGCCCCGCAGGTCGCCGAGGTCGACGAAATCGTCGTCGAAGGCGCCGGAGTCACCGTCGGGGGCGGCGGTGGACAGGTAGACGTTGAGGTCCGGGCCGTTGTCGGTCGCGAACTCGGTGAAGCGCAGGAAGCGCTGCTCGCTCCCGTCGGTGAGGACGCTGGCCGTGCCCTCCGTGGGGTGGTCCCGGGAGATGAACTGGCCGGTGGCCACGGTCTCGACGATCGGGGCAGCCGGCGGGGCGGTGCTCACCGGGGCGGGATCCGGCTCGGCGGGCGCAGGGTCGGCGGGCGCGGGGTCGGCGGTGGCTCCGGACTCGAACACCGGGCCCGCGTCGTCGACCTCGTCGTCGACCCAGAGCGTCTGGACGCCGAAGTACCCGAAGGCGAGCCAGGCGATCACCGCGAGCCCGGCAACCGCGGCAACGGAGAGGACGGCCAGGTGGCGGCGGATGAACCCCTGTGGTGGCTCTGGTGGTGAGGGAAGATCGGCGAAGGCCATGGGTCACCAACGTCCCACACCCAGCACCGGTTCCCGAGCCGGACGGTGAGGACGCCGGATCCGCGCCCGCTCAGCGGACGTGCAGGTCGATCCGCCAGCCGGCCCTCTCGACCTGGGCGCGGGTCACCCGCCTCGCCGGCCGGTCCGCCACCCGGACGGTGTAGAGCTCGGCACCGGGCACCGCCGGGATCGTGTAGTCGAAGACGCAGGTCGTGGAGTTCGGCGTCCGGTCCACCCGGCCGCCCTCCAGGGCCGCCCGTCCAAGTTCCTCGCCGCGGGCATTGCGGACCGTCACCGTCGACCCGGCGCCGATCCCGGGTCCTGTCCCGGTCTGGCACGGCGTCCCGTCGGGGCCGAAGGCCCGGTCAGCCGCCGGATCGGCTGGGCCCAGCCCGACCCGGACGTCGCCGGTGAGGGTGTTGCCACCGGCGCCGGTCGGCGCGCGGTCGACGTAGGCGACGACTCCGGCAGTGGCGGCGATCGCGACCAGGGCCACGACGGCCACGAGGACCGGCAGCCGTGGCCGGCGCCCCCCGGCGATCGGCGGGGCATCGTCGCCCGGCGCCGCCGCGGTGCCGGCGGGGGTGGGATCGATGACGCGGTCCCGCACGTGCCCGGTCCACTGCTCGCCGGTCCAGTACCGGTAGCGGTCCCGGTCGGCCGGGTCCGTGTACCAACCCGCGGGTGGTGCTGTGGCCATCGGTGTCCATCCCTGTGAAGCGCCTGGCATCCCGTCGGCCGGGTGGTGGTCGGCGTTGAGGAGGTGGGGCGGATCTCCCCTCCGCGGCGATCAGCGACGAGGCGGATCGGGGACTGAGACGCCCAGGCGCGGTCAGCGGTCGGGAGCGCCTCGCGTGAGCGGAAGTCCGTGGCCGGCCGGTCACGTCGGACATCGAGCTGAAGATCGGGAGGGAGATCTCCCGTTCGAACGCCCGGGTGGCAACCGGGAAGTCCCCCGGCGCGTAGCCGTAGGTCTGGGCGTAGTAGGGCTGGAGGTGGAGCGGGATGAAGTGCACGCTGGTGCCGATCCCGTGCCGGAGGAGCCCGGCGATGAGCTCATCGCGGTCCACCCGCGATCGGTCGGGGTCGACCCGCAGCATGTAGAGGTGCCAGGCCGAGGTGATGTTCTGGGGGACCGTCGGGACCTCGAGCGCCTCGAACGGGCAGAACGCTTCGTTGTAGCGCTGAGCGATGGCCGTGCGGCGCTCGAGCATGGCGTCGGCCTTCTGCAGCTGCGCCAATCCGACGGCGGCTGCGAGGTCGGACATGTTGTACTTGAACCCCGGAGCAACGACCTCATAACGCCAGGAATCAGCCTGTTCGCCCCGAGCCCAGGCGTCCCGACTGATGCCATGGAGGCTCTGGAGTCGGGCCTGCCGGGCGACGTCGGGGTCGTCGGTGAGCAGCATCCCACCCTCACCGGTGGTGATCGCCTTGGTCGCGTAGAAGGAGAAGCACACGGTGGAACGCAAGGGTGCGTCCAACGGGGCGCCGACCGGTCGACCCCCATAGGCCCCGGAGAACGTGTGCGCGGCATCCTCGATGACCGCCAGGTCGTGGGTGGCGGCCAGCGTGGCGATGCGGTCGAGATCGCAGGCGACGCCGCCGATGTCGACGGGCAGAACCGCGGTGGGCCGGTAGCGGACTCCTGTTCCCCGGAAGGACGGGGGCAGGAACCGCTCGTCGCCTGCGGCGAGGCCGTCGAGCGTCTGTTCCAGGGCATCTCCACTGATGTTGAAGGTGGCCTCCTCCACGTCCACGAAGACCGGGACCGCGCCGACCTGCCGGATCACCTGAGCCGTCGCGGTAAAGGTGTACGGCGTCGTCACCACGAGGTCGCCCGGTCGCACCCCGAGCGCTTCGAGCGACAGGTGAAGCGCGGCCGTTCCCGAGTTGAGGGCGACGGCGTGTCGGGCTCCGACGGCGACGGCGACGGCATCCTCCATCTGGCGACAGAGGTCACCGGTTGTCAACCAGCCGCCCAGGATCGCCTCTCGAACGGCGTCGGCCTCCTCCACCCCCACATCCGGGCGCGGCAAACGGGATGAAGGAGGTCATGGGGTCACGTTCCGGCCGGCTCGTCGGCCGCGCACCGGCGGCACACGCCGGTCGAGTGTAGGTGGGCGCCCCTCGTCGGTCGGTCGGTGGCGGGCGCGGTCGTCCGCGTGTGACCCTGGGCTCGCCGTTGAACGGCATCAAGTACCCTCGGTTTGCTCGGTGGCAGATCTCGGCTTCCCCGCGTGCGGCGAGCGGCGCGAGGCGACCGGGTGGACACGAGTCCGTTTGCTGACGCGGGACAGGAGCCCCATTCCCGATGCCTGGCCACAACCGCAGTTCCCCGCCCGAGCGCGAGTCCGTTGGCGCGCCCACCCGGAGGTGGACCCGGTTGGAGATCACCGCGGCGGTGATCGCGGCCCTCCTGGCCGTCGGTGTCGTGGTCGTCGCCCTCGAGATGAAGTTCGAGGCCGACCAAGCTCGTTGGCAGCAACGGCGAACGTGTCTCGAGTGGTATCGGCTGCAGGCGGATTACGGCCTCGGGCCCTGGTACGAGAAGCTGCCCCAGGCCGCCGCTGACTGTGGCGGAGGCCAAACCGATGACGGGGCGCCGGCCGTCCCGGGCGGGAGCGCTCCGGCGGTCACCGCAGACGACCTTCCCGCCGAGGCGCCGACGGCAACCACCGACGGCGGTGATGGCAACGGGCCCACTTCCGGCGACAACGGTGGCGGGTCGACCACCGTTCCCGGTCCAGCTCCGACGGTGACGACGGCCGTCGTCCCGTCAGCGCCCTGACCCTGCGCTGTGGTCCGCGCGGCGAGGAAGGTCGGTGGAGGGCAGAACCAGCGAGGGTCGAGGCCGGCCTGACCGACATCGGCGTGTCGCGCCCGCTCACCCGGCCCACCGCCTACGGCCTCGGCGTGCGAGGCCTGGGCATAGCCCTCCGCGTCATGGTCGCCGTGTTCCTCGCCCGTGCCCTCGGGGCCAGGGAGTTGGGCGCATATCAGGGGGTGCTCTCGATCGGCATCATCCTGGCCAGCCTGGCGGCCGCGAACGCCGAACTGCCGGCCTCCCGGCGCATCGCGGCGATCCCCGGCGACGATCGACCGGCCCTCGCCAACGAGGTCGGCGTGGCGCATCTCGTGGTCGGTCTCGTGACCGCCGTGATCGCGGTCACGCTCGCAGCAGTGGGTGTGTTGGCCCCCGTCTCCGTCGCCACGTCGAGGACCCTGTTTCTGGTGGCGGCCGTGACTCCCGGACTGGCGGCTGTCTCGCTGCGCCAGTGGATCGCCTTGCCACTCCGGGGCGTTGCCGCGTCGCTCGGCCCCGAGCAGGTCGGACTCCCCGTGGTCTTCGTCGGTCTGGCCATGCTCCTCAGCCTCTCGGCCGAGCTCGACGCGCCCGAGGGCCTGCTCGCGTACGCCCTCGCGTGCTGGATGACCTGGGTGCTGGCCGCTTGGTGGTCAGGGATCCTGTCCCTGCTCGTCGAGGGGATCAGGGCGAGTGGAACGAGCCTTGTCGGGAGCCTCCGGCCCCGCCTTCGCGAAGGCCGCTCCTTCGTCGTCCTCGCGCTTGTCGGACCCGTGTCGGCGTACGCGATCGTGCCGCTGGTCGCCGCCCTCTTGAGCCTGTCCAGCGCGGGCCGACTGGCGATTGCCCTGCAGATGGCCGGCCTGGCGAGTGTGCCGCTGCAGATCGTGAGCCTGGCGATCATGCCCCGAGTGGCGGCACTGAGACCCACGGGTGACCTGGCCGGCGTCATCGAGGTCGTGCGCACTGGCTCGGCCCTCAGCTTGGGTCTGGGTCTCGGCATCGCGGTGATCGTGCTGGTGTCCATGGGCCCGGTCCTCGACATCCTCGGGCCGAGCTTCGCCGCAGCCGTCGACCTCATACCCGTGTTGTTGGTGGGGGAACTGGTCAGCGCGGCGTCCGGCGCCAACAGCCCCACCCTGGTGATGCTGGGAATGGAGCGGGATGGGGTGAGGATGGAGACCGTGGCGACCATCGTGCGGTTCGTGGCCATCGCCGTGGCCGCGAGCGTGGGCGACATCCTGACGGTGGCATGGGCCATCGCCGCGACCACAGCACTGCGCAACGTCCTGTTGTCCACCCTCCTCCACCGCCGGACGGGCATCCTGTCGCTTCCGTCGTGGCCTCATCGTCGTGCCTTCGCCCGCTAGAGCGCTCTTCGTCCTGGGTAGCCCCAGGTCGGGCACCACCCTGGTGGCCGGGCTCGTCAGCCAGTTGCCGGGCGTCTGGCTGGGCAAGGAGACCGGGTTCATCCCCCGACTCCAGGACCTCGGTGTGGACTCGCCCCAGACCTGGGACGATGCCCGCCTCGACGCGGTGGTCGAGGCCGTGAACGGCTATCTGGGTCTGGCCCGCTGGGAGCGACGGGCGTCGGCGGCGGGGGCACGGGACTACCTGGCCGCGACCGGCCTCACCGGCTACGCGGGCTTCATCCGGTACGTGTGGTCGTTGGACGAGGCCCCCGACGGGCGGGAGCCGGTGGTCGTGGGTGATCAGACACCGAACTACGTGCTCGCCCTGCCCTACCTGGAGCAACTCTTCCCGGATGCGCGGTACCTGCACGTCGTCCGTGACCCGCGGGACGTCGTCGCCTCGATCCTGCCGCTGCGGTTCGGCGCCGACTCGGCTGCGGTCGCGGCCTCGGACTGGAACGAGTGTGTCGCCGGCTGGTGGGCCGCGTCCCGGCGCGTGCCGCCGGACCGTCGCGGTGAGGGAATGCAGCGGACCAACCAGCTGAACTTCTCCGGAAGGCATTACTCCCGGGAGGAGATCGCCGCCCTCGTGGGGGACGGACTCCACGAGTCCTTCGTCGTTGCGTGCTCGGACGCCTACGGGGACTACGGCACCGTCGGATTCGTTCTCGTCGACCGTGACCAGATGTGCCTTCGCGACGCCATGTTCAGCTGTCGCGTCCAGTTCAAGCACGTCGAGCACGCCGTGCTCTCGTTCCTGCTCGACCGCTACCGGACGCGGGCGGCCCCGTGGTTCCGGGCCCGGTTCCACGAGACGGAGAGGAACGGCCCCGCGGCCGCCGTGTTCGCTGAACTCGGGTTCCGGGAGATCTCCCGCCAGGGACCCGACCGTGTCTTCGAGTTCGATCTCCAGCAGGCGGTTCCGGACGAAGGAATCGTCGCGATCACCTACGAGGGGGTCATGTGGCAGCCGTCAGAACCGGCCTCGGACTCCTGAAGGCCAACGTGCTCCGGCACGTCGCCCCCCGTCCGATCCGTACCGGCCTCAGTGTCCCGACCTTCTCGGTGACCTTCGACGACGCCCATCGCTCGGCCGTGCACAACGGCGTCCCGGTCCTGCTCGCCCACCAGGCCGAGGCGACCTTCTACGTCGCCGCCGGTCTCCACCCTGACGACGGCTTCCTCGACCGGTCGGACATCGCGACGCTGACCGCGAACGGCTTCGACATCGCTTGCCACACCTTCTCCCACTACCGCCTCGATCACGGGACGAGCACCGGTCTGGAGCGGGACGCGACGCGGAACCGGTTGACCTTCGCCAGCGAACTCGGGTTGCCGCCGGCCCGGGACTTCGCGTACCCCTTCGGCGAGGTCAGCGCGTCGGCCAAACGCCGGATCGGTCAGGCCTACGCGACGGCTCGAGGCGTGTACCCCGGGGTGAACCGGCGCGGAGGCGACCTGTTGCTCCTGCGGGCGAACCCGTTGTTCTCGGCGTCGGTGAGCTGGGACGCGGTCCGGAGCCTGCTCACGAGGGCGATCGAGCAGAACGGCTGGGTGATCTTCTACACCCACGGCGTCGAGCCGGACCCTGATCACCGAAGCTGTGTCGCCGAGGACCTCGACCGCCTCCTGGCCGAGTGTCGGTGTCTGGGGCTGGCGGTGCGGTCGGTGCGCTCGGTGAGCGAGGAGCTGTTTCCGGACTGGGGGAGGGGCCCGGCCGGCTCGCCGTCGACCTGATCGACCCGGCGGCCGGGTGTGGCTCAGGGCCGCTCGACGCCGGAACGAGGCTGTCCGGCGTGCCATCGCAGCGTGGTCGAGATCCGGTCGATGGTCTGGTCGTCCCGGCGGCGGGCTGCGACTGACGCACCGCCCAGGTCGCCGGGCCCCGTGCCGCGGCCGCCAGCCACCGGGTCATCTCGATGCGCTGTCCGATCGCTCGTTGCTGGAAGCCCATGCCGAGCTTGAACCGGTCCAGGCCGGGGAGATCCGACAGCAGCGACTCGAGCCCCCAGGAGACCTGTGTGACGTCCGGTCGGCCGAGGGCATCTCGGGTCACGGTGTAGACCAAGGCGTTGTTGGGATAGCGCCCGAGATGCTCGCTCAGGGACTTGAGCACCGGCAGGTACACGCAGTCGTCGACGGTCACCGCGATGAGGAACGCGGCCAGTCGGTCGCCGACGAAGGCACCCCAGCATTCGGCGGCGTCGACGGCCGCGGCCGCAGCGAAATGGCGACGCCAGTACTCGTCGTGGTCCGCGGCCACGGTGCGGTGCTGGCGTTCGTGGGTGCTCCGGCTGATGACCAGTCCGCCGTCCCTCTCGAGGTCGGTGAAGGGGAGTCGGCGCACGCGGCAGTTCTCGAGTCCCCGGCGGGTGGCCCGCCGAGCCGTGGAGCTGAGGGTGGCCAGGTCATAGCCGGGGTCGTCACACACGATCCGGTAGCTCGTGGTCCCGAGGGCCATCGGGCAGGGGTACCGCAGCACCCACGCCCCGTGTCCGAAGACCTCGTTGATCTCTCCGGGCGAGGGGGCGAGCTCAGTGTGGAACGGGATGCTGAGGAACCAGTGCGGATGGACCTCGTACCACCATGCGCTCTCGGTTCTCGTCACGCGGTGGCCGGCGTTCTCGAGGAGCGACGCGTACGCCTCCGCGCTCACCGATCATCTGTCCCAGCGGACACGGGGCATGACGATCTCTCGACGTATGGCGTCGCGATGCTCCCAGACGACCTCCATCATCCGGGCCAGCACCTCCTCGGTCATGAGGTGCGGCTCGAGCCCGAGCTCGAGGAGACCGGAGTGCACCGGGTTGTAGTAGTGCTCTTCCTGTTCCTGACGGGGATTCCGGATGGCCTCGATGCGCACGTCGAGATCGAGGGTCACGGCCGCCTTCCGGACGCGCTCGGCGATCTCGTTGACCGAGAGGGTCTCGGTGAACTGGTTCAGGATCCGTAGCTCCCCGCGGTCAGCCGGGCTGTTGAGGACGAGGTCGACGCACTGCAGCGTGTCGACCAGGTTCAGATAGCCCCGCGTCTGCCCGCCGGCGCCGTACACGGTCAGCGGGATGCCGGCGACGGCTTGGACGAGGAATCGGTTGACGACGGTGCCGAAGATGTCGTCGTAGTGGAAGGTGGGCGCCAGGCGCGGGTCCAGGTCGGTCTCCGCCGTCGCCAGCCCGTACACGGGTCCTTGCATGAGATCGGTCACCCGGAGGCCATGGGTGCGGACGTAGAACCACAGGAGGTCGGTGTCGAAGATCTTGGTGGTGTGATAGAGGCTGCCCGCCTGCCGCGGGTAGAGAAGCCGGTCCTTCCGGCCCTTGTGTTCGACGTCGAGCCATCCCTCCTCGATGTCGATGTTGGGGGTGCCGTACTCGCCCATGGTCCCCAATTTGACGAGGTGGCAGTCGGGCACCTGTTCGAGGACGGCCCAGACGATGTTGAAGGTCGAGTTGAGGTTGTTGTTGATCGTGAGGTGTGCGGCGTCGGTAGCTCGACATCGAGTAGGGACCCGACGGCTGCTCGGCGTAGTGCACGACGGCCTCGGGTCGACAGCTTTCGACGGTCGTCGACAACGAGTGGTAGTCGGTGCAGTCGCCGATGACGACCTGGATCTCGACGCCGGCCGCCTCCGCGAAGATCCTTGCCCGCTCGACCAGGTTGGGTGTGGGCACGAGCGCCTCGGAGTTCATGGCGTGGGCGATCTGGCGCCGGAGGTAGTTGTCCATCACGGTGACGTCGTGGCCGCGGCAGCCATCTGCATCGCGGTCGGCCACCCGAGGTAGCCGTCGCCTCCCAGAATCAGTACCCGCATGGTCTAGTCGTCCGATCTCGTTGCGTATCGCTCCTGAAACGCCGCATCCTTCTCGGCCCGCAGCTGGAGGCCTTCGCCGTAGAGGTCGATGGCGCTCTCCGCTCGCTTCCACGTGCGCTGGAACCTGTCGTTCGCCTCGGCGAACAGCAGCGTGGACCAGTGCCAGCCGGACGGGTGCCAGAGGTACTCATGGGTCAGGAGGTGGATTCTCTCATGGCGGTGGAGGCTCTCGGTGACGACCCCTTCCCGCCAGCGCTGCGTGCTGTCGCTGAGGTACTTCATGTCGACCATGTAGCGCGGGTCGTACACGTCGATGACGCCCGGGAGGGCGAAGGTGCGCCCCGACCGCATCGGCATGTGGGACGACATCGCGTACACCGTGGTCTCGAAGGAGGCCTCGAGCAGGTCGATCTGGGCCTTCACCACCCTGGCCGGGTCGACGCCGAGTCGTTCGAGCAGCGCCGCGTCGTAGTGGATGCCGATGTCGTGGCCGAGGTCGAGGATCTGACGAATGCGTCCCGCCTCGTCTTCTTCGAACGGGTTGTACTCGCCGGTGGTGAGCAGGAAGAACGTGGAGGAAACGCCTTCGGCGGCATCGATCTCCGCCATCCTCAGCGCCGCCGGGATGCTGAACTCGACGTCGTGGCGCATGATGACGAACCTGGGCAGGTCCGCGAGGCGGGGCCCGAGCGAGTGGACGTCACGGAAGGACAGGGTCGGATGCGTCCGGCGGATCGTGGCCACGATCTCGCGGTAGTGCTCGGTGGTGAAGTCACGGTCGGCTTCGGCGTCACGGACCAACGTCATCCTCCCAACGTCTGCCCACACGCGAGGGTCGACGGCAGCTCGTGATCCAGCACGTGGACGCTCTCTCGGCGACCGCAGCACGCGATGAACGTGCCGTCCCAGAATGTCTCGAGCACCGTACCGGGCGCTTCGCCGTGCTCGATGCCGGCGGGACCGCAGCGCCAGATCCGGAAGGGTCGCTGATCGTGGACGGTGAATGCGCCGGGATAGGGGCGGGTCTGGGCCCGCACCCAGTTGGTGATCGGTGTTGCGGACCAGGACCAGTCGATCGCGCCGTCGGCGGCGGATCGCCGCGGGAGGACCCGATCGCCTTCGGTGGGGGCGGGGAGGGGTTGCAGGGACACGGTTCCCGACAACAGGTCGTCCCACCGGCCGACCACTTCGTTGGTGAAGACGACGCGGGCCTTCTGCTGGAGGGTCTGGATGTCATCGTGGGGCTCGATGCCGATGGGGACCACGGCGAGGAGGTCACCGCTGTCGGCTTCATCGGTGTAGCGGAAGATGTGGGCGTAGACCACGTCGGCCCCCTCGATCAGGGCCCAGTTGATGGGCGAGCGCCCGCGACCGTCCGGGAGCATCGTGGCGCAGGCGTGCATGCCGAAGACGCCGTGGCGGTGACGGTCGAGGAACCAGCTGGGCAGGAGCCGCTGCCAGCCGATGCAGAACCCGACGTCGCCTCGGACTGCGGCGAGGGCGGTCCGGTCCTCTGACCCGTCGAGTCGGTAGGTGGAGGCGACGTAGACGGGGAGGTGACGAGCGAACTCCCGGGACAGGTCCAACCAACTCGGCACGTTGCTGCGGTCCGCCGTCTCCCGAGAGATCGTCACGACACCGGCGACCGGGCACCGGAGCTGATCAGAACGGTTGACTGACCTTGGATAAGACGCACGAGGACTATGATCCGAAGACTTGAACCGGAGGAGCCTGGGGGACTGCATAGCGATGGAGCAAGGCACACATGAGAATGACACCGCGCCAAGAATCGATACTGCTCAGACGCGGGTGATGTCATGAAAAGAAGGAAGGCTGCAAACAGAGGAAAGCGAAGCCAGCCGGCGCCAGCGCCGACGGCCTGGGCCGGTGATCGGAACTGCGTGGAGCGGGTGACGAGAGTCGAACTCGCGTTCTCAGCTTGGGAAGCTGATGTTCTGCCACTGAACTACACCCGCAGGACCCGCCAGGCTAGCCGGGGGTACGGTCGCGTCCCATGTCGTCGACTTCGTCGTGGGGAGCGGCCCGACTCGACATCGGACAGCTGAAGGCGCCCACCGACGACGCATTGGCGGCGGGCTTCATGGAGGCGTCGGAGCCGGTCGACGCCATCGCCGACGCCGGGACGTGCTCGGGCTGATGGACGTCGCCGTCCTCCTCTCGCCCGGGGTCACCGCCTTCGAGGCCCTGGGGCCCTACGGCGTCTTCCGCCGGGTGCCCGGCGCCCGGGTCCACCTGGTGGCCGACTCGGTGGGTCGCGTCCCCACGCAGGGCGCCAAGGTCGCCTTGTTGGCCGACGCGGTGATGGAGGACCATCCGAGTCCCGATGTGGTCGTGGTCCCCGGGGGGATCGGCATCCGCCGCCTCGTCGAGGACGAGCGGGCCGTGGCCTGGGTCGCCGGAGCCCACGAGACCAGCGAGTGGACGACCGCCGTCTCCACCGGATCGGTCCTGCTCGCGGCCGCCGGGGTGCTCGAGGGCGACGCCACCACGCACTGGCTGGCCACCGACCTGCTCGAGGAGCAGGGGGCCCACGCCGTGGCCGAGCGCATCGTGCGCTCGGGCCGGGTCCTGACCGCGGAGGGCGCGACCGCTGCGGTCGAGATGGCCCTCGAGGTCGTCGCCCGCCTGGTCGACCCGTCCACGGCGACCCGCATCCGTCAGGCCCTGGACGTCGACGACCTCGGACCGCTGGACCCGACCAAGCCGGTCCGGTCCGAGACCCTCGTCGCCCTGGCGGGCCCCGACGAGATCGATCCCGAGCCGGCCTACGTGCTCGGGCCGGCAACCGGCCGAGAGAGGCGTCGTCGCCGCCCGCCCAGGGGCCGCATCGAGCTCCTCTTCGCCCCCGCCTGACCCGATCGGGAACTGCGTCGATCGGTCACGCTGAGCGTGACCAATCGACGCCAGAACCGAACGCGGTCAGTCGGCGTCGCGCGCGGCGTCGCGGTGCGCTTGGCGCGCCGCCAGCGGCCGGTCGAGGGCACCCCGGAGCTCACTGGCGAGCTGATCGGCGTGGAAGGGGCGGGCCAGGAAGCCGTCGGCCCCCTTGTCCCAGACCTCGGGTCCGGCCGCCACGTCATCGGCCAGGAGGACGACCGCCACCTCGTTCACGGGGGGATTGGGGTGGCCGCGGATCTTCTCGAGGAGCTGGCGGTTGGCCGTGGGGCCCGACAGCGACAGCACCGCGGCGCGACGTGGCGTGGCCAGCAGATGGCGCACCGCGCCCTCGGCGGTCTCGACCCGGTGCACGTCGTGGCCGTCGGCGGCCATCAGGCGGCTGAGCAGCTCCCCCGCGTCGGGGTCGTCGCACACGAGCAGGATGCCCTCACCGTGGGGCTCCCACTCGTGGCGCTTCTCGCCCTTGTCAGTCCGTGACCGTCTCAGCACCGGAGCTGACCCCCAGTCGATCGTCGGCCCGCGCCTCGGCGCGTTCCACGGCCTCGAGCACGTGCATGGCGATGTCGGCCACCTTCACCTGTTCCTCGTCGACGCCCTCGCCCTTCACGCCGTCGTCGATCATGATGTAGCAGAAGGGACAGGCGGTGGCGATGCGACCGGCGCCGGTGGCCAGCAGTTCCTGGGAACGCTCGACGTTGACCTGTTTGCCGGTGTGCTCCTCCATCCACATGCGGGCGCCACCGGCGCCACAGCACATGCCCGCGGTGCCGTTGCGGGGGGCCTCCACGACCTCGACGCCGCCCAGGCTCCCGATGACCTTGCGGGGGGCGAGGTACACGTCGTTGTGGCGACCGAGGTAGCAGGAGTCGTGGTAGACGAGACGCTCGTCGAGTCGGGCCTCGCTCAGGTCCAGCTTCCCGGACTCGATCAGGGTCTCCAGGAGCTGGCTGTGGTGCACCACGTCGTAGTGCCCGCCGAGCTGGGGGTACTCGTTGGCCAGGGTGTTGAAGCAGTGGGGGCACTGGGTGATGATCTTGCGCACGCCCATGCCGTCGAGGGCCTCGACGTTCTGGGTGGCCAGCATCTGGAACAGGTATTCGTTGCCGGAGCGCCGGGCCGGGTCGCCGGTGCACAGCTCCGAGGGCCCGAGGATGGCGAAGTCGAGGCCCGCCCGGGTCATCAGCTTGGCCATGGCCTGGCTGACCTTGCGGTTCTTGTCGTCGAAGCTGCCGGCGCAGCCGACCCAGTAGAGGTACTCGTGGTCGAAGGCGTCACCCGGGTCGACGACCGGGATCTCGGCGTCGGTGCCCTCGAGGCCCTTGGCCCAGTCGGCCCGCTCGCCCTGGGACATCCCCCAGGGGTTGGAGGAGTTCTCCATGGACCGGTAGGCGTTGCCCAACTCGGTCGGGAAGTTGGATTCCATCAGCGACAGGTAGCGCCGCATGTCGAGGATCTTGTCGAGGATCTCGATGTTGACCGGGCAGATCTCGTCGCAGGCCTTGCAGGAGGTGCAGGCCCAGAGCTCCTCGGGGGTGATGCGCTCCAAGAGGCTGTCGGCCTGGACGGTGATCTCGGCGTCGACACCGATCGGGGGTGACACCACGGGTGAGCCGGTGGCGGCCATGACCTCACCGGTCTTGAGCACGATCTCGCGGGGATCCAGCGGCTTGCCGGTGGCGTGGGCCGGACAGACCGAGGTGCACCGGCCGCACATCGTGCAGGCGTCGGTGTCCAGCAACTGCTTCCAGGTCATCTCGCTGACGGTGGAGGCGCCGAAGGACTCGAGCTCGGTCTCCATCAGGTTGGGCAGCGGCTTCATGGCGCCCTTGGGTCGCTCACGGTCCCGCAGGTACATGTTCAGGGGTGAGGTGAACATGTGGCGCAGCATGGTCACGGGCAGGATCGCCAGGAAGGCGACGAAGCAGAGGACGTGCACCGTCCAGACGGCCTGGTGCCACCCGGCCAGGTTGTCCCAGCCCTCGACCAGCGACGACAGCGGGTAGCCGACGAAGGACCACTCCTCGTGGGCCGGTCGGCCGTCGAGGGCGATGCGGAACATCTCGGCCTTGAAGCCGGTCACGCCGAGGACGAAGAAGAGGCCGAGGATCAGCGCGTGCTCAGGCTTGGACTTGATCCGGATCCGGTACGGGCGGATCACGTAGCGACGCAGGACGGCCATCACGATGCCGGCCAGGAACACGATGCCCGCCAGGTCGCCCACGAAGCTGTAGGCCTGGTAGGTGGTGCCGTGGAGGAACTTGGCGTCATCGGGGAGCTGGTGGTCGATCTCGAGCACCGCGGTCACCGCGACGAGCACCAGGAACCCGAAGTAGATGAGCGAGTGCATGACGCCGGCCACGGGGTCCCGCAGCAGGGTCTGCATGTAGACCCCGGCCCGGAAGTCCCCCAATCGGCGCTTGAGGTTCCCGGCGTTGGTGGACCGGTCGTCGGGCGCACCCCGCTGCCAGTTCTTCACCCGGAAGGAGAAGAGGACCGCGCCGTAGACCAGCAGCGCCGGGATGACCGTGTAGAACGCCACCTTCAGGGCGTCGGGGATGTTCCCGAACACCTCCCGGTGGATCGTCGACTCCTCCTCGAAGCCGGTGATGCCGGGGGCGATGCCGGAGCCGATCGTGAAGAGGGCGATGGCGACGCCGAGGCCGATGACGAGTTGCTGGGGCGTGATCCGCTTCATGTCCCCGCCGAAGCTACTCGCGGGCGACGGTCCGACAGGAGTCCGGGGGCATCCACCCTTCGGTGACCGACGAATCGGTCGCGGGTCGGACGGTCCGGTGTCGTCACCCGGGCCCGTACCGCATCCCGAGGACCGAAACACGCCCGACACATGCCGATCACCGCGCAGTGCGGAAGGCGTAACAGTTCCCGAACCAGCCGGAAACAGCCGCTTCCTACCGTCGTGCCCTCATCAGACGTGTCCGCCGTCGAGCGGGCCTCACAGGAGGTGTACATGAGACGCAAGCTCGTCCTGGGTGCGACAGTCACCCTGGCGGCGCTGGCCATCGCCGGACCCGCGTTCGGTCAGGACGCCGAACCGACCGCCATGGATGTCCAGATCATCCTCGACAACATCTGGATCCTCGTCGCCGCCGTTCTCGTCCTGTTCATGCAGGCCGGGTTCGCGTTGGTGGAGGCGGGCATGACCCGGGCCAAGAGCGTCGCCAACATCATGATGAAGAACATGATGGACCTCTCGGCCGGCGTCCTCGCCTTCGCCGCCGTGGGATTCGCCCTGGCCTTCGGTGAGGGGAACTCGTTCCTGGGTACCGAGGGCTGGTTCCTCAACACCAACCACTTCGGCGAGGGCTACTTCGGCAACCTGACCCTGCCGACGTTCTTCATCTTCCAGGTCGCCTTCGCGGCTACCGCCGCGACCATCGTCTCCGGGGCCATGGCCGAGCGGACCAAGTTCAAGAGCTACTTCATCTACAGCTTCGTGATCACCGCACTCATCTACCCCGTCGTGGTCCACTGGCTGTGGGGAGGGGGCTGGCTCAACGACGTCGGGCCGGGCATGGTCGACTTCGCCGGCTCGACCATCGTGCACAGCGTCGGTGGCTGGGCCGCCCTGATGGGGGCCATCATCCTCGGTCCTCGCCTGGGCAAGTACGGCCCGGACGGCAAGCCGCGGGCGATCCCTGGTCATTCGATGCCGTTCGCCATCGTCGGTGTGTTCATCCTCCTGGTCGGCTGGTTCGGCTTCAACCCGGGCTCGGAACTGGCGGCGGACCTCGCCGTCGGGTCGATCGCGGTGACCACGCTGCTGTCCGGTGCGGTCGGGGCGGTCACCGCCATGCTGACCATCTGGATCACGGCGGGTAAGCCCGACGTGGGCATGGCCGGCAACGGTCTCCTGGCCGGACTGGTCGGCATCACGGCCGGCTGCTACTCGGTCAGCAACTGGGGTGCGCTGGCCATCGGGGCCGTTGCCGGGATCCTCGTGGTCTTCAGCGTCCTCGCCTTCGATCGGGGCAAGGTCGACGACCCGGTCGGTGCCATCTCGGTCCACGGGGTGTGTGGGGCCTGGGGCACGTTGGCGGTGGGGCTCTTCGCCACCGACGGCGGGGTGTTCTACGGCGACGGCTTCGGCCAGCTGGGGGCGCAGGCCGCTGGTGTGGCTGCCGTCTTCGTCTTCGTGACCGTCACCTCCGGGCTGCTGTTCCTCGCCATCAAGGCCACGGTCGGCCTGCGGGTACCCCCCGAGGAGGAGCTGGAGGGGCTCGACGTGGTCGAGCACGGATCGGCCGGCTACGGCATCGACACCCTGGCCGGCGTCGGCGCCGGTCAGGCTTAGGAGGACAACGACATGCAACTCATCACCGCCATCGTCAAGCCCCACGTGCTCGACGAGGTCAAGGAGGCCGTCAAGGCCGCCGGCGTGACCGGTATGACCGTCAGCGAGGTCCGCGGCTTCGGCCGCCAGGGAGGTCACACCGAGACCTACCGCGGCGCCGAGTACCAGGTGGACTTCGTCCCGAAGGTGAAGATCGAGGCCGTCGTCGCCGACGGCGACCTCGACGGCGCCCTCGACGCCCTGGTGGGCGCCGCGAGGACCGGAGCCATCGGTGACGGAAAGGTGTGGGTGACCACGGTCGGCCGCACGGTTCGGATCCGGACCGGTGAGCTCGACGGCGACGCCCTCTAGTCCGGGTGCCCGAGGCCCTCGTCTCCGGTCGACGCGTACGCTCCTCGCGTACACGTCGACCGGACGGGGGTCCTGGACATGGGTGAGTACCGACAGTTCATCGGCGGCGAGTGGGTCGATGCCGCCGACGGCGGCAGCTGGGACCTGATCGACCCGTCCACCGAGGCCACGATCACCACGGTCCCGTTCGGGACCCGTGAGGACGCCACCACGGCCATCGACGTGGCCGCCGCCGCCTTCCCGGCCTGGTCCACGGCGACGGCCTACGAACGGGCCGCCGTGCTCCGGCGGGCCTCCGACCTGGTCCGCGAGCGCCTCGACGCCCTCGGCGAGGTCACCTCCCGGGAGAGCGGCAAGCCGCTCCTGCAGGGCCGCGGGGAGTGGGTCGCGGCCGCCGACCTGCTGGAGTGGTACGGCGAGGAGGCCAAGCGCAGCTACGGGCGCACCATCCCGAGCCGGGTGGCGGGCAAGCGCATGATGGTCCTGCACCAGCCGGTCGGCGTGGTCGGCACGATCACCGCGTGGAACTTCCCGGCCTACAACGTCGTGCGGTCCGTCGCCGCCGCCTTGGCCGCGGGCTGCACCGTGGTCAGCCGACCGTCGGAGTTCACCCCGATGACCTGCATGGACCTCGCGGGGATCCTGGAGGAGGCGGGCCTGCCCGCCGGGGTGTTCAACGTCGTCAACGGTGACCCCGAGGGCATGGGCCAGGCGATGCTCGAGCACGAGGCCCTGCGCAAGCTCCACTTCACCGGCAGCGTCCGGGTGGGCAAGCTCCTCATGGACGGGGCGTCGACGACGGTGACGCGCCTGTCGCTCGAGTTGGGGGGCAACGCCCCGGTCATCGTGCTGCCCGACGCCGACCTGGCGGCGGTGGCGGCGGGGGCCGTGACGGCCAAGTACCGCAACGCCGGCCAGGTCTGTGTCTCCCCTCAGCGGTTCCTCATCGGCGGCGAGCGTCGCGACGAGTTCGTCGAGCGGGTCGTGCCGATGGTCGACAAGCTGCGCCTCGGCCCGGGCACCGACCCCGACAGCGAGGTCGGGCCGATGATCAACGCCCGCCAGCGGGAGCGCCTCGAGGGTCTCGTCGCCGATGCGGCGGACCAGGGCGCCACGGTCGCGGTGGGTGGCGGGCGCCCGCGGGACCGGGACCAGGGCTACTTCTTCGAGCCCACAGTGGTCACCGACATCACGCCGGCGTCCCCGGTGTACCGCGAGGAGCTCTTCGGCCCGGTCATGCCGGTGGTCGACTTCGGTGACCTGGACGAGGCCATCGCCCTGGCCAACGACACGCCCTACGGCCTGGCCTCCTATGTGTGGACCAACGATCTGCGTTCGGCGATGCACGCGGCCGAGCGCCTCGAGTTCGGCATGGTCGGGGTCAACGAGTGGACGCCGCACGGCACCGAGGGCCCCTTCACCGGCTGGAAGCAGAGTGGGCTGGGCAGCGAGTCAGGGGCCGAGGGCTTCGAGGAGTACGTCGAGACCAAGTTGATCTCCCTCGGCGGCCTCGGTTGACCCGTGGCTGACGGCCCGCGCTCGCTGGTGGTCCGGGTCTGGCTGCCCGACCGCCCGGGTGCGCTGGGTGCGGTCGCCAGTCGCATCGGCGGGGTCGGCGGCGACCTCCACGAGATCGAGGTGGTGGACCGAGGCGCGGGCCGGGCCGTGGACGAGTTCCTCGTGACGGTCCCCGGGGCGGTCACCGACGACCTGCTGGCCCGGGAGATCGAGGCGGTCGACGGGGTGGACGTCGAGCAGCTGCGGGTCGTGGCCTTCATCGAGCGGGACCCCCGCATCGACGCCCTGGAGACCGCGGTGGCCCTGCTGGAGGCGATCGATCTCCCGGGCCGGATGGCCGTCGTGGTCGATCGGGTGCACCACGAGCTGTGGGCCCGCTGGGTGGCGGTCGTCGGCACCGACGGTGTCGAGGCGCTCGTCGGGGAGGCGCCGGAGGCGGGTTGGCTCACCGCGTTCGGGGCCGGGGTGGCCGCCCGAGGGCCAGGCGTCGTCACCGACGAGGAGGGGGAGGTGGCCTGGGCGGCGGTCGGGGCCGGGGGCCGGGTCCTTCTGGCCGGCCGGACCGGCGTACCGTTCCGTCCCCGCGAGCGGCGGGTGCTCGAGCTCCTGGGCCGCCTGGCCGCTCCCGACTGACCCTCGATTGTTACAGAACGTTTACGGAAATCCGCTTGCCAGAGACCAGGCCGCGCTAGCTTGGGCAAGCATGATGACGGTGTCCGGTACCGATCTCCCGCCGCTGGACGCGGCCGATCCCTCACCGGTCCACCGCGCCTTCGGCTTCGCGGACATCTGCGGCTTCACCCCTTACCTCGAGCGGGAAGGCCCGCTGGCCGCGGTGCGGCTGGTGTCGACGTTCCGGCAATCGGCCCGGGAGATCGCCGCCCGGCGGGGGGTGCGCATCGCCAAGTGGTTGGGTGACGGGGTCATGTTCGTCTCGGTGGACGCCGGGCCGCTGTTGGCCACGACCGTCGAACTGACCTCTCGCATGCACACGACCGGCCTCGACCTGCGGTCGGGTGTGGCCACCGGCTCCTGCCTGCTGTTCGAGGCCGACGACTACATCGGCCACTCGGTCAACCTGGCGTCGCGCCTGTGTGACCTGGCCGGCCCCGGTGAGGTGCTGGCCGACGAGAACACCGCCACCCTCGCTCCCGACTGGGTCCAGGTCGGCCCGCCGCGGCGCAAGCGCCTTCCGGGCGTGGGTCGGGTCGAGGGCATCTGCGCCCTCCGCTTCGACTCTTCGGTGCCGCTCAGCGCCTGATCAGGCGGGGCGTCGCTCCCAGTCGGGCCCGGCGTAGAGGGTCGGCAGGCGCTCGGCCCGGTAGGAGACGTACGGCGGGCCCAGGGAGACGTCGAAGACGATGGTCCCCCCACGGGGCCCGTCGGGCACGACCTCGAGGATGCGGGCCTGCGGGGCGCCGTCGGTCCGGCCCGTGCCACCGTGGTCGATCAGCACGGTCCCGCCCGGCTGGAGGTCGGCATCGCCGAGGAAGTCGGCGTAGACCGGCGCTCCGCTGTCGTCCTCGACCCGGTGCTCCCACACCTGGCGGGCGGACCACTGCGCCGGATCCGCACCGGCCAGGTCGAGTCGGTAGCGCACGGCTCGGCTGAACGGGAGATCGCCCGGGCGGCCGTTGCCGTTGTCGTAGAGCAGGAGCGATCCGCCGGGCGTGAGCTCAGGGGCGTGCTGGTGGTAGGCGTAGGTGCCGTCGGCCAGGGCCAAGGTCCCCTCCGGTCCCAGGGACCAGAGCAGCTCACCGGAGGGTCCCGCGGCGGCGGCCTCGTGGCGGAAGCCCAGGACCAGGTCGAGGTGCCGGGCGCTCACGATGACCGTGTTGTTCTCCGGATCGAGGATGACCCCGTTGGCGTGGGCCCAGTCCCGATGGGCCCCCGTCTCGGTGCACAGGGCGGCGCCGGGCACGTCCTCGGGGTCGACCACGTCGGCCAGCGACCACTCGTGGAGGACTTCGCCCGAGGGGGTGAACTCGACGATCACGTCCTCGGCGATGCCGAAGGGCTCGTGCTCGGCGCAGACGGCCTGTTGGGCGCCGGTGAGCTCCCGGTCCCGCAGGGCCAGGGTGAGCAGGTTGCCGTCCGGTGTCAGGTAGGCCTCGTGGTGGAACGAGCGGATGTCGGCGACGGTGTCGACCACCACGGTGTCCGGCTGCCCGGGATCCGGTTCCGCCCAGGTCCAGGCGCGCAGGGTGTTGCCGAGCAGGTCGATCTCGCGGATCCCGGCGGGCGGATACTGGACCAGGATCGTGCCGGCGGGGGTCATCCGGGCGTCGTTGGCCGCCGGGGGGTTCTGGTGGTACCAGACGACCTCGCCCTCGGGGTCGAGGGCCACCAGCAGGCCGAGCGGCTCCCGGGAGAGGGCCTCGAGGTCCCAGCGGCCGGTGTCGAACAGCGTGTAGCCCGGCGCCATGCGGTCCGGGTCGGCGGTGGCCACCTCGATGACGGGCAGGAAGTCCGGCAGCGCCCCGGTGGTGAAGGCCACCTCGCCGCGTCCGGTGGGCCGCCCGGCGCCGTCGAACAGGGTGACGCGGAGGTCATAGGTGGTGTCGGCCCGCATGCCGACCACCGGGAGTCGGTGGGTGCGCCGACTCCGGGCGGTGCGGGGGAGGGCGAGGTCGGCGTCGGGGGAGGTGACGTCGACCTCGACGCGGACGGGCCGGTCGGCCTCGACGTCGAGCACCGCGGCGAGGACGCTGTTCTCCGCGGGACGGAGGTCGAGGTCCACGAGGGACCCTTCGAGGAGCGTGGGCGGGCCGGCCGACGGGCCGGTGGGTGCGGTCTCGCCGTCCGCCCCACAGGCCACGGTCGCGGTCAGGGCCAGCACCGCGGCCAACGCTCCGGCCTCCCAGGGTCGCACGCCGTCACCGTAGGAGGCCATCGACCCGCGACCCGGGCGTCACCGGCCGGACGCCGGGTCGGTGCATCGGGTGTCGATGACGGCGCGGCCGACGAACCGGCGTCGGTCCGGAGCGGGTGGGCCCGGCGCCGGTGTGGCTCCGCCCCCCACCCCGCCGGCGTGCGGGCACCGCCGGGCCCGGCGAGAGAGCGCTCAGCCGGCCTGCTTGGCCACGGCCTCGGCGGCGGCTCGGGCGGCTTCGGCGCCGCCGAGGTAGCGGTCCTCGAGGGCCAGGTCGCCGACCGGCCGCAAGGAGGCGTCGAGCTCGTAGACCAGGGGGATGCCGGTGGGGATGTTGACCTCGGCGATGTCGGCGTCGGCGATGACGTCCAGGTGCTTGACCAGGGCCCGCAGCGAGTTGCCGTGGGCGGCCAGGAGGACGACCCGGCCCGCCCGGAGGTCGGGGACCACGGCGTCGTACCAGTAGGGCAGCATCCGCTCGACGACGTCCTTCAGGCACTCCGAGGCGGGGATCAGCTCGGGGGCCAGGTCCTCGTAGCGGGGGTCGAAGCGGGCATGGCGCTCGTCCTCCCAGGCCAGGGGCGGGGGCGGGGTGTCATAGGAGCGACGCCAGACCTTGACCTGGTCGGCTCCGTGCTCCTCGCCCACCTGCTTCTTGTCCTTGCCCTGCAGGTCGCCGTAGTGGCGCTCGTTGAGCCGCCAGTGGCGGCGGACCGGGATCCAGTCGCGGTCCATGGCGGCCAGCGCCAGCTGCGCGGTGTGGATGGCCCGGCGTTGCAGGGAGGTGTGCACCACGTCGGGCAGGACGTCGGCCTCGGCCAGCTGCTCGCCGCCCCGACGGGCCTCGGCGATGCCGAGCTCGGTGAGCTCCGCGTCGTACCACCCGGTGAAGAGGTTGGCCTCGTTCCAGGTGCTCTGGCCGTGGCGGAGGAGAATCAGTCGAGAAGTTGATAACAAGGGACTCAAGTTTCTATACTCGGCAGTCGACAACTGGTCGCAAAGCCCGCAAACCCCGCAAATCCCACAAGAACCAGGAGCGTACCCCCCATGCCCAAGGCCGTCGGAATCGATCTCGGTACCACCAACTCCGTCGTCGCCGTCCTCGAGGCCGGCGAAGCCACGGTGATCCCCAACGCCGAGGGGTCCCGCACGACCCCGTCGGTCGTCGCCTTCGCCAAGGACGGCGAGGTGCTCGTGGGTGAGGTGGCCAAGCGCCAGGCCATCACCAACCCCGACCGGACGGTGCGGTCGGTCAAGCGCCACATGGGCACGACCTGGTCGATCGACATCGACGGCAAGGCCTACAAGGCCCAGGAGATCGCCGCCCGCGTCCTGCAGAAGCTCAAGGCGGACGCCGAGGCCTACACCGGCGAGGCCGTCAACCAGGCCGTCATCACCGTGCCCGCCTACTTCGACGACGCGCAGCGCACCGCCACCCAGGAGGCCGGCCAGATCGCCGGCCTCGAGGTCCTGCGCATCATCAACGAGCCCACGGCGGCCGCCCTGGCCTACGGCATGGACAAGGAGGGCGACGACCAGACGATCCTGGTGTTCGACCTCGGTGGCGGCACCTTCGACGTCTCCCTGCTGGACATCGGTGAGGGCGTGTTCGAGGTCAAGGCCACCCACGGCGACACCAGCCTCGGAGGTGACGACTGGGACCAGCGGGTCATCGACTGGCTGGTCGAGTCCTTCAAGGGCGACCACGGCGTGGACCTGGGCAAGGACAAGATGGCCGAGCAGCGGCTCAAGGAAGCCGCCGAGAAGGCCAAGATCGAGCTGTCCAGCACCCAGCAGGCCCAGATCAACCTGCCCTTCATCACCGCCACCGACTCCGGCCCGCTGCACCTCGACTACACGCTGAGCCGGGCCAAGTTCCAGGACCTGACCGAGGACCTCCTCGAGCGCTGCCGGGGTCCCTTCGAGCAGGCCATCGCCGACGCCGGCCTCAAGACCGAGGACATCGACCACGTGATCATGGTCGGTGGCTCCACCCGCATGCCCGCGGTGGCCGAGCTGGTCCAGGGCATCACCGGCAAGGAGCCCCACAAGGGCGTGAACCCGGACGAGGTCGTGGCCATCGGTGCCTCCGTGCAGGCCGGCGTGCTCAAGGGCGACGTCAAGGACATCCTCCTGCTCGATGTCACCCCGCTGTCCCTCGGCATCGAGACCAAGGGCGGGGTCATGACCAGGCTCATCGAGCGGAACACGACCATCCCGACCAAGCGCACCGAGGTCTTCACGACCGCGGACGACAGCCAGCCCTCGGTCGAGGTGCACGTGCTGCAGGGTGAGCGGGAGATGGCCCAGTTCAACAAGACGCTGGGCAAGTTCCAGCTCGTCGACCTGCCCCCGGCGCCGCGCGGTGTGCCCCAGATCGAGGTCACCTTCGACATCGACGCCAACGGCATCGTGCACGTGTCGGCCAAGGACCGCGCGACCTCCAAGGAGCAGTCGATGACCATCACCGGCCAGTCCTCGCTCGCCAAGGAGGACATCGACCAGATGGTCAAGGACGCGGAGGCCCACGCCGAGGAGGACCGGCGCAAGAAGGAGGAGGCCGAGGTGCGCAACACGGCCGACACCCTCGTGTACCAGACCGAGAAGCTGCTCAAGGAGCAGGGCGACAAGATCAGCGGCGAGGAGAAGGACGCCGTCGAGGCGAAGCTGACCGAGCTGAAGACCGCCCTGGAGGGCACCGACCTCGAGCCCATCAAGGGCGCCACCGAGGCGTTGATGACCGCCAGCCAGGGCTTCGCCCAGCGGCTCTATGACGCCGCCGCCCAGGACGCCCCCGGCGCCGGCCCCTCCGGCGCCAGCCGGGCCCGACGCGGCCAGCGGCGCCGACGACGACGAGGTGGTCGAGGCCGAGATCGTCGATGAGGACGACGAGCCGCAGTCGGCATGAGCCCGGACGACACGTCTGAGCCGGGACGGGTGGTCGACACCCGTCCCGGCGCGGAGAGCGAGCCCCCCGAGCCGGTCGAGGAGACCCTCGAGGAGTTGGAGGAGGAGGTCGAGGCCGCGGCCGAGGTCGTCGAGTCCGACCTCTCGGCTCTCGCCGCCGAGCGCGACGACTACCTCGACCAGCTCCGCCGGCTCCAGGCCGACTTCGAGAACTACCGGAAGCGGGTGCTCAAGCAACAGGACGAGCTGGCCGAGCGGGCCACCGAGGGCCTCGTTGCCGACCTGCTGCCGGTGCTCGACGCCTGTGACGCCGCGGCCCAGCACGGCGAGGAGTCGGCCGACCCGATCGCCAAGGCGCTGGCGGAGGTGCTCGAGAAGCAGGGGCTGGTCCGCCTGGCCCCCGAGGGCGAGACCTTCGACCCGAACCACCACGAGGCCGTGGCCCATGAGCCCGGCAGCGGGGAGTCGGTGGTCATCGAGGTCCTCCGGTCCGGCTACGTCTGGAAGGGCCGCGTCCTGCGCCCCGCCATGGTGCGAGTGCGGGGGTAGCCATGGACGCGCCGCGGGAGTGGTTCGAGAAGGACTACTACGCCGTGCTGGGTGTCACCGCCGAGGCGACGCAGAAGGACGTCACCAAGGCCTACCGGAAGCTGGCGAGGGAGAACCACCCGGACGCCAACAAGGGTGACGCCGCGGCCGAGGAGCGATTCAAGGAGATCTCCGCCGCCTACGACGTCGTGGGCGATGCCGACAAGCGCACCAGGTACGACGAGGTCCGACGGCTCGGTTCCGTCGGCGGCGGCTTCGGGCCCGGCGGCGGCTCCTCCGGGGGCTTCGGTGGGTTCGGCGGCGGCGCCGAAGGGGTGGACCTGGGCGACCTCCTGGGCGGCCTGTTCGGTCGGGGCCGCCGCAGCGGAGGTGGGTCCCGACCCACCGGGCCCCAGCGCGGCGCGGACCTCGAGACCGAGTTGCACCTGGCTTTCGAGGACGCACTGGCCGGGGTCACCACCTCGGTGCACCTGGTGAGTGACGCCGTCTGTTCGATCTGTCACGGCAACGGCGCCGAGCCCGGCAGCGACGTGGTGGTCTGCCCGCAGTGCTCCGGTCGTGGGGTCATCGACGACAACCAGGGCCTCTTCTCCTTCAGCCAGCCGTGTCCCCGTTGTGCCGGCCAGGGGATGGTGGTCAGCGACCCCTGCCACACCTGTGGCGGTTCGGGGGTCGAACGCCGGCCGCGGACGGTCAAGGTCAAGCTGCCCGCCGGGGTCACCGACCGCCAGCGCATCAAGCTGAAGGGCCGCGGTGGACCCGGCCGCCATGGTGGGCCGCCCGGGGACCTCTATGTCGTGGTGCAGGTCGGTCAGCACTCGCTGTTCGGTCGGAAGGGGCGGAACCTGACCCTGGGTGTCCCGGTCACCTTTGCCGAGGCCACCCTCGGCGCGGACATCAAGGTGCCGACCCTGATGGGCGACCCGGTCACGATCCGCATCCCGGCCGGGACCCGCAGCGGGCGGACGTTCAAGGTGAAGGGCAGGGGGGCGACCTCGGCCCAGGGCACCGGCGACCTCCTGGTCACCGTCGAGGTGGCGGTGCCCCAGAACCTGTCGGCCGACGAGCGCAAGGCCGTGGAAGCGCTGGAGGCGGCGACCCACGAGTCGCCCCGGGCCCATCTGGGGGTGTGATGGACATGGCGAGGGACAGCAGTCGAGCGGTCTATGTGATCTCGGTGGCCGCCGAGCTCTCGGGGATGCACCCCCAGACCCTGCGGATCTACGAGCGCAAGGGCCTCTTGGAGCCCGCCCGGACCGAAGGGGGGAGCCGGCGCTACAGCGACGAGGACATCGCCATGCTCCAGCGCATCCAGGACCTCACCGCCGAGGGACACAACCTGGAGGGCGTCCGCCGGATCCTCGAGCTGGAGGCCGAGATCGAGGCGCTCCAGGACAAGATCGACACCTTGCGCCAACAGGCCGAGGAAGACGTGGAGGAGGCCCACCGCCAGTACCGCCGCGACCTCGTCCCCGTCAAGCAGTCCGTGGTCCTCTTCCGGGGCGGTCGCCGCCGGAGCTGAGGGCCTTCGGCGTCGGGGGCTCAGGCTCCGGGCCGCAGGACCAGTCCCGTCCCGCCGACCAGGCCCTGGGCGGCGGGATCGAACGACGCGAGGGTGGCGTCGACGTCGCCGGAGACCAGGAGGGCCCTGGCCAGGAGGCCCTTGGCGGCCTTGCCGCCGTGACCGGCCGGCCGGCCGTCGGCGTTGAGCAGTTCCGGCCGGCGGAGGTCGTAGCGCTCGGGATCGGGGACCCAGGCGGCCCGGTGCTCGTTGGGCAGCAGGTCGACGACGGTGTGTCCCGCGAGGTGGTCGTTCAGCACGGGGGAGAGCGCGGGACGCCAGAAGGCGGCCAGGTTCCCGACGGGCGGCACCGAGGCCGACAGCTTCAGGCGGAAGTCCGGCACGGGGTCGTCCCAGGTGGTGATCCCGGTGAGGGCGGAGAGGACGAGGACCCCGTCACCGGCCCGGCGGCGGGCCCGGGCGGGGAGGCTCGGCGGGTCGAGGTGTCCCCAGACGACGCCGGTGAACCGCAGGTGCGCCGGGAGGGTGGGGCCGCCGCCGACGGCGACGTTGGCGGCCTTGGCCGCGGTGAGCAGGTCGCCCTTGGCCCCCAGTTGCCCCGCCGTCCCGCCCTTGGCCCGCTTCAGGGCCTTGACCACCCGCGTCCGGTCTGGGGCCAGGTCCGGTCCGAAGCGCCCGTCGTCGATCGACCACGGTGGTCCGTCCCCCCCGGCGGCCTTTCCCTCCGACGGCGGCAGCAGGATCACGAGCACAGCGGGTGATCCTGCCCGCTCTTTCGCCTTCTGGCACCGGATTCCCGCGTCGGGGCAACGGGATCCGGGGCCGGGACCCCTCATGGCGTGCGTAGGTGCCAGTGAGAAAACCTGAGTCAAGCATTGTCAAGTTTGGCGGTCGGGTCTAGGCTGGGAGCCATGGCGATGGACCCCAACCGGTGGACGCTCAAGACCCAGGAGGCCGTGGCCCAGGCCGTCGAGGTGGCCAAGGCCCAGAGCAATCCCGAGGTCACCCCCGACCACCTCCTGGCCGCCCTCCTGGGGCAGGCCGAGGGGGTCGTGCTCCCGATCCTGCAGAAGGTCGGTCGACCGCCGCTGGAGCTGCGCAACCGGGTGCAGGAGGCACTGGCCCAACTGCCCCACAGCTACGGCTCCGAGGCCCAGTTCGGCGCCGAGTTCCGGGCCGTCCTGGACCAGGCCGACCGGGAGCGCGAGCAGCTCACGGACGAGTACCTGTCGACCGAGCACCTGCTGCTGGCCCTGTCCGACCGGGTGGAGGTCACCAAGGAGGAGCTCCTCGCCGCCCTGCAGGAGGTCCGGGGCAGCCACCGGGTCACCAGCCAGAGCCCCGAGGAGCAGTACCAGGCGTTGGAGAAGTACGGCCGGGACCTCACCGAGGACGCCCGGCAGGGCAAGCTCGATCCGGTCATCGGCCGTGACGACGAGATCCGACGCGTCGTGCAGGTCCTGTCCCGCCGGACGAAGAACAACCCGGTCCTCATCGGCGAGCCCGGGGTGGGCAAGACCGCCATCGTCGAGGGACTGGCGCGGCGCATCGTCGAGGGCGACGTGCCCGAGAGCCTGCGCAACCGCCGCCTGATCGGCCTGGACCTCGGCAGCATGGTGGCGGGGGCCAAGTACCGCGGTGAGTTCGAGGAGCGGCTGAAGGCCGTGCTCAAGGAGATCACCGACGCCGAGGGCGAGGTCATCACCTTCATCGACGAGCTCCACACGATCGTCGGCGCCGGCGCGGCGGAGGGGGCCATGGACGCCGGCAACATGATCAAGCCGCTCCTGGCCCGCGGCCAGCTCCGCATGATCGGGGCCACGACCCTCGACGAGTACCGCAAGCACATCGAAAAGGACGCCGCCCTCGAGCGTCGCTTCCAGCAGGTCTTCGTCGGCCAGCCCTCGGTCGAGGACACCATCGCCATCCTCCGCGGCCTCAAGGAGCGCTACGAGGTCCACCACGGGGTCCGCATCCAGGACGCGGCGTTGGTGGCCGCCGCGGTGCTGTCGGACCGCTACCTGACCGGACGCTTCCTGCCCGACAAGGCCATCGACCTGGTCGACGAGGCCGCGTCGAAGCTGCGCATCGAGATCGACTCGATGCCCACCGAGATCGACGTGGTGGAGCGCCGCATCCGCCAGCTGGAGATCGAGCGGGTGGCCTTGGCCAAGGAGACCGACGATCCTTCCAAGGAGCGCCTGGACGCCCTCGAGAAGGAGCTGGCCGAGCTCAACGAGCAGAAGTCCTCGAAGGTCGCCCACTGGCAGTCCGAGAAGGAGGCCATCGGCACGATCCGGGAGCTGAAGGAGGAGCTGGAGCAGCTCCGGGAGCAGGCCGAGCGCGAGGTGGACCTCGAGAAGGCGGCGGAGATCCGCTTCGGCCGCATCCCCGAGCTCGAGCGCGAGGTCGACGGGGCCACCGCCCGCCTCGACGAGCTGCAGGTCGACCAGAAGATGCTCAAGGAGGAGGTCGACGAGGAGGACGTGGCCGAGGTCGTGTCCCGCTGGACCGGTGTGCCCGTCTCCCGCCTCATGGAGGGCGAGATCGAGAAGCTGATCCACCTCGAGGACCACCTCCACCAGCGGGTGGTGGGCCAGGAGGACGCGGTGTCGGCGGTGGCCAACGCCATCCGTCGCAGTCGCGCCGGCCTCTCGGACCCGCACCGCCCCATCGGCAGCTTCCTCTTCCTGGGGCCCACCGGCGTCGGCAAGACCGAGCTGGCCCGGGCGCTGGCCGAGTACCTCTTCGACGACGAGCGGGCCATGGTCCGCATCGACATGTCCGAGTACCAGGAGAAGCACACCGTCGCCCGCCTCATCGGGGCGCCTCCGGGGTACGTGGGCTACGACGAGGGCGGCCAGCTCACCGAGGCCGTCCGGCGGCGGCCCTACGCGGTGGTGCTCCTGGACGAGATCGAAAAGGCCCACCCCGACGTGTTCAACGTGCTGCTTCAGCTCCTCGACGACGGTCGACTGACCGACGGCCAGGGCCGGACGGTGGACTTCAGCAACGTCGTGCTGGTCATGACCTCGAACCTGCCGGGCGATCCCCGGGACTTCTTCAAGCCCGAGTTCATCAACCGGGTCGACGACATCATCCGCTTCCGGTCGCTGACCCGGGACGACCTCGGCCGGATCGTGGAGATCCAGCTGGCGGGCCTGCGCGGCCGCCTGGCGGACCGCCGCATCGAGCTGAAGGTGACCGACGCGGCGATGGCGCTCCTGGCCGAGCGGGGCTTCGACCCGGCCTTCGGGGCCCGGCCGCTGAAGCGGGTCATCCAGAAGGACCTGGGCGACCAACTGGCCCTCGCCCTGCTCGAGGGCCAGTTCGTCGAGGGCGACCCCGTCACGGTCGACGCCGAAGGTGACCAGTTGACGGTGAGCTGATCCCGGGCGGGTACCCACTCAAGTGGGTCCGCCGGTGTGCCGATGGTTCCTGCGGAAGGTTGGCGATCACCCACGGGACGGCAGGGCTACATGCGATCCAGGCAACGGCGCAGCACAGACATCGGCGGCGAGCCGCGCCCACCGGAGGCGGCCCAGACCCGGGACGGCTACCGGCCGCGCACCCGTTTGAAGGGCGAGCGCGGCTACGTCATGGTCATGTCGGCCCTGCTGATGCTGCCCCTGCTGGCCTTCTCCGGGTTCGCGGTCGACATCGGGTACTGGTACACCCACGCCAACCGCATGCAGCGGGCCGCCGACGCCGCCGCCCTCGCCGGCGTGGTCTGGATGCCCAACGACTTCAAGGCCGAGCAGATCGCGTTGGAGACGGCCAAGGCCAACGGCTTCGACGACGCCGACCCCGACATCGAGGTGGAGATCACCCCGGTCGGCAACCGGCGGCTCCAGGTCCACATCCACGACTTCTCGGTGAACATGTTCCTGTCCTCCCTCTTCATCGACTCCGTCGACATCGAGCGCCAGGCGTTGGCCGAGTACGTACAAGCCGTACCGATGGGCAGCCCGGACAACACGCTCGGCAACAACCCGGAGAGGTGGTCGGACCCGAGCTACAACCGACCCTTCTACTGGCTCAACACCTCGGGTCCGCTCGGCCGGAAGGCCAACGGCGACCGCCACACGACCGGCGTGTGTGACGCCTACTCGGGCTGTTCGGGCACCACCAACCTCGAGTACAGCACCGACGGCTACTTCTACCGGATGACCGTCGACACCAGGCCCGCGAGCGGCGACCTCGAGGTGCAGGTCTATGACCCCGCGTTCTTCTACACCGGGGACACCTGCAACACCGGCAACCTCCTGGATCCCGCCAACGGTGCCCTCTACACCACGCGGGTCAACACGCTCGTGGCCCAGGGCCACCCCGACGCCGCGGCGCGCTACACGCGGGGGAACACCGAGTGGTGCCCCGGCGACCAGGACATCAACGGCCGCACCGTGGACACGACCTACCTCCTGCGCGCCCCGGACGACACGCCGTTCGACAACCTCGACAACCCCGTGATCTGTGCCCGGACCTTCGGCAACTACAGCGAGCACGTCTACCCGCTCCTCGACCAGGCCGACGGCTACCGGGACGGCGCGATCGGACCCGAGGCCATGGCGTTCGACGACCACTTCCGTCAGTGGACGAGCGTGTGCACCGTGCCCTGGAGCAGCATCCAGGTCGGTCAGTACCTCCTGCAGGTCCGGACCAACGCCAGCCAGGCCAGCCCGCCGTCGAGCCTCGTCAACGCGGACCCCTCGATCACCGCAGGGGGCTACAACCGCTACGCCATCCGGGCCGGCTTCGGCAGCCCCTCCAGCGCCACCTTCGCCACCGGCGTCAACTTCTTCGCCGACGGGCGCCTGCCGATCTATGTCAACCAGAGCGTCGCTTCGTTGTCGACGAACTTCTATCTGGCCCGAGTGGTCCCCGAGTACGCGGGACAGATGCTCGAGCTCGACTTCTTCGACGTCGCCGACGGCTCGGACGGCACGCTGACCGTCACGTCGCCGCCCGACATGACGGGGAGCCCGATCGCCGGCTGCACGTTCATACGCGACGCGGCGCCACCGACCGTGACGGTCTCGGCCACCTGCACGAGCCCCACCCTCACCAGCGCGAGCTACAACGGCCGGGTCGTCACCGTCCAGATCCCGTTGCCGGACGACTACTCGTGCAACGCGGGCGACGATCTCGGCTGCTGGTTCCGGGTGAACCTCGACTTCGCCGGCGGCTCCCCACGGGACACGACCACCTGGTCGGCCCGGGTCCGGGGCGACCCCGTGCGCCTGGTGGAGTGACCCGGGCTTCCGGCTCATGAGCACCACATTTCGTGCCGATGATGGACACGGAGCGTGAATCCCTTCCGGGATTCCCGACCGCCGAACCAAGGAACGGGCGAAGCATGATGATGAGGAAGTTGCGCAGACGCCGGGCGGAAGGCTCCCGCGGCGCGGCGTTGGTGGAGGCGGCGTTCATCACGCCGGTCTTCGCCCTGCTCATCTTCGGGATGCTCGAGTTCGGCCTCACCTTCCGTGACTACCTGACGGTGGCCAACGTGTCCCGCGACGGCGCCCGAGCGGCCAGCGCGTACGGCGACTCCCAGTACGCCGACTACGACATCATCCAGGTCGCCCTGCAGTCCTCCAAGGGCTTCCGCCCCAACGAGATCCAACGCCTGATCGTCTTCAACGCCGGGGCGGTCAACGCGAACATCTTCGACACCGCTCATCCGGCCAATGCCTGCCTGACCGCGACCCAGGGGATCGCCGGGCTCTGCAACGTCTATGACTCCACCGACCTGGCCCGGAGCAGGTCGGCCTTCGGCTGCAAGAGCACCGAGGAGCTGGACCGGTACTGGTGCCCCACGACCCGGGAGGTCAGGGCCTCGGGGCCGCCGGACTACATCGGGGTCTTCGTGAAGGCCCGCCACGACTTCATCACCGGGCTGTTCGGTCCCGGCATGGACCTGACCGACGTGCTGGTCATGCGGATCGAACCCAAGGACTTCTGATGCGGGCCGTCACCAACCTCCGCCGTCGCCTGCGTGACGTCGACGGCAACCGCCAACGGGGGGCCGTGCTCGTCGAGTTCGTGCTCATGGCGCCGGTCCTCGTGTTGATCGTGGCCGCGATCTTCGAGTTCGGCCTCGCCTTCCGGGACTCCATGACCCTGTCCAACGCGCTGCGCTCCGGTGCCCGCGTGGGCAGCAACGCCGGCCGGGAACGCGAAGCCGACTACACGATCCTCAAGTCGGTCGAGGCGGCCATGACCGAGTTCCCGACGGCCAAGATCGAGCGGCTCATCGTGTACAAGGCCGCGACGTCGAACTCCGCGGTGCCCGCTGCCTGCCTGGCCGTGTCCGGCAGCGGTGGGGTGAACGGCTCGTGCAACGTCTACCAGTCATCGGACCTCGGCCGCCCCCTCGCCGACTTCACCGGCACCACGTCGTGCACCGGCACGTCGCCTGACCGGTACTGGTGCCCGACCGCACGACAGAACCAGCAGGCGTTGGGGGCCGACTACCTGGGCGTGTGGATGCAGATCCGCTACGAGTACGTCACCAACGTCTTCCCCGGCAGCGGGATCACCATCCAGGACCGGGCCATCATGCGCCTCGAGCCGAGGCTCACCTGATGGGCCGCGCCATCCGGGAATCGCTTCAGTGGCGGCGCCGTGGCGTCGATGACCTCCCCATGGGTCCTCCTCCGTCTCGTCGTCCACGGGGCCGCCCCGCGGCGCGTGGCGCCACCCTGGTGGAGTACTCCCTGATCATCGCCGTGCTCGTGTTCGGGTCCCTGAGCGCCATCTCCCGGCTCGACTCGCAGTCCGGGGACTACTACGAGGGGGCCAGCGACGACATCGGCGACCTGCCCCAGAGCGGCATCGACCCCGGGCCGTCGACCACATCCCCGTCGACCACGACGACCACGACGACCACGACCACTGTGCCGACGTCGACCACGACGTCGACCACGACGTCGACCACGACCACGACGGTCCCGACGTCGACCACGACGTCGACCACGACCACGACGGTTCCGACGACGACGACCACGACCGTGTCGGCCCGCAGCACGATCACCGAGTTGTCCGACATCTCCAACGGCGGGGGCCGGGACGACTACAACGCCATCGCCCGGGTCCGCATCCGCCACAACGTGACCAACAACGCCATCAGCGGTGCCACGGTGACGATCCGCATGGTCGATGACAACGGCTCCGTCAGGACCCGGACGTGCACGACCGACTCCGCCGGGCGTTGCAGCGTGAGCTGGAACCGACCCGAGAGCCGATCCCCGGTCACCGCCACGGTGACCGACGTCGACGCCAGCCCGCGATGGGACGGTGTCCAGGCGTCGGTCCTGCTGCCCGAGCCCTGATCCTGACTCCCCTGGCCCGTGGGCCGAGATCGGTAGGCTCTCGGCGCAACGGACCCGACGAGGGGAGTGACCGTGCCCGCGACCGTCGTCGTCGGCACCCAGTGGGGCGACGAGGGCAAGGGCAAGTTCACCGACCTCGTCGCCAAGGAGATGGCGCTGGTCGTCCGCTACCAGGGCGGCCACAACGCCGGCCACACCCTCGTGGTCGACGGCGAGAGCTTCGCCCTCCAACTGGTGCCCTCCGGGATCCTCTATGACCACATCACCCCGGTCATCGGCAACGGAGTGGTCGTGGACCCCCGGGTCCTCATCGACGAGCTGGACATGCTCGAGTCCCGCGGGGTGGCCACCAGCCGCCTGGTCGTCAGCGGCAACGCCCACCTGATCCTGCCCTACCACCAGGCCATCGACGTGATGATCGAGCGCTACCTGGGCAAGAACAAGCTGGGCACGACCAAGCGGGGGATCGGTCCCGCCTACGCCGACAAGGCGGCTCGCATCGGCATCCGGGTCCAGGACCTGCTCGACCCCAAGATCTTCCGGGCCAAGCTCGACGGCGCCCTGCGGGAGAAGAACCCGCTGTTGGCCAAGGTCTACAACCAGCTCGGCTTCGAGGCCGACGACATCGCCGAGGAGTACCTGGACCGCTGCCTGCCCCGGCTGGAGCGCCACATCGGCGACGGGGTCGGTGTCGTCCACGAGGCCCTCGAGGCGGGCCAACAGGTGTTGTTGGAGGGGGCCCAGGCCACGTTCCTGGACCTCGACCACGGCACCTATCCCTACGTGACCTCCTCCAACCCGGTGGCCGGCGGAGCCTGCACCGGGGCCGGCGTCGGTCCCCGGCACATCGACCGCGTGATCGGCATCGCCAAGGCCTACATCACGCGGGTCGGCGCCGGGCCGTTCGTCACCGAGCTCCCCGAAGGCGATGTCGTCGGTGACCACCTGGTGGAGGCCGGCCACGAGTTCGGCACCAACACCGGTCGACGCCGCCGACCGGGCTGGTTCGACGCGGTCATGCTGCGGCACGCCGTCCGGCTGAACTCCCTCTCGGAGCTGGCCCTCACCAAGATGGACATCTTCGACACCCTCGACACCGTCAAGGTCTGTGTGGCCTACGAAGTCGACGGGGTCCGCCACGAGCACCTGCCGTACCACCAGAGCGAGCTGTTCCACGCCCGACCGGTGTACGAGGAGCTGCCCGGATGGCAGGAGGACCTCAGCGGGGCCACCGAGCTCCACGACCTGCCGCCCCGGGCCCTGGCCTATCTCGACTTCCTCGAAGAGCAGGTGGGCGTTCCCATCCGGCTGGTCGGCGTGGGTCCCGGCCGCACCCAGTTCGTCCAGCGCCTGCCGTGAGCGGTGGGGTCGTCCCGTGAGGGTCTGTGTCGTCGGCGGCGGCGGGCGGGAGCACGCGCTGGCCCATGTGCTGGGCCGCAGCGCCGAGGTGGTGGTCGCGCCGGGCAACCCCGCCATCCCCGGCTCGGTGGCCACCCCGCCGGAGGCGGTCGAGGCCGACCTGTTCGTCATCGGCCCCGAGGCCCCCCTGGTGGAGGGCTTGGCCGATCGTCTGCGGGCCCAGGGCCGACTGGTCTTCGGTCCCGGTGCGGACGGGGCCCGGTTGGAGGGCTCGAAGGCCTGGATGAAGGACTTGCTGGCCTCGGCGGGGGTGCCCACCGCCGACCACCGGTCCTTCACCGAGGCGGCTCCGGCGAAGTCCTACCTGGCCACGCTCGCCCCCCCGTACGTCGTGAAGACCGATGGCCTCGCCGCCGGCAAGGGCGTGTTGGTCACCGAGTCGCTGGCGGCCGCCGAAGCCGATGTCGACGAGAAGCTCTCGGGAGCCGCCTTCGGGGCCGCCGGGCGGACCGTGGTGATCGAGGAGGGCCTCACCGGACCCGAGCTCTCGCTGCTCGTGATCTGTGACGGGACCCGGGCGGTGCCGCTCGCACCGGCCCAGGACTTCAAGCGCCTGGGTGACGGCGATGTCGGTCCCAACACCGGCGGTATGGGCGCCTACTCGCCCGTTTCCGGGGTCGGTCCCGAGGTGGTCGACCTGGTGATGGACCGGGCCGTCGAGCCCACCCTGGCGGCGCTGCGGACCGCGGGCATCGACTACCGCGGCGTGTTGTACGCCGGGCTGATGCTCACCCCCGAGGGCCCCAAGGTCATCGAGTACAACGTCCGCTTCGGTGACCCCGAGGCCCAGGTCGTGCTCCCCCGGGTCGCGGGCGACCTGGCTGGACTCCTGGCCGGGGCCGCCGCCGGCACCATGGGGGCTCCGCCCGAGTTCCGCGCCGACGCCGCGGTCACCGTGGTGCTGGCTGCCGAGGGTTACCCCGCCTCCCCCCGAACCGGTGACCGGATCCAGGGGTTCGAGGCCGCCGCGGCCCACCCGGAGGTCACGGTGTTCGCCGCGGGGGTGGCCGAGGACGACGCGGGCCACCTGGTCACCGCCGGTGGGCGGGTGCTGGCGGTGACCGGCGCCGGCTCGACGGTCGGCGCGGCCCGTGACCGGGCCTATGCGGCCGCCGCCGAGATCGACTGGCCTGGCATGCAGATGCGGACCGACATCGCCGCCTCCGCGGCCGATGGACCACCGACGGCGGAGGCGCCGTCGTGAGGGTGGGCGTGTCGACCGCCGTGGGCTGAGCGGCCTCAGTCGTCCTTGTCGCCGCGCAGCGCGGCGATCCGGGCCAGCATGGCCTTGGCGTCGCCGCTCTTCGCGTCCTCGGGTGGGGCCGCGGGGATGCGGGTGGGTGTGGGGGCCCGGATGGCTGACGGGAGGACATCGGGGGCGACCGGCCGGGTCGGCGGTGGCGTCGGCCCAGGTGTGATCGGCCCCTCGGTCGTCGGGTCGAGGGGGGCCACCCCGGGGGCCGGCGGCGGTGGGAAGAGGGGGGGGCGGGCGGCGCTCGGGGGTGCGGGCTCGGCCTCGTGGTCGAACGACTGCTTCCCGGCGGCGTCCGGCGTCGGGGGCCAGGCATCGATGCCCGCGTCCCCGGCGGGAGGCGGTGGGGGTGGCAACGGGTCGTCGAGCGCCCGCCCGCCGAGACCGAACGCGGCCAGGGGCTCGTCATCGAATCCGGCGGCCGCGGGGGCGGGGGGCTCGCTCTCGAAGGCCGCCGTTTCGAAGCCCGTGGGCTCGAAGGCGGGTTCGAACGCAGAGGGCTCGCCCCCGGACGGCGCGGGTTCGAACGCGGGGGGCGTGGGTTCGAAGCCCGTGGGTTCGAAGGGCGCGGGTTCGAAGGCGGCAGGTTCGAACGGCGTGGGTTCGAGCGGCGTGGGATCGAAGCCTGTGGGTTCGAACGCGGGGGGCGTGGGTTCGAAGGCGGCGGGTTCGAACGGCGTGGGTTCGAGCGGCGTGGGATCGAAGCCTGTCGGTTCGAAGGCCGCGGGTTCGAACGCGTCAGGCGCCGGTTCGAAGCCCGGCCCTTCGGCGGCTGGCATCTCCGGCCCGGCCCGGTAGGGATCAGGGACCGGCGCGCCGTTGGTGCCGCCGGGGCCCGCATCGGGGAACAGGGGACCCTCGCCCGGGACTGCTGTCGCCGGTGGTCCCGGGGCCACCGCGTCGTGGCCTGCCCATCCCGCCCCCGGCGCGCTCTCACCGTCGACCTGCGGGGGGTCCCACGAGGCCGGTTCGACGAAGGGTTCGACGGGCGGTCCGACCGAACCGAGCTCGTCGGTGCCCGGGAGGTCGATCTCGTCGCGCCAGTCGTGGCCGGGAGGTCCCGGCGGAGCCAGGTTCACCCCGGGAGGCGGGGTGGGCGTCTCCGGTTGCGGTGGCGGCAGGCGCAGGGCCTCGCGTTCGGCGTCGTCCCGGGCCTCGACGGCCTCCTCGTCGTCGACGGCCTCGGCGTCGTCCATCTTCTGCCAGGTGGCGATGCCGTCGGGTGACGGGCTCTGGAGATCCCGCTTGCGGGCCTTCCGCCATTCCTTCAGCCGCCGCTTGGTCTCCTTGGGAACGACCACCCGGGGGTTGCGCGCCGACCGGCGCACGCCCGCCGCGGTGACCGCGCAGGGCACGCAGTACGGGGGCTTGGTCGGCCCGAACGGGTAGACCAGGCAGTCGGCGCAGAAGGGCCCACCACAGCTTCGGCACAGGCCTTCCGCGACCTCGTAGGGGTGGACCTGGCAGATGTGTGCCACCTCCTACTCGTCGGCCGCGGGACCCCTCGGATTGAGGTCGGCCCCTCGCCGTACGATGACGGGGTGATCAGCAACGTCCTTGCCGAGCGGTATGCCAGCGCCCCCATGGTCGAGCTGTTCTCCGCCGAGCACAAGATCCGCCTCGAGCGCCGCTTCTGGATCGCGGTGATGGAGGCCCAGCGGGACCTCGGGGTGGACATCCCCGACGCGGCGATCGATGCTTCACGAGCCGCGGTGGACGAGGTGGACCTGGACGCGATCGCCCGCAGGGAGCTGGTCACCCGCCACGACGTCAAGGCCCGCCTCGAGGAGTTCTCCGCCCGAGCGGGTCACGAGCACGCCCACAAGGCCATGACCTCCCGGGACCTCACCGAGAACGTCGAGCTGCTGCTGGTCCGCTCCGGCCTGGAGCTGATCCGGGACCGCCTGGTCACCGTGCTGGCCCGGTTGGCCGAGCAGGCCGTCGAGTACGACGAGCTGGCCCTGACGGGGCGCAGTCACAACGTCCCGGCCCAGGTGACGACCCTGGGGAAGCGCTTCGCCAACGCCGGCGAGGAGGTGCTGGCCGCGTTCGGGAGGATCGACCGGCTGGCCCGGGAAATGCCGTTGCGGGGGCTGAAGGGGCCGATGGGCACCGCCCAGGACCAGTTGGACCTCCTGGGCGGCGACATCGAGGCGCTGGACCTCCTGGAGGATGCCGTGCGCCGCCACCTCGGATTTGCCCGGTCGCTCACCAGCGTGGGTCAGGTGTACCCGCGGTCCGTGGACTACGAGGTCGTCACCGCGCTGGCCCAGTCCGCGGCCGGGCCCGCCGGCCTCGCGACGACCCTGCGGCTGATGGCGGGCCACGACTTGGTCACCGAGGGCTTCGTGGCCGGTCAGGTCGGCTCCTCCGCCATGCCCCACAAGATGAACGCCCGCTCCTGTGAGCGAATCGTCGGCCTCAAACGGGTCCTCGAGGGCCATGTCACCATGCTCGGGGCCGTGGCCGGCGACCAGTGGAACGAGGGCGACGTGAGCTGCTCGGTCGTCCGCCGGGTGGCCCTGCCCGATGCCTTCTTCGCCGCCGACGGGATCCACCAGACGACCCTGCACGTGCTGGCCGGTTTCGGCGTCTTCCCCCGGATCGTGGCCGACGAACTGGACCGCTACCTCCCCTACCTGTCGACCACGGCACTGCTCGTGGCTCTGGTGCGTCGGGGCCTGGGCCGTGAGGAGGCCCATGCGTTGTTGAAGGGCCATGCGGTGGCCGCGGCCCTGGCGGCCCGCGAGGAGGGCGCCGCCGCACAGGGGCTCTTCGACCGCCTCGCGGCCGACGACCGCGTTCCTCTGGACCGGGCGGACCTCGACGCCCTCGTGGGTGACCCCCTGGCGTTCGTGGGTGACGCCCGTCGCCAGGTGGCCGGCTTCGCCGCCGCCGCCGCCGCCGTGGTGGCCGAGCATCCCGAGGCCGCCTCGTATGTGCCCGACCGACTGCTGTAGGACGCGGCCATGAGCCTCCCACCGCTCTACTCCGGCAAGGTCCGCGACATCTATGCGGTCGGTGACGACCGCCTGCTGATGGTGACCTCGGACCGCCTGTCGGCCTTCGACGTCGTCATGGCGGAGCCCATCCCGGACAAGGGCCGGGTCCTGACCGCGATGACGGCGTTCTGGTCCGGGCAACTCGCGTCCGTGGCCCCGAGCCACCTGCTCTCCACGGGGCTGGCCGATCTGCCCGAGGACCTGCAGGAACCGGCCTGGGAGGGCCGGGTGATGCTCTGCACCAAGGCCGAGATGCTGCCGATCGAGTGCATCGTGCGGGGCTACCTGACCGGTTCGGCCTGGAAGGAGTACCGCACCTCGGGCACGATGCACGGCACGCCGCTGCCGAGCGGGCTGCTCGAGTCGGCGCAACTGCCCGAGCCCGTCTTCACCCCCTCCACCAAGGCCGAGGTGGGCGATCACGACGAGAACATCTCCTTTGCCGCCGCGGCGGACCTGGTCGGTACCGAGGTGGCCGAGGCCGCCCGGGCGATGAGCCTCGAGCTCTATCGACGGGGCGCCGCGTGGGCCGCTGATCGCGGGATCCTGATCGCGGACACCAAGTTCGAGCTGGGGATGGTGGACGGCGTGCTCACGGTCTGTGACGAGGTCCTGACCCCCGACTCGTCCCGGTTCTGGCCGGCCGACGAATGGACTCCGGGCGCGACGCCCCCGTCATTCGACAAGCAGCCGGTACGGGACCACCTCGACGGCCTGGACTGGGACAAGGTGCCCCCGCCCCCGCCGCTGCCCCAGGAGGTCGTCGACGCCGCATCGGCCCGTTACGTCGAGGCCTACGAGCGCATCAGCGGCCGCCGCTTCGCCGACTGGCCGGGCGCGGGGACCTGAGCGAGGCGGCCTCGGGCCCGTTCGCCCCGGTCGTTCGCGACCGGTGCCACCGCGTGCGCGACGATGAGGCCATGGCCTCCTTCTCCGTGCACGTCGAGGTGACCCAACGACCCGGCATCGCCGACCCGGAGGGCGCGACCATCGAGCGGTCGCTGCCGGCGCTGGGCTTCGAGGAGGTGCGGGCGGTGCACGTGGGCAAGTCCATCCGCTTCGGCATCGAGGCCCCGGACGAGGCCACGGCCCGGGCGCGGGTCACCGAGCTCTGCGACCGGTTCCTGACCAATCCCGTCATCGAGGACGCCACCATCGACGTGGCTCTGCTCTCCGAGGCCGGCGCCTGATGGCCGTCAAGGTCGGGGTCCTGTGCTTCCCGGGCTCCAACTGTGAACAGGACGTCTTGGAGGCCTTCGGTGATCTCGGTGCCGACACCGACCTCATCTGGCACGGTGACCGTTCGCTGGGTGGGGCCGACGCGGTGATCGTTCCGGGAGGATTCGCGCACGGTGACTACCTCCGACCCGGAGCCATCGCCCGCTTCTCCCCGGTCATGGCGGCGGTCGCGGAGTTCGCCTCGGCGGGTGGTCCGGTTGTGGGCATCTGCAACGGATTCCAGGTCCTCTGTGAAGCCGGGTTGCTCCCCGGTGCTTTGCAGAAGAACGCCGGACTTCGCTTTCTCTGTCGAACGGTGACCTTGCGGGTCGCTTCATCGACTTCGGTGCTCACCCGAGGTGTCGAAATCGGCACGGAACTCCGGATCCCCATCAACCACTTCTCCGGCAACTACACGTGTTCGCCGGAGGTCTTGGCCCGCCTCGAAGCCGAGGACCGGATCGTCCTGCGCTACGTGGACAACCCCAACGGGTCCATGGGCGACATCGCCGGGGTGAGCAACTCCGGCGGCAACGTCGTGGGCCTCATGCCCCATCCCGAACGGGCCAGCGCCGCCCTGTTGGGCTCCGAGGACGGACGACCGCTGCTGGCCTCGGTCCTGGCCTCGACCAGCGCCGTCGTCTGAACCGCCGCGGACGGTCGGGGGTCGGGGACTCAGCCGGCCCGGGTGATGCCCGCCGCCTTCAGCGTCGCCGCGTCCACACCCAGCTCCCGCCAGGCGGCGTAGGTGATGCCCTTGCGGGTCCCGTAGGCCTTGGCGCTGGCGACGAAGTCGTTCTCGAGCGCGGTGAGGTCGGGTTTGTCCTCCATGTTGGCCAGTTCCGCGGTGAGATCCATCCGCTCCTGCACCAGTTGGAGGCGCTTGAGGGGATCGGCGTTGTCGATCTGGCCGTCGATGGTGTCGAGTCGCTTCTTGATCGACTCCGGGGTGCGCTTCCGGCCACGCTTGGGCTTGTGGGCCTCCAGCGCTTCCAGGTACTGGCGCACGGCCTTGGACTGGGTTCGACCCTCAGCAAGGGCCGCTTTGTGTTCAGCAGACATGCTGCCTCTGGAATCAGGTGTCATCGCCGACGAGTGTGCCCTATTTGGCCCATGGATGCCAGTCGACTGCGGCGGTAATTGGACAAGTCGTCACCGGTCAAACGGGTGTTCATCGGGCGACGACGCGGTACGGCCGGAAGTGTTCGCGGCGGGAGGGGCCGCGGCTACCGTCGGCGCCGTGACGGCACTTCACCGGGAACTGGGGCTCACCGACGCCGAGGCGACGGACATCGAAGCGATCCTCGGCCGGGCGCCGAACCATCTCGAACTGGCGATGTACGCCGTGATGTGGTCCGAGCATTGCTCCTACAAGTCCTCGCGGATCCACCTGAAGCGACTCCCGACGGAGGGTGAGGCCGTGCTGGTCGGCCCGGGGGAGAACGCCGGGGTCCTCGATGTCGGTGACGGCATAGCGGTGGCCATCCGCATCGAGTCCCACAACCACCCGTCGGCCATCGAGCCCTACCAGGGCGCGGCCACCGGGGCCGGAGGGATCCTGCGCGACATCTTCACCATGGGTGCCCGTCCCATCGCCTTGATGGACCCGCTGCGCTTCGGTCCGCTCGACGACGCCCGCAGCCGGTGGATCGCCGAGGGCGTCGTGGCGGGCATCTCGGGCTACGGCAACTCGGTGGGTGTCCCGACGGTGGGCGGCGAGGTGGTCTTCGACGAGACCTACCGGGGCAACCCGCTGGTCAACGTCCTCTGCCTCGGAGTGATGCCGACGGACCGCCTCGTGCTCGGGCAGGCCTCTGGTGAGGGCAACCTCGCGGTCCTCCTGGGTTCCTCCACCGGCCGGGACGGCATCGGCGGGGTGAGCGTCCTGGCCTCTTCAGGGTTCAGCGAGGAGACCGACGCCGACAAGCGGCCGTCGGTCCAGGTCGGGGACCCCTTCGAGGAGAAACGCCTCATCGAGGCCTGTCTGACGCTCCTGGACGCCGGCCTCGTGGTGGGCATCCAGGACTTCGGGGGCGCGGGCCTGACCTGTGCCACCAGCGAGACGGCATCCCGGGCGGGCATGGGGATGGACGTGGACGTCACCGCCGTTCGCCGTCGGGAGCCCGGCATGGAGCCCTTCGAGGTGATGACCTCGGAGTCCCAGGAGCGGATGCTGGCCATCGTCGAGCCCGGTGACCTCGACGAGGTGCTGGCCATCTGCACCCGGTGGGAGGTCGCCGCCGACGTCGTGGGCCGGGTCACCACCGGTGGGCGCCTCCGCATCCTCGACGGTTGGGACGGCGAGGTCCTGGCCGACGTGCCCGCGTCCTCGTTGCACGATGCCGCCCCGCTCTATGACCGACCTCAGGAGCGTCCGCCGCGACCCGCCGACCACGACGCCGACGTCGATGCCCGGCCGGAGGACTGTGGGGCCGACCTGCTCGGCCTCCTGACCGACACCGCCTGGGTCTACGAGCAGTACGACCACCAGCTGTTCCTCAACACCGTCGTCGGCCCGGGCGACGACGCCACGGTCCTGCGCCTGAAGCACCCGACGACCGGCGAGGACACCGGCCGGGGTCTCGCCCTCACCACCGACGGCAACCACCGTTGGTGCGCTCTCGACGCCCGCCTGGGCACGGCGTCGGTCGTGGCCGAGGCCGTCCTCAACCTGGCCTGCGTCGGGGCCCGACCCCTGGCCCTGGTCAACTGCCTCAACTTCGGTGACCCCGAGCACCCCGTGGTCATGGCCCAGTTGTCCGATGCCGTGGACGGCATGAGCGAGGCCTGCTCGGCCTTCGGGGTGCCGGTCGTGGGGGGCAACGTCAGCCTCTACAACGCCTCCGAGGGCACCGACATCGACCCCACTCCCGTGGTCGGGCTCCTCGGCCTGGTCGACGACCTCGGCGCCGTGCCCCCTGGCGCGGGCCTGGTCGACGGACACCACCTGCTGCTGATCGGGCCGGAACCGGGCGGTCTCGGGGGTTCGGAGTGGGCCCGGGCCACGGGCCGGCCCCGTCAGGGCGACCTGCCGGCGCTGGACCTCCGCCTCCACTCCTCGGTGGCCGAGGTGGTCCGCGGCCTGGTGGCCGACCGGGTGGTCGGTGGGGTGCACGACGTGGCCTCGGGCGGGCTCGCCCTCACGCTGGCCGAGATGGCCGTCGGCTCCGGCGTGGGCTTCACCGTCGCCGGCGTGGCCGACCACCGGACCCTCTTCTCCGAGTCGCCCTCCCGGGTGGTGGTGAGCGTCGTCGCGGACCTGGAGGCCGAGGTGCTGGCCCGGGCCGAGGCCGCCGGGGTCCCGGTTCGTTCCTTGGGGACCGCGGGCGGCGACCGTCTGCTGGTCGCGGGCCTCGTCGACGTCGGCCTCGCCGAGGCCACCACCACCTGGCGCAACCGGCTGCCCGACGCCCTCGACGCCGTCGCCCGCTGACCCCCTCGAACCGAGGGGTGCGAGAACGGTGATCCACCCGGATCGGGACGTCTGACCCTGACCGCCGGGCGGTCGATCGGCGTGTATTGCGTGATGCCGAACGCCGCGCCCGCTGCCGCCGACGAGGGGGAGTCGGGCAACCCCCGGCTGGCCCTGCTGCTGTCGGCGGCCATGTTCGTGCTGCCCGCGACGGGACTCCTCGGCCCGGCCAACTCCTTCCGGATGAAACGCCGGCCCGACGTGACGCCGATGGCCGACATCGGCGCCGCCGCCTTCGGCTGATTCCTGCATGCCCGGCGCCTGCTCGCCGCGTCGATAGGCTCCCGGGCGATGACGCCTCCTGCCGACGTGACCGTCGAGGAGGCCGCGGTGGATCCTCCGGACGACGGCAAGAAGGAGGCCTGCGGCGTCGTCGGGGTGTATGCCCCGGGCCAACCGGTCTCCCACCTGCTGTACCTCGGCCTGTACGCGCTGCAGCACCGGGGCCAGGAGTCCGCCGGGATGGCGGTCTCCAGCGGGGACCACATCATGGCGGTGAAGGACATGGGCCTGGTGGCCACCGTGTTCGACGATCGGACGCTGCAGTCCCTGCCCGGCCACCTGGGCATCGGCCACACCCGCTACTCCACGACCGGATCGTCGAGTTGGCGCAACGCCCAGCCGGTGTTCCGGGACGCGCCGGCCGGTCAGTTCGCCCTGGGCCACAACGGCAACCTGGTGAACACCGCGGAGCTGGCCGAGGTGGCGGGGATGTTGCCGGGCATGGTCAGCAGCGACAGCGACCTGGTGGCCGAGATGATCCAACGGGAGCTCCCCGCCTCCAGCGACGAGACCAGCGACGGACGGGCGCTCGAGCGGGCGCTGCTCAAGGTCCTGCCCCGTCTCGAGGGCGCCTTCTCGATGGTGGCCATGGACGAGGCCCGGGTCATCGGGGTGCGCGACCCCAACGGCTTCCGGCCGCTGTGCCTGGGCCGGCTCGAGTCGGGTTGGGTTCTGGCTTCGGAGTCACCGGCCCTCGACGTCGTCGGGGCCCACTTCGTGCGAGAGCTGGACCCGGGGGAGATGGTCGTCATCGACGCCACCGGCGTTCGCTCGATGAAGCCCTTCGAGGGCGACCGGCTGAACCCGACGCTGTGTCTGTTCGAGTTCGTCTACTTCGCCCGCCCCGACACGCGCCTGTACGGCCAGAGCGTGCACGCCGCCCGGGTGCGGATGGGCGAACAGCTGGCGGCCCAGGCCCCCGTCGAAGTGGACCTGGTGATGGGGGTGCCCGAGTCCGGTCTGCCCGCGGCCGAGGGCTACTCCCACTACAGCGGCATCCCCTACGGCCAGGGCCTGGTCAAGAACCGGTACATCGGTCGGACCTTCATCGCCCCCAGCCAGGAGATGCGGGCGCTGGGCGTGCGCATGAAGCTGAACCCGCTGCGTGACGCCATCGCGGGCAAGCGCCTGGTGGTGGTCGACGACTCGATCGTGCGGGGCACCACGACCCGGGCCATGGTCAAGATGCTGCGCGAGGCCGGGGCCACCGAGGTCCATCTCCGGGTCTCCTCGCCGCCCTACCGCTGGCCCTGCTTCTACGGCATGGACACGGGCAGCCGGGGCGAACTGCTGGCGGCCAACCTCAGCGTGGCCGAGATCCAGGAGTACCTCGGGGTGGACACGCTGGCCTACCTCGAGCTGGATCGCCTGGTGGCGGCCACGGGGACCGTCGGCGCCGGGTTCTGCAACGCCTGCCTCACCGGCGACTACCCGGTCGCCATCCCCGCGAACCTGCACAAGGGTGTGCTCGAAGGGGCCGACGCCGGTGGCGAGACCCCGGTCGCCTCGCCTCGCCTGCCCACCGCCGAGGACCAGCGACTGCCCGCCGACCTCGCCCGCGAGGAGTAGGTCCTTCTTGGGCGAGAGCTACGCGGCCGCAGGGGTCGACATCGACGCGGGAGAGGAAGCGGTCCGCCGCATCGGGCCCGCCGTCCGCTCCACCTTCACCGAATCGGTCCTGACCGACGTCGGGGGCTTCGGTGCCCCCTTCGCCCTCGATACCTCCAGGTTCACCCAGCCGGTCTTGGTCTCCTCCACCGACGGCGTGGGCACCAAGCTGCTGGTGGCCGAGGCGACCGGCCGCTACGACACCATCGGCATCGACCTGGTGGCCATGGTGGTGGACGACCTGGTGTGCCAGGGGGCCGAGCCCCTGTTCCTGCTCGACTACCTCGCCGTCGGTGCTCTCGACCCCGATGTCGTCGAGCAGGTGGTGGGCGGTATCGCCGAGGGCTGCCGTCAGGCCGGCTGTGCCCTCATAGGCGGCGAGATGGCCGAGCACCCCGGGGCCATGGACCCCGACCGGATCGACGTGGCCGGCTTCGCGGTCGGGGTGGTCGAGCGGGATCGCCTCATCACCGGCGACCAGGCCCGCCCCGGTGACCTCTTGATCGGCCTGCCCTCGCCCGGCCTGCGCAGCAACGGCTACTCCCTGGCCCGGAGGGTCCTGTTGGAGGTGGGCGGCCTGTCGCTGGACGAGGTGGCCGACGACCTGCTGCTGCCCTCGGTCATCTACGCCCCGGCCGTGGTCGACGTCCTCGCCGAGGTCGACGTGCGGGGCGTGGCCCACATCACCGGTGGCGGCATCCCGGGCAACCTGCCCCGGGCCCTGCCCGACGACGTCGGTCACCGGCTGGACCCCACGACCTGGGACGTGCCCCCGATCTTCGGCCGCATCCAGGACCTCGGTGGTGTGAGCGACGAGGAGATGGCCAAGGTGTTCAACCTGGGCATCGGGATGGTCCTGGTGGTGGCCCCGTCCGACGCGGAGCGCACGGTCGCCCTCCTGGCCGAACGGGGCCATTCCGCCCGGGCCATCGGCGAGGTCACGACGGGGTGAGCGACGCCAAGGCCCGGCTCGTCCAGCACCTCCTGGAGCACTCGGTGCGCCGCGGGGACTTCACGCTGAAGTCGGGCAAGCAGAGCAGCTGGTTCCTGGACGCCAAGCAGACCTGCTGTCGCGCCGAGGGCATCCTGCTCGTGGCCGACCTGGCCCTGGCCGCCATCCCCGCGGACGTGACCGCCATCGGCGGGCTCACCGTCGGTGCCGATCCCGTGGCCTACGGCGTCGCCGCCGTGGCCGCCACGCGAGGCCGGCCCCTGCGCAGCTTCACCATCCGCAAGGAGGCCAAGGACCACGGCGTGGCCGGCCGCCTGGCCGGGGCCCTCGAGCCCGGCGACAAGGTGGTCGTCACCGAAGACGCCGTCACCCGGGGCACCTCCCCCATGGAGGCGGCCGACGTGGTGCGTGAGCTCGGCGCCGAGCCGGTGCTGATCCTGTCGGTTGTCGACCGCGGCGGCACCTGCGGCGAGATGGCCGCCGCCGCCGGCATCCCCTTCCACGCCCTGGTGACGGCGCCCGACCTCGGCTTCCCCTACGAGAAGGACGTCTAGGTTCTCGGCGGGGGAGGAAACGAAAACCCGAAATTGCGTTGGTTGCGGTCCTACAGCGACCAGAGGCAACGCAATCTCATTCGAACAGCGGCTGCCCGGGCCGGGGCGTTTCCGCCCCTGGAACCCGAACGCTTACGCTCCTGGCGTGACCGAACACCCGATGAGCGAGCGCCTGGACGAGTTGGCGAAGCGCCGTGAGGCGGCGCTCCACGCCGGTTCTGAGCGCTCGGTCGAGCGCCAGCACGCCAAGGGCAAGCTCCTGGCTCGCGAGCGGGTCGAGTACCTGCTCGACGACGGCTCCTTCCACGAGCTCGACCAGTTGGCCCGACACCGCTCGACGGCGTCGGGCCTGGAGGACCGTCCCTACACCGACGGCGTCATCACCGGATGGGGGACCGTCGACGGGCGGAAGGTGTTCGTCTTCTCCCAGGACTTCACCGTCTACGGGGGTGCTCTGGGAGAGGTCTTCGCCGAGAAGATCCACAAGCTCATGGACCTGGCCCTCTCGGTCGGGGCCCCGGTCATCGGCCTCAACGACGGTGCCGGGGCCCGCATCCAGGAGGGTGTGGTCAGCCTCGCCTCCTACGGCGGCATCTTCTGGCGCAACGTGCAGGCCTCTGGGGTCACCCCTCAGATCAGTGTCGTGCTCGGGCCCTGTGCCGGTGGCGCGGTCTACAGCCCGGCCATGACCGACTTCATCTTCATGGTCCGCGAGACCAGCCACATGTTCATCACCGGGCCGGACGTGGTGAAGACGGTGACCGGTGAGGAGGTCACCCTCGAGGAACTGGGTGGCGCCCAGAGCCACGCGTCGAAGTCCGGCGTGGCGACCTTCGTGGCCAACGACGAGAAGTCCTGCCTCGACAACGTCCGCTTCCTGCTGTCGTTCCTGCCCTCCAACAACCTCGAGGAGCCGCCCCACTTCGAGCCGACCGATGATCCGGGCCGTCTCTGCCCCGAGTTGAACGAGGTCATCCCCGCCAGCTCGAACATGCCCTACGACATGCACCGCGTGGTCGAGGCCGTGGTCGACGACGGGGAGTACTTCGAGTACTTCCCGCACTGGGCCCAGAGCATCACCTGTGGCTTCGGGCGCATCGACGGCCACCCGGTCGGCATCGTCGGCAACCAGCCCCAGATCCTGGCGGGCATCCTCGACATCGAGTCCTCCGAGAAGGCGGCGCGGTTCGTACGGACCTGCGATGCCTTCAACATCCCCCTGGTCACCTTCGTGGACGTGCCCGGCTTCCTGCCCGGCGTGGACCAGGAGTACGGCGGGATCATCCGCCACGGGGCCAAGCTCCTGTACGCCTACTGCGAGGCGACGGTGCCCCGCATCCAGATCATCACCCGCAAGGCCTACGGCGGCGCCTACGTCGTCATGAACTCCAAGTCCATCGGCGCCGACCTGGCCTTCGCGTGGCCCTCGGCCGAGCTGGCGGTCATGGGCCCCGAGGGCGCGGTCAACATCGTCTACCGGCGCGAGCTGGAGGGCGCGGCCGACCCCGCGGCCCGGCGAACCGAGCTGGTGGACGAGTACATCGAGCAGTACGCCAACCCCTACGTGGCGGCCGAACGGGGGTATGTGGACGACGTCATCGACCCGGCCGAGACCCGCCGCAAGCTGGTGGCCGGTCTGGAGATGCTGCGCTCCAAGCGCGAGGAGCTCCCCAAGCGCAAGCACGGCAACGTGCCGCTGTGACACCTGCTCGCCTCCGGCTCGCCGGCGCCGCCGATCAGGGGAGTCCTCCCGACTGCCCGCCGGCCGACCGCGCCGCGTCCGTGTCGGCCGGGCCCTCCGCACCCCCTCGACGTCGGCTGAGCGGTGACTGAGCCGATGTTGATCGTCTCGCCGACGCCGACGGAGGAAGAGGCGGCGGCGATCGTGGCGGCGGTCGAGGTGTGCTGGCCGCGGGCGTCGGTCGACGAGCCCCCGGCGTCGGCGCCGCGGTGGCGGTTCTCCGGCCGCTGGTGGACCAAGCCGGTCCCGGCCGGTCGCGCCCGGCCGTGAGGTCTCCGTGCCGCCGGAACTGACCTCGGTCGCCGACGACGAGGCCGTGGTCCACGCCGGCGCCGAGGTCCGCGTCTACGGCGACCTGACCCCCGACACCGACCACACCTACGACGGCCAGGCCTTCCGGACGTTCCCCGATCTCGGCGAGCGGCTCGCCACCTTCGCCACGGTCAACGACGTCCACTTCGGCGAGACCGTCTGCGGGATCCTCGAGAGCTACGACGAGGGCCCCACCTTCTCCAGCGAGCCCGGCGAGGATCCCTATCCCGAGGTGATGAACCGTGCGGTGATCGCCGACATCGCCGCTCTCGCCCCCGACGCCGTGGTGGCCAAGGGGGACCTGACCACCCACGGGATCCAGGAGGAGTACGACGCCTTCCTGGCGCACTACGGGTCGGCGTTCGGCGATCGGCTGCTCCACGTCCGGGGCAACCACGACGCGTACGCGGGCCAGGACTTCGCCGCCGACGCCCCGGTGGCCCGCGTCCTGCCCGGTGTGGTGATCGCCGTCCTCGACACCGTCATCCCGACCGAGACCCCGGGTCGGGTCACCGCCGACCAGCTGGAGTGGCTGGACGACCTGGCCGCCGGTGCCGACCGGCCGGTGCTGGTCTTCGGCCACCACCATGTGTGGAGCCCGGACTCGAACCACCGGCCGGACTCCTACTTCGGCATCAATCCGGACGACTCCGAGCGCTTGGTGGAGCTGGTCGCCCGGCGCCCGAGCATCGTCGGGTACTTCGCGGGCCACACCCACCGCAACCGCGTCCGCCACATCGGGGCGACCGGGGCGGTGCCGTGGGTCGAGGTGGCCTGCGTCAAGGACTTCCCGGGGTCCTGGGCCGAGTACCGGGTCTTCGAGCGGGGTGTCCTGCAGATCCACCGGCGGGCGTCGGCCCCCGATGCCCTGGCCTGGGCGGACAAGACCCGGGCCATGTTCGGAGGGGCCTATGTCGACTATGCGTTCGGGGCACTGGAGGACCGTTGCCTGGTCGTCGGCGGCGAGTAGGGTCGGGCGTCCGCAGGATCGACGGAGGTAGGCGCACATGGACGTACGACGCTGGGTCTTCGTGGCCGGGGTCATGATCGCGGGGGTGGCCTTCACCGCGTGCAGTTCGGCGCCGGCGAACGACTTCGAGGCCGGGGAGTGCACCAACGACAGCCTCACCGGTGCGATCGGCGAGATCGACACCGTCTCCTGCGACGAGGTCCACACCGCGGAGGCCTTCGCCCAGTTCGACATCGACGGTGACGACTTCCCCGGTGTCGACGAGGTCCAGACCCAAGGCGCTGAGGGTTGCCAGGGCGAGCGCTTCGAGGACTATGTCGGGATTCCCTACCCCGAGTCGATCTACCTCGCCAACGGGATCGTGCCCTCCGAGGACAGCTGGGACGCGGGCGATCGCACGGTGATCTGTGTGATCGGCGGCACCACCGACGGCTCCGAACTCGAGGGCTCGGCCGAGGGCACCGACGTCTGACCGTCGGCTTCGCCCCGGGTGCTCATCGCTGATCGGCGCCGTCTCTGGGCCCTGTTGTGCGTCGTGGCCCTGGGTGCGGCGGCGTGCTCGGGCGACGACGGGGGCCCGACGACCGGGTTGAGCGCCGAGCCGTTCCGGCTCGACCGAGCCGTGGGTGAGTGCTTCGACCGGCCCGAGAGCCCCGACGTGACCTCGGTGCCGGCCGTGCCCTGTCGGGAGCCTCATGACCTCGAGGTCTTCGCCGTCTTCGAGTTGGGCGCGGTCGAGCGCGCCTTCCCCGGGCCCAGCGCCGTCGCCCGGCAGGCGGGGGCCGGGTGTGAGGAGCGCTTCGCCGACTACGTCGGCGTCGGCCAGGATTCCTCGGGCCTGCTCATCGTCCCCTACGCCCCCGATCGCCTGGCGTGGGAGTCCGACGAGCGCGAGGTGACCTGCGCGGTGTCCCGCGCCGAGGGCCCCCTCGAGGGCTCGGTGCGTGGCAGTGAGGCTCCCGGAGGGTGAAGGAGGCGAGCCTCACCCTGCTGGCGCTGGCGGTGGCCCTCGCGGCGCCATCCTGTAGCGGTGGCGACGCCGATGGAGCGGCGGCCACCCCGGTGCCGACCTCGACCACCATCGAGGAGCCGGCCCCGAGCCTGTATGACCTCCAGCCCGGGGACTGCTTCGGCGACCTCGACCGCAACCAGGACCTGCTGGTCCGCCTGCAGTCCTGCGACGGCCCCCACCAGGCCGAGGTCTACGGGACCGTCGAGCTGACCGCGGCCCGGTTCCCCGGTGCCGAGGTACTGGTTCCCCGCGCCGCCACCGCCTGCGCCCAGCGCTTCGCGGGCTACACCGGCGAGCCGGCCGGTCCGGGGACCGAGCTGGCCTTCGTCGAGATCGTGCCCACGCTGGCGTCCTGGTCCGCCGGGGACCGCCGGGCGCTCTGTGTCGCCCTGGGCCTCGACGGCGTCCGGCTGGAGGCCGGCATCGCCGAGGGGGGAGTGACATGACGGTGGGGCCGGGCCGGCCGGCGCTCGAGGGTCTCCGGGTCGTGGACTGCTCGACGGTTCTGGCCGGCCCGGGCTGCGCCCGCTACCTGGCGGACTTCGGTGCGGACGTGGTCAAGGTGGAGCGCCCCGAGACCGGCGACACGACCCGCTCGATGGGCTGGAGGGATCCCCGGGACGGGGTCACGCTCTTCTGGAAGCTGCTCGGTCGCGGCAAGCGGACCATCGTCCTCGACCTCAAGACCGACGAGGGACGGGAGACGATGTTGGCGCTGCTCGACGGCGCCGACGTCCTGGTGGAGAACTTCCGACCGGGAACCCTGGAGCGCCTCGGCCTCGGCCCCGACGTGCTCCTGGCCCGCAATCCCGACCTGGTCGTGACCCGCGTGACCGGGTTCGGCCAGGACGGCCCCTACGCCTCCCGCCCGGGGTTCGCCACCCTGGCCGAGGCCATGTCCGGCCTGGCCGCCATCAACGGTGAACCGGACGGGGCGCCATTGCTGCCGCCGATCGCCCTCGCCGACGAGGTGACCGGGATCGTGGCGGCCTTCGCCACGATGGTGGCCTTGCACTCCGGGGTCGGTCAGGTGGTCGACGTGAGCCTGCTGGAGTCCCTCTTCCAGCTGATGGGCCCCCTCCCGTCGCTCTACGCCGTAACCGGCGAGCTCCAGCCCCGCATGGGCGCCGAGTTGCCCTATTCGGTGCCCCGCAACACCTACCGCTGCGCCGACGGCAAGTGGGTGGCGCTGTCCACCTCGGCGGAGTCGGTGGCCCGCCGGGTCCTCGAGCTCATCGGCCATGGCGACGACGAGTCCCTGTGGAGCTTCGAGGGCCGCGTCGAGCACCGCGTCGAGCTGGACCGCTGGGTCGCCGAGTGGATCGCCGAGCGCTCCAGCGACGAGGTGATCCAGGCCTTCGAGGAGGCTCATGCCGCCTGCGCCCCCGTCTATGACATGGCCGACCTCGCGGTCGACCCCCACGTCGCCGCCCGGGAGACCATCGTCGAGATCGACGGCACGCCGATGCAGGGCCTCATCGCCAAGCTCAGCGCCACCCCGGGCCACATCCGTTGGGCCGGCCGCCCCCTCGGGGCCGACCAGGCCGAGGTCCTGGCCGAACTGGACGGCGAGGCGGACTCGTAGGGCAGCGAGGACCGACACCGAGGCAGGGACGGGGGCGGGGGGTGCCGCTGGCGGGCGTCGGGGGCGGACCAGCGCAAATTGCGTTGCTTGTGGTCGTAGAGCGACCGAAACGAACGCAATTCCGGTGGGGCGCGAGACCCCCGTCCTTCTTGCGTTGGTTGTGGTCGTGCAGCGACCGGATCGAACGCAATTTCGGTGGGGGAGCGCAGCGAAGCCGGTCGGATGTCACGGGGTGGCGGCGACCTCGATGCGGTCCTGGCGCCACTCGCGGGCGGAGGTGAGGGCGGTGTCGGCCTGGGTCAGGATCTCGCCGGCGTCGAAGGCATGGGCCGGGTAACAGGCCACACCGGCCCAGAGCGTGAGTCCGGTGCTGACCCCGGCGAGGTGCCGGCGGATCCGTTCGACGGTCCAGATGGCCCCGTTCTCCGGCGTGTCCTCCAGGACCAGGCCGAAGCGGCCGTCGGTCATGCGGCAGGCGGTGTCGGCGTCGCGGATGGTCGCACTGATGCTGTCGGCGACCGTGCGCGGGGCGGCGGGGCGGGGGCTGCCGTCGGCCAGGCCCTCCACCACCTCGAGGAGCACCAGGGCGACCGGGCGCAGGTGGCGGCGGGCGGCCGAGAGGCGGGCGTCGAGGGCGACGTCGAAGTACTCCTGGCTGAACAGGCCGGTGGACTGGTCGGTCAGGGTGTTGGACGACGCGTCGGGCAGTGGTGCCGGTGTCGAGGCAACGGCGCCCTCGTCCTCGAGGGAGTCCAAGCGCGTGGCGGCCTCGTCCAGCTTCGCCGTGGCCTGGCGCAGGCGCCGGACGGCCACGACCACCGCGGCGACGGCGAGGACCGACGCCAGCGCAGCCCCTACCCCGATGACGATCATCAACACCTGACCCTGTCCTGTTGTGGAAACAACTCGTCCTCCATCGGCGCGAGCGAGCCCGAAATCAAGCCCCGGAGCTCGCCCCGGTGAGCTGGGCCAGCTCGGCCATGAGGGTGCCCAGCTCGAAGTCCTTGGGGGTGTAGACCGCAGCCACCCCGGCCGCTCGGAGGACGGCCTGGTCCTCGGGCGGGATGATGCCGCCGACGACGACGGGCGCGTCGACATCGGCCTCGGCCAGCAGCGCGAGGATCTCGGGGACGAGCTCGAGGTGGCTGCCCGACAGGATCGAGAGGCCGATGACGTCCACGTCCTCGTCCCGGGCCACCGCGGCGATCTGCTCGGGGGTCAGGCGGATGCCCTGGTAGATCACCTCGAAGCCGGCGTCGCGGCCGGCGACGGCGATCTGCTCGGCCCCGTTGGAGTGCCCGTCGAGGCCCGGCTTGGCCACGAGCAGGCGGGGCGGGCCTCCCGGGCGGGCCCGGAGCTCGGTGGCGATGGCCCGCAGCGCGTCGGTGGCCCCGCCGCGGGCCCCGGCCACGCCGGTGGGGGCGCGGTACTCGCCGAAGACCTCGCGCAGGGTCTCGGCCCACTCGCCGGTGGTCCCGCCGGCGTGGGCCAAGGCGATCGTCGCGTCCATGATGTTCTCGTCGGTGCCGGCGACGCGAGCCAGCTCGTCCAGGGCCCGCTTCACGGTGTCGGCGTCGCGGTTGCTGCGCCACTCGGCCAACTCGGCGATCTGGGTGTCCTGCACGGTCGGGTCGACCCGCAGGATGCTCTCGGCGCCCCCCAGGGGCGACTCGGCGGACTCCGTGAAGGCGTTGACCCCCACGACGGTCAGCTCGCCGGACTCGATGCGGCGCATGCGCTCCACGTGGGAGCCGACCAGGCGGGTCTTCAGCTCGTCGATGGCCTCGAAGGCCCCACCGAGGTCGAGCACCTCGTCCAGCTCGGTGGTGGCCTCGTCCAGCAGCTCGCGGGTGCGGGCCTCGACCACGTGGGAGCCGTCGAACAGGTCCTCGTACTCGAGCAGGTCGGTCTCGTGGGCCAGGACCTGCTGGATGCGCAGCGACCACTGCTGGTCCCAGGGTCGAGGCAGGCCGAGGGCCTCGTTCCAGGCCGGGAGCTGGATGGACCGCGCCCGGGCCTTCTTGGACAGGGTGACGCCGAGGGCCTCCAGGACGATGCGCTGGACGTTGTTCTCGGGTTGGGCCTCGGTCAGCCCGAGGGAGTTGACCTGCACGCCGTACCGGAAACGGCGGGCCTTGGGGTCCGTCACCCCGTAGCGCTCGGCACAGAGCCGGTCCCACAGTTCCGTCATGGCCCGGAGCTTGCAGGTCTCCTCCACGAACCGGATCCCGGCGTTGACGAAGAAGCTGATCGAGGCCACGACCGCCGGGAAGTCGTCCTCGGCCACCTGGCCCGATGCCCGTACGGCGTCCAGCACCCCGACGGCGGTCGCCATGGCGTAGGCGATCTCCTGCACGGGCGTGGCCCCGGCCTCCTGCAGGTGGTACGAGCAGACGTTGATGGGGTTCCACTTCGGGATGTGGGCGGCGCAGTAGGCGACCATGTCCACGATCAGCCGGCGACTGGGCAGGGGCGGGAAGATGTAGGTGCCCCGGGACAGGTACTCCTTGACGATGTCGTTCTGGGTCGTCCCCCGGAGCGCATCGCTCGGGACCCCGTGCTCCTCGGCGTGGGCCACATAGAGGCCGAGCAACCACGCCGCCGGGGCGTTGATGGTCATGGAGGTGTTCATCTCGCCCACGGGGATGCCCTCGAGCAACTGGCGCAGGTGCCCGAGGTGGGCCACGGGCACGCCCACCTTGCCCACCTCGCCCCGGGCCAGCGGGTGGTCGGGGTCATAGCCGGTCTGGGTCGGCAGGTCGAAGGCCACCGACAGCCCGGTCTGGCCCTTGGCCAGGTTCTGGCGGTAGAGCGCGTTGGACGCCGTGGCCGAGCTGTGGCCCGAATAGGTCCGCATCAGCCACGGCCGGTCCCGCTCGTGATGGGTGTCGGAGTTGCTCACCTCCCCATCGTCCCGCGCGGCAGGGCGCCCTGTCACGCCCGGGATGGCGACACCGGGCCGTGGTGGACCATCGCCGACCGACCGCACTCAGCTCTGGAAGGCCTCGGGGAGGGGGTGCTCCAGGGCCTCGTCGAGGCGACGCAGGTACTCCGAGCGGGGGATGTCGACGGCGCCGAGGCTGACCAGGTGCGGGGTGGTCCACTGGACGTCGAGCAGCCGGGCCCCGCCGGTGCGCAGGACCTCGACCAGGTGGACCAGCGCCACCTTCGACGCATCCGGGCGTCGGTGGAACATGGACTCGCCGGCGAAGAAGCCGCCGATGGCCACCCCGTAGAGGCCGCCGACGAGCTCACCGTCGGCCCAGGCCTCCACGCTGTGGGCCCAGCCCAGGTGGTACAGCCGGGTGTAGGCGGATCGGATCTCGTCGTTGATCCAACCGTGGGGCCTCGCCGGGTCGGCGCACCCGGCGATCACCCCGGGGAAGTCGCCGTCCACGGTGACCTCCAGCCGGTCGACCGCCTTGTGCAACGACCGGGAGACCCGCAGGCCGTCGAGCGGCACGACCCCTCGGGGGTCCGGTGACCACCAGGCCAGGGCCCGGCCGTCGACGTGCATGGGGAACAACCCCGACCGATAGGCGGCGAGCAGCGTCCCCGGCGCCAGGTCGGCTCCGACGCCGACCACCCCGCGCTCGTCGGCCGTCGCCGGCGACGGCAGCGCCCAGGGCGAGGGCGGCGGCTCGATCGGCATGGAGCCGTTCTATCCCCGCCGGGACCGACCGGTCCGGGGCATCCGGCTGACGGGTTGCCGGTCAGAGACGCCGCGCCGCGGGGCAGCGCCGCGCCGACGATGGTCCCCGACGGCGACGCCGCACTGGGTGCGGGCGCGACCGAGGTCGTGGGACGACGGACTCGGGCGGGTCAGAGGGCCGGCCGCTCAGGTCCGCGACCGAGGCCGCTCAGTACTCGTAGAAACCTTGGCCGGTCTTGCGGCCGAGCTGGTCGGCGGCGACCATGCGGCGCAGCAGGGGCACCGCCGCGTAGTGGGGGTCACGGAACTCCTCGTAGAGGGCGTCGAGGATCGAGACCGAGGTGTCGAGGCCGACCAGGTCGAGCAACTCGAGGGGACCCATCGGGAAGTTGCAGCCACCCTTCATGGCGGTGTCGATGTCCTCGCGGGTGGCGGTGCCGTTCTCCAACAGGCGCACGGCGTTGTTGAGGTAGGGGAACAGCAGGGCGTTGACGATGAAGCCGGCCTGGTCCTTGACCTCGACGGGGTCCTTGCCGCAGGCGTCGGCGAAGGCCTTCGCCGAGGCGATCGTGTCGTCGCTCGCGGTCAGGGGCCGGACGACCTCGACCAACGCCATCGCCGGAGCCGGGTTGAAGAAGTGGATGCCACACACCCGGGTGGGGTTGTGGACCTCCACGGCCATCTCGATGACCGCCAGGGTGGAGGTGTTGGTGGCCAGGATGGCGTCGTCGCGGCAGACCTGGTTCAGCTCGACGAAGAGGGCCTTCTTGGTGTCGAGGTCCTCGACCACGGACTCGATCACGAGGTCACAGTCGGCGAGGTCCTTCAGCACCGACGTCGCGGTGATGCGAGCGAGTGTGGCCTCCCGGTCGGCCTCCTCCATCCGGCCCTTCTCCACCAGGCGGCCGAGTCCCTTCTCCAGTGCGGCCAGCGTCGCCTCCGCCGTGGCCTGCTGGCGGGACCGGAGCACCACGTCATAGCCGGCCTGGGCCGCTACCTGAGCGATGCCCGCCCCCATGATCCCCGACCCGATGACACCGACACGCGTGATCTCCATAAGGCCATCGATGTTACCGACGGGTAGCTTCCGGGCTCACATCGTCACATTGCTCCGCCTCCGCTGCGCCGGCTTCGCCGATGCGGCCGGTCCGACGGGCTGCTGCGCTCCGCTCCGCAGCGGCGCCTGCTCCGCCTCCGCTGCGCCGGCTTCGCCGATGCGGCCGGTCCGACGGGCTGCTGCGCTCCGCTCCGCAGCGGCGGCGGCGCTGCTCCGCCTCCGCTGCGCCGGCTTCGCCGATGCGGCCGGTCCGACGGGCTGCTGCGCTCCGGTTCGCCGGGTTGCTGGGGCGGATACCTTCGTTCGGGATGGCGATCGCGGATTCGATCCTGCCTTCGGGCTACCTCCGGCGGCTGCCGCCTCGGGCCCGGACCGTGATCCGGGAACACCGGCGCCGCCTGCTCCGAGACGTGGGGGGGCGGGTACTCGACCTGGGCGGCGACCCTGCGCACCTGCCGCTCTACCCGGATTCGGCCACGGTCGTGGCGGGCGACGGCGAGGGTCCCTTCGACCACGTCGTGTCCATCCTCCACCTGACCGGCCTCGCCGATCCCGCGGCCGAGTTGGCCCGGGTCCGGGACCGGCTGGGGCCTGCCGGGGCGTTGGTCTTCCTGGAGCCGGTGGTCGATCCCGGCTTCGGGGGCCGAGGTCAGCGGTTCGTCGCCCCCGCCGTCGGCCGACTGGCCGGGTGGCGGCCCGATCGCGACGTCCCCGCTCTGGTGCGCGACGCTCGTCTGGTCATGAGCGAACTGGTCCGGACCCCGCTACCCCGCCACCTCTGGCCCTTGACCGAGTTGGTCGAGGGCCGGGCCCACCACCGGGTGGCCCCGTGAGCGCGGGGCCACTGGCTCTGGTCGGCGGGATGGCCTTCACCACCGGGTGCGACTTCGACGGCGGGCTGCTGGCCGCCAGTGGGGGCGAGGAGGTCCTGGTGGTCCCCACTGCGGCGGCCTACGAGCACCCCGAACGCGAGGTCGAGGCCGCCGCGGCGCACTTCGCCCCGCTCGGCGGGCGGGTGGTGGGCCTGGACCTGCTCTCCCGCCCCGACGCGATGGACCCGGCCGTGGCCGAGCGCGTCCGGGCGGCCCGGTTCCTCTACCTGACCGGTGGCTCCCCGATGCACCTGCGCTCGGTGGTCAAGGACAGCCCCGTGTGGGAGGCCTTGGTGGCGGCGTGGGACGACGGGGCCGTGGTGGCCGCCGCCAGCGGGGCGGCCCGGGTCCTGTGTGACCCGATGGTGGACCCTCGGGGCGGCGCCTTCACGGTCGGGTTGGGTCTGCTCGCCGACCTCGCGGTGATCCCCCACCACAACGACTGGTCCGAGGACAAGGCGCATCGCACCCTCCTGTTGGCGCCGGCGAACCTGCTGGTGGTGGGCATCGACGATGCGACCGCCCTCATCCGGGACCCGGACGGTTCATGGCGGGTGGAGGGCGTGGGTTCGGTCGCGGTCTTCCGGGCCCGCGAAGAGGTCGGCCTCGACGCCCTCCCCGGCTGAACCGCGCCCTCGGCGTCGCCGACGGTCGCGATTCCGGTCAGCTCTCCTCGATGGTGACCGAGTTGACGGTCACCGGGGGGTTCGGGGCGCCCCCCAGCGGGTTGTCGGGCTGGTCCTGGTGGAGGGCGAGGATGGTGCGCACCACCTCGAGGCCGGCGGCGTCGGTGTCGCCGAACACCACGTAGGTGCCCTGGGCGTCGAGGGCCGACGCGGCGTCGTCGGCCACGAGGAAGAACTGGGCACTGGCGCTGTCGGGCTCCGCGGTGCGGGCCATCACGATCTGGCCTGCCTCATAGGTGTAGCCGTCGCCCTCGTCGGGGATCGTGTAGCCCGGGCTCGAGGTGCCGTCCTGGCCCCCTGCCTGGATGATGCCGATGGACGGGTCGGTACGGAACACGGACGTGTCGTCGTAGTAGCCGTAGCGGGCCAACACCACGAAGTTGTTGACCGTGTCGGGGGTGGTCTCGGTGTCGAGGGCGACCCGGATCTCGCCCTCGGAGGTGTCGAGTACGGCGGTGTAGGACGTGACCGGGTCGATGCAGGTCGGCGGGGCCGCCGAGAAGGCCCGCACGGGTGGGTCGACGCCGTCCCCGGGCGGGCAGGGCGTCGGCGCGGGCAGCGCGGTGGTCGACGCCGGGGTGGTGGTCGTGACGGTGGTGGCCTGCTCGTCGCCACCGTCGTCGGTCAGCAGCGAGTACCCGAAGAGGACGGCGAGAGCCACCACGGCGATGCCGCCGTAGCGCAGGAGGCGCCGGCGGTTGGCCTGGCGCTGTTCCCACCTCCGCAACTCCTCCTGTTGGAGGCGATGCCCTTCCTTCTGCCGTTGCCGCTTCTCGGTGCCCATACGGGTCACGAACGTAGGCGCGGAGGCGATGCTTCACGAAGCGCGGTCTGACAGACTCCCCGCCGGGGACGCCGGTCCTCGTGACGGAGGACCGATGACCCGTTCGATGACCAGGACCGTGACCAGGATCGTGGCGATGGCGATGCTGAGCGCAGCCCTACTGGGCCTGACCCCGCCTTCCAGCGCAGGGGCGACCGGACCCGGGGCGGAACGGGTACCGGTCCTGCGGGCCGACTACCGGTTCCACCGCACGCTGGCCAGTGCGGTTCGGCCGGCTCCCCGACTCGGCAACATCCGGGCGGCGGGCAACGTCGCCAACCGCTTCGTGGGGCCTCGGCCGCGGGCCGTGCTGCGCTTCCCGGAAGGCAACGGGCTCTCCCTCGCCCGCACCGGCCGGGTCATCCGGCGCGGGAACTACACCATTGCCATCCGCATGCGCTTCAACCGGGTCGACAGCTACCGGCGCGTGGTCAACTTCAAGGGCAACCAGGACACCGGGCTCTACGTCTACGACGGTGACCTCGCCCTGTACGACCTGGACGAGCCGGACAACGACGTCATCGTCGCCAACCGGTGGGTGAACATCACGCTGACCCGCAATGCCGCCACCAAGCGGGTCCGGGGCTACGTGAACGGGGTGCAACAGTTCAACCGGGCCGACCCCGACGGCCTGGCGGTCATCTCAGGGGCCAACGTGCTGCGCTTCTTCCGCGACGACAGCAACCGGGAGGAGTCCGCCGGCGCGGTGGCCCGCATCCGGCTGTGGAGCGGCGCACTCACCTCCGGACAGGTCGCCCGTCTCTGAACACCAGGGGCCGTGTGCGGCCCCACGTCGGTAGCGTTGCGGGCGTGGGCCTCGTCGTGCAGAAGTTCGGAGGCACGTCGGTGGCCGACGCCGAGCGCATGCGGGCGGTGGCCGATCACGTCGCCCTGACCCGCAAGCGGGGCGACCGGGTCGTGCTGGTCGTGAGCGCCATGGGCAAGGAGACCGACGACCTCCTGCGCCTGGCCGGCGAGGTCAGCGACTCCTCCCGGGCCGGGCGGGAGATGGACATGCTCATCACCGCCGGCGAGCGCAAGGCCACGGCCCTGATGTGCCTGGCCCTGCACGAGAAGGGTGTACCCGCGGAGTCCTACACGGGCAGCCAGGCCGGCTTCATCACCGACACCGCCCACACCAACGCCAAGATCCTCGAGATCCGCCCCGATCGCCTGCGCAAGGCGCTCGAGGGTGATGTCGTCGCCGTGGTCGGCGGCGCCCAGGGGGTCTCGACCGACCACGACGTGACCTTCCTGGGTCGGGGGGGCTCGGACACCACCGCGGTGGCTCTGGCCCAGGCCCTCGGCGCCGATGCCTGCGAGCTCTACACCGACGTCTCCGGGGTCTTCACCGCCGACCCCCGTCTGGTGCCCACCGCCCGGCGCATCGACCACGTGAGCTTCGACGAGATGCTCGAGATGTGCGCCTCCGGCTGCCCGAAGCCGGCCATGCGCTCGGTCGAGTTCGCCCGCACCCACGGGGTGCGTCTGCACGTGCGCTCGGCCTTCACCTGGGAGCCGGGCACCTGGATCACCGAGGAGGACCCCATGGAACAGGCCATCGTCTCCGGCGTCGTGGACGACGACAGTGAGGCCAAGCTGACCGTCAGCGGGGTGCCCGACCGGCCCGGCATCGCCGCCCGGCTCTTCCGCACGCTGGCCGATGCCGACATCAACGTCGACATGATCGTGCAGAACGTGTCCGAGGCCGGGGTGACCGACATCTCCTTCACCCTCCCCCGGGAGGACCTGGCCGAGGGCGGGCGCATCGCCGAGGAGATCGCCGCGGAGATCGGGGCCGCCGGGGTCGTCCCCGATCCCCACATCGCCCGGGTCAGCCTCATCGGTGCGGGCATGAAGTCGAACCCGGGGGTGGCCGCCACCATGTTCGAGGTGCTGGCCGGCGAGGGGGTCAACATCGAGATGATCTCGACCTCGGCGATCCGCATCAGTTGCGTGGTCCCCGAGGACGACCTCGAGCGGGCCGTGGTGGCCCTCCACGACGCCTTCGCGCTGGCCTCGCGCTGATCGGCCCCGGGAATCCCGGCGCTGCCGCCGCCCGGTTCTCGTAGCCTTGAGGGCCATGCAGGTCGGAATCGTCGGAGCCACAGGTCAGGTCGGCCAGGTCATGGGTCAGGTCCTGGCCGAGCGGGCCTTCCCGGTCGACCGCCTCCGGCTCTTCGCCTCGGCCCGCTCGGTGGGCCGGACGATGGACTGGCAGGGGGAGGCGGTTCCGGTCGAGGATGCCGCCGGCGCGGACTGGTCGGGCCTCGATCTGGCCCTGTTCTCCGCGGGTGCCACCGTCAGCCGCGCCCTGGCCCCGGTCGTGGCCGCCGCGGGGGTCACCGTCGTGGACAACTCCTCGGCCTGGCGGATGGATCCCGAGGTCCCCCTCGTGGTCCCCGAGGTCAACGCCCACGCCCTCGCCGACCTCCCGAAGGGCATCGTGGCCAACCCGAACTGCACGACCATGGTCGCCATGGCCCCGCTGGCCGCCCTCGACGCCGAGGCCGGCCTCCGTCGCCTGGTGATCAGCACCTACCAGGCCGCCGGTGGCGCCGGCCTGGCGGGCACCGCGGAACTGGAGGAACAGATCCGCAAGGGCGCCGACGGGTGCCCGGCCCTCATCACCGACGGCGCGGCCATCGACTTCCCGCCGGCCTCGGTGTTCCCGACCACGATCGCCTTCAACGTGATCCCCCGCGCCGGGGACCTGGTCGAGGACGGCTCCGGTGAGACGGTCGAGGAGGTCAAGCTGCGCGACGAGAGCCGCAAGATCCTGGGTCTGCCCGACCTCGCCGTGTTCGCCACCTGTGTGCGGGTCCCGGTGTTCACCGGGCACTCGCTGTCGATCAACGCCCAGTTCGCCCGGCCGCTGTCGGCCGAACGGGCCAGCGAGGTGCTGGCCGCCGCGCCGGGTGTGGTGTTGTCGGACATCCCGAACCCCTTGGCGGCCGCGGGCACCGATCCCACGATGGTCGGCCGGGTCCGGGTGGATACCACCGTCGAGAACGGCCTCGCGCTCTTCCTCACCGGTGACAACCTGCGCAAGGGTGCCGCGCTCAACGCGGTGCAGATCGCCGAGGCCCTGGTGGAGGCCCGCTCCTGGCGGGGCTGACCACCTTGTGCGGCCCGGCCGGCGGGTGCCGCCGACCCCGAAGCTGAACCGGGCCTGAACCCGGCGAGCGTCCGGTCAGGTCCGGTTCAGCACCGACGGCGCAGGGTGCGGGGGACGACCACAGGAGTCCCCATGCACCGAACCACCACGATCGCCGTCGCCGCCCTTGCCCTCTCCCTGGGGGCGGCGGCGTGCAGCGGGGGGTCCGGCGGGGGCGGCAACGAGGCCGCCGCCGACGGACCCGCCCCGACCCGGGTCGAGTTCGACCCGGCGGACTTCGTCGACCCGACGACCAGCACCAATCCCCTCCACCCGACGGCGCCCGGGACCCAGTGGGTGCGGTCCGGGACCACCGAGGTGGGGTCTCGTGAGGTGCCCCACCAGGTGATCAGCACCATGACCGACGTCGTGCGGACGATCGACGGGGTCCCGGCGGTGGCCATGCTCGACCAGTCCACCGATGCGGGCGAGACCGCCCAGGTGGGCCTCGACTGGTTCGCCCTGGACCGCGACGGGAACCTCTGGATCCTGGGTGGCTACACCGAGGACTACGAGGGCGGCGTCTACACGAACTACGAGGACGCCTGGCTGGGAGCGGCCTCGGGGGGCGACCCCGGAATCCTCCTGCCCGGGCAGGTCGCTCTCGACACGCCCCGCTGGTTCGTGGGCGCCACCGAGGCCGACGACGACGGGTCGGTGGCCGAGCCGGTCGAGGTCGGGGTCAGCCAGTGCGTCGAGTTCGACTGCTACGACGACCTCACGGTGATCCGCGAGGGCGAGTTGGGGGCCATCGACAACGAGTTCAAGTACTACGCCCCCGGCGTCGGCGTCGTGCTCAACGACCCCCGGGACGCCAGCCTGCACCAGGACTACTTCGAGCTCACCAACCTCATCCAGCTCAGCCCCGCCGGCCTGGCCGAGATGAGTCAGGCCGTCCTGGACCTCGAGGCGCACGCCCGCGAGGTCACCCCGGACGTCTACGGTGCGGCGCCCCCGGCGGCCCGGCAGTCGTGACCGAACCACCGATCGTCACCCTGAAGGGCGTGGACAAGGCCTACACCTCCGAGGGCGGTTCGGCGGCGGTGCTCCGCGACGTCGACCTGCGCATCCCGGTGGGGGAGAAGGTCAGCCTCGTCGGCCCCTCGGGCAGTGGCAAGTCGACCCTCCTGGCCCTGATCTCGGGGTTGCTGCGTCCCGACGCCGGCTCCGTGGCCATCGGCGGGGTCGATCTGGCCGACCTCGACGACCGTCAACGAGCCCTGCTCCGGGCTCGACGCATCGGCATCGCCCTGCAGTCCGACAACCTCATCCCCTTCCTGTCCGCGGCGGAGAACGTGGAGGTGGCCCTCGGGTTCGGGGGCCGACGGCACGATGCCGGTCGCACCGACGCCCTGCTCGAGCGCATGGGCGTGGCCCACCGAGGGGACCACCTGCCCCGCCACCTCTCCGGCGGCGAGGCCCAGCGGGTGGCCCTGGCGGTGGCCGTGGCCAACGACCCGGACCTGCTGCTGGCCGACGAGATGGTCGCCGCCCTCGACGCCGACACGGCGGCCCGGGTGGTGGACGACGTGTTCGCGGGTGACATGGCGGTGCTGTTCGTGACCCACGACCTCGTCCTGGCCGATCGCGCCGACCGCCGTCTGCGCGTCGACCATCAGCGACTGGTGTCAGGGTGAGCGCCGGGGCGGAGATCCGGGTGGCGGACCTGGTGGTCGAGCACGCCACGACCTCGGGTCCCCTTCGGGTCCTGGACTGCCCCGCGTTGGTGGTGCCCGCCGGAGCGAGCCTGGCCGTCACCGGCCCGAGCGGCTGTGGCAAGTCGACGCTGCTCGGCGTGGTGGCCGGGCTGGCCTCGCCGACGGCCGGGGCGGTGCGCATCTCAGGAATCGACGTGACGACCCTGGCCGGCGCGGATCGGGTCGCCTTCCGGCAGCGCACCGTCGGGATGGTCTTCCAGGCCGACAACCTGCTGCCGTTTCTCACCGTCGTGGAGAACGTGCGTCTGCCCCTCGCCCTCGGTGGGGACCACGACGATGCCGAGGCCCGGGTCGACGCCCTCCTCGAGCGGCTCGGCCTCGCGCCGCTGGCCGCCCGCCTGCCCGACGAGCTGTCGGGGGGCCAGCGCCAGCGGGTGGCCGTGGCCCGGGCCGTGGCGCACGGCCCATCGGTGATCCTGGCCGACGAGCCGACCGGCGCCCTCGACGAGGACAGCGCGACCATCGTGATCGACCTCCTCCTCGAGGTCCACCGCGCGTTGGGTGCCACGCTGGTCGTGGTCACCCATGACCCGGCGATCGCCGGCCGGATGCAGCAGCAGCTCGTCCTCCGCGACGGCGCGGTCGTCACCGGAGGGCTGGTCGATCGTGCCGGGTAGGTCCTTGGCCACCCGGTACGTGTGGGCCGACCTGGTCCGCAACCCCCGCCGGACCTTGTCCACCACAGCCGGGGTGGCCCTCGGCGTAGGGCTCTCCTGTGCGGTGCTGTTCTTCGTCGACGGCCTGTCGGCCTCGATGACCCAGCGGGCCGTGGCCCCCCTACCGGTGGACATGCAGCAGGTGCTGGTCGCGCCGGTGGCCGGCGACCTCCGTCTCCACCAGGAACTGGATCCCGCAGGTACCCCGCAGCCGGGTCAGACGGTGCGGGTGCACCTCGAGCTCGCCAACGAGGGCGCGGTCGTGGCCAACGAGGTCATCCTGCGCTCGGTTCCCGCACCCGGGCTGGACTACGTCGCCGACTCGGCGAGGGTGGACGGCGACACGATCGCGCCGGGGCCGGACAACCCGTTCCTCCTCGCCGCCTCGGGGGCGGGGCACAACTTCGGCGCCCTTCCCGCCGGGGCGGTCCTGAGCGTCGACTACGACGTCGAGGTCGCCGCGTCCACCGACCTCGGCGCCGGCTCGGTGCGGTCCACGGCCTCCAGCCGTGAGTCCCTGACCCCGGTCGAGGCCGATGCCTCGGGCCCGACCGACGTCGCCCAGTTGGCCGACGCGATCGCTGCGGTCGACGGTGTCGACTTCGCCGAACCGTTGGCGTTCGCCGATCTCGAACCCGGGGCCCTGTCGGCGGGGAGCCGGGGCCAGACCGGCCCGGTCCGGGTCTTCGGCTTCGGCCCGGGCTACGCGAGCCACGACCCGACGGTGGACGTGGTCGAGGGCGACATGGCCCCGGGAGAGGCCCTGCTCAGCGCGGAGGCCGCCGCCGCGCTCTCGGTGGGGACCGGCGACCAGGTGACCATGGCCCTGCCCGACGGCAGCAGCCAGGACCTGGACGTCGGTGGCATCGTCGACCTGAGCCGCGCCCGGTCGCTGTTCTCGAGCCGTCAGGGCGCTGATCTGGAGACGTTCGTCTACGTCCCGACCGCACTGGTCGTGGACGCCGCGACCTTCGACGACCTCGTCGGGTCGGCCTTCGCCCGGGCCGCGACCGAACGCAACGGTGGGGTGACGAACCCGCCGGTGCACGAGGTGGACATCGGGGTGGCCCGTGACCGGCTCGACGCCGATCCCGGGACCGCGCTGATCGAGACCCAAGCGATCGGTCGTGACGTGGCGGCCCTGGCCGGTCCCCAGGACTACCTGTTGGACAACATCTCCAACACCCTGTCGGTGGCCCGGGGAGACGCCGCGGTGGCCAAGCGCCTCTTCCTCTTCCTCGGCGTCCCCGGCGTGCTCCTGGCCTCGATCCTGGCGGGGTACGCGGGCAACGTCCTGGCCGGTGCGCAACGGCGCGAGCAGGCGACGTTGCGGATCCGGGGCGCGAGTCGGCGCTTCCTCCTGGGGACGTTGGCCTGGCGCGTGGTGGCCATCACCGCCCTCGGGGCCGTCGTCGGGGTCTCCCTCGGGTACCTGACGGCGGCCGCAGTGATCGGCCAGGACACCCTGACCCGGGCCTCGACCTCCAGCCTCGTGCTGTCGGGCCTGGTGGGCACCGCCGGCGGGATGCTGGCCACCTTCACGGCGCTCTACATCACCGGGCGTCGGTCCATCGACCGGGAGATCAACCAGGACCGGGCCCGGCTGCTCGTCTCGGCGCCGGTGTGGCGCAGGTACGGCCTCGACGTGGCCCTGGTGGTCGTGGTCGCCGGTGCCACCGCGGCCGCGATCGCCGGCGCGGCGTTCGAGGGCACCCCCGGGTCGGTCTACGTGGGTCGCTCGGTGCGCCTGCCGCTCTGGCTCCTCGTGCTGCCCGTCGGCGCCTGGTTGGGCGGTTGTCTCCTCGCGGCCCGTGGCTTTGCCAAGCTCCTCGGTCGGCGACCCGCCCGGGCGGCCGCCGACTTCGACCGGCCCGTGAGCGCGTTGGTGCGCCTGAGCCTGCGGCGCCGGGCCTGGGCCGTGGCCGAGGCCGCGGTGGTGGTGAGCCTCATCGTGGCCCTGGGCGTGAGCCTGGCGGTCTTCACGGCGTCCTATGACTCGGCCAAGGCGGCCGACGCCGAGTTCGTCCTCGGTGGCGACCTGCGGATCACGCCGGTCCCCTCGGCCGATCCCGGCGCACCGGAGGCCCGGGCCGGCGACCTCGAGGGCGCCGGCGTCCAACAGGTGGCGCCGGTGGTCTTCGGGGTCCACAACGCCGTCGTGCGCAGCAGCCGGACCGAGGAGCTCTCGAGCCTCGCGGCCGTGGAACCCCGGGCGTTCGCCGCCACCGCCCCGGTGCAGGACGACGACTTCCCGTCCGGGTCGGCCGCCACCACCCTCGGTCTCCTGGGCGAGGACCCCCAGGCGGTCCTCCTGAGCCAGGAGATGGCCGACTTCCTGGAGGCCCAGGTGGGCGACACGCTGCCGGTCCTGCTGGCCCGGGGCACCGCCGCCCAGGCCGAGACCGAGTTGGCACTGGTCGGCCTCTTCGAGCGGCTCCCGGGCTTCCCCGAGGGCCTCGACGCCCTGATGGACATCGGGACGTACCGGGCGACGGTCCCCGCCGGCGCCGACTACTTCCTGGTCCGGACGGACTCGGGTTCCGACGCGGGTCTGGACCGGGTGGTCGACCGACTGGGCGACACGCCGTTCCCTCTCCAGATCGACAGCCGCACCACCGTCCTGGCTCGGGACCAGTCGAGCCTGGCCGCACTCAACATCCGCGGCCTGCTCGACCTCGACGCCGGCTACGCGCTGGCCATGAGCGCCGTGACCATCGCCATCTTCGTCTTCGGCCTGCTGCTCCAACGCCGTCGGGAGTACGTCGTCCTGCGGGCCCAGGGCCTGTCCCCACCCGCCGTGCGGGGCCTCATCGCCGCGGAAGCCGCCACCGTGGCCGTCGCCGGCTGCATCGTCGGCGTGGCGGTCGGTTGGACCATGGCCTGGTTCTTCGTCAACGTGCTGCGCCCGCTCTTCGTCCTCCCGGCATCCTTCGCCATCGCCCCCGGCGCCACCACGCTGGTGGTCGGCGTCGTCCTCCTGGCCACCGCCGTGGCCTCGGTCCTCGGCTCCCACCTGGTCAACCGCCTCGAACCCACCGAGCTCCTCCGGGACGAGTGAGTGACCGCGGAGGCGGCGTGCGGGTGCGGGCGCCCCTCGGTGGGGAATCGACCGGGGCCGCCGATGCAACCGACGGCCGGTCCGGGGTCGGCCCGGTCCTGGCCGGCCGACTGCGGGTCCCCGTCGGCGTCCACGTCGTGGTGGGGCAGGCGGGCCCTGCCGCCCACGACCACCCTCACGGGGTGAGGGGTAGGGCGGGGCCACGGGGCAGGATCTCGGGTGACGGCCGTGGGCGGAGCCGGGTACCCTCGTCGGTCCACGGGAAGTGGCGCAGCTTGGCAGCGCGCGTCGTTCGGGACGACGAGGTCGCGGGTTCAAATCCCGCCTTCCCGACTCGTCAGCTCTGACTGGCCTCGTGGCGCTCGGCCAGTCCGGCGTCGCCGTGGTGGAGCGTCGTCGGCTGCTGTTCCGCTCGGCGGTGCAGCCTCTCGACGGTTGTGGGCGTTCGGGTCGGTTCGGGCTGGTCCGGCGTCGCCGTGGTGGAGCGTCGTCGGCTGCAGTTCCGCTGACCCCGCGTCCCTCGAAGGGCTCCCGGCGGGGAGTCAGCCCTCGACGGCTTCGGCCTCGGGGGGCTCGGCCACGGCGGTGCCTTCGTGGTACTCGTCGCCGGCCAGCAGCGCGGCGGCGGCCCGGCGCAGGCGGAAGGCGTCGAGGGGCTTGACCAGCCAGCCGTCGGCGTCGGCGCGGCGGGCCAGGAACACGTCGGCCGAGCGGTCCAACAGCATCAGGACGGGGCGGGGTCCGAGACGACCGGCGCCCTCTTCGGAGCGCAGGGACAGGCAGGTGGCCATCCCGCCCATGTTGCCGATCTGCAGGTCGAGCACGACCAGGTCGGGCTCCAGTTGCTTCACCGCGGGGACGACCTCCCGGCCCGAGCGCACCCGGTGCACGGTCGTGGACTCGTCGCCGACGGCGGCATCCACCTCGTCGTGGAGGTGGTCGGCATCGGTGGCCAGGAGCACGACGGGCACGGCCGCGGAGCGTACCGGCGGCGCGGGTGCGGGGTGAAGCCGAGGTTGGCGAGCGGGTGGTCGTGGCTACCATCGGCCGTTGCCCACGGCCCACTATCGGAGGACCGTTGCTCTCCATCACCGTCGAAGCGGGCGACGATCACACGCTCTGCCGCCCGGAAGGCGAGCTCGACGCGTACACCGTCGGGACCTTCCGCGAGGCCCTCGCCGAGCTGACCGACGCCCGTCACCTGCTCATCGACCTCTCTGAGGTCCCGTTCATGGACTCCGCGGGCCTCGGCGCCCTCATCGGCGGCATCCGGCGCACACGCGAGGCCGGTGGCGACGTCGCCGTGGCCTGCGGGCGACCGACCCTCACCCGGCTGCTCCACACCACCGGCTTCGACCGGATCGTGGCCGTGACCGAGACGGTGGAGGAAGCCGCCACCGCCCTGGCCGAGGCCACCGGCCCCACCGACCCGGCCTGAACCGGGCCCGACGGGCGGTTCCGCTCGCGGCCGGCCCGACCACATTGCGCCCGTTTCGGTTGCCCTGCGACCTGAACGAACGCAATTCGGTCGGAGGAGCGCCCGACCGGTGGGAAACGCGGTCAGTCCGTGACGACGTGACGCGCGAGTTCCTTCAGGCCGGCGAGGTCGTGGACGTCACTGCGCAGGAACGGGACCCGGACCACGGTGGCGTCACCCACCTTGCCCACGAGGTCGTCGAGATGCTGCTCCTCGCGGCTGGCGATGAGCTGGAAGTCGGCCAGGTTGGCGTAGTGGTCGCCGATGGCGGTTCCCGCCAGGCTCTCGGCCCGTTCCCTGGCGGCCTCGGCCAGGCTCGGGGCGAAGCGGGGGTGCATCCGGTTGACGATGAGGGCGCTGATCTGGATGTCCGCGTGGTTCAGGGCGTCGGCGAAGAACACGGCTTCCTCCAGGGTGTCGCGTCGCGGTGAGGCCACGAGGACGAAGCGGGTGGCGGTGTCTCCCAGCAGTTCGTCGACGTGGTGGGCGCGGTTGCGGAAGCCCTCCTCCATCCCCTGGAAGGCCTGGAAGAAGGCGATGGCGTCCTCGATGACCTCCGCGCCGACGACCTTCGCCACGGTGCGCAGGAAGGCCTGGGTGGCCACGCCGGCCACCTTGAGGATCCCCCGGGTCGGGGCCATGACCACCTTGTAGAGGGGGTGGTCGAGGAAGCGGGTCAGGGTGCCGGGCGCGTCGAGGAACTCCAGGGCGTTGCGGGTGGGCGGGGTGTCGACCACCACGAGGTCGAAGTCGGACTCGACGTGCAGCTCGTAGAGCTTCTCCATCGCCATGAACTCCTGGGTGGCCGACAGGGCCGAGGAGATGTTGGTGTAGAAGCGGTTCTCGAGGATGCGCTGGGCCTGGTCCTCGTCGGCGGCGTACTTGGTCACCAGGGCGTCGAAGGTGGTCTTCGTGTCCAGCATGAGGGCGTAGAGCTCGCCCGGCCAGTCACCCTCGATGCGGCCCGGCTCGTTGGTCAGGCCCTCGAGGCCGAGGGCGTCGGCCAGGCGCTTGGCCGGATCGATGGTGACCACCGCGGTCCTGCGGCCCTGCCGGGCGCCCTCCATGGCCAGGACGGCGGCCACGGTGGTCTTGCCCACCCCGCCCGATCCGGTGCAGATGACGACCTCGGCGGTCCCGACCAGCTCCCGCGGCGTGGTCACGTCGCCTCGGTCACGGTCTCGAGCTGCTCGAGCAGGCGGCTGGCGAGCAGGTCCAGCTCGGCGGGGCCCAACTCCGCCCCGAACAGGAAGGGGAGTCGGAGCTGGGGCAGGGGGAGCTGCTCGGCCAGGCGGGTCATCTGCTCGGTCTGGAGCCGGACCCGGTGCCGGCGGAAGTCCGCGGCTGCGGCCAGGACCTCGGCCTCACCCTGCCCGCAGGCCCACGCCGGCCTCGGCGGCGGCGGCCTCCGGGTCGACGTCGAGGCCGGGGCGGTCCGGGTACACGCCGTTGACGACCACCGGCCCGAGGGCCACGCCGACCTGGTCCTCGAGGGTGTAGGCCGTCTCCACCAACTCGTTGACGGGGGTCTCCTCGGGCAGGGTGACGAGCACGACCTGGCACCGCTCGGCGTCGCCGAGCAGCTCCATGACCTCGGCGGCCTGGCTGTGGATGGGTCCCACGCGGGCGGCGTCCATCAGGCCGCGGGCTGCTCGCAGGAAGGTGATGGCGTGGCCGGCGGCCGGGGCATCCAGGAGGATCAGGTCCCCGTCGGTGTCCCGCTCCAGTTGCTTGACCTTGCCCAGCACCAGGATGTCCTTGATGCCCGGGGCGGCGGTGGCCAGGGTGTCGATGGCCCCCGAGGCGACCAGTCGCTTGGCGACCCGGCTCAGGCCGTGGTCCTGGAGGTACTCGAGCATCGCCTCGTCGGGGGTGAGCGTGCGGGCCCGGACGTCGGCGGTGCCCGCGGGATCGTCGGCCTCGGCAAGGATGATCTCGTCGTAGCCGAGGTCGTCGGCCCCGAACATGTTGGCCAGCCCGGACTTGCCCTCGACGTCCACGATCAGGGCCCGTCGCCCGAGCCGGGCCGCGGCACGGGCAAGGGCTGCCGTTACCGTCGTCTTGCCCACGCCGCCCTTGCCCGCAACGATGACGACGCGGGCAGCGGCGAAGAACGTCGCTGGATCCAACCCCAGTCCTCCCGGAGGCTCGCGTGCGAAGGCTAGCGATGACGGTTCTCGGCGCTGTGTTGGTGCTGGTCGGCCTCGCCATGGTCGTTCCGGCGAGCAGCGACGCGGCCCAGCGGAGCCGAGCAGCCGAGACGACGGTTTCGGTCGGCGGCGCCGGCGATGCTGAGGGCGACGAAGCCCCGCGAGACGTCACCGATGCGGGCCAGGTCGACGTGTTGGAGACGGCGGGGTACCTCGATCCGGTGCTGGTCGACTTCATCTCGACGTCCATCGCCGAGGCCGAGGCCGAGGCCGCCGTCGCCGTCGTGCTGCAGATGAACAGCCCGGGGTCGGTGGTGAGCGACGCCGACCTCACCGCCCTGGCCACCCAGATCGACGAGGCCACGGTCCCGGTGACGGTGTGGATCGGCCCGAGCGGCTCGCGGGCCTACGGCGGGGCGGCCGAGATCGCCGCGGTCGCCGACGAGATCGGCATGGCCCCGGGCACCGACCTGGGCGACGTCGGCGAACAGCGGCTGCCGGAGGCGACCTTCGGTGAGGTCTTCGACGGCCACTTGACCAACCGGGTGGTGGACGAAGAGGTCGCCGTCGACGAGGGGCACGCCGACCGCCTGGCGCCGACCGTCGGCCTGTTCGTCAACGATCTCGACGGCTTCGAGACCGAGGTGGCCGACGGCGGCGCCGTCGAGCCCGTGACCGGGACCCGCTTCCGCCAGCTCCCCCTGGGCTCCCAGGTCTTCCACACGGCGGCCAGCCCGGCCGTGGCCTACCTCTTCTTCGTGCTCGGTCTGGGGCTGATCATCTTCGAGCTCTACACCGCGGGGGTCGGCGTCGCCGGGGTCCTGGCCGCCGGGCTGTTCGTCTTCGGCTGCTACGGGCTCGCCGTGCTCCCCGCGCGGGGGTGGGCGGTCGGCCTGATCGTGTTGGCCATGGCCGCCTTCTGTGTCGACATCCAGACCGGCGTGCCGCGGTTCTGGACGGCCGTGGGTTTCGTCGGCTTCGCGGTCGGCACCCTGTGGCTCTACGACGGGCCGACGCTGTCCTGGATCACCCTCCTGGGGGTCTTCGCGGCCCTGGCCTTCGCCGTGTTGGCCGGGATGCCGACCATGGTCCGGACCCGGTTCTCCACGCCCACGATCGGGCGGGAGTGGATGATCGGCTTGGCGGGCGAGGCCGTGAGCGCGGTCGACCCCGACGGCACCGTTCGCGTCCAGGGCGCCCTCTGGCGGGCCCGGACCAATCGGGCGACGCCGCTGGCCGAGGGCGAGTCCGTGGTGGTGGCCGGCCTCGACGCCCTCGTGCTCGAGGTGGAGTCCGCGGATCCGGACCGGCGGCCGAAGGAGCACCGCCGCGAGTAGGGGTGGCCGGCCGCCGCCGGATTGAACCGTCGTTCAGAGTTCGACGGGAATCCGCCTCCACCCCTTTACGGCCGAAATCGACCGGTCTACGGTCGAGGTCCCTGGAAGGGGGTCCAGTGTGACAGCTCAGGTCGCAGACATGGAGTGGCAGATGAAGGCGGCGTGCCGGGGACCACAGGCCGCCATCTTCTTCCCACCACCCCAGTTCGAGCGCAAGGACGAGAAGCAGGAACGGGAGGCGCGGGCGAAGGAGATCTGCTCCACCTGCCCGGTCCAGCAGCCGTGCCTCCAGTACGCCCTGGGGATCCGTGAACCCCACGGCATCTGGGGCGGCCGCAACGAGGCCGAGCGCAAGGCCCTGCTGGTCCGCTGACCGCCCGCGGGCGGCCGTCAGGGTGACCACCCTCCGTTCTGGCGCCTGATTGCGGCGCTGGGACACCCGGATCGGGCGCCAGTTCGCTCCGGCCGACGACCGGACGGCGACCTCAGATGCCCCGGGGGCCGACTCCGCTCAGACCGTCGGCAGCCTGGGGCCGGCGATGCGGAGGTCGTCGCGGCGGCGGGTGATGCCGCGGGCGTCCAGGAGCGTCGCGAGGGGGACGGCGTACTTGCGGCTCGTGCCCAGCGCCTCCCGGAGGTCGCTCATGAGGAAGCCGGCGGGTTGGGCCGCCAGCAGGCGGGCGGCGGCCCGGGCGGCGTCGTCGACGGCGGTCTCGACGAACCAGAGACCGCCCTCCTGGACGATCAGGCCCCGTCGGGCCAGCTCCCGTAGCTCGCCCGGGTCGACCCCGTCCGGCGGCGGGGGCGCGAACGGGGCGGCGGCCAGGGCGTTCACGAACGGGTGGTCGGCCAGGGGGTCGACCGCGTCGGCGGGCCGGGCCCGGCCGCCGTCGACGCCGATGTCCTCGAGGGTGTCGAGCACGGCCCGCTGCCGGTCGTCGAGCTGGGCCACGTCGAGGCCCAACTCGCCCGCGTTCGCCACGAGCCCGGTGACCTCGGTGCGGGTGGCGGCCAGGGCATCGGGGGCGACGGCCCAGTGCCCGACGTCGGCGGGGCGGCGCTCGCCGGTCAGCCGCTCGAGGTCGTCCACCGGGACCCAGCCCCGCTCGGCCAGGACCCGCTCCACGGACCGGTCCGGAGTGGCCCGAGTGGCCGGCAGCACCGGATCGACGTCGAGGATCTCGCCCCCGCCGACGGTCTCGCCCCTTCCCGACTCCCTCAACACGAATCGGTCACCGGGCCCGAGGGGGAGGGGCGTCGCCAGGTGCAGGCGCACCAGCCCCGCCTCGCCCGGCTCGATGCCGTCGGCCCGGAGGACGCGGAGGCGGACGACCTGCTCGGCGGTGCCCAGGTGGGCCACGTACGCTCCCCGGCGGGTGACCCGGTGACCCAGGCCGGCCAGGACCTCCAGGGTGGCGTCGACCATCGCGGTCTCGTGCCACTGGTCGGCCTGCACGACCACCTGGCCACGGCCGACCTGATCGTGCTCGACGCCGACCAGGTTCAGGGCCGTGCGGCTGCCGGGGGGGACCCGGTCGACGGCGGCGTGGTGGGCCTGGATGCCCCGCACCCGCACGGTCGGGCCCCCGGGCCGGATGTCGAGTTGGTCGTCGACGGCCACGGTCCCGCCGAGCAGGGTGCCGGTGACGATCGTCCCTGCGCCCCGGGCGGCGAAGGCCCGGTCCACCCACAGCCGGGGGCGGCCGGTGTCGGTGACCGAGGGCGTCGCCCGCAGGGTCCGACCGAGGGCGGCGCGCAGGTCCTCGATCCCCCGGCCGAGCGGCGCCGCCACCTCCACGACCTCGGCATCGCCGAGGAACGAGCCCGCCAGGTGGTCGGCCAGCTCGAGACGGGCCAGCTCCACCAGGTCGTCCTCGGCCCGGTCCACCTTGGTGAGGGCGACCACGCCGTGGGTCACGCCGACCAACTCGAGGATCCGGAGGTGCTCCTCGCTCTGGGGCTTCCACCCCTCGAGGGCGTCGACCACGAAGAGACAGGCCACCACGCCGCCCACCCCGGCGAGCATGTTGGCCAGGAAGCGCACGTGGCCGGGGACGTCCACGAACGACACGACCAGGTCCTCCACCGCCGTGTGGGCGAACCCGAGGTCGATGGTGAGCCCCCGGGCCTTCTCCTCGGCCCAGCGGTCCGGGTCGGTGCCGGTGAGGGCCAGGACGAGCGTGGACTTGCCGTGGTCGACGTGACCGGCCGTGGCGACGACGTACAGGCCCGTTCACCCCCCGCCGGCGAGATCGGCGAGCGCGGTGGCCACCAGCGGGTCCTGGTCGGGCTCGACGGTGCGCAGGTCGGCCACGGTGCGACCCTCGACCACCCGGGCGATCACCGGGACGGACGCGGCCCGGAGCCCGGCCCGGACGTCGCCGGGCACCGCCACCCCGGCCGAGGGGATCTCGGTGCCGGGCAGGGTCCCTCCGCCGGTCACCGCCACGGTGTCCACCACCTCACCCACCCCGAGGGCCTCGGCCCGGGCCCGGAGGTCGGCCACGGGCCGGGTGGCCATGCGCCAGAGCGGGATGTCGTCGCCGCGACGGGCGAGGTAGGCCAGGGCGGTGGCCTGCAGAGCACCCAGGACCAGACCGCCGGGGCGCAGCGCCCGGGCCAGCGGGTGACGGGCGCAGGCCGCGACCAGGTCGGCCCGCCCGGCGATGACGCCGGCCTGGGGCCCGCCGAGCAGCTTGTCGCCGGAGAACATGACCAGCCCGGCGCCGGCCTCGAGGGTCTGGCGCACCCCGGGCTCGTCCTGCAGCCAGGGCGGCGGCCCGTCGTCGAGCCAGGGACAGGCGGCGTCCAGCAGGCCGGAGCCGAGGTCGACCGCGACCGGCGGGCCGAGGTCGACCAGTTCGGCGACCCCCGTGGCCTCGGTGAAGCCGGTGATCCGGTAGTTGGACTGGTGGACCTTGAGGAGCAGGCCGGCGTCGTCGGCGTCGGCCACGGCTCGTTCGTAGTCGGCCCGCCGGGTCCGGTTGGTGGTCCCGACCTCGACCAAGCGGGCACCGGAGGTGACCAGGATCTCCGGGATGCGGAACCCGCCACCGATCTCCACCAACTCGCCCCGCGACACCACCACGTCCCGGTTGCGCGCCAGAGCGGCCAGGGCCAGGAGGACCGCCGCCGCCCCGTTGTTGACCACGGTGGCCGCTTCGGCACCGCAGGCCCGGGCCAGGAGCGTCGCGGCGTGGGCGCCCCGGGACCCCCGCTCACCGGTGTCGAGGTCCAGTTCGAGATTGGTGTACTCGGCGTCCTGGTGGTGGGCGAGGGGCGCTCGGCCCAGATTGGTGTGCAGGAGGACCCCGGTGGCGTTCACCACCGGCCGGAGCAGGGCGGCGGCGACGGCCTCGGCCTCGGCTCGGGCCCCGTCGGGGTCACCACGGCCGATGGCGGCCCGAGCGGCGTCGACGAGCAGCGGGTGGGGCAGCCCCGTGTCGGCCAGGCTGCGGGCCAGGGCGTCGACTGACGGTGGCCGCACGGTCCGAGGATAGGACGCCCTGAGCCCGGCGCCCTCCGGGGAGCGCCTCGGGGGGCCGCACCCCTAGCCTGGAGGGCGTGTTCGGCCTCCTCCTGGTGCTCTTCGTCGCCATCCCGGCGGCCGAGCTCTACGTGATCCTCCAGGTCGGCCACGCCATCGGCGCGGTCGAGACCGTCGCCGTCCTGATCGCCGTCAGCTTCCTGGGGGCATGGCTGTGCAGGCTCCAGGGCTTCGCGGTGCTGGGGCGGATCCGGGGCGCGCTGGACGAGGGCCGTCTGCCGACCCGCGATCTCCAGGACGGTGCCCTGATCCTGCTGGCCGGAGCCCTTCTGCTCACCCCCGGGTTCCTCGGCGACATCGCCGGGATCCTGCTGCTGCTGCCCCCGACCCGGGCGATCGCCCGAACGTTCCTGGCCCGGGTCCTGCGTGGTCGGCTCCAGGTGGCGACCGTCGGCGCGCCGGGGCCGTCCGCTTTCGGTTTCGGTTCGGTCGTGGACGTCGACGGTCGGCCCCGTGACGACCGGCGACCGCGAGACGAGCCACCCGGCCCCATCCCCCTCGGCCCGTGAGCGCCCCTGTGCTCACCCCGCGCCCGGCGTCCACGACCATGGTGCTGCGCGACGGTGACGGCGGTCTCGAGGTCCTGCTCCTGTTGCGGAGCGACCGCACGATCTTCGTCCCGGGGGCCCACGTCTTCCCGGGCGGCGCCGTCGAGACCGCCGACCACGAGCCCCATCCCACGGCTCCCGGAGCCCCCGATGACGGGGAAGTGACGGCGCGCCTCGACCTCGACACCGGCGGGCTGGCCTACTGGGTCGGCGCCATCCGTGAGACCTTCGAGGAGTGCGGCCTGCTGTTCGCCGACGGCCCGGTCCACGCCGCCGAGTCGGAACGGGTGGCTGTGGATGCGGGCGAGCGGTCGTTCGCGTCGGTCTGTGCCGACCACGGCCTGACGCTCCGGCTCGGCGACCTCCGCTACTTCGGCCACTGGATCACCCCGCCCGGCGCCCCCCGGCGGTACACGACCCGCTTCTTCGTGGCGCCCGCCCCGGTCGGACAGAACCCGGTGCACGACGACGGCGAGGCGGTCGCCTGTGAGTGGGTCCGGCCCGCCGTCGCCCTCGAGCGGTTCGCCTCCGGCGCCTGGGACCTGATCCTGCCGACCGAGCGGAGCCTGCGGGCCCTCGACCAGTTCGCCGACGTGGCCGCCGTGCTGGCCCACCTCGACACCCGACCTCCCTTGACCGACGACCACGGTGGTCGACGCGTGGCCCTTCCTTCGGAACTGGCCGCCGCCGCACCCCAGGAGATCCCTTGACCATCGACGAAGAAGCCCCAGAGCCGATCCCGATCATCCCGGACGTGCCTCGGGCGCTGTCCCCGCTGGTCCGGCGCATCTGCGCCGACAACCCGGGGGTCATGACCGGTCCCGGGACGAACACCTACCTGATCGGGGTGGACGAGATCGCCGTCATCGACCCGGGTCCGGCCGACGACGCCCATCTCGACGCCGTGGCCGGCTGCGGTGGTGACCGGATCCGCTGGATCCTGCTCACCCACACCCATCCCGACCACGGTCCCGGCGCTCTGGGCCTGAAGGAGCGCACCGGCGCCGAGATCCTGGCGTTCGACTCCCGCGACGGCATCGAGGTCGACGGGACGCTGGGCGACGGGGACATGGTCGAGGGCACCGAGTGGCGCCTGACGGCCGTCCACACGCCGGGGCACGCCTCCAACCACCTCTGCTACCTGCTCGAGGAGGAGCGCTGCCTCTTCACCGGTGACCACGTGATGGACGGCTCCACGGTCGTCATCAAGCCTCCCGACGGGGACATGGCGACCTACCTGGCCTCTCTGGAGAAGATCCGGGCCATGCGCCTGTCGATGCTGGCGCCGGCGCACGGCCACCCCATCGAGGACCCCCGGGCCCGCATCGACTGGTACCTGCAGCACCGGGTCGAGCGGGAGGCGGCGATCGCCGCCGCGCTGGCGGACGCGGGCTCGGCGACCGTCGACGACCTGGTGGCGACGGTCTACACCGATGTGGACCTCGAGCGTCACCCGATCGCCCGGCACAGCGTCCTGGCCCATCTGCTGAAGCTCCGGGACGAGGGTGCGGTCAAAGGCGACGACCTCGACGGCACCTGGAAGGCGAGCTGAGCATCGAATCCGCGAGCGATGACCGCGCCGCGCCTGCCGGCCTGCTGAGCGACTACGCCACCGACGGGTTCTACGACGAGGCGGTCGACGTCACCGGCGGGTTGCGTCCCGAGTACGAGGTCCTCTTCGACGGGCTCCGGTCCATGAGCCACGAAGAGCTGGCCCGGCGCGCGGCCATGAGCGACGACGCGATGCACAAGCGGGGGGTCACCTTCACCCTGAGCGCCGATCCGGATGCGGAGGGGGACGAGGACCTCGAGCGGACCCTGCCCATGGACGTGGTGCCCCGGGTCATCGGGGGCCAGGACTGGCGGGAGCTGGAGGCGGGCCTGATCCAGCGGGTCTCGGCCCTCAACGCGTTCCTCGAAGACCTCTACGTGGGCGAGCGGGCCGCGGTCCGTGACGGCATCGTGCCGTGGTGGCTGATCACCTCCTCGGACGGCTTCGTGCGGGAGGCCATGGGGGTTCCGGCGCCGTCGGGCGTGCGCTGCCTGGTCGCCGGACTCGACCTGATCCGGGGCGCCGACGGGCGGTTGCGGGTGCTGGAGGACAACCTCCGCAACCCCAGTGGCATCTCCTACGTGCTGGAGAACCGGGACCTGATGACCCGACTGTTCCCGGCGATCGTGCGGGCCCACCGGGTCCGGCCGGTCGGCAACTACGGCGAACGGCTCCTGCGGGCCCTCCGCAGCGTGGCCCCGGCGGGGGTCACCGACCCCTGTGTGGTCGTGATGACCCCGGGCATCCACAACGCCGCCTACTTCGAGCACGCCTTCCTGGCCCATCAGATGGGGGTCGAGCTGGTCGAAGGCAACGACCTCCTGGTCGACGGCCAGCGGGTCTTCATGCGCACCACGGAGGGTCCCCGTCCGGTCCATGTGATCTACCGGCGGCTGGACGACCGCTTCCTCGACCCCGTCGGGTTCCGAAGCGGGAGCTACATCGGGGTGCCGGGCCTGCTGTCGGCGGCCCGGGCCGGCTCGGTCACCCTGGCCAACGCCGTCGGCAACGGGGCGGCGGACGACAAGGCGGTCTATCCCTTCGTCCCCGACCTGGTCCGCTACTACCTGAACGAGGAGCCGCTGCTGCCCAACGTGGGCACCTACTGCCTGTGGGACGACGACCAACGGGTCGCGGTCCTGGATCGTCTCGACGAGCTGGTGACCAAGCCCGTCGACGGTGCGGGCGGCTACGGCCTCGTCATCGGTCCCAGGGCCAGCGACGAGGAGCTGGCCCTGCTGCGAGCCGAGATCGAGGCGGATCCTCGACGCTGGATCTCCCAGGAGGTGGTCCAGCTCTCACGGGTGCCCACGGTGGCCGACGACGGCCTGTCGGGTCGCCATGTGGACCTGCGCCCCTTCGTCATCTCCTCGGCCGACGGCATCGAGGTCGTCCCCGGAGGCTTGACGCGGGTGGCGTTGAAGGAGGGGTCCCTGATCGTCAACTCGTCCCAGGGGGGCGGGTCCAAGGACACCTGGGTGCTGCGCGGATGATGCTCGCCCGCCACGCCGAGAACCTGTACTGGGCGGGCCGCTACGTCGAGCGGACCCAGGACACCGCCCGGATGCTGGACGCCACCTACCACCACAGCGCCGGCCTGGCGCCCGAGCAGAGCGCCAAGGCCTGGGCCGACCTGCTGGCCTCGCTGGGCCTGGACCGGGAGTTCACCGACACGGGCCGGGACCTGGGCGTGGCCACGGTCAACGCCTTCCTGATGGGTGACGCCACCCATCCCGGTGCCATCGGCCGGTCGGTGCGCCGGGCCCGGGAGAACGCCCGCAGCGTCCGGGAGCTGCTCTCCGCCGAGCTCTTCGAGGCGTTCAACCGTTCCTACCTGGAGTTGCGGGCCTCCCAGCGTCGGGGCCGGGGCGCCGGCCTGGAGGAGCACCCCGCCGAGCTCTATGCCGCGGTGCGTCTGGGCTGCCAGTCGATCCTGGGTGTGGCCACCGAGACCATGCCCCGCGACGACCCGTGGCGCTTCCTCATGCTGGGCATGCTGCTCGAACGGGCCGAGATCATGAGCCGGATGCTCGCGGTGCACCTGGCGGCCGACGCGGAGGACCCGCAACCCGACTCGTTGGCGTCCTGGTCCGAGCTGTTGAACTCCAGCGCCGCCCGTCAGGCCTTCGTGCGCTGGCAGAAGGGCACCGCGCCGCGGTTGGCCGACGTCGTCGTGTTCCTCCTGTTGTCCCGCACCTTTCCCCGCAGCGTGTTGCGCTCCCTGAACTCGGCCGAGGACCAACTGGCCCGGCTCGAGTCCGACGACAGCCGGTCGGCCTGTCGTCGGCTGCTCGGCGCCGCCCGAGCCGAACTGGACTACCTCGACGGCCACGAGCTGACCCCGGCCACGCTCACCGAGCTGCTCGGTCGGGTCCGGGGTCGCCTGCCCACGGTGGGCAAGGCGCTGAGCGACCGGTTCTTCAGCCCCGGGGAGACCGCCGGGCTCTACCTCCACGAGTTGCGGGGTGGCGACGCCGCCGCGAAGGACGAGATCGGCGCGGGGTGGCGCCGATGAGGCTGGACATCCGCTACGCGACCCGGTTCCGTTACGACGCTCCGGTCCGGGAGTCCCACAACGAGTTGCGGGCCTGCCCGGTCGACGACAGTCGTCAGCGGGTCCTGGACTTCCGACTGCGGGTCGATCCCGCCACCTCGGTGCAGTCGTTCCGCGACTACTGGGGCACCCGGGTCGAAGCCTTCGGGGTGATCCCCCGCCACGACCGCCTCGACGTGGTCGCCGAGATCAGCGTGGAGACCTTCCCGTCGACCGAGCCCGCCGCGCCGCCCACCCCGATCGGGGCCCTCGCCGTCGACGAGGCCTTCCACGAGTACGCCGGGCCCAGCCGTCTGACCGGTGGGGGCGCGACGCTGAGCGAGCTGGCCCGTTCGGTGGTGGAGGGGGCCGAGACCGCCGAGGAGACCGGACGGACCATCGCCGACTGGGTGGGGCGCTCGGTGGCGTACTCGCCGGGGTCGACGACCGTGGAGACCTCCGTCGAGGAGGTGATGGACCGTCGGGTCGGCGTCTGCCAGGACTTCGCCCACCTCACGGTCGCCCTCAGTCGCGCCGTGGGCCTGCCGGCCCGCTACGTGTCCGGCTACCTGTTCGCCCGCCGGGACGACGCCGGCTCCGGAGCCAACGCCGACGGGACCCACGAGCCCAAGACCGAGGCGGCGGATGCCGTGCGGGTGCAGACCCACGCGTGGGTGGAGATCGCCGTGGCACCGGGGCGCTGGCAGGCGCTCGATCCGACCAACGGCCGGGACGTGGGCGAACGACACGTGAAGATCGGCCATGGTCGGGACTACTTCGACGTCACCCCGTTCCACGGCAGCTTCTCCGGCAGCGCGGATCCGACACTGGTGAGCTCGGTGGACATCCGCCGCCGTTCCGGCGAGGACGACCGCCCGACCATCCTCTCCGCGGCCGACCGCGGCCTGTTGCGCAAGCCCCTTCCCCAGTCGCCTCAGCGCGCCCTGGCCCAGCAACAGGAGCAACAGCAGCAGTAGGGCGTCGGGCTGGAGACCCGCGGACCCAGGGTCGTGGCCGACCCCGGGACCCGCAGTTGTCTCAGGGCCTCACTCGACGGTGAGGGTCCCCTCCATACCGGCGTCGAAGTGGTCCTCCAGGGCACAGACCACCTGGTAGGTGCCGGCGTCGTCCACCGTGAAGCTCTGGGAGACCGACTCCCCGGGGGGAGTCGCCTCCACCTCGAAGAGGACGATGTCCTCGCTGAACTCCGCCTCCGAGGCGATCTCCTCGGTGAGCACGGCCCACTCGTGGTCGACCGACCCGTCATTGGTGAAGTCCATCGTGAACTCCTCGCCGGCGCTGACCGTCCACTCGTTGCCGTCGAACTGGAACTCACTGGCGGTGGTCTCGATGGCGTTGCTGGCCCCGCCGCCGCTGTCGTCACCGCAGCCGGCCGCCGTGATCAGGATCAGGGCCGACGCTCCGGCCAACAGCATGGTTCTCACCCGCATAGCTCTCCCTCCCGGCCCGGACAGGTGCCGGACCGCACGGGGCAGCCTGATGGGGCAACATGAAGTGCCGGTGAAGATCATCGGCGGTGGAGGGAGCCATGCGGGTGTTGGTCGTCGAGGACGACGAACGAACAGCGGACCTGTTGGCCCGCGGTCTGCGTGAGGCCCGTCACCGGGTCGACGTGGTGGGCACCGGTGAGGCCGCGTGTGCGGACATCACCACGGCCCCGTACGAGGCCGTCCTGCTCGACGTCATGCTCCCGGGGATCGACGGCCTGGAGACCTGCCGTCGGATGCGGGCCGACGCCATCCCCACCCCGATCCTGCTGCTCACCGCGCGGGGCGAGGTCGAGGACCGGGTCGCCGGCCTCGACGCCGGCGCCGACGACTACGTCACCAAGCCCTTCTTCCTCGAGGAGATCCTGGCCCGCCTCCGGGCCTTCGACCGCCGTCCGACCCAGTCCTCCGACGGAGTCCTGCGAGCCGGTCGCCTGTGGTTCGACCCCGCCGCGTTGGAGGCCGGTCACGGTTCGACGACGATCCCCCTGAGCCCGCGCCAGGCCGGCGTGTTGGAGGTCTTCCTCACCCATCCCCGACAGGTCCTCACCCGGGAGGCGATCGTCGAGTGGGCGTGGGACGGGGCCTACGACCTGCACTCCAACGTCGTGGACGTCCACGTCAGCGCGCTCCGGCGGAAGCTGGAGGCAGCCGGCGCGCCGACGATCGAGACGGTGCGGGGCCTGGGCTACCGACTGGCCATCGCTCGGCCATGAACGTGCCTCGACCGCCGCACCTTCCCATCCGCGTCCGCCTCGCGCTCGCCGTGGGCCTCGTTGCCCTGCTGGTCCTCTCGCTGATCGACCTGGCGGTGTACCGGCGAACCGAGACCCACCTCATGGCCTCCCTCGACGCCTCCCTGCGCGAGGAGGCGGGGGAGATGGTGCCGTTGCTCGACGGTGGCCGACCCATCGCCGACCTGGCCCCCCTGTTGCACGACGACGACGAGGGGATGGGCGTCCTGTTGCTCCAGGCCTTCGACGGTCGGGGCGACCTGATCGGGGCCACCCCTGCGGCCCGCGGCCTGGTCCTGGTCCCCGATGCCACCGCCGACCTCGAGGGCGACCCGGTGTTCGCCGAGGTCAGCGGGGTCGGGCAGGTCCGGCTGCTGGCCTTCAACGCAGTCATCGACGACCGCCCCTACACCCTGGTGGTGGGGGCCTCCTTTGCCCCGACCGCCCGCACGCTGGCGAGCCTCCGCTGGCGCCTGGTCGGCGGGACCCTCCTCGGTGGCCTGCTGATGGCCGTCCTGGCCTACGGGCTGACGGCCGTCGCCCTGCGCCCCGTCGACAAGATGCGGCGACGAGCCCAGGACATCCGCTCGTCCCAACCGGGCATCAGGCTCCCGCTTCCGGCCGCGGACGACGAGGTGCGCCGCCTCGGCGAGACGCTCAACCACACCTTCGACGACCTCGAGGCGGCGGCCGCCCGGCGGCGGATGTTCGTCGCCCACGCCAGCCACGAGCTGCGGACGCCGCTCACCCGGCTCCGCACCAACCTCGAGCTCGCCGGTCGACCCCATCGGACCGCCGAGGAGCTCCGCGACGCCGTCACCGAGGCCGCCGTGGACACCGAGGAGCTCATCGCCCTCGCCGACGGGCTGCTGGATCTCGGTCGTCTCGAAGCCGACCCGGTCCGACCGATCCCGGCGCCCTGTGATGTCGCCGAGGTCGTCCGGGCCCTGGCCGACTCCTCGACGGTGGTCCAGGCCGACACACCGGGCGCGGCGTGGGTGCGCATCGAGCGCGGCGCGCTGGGCCGGGTCCTTTCGAACCTCGTGACCAACGCCGAGGTCCATGGTGCCCCGCCGATCGAGATCGAGGTCGAGGCCCGTCCCGAGTGGGTCACCATCACGGTCCGGGACCACGGGTCGGGCATGCCGGAGGGCTTCGAAACGGCCGCCTTCGAGCCCTTCACCCGGGCCCCCGGTGCCGGCGAACGGCCCGGCGCGGGCATGGGCCTGGCGATCGTGGTCGCCATCGCCGACCGCCACGGGGGCACCTGTTCGGTCCAGCGGGACGGATCGGGCTTCGGCCTCCGGGTCGATCTCCCCGCGGCGTGCGGACCCGACGAGGAAGACGCTCAGCCGCGCAACCGGAACGGGCGGACGGGCTCGGTGAAGCCCTTGACCTCGGTTTCCGGCAGGGCCTCGACGGCGTCGGGACCGGCGGCGCCGGCCAGTGACGCGTCGACCAGGACCTCGCCCGGCTCGGCCAGGCTGACCAGCCGGGCCGCGAGGTTGACCACCGAGCCGTAGTAGTCGCCGTCCCGGTTGAGGACCTCGCCGTGGGCGGCCCCGATGCGGACCGCCGGGAGTTGTCCGGCTCCGGGCAGGCCGGCGGCGAGGGAACGGACGATGCGGAGCCCGTCCTGGGGATCGTCGGCGGCGAACATGACCTCGTCGCCGATCAGCTTGACCACCTGACCGCCGTTGGTCAGGACCAGCTCGCTGACGTGCGCGTCGAACACGTCCACGACCGCGGCCAACTCACTGGGGCTGAGCTCGCCGCTCAGACTGGTGAACCCGGCCAGGTCGGCGAAGCCGACGGCCACCCGGGCCATGGTGGCCCCACTGGCGTCGTCCACGGCCCACGCCCGGCGGGCGGACCGGGTCAGGTGGAGGCGGTGCAGCGGGGGGAACACGTGCTCGACCGCCGGCAGCAGCATGCGGCTGATGTGGCCGTAACCCTCCTGGACCTCGATCTCGCTGTCGCCGGCCTCGAGGGAGGGGATCTCGTACGCCAGGCGCAGCGCCCCGGTCTCGGCTTCGGCGATGCGGGCCATCGCACTGCCGATCACCCGGAGGGTCTGGAGCACCGGCTCGTCGCCGAAGAGGTCCCGTCCGGCGGCGTAGAACCGCAGTACCGAGACGTCCTGGTCGTTGAAGGCCGGATCGTCGTCGCCGCCGACGGCGATGCCGGTGGTCAGCCAGACCCGCCGGGCGTCCTCCACGCTGAGATCGGCGGCGTCGGCGGCCTCGCGGAGCGACATCCGCTGGACGCCGCGGATGTTGACCTCGGCGAAGAGCCCCCCGAGGTCGGTCTCGGCCTCCGCCCGGGCCCGGGTGACGCCGTGCTCCTCGAGCCGGTTGATGAGCCCCTGGCGTTGGTCCGGGTCGGTGATCCGCCCGAACCTCCGGTACGGGTGCGTTCCCCCTGGTTCCGGTTCGGTTTCGGCGCCCACCGCCCGAGTCTGACCCAGATCAGGCGATCTCGGCGTCCGCGTTCTCGGGGGTGGTGGCCGACTCGGCGTCCGCGTTCTCGGGGGTGGTGGCCGACTCGGCGTCCGCGTTCTCGGGGGTGGTGGCCGACTCGGCGTCCGCGTTCTCGGGGGTGGTGGCCGACTCGGCGTCCGCGTTCTCGGGGGTGGTGGCCGACTCGGCGTCCGCGTTCTCGGGGGTGGTGGCCGACTCGGCGTCCTTGGCGTCGAGGGCGGCGACGGCCGCCTCGAGGACCCGGGCACTGCAGCCGGCCATCTCCATGGGGGGCACGGCCTCCTCCACGATGCGGGCCGCCAGGGCGCGGAAGGCCGCGGCGGCCGGTCCGTCGCCCAGGACGACGGGTCGGCCGTCGTCGCCACCGGCGGCCACCGCGGGTTCGAGGGGGATGGAACCGAGCAGGGGGACACCGGCGACGCGGGCCAGGTCCTCACCGCCTCCCTCGCCGAAGAGGGGGTAGGTGTCGCCGTGATCACAGACGAAGGCGCTCATGTTCTCGATGACCCCCGCGATGCGCAGGTAGGACTTCCGGGCCATGTCCGCGGCTCGGACGGCCACCTTCTGGGCACTGCGGGACGGCGTGGTGACGATGAGGATCTCGGTCCGGGGCAGCATCCGGGCCAGACCCATCTGGACGTCGCCGGTGCCGGGCGGCATGTCGATCAGGAGGTAGTCGAGGTCGCCCCACCGCACGTCCTCGAGGAAGTGCTGGACGGCCCGGTTGAGCATGAGGCCCCGCCACATGAGCGCGGACTCCTCCTTGTCCACCAGGAAGCCCATGGACACGACCTCGAGGACACCATCGCCCATCGGCGTGGTGTGGGGGACGATCTTGCCGTCGTCGGTCGAGCCCTCCAGCCGGCCGTCCAGACCGAGCATGCGGGGCACCGAGAAGCCCCAGATGTCGGCGTCGAGCACGCCCACCCGGCGGCCCTGGGCGGCGAGCGCGGCGGCCAGGTTGACGGTGACCGAGGACTTGCCGACACCGCCCTTGCCGGACGCCACGGCGACGACCCGGGTGGTCGCCGGCACCGCGGTGTCGGGCGCGGCCTCCTTCACGTTCCAGCGGGCGCGGGCCATCGCGGCGGCCTTCTCGTCGGCGTCCATCTCGGTCCACTCGAGCCGGACGTCGGTGACGCCGGCCAGCGATCCGACCCGGGCGAGGATGTCCTTCTTGATCTGGGCCCGCAGTGGGCACCCCGCGGTCGTCAGGGCGATGGTGACCGTCACGAGACCGTCGTCGCCCACCGCCACGGCCTTGGCCATGCCGAGGTCGACGATGTCGCTGCCCAATTCGGGGTCGATGACGCCGCGGAGGAGACCGAACACGTCCTCGTCGGTGGGTCGTGATTCGCTCATGCCGTGATTTTACCGGCCTAGCCCGTGTAATCTTGGACGATGGCCGAGCCCGAGATCGCCGCCCCCTCCCGGCTCGAGATCCTCAAGGCCCTGGGGGAGAACACCCGGTACGCGATCTACCTGGAGCTGGCCCGGTCACCACGGCCGTTGGCGACCTCGGAGATCGCCGCCACCCTCGACCTCCACGCCAACACCGTCCGGCCCCACCTGGAGCGGATGCGCGAGGTGGGCCTGCTCGACCAGCGCATCGACAACCACGGCGGCGTGGGTCGACCCCAGCACCTCTACGCGCTGGCCCCCGACGCCCCGTCCCTGGGCCTCGAACCCCCGGCCATGCCCGCACTGGCCCGCATGCTCTTGTCGGTCGCGGCCGAGGCCGGTCTCGACGGCAGCGACGCCACGGTCGCCGGCCACGACCAGGGCCGGCGCGACGCCGAGGGCTATCCCGAGGGCAGCCCCTGCATCGAGGCCCTCATGACCCAACTCGAGTACCTCGGCTTCGACCCCGAGGCCACCGGCGGGACCGACGGCGTGACGATCGCGTTCACCCACTGCCCCTTCCGGGAACTGGCCGAGGCCAACCCCGACCTGGTGTGCGGCCTGCACCGGGGGATGGTCGAGGGCTTCCTCGACCGCCTCGGCACGGGCCGGATGGGCGGGTTCGGGACCCTCGTGGACCGCGCGCCCTGCCAGACCGATGTGGTCGAGGTCGAGGCCGGGTAGATTCCGCCACGCCCATCCGTACAGGAGGACCGACCGTGATCACCGTCACCGACAGTGCCGCCGCCAAGGTGAAGGAGCTCCTCGACCAGGAGGACGAGGCCGACCTCGCCCTGCGCGTGGCCGTCCGTCCCGGCGGCTGCTCGGGCTTCAGCTACGAGATGTTCTTCGACAGCGATGTGTCCGACGACGACACCAGGGTCACCTTCGGCCAGGTCGAGGTCATCGTGGACGCCTCCAGCGCCATGCTGCTCGAGGGCGCCACCCTCGACTACAAGGACGGTCTCAACCAGGCGGGGTTCGCCATCGACAACCCCAACGCCCAGCGCACCTGCGGCTGCGGCCAGTCCTTCAGCTAGTTCCCCGCCGTCAGGCGATGGCCTCGAGTGCCGCGCGTAGTTCGATGCGGTCATAGACGCTGTCGAGGCGGCTGACCACGGTGCCCGTCGCGTCGATCAGGTAGAGGGTCGGCTCGAAGGAGAGCGCGTACTGGTCGGCGATCGGCGCCAGGCCGCCGGCGGTCGGGTCGTCGTCCCCCCGGGGATCGGCGTAGACCTCGGCGTGGATCGCGGTGACGGTCGGGAAGTCCGGTGTGGCCTCGATCAGCAGGTCCAACACCGGTCCGCAGATGGCGGTCTGGCAGAACTCCGGCGTCGAGATGGACAGGGCGACCGGGCCGGTCCCGAGGGCGTCGCTCAGTGAGGTGGCGTGGAGGTCACAGGCCGGGGTGCGGGTGCAGATGGGGTCGACGCCGGCCGCATCCGCGGGCGTGGGGGTGACGACCGGGGGCGGCGCCTGGCCGACCAGGGGCAGCGGGGCGGTCTCGCCGAGGTCGAGGGTCACGGCGTTGAACCCGTCCTCGCCCACCACGGTGATCTCGTGGATGCCCGGCGCCGTCGGGGTGAAGCGCACCGGGTAGTACGGGGTCGGCACGCCGTCGCCGTGGGGCTCGACGGTGACCACCACGGGTTCGCCGGTGTCGGTGCGGATCTGGAAGTCCCGCGGCGCCAGTCCGTCACGGACCGGGACGCCCTCCGCGTCGGCCACGGCCAGCGGCACCCGCTGCTCTCCCTCGGCGGTCAACACGCCCTGCGCGGGCAGGAGCAGCAGGAGGGTCCCGGTCAGTGTGGCGGCCGGGTCGGCGGCGGCACCGTCCGTGGTCGTGTCGTCGTCACCCCCGCCACAGGCGGTGAGGAGGGCCAGCGCGGCGCCGCCGGCGAGGACGGTGCGTCGGGAGACCTGAGGCGTCGTCATCGCTGCGGAACCTACTCGGCCGGGGTCGGCTCCTATCCTCGGCCGGTGCCCGACGTCGCCGGCCCGATGCTGCAGTTCGAGGTGGACGGACAGCAGGTCGAGGTCGCCGATGACGGCGCGTCGCTGTTGGAGGTGCTCCGGGATCGCCTGGGGCTGCGCTCGGCCAAGGACGGCTGCAGTCCCCAGGGCCAGTGCGGCTGTTGCACGGTCCTGGTCGACGGCGCGCCCCGAGTGGCCTGTGTGACGCCGGCCCGCCGGGTGGTGGGGCGCCGGGTCACCACCCTCGACGGTCTGGCGCCCTCCGACCGGGAAGCCTGGGGCGAGGCCTTCTGGGCCACGGGGGCCAGCCAGTGCGGCTTCTGCACCCCGGGCATCGTGCTGCGCCTCGCGGGGCGCGGGCCAAGGGAGCCGACCCGGCCGACCGCGCCGTGGTCGACAGGGCACTGGCCGCCCACCTGTGTCGGTGTACGGGGTGGGCGACGATCCGGGAGGCCGCGGTGGCCGTCGGTTCCCCCCCTGTTGCCCGCGACCGGACCGCCGCCGGTCGTCGGGCGGAGATCGAAGGCCGTTCTCCGCAGCGGGTCGGGCCGGAGGTTGCGCTCGGCGCCGGGGGCTTCGCCGACGACCGGGCCCCGGCCGACGCCCTCGTCGCCGTGCCCGACGGCCGGGGCGGCTACGCGACGGGGGAGACCCTCACCGAGGCCCGGCGGGCCGCCGGGAAGGTCCAGGGCCGGCGCACGACGGTCGAGCCGGAGTCGCCCCTGGAGGTCCCCCACGGGGAGTGGGACCTGACCCTGCGGACCACCTGGGTGGAGCCCGGCTACCTGGAGACGGACGCGTCGTGGTGCGAACCGGGCGGGGAGCCGGTGACGCCCTTGGCGAACGGCGGGGCGTTCGGGGGCAAGGCCGACTCACCGGTGGCCGGCGACGCCCGTCGGCTGGCCGACGAGCACGGCCGGGCCGTGCGGGTCCTCTGGGCCCGGGAGGACGCGGTGCGCCTCGGTCCCAAGCGGCCGCCGATCGCCGCCGGGCTCCGCCGGGACGGCACCGGGACGGTCCGGGTCGTGCGCACGCCGGGCATCGGCGAACGGTTCTCCCGGAGCGGGTTGGCGATCGAGGAGGTCGACGTCGCCGGCCCACCGACCTCGGCGGCCATCCGGGGGGCGGGCTGGGTCGAGGCCGCGGTGCTCCTGGCGGGGGCCCGGGGTGAGGTGGGCTGGATCGTGGCCCCCGACGGTGGCCGGGCGACGGCCGCGATCGTGGACGATCGGATCCAGGTCCGGCTGGATGCCGGTGACCCGCTGGACGAGGTGGTGCTGCGCTCCTACGCCATCGGGGCGGCCCACATGGCCCTGAGCTGGGTGTGTTCGGAGGGCCTGGCCGTCGACGACGAGGGCGAGGTCCACGACCTGACCGTCCGGTCCTTCGGCATCCTGCGGGCCGCCGACATGCCCGAGGTCGAGGTGACCATCCAGCCGTCCACCGCCGAGCCGGTCAACGGCTCCGATGCGGTGTTCGCCGCCGTGGCCGCGGCCGCGTGGCTGGATCAGGACTGCCCGCCCGAGTGGCCGACCGGCCACCATTACCGGTGAGTGGGTAGCTTCCCCGTCATGACCAAGCCCGTGGGTGCCTACCGACCGATCGTGCGAGCCGGGGACTGGCTGGTCGTCTCCGGCCAGATCGGGCTGAAGGACGGCCGGCTCGTCGGCGGCGGCTTCCGGGCCGAGGTCGCCCAGTCACTGGACAACCTGGCCGGCCTGCTCGAAGGCGAGGGGTCCTCGCTGACCGAGGTGGTCAAGACCACCGTCTACCTGCGCCACATGGGCGACTACGGCATCCTCAACGAGGTCTGGCTGGAGCACTTCGGCGCCACCCTCCCCGCCCGGGCCGCCGTCGCCGTCAGCGAGCTGCCCCTCCACGCCCTGGTCGAGATCGAGGCCATGGCCTACACGGGCCCGTAGCTAGGATCGCGCCATGGGACCCGTGCTGATCGTGCTCGCTCTGCTGCTCCTGCCCGTGCTGGTCCTGATGGCCGGGGCCGTGCTGTCGGCCATCTTGGGCTGGTCGGTCAAGACCAGCGTCGACGCCGCCAACGAGGGCTCCGAGCTCCTCGAGCTCAACACCTGATCCCGACGTGAACCGGCGCCCGATCGGGGCGCTGGGGCGCCTCGATCGGGCGCCAGAACAGACGATCCGTCAGCCCGCCCAGCGGGACTGACCGAAGCGGTAGCCCACCGAGCGCACCGTCTGGATCAGGCTGGCGTGCTCCTCGCCCAGCTTGGCCCGCAGGCGCCGGACGTGGACGTCCACCGTCCGGGCCCCGCCGTAGTACTCATAGCCCCAGACCCGGCTGAGCAGGGTCTCGCGGGTGAAGACCTTGCCCGGGTGCTGGGCCAGGAACTTCAACAGCTCGTACTCCATGTAGGTCAGGTCGAGCGGCCGACCGGCGATGACGGCCTGGTAGGTCTCGAGGTTGAGGACGAGCGGCTCGTACTCCACCAGCTCGGTCTGGACGCCGCCGCCGGATCGCCAGAACTGGTGGCGGAGCCGGGCCTCCAGCTCCCGGGGGTGGAAAGGGGAGAGGCAGAAGTCGTCATAGAGGTCCTCCCGCAACTCCAGCTCACCGAGCTGGGCGCCGGTGACGAGCAGCAGGACGGGGGAGACCGGCGCGTCCTGACGGCGCAGGGCCCGACAGAGGGCGAAGGCCCCTTCGGGATCGACGTCCGCGCAGATGACCGCGCCGCCCCAGCCCCCGTCGGGCTCGTTGCGGGTGGCCCCCACCTCGTCGCCCACGGCCTTCCAGGCGAAGCCGGACAGGTCCAGGGTCTGGACGAGGTCCGCCGGTGCCGGGTCCGGGAACACCAGGACCGGCTCGGAGGAAGGGGCGGACGCCATGGCCATCAGTGTGCCCCGGCTACCAGACGGGGAGGTAACGGCCGAGCTCGAAGGGGGTGACCTGGGCCTTGTACGCGGCCCACTCGTTGCGCTTGTTCCGCAGGAACCAGTCATGGACGTGCTCGCCCAGCGCTTCGGTGACCAGTTCGGAGCGCTCCATGGCGTCGAGGGCGTCGGCCAGCGACTGGGGGAGGGGGTGCAGGCCCTCGGCCTCCCGCTCCTCGGGGGTCAGCTCGAAGATGTTGCCCTGCTGGGGCTCAGGGAGGTCGTAGCCCTCCTCGACGCCCTTCATGCCGGCGGCCAGGAGCACCGAGTAGGCCAGATAGGGGTTGCACGCCGGGTCCGGCGCCCGGTACTCGATCCGGGTCGAGGACTCCTTGCCTTGCTTGACCACCGGCACCCGGACCAGCGCCGACTGGTTGTTGCGTCCCCACGAGACGAACACCGGGGCCTCGAAGAGGGTCTGGGACCCGGTGCCGGTGCCCTGGACCAGGCGCTTGTAGGAGTTCACCAGCTGGTTGGTCACCGCGGTGATCTCGGGCGCGTGGTGCAGCAGCCCGGCGATGAAGTGGCGGGCCACCTTGGACAGGCCCATCTCGTCGCCCGGGTCGTGGAAGGCGTTGACGTCGCCTTCGAACAGGGACAGGTGGGTGTGCATGCCCGAGCCCTGCACGCCCTCGAGGGGCTTGGGCATGAAGGTGGCGTAGACACCCCGCTCGAGGGCGATCTCCCGCACCACCAGGCGGGCGGTCATGATGCTGTCGGCCATGGACAGGGCGTCGTCGTAGCGCAGGTCGATCTCGTGCTGGCTGGGGCTGTCCTCGTGGAAGCTGTACTCCACGGGGATGCTCATGGCCTCCAGGGTGTGGATGGTCCGCTTCCGCAGGTCGGAGGCCACGTCGGCCGTGGTCAGGTCGAAGTAGGAGCCGCTGTCGAGGGGGACCAGCGGGGTGGTCGGGTCGCCGTCGGCGAAGTAGAAGAACTCCAGTTCCGGCGCGCAGTAGAACGAGAAGCCGGCCTCGCGGGCCCGCTGCAGGTTGCGGCGCAGGATGCCCCGGGGGTCGCCCTCGAAGGGGCTGCCCTCGAGGTCCTCGATGTCACAGAACATCCGGGCCGAGTTGTCATCGGCCATCGACCAGGGCAGCAGTTCGAAGGTGCTGGCGTCGGGCCGGGCCAGGACGTCGGACTCCTGGAGGCGCGAGAAACCGTTGATGGCCGAGCCGTCGAAGTGCATGCCCTCGGCGAAGGCCGTCTCCAGCTCGGCGGGACTGATGGCGAAACTCTTGAGTTGGCCCAGCACGTCGGTGAACCAGAGCCAGATGAGACGGACGCCGCGTTCCTCGACGGTGCGCAGCACGTACTCCTGCTGACGCTCCATGGGGCCATGATGACGCCAGTTCGGACGCCGTGGACCGGTTCCCGGGCCTCGTTCACATGGCGTTCACATTTGTGCAACCGCAGCGAAATCGGCGACCGTGATCCTGTTCCCACCCGTGGCCGATGGGTGTCTCCCATGCGGTCCCCGAGACAAGAGGTGAGCGTGACCTACAGGGCTGAGTACATGTGGATCGACGGCACGGAGCCGACCGCCGAGATCCGCTCCAAGACCAAGATCGTCCCCGACGGCGGCGAGGTGGGCATCTGGGGCTTCGACGGCTCCAGCACCAACCAGGCCACCGGCGACAACTCCGACGTGGTCCTCCAGCCCGTCTTCACCTGCCCGGACCCGATCCGGGGGGGCGACAACATCCTGGTCCTCTGTGAGACCCAGCTGACTGCCGACCTCTCCGCGCACCCGACCAACACCCGGGCCATGGCCCGGGCGGCCATGGAGAAGTACGGCGACCAGGAGCCGATCTTCGGTCTCGAGCAGGAGTACACGATGCTGGTCCCGGGCTCGGGCTGGCCGTTCGGCTTCCCGACCCACGGCTACCCCGGTCCCCAGGGCCCGTACTACTGCGGCGTCGGCGCGGTGAAGATCGCCGGCCGCGACATCGTCGAGGAGCACACCACGATGTGCATCGAGGCCGGCCTGGCCATCTCGGGGACCAACGCCGAGGTCATGCCCGGCCAGTGGGAGTTCCAGATCGGCCCGGTGGACACCGTCACCGTGGGCGACCACCTGTGGGTGGCCCGCTACCTGCTGTACCGCCTGGGCGAGAAGTACAACGTGGAGATCTCCATCGATCCCAAGCCCATGAAGGGTGACTGGAACGGGGCCGGGATGCACACCAACTTCTCGACCAAGCAGATGCGTGAGGACTACGACGCCATCATCGCCGCCTGTGAGGCCCTCGGCTCGCTCGGCAAGCCCGAGGAGCACCTCGTGGGCTACGGCGTCGGCATCGAGGACCGCCTCACCGGGGCGCATGAGACCCAGCGCTATGACCAGTTCAGCTACGGCGTGTCGGACCGGGGTGCCTCGGTCCGCATCCCGTGGCAGGTGGCCAAGGACGGCAAGGGCTACATCGAGGACCGTCGGCCCAACGCCAACGCCGATCCCTATGTGGTCGCCGCCCTGATGACCAACACCGTGTGCGAGTCGCTGGTCTAGGCCCCCGCGGTTCTCACGAGAGCGTCCACAGCCCGGGCCCGCCCGATCGAAGGCGACCCCGGGCTGTGGCGCGCCTGACCTCTTGTCGACGGGGCGCATTGACAGGGTCCGGTCGGTCGCCGACGCTGCGGGGGATGGGTCTCCGGGACGTGGTGGCGGGCGCCGTCGTGGCGGGAGCGCTCCTGGTCGGGTGTTCCGACGACGGCGGGGGCGCGGCCCCGGAACCGGTCCCCTCCCCGGCGCCGCACGCGGTCGGGCTGGTCCAGGAGACCTACGTCGACGACTCCCGGTCGACGCCGGCCGACGACGAGGTCGCCGAGCGGCCCGAACGGATTCTGGTCACCGACGTCCTGTACCCGGCGGAGGGCGATGCCGGGTCGGCCCCGGTGGAGGAAGCGGCCCCCGATCCGGCCGGAGGTCCGTACCCCCTCGTGGTCTTCTCCCACGGTCTGGGCGGCTCCTTCGAGCTCTATCGGGGGTTGCTGGAGCAGTGGGCCGCGGCCGGCCATGTCGTGGCGGCACCCCGCTTCCCGCGCACCTACGAGGACACCCCGGGCGGCCTCGATGCCGCCGACGTGCAGGAGCAGCCCGGCGACGTCAGCTTCGTGATCGACCAGGTCCTCGACGCCACGGCGCGGAACGGCCCGCTCTCCGGGCTGGTCGACCCCGAGGCCATCGGCGTCGCCGGGCACTCCAACGGCGGGATCACCACCCTCGGCCTGGTGGCCAACAGCTGCTGTCGGGAGCCGCGGGCGCAGGCCGCGGTGGTGCTGGCGGGCACGGATGCGCCCTACGGCGGCGGCGAGTACGACCTGGCCGATGCCTCGCCGATCCTGTTCGTCCACGGCACCGAGGACGAACAGCTCTCCTATGACGCCGCGGTTTCGATGTTCAACCGGGCGGCGGGACCCAAGGGCTTGCTCACCCTGGAGGGCGAGGACCACGGAGGGTGGTTCGCCGACGACCACCTGGCCGGGGTGGTCGAGGCCACGACGGACTTCCTCGCCGCCGAGCTGCGGGGGGACGAGGCCGCTCTGGAGCGGCTGGCCGACTTCGACGTGGCGGACATGGCCCTGGCGTGGGTGGCCGAAGAGGGGTCGACGGTCACGATCCCGACGATCCCGAGGCCCGAGACGAACCGGATGGCGACCGTCACGCCCACCGACGACCTGACCGACGGGCAGTCGGTCACCGTCACCTGGGAGGGGTTCCTGCCCGACGGGACGATCAACATCGTGCAGTGCGTCGGCGACGGGGAATCGGGCGGGAGTGCGGCCTGTGACCTCACCGACGCCTACATCCTCCAGCCCAACCCGACGGGCGAGGGCGCCACGCAGATCGACATCGTGGTGGGCCCGGTCGGCACCGGGGTCTGTGATGGCGCCCACCCCTGCACGATCGTGGTCAACGACTCCGCCCTCCAGGACGACGCCGCCATCATCCGCATCCCCATCACCTTCGCCGACTGACACCGGGGTTGACATTTGTACCATACCCCCCTAGGGTATAGGCGAGGTGATCATGGTGAACGACGCACACACCCTGGAGCCGGCTGGTCGCCATCACGAGGGCCGCACCGATCACGAGGACCACAACCGGTCGAGCGGGGCCGGTGGTCATGGGGCACACGGCGACCACACCGAGGTCTTCCGACGGCGGTTCTGGTGGTCGTTGGCGCTGAGCGTGCCCGTGGTGGTGACCAGCGAGATGGTCATGGACTGGTTCGGCTACTCGCTCGACTTCCCTGGGATGGCCTGGGTCGGGCCCATCCTGGGCTCGGTCATCTTCTTCTGGGCGGGCCGGCCCTTCCTGACCGGTGGGTGGGCGGAGCTGCGGGCCCGTCAGCCGGGGATGATGCTCCTGATCGCCATGGCCATCACGGTGGCCTACAGCGCCTCGCTGGCGACCAGCCTGGACTGGTTCGGCCTGGACTTCTGGTGGGAGCTGGCCGCGCTGATCACCATCATGCTGTTGGGCCACTGGCAGGAGATGAAGGCCCTCGGCCAGGCCCAGGACGCCCTCGGCGCCCTCGCCGCGCTGCTGCCGGACGAGGCCGAGCGGGTCGGGCCGGGCGGCGACGTCGAGACGGTGGCGGTCGACGGGCTGCGCCGGGGCGACCTGGTCCTGGTCCGCCCGGGCGGACGGGCCCCAGCGGATGGTGAGATCACCGAGGGGACCGCGGCGTTCGACGAGTCGATGATCACGGGCGAGTCACGGCCGGTCGCCCGAGCCGTCGGCGATCGGGTCGTGGCGGGGACGATCGCCACCGACTCCTCGGTGCGGTTGCGCATCGTCGCCGTCGGGGAGGAGACCACCCTGGCGGGGATCCAACGCCTCGTCGCCGAGGCGCAGGAGTCCCGCTCGCGGGCCCAGGTGCTCGCCGACCGTGCGGCCGCCCTCCTCTTCTACGTGGCGACGGTCGCGGCCTTCGTCACCCTCGTCACCTGGGTCGCGCTCGGTGATCCCGACGAGGCCGTCGTGCGGATGGTCACCGTCCTGGTCATCTCCTGCCCCCACGCCCTCGGGCTGGCTACTCCCCTGGTCACCTCGTTGTCGTCCGCGATGGCCACGCGCAACGGGATCCTCATCAAGGACCGCAGGGCCCTCGAGGCCAGCCGCGACGTGGACGCCTTCCTGTTCGACAAGACCGGGACCCTGACCAAGGGTGAGCACACGGTCGCCGGGCTGGCCACCATCGAGGGGGCATCGGAGGCCGACCTGCTCCGGTTCGCCGGCGCCGTCGAGTCCGACAGCGAGCACCCCCTGGCCCGAGCCATCGTCGCGACGGCCCGGAACCGAGGCCCGGTCCCGGTCGCCGGGGACTTCCGGTCGCTGACGGGGCGCGGAGTCGAGGCCGACGTCGACGGTGTCCGCTATGCCGTCGGCGGCCCGGCCCTGTTGCGGGAACGGTCCCTGGTCGAGCCGGTGGCCCTGAGCGAGTGGGCCGGCGGATGGCGGCGACGGGGGGCAGCGGTCCTCTACGTGCTGCAGGGCGACGAGGTCCTGGGCGCCCTCGCGCTGGAGGACGAGGTCCGGTCCGAGGCCCGTGACGCCGTCGGGGCGCTGCAGGCCCGCGGTCGCCGGGTCGTGATGATCACCGGCGACGCCCGGGAGGTCGCCGACGCCGTCGGCGCCGACCTCGGGCTCGACGAGGTCTTCGCCGAAGTGCTTCCCGAGGACAAGGACGCCAAGGTGGCCGAGCTCCAGGCCCGGGGTCTGTCGGTGGCCATGGTCGGCGACGGGGTCAACGACGCCCCGGCGCTGGCCCGGGCCGATGTCGGCATCGCGATCGGCGCCGGCACCGATGTCGCCATCGAGTCGGCCGGGATCATCCTCGCCACCTCGGACCCCCGGGCGGTGGTGAGCACCATCCGCTTGTCCAAGGCGGCCTTCCGGAAGAGCCTCCAGAACCTGAGCTGGGCCGCGGGCTACAACGTCGTCGCCATCCCCTTGGCCGCCGGGGCGCTGGCCTGGGCCGGGATCGTGATGCCGCCCGCGCTCGCCGCCCTGTTGATGAGCGCGTCCACCATCGTGGTGGCCCTCAACGCCCAACTCCTGCGGCGGGTCGACCTCGCGCCGGACGCCGTCGATACCTACCCGGGGTATATTGCAGAGTCCGAGGAGGCAGCATGACCACCAGCACCTACACCGTGGCCGGGATGACCTGTGAGCACTGCGTCCGCGCCGTCACCGAGGAGGTCGGTCGCCTCGGCGGCGTCGCCGGGGTCGAGGTCGACCTGGCCTCCGGGACGGTCACCATCGAGACGAACGGTCCCCTCGACGACGGCGCCGTGACGGCCGCGGTGGTCGAGGCCGGGTACGAGGTGGTGGCTTGAGGCCGGGGGCCAAGCTCGCGGCCTTCGCCGTCGTCCTCGCGGCCGCGTTCGGCATCGGCGCCGCCGTCGGGGCCGTGGCCGGACCGATCGACACGGGTGGCGGGCCCGACCACCCCGCGACCCACGGGATGCCGTGATGAGCGCCCCGTCCGTGGCCGAGTTCGACCTGGAGATCGGCGGGATGACCTGTGCGTCCTGCGCGGCCCGGGTGGAGAAGCGGCTCAACCGGATCGAGGGTGTCTCGGCCACCGTCAACTACGCCACCGAACGGGCCCATGTCTCCACCCCCGGCGGGGTGAGCACCGACGATCTGATCGCCGAGGTCGAGGCGGCGGGCTACACCGCCGTGGATCCGCGTGCGCTCGCCGGGCCGGACCGCGGTGAGTCGGCCCCGCCCGACGACGAGACCGCCGATCTGGGTAACCGCCTCCGGGTCTGCGCGCTCCTGACCTTGCCCGTGGTCATCCTGGCCATGGTCCCCAGCGCTCAGTTCGACGCGTGGCAGTGGTTGTCCCTGACCCTGGCCGCGCCGGTGGTGACCTGGGGGGCCCTGCCCTTCCACCGGGCGGCGTGGGTCAACCTGCGCCACGGTGCGGCCACCATGGACACGCTGATCTCCGTGGGGGTCCTCGCGGCCTTCGGCTGGTCGCTCTACGCCCTGTTCTGGGGCACCGCCGGCGAGATCGGGATGACCCACGGCTTCTCCCTCACCGCCGAACAGGGGGTGGGGGACGCGCAGATCTACCTCGAGGTGGCGGCCGGCGTGACGCTCTTCATCCTCGCGGGCCGCTACGCCGAGGCCCGGGCCAAGCGCCGCTCGGGGGCGGCCCTGCGGGCCCTCCTCGAGATGGGGGCCAAGGACGTTTCGGTCCTGCGGGGCGATGTCGAGGTCCGCATCCCGGTCGAGGACCTCACCGTCGGCGATCGCTTCGTCGTCCGTCCCGGGGAGAAGGTCGCCACCGACGGTGTCGTCGAGGAGGGCACATCGGCCATCGACGCCTCGCTGCTGACCGGCGAGAGCGTCCCGGTCGAGGTCGGACCCGGCGATCCGGTGACCGGGGCCACGGTGAACGCCGGCGGCCGCCTGGTGGTGGAGGCGACCCGGGTCGGCTCCGACACGGCCCTGGCCCGGATCGCCATGCTGGTCCAGGACGCCCAGAACGGCAAGGCGCCGGTGCAACGCCTGGCCGACCGGGTCTCGGCCGTCTTCGTCCCGGTGGTCATCACCCTGGCCGCGGCCACCCTCGGCTTCTGGCTGACCGCGGCGGCCACGGATGCGGGCACCGCGGCCTTCACCGCGGCCGTCGCCGTGCTGATCATCGCCTGTCCCTGCGCCCTGGGCCTGGCCACCCCGACCGCTCTCATGGTCGGCACCGGCCGGGGCGCGCAGCTCGGCATCCTCATCAAGGGCCCCGAGATCCTCGAGTCCACCCGCCGTGTCGACACCGTCGTGCTGGACAAGACCGGAACGGTGACCTCGGGCGACATGGCCCTGGTCGAGGTGGTCCCGGCGGCCGGTACCTCGCTCGAGGATGTCCTCACCCTCGCCGGCTCCCTGGAGGACGCCAGCGAGCACCCGGTCGGTCGCGCCGTGGCGGACGGTGCCCGTGACCGCGGGGCGGAGCTGACCGGCGTCGATTCGTTCCACAGCACCCAGGGCCTCGGGGTCCAGGGCGTGGTGGCCGGGCGGGCGGTGGTCGCCGGCCGCGAGCGCTTCCTGACCGACTGGTCGATCGAGCTCCCCGAGGACCTGCGCACGGCCAAGGAGGCGGCCGAGTCCCGCGGCCGGACGCCGGTCCTGGTGGGTTGGGACGGCGAGGCCCGGGCGGTGCTGGTGGTGGCCGACACGGTGAAGGCCAGCTCGCCCCGGGCTGTGGCCGAGCTCCGGGACCTCGGGCTCCGACCCGTGCTGCTCACCGGCGACAATCGCCGTGTGGCCGACGCCGTCGCCACCGAGGTCGGCATCGACGAGGTCATCGCCGACGTGCTCCCGGAGGACAAGGTGGCCGTCGTCCGCCGCCTCCAGGACGAGGGACGGGTGGTGGCCATGGTCGGGGACGGGGTCAACGACGCCGCCGCGTTGGCCCAGGCCGACCTCGGCCTGGCCATGGGCACGGGGACCGACGTGGCCATCGAGGCCAGCGACATCACCCTGGTCCGGGGTGACCTCCGGTCTGCGGCCGACGCCGTCCGCTTGTCCCGCCGGACCCTGGCCACGATCAAGGGCAATCTGTTCTGGGCCTTCGCCTACAACGTGGCGGCGCTCCCCCTGGCGGCGGCGGGCCTGCTCAACCCGATGCTGGCGGGCGCGGCGATGGCCTTCTCCAGCGTGTTCGTGGTGACCAACAGCCTCCGACTGCGCCGGTTCTCTCCCCGATGAGCCCGGCTCAGGTACCCCGGGAGGGTACGGTCGACGGGGTGCGCGGCTACACGATGAACAAGGACGACTACACCAAGCGCCTCCGGCGCATCGAGGGCCAGGTCCGCGGCATCGAGCGCATGATCGACGAGGACACCTACTGCATCGACGTGCTGACCCAGGTGAGTGCGGCGACCAAGGCCCTGCAGGCCGTCGCCGTCGGCCTCCTCGACGAACACGTCCGTCACTGCGTGAAGAACGCGGTGGTGGAGGGCGACCCCGAGCGCCTCGAGACCATGGTCACCGAGGCCACGCGGGCCATCGAGCGCCTGGTCAAGACCTGACCGACGGGGGTCCCTCATCGGGCGGCGTCCGGTTCCTCACGGCCGCATGGCCCACAGGTGGATCGCGGCGCTGGCTCGCCAGGGGCGCCAGGACTCGGCCTGCTGCTCGGCCTCCCGAGCCGTCGCCACGTCGCCGTTGGCCAGGGCCTTGCGCAGGCCGAGGTCGCCGGCGGGGAAGGCGTCGGGCTCACCCAGGCGCAGGGCCAGGTACTGTGCCGTCCAGTCGCCCAACCCCGGCAGCTCGACGACCGAGGCGACGAAGTCGTCGAGGGACACGCTGCCGTCCAGCCGCACGGCACCGTCCCGCACGGCTGCGGCGAACGCGCCCAGTGCCGTGATGCGGGCCCCGGTCAGGCCCAGGCCGCTGAGTGAGCTGTCGGCCACCACGGTGGCCGAGGGAAACGTGTGGGTCAGGCCCAACTCGTCCAGGCCCGGCACCGGCGTTCCGAGCTGACGCACCAGCCGACCGGCCGATGTCCGCGCCCCCGCCACCGTGACCTGTTGGCCGAGGATGGCCCGGACACCGACCTCGAAGCCGTCCCAGCTCCCGGGCACCCGCAACCCCGGCCGCTCCGCCACCAGAGGGGCCAGCGTCGGGTCCGAGGCGAACCGGTCATCGGCCGACTGGTCCAGGGCGAACATCCGGCGCACCTGCTGGACGACGTGGATCAGGCCCTCCCAGTGCGGAAGGTGGGCCCGCAGCAGGAGCTGGTCCGAACCGCCGGGTGAGATCTCGATGACGCCGGGATCGCCGTCCACCCGGATCGTGCGTCGGTAGGTCTCGCCGTCCACGGCCTCCACGCCGTCCACAGCTCGGGCCCCGAACCACGTCACCAGGGCCGGCCAGTCCAAGGGGGCGGTGAACGGCAACCGAAGAGCAAGGCCACCGTCGGCGGCCAGCCGGTCCGCCTTGCGCCGGCGGGCGCGCAGGTCCCGGGGTGAGGCCCGGAACGTGTCCTGCACGGTCCGGTTGAACTGGCGCACGCTGCCGAACCCGGCGGCGAAGGCGATGTCGGTCAGCGACAGGTCCGTGTCGTCCAGCAGCCGTCGGGCGAAGTGGGCGCGGCGGGAACGGGCGACCTGGTCCGGGGTGGCCCCGACCTGCTCGCCGAAGAGGCGTCGCAGGTGCCGGGCGCTCACCCCGAGGTGAGCGGCCAGGTCGCTCTCGGTGTGGCGGTCGAGGTAGCCGTCGGTGACCAGGCGCACGGCCCGGCAGACCAACTCGGGGCCGTCGACCCAGTCCTCGAGGTCCGACACCCGGTAGGGCCGGCACTGGAAGCAGGCCCGCAGGCCGGCTGCTTCGGCCGCGGCGGCCGAACGGAACGCCGTCGTGTTCTCGGCGTGGGGGCGGCCGCCGCAGCCCGGGCGGCAGTAGATGCCGGTCGTCTGGACGCCGGTGTACTCGAGCGTGCTCATGGGGACAGGATCACCCCTCCAGCCTGCCCGATCTGGCCGGATCCGGACATCGATCGCCCGTCGGGGGCGCCCGGTCGGGGGCCGGGCCCGACGTCGGAGCCGCGGAGCTCGGCCCTTCCTGCGAACGGGTAACGACGATGGTGCCCCGGCCGATGAGTAGGACCATGGGTGCTGTCGAGCCGCGGATCGACGAGGGGTGGCTGGCCCTCCTCGTCGAGGCGTCGGCTGACGTCGTCGCCGTCCTGGACGCCGAGGGCGTCCTCCTGTACGCGAACCCGGCGGCCGAGACCCTCTTCGGGTACGACCTCGACGCCTGGCGGGGTCGGTCGGTGCTGGACCTCGTCCATCCCGACGACCTCGGCCTGGCCCTCGGCTCTCTGGACTCCATGCTCGGCCAGAGCGATCGAACCGGCGAGCCGATCGAGGTGAGGGCCCGGACAGGCAGCGGCGGTTGGCGCTACGTCGAGTTGGTGGCCTCCAACCGTCTCGAGGACGAGCGCTTCGGCGGCCTCATCCTCTGCATCCGCGACATCACCGAGCGCCGCGCCGCGGAGCGGGGCCGAAGCTCGGCGGAACGGGTCCTGGACCACACCTTCGCCCACAACCCCATCGGGATGACGTTGTGCACCCTGGACGGTCGGTTCGTGAAGGTCAATCCCGCGTTCTGCGCCCTGGTGGGCCGGACCGAGGCCGAGCTGCTGGCCGAGACCTACCAGGCCCTGACCGACCCTGACGAGCTGGCGGCCGAGCAGAGCGCCCTCGTGTCGGTGATCCGGGGGGAGAAGCACAGCTTCACCACGGACAAGCGCATCCCGCACCCGGACGGGCGGGTGGTCCTGGGCGAGCTCACCGTCTCGATGGTCGAGGACCCCGACGGGGTGCGCCTCATCTTCGGGCAGCTGCGTGACGTGACCGAACAGCGTGCCCTCCAGCGCGAGCTCGAGCACCACAGCCTCCATGACCCCCTCACGGGGCTGGCCAACCGGACGCTGTTCGGCGACCGGGTCGGCCACGCGCATCAGCGTCACCGGCGCTACGGCACCGGCCTGTCGGTGGCCTTCGTCGACCTCGACGACTTCAAGATGGTCAACGACGCCTTCGGGCACGTGGCGGGCGACACGCTCCTGCGGGCCGTGGGCGAACGACTCTCCACCCGGTTCCGCGCCACCGACACGGTGGCCCGGGTGGGCGGCGACGAGTTCGCCGTGCTCCTCGACGAGGTCGGATCGGGGCCCGACGCCGAACGCCTGGCGGCCAAGATCGTCTCGTTGTTCGACGCCCCCTTCAAGGTGGCCGACCGGGACATCCGGGTGGGCGCCAGCGTCGGCATCGCCGCGTTGGAGCTCGGCCGTGACGACGAGCGCGGGGTGGAGCAGTTGGTGGCCGACGCCGACCTGGCCATGTACGCGGCCAAGCAGGCCGGCAAGGGCCGTTGGCGGGCCTTCCGCCCGTCGATGCGCTCCCGGGCGGCGTCGTCGCTGGCGATCCGCGAGCACCTCGACCAGGGGTTCAGGACCGAGGTGATCGAGGTCCACTACCAGCCGGTCGTGGATACCGCGACCGGTCTCGCCGTCGGCATCGAAGCGCTCGCCCGTTGGCGCCACCCCACTCTGGGTCTCCTGCGTCCGGGGGACTTCCTCACCGTCGCCGAGGAGATGGGCCTGGGCGCGGAGCTGGACTGGTGCGTGCTCGAACGGGTCGCCCTCGACCGGGAGCGATGGCGTCGGGAGGCCCCGAGGCTGGCCGACCTCCCGGTCTCGGTGAACATCACGGTGGCCGAGATCGGCCCGGAGCTGGAGGCGCGCGTCGACACCTTCCTCGCCGCTCCCGGTGGTCAGGGCGCGCACCTCTTCCTGGAGCTGACCGAGCGGGCCATGGTGCTCAACGCCGACAGCGTGACCCCGACCCTCGAACGGCTCCGCGCCCGCGGCGTCGGACTGGCCCTCGACGACTTCGGTGTCGGCTATTCCTCGTTGGCCCACCTCCACCGGCTCCCCATCGGCCTCGTCAAGCTCGACCGGGCGTTCCTGGCCTCGGTGGTCACGGCGGGGACGGACTTCATGACCGCGGTGGTCGAGCTCTGCGCGGCGCTGGACCTGCAGGTGATCGCGGAGGGAGTCGAGACCCACGAGCAGCACCAGACCGTCTGCTCGGTCGGCATCACCTGGGCCCAGGGGTTCTTCTACGCCGAGCCGCGGGGCCCGACCGCCCTGGCCGCGCTGCTGGCCGATCAGCCCACCTCGCCCTCGCAGGCGGCCCTGACCTCCGGGGCGGTGGCGGCGCCCACGTAGGTGTCGACGGAGGTCGCCACGCGGGCGTCATCGACCCCGTCGGTGGCGAGTTGACGGTTCCCGGCCGGCACCGCCCGGCCAGAACGCCGATCGGTAGCGTCAGGGGGTGGACACGTTGCGGGTGGCCCTGTGCCAGGTCAACCTGACCGTCGGTGACCTCGATGGCAACGTCGAGGTCATGGCCCGGGCCCTGAAGGAGGCGGAGGCGGCCGAGGCCCACGTGGCCTGTTTCCCCGAGCTGGGGGCGACCGGGTATCCCCCCGAGGACCTCGTGCTGAAGCGGGGGTTCGTGCACGCCAACCGGGCGGCGGTGGACCACTTCGCCGCGCTGGTGGGCGAGACCGTCGCCGTCGTGGGCTTCGTGGAGGACGACGGCGACGCCCTGCACAACTCGGCGGCGGTCTGTGCCCACGGTGAGGTGGTGGGCGTCTACCGCAAGCAGCACCTGCCGAACTACGCCGTGTTCGACGAGCAGCGTTACTTCGAGCCCGGTACCGACCTGCCGCTGTTCGAGATCGGGGGGCTGCCCGTGGCGGTGTCGGTCTGCGAGGACGCGTGGCAGGACGGTGGGCCGATCCCCGAGCTCGGCGCCGGAGGGGCCCGGGTCGTCCTCAACATCAACGGCTCGCCCTTCTACGCGGCCAAGGGCCGCGTGCGGGAGCGCCTGCTCGGTGCCCTGGCCAAGGCGGCGGACTGCCCGATCGTCTACCTCAACCTGGTCGGTGGTCAGGACGAGCTGGTCTTCGACGGCGACTCCTTCGTGTGCGACGCCGAGGGCGAGGTGGTGGCCCGGGCCGAGGCCTTCGTCGAGCAGGTCCTGATGGTGGACGTCGATCCCGGCCCGGCCCGACCGGTCACCCTGCCCGTCGTGCCGGTGACCGGCGCGTCCACCCCGATCGCGGCTCTGGCTGCGGTACCGCCGACCCGCGACCTCTCCCCGGCGGCCGAGGCCTGGGAAGCCATCGTGCTGGGCACGCGGGACTACGTGACCAAGAACGGGTTCGGGGGCGTGGTGGTGGGGCTGTCCGGCGGCGTGGACTCGTCGCTGGTCGCCACGGTCGCCGTCGACGCCCTCGGTCCCGACAAGGTCCACGGCGTGTTGATGCCCTCCCGCTACTCGAGCGACCACTCGGTCACCGATGCGGAGCGGTTGTCCGACGCCCTCGGGATCGATCACCGGACCATCGCCATCGAGACCGCCCACACCGCCCTGCTGGGGATGCTGGCGCCGTCCTTCGCGGGGCGGGAGCCGGATCTGACCGAGGAGAACCTGCAGTCCCGCATCCGGGGGATGGTCCTCATGTCCCTCAGCAACAAGTTCGGCTGGCTGGTGCTGACCACCTCCAACAAGAGCGAGAGCGCCGTGGGCTACGCCACGCTGTTCGGTGACACCGCCGGGGGCTTCGCGGTGATCAAGGACGTGCCCAAGCTCCTCGTCTACGACCTCTGTCGGTACCGCAACGAGGTGGCCGGTCGCGAGCTGATCCCGGAGTCGGTCCTGACCAAGCCCCCTTCGGCCGAGCTGCGCCCCGACCAGCGCGACGACCAGAGCCTGCCCGCCTACGAGGTGTTGGACCCGATCCTCGAGCTCTACGTCGAGGACGACCGGTCCATCGACGAGATCGTCGCCGCCGGCCACGACCGCCAGACGGTCGAGCGGATCGTCCGGCTGGTCGACGGCGCCGAGTACAAACGCCGCCTCACCCCACCGGGACCCAAGCTCACCACCAAGGCCTTCGGTCGGGATCGCCGCCTGCCGATCACCAACCGCTACCGCGGGTAGTCATCTCGGGCTGACGGTCACCGGCAGGGTTCGGGGATCGTCTCCGCGCCCTGGGTGCTGACGTCGCAGTAGGTGCGGAGGGTGACCAACCAGCGGCCGTCGACCAGCACCGCCTCGCCCGGCAGGTGGTCGAGGACGGCGTTGCCGTCGAGGAGCAGGGTGTAGGTCACCGCCGCGGTCGTGGCGTCGATCGCCTCGATGGCGTCGATCCGCACCCGGATCCCGGCGGCCACGTCCCGGGTGGCCTCGTAGGACTCGAGGAAGAAGGGCCGGAGCACGGCGGCGGACTCCAGGGAGGACAGCTTCACCTCGACGTCGGTGACCGAACCGTCGAACAGGTTGGTGAAGGCCTCGGTGATGGCCGCCTCGGCCTCGGGGTCGACGGCCGCGCCGGGGGCGCTGGTGGTGGTGGTGACGGCGGCGACGGTCGCGGTGGATGCCGTGGCGACCTGCGCCCCGGTCGTGGGGCAGGCCACGGTGGCCTGCACACCCGTGTGGTCGGCCGGGAAGGCCAGGGCCCCGTCGGCGGGGGCACCGTTGAACAGGCCGGTCGGGTCGACGGCCGTGCAGTTGCGTGCGCCGCCGACGAACAGGTGGTCGATGCGCTCGGACTGGGTGCTGCGGGGGTCCTCGAGGTCGGTCATCGCATCGTCGACCCGCCCCGACGTGCACTGGTCGCCGGTCTCGGGCGCACACTCGGGGTTCCCGGCTGCGAGGTGGGAGTCGACGAAGCCGGCCGCGGTGATGGCCTCGATCGTGGGCTCGCCCGGCTGGGCGTTCAGGTCGCCGCCGACGACCACGACCGAGTCCGGGTCGGCCACCTCCTCGGCGAACTCGACGAGTTGGCGGGCCTGGCAGGTGTTGACCGAGTCGCCGGTCTCACAGGGCGGTGGGCAGGTGGCCGGGTCACAGGGCCGGTCGTCGCTGCTGCTGGCGAGATGGGTGCTGACGTAGTCGAGGATCCCGACGTCGGTGGCCGTGCGGACCCACAGGGCGGTGCGCAGTGGCCCGGCCAGGGGGATGCGGCGGCTGGCGAGGACCGGCTCGGTGGTCAGGACCACCTCCCGGTCGAGGCTCGGGTCGTCGTCCCAGACCACCTCGTAGTCGGCCGTGCAGCCGTCACCGGTCGCGGCGACGAGCTCGTCGACGGTCTGCTGGTTCGCCTCCTGGATGCCGACGACCTCAGGGCAGCCGGCCTCGGACAGCTGCTGGACGAAGAGGCCGACACGGGAGGGCAGGTCGCACCGATCGGAGTCCTCGGGACAGGCGGTGCCGTGGAGCAGGTTCTGGCTCACCACCGTGACCGCGGGGTCGCCGTCATCGCTAGCCGTGTCTCCACCGTCGTCGGAGCACCCGGTGACGACCGCGAAGAGCACCGCCCCGATCCCGGCGAGTCGGCGCCGACCGCGCGGTGTCCGCACCGGTTCACCCTCTCACGGTTCCGGCGCCACGGCCCGACCGGGATTCCTCAGGTGCCGACGAGGTCGTCGCCGCCGATGATGTCGACCGCGTTCAGCCCGGCCCACCCGACGGCGGCGAGGACGACTACCGCGAGGACGACGCGTCCGGCGAGGTCGACTCCGGGGCTGCGCCAGAGGCGACCGAGCGTTGCGCTCCGCTGGGCCAGCACCACGAGGCCCATGACGGCGAGGACCACGACCAGGACCCCGGCCGCAGGGACGAAGAGCACGAGCGGGGCATACCCGGCGACCGTGCGCGCGGTCGGACGCCCCGAGAGCTCGGGCCAACCCCGGTCGCCCCGCTCGACGAACGAGGCCACGGTCATGCCCCAGAGGGCGAACAGGGCCACGATGGCCACGACCGCCAACAGGTCCGGGCTCAGGAGGCGGAAGTCCACGCTGTCCCGGTTCAAGGCGTCGATCATGGGGGCCAGTCCCAGGGCCACGGCCCCGAGCACCAGTCCGGCGGTCCGGGCGGTCCGGCCGGGGAGCCAGCGGCGCAGGACGAGGTACAGGAGTCCGCCGAACAGCCCGCTGAAGAGCCCGACGAAGAGCACCAGGGCGATCGTGCCGTCGAGGCTGATGCGCCCGATGGTCTCGTCGGCCTCGGTCCGGAAGCCCTGGACGGCGTCGTCGGAGGTGGCGGCCAGCAGCCGCATCATCAGCCGTCCCCCGAGGCCCGCGGTGAGCATCCCGGCCGCCCCGCCCGCGATGAGCGCGACGGCGAGCGATCGCAGGAGCCGGCGAATGGTGTCCGGCAGGGGTGGGGGTGGCTCGGCGTCGAGCAGCGGCGACAGCGGCGAGCGATCCCCACCCCAGGCGACCACGGCGACCACGGCAAGGCAGAGCCCCGCGAGGCAGACGATGCTCAGCACGATCACGTCCATGGGTTCGCCTCCTCCTGGTCGCCATGGTCCCTCGTGGAACCCGGAGCGCAAGGGTGATAGCACCCCCGGGATCCGAGGGCCTGTCCCTCCGGCTGGCGACGGCCCGGGATGGTGACCCCGCATCGGCGGCCCCGGCGGCGGTGCCGGGATCGGTGACGCCCCGGAAGATGCGGGGTGGGTGAGCACCGGAGGTGACGTTCGGCCCTGTGCCCCCCGGTCCCGGGCGACGACGCTGAGGTCGACAGGGAGGTGGGTCGGATGATCGAAGCCCTGGTGTTGGTGGTCGTGGTCGTCGCGGTGCTCCTGGCGCGGAGCCAGAGAAGGGGCGGGGCCGGGTCGGCGCCCGAACCCTCGGCGAGGAGAGGCTCGCGGCCGCCCGCCGGCCGTTCGGCGGTGGCGCGTGTCGAGGACCTCGACCGTTGGGTCGCCGCGGGGCTGCTCACCTCGGAGCAGGCCGACGCCATCCTCGAGCACGAGAAGGCCCGGCCGGGGTCGGAAGCCGTGGTGCCGGTGACCGACGAGGCCGGCGCCGGCCGTCGGCCGTCCCGTTTCCCGGTCGTGGCCGAGGCCATCGGGTACCTCGGTGGCGTCCTCGCCCTGAGCGGCCTGGTGCTCGTCCTGGTTCACTACTGGCCGGATCTGGCCTGGGCCGGTCGGTTGGGCCTGTGTGGCGGGGGCGCCCTCGCCTTCGGCGTGGGCGGCACCGCGGTCCGGGTCCAGGGCGATCCCGCGCTCGGTCGCCTCCAGGCCTTCCTGTGGCTCTTGTCGACCGCGGCCACGGCGGTCTTCGTGGGCGTCCTGGTGACCGAGGGCCGGGACCTCGCCGACCAGACGGTCGTGTTCTGGTGCGCCGTCGCCGTGGCGGTGCAGAGCGGGCTGCTCTGGGAGTGGCGAGACCGTCCGGTGCAGCAACTCACCACCCTGGCCGGCATCGCCGTCGCTCTTGGGACAGGCGTCGCCCTGGTCCTCGACGAAGGCCCGGCGGGGATCGCCATCGGTCTGCTGGGTGCCGGCTACCTGGCGCTCGGGCTGACGCGGCGAATCCCTACGCCGGTGCTCGCCGAGTTGACCGGGGCCGTCACGCTCCTCCTGGCGGGACCGGTCGTCAGTTCGGACTGGGAGAGTGCCGGTCTTCTGCTCGCGGTCGGGTGCGCGGTGGGCCTGCTCGGGTTGGTCGTCGGCCCCGAGCTGCAGATGGGCCGCGCGGACCGTCTGGCGGTGGGCATCCCGGCCGCCGTCGTCGGGTTCCAGATCATCCCCTCGACGCTGGTGTACTTCGCCCAGGACGCTGGGGTGGTGACGGGCCTGGTGACCTGGCTCGGAGGCGCAGCCCTCCTGGTCGTGGTGGCGCTCGGCCTGACCCGGCTGCCGGTCCCGACCGAGATCGTGGGTGGCTTGGCTCTTCTCGGTGGGGCGGCCCTCACGGGCGTGCAGTCGCCGGTGTTCGCATCGCTGTTCGGCTTGGCCACCGCCGTCACCCTGATCATGGTCGGCATGCGACCCGGTCGGGTCCTGCTGTCGGTCATCGGGGCGCTGGGCCTGCTGGTGAACGTGCCCTGGACGGTGGCCGAGCTGTTCCCGGGCGAGGGCCGGGCGCCGCTGCTGATCATGGTGGCGGGCATCGTCCTCGTCGTCGTGGCGGTGCTCCTCGCCCGCCAAGGCGACCGGATCCGCCAAGACCTGCGTTCTTCCGAGGTGGATGTTGACTCTTCGGTCAACTCGCGCTGAGGCAGAGCGCTAGGTTTTGTCTCATGGCTGATCCGAAGCGCCCGCGCGCCGCGTTCGCCCCGTGGGACCGACGAGAGCTGCCCGGCTCCTTCTCCGTGGAGGACTCCGCCCGGCGGGTCGGGCACTACAAGTGGATCGAGATGCGCCTCTTCGAGGCGCTCGGGGGCTGGGTGGCCACCGTGCCCGAGATCGACGTGAAGCTGAAGCTCGGCACCCACTGCTACCACCACGCCTGGCACAGCGAGCTCTGGCACAAGCGCCTGCCCGAACTGCGGGAGATGAACCCCGACCGGCTCGCCGTGCCGCCCAACGACGAGCTGGCCGCCTTCGTGGACGCCATGACCGAGCCCGAGGCCCCCGAGCTCACCATCGAGAAGCTGGTCGGGGTCTACCGCGTGCTCGATCCCCCACAAGATCGCGGCCTACACGTTCCACCGGAACAACACGAGCACGATCACCGACGCCCCCACGATCCGGTCCCTCGACTTCGCCCTGGCCGACGAGCTGGACGACTGGCGCGACGGCGAAATGCTCATCCAGTCGCTGATCGAGACCGACGAAGAGGTACAGCGGGCCGCCGACCGGGCGGCCCACCTGGAGAAGCTGATGTTGGCCGCCGGCGGCATCGCCGGCCCCGGAACCATCGGCGACGCCTACGCTGAGCCACAACCCACGGAGGTGACGGCATGAGCGGAGCGAGGGCCCCCCGGCCCGGCGACGCAGTCGCCATGAGGGAGGAACCATGAGGAAGGCCCATCCGGTCGAGGACCTGGCCCGCGACGAGCGTTTCGTCAGGGTCGACATCCAGGACCGCATCAGCGACCCCCGCTCGGTCCAGAACAGCCGCATGCGGACCCAGGCCCGACTGACCCCGGAACGCCCCGATTCGGCCGACGCGGCCCGCGCGTTGATGCACGGCATCTTCGTGGGCGAGATCCAGGCGCTGGAGGGCGCCGGCCGCACCTGCTGGGACTTCGACACCGGAGACGAGCGGGACGAGGCCCCGTTCGCGCTCAAGCTGGACATGGCCCGCCAGTGCTGGGACGAGGCGCGCCACTGTGAGATCTCCGTGAAGCTCTCGGACTGGATGGGGACCGAGATCGGCGAGTTCTCCGAGGGCGCCTTCCTCTACGCCGCGGCCTGCAACCCCGATCCGGTCCTCCGCCTCACCGGTGTGAACCGGGCCCTGGAGGGCCTGGCCATCGACGTCTTCAACACCATGCGGGAGTTCGGCGAGATCGCCGGCGACCCGGTGCTCGAGTTCTGTGAGGACTGGATGCTGGCCGACGAGGTCACCCACGTGAAGATGGGCTCGGACTGGCTCCGCCGGCTGACCGACGATGACCCCGAGCGCCGCAAGGAGGCCCTGGAGTTCCAGAAGATCGTGGACAAGTTGTTCTCGCTCGGCGGCTTCCGCAGCGACGAGGACGACAGCCCGGTGAAGCTGGCCCGTCGGTTCCGGGAACTGGCCGGCTTCGAGGACGAGGAGATCGACGAGATCGCCGAGATCGCCAGCCAGGCCCTCGAGGAGGCCCGGACCCGCCAAGAGGCGGCCGCCGCCCTCGCCACGGCCTGAGGCCCGGTCCATGGCCCAGGTCCAGCTTCGCCCCGACACGTGGGCGATGGTCGACTTCGACGCCGGGCGCCTGCAGGCCATCGCCGAGGAGATGGCCGACGCCGCCGGGCTCCCCGCCGACCGCGAGGTCGTGGTGGCGTTGGACGACACCTCACCCCTCGGCCGCTACAGCCTCGACGCCATGGACCCCATCCTGGTCTCCATGGAGAGCGGGGCCTTCGAGGACCCCAAGCACCCCCGTCAGTTGTCGGAGGGTGGGGCCGCCGGGGTGCTCGGCCGCCTGTTCTTCCGGGCCGCGGACCGCCTGACCGACGGCTTCGCCGACGCACCGGAGGACGCCGACCTCGACCCCGCCGTTGGTGTGGCCTGGGAGGTCCATGCCGCCGGTCGCCTGGCCCGCACCGGCCAGCAGGCCCAGCGCCAGCGCTGGGTCTACCACTTCCGCAACCGCCACGGCTTCAGCGACGAGGCCGACGCCGCCTTCGACCGCCTCTGGTCCGCCGAGGACCTCACCTGGGCCGACATCGAGTCGCTCTCCGCCCGGGCCCTGTCGGCCACCCCGGCCTGAGGACCGGGCCGGCGAGGGTCAGGCCAGGTCGTGGGCGCTGATGGCGTCGAGGAGGTCGATGTCGGGGGGCTCGGTGAGCAGGCCCCGGCACGATGCGGCCATCTCCACCATGGCGGGGGAGTCGAAGTGGGCCTGCTGGGCGGCAGGCGAGTCCCACTTCTGGATCACCAGCAGCCGACCCGGCGTGGTCACCGACGCGACGAGGTCCATGTTCCGACAGCCCGGGTGGCCGCGGGCCAGCACGACGTACTTGGCCAGGACCGACACGAGGCGCTCGGGGTCCGCGGCCTGGAACCGCATCACCACGAGGCACAGGTCCACGTCGTCGGGGGTGGCGGACACGGTCAGGACCTCAAGGGGCTCGGGCTCGGGGCCGAAGCCCCACGGAGAGTGGCAGGGGAATCCCGGCCGGCGGTCAGGGCCCGTTTGGGCCCCTTGACCGCATCGGTATCGTAGACAAGGCCCCACCGGCGGCCACGGGATCCGTCCCGGTCGCCGGTACCGTCCATCGAAGTTCCACCACGCAGGGAGATGGTCGTTGGCCAAGGAACGAGTCGAGCGGGACGAAGAAGACCTCGTTCGTCTGTACCTCACCGACATCGGGCAGTACCCACTGCTCACCAAGGATGACGAGGTTCGCCTCGCCCAGCAGATCGAGGGCGGCACCGCGGCACGCGAGGAGATGGACGCGGCGACCACGCTGACCCCGGCCAAGAAGCGCGAGTTGCGCAAGGCGGTCCGCTCGGGCGAGGACGCCGAGCGCACCTTCGTCCAGTCCAACCTGAGGCTGGTGGTCTCCATCGCCAAGAAGTACCAGGCCTCGGGCCTGCCCCTGCTGGACCTCATCCAGGAGGGCAACCTCGGTCTGATGCACGCCGTCGAGAAGTTCGACTGGCGGAAGGGCTTCAAGTTCTCCACCTATGCCACGTGGTGGATCCGCCAGGCCATCACCCGGGGCATCGCCAACACGGGTCGGACCATTCGGCTGCCCGTGCACGCCGGTGACACCCTGGCCCGCCTCCAGAAGGCCCGTTCCCGCCTCGAGCTCAAGTACGGCCGCCCGGCCACCCTGGCCGAGCTGGCCGTCGAGGTGGAGATGCCCGAGGACAAGGTCACCGAAGCCCTCCGCTTCGCGGCCGAGCCCCTCTCGCTCTCCGAGCCCCTGCGGGAGGACGGCGACGCCGAGCTGGGCGACGTGGTCGAGGACCGTTCGGCGGAGTCCCCCTTCGAGGTGGCGGCCACCGCGCTGCTGCCCGAGGAGATCCAGCGCCTGCTCGCCCCCCTCGACGAGCGGGAGCGGGAGATCCTGAAGTTGCGCTTCGGCCTCGACCGGGGTGAGCCCCGGACCCTCGAGGAGGTGGGGGAGCACTTCAACCTCACCCGGGAGCGCATCCGCCAGATCGAGGCCCGGGCCATGTCCAAGCTGCGCCACCCGAGCAGCGACACCGGCGCCCGGGACCTCCTCGCCGTCTAACCTCCTTCTCCGGGCCAGGAGAGGGAGCGCGTGGGCGCACTGATCAGCGACGCCGAGCTCGAGGCACTCGAGGTGGTCGTCCAGGAAGCGCTGCGCACCGGCGACCGCTCGGCGCTCGACCTGCGGGGCTTCGGGGTCACCAGCGTCGTGCTCGCCGCCCCGATCGACTCGCCCCGCGTGGCCTGCAAGCGGGTACCCCCCTTCGCCGACCACGAGTCCTTCGCCGCCTACCGCGCCGTGGTGGACGCCAATGTGGCCGCGTTGCGGGAGGCGGGCATCGACGTCGTGGACACCGAGGTGCGGCTGGTCGAGCACGGCGGCCATCTCGCGGGGTACGTGGTCCAGCCCCTCCTGCCCGTCGAGTGCCTCGGTGAGGCGGTCCTGAAGCGGAGTGCGCCCTCGGTGGACCATCCGCTGGTGGTCGCCATGGTCGACCACGTCATGACCGCCACCACGGACCGGCTGGGCGTGGATGCCCAGGTCGGCAACTGGGCCGTGGTCGACGACCGGGTCACCTACATCGACGTCACGACGCCGTTCATGGTCGACGCCCAGGGTGACCTCGAGGTCGACCTCGACGTGTTCCTCCGGGCCGGGCCGCCCCTCATGCGCCCGATCTACCTCCGCGAGCTGCCCACCTCGATGAAGCGGTGGCTGGCGCCCCGTCACGCCCTCCTCGACCTGGTCGGCAACCTCTACAAGTTGGATCTGGACGACTGGGTGGAGCCGATCATCGCCGTCACCGCCGGCCGGGTCGACCCGCCCATCACCGTGGAGGAGGCCCGGGACTACTACTCGGGCGAGGTCAAGACCTGGACGCTGCTGAACCGCGTGTTGCGCGGTTATGACGCCTGGCGGCGCAAGGTGCGGCGCCGACCGCCGACCATGTTCGTCCCGCCCCCGGACTACGACCCCGTGGCCTGGAAGGCCAAGCAGAAGGCGTGGTCCTGAGATGACCGCGACCGGGCCCGACGCCTATGCCGACCGAGCGGCCGCCGAGGCCGCGTTCTCGGCCCATGTGGATCCGGCCAAGGTCGACATCTGGTCGATGGGGGGCCTCCAGGTGGTCATGGGCGATCGCCAGGGCGCGACCTTCACCGACGCCTACGACGGTCGCCGGTGGTTCAACTGCCACTGCAACGGGGGCGTGTTCAACCTCGGCCACCGCAACCCCCGGGTCATCGCCGCGGTGCGCGCCGCCATGGACCACGCGGATGTCGGCAACCACCACCTGGTGTCGGCCTACCGGGCCCGGGCGGGCGAGCGCCTCTCGGCCACGACCGGCGACCGGCTGAGCGGCGTGGTCTTCTCGGTGGGCGGGGGCGAGGCGGTGGACCTGGCCCTCAAGGTGGCCCGCGGCCACACCGGCCGCCCGACCATCGTCTCGGCCACCGGCGCGTACCACGGCCACACCGGCCTGGCCCTGGCCGCGGGGGACCCCCGCGACCACGGTCTCTGGGGCCACGATCTCCCCGGGTTCGTCCATGTGCCGTTCAACGACCTGGCCGCCATGGACGACGCGATCGGCGACGACACGGCCGCGGTGATCCTCGAGTCGATACCGGCGACGGCCGGCTTTCCGATGCCCGGTCCGGGCTATCTGGCCGGCGTGGCCGACCTCTGCGAGAAGCGGGGGGCCCTCTACATCGCCGACGAGGTGCAGACGGGCCTGGGCCGCACGGGTTCGGTCTGGTACGTCGACCAGGAGGAGGCGGCACCCGACCTGCTGGTGACGGGAAAGGGCCTCTCCGGCGGGATCTACCCGATCGCCGCCACGCTGATGACGCCCGAGGTCCACCACTTCTTCGCCGAGCACCCGTTCTGCCATGTCTCGACCTTCGGCGGAGCCGAGTTGGGATGTGTGGCCGCCGCCGAGGTGGTCGACATCATCACCGAGCCGGGCTTCCTCGAGCGGGTGCAGGCCGTCGGCGATCGGCTGGGTGAGGCCTTCGCCGACCTGCCCTTCGCGGTGCGCCGACGCGGGATGCTGCTGGCGTTCGTGTTCGAGGACGAGCACGGTGGCATGCACGCCATGAAGGCCCTCTTCGACGAGGGCATCTACGCCTTCTTCGCCGGCTATGACCCGCGTGTGCTGCAGTTCAAGCCGGTGCTCACGGCCACCGACGACGACATCGAGTCGATCATCGCCGTCGTCCGGAGGACGTTCACGGCCTGATCTCCCGGTCAGCCGGCGAGCCGACAGGCGGGCCGGAGGTCGCAGGACGTTCCATACTTCTGCCCGATGGGCTATCGACTGGCGAACGTGGAGGACCGGGCCGTCCTGGTCGACGCGGCCGGGGACTGGTACGACCTCGCCGCCGTCGGCGGCGACGACCGCCTGGTCGACCCGCTCGTGGCCCTGGCCGACCCCGCCGTCCTGCACGCCGCGGCCGAGGGGCTGGCGGCGGCGACGCCAGAGGGGGCCGCGGACCATGCGGTGCTCGGGCCGCCCGTGCCCCGTCCGCGTCAGGTCTTCGGTGTCGGCCTGAACTACCGGTCCCACGCCGAGGAGTCGGGCATGGACACCCCGCCGACTCCGTTGATCTTCACCAAGTTCCCCGGTTGCCTCGTGGGCCCGACCGCCGAGATCGAGCTCCGGGGCGAGACGGTGGACTACGAGGTGGAGCTGGTCGTGGTCGTCGGACCGGGGGGCCGGGACATCCCCGTCGCCGATGCCTGGGACCACGTAGCCGGCCTCACCGTCGGCCAGGACATCTCGGACCGGGCCCTGCAGTTCGCCTCGGCCCCGCCCCACTTCGACCTGGGCAAGTCCCGGGACGGCTACGGCCCGATCGGGCCGGTGGTGGTGTCCACCGACCTGGTGGCGGACCCGGCCGACCTGGCCCTGTCCTGCTCGGTCAACGGTGAGGTCCGCCAGGACGATCGCACGTCCGGCCTGATCGTCGACGTCCCGACCCTGATCGGGTACCTGTCCGGGATCCTGACGCTCCACCCCGGGGACCTGATCTTCACCGGTACCCCGGCCGGTGTCGGCATGGCCGACGGCCGCTTCCTCGCCCCCGGCGACCTCATCGAGTCCCACATCGACGGCATCGGCACCCTCCGCAACCCCTGCACCTGAGGAACGGTCAGGCAGCGGGGAGGTGGTGGGCGGCGGTGCCCATCAGGTCGAGGAAGTTGTCGCAGTAGAAGGCCTGGCGGACCGAGTCCTCGACGGCGCCCAGGGAGGCCTCGAAGCGCTCCCGCGGCTTGCGGCCGCCCTCGACATGGGGGTAGTCGCTGGAGAAGAGGCAGATCTCGGGACCGCTGTTGGCGATGATCCAGCCCACGTCCTCGGTGGGGTAGGGCGTGAAGCGGATCTGGCGGCGGACGTAGTCGGTGGGGCGGAGGCTGAGGGCCTGGAGCCGCTCCTCGTGGCGATGGAAGGCGTCGTAGGCCGACTCCATCTGGCGCAGCCACGACGGGACCCAGATGGCGCCCTGCTCGATGACCCCGATGCGGAGGTCCGGGAACCGCTCGAGGACCCCGTCGAAGATCATCGTCGCCAGGGTCTGGGCCGGTGGGCCGGGGATGCCCATGTAGTCCACCGAGCGGAAGTTCTCTTCGCCGCCGTGGAAGTCGGGAGGAATGGGGAGGCCGTTGAGGAAGTAGGCCGGGTCGATCAGGTCGCCGGTCCCACCGACGTGGAAGACCACGGGGACGCCTGCCTCCTGGGCCTTCGCCCAGACCGGGTCGAGGCCCACATGGCTGGGCGAGTGGCCGGGTGGGCAGCCCGACGCCACGAGCAGGGCGGCGGCGCCGATGGCGAGGGCCTCGTCCACCAGGCCGGGGGCGGCGTCGATGTCGAACAGCGGGACGTAGCAACTGGGCAGGAGGCGGTCGTCGACCGAGCAGAACTCGACCATGCCCCGGTTGTGGGCCCGGGCCGTGCCGACGGCCAGCTCGCCGTCGTCGGTGTGCTCCCAGTTGCGCAGGCGGCGGTTGTGGAACGTGTTGAACACGAGCTGGCTGGAGAAGCCGAGCAGGTCCAGGGCCCGGGGCCGGTCCTCGGCCACGAAGGAGCCGGTCGCCGCGAAGTTCTTGCGGGCCATGATGTCCGCGGCCTCGGTGGCCCGATACTCCTCGGAGGCGTGCTTGGCCGCCAGCCGGTCGAACGCGGCGTTCAGGTCCCGGAGTTGCTCGGTGGGATCACCGGTCTGGCGGAGCTCGTTGCCGCTGCTCAGGTCGAGGGTGGGGATGCGGTCCCGGAGGCCGGGGTCGGCGTGGTCCCGTAACCAGGTCGGCGTCTCCATGATGTGGGCGTCGGCGTCGTGGACGGTGCGACCCGAGACGTAGGGCATCAGGCGACCGCCGGTTCCGGCGTCGGCTCGGCCTCGGCCGACCCGGCGTCCATCTCGGCCCGGCGGGCGTAGGCCCAGCCCGGACCGCGGACCACGAAGGAGAGTCGGTCGGTCCAGTTGTCGCTGTCGGCGACGTCGCGGAGGATGTCCCGGTACTCGTGGGTGGCGATGGTCACCGGGTTGTCGGTGTGGATGTTCCTGGTCAGGCCGTAGACGACCGGCTCGGCGTCGTCCTCCCGCTGGAAGGTGCCGAAGAGCCGGTCCCACACGATGAGGATCGAGCCGTGGTTCTGGTCGATGTAGCGCCGGTTGCGTCCATGGTGGACCCGGTGGTGCGAAGGGGTGTTGAAGCCCTCCTCGAAGCGGCCCAGCTTCGGGATGATGTCGGTGTGGATCCAGAACTGGTACAGCAGGTTGAGGCCTCGCGCCCGCTCGATCACCGCCGGGCTGAAGCCGGCCAGGCAGAGGGCGCCATAGGGGACGAAGGTGCCCAGCGAGTCGGCCACGGGTTGGCGCAGGGCGGTCGACAGGTTGTAGCGCTCGCTGCTGTGGTGCACGACGTGGATGGCCCACAGGTAGCGGGCCTCGTGCATGAACCGGTGGTTCCAGTAGTAGATGAAGTCCCACGCGACGACGGCTCCCAGGGTCGCCAGGACGCCGGTGCCGAGGTCCCGCTGGGAGCGGCGGTCGGCCCACAGGCGTCCGGGGCGGGTGGCGGCCCCCACGGCGCTGGTCAGGGCGATGCCACCGGCGACGATGGCGGTCGGACCGCCGTAGCGGGCAACCCGACGGGCCCGCTCGAGGGCCGGGTCCGGGGTCTCGGCGGTCGCGGTGGGGCCGTGGCCGTTGGTGGGGCCGTTGGTGGATGCCATCGGCCCGCCGGCGGTGACGTCCCCGGCCGAGGTGGACGGGCCGATGCGGCCTCGGCGTCCGGCGCGCTTGCGGATGATGCGATCGGCCACCGTCGTGGCCACGGCCGCCGTCGCCGCCACGGCAAGGAGGCCCTTGCCGGTCCTCGAGCGCTGCGGGGCGATGCGGTCGAACAGGGCGTGGGTGGCCATCGGCACGAGCAGGCTGGCGGTCCCCATCGCCAGGTTGGCGAGGGTGTCGCCCCGCTCGTAGTCGGCGGCCGAGGGGCCGATGCGCTCGGCCCGCTTCTGCAGCAGCTTGTTCTCGATGCCCATGGAGGCGAAGTAGCCGGGGGTGGCGACAGCGGTCAGGTCCACGACCCGATTCTCGCAGGTCGGGGCCCGGCTGCGCCCGGCGGCACCCCGGGGCGGGCTCAGGCCCCCGCGGCGGCGGCGTCGAGGGCGGCGATGTCGAACTTGGCCATGCCGAGCATGGCCGTCATCACCCGGTCGACCTTGGCGGTGTCGGGGTCCTGCAGCATCGCCTCCCACCCGGTGGGGACCACTTGCCAGGACAAGCCGTAGCGATCCTTGAGCCAACCGCACTGGCTCTCCTCGCCGCCGTCGGTGAGCTCGGCCCAGTGGTGGTCGATCTCCTCCTGGTCGGCGCACTCGATGAGCAGCGACACCGCCTCGTCGAAGGTGAACATCGGTCCGCCGTTGATGGCGGTGATCTTCTGGCCGTCCAGCTCGAGGTCGACGGTCAGGACCTCACCGACCGGCCCGGGTCCGGCCTCGGTGTAGTGGGTCACCGAGGTGATCCTCGAGTCGGGGAACACCGAGACGTAGAACTCGGCGGCCTCGAGGGCCTGGGTGTCGAACCACAGGTTGGGCACGAGTCGGGGCATGGCGGTCTCCTCCGGTCCTCCGGTCGACCAGTGACCGGCGAGCCCGAATCATCGCGCCGGGCCGGGCCTCGCGCCGCGGATCGGGCCTTCGCCGTCACCCCCCGCTCGTAGGGTTCTCCCCGCAGTTCGGGCGCTTCCCCCGCTCATCCGAAATTGCGTTCGTTCCGGTCGCTGCACGACCGGAACGAACGCAGAGTCAGTGAAAGGGGGATCGATGGACTCCATCGACGCCCGAGTCGCCGCCATTGCCCGGCGCCAGCACGCTCTCGTGACCAGGGCCCAGGCCCTGGGCTGTGGGGCCACGCCCGCCTTCGTCAAACATCGTCTGGCCACTGGTCGGTGGCATCGGCTCCACCGAGGCGTGTACCTGATCGCCGGCGCGGAGATCACCTGGGAGACCAAGGTCCATGCCGCGGTGCTCGCGGCCGGGCCCGGTGCTCTGGCATCGCACCGCACCGGGGTGGTGCTGTGGGACCTCGACGACTTCCGGCCGGGACCTGTCGAGTTGGCGGTGCCCCGGCACCGGCGACCGGTGCGACTACCCGTGCGGGTGCACGAGTCGACCGACATGGACCTGGCCCAGCCCGTGCTGCGTAGGGGCATCCCGACGACCGGGCTGCTCCGGACCCTGCTCGACATCGGTTGCCTCATCCCCTTCGACACCCTCGAAGGGGCCGTCGAGCAGGTGCTCCGGGAGACCGGGAACGACTGGCCCGACCTCTACGAGACGCTGGTCCTGCACGCCCGGCGCGGTCGCAACGGCTGCGGGCCCTTCCGGGCGATCCTCGACGAGCGCTTCGGCGACGAGGTGGTCACCGACAGCAGGTTCGAACGCCTGGTCCGGCGGTTGCTCGCCGATGCCGACATCGACGAGCCGGTGTCCCAGCACTCGATCCACGACGGGAAACGGTTCATCTGCGAGGTCGACCTCGCGTGGCCCGACCGGATGGTGGCTGCTGAGCTCCAGAGCAAGAAGCACCATCTTCACTCGAAGGCCTTCGAGCGGGACAAGGAGCGGCTCAACGACGCTCGGCTCCACGGGTGGAACGTGCTCGAGTACACCTTCAAGTACTACCGAACCCGCCCTGACCGCCTCGTCCGTGAAGTCCGGACCGCCCTCGCCCAGCGTTCTGGCGTCGGTTGAGGTCGTGCAGCGACCGGAAGTCACGCAATTTTCGGGTCGACCGCCCTCGCCCAGCGTTCTGGCGTCGGTTGAGGTCGTAGAGCGACCGGAAGTCACGCAATTTCGGGTCTGTCAGGTGGGGACGATCTGGAGGATGGGGCCGGGTTGGGTCAGGACGTAGAGCTCGCCGTCGGGGTCCTGGGCCAAGGAGATGGGGCCGTCGACGGGGCCGGCGATGGTGGCGGCGTCGACGACCGCGCCGTCGACGACGGCCAGGGCCCGGAGGCCGCCGAGGCAGTAGTCGCTGTAGAGGTACGCCCCGTAGAGGTCGGCGACGGCGGCCCCGCGGTAGAGGTAGCCGCCGATCACCGAGCAGCCGCCGTCGGCCTGGCGGTAGGTGAAGACCGGCGGCGTGTGGTCCTGGGGCTCGACCCGCTCCTCGAAGGGCTGGTCGCCCTCCATCGCGCTCCACCCCAGGTTGGCGCCGCGTCCGGCGCCCAGGCCGTCGGCTCCCGCCGGCAGCCGGTCGATCTCCTCGACCTCGGCTTGGCCGACGTCACCGATCCAGAGGTCCCCGGTCGCCCGGTCGAAGGAGAAGCGCCATGGGTTGCGCACTCCCTTGAGCCACACCTCGGGCCGAGCGCCCTCGACCCCGACGAACGGGTTGTCGTCGGGGACGGCGTAGGCGCTCCCGTCGCGGCCGTTCGGATCGATGCGCAGGACCGACCCGAGGAGCTGTCCGGGGTCCTGGCCCGCTCGCAGCGGGTCACCGGCGGCTCCGCCGTCGCCGAGGGCGATGTAGAACAGCCCGTCGGGCCCGAAGTTGACGTCGCCGCCGTTGTGGTTCGAGAAGGGCTGGTCCAGGGCGAACACGATCCGGGCGGAGTCGTCCTCGAGGGAGCCGTCCGCCGCGATCTCGTACTCCTCGACGCGGCTGTCGCCGTCCAGGTTGGTGGAGCTGACGTACAGGTGCGCCCCATCGGGGGCGACGGCGAGGCCGAGCAGGCCCCGCTCGGAGTCCGTCGTGGTCTGGTCGGTGATGTCGAGCACGGCGGTGCCCTCGCCGGTGGCCAGGTCGACGTCGAGGACGACCCCGGCCCGTTCGCCGACGTAGGCCCGCCCGTTCGCATCCGGACGGAACGCCATGGCGACGGGCTGTTCGTAGTCCCCGACGGGATCGAGGCCGACCGTCACCCCGGTCACGGTGTCGACCTCCTCGAGGGCGGGCAGTGTCGTGGACGGACTTACGCTCGGCCCGGTCGTCTCGACGATGGGTGCGCGCGTGTCACTGGGCAGGTCCTCGTCCTCGCCGTCGCTGCAGGCCCCGGCCAGCAGGCTCAGCGTCAGGAGTGGGACCCACAGCCGCTTCATCGCACCGGCCGGATCAGGCCCTCCTGCACGACGGAGACGGCAAGGTCACCTCCGTGGGTGTAGATCGAACCGCGGGCCATGCCCCGGCCGTCGCTGGTCGAGGGCGTGTCCTGCACGTAGAGCAACCACTCGTCGGCCCGGAACGGGCGGTGGAACCACATGGCGTGGTCGAGGCTGGCCATCATGATCGCCTCGTCGGCCGCCTCTGAGCCGTGGGGCAGCAGGGTGGTGTCCAGCAGGGTCATGTCCGATGCGTAGGTCAGGACGCAGGCGTGCAGCACCGGATCGTCCGGCAACGACCCGTCGGCCCGCAGCCAGACCCGCTGGTGGGGTGGCCGCGGGTCCTTGCGCTGGGTCCAACTCCAGTCCACGTTGCGGGTGTCGATGGGACGCGGACGGTCGAGATGGGCTCCCAGCCGTTCGGCGAAGGGCTGCATCCGGGTCCGCCAGTCGGGAAGCGTCGTGGGCTCGGGTGGCGACTCGCCGTTCCACATGGCCGCGGCGAGGGGGATCTGGTGGTCGAGGCCCTCCTCGTGGACGTGGAACGAAGCCGCCAGGTTGAAGATGGCCCGGCCGTGCTGGATGGCCACGACCCGGCGGGTGGTGAAGGACCGCCCGTCCCGGATGCGGTCCACCTCGTAGAGGATCGGCACCGAGGGGTCGCCGGGGCGGAGGAAGTAGGCGTGCAGGGAGTGCACCCGCCGGTCCTCCTCGACGGTCCGGGCGGCGGCGACCAGCGCCTGTCCGGCGACCTGGCCGCCGAAGACCCGCTGCTGGGTCGCGTCGGGGCTGGTGCCGCGGAAGATGTTGACCTCGATGGCCTCGAGGTCCAGGAGCGCGCAGAGGGCGTCGACCGCGGCCTGGGACATCAACGCGCACGCTACCCGTGCCGATGGAGGGGCCATGGCCTTGGTCGATACCCCTGCCCCCACCGCTACGCTGAGCCGCATGGCGAGGTCCCGTGCGGAGGTGCTCACGCGCATCCGCGAGGCGGACTACCGCAAGATGCTGAAGTACTCCGCGGTCTCCGCGGTGGCCTTCCCGTTCACCCAGGTCCTGCTGCTGGTCTTCACCCTCGGCTTCGAGTGGTCGTTCGTCACCGCCAACCTCGTGGCCGTGTCGATCATGGCCTTCCCGGCCTATGTCATGAACCGCTACTGGGTGTGGGGCAAGAAGGACAAGAACCGCTTCATGGCCGAGGTCCTGCCCTTCTGGGTCATCACCCTCATCGGTCTCGGCCTCTCGACGGTCTGTGCCCATTACGCCGACCTCTGGTTCGACTCCGCCATCGCCGTCAACGTGGCCAATGCCCTCGGCTTCGGCCTGGTCTGGGTGTTCAAGTTCGTCTTCCTCGACCGGGTCATGTTCGGTACCCGCCACTTCCCCGTGGACGAGGACCTCGAGGCCGAGCTCGAGTCCGCCCCGGCGACCTAGGTCACCGTGGATCCCCGCCTCCAGGCTGTCGCGGAGGACGCCAGGGGCTTCATGCCCCCCGACGAGGGTCTCGCGCTCTACGAGGCCGCCGTGGCCTCGCCCGGTCCCTTCCTCGAGGTCGGGTCCTACTGCGGCAAGTCCGCGGTCTATCTCGGCGCGGCGGCCCGGGAGGTGGGCACGGTCCTGTTCACCGTGGACCACCACCGGGGATCAGAGGAGAACCAGGCCGGATGGGAGCACCACGAGGCCGATCTGGTGGACCTCGACAGCGGCCTGATGGACACCCTGCCCCACTTCCGGCAGACCATCGTCGGTGCCGACCTGGAGGATGCCGTCATCGCCATCGTGGGTGACTCCGCCACCGTCGCCACGCACTGGGCCACGCCGCTGGGCTTCCTCTTCATCGACGGCGGCCACGGTTCCGAGCCCGCCCACCAGGACTACGAGCGCTGGGTCCCCCACGTCATGGTGGGGGGGACGCTGGCCATCCACGACGTCTTCCCGGATCCGGCCGACGGCGGTCGTCCCCCCTTCGAGCTCTACTGCCGGGCCCTGGAGTCCCTGGCCTTCGCCGAGATCGGGGCGACCGGCTCCCTGAGGGTCCTCCAGAGGGTGGCGGAAGGGCACTGACCTTGGCCGAGGGCTGGGACTGGATGCGGGTCCTGACCGAGCCTTGCCCGCAGTGCGGGACCGAGGTGTCGACGGTGGGCCTCACGGACCTCCCGGACGCGCTCCGGGCCGAGGCCGGCCACTGGGAGACCCTCCTGGCCGAGGTCCCGGCCGTCGAGCTGCAGTGGCGGCCCGACGACGGGTCCTGGACCGCGCTGGAGTACGGCTGCCACTGCCGGGACGTGCTGTCGGTCATGACCGAGCGGGTGGCCCGGACCCTGGTCGAGGACGCTCCCGAGTACGGCTGGTGGGACCACGAGGTCGCCGCCGTCGACGAGCACTACAACGATCAGGACCCGGTGGGTGTGGCCGGTGACCTGGGGGCCAACGCCGAGTGGATGGCCGGCACGCTGTCACTGGTCGACGGCACCGAGTGGGACCGCCAGGGCACCCGTCGCGGGGCCGAGCCCTTCACGGTGGCCGGCCTGGCCCGCTTCACCCTCCACGAGCTGGCTCACCACCGCCACGACGCCGAGTCCCGCCTCTCGCGACGACCGGGCGGTACCGACTAGTCCAGGGAGGGTTGGTCCTGGTGGGTCTCGTCGAGGGCGGCTTCGGGCAGGAACGAGTGGTCGACGAACAGCGGCGCACCGGCCGAGGCGTCGGACAGGGCATCGGCCGCGAGGATCACGGCCGCGGCGGTGTAGGTCGAGCGCTCGTCACCCGGGAAGTGGACCTGCTCGGGGTAGACGATGCCGGTCCAGTAGTAGCCGTCCTCGGAGCGCAGGGTCTGGGCCTGCCGGAAGAGCTCCAGGGCGAAGTCCCGCCGTCCCACCGACAGGTAGGCCAGCAGGCACTCGCAGGTCTCCGCGGCGGTGATCCACGGCCGGTCCGAGACGCAACGGATGCCCCGATCCTCGAGGTAGAAGGTCTCGAGGCGTTCGTCGAGGTGGGTCGCGCCCTCCTCGCCGCCGAGGACACCGGCCAGGACCGGGTAGTACCAGTCCATGGCCCAGCGGTGCTTGGGGGCGAAGGCATCGGGTTCGTGGCGCAGGGTGTGGACGAGGCGGCCCGCCGACAGCTCCCAGTCGGGTCGTTCGTGACCCAGGGCCTCGGCGACGGCGATCGCGCACCGGAGGCTGTGGGAGATGCTCGACGAACCGGTGAGCAGGGCGAAGGACCACGGGGTGCCGTCGGCATGACGGGCCCAGAGGATCTCGCCCCGGGGGGTCTGCAGTTCGAGCACGAAGTCGATGGCCCGCTCGACCATGGGCCAGGTCGACTCCAGGAAGCCGCGGTCCTCGGTCAGCAGGTAGTGGTGCCAGACCCCGGTGGCGACGTAGGCGACCGTGTTGGCGTCCAGCTTCTCCTGCTCGACCCGGTCGGCCAGGTAGTACTGGTGCCAGGAGCCGTCGTCACGCTGGGTGTCGGCCAGCCAGTGGAAGGCCCGGTCGACCTCGTGGTGGCGGCCGCACACGTCCAGGGCCATCGTGGCCTCGACGTGGTTCCAGACATCGGCGTGCCCGCCGGGGAACCACGGGATCATCCCGGTCGGGAGCTGCCATTCGGCGATGGACTCGGCGGTCTTGGCCACGTCGGCGGCGGTGAGGATGCCCGGGACCTCGGGCAGCCCGCGGGATTCAGGCGACACGGGCATGACCCTCCATGCTGGCCGACGGGGCCGGCGTTTCCACAACTCGGGCGGGGGGTTTGCGGGCGTAGAGCACCAGGCTCTTGCCGATGACGGGCGCCAAGAGCCGTTCGGCGAGACGGGTGACCAGGGGGGCCTCGATCATGTCCCACACCAGGAGGCGGTGGTAGGTCCGGGTGAGTGGGTTGGCGTCGACGTCCTTCTGGGGCCCGACGGCGCACCGCAGCCACCAGTACGGGGCGTGCAGCGCGTGGACCTGATGGGCACCCCCCGGATCCAGCCCGGCGGCCGCCAACTTCTGGCGGAGGCCCTGTTCGGTGTAGATCCGGACGTGGCCGCCCTCGACCTTGGGGGCGTGGTACTCGTCGGAGAGCTTCCAGCAGACGACCTCGGGCAGCCACGCCGGCACCGATACGGCGAGCGTGCCCCCGGGCTTGAGCACCCGGGCCAGTTCGGCCGTCGCCGCCTCGTCGTCGGGGATGTGCTCCATCACCTCGGCGGCGATGATGTGGTCGAAGGTGGCGTCGGGGAAGGGGAGCCGTTGGCCGTCGGCGACGGCGGCGGCGGCCAGTCCGCCGGCCGGGGCCTCGCCCTCGGCCTCCATGGCGCCGCACATGGTCCGGCACTCCACCATGTCGTCGTGGACGAAGTCCGCGGCCACGACCCGAACGCCGCGCCGGAAGGCCTCGTAGGCGTGGCGGCCGTTGCCGGCGCCGAGGTCCAGGAGGAGCTCGCCGGGGCGGACGCCGAGGCGGTCGTAGTCGACGGTCAGCACGGCGCCGGACCTGCGGGTCGGCCGTCCGGGGACGTGCTGGGGTGGCGATGGGCGAAGGTCGGCACGGGATCAGCCCTGCTTCAGGCGGATGCGGTACTGCTCCACGGTCTTCTCGGCCGTGTGGCGCCAGGTCCAGTTCTCGACGACCCGTCGGCGGCCGGCCTCGCCGACCTTGGCGGCCAGCTCGGGATGGTCCATGGCGAAGGTGATCCTCTCGGCGAGGGCGGCGGCGTCGCCCGGGGGGCAGGTCAACGCGGTCTCGCCGTCGGGGCCGACGACCTCCTTGAGCGCGCCCCCTGTGGTGGCCACCAGCGGTACGCCGGCGCACTGTGCCTCGATGGCGGGTAGGGAGAAGCCCTCGTAGAGCGAGGGCACGACGGCCAGCTCGGCCTCGGCGTAGAGCTCCACGATGCGCTCGTCGGAGACGCCGTGGACCCACTGCACGGCGTCGGTCAGCCCGTACTGCGCGAGGGTGCGCATGGCCCGCCCCTCCTCCTTGGGCTTGCCGATGATGACGAGGTCACAGGGCCGTTCGGTGCGGATCTTGGCCACGGCCTCCAGGAGGTAGGCCAGGCCCTTCATGGCCACGTCGGCCGACGCGGTGGTGATGAGCCGGCCGGGGACGCGGGCGATGTGGGGCAGGGGCTTGAACTGCTCCTGGTCCACGCCCACGGGCACGATGGCCATGTTGTCCAGGGGGACGAGGTGGTCCCTGTGGATGTCGTCCCGGGAGTTCTCCGACACCGTGATCACCCGCTTCATGCGGCTGGCCACCCGGGTCTGCATCTTGGTGAAGGCGTACCAGCGGCCCTTGTTCCAGCGCTGCCAGCCGTTCTCGGCGTGCTCCATCTCCAGGCGTCGGTCCACGGTGATGGGGTGGTGGATGGTGGCCACGACGGGCAGGCCGTCGCGTTCGATGGCCAGCAAGCCGTAGCCGAGGCACTGGTTGTCGTGGACCAGGTCGAACTCGCCCTTGCGGGTGCGGAGGTGCTGCCAGGCCCGGACGCTGAAGGCCAGGGGCTCGGGGAAGGTGCCCAGGGAGAAGCTGGTGACCTCGATGAAGTCGGCCAGGTGCTTCAACTCGCCGATCCACGGCATCCGCATCGGGAAGTGCTCGTTGTAGATGTCGAGGCTGGGCAGTTCCACCAGCGGGACCCGCTCGTCGAGGCGGGGAAAGGGCTGGCCGCCGAGGACTTCGACCGTGTGGCCGAGGTCGACGAGGGCCTTGGAGAGGTGACGGGTGTAGACGCCCTGGCCCCCGACATGGGGCTTGCCCCGGTAGCTGAGGTAGGCGATGCGCAGTGGCGCGTCGGCAGACATGGGAGAGGACGGCTTTCTTTCCGTTGACTGAACGGTCAAGTGTGCCCGGAACGGGGGTGTTTCGGGCCAGGATGGATCCCGTGCGAGGTCTGGTGCAGCGGGTGGCGAGTGCTCGGGTGCGGGTCGGTGAGGAGACCGTCGGGGAGATCGGGACCGGTCTGTGCGTCCTGGTGGGTGTGCACCGCGAGGACACCGGGGCCGAAGCGGCGAAGCTGGCCGACAAGGTGTGGGGCCTGCGGGTGATGGCCGACGACGACGGTGTGATGAACCGCTCGGTGGCCGACACGACCGGTGAGGTGCTGGTCGTCAGCCAGTTCACCCTCTACGGCAACACCGACAAGGGCCGCCGCCCGTCGTGGCTCGAGGCCGCGTCCCCCGACCACGCCGAGCCCCTGGTGGACCTGGTCGTGGCCACCCTCCGGGAGAAGGGGGCCACCGTGGCCACCGGCCGGTTCCGCACGGACATGCAGGTCGAGTTGGTCAACGACGGCCCGACGACGATCCTGCTGGAGGTCTGAGTTCACCGGCCCCGACACGCGAAATTGCGTTACCTCGGGTTGCGGTACGACCACAACTCACGCAAGAACGGCCGGCCGGGGAGCGTGCTGTCGAACTTGCGTCAGTTCTGGTTGTTGGACGACCGAAAGGAACGCAATTTCGAGTTCACCCAGGCGGCGACGACGAGGCCCAGCGCGAGGGCCAGCAGGGGCCAGTCGCCCACGCGGGTGTAGATCGTCAGTCCGGCGCGGGTCTCCACGGTGCCCTGGACCACGGCCCGCTCACCGACCGCGGTGCGGTCGAGGACCTCGCCGTCGGGAGTGACGATGGCGGTCAGGCCGGTGGGGGCCGCCTGCAGCACCCAACGGCCGGTCTCCATCGCCCGGAGGCGGGAGGACGCGATCTGCTGGGTCTGCACGATGGTCAGCCAGTAGGACGAGCCGTTGGTGGGGTTGAGCAGGAGCTCGCCGCCGTTGCCGATGGCGTCCCGGGCCCGGTTGGCGAAGAAGACCTCCCAGGAGATCACCACCCCGAACGTCCCGACGTCGGTCTCCACCGTGGCCGGGCCCACGCCGACGATGGCGTCCCGTCGGGGCAGGGCGTCCCCGGCGAACCGGCTCAGCACCGAGCGGAAGGGGACGTATTCACCAAAGGGGACCCGCCGGATCTTCTCGAACCGGTCGCGGAACCGGCCGTCGGCATCGATCACCAGCGCGGCGTTGCGGAAGCCGTCCTCCTCGCCTTCCACGACGCCGACGACCAGCGGCGCCTCGAGATCGCGGGCGAGCGCCGAGAGCTCGTCGCCCTCCCGCTGGGTCTCGACGGGCCCTTCCACGTTGACGACGTTCTCGGGCCAGAGCACGAGGTCGACGGGGGTGTCGATGGCTTCGCTGGCCTCCAGGTGGCGCTCGAACACCTCGCGCTCATCGGTGTCGGCGGCCCGGGTGCGTTGGGGCCCACCCCCCTGCACGAGGGCCACGTCCAGGGTCCCGGTGGCGTGACCGTCGGGGGCGACGGCGGCGACGAGCACCACCAGGACGAGACCGACCAGGGCCACGACCCCGGTCCGTCGGGCGCCGGCGGCCACGGCGTCGACGCCGACGCCGATCCCGACGACCAGCGCGACCAGGAGCAGGGGACCGAGCAGGCGGACCGTCGGACCGAGGGGTGTCGCCGCCTGGGTCATGGCCACCGTGGCCAGGGGGTGCCCGCCGAAGGGCCAGGACCAGCGCACGAACTCCGCCAGCACCGCGACGCCGACGAGGGCGGGCCAGCGACGGGGTCCGGGCGGGCACGCCACGGCGGCCAGGGCCCAGAGCCCGCCCCAGCACACCAGCACCAGCCCGTAACCCGGAATGGTGAAGTCGAGCACCCAGAACAACGAGGGCACGAACCATCCCAGCGAGAACACGGCGCCCCGCTCGGCCCGCACGCGACGCGAACGCTGGTCCAACTGCCGGCTGAACAGGGCGAACGCGACGAAGGCCAGGGGCCACCAACCCCAGGGCGGCAGGGACAGGGCCAGCAGGACACCGGCGCTGAGGCTGATCAGGAGACCTCGCCCCCGGCGCGTGTCGGCCGGCACCGCCGTCGCGGTCGGGGTCGGTTCCCGGGTGGGTTCAGCCACCGATGCCCAGCAGCCGTCGGGCCGCACTGCGGCCGTGATGGATGCAGGCGGGCAGGCCCACGCCGCCGTAGGCGGCGCCGGTGAGCACGATGGGCCGGGCCCCGTGCTCGCTGGCCAGGGTGGCCTCGATGTCGGCGACCCGAGCGGCGTGGCCGACGCGGTACTGGGGCAGGGAGTGCTCCCAGCGACTGACCCGGACCTCGCCGGGTGGGCCCTGGAGCCCCATGGTCACGGCCAGGTCCTCGAGCAAGCGGGCGACCAGGTCGTCATCGTCGAGGTGGGCGATGCGGTCGTCGCCGTCGGATCCGGCCGATGCCCTCAGCACCACGGTGTCGGAACCGCCGAGGTGGGCCCACTTGCTCGAGCTCCAGGAGCAGGCGGTCAGCAGGAGGCCCTCGGGATCGGCGACCAGGAACCCCGAGGCATCCAGGGGGTGGGTGACGGCGGCCCGGCGTACGGCGAGGCTGACCAGCACCACCGATGCGTAACGGATCGTCTCCAGCAGACCGGTCGCGCCGGGCGAGGCGTCGGCGAGCAGGTCGGCGGCGGCGAAGGTGGGGAGGGCCAGGACCACCCCGTCGGTCTCGATGGGGCCGAGTGATCGCACCTGGTCCCCGAGGAGGAGCTCCACCCCCCGCTCGCCCAGTGCTTCGACGAGCCGGTCGATCAGGCGGACGGTGCCGCCCTCGAACCCGCCGAAGACCGGGGATTCGGGGTCGGTGGCCGCCTGCTGGTCGGCGAGACCCGCCAGCAGGCCCGAGGGGTGGCGGCCGGCGGCCAGGAGCTGGGGGGTGAGCGCGGCGGCACTCATGTCGTCCACCCGTCCGGCGTTGATCCCGCCGAGGAGGGGGGCGACGACCCGGTCGAGGACCGGCCGCCCGGTCGCGGCCCCCACCAGGTCGGCGACCGAGATGTCCTCCGCCGTCACCGGCCGCCCGGGCTCGGCGTAGGCCAGGCGGGTCGCCGCCAGCTCGGCGTCGTCCAGCAAGCCGGTCGCGGCCAGGTCGTCGAGGTCGAGGGGGACGCCGAGCACGTGGCGGTCCGGCATCGGTCGCAGGGCGCCGCGGCTCCAGAGGTAGGCCTGGCGCTCCGCCGGGTGCACGACCTCGTCCTCGAGGCCCAGCTCTCGGACCAGGTCCATGGCCCACGGCACCCGTAGGAGGAAGGCGTCGGCCCCCTCGTCGACGAGGCGCCCGGCGAACGGGGAGGTCCGGACCTTGCCACCCCACCGGTCGGCCGCCTCGTGGACCGTGACCTCGACGCCGTCCGCCGCGGACAGCTCCCAGGCCGCGGTCAGGCCGGCGATCCCGCCGCCGACCACGTTGAACCGTCGGGTCATGCCGCCCGCCCGCGGCGGGCCCGCCCCCGAGCGCTCACCGGTGCCTGGCCGCGATCGCCGTCGCGTCCACGTCACGCGCCCTCGTCTTCACCGCCGGGAGCCTACCGACGGCCGGTGTCGGGTCTCAGGCGAGGTCGAGGGCCCGCTCGGCGAGGGCCGCCATGACCGTGGGATCGGCGTTGACCGACCGGGTACGGGCGAACGAGATGTCCCGGGCCCCGGCCCGGGCGGCCGCCTCGATGTCGAGGTCGTAGAGGATCTCGAGGTGGTCGGAGGTGAAGCCCTGGGCGCACACCAGCAGGCCGGGCGCCCCCAGGCCGTCGATGACCTCGAGGATGTCCGGGCCCCGCCAGGGTTCCGGGGTGCGGCCGGCGCTCTGCCAGGCCAGCGCCCAGGCGTCCAGGCCGGCGCGAGCGGCGATGGCCGCCGCCGAGGCGGTGAGGACCTCCGGGTAGGGGTCGCCCTCCAGCACCCGCTCGGGGAGGCTGTGGGCGGTGAAGAGGACGGTGCTGCGGTCGGGGAGGTCGGCGAGTCGCTCGTTGACCGCCCCGGCCTGGAAGTCGAGCCACGCCTCGAGGTCGGACCAGTCGTCCACCCTGCGGTAGTCGACCCCTCGCGGCGCGGCCGTCGCCGAGGCCCGTTGGTGGTACTGCCCGACGCTGAACCCCGAGTAGTGCGGGGCCAGGACGACGCCGACCACGACGTCGGCTCCCTCGTCGGCCAGGGTCGCCATTCCGTCCTCGATGAACGGGGTGGCGTGCTTCTGACCGAGGCGGACCAGGGTCCCCTCGGGGAGCGCGGCCTCGAGGGCGGCCCGCTGGGCCTCGGTCCGCTGGGCCAGGGGCGACACGCCGCCGAGGGCCTCGTACCGGGCCGTCAGGTCGGCCAGCATCTCGGGGGAGGGAGCGCGACCCCGGCGGATGTGGGTGTAGTACGGCTCGATGTCGGCCGGGGTCCGGGGGGTCCCGTAGGCCATGACGAGGACACCGAGGGTCACGCCGCAGTCCGTTCGTGGACGAGCTCGACGATGCGGGTCAGCACGGTCGGGTCGGTCTCGGGCAGCACGCCGTGGCCCAGGTTGAAGATGTGGCCCGGACGGCCGTCGACGCGGTCCAGGACCCCGAGCACCTCGCGTTCCACCGCCGGCCACGGGGCGAGGCAGGCCGCAGGGTCGAGGTTGCCCTGGACGCCCTTGTCCGGGCCGATCCGCTCCCACCCGGCGTCGATCGGCACGCGCCAGTCGACCCCGACGACATCCGCGCCGGCCCCGGCGAACAGACCCAGCAGCTCCCCGGTCCCCACCCCGAAGTGCACCCGGGGCACGCCGAGACCGGCCAGTCCCGCGAACACCTTCCGGCTGGCCGGCAGCACATGGGCCTCGTACTGGTCGGGGGTGAGGGCGCCGGCCCAGGAGTCGAAGAGCTGGACCGCGGAGGCCCCCGCCTCGACCTGGGCCCGGATGAAGCCGAGGGCCAGGTCGGCGAGCCGGTCGATCAACTCGGACCACAGCGCGGGCTCGCCCAGCATCATCGCCTTGGTCTTGGCGTAGGTGCGGGAGGGACGGCCCTCGATCAGGTAGGAGGCCACGGTGAACGGGGCCCCGGCGAAGCCGATGAGCGGGACGTCGAGCTCGCCGACCAGGTTGCGGACCGTCTCCAGGACGTAGGGGATGTCGGCCTCGGCCTCCAGCGGGCGGAGGCGCTCGAGGTCTGCGCTGCCGGCGAAGGGCTCCTCGACCACAGGACCCGTTCCGGGCACGACGTCGACCCCGAAGCCCACGGCCTGGATGGGCACCACGATGTCGGAGAACAGCACGGCGGCGTCCACGCGGTGGCGGCGTACCGGTTGGAGGGTGATCTCGGTGGCCAGGTCCGGGGTGTGGATGGCGTCGAGGATGCTGCCGGTGCCCCGCAGCTCCCGGTACTCGGGCAGCGATCGGCCCGCCTGCCGCATGAACCACACCGGCGTGTGGGGCACCGGGTCGCGTCGGCAGGCACGGAGGAAGGCGCTGTCCTGGAGGTCGGGCACGGCCCGTCACGGTACCGACGAGCCGATCCCGACCTCCAGTCGGGGACACTGGGGCCATGCGCCGCTCGATCGACGACCACCCCGCCACCGATGCCGACCTCCCACCCGAAGCCGAGGACCACGACATCACCAAGGTGTCCTGGGCCGTGGCGATCAGCGACGACTACGAGGACGGCGAGCCCCGCGTGGTCCTGACCGTCGAGGAGGTCGGTGCCGCGGGCCGGGGCCTGGTGGCCCACCTCGGCCCCACGGTGGCTCGTCGTCTGCGGTTGGCCCTCCGTGACGCGTTGCGCGAGCTGGGCGAGGACGAGGGCGGCTGACGCCCTCCTGCGGGACCCCCGCTCGACCCCTGGCTCAGCGCAGAGCGTTCGCGCCGATCCCGCGAGCGGCCTCGGCGACGGCGTTCTCCGTTCCGGGTCGCATGGCGTCCCAGCCCATCGCGTCCAGCGTGGCGCCGTCGGGCTCGACGAGCACGACCTGGGTGCCGTGGCGACGCACGGCGTCGGCCTCCCGGTGCAGCAGGCGGGTGTGGTAGGCGCGGGCGGGTGACCGCCAGTCGGTCGAGCCCGACATCGGCGAGGACACCACGACCCGGTCGTAGCCCATGCCGACCAGCAGGTCGAGGTTGGTGGGGGAGTGCACCGCGCCGTCGACGTGCTCGGTCCCGTCGACGGTGACCGGGGCGAGGAGGCCGGGTACGGCGGAGGAGGCGGCCACGGCCCGCCCGACCGTCGCGTCGGAGGGATCCCGCCCGAACACGCGACGGCGGCCGTCCCGGACCCGGACCGCGCACACCCAGAACGGGTCCTCGGGCCAGGGCCCGCCCTGGTGGATCCCGTCGATGCGGGCGGCGATGCGGAGGGTGTCCATGGTGCCTCGGGGGCGGAGGCCGCCGTAGAGGAGGCCCGGTCGGGGATGGCCGCGGCGCAGGAAGGCCCGACCGCCGAGCCGGGGGTCGAGGGGGCGACGGTCGACCGGCGCCTCGGGGTGGGAGAAGTCCAGGAGGGGCGGAAGGCCCTGGCGGCGGGCTTCCGTCTCGGCGGAGACAGGTCGGCCGGTCTGGCCCCTGAAGTGGTCCTCCACGGGGATCCGGGCCCGGAGGGTCGCCCCGGTGGAGGAGCCCGCGGACGTGCCGACGATGAGGTCGGCCCCCGCCGCATCCCAGCCCGAGTCCAGCAGGCCCTGGAGGACCCCCGCGTGGAAGGCCCCACCGGTCAGGCCGCCGGCGCCGAGGACGAGTGCGGTGGTCATCGCCCCCTCAATAGCGGAGGTCGGTCACGACGCCGAAATGGTCGGAGGCCCAGACGCCGTCGACCGGCTCGGTGCCGAGAAGGGCAGCGGAGATCGCGTGGCCCCGGCCGCCGGCATCGGGGCCGGACACGAAGACGTAGTCGATCCGGGTCGGGGTCTCCGCCTCGACCGCGGCGTAGGGGTTGGCGTCGGACCAGGTGAGGCCCGGGCCGTCGCCCGGAGCCAGCTCCCAGACGTCACGGAAGACCAGGGGCGGCGCGGGCACGGCGGTCTTGCCGGTCAGCATGCGGATCTCGTCGCTGTCGGGCACGGCGTTGAAGTCGCCGCACAGCACCGCCGGGAAGCTGTCGACGGCGGTGTCCCGGATGTGGGCGCAGAGGGCCTTCACCTGGTCCTGGCGGATGTGGCTGTGGTGGAGGCGGTAGTGGAGATGGGTCGAGAAGACCGAGAGGCGGCCCCGGGGCCCGTCGATGTCGGCCCGCAGCACCAGCCGGCCCTCGTCCTCGTCGGGTGGGGTGGGCAGGAACTCGTGGCCCTCCTCCGCGATCGGCCAGCGGGAGAGCACCGCGTTGCCGAACCAGACACCCGAGAACTCGTACTTGGCGGCGTAGGCGTGGTGGTAGCCGAGGACGGCAGCCAGGTCGGCGGCCTGGTTCCGGTCACCGTCGGCCCAGACCTCCTGGAGGGCGATGACATCGGCGTCGACGGCGCGCAGCGTGGTCAGGATCGCCTCGGCTCGCTGCTCCCAGGGCCCGAAGCGCCACCAGAGGTTCCACGTCGCGACCCGGACGGTCGTCGCGACCAGAGGCCCCAACGTGCCTTCGTGGGTCTCGGTCACACCCGGATGGTGCCAGATCCGGTCGCACCTTCGCCGACCGGGAGACCGGTAGGATCGAACGTTCCCCATGCCCAGAGATCCCGACCTGGAAGCCGAACAGGCGCACCTCGACCGGGCCTACGAGGCCCTCGAGGCCAGTCGCCGGTCCGCCTCCCGCCTGGCGGGCATGGTCGAGGTCGGCCGGGGCGGCACCAACCAGGCCCGCTTCGAGCGAGAGGTGATCCACGAGAGCATCGTGAGCCGCCTCACCCAGCTCCACATCGGCGACGCCTCACTGGTGTTCGGCCGCATCGACCGGGACGAGGACCACGGGGGCGAGCGGTTCCACATCGGTCGCGTCGCCGTGTCCGACGAGGACTACAACCCGCTGGTCATCGACTGGCGGGCGCCGGTGGCCGAGCCCTTCTACCGGGCGACCGGTCGTCAACCGATGGGTCTGTACCGCCGCCGGCACTTCGCCACGCGGGGCCGCAGGCTCCTGGCGATGGAGGACGAGGTCTTCGACGGCGAGGCCCTGCTGGCGGAGGGCGCGGGCTCCGACCTCGTGGGCAAGGCGGCCCTCCTGGCGTCCCTGGAGGAGGCCCGCACCGGGAAGCTGGGCGACATCGTGGCCACGATCCAGGCGGAGCAGGACGCCATCATCCGCTCCGAGCTGCCCGGCGTGCTGGTCGTCCAGGGGGGGCCGGGGACCGGCAAGACGGTGGTGGCCCTGCACCGGGCCGCCTACCTGCTCTACACCCACCGCTTCCCGTTGGAGGGCCAAGGGGTGCTGGTGGTCGGCCCGAACCGCCTCTTCCTGGGCTACATCGAGCACGTCCTTCCGTCGCTCGGTGAGGTCGGCGTCGAGCTGGCCGTGACCGCCGACCTGGTGGCCGAGGGCTCGATCGAGGGTCGTGACGATCCCGAGGTGGCCCGCCTGAAGGGCGACGCCCGCATGGGCACCGTGCTGTCGCGGGCGATCGACGACCGCGAGCGTCCGCTGCGATGGGACCTGGTCGTCCCCTACGGCCGGAGCCGCCTCCGGATGACCCGGGAGCAGTCCCGGGTCATCGTGCGGAGCGCCCGGCGGCGGTTCCGGGGTCACAACGCCGGGCGGCGCCACGTCGAAGCGCAGGTCTTCGCCGCACTGGCCGAGAGCACCAGTCGCGAGTTGGACCCCACCGAGGTCCGGGCGGCGCTGCGCCGGGCGCCGGAGGTGCGCGAGGCCCTCGAGTGGATGTGGCCCCGCCTGACCCCCGAGCACCTGCTCCATGACCTCTTCGGGTCTCGGGCCCTGCTGCGCCGAGCCGTCCGGGACACCTTCGGCGAGGCCGCGGCGGACCGGCTGCACCGGCCCCGTGCGGCCCACGCCTCCGAGGTGGTGTGGACCGTCGACGACGTGCCGTTGCTCGACGAGGCCCACGCCTATCTGGGTTCGGTGCGGGGCCGTCCGGAGATCCGCACGTTCGGCCACATCGTGGTGGACGAGGCCCAGGACCGCTCGCCGATGGAGTTGCGCATGCTGGCGCGGCGCTCGCTGTCGGGGTCGATGACCGTCGTGGGTGACATCGGACAGGCCACCGGGCCGTGGGGGGCGGCGAGCTGGGCGGACGTGCTCGAGCACCTGCCCTCCCGCCGCGACCCTCGCCACATCGAGCTGACCGTGGGCTACCGCATCCCCGCGTCGCTGATGGGGCCCGCGGTCGCGGTTCTCGGGGCCAGCGCGCCCTGGCTGACGCCGCCCGTCGCCGTTCGTCCCGGTGAGGACCCCCCGGAGTTCGTACCGGTGCCCGAGCCCTCAGGGCTGGGGGCCGAGGTGGTGGCGGCGGCCGTGCGGGCCCGGGATCTGGTCGAGCCGGGCAACGTGGCGGTGATCGTGCCCCGCTCCCTGGTGGAGGCGGTCGCCTCCGGCTTCGAGGCGGCCGGGGTCGAGTACGGCCGGGCCACCCGCCGGGGCCTGGACCGGCGGGTCACCCTCGTCCCCGTCGACCTGGCCAAGGGCCTCGAACTGGACGCCGCGGTCGTGGTCGAGCCCGCCGCCATCGTGGCCGAGGAGTCGGCCGGCCTGCGTTCGCTCTACGTCGCCCTGACGCGGGCCACCCGTCGTCTGGCCGTGGTCCACGCCCGTCCCCTCCCCGACCCCATGCAGGCGAGCGCCCCCGCCGCCGCCTGACCCCAGCTCGGGCCGAGGTCAGCTGACTTTGCGTGATCTCCGGTCGCTCTACGACCGAGACGAACGCAATTCCAGATGAGGGGTGGGTCGCCCGACCCCAACCCCCCCCGGCCCTGCCCCTCTTCCGTCCGGCGAGTCAGCTCGTCGTCGGGCGGGACCTGGGCCACCACCAGCGGCGGCCTGCGAGCACACCGATCAGGAGGACGGGCAGCCAGGGCAGGAGGACCCCGGCGACCGCAGAGAGGCCGACGGCGACGGTGCGGAGGGCGTCGGTGCCACCGCGGAGGCCGTCGAGGAAGCCGGCCTGTGCCTCTTCCTCGGGCTCGGGGGGCGGGGGTGAGGTCCGCTCGGCCTCGAGGGTCACCTCGACGGTGGCCAGGGCGACCTGCGCCTGGATGGTGCGTCGGTGGCCCCGCAGGGTCTCCAGGTCGGTCTCGCGCCGGAGGAGCTGGGCTTCGATCCGGGTGATGTCCTGGATGCGCTCGGCCCGGGCCAGCAGGAGCCGCAGGCGGTCCACGCTGGCTTCGGAGGTGGCGATGCGGCTGTCGAGGTCGACCACCTGCTCGGTCACGTCGTCGGTCGAGACGGTCTGGGTCTGCACCTCGCCCAACTGCGCCAGCGCGGCCAGCGCCTCGCGGAACGATGCGGGCGGGACCTTCAGCGTGAGATGGGTCCGGGCGCCGGCGCGGAGGTCGGTCTCCTCCGCGAAGACGAGGCCACCCAGGTCGTCGACGGTGGCCTGGACCTCCGCAACCGCGGTGTCGAGGTCATCGACCTGCAGGTCGACCGTGCCCCGGGAGATGATCTGGCGGTTCTCGGCCGCCACCTCGAAGTCCACCGCGGTCCCCTGGCCGGCGGCGCCGGCGGTGTCGGCGCCGTCCGTCGCGGCCGATTCCCCTGTCGCGGGTGCGATGTCGATGAGGGACTCGTTGCCCGCCGAGTCCGAGCTGTCGCCGGCGACCTCCTTCCCGGAACACGCGGTCAGGAACAGGAGCAGGCCGACCACCAGGGCGGCGAGCCGGCGTGATGTCGTGGTCATGTCCGGTTGGACGACCGCCGGACGACCCCTGGTTCCCCGAAGTCTCCCGAGTCGGCCGGACGCAGGCGGTCGGGGCGACGCTCGGGGGGCGGGCCCTCCCAACCTGGATCGCCGCCGACGGTCGGGTGGACCGCCGCCTTTCCCGATGGGTCCGGGGCGGGCCGGTACCCTCCGCGCCGTGGCCCTGGAGCACGCTGCCCCGTTGGAGGCGATCGACGTCACCAAGTCCTTCGCGGCAGACCCGGTGTTGCGGGGGGTCTCCCTCCGGGTGGAGGCGGGGGAGATGGTTGCCCTCCTCGGCCCGTCGGGGTGCGGCAAGACGACCTTGCTGAGGATCCTCGCCGGCCTCGAACACCCCGACGCCGGCCAGGTCCGACTGGGCGACGAGGTGCTCTCCGGGAGCGGGCGCGACGTTCCGCCGGAACGCCGCCGCATCGGCATGGTGTTCCAGGACTGGGCGTTGTTCCCGCACATGAGCGTGGCCCGCAACGTGGCCTACGGCCTGCCCCGGGGACCGGACCGGGAACGCCAGGTCACCGACGCCCTGGCCATGGTCGGCCTGGCCGGCTTGGGTGAGCGACCGCCGGCCACGCTCTCGGGCGGTCAGCAGCAGCGGGTCGCGCTGGCCCGGGCCCTGGCCCCCCGCCCGGCCGCCCTCCTCCTCGACGAGCCCTTCTCCAACCTGGACACGTCGCTGCGGGTCCAGGTCCGCACCGAGGTCCACCACCTGCTGGCGGATGTCGGGGTGACCACCGTCTTCGTGACCCACGACCAGGACGAGGCCTTCGTGTTGGGTGACGAGGTGGCGGTCATGTCCGAGGGCGAGATCGTCCAGCAGGCCACGCCGGCCGAGCTCTACGACTCGCCGGTCACCCCCTGGGTGGCCGGATTCGTCGGCGATGCCAACCTCCTGGCCGGTGTGGCCGCGAGCGGGGCGGCGGCCACCCCCGTCGGCGATGTCGCCCTGCGGGACGCGAACGACGGTGAGGTCCAGGTCCTGCTCCGGCCCGAGCACCTCGAGGTCCGGGAAGGTGACCGCGGGGTGGTCGACCTGGTCGAGTTCTACGGCCATGACACCGTCTACGCCGTCCGCCTCGACGACGGGGCGGCGCTCACCGTCCGGGTGGCCCAGGCCCCGGCCCATGCCCGCGGCGATCGGGTGGCCGTGACCTACACCGGCCCCCCCGCCGTCGCCTTCGCCCTGGCCTGATCCCCGTCCTGGTGACGAGATGTGGGTGTGGGGAGCCATGTTTCGTGACCGGAACGGCGGGGGCGTGGTGTTCTGGTGACGAGATGTGGGTGTGGGGAGCCATGTTTCGTGACCGGAACGGCGGGGGCGTGGTGTTCTGGTGACGAGATGTGGGTGTGGGGAGCCATGTTTCGTGACCGGAACGGCGGGGGCGTGGGCGGGGCGCGGGGTCGGCGCCGTCCCGGGCGCTGATCGGTGAGCTCGTCGCACGAGGTCGCGGTGATCGGGGCGGGCCCGGCGGGGTTGATGGCGGCCTGGCGACTGGCCCGGGCGGGGCACTCGGTCGTGGTCCACGAGGCCGCACCCCGGGTGGGGGGCATGGCGGGCAGCATCGAGGTCGACGGGGTGCGGGTCGACTTCGGCAGTCACCGGCTGCATCCGTCGACGTCTCCGGAGCTGCTGGGTGAGCTCCAGGCGCTGCTCGGTGAGGACCTCCAGGTCCGGCCCCGCCACGGCCGGATCCGGATGGCCGACCGCTGGCTCCGCTTCCCCCTCCGGGCCCCGGACCTCCTGACGGGGCTGCCGCCCCGACTCGCCGCGGCAGCAGCCGGTGACGCCGTGGCGGCCCCTTTCCGTCGACCCCGGCAGGACAGCTTCGCCGAGGTCGTGCGGGCCGGACTGGGCCCGACGGTGACCGACGCGTTCTACGCCCCCTACGCAACCAAGCTCTGGGGTGTCCCCGCCGATCAGCTCTCCGGCGAGCTGGCCCGCCGCCGGGTCAGCGCCACGGGGCCCGCCGCGGTCGCCCGGCGCCTGGTGAGCGCCCGCCGAGGCCGGGCGACCTTCTACTACCCGCGTCGGGGCTTCGGCCAGATCAGCGAGGCGCTGGCCGCCGCGGCCGCCGCGGCCGGGGCCGAGGTCCGTCTCTCCTCGCCGATCGAGGACCTGGGCGGCCTCGATGCCGGCCTCGTGTTCAGCACGCTGCCGGTCACCGCGCTCGCCACCATGGCCGGTGGTCCGGCCACGAACCTCTCGTACCGGGCCATGGCCCTCGTGTACCTCACCCTGGACCGTCGGCCCTACACCGCCTTCGATGCCCACTACTTCCCCGAGCCCGGCGTCTGCTTCAGCCGGGTCTCGGAGCCGGCCAACTACCGCAGCTCACGCGACGATCCGGCCGATCGAACCGTCCTGTGCGCCGAGGTCCCGTGCACCGTGGGGGACAGGACCTGGTCGGCCCCCGACGCCGACCTCGCTGAGCGGGTGGCCGACGACCTGGCCCGGGTCGGGCTCCCGGCCGTGGGCCCCGACCGGGTCCACGTCGAACGCCTCCCCCGCGTGTATCCGCTCTACCGCGTCGGCTTCGAACAGGAACTGGCCGCCGTCCTGGCCTGGGCCCACGACCTCGAACGGGTCGTGGTCTTCGGTCGCCAGGGCCTCTTCGTGCCCGACAACACCCACCACGCCCTGGCCATGGGCGCGGCCGCGGCGGCCGCGGTCGGGGCCGACGGCGACTTCGACCGGGTCCGGTGGGACACCGAAGTCGACCGGTTCCAGGACCACGTCGTCGAAGACTGAGGCGCCGGGTTGTATCCGGTCGTTAGGTTTGCCTAACGTCTGGGCCCATGCACAAGTCGCGGCTCACCCTCCTCGCCCTGTTCTTCGCCCTGTTCCTCGCCCTCGGGTCGCTGCTGGTCGCCTGCGGGAACGACGACGGCGCCGACGTCCGGGCGTCGGGGGAGTCGGGCAGCGGCACCGGGTCCTCCGGGGGCTCCGGCTCCGGGGCGGCCTCGGGCCCGGCCGCCTGCACGCCGGTGGGTGACGACCTCATCGACGAGGCCGACGAGACCGTCGACATCGACCTCCTCGACTACGCGTTCGACCCGTCGGAGATCGACGTCCCCGCAGGGGTGGTGACCTTCCTGGCCACGAACGTGGGGGAGGAGGACCACGAGTTGGCGGTGCTGCCCGGTGGGGGCGATGTCCCCTTCGTCGAGCCGGGTGTACCCGACGAGGACGCCTTGGCGGAGGCTGGTGCCTTCGAGTTGGAGGGCTTCCCCGCCGGCACCAGCTGCGATGCCACCTGGGAGTTGGAGGCGGGCGAGTACACGCTCTTCTGCATCGTGCCCGCCGAGGACGGCGAGACCCACTACGAGAAGGGCATGGAGGGCACCCTCACCGTCACCTGACCCGACCGAAACCGTGCGGTCGGTCAGCCGGCGGAGGGTTGGCTGGTGGTGAGGGGGGCCGACTCCCGAGCGGCCTGGAGCCGACGGCGGTTCTCCAGCGCGGCGTCACGGTCGGGCGGCGGGAGGCTGAAGCCGGTGTAGAGGACGCGGCGCTCCCGCTCCGTCGGCGGTTCGGCCATGTGCAGGGTGCAGCTCAGGTGGAGGGTCACGTCCCCGGTCCCGGTGGCCAGCGGGACCTCGGGCAGGTCGAGGCGGCCGGCGTCGAACAGCGAGGGCCAGACCAGGGCCCGGTGGGAGCCGGCCACGACCCGGAGCTGTCCGGAGCCCGGCCCGGCGCCGGTGACCGAGATGCCGACGGTCAGGCTGCAGCACTCGTAGCTGTGGCGGCCGAGGCTGCAGTCCTTGTGCCACGGGATGTCGGAGATCCCCTGGGTCACGCCGAGGGGCTTGAACAGGGCTTCGATCCGATTGGCCCGGCGGGCGTGAGGGTGATCGTGCCCGAGCCCCGGGATGGCGCCGAGGGCGGCGAAGCGGTCATCGGCCAGGATCGCGTTCGCGGTCTCGGAGTGCTCGTCGAAGTGCTGCATGCGCACGACCCGCTCGCTCCCGTCGGCCAGGGTGGCCCACCAGCTCCGGCCGTCGCCCGGGGTGTGGGTGGGTGCGGCCCGGTCCATGTCGTCGCTGATGCGCTGCATCTCGTCGGGGGTGAAGACACCGCGGACGGCCAGGAACCCGGCCTCCTCGAGGAACGCCCGCATCTCGGCAGGGGTCGTCGTCCAGGGTGAAGTCGCGGGTCAGGTCGGCCTCGACCCGGACGGCCCCGGGGACGTGCACGGGCCGCTCGTCGACGAGGCTGCGCAGCACCAGCCACCAGTCCATGACGGTGCGCATGTCCCGGTCGAGGACCCACTCGCCGGCGGTCATCAGCCCGACCGGGGTGACCTGGTCGGTGACCAGATCGGCCAGCCGCTCGCCGGTCAGGGTGAAGGTGGCGTCCGCGGGGCCCGGCTCGACTCGGATCCCCGAACCGTTCGGTTCCAGGCGCCACGAACTGCCGTCCACCTCGACGGCCAGCGGCCGCAGATCCAGGTGGCCGACCGCGAGGGCGACCAGGTCGCGACCCGGCGTGCAGGCTGCTCGCGGGCCGGGGGGGTCCGAACTGGCGCCCGATCGTGGTGCCCTGACGCCCCAATCGGGCGCCAGAACGGCCGGTGGCGTCTCTGCCCGGCCCGCCGCCCCCTGTCAGCCCTCGGGTTCCAGCAGGTACCAGCCGTCCCGGGCGGCGGCGGTGAGGTGGTGGCCGGCCTGCATCATCTGGCCCATGGTGTCCCGGACGGCCCGGCGCCACCGAGACGCGATCTCCGGGTTCTCGACCCGGAGGGACTCGATGTCGGGGGCGACCTGCACGAGGGCCGGGCCTCCGGCGGGCCCTTCACCGTCCACCGGGCCACCGTCGTCGGCGACCGACACCAGCACGGGCACCCCTGCGGACCGCAATGCCCCCACATCCGCGGCCACGAGGTCGCCGGAGGCGGCGGCGACCACCCGCGGGTCCTGGAGGTCCCAGCGGACCAGGATGCGGTCGCTCTCGTCGCCCCGCTCGATGGCGGTGTCCATCCGGCCGTAGAAGTCGACCTCGTACTCGACGCCCCGGGCCCCGAGCTTGGTCAGGTTGAACCAGCCGTTGCGGGCCACGAGCGGGTCATAGGTCCACTCGACGCGGATGATGCCCCGCTCGAGCGCCCAGCGTCGTTGGTGCCACTTGAGGGCGAGTCCGATGCCGCGGCTGGCGAGGCCGGGCGCGGCGCAGGTGGCGTGGGAGTGCAGGAGAACCTCGCCGTCCAGCCACCCCACGAAGGCCATCGAGGCCCCGACCAGCCGCTCGCCCTCCCAGGCCCCGGTCAGGTAGCCGCCGGCGTGCTGGGCGGCCCGGCACACCCCGGGGTCGAGGAAGGCCTCGCCCCACACCTCGGCCATCAGCTCGGTGAGGGCGCGGATCTCCTCCATGCCGTCGGCCTCGCGGATCACCGTCGCCATCGATCAGTTCAGGGTCAGGTGGTCCCGGGCCACGCTGAGCCGGGCCAGCGCCTCGAGGTCCACCTCCACGCCGAGCCCCGGGCCGGTCGGCACCCGCAGCCGGCCGTCTTCCAGGACGAACGGCTCGGTCAGGTCGGTGGCGTAGTACCGGTCCGACGCCGACGAGTCGCCCGGCAGGGTGAAGCCCGGCAGCGACGACAGGGCGACCAGGGACGCCCGGCCGATGCCGGTCTCCAGCATCCCACCGCACCAGACCGGGATGTCGGCGGCGACACAGCGGTCATGGATGCGCCGGGCCTCGAGCAGGCCGCCCACCCGACCGGGCTTGATGTTGACGATGCCGCAGGCCCCCAGGGCCAGCGCCGTGTCGACGTGGGCCACCGACTCGATGGACTCGTCGAGGCAGATCGGCGTGCTCAGTCGGCGGGCCAGCGTGGCGTGGCCGACGAAGTCGTCTTCGGGCAGTGGCTGTTCGACCAGCAGCAGGCCGAACTCGTCGAGGCGGGCGAGATGTTCGGCATCGGCGACCCGGTAGGCGGTGTTGGCGTCGACCTGGAGGGGGAAGCCGTCGCCGGTCAACTCGCGGACGGCGGCCACCCGCTCGACGTCGGCGCCGGGCTCGATCTTGAGCTTGATGCGCCGGTAGCCCTCGTCCAGGTACTCCGCCACCCATCCCGCGAGCACGCCCGGGTCCTCGGTGATGCCCACCGACACACCGACGTCCACGGCATCACGGACCCCGCCCAGGTGCTCGGCCAGGGACACCCCGGCCGCCCGCAGCTCGGCGTCGAGCACGGCGACCTCCAGCGCCTCCTTCGCCATGCGATGGCCCTTCACCGGCTCGAGGATCCCGGCGACCGCGGCCCCGGACAGGTCGTCGCCGGCCGCGAACAGCAGCGGGACGAGGTGGTCCACCAGCGCCAGGCGGGCGCTGTCGTTGAACTCCGGCGAGTAGTGCGGGGCGACATCGGCCGCGCACTCACCCCACCCCGTGCCGACGTCGGTCTCGGCCCGCACGACCAGGGCCTCCCTGGCGGTCTGTTCGCCGAAGCTGGTGCGGAACGGCCGGACCAGCGGGAGACGAACGCGATGGAGGTCGACGGTGAGGAGGCGCACGGTCGGATCATCGCACCCGACGGCCCGTCAGGTCTGCGGTGGGTCCCAGGCCAGGCGGGCGGCGAGGGTCAGGACGGCGAGGCCGAGGAGGATGTCCAGGGTGACGAAGGCGTTCTGCAGGAGGTCGAAGTCCGATGGCGACACCTGCAGGTAGTGGACGATGCCGACGATGCCACTGCCCGAGTAGACGGCGAACCCGATCGCGGCCGAGCGGTAGCGGCCGCCGAGGTAGGAGAGGTAACCCCAGAGGCCGAAGGCGGTGAAGGCGAACCACGACACGGCGACCACCGGCGCAGTGATCAGGCCCCCTCCGTCGGGGGCGTAGTCGCCGTATCGGACCGTGTTGTCGACGTAGTGGACGATGGAGACCAGCACCGAGGCCACGAGCACCGCCTGCAGGACCCGCGTGAACCGGGCGTCCCGGCGGGGTCCGGCGGCGACGTCCATCGGTGCACGCTAGGTGCTCTCCGCCTCCCGCAGCAGGGGCACCAGGCGCTCGTCGGGGGTGAAGAGGCGGCGGCCGGCGCCGAGGGTGACCATTGTGCTCACGGTCGCCACGCCGCCGAGGATCAGCAGCATCAGCGCCAGTTGGACCTTGACGGCGTCCAGGGGATCCACGCCGGCGAGGACCAGGCCGGTCATGGCGCCGGGCAGGAACACCAGGCCGACGGCTTTGGTGCTCTCGATCTGGGGCGTCATGGCCGTGCGCAGCACCACCCGGAGATAGGGCCGGGCGGCGTCGTGGGCGGCGCAGCCGAGGGCCAGGCGGGCCTCCAGTTCATCCCGCTTGTCGGTGAACTCCTCGACGAGTCGCCGAGATGCCAGGACGGCCGCACTCAGGGCGTTGCCGAGGATCATCCCGGAGACCGGGACCAGCGTCCGCGCCTCGAGGGGGAAGATCGACAGCCCGAAGATGACGCCCAGGCTGATGACGGCGGTGACGACCTGGGCGGTGACCGCCACCCGGAACAGGTTCGGGATGGCGGGGGCCCGTCGTTGCACGGTCACGGCGGCGAACACGATGATCCCCGCCACCCAGAGCCACGACCAGACCAGCGGCGCGTCCTCGGCCAGCACCAGGCCGAGCCCGAGGCCGACCAGGAGCAGCTGGCCGGTCGCCCGGGCCACGGCGACCAGGATCGAACCCTCGAGCCCCAGTCGCTGCCACCGGGAGATGCCGACGGCGATCGCGATGAGCACGAGCGAGGCCAGCAGCCCCAGGCCGTTGACGTCACCGTTCACGCCAGCACCTCGACCCGGCCCGCCGTCACCCGGACGGCGTGGTCACCGATGCGGTCGATCTGTTCGGGCTCCTGGGTGACCCAGATCACCGGGATGCCGTCGTCCCGTAGGGCCAGGACCAGGGCCTCCAGCCGACCGGTGGCCTCCGGGTCGAGTGACGAGGTGGCCTCGTCGGCGAGGAGCACCTCCGGCGTCGTGGCGAGGGTCCGGGCCAGGCACATGCGCTGGGACTCGCCGCCGGACAGGCGGTCCGCCGACCGGTCGAGGAAGCCGTCGTCGAGCCCGACCCGTTCGAGCAGCGTGGCGGCATCGGTGTCCGACAGGTCGTGGCGGGCGACCACCAGGTTCTCCCGGACCGTCCCGGCGAACGGCGTGGGCCGCTGGAACAGCATCCCGACCCGGCGCCGGTGGGCGCGGACGTCGACGCGGGCGAGGTCCCGGCCCCGAAAGCGGACGGTCCCGGTGGTGGGCACCTCGAGCCGGTTGAGCATCCGCAGCAACGTGGACTTGCCCGAGCCCGACGCTCCCACCACCACGGTGACCGCCCGGTCGGCGATGGTCAGGTCCACATCGACCAGGCGGGGTCGGCCATCGGTCACCAGGCCCACGCCGTCGAAGGCGAACAGCGGACCGTCGGTGGCCACCGGTGCAGTCTGGCCCCCGCCGCCGCCGTCGAGTTGTTAGGGAAGCTTTACAGTCCGTATCCTGCCGGGCGTGCTGCGCCGTCTCCTCTTCGCCCTGCCCGTCCTGCCGGCCCTCGTCGTCGGTCTCACGGGCTGTGGCGGTGACGCCGACCGGCTCACCATCTACTCCGGCCGCAACAGCGAACTGCTCGGTCCGCTGCTGGACCAGTTCTCCGAGGAGACGGGCATCGGCATCGACGTCCGCTACGGCCAGTCCGCCGACCTCGCCCTGCTGATCGGCGAGGAGGGGGACCGCTCACCGGCCGATGTCTTCATCTCCCAGAGCCCCGGGGCCGAGGGCTACCTCGACGAGAAGGGCCTGCTGGCCGAGCTCCCCGGTTCGGTCCTGGACCTGGTGCCCGCCGCCAGCCGGGGCGCCGACGGCAGTTGGGTCGGCCTCTCGGCCCGGTACCGGACCCTGGTCTATGACCGCGACTCGGTCGCCGAGGCGGATCTGCCCGAGTCGGTCCTGGACCTGGTCGACCCCCGGTACCAGGGTCAGGTCGCCATCGCCCCCGAGAACGGCTCCTTCCAGGACTTCGTGACCTCGATGCGCACCGAGATCGGCGACGATCCGACCGAGGCCTGGTTGACGGGCATGGCCGAGAACGACTCGCCGGTCTACGCCGACAACCTGTCGATCGTGGACGCCGTGGCCCGTGGCGTCGTGCCCTTCGGGCTGGTGAACCACTACTACAACCACCAGATCCTCGAGGAGGACCCCGACGCGCCCAGCCGGAACCACTTCTTCTCCGCCGACGACCTCGGCTCCCTGCGGCTCGTGACGGGCGCCAGCATCCTGGGCTCGGCCGACCGGCCCGAGGAGGCCGCCGAGCTGATCCGGTTCCTGCTCTCGGAGGAGGCGCAGACCTTCTTCACCGACGAGACCTTCGAGTACCCGTTGGTCGAAGGCGTCGAGGCGGCGCCCAGCCTCCCCGAGCCGCCTCCGGTGCGCGCGGTCGACATCAACCAGCTCTCCGGTGGACTCGAGCGAACCCAGGAGCTCATCGAGGCCTCGGGCGTCACGGGCTGAGGTCGACGGGCTCGGCGCGATGAGGAAGGGAGGGCCAGGGATCGGGCTGACGGTCGCCGCGGTGTTCGTGGCCCTCCTGTTCTTCGGGCCCCTCGGCTATGTCGTCTGGCGCAACCTGAGCACGGGCGCGGACCTGTTCGCCGAGTTGCGCCAGGGTCAGGCCCTCGATTCGCTCGGCCGCACGGTCTTCCTGGCCACGACGGTGTCGGCCGGTGCGGCGCTGCTGGGGACCGGCCTGGCCTGGCTGACGATGCGCACCGACCTGCCGGGGCGGCGGGTGTGGCGGGTGCTGGCCCCCCTGCCCCTGGTGTTCCCGTCCTTCGTCGGGGCGCTGGCGTTCATCAACGCCTTCGCCAAGGGGGGGCTGGTCGACGAGTGGTTCGGCGTGTCCGACCTGATCCAGCTCGACGGGTGGTTCGGCTCCTGGCTGGTGCTGGTGCTCTTCACCCAGCCCTACGTCTACCTGCCGGTCGCCGCCCGCCTGTCCACCCTGCCGCCGTCGCTGGAGGAGAGTGCCCGGCTGCTCGGTCGGGGTCCCCGAGCGGTGTTCCGGTCGGTCGTGCTGCCCCAGACGAGTGGGGCCGTCTGGGCCGGCACCCTGCTGGTCTTCCTCTACACGGTGAGCGAGTTCGGCGCCGTGCAGTTGATGGGCTACCGGACCCTGACCGTCGAGATCTTCGCCAACCGGCTCTTCGATCAGGAGCGAGCGTTCGCCCTGGCGCTGGTGTTGGGGATCCTGGCCCTGACCGTGGCCACCGCGGAGCGCTTCGTCGGCCGGCGCCGGGTCCGGACCGAGGTCGGCGGTGGCCGCCGACCCCTGCAGGTCGCCCTGGGTCGCTGGCGCTGGCCCTCGTTGGCCGCGGTGACCGGCGTGGTCACCGTCGGCCTGGTCGCCCCGGTGGCCGTCCTGGGCTACTGGGCCCTGCGCGCCCTCCAGGGCGAACGGGTCGGCCGGGAGCTGGCCGACAGCGTCGGGAGCCTGGCCGTCCCCGCGGCCAACACCGCCCTGAGCAGCATCACGGCGGCGGTGGTCGCCGCCCTCCTGGTCCTCCCCGTCGCCTACCTCACCTCCCGTCACCGGACTCGCCTGGGAGGGGTCACCAACGCCGTGGTCGTCAGCGGCTTCGCCCTGCCCGGCCTGGTGGTCGCGCTCTCGCTGGTCTTCTGGACGTTGAACGCGCCAGGTGCCGCCGGCCTCTACCAGACGCTTCCGGTGCTGATCTTCGCGTATGTCGTGCACTTCGGCGCCCAGTCCATGCGGGCGGCACAGGTCGCGGTCGGCGGCATGCCGAGGCGCATGGACGACGCCGCCCGCACGCTGGGCGCTGGTCGAGCGCGTCGTTTCGCCACCATCGACGTGCCCCTGATGCTGCCGGGCCTGTTGGCCGGCGCGGGCCTGGTCATGTTGTCGGCCATGAAGGAGCTCCCGGCCACGCTCCTGCTCCGGCCGACCAACTTCGAGACGTTGGCCGTGCGCATCTGGGACGCCCAGGAGGGCGGCTTCCTCGGCGAGGTGGGTCTGGCGGCGACGGTCCTCGTGCTGGGCAGCGCGGTGCTGACCTGGCTCCTGGTCGTCCGTCGTACCGAACGCCTGGCGTGATGCCACCGGTTCAGGCTCGAGGCACTGACTGTCGGAATCCGACAGTCAGTGCCTCGAGGTACCTGGGCATCGGCGTGCTGGTGACGATCTGGGCCCTGGTCGCGCTGCCCGCCCGGGCCACCTCTGTCGCCCGGGTGACCGCGGACGAGCCGCAGTACCTGCTGTCCGCGCTGAGCCTGGGTGAGGACCTGGACCTCGACATCAGCGACGAGATCCGGGACCGGGCCTACACGCCCTTCCACGAGGTGACGATCGATCCCCAGACCGAGCCGAACGGTGACGGACGGGAGTTCAGCCCCCACGATCCCCTCCTGCCCGTCCTGCTCGCCGGGCCGATGACCCTCGGCGGTTGGGTGGCGGCCAAGGCGACCCTGGCCGTGCTGGCCGGCGTGCTGGCCGCGCTCCTGACCTGGACGGCGGTCGAGCGCTTCGGGGTGAGCCGGGGCGCGGCGTCGGTCGTGGTCCTGGCCTTCGCCCTGAGCGCTCCGCTCACCAGCTACGGCACCCAGGTGTACCCGGAGCTCCCGGCGGCCCTCGCGGTCACCGTCGCGGTCGCGGCCCTCAGCGGGCCGATGGGGCGACGGGGCTCTTGGCTGCTGGTATCCGCGGTGGTGGCGCTCCCGTGGCTGAGCGTGAAGTACGCGCCGGTCGCGATGGCCCTGGTCGCGGTGGGGGCGTGGACCCTGTGGCGCCGGGGGGACCGGCGGGCCGTGCTGGGCGGCGCCGCGGTGCTGGTGGGCGCCGGCCTCGTGTACCTCCTCGGGCACCAGATCGTCTACGGAGGCTGGACGGTCTACGCGGCGGGTGACCACTTCCAGGAGACCGGGGAGTTCAGCGTCACCGGCCCGTCGCCCGACTACCTCAGCCGGACCCCGCGACTGGTGGGCCTCCTGGTCGATCGGGGCTTCGGCCTGGTGGCCTGGGCCCCGGTGTACCTGGCCGCCGTGCCGGCGCTGGGGGCTCTGGCCCGGCGCCGCCCGCCGTGCTGGAGCGTCCTGATCGTCCCGCTCGCCGCAGGTTGGGCCGGCGCCACCTGGCTCGCCCTGACCATGCACGGCTGGTGGTGGCCGGGACGCCAGATCGTGGTGGTCCTCCCGTGCCTCGTCCTGGCCACGGCCTGGTGGGTCGGCAAGGTCGAGAACCGGGTGCTCGTCGTGATCGCGGGCCTCGGTGCGGTCGGGGTCGTGGCGTGGGGGTGGGTGGTGGTCGAGGTGCTGCGGGAGCGCCTGACGCTGATCATCGACTTCGAGTCCACCGGGAACCCGCTCCACCGGGCGTGGCGGTCGGCCCTGCCCGATCTGCGGAACCCGACGGGGTCGACCCCGGTGCTGATGACGGCGTGGATCCTCGGCCTGGCGGCCTTGGCCTGGTGGGGGTGGTGGTCGGTGCGGCCCTCAGCCGGCGGTGACGAGGATGCGGGCGCTGGCGAAGGAGCCGATGTCCACGGGACGACCGCCGATGTCCACCTTGAGGGCGCCGTCGGGTGAGGTCGCGGTCACCGTCCCGGACTGACCGGGCACGACGGCGGACTCCTCCAGGAACTGGAGCAGGCCGGGGGCGAACTCCAGCTCTTCGGGGATGCGGGACACGGTGAAGTCGGTGCCCGGCTCGAGTCCGTCGAGGGTGACCGCGGCGGGGGCGTCGTAGTCCGAGCCCGGGATGGGGTTGCCGTGCGGACAGGTGGTGGGGTCGCCCAGCACGCGCGTCATCGCCTCCTCCACGGGTTCGGAGATGACGTGCTCCCACTTGCCCGCCTCCGTGTGGGCGTCGGCCCAGGAGAGCCCCAGGATGTCGGTCAGGAAGCGCTCGGCCAGGCGGTGGCGACGGACCACCGTCTCGGCCAGCGTGTGGCCCGACTGCGTGAGCTTGATCGACCCGTCGAGGGTGACCAGGCCGGCCCCTTCGAGACGGCGGATCATCTCCGACACCGCCGGTCGGGAGATCTCGAGCCGCTCGGCGATGCGGGCCTGGATGACCTCGACGTCGTCCTCGTGCAACTCGTAGATGGCTTCGCAGTACTCCTCGAACGCCGGATGGAACTCCGGGGTCTGGTACTCGGCCACGCCGTCATCCTAGGGCGGCCCCCCGACGGACGTCCGACGCGGGACCGGGCCGGAAGCACCGGTCACAGCCCGCCGCTACCGTCCGGTCGTGGCGCTCGACCGCTTCTCCGAGCCCGTGCGGACCTGGTTCGAGACGACCTTCAGCGCCCCCACCCCGGCCCAGGCCCAGGGGTGGCCGGCGATCGCGGCCGGGGACCACACCTTGATCCTGGCCCCGACCGGCTCGGGCAAGACCCTCACCGCGTTCCTCTGGGGGATCGACCGGCTGATGAACAGCCCGCCGCCGGAGACGTCCGGCCCCCGGGTCCTCTACATCTCGCCCTTGCGGGCGTTGGCGGTCGACGTCGAGAAGAACCTGCGGGCCCCGTTGCAGGGCATCTCCCTGGCCGGGGAGCGGCTGGGCCACCCCGTGCGGATGCCGACGGTCGGCATGCGCACGGGCGACACCCCGGCCGACGAGCGCCGCCGGTTGGTCCGCCATCCGCCGGACCTGCTCATCACCACTCCCGAGTCGCTCTACCTCATGCTGACCTCGGCGGCCCGGGAGACCCTGGCCGGTGTCGAGACCGTGATCATCGACGAGATCCACGCCCTGGCCGCCACCAAGCGGGGCTCGCACCTGGCTCTCAGCCTCGAACGCCTGGAGGAGCGGTGCGAGCATCCGCCCCAGCGCATCGGGCTGTCGGCCACCCAGAGGCCTCTGGACGAGATCGCCCGGTTCCTCGGTGGCCGGCGTGACGGCGCCCTCCGCCCGGTCACCGTGGTCGACGCCGGGGTGCGCAAGACCATGGAGATCGAGGTCGTGGTCCCGGTGGAGGACATGGGCCGTCTCGGGGAGATCGTCGACGAGCCGGTGGAGGGCCCGGCCGCCGCCGGTCCGGTCCGCCGCTCCATCTGGCCGTCCATGCACCCCCGGCTGCTGGACCTGATCCTCGACCACAACTCGACCATCGTGTTCGTCAACGCCCGGCGCCTGGCCGAGCGCCTGGCCACCCGTCTGAACGAGCTGTACCTCGACGGTGAGTCGCGGGCCGCCGAGGCCGAGGGCCGACCGCCCCCTCCGGGCCACGAGTTGGTGAAGGCCCACCACGGCTCGCTCAGTCGGGAGCGCCGGCTCGACATCGAGGACGAGCTGAAGCGGGGCGATCTCCGGGCCCTGGTGGCCACCAGCAGCCTCGAACTGGGGATCGACATGGGTGCGGTCGACCTGGTCATCCAGGTCGAGTCGCCCGGCTCGGTGGCCAGTGGGCTGCAGCGGATCGGCCGGGCCGGCCACCAGGTGGGCCAGCCCAGCCGGGGGCGCATCTTCCCGAAGCACCGGGCGGACCTCCTGGAGACCGCCGTGGTCGTGGAACGCATGCACGCCGGGGCCATCGAGTCCACCCGGTACCTGCGCAACCCCCTCGATGTCCTGGCCCAGCAGATCGTGGCGATGGTCGCCCTCGACGAATGGGCGGTCGACGACCTCGCGGCGGTCGTCCGGCGCAGCGCCCCGTACGCGGACCTGTCCGACGAGGTGCTCGAGAACGTGCTCGACCTCCTGGCCGGCCGCTATCCCTCGGAGGAGTTCAGCGAGCTCCGCCCGCGCATCGTGTGGGACCGGGTCAACGGGACCGTCCGGGGGCGGTCCGGCGCCCAGCGTCTGGCGGTCACCAGCGGCGGGACCATCCCGGACCGGGGTCTCTACGGGGTCTTCCTCCCGGACGGGACCCGGGTCGGTGAGTTGGACGAGGAGATGGTCTATGAGAGCCGTCCCGGTGAGACCTTCCTTCTGGGGGCCTCCACCTGGCGCATCGAGGACATCACCCCCGAGCGGGTCGTGGTCACGCCGGCGCCGGGTCGGCCCGGCAAGATGCCGTTCTGGCACGGGGACGGTCCCGGGCGGCCCCTCGAGCTGGGCCGGGCCATCGGCGCGTTCACGCGGGAGATCCGGGAGGAGGCGGGCGACGCCGCGGTCACCCGGCTCACCGAGCAGCACGGCCTGGACCCGCTGGCCGCCGACAACCTCCTGCGGTACCTCGACGAGCAGGTCGAGGCCACCGGGGCCCTGCCCGACGACCGCACGGTCGTGGTCGAGCGGTTCCGAGACGAGATCGGGGACTGGCGGGTCTGCATCCTGTCGCCGTTCGGGGCCCGGGTGCACGCCCCGTGGGCCATGGCCCTCCGGGGCCGGTTGGCCGACGAGTGGGGTCTCGACGTCGAGCTGATGTGGAGCGACGACGGCATCGCGCTCCGCCTTCCCGAGGCTGTGGACGACCTCCCGCTGGAGCAACTGCTCGTCGAGCCCGAGGACATCGACGAGCTGGTCATGGCCCACCTGCCGAACACGGCCATGTTCGCCTCCCGCTTCCGGGAGGCCTCGGCCCGGGCCCTGCTCCTGCCCCGCCGCCGCCCCGACCGCCGGACGCCGCTGTGGATGCAACGTCAGCGGGCCGCGGACCTGCTCCAGGTGGCGGCCCGCTACCCCGACTTCCCGCTGCTGTTGGAGACGACCCGGGAGTGCCTCAACGACGCCTTCGACGTGCCGGCCCTGCGGGAGGTGCTCGGTGGTCTGCGCTCCCGCGAGATCCGGGTCGTGCCGGTCGAGACCCGGCAGGCCTCGCCGTTCGCCCAGTCGCTGCTCTTCGGCTGGATCGCGGTCTACATGTACGAGGGCGACGCCCCCTTGGCCGAGCGCCGGGCCGCGGCCCTGGCCCTGGACCGGGATCTGCTGCGGGACCTCCTCGGTGCCGAGGAGCTCCGGGAGCTGATCGACCCGGGGGTCCTGGCCGACCTCGAGTTGGAGTTGCAGCGCCTGACCGACGGTCGGCGGGCCCGGGATCCCGACGAGCTGACCGACGTGCTCCGGGCCCTCGGGCCGCTCACGCGGGACGAGGCCGATGCCCGCAGCGACGGTCCGGCGGGGGCGTGGCTCGAGGACCTGGTCGGCCCGGGCCGGGTCATCAAGGGCTCGGTCGCCGGCGAGGAGCGCTACGCCGCGGCCGAGGACGCCGCCCGGGTCCGCGACGCGCTCGGGCTGGCCCTGCCTCCGGGTCTGCCCCAGGCCTTCACCGATCCGGTGGAGCGACCGCTGGTCGACCTCGTCGCCCGCTACGCCCGTACCCATGGACCCTTCCTGACCCAGCACGTGGCCCGCCGACTGGGCGTGCAGGGGGAGCCGGCGCTGCTCGCCCTGGAGGCCCTCGAGCAGGAGGGCCGGGTCGTGCGGGGGGAGTTCCGCCCCGACGGGGTCGAGCGGGAGTGGTGCGACGAGGACGTCCTGCGCACGCTCCGGCGCCGGTCCTTGGCCGTCCTGCGCAAGGAGGTCGAGCCCGTCGACGGCACGGCCCTGGCCCGGTTCCTTCCGGCTTGGCAGGGCGTGGGGGTCCCCCGGCGCGGTCCCGAGGGCCTGGTCGAGGTGCTCAACGCCCTGCAGGGGGCCGCCCTGCCGGCGTCCATCGTCGAGGGCGACGTCCTGCCCGCTCGGATGGCGGCCTACCGTCCGGCCGACCTCGACGCGCTCTGCACGGCCGGCGAGGTGGTCTGGGTCGGCGCCGGGGCCCTCGGCGCCACCGACGGCCGGGTCCGCCTCGTCTACCGGGACCGCCTCGGGCTCCTGGTGCCGGCGGCCGAGGAGCCACCTGACGGACCCGTCCACGCCGCCCTCCTGGCCCACCTCGACCAGAGGGGGGCGTCGTTCTGGCCCGACCTGGTGGCGGCGTCGGCCACGGTCGGGGCCCGCCCCGGGGGCGGCCCCGAGGTGCCCTATGACGAACCCACGGTGCTGGCCGCGTTGTGGGACCTGGTGTGGGCCGGCCTGGTCACCAACGACTCCCTCGCGCCGCTCCGGGCGTTCCTGGCCGGCCGGCCCCGCCGCTCGGGCCGCCGCCGTCCCTCGCCGGGTCGCCTGACCCGCCTGGGCCCACCCCAGGCCGCCGGCCGGTGGTCGTTGGTGGACCCGTTGCGGCGGCCCGTCCCGACCGACACGGAGGCGGCCCACGCCCGGGCCCAGCAGTTGCTGGCCCGCTACGGCGTCCTCACCCGGGAGGCGGCGCTGGGCGAGGGCGCCGAGGGCGGCTTCGCCGGGGTCTACCCGGTGTTGAAGGCGCTGGAGGACCGCGGTCAGGTGCGTCGGGGGTACTTCGTGGCCGGTCTCGGGGGCGCCCAGTTCGCCCTGGCCGGGGCGGTCGACCGTTTGCGCGCGGGTCGGGACGGCGAGGGCGTGGTGCTCCTCGCGGCCGCGGACCCGGCCCAGCCCTTCGGTGCCGCGCTGGCGTGGCCGGAGACCGACGGCCGCCCGAGCCGGAGCGCGGGGGCCTACGTCGTCCTCGTGGACGGCGAGCCCGCGGTGTTCTGCGAGCGCGGCGGCAAGAGCCTGGTGACCTTCCCCCGGTCCCGGGAACTGGACCACTGGCCCGAGGCGCTCCAGTCGCTGGTCAAGGACGGAAGGGTCCGCTCGCTGGAGATCGCCCGGGTCGACGGCGATCCCGTGGGCGAGTCCCCGGAGATCGCCGCCCGCCTGCAGGCGGCCGGCTTCACGGACGGCTACAAGGGGCTGACCTTCCGCCCGTGACCGTCGGTGACCGGAGCGACGGGGTCACCAGGAGATCTCGATCTCCAGCTCGCCGCCGTCCGAGGTGATCGCGAGCTCGATCTCCATCTCGACCCGGTCGGGGACCTTCGCGGTGATCTTCAGTCCACCCTGGTGGAACTCCAGGTCGTTGTGGCGCGACAGCTGGTCGGCGATGGCCCGCAGTCGGTCCGCCGCCTCCTCCCGCCGCAACTGGAGGGTCTCCTCGATCTCGATCAGTTCGTCGCTCATGGGCGACAGGATGGCACGGGGTCCTCGGTCGGGTCCGCCAAGGTCGGGGCCACCCGGCTCGCCGCCGTGACCGGGGTCATGGCGTGACGATGGGGAAGTCGGGATCGACCCGGTCCAGGTGGGCCTGGAGGTCGGCCAGCGCCGAGGCCGCGCCGGCGACGGGATCGACGGTCGTGAGGCCGATCAGGACCGGGAGCAGCTCGCCCTTGGCCAGCGCGTACCGGACGTCGGCCCCGTCGAGGGGCCCGGGGACGGTGCGCTGGACCACCACCCCGTGGCGCACCGTCACCCGGTGGTGGGAGTCGAGGTCGGTGATGTGCCAGTCGATGGTCAGGTCGAGCCCGGCCGCGCCGGCCCGGGGGCCGTCGAGGCGGATGGCCATGGCATCGAAGATCTGCTCGACGGACAGGGCCGTCACCACGTCGCCGACGATCGTCTGGGGTTGGGCCTGCACGCCGTCTCGTAGTTCCATGGCGCCGGTCAGGAAGAAGTTCCGCCAGGTGGCGTTCTCCGAGCCGTGGCCGAGGTGGTCGTAGATCTCGGCCAGCAGTGCTCTGGCGTCGGCGTTGTCGGGGTCGTCGAAGACGACGTGGTTCAGGACCTCGGCGGCCCAGCGGTGGTCGCCGGCGTCGAGAGCGGCGCGGGCATGGTCGATCGCGGCGTCGGCTCCGCCCATGGCGGCGACGTAGCGGGTGGCCGCCGCCACCGGAGGGTGGGCCCACAGGTGGGCCGGGTTGCCGTCGAACCAGCCCAGGTAGCGCTGGTAGATCGCCTTCACGTTGTGGCTGACCGAGCCGTAGTAGCCGCGGAGGTGCCAGGCCTGGTCGAGGACCGTCGGCAGCTCGAAGTCCTCGGCGATCTCCGGGCCGGTGAGGCCCTGGTTCAGCCGGCGCAGCGTCTGGTCGTGGAGGTAGGCGTAGAGGTCGCGCTGCAGCTCGAGGAACTCCCGGCCTTCGGCCCGACCCCAGATGGGCCAGTGGTGGGAGGCGAAGGTCACCTCGGCCCGGTCCGAGAACAGGTCGACCGCCTCGGTGAGGTACCGGGCCCACTCCCGGGGGTCGCGGACGAGGGCGCCGCGCAGGGTGACCAGGTTGTGCTGGTTGTGGGTGGCGTTCTCGGCCATGCACAGCGCCGAGAACTCGGGGAAGTAGAAGTTCATCTCCGCCGGCGCCTCGGTGCCCGGCGTCATCTGGAACTCGATGGTCACGCCGTCGAGGACCTCGATCTGGCCGGTGTGGGTGATGTCGCGGGTCGGGGCGATGAGGGACACCGTCCCCGACGAGGGGAGCTGGCCCAGCCCGCAGCCGACGTGGCCGGAGGGGCCAGGCTCGAGGGCTCGTCCGTACATGTACATGGCTCGCCGGGCCATGGCGGTGCCGGCGTAGACGTTCTCGGACACGGCGTGGCCCAGGAAGCCCTCGGGAGCGAGCACCGGCACCTCACCGGCCGCGACCTCGGCGTCGGTGGTGACCCCCTTGACCCCACCGAAGTGGTCGACGTGGCTGTGGGTGTAGATCACCGCCCGGACCGGCCGCTCGCCCCGGTGTTCCCGGTAGAGGGCCAGCGCGGCGGCCGCGGTCTCCACCGAGACGAGGGGATCGACGACGATCACGCCGGAGTCCCCCTCGACGAGGGTCATGTTCGACAGGTCGAGCCCGCGCACCTGGTAGATGCCGGCGGTCACCTCGAACAACCCCTGGATGGCGTTGAGCTCGGACTGGCGCCAGAGGCTGGGGTTGGCCGTCGGAGGGCAGTCCTCCGACAGGAAGCCGTAGACGTCGTTGTCCCACACCACCCGGCCGTCGGTGGTGTGGACGATGCCCGGCTCGAGGGCGGCGACGAATCCCCGCCGGGCGTCGTCGAAGTCCTGGGTGTCGCCGAACGGCAGGGCCGAGCTGTCGATCATGGATCGATCATCGCAGGCGGGCGTCACGGACGGTCGGCCGAAACCACCCTGACCAGAGCGCGATGGCACGCCCGGGGCGCGTCAGCTGAGGGCGACCCACAGCTCGGCGGGACCGTGGACGAGGCTGCTGGGGGCGATGACGGGGTCGCCGGCCAACCGGTGGTCAGGGAACCGGGCGAGGAGCTCCTCGAACACGACGCGGCCCTCGAGGCGGGCGAGGGCGGCGCCGAGGCAGAGGTGCTCGCCGAAGCCGAAGGCCAGGTTCGGCGTCGGCGCGGCCCGGAAGGCATCGAAGCGGTCGGCGGTGGGGCCGAAGGCGCTCTCGTCCCGGTTGCCCGAGGTGTAGAGCATGATGAGGTAGTCGTCGGCGGCGACGGGCACGCCCCCGACCTCGGTGTCGGTCACCACGGTGCGGGCGAACTGGTGGATCGGGGTGACCCAGCGCAGGCACTCCTCGACGGCGACGGGCAGGGCGGAGGGCTCGGCGGCGAGGGCGGTCCGCTGGTCGGGGTGCTCGGCCAGGGCGGTGATCCCGCCCGAGAGCAGGTGGCGGGTGGTCTCGTTGCCCGCCACCAGGAGGGTGATGCTGAACAGGACCAGCTCGGAGGGGGTCATGGGCCGGCCCTCGACCTCGGCGGTCACGAGGGCGGAGACCAGGTCCTCACCCGGGTCGGTGGCCTTGGCCTTCGCGTGGTCGTCGAGGAACCGGGTCAGCTCGGTGAACGCGGTGAGGTCGTCGTCGGTCAGGGTCGACATCCCGTCGGTGGCGGCGATGGTGGCGTCGGACCAACGGGTGAAGTCGCCGCGGTCGGCATCGGGCACACCCAGCAACTCGGCGATGGCCAGCACCGGCAACGGCGCGCAGAGCCCCTCGACCAGGTCCACGGGCTGATCGGTCGGCAGGGCGTCGAGGAGGGCGCCGGTCAGTTCCCGGATCCGGTCCTCCAGGGGCGCGACGGCCCGCGGGGTGAACCGCCGGTTGAGCACCCGGCGCCACTCGCCGTGGGCCGGGGGGTCCATGTGGATGATCGAGCCCTCGACGGCGCGGCCCTCGTCCCGGACGGGGTCGTTGGCCAGGACACCGCCACCGGACCGGAACCGTTCGGGGCGGCGGCTGACCTCACGGATGTCCTCGTAGCGGCTCAGCACCTTGAGGCCCGGCGCCACCTCGTGGACAGGTGCCTCGGCCCGCAGGCGGGCCGTCAGCTCGTGGAAGTCGGGTCGGATGCGGAAGTGCGGGTCCCGCGGGTCGAAGGCGGGGATCGTCACGGTGTCTCCAGGCGTCGGGTCAGGTGGTCGAGCACGGGGTTGTCGTGCAGCGGCAGCCGAGGGGTCTGCCCCGCCCGCTGCTGCAGGATCCCGATGCGGGTGAGGATGGCCGCCGAACGGAACAGGGCGAAGGTCTCGAACCAGCCGAGGTCCTGCAGCCGCCGTCCGAGCCCGGACTCGTACCGGTCTCGTAGCTCGACGATCGTGGGGAAGCCCTCGGCCCGACCGCCCACCAGCTCGTCCTGCATGGCTTCCAGGGCCCACCACCAGGCGAGGTCGTGCTCGGGGGCGCCGACGGTGGCCATCTCCCAGTCCAGGAGGGCGGCGATCGAGCCGTCGTCGGCGAAGACGCCGTTGCCCAGCCGGACGTCGCCCCACAGCAGGGCCGGGGCCGGTTCGCCGTCAGGACGGTGGTCGATGCACCATCGCAGCGCGTCGCCCAGCGCGGGCGCGGCCTCGTCGGGCCGGGCGTACCACCCGAGGTACTCGGTCCACCAGCCCAGCTCGTCCTCGACCGGGCGGCGGGCGAGGTCCTCGGGCGGCTCGACCCCGTGCAGGGCGACCAGGGCGTCGACCACCCCCTCGTACATCGCCCGCCGAACGATGGGCGGCAGGGTCTGTACCCAGGGGTCGAAGGCCGCCGTCTCCCCGGGGACATGGCCGTCGATCAACGGCATGACGAGGAACGGTTCGCCCAGCCAGCGGGGATCCGCGACCAGCTCGGCGGGCACGGCGGTCGGGACCCCGGCCGCCGAGGCCTGGGCCTGGGCCCGGGCCTGGAGCCCGAGGTCGTAGACGGGGAAGATGCCCTCGCCGGAGGGCGCCAGCCGGAGCGCGAAGCCGTCGGTCGTGCTACCTACCCGGACCCGGACGAGGACCGTCTCGCTGGACCAGCCGTCGGTCGGGCGCTCCACGTCCTCGACCAGGACCTCGGCGTCCCGTCGGCTCGAGAGCCAAGCGAGGAATCCGGCGACGACCGTGTCCAGGTCCCGCTGCACGGTGAGGGCCACAGCGCCATCGTGACACGACGCGAAGGACCCCGATCCCGCCGGCGCCGGATCGGGGGTCGTCGGCGTGCTCCGTTCACCCTGGACCTCGGCGATCCTGCCGGCCCTCGAGTCGACCGGCGGTCGGTGCCCGCGCGGGCCGGGCCGTCCTAGGGTGCGCGCCATGTCACTGGGACCGCTCGTGCCGGCCGATGAGACCTTCAACCACCAGGTCACCGAGACCTTCGCCTCGGTCGGCCAGTCCGACCGGTCCTGGACCGAGAAGGTCTGCGCCCAGGCCGCCGCCCGTGACGGCTCGGTCCAGGTCCACCTGGGGATGGGCAAGTACACCAACCGCGGCGTGCTCGACGCGTACGCCGGGGTCTCCCGGGGCGTCGAGCAGTGGACGGTACGGGCCAGTCGGCCGCTGGCGCCCGACCGGGACCGGCTCGGGGTCGGCCCGATCCGTTACGAGGTCGTGGAGCCGCTGCGGTCGGTGCGGTTCTCGCTGGAGGCGAACGAGGTGGTCCCCGTCGCCTTCGAGTGGACCTTCGAGGGGGTGGTCCCCCCGGCCCTCGAGCACCGGGAGGTGCACCGGGCGCCCGACGGCGGCCGCATCGACGCCGACATCGTGCGCTATCACCACACGGGCGTGGCCCACGGCTGGGTCGAGGTCGACGGCGAGCGGACCGAGATCGAGCCGACGAGCTGGTTCTCGACCCGCGACCACTCCTGGGGGGTCCGCTACATGGTCGGGGCGCCGGTCGAGGACGCCCCGAGCCGAGGTGAGGTACCCGGGCTGGCGTCACTCGTCCTCTGGTCACCGATGCTGTGCGAGACGGCCGCCGGCGACCCGTACGCCCTGCACGTGTTCCACCAGCAGCACGCCGTGGCCGACTTCCGCCAGGTCACGACCCAAGGTGGCGTCGAGCACCCTGACGGGCGGCGCGAGCCCTTCGTCGCCATCGAGCCCGAGCTCGAGTTCGACCCGGTGAACCGGCGACTCCTGGGCGGGATCCTGAGGGGCACGATGGCCGACGGCACCGAGCGACCGCTCACGATCACGGCCCTCGGCGAGACCGGCTTCCACCTCGGCGCCGGGCTGTACTTCGGGTTCGCCGACCAGTGGCACGGCCAGTACCGCGGACCCGAGCTCCACGTCGAGGGCGAGCACGAGGCCGACTGCACCACCCTGGATGCCGCCCACCGGCTGCACCAGCTCCGGGACACCGTCGTCGCCGTGGAGGACCCGACCGTCGGCGGTCACGGCTGGGCCAACGCCCAGCCCCTGGCCATCGGCCCCCATCCCGACCTCGGACTCGACGAGGCCACCTCGTTCATGTGACCGGCGGGTGGGTCAGCGCATCTCGTGGATGTCGTAGACGAGGGTCTGGCCGTCGGTCTGGCCCTTGGCCACGGCCTGGACGCCGTTGAGCCAGGTGTAGCGCTCGTCACCGGTCCGGAAGAGCGGGGCGCTGTACGCGGTCTGGGTGGCGAGCACGAGACGGCCGCCGTACTGCACGTACACGAGGGCGCCGTCGTCGGTCTCCAGCAGGATGCGCACGTCCAGGTCGGCGGTGCCGTCGGGCGAGATCGTGAGCCAGTCGGCGTTCGCCACGCCCTTCATCGACGCGTTGAGCCGTTCGCCCTCGAAGCGGGCCGAGGTCAGCTCGGCGACGATGAAGGTGCCCACCGGCGTGTCGGAGAGGACGAGGGGCTCGGTGAGGCCGAGGGTCAGGCGGCCCAGCGGGACCAGTTCGATCGGGGTCGGTTCAGGAGTCACCGCCCGAACCGTAGGGGCTGCCCCCACCCCCGCTTCGTAGCCTGGTCCCGTGCCCGAAGGCGACACGATCCACCGGGTGGCCGACCGCCTGCGGCCGGCACTCGCCGGCCAGGTGCTCGCGCGCTTCGAGGCGCCCCGGGCGGTCGGGCCTCGCCCGGCGAAGGGGACGACCGTCCGGGCGGTGGAGGCCAGGGGCAAGCACCTCCTCATCACCTTCGCCGACGGCGTGGTCCTCCACACCCACCTCCGGATGACGGGGACCTGGCACCTCTACCGGTCGGGGAGCCGGTGGCGTCTGCCCGAACACCTGGCCCGTGCCGTGGTCGGCGTGGCCGACTGGGACGCGGTCTGCTTCAAGGCGCCGGTGGTCGAGCTCTACCGTGAGCCGGCCGCTCACCTGCCCCAGCCCCTCGACCACCTGGGCCCGGACCTGTGCGTCGAGGACCCGCCGGTCGACGAGGTCCTCGACCGCCTCGCCGCCCGCGCCGACGTCGACACCGAGATCGCCCCGCTCCTGTTGGACCAGCAGGTGGCGGCGGGCGTCGGCAACGTGTTCAAGAGCGAGGCTCTCTGGGCCTGCCGGGTCAGCCCCTTCGCCAAGGTCCGGGACCTCGATGTGGGCACCCGCCGCCGGCTGATCACCACCGCAGCCCACCAGCTCCGGGCCAATGTCTCCCTTCCCGGGGAGCGGTCGACCATCCTCGGCGGCGGCCTGGCGGTCTACGGCCGTGGGGGTCGGCCCTGCCGACGCTGCGGCACGCCGATCGAGCGGCGCCACCAGGGCGAGGACCCGCGGGTGACCTACTGGTGCCCGCGGTGCCAGCCGGCGAGCCGACCGGGCGCTGAGGACCCCCGACCGCGGAACTAGCGTCGGCGCCATGCCTGACGCCGAGCAGATCCGAGCCACCGTGCAGCGCTACACCGAGGTGTTCAGCGCGGGCGACAAGGAGGGCTACGTCGGCCTCTTCGCCGAGGACGCGACGCTGGAGGACCCGGTCGGCGGGGAGGTCCACCGCGGCCTCGACGCCATCCGGGCGTTCTGGGACACGACCCGGGAGATGACACCCCGGATCGAGCTCACCCTCACCGGACCGGTCCGCGTGGCCGGCCACGAGGCGGCGTTCCCGGGGGAGGCCCGCCCGACGGTGGGCGACGAGGCAATGGCCATCCCGGTGGTCGACACCCTGGCCTTCGACGACGACGGCAGGATCACCCGGCTTCGGGCCTTCTGGGACTTCGCCGACCTGCGCCCACTGGGGTGATCGAGCGGCGTCGCCGGGACAGGCCCTGCGTCACCGGCTCACGCGGTCAGGGATGGGCTCGGGTCAGCCGAGGGTGATCGCGACCGAGGTTGTGTCCGCGGGGGTGCTGGGTCGGCGGTACCTCCGGTGGAGGCGGGCGAGCGCCGAGGCGACGTGGCGCCCCACGACCCGGCCGCTGAGCCCGAGGTGGTCGGCCACCGCGTCCCGGGGGGTGCCCTCGGCGAGCAGTCGCAGCACGGTGGTCTCGGTCGTGGTCAACCGCTCCGCGGTCGGCGGCGCAGCCGCCGGGGCCGGGGCGTCGTCGGCGAGCTCGCGCAGCACCCAGGCCGCGTGGCGGGGCGGCAGCAGGGCTTCGCCGCGGGCGACGGCCTCGGCCGCGTCGTGGAGCTCGGCGGGGCCGGCGTCGGGATCGAGACAACCCCAGGCCCCGACGCGGAGTGCCTGGTAGCTGTGGGCGGCCTCGTCGGCGCCGGCTTGGACCAGCACTCGGCTGACCGGTGCCCGGTCGGCGACCACCCGGCAGAGCTGCAGGGGGTGGATCGCTCCGGGTTGCACGGAGACGACCACGACGTCGGGGACGTCGTCGACGATGGCGTCCAGCACGTCGGGGCCCTCGCTGGTCTCCACAACTCGGAGGCCGAGTTGGTCGACCGCCGTCCGCTCCATGATGGCCATGTTCAGAAGATCGGTCTTCCCCGGGCGGGACTCAATGGGCCGATCGACCCAAACCCGGATCGATGGGCCGATCGACCCAGACGTGAGTCGATGGGCCGATCGACCCAGACCCGCGGTCGATCGGCCATCAGTCGTCCACGATGGCCTCGAGGATGTTCAGCTTCGAGGCCCGTCGGGCCGGGAGGATCGCGGCCAGCACGCCGGCCAGGCCGGCGATGAGCACGATGATCACCAGCTGGCCCACCGGCACGACGAAGGCGTTGAGTCCCTCGTCCTTCAGGGCCTCGACGATGGCCCAGCCGAAGAACAGGCCGATGGCGAGGCCGAGCAGGGTGCCGAACACCGAGGTCAGCACCGCCTCCCAGCGCACGGTGGTGCGGAGCTGGCGACGGGTCATCCCCACCGCCCGCAGGAGGCCGAGCTCCCGGGTCCGCTCGATGATCGACAGCGCCAGGGTGTTGCCGATCCCGAACAGGGCGATGATCACCGCCAGCATCAGCAGCACGTAGATGATGGCCACGAACTGGTTGATCTGGTCCCGCTGGGCCTGTTTGAACTCCGCGATGTCCTGGACCTCGGCGTTGGGGTACGCCTCGGCGACGCCCTCGATGGCGGGTCGGGCCTCCTCCACCGAGGAGCCGTCGGCGACGATCAGGTACACCTGGAGGTCGAACTGGTCGGCGAAGTTGGCCTCGTAGGCGGACAGGCCGATGAGGTACCTGGCCGGCTGCACCAGGCCGTCCTCGTCGGCGAAGATCATCGCCACCTCGAGCTCCTGGTCACCGGTCTCGGCGAAGGTCACCGGTACGGGGTCGCCGATCTGGAGCCCGTCGCGCGCCGCCCGGTCCTGCTTGACGGCGATGCCGTTCTCGTCGAGATCGTCCGGGGAGCCGGCCACGATGCCCACGTCGAGGATGTCGAAGGCCGTCGCCGGGTCGAAGCCGAGCACGGCTTCGCCGGAACCGCCGATGCGACCGACGCCGAGTCGGATCCCCGACGCCGCCTCGACCTCGGGCAGATCGTTGAGCTCGGCGGCGAGGGTCGGGCTCAGCCCGCCGATGCCGAAGGTCCCCGAGTCGATCACGAAGTCGCCGGTGAAGGACTCGTCGATGGCCTGGTCGATCGATCCGGACACCGAGGCCGCGGCGATGGCGATGAGGCCCACGAGACCGACGCCGATCATGAGTGCCGCCGCGGTCGCCGACGTGCGCTTGGGGTTGCGCACCGTGTTCTCCCTCGCCAGACGACCCGTCATCCCCCGGAAGCGGGCGACGGGCCAGCCGATGACGGCCACGACGGGGGCGACCAGGACGGGGCCCAGGACGGTGATCCCGAGGAACACGAATCCGGCGCCGATCCCGACCATGAGCAGAGCGTTGTCACCACCGACGAAGAGGCCCTGGGCGAGGAGCAACCCACCCACGATGGTGATGAGGAGGCCCGACAGGACCCGCACCCGGGACTGGCCGGAACTGTCGTGGGCGATGTCGCGGAGGGCGGCGATCGGGGGGATGCGGGACGCCCGGAACGCGGGCAGGAGGGCGGCGACCGTCGTGACGACGAAGCCGAGCAGGAGACCGACCACGATCGTGCCGGCCTCGATGACCAACGGTCCGTCGGGGAGTCCCCCGCCGAGGGCGTTGAGGGCCGACCGCAGGACGCTGGCCAGGACGATGCCGCCGACCAGCCCGGCCACCGACCCGACGAGCGCGACGAAGCCGGCCTCGACCAGGACCGAGCCGACCACCTGGCGCCGCGAGGCGCCGATGGCCCGCAGGAGGGCGAGCTCACGGCCCCGCTGGGCCACGAGGATGCCGAACGTGTTGTAGATGACGAACGCCCCGACGATCACCGCGATCACGCCGAAGACCAGCAGGAACGTGGTGAAGAAGCTGAGCTGGTCGGCGATGGCGTCCTGGTTCTCCTCGGTGATCTCGTCGCCGGTGACCGCTTCGAGGTCCTGGTCGGCGGCCACGTTCGCGAGGATGCGGTCGACCAGCACGGCCTGGCTCACCCCTTCGTCGGCGACGACGGAGATCTGGTCGAACTTGCCCGGCTCGGCGATGAGCGCCTGGGCGGTGGGTAGGTCGAAGAGGGCGACGTTGGCGCCGCCGGGGCTGTCCGCGGCGCCGAACTTCACGATGCCCGAGACGGTGAACTCCCGGGGCTCGGCCTGGGTCAGGACGGTGACGGTGTCACCGACCTCGAAGGCCCCGTCGTCGGCCGTGCCCTTGTCCATGACCACCTGTTCGGGACCCCGCGGCTGCTCGCCGGACACCAGGACGAACGGGTTGAGCTGCTCGACCGTCGGCCAGCTCAAGCCGATCGTCGGCGCTCCCTGGCCGGGGTTGCCGATGGTGTCACCGTCGTCGCCGACGAACTGGGCGAAGCCCTGGACCTGGCCGTCGGCGTCGGCCGCGCCCTCGGTGGCCAGCACATCGGTCAGGACGCTCTGGTCGATGCGGCCCCGGATCTCGGGGCCGAAGCCGTCGTCGAAGGTCGACGCCGAGCGCACCACGGCGTCGGTGCCCTCGTTCACATCGGCGAACAGGTCCTGGAAGACGCGGTTGATGGTGTCGGACAGCACGAGGGTGCCGGCGACGAAGGCCACGCCGAGCATGACGGCGATGGCGGTGGTGAGCACTCGCCCCCAGCGGGCGCGGACGCCCTTGAGCGCGACCTTGAGCACGCGGTCAGTCGCCGAGGTGCTTGAGCTTGTCGATCACGTGGTCGGCGGTCGGGTCGGCCATGTCGTCGGTGATCTTGCCGTCGACGAGGAAGACCACGCGGTCGGAGTACGACGCGGCGAGGGGGTCGTGGGTGACCATCACGATCGTCTGGCCCAGCTCGTCCACGGCCTTGCGCATGAACTGCAGGATCTCTGCTCCGCTGTTGGAGTCGAGGTTCCCCGTGGGTTCGTCGGCGAAGGCCAGTTGGGGTCGGCCGACCAGGGCCCGGGCCACGGCCACCCGCTGCTGCTGGCCGCCGGAGAGCTCGGAGGGCCGGTGGTGGAGACGGTCGCCCAGGCCGACGGTCTGGATCACCCGGTCGAACCACTCGGGGTCCGGTGATCGCCCCCCGAGCGACTGGGGCAGGAGGATGTTCTCCTCGGCGGTGAGCGTGGGCACCAGGTTGAAGGTCTGGAAGACGAAACCGACGTGGTCCCGCCGCAGGACGGTGAGCTCCTTGTCCTTGAGCCCGGTCAGGTCCACCTCGCCGATGAGCACGTGGCCCGAGGTCAGGTCGTCCAGGCCCGCCATGCAGTGCATCAGCGTGGACTTGCCGGAGCCGGACGGGCCCATGACCGCGGTGAACCGGCCCGCCTCGATGTCCAGGTCCACGCCGTCGAGGGCCTTGACCACGGTGTCGCCCTCGCCGTAGGTCTTCACCGCGGCGATGGCGCGCGCGGCAACGGCGCTGGTCGGGGCGGCGGAAGGGACGGAGTCGGTGACGGTCACGCTGGACCTCCAGGTTCGCGATGGCACGGTGTGGCCGGTGGAGTCGAGCCCCATCCTCGCAGACAGATGCCCGGTGGTCCCGGGGCCGGGCCTGTGACACGCGTCACCCGGGCCGTGGCCGCCGCGCCCGGACCCGGCGGCCTCGTATCCTCGGCCCCATGGAGTGCCCGGCCTGCCGGGCCGCCGTCGCGGACGGTGCCCGGTTCTGTTCCCACTGTGGCCACGCGATGACCTTGGTCGCCGACGAACGCCGGGTCGTCACCGTCCTGTTCGCGGACCTCGTCGGGTTCACCTCGCTGTCGGAGGGAAGTGATCCCGAGCAGGTCAAGAACGTCGTCGACCACTGCTTCCAGCGCCTGGTGGCGGTGGTGGAGAGCTACGGCGGCAAGGTGGACAAGATCATCGGGGACGCCGTGGTGGCCCTCTTCGGCGCACCCGTGGCCCATGAGGACGACGCCGAGCGGGCCGTACGGGCCGCGCTGCGGATGCAGGAGTTGCTGTCCGACACCGCCTCGGACCTCGGCGAGGCCCTGGAGTTGCGAGTGGGGGTCAACACGGGCGAGGTGCTGGTCGGCGCCCTGCGGGCCGGGGGTGACTACACGGCCATGGGTGATGTGGTGAACACGGCCCAGCGCCTCGAGAGCGTGGCCGCGCCGGGAGAGGTGCTGGTCGGCCCGGCCACGAGGGACTCGACCGGTGACGGCATCACCTACGCGGCCCGCGGCACCCTCGACGTCAAGGGTCGGGTGGGGACCGTGGAGGCCTGGGTCGCGACCGGCGCGGGCCTGCCGCCGGGCCACCGGCGTCGACGCGACGACGGCCCGCTCGTCGGCCGGCGCTCCGAGCTCACCCACCTGACCTCGGCCATCGACACGGCCATGACCAACCGGCGGGCCCAGTTCCTGCTGCTGGTGGGGGATGCCGGTGTCGGCAAGAGCCGCCTGGCCGGCGAGCTGGCGACCTACGCCTCCATCACCCATGACGCGGTGGTGTTGGAGGGTCGGTGTGTGCCCTACGGGGAGGCCAACGTGTGGTGGCCCGTGGCCGAGGCCCTGCGCCAGGCGGCCGGCATCCAGGGCGATGTCGAGGCCACCGCGGTGCGCGTCCGGCTGGGTGAGATGGTCGCCAACGTCCTCGAACGGGCCGGCAACGACGCCGAGGTCCTGCGGATCACCGAGGGCCTGCTGCACCTCATCGGCCACGAGGGACCCCTTCGCGACCTCGACCCGGGCCGGGCCCGGGAGGAGTCGACCTGGGCGCTGCTGAGCGTGATCGAGGCCTTCGCCGCCCGTTCCCCGGTCGTGGTCATCCTGGCGGACCTGCACTGGGCCGACGCCGAGGTCCTCGACTTCATCGACGAGTTGATGGAGCGCCTGGGCCGGCTGCCCTATGTCGTGGTGGGCACCGCTCGGCACGCCGTTCACGACCGTTGGGCGCCCCGGCCCGGGCGGCACAACTCCGCCATCGTCCACCTCGAGCCCCTGGACCGGGACGCGGCGAGCGTCCTGCTCGACTCCCTGCTCGGCTGGGAGCCTGAGGACGACCTGCGCGAGCAGTTGTTGGACCGGGCGGGTGGCAACCCGTTCTTCCTGGAGGAACTGGTCACGCTGCTCCAGGACACCGGGGAGGTGCGCCAGCCCCGCGGACCGACCCCGACCGGTGACCTGGCCGAGCTGCCCGACAACCTCCGGGGACTCATCCAGGCCCGCCTCGACGCCCTCAGCGCCGAAGAACGCTCGTTGTTGGAGGACGCCGCCATCCTCGGTCGACGAGGCGCCCGCGAGTCGCTCCAGATCATGGCCAACGAGTACCACGGCCTCACCGATCTCAGCGGACCGCTGGCCGGCCTGGTGGAAAAGGAGCTGTTGGAGGTCGACGGCGAACGGTGGAGCTTCCGTTCGGACCTCGTGCGCGACGTGGCCTACGGCACCCTGACCAAGGCCCGTCGGGCGGCCGGCCACGCCGGGATCGCCAAGTGGCTCGAGCACCACGGGACCGGGGAGCGGGCGCCGACCGCCATGGTCGACCGCATCGCCCACCACTACGCCCTGGCCGCGGAGTTGGTCGGCGACGTCGGCGCGACGGCCGGGGTGCCCGAGGACGTGCGCGACCGGGCCCTGCTCTGGCTGGAGCGGGCCACCGAGGCCGCCCTCGCCGCCGAGCACCACCTCGTGGGTCTGCGGCTGACGACCCAGTCGTTGGATCTCCTCGAGGACGAGTCCGGCCCCCAGGCGGTGACCGCCCTGGTCCGGCGGGCCCGCTGTGGCATCGGCGTGCGCGCTCTCGACGACGCCCGGGCCGACCTGACCAAGGCCCTCGCCCACGCCGACACCCGGAGCGATCAGGCGGCCTACGGCGAGGCCCTCGTGGTCCTCGGTGACCTCGAGATGAAGGCGGGCGACGCCGTCACCTCGCGGGAGCTCCTCACCCGGGCCGCGGGGATCCTGGCCGAGGCCGGCGCCGAGGCCGAACGGGGCGAGGCCCTGCGTCTGCGGGGGATGGCCGAGCTCTTCATCGGTGACCGCGAGGCCGCCACGGCCTCCATCGGTGAGGCGCTGACCGTCGCCCGGGAGGTCGGCAACCCGCGTGAGGAGGCCTGGGCGCTGCAGAACCTGGCGTGGACCGCGTACGAGTCGGGGCACGCGGAGATCGCCGAGGCCCACCTCGATGACTCCGTGGCGGTGTTCACCGCCATCGGTGACACCGGTGGGCTCGGTTGGGCCCAGGGCCTGCTGGCCTGGGTGAAGTTCCACCGGGGCGAGTTCGCCGATGCCGAGGCGCTGGCCGAGCGGCTCCTGCCGGAGACGGATCACCGGGGTGACCTGTGGGCGACGGGGATGCTGCGGATGCTCATCGCCTCGGTGCGGCTCTGGTCCGGCCGGGCCGAGGAGGCCCTCGCTCCCGCCGAGGAGGCCCTCGCCGCGATGACCCGCGCCGACGACCGTGGCGGTCAGGTCCAGGCCACCGCGACCCTGGCCCGGATCCTGCTGGCCACCGGCCGCATCGACGAGGGCCTGGCCGCGATGCGGCGGGGCCGGGACCTGAGCACCGAGACCGAGCAGCCGACGGGGTTCGCCGGCCTGGTCGTCGCCGTCCTCACCCAGGTCGCCCTCGGCGATCCCGAGCAGGCGCTGGTCGCGCTCGAGGGCATCGACGTGGACGGCCTGGACGTGGCGGCCATCGGCCAGAGCGACGCCCTCCTGGGGGTGGCCCTGGCCCTGCTCCAGGACGGTCAGGCCGAGCGGGCCGGGGCGTTGCTGGACCGGATGGCCGGGGCGCCGGACCCGGAGGCCCATCCGGCCTCGGCGTCGGCCCTGGCGTTGGCCCGGGCCGCGACCGGCGACCGGGTATCGGTCGATCGGCTGCTGGCCGGGGTCATGGCATCGGGCCGGGCCACCTATCACGACCGGGTCCAGGCCCTCCTGGCGGGGATGCTCGTGGCCGCCGCGGGCGGGGACCGCCCCCGCGCGGTCGAACTGGCGGGTCGCGCCACCGACCTGGCGGGCGGTACCCAGGACCGCCTCCTGCAGACGGTCGTCTCGGTCATGGCCGAGACGACGCTCGGCACCGGGGCCCCCGCCGGCCCGAGGCTTCCGGGGGTGCCCGCCGAGGGCTGGGCCGCCGTGGCCCGCCTCGCCCTCGGCGCGGCCTCCCTCAGCTCAACTCAGCCGGGTTCGCTGACGTAACGCAGATAGGGCTTCTGCTCGTCGACGTCGGGGTACATCTGGCGGGCCTCGTCGGTGGAGACGGTCGGCGGGACGATGACCTTCTCCCCCTTCTGCCACTGGACCGGTGTGGCCAGCCCCGTCGTGGCCGTGACCTGCAGCGAGTCCACGACCCGGAGGATCTCGTCGAAGTTCCGCCCGGTGCTCTTGGGGTAGGTGAGCTGGAGCTTGACCGCGTTGTCCGGCCCGATGACGAAGACCGACCGCACGGTCGAGGTGTCGCCCTCACCGGGGTGGATCATGTCGTAGGCCTCGGCCACGACGCGGTCCGGGTCGGCGATGATCGGATAGTTCACCGCGGTCCCCTGGGTCTCGGCGATGTCGCCCACCCAACCGTTGTGATCCTCCAGCGAGTCGACCGACACGGCGAGGATCTTGGTGTTGCGCCTGTCGAACTCGGGCTTGATCTTGGCCAGGTAGCCGAGCTCGGTGGTGCACACCGGCGTGTAGTCGGCCGGGTGGGAGAAGAGGATGGCCCAGGAGTCGCCCTTCCAGTCATGGAAGTCGATCCGGCCCTCGGTGGTGTCGGCGGTGAAGTCGGGGGCGGCGTCGCCCAGTCGTAGTGCCATCAGGTTGATCCCCTCGTCGTTGATTCTTGACCAAAGTAGTCGGGATTAGGGGCCGGTGTCGATCTCCGTCCCGTGACTCCTGTCACAAGTGCGTACTTTTGTTAGCAGGAGGGTTGACGTAGTGAGCAATGCTTGCTTTAATGGGTTCCGTGCTCGCGATAGTGAGCGCAGGAAGCCCCCGAGAGGAAAGAGGTCGACATGTCGGTCGCCACGGAGAAGATCAACGAGATCCAGGACCAGGTTCTCGATTACGTCGCCCGCATCGAGGAGTCCGTCGTGAACGGCCTCCGCACCGCCGCCGCCAAGGCCGAGGATCGTTTCCCCGAGGTCAAGGCCCCGTGGCTGGGTGACAAGGTTCCCACCGCCACTGAGCTCGTGGAGCTCCAGTTCGCCTTCCGGCAGCGCTTCCTGGACAACCAGAAGCAGTTCGCCGAGGACGTCCTGGACGCCACGGCCCCCGTGCGGAGCAAGTTCGTCGGCGCCCCGGCCGTGAAGCCGGTCGCCAAGACGACCACCAAGGCCAAGGCCGCCTGATCCGGGCCGCCTGACCGGCGGTCCGGCCCCCGGACCGCCGCAGAACGCGACGGCTCATCCCCCCCGAGCCGTCGCCTAGAGACGAGGAGTGCTTGCCCCCCGAGCACTCCTCGTTTCGCGTCTCAGGGGCGGTGCACGTCGGGCTCGAGGTAGATGATCCTCGCCGTGGGCACGGCGGCGCGGATCCTCGACTCGGTGGCGTCGATGCCGCGGGCGAGGTCATCGACCTCGAGGGTGCCGGTGAACTCGACCTTGGCCGCCACCAGCAGCTCCTCGGGGCCGATGTGCTGGGTGCGCATGTGGATGAGGGCCTCGACGTCGTCGCTGCCGGTGATGGCGGCTTCGATGGCGGCGATGTCCTCGGCGGACGCGGCCTCGCCCAGCAGGAGGCTCTTCATCTCCACGGCCAGGGTGATGGCGATGACCCCCAGCAGGAGACCGATGGTCAGGGTCCCGAGTCCGTCCCAACGGGGCTCGTCGGTGACCGCAGACAGGCTGACGGCGAAGAGGGCGATGACCAGTCCGACCAGGGCGCCGAGGTCCTCCAGTAGCACCACGGGGAGCTCGGGCAGCTTCGCCCGGCGGATGAAGTGCCACCAGGTGCTGTCCCCCTTCAGCGGGCGGGCCTCCCGGATCGCGGTGCGGAACGAGTACGACTCGAGGACGATGGCGAAGACCAGGATGCCGACGGCCCAGCCCAGGGATTCCAGCTCGTGGGGGTGGCGCAGCTTCTCGACGCCCTCGAAGACGGCGAAGAGCGAGCCCAGGGAGAAGAGCACGAGGGCCACCACGAACGACCAGAAGTAGCGCTCCCGGCCGTAGCCGAAGGGGTGGGCCGGGGTCGCGGTCCGCTGGGCCTTCCGCCCGCCGAGCAGCAGGAGGGCCTGGTTCCCGGTGTCGGCGACCGAGTGGATGCTCTCGGCCAGCAGGGACGAGGCGCCGGTGACGAGGAAGCCGACGAACTTCGCCACCGAGATCCCGGCGTTGGCGAACAGCGCCGCCATGATGGCCTTCGTTCCGTGCCCCGCCATTGCCGGAAACGTAGTGTCTGGGCCCTGGGCGACGGGTCGGGGAGATCCTGGTCGTCCTCACCCCCCTCGGCGGGGCGGCGTGTTCGGGCGACGACGGGGGCGGGGCTCCACCGAACCGGCGGTGCCGGCGGCGGGCCCGTCGGCACCGAGCTCCAGGGGGCGATCCGTGGGTGGCGGACTCGGTCGAGAGCCGAGCGGGCACACAACCGCCGGGACCGGAGGGAAGGGTGTCCGGACCCGGCGGCTGCTTGGGTTCCTGTCTACCGTGAGGCTCCGGCCATCAGAACGTGCCCGTCCGGGGGCGACCTGCGGCCGGCGCTGGCGACCCGACCCACCCCTTCACGGTCAGTTCGTGACCCACTTCGGCCCGGCGTACAGGGAGGGCAGGCGTTCGCTGCGGTAGCTGGTCCAGAAGTCGGGCAGGGTGAGGTCGAAGACGATGTCGCCGCCGGAGGTGCCGGTCGGTACGACCTCGATGATGCGGCCGCGGGCCGGGGGAGCGGCCTGGCCGATGCCACCGAAGCCGATGAGGACGTTGCCGTTGGGCTGCTCGTCGGCGTCACCCAGGAAGTCGGCGTAGAGCGGGCCTCCGTCGCCGTCGAGGTCGTCGGTGCGGAACGCCCAGGTCTGGCGGGCGGTCCAGTCGGCGGGATCCCGCGCGGAATCGTCGACCACGTAGCGCACGGCGCGGCTGTAGGGGGCGGCGGTGTCGGGACGGTCGTTGCCGTTGTCGAACACGAGGATCGACCCGTCCGGGGTGACCTCCGGCGCATGCAACCCGTAGGACGGCTCACCGTCGAGGGGCAGGGTGCCGGTCCCGTCCGGCCCGATGGACCACAGCAGCTCGCCGCTCGGGCCGTCGGCATCGGCCTCGTAGCGGAAGGCGAAGAGCAGGTCGACGTGGCGGGCGGTGACGATCACCCGGTTGCCGGCTTCGTCGAGGACGGCACCGTTGCCGTGGGCCCAGTCCCGGTGGTCGTCGAAGTCGACGGCGCACAGCTCACGTCCGGGGACCTCGGCCGGGTCGACGATGTCGCTCAGGGACCACTCGTGGAGGACCTCACCCTCCCGGGTGAACTCCATGAGCAGGTCCTCCCGGATCCCGAAGTCCACGGGATCCCCCGGGCAGATGGCCTCCTGCTCCTGCTCGCTGAGGTCGAGGTGGTAGCGGCTGAACGCGAGGATGTCACCGTCGGCCTGGGGAGCGACCTCGTGGTGGAAGCTGACCAGCTCGTGATCCGGGGAGACCACCACGGTCGTTCCCGCCGGACGCTCGCTGTCCTCGTCGCCCCAGGTCCAGGCGTGGACCCGCTGGCCCAGGAGGTCGACCTCCTCGAAGCCGAACGGGGCATAGAGGTTGACCAGGGTCCCGTCGTCGGTCATGCGGGCGTCACCGGCCCCGAGCCGGTTCGAGTGGTACCAGACGATCTCGCCCTCGGCGTCGAGGATGATCAGGGCGCCCGGCGGCTCGCCGGCGGGGACCTCGATCCCCCACCGCTGGATGTCGAAGAGGGTGTAGCCCGGCGCCATGCGCGCCGGCCGGGACACGTCGATCCGGAACTCGGGCATCCAGTCCGGCAGGGCCCCGGTCGTCAACTCGACGAGACCCTGTCCGACCACCGAGTCGTCGCCGCCCACCGCCCGGACCTCGATGTCGTAGGTCGTCTCGGCCCGCAGGCCGACGACGGGGATGCGGTGCACCCGGCGGGCCCGTGCGGTCCTCGGCACCTCGACGACCGGCCCGTCCTCAGGGGTGGCCGTGGCCTCGATCTGCACCGGCTCGTCGGCGGTCGCCTGGATGAGGCCCGCGACACGGATCTGCGCCGCCCGTCGCCCGGTCAGCTCGGTCAGCGCGCCTGTCGGCGCCACGACGATGTCGCCTTCGACGACCGCGGTCCCGGGCGGGACCGCCCCGCTGCTGCCGTCATCACGGCAGGCACCGGCCACCATGGCCAGGACAGCCAGGACGGACAGCGCGAGGGCACGGGCGCGGAGGCTCACCCGGTCAGCTTGCCGTGGGGGTGAGGGTGATCGTCAGCGGGCCGGCGGCCCTCGCAGCGGTCCTCGGCGGCGCCGCGGTCGCGGGTCAGTTGACCCCACGGCCGTGGCCTTCCCAGTACGGGGCCCGCAGGTCCTTCTTCAGGACCTTCATGGCGCCGGACAGGGGGAGGGGCTCGGCCCGGAACTCGACGGACTTGGGCACCTTGTAGCCGGCGATCTGCTCGCGGGCGAACACCTGGATCTCCTCCTCGGTGGTCGACGCGCCGTCGACCAGCACGACGATGGCATGGACCTGCTCACCCCAGGTGTCGTGGGGGATGCCGATGACGGCCACCTGGGCCACCGCGTCGTGCTGGGAGATGGCCGACTCCACCTCGGCGGAGTACACGTTCTCGCCGCCGGTGACGATCATGTCCTTCACCCGGTCCACCAGGAACAGGTAGCCGTTGTCGTCGAGGTAGCCGGCGTCACCGGTGTGGTACCAGCCGTCCCGGAACACCTCCTCGGTGGCGTCGGGCTTGTTCCAGTACTCCCGCATGAAGTTGCCCGCTTTGGCGCAGACCTCGCCGGTCTCCCCCTTGGGCAACGGCTTGCCGTCGGCGTCCTGGATGGAGAGCATGACGCCCGGGAGCGGTCGACCCGCGGAGCGGAGCCGATCGCCGCCGTCGAAGTGGTCCTGGGCCGAGAGCCACGTGAGCACGGCGGAGGCCTCGGTCATCCCGTAGCCCTGGCTGATCTCCAGCTCGGGGTAGAGCGACAGCAACTTGTCGAGGATGGCGGCCGGCATGGGCGAGGCGCCGTAGGTGAGCTGGCGCAGCGTGGCCAGCCGCTCCGGCGCGAAGTCGGGGTGGCCCAACAGCATGCCGATCATCGTGGGGACCATCACGGTCCAGGTCACGCCGTGTTCCTCGATCAGCCCCAACGCCGCCGCCGGGTCGAACAAGGGGATGAACACCGAGGCGGCCCCGAACGCGGGGACTCCCATGATCGCCCCCATCGAGGCGGCGTGGAACATCGGCGTCTGGTGCAGGAAGACCAGGTCGGGGTCGAAGTTGACCGCCGCGAGGGTGTGGTAGCTGTTCAGCATCTCGGCCCGCTGCTCGAGCAGCACGCCCTTGGGCAGGCCGGTCGTGCCCCCCGTGTACATGAGGACGACGGGGTCGGTCTCCTCGGGTTCGTCGGGCACCACGGGCTCGCCGGCGGTGATCAGATCCTCGTAGGCGACGTCGTGGGGCGGCACGTTGGCCGGGTCCACCGGGTCACCGATCAGCACGACGTGGCGCAGGGGGCTGGGACCCGCGTCGGACTGCTCCATGGCCGCGGCGATGGACGCCCCGAAGAAGCCGTCGACGAAGATCACCTCGGTGCCCGAGTCCCGGATGATGTAGTCGAGCTCCTTGCCGGCCAGGCGCAGGTTCAGCGGGTTGATGACCGCGGCGCCGAGGAAGCAGGCGTGGTAGAGCTCCAGGTACTGGTGGCTGTTGGTCGACATGACCGCCACGCGGTCGCCGGGTTGCACCCCGAGCTGGTTGCGCAGGGAGTGGGCCAGGCGGAAGACGCGGTCGCCGTGCTCGCCCAGGGTGCTGCGGTACGCGCCGTCGATGATCGTGTCGGGCTTGTCGGCGAAGGCGTCGACTCCGGGGAGGAACAGCCGGTGGTACACGAGCTCTTTCATGGCGGGCAGAGTAGGGGACCGGCCGTTACCGTGCCCGTCGTGGGGGTGGCACGGTTCAACCACGTCGGCCAGTGCGTGGCCGATCTCGGGCGTTCGCGTCGGTTCTACGTCGAGGTCTTCGGCTTCGAGGTCGTGCGCGAGCTGCACCCGCCGGATCAGGGCTCCGACCGACTGCTGCGCCTCCCCGCCCCGATCGGGATGACGGCCTGCTACCTCAAGCGGGACGACTTCGTGCTGGAGCTGCTCCACTTCGCCGACGCGGGCACGGTTCCCCGCGAGGAGCGGGTCATGAACCAGCCCGGCCTGACCCACGTGTCGTTGAGCGTGGAGGACCTGGACGAGGCCCTGGCCGCCGTCGAGGCCAACGGCGGCGAGGTCCTGACCGACACCAACCTCGGCGTGGCCGTCTTCGTCAAGGACCCCGACGGCCAGCTCCTCGAGCTCCTCACCGGGTGGGACAAGCCGTAGTCCGGAGACCGGCCGAAACCGACGACAGCAAGATGGGGCGTCGGATCGCGCCGAGGGTCGTCGCGGGCACCCGAGCCTCCATCGACTCCCCGGCGGTCACGCTCCGTGACCGAACGGGCTGGCTCGACCGGTTCCCGGCTACTGGCGCCCGATTCGGTTGCCATAGCGCCTCGATCGGGCGCCAGAACGGGAAGTGGCCACGGCGAGTGGGATCCTGTTGGCCTCGACGACGACGGCCCGATCCCGCGGCCCCGTGGTCGCGTCGTTGTCGCTTGCCTTACGGCTGGAGGGCGGCGAGGGCCTTGTCGGCGTGGACGTCCATGTTCGTCTCGCTGGCGATGACCTCGACGAGGTCGCCGTCCTGGCCGATGACGAAGGTGACCCGCTTGTTCATCGGCAGCAGGCTGCGCTTCACGCCGTAGGCCCGGGCGACGGACTTGTCGGCGTCGGACAGGAGCGGGTAGCCGAGGTCGTGCTCCTGGTCGAACCGGGCCTGCTTCTCGGGCCCGTCGGCGCTGATGCCGACCCGCTGGGCACCCACGGCTTCGAACTCGGCGCCGACGTCCCGGAAGTGGCAGGCCTCCTTCGTGCAGCCGGTCGTCATCGCGGCCGGGTACCAGAAGAGCACGACCGGGCCGTCGGCCAGCATCGTGGAGAGCTTCCGGGGCGTGCCGGTCTGGTCGGGGAGCTCGAAGTCCGGGGCCGGGTCGCCGGGGGCGAGGGTCATTGCGGTCCTCCTGGAGGGCGGTCGTAGAGTCGACCCCCATGTCTACGGTGTTCGACCGCCCCTCGGACCTCCTCGGAGCGGTGGGCCGCGATCTGGGATCGACCGACTGGCTCGAGATCACCCAGGAGCGGATCGACACCTTCGCCGACGCGACCGGTGACCGCCAGTGGATCCACGTGGACCCCGAACGGGCCGCCGCCGGTCCGTTCGGGGGCACGATCGCCCACGGCTACCTCACGCTGTCGCTGGTCAACACCTTCCTGCCGGACCTCCTCGAGGTGCGCAACGTCTCGATGGGGGTCAACTACGGGACGGACAAGACCCGTTTCCCCGCCCCGGTTCCCGTCGGGAGCCGGATCCGGGGACGGGCGGTCCTGGCCGCGGCCGACGAGGTCGAGGGTGGTGTGCAGGCCCGGGTCACGGTGACCGTGGAGATCGAGGGGTCGGACCGACCCGCGTGCGTGGTCGAGACCATCAGCCGGTTCCTGGACTGATGGTCGACGAGCCGGCCCGCCGGGACGAGCCCCTTCCCGGTGCGCTGCGGGAGACGCGGGACGAGGTGCCCGAGGCCGTCCCGGCGGCCACGGTCATCCTCGTGCGCGACGGCGCCGACGGCCTGGAGACGCTCATGTTGCGCCGCAACTCGAAGCTGGAGTTCGCCGGTGGCATGTGGGTCTTCCCCGGGGGCCGGGTCGACCCTGCGGACTATCCGCCGGATGCCCCCGACGACGTCGAGGCCGCCGTGCGGACGGCGGCCGCCCGCGAGGCCGAGGAGGAGGCCGGGTTGTCCTGTGACCCCGAGGCGATGGTGCCCTTCGCCCACTGGACCCCGCCCCTGGTGGCCATCAAGCGCTATGCCACCTGGTTCTTCGTGGCCGAGGCCCCGACCGGCGCGGTGACCATCGACGACGGCGAGATCCACGAGCACACCTGGGCCCGCCCGAGCGACGCCCTGGCCCGTCGGGACGCCGGCGAGGTCGAGCTGGCCCCGCCCACGTGGGTGACCCTCGACCGCCTGTCCCGCTCGGCCACCGTCGCCGAGGCGCTGGAGGAGGCCCGGTCCACCCCCGTCGAGTCCTTCGTCACCGCCATCGGCCGCCAGGGTGACGACCTCGTGGCCCTCTGGCACGGCGATGCCGGCTACGAGACCGGCGACGCGTCGGTCGAGGGCCCCCGCCACCGCCTCGTCATGACCCCGGGCCCCTGGCGCTACGAACGCACGTGACACTGCTCCGCCTCCGCTCCGCCGGCTTCGCCGATCAGGGGAGCCGGCCGTGCCGCGGCGCTCCGCTCCTCGGCCTCACGCACCGCTGAGGCCGGTGCCTCGACCCGATTCCTGTCAGAGGTCGTCGGCATGATCGGGTCCATGAGCGCGCATCCGGGAACGACTGCTGATCGGGCCGTAGCATCGGGGGTCCGGCGCCAGCCCCGGCCCGGGAGGAGAGCCGTGTCCGACCGCCGCCAACCCACGACGACGTCGGCCTTCGGCGTGTCCGGCCGGTCCAACCACGACGCCCGCGACTTCTACGCCCGCTTCACGCCCCCCGAGCTCTCCGACGAGTCGGCGGTGCAGCCGCCGCTCGAGACCGACGTGATCGTCACCGGTGACGCTCGGGACATGACCCGGGTGGCCGACCGGTCGGTCGCCCTGGTCGTCACCTCGCCGCCCTACTTCGCCGGGAAGGCCTACGAGAACGACCTGGGCCAGGGTCACATCCCGGCCACCTACCTCGACTACCTCCAGATGCTCGAGGACGTCTTCGCCGAGTGCGTGCGGGTGCTGGAGCCCGGCGGCCGGATCGCGGTCAACGTGGCCAACCTGGGCCGCAAGCCCTACCGCTCGCTCTCGGCCGACGTCATCGCCATCCTGCAGGACCGGCTCCGCCTGCTCCTGCGGGGCGAGGTCGTCTGGGTCAAGGCGCGGGGGGCGGCGGGCTCCTTTGCCTGGGGCTCCTTCCGCCAGCCGTCCAACCCGGTGCTGCGGGACCTGTCCGAACGGGTGATCATCGCCAGCAAGGGGCGTTTCGATCGTGGTCGCCCGGCGGACAGCACGCTGACCAAGGACGAGTTCATGGAGGCGACCACCGACGTCTGGGAACTGCCCACCGAGTCGGCCCGCCGGGTCGGCCATCCCGCGCCGTTCCCGGTGGAGCTGCCCCAGCGCCTGATCGAGCTCTACTCGTACCCCGACGACCTGGTCCTGGACCCGTTCATGGGCTCGGGATCCACGGCGGTGGCGGCCGTGCGAACGGGTCGCCGCTACGTGGGCTATGACACCGAGGCCGACTACACCGTGGCGGCCGAGGCGCGGGTGGCGGCCGAGCGGGTCACCCTGGCCGCCACCGACCACGACCCGGCGCCGTTCGCCGGAGGAGAGTCGGCCCGGGTGCTGGCTGCCGCCGCCATGGCCGATGCGGGCTTCGACGAGGTGGACGCCGACTTCCGCTCCCCGGCAGGAACCGACTTCGCGCTGCGGGCCCGCGATGCCCAGGGTCGCCTCTGGTACGTGGACGTCGCCGGGGGCTTCACCAGCGGACCGTCCGGCCTGCGGCGGGCCGATCTCCTCTGGCGGACGGTCGGCATGGCCCACACGATCCGGGCCCACGACCCCGAGTGCCGGGTGTTGGTGCTCACCCCGGAGCTGCCGACGTCCACGGGCAAACCCGCGGTGCGCCATCTGGTGGACAGCGGTGTCGAGGTCTTCGAGTTGGGCGCGTCGGACCTGCTGGCCCGGCTCAAGGCCCTCCACGGTTGACCACCTGGGACCCGGCGCAGTACCTGCAGTTCCGGGAGGCCCGCCTCCGTCCCGCCCTCGACCTGCTGACCTGGATCCAACCGGTGGACCCTCCCTCACTGGTGGTCGACCTGGGCTGTGGCCCGGGCGACCTCACGGCCCGACTGGCCGAGCGCTGGCCGGACGCCCAGGTGGTCGGTGTGGACTCCTCACCGTCGATGCTGGCCGAGGCCCGGCGGGACCATCCGGAGATCACCTGGGTCGAGGCCGACCTGGCTGCCTACGCGCCGCCGCGGCGGGCTGAGGTCGTCTTCACCAACGCCGCCCTGCACTGGCTCCCCGATCACGAGCGGCTCCTGCCGGCGCTGCTCGACCGGGCCACCCCCGGTGGTGTCCTGGCGGTGCAGGTACCCGACGACTGGGACAGCCCCTCCCACACGGCCGCCTTCGCCCTAGCCGCTTCGGCCCGCTGGCGGGACCGACTCGATGTGGACCTCCCCGCCCACCCGCTGCTCACCCCCGAGCAGTACCTGGATCTGCTGTTGCCCTCGGCCGCTGAGGTCGACTGCTGGACGACGACCTACCACCACGTGCTGGAGGGCGCCGATCCGGTGGTCGAGTGGTTCAAGGGCTCCTTCCTCCGGGAGTTCTTGAGCCGTCTCGACGGGCCGTCGGGGCAGGAGTTCCTGGCCGATTACACCGCGGCGATGCGCACCGCGTACCCGCGCCGTCCGGACGGCCGCACGGTGTTGGCCTTCCGTCGCCTCTTCCTCGTCGCCCGGGCCCGCTCCTGACGCCGGCGCCGATCGGCGCCGCTACCCGTCAGTCCGGGGGTGGGGTGAGGGCCAGGAGGGTGGCCTGGTCGAGGCCGGCGACCCGGTGACGGGTGGCCTCGAGGTAGCCGGGGAAGTCCATGAGGCCGAGGAAGGCCGCCCGGTTCGGGTACCACACGGCGATGACCTCGTCGTACTGGTCGTGGTCGTCGCCGATGACGGTCTGTTCGACCTCGCTCTGCCAGAGGACCCGGGCCCCGACGGACTCGAGCGCGGCCAGGGCCACGACGCCGTACCGCAGGTACTCCTCACGGTCCCGGTACCGGTTGAGGTTGAGCATGACGACCGGCCCGTCGCGCTCGTCCCCCAGCACCGACTGGATCTGGGCGTCGGTGGGCTCGACCGGGCGGTCGCTCACGGGTTCCTCTCGATGAAGTCGATGATGATGCGGGCCAACTCGGGCCCGGCGTCCTCCTGGACGAAGTGGCCGGCCCCCCCGACGGTGGTGTGGGGCTGGCCCTGGGTGCCCGGCACCCGCTCGAGAAAGGGCTTGTCGGCGCCGGCGGTGATGGGGTCCGAGTCGCTGAAGGCGCAGAGGAACGGCTTGTCCCAACCCGCCAGCGCCTCCCAGGCCGCCCGGTTGGCGGCGGCGGCGGGGTCGTCGGGGGCGATGGGCACGAGGCTCGGCAGTCGGCGGGCCGCCTCCTTGTAGGTGTCGTCCGGGAACGGGGCGTCGTAGGCAGCGACGACCTCGGGGGCCAGGTCCGTCGTGCATCCGCCGTTGACGATTCCGCCGACGGGGAACTCCTCGGCGTTCTGGGAGAAGTCGAGCCACGCCCGGAAGGCGTCGCCCACGTTCTGGTCCCCGGTCGGCAGTCCGCCGTTGGACAACACGACCCGGGCGAACCGGTCGGGGTTCTCCGCGACGAGGCGCAGGCCGGTCAGCGCCCCCCAGTCCTGGCCCAGGTAGGTCAGCTCCCGCAGGTCGAGCCCGTCGAAGAGCGCGGCCCGGAGCCACTCGACCATCCGGGCGTAGGTGATGTCGCCGCGGTCGGCGGGCTTGTCCGACCGCCCGAAGCCGACCAGGTCGGGCACGACGCAGCGCAGGCCGGCCTCGACCAGCACCGGGACCATGTGGCGGTAGAGGTAGCTCCAGGTCGGTTCGCCGTGCAGCAGCAGGACCACCGGCCCGTCGGCGGGCCCTTCGTCGAGATGGTGGAGGCGGAGCGTCTGGTCGCCGTCCCCGGTCGGCACCTCGACGTGGTGCGGGGGGAACGGGAATCCGGGGAGGCCCTCGAAGCACTCGTCCGGCGTGCGGAGCAGGTCCATGCCTCACCTTGTCTGTTGACACTCAGGGTGTCAACAGACCCCGTGTCGGTACCCGCCCGTCAGGGAGCGGTCAGGAGGCCGACGACCGAGCGGGCGAGGACGGCCTCGACCCTGTCCGCCGGGAGGCGGCGGTGGGTGCTCAGCTGATCGACCACCTCGAAGGAGGTCACCGCCTCCAGGGCGGACAGGACCTCGTCCCGCTCGTCGCGGGACAGGGCGTCGAGCTCGGGTGAGAACAGGGCCTCGACCTGACGGCGCAACGCGTCGCGCCGGGTGGCCACGCCCTCGGCGACGGCGGGAAAGCGTTCCGAGCGCCGGAGGGCGGCCCGGGCGAACGGGGCCAGTTCCCTGTGCTGGAGCACGCGGTGGGTGGCGAGGCGCCGGGAGCGCTCCGGGAGGGTCCCGTCGCTCTCGAGCAGGTCGAACAGAGGAGCGGCCCGTTCCATCTGGCGGGCGATGGCCCGACCGGTGAGCGAGTCCATGTCGTCGAAGTACCGGAACACCGACCGCAGGGACACCCCCGAGCGCTCGGCGACGGCGGCGGCGCCGGGGTTGAGGTTGCCCTCGCCGAGGAGGTCGAGCATGGCGTCGACCACGGCGTCCACGTTCTGCGCGCGGCGGGCGCGGCGGCCGTCGAGGCGCTGGGGCGGGGCCACGGCGGTCACCGTAATGGCACACCGGGTGCCAACAGCCGTCGGTCAGGCATGGCGCAGGTAGGCGTCGAGACCGCCGAAGTGGCGGTGCTCACCCCCCGCGGAGACGACCAGGGCCGGGTTTCCCCCGGCCTCGATGGCGGCCGGGTCGGCGGCGGCGGCGAGGACCATCGCGGTGGCGGCGTCGGGGGCCAGCACCGTCACCGACCCGAGGGCGGTGGTGGGCCGGTCGACGGTCACCGCCGCGCCCTCGGCCAGGCCCAGCTGGGCCAGCGGCGGCCGGTCCGGCCCATCAGGATCCCCGACGTCGACGACCCAGGCCCGACCCTGCCCGACGGTGCCCGCGAGGCGCCGCGCGCCGCCCACGTCGACCACCGCGCCCTCGGCTCCGGCGTCGACGAGGGCCTCGGCCACGGTGTCGGCCGCCCGGGCCCGGGCCAGGTCATCGAGGTCGAGCACCGCGTCGTCGGACACCGAGACCCGGGTGAGGACGGCGTTGAGGACGAGGCCCGCGCTGCCGACGGCACCGTGGGTCGCCTCGGCCGCCGCGACGCTGGCCTCCACCAGGGCGTAGGTGTCGTCGTCGAGCGGGACCGCCGCCCCACCCGAGCGCTCCAGTTGGGCGACGAGGCTGTCGGGCTGCTCGGGGTTCCACTTGCGGTCGAGGTCGTCGAGGAGCTGCCGGGCGTCGATGAGCAGGGCCGGGCCGCCGCCGCGCACGGCCAGTCGGACCGAGGTGCCCAGCGCGTCGACGTCGAGTCGGGACCAGCCGTGGTCGCCCAAGGCGCCGGCGACGGCGCTGGGTTGGTTCGGGGCGGGGGTCAGGCGAGCCACGCCGGGAGGCTACGTCCCCTCGCCCCCGCCGTTCTGGGCCCTCTCCCCTGTTGTGGGGTACAGGGGGGAGGGCCCAGAACGGGAGGATGGCGGGTCAGGCGTCCTGGGGGACCCGGGTGCGGGCCGCGACGGGGATGCGGCTGGCCTTCTTGGGGCCGATCTCGCGGTAGAGCAGGAAGAACACCGTGAGGGCGGCGACGCCGAGCGTGGTCCAACGCAGGGCCGTGGTGGTGGCGTCGGTGCCGGCGGTGAACAGGTGGACGGTGGTCATCACGGCCACGGCGTAGGAGGTGAGGTGGATCCGGCGCCACCACACCTTGGGGATGCGCTTCATCAGCAGCGACGTGACCTCGATGCCCAGGAGCAGCCAGAAGGCGACCACGCCCCAGGTCACGGCGCCCGTCTTCCACGAGGAGGCGAACGGCACGAGGAGGTCGGCCAGGCCGAAGTGCACGTAGTTGTCCGCCACCAGGGCACCCAGGTGGATGCCCGTGAAGAGCACGGTGAGGCCCCCCAGATGGCGGTGGAGGTCGAGGAGCCACGGCGCCTTGGGGTTGGGCCCCAGGGCCCGGGTGGCCAGCGCGATGCCCCAGAGGACCGACGCCAGCGCCAGGGCCCAGGCGACGACCCCGGCCGAACGGGACACGTACCACCAGAACTGCTCGTTCATCGTTCGTGCTCCTCGAACCCACCGACCCGGTGGCTGGACCCGTCGTCGGTGATGAGGAGGCCGGGGACACCGGCGGACCGGAGGATCCCGAGGCCGTCGTCGAGGCCGGCCACGAGGGCCACCTTGGCCAGGATCTCGGCCTCGGTCGCCTCCTGGGTGATGACCGTGACCGCGCGGACGTCGGTGGTCGCCGGGGTGCCGGTGGCGGGATCGATGAGGTGGTGACGCTCCTCGCTCCCGACCGCCCAGCGGCGTCGGGCCCGGGAGCTCGTCGCCAGCGCGCCGGTGGCGAGGTGGACCTGGGTGACCGACCGCCGGGGGTCCCGCGGGTCGTCGATGGCGATGGGGAAGGCGTGGCCCTCCGCCAGGGCGCCCACGATGCGGAGGTCGCCGCCGAGGTTGACCAGGGCCGAGTGGGCGCCGGCGACGAGCAGGTCGGCACCGACGAGATCGGCGGCTCGACCCTTGCCGATGCCGCCGAGATCGAGGTGGGTCCCGGCGGGCAGGGTCACCCCTCGGGATCCCCGGTCCAGGACGATGTCGGCGCAGCCCCGTGAGGGGCGGGGACCGGGGTCCGGGGAGGGTCCGGGTCCGGTGCCGATCCGGTCGAAGGGCCGGTCGTAGCCGGCCTGCACCATCGCGTCGTGGACGGTGGGATCGAAGCGGTGGCCCGAGCCGTGCCAGGCGTCGACGGCGGTCACGATCAGGTCGAAGGTCTCGTCGTCGACCACCACCGCGTGACCTGACGCCCGGTTGAGCCGGCTCAGGAGGCTGTCGGGGCGGAAGCGGCTCCAGCGCTCCTCGAGGTCCTCGATCCGCGCTCGGGCGTCGATCAGGAGGGTGGGGTCCTCGGTCAGCACGGCGAGGTGCACGTCGGTGCCCATGGCCCGGAACCGGAGCTCGGCCCAGCCGAGCGTCCCGAGGCCGGGCCCCGGTACGGCGGGCCGGGCCGGAGCCGCTGGTGCGGGCACCATCTCAACTGCCGCCCGAGGTGCTGGGCGGGGGTGCGGGCGCCGGGGCCGGTGCGGGCGACGCACTGACGGCGCCGGTGCTCGACGACGATGACGACGAGGACGACGAGGACCCGGAGTAGCCCGAGGACCCGGAGTAGCCACCGCCGCTCGGGACAGGGACATAGCGCCGCTGGACGATGACGATCTCCGGACGCGGCAGGCGGGGCGCGGTCGACGGGGCCACGGTGGCCGGGGGGACCGTCGTGGCGACGGCCTCCGACGGTGCCTGGCCGAGGGCCATGCCCAGCACCATCCCGAAGGTGGCGCACACGGCCAGGCCGGACGCGGCGATGCGAGAGTCCATGGCCGTCTTCCGCCGGCGGCCCCGCCCCGCCCGAGGAGGGTGGTCGGGCGGGGCGGGGCGGTCAGGGGGGACCGGGTCAGTCATCGTCGCCGTGGTCGTCGTTCACGTCGTCGCCGTGGTCGTCGTCGGAGGGGCCGTCGTCGTGGTCGTCGACCTGCCCGTCGTCGTGGTCGTCGACCTGGCCGTCGTCGTGGTCGTCGTCGACCGACGCGGCGGGGCTCGGTGCCGGAGCGGAGCCCGACCCTCCGGAGGACTCGGCGTAGCCGCTCGAGGAGGAACCGCTCCCGCCGGTGGCGACGGGGATGTCCTCGACGACCACCCGGACACGGGGCTCTCGCCGGGTGGGTGTCGGCGCGGCCTCGCGTTGGGTGGCGGGCTGGATCTCGGTGACGGTGAGATCACCGACGGGACCGGTGTCGGAGCTCAACAGGCCCATGTTCACCGCCATGGCGGTCCCGGCCATGGCGAGGGTGGCGGTCATCGTTCCGGCGACTACGAGGGCTCGACGTCGATCCATTGGAGGGTTCTCCTTGGTGGGGGGATGCGGTCAAGGTACGAAGGGACCTCCCAGCGACCGTCCAGGGTCGGGTAAAGGCTTGGCAAAGTCCGATCGTCCCGGTCGGGCAGACAGGCGGCCACGTGCCACCGTGGGGGGATGAGGGTGCTGGTCGTGGAGGACGATGACTCGATCGCCGAGCCCCTGGTGACCGGTCTGCGCCGGGAGTCCTTCGTCGTCGATCGGGTGGCGACCGGTGCCGCCGCGCTGGCCGCCGGCCCCTGTGACATGGTCCTGCTCGACCTCGGGCTGCCCGACATCGACGGCTACGAGGTCTGTCGAAGGCTGCGGGCGGTGTCCGATGTCCCGATCATCGTCGTCACCGCTCGGGGCGACGAGGTGGACCGTGTGATCGGGCTGGAACTGGGGGCCGACGACTACCTGGTCAAGCCCTTCGGGCTCCGGGAGCTGGTGGCCCGGATCCGGGCGGTCGCCCGACGCTCGGAGGGCCGGGTGGCGGTCCCGGACCAGCGCCGGGTCGGAGGTCTCGAGCTCGACGTGCGGACCCGCGGGTGACGGTGGACGGCTCGGAGGTCGAGCTGACCCGAAAGGAGTTCGACCTGCTGGCGCTACTCGTGGAGGAGCCGGGGGCGATCCGGACCCGCGCCGAGATCATGGAGTCGGTCTGGGATGCCCACTGGTACGGGCCGACCAAGACCCTCGACGTGCACATCGCCGCGCTGCGCCGGAAGCTGGGCGACCCCACGCTGATCGAGACGGTTCGCGGGGTCGGATTCCGGACCGCCGAACCGGCCTGAGCCGACATGACCCGGCGGTTCGTGCTGGCCTTTCTGGGCGTCACCGTCCTGGTCCTGCTGGTCCTGGTCGTCCCCTTGGGGATCAGCGCCTCCGACCGGGAGAGGGATCGGCTCACCCTCGACCTCGAGCGGGACGCCCGGGTGCTCGGGTCCTTTGCCGAGGACACGCTGGAGGGCCTGGCCGACGAGGACCTGCAGCGGGTCGCCGACGACTATGCCGAACGCACGGGCGCCCGGACCTTGATCGTCGGTGCCCGGGGTCGGGTTCTCGGTGACTCCGACCCGGTCGAAGGGGCGGGCAACTACCGGGCCCGGCCCGAGATCGCCGACGCGCTCAACGGTCAGCTGACCGCCGGGGTCCGTCGGTCCGACACGCTCGACACCGACCTGCTCTATGTGGCGGTCCCGGTGGCTTCGGGCGGTGAGGTCCACGGCGTGGTGCGTCTGACCTACCCGACCCATGAGGTCGACGAGCGCGTGAACCGCGTCTGGCTGACCCTCGGGGGTGTGGCCGCGGTGTCGCTCCTGGCGGCCGGGCTGATCGCCGTGGCCCTGGCCCGGTCGGTGACCCGCCCCTTGCGCGAGTTGCAGACGGCGGCCACCGCCCTCGGGGCCGGCGACCTGAGCGCCCACGCCCCCGACGACCACGGCCCGCCGGAGGTGCGGGCCCTGGCCCGGGCGTTCAACGACACCTCCCGCCGCCTCGAGGAGCTGATCGGGGCCCAGGACGCCTTCGTGGCCGACGCCTCCCACCAGCTCCGGACCCCGCTCACGGCCCTCCGGCTCCGGCTGGAGAACCTGGAGGCCGATGCCGAGCCGACGGCCGCCGACGAGCTGGTCGCGGCGTTGGAGGAGGGCGACCGCATGTCCCGTCTCGTCGACGGGCTGCTGGCGCTGGCCCGGGCCGACAAGGCGGCGTCGATGGCGACGGCTTCGGCACTGGACCTCCGGGCGCTGGTGGAGGAACGACGGGACACCTGGCTCCCGGTGGCGGAGGAACGGGGCGTCGAGGTGGTGGTCGACCCCGGTCCCCGTCTGCGAGGCCTGGCCACGCCCGACCGGGTGAGTCAGGTGCTCGACAACCTCCTGGACAACGCCCTCGAGGTCTCCCCGGAAGGTGCCACGGTCCGCCTGAGCGTGGTGGCCACGCCGACAGGTCCGGCGATCCACGTGGCCGACCAGGGCCCCGGGATGACCCCCGACCAGCGGCAGCGGGCCTTTGACCGCTTCTGGCAGGGGCCGGAGGGCACCGGCTCCAGCGGCCTGGGCCTCGCCATCGTGCAGAAGCTGGTCCAGGCCGACGGTGGCCACGTGGACCTGCGCGAGGCCCCGGGCGGTGGTCTGGACGCCGTGGTGCAACTCCCCCCGGCGCCCGAGCGCTGAGCGGACGGGCGCTCCTCGAGACCGATCCCCGACGTGGATTCGCCGCGCGGCGCGTCCCTACGGCGATCGGCCCGGTCGTTCGCGCCCAGGGGTGGCGAACGCGCCGCTCAGAGCAGGGCGAAGGGGTCCAGGTCGTCGATGGCCGCGAGGCTGCGGCGGAACATGGTGAGGAACATGGTGTCGGCCCGTTCGGACCGACCGGCGGTGGCGTACGCGACACCGAGCACGGTGATCAGCGGTCCCTGGAGGACGCCGAGCCGGTAGTCCTCGAACGCGGTCGCCTCCGGGTAGTCGGCCCCGACGACGCCGTGGCCGAGCAGGGCCTCACGGTAGGCGGAGACGACGGCTTCCTCGTGGGCTCGGCGGTCCTCCACCTCGAGGCTGGTCGCGCAGAAGTAGGCCAGGTCCCGCCCCGGCTGGCCGACGGACAACGTCTGCCAGTCCACCGCATGGACCTCGCCGTCGGGATGGAACAGGAGGTTGTCCAGTCGGTAGTCCCCGTGGCCGAGCGCGAAGCGTTCGGCCCGGGCGGTAATCCAGGTGGGGACGACGTCCACGAACCGGCGCAGGGTGCCCTCGCCGTCGTCGTCGATCTCGGCCCGGTAGCGATCCACGAAGATGTCGACCGCTGACGCGAAGACGCTGCCGAGGAAGGCGGCGTCGTCCGCGCCGACGCGGTTGAGCCCGGGGTGGTCATACAGGGTCGCGTCGCACCATCGAGGGCCGTGGAGGCCGGCCAGGTTGACCGCTGCGGCCACGGCCGCCGCGGGCGAGCAGCCCGCGACCTGGTCGCCGGGCTCGGCCGGGGCCAGGTCGTCGAGGAGCAGCGTGAACACGGTCGGCGTCGTCGCTGATCGCCCCGAACCAGCAGCGGGGCGTGGCCACCGCGACGGTGGGGGCCAGGTCGAGGTAGAAGGTGACCTCGTTGCGGTAGCCGTTGGACACCATCGACCGGTCCTCGCCCGCGCCCATCTTGGCCACGAGGGTCGCCGGCAGGGGACCCTCGCCCGCCAGGTGGAGCCGGTAGTTGGCCCCGACCTGGCCGTGGCCGATCGGCTCGGTGCGAACGTCGCTGACGGTGACCGGGTGTCCGCCCTGGCGGAGGGCCACGGTCAGCCACGCCGGCGACAGGTCCTCGGGCCGGTCGACCGGCCCGACGTCGTCGCTCACCGGGTCGCCCGGTAGGCGTCGACCACCGGCGCCAACTCGGTCGGGGTGGCCCCGTGGAGGATGACGGCGTCGGCCCCGAGGTCGAACTGGCTCCGGACCGTGGCCACGCACTGCTCGGGGGACCCGGTGGCGGCGGGCGCCAGCCAGTCCTCGGGGATCAGGCCGGCGATGTGCTCGAGCTGGTCGGTGGTGGCCTTCTGGTCGATGCCCCCGGCGAAGGTGGCCACCATCTCGTCGGCCCGGAACGCCTCGAGCGGGGCCGGGTCCCAGTCGTTGGTGGCCACCATGAGGTCGCCGTAGCCCTGCAGGTAGGTGGCCATGCGGCCGACGGTCTTGCGCAGGCGGAGGTCTTCGGGGAGGTGGTCGCCGACGGTGGCCAGGCAGGACCAGACCCGGACCGAGCGCCGGGTCCCGTCCGGCCTGCTCGGCCGCCTCCTTCACGGTGCGGACGCAGCGCTCCAGGGTCTCGTCGGTGAAGAAGGTGTGCAGGACGACGTCGTCGAAGGCCCGTCCGCCCAGCGCCAGGGACTGCGGGCCGAACGCCGTGAGCAGCAGGGGGATGTCCTCGTCGAACTCGGCCCCGAGGTGCAGCAGCGGCCAGGTGCCGGCCGGTCCGTCGTGGCCGAAGATGACCTCGCCGTGCCAGAGGCGGCGCATCAGGCCGGCGAAGTCCTCCATCTGGGCCGTGGTGACCCGGGGGATCCCGTAGAGGTCCTGGAGGGGGGCGATGCCCCGACCGATGCCGAGGGTGAACCGCCCGCCGGTGAGGCGGTGCATCGTGGTGGCGTAGGAGGCGGTCACCATCGGGTGGCGGGTGTTGTGGTTGGTGGCCGCGGTGGCGATCCGGATCTCGCTGCTCACCGCGGCGGCCGCCCCGGACAGGGTCACCGCCTCCTTGATGTTGTACCGCTCGGAGATGAACGCCGTCCCGAACCCCATGGCCTCGCCGTCGCGCACCTCGTCGAGGAGCTCGGCCGGCGACTCCGGCGCTCCGGCCAGTGCGTAGAACCCCAGCTCGGTCAGGCGTTCGTCAACCATGCCGCGATCCTCACATCCCGACGGGTCCCGGCCAAACGGCCGGGTCCGGGTGGTCCCTGCGGGATGGTTGGGTCAGCTCCGGCCGACCTCGATCTTGCGCTTCGTGGGGGCGGGGGCGGCCCCGGAGGGCACGCGCACCTCGAGCACCCCGTTCGTGCAATCGGCGGTGATGGCGTCTTCGTCCACGCCGGTCGGGAGCACGATCGAGCGGGAGAAGCTGCCGTAGCGGAACTCGGAGCGGAACCGACCGTCCTCTTCCTCCTCAGACTTCTCTTCACGCTCGGCCGACACGGTGAGGACGCCGTCGTGGACCTCGACATCGACGTCCTCGGGGTCCACGCCCGGCACCTCGGCCCGGATCACCAGATCGTCGCCGTCACGCTTCTCCTCGACCCGCAGCTTGTCATCGAACAGGTCAGACCAGCCGGGGACATCGGGGAAGTCGAGCAACCTTCGCACGAGGGTCATGACTCGCCTCCTTGTTCTTCGGACACTTTCAGTACGCGCTCGTGGGTCCCGCCCGGCAAGGGGCGAAGGTCCCGCCGTGTGGCGACGTCTCGCCTGCGGTTGGATCGCCGGTCCTCTGCGCGAAGCGGCTCGAGGCACGCGGCCCGCGACCAGCTGCCATCGAGGTCACGATGTCGGGGCGGTCACCGTCCGGGCCTCGTCGTCGACCCGGCCGTCGAGCATGTGCACCACCCGGTCCGCCCGGGCGGCGACGTCCGGATCGTGGGTGACGACCAGCAGGGTGATCCCGGTGTCGCGCCGCAGGCCCTCGAGCAGGTCCATGATCCGGGTGCTGGTCGCCGAGTCGAGCCGGCCAGTGGGCTCGTCGGCGAGGAGCACGGCAGGATGGTTGGCGAGGGCGCGGGCGATCGCCACCCTTTGGCGCTCGCCGCCGCTCAGCTGAGGTGGGCGGGTGTCCGCCCGGTCGGCGAGGCCGACGAGGCGGAGTAGATCGGCGGACCGGGTCCGGCGGTCGCGTCGGCGGGGGGCGACACCGAACATCGGCGCCTCGACGTTCTCCCTGGCTGTGAGCCCGGGGAGCAGGTTGTCCAGCTGGAACACCAGCCCTACCTTCCGCGATCGGAAGCCGTTCAGGTCTTCCTGCTCGTCCAGGTCGTGGCCGGCCACGTGGAGGTCACCGTGGTCGGGCAGGTCGAGCGCGCCGATCAGATTCAGCAGCGTCGACTTGCCGCACCCCGAGGGGCCGACGATGGCCACGAACTCGCCCTGGTCGACGCGCAGGCTCACGCCGTCGAGGGCCCGGAGCCGTCCTTGCTCGAAGGTCTTCACCACGTCGATCACGTCGATGATCGGCCGGTCACTCATAGCGCAGGGCCTCCATCGGCGTCAGCCGGGTGGCCCTGAAGGCGGGGTAGGCGGCACCCAGCAGCGCGACCACCACGCCGACGAGGAGTGCCCGCACGAAGACGGTGGCCTCGTAGGCAGGCTCGAGGAACCCCTGCGCGGCCGGGGCGAGGAGCACCAGCCGGGTGACCCCGAGGCCGAGGGCGACGCCCACCACCGCCCCGAGGAAGCAGAGGACGAGGGACTCGATCATGATCATGCGCATCACGCGGCCACCGCTCCAGCCCACGGCCCGCAGCACGCCGATCTCGCGTGTCCGCTCGAAGACCGACATGATCATCGTGTTCATCACGCCGATGCCCCCGATCAGCACGGCCAGCAGCGAGATGGCGACATTGGCGGCGTCGATGAACTCGAAGCCCTGGTCGACCTGGTTGTAGTCACCGGCGCCGGTGATGGCCACGACACCGTCCACCTCGCGGGTGAGGTCGTCGATCACCTCACGGGGATCGGCGCCTTCGCTCACCGTCACGTAGACCACGGTCACGGTGTCCGGCGTGCTCGTCATCTCCTGCACGGTCGCCAGCGGAGCGATCCCGCCCGAGTGCTCCCACAGCGACTCGGAGCGGTAGACGCCCACCACCTCGAGAGGGCGGTCCTGGATCTCGACGGTGTCGCCCACGCCGGCGTCGAGGTCGTTGGCGGCCCGCTCGCCGAGCAGGACCACATCGACGTCCTCCTCGGTGAACCCGCTCCCGGTGACGAGTTCGGGGGTCGCCGCGCCGAGATCCTCGGCCGAGGTCCCGTTGAGGAAGAAGAACGGGTTCGAGCCCACCCTGGTGATGTTGAACAGCACGCCTCGGGCGAGGCCGACGTCGGGGCGTTCGGCGATCTCGGCCACCTTGTCCTCGCTCAGGATGCTGAACGAGAGGTCGGCGGCGCCCTCCTGGGCCACCATGAAGTCGGCCCCGCCGGAGCGCACCAGGTCCGAGGCGGTGCCGCCCAAGCCGGCCGCGATCACCCCGAGCGCCACGACGGTGGCGATGCCGAGCGCGATGCCCGCCAAGGTCAGTCCTGCTCGTACCGGCTGACGCAGGAGGTTCTTCGTCACCATCCCGAGGAAGGTCACCCGGCGACGGTACGGACATGCCCCGAGGTGCGACAGGGACCATCGGCCCTTCGTGTCAGCCGCCGGTGGCGAGGCGCAGCAGCTGCTCTGACCGCGCCCAGCGTGTGTCGGCCCGGCCCGGGCCGACGAGTAGGGCGCGACACCGTCAGATTGAGAGAGCGCCCTCGGCAGGATTCGAACCTGCGACACACGGTTTAGGAAACCGATGCTCTATCCCCTGAGCTACGAGGGCACGAGGGCACGAGGGCCGAGGGCACGAGGGCCGAGGGCCGAGGCCTTGCCGACCACATCATCGCAGCGTGCGAAGCCGAAGCCCCCTGACCTTGTCGAAGTCGGATCGGTTCCGGGTGACAATGGACAGACGGTGCTCCAGTGCCGTCGCCGCGATCAGCGCATCCGGTAGCCGGATCCCGGCGTCGCGGCGAACCCTTCCTCCCCGTTCGGCGATAGCCCGATCGATCACGATCTCTCGGAACGGTGCCAGCAGGGTGGACACGTTGTCCGTCGCCGACGAACCGGCGAAGAGCTCGGCCCTGGTGATCACGGAATAGTGCACACGGTGCTTTCCCGTGTCGAGGGCTGCGGCGCCTCGTAGGTGGTCCACGAAGATGTCGGTGTCGATCAGGAGGTCAGCCACGGTCCCACTCGTCACGCGACGGGACGGTGATCTCGGGCTCGGATCCGAACGTCGAGGCGAGCGCGGGTGCGGGATCGTGGACCTTGCGCTCGAGGTAGTCGTCGAGCGCACGGCGGACCACCTCGGCCAGCGTGACCCCTTCGACGGCGACGATCACATCGATGCGGTCCCGCTGCTCCTCAGTGAGGTAGATCTGCGTCCTGGTTGCTGACATACAGCACAATATACAGCACAAAATGAGACGACTGTCACTAGGGCTCCTTACGGTCGGGCATGACCAACCCGACACCTCGAAAGCGCATAGCGGGCGAGTCGCTCAGGCTGTTGGAGCGAGCCGAGCGACACGTCCGAATCGAGCCTGACCCGCACGGCCTTCGGATCAGCGCTGATCTACCGCCCAAGCTCGCCCCGGCCTTCAACCGAGCCGTGATGCGGGTCGAGGCCGAAGTCCTCCGTGAGTGCGCCGATGCGTGCTCGGCGGACCCGTCGGCGCCGCTGCCGACGGCCGAGTGGATGCATGGCTACGCCATCGTCCAGCTCCTACGACGCATCGCCTACCAGACCGACGATCCTCCCGAGCTCGGGTCCGATGGTCAGCTCAAACCCTGAGGCGCTCGTCGTCGACGCGTTCCAAGATCCGCGGTTCCGCGTTCCAAGCCCTGGCCGCGATCCCAGTCCCGGATAGTTGTCTACCGGCCCCACGAGGGCCGAGGGCGGGACCGGAAGGAATCGTGGCAGACAACCCCGGTGACAGACCCCAGGATGGCGGGTGGGGGAGGGGATGCGGCCGATCCTGGCCCTGATGACTCCGTCGTAGCGGGGCCGTGGGCGGCTGCATCTGTCCAGGCGCGTGAAGAGGCCCAGTGGGGAGGGGATCGACCGTGCGCCTATGCGGCGAGCAGGTCGGGTGATCGGCCCGAGCGGGCCTGGTGCTCGAGGATGGTCAGCGAGTTGACCATCACTGGTGAGCTGGTGGCCCGAGCCCGTGATGAGGGGGTGGCGTTGACCGGCGATGGTGGGTTGTCGACCGAGCTGATGCTCGGCGCCCGCCGAGGGCGTAGCCGAGCAGGTTGACGGTCTGGCCCGCCGGGCCCACTCTGATCGGCGGCTTAGTGGCAGAAGGGTGCCCGAGTCAGGCGAGAGGCCGGGGCCAAGGAGGATCATGACCATGACAGAGCGTTCGAGTGAGGAGCCGTTGAGTCCGGCGTCGTTGGTGCCCGCTTCGGGAGACCCGGTGTCGATGGACGCGTGGGCTGCGCAGCGTCCTGCAACGGGGTCTGGAGGTCGAGATGACCGAGCACCTCGGCTATGAGCCCCATGCGGTTGAGGGTAGGGGAACCGGGAACTCCAGGAACGGGACCTCCCCCAAGACGGTGATGACCGAGATCGGGGCGGTCGACCTGGCGGTGCCCCGCGACCGGGCCGGGACCTTCGAACCGGCCGGCGACGGCGGTGATGCGGGTTCGGTAGTTGGTGGCCGGGGCCTCATCGGTGCCACGCCGTGCGCGGCGGCGGGGTCAGGGGCCGCGCCGAGCGCGACGACCGCGAGCAGTGCGGCGAGGAGGACCCGACGGGTCGCGCCGCTGCCTGCTGCCGTCGTCGCCGGACGATCAGGCCGCCACCGACGAACAACGCGACCACGACGACGACCGCGACAGCGACCGCCGCCGCCGACGAGCCCTCCTCCTCCGCCTCCGCCTCCGACTCGGTGTCGGTGGCCTGCGCCTCGGTGACCTCGGTGGGGACCGCGGTGGTGGTCGTGCCGGGAGCACTGGTGGTCGTGGTCGTCGGTGCGACCAGTCGGCGCACCTCGAGGGTGCCCACCGGCGTGACGGACGTGAAGCGGACGGTCCACCGGCCGGGCTCGTTGAAGGCGACCGTGCCCTCGTACCGGCCGTCTTCGTCGACGGCCCGAGGGTCAAAGGCGTCTGCGCCTCGCCGCTCGGGCTGACCGCGGTGGCCGTGACGGTGGCGTCGAGCGCGGCGTGACCGTCGTTCGCCCAGACGAGACGGACGACGTAGGTGGTGGCGTCAGGCCCTTCAGCGTTCTGGGACTCGACGGTCAGCACCCCCTCACCCTCGTGGGCTGCAGATGGAACGGCCGCGGCGAGAAGGACGAGCAGCACGGTAAGCGCGCCGGCGGCCAGACGGGAGAGCGGGTTGGTCATCGCAGTGGTACCTCGAAATCGTGGGTGGTCGGTTCGCCGGCTTGCTCGGCCGGCGGTACTCCCGACTCGATCTCGACTCCATGGGCTTCGCCAATGAGCAGCCCTAGGAAGCGGTGTGCGCCGTTCCGCACCTGCGGCGACCCACACTGGGCCGGTGAGCGCCGGCCATTCCCACAGCCACGGGACGGTCCCGGATCCGTCCTCGGCGCGGGCCCGGCGGATCACCGCGATCGTCGCCGGGGTCATCGCCGTGCTGTCGGTGGCTCTGGTCGTGGTTCTCTGGCCCGGCGAGGTCGAGGAGGCCGTGGGCTATGACCCCTTCGCCATCGACCTCTACGACGCCGAGATCACCGACGCTCGGGAGACCGAATGCCAAGGCGGGCCGGTCGAGGGACCGGTCGAGGTCGAGATCCGCTGTGCGACCCTCGAGCTGACGCTGCGGAACGGCCCCGACGAGGGCGACACGGCCACCCTCAACTACGTGGAGGGGCCGGGCTCGGCGGCGTTGGAGGTCGGGGACCAGATCGTGGTGGGCCTGTCGCCGGATGCCGCGCCGGAGTTCCGGTACTACTTCGCCGACTTCCAGCGGACGAGCCCGATGCTCGTGCTGCTGGTCTTCTTCGTGGCCGCCGTCCTCATGCTCGGTCGCTTCGGCGGGCTGCGGGCGCTGTTGGGGGCCGGGGCGAGCCTCGTGGTGATCGTGGTCTTCCTGGTCCCCGCCCTCCTGGAGGGGACCAGCCCGGTGGTCGTCGCGCTGGTGGGGGCCGGGCTCATCGCCGTGCTCGCGCTCTACCTGACCCACGGCGTCAACCACCGGACCAACGTGGCCTTCCTGGGGACGATGGCCAGTCTCGCCCTCACCGCCCTGCTGGCGGCGATCTTCGTGGCCGCCACCCACCTCACCGGTCTGGTGGACGAGACCGTCAGCTTCCTGCAGCTGGGCAGCGCCGAGATAGACGTGACGGGCCTGTTGTTGGCCGGCATCGTGATCGGCGCGCTGGGGGTGATCGATGACGTGACCGTCACGCAGGTGTCGGCCGTGTGGGAGCTGCACGCCACCGACCCCCACGCCTCGGCCCGGCAGCTTTACCGGTCGGCGATCACCATCGGCCGGGACCACATCGCCTCGACGGTGAACACGCTGGTGCTGGCCTACGTCGGCGCGTCGCTGCCGCTCCTGCTGCTGTTCCAGCAGGGCCAGCAGCCGCTGAACCGGATCCTCACCGGCGAGGCCATCGCCACCGAGATCGTCCGGGCCCTGGTCGGCTCCATCGGCCTCATCGCCTCGGTCCCCATCACCACCGCTCTGGCCGTCGCCGTCGTCGGCGCCCGCCGGGGCGAGTCGACCGACAACCCGGCCGGGGAGCCCCCCGTCGAGACGACGCCGGAGCCCGAACCGGACCCCGAGCCTCCGAAGCCCGCCGCTTGGGACGACTTCGGCCCAGAAGAACGCGACTTCTGACCTGTGGGTGCCCGAAGCTCGTCGGTGGGCGGTCCGGGGTCGAATGTAGGGCTGGCGGGTGTCGTTGAAGGGTTGCAGGGACCCGGGGGGCGTGCCGTGGCCTACTTGGGCGTGCGCCTGGCCGGTTGTCGGGGCGGGGGTCAGGCCGCTTGGCGGTATTCGTTGATGAGGCCGCCGCACACGGCCCGCTTCTGGATGGCTCGGTCCGGGTCGAACACCGCGACCTCGGCCGCCTCGGGCGGCGTGTTGTGGAGGCTGCGGTGGGGTCGGTGTCGGTTGTAGTGCTCGACGTACTCGCTCAGGAGGGCGTGGAGTTGGCGCTGGTTCCAGATCAGGGTCCGGTCCAGTAGCTCGCGGCGGATGGTGCCCACCCAGCGCTCGGCATACGCGTTGGCGACCGGGGCCCTCACCGGGATCCGGATCACCTCTGCGCCTTCGGCGGCGAAGACCTGGTCGAAGCTGGCAGTGAACTGGCCGGCACCGTCACGGATCACGAACCGCACCGGTCTCTGGAGGGTCATGGTGAGGTTGCGGGCGGCTTGGGTGGTCCAGGGGCCGGTGGGGTTGGGGGTGATGCCGGCGAGGTGGACCCGGCGGGTGTCGAGCTCGATGAAGAACAGGACATGGAGCCGGCGCAGCCCAACGGTGTCCACACAGAAGAAGTCACAGGCCACGAGCCCGGCGGCCTGGCTGGCCAGGAACGCCCGCCAGGTGTCAGCGGCCCGGCCGGGGGACGGGTCGATCCCGGCTCGTTTGAGGATGGCCCACACCGTGGAGGCGCCGACGGTGATGCCGAGGCGGGCGAGTTCACCGTGGATCCGCCGGTACCCCCAGCCAGGGTTCTCGCCGGCGAGGCGAAGGACCAGCGCCCGGGTGGTGGGGGCCGTGGGCGGCCGCCCGGGGCGGCGGTGGGGGTGGGTCCAGTGGCGGGCCACCAGCCGCCGGTGCCACCCCAGGATCGTGGCCGGACGCACCACCAACACCCCCCACTGATCCCGGCGCAGCGCGGCGAACAGGCCGGCCAGCAGACCCCGATCCATGGGGGTGAACCGGGGCCGTGGCGTCTGACGGGACAGGACCGCGACCTGGTGGCGCAACACCAGGATCTCGGCGTCCTTGGACCGATCACACCGGCCCCGCAGCACCAACAGATCCACGTCAGACGGAGCAGGCGGTAGGCGGTTCGGGTCACGGCGCCGATCATCCCAACTCCGGCTCGTGGACAGGGCGGCAGTCCGCCCCCGGGGCGCTGACGGTCGGGACAGGTGGTCTCGAAGGGCGACTATCGAAATCAAGGTCTGGTGAGCGTCTCCAGGCGGAGACCGGGGACCCCGTGGAAGATGCCGTCGTTGGACACCAGAGGAAGGCCGAGACGTAACGCGACCGAAGCGATCCACCTGTCAGCGTCGTGATCGCGCTGGCCCAGGGCATGACCGATCCGCACGCAGTCCGAGCGGAGTTGTGCGTAGATGGCCACAAGCTCCGGGCCGCTGTGCACCACCTCGGCCCGGTCGAGGCGGGCTTGGAGTTTCAGCATCCGAGCCGGACCCCAACCGCGGTGCAGTGCCCCGAATCGCAGCTCGGCCACGGTCTGGAACGAGATGAACGCGGGTCGTCCCAGGATGATCGGCTCGTAGGCCTCAGCGATCTTGGAGCCGGGCACCAACTCGGCGCCGTAGACGTCGGTGTCGATGACGATCGGGCCACGGGCCCGACCCGGACTCACGCCTCCAGCGCTTTGAGGAAGGCGTCACCTTCCTCGACGGTGAGGTCCTCGATGACCATCTCGTCGTGGGAGGGCATCGGCCGGGCGCGCTGCAACAACTCCTCGACAGTCAACTCGAGGCAATCACCCTCATGGTGCTTCGCCGGATCGCTCGACATCTCACCCCCAAAACTACCTGACCCCCTCACGCACTGGTCGGGAATCCGGGGATGGCACGTTCCCGATTCGGCGGAATCCGTTCCCGACCCTCACAGCGATCCCAGTGTTGGCGGGTTGTCTACCGGCCCCACGAGGGCACGAGGGCCGAGGGCCGAGGCCGTCGATCCAGTGAACCAGCGATCAGCGGTGAAGGTGCAGATCCACTCCTGGTAGGTCCTCGAATCCGGACGGATCCGCGCTGACCACTGCTCGACGTGCGGACTTGGCGGTGGCGGCAATGATGAGGTCGTGGGCGCCTCGCGGTCGTCCCGTCCGTCGGGTGTCTGCGAGGAGCTCGGCGTGGACGAGAGCCGTATCGATTCCGTAGGGGAGGACGGGTACGACCTCGATGACCGCTTGGACGAAGTTGGCCCGGCGTTCTCGGTGCTGGTGGGAGGCCAGCTCGACGCCGACCTGGAGCTCGGCGACGGTCACGGCTGCCATGGCGACGTCGTCGTCGTCGCCGATCCAAGCATCGAGCTCGTGGTCGTCCCGTTCGATGTCGATGAGGAACGTGGTGTCGAGCAGGAGTGCGGTCATCCTCGGTCGTCCAGAGTGAGCAGATCACGGACCTTGGTCAGATCGTCCGCCCAGTCGGTGTCGGGCTCGTGCCGGTGCAGGAGCTCCTTGAGGTCCGCACCCCGTCCACGGCTCACCGGCTCGAGCTGAGCGACCGCCCGCCCGCGTCGCATGATCGTGTAACGCTCGTGACGATGCTCGATGGCATCCAACAGGTCGGCGAAGTTGCGGGCCGCCTCGGTGGCTGTCACATCCGGCATAGGAATCAGATTATCCGATTAACCGAGGATTCGCCAGCAGGAAACCGGGCCCTCCCCAGGGGCCGGTCAGGAGGGGTGAGCCGCCGGGGCCCGCAGCAGGGCGGCGCTGTCGGCCTGGCCGACGGGTGTCGGGGCGGGGCTCGGTCAGCGCGCCGGTGACCAGGTCGTTCAGATGGTCGACGGTGAGGGTGTTCGGGTCGGCGGCTCGGGCGAGCCCCGCTCGTTGCAGGTCGGCGGCAATGGCGGGCTGGTCGGTGGAGAACGGGAGGAGCAGCTGGCGGACGCCGTGCGCGAGGGCTTCCTGGACCGAGCCGTTGCCGGCGTGGCTGATGGCCAGGTCGGCGTGGGGCAGGAGGGCGACCTGGGGGAGTCGCGGTGCGACGATCCAGTCGTCGGGTGCGGGTCCGATCACGTGGGGATCGTGGGGGCCGACCGCGATGGCGGCGCGGGCGCCGGCTCGGCGGAGAGCCTCGGCGATGACGGCGAGGACATCGGCGCGGTGACACAGGAACGTGCCGAGGGCGACGTAGACGAGCGGACGGCTGGTGGATGGCCCGGGCTTGGCGAGCAGGGCCACCAGGTCCAGGGGCAGGGGCTCGGGGTCGACCAACGGGCCGAGCTCGACGCGGGCGGTGGGGAGGAGAGGTCGCCGGACGGGGTCGTGGAGCTCGGTCTCCCACCGATAGGCGACGAGGTCGCCGTGGACCGCAAAGGCGTCGGCGACCGGTGGGACCGTGGGGGCCAGGGTGGACAGCGCCTGGTTGAAGGCGTCGGTGACGGTCCGGGTGACCGAACGGCAGGTGGCATGCAGGTCGGCCAGGGCCGCCGGGTCGGGCCGGAAGGCCGTGGGCCAGGCGAGCGCGTCGCCGTAGCGTTCGTCGCCGACGGGCAACTGGGACGGGTGGCCGGGCACGAAGGTGACGAACGGTCGACCGCTGGCCACCAGGCTGAGCGTCGAGGTCAACGACACCTGGTCCACGACGATGTGGTCCGGATCGATGTCGTCGAGGAGGCGCAGGAGGCGCCGGCCGGTGGCGACCGGTTCCCACAGGAGTTCGTGGCGGCGCTTGATGGCCTGGTGATCGAGCGTGGCGACCATCCCGGCCCGGGTGGCGGCGAGGAACCGGTCGAGTGCTTCGGCATCGTCTCGGTCGTGGCGGTCGGCGGCGGCCACCCCGTCGTTGCTCCCCGGTCCCAGAGCGATTTCGACCCAGTCGAGGCCGTCGGCGAGGACGAAGGGCCGCATCGTGGGCCCACTGGCCACGACCACCTCTTCGCCCGCGGCGGCCAGCGAGCGGCCGAGCACCCCGACCGGCCGGTAGTGCGAGTAGAAGTCGGGGGCGACGAGCAACGTGGTCATGTCGTCACCGCGGCGACGGGGATGGCGGTGTAGGCGCGGAGCAGCGCGTCGGTCATCGCTTGCACGGTGTAACGATCCTCGACCTCGCGGCGCGCTCGACCCGACGACCGGTCGAGCGGCATGGCGCGGTGCAGGGCGGCGGCGAGGTCGCCGTCGGGTGGGACCAGGACACCGGTGACGCCGTCGTCGACGTAGGTCGCTGGTCCCCCCACCGCAGGGGCTACGACCGGCAGCCCGCTGGCCAGCGCCTCGATGAGGGCCAGGCCGAACTCCTCCTTCGCGGCCCCGTTGGCATAGACGCCCACGCCCGGAGCGAGGTCGCCGACGCCGAGCGCGGCCGCAGCGACGACCTGGGCGGCCTGGCGGCGGGGCCGGGCGCCGAGCAACACCACGCCATCGCCCGCCGCACCGGCGTCGGCGAGCAGGGCGCCGATCCGCTCGAGCACCGCCTGCTCGGTCGGGTTCGGACGTTCGAGATCACCGCCCACGACCACCAGGTTCGTGGTGGCCGAGAGCACCGGGTCGCCGATCCAGGCGGCGACCAGGCGCTCGACGCCCTTGATCGGGTGCAGTCGGCCAACCGTGACCACGAGGGGCAGGCCGTGACGGTGGCGGGGTAGGGCGCCGGCCAGGTCCTGCAGCACGGCCAGGGTGGCGCCGTGGGCCCGCACGTCGGCCAGGGCCGCATCGACCCCGTCGAGGTCGATGCCCTCGGGGACCACGGTGGCGCTGGCGGCGAGGCGCTCGGCGGGGACGCCGACGAGCTCGGTGAGCTCCCGGCTGGCCGTCGGCCGGGGGAACAACACCAGGTGGTCGGCGTTGGCGGCGAGGCGCTCGACCATGCGGGCCCGGAACCAGAGGTGCTCGTCGAGGTCGGCGGCGCCGAAGCGGTCACGGTCGATGTTGCCCGCCCGTTGACGGGCCGCCAGGGCCGCGTGGGGATCAGCGGCGCAGGTGAACACGGTCGGTCGCCTGAGCTGCCGGGCCACGCTCGACGCGGCGAGCGTGCCGACGTCGGCCATGCGCAGGTGCAGCAGGTCAACGGGCGGCCGGGCCCGCAATGCCCGCCGGACGGCCCGCTCCACCATGAGGCGGTACTCCCACTCTTCGGCCAGCGACGGAGGCGCGCCGATCGACCCGAAGCTGACGGCGCCGTAGCCCTCGTGATGACCGTCGGGTGACACCAACGCGGCCAGCTCACCCGCCGGCGAAGACCTCCCGATGGTGAGGACGTGGGCGATCTCGGCCCGCCCGGCCAGCTCGGTGCTGAGGGCGACGAGCAGGCTCGCCACCCCACCGGTGTCACCGGCACCACCCTGCGACAGCTGCCCGTCGAGCTCCCCGACGACGCTGAACTGGGCGACCCGGAGCCCAGGCTGCGCCGGCAGGGGGCCGGGCTGGGCTCGACCGTCCTCGAGGGCGAGCAGCGCTTGTACGGCAAGCGGCTCCGAGTCACCCGTGGCCAGCCCCCGGAGGTCCTCTTCCACCCCACCGCCGGGCCGACCTCCCAGTGCCCCGACCGCGGCCACTCGGGTGTCGAGGTGCTCGGCGGAATCGTTCGCCACCCGAAGCAGGAGCCGGGTGACCCGCTCCCCGGCGATGCCGCCGAGGGTGTCGACCAGACGCCGCCGGACGGAGGCCGCCTCGGCCATGACCAAGGCCGCCTCCACGACCACTGCGATCGACGGGTCGGAACGGGCCCAGCCCTGGAGCGTGCGCTGGGCGACCATTGCGGTGAAGCCGGACGGCGCGGCCAGCGAGCCGACCAGCCGACCGAACGTGGACGGCTGCGGGACCCGGGCTGCGAGGGCCCACGCAGCGTGTTCTCGAAGCCACGGCCGATCGTCGTCCAGGGCCTCGGCCAGCCCGATGTCCGCCACCGGCCCGACGACCGCCGCGAGCGCGTGGAGCGCGCCGATCGCCAGGACCGGGTCCCCGCCCGCCACCGCCTCCACCAGAGGACCCGCCACCGACGGACCCTCGAGCGACGCGGTGTCGGCCAGGCGCCCGGCGGCCCGCAGCGCCAGGGAGACCTCGGCTTCCCCCTCCAGCTCCTGCAGGGCCGACCCGAAACTCACGCTGATACCTTAGTGCTAAATACCGGGAAACATCCGCCCGGAGAGCAAGCAGAGCCTGTGGGTGCCCGAAACTCGTCGGCGGGCGTTCCCGGGTGAATGTAGGGCGCGGCGGCGGTCGTTGACGGCCTGAAGATCTCCGGGAGCGTGGTGGGGCCTGCTGGGGTGCGCAGGGCGATGCGGGCCGCGGCCTCCGACGGCAGGGCCAGGGCCTCGTCATGGGAGTCGGTGTGGAGGCTCTGGGTCCCCCCCAACACCGCGGAGAGCGCCTGGATGGCCACCCGGGCGATGTTGACCTCGGGCTGCTGGGCGGTGAGGGACACCCCCGCGGTCTGGGTGTGGTACCGCAGGCGCAGCGAACGCTCATCGCGGGCGCCGTAGCGCTCCTTGAGCCACCGGGCCCAGATGCGGCGGGCGGCCCGGAACTTGCCGATCTCCTCGAAGAAGTCCAGATGGGCGTTGAAGAAGAACGACAACCGGGGCGCGAAGTCATCGACGTCCAGGCCCGCCGCCACCGCGGCCTCCACGTAGGCGAACCCGTTCGCCAGGGTGAAGGCCAGTTCCTGGTCCGCGGTCGAACCCGCCTCCCGGATGTGGTAGCCCGAGACCGACACCGGGTGGAACCGGGCCATCTCCGCGGTCGTGAACCGGATCAGATCGGTCACCAGCCGCAACGAGGGCCGCGGCGGGAACAGGTACTCCTTCTGGGCCTGGTACTCCTTCAGGATGTCGTTCTGAATCGTCCCGGACAGCGCGGAGCGCTCGGTGCCCTGGTCCTCGGCCGCCGCCACGTACATCGCCATGATGATCGCCGCCGGACCGTTGATGGTCATCGACGTCGACACCGCCCCCAGGTCGATCCCGTCGAAGAGCGCGGCCATGTCGTCGAGGGTGTCGATGGCCACCCCCGCCTTGCCCACCTCACCCAGCGACAGCGGGTCATCGGAGTCACAACCCATCAGCGTGGGCATGTCGAAGGCCGTCGACAGGCCCGTCCCGCCCGAGTCGAGCAGCTGGCGGAACCGCTCGTTGGTGTCCGCCGCCGAACCGAACCCCGCGAACATCCGCATCGTCCACGGCTTGGCCCGGTACATCGAGCCGTACGGGCCCCGCGTGTAGGGGTACTCCCCCGGACCGGGACCCTCCCCGTACACGGGATCGATCGGGATACCCGACAGGCTCTCGACCCGGTCCCCCTCCGTCACACGGTCAGTATCCCGGGCTGCCGGCGGTCCACACGACGTCGCCAGTTGGACACCGGCTAGCGGGTTCGGGGCGGCTCCGGGCTGTGCGTAGCCGTCGCGCTGGGCAGCGCCAATCAGCTGCAGCGGGCCGCTGCGCCCTGCCAATTGGATGTGGACGGGGCATCAGGACTCCTCTCACGAGATGGTGTCACCACCTCAGCGCAGGTGTCCGTCAAACCGGGGGATGCTCACGATGTGCTGTGCAGATGCCCCCAGACGGGCGCTACCTCGCTCCAACGTGCACCAAGGCGGGCAGACCGCCGTGTTGGTGTAGAGGAGCGGGCCCTCGATGGCACGGCCGGCAGGCTCTAGGTGGATGGGCATGGGTCGCAAGCCGCTCCCGGCTGCGCTCCGCAAATGGATCGACGCCCTGGTGGCTGAGCCTCCCGACGCCGACCGCGCGAGGTCGCGGAGATGATCCGCTGCCCGGTGGCCGCCCTCGACCCGCCTACCTCACCGCCGGCCCACGCGACCGCCCGTGACCTCCGTGCGGTGGCTTACCGCCTCGAACGCTGAGGCCGTTCCGGCGGATTTCGGCGGAGGTTCGCGGTCGCCTCGGGCTTGGCGAGCGGGGCGTGGTTCAGCGGCGTCGGGTGATGAATCGGGCGTTGTCGCGGATGGTGGGGTTGGTGTCGGAGCGGACGCTGAGCATCCGGGTGAGGGACGCGCCCCGAGGGGCGGACCGCCTGACGGTGACCACGACCTTGATCCGGTAGGAGGACTGGGGGGAGAGGACCGGAGTGCGAAACGCCCCGGTCACGACCCGGCGGGTGATGTTGACATTCGCCGGGTTGCGGTACTGGACCGTGAACCAGCGGCTGGAGCGTCCGCCGACGAGGCGGAGCCGTTCGGCGAAGAGGGCGTCGTTCTGGGCCGAGACGTAATAGACCACGCGGCGGCCCCGGGCCGCCGCGCCCTGCCGGGTCTGGCCGAGGCCTGTGGTGTTGTAGGTGTTGTTGCCTACCAGAGGCCCGGCGGCGCCCTTCTTGATGCGGGCGTCGGGCCGGGGTCGGGGGGTGTAGTGGATCGTCCCGTTCCAGATGCGTCCCACGAAGACGCCCGCGCCGGTGAGGACTGGATCGGCCAGCCCGTTCCGGCTGATGATCCGCAGGAAGCCGTCCTCGTAGGTTGTGGGGCCGCCGTTCGTGTAGTTCATGGCCGTCGACCCGTCGGTCAGGGCGACGATCACGCCGTAGTTGCCCGGGGGCAGGAAGAACGACACAGGCAGGGGTGTCGGATTGTCCTGGCCTGCGCTGACTACGGTCGCGCTGCCACGGGAGGTCCAGCCGGCTGCGGCGTTGTCGAAACCGGTCGCGGTGCCGGGGCGGGTCCACACCTCGACTGTGCGGGTCCCGCTGTCCAGGTTGACGTCGAGGCTCTCGACCTTGACCCCGCTGCGGCCCAGGACTCGCAGATCGAAGGAGTTCCCGCTCTGGCCGTTGTTGGACGCGAAGGTGGTGGTGAGCGAGGACCCCGGCACGCCCTCCGCGGCCCCCGGCGCGGGGACGGCAGTGTTGGTGTCGGCGGGGGTGCCGTCGTCGTTGTATCCGCTGGTGGTCTGGGCAGCAGCCTCGGGCCCGAGCACCGCCACCGCCAGCAAAGCAAGTGCGCTGATGGTGGAGACGAGAAGACGACGTGACGGCATGACTACTCCTTGAGTTGATGGCAGACCCGTGCTGACCTAGCCCGACCCAGCACCTATGTCTCGACCCTGGATAGGCGACGGGTCACGGACTGTCAAGAAGCGCGGCGGTGGTCAGAGAGGCCAGCCGCCCCTACACACCGGGGTCGGTGCCGGTTGTAGTGCTCGACGTACTCGGCGAGGAGGGCGTGGAGTTGGCGCTGGTTCCAGGCTGAGGCCGGTGTCCGGAGGGTGACCACCGACGCAACAGCGCCGATCGCCTGCCTCCGGGTGTGGCCCCGCTACCCGGTGTGGCCCCGCTTCCGGTCGACCGCCATCAACAGGGCGGCCACTCCCAGCATGAACACCAAGATGGCGACGACCATGAGCGACACCGATGGCCAGCCGTTCTCGCCGGCGTCGAGGAAGTCGTAGGGGTACGACTCGGTGATCGAACCGCGCACGAGCACGACCACCAGCCAGGCGAACGGAACGGCGAGCACCTTCGGCCATTGCGACCAGCTGACGGCGAAACGAGGCCCGAGGCCCAGCCATGCCGCCACCAGCGCCAGGGGGAGGAGATAGTGCTGGATCAGGTCCACGACGCCCCACCAGCCCCCAGGCAGCCCCGGGTCGAGAAGCAGGGCGTTGACCACCGCGGTCACGATCGCCATCGCGGCCACCGTCAGGTGACCCAGCGACAACCAGCGCCACCGAACATCAGCAGCGATGGCCGTGGCCGTGACCCCCACCAGGAGGGTCGTCAGGTTCGTGAAGGTCAGCACCAGTTCGGCGGTGGCCGCACCTGCCGAGCGACCGTCGTCGGTGACCATGAGCAACCAGACGCCCACGGTCGCGGCGTAGGCCACGACGGCGAGCGCGCCGTACACCCGCCGGCGCCCCAGAAGGCTGCCGGCGCGGCTCACGACGGCCAGGTCACCGCTGCTCTCGGTCACCAAACACCTCCGTGGGCGAACGCCACCCCTCGTGGACCTGAAGTGTCACGGTCGGACACCAGATCCACCAGGGTCCAAGGTCACCCGGTCCCCGTTGGCCCCGACCGCCAGATCTCCTGGGGCCGGGATCTAGGATCACCGGGACGTGATGGTCGAACGCCGAGCCAGCCCCAATGCGGGCAACGGCCGGGACGGCCACCGGCCCGTCGGGATCGTGCTGCACACCACCGTCGGCACCCTCGACGGCACGGTCGGCTGGTTCGCTGACCCCGGCAGTGGGGTCAGCGCCCACTTCGTCGTCGGCCTCGACGGGCGTCTCGTCAGCCTCGTGGCCGAGGAGGACACCGCCCGCCACGCGGGCCGCCGGCGGGACACCACCGCCGCCTTCCTGGCCGACGACGTCGACCCCAACCAGGTGAGCATCGGCATCGAGTTCGTGGACGACCGCGACCCCCTGGGCGTGCGCCGGACCGACGCCCAGTACGCCGCGGGGGCCGAGTTGCTGTGGGCCCTGAGCCTCCGCTGGTCCATACCGCTCGACCGGGACCACGTGGTGGGCCACCGCGAGATCGATGCCAGTCAGTCCTGCCCGGGCAACCTGGACCTCGACCGGCTGCTGCGTGAGGCCGTCGCCCTGGACGCCACCCCGTGACCGTCGCCGTGCTCCTCCCCGTCCGCAACGGCGAGGCCGACCTTCCCGGCTGGTTCGACAGCGTCCGGGCCTGGGCCGACCTCGTCCTCGCCCTCGACGACGGGTCGACCGACGCCACCCGGGAGCTCCTGGAAGCCGAGCCCCTCGTGGACGTGCTGCTGGCCAACCCGCCCCGCCCCACCGCCGCCGGGTGGGACGACGGCGAGAACCGCCGGTGCCTGCTCGAGGCGGCCGACGGGGTGGCGCCGACCTGGATCGTGTGGCTGGACAGCGACGAGCGCCTGACGCCCGACGACGGCCGCGCGCTGCGGGAGTTCCTGGCGACCGACGGCGTCCCCGGCCTCGCCTACGGGTTCGCCCACCACCGCATGTGGGGGCCCGACGCCTACGACCCGGCGCTTCGGTGGGTCTACCGGGCCTACGCCTGGCAGCCGGGTCTGCACCTGCCGGACGGCCGGCTGCACGAGCCGCCGGTCCCCGTGGAGATCCCCCGCGCGGCCTGGCTACGGACGACCATCCGCCTGCAGCACCTCGGCGCCATCGACGAGGAGCGGATCCGCGGGCGACTGGCCAAGTACGCGGAGGCCGACCCCGACGGGGAGTGGCCCACGAACTTCGGGGACCTCGACCGGGTGCCGACGAAGGTCGTCGCCTGGAGTCCCCGTGCACCGGACCAGCCGGTCCTCCTCGAACCGGAGGGACCCTTCGGGTTGGGTCCGCTGCTGGCCGAGGCGGGTCGGGCCACCTCCCTCGACGACGGGGAGCGGCCCGTGCTGGTCGTGCTGCTCCCGGTCCGCAACGGGCAGGCGGACCTGGCGGACTGGTTCGAGTCGGTTCGGCCCTTCGCCGACGCGGTGGTGGCCCTCGACGACGGCTCGACCGACGCCACCGCCACGATCCTGGAGGGGGAACCGCTGGTCCGGCGTCTGATCCGGCGCCCCGTGCGCCCCGACTACTCGGGCTGGGACGACGCCAGGAACCGGTCGCTGCTGCTCGAGGCCGCGGGGACCCTGCGGCCCCGATGGGTGCTGTTCCTGGACGCCGACGAGCGCCTGAGTGGTGATGACGGCGCGGCCCTGCGCGACTTCGTCCGCCGCGACGAGGCGCTGGCCGGGTGCGCCTACACGTTCGTGGTGCACCGGATGGTGGGCGACCTCCAGCACTACGACAAGGCCGAGCTACCGGTGGCCCGGCTCTTCGCCTGGGAGCCCGGCCAACGGCTTTCGGGGGACCGCCTGCACCTCGTCCCCGTGCCGACCGGCATCCCCCCCGCCCGGTGGCTGCCGACGACCCTGAGGATCCAGCACCTGGCCGGCCTCGACGACGAACGGCGCCGGGCCCGTCGGCGCAAGTACCGCGAGGCCGACCCCGACCTGGAGTTCCAGGCCGACTACGGACATCTCGTCGAGCCTCCCGGTGCGGTCCGGCGCTGGGAGCCCCGACCCCCGGACCTCCCGGTGCTGGTCGATCCGGACCTGACGCCGCGTCCTCCCGCCACCGACGGCGAGGCCGGGCCCGAGGGGTTCGATCCGACGGCGCCGGTGTTGTCCGCCATCGTGATCGCCCGCGACGACGAGACCCGGATCGAACGGACCCTGCGCTCGGTGGTCGATCAGGAGGTCCCGGTCCCGATCGAGGTGATCGCGGTGGTGAGCGGAACCGACCGGACGGCGTCGATCGTGCGGGAGCGCTTCCCGCAGGTGCGACTCGTCGAACTGGACGGGGTGGCCCTCCCCGGCCGGGCCCGCAACGCCGGGCTGGCGGTGGCCCGAGGGGACTACGTGTCCTTTCCCGGCTCTCACGTCGTGCTCGCGCCCGGCAGCCTCGCCGCCCGGGTGCGGGCCCACCAGCGGGGCTATCCCATGGTCACGGGCACGATCCGGAACCTCACCACCACCCCGGCCGGCTGGGCCTCGTACTTCCTGGACCACGCGACCGTGCTCCCGGGTCGCCCGTCCGAGGAGCTCGGCACCGCCCCGCCGCACTGCTCCTATGACCGCGAGCTGCTGCTCGCCGCCGGGGGGTTCCCCGAGGACCTGCGGGCGGGCGAGGACACGGTCGCCAACACGGCGATGTTCGTGAAGGGCCTGCGGGCCTGGCGTGATCGGGACATCGAGCTGGCCCACGACAGCCCGTGCCGGACCGTCCGGGTGCTCCTGTCCCACCACCTGCAGCGCGGTCGCGGGTTCGGTCGCATCCTGCTCGACCGGACGGCGCCGGGCGAACGGCTCCTGGGCGGGAGCCGCGGCCCGATCGGGCCCGGCTACGTCCGCCAGCGCCTCCGCGTCATCGATCAGCACGTCTCCCGCCATGGCGACGCGGAGCTGCAGGCGACCTACCGCCGGGTGCGACCCCTGGTCCGGCTCGGCGCGATCGCAGCCTGGGCCGGGGCCTGGGCCGAGCTGGCCCGACCCCGGCGAGGTGGGTTGCGGGCGCTCCTCGGAACCCCGGCGGTCCACGTCGTGCTCGCCGGGATCGACCGTCGCGAGCGGTTCCCCGTGGGGCGGGCCGACGCCGTGATGGTGCTGCGGGCCGAGCCGGTCGGTGGGCGGGTGGCCCTGCTGCTGCCCCCCCGGGACCTGCTGATCGAGGACCCGGCGGACGGTCCGCTGCGGCTCAACGAGACCTACCAGCGTGGCGCGTCGGCCGACGGTGGTGACGAGCCGGGCCGGGGTCTGCGGCGGCTCCGGGCCGAGGCCGCAACGGTCCTGGGCATCCCGGTGCACGCCGGTCTGGCCGTGGACATGGCCGGCTTCGCCGCCCTGATCGATTCCCTCGGCGGGGTGCGCATCGACGTGGAGCACGAGATCGACGATGAGGTCGTCGAGGACGGCGAGCGCTTCGTCGCCCGGTTCTCCCCTGGGCCCCAGCACGTCGACGGGACGACGGCGCTGATCTACGCCCGGACGCGCATGGCCGACGGCGACCGTTGGCGGCGGGCCCGTCACGCCCAGCTGCTACGGGCGTCCGCCGTCGCCGCGCTGCGGGCCCCCGGCCGTTGGCCACGGGTGCTGGCCACGGCCCGACGGGTCGTCACGGTGGACGGCAGCCTGGTCGCCGCCGCTCTCGCCGGGCTCACGCTGGCCCGGAGCCGCGGGCGTCTGGAACCGGTCCCGCTGGTGGCCCCTGTCGTACAGTCGGTGCGCCTCACCGGCGGCTGGTACCACGTGGCCGAGCCCGCGGTGCTGAAGGGTGCGGTGCACGACCAGTTCGTGACCCGGGCCGGGGCCACCCCGGATCGCGTGGCGTCAGGTCGTTAGCGGACCCGGATCGTGACCGGTTGCGACCAGCGGCTGGCCTTGCCGGTCGACGGCCTGCGGACGCGGGCCCGGAACGCCCATGTGCCCCGCCGTGTGGGCCGGAACACGGCCGCTCTGGCGGTGACACCGCGCCGCCAGTTGGCGTACCCACGGGCGCCGGGGCGGCGACGCTGCACGTCGAACCGGAGCCCCGGCGGCGGGGCGGCCTTGGCCCAGCGGACGGTGAACCGTCGACCCAGCGGGGCCTGGCGCGGCGTGGCCACGACCGGCACCCGGAGCCGCCCGCGCATGGCGACGTGGCCGTTGTCGTCGCAGCGGTAGCCGTAGTCGCCCGCACCGGGGAGGGGGTCGATGGTCGCTGCGCCGGCGGCGGGGACCAAGCCGGTGTCGAACAGACCCATCCCCGAGGTCTCGCGGGCGTTGTGGGCGGACGCGCCGTGGTTGGCGAACTCCACGCCCTGGCCTTGTTGGAGCGGCGTCGGCGTGGAGCGGAAGAAGTTGTCCTCCATCACGAGGTAGAAGTCCGCGATGGGGGCGGCGCCCGCGGGGGTCGACTCGAGGATGCCGGCGTAGGCCAACGCCGACGCGGCCGAGACCCCGGTGGCGATCATCCCCCGGATGAACACCCGCCGACTGAGCTGGCCGTCGCGGTAGCTCTGGACCAGCTCGGCTCTCGACATGGCAGCAGTCTCGTCCTCTTCTCGCCCGGTGGCAAACACCGACGCGTTCCGCGACGCGAGTGACGGTGTCCGGGTGGAACGGGACGTCGTGGCCGGACCCGGACCCGACCTCAGACAACCTGCCCTGAAGAGCGGTGCATGCGGATTCGGCACAGCTCGGTGGCGGCCGGGACCTTTGGCCCTCCAGGACGAGGGTCTGGCGGACATAGGGTCGAAGGAAGCGGTCGCCGATCCCGAGGTCGCGCGAGCATCGAGGCGGGCGACGGGGAAGGGAGTTGCCCATGTCCGACGAGCCGGAGTCCACCGCTGGGCCCAAACCGGCCCGGCTCCCGCCGCGCTGGTTCATGACCACCTTCTGGAGGGTGCACCGTGGCCTCCACCGCCTCGGGGGCGGCAAGCGCTTCCTGTGGCCTCCCGGCGGCAAGCGGGGGTGGGGCGCCCTGCAGCTCACGGCGACCGGGCGGAAGTCCGGCGAGCCGCGCTCGGTGATCCTCGGCTACCTCGAGGAGGAGGGTGCCTACGCCGTACTCGCCATGAACGGCTGGGGCGACGGTGAACCCCAGTGGTGGCTCAATCTGCAGGCCCACCCTGAGGCCACGGTGTGGACGGTCGACGGAGAGCACCTCGTGCGGGCTCGAGAGGCCGTGGGCGAAGAGCGGATGCGGCTGTGGGACCGCTACGCGGAGGTCGACGAGGGCCTCGATCAGTACGCGGCGCGGCGCTCGACACCGACGGCGGTCGTCGTGCTCGAGCCGCGCTGAGGGCGTGGACTCGCACCTCGCCGGCCGGCGATCCGGCTTCAGCGGGCGGGATCCCGGCCCAGTCGCGCGGGCCGGGCCGCGTCGAGCAGGATGCGGCGCTCGGCGGCGGCGATCACGGCCCGGGTGCGGTCGACGGCACTGGGGTCCACCGAGACCGAGGTGATCCCGAGGCGGACGAGGTGCTCGGCGAACTCCGGGCGGTTGGACGGGGCCTGGCCGCACAGCGAGGACGTGATGCCCGCGTCCCGGGCCCCGCCGATGATCCGGGCGATGGCGTCGAGCACGGCTTCGTCGGACTCGTCGAACAGGTCGGCGCAGGTCTCGGAGTCCCGGTCGACGCCGAGCATGAGCTGGGTCAGGTCGTTGGAGCCGATCGACACCCCGTCGATGCCCATCGCCGCGTACTCGGGCAGGCGGTACACGACCGAGGGGACCTCCGCCATGACCCACCGGTGCAGCCCCCGCTGCCGCCCGAGGGGGCTGGCCTCCATCGCCTCGAGGCACGCCTCCAGCTCCCAACGAGTGCGCACGAAGGGGATCATGATGTGGAGGTTCGGTGTCTCCTCGCGTACCCGGGCCAGCAGCTCGAGCTCGAGGGCGAACAGGTCCGGTTGCCGGATGTAGCGGTAGCAGCCCCGGAAGCCGATCATCGGGTTGTTCTCGACGGGCTCGAAGGCATCGCCTCCTTCGAGGCCGCGGAACTCGTTCGTCCTGAAGTCGATGGTCCGGTACACCACCGGCCTGGGGGCGAAGGGTCGGGTGATGCGCAGCAGCGACGTGGCCATGCGGTCGACGAACTGGTCGGCCTCACCGCGGGCCAGCAGCTCCCGGGGGTGGACACCGCCGAGCGCGTCGGTGAGGAGGAACTCCGCCCGCAGCAGGCCGACGCCGTCGACCGCCTGGGCCGCGACCGCCTCGGCGTGATCGGCCATCGCCAGGTTGACGTAGAGACGGGTGGCCAGCGCCTCGGGGGCGCCGGCGGCGGGCGCGACCCGGTCGCCGCCGGTCACCGTGGGCGAGGCGGCGACCACGCCCGCGGTGATCACGCCGCGGGCCCCGTCGACGGTGACCAGTTCGCCGTCGCGCAGCGTGGCGGTGCCCGTCCGGGTCCCGACGACGCAGGGCACACCCAGCTCCCGGGTCACGATGGCGGCGTGGCAGGTCATGCCCCCGCCGTCGGTGACCACCGCCGCGGCCCGGCGGATGGTCGGCACCCAGTCCGGGTTGGTCATCGGCGCGACCAGGACCTCGCCCGCTCGGAGCTGCTCCCCCTCCTCAGGGGATTGGAGGATGCGGACCGCACCGCCGGCCTGGCCGGCCGACGCGGCGAGTCCCTGGAGCAGCACCTCGCCCGCCATCGCGGCCTCCGGCACCGACGGTTCGGCATCGAGGCTGGTGATGGGCCGCGACTGCACGAGGTAGGTGGTGTCGTCGGCAATGGCCCACTCCATGTCCTGGGGCTCGCCGCCGTAGTGCGCCTCGACGTCGAGGCCCAAGCGGGCCAGGGCCAGGACCTCCTCGTCGCTCAGGACCCGCCGTCGAGCCTCCTCGGCCGTCGCCTCGCGGCGCTCGATGCCGCCGTGGGCGTCGGCGAGCAGGGCGAAGTCCTTGTGGCCGATGCGGGTCTGGGTCAGACGGGGGCCGTCCTTGTCCACGACGTAGGTGTCGGGCTCGACCTGGCCGCCGACCACGACCTCGCCGAGACCGAAGGCGCCCTCGACCACGATGTGGTCACGGGCGCCGGTCGAGGGATCGGCGGTGAAGAGGACCCCGGCCCGTTCGGACGCGATCAGTTGCTGCACGACCACGGCGATCGACGGTTCCTCGGTCAGTCCCTGGGCGGAGCGGTAGGCGATGACCCGCTGGCCGTACAGCGATGTCCAGCAGTCGACGATCCGGTCGATGACGGCCTCGTCGCCGACGACGTTGGCGTAGGTCTCGTGCATGCCGGCGAAGGAGGTTCCCGCGGTGTCCTCGGCGGTGGCCGACGACCGGACCGCCACCGCCACGTCGTCGCCCAGCCGGTGGTAGGCCTCGAGCACATCGGCCCGCAACGCGTCGGCCATCCCCGTCTTGGCGATCATCGTCTGCAGCTCGTCGGCGGCGGCCGCCAGCGCGGCCGGGGCTTCGGCGTCGGCGCAGGCCTCGGTGAAGCGGGCCATCAGCGCGGCCCGCACACCCGCCTCGTCCATCGCGGCCGTGTAGCCGGCGGCGGTCACCACGAAGCCGGGAGGGACCGGGAAGCCGGCCCGGCTCAACTCGCCGAGATTGGCCCCTTTGCCCCCGACGGACGGGATGTCGGCCAAGGTCAGGTCCGCGAACCAGGCGATGGGAGTCGTCATGGTGTTGCCTCCTCTGAGGATTCTCCGCCGTCGAGAGGCGGTGCCATCAGGGGCGAAGGTCCCCCGATGGACGGGCCTGAGGGCACTGTTGCGCGGGACCGCGCGCCATGGCACGGGACCGACACGCGATGTTCGTGAGGAGCGGCTCGGGGTCGGATCTCCCTCTCGGGTCTGGATCTCGGCGGTCAACGGGGCCGCTGTCACCGACGCGCCGATGGCGGCCCGGACACCGGCAGGGCGCTCCGGGTCCCCGGTGCCGCACCGCCCGACAGGCGGGTAGCGTCGCTGCTGGTGAGCGGGCGGTGAGCGGGCGGTGAGCGGTCCACGGGTCCTCCTGGTGGCACTGGACGGCACCGACGACGTCCTCGTGCGTGAGCTGGTCGGCACCGGCGACATGCCGGTCCTGGGGGCGGTCCTGGGGCGCGGGCGGTGGGGGACCCTGGAGACCGCGAGGGGCATCTCCGACGTGGCGAGCTGGGCGTCCTTCTCCACCTGCCGGACCGTCGATCACCACGGGTGGGGGTGGGTGCGCAGCCTGGACACCGGTGACTACGACCTGGTGCGGATGCATCGGGAGGACGTCGAAGGGATGCCGTTCTGGCAGGCGGTGAGCGACGCCGGTCACACCGTGACGGTCCTCGATGTGCCGTCCTCGCCGATGGGCAGGGGACTGCGGGGGGTCGAGCTGGTCGATTGGCTGAGTCATCTGCCGGATCGGCTCGGGGCCGTGCGGTCCGATCCTCCCGAGTTCGCCGCGTCCGTGGTCGCCCGCTACGGAGGGGACCACGGGCCCGAGTGCACCCCCGGGCCGGACGGGGACGTGGCGGCCTTCCTCGCCGACTGCGAGGACCGGGCGCGTCGCTCCACCGACCTGATCCTCGAACGCCTTGCCGTGGGTGGGTCCGACCTGGTGATCGGGGTGCTCGGGAGTGGGCACTGCGTCGGACACGGTGGGTGGCACCTCCACACGGCCGCCGGGGCCGACGCCCCCGACCCGGTGAGCGACCACTACCGCCTTCTGGATCGCCACCTCGGCGAGGTCATCGCCGCGGTCGACGACGACACGACGGTCATCGTGTTCTCGCTCCGGGGCATGTCCTCCCAGCACGGCGACACCGACCTGACCGACGAGGTGTGCCACCGGCTGGACGCCTCCTCGCCGTCGCGGGGAAGGCACCAACGGCGGCTCACGGCCTGGCACCGGTGGGTGCCGCTCGGTGTCCGGCGGGCCCTGCCGGAGCGCTGGCACCGCGCCGCGCGTGGACACCACGCCCGGGCTCGGGCGAGTCGAACGTTCTTCGCCCTCGACACGGGCACCTTCAGTGGTGGCGTGCGGGTCAACCTCCGGGGTCGAGAGTCCGCCGGCATCGTCGATCCGGCGGATCTCGACGCTCTGCTCGACCGCCTTGCCGCATCCTTCCTCGCGTTGGTCGACCGCGACAGTGGCGCGCCCGCGGTGGATGACGTGGAGCGGGTCGCCGACCGTTGGACCGGGCCCCACGTCGCCGCCCTCCCCGACCTGTTCGTCCACTGGGTACAACCTCCGCCCCGGGCGATCTCCTCAGCCGAGGTGGGCGAGATCCCGGCCGTGGGCCGGGGGCGGGTCACGGGGAACCACACCGTGAGGGGCTGGCTGGCGGCCGCAGGACCGGGTGTCGAGACCGGCCCCGACCTGGGTGGCCTCGACAGCTGCGATCTCGGCCCGACGGTGGCTGCCCTGCTGGGCGTCGACCTTCCGGGAGCCGACGGTCGGCCCATCGAGGCGCTCACCGGTCGTTGAGCCGATTCGACCCGATGCCCACCTCTGCACCCGCGGCAGGGTGAGGCGGAGGTGCGACCCGTGCGGGTCATCCACGACGGGCTGCCTCGCGGCGCGCTCCGACAGGGCCGCCCCCTCTACCGACGGGCGAGCAGGGCGGGGACGTCGGCGAAGGCGTCGACCACGGTCCCGGGGGTGCCGGGGGCGGTGGCCACGGCCTCGGCCCGGTACTTGCCGGTGCGCACCAGCACACCGTGGAGGCCGGCGGCCTGGGCGGCCAGCACGTCGTTGACCACGTCGTCGCCCACCATGGCGGTGCGCTCCGGCGCCAGGCCGAGGTCGGCCACGGCCTGCAGGAAGAACGCGGCCTCGGGCTTGCCGACCACGGTGGCGGTGAGCCCTGAGGCCGCCTCGAGGCCGGCCACGTAGGCGCCGGTGTCCAACTCGAAGCCGTCGGCGGTGCGCCAGTACAGGCCCCGGTGCATGGCCACCAGCCCGGCGCCGCCGAGCAGCATGGTGAAGGCCCGGTTGAGCCGCTCGTGGCTGAACTCGGGTCCGGCCCCGCCGAGGACCACCAGGTCGGCGCCCTCCTCGACCAGGCGCACCCCTTCGAGGTCCTCGGCCAGGTCGCCGTGGTTGACGAGGAAGCAGGCCGCGCCGGGGTGGTGGTCCCGCAGGTAGGCACCGGTGGCGGCGGGGGCCGACACGACGTCGTCGGCGCCCACGGCGAACCCGGCGTCGGCCAGCGACCGGGCCACGGCCCGGCGGGTGCGGGAGGTGGTGTTGGTGACCAGGCGGAAGGGCACGGACCGGCGACGGAGCTCGGTCAGGGCGTCCACCGAGCCGGCGATGGGAGCCCAGCTCACGGTGAGCACCCCCTCGATGTCGATGAGCAGTCCGTCGACCTCCACGACAGCCAGGCTACGGAGCCCGCCGGGACCACCTCGCCGGTGTCGTCGTCAGCAGGCATGCTGGTCGAATGGCGATGACCTACGGGATCCACCTGCCTCAGTACGGACGGGTGGCGAGTGGGGACGCGGTGACCCGAGCGGCCCGGCACGCCGAGGAACTGGGCTTCGCCGACGTCTGGGTGAGCGATCACGTCGTACACCCGGCGGAACAGACCTACCCGTCGCCCTACCTTCTCGATCCGTTCGCCACCCTGACCTGGGCGGCCGCGGTCACCGAGCGGGTGCGGCTCGGTACCAGCGTGCTCGTCGTGCCCCAGCACAACCCGGTGTGGCTGGCCAACCACCTGGCCTCACTCGACGCCATGAGCGGAGGACGGCTCGTCGTCGGGGCGGGCGTGGGCTGGAGCCGACGGGAGTACGAGGCCCTCGGGCAGTCCTTCGGCGACCGCGGCCATCGCCTGGACGAGATCCTCGACCTCCTCCGGGTGGCGTGGCGCGACGACCCGGTTTCCTTCGCCGGGGAGGCCTACACACTCGCCGACATCCGGTTCCTCCCCAAACCGGCGCACGAGATCCCGATCTGGATCGGCGGTGGCGTGGAGGCGGCATTCCGGCGAGCGGTCGAACGCGGCGACGGCTTCCACGTGGTGGGCCTGAAGCCGACCGAGGTCGTTCCGATCATCGAGCGGTTGCGGCGGGACCGGCCCGAGCCTTCCTTCGTCATCTCGGCCCGGACCGGCTGGGATCCCCAGGGCATGGACCCGGGTCTGATCCGGGAGGAGCAGGCGGCCTTCGAGGCGGCCGGTGTCCAGCACATGGTCGCCGCGCCGTGGCAGAAGGACCTGGACGGCTGGCTCCGGTCGATGGATCTCCTGGCCGAGATCCTCGACCTGGGCCACCCGTGATCTCTCGACGGATCAGGGCCCTGGCGGATGGTCAGAAGAGATCGGCGTAGAACGGCGCGGTGAGGTGGCGGCCCGTCATCGAGCGGGCCGTGACCACGACCCACACGTTGTGGACTCCTTCCGCCCAGGGGTGGGGCGGGTGCCCTTCCATGCGGCGGAGCAGGTCCGGGACGTCGGCTGGATCGACCTCACGCCCGGCGCCGCGGACCAGGACGCTCCACCCGGACCCCGCCTCGGGATCGACATGGTCCACCTCGAAGGCGACCGACGGCTCGAGCACCGACCGCAGGTGCGAGTCGAGGGCCACTCGGAACACGATGTCCCGACCCGCCAAGGCGTAGTTGACGGGAACGGCACCAGGTCCGTCGGAGTCGGTGAAGACGACTCTTCCGACGACTTCCTCCGTCAGGCGATCGAGGCACTCGTCCTCTGACAACTCGGCGATGCTCCGCTGCGTCATCCCCGCAGGTTGTCGTCCCCCCAGCCGTGCGCCCAGGGTCGAAGGTCATGGATGTCCGGCATCGCGCTCGTTCAGCCCTGCCCGACGCGATCGGCGAGGTGCGGCGTGCTCCCGTCGGGGAGGCGCCGAGCGAGGAGGTGGTCGGCCCCCATCCAGCCCCGCCGTGTCCACTTCCCGAATGAGAGGTGCGTTCCGGGAGCGCCGCGGGCGGCCGGGACCATCCTGACCCGCTCGAGCGGCGCGCTGTCCTCGGGGGCATCATTGTCGAATCCGACGTCGTGTCCTGCCGGCGTCGCCACGGTGAGGGGAGTCCCATGTCGTCGTCCATCGCTCTGGTCGGAAAGGAGCTGGGTCGCGTCCTCCTCGACCGGGTCCTGCCTGCCGGCCGCACCCTGCCCGACAGGGGCGACGCCATCACCGCCGAGATCCTCGAGCGGGCGACCGGACACCTGACGGGCACCATCCGTGCGGTCCGCGTCCTCGACGAGCACCACGGCACCGCGGGACGCGTGCGGGTCGCCATCGAGTCGACACCGGACGCCGATCTGCCCGAGACGCTGTTCGTGAAGGTCACCCCCCGGAACCTGGTCCAGCGGGTGATGATGAGCATGTTCGAGTTGGGGTCGAGGGAGGTGCTCTTCTACGCCGAGGTGGCCGAGGACGCCCCGCTCCGGGTCCCCCGCTGCTACGGGGCCGAGCTGGATGCCGGTCGGGGCCGCAACCTCATCGTGCTCGAAGACCTGTCGGCGACGGCGACGTTCCGGGACATCCGGGAGCCGGCCACCGCCGAGGAGGCCATGGCGGTCGTCGATGCGCTCGCCGACCTCCACGCCGCCTTCTGGGACTCGCCCCGCCTCGCCGGTGACCTCGCAGTGTTGCGGGCGCGCTCACCCTCGGCCGAGCGGCTCGGCAACGTCTTCGTCAAGAGCGTGCTCGGCAAGCTCAAAGGCCGGTCCGCCGAGGTCGTGCCCGCCGACCTCGCCCGCCAGAGCCGGATCATCTTCGAGAAGAAGGCGGAGATCGACGCCTTCTGGGCCGGCGAGCCCCAGACCCTCTGCCACGGCGACACCCACTTCGGCAACATGTTCTTCGAGGGCGACACCCCCGGGTTCCTGGACTGGCAGGCCGTCATGGTCGGCCCCGGCATCCGGGACATCAGCTACTTCCTGATCGCGTCGGTCGACGGGACCGTGCTCGAGCCGATCGAGCGGGACCTCGTCGACGGGTACGTGAAGCGCCTCGCGACCCACGGGGTCGAGACCGACGCCGAGCGGGCGTGGACGCTCTACCGGGCGTCGGCCTCGGACTTCTACACCGCCGCCGTCGTCACCGCCGGCACCTCTGACCGCATGCAGCCGGCGGAGATCTCGGGGGTCGGCGTGGACCGGGTCGTGCCGGCGATGCGGAGGTTGGGGACCTTCGACCTGCTCGAGCAGATCGTCCGTGGCGACCATGTCTGACCCGAACCCCGCCGGAGCGGCCCGCCCCGGCGGACATCGGCTCGGGGCAGGGGTGTCGCCCAGGGGGCGGGTCGGCCACCGAAGTCATCGGCTTCCGAGCGCGGCAACGACGTCGAGGCCTTCCCGCACACCGTCGACGAGCAGGTCGACCTCGGTCACCGCGGCCGTGTCGACGTGCAGCCCCACATGGGCCGCGCCCTGATACGACAGCAGCGTGGCGTTGGTCGCGGTGCCCATCGACGGACCGAACCCGTAGGTCGCCAGGACCTCGGCACCGCCCAGCCAGATCGGCTCCTCCAACCCCGGAACGTTGGTCAGGGCCACATCGCAGTTCTTCATGAGCGGCGCGACGTATCCCGAGACGAGCGGTCCCAGCGCATTCATCAGCGGGCTGGCCGCGCTCGTGAGCGGCTGACCGACGTCAGCACGCAGCTTCGCCACGAGCGCGTGCACAGCCAGCATGGCGTTCGCGGGGTCGGTGGTGCCGACCGGCAGGACGAAGTGGCCGCCCATGACGCGGTTGCCCTGGAGCGGATCGCCCGGCTGGCGAACGCTGACCGCCGTCGTGACCCGCAACGCCTCGACAGGACTTCCGAGGCGCTCGTGGTACCGGGCGAAGCCGTAGCCGATCGCGGTGATGAAGGCGTCGTTTACGGTCGCACCGCGTGGCTTGGCGGCCAGCCGCAGCGCACCCAGGTCAGCGTCGAGCACGGCGAAGTGCGACCAGCCCCGACGCTCGGTCATGATCGGCGACAACGGTTCGCCCGGGGGCTTGGTCACGTCGCCGAGGGCCCGAACGTTTCGTGTCGCCGTCTCGGCCGCCTCACGGGGCCGCCGCAGCACGGCGGGTATTGCACGCCGCGCCGCCGTGCCCACGTCACCGACGAGGCCGAGGAACCGCTCGCGGTTGCTCGCCATGGCGTCGAGGGCGAGGGCCCACGGGCCCATGGGTTCCTCCGACGGCACGGGAGGCAGCAGACCCTGATCGGCGGGCACGGACGACGGGTCGACCACGAGCGGCAGCGTCGCCACGCCGCCGATGCCGTCGGTCAACGCGTGGTGGACCTTGATCACGAGCGCCGCCCGACCGTCCTCCAGCCCGTCGACGACGGCGACGGTCCACAGCGGACGGTCGTGATCGAAGCCCGACAGGGTGTCGGTTGACGCGTACGCGAGCACCGACGCGAACGTCTTCTCCTTCGGGGCGCCGATCCGCCGGACGTGGTAGTTGAGGTCGAAGTCGTGGTCGACGACCCATCGGGGGTTGGCGAGGTGCAGCGGCGGCTTCACCAGCCGGTGGCGCCACCCCGGCACCAGTCGGCTGGCTCGCTCGAAGCGATCGCGGACGACGTCGAGGTCCGGGGACGTCTCGAGCAGGAACACGGCGGCGATGGTGTTGCGCAACGTCCGGTCACGCTCGACGTCCAAGAAGAACGAAGCGGTGTCGTCCAGGTACGGCGCCGATCGAGATCTCCGCTCACCCGTCGGTTCGCCGACCACGGTCGCTTCCCTTCGATGACCTCGAGAGCGTCAGGGCTCTCCAGATTCTCTCCGCGCCGGGGGCTGAAGTCCAGTGGCCCTCGGCGGCCGTCGGCTGCTCGAGCCTGACGAGGACCCCGGGATCGGCCCGTAGGATCGGCCGGTCGTGTCCAGCGCCGAGCCCGCCGAGGTCAAAGAGGTCCGCACCGGGCTGAGAGCGTCCGTGGCGGCGTTCCGTCATCGCAACTTCGCGTTGTTCTGGACCGGGGCGCTGATCTCCAGCACAGGCGGCTGGGTCCAGAACGTCACCATCCCCTTCGTCGTCTACAAGCTGACCGACAGCGAGACGTGGGTCGGCTTCGCCGGCTTCAGCCTCCTGATCACCGCGGCCATCTTCGGGCCCATCGGGGGGAGCCTCGCGGACCGGTTCGACCGACGGCACGTGCTGCTCGTCACCCAGTCCGCCCAGGCCGCCGTGGCGCTGTCCCTGTGGGCGGCGTGGAGCGCCGGCGTGCGTTCTCCGGGGGTGATCGTGGCCCTGGCCTCCCTGTCCGGGGCCTTCGCCGGCCTGATGATCGGGTCGTGGCAGGCCTTCGTCTCCGAGCTCGTGCCCCGGGAGACGTTGTTGAACGCGGTCACGCTGAACTCGGCGCAGTTCAACGCGGCCCGGGCCTTCGGGCCGGCGATCGGGGGCATCGTCCTGGCCACCCTGGGCCCGGGCTGGGGGTTCTTCATCAACGGGGTCAGCTTCCTGGCGGTCATCGCGGCGTTGCTGCTCATCCGTCTGGACCGGATCGTGGCGAAGGCCGTGGGCAGGATGCGGGTCATCCGCGACCTGAAGGAGACGGTCCGTTACGTGCGGAAGTCGCCGGGCATCCGCACCTGCCTGGTCGTGGTCGCGGGCCTCAGCTTCGCCGACAGCCCGCTGTTCCAGTTCGTGGTCGTGTTCGCGGACGAGGTCTTCGAGGTCGACACGTGGGTCTTCGGCGTGCTCAGCGCCGCGCTCGGCATCGGGGCCATCCTGGCCACGCCGTTCGTGGCGGGCTGGGGAGGGTCCCTACCGCGCCGACGGCTGGTGGCCGGCGCGATGGCCCTGAACGGGCTCTCGCTGATGCTCTTCGCGTTGTCGCCGAACGCCTGGTTCGGGTTCTTCTTCCTCATGGGGGCCGGCGCGGGCTACCTCGCGATCGCGTCGAGCCTGAACACCACCATCCAGCTGCAGGTGGACGAGACGATGCGGGGCAAGGTCCTCGCGTTCTATCTCCTCGGGGTGACCTTCGTCGCGCCGATCGGCGCGCTCGTGCAAGGGGTGCTGGCGAACGCCATCGGTCCTCGGGCCTCGTTCACGCTCGCGGGTCTGGCGTTCCTGGGGTTGCTCGTGGCCCTACGGGCGAAGGGGTCCCTGGGCGATCTCGACGCGGAGTCCGCCCTCGCCCCGGCCGGGTAGCGCAGTGGCGGGTTGGGCTCGACCGGGGCCGCATGAGCGCAGCGCTAGCGTGACGTCGACCACCAGTTCGGCCGACAGGCGGCGAACGGAGCGAGGGGTAGGGATGGATCTCGAGCTTTCGGACGACGAGGCCGCGCTGGCGGACAACGTCCGGGACGTGCTGGCCGGGATCTGCCCGCCGTCGGTCGTACGGTCGGTCTACGACGGTGGGGCCGTGCCCGACGAGCTCTGGGCCACGATGGTCGAGCTCGGCTGGCCGGCCCTGGCGATCGGCGAGCCGGACGGTGGGCTCGGTCTCGGGTTCGTGGAGTCGATGCTCGTGGCCGAAGAGCTCGGCCGGGTCGCCGCGCCGGGCCCGCTGCTCGCCACCACGACCCAGTTCGCCCCGGCGGTGCAGGGGCTCGGCACCGGCTCGGCGGCCTCGACCCTCCTCACCGCCGTCGCCGAGGGTCAGACGACCGGAACGCTGGCGTGGGCCGAGGACGGGGGTTGGCGCCTCGAGGCCATCCGGGCGACGGCGCGACGGGGGGGCGCCCGCTGGGTCCTCGACGGTGTCAAGCGCGCCGTGCTCGACGGTGGCACCGCGGATGAGCTGGTGGTCGTCGCCCGGGGGGAGGACGGTCTCGGCGCCTTCGTCGTCCGGGCCGACCAGGTCGAGGCCACACCCCGGACGGTGCTCGACCCGACCCTCCCCCTCGCGGATGTCCGCCTGGCGTCGGTGCCGGTCGACGACGACCGCGTCCTGGTCGCCCCCGGCTCGGCCGACGTCGAGGCCCGGCTCGCCCGCGTCGCGGAGCAGGCGGTGGTGGCGGTCGCGGCGATGACCGCCGGGGCCTGCCGCCGCATCTTCGAGACGACCCTCGAGTACGCCAAGGTGCGCGAGCAGTACGGGCGGCCGATCGGCTCGTTCCAGGCGCTCAAGCACCGGCTGGTCGACATGTACCTCGCCGTCGAACGGGCCACGGCCCTCGTGTACTACGCCGCACTCACGATCGCAGAGGACACGCCGGACCGGGATGTGGCCGCGGCGGCGGCGAAGGCGGCGGCAGGGGACTGTCAACGGCTCCTGGTCGAGGAGGGACTCCAGCTCCACGGCGGCATCGGGTACACCTGGGAGCACGACCTCCACTTCCTGTTGAAGCGGGCGAAGGCCGGCGACGCCCTGTTCGGCGATGCTGTCGCGCACCGGGCCCGGCTCGCCGCACGACTCGGACTCGACCCCGAGGTCGCGGCATGAAGCTCACCTTCGACGACGATGTCGAGGCGTTCCGAGCCGAGTTCCAGGCCTGGCTGGACGCCAACGCCCCGAGCCCGGCGGAGAGGGCGGACGAGCCGGCGCTCGGCTCGGCGCACCTGCCGTCGTGGGCCCGGTCCTGGACGCGCCGCATGTTCGACGACGGCTGGTTGATGCCCGGCTGGCCGCCCGAGCGCGGGGGCAGGGACGCCGGTCCGGTCGAGACGTTGGTCTACCTCGAGGAGCTGATGGCCGCCGGCGTCCCCCGGACGACCAACCCGCAGGGCCTGGGCATCATCGCCCCCTCCCTGTTCGACTTCGGCAGCGAGGTGCAGATCCAGGACTACGCGATGCCGATCCTGCGAGGGGAGCGTTCGGCCTGCCTCGGGATGAGCGAGCCGGGCGCCGGGAGCGACCTGGCGGCCCTCAGCACCCGGGCGGTCCTCGACGGCGACCACTTCGTGGTCAACGGCCAGAAGGTCTGGACCTCGGGGGCCCGGTACGCCGACTTCTGCTTCCTCTTCTGCCGGACCGACCCCGACGCGCCCAAGCACAAGGGCATCAGCGTGCTGCTCCTCGACCTGACCACACCGGGCGTCACGGTCCGCCCCCTCGCCGAGATCGTCCACCCCGAGCGAGCCGACCTGTGCGAGGTCTTCCTCGACGACGTGGTCGTCCCGCGCGAGAACCTGGTCGGTCGGCTGAACGACGGCTGGGCGATGGCCAACGGCTCGCTGGCCCACGAGCGGGGCATGGTGTGGCTGCGGTCCGTCCTGGAGCTGGACGACTACGCCCGCCGCCTGATCGACGAGGCGCCCGAACGCCTCGCTCGCCTGGGCCCGCTCGAGCGGGCCGTGCACGCCGACCGGATCGCCGGCTCCTACGTCGACGCGCTGGCGGCCCGAGCGCTCGGCTACCGGGGGTTCGCCAAGCTGGTGCGGGGCGGCAGCGCCCCCGAGCAGGCCCTCATGAAGGCCTTCTGCAGCGAGTCCCACCGTCGGGCCTGCCTGGTCGGGGCCGAGCTGGGGGCGGACGAGGCCGTCGACCTCGCCGCACCGGGCCATGTCGCGGGTTCGATCTGCTCCTGGATCGAGCTCTACTTCGTCAGCTTCGGCGCCACCATCTCCGCCGGGTCCTCGGAGATCCAGCGCAACATCATCGCCGAGAAGGTGCTCGGCCTGCCGCGAGGATGACCGACTGCGACCGGGGGGGAGCCGGTGACGGCCACCGACATCCACAAGCGGACGGGGGCGGGCCCCACCAACGTCGGGTGGATGGCCTCGACGTCGCCGGCCGGCGCCGGCTGGATGAGGTCGCGCTCGGCGAGGGTGTCGAGGGCGACCGGCACGGCATGGGCCCCGACCTCGGAGTAGCGGAGGAGGTCATCGATGTCGACGGGTCCCGGCCGGGAACTGACGTAGACGGGGACCGACGAAGGGTCACGCTCGTGTCGGGCCAACGCCGCGCGGAGGGGTGGGGAGCATCTCGGCGAGGCGGTCGCTCGACATGCCGGCGGCGACCCAGCCGTCGCCGAGGCGTGCGGCACGGTCGATGGCGGCGTCGCTGTGCGGCTTGATGTCGACGTCGTCAATAGGATCCTTCGATCACCGGTGGCGAACGCGACGGAACGGAGTCAGCGTGGGACGACTGGCTGACGACGGCCGATACCTCGTCGACGACGACGACCGACGTCGCTTCGAGGAGGACGGTCACGTGCACCTGACCGGTGTGCTCACCGAACAGGAGGTGGCCGGGCTCGAGGTGGACTACGACCGGTTCCTGCGGCGCGAGATCGAGGTGCCGGGCAAGGACTTCTGCGACATGGCGGGGGACTACGGGCGGGACCCCTCCGACTTCTCCATCGTCAACGTGATGCTGCCCCGCCGGTACTTCCCGGCGTGGCAGGGCAACGTCTACGAACGTCGGACCGCCGACATCGCCCGTCAGCTGTGCGGCGACGGCATGGTGATCGACTACGACCAGCTCCTGGCCAAGCAGCCGCACAAGAGCGACGCGGTGTTCGCCTGGCACCAGGACATGGCGTACTGGCCGGCCACCGAGGACCGGCGGACAGCGACGTTCTGGCTGGCGATCGACGACTCGACGGTGGAGAACGGCTGCATGCGGTTCGTTCCGGCCACGACCCACGAGGACCACCTCCGCCCCCACGCGCCGGTCTACGGCGGACGGGGGGAGTCCCACGCCCTCGGCACCGAGCTCCGCCCCGATGACCGGGTCGTCGTCCGGCCGATCGCCCGCGGGGACTGCACAGTCCACAACGAGCGGGTCCTGCACGGCTCCGGGGGCAACGAGACCGGCGGGTTCCGGAGGGCCTACATCCTCGCCTACCGCTCCGCGGCGACCGTCGCGATCGAGCGGGAGCTGGGCTTCACCCACAGCCACAACGACACGCCCCACGTGCTCGAGGAGGTCGGCGTGCCCGGAGAGACGAGGTCGGACCCGCCCGCGTGAGCTTCAACACCGACGACGACGTCAACTGCGGTCGCCGGTGGTGAGCGATCCCGACGTCGTGCTCAGCGCTCCTCGACGACCAGGGCGGCGCAGGAGCGGCCGACGCGACCGTCGGCGTCGAAGAGGTCGGTGGTGTTGAACCCGGCGCCGACGGGCGCCACCACGGCCTCGGAGCGCAGCCCGATCCACCGCCCGACGGGTTCCCGCGCCAGGTGCAGGGTCTGCTCGGGGTTGCGGAACGACCACTCGGCGAACGGCAACTGCCGGCTGACGGCGGACTGGCCGTAGTCGGCGGCGACGGCCGCGATCTCGGTCCCCCGCAGCTCGGTGCCCTCCACGACCGGCATCGCCAGGCTGATCCAGGCGTGGACGCGCCGGTCGCCCTCGACGCGCTCGAACTCGATGATGAGGCTGGTGCTGTCGAAGCTCTCCCAACCGACGGCCTTCGCGGCCTTGCGGTTCGGCTCGTCCAGCGGCGGGGCGGCAGCCGGGTCGAAGGGATTCGGGTGGTCGAGGGCCTTCGGCGGCAGTTCCAGCTCACCCGGACGGACGATGATCGTCCGCGCCGTTGCGACGGCACGGCCGTCGCAGGAGAGCTCGGCGTCCTGACGCTGGACCCTTCTCCCGCCGGTGGCCTCGCTGCACTCGAGGGTGAGGGTGGCCATCGGCACGGTGGTCAGGAAGTCGACCGACAGCCGGGTCAGGGTGTGTTCCGGCGGCGACAACCGGCCGGCGAGCAGGGCCACCACGGCCGCTCCGTGCACGACCTCGCGATCCCATGGCCCGACGGCCGCTGAGGTCGGCGTGAAGGAGTGGGACCCCTCGGGACGGAACAGGGCCGTGGCGGACATGACCGAGAGGCTAGCGAACCAAATTCGACGTCGATGTCAGTTCGTTGCCGTTCGGTGAGGCGCCCCCACGGTGCTGCCGGTCATCATCGGCTAGGAAGACCGCCGTGCGCCTGGACCCCGGCACGTGAGACGCGCGGTGGAGGTCGTCCACGAGGGCCTCGACTTCGGCGAGGGGCCCCGCGGGCACGACGGTCGACTGTGGGTGTCGGACTTCTACGCCCACCAGGTCTCGTCGTACGGCCCCACCGGTGACCGCCGGGTCGAGGTCGAGCTCGACGACCAGCCCAGTGGGCTGGGCTGGCTCCCGTCAGGGGAGCTGCTGGTGGTCGCCATGACCTCCCGGCAGGTGCGTCGGGTCGACGCCGACGGCGCGATCCACCTCCACGCCGACCTGTCGGCCATCGCCACCGGCCACACCAACGACATGGTCGTCGACGGCCGGGGAAACGCCTACGTGGGCAACTTCGGCTTCGACACCGAAGCCGGCGACCGGCCCCCACGGGCGGCCGACCTGGCCCTGGTCCGTCCCGACGGCACGAGCGAGGTGGTGGCCCGCGACCTCCGCTTCCCCAACGGCTCGGTGGTGACCCCCGACGGCGCCACGCTGATCCTGGGCGAGTCGATGGGGCAGCGCTACACGGCGTTCACCATCGGCGAGGACGGGAGGCTCGCCGAGCGGCGTACATGGGCCGAGCTGGACGGCATGGGCCCCGACGGTTGCGTGCTCGACGCCGAGGGGGCGATCTGGATGGCCGACGCCTACGGCGGCGACTGCCACCGGGTGGCCGAGGGAGGTGAGATCGTCGAGTCGGTCACGGCGAGCCTTCCCGTCTTCGCCTGCACGCTCGCCGGCCCGGATCGACAGACGCTCTACCTCGTCACCGCACCGGGCTTCGGTGAGGCGGTGTGCGCGGGCAAGGGCCTCGGGCGCATCGAGGCCGTCGAGGTCGACGTCCCCGGTGCCGGCTGGCCCTGACCCGACCTCAGAGGACGGCGCGGAAGGCCTCGACCGTCCCGACGTCGGCGCAGGTCTGGGTGGCCCGGGTCATCCCCAGCATCCCGACCTCGATGGGTTGCCAGCAACTGCCCATCGCCGCGGTCGTCGTGGCTCCGACCCAGGCGTAGAGGACCAGTCGGCGGTAGCGGTCCCAGAGGACCTCGGGGTCCGGCGCGTCGATCCCCGCGTCCACGAGCGCCTGGTGGTAGGCGCCCAGCCAGGTGCGCTCCTCGGCCTGCCGGATCTCGGTGGGGCACGAGTTGCCCAGGTAGATGGCGACGTCGCGGATGCCGGGCGAGCGGCTGATCACCGCCCAGTCGTACAGACCGACCTGGTCGCCGTCCACGAACTGGTTCCCGGCGTGGGTGTCACCGTGGATCAGCGTCCGCTCTCCCTCGTCCCAGAGCTCGGCGATCTCGTCGTTGTGGTCGATGTAGAGCCGGCAGAGATCGGTGAACACCGGCGGGAACTGGTCACCGAACTGGTCGAGGGCGCTCTGGACGAACTGGGCTCCGCGCCTGCCCCGCATCGCCGGGGGGATCCAGGCGAACTCGTCCTCGAAGCGTGGCTCCTCCCAGAACCGGGCGTGCAGTCGGGCCAGCGCCTCGACGACCTTGCGGCCGTGGTCGGTGGCACCGGACTCGAGCCGGCTGGTGAAGGTGCACCCCGCCGCCTCCAGGTCCTCCAGGACCATGACGTACTCGGTGCGCTCCTCGCCGTGGGCGGCAAAGAAGCACCCCGGCACCCGCAGCGGTGCCCCGGCCGCCAGCTCCTCGTAGAAGCGGGCCTCCTTGCGGCCCATGTCCGTGGCCGCGACCAGCTTCCGCTGGGGCTCGCCGTCGGGAGGCAGTTTGACGAAGACGCTGGCGGGACCGCCGTGGCCGGGGGCGTGGTCGAGGCCGAGCCGCAGTCGACCCGTCGTGCCCGAGTGCTGATCGAGGACGGTCACCCCGGTGATCTCGATGTCGGGCAGGGACGGGCGCAGGGCCGTGGTGAGCCAGGACGCGGTGACGTCCTCCGGGTGGTCGGGGATCTCGATGGCGGTCACGCCAGCCCTTTTTGATTTCGGCGTCAGTGTCGATATTGTGGCCGGTGGCGACGACGGACGTCAAACGGCGGAGGCCGGGGAGACCAATGACCGAGACCACGCCGATCTTCGACTTCGACAACCACTACTACGAGGCCGAGGACGCGTTCACCCGTCACCAGGACAAGCACCTCGGCAACCGCGGGGTCCGCTGGGCCGAGATCGACGGTCGGCGCCGGCTGGTCGTCGGCGGCAGGGTCAACTCCTATGTCGCCAACCCCACCTTCGATCCGGTGGCCAAGCCCGGGTGCCTCTACGAGTGGTACCGGGGCAACCCGGAGCAGAAGTCCATCGTCGAGGCCTTCGGCGACCTCGAGCCGATCCGGTCCGAGTACCGCGACCGCAGCGCCCGCCTCGCGGTGATGGACGAGCAGCAGGTCGCCGCCTCGCTCCTCTTCCCCACGCTCGGCGTCGGCCTGGAGGACGCGCTGCGGGACGATCCGGAGGCGGCCGCGAGCGTGTTCGGCGCCTTCAACCGCTGGCTGGAGGAGGACTGGGGCTTCGGCTACGAGGGTCGGATCTTCGCCGTTCCCTACCTCCAGCTGCTGGATCCCGATGGCGCCGCCGACGAGCTCGGTTCGCTCGTCGAGCGGGGCGCCATCGTGGTGAACGTCCGCAACGCTCCGGTTCCGGTGCCCGGCGGTCACCGCTCGCCGTTCGACCCGGTGTACGACCCGTTCTGGGGCCTCGCCGCCGAGTCCGGCGTGGTCGTCGCGACCCACGCCGGCAACGACGGGTACGACGCCTTGATCCAGATGTGGGAGCCCGGCGGGGCCGAGAGCTCGATCTTCCGGTCTCCCCTCCGCAACGTCGTCACCAAGAACCGGGCGGTGAGCGACTTCTACGCCACCGCGATCTGCCACAAGGTCTTCGAGCGGTTCCCCGCCCTGCGCCTGGCCAGCGTGGAGAACGGGGCGTCGTGGATCCCCGACCTGCTCCACCGCCTCGACGACGCCGCCAACCGGAACCCGGGGTTCTTCGCCGAGCACCCGAGCGACACCTTCGGCGAACACGTCTGGGTCACCCCGTTCTGGGAGGACGACGTCCCCGGCCTCCTCGGCGAGTTCCGCACCGACCGCCTGCTGCTCGGCTCGGACTGGCCGCACGCCGAGGGCACCCGACGGCCGCTGGACTTCGTCACCGAGACCCTGGCCGGCCTCCCCGACGAGGACCGGCAGCGCATCGCCCGGGACAACGCCTCGGAACTGCTCGGGGTCCCTGTCCCGGGGTGACCGCCCGACCGGTCAGCCGGCGGACTCGCGCAGGCCGATGCCGTTGGCCCACAGGGCCGTGAGCTGCTCGGCGATCGTGTCGAGCTCGTAGTCGCCCCAGTGCTCGACGAGCCACAGCTCGGCGGTGCGGGCCACCATGGATCCGAGGGCCAGCGCGGCGATCTCCGGATCGACCTCGGGGTCGGCCCGGCCGAGGTCCTGGAGGCGGCGGATGGCGCGCTCGGCCCGATCGGCGAAGTGCCGGTGTCGCCGCCTCCGGGCCTCCTTGACCGTTGCGTCGTAACGGGAGACCTCCTCGATGACGCCCATGAGCATGGCGTTCTCCCGATAGCGCTCGAGGTACAGCCGGTTCGCCCGGAAGATGCGCTCCCGCTCGGTGAGCGCGGCTGGATCGACCTCGTCGGCGTCCGCGGCGGGCACGGTCAGGAGGGCCTCCTGGGTCTCGGCGACCTCGCGGAAGATCTGCTCCTTGGAGTCGAAGTAGTGGTAGAAGGACCCGTGGGAGAGGCCGGCCTGCTCGGCGATGTCGGAGATGCGGGCCTCCAGGAACCCTGACGCCTCGAACACGTGCTTGGCGGCGTCGAGCAGCCGCGCCCGGGTCTGGGCCCCCTTGCGCGACCGCGGGGCCGCGGCGGCCGGTTCCGGGGTCGCGGGCCTGGGCATGTCAACTCGCTCTCTCGTCGGAGGACGGGGGCTCATCGTAGGTTCGGTCGGCCAGCAGGTGATCGAGCGCTCGCCGGTCGTCGTCGCCCATGGGGCGCAGACCCGCGTCGCGGGACGGACGCCAGATGACGCCGTCCACGTCCCATGCGTCGCGGCGGAGGGCCTTCTTGTCGATCTTCAAGCTCGACAGCTTCGGCAGCTCCCGGTCGACCCGCACGAAGGCGGGGACCCACTTGGGCCCGAGGTCGGGTTGGGCCCCGAGGAACTCGTCGAAGGCACCGGGGTCGAACCCGGCCCCACCGTGGAGCTCCAGGCCCACCATCACGCGGTCACCGACGGGGTCGTCGGGGACGGCGAAGACGGCGACCGAGCGCACGTCGGGGTGGCGGGCGACGATCGCCTCGATGGGACCGGCCGCGAAGTTCTCGCCGTCGACGCGGAGCCAGTCGTTGGACCGACCGGCGAAGAACAGCCAGCCGTCGGCATCCCGGTAGGCGAGGTCGCCTGACCAGTAGGCGCCGTCACGGAAGCGCTCCTCGGTCGCGGCCGGGTTGCGGTAGTAGCCCTCGAACCCGGAGGTGGGCCGGGTCTCGACGATCTCGCCGACCGCCTCCTCCAGGTTGACGACCCGGCCCTGGTCGTCGAACACGGCGCGAGGGCACTCCGCCCCGGTGTCGGGGTCGAGCACCTTGACCGAGTCGTCGGCGGTGCCGAGGGCGCCAGGCGGCATCGAGGCGTCGCGACGGATGATGATGACCCCCTCGGTCGAGCCGTAGCTGTCCCGGACGTTGCAGCCGAAGCGGCGGGCGAACTCCCGGATGTCGTGCTCGGAGGCCTCGTTGCCGATCGCCAGGCGGAGCGGGACCCCGGCGTCGTCGGCCGCCTCGGGCACCGACAGGATGTAGTTCAGGACCTTGCCCGTGTAGGTGAGCAGGGTCGCTCCGAAGGCGCGGATGTCGGGCACCGTCCCCGACGCCGAGAACCGGCGGCGCATCGAGATCGGGATGCCGGCGTCGACGGCACCGGCCCACCCGGTGAACAGCGATGCCGCGTGGAAGAAGGGGAGCGGCGCGTAGACGACGTCGTCCTCGGTCAACTCGGCGATGGCGGCCACGTGGGATCCGGTGCGGCCGATCCGGCCCTGGGTGCAGCGCACGGCCTTGGGCAGGCCGGTCGAGCCCGAGGTGAAGATGAGGAGGAAGAGGTCATCGTCCGACGGTGGTGTCGTGTCGCCCTCGATCGGCGGGGCCGAGTCCAGTGCGGCCTCGTAGCCGGGGTCGTCGACCACGAGGATCCGTTCGGGCGGGATCGTGGGTGGCGCCTCCTCGAGCAGACCGCCGAGGTCGCTCGAGGTCACCAGGGCCTGGCAGTCGGCGTGGTCGATGAGCTGGGCCAACTGCCCGCCCCGGTAGGTCGAGTTGACCCCGACCACGACCGTCCCCGACAGCGCACCGGCCGTGAGCCAGAAGACGTAGTCGGGCACGTTGTCGAGGAGCACTCCCACGTGCGGCGGTCGCTCCGGGTCCCGCAGCTCGGCGAAGCGCGCCGCCCGTCGCCAGCCCTCCTGGACCAGCTCCCGGTAGGTCCAGGTCCGGTCCTCGTACTTGAGGGCGAGAGCGTCGTCGTCGCCGCGCTCCTGCAGCAGGCGTCCGAAGGCGGTCACGACGACATCTCCGACATCGACGTCAATGTAGAGGTTGGTCGCGGGCGCCACTGGTCGAGGATCCGTGGCCTGGACCACCGGCGACCCGGGTGGCATTCCTCGGGGGGTGCCGGCCCTCCGGGACCGACGGGGATGTCAGCTACTGTCGACCAGGCCCATCCGGGAACGCGGCGACAGGCAGACCTGGACACCCGTTGCCGGTCCCGGGACGAGCACGAGGAACGATGCATCCAGAACCTGGGCGGACCGAGTACGACCCCGAGGCGACGCGAGCCAGGTACCTGGCCGAGCGCGACCGCCGGCTGGTTCCCGGACGGGCCGACATCCGCGACCTGCGCCGGGACGAGCAGTTCGCGAGATGTCCGCGACGACCCGTTCACCCCGGTCGCCGAGCGCCGACCCGTCACCGACGACGTCGAGGTCGTCATCGTCGGTGGGGGGATCGCCGGCATCCTCGCCGGCGTCGAGTTGCGCCAGGCCGGCGTCGAGTCCATCCGCATCGTCGACCAGGCCGGTGGCATGGGCGGCACCTGGTACTGGAACCGCTACCCGGGCGTGATGTGCGACGTCGAGTCCTACATCTACCTGCCCATGCTGGAGGAGCTCGGCTACATCCCGAAGGACCGCTACGCGTCCGGCGAGGAGATCCGCCTGCACCTCCAGGCCATCGCCGACCGCTTCGACCTGGTGACCGACGCCCTGTTCCACACCGGGGTGACCGAGGCGACCTGGGACGACGACGCGGCCCGCTGGCGGATCAGCACCGACCGCGGCGACGAGCTGGCCGCCCACTACTACGTGCTCGCCGTCGGCATCCTCAACCTGCTCAAGCTGCCGGCCGTCCCTGGTATGGAGGACTTCGCCGGTCACTCGTTCCACTCGGCCCGGTGGGACTACGCCTACACCGGCGGTGGCCCGGGCCGGCCCCTCACCGAGCTCGGGGACAAGGCCGTCGCCCTCATCGGGACCGGGGCCACGGGCATCCAGTGCCTGCCACCACTGGCCGCGGCCGCGGAGCACGTCTACGTGTTCCAGCGCACGCCGTCGGCCATCGGCGTGCGGGACAACCGCGAGACCGACCCCGACTTCGCCGGGGGCCTCGAGCCGGGCTGGCAGCAGGCCCGCATGGACAACTTCCAGGCCGTCATGCTGGGCCAGGCCGTCGACGAGGACCTCGTCGACGACGGGTGGACCCACCACTACGCCGCGGTGCAGCACCCGCCCCGACGAAAGGACATGACGCTCGAGGACTACCTCCGCGGTGGCGAGGAGCTCGACTACGGGATCATGGAGGAGCACCGACGACGGGTGGAGGAGTTGGTGCACGACCCCGACGCGGTCGAGGTGCTCAAGCCCTGGTACCGCTACCTCTGCAAGCGGCCCTGCTTCCACGACGAGTACCTGCAGGCCTTCAACGAGCCCAACGTCACCCTGGTCGACTGCCCGGCGGGCATCGAGCGCGTCACCGAGCAGGGCCCCGTCGTGGACGGCCGGCAGTACGAGGTCGACTGCATCGTCTACAGCACCGGCTTCGAGGCCGAGCTCACGCCGCTGTACCGCCGGGCCGGCCACGAGATCGTCGGGCGCGACGGCCTCCGCCTGGCCGACAAGTGGGCCGACGGCGCGGCCAGCCTCTTCGGGATGATGAGCCGCGGCTTCCCGAACATGTTCGTGATGCCGGCGCCGGGCCAGCAGGCGGTGGTCACGGTCAACTACACCCAGCTGGCCGTGCTGGGGGCCGAGTTCGTCGGCCGCACGGTCGGCTCCCTGGAAGCCAAGGGCGTGGCGGCCTTCGACGTCAGCGCCGAGGCCGAGGCGGACTGGACCCAGAAGATCGTCGACTCCTTCGTGGACGCCAGCAGCGTGATGTCGGCCTGCACGCCGTCGCGGATCAACCTCGAGGGCCACCCCGAGGCCATGAACCCGCGCAACGGCAACTTCGGCCGGGGCCTCGGGGACTACTTCGGCTATCGCCGCCTGCTCGAGGAGTGGCTCGACCGAGGCGACTGCGAGGGCCTCGAGCTCGACGGACCGCCTCGCCCCGAGTGACCTGATGGCGTCGGGGCCCGGGTGGGACGAGGATGGGCGCGGGCAATCACGTCCGAGTGAGCCGTAGGAGGGACGAGGTGGGCGCAGCGTCGAAGGACCGTCAGCGCGTGGCCGTCGTCACCGGCGGCGGGAGCGGGATCGGTGCGGCCATCGCCGAGGAGCTGGGCCGGGCGGGCGCGTTCGTGGTCACCCTCGATCCCCTGGTGTCCGTCGACGGCTCCGAGCAGCTCCCGAGCCCCGAGGACACCACCGCCGGTCGCATCGTGGCCGCCGGTGGGTCGGCCCGGTCCTGCACGGTCTCGGTGACCGACCGCGACGGGGTCGCCCGGCTCTTCGCCGATCTCGCCGACGAGTTCGGTGGTCTGGACGCCGTGGTCAACGTCGCCGGGATCACCCGGCAGATGAGCTACACCGAGGGCAGCGAGGACGACTGGACGAGCGTCCTGTCGGTGCACCTCGACGGCTACCGCAACGTCCTCGACGCCGCGCTGCCGCTCATGGCCGCGGCCGGACGCGGCCACGTGCTGGGCGTGACCTCGGGCTCGGGCTGGCGACCGGCGGACACCGGCGCCTACGGCTGCGCGAAGCGGGCGGTGGCCGCGCTGACCTGGCAGCTGGGCCGTCAGGCCCCTCCAGGCGTGGTGGTGAACGCCGTGTCCCCGATAGCGATGACCCGCATGGTCGTGGCGGCCATGGAACGGCACCGAGCCGAGAGCGCCGGCGAAGTCCCTTCGTCGACCAGCGGTCTGGCCCTCGGCGCCGCGATGCCGACCCCCCAACAGCTGGGGCCGGTCGGCGCCCACCTGGTGGGGGAGGGCTTCGCGGCCTGTCGGGGCCAGGTCATCTTCATCGCCGGGTCCGAGGTGGCGATGATCGACGAGCCCCGCCTCCTGGAGGTGGTCGGTACCGAGGGCGTGGCCTCCCTGGCCGAGGCCCTCGAGGTGGTCACGCCGGGCGCACTGGTGCCGGCCGAGGCCCGGCAGGCGAGCAACGCCGGCAGCAACCCCCGCTTCCCGCCGACCGTCGTGGCCTCGCCGGCGGCGACGCTTCCGACTCCCGCGGTGCAGTCGTGTGCCGTGGTCGCGGACCGCCCGGTGGTGGCCGCCGCGGTGGTGGCCGCCCTCGACGCCCGCGGGGTGCCGACCACGGTCGTGGCGACCGACGGCCTCGCCCCGGGATTCGACGGGGCCGCGGCGGCCGTCGCCGCGATCGTCGAGGCCGACCCGGTCGACGCCGTCGTCGTCGCCCTGGCCGGGAACAGCCCGGCCCCGGCTGAGGCGATCGGCTGGGAGCGAGTGCTGGCCGAGCACGCCGGGATCGCGGACCAGATCTACGCCGACGCCGCGTGGGCCCGGGCCGTGGCCGACCACGCCGGGCGGACCGGCCGCCCGATGCGCCTCGTGACCCTCACCGAGGCCGGCACCGCCGGCGGCCGGAGCCGAGCCCAGGCGGCGGCTCACCACGCCCGCGCCGCGATGGGAGCGACCGGCGAGCGCGTGGCCCACTTCGCCGTCGGTGTCGAGTCGGCCGACCCCGGTGCCGCTCGGGTCGTCGGCGAGCTGGCCGCCCACCTGGCGTGCAGCCCCGATGCACCGCCGCTGTCGGGGGCGGAGCTGGTGGTCGGGGCGGGCACGATCGGGCTGCGCAGCCACCCCCACGTCGGCGCCGGCGTCACCCTCGGCGGGACCGACGTCCCGAGCTGGTTCGACGACGCCCTCCGCGACATCGTCGGGTCGCGGGACCCACACCCGGCTGAGGCAGGATGGCCGGCAGACGAGGAGCACCGTTGACCGACCGCCCGACCCGGATCGTGGACGCCCACGTGCACCTGTGGGATCCGGCCCGCACCGACTGGTACCCCTACCTGTCGGGCCGCCAGCAGCTGGACCTGGGCGACGTCACCGGGATGGCGCGGCGCTTCGACGTCGGCACCTACTTGGCCGAGTCGAGCGGTTGGAACGTCCAGAAGCTGGTCAACGTCGCCGCGGCGACCGGGGTCCACTCCATCGAGGAGACCCTCGAGCTCGAGCGCTCGGCGGAGGCGGACGGTCACCCCGACGTCCTCATCGGTGGGGTCACCCCGACCGAGTCCGCGACCGAGGCCGTGGCCCAGATCGATCGCCAGATGGGCGCCTCGCGGTTCCGGGGTGTCCGTCCCATGGGCCAGTTCGCCGGCCCGCTCCCCGCGACCGAGGTGCTCGGCGCCCTGCAGGAGCGCGGCCTGGTGTTCGAGCTGATGGCCCATCCCGATCAGCTCCGGGAGGCGGCCCGGGGCCTTGCTCCCTTCGGCGATCTGGTCGTGGTCGTCGAGCACGCCGGGTGGCCCCGATCCGCCGAGCCGGAGGAGCGGGCCCTCTGGAAGGCGGGCCTTGTCGGCCTCGCCGCGCTCGGCGAGAACGTCGTGTGCAAGCTGTCCGGGCTGGCCATGCCGCTGGGGTCCATGAGCGTCGAGGCCCTCGCTCCCTGGATCGAGCACGCCATCGAGACCTTCGGTGCCGAGCGGTGCCTGTTCGCCAGCAACTTCCCGGTGGACGGCATGCACGGCACCTTCGACGAGCTGTACACGACGTTCTCCACGGTCACCGCGGGCCTCGACGAGGTGGCCCGCGACCAGCTCTTCGCGGCCAACGCCGAGCGCGTCTACAACTGTTGATCCCGAGCGCGGCGAGGCGTCGCGGGGCAAGGCGCGGGGCGGTCAGGGACAGGTGTCGGCCGGGGCGCCGAGGGTCGAGCCGCAGAGGAGGTCGTTGAAGTCGATCTCGGAGGTCTGCACGAAGTCCCCGGACGTGCCGTCGAACTCGGCGTCGGGGTCCCAGCTCCAGAACGAGTAGTACCCGTTGCCGGTGCGGGGGAAGGTGCCGGGGTTGTCGGTGTCCGGCGTCCAGTCGGCGGTGAGGCCGAGCATGTCGATGGGCCCGGACGCCTCGATGAGTCCGGTGAGGTTGGCCCGACTGAAGTCCTCGGTGCCCGCTTCCCGCAGGATCGTGAGCAGGGCGTAGAGCCCGATCCACGAGTGCATCGGACTGGTCTTGAGAGCGCGCGGTTGGAGGACCTCCTCACCGGAGACGGCGAGGTCGGCCACGAGGGCCTGCACCGCCGGGACGTCGGCGGTCGCCGGTGGGTTGGAGCCGTTGAGCACCACCTGGCCGGCGAAGTCGCCCAGGTCGGCGAGGTCCTGGTAGGGCAGGGTGCCGAGGCTGGTCGAGAACACCAGGTCGGAGCCGAGCTGCTGCGCGGCCCGGAGGACCTGGATGGCCTCTTGTCCGCCGAGCGGGACGATGACCCCCTCGGCCCCGGCATCCTGCGCGGCCAGGATGAACTGGCTGTAGTCGGTGGTGCCCGCCGGTACCGGGATGTCGGCGACGATCTGCACCCCGTCCTCGGCGTAGACCTCCTCGAACAGGCCGACCAGGGCCGACGCCGCGGGCAGGTCGACCCGGATCGTGGCGATGTCGGTGATGCCCTGGTCGACGAGGGCCTGGGGCATCACCAGGGCGGTGCCGATGCCGCCGGCGTCGAAGGGGTAGCTGTTGGGGTCGCTGAGGTCCGGGGTGCCGGAAGCGATGGCGAAGCGGGCGATCCCGGCCTCCTCCAGGGTGTCCCCCGTCCCCGGGCCCGGGTCCGTCGAGGCGTCGTTGACGTTGACCGCGACGCCCGCGTCGTCGAGGGTGCGGGCGCACTCGAGGGCGGCGTTCTGGTCGGCGCGCTCGTCGCAGGTCGTCACCTCGATGCAGTGGCCGTTGGCGCCGCCCCGCTCGTTGAAGGCCACGGCCGACGCCTCGAGGGCCAGGGCTTGGTCCTCGGCGGTCAGCACCGGGGAGGCGAAGGTGAGCTGCTGGCCCACCTCGAGGGGCTCGAGCGCGTCGTCACAGGGACCGTCGTCCCACAGCCCGACGGTGGTGACGTCCACGGGGGCGACCTCGGTCGCGGCCGGGCTGTCGTCGTCGGCGCTGTCGCCGCTTCCCCCACAGCTCACCGCCAAGAGCACCAGGGCACTCGCGGGGACCAGGCCCCTCCACCACCGGTTCCGGTTCACGTGAAGTCCGACCCTCCGTCGACGTTGATGTTGGCCCCGGTCATGTAGGTGTTGCGGGCCGAGCGCCGGCGGGCCCGCTCTCGTCCTGTTCTTCGGTCATGGTGTGCCAGGGTCCTGCCGGCGGTCATGGACCTGAAGGCGCGTCACATGGGGATCGCCGGCCACGACGTCGCCGCCTTCATGAAGGACCTCCAGATCGACTCCTCCGCCATGCCGGGCAAGGCGTTCGACCTGTCCTTCGAGATGCCCGAGCCCGATGTCGGCATCATGACCTTCAACCGGTGTGCCGCCCCGACGATGTTCGAGGCCCTGGGCCGAGAGGACATCCTCGAGCAGAACTGCCATGCGGTCTGTCCCGCCTCGATCGAGGAGACGGCGAAGCTCTACAACCCGAACATGAAGTTGGACATCCTCGCCATCCCGCCCCGGCCCGACGCCGACCACGTCTGCTGCCGGTGGCAGCTCAGCATGCGGACGCCCGACGATCCCGAGTACGTCGCGGTCACGATCGGCGAGAAGCCGGACCCGGCCGAGTGACCGACTGGCCGACGGGAACGAGGTCGGTGCGGTCGAATCCGGCGCGGTTCTCGACGTCGACGCCGGTCACCGCAGGGCGCTGATCACCTCGGCGAAGCGCGTCAGGGTGGTCACCGGCGCGAAGTCGGCGAACCACACGTAGAACCGGTCGACGCCCTCGGCGTGGTGGTGGCCGAGGTGGTCCGCCACCTCCTCGGCCGTGCCGATCACCAGCTGGCGCCCCATCCCGGTCCGGCCGAACCGCCGTTCGGCGAGGGCGGTGACCTCGGCTCGCGACGACTCGTCGGGCACCAGCGCCACCATCACCTGGACCGAGACCGCGGTGTCGCCCACCTGGTCGCGGAGATCGGCGAGCCGGTCCAGCTCGTGCGCCGGGACGTTCCACCAGTCGGCGTGCTCGCGGACCAGTGCGAGGGTGCGGCGCCCCACGCCGCCGATCGTGACGGGGATCGGTCGGGTCGGTACCGGCCGCTGCTGGGCTCCGACGAGCGTGAAGTGCTCACCTCGGTGATCGACCACGTCGCCGGTCCAGAGGCCACGGAGGATCTCGAGCGACTCGCCGAGCCGGGCGACCCGCGTCGGGGCCTCGGTCGCGCCGACGCCGAAGACCTCCAGCTCGGTGGGCACCGAGCCCCAGCCGATGCCGAGCTCGAAGCGACCGCCCGACGCGTGGTCGAGCGAGGTGACCTGGCGGGCCAGGACCGCGGGGTGGCGGAGCGAGTCGCACAGGACGAGGTGGCCGACGGTGAGGGTCGAGGTCCGGGCCAGCACCCAGGCCGCGATGGACATCGCCTCCCACATGTCCTGCTCCGCGGCGAGGGGCGGAGCGAGGTGGTCCATGAACGCCATGCCCTCGAAGCCGGCGGCCTCGGCGGCGAGGGCTCGCTCCACGATGGCCTCATGGGTCATCCGCATCTGCGGGAGGAAGAGGTGGAACGACGGGGTCATGAGTGGTCCTCGGGGTGGGGCTGCTCGGCCTTCTCCACCGTGGCCGACGGCGCCATGGCCGATCCCGGCGCCCGCCAATCGGTGGACACGAACCGGTGCTCGATGAGCCACTGCCCGTCGACCGGCACGAAGGAGTCCCGGTAGCGGCCCAGGTGGTCGAGCCCGATCTCGGTGAACACGGTGAAGTAGCTCTCGACCCGGGCGGCGGTCGGGTGGATCTCGGTGAACCGGACGTTGGTGACGTTGTGACGCACGATCCGCGGAGGTCCGCCCTCGGGCCGGCTCGGCTCCCCTCGCGGGGCGGCCGTCGCGCCCACGCCGCCGATGAAGGTGGCGATGGCCGCCCGCCCCTCGAGCCGCGGCTGTCCCCGCACCTCGAGCACCCCGTCCTCGCAGAAGGCCAGCGCCAGCTGGTCGACCCGGAGGGCGTCGCCCGACCACGTGTAGCGGGCCAACGAGTCCCGGATGTGTTCCCGGGCGGACAGCTCCCAGGGCTCGATCAGGGGCTGGTCGCCGTGACCCGTCGGTGCCGCGGTCACGACGGCACCGTCACGGGGTCGAGGATCTGGGAGGTCGAGGTGACGCCGAAGACGCCCTCGGCATCGCTCATGACCGCCATCGAGATCCCGTGGGCCACGGCCTGCGCGTAGTGGGTGTGGCCGGTGAGCGCGACCCACTCGCCCACCGGGGCCCGGCAGAGGTGCCCGCTGACGTCGGGGTTGATCGAGGTCACCCGCGCCGGGTCGAAGGTGACGCCGATGAGGTTGGCGATGTCGAGGGGCAGGACCGCCCGTGACGTCGGGCGGACGGGCTCCCCGGCCACGACCGGCACCCGCAGCCGGCACCACACGGCGTGCACGCCGTCGATGGGCACGGTCGTCCGGCGCATCTCGGCGCCGGACCGGAGGAACTCGGCGACCCCTTCGTGGTGGTCGACCGCGTCCAGTGATCCGGGGGGCGGCAGGCTCGCCGCCGGGTTCGACGAGCTGGTCGACGCCGGCAGGCCCGGTAGGCCGGTCACGTCCCGGTCCCGGATCCGCAGGGCCCGGGCGCGGGTCGTGACCGCCTCCCCTGCGGTGATCCCGAGCTCCACGAGCTGGATCTTCTTGCCCTCGCGCAGGATCTCGGTGGCGACCCGGAGGGGCACGCCGACGGGAACGGGCCGCACGATGTCGACGGTGAGCCGGGCCAGGCTCATCGGAGCCAGTGTCGGAACGTCCTCGAGGACGTGGCCGAGCAGCGTGAGGACCGCGCCCCCGCTCTGGGTCGCGGGGTCCCAGGCGCTCCCCGTGCACGAGGTGCCGACGAAACCGTCACCGTCCCGCGAGTAGAGCGCCGCCGCAATGTCTCCTGCCACCACCCGCAGTATCGCCCGTCGTCGCCCCTGGCCGACACCCCGTGGGGCCGTCTCCATCCGGGAGAACCGATTCAGGGGAGGCGATCCGCGGATGACCCCGATCTTGGTCGGTCAGGTGTGGACTAGGTTCCGCGACCGGTCCGAGATCACTCCGACCACGGTCTTCACGGGGAGAACCACATGACCGAATCCGTGTCGCGCGTCCCCGGCCAGGAGCACACGATCGTGCATCCCGGCGGCGAGAACGACGCCCCCTGGATCAAGGTCCGTAGCCAGCGGAACCCCGATGGCACCGACTCCCATGTGTGGGAGCGGTGGGTCTCCTTCTCGGTGGATCCCCTCTATCTCGCCCTCTTCGCCCGGTGGGACCCCGGCATGATCGTGCGGCGCCACGGCCACCACAGCCCGCACGTCCTCACCGTCCTCCGCGGTGAGTTCGAGTGCGGCGGTGTCTCCTGCGGGCCCGGCACCCACATCGAGCTCCCCCTCGGGGCGGCCTTCGGCCCGTTCGTCGCCGGCCCCGACGGTGTCGAGTTGTACGAAGTGATGATGGGTGACCCCCGCTCGTGGAGCGACGAGCCCGAGGCACTGGCCGCCGTGCTCGCCGAACGCGGGGTCGAGCCGCTGCCCGACCCTCCGATCGAGCTCCCGGCCGGGCTCGAAGACCTCCGTGCCGTCTTCCACCCGCCGGCACCGTCCCCGTGACCGGGCCCGGCGTCGACGGGGTCGGTGCTCGTCGGCCACCTCGCGGGGTCGGTGCTGCGCACCCCCTTCCCGCTCGGGGACGGGCCACAATGCGTCGATGAGGGAGACGTCGGAGCCCTGGCCCGCGGCGGTCCGCGACTGGTGGGGCTATGAGCGCCCGCCGACCTACGACGTCGTGGGGACGACCGTCGAGATCCGCGTGCGCAACGGGGTCACGATCGCCGCGGAGCTCCGCCGCCCGGCGCGGGACGGGGTGCCGGTTCCTCGCCGGCCACCGTGTCGCGCTCCGGCTGAGCGGTGGGCCCCGGACGAAGCTGACCCCGCCGCCCGAGCCGGTGCGGGTCACCGTCGAGCTCGGGGCGTCGGCGCTCCGGCTCCCGGGCTTCACCCCCTCGGCCTGGTCCCGCCGGCCTCGGAACCGGCGCCGGAACGTGGGGCCAGAGCCCCCGAACCAGGCGCCGGAACGGGACGGGCGACGTCGAGGTCATGGTCCGATGCCGTCCCAGGGTTCCGGGGGTCGGCGTGGCTCCGTCCTCGGCTTGCGCCGATCGGGGGTCCCTCCCTATTCTCGGTTAGCAACTGCGATCGACCGTTTGCACAAGCTAACGACTGCGCTCCTGGAGGCCCCCGTGAAGCTCGACCTGCTGTATGAGATCGATGTCCCCGCCCCGTGGGGGGACAAGCCGCACCCCTATGCCCAGCGGGAGCGTGAGCAGAAGGCCTACTACGAGGCCATGGACCAGATCACCCTGGCGGACCAGATGGGCTTCAACACCGTCTGGGTCGTGGAGCACCACTTCCGTGAGGGGCGCTCCCACTGTCCGTCCTCGGAGGTCGTGCTCGGCGCCCTGTCCCAACGCACCGAGCAGATCGGCATGGGCTTCGGCGTGACCCTCACGCCCTTCGGGTTCACCCACCCGGCTCGCGTGGCCGAGAAGGTCGCCACCGTGGACGTGCTGTCCAAGGGTCGGGTCCAGTGGGGCACCGGCCGCTCCACGCCGATGGAGCAGACGGCGTTCGGCGTCGACATGGCCCACACCCGCGAGGACTGGCGCGAGGCCATCGAGATCATCTGCGGGATGTGGCGCGAGGAGTACTTCGAGTACGAGAGCGAGCGCTTCTCGTTCCCCCGGCGCATGGTGACGCCCAAGCCCTACCAGGACCCCCATCCGCCGGCCTGGATGGCGGCCACCTCACAGTCCTCGGCGACCACCGCCGGGGAGAACGGCCTCGGCCTGCTGTCCTTCACGATCATGCAGCCCATCGAGATGATGGCCAAGGCCATCGAGATGTACCGGGCCGCCCAGGTCAACGCCACGCCCCTGACCGACGTGGCGACCAACAAGGTGGCGGCCTACACCCTGGTCCACTGCGCCGAGGACGAGGCCCAGTTGCGGGCCAACAACCTCTATGAGTCCATCTCCTGGTGGTACCAGCACCTGGCGCAGTTCACCATCGACTGGGAGTTCCCGAACACCCCCCAGGAGGAGGTGGACCGGATCTTCCCGCTCCTCAAGCCCCTGGCCGACGGCAACATCCCGATCGACACCTTCAACGACGCCGACATGATCGTCTGCGGCGATGCCGACAAGGTCTTCGAGAAGATGAAGCACTACGCCGACCTCGGTGTGGACGAGCTCATCTGCTACGTCCAGTTCGGCTACCTGCCGCACGAGTCGATCATGAAGACCATCGAGATCATCGGCAAGGAAGTGCTGCCGGAGATCGAGAAGTACGAGCCGCCCGCCGACTCCCCCGCCAAGGAGTTCGAGCGGATGGCCGCGGCGGCCGAGAAGTAACCACGGCGATGCCGACGGCGATCGCGGCGGGGTCCCTGCGGCCCCGCCTCGGTCCGCTCCGGGGGGATCCATGACCGAGAAGCCCGAAGCTCCGGACCGACCCGCGGCGATGACACGGCCCCACCGTTCCGAGCAGGTCGAGCCGTTCCTGCGGGGCTGTGTCTGGCCCGAGGCGCCCGGTGTCCCGTACCCGCGGGCCAAACCCGAGGGGGCCATGGGCCGCCTGCCGATGGACACGTGGGGCATGGCGTCCATCCCTGCCGGGGTCCGTCTCGAGGTCGACGGGCCGGCTCCCGAGATCGACGTCCGGTACGTCTGCGCCCACGCCAGCTTCGGCTACCTGGGCGGTGGTGAGGTCCATCAGTTCGTGGTCTGGCGGGACGGTGCCCGGGTGGCCGCCCTCGACGCCGAGGCGGGCGAGCACACGGTGCGCCTCTCTCTCGGGTCCGGTGGCGGGCCGGCGATCGTCTACCTGCCCGAGCGCATGGGGCCGACGATCCTCGAGATCACCGGCGTGGGCGGCACGATCGCCCCCGCTCCCGTCCAGCCCCGCTGGCTCTGCTACGGCGACTCCATCGCCGAGGGCTGGACGGTGACCGGCGCCGACCTGTCGTGGCCGGCGGTCGCGGCCCGCGAGCACGGGTTGGACCTGGTCAACCTGGGCTATGCCGGATCGGCCCGGGGCGAGATCGCCTCGGCCGAGGAGTTGGCCGAGCTCGATGCCGACGTGGTCTCCATCGCCCACGGCACCAACTGCTGGACCCGGACCCCCCACAGTGTCGACCTCTTCGCGGCCGGTCTGCGGGCGTTCCTGGACATCGTGCGTCAGGGACACCCCGACACGCCGGTCGTGGCCGTCAGCCCGATCACCCGACCCGACGCCGAGGCCCAGCCGAACCGGTTGGGCGCGACCCTCACCGACCTGCGCGGCGCCTTCGAGACCGTGGTGACCGAGCGCCTCGGTCGGGACCCGAACCTGAGCCTCGTCGAGGGCTTCCCACTGGTGACCCTCGATCAGCTGGCCGACGGCATCCACCCTGGTGACGAGGGCCACGCGGCCATGGCCGGGGCGATCGGGCCGGTCGTGGCCGCCGCCGGGGGCTGAGGTGGCCCGGCCCGCACCGGCGGCCGACCGGGCGGTGGAGATCCTCGACTTCCTGGCCGACAACCCCCGGGACCCCTTCTCCCTCTCGGAGTTGGCCCGCCGCGTCGGCATGAACAAGGCCACGGCCCACGCCGTCCTCAACGCCCTCACCGACAAGGGCTACCTGCTGCGCCATCCCGTGCGGAAGGACTACCGACTCGGGCCCCGGCTCATCTCGGTCGGGGAGGCGGCCCGGTCCCAGTACCCGGTCGTGGAGTTCGCCCGGGACGAACTGCGCCGCCTCAGCGAGGATCTCGGCACCGAATGCGTCGCCAGCGCCCCGGTCGGTGACGAGATGGTCATCGTCGACCGGGCGGGACCCATCCGTCCCATCGGGATCACCGTGGCCGTCGGCCACCGCTTCCCCCTCGTGCCGCCGATGGGCACGGTGTTCATGGCCTGGTCCGCCCCCGAGGAGATCGACGAGTGGCTGCGGCGGGTCGGCCCTGAGGTCACCGAGGCCGAGCGGGACCGCTACCGCTCGGCCCTGGCCGCGGTGCGAGAGCGCGGGTACTCCGCCGGGCTCGATGCCGACGGCAGCCGGTCCTTGGCCGAGGCCCAGGCCGGCCACCTCGACGGCGACGAGTACCAGCTCATCGAGATGCGCGGCGCCGAGGAGTACCGCCTCACCACGATCGGCGCCCCGGTGTTCGACAGCGACGGAGCGGTGGCGCTCGGGGTCTTCATCCTGGGCTTCCGCGACGCCCTCACCGCCGAGGAGGTCCCCGATGTCGCCGAACGCCTGATGAAGGCGACCGGGGCCGTCACCGAGTCGGTCCATGGCCGAGCACCCCGCTGAACTGGCCCACCGCTACGCGGTGGCCCTCGACCGCAAGGACATCGACGCCCTGGTCGGGTTGTTCCTCCCGGCCATCCGTGAGGAGGTCGGTGCGCAGTTGGCCCCGGCCATCGGCCGCCTCGGGGTGACCGTGCTGTCGGTGACCACCCAGACCGTCGACATCGTGGACGACGACCACGCCACCGGCGTCGTCTACTGCACCGCGGAGATCGAGGATCCCGACGAGGGCTGGATCCGCCAGCAGATCGTCTATCTCGACCGCTACGAGCGCCACGACGGCCACTGGTGGTTCAAGGCGAGGGACCACCGACTGGTGTACGGCGTCCGCCTGGCGGCGAACCCACTCGCCCAGCGGCCGGCGAACTGGCCCGAGCGTCAGGTCGGTCGCGGCACCTACCCTCCGCGCTGATCGTGGCGAACTGCGTCCCGGCGTATACCCTGGGGGGTATGTGCAGACGAACCACGTGCAAGCAGTGCGGCCTCCCCTCCTTCGCCGGTTGCGGCAGCCACGTCGAGCAGGTCCTCGGCGACGTGCCCGAGGCTGACCGGTGTCCGGGGCATGCGAAGGCGACGCGCGCCGGCGCCGGCTTCCTCTCCCGTCTCCGGAGCCCGAACACCTGAGGGCTTGACACCTAGCGGAACTTGGTATTTGATACCTAGCAATGCGAGGACAAGAGCTGAAGGGCCATCTCGACCTGCTGCTCCTCGCCGTCCTCTGCGATGGGGCCAGACACGGCTACGCGGTGATCGACGAGCTCCGGCGACGGAGCGGGGACACCTTCGACCTGCCCGAGGGCACCGTCTACCCGGCCCTCCACCGACTGGAGCAGTCGGCCTGTCTCGCCTCGGACTGGACCGTGGTGGAGGGCCGCCGCCGACGGACGTACCGCATCACCCCCAAGGGCCGACGCGAGCTGGCCCGCCGTCGGCGGCGCTGGGAGGAGTTCGCCGGCGCCGTCACCACCACAGTGGGAGGAACACCATGGCCGATCACCCCCTGATCGAGGACTACCTGGCGCGGCTCGCCGGAGAAGTCGCGGCGCGGGCCGACGCCGACGATGTCGTGGCCGAGGCGCGCGACCACCTCTACGCGGCGGTGGGCGATCGCGTCGCGGCCGGCGACCGCGAGCGGGACGCGACGCGGTTCGCGCTCGACCGCTTCGGTGATCCGGCCCTGGTGGCCCGGTCGTTGCGCCGGCCCCGCCGTCCCGCGGTGCCCACGACGACCAGCCGCGCCGCGGGGACAGCCGCCCTCCTCGGCGCCGCGGCCTGGATCGCGCTGGCGATGCTGTGGTGGCTCACCCACCTGCTGGACGAGGGATCCTGGGGCACCGGCGCGCAGGTGACCTTCATGTTCGCCACCACCGTCCTGATGGCCTCGGTCGTCCTCACCGCGCTCGCCCTCCACGGACTCCAGCAGCGGCACGGCGGCAAGGGGCTGCTCGGTGTGATGACCCTGGTCGCCTGCGGCCTCGCCCTGGTGGCCAGCTTCGTGTCCTGGTTCCTGCCGGGGTGGGCCTTCCTGGTCGCCCTGGCGGCGGCGATCGGCGCGCTCCCCCTACTCCGCGACCGCCTGGCCCCCCGGGGGGCGCTGGTGGCTCTCGGCCTCGGCTGGGGCCTGGGCTTGGGGGTGTTCGCCCTCTTCGAGCTCCAGGGGGTGGGATCCGTCGACGAATGGGGGAACCACCCCGTCGCGTCCATCGTGGGGATCGGTGTCGGTGCGGTGATCACGGCGGCCGGGTTGTTCGGCGTCGGCCGATGGCTCACCGGCGAGGAGCCGGTCATCGGCCCCGGAGCGGCTCTGCCCGCTCGTTGAGGCGAGGCCTCAGGCCACCGGGAACGACGCGGCGACGGCCGCCCGGGCGATGTCGAGGTCGTCGGCCTCGGGTAGTCCACTGACGCCGATCGCACCGAGCACGTGGCCGTCGACGACCACGGGAACGCCGCCTCCCCACGAGACATAGCGCAGGTCGCCGAAGTTGGTCATCGGAAACCCCTCGCGCCGTGAAGCCTCGCCCAGCGAGAACGACTCGATCTCCTCGCGAGCGGCGGTGTAGGCCTTGTTCATCGCGATGGTGATGGACGGCAGTCGACAACCGTCGGTGCGCAGGAAGGCCAACAACTCGCCGTGGGCGTCCACCACGGCCACCGCGGCGCCCCGGTCGTCGGCCTCGAGGGCCGTCCGGACGTGGTCGATCAGGCCAAGTGCGTCGGCGTGCTCGAGCACCCTCTGGTCACGCATGGATCGCTCCCCTCAACGGATCTGGCTCAGACGGATCGCCGACCGCTCCCGAGCAGCCACCAGGGCCGCCTCCAACACCCGCTGGGTCTCATAGGCATCGGCGAAGTCGGCCAGGGGCACGACGGGTGAGCCGCCGCTGAGAGCGGCCACCATGTCGGCCACCTGGTTGACGAACGTGTGGTCGTAACCGAGGCCGTGGCCGTCCGGCCACCAGGACCCCGTCCAGGGATGCTCCTCGTGGGTGACCTGGATGGTGCGCCAACCCTGGAGATGCGGGGGATCGTCGGCCGCGAAGACCTCGAGCTCGTTCATCTGTTCGAAGTCGAACCGGATCGCGCCGCGGTCGCCGTGGATCTCGATCCGGTTCGAGTTCTTCACGCCGGTGGCGAGACGGGTCGACTCGAAGCTGGCGACCGCCCCCCCGCTCATCCGGCCGAGGAACAGCACGGCGTCGTCCACCGTGCTGCGGCCGGTGCGGTCCGGATCCTCGGGCAACGGGCGTTGCTTGACGAAGGTCTCCACCACCGCCCCGCTGACCTCGACGATCTCCTCGCCGGTGATGAAGCGGGCCATGTCCACGATGTGGGCCATGAGGTCGCCCAACGCCCCCGAACCCGCGACCTTCCGCTGGAAGCGCCACGAGAGCGGCGTGTCCGGGCCACCCCAGCCCTGGAGGTACGCGGCCCGGACGTGGCGGACCGATCCCACCCAGCCTTCCCGGACCAGTCGGTGGGCGAAGGCCACCGCGGGGACGCGGCGGTAGCTGTACCAGACGAAGGTCCGGGCGTCGGCCCGCCGGGCGGCATCGCGCATGGCCCGCGCCTGGTCGAGGGTTGCGGCGAGCGGCTTCTCGCAGGCGACGTGCTTGCCCGCCTCGAGTGCGGCGATGGCCTGCTCGGCATGCAGGTGGTTGGGAGTGGCCAGGTCCACGAGGTCGACATCAGGGTCGGTGACCGCCGAGCGCCAGCGCGTGGACGCCTGCTCCCAGCCCCAGCGCTCGGCGAACGCGCGGGTCGCCGCCGCATCCCGGCCGGCGACCACCAATCGGCCGGGCTCGACCGGCAGGTCGAAGAACCGTCCCGCGCTGCTCCAGGCATGAGCATGGGCCCGGCCCATGAACTTGGTGCCCAGCAGGGCCACGTTGAGACGGGGGAGGGAGGTCATGTCAGTTCTCCTCTTGGCTCACGGTCAGGACCTGGTTGGCCGGGACCGGCCCGAGCGCAGTCGTCCCGCCGTCGGGCCAGGCCACCCGGACGTCGTCGACCCGGTCCTCGCGCCCGAGCCCGAAGTGCAGCCGCGGGTCCTCGGAGGACTGGAAGCTGCTCCCGGCGTGGGCTTCGCGGCGCAGTTCTCGGCCGTCGGCCAGGCGCACGGTCACCACGGCCCCGGGTGAGAAGCGTTCGAAGGCGACCACCAGCCAGTTGCCCGCCGCGCCTCGGTTCTCCAGCAGCACGAGCGGGGCGCCGACCGGGTTGACCGCCACGTCGATGTCCCCGTCGTCGTCGAAGTCCGCCGCCGCCAGGCCGCGGGCGTTCAGTGGTCCGACCTCGTTCAGGCCGATGATGGCACCGAGGTCCTCGAAACGGCCGACCCGACCCTCCGAGGCGAGGCCGCCGTAGGCGTCGAGGACCTGGGCATCAGCCTCGAGGTCGGTGATCGGCACCACCCCGTTGGCGATCAGCAGATCCAGATCGGTGTCGAGGTCGAGGTCGAAGAAGCTGGCCCCCCAACCGGTGACCCCCACGCCGAGGTCGCCGACCCCCGACCCGGAGAGCCCGTCGGCGAACAGCGGTCGGGCCACCGTGGACTGGTTGCGCAGCAGGGCATGGGTCTGCGCACCGAGGTTCGTCACCAGCAGGTCTTCGCGTCCGTCGCCGTCGTAGTCGCCGACGGCGACACCCATGCCGCTGTTGTCGTCATCGGCGCCGGCCCGCCGGCCCCGTTCCCGGAGGGTGAAGCCCAGCGGCCCCTCGCCCGGTTCGTTCAGGTAGAGCTGGTTCGGCTCTGTGTCGTTGGCGACGTAGAGGTCGAGGTCACCGTCGTCGTCCACGTCGGTGAAGACCGCGCCGAGCCCGTAGGAGTGCCCGACGTCCACGCCGAGCCCTTCGCCGACCTCGGTGAAGGTGACCCGGCCGTCGGGGCCCGGGCCGTCGCTGAGGTACAGGAGGTCACGGACGCCCTCGTAGGTGTTGGGGAACCCCTGGTCCGCAGTGGGGTCGGGCCGGTTCAGGTCCGTGTACCCGGCGACGAACAGGTCGGGCCAGCCGTCCTCGTTGACGTCGGCAACGGCCCCTCCGCTGTGCCAGCCGTACGCGTCGACGCCGGCGGCCTCGGCCCCCTCGACGAAGGTCCCGTCGCCTCGACCCCACAACAGGGCGTTCTGGCGACCGGTGGTGACATAGAGGTCGGTGGCGCCGTCGAGGTCGAGGTCCGCGGCAACGCAGCCGTTGCCGCGGACGGCGAGGTCTGCGCCGGAACCCTGGCTGATGTCGGTGAAGCCGTCACCGTCGTTGTGGAACAGCCGGTTGACGGGTCGCCCATCCTCGGCATCCCATCGGCGTGCCTCCAACTCGGCGTAGGAGTTGACGGCGTAGAGGTCGAGGCGATCGTCTCCGTCGGCGTCCAACCAGCACAGGCCGCTACCCGTCATGGCCTCGGCGTCCCCGCTGGTCTCCCAACGGAAGGCCCCGTGGGTGAAGGCCAACCCCTGCTCGGCCGCGACATCGACCAGCATCGGCTGTGACGGGGCGGACTGCCCCGCGAGCGCCGCCGGTGCGGGATCCCCGGCCTCGGGGCCAGAGCACGCGGCGGCCAGCAGACGCCCCGAGCGTGAGCACGGTGAGGGCCGCCTGTGCCCGCGGTCGCGTCCGGCTCTCCAACTCAGACGATCCCGGAGGCGGCCCGCCCCTTTCTGGACAGCGAGTCGACCATGACGGCGGCGAGCAGCACGAGTCCGGTGACGATGAACTTGGTGCCGGCGGCCAGACCCAGGAGGTCCATCCCGTTGGCCACGCTGGCGATGACCAGCGCGCCGAGAAGCGCGTTGACCGGTCGGCCGCGACCGCCGAACAGGCTGGTACCACCGATGACGGCGGCGGCGATGACGTTGAGCAGCAGGTTGCCACCCCCCGTGCCGGTCGACACCGAGCGGATGCGCGAGGCGAAGATGATGCCCCCCACACCGGCCATGAAGCCCATGATCATGAAGACCGCGATGCGGATCCGATCGACGTTGATGCCGGCCCGGCGCGCCGCTTCGGGGTTTCCGCCGACGGCGTAGATGTGGCGGCCGAACGCCGTTCGGGCGGCGACGAAGGACCAGAAGACGAGCAGGAGCAACACGATGACGAGGACGGAGGGCACACCCCGGTCGCGGTTGGCGTACCAGACACCCCACGCCACGACGGCGGCCAGGCCGGCGATCTGGAGGACGAGGAGGATCAGGGGCTTGGATTCCAGGTCCCGCGCCCTGCGGGCGAGCGCGGTCCGAAGCTGAAGGGCGGCGAACAGCGCGACCGAGCCGAGACCGAGGAGCCACCCGAGGCCAGTGCTCAGGAACGAGCCCGCGATGTCGATCACCGTGTCGTCCTGGATGCGGATGGTGCCCGAGTTGGACGCCTCCGTGGTGAGCGTCAGCACCACGCCGCTGTAGACGAGGAGCGCCGCGAGGGTGACGACGAAGGACGGGACGCCGGCCTTGGTCACGATCACACCCGTGACGAACCCGATCAGGGTGGTGAGCAACAGGGCGGCGACGATGGCCCAGAACCAGGGCCAGCCCGGGTCGTCGGGGCGCAGGAGAAGGGTCATGACCACGCCCGCCACGGCGCTGACGTAGGCCACCGACAGGTCGATCTCGGCGATGAGGAGCACGAAGACCACGCCGATGGCGATGGTGGCGATGCCGGACATCTGCAGGAGCAGGTTGGTGAAGTTCCGGGGGGTGATGAACACCTCTTCGGCGATGCCGAACACGATGATGATGAGGGCGAGGCCGATGATCAGCGGCAGCGAACCGAGTTCGCCGGCCTTGACCCGGATCCACCAGGCCTTCGCGTACGTCAGCAGCGCGGCCAGTGCGGGTTCTTCTTGGGGCGTCTGCGGCTGGGAGGCCTCGTCGCCGACGAGGGGCTCGTCGTCGTCGGGGCTGGCCTCGGCGGGGGGAGTGGTGTCGCTCATGCTTCGACCTCCTCGGCCATGCCGGGGACGTGTTGGAGGTGCCCGGCCGTTATGGAGTGCACGACCTCCTGCTGGTCGGTCTCACTGGTCGTGAACAGGTCGACCATCTGGCCGAGCCGCAGCACCGTGATCCGATCCGACACCTCGAAGATGTCGTGGAGGTTGTGGGAGATGATGACCACCGCCAGGCCGCGGTCCGCCAGACGGCGGGTGAGGTCGAGGACCTGGCGGGTCTGGGCCACCCCCAGGGCGGCGGTGGGCTCGTCGAGGATGACCACCTTGGACTCCCACATGACGGCCTTGGCCACCGCCACGGCCTGGCGCTGACCTCCGGACAGGCCCGCCACCGCCTGGCGGACGGACTGGAGGGTCGTGACCGAGAGGCTGTCGAGGGTGGCTCGGGAGTCCTCCTCCATGTGCGCTTCGTCGAGGACGATGCCGGACTTGCGCTCGCGGCCCAGGAACATGTTGGCCACCACGTCGAGGTTGTCGGCCAAGGCGAGATCCTGGTACACGATCTCGATCCCGAGACGTGCCGCCTCGGCCGGCCCGCTGATCTCGACGGAGTGGCCCTCGTAGCGGATCTCGCCGCGGTCGAAGGGGTAGATGCCGGCGACGCCCTTGATGAGGGTCGACTTGCCGGCCCCGTTGTCCCCCACCAGGGCCATCACCTCGCCCGGACAGACCTCGAAGTCGACGTTGTAGAGCGCCTGCACGGCCCCGAAGGCCTTGGACACCCCGCGGCACTCGAGGATTGGTGCGTCGGTCATGATCCCCCGCATTCGTCGGAAACCAAGTCGGGGGCGCCCCGAGGGGCGCCCCCGACCGTTGAGACGGCCGTCAGCCGATGACTAGCAGAACTCGGCGAAGTCGCCCGTGCAGACGTCGTCCTCGGAGACGAAACCGTCGGCGTACACCGTGTCGGCGATGTTGTCCGCCGTCACCGCGATGGGCTCCAGCAGCGTGGCGGGGCCGCCGCCGACGGGTGCGGTGTCGGTGGCCACGGTGCTCACGTCCTCGCAGTTGAGCAAGGCGATGGCGGCCGCCGCCGACGCTTCCACCTCGGCGGTGATGGGCTTGTAGACCGTCATGGTCTGGTCACCCGAGAGGATGAGCTGGATGCCGGGAACGGTGGCGTCCTGCCCGCTGACGGGGATGGTCGTGGTGTCGAGACCGGCGGCCTGCATGGCGGTGATCGCCGAGCCGGCGAGGCCGTCGTTGGCGGCGAACACCGCGTCGACCTCGTTGTTGGCATCGGTGAGGATCTGCTCCATGATCACGCCGGCCTGGGCGTTGTCCCAGTCGGGCACGGGCTCGTCGGCCACGAGGTTCCAGTCGCCTGCCGCGACCCGCTCCTCGACGGTGGCGTTGTAGCCGTCGCGGAAGAGGCGGGCGTTGTCGTCGGTGGGACCACCGTTGAGCATCACGATGTTCGGCTGCTCGAGCCCGAGATCGTCGATGGCCGGCTCGAGGACCTCGGCCATGAGGGCGCCCACCTGGGCGTTGTCGAAGCTGACGTACGCGTCGGCCCCGTCGCTCTCGGTGTTCTCCCGGTCGTGGCTCACGGTCCCGATGTCCGCCTCAGCGGCGAGGTCGAGGATCGTGGCTCCGGAACCGGAGTCGAGCTCGGTGAGGACGATGACCCCGGCGCCGTCGGCGATGGCCTGCTCGGCCTGGGCCTGCTGCTGCTGGGCGTCACCTTCGGCGTTGACGACGGTGGCCTCGATGCCGGCGTCGGCGAACGCCTGCTCGAACAGCGGCTTGTCCTGGGTCTCCCAGCGATCCGACGACTCGGTGTCGGGCAGGAGCACCCAGGCGCCCGAGTCCGCCGTGGCGCAGTCGCCCGAAGCGGACTCGCCGTCACCGCCGCCATCGCCACTGTCGTCGCCACACGCCGCGGCGACGAAGATGAATGCCAAGAGCACGGCCAAGAGCCGGGCTGCTCGCGTCTTCGTCAGCATCATTTCTCCCCTTGTTTGGATATCGATCCCGCGAGGGTCGCCGAAACGATGGACCGCAAGTTAGCAACTCGCCCGGAGTCAGACGATTCCGAGCGGCGCTCAGGGCAGGGGCGCGGGCCGGTTCTCGGCCCGGAGCCGATCGAGGACCGCCAGGTTGGCCACCGCGTCCTCCGGGTCGATCGGCGCCGGCCCACCGCCGAGGATGGCGGCCGCGAAGGCCTCGGCCTGCAAGCCGTACTGGTCGGCGGCCGGCACGGTGAGGACCTCGGTGGCCGGGTTCTGCGGGGGCTCGCCACCGGCCGTGTGCAGTACCCGAGTGGAATGGTCGGGCGGGATGTTGAACGGGATCTCGATCTCGATCCGGCCGTCGGTGCCGAGCACGGTCACGCGTTGGTCCGGCTCGGCCCGGGTGGCGACGCTGAAGGTGGCGTGACCGGTCGGGAAGGTCAGGAGCCCCGAGCTCAGCACATCGACGTCCGTCGCCGGGTCGATGTCGGCCGTGCCGGCCACCGCGGCGGGCTCGGCGGCGAACAGCAGGCGAGAGAGGTTCACGGCGTAGCAGCCGATGTCGAGCAGCGCGCCACCACCACAGTCGGCCCGGTTGCGGATGTTGGCCGGGTCGTCGTTGAAGTAGGAGAAGCGCGTGTGGACCGCCTGGAGCCGGCCGATCCGTTCGGCGACCAGGTGCTGCACGAGTTGCCACGACGGGTGGAAGCGGTACATGAAGGCCTCCATGAGCAACCGCCCGGGCTCGAACTCGTCGACGATGGCGCGGGCCTCGTCCCGAGTGCGCCCGAGCGGCTTCTCGCACAAGACGTGCTTTCCCGCCCGCCCGGCGGCGACCGACCATTCCCGGTGGAGGTGGTTGGGCAGCGGGTTGTAGACCGCGTCGATGTCGGGGTCGGCCAGCAGTTCGGGGTAGCTGCCGTAGGCCCGCTCGATGCCGAGTCCCGCCGCGACGGCCTGCGCTCGGGACAGGTCCCGCGACGCCAGAGCGACCACCTCACAGCCCTCGGCCTCCTGGATGGCCGGGATCACCTTCTCGGTCCCGATCGCGGCCGTGCTGAGCACGCCCCACCGAACCGTTCGTCCTGTTGCCATCGGTTTCTCCGTTCGTCGACGCCGACCCTAGGAGCCGCTCGTCGTCGGCGGCGCTAGACAGCCTCCTCAGGTAGAGCCCCGACGACCGAGGAGACGACCGTGGCATTCAACGGGCAGGTGGCGCTGGTGACCGGCGCGAGCAGCGGTATCGGCGAGGCGGTGGCCCGCACGCTGGCCGCCGGGGGTGCATCGGTGGTGTTGGCGGCCCGGCGGGCCGATCGTCTGGACCGACTCGCCGCCGAGATCGAAGCGGCGGGCGGCGCGGCGTTGGCGGTGACCGCCGATGTCACCGTCGAGGACGAGGTCGACCGGTTGCACAGCGCGGCCGTCGACCGGTTCGACCGGATCGACATCCTGGTCAACAACGTGGGCGTCGGGTCCTACGGGCCGCTCGGGTCGATGACGGTCGAGGACTACGACTGGATGATGGGGGCCAACATGCGCTCGAGCTTCCTCTGCACCCACCGGGTCCTCCCGGCCATGCTCGAACGAGGTTCGGGCCAGATCTGCTTCATCGGCTCGGTGGCCGGCCTGAAGGGCCTGCCGGGCGAGTCGCTGTACTGCGCCTCCAAGTTCGCCCAGATGGGCTTCGCCCAGGCCCTCGACTACGAGACCCGCGAGCACGGCGTCAAGGTGAGCGTCGTGGCGCCGGGAGGAGTCCGCACCGAGTTCGCCATCGGCACCGGCCGGGTCGCGGGCGATCCGGCGCTCGACGAGATGCTCGACCCCGAAGCCGTGGCGGCCGCCGTGTCCTTCGCCCTCACCCAGCCCGAGAACGCCCGGACCTTCCTCATCGGGATGCGACCGATGTCCGAGCCCCTCTGAGGGGCCCGGCTCCGGGTCTCAATCGGCGGTCACCGGGTCGGCCGTGCCCGCATAGAACTCCTGGGCCCGGGCCCAGCCCCGCTGGGCGACATCGCGGCCCATGAGCCGACCGTTCAGGTCGTCGGCCCGGACGTGGATCCCGCCGTAGAGGCGGGAGAGGCCCGCCTGATCGGCGGCGTCGGCGTAGCGGGCCCACTGCAGGGTGACGTCCTCGGTCGGTCCGTCCTCGAACTCCAGGTCACCCGCCGGCACCGTCCACTCGTCCAGGCCGCCGGGGAAGTACTCGCTGCCGGTGAACGCGGCGAGGATCTCCGCCCCCGCCCGGCTGAAGGTCGAGTGCCCCGAGGTGTACCCGGCGAAGGAGGGGGTCACGAACGTGGGGAGCTGGTAGGTCACCCACTCGACGGCGCGGATCCAGTCCACGCCCGCCAACCCCTCTTCACCCGGTGCGCCGGTCCAGGTCCGCACGACGACCTCGCCGGGCTCGGCCCCGGCCGCCCCGTGCCGCCCACCCGGGCGCGCCGACGCGACGGTGGCGACCTCGGCCAGCCCGGCCTCGAGAGGGAGGCCGAGGCGGCTGTAGGAGGGCAGGGCCGGGTCCGTGGACTGGCCGTTCTGGGCGAGGTGGCGGATCATCGAGATGGGTCGCACGTAGTCGTAGTGGCGTTTGGCCCCCCAGGACGCGACGGCCGCGTCGTGGAGGGCGCCGTTCAGGGCGAGGTAGAGCTTGACGTCCCACTCCAGACGGTCGACCGTCGGGCCCTCGCCCCCGACCCGGAGCTCCTCGGCCTGATCGGAGGTGGCGTTGGCCAGGGTGTTCCAGTGCCCGGGCGGGGTCTCAGAGGCCGGGCCGTCGGCCCAGTACTCCGCGACGACCCGGCCGAAGTCGCCCTGGTTGACCAGGTTGGGTGCGTAGGCCTCACCCGTGACGGGGTTGACCTCGTATCCGTCGCCGTCGTCGGCCCCGACGGTGTTGTCGCCGACGGCCCCCGGGCTGATGTCGATCGTCGGGGCGCCACGGGGATCCAGGAGGCTGGAGAAGCGGAGGACCTCGAGCGCGGACGCCTTGTACGCGGCGTCGGTGGCCGGATCACCGAGGTAGGGCGGATCACCCGGATCGAGGGGCAGGCCGTCGGGGTCGGCCGGGAGGGCGAAGGACCGGACGGAGCCCCATTGGGACCCGACGAACGCCTGCACGCCGTCCTCGAGGGGAACGCCGTTCTGGCCGATCGCCTGGTCGAGGTCGAGTGGCTGCCACCGGTTCGGGTCGGTCAGGTCCGTGCCGGGGACCCGCGGCGACAAGGGGGGGTTGACCGGCTCGTACCCGTCGTCCACGTAGTCCTCTGCCTCATTCGATCCGTCGGTCAGGCCGTAGGCGAGGACCTCGTGGGCGATGCGGTTGCCCAGCGCCGCGGGGGAGTCGCCGTCCGTGGTCACGACGTCGGTCGACAAGCAGAGGTCCTCCATGGTCGTCTCCGCTTGGGCCAGCGTGTCCTCGGATCCAGCGGTGTCGGCATAGCGCGCCGCGATCACCCGGTAGGCGGCATGGCTGATGGCCTCTTCGCGGGCGGATCCGACGTCCTCGGCCTCGTGCTGCTCGTCCACGACATAGCCCGTCGCGTCGGGATCGAAGGCCGCCCAGGCGTCCCACATGGCCACGGAGAGGTGGAAGAGGTTTCGAGCGTGGACCGTGGGCGCCGGGAAGTCCCGGCGGATGGCGTCGAGGTTCACCTCGTCCCACACCCGGGCCACCGACGGCAGACCGGCGAGATCCGGCGAGCAGCCTCCCGAGGAGGTACAGGACGGGAGCGAGGCGAGGGCGGCGATGGCCACGCCCACCGCGACCGTCCGCCGCATCAGCTGTGGCCCCATGCCGCTCATCTTGACCCAAGCTCGTCGCCGGGCTGTGGCGCGCCGCTGGGGGATCGCCGAGTCAGGCCACGACGCCGGTGGTCCGCAGTTCCTCTATCCGGTCGGCCAGGCCCAGTTCGGTGAGGATCTCGTCGGTGTGGTCGCCGAGACCGGGTGAGGGACCGCCGAGAGCCGCCGGGGTCGCGGCGAACTGGGCCGGGTGGCGGGGTAGTCGCGTCCGCCCGGTCACGGGGTGGTCGAACTCCTCGAAGAGCCCGATGGCCACGGCGTGGGGATCCCGCGTGATCTCCTCGGGACTCAGGATCATGGCGAAGGGGACCCGCTCGGCTTCGAAGCGCTCGGTGGCCTCCGCCATCGTCATGTTGGCGGCCATGGCGTAGCAGAGGTCGAGGACCGGCTCGAGGACGTCGCGGTTCTGGTTGCGCTCGGCGATGGTGGCGATGCGGGGGTCGTCCCAGCCCGCGACCCGCAAGGCCTTGCACATGCCGTGGAAGTCGTGGTCCGAGGTCGGGGTGACGATCCCCCATCCGTCGCTGAAGCGCATCGGCTTGAACCCGGCAACGAAGCTCGACGGCTCGGAGCCGTCGGACTCCATGAGGACCTCGTTGGCCGCGGCGTCGGCCCACAGGAAGGACACCACGGCGTCGGTCATGGCCAACTCGATGTGTTGGCCGCCCCGGCCCCGCTCCCGGGCGAAGAGCGCCGCGGTCACGGCCTGGCCGGCGAACAGGGCGGTGACCTTGTCCGCCGCCGTCTGGCGGAGGAAGTCCGGGGTGCCGTGCTCGGGGTCGGCCTGGGCGGCGGCGAACCCGCCGTAGGCCTGGATGACCGTGTCGTAGGCACTGCGGTCGCGGTAGGGGCCGTCACTGCCGAAGCCGGAGAGGGAGACGTAGACCACATCGGGGTTCAGCGCCTTCACCTCCTCGTAGCCGACCCCCAGGCGGTCCACGACCCCAGGCCGGAAGTTCTGGACCACCACGTCCACCTCGGCGGCCATCCGGCGGATCAGTTCGGCCCCCTCGGGCCGGTCGAGGTCCACCACGATCGAGCGCTTCCCGCGGTTGCAGACGAGGAAGAGGGAGGTCAGCCCGTTCACCGAGGCCCCCACCCAGCGGGCGATGTCGCCGAGCCCGGGACGCTCGACCTTGATCACCTGGGCGCCCTGGTCGGCCATCAACGCGGCCGCGTAGGGACCGGTGAGCGCGATCGAGAGGTCCAGCACCTTGATCCCGTCCAGCGGTCCTCCTGTCATGGGGCCAGATACTGGCACCTGTCGGGGTCCCGATGGCGGCGACTAGACAGTGGCCGTGACCCGGTTCGACGAGAGCACGATCACCTTCCCCTACACCCGCTCGCTCGGCCCGGTGACGGGGGCCTTCATGAGCGCCCTCACCGAGAAGCGCATCCTGGGCATCCGCAACGGCGACGAGGTGCTGGTGCCGCCCATGGAGTGGGACCCGGTCACGGGCGCCGAGCTGGCCCATGACTTCGTCGAGGTGGGCCCGGCCGGGACCGTCGAGTCCTGGACCTGGGTGCCGGACCCGTCCGAGCAGCACCCCCTCGACCACGCCTTCGCCTTCGCCCTCATCCGCCTCGACGGGGCGTCGACCCCCTTGCTGCACGCGGTGGACTCCGGTTCAGCCGAGGCGATGGCCGACGGGCTGCGGGTGGCGCCCCGCTGGAAGGGCACCCGGGTCGGTCACCTCACCGACGTGGCCTGCTTCGTGCCCGGCGAGGAACCCGGGACCGACGGCGAGGAGGCCACGGAGGTCTCCGAGGACGGGGTCCGGATGATGGACTACCTCGCCCGCATCACGTACCGGAACCCGATCCCGGCCTCGGTCGACCGGGCGGTCGTGGCATCCCGGGAGAACCGGCTCCTGGGCCTGCGGTGCCCGGAATGTGAGCGGGTCTACAGCGGGGGCAAGGGCAACTGCCCGATCGACGCCCTGGAGTTGGGTCCCGAGCACGAGGTCGACCTGCCCGAACAGGGCACGATCACCAACTACACGGTCGTCACCCCCGTGCCGTACCCCGGCCAGACCGAGACCGAGCCGTTCGTGCGGGTCTTCGTGCTCCTGGACGGGACCGACGTCGTGCTCAGCTACCAGCCGGTCGTCGAGTTGCCGGCGGCCGACGTCCGGGTCGGCCTGCGGGTGTCGGCGGTGTGGGCGTCGCCGGCCGAGGCGGTCGACAGCGGCGCCGGCGGCATGGCCGGGGCCTACGGGAACCTGCTCGGCTGGATCCCGGACGGTCGGCCCGACATCGAGGACCCCGACCTCGTGAACCGGATCTTCTAGTGGCCCCGTCGACCGACATCGCCGTGGTGGGTTGGGCCCAGACGCCGATGGTCCGTCACGCCGAGCAGTCCGAGGTCCAGCTCCTGCTCGGAGTCATCACCGACGCCCTCACCCCGTTGGGCCTGACCCGGGCGGAGGTCGACTTCACCTGCCTCGGCAGCTGCGACTACATCACCGGCCAGGCCTTCTCCTTCGTCATGAACCTCGACGCCATCGGCGCGTGGCCTCCGAAGCGGGACTCCCACGTGGAGATGGACGGGGCCTGGGCCCTCTACGAGGCCTGGTTGCGGCTGCACGAGGGCGACATCGACATCGCCGTGGTCACCGGCTCCGGCCGGTCGTCCACCGGCGACCCCGCGCTCATCTACCCGATGGAGATGGATCCCTACTACCTGGCGCCCATCGGCGCCGACCCACTCACCTTCGCCGCGCTCCAGGCCCGCGCCGTCATCGCCGCGGGCATCGCCGACGAACGGGCCATGGCCGAGGTCGCCGTGCGCTCGCGGGGCAAGGGCGACATCGAGGCCCTTCTCGCGACTGACTACCTGCGGCCGCCGCTGCGTCGCCATGACGTCCCACCGATCACCGACGGGGCCGCGGCCATGGTGCTCGCTCGCGGCGAGCGGGCCCGAGAGCTGGTGGAGCGGCCCGCCTACATCACCGGCTTCGACCACCGCACCGAGTGCCACAACCCGTCCTTCCGGGCGCTGGACGACTCGCCGTCGGTGCGCATCGCCGCCGAAGTCGCCGGCCTGGGTGACGGCCCGGTCCAGATCGCCGAGCTGCAGGCCGCCTTCACCCACGAGGAGCTGCTCCTGTGCGAGGTCCTCGGTCTCGGCGACGACGTGGTCGTCAACCGATCCGGTGGCGCCCTGAAGGCGAACCCGATCATGGCCACGGGCCTGTGCCGGATCGGCCACGCCGCCGACCACATCTTCGGCGGGGGCTCGCGGGCGTTGGCCCACTCGACCAGCGGGCCCTGCCTGCAACAGAACCTCGTCTGCATCCTGGAGGACGGCGCATGATCCCCACCGCCGTGATCGGCGTGGGCCAGACCCACCACAAGTCGCGTCGGCGGGACGTCTCCCTCGGCGGCCTCGTCCGGGAGGCCGTGTTCCGGGCTCTCGAGGACGCCCACCTGACGATGGCCGACATCGACGCCGTCGTCCTCGGCAAGGCGCCCGACATCTTCGAAGGGGTCATGAAACCCGAGCTCTATCTGTCCGACGCCCTCGGGGCGGTGGGCAAGCCCATGTTCCGGGTCCACACCGCGGGCTCCGTCGGCGGGACCACGGCGATCGTGGCCGCGTCCCACGTGCAGGCGGGCAAGCACAAGACGGTCCTGGCCGTGGCCTTCGAGAAGCAGTCGGAGGGCAATGCCCAGTTCGCCCTCGGCAGCGGCAAGGGGGCCTCCCTCGGCGCCGGCGGCGCCTTCGCCCCGTTCATCCGGGCCTACATCCAGCGCAGCGGCGCCCCGGAGCACATCGGCTGGAAGGTGGCGGTGAAGGACCGGCTCAACGCCCTGAAGAACCCGTACGCCCACCTGAAGATCGAGGACATCTCCATCGAGAAGGTGAAGGCCTCCCCGATGATGTGGGAGCCCATCCGGTTCCTCGAGTCCTGCCCCTCCTCCGACGGTGCCTGTGCGATGGTCCTGACCGATGAGGACGGCGCCGAGGCGGCGGCGGCCGACGGTCGCCGGCCGGCTTGGATCCTCGGTACCTCCTCACGTTCGGAGCCCCCGAACTTCCCGGGCCGGGACCCGGTCCGTCCCGAGGCCTGCCTCCAGTGCGCCGACGACGTCTACGCGATGGCCGGCATCACCGACCCCCGCCGGCAGATCGACGTAGCCGAGCTCTATGTGCCGTTCTCGTGGCACGAGGCGATCTGGTTGGAGGGCCACCGCATCGCCGAGCCGGGGGAGGGCTGGAGGATGATCGACGACGGCTCCACCGAGATGGGCGGCTCGTTTCCGGTCAACTGCTCGGGTGGCGTGCTGTCCAGCAACCCGATCGGGGCCTCCGGCCTCCTGCGCTTCGCCGAAGCCGCCAACCAGGTCCGGGGTGCGGCGGGGGAGCACCAGGTCGACGGGGCCCGGACGGCGCTCGCCATGGCCTACGGCGCCAACAGCCAGTACTTCAGCATGTGGGTCGTGGCCGACAGCCTCCAGCCCTTCGACTGACCTTGACCGACGAAGCCGATCGGCTCCGGCCGGGCCGGGCGTACGCCGAGCTGCTGGCGCTGACCGCCCTGGCGATCACCCAGCCCGTCCTCGACGTCTTCGGCCAGGCACCGGACCTCTTCATCCACCGCCAGGCGGGGCGGCTCGAGATCATCGCCTTCGCCGTGCTCGTGGCCCTGCTGCCGGCGACGGTGGTGTGGTTGGTGGAGCAGGCGGTCGGTCGACTGGCCGGCCCCGGCCCGCGCCGCCTCCTGCACATGGCGGTCGTGGGCCTCCTGGCCTTCGCCTTCGCCGTCCAGACGCTCAAACAGGCCGACGTGACCTCCCAGGCCCGCATCCTGGGTCTGGCCCTGGCGGCATCGGTCCTCGCCGTGGTGGCCTACCGGCGCTGGGCGTTCGTGCGCCTGTGGATCGCCTACCTGGTGGTCGCGCCCGTGGCCTTCGTCGGCCTCTTCCTCCTGGCCAGCCCGACCTCGGACCTCCTCGCCTCCCAGGAGGTCGCGGCGGCGGAGGTCCCCTCCGCCACCGACCCGGCCACGGTGGTCATCCTCCAGTTCGACGAATGGCCCCTCCAGACCCTGCTCGACGCGGACGGGCAGATCGATGCCGAGCTCTACCCCAACCTGGCCGAGTTGGCCGGGGACGGGGTCTGGTACCGCAATGCCACGACGGCAGCCACCTACACCAGCTACGCCCTGCCCGCGATGCTCACCGGTCGGTACCCCGACGGCGAGCGGACGCCGATCGCCAGCCAGTATCCCGAGAGCCTCTTCAGCCTGATGGCCGGCCAGTTCGACCTCGAGGTGATCGAGGCCCTGACCCGGCTCTGCCCGCCCAACCTGTGCGACGGCGACCTGGTCGATCAGGACGAGTCGTCCGAGGCGCCCGAGCTGGAGGTGATCGTCCCCGCAGGACTGGGTCCGCTGCTCACCGACGCCCGGCAGACCTTCCAGTCCATGGTCGATCCCGACCCCTTCGCCGTCTCCCCGACGGTCCACTTCCAGGACGAGGTCCGGGTGGTCGCGGCGGGCGACCCGTCGGGCGAGGCCGTACCCCTCCCCCCGACGATGCTCTCCCTGGAGAGCGCCGACCGCTTGGTCGCGTCCATCGAGGTCGGTCAGGAGCCGACCCTGCACTTCCTGCACATCCTGCTTCCCCACACCCCCTACACCTTCCTGCCCGACGGCCGCCGCTACGGCGCGGAGCTGTCGGGCCCGGTGGGACCGCTGCCCACGACACCTACGGGGCGGCCCGTGGCGCGAGCGGCGATGGCCTTGGAGCAGCAGCGCCTGCTGCTGCAGGCGGGGTACACGGACACCTTGGTGGGCCGGGTGATGGACCGCCTGCGGGACACGGGCCTCTACGAGGACGCCACGGTGGTCGTCGTCGCCGATCATGGCATCGGCCTCGAGCCCGGCGGCGCCGTGCGGTCCCCGGTTGGCGACGAGCTGGATGAGGCCAACTACCCCGACCTCTTCTACGTCCCCCTGATCATCAAGGCCCCGGGCCTCGGTCCGGCCGGGACGGTGAGCGACGCCAACGTGAGCACGATCGACGTCCTGCCCACCGTGGCCGCGACGGTCGGCTTGGAGCTGGCGTGGGAGGTGACTGGTGTCGACCTGGCCACCGAGGAGAGATCAGACCCCGAGAAGCAGGTCGCCGTGGTCCACATCGCTCCACCCTCGGTGGGGGGTCGACAGCTCAGCCTGGGTGAGCGGGTGACCTTCGACGGCGACGAGGTCCTCCAGGAGGTCCTCGCCCGCAACACCAGCCGCCTGCTGTTCGACGACAACCCCGACCACCGGCTCTACGCCATCGACGAGGCCGGCGAGATCGTCGGAAACCGGGTCGAGGACCTCGAGGTGCGCCCCGGCGCCGGCATCGGGGCCACGCTGGCCGACCCGGCCGCCTACGCCGACGTCGACACCGACGGCGGGCTCCTGCCCACCCACTTCGTGGCTGACCTCGAGCCGCTGGAGCCCGGCCCGTACACGGTCGCGATCGCGGTCAATGGCCGGGTCGCGGCCGTGAGCCCCACCTGGCGCTCGGGTGACCGGCTCCACCACGTCGAAGCGATGCTCCTGCCCGAGACCCTCCGGGACGGCCGCAACCGGATCGAGCTCTACGTGGTCGGCGGCCGGGAGGGGCGCCGCCGACTGGTCCCGGTCGAACTCACCCCCTGATGGGAGTCGGTCGGGCGGGTCGGGCCCTCGACCTCCCGAGGGTCGGGATCGTCGGGCACGGGTGCTGAGGAAAGCACCCGTCGTTCGCCGGGGGCGAGCTCGATCACCTCGCCGTCGAAGCCGATCGGCACGGGGCGGTTGTGCTCGTGGGCCTCGAGCTCGATCCCGGCGGTGGAGACCCGGACGTCCAGCCAGCTCCCCCGGAAGCGGAGGTTGTAGGAGTACGGGCCGAGCTGGGCGGGCACGGCCGGATCGAACCAGACGGCGTCCTCACGGATCGTCATGCCGGGGTAGCAGCGCTCGATCAGGTCGACGGTGCCGGCCATCGACCCGATGTGGATGCCCTCCGCGGTCGTGCCGCCCTGGAGGTCGTCGAGGTCGGAGTGCAGTGCCTCACACAGGCTCTCGAAGGAGCCCTCGGGATCCCGGCGGGCGACCACCCAGGCCTCGACGACCCGGCTCAGCGTCGAGCCGTGCGACGTCCGCTCGAGGTAGTAGTCGACGGTGCGGTCGATGCAGGCCTGGTCCACCGCGTAACCCAGCCGGTCGAACAGCTCCTCCAGCTCGGAGGGGGAGAACAGGTAGAAGATCATCAGCGTGTCGGCCTGCTTGGAGAGGCGGTAGCGGTTGGGCGAGTCGCCCTCCGCCTCCAGGATCCGGTCGAGCCGTTGGATGTTGCCGTACCGGGCCCAGTAGGACTCCCAGTCCAGCTCCTCGAGGTCCTCGTAGCCCTCGAACTGGCTGATCACGCCGTCGTGGAAGCACACGCACATCCGGCGGCTGAGCAGGTCCCAGCGCTCCCGTTCCGAGGCGGTGATCGCCAGCTTGGCCACGATCTCGTCACGCCGGTGGACATCGAGGCGATCGAGGATCTCGCCGGACTTCCACAGGACCCAGGCCGCCATCACGTTGGTGTAGGCGTTGTTGTCGACCCCGGGGTGGTCGGCGTCGGGCTGGCCTTCGTGGTACTCGTCGGGGCCGACGACCCCGGGGATGCCGTACCGGTCCTCGATGTGGTCGTGGACCGCGGCGCTGGCCCAGAACCGGGCGATCTCCACCATCAGCTCCGCGCCCCAGTAGGAGAGGAAGTCCTGGTCGCCGGTGGCGTCGAGGTAGCGCACGACGTTGTGGGCGATGGCCGCGTTGACGTGGCGTTGGAGGCGGGAGTGGTCCGGCAGCCAGTGGCCCGACTTGGGGTTGAGGTGGGCCACGGGGGTCTCCTCGCGCCCGCTCGACGCGCTCTGCCACGGGAACATGGCGCCGGCGAAGCCCGATTCCTCGGCCAGCCGTCGGGCCTCGTCGAGGCGGCGGTAGCGGTACATCAGCAGGGCGCGGGCCAGTTCGGGAACCCGCAGGTTGACGTACGGGAAGACGAAGAGCTCGTCCCAGAAGACATGGCCGCGGTAGGCCTCCCCGGCCAGCCCCCGGGCGGGCACCCCCACGTCGAACACCGTGGTGTGCTTCGAGATGACCTGGTGCAGGTGGAAGAGCTGCAGCGTGAGGGCCCGGTCCAGGGTCTCGGACTCCTCGATGCGGATGTGGGTCCGGCGCCACACGTTGGCCCACGCCCGTGCGTTGCTGACGGCCAACTCGTCGTAGTCGGCGACGCCGGCCACGTGACGGGTCGCGCTGTCGCCGGGTTCGTAGATGCCGGGGTCCCGGGAGGTGAAGACGGCGACGACCTTCTCGACCACGACCTCGTCGCCGTCGGCCAGGGGCACGACCAGGCGATGGCCGATCCGCTCGCCGTCGTCCTCGACCGAGCGCTCGATCGCCTCGCCGGCGCCGAAGACCCGGGTGCGGGCGGCCTCCGCCACCCGCAGGCGGGATCCCGACGTCTCGGCCAGGACCGCGACCACCTCCTCACCGGTGGACCAGGTCCGTTCGACCTCCAGGTGGCGGCGGCCCAGGTCGTGGTAGCGCCGCACCCCGTTGTTCTCGACGCCTCCGTCCAGGGCGGACCGCACCTCGATCCGCCCCGACCAGCCTTCGGCCAGGAAGGTGGTCTCGAGGGCGGCCAGATGGGGATCCGCCTGGTGGACCAGGCGACGCTGGGTCACGCGGGTCACCCGCCCGGCGCCGTCCCGGAAGGCCAGCGACCGGATGAGCTGGCCCTGGCGCATGTCGAGGGTGAGCGTGTGGTCGAGGACGTCGGATCCCTCCATCGAGAACCACGACTGGCCCTCGGTGCGGAACTGGAGGAGCGCCCAGTTGGGCAGGTTGACGAGGCTCTCGTGGTCGAGGTGCTCGCCCCCTATGACGTCGACCAGGCGGTTGTAGATCCCGGCCACGTAGGTCCCGGGGTAGTGCACGCCGTCGTCGGTCGCCTCGGGCGCGCTGCCGCGGGTGGCGAGGTACCCGTTGCCGAGGCTGCACAACGCCTCGCGGTGGCCTTCGGTTGCGGGGTCGTAGCCCTCGAAGACCATCCGGGCCCGGTCGCCGGGGTTCACCGGACCTCCACGGCGTCGAGGTCGACGACGACGACGTCGGCGCCGTGTTCGGCCAAGGCCTCGCCGCTGCCGGCGCGGGCTATGCCGACGACGAGCCCGAAGCCGCCCCGCCGACCGGCCTCGACTCCGGCTTGGGCGTCTTCGATCACGGCCGCGCGGGCGGGATCGGTCCCGATGCGCTCGGCCGCCTCGAGGAAGAGCGCGGGATCCGGCTTGCCCGCCAGCCCGAGACGTTCGGACTCGAGCCCGTCCACGAGGGCCACGAACCGCTCGATCACGTGCGCGGCCCGGAGGACCTCGGCGGCGTTCCGACTGGCCGACACCGCCGCGGCCGGGATGCCGGCACCGGCGAGTCGGTCGAGCAGCGCCAGGGTGTCGGGGAAGGCCCGCACACCGTCGCGCAGGATCAGGTCGACGAAGGACCGGTCCTTGCGGTTGCCGATGGCACAGACGGTGTCGTTGCCGGGCGGGTCCTCGGGCGAGCCCTGAGGGAGGTCGATCTCCCGGGAGGCCAAGAAGCCCGCCACCCCGTCGTAGCGGGAGAGGCCGTCCACATGGGCGAGGTAGTCCTCGGGGGTGAAGGGGGCGAAGTCGCCGGCTCCGGCCTCGGCCCGACGACGGAGGACGTCGTCGAACACGGCCTTCCAGGCCCCGGCGTGGACCCGGGCGGTGTCGGTCACGACGCCGTCCACGTCGAAGAGGACGGCGTCGATCGAACGGTTGTCGATCGCGGGCATGGGCCACAGCGTGCCTGTTCGGGCGGTCCGAGGCCAGCGCAGAAGGTCCCGTGTCGCCCGCAGGCTCGGGTCACCGGGTTCTCGATGCCCCCCGGGACGCGCGAGGCTCGGGCGGTGATCGACGAGCGTCAGGTGACCGAACTTCAGGGCCACGGCCAGGACGTGCCCGGTCTCCTGGCCCGCTGGGCCGAGCTGCGGGCGGACCACCCGGTGCTGATCTGGGAGCCCGGTGAGGATGACCCCCGGAGCTGGACCTACGCCGAACTGTGGGCCGACGTGCGGGCCCTGGCCGTCGGCCTCGCCGATCGCGGGGTCGGCCCCGACGACAAGGTCCTGATCCACGCCGACAACTGCCCGGAGATGGTGGTGGCCTGGCTGGCCTGCGCGACCCTCGGCGCCGTCGGGGTCACCACCAACACCCGCTCGGTGGGCGCCGAGGTCGGCTACTTCATCGACAAGGCGCGGTGTGTGGCCGCCATCACCCAGCCGCAGTACGCGGCCCTCGTGGCCGAGGCCGGCCCGGACCTGGGCTGGATCGCGGTCACCGAGGTCGACGGTGGTGACGGCGAGCCCGCCCCCACCGATCGGGAGCTGATCGCCCTCGCCGACCTGTTCGGCGACGCCGAGGCCTGGGCGGGGCGCCCGGTCGAGCCGATGCGGCCCTTCGGCATCATGTTCACCTCGGGCACGACCAACAAGCCCAAGGCGGTCGTGCACACCCACGCCAACGCCGTCTGGGCCAGCCGCACCGGCCCCCGCACCATCGACCTGGGTCCCGAGGACCGCTACCTCATCTACCTGCCCTTCTTCCACGTCAACGCCCAGAGCTGGTCGTTCTTCTCGGTGCTCGGCGTCGGGGCCACGGCGGTGCTCATGCCCAAGTGGTCGACCAGCCGGTTCTGGGACGTGGTGGCCCGCAACGGCATCACCCACATCTCGCTGATGCCGTTCGTCATGGCCACGTTGATGGCGCCGGACAAGCCCGAGACGGACCTGCGGGTCGGGGTCTTCGGGCTGATCATGCCGGACCTCGACGCCATGTTCGGGATCCAGGTCCATGCCGCCTATGGCATGACCGAGACGGTCACCCACGCCATCAACGGGAAGCCCGCGGAGGGCCTGCCGACCCGGTCGATGGGCCGGATCGGGGCGGGTTACGAGTTCGCGGTGGTGGACAAGGACACCGGCGAGATGCGGGGCGAGGGTGAGACGGGTGAGCTCTGGTTGCGCGGGACCCGGGGCATCCAGCTCTTCCTGGAGTACTTCGACGACCCCGAGGCCAACGAGTCGTCCTTCGAGGGGGCCTGGTTCAAGACCGGCGACATGGTGATGTTGGGCGAGGGCGGCAACATCTTCTACAAGGAGCGGGACAAGGACCTGTTGAAGGTGGGCGGCGAGAACGTCTCGGCCCGCGAGGTCGAGGACGCCATCACGGGGACCGCCGGGGTCAGCGCCGTGGCCGTGGTCGGCAAACAGCACGAATGGTTGGACCAGGTGGTCGTGGCCTTCGTGATCACGACCCCCGACGCCCCCGACGAGGCGACCCTGGCGGCGGCGATCATCGAGCGCTGCGCGGGCGAATTGGCCGACTTCAAGGTCCCCCGGGCGGTCTATGTCGTGGACGAGTTCCCGACCGGGACGCTCGACAAGATCTTGAAGAACCGCCTCCGCGAGATGGCCGACGAGCGTCCCGCCATCGACTGAGAACGGGGTCGGGACCCGGTCACGGCTCGTCGTCGGCGGCCTGCCCCGGCCCCTCGGCGAGATCGTCGGCCAACTCGTCGATCACCACGTCGGTGGGGAGCTCGGTACCGGATCGGTACGCCGCCCGCCCCACCCCGTGGGCCGCCACCGGCGCGGTCATGAACTGGAGCGCGGCGACGAGGAGGAGCTTCACACGGTCCCCGGCGTCGTCGATGAGGAGGGCGGCGCCCACACAGACCAGGAGCAGACCCAGGGTGACCGCCTTGGTGGCCGAGTGCATCCGGGCGAAGACGCTGTCGAACCGCTGCAGGCCGACCGCAACGAGCAGGCAGAGGGCCGATCCGGTCACGAGGAACACCGAGGCCACGATCTCGATGGCGCTCATCGGCTGCCCCGCCGCTCGATGAACTGCGCCACGGTCACCGTGGCGGCGAAGGCGACGAGGGAGACCACGATCATCGCGTCGATGTAGGTGCCCTCACCGGTCCTCGCCGCCCAGATCCCGATGCCGCACGCGATCATCACGAGCATGCTGTCCAGGCCGACCAGGCGGTCCGGCAGTGACGCCGGTCGGAGGACCCGAACCAGCGCGAGCCCGGCGGCGACCGTCACGAGCACGAGGCAGACCGTGGTCACCGCGGTCACGACGCGGGCTCCGGGGCGGGGGCGAAGGCGGCCCGGGCCCGTCGGTCGAGCGCCAGGACCTCGGCGCGGGTGCGCTCGGGGGACTCCAGGTGCAGGACGTGGACAAAGAGGGCCGGTGGGTCGCTGCGGACCTCGAGGGTGAGCGTGCCCGGGGTGAGCGAGACGGCGTCGGCGACGAGCGCGGTGAGGCCTGGCGGTCCCTCGGGCAGCGGCACGGCCACGATCCCTTCGGCGATCCGGTTCCGCGGGGTGAGGACCTCCCAGGCGACCACGGCGTTGGCCTCGACGAGCTTGCGGGCGAAGTACGCGCCGAAGCGCAGTGCGGCCACGGGCCGGACGACCAGCTCCCGGTCGCCGTTCCTCGGTGGGAAGCGGAGGACCAGGGCGACCGCGAGGGCCGCTCCCCCGAGGACGTTGGCCGCGCTGGGCGCCTCCCACAGCACGACCCAGAACAGGATCAGCCAGAGGACGAGGATGGCTCGGAGCCTCATCGGCCGAGCACCCCGTCGATGTAGCGCTGGGGCTCGAGGAGGTCGGACGCGGCCCGCTCGGCGAGGGCGTAGATGTCCCCGGCGAAGAGCGCGATCAGCAGGCTGAGGCCCACGGTGGCCGCGGTGGCCGCGACCATCGCCCGAGGCAGGGGGGCGACAGCGGTCGGGGCCTCCGGCGGGGCCGTGGCGATCACGGTGGCCGTGGGCGTGGCGGTCCGGTGGCCGGGCCCGCCGGGAGGGGTGGCCGGCTCGGGGCTGCCCCAGAACGCTCCCCCCCAGATCTTCGTCATCGAGAACAGGGTGAGGAGGCTGACCAGCAGGCTCACCGCCACGACGACGTCGGCGCCACCGTCGAATCCGGCCTGGATCAGGCCGAGCTTGCCGATGAACCCCGAGAACGGCGGTATGCCCGCCAGGCTGAGGGCGGGTACGAGGAAAAGGGCGGCGAGGAACCCCCGGCGGTGCACGAGTCCGCCGATGCGTTCCAGCTTGCCCGTCCCGACGTCGGCCTCCACGAGGCCACCGACCAGGAAGAGGCTCGTCTTCACCACGATGTGGTGGACGACGTAGAAGACCGTGGCCGCGAGTCCGGCCAGGGAGGCCAGGGCCAAGCCGAAGACCATGTAGCCGATCTGGCTGATGATGTGGAAGCTCAGGATGCGTTTGATGTCGCTCTGGGCGATGGCACCGAGGACACCGAAGAGCATGGTCAGCGCCGCCACCCAGAGCAGGACGGTCTCGGGGCCGTCGGTGCCGAAGAGCAGGGTCTGGGTCCGGATGATCGCGTAGACCCCGACCTTGGTCAGCAGGCCGGCGAATATCGCCGTGATCGGGGTCGGCGCCGTCGGATAGGAGTCCGGGAGCCAGAAGAACAGCGGGAACAGGGCGGACTTGATCCCGAACACGACGAGGAGGAGCAGGGCCAGTACCAGCCGAAGATCCTGGGGGAGCTCGCCGAGGCGGACGGCCAGGTCGGCGAGGTTGACCGTTCCGGTCGCGGCGTAGGTCAAGGCCACCGCAGTGATGAACAGCGTGGACGCCAGGAGGCTGATCACGACGTAGGTCATTCCGGTACGCACCTGGGCGGCCTGGGCCCCCAGGGTGATCAGCACGTACGAGGCCATCAGCATGACCTCGAAGGCAACGAAGAGGTTGAACAGGTCACCGGTGAGGAACGCCGCGGACACCCCGGCGGTCAGCACCAGGTAGACGGGATGGAACGAGGGAGCGGCTTCGTCGGTGCCCGGCTGCCCGATTGCGTAGACGAGTACGAGGAGCACCATCAAGGAGGACACCACGAGCATGAGCGCAGACAGGAGGTCGGCCACGAGCGTGATGCCGATGGGCGCGGGCCAGCCGCCCACGTCGGCCACGAGGAGGCCGTCGGCCTCGACCCGGATGAGGATGACCACGGACGCCGCCGTGGTGAGCACGAGGATGGTGAGGCCGAGGATGCGTTGGGCCGCCGGGTGGCGGCGGAGGAGCAGGGATGCGGCTGCTCCGGTCAGCGGACCGACGATCGGGGCTATGAGGAGCAGATCGGTCACGGCCGCCCCTCCGTGGCCTCGGTGGCGGACGGCATCGTCGGTCCGAGGTCGATGCCGTCGGGATCGGCGTGGGGACCATGGCTCATCTGGGCGATGCGGCGGTCCTCGACATCGTCCTCGACCCGGTCGGCTCCGGTGAGCACCCAGCTTCGATAGGCCAGTGCGAGGAGGAAGGCGGTCACCCCGAACGTGATCACGATGGCGGTCAGCGCCAGGGCCTGCGGCAGCGGGTCGCTGACGGGCCCGCTCCCGCCGTCGGCCAGCGGTGGGCGCGCGGGCGATCCCCCGGACAGCAGCAACAGCAGGTTTGCGCCATGGGCCATGAGCGCCAGGCCGAGCAGGATGCGGGTGAGCGCCCGCTGGAGGAGCAGGTAGGTCCCGGCGGCGTAGAGGATGCCGACGGTGACAGAGGTGACCAGGATCATGGTCGGCTTCCCTCCTCCGCGCCGTCCTCGCCCTCGCGGCCGAGAACCTCGAGCACCATCAGCACGAGTCCGATGACCACGATGTACACGCCGATGTCGAAGAACAGCGTCGAGCTGGCCTTGACGGTGCCGAGGACGGGGACCGCCCACGTCCAGGTCGCGCTCTGGAGGAACGCGTCCCCCAGGAGGGCGGGGACGATGCCGGTGACCGCACTCAGGAGGAGGCCGACGCCGAAGAGCGTCTGGGGTTCGACGCGAGCGGTGCGCTCGACCGCGGCCGACCCACCGCTGGCGTACAGCAGGACGAGCGCGGCGCCGGCCAACAGCCCGCCGACGAACCCGCCACCGGGCTGGTTGTGGCCCGCGAACAGCAGGTACACCGAGAACACCAGGATGGTGTGGAAGACCAGATCCACCCCGACGGTCAGGACGGATGAGTGCCGGGTCCTCATGACGACCGTCCCGAGCGGGTGGACGAGGCTCGCACCAGGGTCCAGATCCCCAGGGCGGCAACCGCGATCACCGTGATCTCGCCGAGGGTGTCCAGGCCTCGGAAGTCGACGAGGATGACGTTCACCACGTTCTTGCCGCCGGCTTCGGGCAGGGCGCGCTCGAGCTGTTCGACCGAGACCGGTTCACCGCTGCGGGCGGAGGCCATCACCAGGGAGGCCGCGGTGACAAAGACCCCCACACCGGCGGCGATGGCCGCCCGGGATGCCCGACCGGCCGTCGACGGGGCCTCGTCGAAGCGGTCGGGCAGGTGGGCCAGGACGAGGACGAAGATGACCAGGGCCAGCGTCTCGACGAGCACCTGGGTGAGGGCCAGATCAGGGGCGCCCTGGATGAGGAAGAGCACAGCCATGCCGTAGCCGACGCTGCCGAGGAGCAGGACGGCGACGAGGCGGCGGCGCGCCAGGACGGTGGCGCAGGCGGCCACCGCGACGGCCAGGCAAGCGGCGAACTGCAGCAGGGAGTCGGCCAGCACGACGTTGTCGGGGGCCGACCAGGCGAGGGCGAGGGCGAGGCCGGGGCCGAGGACCAGGGTCAACAGGATGGTGCCGAGGTAGATGGGCAGGGAGCCGCTCTGCACGATGGCGGTGGTGCGATCGGCGACGTGGAGGAGGCCAGTGACCGTCGCCCGGTACGTAGCGGCGCCGTCGGGTCGGTGTCGGGCTCGGGCATGGATGCGGGCCTGGGTCTGCTCGATCGCGGCCCGGCCCAGGAAGAGGACCAGCCCGGCCCCGACGGTCAGCGCCGAGAGCAGCAGGGCGGTGGTGAGGCCGTGCCAGAAGTAGACCCCGACCTTGACCGGCGCGGACCACAGGGCGTCGGCCGCGGCGGCGACCAGGGGCTGGAGGACGCTCGCGGCGGGACCCAGCACCAACCCGACTGCGGCCAGCGCCGCGGGTGGCCACAACAGCGCCGCGGGCAGGCGATGGCCCGGCGTCACCGCGGGTGTGGCGTGCTCCGGGGCCGAGGTGGAGGCGAAGGCCCCCCAGAGGAAGCGGGCGCTGTAGGCGAAGGTCAGCATCGCGCCGAGCACGACCGAGGCCAGGACGGCCGGTCCCCAGCCCGCCGTCACGTCCAGCAACGACTGGTAGGCGGCCTCCTTGGCCACGAAGCCGACGAGGGGGGGAAGGCCGGCCATCGACGCCGCCGCCAGCGCGGCGACGACGAACAGCGCCGGTCGTCGTCGCCCGAGCCCGTCGAGCTCGCGGAGGTCCCGGGTGTGTTCCTCGTGGTCGATGATGCCGACCACGAGGAAGAGCGTGGCCTTGAAGGCGGCGTGGGCCACGAGGAGGACGAGTCCCGCCTCGGTCGTGGCCTCGGTCCCGGCGCCGAAGAGCACCATGAGCAACCCCAGTTGGCTCACGGTGCCGAACGCGAGGAGCAGCTTGAGGTCGTACTGGCGTAGCGCCCGGTAGGCGCCGAGGAACATCGTGGCGATCCCGATCGAGAGGACCGCGGGGCGCCAGAACGCCACGACGGCGAACGCCGGCGCCAGGCGGGCGACGAGGTAGACGCCGGCCTTCACCATTGTGGCCGAGTGGAGGTAGGCGCTCACCGGGGTCGGCGCCGCCATCGCGGCCGGGAGCCAGAAGTGGAACGGCACCTGGGCTGACTTCGTCAGTGCGCCGACCAGGACCAGGGCCAGCGCCACCGACGTCGCCACCCCGGTGGGCGGGGCGATGAGGATGCCCGACAGCGAACTGGTTCCCGCCTGCTGGGCGAGGAGCACGAAGCCCGCGAGCATCACCAGGCCACCGGCACCGGTGACGAGGATCGCCTGGAGGGCCGCTCCCCGGGCCTCGGCTTTGTCGTCCTCGAAGCCGATCAGCAGGTAGGAGGTCACCGACGTGAGCTCCCAGAACAGGTAGATCGCGTACAGGTCGTCGGCCAGGACCAGGCCGGTCATGGCCCCGGCGAAGGCGGTCATCGTGGCGGCGAAGCGGCCGATGCCGTCGCGGTCGGCCAGGTAGCTGCCCGCGTAGACGAACACGGCCACACCCACAATCGAGACCATCAGGACCATCAGCAGGCCGAAGCCGTCGAGACGGAGGTCGAGGGACAGACCGAGGCCCGGCACCCAGGCGATGGACTGCTCCTGGATGATCCCGTCGATCGCCGCGGGGAGTCGGCCGAGCGCCCAAAGGACCGTGCCGGCGGGCGCGGCGGCGGCGATGAGGAAGGAGCGCCGCGCTCGGCGCCCGCCGACCCCGAGGACGAGGGCGGCGACCCCCAGGTAGAGGAGCAGCACCGTGGCCATCAGGCGTCGGCCCCACGGGCGCCCGTGGCGGGGTGGAGGTCGCTGTTGGCGCGCATCAGGAGGTTGCCGACCAGGCTTCCCGGCGCTCCGAAGCCGGGAACTCTACCGATCCGAGGCCAGTGCCCAACCGACCGCGACGGGACCCGGTCTTCAGCCGGCGACGGCGGTGTGCTCCAGGAGCAGGTCGCGGTAGGTGTCGGCGCCGTGGGGGGCGACGGGGGTGGTCACGAGGAAGTCCCGGAGCACCTCGACGAAGCGCTCGGGGGCCTCGACGTGGGGGAAGTGGCCCACGCCGTCGATGATCTCCAGGCGGCTGCCCGCGATGACCGCGTGGGCGTCGTGGGCGTGGTCCACCGGGATGATCGGGTCGTCCGCCCCCCACACGATGAGCGTGGGAACGGCGGCCGCGAGGTACAGCCGGTCCATGGCGCTGACGGTCTGGCCGCCGGGATCGATGACCGAGCGCATGGTGCGCACGAAGGCCTTGCGGTTGTCGGACTCGGTCAGGGAGCGGTAGGCCAGCCACATCTCGGCGGCCCGCCCCGAGCGAATGCCGCGCCGCTGGAGGAAACGGCTGACGGCATCGCCCCGGTCCTTGACGAAGGCCGGGAAGACCACCGGCAGGAGGTACTCGGCCAGCGGCAGCGTCGCGGCCCGCAGGATGGGGCTCACCTCCCGGCCCAGGCCGCCGCTGTCGACCAGGACCAGGCGCTCACAGACCTCGGGGTGCTGGTACGCCAACTGCATGGCGACGCCCCCGCCGAAGGACTGGCCGACGAGGGTGGCCCGCTCGACGCCGAGCACGCCCAGGAAGTCGCGCATGCCGCTGGCGAAGGCGCCGAGTGAGTAGTCGCCCTGGGGCTTGGCCGACTCGCCGTGGCCGAGCAGGTCGGGGGCGATCAGGCGGTAGTCCTCGGCCAGGGCGGGCATGACCTCCCGCCAGGCCCGGGAGCTGCCGGCCATGCCGTGCAGCAGGAGCAACACGGGCCCGTCACCCACGTCGCGGTAGACGACCTCGTGACCGTGGATGCGCACACGACGGAGATCACTCGAAGCCATGACCCGAGTATCCCCGGCCGGCCGGGGGATGCAATGGTCCAAGGTCACTTCCTGACGTCGGCTTCCGGTCGTTTCAGGTCGCTTCAGGTCTGTCAAAGGCGGCTCGGCGCATGCTCGGTCCAGGCCCACAGGACCGACCATCGAGCCCCAGGAGCACCCCTCCATGCCCCGATCCACGACTTCCGCCATCCCCGCGCCCCGTCCTCCGGTTGCTCGGTTGCGGTAAACCGATAAGAAGACCCGTTCCGCCCGCGGTTCTCGGAGGTCTCCACTCGTGTTCGCCCGTCTCGGTCCCTGGTGCCACGATCGCCGCCGGCTGGTCCTGGTCGGGTGGGTCCTCGCGCTGTTCCTCGTCAACGGTGTCGCCGGCGCGGTCGGCGACGGGTTTCGGGACGACCTGAACCTCCCTGACGTGGAATCCCGTGACGGATTCGACCTGCTCGACGCCGATTTCGGCGGGCAGGGAACGGGCTACACGGGCACCGTCGTCTTCCGCGCCGAGCAGGGCGTGGACGACCCCGAAGTGCAGGCTCGGATGGAGGAGCTCTTCACGCTGGTCGCCGGTCTCGATGACGTGACCCGGGTCGACAGCCCGTATGCGGAGGGGGGCGACCAGCTGATCTCCTCGAGCGGTTCGGAAGCCGGCGTGATCGCCTACGCCAACGTCGAACTGCCCGAGGAGAGCGACTTCAACCGGGCGGCGGAGATCCGGGACACGATCCTGGCCGAAGCGCCGGACATCGACGGCTTGCGCATCGAGCTGGGCGGATCCATCTTCGCCGACTTCGAGGAGCCCACCTCCGAGTTGATCGGGCTGGCGTTCGCCATCGTGATCCTCATCGCCGCCTTCGGTTCGGTGCTGGCCATGGGCCTGCCCATCGGCGTCGCCCTCTTCGGCATCGGCCTCGGCTCGGCCCTCACGACCCTGCTGAGCAACCTCATCACCATCCCGGACTTCGCGCCCTTCCTCGGGGTCATGATCGGCCTCGGGGTGGGCATCGACTACGCGCTGCTGATCATCACCCGTCACCGGGAGCAGCTCCACGCCGGTCACGACGTGCGGGAGTCGATCGGCATCGCCATGGACACCGCGGGCCGATCGGTGCTCTTCGCCGGCATGACCGTCGTGATCTCCCTGCTCGGGATGCTGCTCATGGGCGTGGCGTTCGTGCAGGGCCTGGCGGTGAGCGCGTCGGTCACCGTCGCCCTGACGGTCCTGGCCTCGCTGACCCTGCTCCCCGCACTCGTGGGCTTCGCCGGTGAGCGGGTCGAACTGACACGACGGCGCGGCCTCATCGCCGCCGGCTTCGTCGCCCTCGGCCTCATCGGGGCCGGGCTCGGCCTGCCCGTGCTGCTGATCGGCTTCCCGATCGCGGTGGGCGTCCTGCTCCTCGGGCTCTGGCTGCCCTTCCTGAAGCGGGAGGTGCGCCCCCGGCCGCCGAAGCCCCGCCGGGAGACGCTGGCCTATCGGTGGAGCCGCATCATCCAGCACCGCCCGTGGCCGGCCGCCCTGGCGGGCACGGCGGTCCTGCTGGTGCTCGCCGCGCCGGTGCTGGGCCTTCGTCTCGGCTTCTCGGACGAGAGCAACTTCCCCGAGGACACCACCACCCGCCAGGCCTACGACCTCCTCGTCGACGGCTTCGGTGAGGGCTTCAACGGGCCGTTCCTCCTGGTGGCCGAGGTCGGCGAGGGCATCGATCCCGCCGCCTTCGGCGCGGTCGGTGACGCCGTGGAGGCCGACCCGGGTGTGGTCTTCGTGTCCCCCCCGTTCCCCAACGAACCGGAGGACCCGACCGCGTTCCTCTGGAACCTGGTCCCGGCCACCGGTCCGCAGGCGGAGGCCACCACCGAGCTGGTCGACCGCCTCCGGCGCGAGGTCCTGCCTCCGGTCGAGGCGGAGGTCGGCACCCAGGTGCTGGTCACCGGGGCCACACCGGTGAACGTGGACTTCTCCGACTTCATGGCGGGCCGCCTGCCGTACTTCTTCGTCGCGGTGCTGGTGCTGTCGTTCCTGCTCCTGATGGTCGTCTTCCGTTCGCTCCTGGTCCCGCTGAAGGCGGTGATCATGAACCTGCTGTCCATCGGGGCGGCCTACGGCGTCGTGGTCGCCCTCTTCCAGTGGGGTTGGCTCGGCGACGTGACCGGGGTGGCCCCCGCCCCCGTGGAGCCCTGGATGCCGATGATGCTCTTCGCCATCGTGTTCGGGTTGTCGATGGACTACGAGGTGTTCCTGCTCTCACGGGTCCGCGAGGAGTGGAACCGCACGGGGGACAGCCGCACCTCGGTGGCCGACGGCCTGGCCGCCACCGCCAAGGTCATCACCGCGGCGGCGGCGATCATGGTGGTGGTCTTCGGCAGCTTCCTGCTCGAGTCCGACCGCACGTTCAAGCTGATGGGCGTGGGTCTGGCCACGGCGATCTTCCTGGACGCCACCATCGTCCGCATGCTGCTGGTCCCGGCGACCATGGAGCTCCTGGGTGACCGGAACTGGTGGCTGCCCAAGTGGTTGGACCGGCTCCTGCCCACCATCGACGTCGAGGGCCACACCGAACTCGCCGCCCACCTCGACGACGACGACGACCGGGACCCCGAGCCGGATCCCGAGTCCGAGCTGGTCGCCAGCACCTGAGCGACCCCTCGTTCTGGCGCCCGATTGCGGCGTCCCCGCGCCTCGATCAGGCGCCAGAACGGGGACCGGTGGGGCTCAGCCGGCGTCGGTGAGGGCGGCCACGGTGGGGGCGACCCGGCCGGTCTCACCGGCCATCCAATGACGGCGGCAGAGCAGCTCGTAGCTGACCTCGGCCTCCTGGCCGGTGTCGCCGACCACGACCACGTCGCCGTCGTAGACCTGCACGCCGTCGACGAGACGGGCGTTCTGGGTGGCCCGGGAGCCGCACCAGCAGCGGGCCTCGACCTGCACCTCGACGCGCTCGTCGGCCAGTTCGAGCAGTCGGGCCGAGCCCGCGAAGAGGCGTCCGCGGAAGTCGGTCAGCAGGCCGAGGGCGTGCACGTCGGCCTCCAGTTCGTCGACCACCCGGGCCAGTTGCTCGACCTGGGCGGGCGTGTAGAACTGGGCCTCGTCACAGACCAGGTAGTCGAGGCCGCCGTGGCGGTCGGCGAAGCTGCGGCAGAGGTCCTCGAAGTCGAGCTTGGCCCCCACGTCGACGGCGTGGGCCGACACCCCGAGGCGGGAGGTGACCTGGGCCCCGTCCCGGTCCAGCTGGGTGCAGAGCAGGCCCCGCAGGTCGCGCGAGGAGAGGTTGTGGTGGATCTGGAGGGCCAGGGTGCTCTTCCCCGATCCCATCGTGCCGAACGAGAACCGCAGCATCCCCATGGCCGAAGAACTTACACGCGTGTGATTCGGGCGGGCCGACGGCAGGGGCCCGGCGCTCAGTACGACCAGATGCGGTTGCCGTGGGCGGGGCTGGCGTGCCAGAAGACGTCGTCCTGCAGGTCCCCGTCGAAGTCCCCCGCCGCAGGCAGGGCGTAGGGCCGCTCCATGGCGACCGAGTAGCCCCGGAACCTCCGGCCGGCCGTGCCGGTCCAGACCCGGTGCGACGCCTCGCCCGTCCGGAACCAGATGATGTCGCTGCGGTCGTCGCCGTTGAAGTCGCCGACGAGCGGGTCGGCGTCGAGGGCGAAGCCGACCGACCGGCCCACGAAGCCCCGGGCGGCGCCGAACCACAGGCGGTCGGGCGCGGCGCCGGCGCCGTACCAGAAGATGTCGTCGCGTTGGTCCCCGTCGAAGTCCCCGGCGAAGGGCACGAAGTCCCCGCCCACGTTCACGGGCTGGGGAACGAAGCCGTACGGGCTGCCCCGCCACAGCAGGTCCGGCGCCGTCCCCGGGCCGTACCAGAGGATGTCGCTGACCCGGTCCCCGTCGAAGTCCCCGACCACCTGGCCGCCGTACGCGCCGTCCTGGCTGCCGCCGACCTTGCGGAACGTCCGGTTGGCCCGTCCCTGCCACTGGCGGTCGGTGGTGGTGCCGGGGCCGTCGAACCAGATGTCGGCGCGGCAGTCCCCGTTGAAGTCGCCCACGAGGGGGGTGAGGCCCGTCGGTGCGGTCAACGGCCGGGCGACGAACCGGCCGTCGGCCCGGGCGTAGCCGACGAAGCCCTCGCCCGTCGCCGGGTCGTACCAGAGGAGATCGTCTCGCCCGTCGCCGTCGAAGTCGCCGGCGAGGGGCCGGATCGTCGTCCAGTTCCGGCCGAGGGACTGCTCCTGGATCCGGCGCTGGTCGGGTGTCCAGCCCGCTGGGGCCCGGAAGGTCGGGTTCCAGTAGCTGACCCGCCCGGCTCCGCCCGCGCGGGTGAGGCTGAAGTGGACGTGGTCGGTGTGGGCGCTGGGGCCGGAGTAGCGCGCCCAGCCCCGATCGGTGTCGTACATCCGGAACATCCGGCGGTTCCAGATGATGTACATGATCCCGATGCGGCGGGCGTTGGCGAAGCGGCGGCAACTCGAGTCGGTGGCGAACAGCCAGTTGAACAGCGACTGCACCCGGTTCCGGTCGCGGGTGCGGCCGGCGTCCATCGCCCAGTCCCAGGCGCGACCCTCCTTGTGCTCACTCTGACCGCCGGAGCCACAGCCGCGACTGACGCCGAGGCTTCCCCCGCCGTAGCGGCGCTGGACGAGTCGTACGAACCGCGCCATCCCGGGCTTGGTGCTCGGGCTGCAGGTCGACTGGCCGTCGTAGTCCCCGTAGGGCTCGATGCCGCCGTTGAAGCGGGGCGTGGTCGGTGCCGCCTCGGCGCCCGCACCCTCACCGGTCACGGTGAACGAGCGCCGGGCGTAGCGGACCTGGTCGGCCAGGAGCGGGTAGACACATCGGGCCTCGAGGTGGTGTCGGCGGTCGGGGGTGCCCGCAGGAACCGCCAGGGAACCCGACCAGGCGCCGTCGTCGCCCACCGGGACCGTGGCGTAGGCGAACACCTCGCCGTGGCTCTTCAGGCGGACGACCACTCCCTCGCCGGGCTCGCGCGTGCCGACCAGGAAGCAGCCGGTTCCGGAGACCGCGATGGTCGTGCCGGTGGGCCCCGCCTCGGGCGAGCCGACGAAGGGGACACCGCTCGGGCCGGCCGGACCCCGCGATTCGCCTTCCCTGGCCGCGGCCGGAACCGGGACGACGGGGGCGGAGAGCACCACGGCCGCGGCGACGGCCAACGCGATCAGTGTGGGGGATCGTTTGCGGCGCACGCCGAAGGCTTCGGTCTCGATTCGACTGGACTTGACCCTACTGAGCCACCACGTTGCGGGGTGGATCGCCGACGGGGCGGCCGACAGCCGCGCCGACAGGGGCTCCCGGCCGGCCGGGTACGGGCGGTGGTGGCGAGCCGGTCCGATGGCGTCGGCTCGTGATCCCGCGCCCTGGTAGGACACCATGGGGCCGTGGAAACGGTCATCGTCGCCGAGGGCGTGACGAAGCGCTTCGGGTCGGTCGTGGCCCTCGACGGCCTCGACCTCGACGTGACGGGTGGGCAGGTGGTCGGGTTTCTCGGGCCCAACGGGGCGGGGAAGTCGACGACCATCCGCATCCTGCTCGACCTGGCCCGGGCCGACGAAGGTGCGGTCCGGGTGCTCGGCGTCGACCCCCGGATGGCTCCCGAGGTCCGTGCCCGGATCGGCTACGTGCCGGGCGAGTTGCGTCTCGATGACCGCCTGACCGTCGAGGAGACCTTCCGGTCGTGGGCCCGGATCCGGGGCGGGGTCGACCTCGGTCCCGCCTATGAGCTCTGCGAGCGACTCGACCTGGACCCCCGACGGCGGACCAAGAGCCTGTCGAGCGGGAACCGGCGCAAGGTCGGGTTGGTCGGCGCCTTCATGGCCCGACCCGAGCTGTTGATCCTCGACGAGCCCACTGGCGGCCTCGACCCCCTGGTCCAAGCCGAGTTCCAGCTGCTGGTCGCCGAAGCGGTGGCCGGCGGGGCGTCGGTGTTCCTGTCGTCCCACGTCCTGAGCGAGGTCCAGCAGACCGCGGACCGGGTGGTGGTCATCCGCGCCGGTCGGGTGGTCGCCGAGGGCGACGTGGCCGAGCTGCGTCACGCGGCCAGCCAGCCCTTCAGCGTGTGGTTCGCCGACGACGCCCCGACCGCGGCCCTGCAGGCGCTGCCCGGCGTCCACGACCTCGTCGTACGGGGCCGGGAGGTGTCCGGGGTCGTCGACGGCTCCCCCGACGGCCTCGTGGCCGTCCTGGCCCAGCACCGCCTCGACCACCTGCTCATGCCCGAGCCCGACCTCGAGCAGGCCTTCCTCTCGCTCTACGAGGAACCGGAGGCGGCGCCATGAGCGGTCCCGGGGGCGAGTTGGTCCTGCGGGGCATGGCGGCGGTCCGCCGGTCCGGGTTCTGGTGGGGTTTCGGGATCGTCGCCTTCGCCGTCGTCAACATGGCCTTCTGGCCCAGCTTCGAGTCGTCGGGCTCGCTGGCCGACCTCGAGGACTCCATGGGGTCACTCCTGGAGGCCTTCGGGGCCCAGGGCCTGAGCACGGCCTCCGGCTACATCGACGGCCAGCTCTATGCCTTCCTCCTGCCGTTGCTCTTCTCGGGCGCGGCGATCGCCATGACCTCGGCGCTGACCGCGGGCGACGAGGACGCGGGCCGTCTCGAACTGCTGCACGCTCTCCCGGTGCGGCGGACCACGCTCTGGCTGGCTCGGCTGGGCGCCTCGGCCGCGGTGTTCGGTGGGATCGTGGCCGCGACCACCTTGGCCGTCGTGGTCACCTTGGCCCCCTTCTCCCTCGACGAGGCCGGCTATGACCGGGTGATCTTCGCCACCCTGGCCTGTGGCGCGCTGGCGCTGTTCCACGCCTCGCTCGCCTACGCCGTCGGTGGGCTCGGCGGTAGCCGGGGCCTGGCGCTGGGTGCTTCCATCGGCATCCTCGTCGTCGGTTACGTGGTCGGGTTCATCCTGCCCATCGCCGACGCACTGTCGGGCGTTCGGGGGTTCTCACCGTGGAACTGGGCCATCGGTGTGCAGCCGGTGACCGACGGCGTCAGCCCCGCACGCCTCACCCTCCTGCTCGTGGTCACGGTGCTGCTCGTCGCGGCCGGGACCTGGGGCGTGAACCGGCGCGACATCCGGACCGCCTGACCCCGGGCCGGGTGTGCCCGCGTCATCGAGGAGAAGGGCCCCTGCGCCACGGCCGGCGGGACGTTCGTCCCTGTCTTCCCGGCCCGCCGCGGGGGACACTGGGAGCGACCGGAACGATCAACCCGGTGGGCGTTCCTGTGTCCGACCGTGTGAGGAGCAACCCATGAAGCGCACCACAGTGATCCTCGGCGTCCTGCTCCTGGTGGCCGCTGGCTGTGGAGACGACCAGGCCGCCGAGGACGGTGCGAGCGGGTCCACTTCGACGACGGCCGCGAGCGCGGCCGGTTCCACCACCTCGGTTCCCGACGGTGGTGACGCCGAGGTGCGGGTCTACTTCGTCCGTGGGGAGTACGTGGCCACGGCGGGACGTTCGGTCGAGGCCCCGGCCGTGGCCCGGGGGGCGATGACCGAGTTGCTGGCCGGGCCCGATGCGTTCGAGAGCGACATCGGCATGACGACCGAGATCCCGGGGGATACCGAGCTGCTCGGCGTCGACGTCGCGGACGGTGCCGCCACGGTCGACCTCTCCGGAGCGTTCGAATCCGGGGGTGGGAGCCTGTCCATGCAGCTCCGGGTGGCCGAGGTCGTCTTCACCCTCACCCAGTTCGCCACCGTCGACTCGGTGAGCTTCGAGCTCGACGGTGAGGCGGTCGAGGCCATCGGTGGGGAAGGGGTGGACGCCACCGACCTCACCCGGGCCGACATGACCGGCGTGACGCCCTTCATCCTCGTCGAGTCTCCCGTTCCCGGAGCGACGGTGGCCAGCCCACTGGAGGTCAGCGGCATCGCCAACACCTTCGAGGCCAACGTCCAGTACACGATGACCGACGGCGAGGGCCTCATCGTCGACGAGGGCTTCACCACGGCCGGCGCCGGCAACGGGACCTGGGGCGACTTCGCCTTCACGACCACCTTCGAGGTCCCCCGCGCCGGCCTCGGGGCCCTCGTGGTCTTCCAGGAGGACGCCGCCACCGGCGCCCAGGCCGACATCTACGAGGTGCCCGTCAACGTCGGCTGACGAGGTCGTCGCGGAGCGGGCGTGACGTCGACCGCCGGGCTCACCCGGGCCGAGGTCGCGGCCCGGCTGGCGGCCGATGGCCCCAACCGTCTGTCGCCGCCCGAGCGTGAGCCGGCGTGGCGGCGGCTGGTCAGCGAGATGGTCCACTTCTTCGCCCTCATGCTGTGGGTCGCGGGGGGGCTGGCATTCGTGGCGGGGCTGCCCCAACTCGGGGTGGCGATCTTCGTCGTGGTCGTCATCAACGGCGTCTTCGCATTCGTCCAGGAGGAGCGGGCGGAGAAGGCCGCGGAGCGTCTCGGCGACCTGATGCCCGTTCGGGTGACCGTGCGCCGGGAGGGCGTCGTCGAGGTGATCGATGCGGCCGAACTGGTGGTGGGTGACGTCGTGCTGCTGTCCCCCGGTGACCGGGTGGCCGCGGATCTCGATGTCCGCGAATCCCACGACCTGCGAGTCGACGAGTCGATGCTGACCGGAGAGAGCCGGCCGAGCCGACGGGCCGAGGGAGACGAGGCGTTCGCCGGCACCTTCGTCGTCTCCGGTGAGGGCGCCGGGCTGGTCGCCGCCACGGGTGGGGCCACCCGCCTGGCGGGGATCGCGGCCCTCACGGCCGGCGTCCGGCGTCCGCCGAGCCCGCTGGCCGGTGAGCTCGCCCGGGTCGTCCGAATGGTGGCCTTCCTCGCCGTCGGCGTGGGGGTCAGCTTCTTCGGGATCTCCCTGCTCTTCGGCCAGCCGGCCAAGGACGGGTTCCTCTTCGCCATCGGGGTGACGGTCGCGCTCGTGCCCGAGGGGTTGCTGCCGACCGTCACGCTCTCCCTGGCGATGGGTGCTCAGCGCATGGCGGGACGCCACGCCCTCGTCCGCCACCTGGAGGCCGTCGAGACCCTGGGCTCGACCACGGTTGTCTGCACGGACAAGACCGGGACGCTCACCCGCAACCAGATGAACGTGGTGACGGTCTGGACCCCGGAGGGCTCGGTGTCGGTCGTCGGGGAGGGCTATGAACCGACGGCCGTGGTCGACGGCCCGCCCGACGCGCGGGCCCGGGCCCAGGCGGCGGCGGGAGCGGCCGTGTCCTGTGTGCAGGGCCGAGCCGCCCGTCGGGACGGCGAGTGGGTGGCCATCGGTGACCCGATGGAGGCCGCGCTCGACGCCCTGGCCCATCGACTGGGCGATGCGCAGCCGGCGGAGGACGTCGAGGCCCGTCGGCGCTTCGCCTTCGACCCCGTGCGCCGGCGATCGTCGGTGCTGACCGCCGATGCACTGTTGGTCGTGGGCGCGCCGGACTCGGTGTTGCCCCGTTGCCTCGACACGAGCGGCGCGAGGACCGCGCTGGACGGGTTGGCGGCCCGGGGACTGAGGGTGCTGGCGACGGCCCGCCGACCCGCCGGCGCCGTGGCGGCCGAGGCCGCCGCCGACGACGCCGAGTCCGACCTCGAGCTCCTCGGCCTCATCGGGCTCCACGACCCACCCCGGGTCGGTGTCGAACACGCCGTGGCCGCGTGCCGGGCCTCGGGCGTGCGCCTGATCATGGTCACCGGGGACCACCCGGCCACCGCGGCGGCTATCGCCCATCAGGTCGGCCTCGCCCTCGGTGAGGCCCCGGCCGTCGAGGGCCGGGACCTGCCGGAGGACGACGATGGCCTGGCCGGGCTCCTGGCCGCCGACGGCGTGGTCATCAGCCGGGTGACCCCCGAGGACAAGCTCCGCATCGCCCGCGTGTTGCAGGAGCACGGCGACGTGGTGGCCATGACGGGAGACGGGGTCAACGACGGCCCGGCGCTCCGCGAGGCCGACATCGGCGTGGCCATGGGTCGATCGGGGACCGACGTGGCCCGGGAGGCCGCCGACCTGGTGCTGCTGGACGACGACTTCGCCACGATCGTGGCCGCCATCGGCCAGGGCCGGGCCACCTTCAGCAACATCCGGCGCTTTCTCACCTACCACCTGACCGACAACGTGGCCGAGCTGACCCCGTTCGTGATCTGGGCCCTGTCCGGCGGCCGCTTCCCCCTGGCGCTGGGTGTGCTGCAGATCCTCTTCCTCGACATCGGCACCGATCTCCTGCCGGCCCTGGCCCTCGGGGCGGAGCCGCCGACCCAGGGCGCGTTGTCCCGCCCACCGGAGGGTCGCCACCTCCTCGACGCCCCGTTGCTGCGTCGGGTGTTCGGGGTGCTCGGCCCCGCCGAGGCCCTTCTGGAGATGACCGCGTTCGTCGTCGCCCTGGTCCTGGCCGGATGGCGCCCGGGCGACTCGTTCCCCACGGGCCATGCCCTGCTGGCGGCCTCCGGCGCGGCGTTCAGTGCAGTGGTGTTCGGGCAGATGGCGAATGCCTTCGCCTGCCGCAGCGCCACCGTTCCACCGTGGCGGTTGGGCTGGACCAGCAACCGGCTCCTGCTGGGGGCGGTCACCGTCGAGCTGGTGGCCCTCGCCGGCTTCCTGCTCCTCCCGTTCATGGCCGACCTGCTCGACCAGGCGTTCCCGCCGTGGCCCGCCTTCCTGGTGGCGCTCGGGGCGGCACCCGCGGTCCTGGTCGCCGATGCCGCGCACAAGCACCGTCGGGCCCGCCGTCGAGCCGCACGGGTGGGATGATCGGGCGGTGACCTGGCCGGCGGTGATCCCGCTCGGCCCGCTCAACCCGAACTGGCGCCTGATTGCGGCGTCAGGGCACGGCGATCGGGCGCCAGAACGAGGTCCCGGGTCATAGGTGCCCGAGTCGGCCTGGCCGGAGGCCCACGAGGCCCTGCTCACCGGCCGCCTTCCCAAGACCGCCCGGACGCTCACCACGCTCTGACCTCGGCCATGACCGGCTGCTGATGGTGCGAGCCGCGTCGACTCGCGCCATGCTGGTGGCCGTGAGCGAGACCACCGCGGCTCCCGTGACCGCGCCGTCCCCTGCGTACACCGAGGCCGAGGCGACGGCGGCCTTCAGCGCCTCGGTGGTGATCTCCGGGGTCCGCTGCCTGTTCGCCTATGTGCTGCTGCCGTGGGTGCTGCCACTGTTGGGCATCGCCGGCGACTGGGGCCCGTGGCTGGGCCTGATCGTCGGCCCGATCGCCATCGTGTTCAACGTGCTCAGCATCCGGCGGTTCCAGCGCAGCGGGCACAAGTGGCGCTGGCCCATCACCGCGATCAACCTCACGATCATCGTCCTGCTCGTGGTCCTCACCTTCCAGGACGTGTCCTCCATCGTCTCGTGACCGCCGCGCCTGCCGACCGGTCGCCGAACGTGGCCGCACGGGCGGGCTGGCTGGCTCTCGGGCTGGCCTGTGTGGGTCTGGGAGGTCTGGGGATCGTGGTCCCGGGACTGCCCACCACCATCTTCTTCATCGCCGCCGCGGCCTGCTTCGCGCGCAGCAACGCCCGTCTCGAGACGTGGGTGCTCGGCCTCCGGGGGATCGGCCCGATGGTCCAGGATCACCGCGAAGGGCTGGGCATGCCCCGCCGGGCGAAGGTGATCGCCACCGCGTGCATCCTCGGTTCGGTCACCCTCGGGCTGTTCCTCGCCATCCGCCAGCCGCTGGTGGTCGGTGCCGTGGTGGTCGCGGCGCTCGTCGGCATCGGCACCATCTGGTGGCGGGTGCCGACCCGTGAAGTGGTCCTCCGCCCACCGGAGGTGCGCCCGTGACGGGGCGGGCCATGGCCTCGGGGGGGGCGTTCACCGGCCTCGGATCCGCCCCACGGCGGGTTCAGTCGGCGGTGCCGGTCTCCAGAGCGGCCTTGATCCGGTCGAGGGTGGCGTCGTCGAGGTTGGCGTAGACCAGTGCCGCGCCGGTGAAGCGACCGGCTTCGGCCACGAGGGCATTGCGGTCGAGGTCCTCGGCGAGCAGGGCCACGGTGGCGGTGTCGGGTTGCACGGCCTGGCGGAACCAGCCCACCCACTCATCGGAGATGCCCAGGTCGACGACCTTGGCGGTGACCGCCCCGGCCCCGGCGCCCACCGCGAGGCCGGCGGCCCAGCCGACCGGTCCGCCGAGCACGAGGCCGAACAGCCCGGCCCACAGGGCCCCGGACAGGGCGCTGCGCCCCAGCTCGGGGTCGATGGTCTCCTTCACGTGGGTCTTGCCGTCGGCGTCCTTGACGACGAGGACGGCGTCCTTCAGCTTCAGGCTGCCCTTGGCGGCCAGGCCGGACGCCGCGGTCAGGAACTCCTGGGCCCGGAAGATGTCCGGGAAGGAGATGCCCACGAGGGTCTGGGGGATGCCCTCGTCGGTCTGGCCGTCGGCCGCGGTCTCGGTCTCGTCGTCGGTCCCGCCGTCGGGTCGGGACTCGGCCTGCGGTTCCCTGTCGGTCACCTGCCCAGCCTAGAGAGCGCCGTGGATTACCGTCCGCCGCCGTGGTCGACCCCTCGAGCGAACCCATCGATCCCGTCCGTGCCGGAGACGTCGAGGCGTGGGACGACGCCGCCGACGTCGTGGTCGTCGGTCTCGGTGTGGCGGGGACCTGTGCCGCCATCGAGGCGGCCGAGGACGGTGCGGACGTGCTGGCCCTCGAGCGGTCCAGCGCCGGTGGCGGGACCTCGGCCCACTCCGGCGGGATCATCTACCTGGGGGGTGGGACACCGATCCAGCAGGCCTGCGGCTTCGACGACACGCCCGAGGACATGTTCGCCTTCCTCGTCGCGGCCTGCGGTCCCGGGGCCGACGACGCCAAGATCCGGCCCTACTGCGACGAGTCGGTCGACCACTACCACTGGCTCGTCGATCACGGACTGCCGTTCAAGGCCGAGTTCTTCGAGGAGCGTGACCGCGAGCCACCGACCGATGCCGGCCTCGTCTACAGCGGCGGGGAGGACAGCTGGCCGTTCAGTGAGGTGGCGTCCGGGGTGCCCCGCGGTCACCACCCCCGGTACCCGGATGCGGCCGGTGGGTTCATCATGGAGTGCCTGCTGGCGGCGCTGGAACGGACCACGGCCCGCGTGCGCACCGGGGTGCGGGTCGAGCGCCTCGTGGTCGACGACGAAGGTGCCGTGGTCGGGGTCATCAGCCGACAGGACGGTGAACGCCGCGCCATGCGGGCCCGCAACGGCGTCGTGCTCACCGCCGGCGGTTTCATCCACAACCCGGCCATGGTCGACCGGCACACGCCGAAGGCGGCGCACTGTGTCTTCTACGTGGGTACCGACACCGACGACGGAAGCGGCATCCGGCTGGGCATGGGGGCCGGCGGGGCGGCGGTCGACCTCGACGCGCTGGAGTGCTCGCTGCCCCTCAACCCGCCCCGCAGGATCTCCGTCGGGATCCTCGTGAACGGGAAGGGCGAGCGTTTCATCAACGAGGACACCTACAACGGTCGCATCGGTCTGGAGATCCTCCTCGGTCAGGACGAGGAGGCCTATCTCGTGTTCGACGAGGAGGGCTACGTCGTCAACGCCGTGGGGATGCGGGCCACCTGGGTGTGTGAGAGCGCCACGGAACTGGCCGGGGAGATCGGCCTGCCCGTCGGCGCCCTCGAAGCCACCCTCGATCGCTACAACGACGCCGCATCCCGGGGCGAGGACCCGGACTTCCACAAGGTGCCGGAACTGGTACGCCCGCTTGTCCCGCCCCTCGGCGCCATCGATCTCCGGGTCGCCAACGCCATCTACGCCCCGTTCACCCTCGGCGGCCTGGACACCACGCCCGACGGCGAGGTGCGGGGGTCCGACGGGACGGTCGTCGACGGCCTCTATGCCGCGGGCCGCACCACTCGGGGAATCGCGGTCCGGGGATACGTCAGCGGCATCTCCCTGGGCGACGGCAGCTTCTTCGGTCGTCGCGCCGGCCGGGCCGCCGCGAGCGTCACCTGACTCGTCCTGGGGTGAGGCGTGGTGTTGCCGGCGCGGTCCCGGCGCACCCCGAACGGGGCCCGGTCAGCGGGTGGTGAGGACGTCGGTGGTGCGGTGGAGGCAGTCGGCGTCGATGGTGCCGGGGACCAGCACGAACTCGTCACAGCCGGCTTGGGCCGCACCGTCGAGGACGTCCTCGAGCGCGCCGACCGAGGCCACCCGGCAGGTGACGGCCATGGCCTCCGCGACCTCGGCCCCGAAGATCGCCAGGTAGCGACGGGCGAAGGCCTGGAGCGTCGCCTCCGCCCGGGCGTCGTCCCCGTCGAGGACGTAGAAGCAGCCGGTCACCCGCCGGGGCGGGGTCGTGCGCCCGGCCTCGGTCCAGGCCTGCTCCGCCAGCCGGAAGTTGGCCGCCATGTCGCCGACCGTGCCCGACACGCTGAAGCCGCTCACCCCGTCGGCCCAGCGGGCGGCGCGGGCCATCGCCTTGGGTCCCGTCGCCCCGGCCAGGATCGGGACGGCCGGGCCCTGGGCCGGGGCCGGGCCGACCGGGTCCGCCCGCTCGAACGGAGGCTCGCCGGACCACAGCCGACGGAGCTCGGCCACCTGCTGGTCGAGGAGGGCGTGTCGCCCCTCGGTCGGGCGTTCGGCGGCCCGGAAGTCATGGCCTCGGCCGCCGACGCCGACGCCGACGGTCAGCCGGCCACCCGAGAGCTGGTCGAGGGTCGCCAACTGCTTGGCCACCACGGCGACGGGGTGGGCGGGCAACACGACCAGGTTGGCGAAGATCCGGACCCGCTCGGTGACGGTGGCGGCGGCCGCGAGGGTGACCAGCCAGTCGGGGTTGCCGAAGGTGATCCGCTCCCCGGTGGACAGCGTGGTGAAGGGGCCGGCGTCGATGGCCCGCGCCCAGTCGAGGGTGGTGGCCACCGTGTACCCCGGGGCCATGGTGGGAAGGGACAGGCCGACGTCCATGGCCGCGGGACCCTACAGGCGGTCACTGCCGTCGGCCTGGTGTCGGGCCCGGTGGAAGAACGGACGCTCCCGGCGCGTTCAACCCGGTGATGCCGGACGCGCCCATCCTCCTGTCAGTCCTCGATCTCGCGCCGGTCGCCCGGGGCTCGACGCCGGCCGATGCCCTCGGCGCCTCCCTGCGCCTGGCCCGGGAGGTCGAGGCCCTCGGGTATCACCGCTACTGGGTGGCCGAACACCACTCGATGCCCGGCATCGCCAGCTCGTCGCCGGCGGTCCTGTTGGCCCGGGTGGCGGCAGAGACCTCGACCATCCGCCTGGGCTCGGGTGGGGTGATGTTGCCCAACCACTCACCGTTGGTGATCGCCGAGCAGTTCGGGATGCTCGAGGCCTTCGAGCCGGGTCGGATCGATCTCGGCATCGGCCGGGCCCCGGGCACCAACCCGGTGACCGCCCACGCTCTCCGCCGCGGCGCGACCGGGGCCAAGGGTGAGGATCTCCCGCGCCTGCTGGCCGAACTGGTGGCGTACTTCACCGGGGGGTTCCCCGCGGATCACCCCTATGCCTCGGTCCACGCCACGCCCGCCAGGGGGTACCAGCCCGCCCTCTGGCTGCTCGGCTCGAGCGACTACTCGGCCCGCCTGGCCGGTGAGCTGGGCCTGCCCTTCTCCTTCGCCCACCATTTCGCCGCGGGCAACACCGAGGCGGCGCTGCAGGTCTACCGGTCGGCGTTTCGGCCCTCCGAGGTCCTCGACCAGCCCTACGTGATGCTGGGGGTCGCGGTGGTCTGTGCGCCCGATGAGGAGGAGGCCCGACGTCTGGCCCTGCCCGGAGCCCTCGCCTTCCTCCGCCTCCGCCAGGGCACCCCCGGCCTCTACCCCAGTCCGGAGGAGGCCGCCGAGTACCGGTTCACCCCCTTCGAGCGCGAGGCCGTCCGCTCCTGGACCAGCACCCATGTCGTCGGAGACCCCGGCACGGTCCGGTCCGGCCTCGACGAGCTGGTGGATCGGACGGGAGCCGACGAGCTGATGGTGACCACGATGCTGCACTCGACCGACGACCGCATCACGTCCTACCGTCTCGTCGCCGAGGAGATGGCCCTCACGCCCGCCTGACCGTTCTGGTAACGGAACATGTCGCTGGGGGCGCACCTCTCGTCACCAGAGCCGATGGACTCAACGGCGCTTCAGGGGTCGACGAGGGGCGCGTAGGTGTCGGGCCGACGGGTGGTCAGGAACGGGAACAGGGTGAGCCAGTCCCTGCGGGCGTCGAGGTCGAGGTCGGCCACCAGCACGGCCGGGCGGTCCCGAGGTGCCTTGACCAGTAGCCGGCCGTAGGGGTCGCTCATGAACGACGAGCCGTAGAACGTGAGCGGCGGCTCGGTACCGATGCGGTTGACCGCGACCATGAAGGTGCCGTTGGCCACGCCGTTGCCGACGATGACCTTCTCCCACAGCGGCTGGGTGTCGAAGTCGGGGTGGTCGGGCTCGCTGCCGATGGCGGTCGGGTAGACGATGACCTCGGCCCCGCCGAGGGAGTAGGCCCGGGCCAACTCGGGGAACCACTGGTCCCAGCAGGTCGGGAAGCCGACGTGCGCGTCGCCGACCGCAACCACCGGGTAGCCGCCGTCGCCCGGGCGGAAGTACCGGTCCTCGTAGTAGCCGGCGGTGATCGGGATGTGGAGCTTGCGGGTGCGGGCCACCAGCTCGCCGCCGGGGCCCACGCAGATGGCGGTGTTGAAGCCGAGACCCCCGTCGCCGGCGTCTTCGTAGAGCGAGGCGTGGACGAAGGCCCCCGTGGTGTCGGCCAGTTCGGCGGCCAGGTCGTAGGTCGGCCCGCCCGGTAGCGGCTCGGGGGCGGCACCGGCCGCGGAGGGCCCCTCCGGGGTCACCGCGAAGTACGGCGACAGGGTCAGCTCCTGCAGGCAGATCAGCCGGGCGCCGGCGTCCGCAGCCATGCGCACCCCTTCGGTGAGGGCGGCCCGGTGCTCGGCGGGATCCTCGTGCCAGCGTTGCTGGACGGCGCCGACCCGGAACGGCGCGCGCGGCGGGGCCTCGACCCGGGCCGGTGAGTCGAGGGGCTGGTCGATGTGGGTGAGGAGCTCGATGGTCATCGGTGCCTTCCCGGGGCGGGGTCGCCGGTCATCAGCGTGGCACCTGCTGGGTGATGCAGTGGACGCCGCCACCCCCGTGGGCCAGTACCGCGCCCGGGACGCCGACCACCTCCCGGTCGGGGAGGGCGCCCCGAACGGCGTCGAGGGCAGCCTCCCCGTCGGGGCCGTCGACAACCGGGACGATGGCGGCACCGTCGGCCAGGTAGAGGTTGAGGGGCGGCACGACCGACCGGTCGCCGTCGATCACCACGGAGGGCAGCACGTCGATCTCGACCACGTCGTAGCCCGCGGCCACCAGCACCTCGACGTTCTCGCGGAGGCGGTCGTGATTGACGTCGTCGGGGTCGGCGGTGGTCTGGGCCAGGACCTGTCCGGGCCCGGTGCAGAGCGCGACGTTGTCGACGTGGCCGTCGGTGTCGGCGTCCTCGGCCAGGCCGTGGGGGAGCCAGACGACTCGCTCCCCGCCGAGCCAACGGCACAGCTCGGTCTCGATCCCGGCGCGATCGAGGCCCGGGTTGCGGTTCGGGTTGAGCAGGCACTCCTCGGTGGTGATGACGGCGCCGGCGCCGTCGACGGTGATGGCCCCGCCCTCCAGGACGAACGGGAAGGCGTCGATCCGGTCGAGACCCAGGTGCTCGCACATGCGACGGGCGAACTCCGCGTCCTCCTCGTAGGGGTGGAACTTCTCGCCCCAGGCGTTGAAGACCGGGTTCAGCCCCGCGCGTCGCCCGTGCCCGTCGGTGAGGACGATCGCGCCGATGTCCCGGGTCCACGAGTCGTCGATGGGCCACTCGACGACATCCGCCCCCGGGCACGAGGCGGCCGCCTCCTCGCCGGCGCCGGGGTCCGCCACGAGCATCACCGGCTCGAAGGCCCCGACGGCGTTGACCACGGCGGCGTGTGCGGCCTTCGCCCCGTCGAGCTGGTTGCCCCACATGGTCGCCCGGCACGGCCAGGCCACCACGCAGCGCTCGTGGGGTGCCCACTCCGGCGGCATGGTCAGGCGCACGAGCAGACGATGGCACAGTCGGGCTCAGCCCGACTCGGTCCCCTCGACGACCAGGGCGAGGGCCGCGGCCTCACGGCGTTGGTCGCGGACGGTCGCCGCGCCCCAGGCGGCGGCAACCAGGCCGGCGACGCCCCCGACGGCCACGGCGTAGCGCGGCCCGACGTACTCGGCGACGGCACCGACGATGGGACCGCCGATCGGGGTGCTGCCCAGGAAGACGATGGCCTGGAGGGCCAGCACCCGGCCCCGCATCTCGGGCGCGGCCTCGGTCTGGACGATGGCGGTCGATGCGGTGAGGAAGCCGATGCTGGTCATACCGAGCACGAAGCCGAGCGGGAAGGCCCAGGCGACGGTCGGGGCCACGGCGAGGGCCAGGAGGGCCAGCCCGAAGCCGGTCGAGGCCCGGATGACATCGGTGACCCCGATGCTGCGCCGTCGGGCGGTCCACAACGCCCCCACGAGGGACCCGAGGCTGATGACGGAGAACAGGAGGGTGAAGGCCACCTTCGACCGGTCGAAGGTCCGGGTCACCAACAAGGGGAGCGTGACCTGGAAGTTGAAGGCCAGCGTCCCGACGAACATCATCATCACCAGGGGGACGAACAGGACCGGCGTGCGGCGGACGTAGCGCAGGCCCTCTCGGACCTGGCCCTTGCCCCGCCTCGCCGGCGGGGAAGGCCGTAGCTCCTGGGTCCGCATCAGCCACAGGCCGATGAGCACGGCGATGTAGGAGAGGCCGTCGAGGGCGAAGGCCCAGCCATAGCCGACCGTGGTGATGAGCAGACCACCGAGGGCGGGGCCGATGACCCGACTGCTGGTCATCATGGCGCTGTTCAGGCTGACCGCGTTGTGGACCAGGTCCTCGGGGACCATCTCCACCACGAACGCCCGTCGGGCGGGGTTGTCGAAGGCCATGCCGACCCCGCCGAGGGCGGCGACGACGTAGATCGCCGCCAGGGGCGGATCGTCCATGAACGCGAGGCTCGCCAGGAGGAAGGACTGGGCCATCGCCCCCACCTGGACGACGAGGAGCAGCCGCCGTTTGTCGCTGCGGTCCGCGACGAGGCCGGCCCAGGCTCCCAGCACCAGGACGGGTCCGAACTGGCAGGCGGCGAGCAGGCCCACGGCGAATCCGTCGCCGGTGAGGTCGAGGACGAGCAGGCTCTGGGCGATCAGGGTCAGCCAGTTGCCGATCTGGGACACACCCTGGCCCATGAAGAAGAGTCGGAAGTTCCGGGTCCCGAACGACGCGAACGTCTCGCGCGCGGCAGCGGCGATTCCGTCGGCCATCGGGGTGACCGTACCGATCGGGGCGCCGTGGCCTTCGCGGTCCTGGCTCGGCCCCGGGTCCGCTGGAGGACGGCGGGACTCGTGGGGTCCTCACCCCGGGCGAGTGCCTCGATCGCACCCTGTCCCGCGCGGCGGCCGTCAACGGTGTGCTCGGCCGGGCCGGCACCCGACACCCGGATCCCGGGCTCTCAGGAACGGGCCGGTTCGCCCGGTGATCGACGTGTCGCTTCGTGGCCGCGGTGCCAGGAGCCTCAGGGGCCGAGCTCTTCGAGGATGGCGGGGTCCAGGGGCTCGGGGTGGTCGGGGTCCTCGGTGCCGGGGAAGCGGTCCACCTCGCGCAGATCGGGGAACGTCACCCACCAGGTGCCGGCAATGGCCACCGTGGCGACCCCGCCCAGGACGACCGCCCCGGCCGGGCCGAGGATCTGGCCGGCGACGCCGGATTCGAAGGCGCCGAGCTCGTTGGAGCCGCCGATGAACACGTTCTCGACCGCCAGCACACGGCCCCGCATGTCCTGGGGGACCACGAGCGGCACGAGCGTCGCCCGGATGAACACGCTGATGGCGTCCGCCCCCGACAGCACGAGCATGGCCAGGAAGGCCACGGCATAGGCCTGGGTCACCCCGAGGGCGATGGTGCCGAGTCCGAAGAGGGCGACCGCGATCAGGAGCGTCCGTCCGACCCGACGCACGACGGGTCGACGGGTCAGGACCAGGGTCACCGCCGCGGCCCCGATCCCCCCGGCCGCCCGGAGCCACCCGAGACCCACCGCCCCGACGCCCAGCCGTTCCTCGGCGATGGCGGGGAGGAGGGCCACCGCGCCGCCGAACAGGACCGCGAAGAGGTCCAGGGAGATGGCCCCCAGCAGGACGGGGTGATGGCGGATGAACCGGAGCCCCTCCAGGGCGTGGCCGAGTCCGGGACGGGCAGCCTCCTCCTCGACGGTCCTCACCGCCTCCCGCTCCTCGGCGGGGCGCAGGGTGATGAAGGGGTAGGCGGCGGCACTGAGCAGATGCAGCACCCCGACGGCGATGAAGGGGGCGATCGGGTCGACGGCGTAGAGGGTCCCGCCGACGACGGGACCGACGATGATCGCGGCCTGCCAGGTGGCCGAGTGTCGGGCCACCAGCCAGGGCAGTCCCTCGGGCGGGAGGACATCGGCCGGCAGGGCCCGGGTCGCCGGGGAGGTGAACGCCCCGGCGATGCCGCTGACCACGACGAGGGCGAAGACGGGACCGACCGCCGTCGGGTCCGACGCCACGTAGAGGGCGATGGCGAACCCGACGCCGGCCTCGACCACCGCGCCCGAGCCGGACACGACACGACGGTCGACCCGGTCGGCCACCGCACCCGCCACCAGGACCAGCAGCAGGACGGGCAGGAACTCGGCCAGACCGATGAGGCCGAGGTCCAACTCGCGACCCGTCAGGTCGAAGACGAGCACGCCGAGGGAGGTCAGCCAGGCCAGGTGGGCGGTGGTGCGGAGGAAGGTCGACCCGATGAGGGCCCGCACCGACGGCCCCCAGTAGCTCGTCACCTCACCACCCACCGAAATTGCGTGACTTCTGGTCGTCAGGCGACCAGAACGAACGCAACTTCGTGCGGTTCACGGGGCGAAGCGGGCTTCGGCGGCCTCGAGCTCGGACGCGGCCTTCTCGAAGGCGGTCATGGCCGACGAGGCCTCGGCCTTGGCCTGGTCGTGGCGGTGGGCCACGTCGGCCACCTCCTCGGGGCGGTCATAGAGGTCGGGCTCGGCCAACTGCTTCTCCAGCCTGGAGACCGTGTCCTCGGCCTTCTGCCAGCGCTTCTCGGCCGATCGCAGGGCGTCCTTCAACGGCTTGGTGACCCCGGCCCGTTCCTGCCGGCGCTCGGCGGCGGTGCGCCGATCGGCGTTGCGGCCGTCGCCATGGGTCCCGGTCCGGGGGGCGGAGCGCACGGTGCCGCCGTCGGCCCGGGGGAGGAGGATCGACTCGTCCACACCGTCGTGCCAGCGGGCCCGGCCGCCCCGGACCTCGATGAGCGAGGTGGCGACGGAACGGATCAGGTGCCGGTCGTGGGTGACGAGCAGCACGGTGCCCTCGTAGGCCCGAAGGGCGTCCTCGAGGATGTCGCAGCTCGGCAGGTCGAGGTGGTTGGTGGGCTCGTCGAGGACCAACAGGTTGTGGGGCTCGACCATGATCTTGCCCAGGGCCAACCGGGTGCGCTCGCCGCCTGACAGGTCGCTGACCCGACGGTCGGCGGCGTCGCCACTGAAGCCGAAGCTGCCCAGCAGGGTCCGCCGGTTGCGGCCGGCGGCCTCGGGCACGCTGGCGGAGAACTCCTCCACCACCCGCTTGGTGCCGTCGAGGGCATCGGCCTGGTGCTGTTCGAAGCCGGCGATCTCGAGGTTGTTGCCCAGGGCGATCGTCCCCGCCGTGGGGGTCAGCTCCCCGAGGAGGACCTTGAGCAGCGTGGTCTTGCCCGCCCCGTTCGGGCCGATCAGGCCGATGCGCATGCCCCGCTCGATGACCAGGTCCACCCCCGTGAGGACCGGTGGCTCGTCGTCATAGCCGACGTCGACGCCGTGGAGCTCGGCCACCACCCGGGAGGACCGGGGTGGGGGTGGGAAGGCGAACCGGGCCTTGATGGCCTCCTCGTCGGGGACGGCGATCCGCTCGATCTTCTCGAGGGCCTTCACCCGGCTCTGGACCTGGCGGGCCTTGGTCGCCTTGTAGCGGAAGCGTTCGATGAACTGCTCGGTCTTGGCCAACTGCCTGGCCTGGCGGGCCGCGGCCGCCTCCAGCCGCTCGAGGTTCGCCTCCCGCTCGACGACGAACTCGGCGAAGCCCCCGACGTACTCGGTGGCCGACTCGTGGCTCATCTCGATCACCCGGTTGGCCACCGCGTCGATGAAATCCCGGTCGTGGCTGACGAACAGGACCGCTCCCCGGTAGGCGCTCAGGTACTGCTCCAGCCAGCCCACGGAATCGACGTCGAGGTGGTTGGTCGGCTCGTCGAGGAGGAGCACGTCGGGATCGCTGAGGAGCAGGCGGGCCAGCAGGACCCGCATGCGCCAGCCGCCGGACAGCTCGCGCACAGGTCGACGGGAGTCCTCGGGGGTGAACCCGAGCCCGCCGAGGATGCGCTCGGCCTCGGCCTGGAGCGCGTAGCCGCCGAGCGCCTCGAACCGGGATTGGACCTCGCCGTACTCCTCCAGCACGCTCTGGTCGCTCGCGGTGAGGCGGGCCTCGAGGTGTTCCAAGCGGTCGTGCAACTCGGCGACGGGTCCGCCCCCGTCCAGTGTCTCGTCGAGCACGCTGCCGGCTGAGGCCACGGGCTGGTCCTGGGGGAGGTAGCCGACCCGGAGGTCAGCGGAGCGGTGGACCTCCCCGCCGTCGGCATCCTGGAGGTCGGCCACGATCTCCAGCAGCGTCGTCTTGCCGACGCCGTTGGCGCCCACGAGCGCGATCCTCCGCCCGTCGCCGAGGACGAAGGTGACGCCCCGGAACAGGGTCCGGTTCCCGTGGGCCTTGGCCAGCCCGGAGATCGTGAGCACGGCTGGTCAGGCTACGAGCGCCCGGCGGTCGCCCTGCAGGGGTTCGCCGCCCCGCCGCGCCATGGAGGGGGCGCGCCCCGGGCGGGGACCTCTGGCTCGCTCGGCGGCCCGCTCGGCGACCCGTCGGCCCGGGTCCGAGGGGCACAGCACCCGTCCGCCCGACGGGTCATGGCCGGATCCCCGACGAGTCGCCGGGTCAGCCCACCGTCACGGCGACGACGGCGAAGAGGCTGAGGGCGACGGCGGCGACCTGGGAGCGGTGGAGGCGCTCGGCCAGGAACTGGCGGGCCAACAGGACGATCACCACCGGCGACATCGAGACCAGCAACGAGGTCACCGTCAGGGCCGCGGCCCGGGTGGCGAGCAGGAAGAGCACGTTGGCCGTCATGTCCATCACCCCCGAAGCCAGGATGAGACGCAGGTTCACCCGGCTCGGCAATTCGGCCCGGGTGGCGAGGACCCAGAGGCCGAGCATCGTCAGGGACGCCAGTCGGGCGCCGACCAGGGGCCAGAGCCCCGAGGCCTCCGGTGTGTGGTCGAGCAGGACGAGGAACGCGCCGACCAGGACGCCGCCCACCACGGCCAGCGCCGGTCCGGACGACCCTGCCGGGCGGGTGCGCCCGCCGCCGCCGGCGACGATGCCGATGGCCACCAGGCCGAGCACGAGGCCTCCGGTGGCCATGGCCGACAGGCGCTCGCCGGCCACGAGGCCGGCGACGACGGGGACCGCCACGGCGGTGATCGAGGTGATGGGCGCAACCAGCCCCATGGGTCCGGCGGCGAGGGCCCGGAGGTAGGCGACCAGCCCGAGGCTCCCGGCGATGCCGGCCAGGGCGCCCAAGCCGAGGGCGCCGGCCGAGGCGACACCCGACAGGAAGGGGAGCACGGCGAGCAGGACCAGGAAGCCGGCGACCTGGGACAGCACGGTGACCGTCGTGGCGGGTGATCGCTTGGCGGCCAGGCCCCCGACGAAGTCGGCCGTGCCGAAGGACAGTCCCGCCCCCAGGGCCAACAACACCGCCATCACCTGCTCCTCACCCTCGGTCATCACGTTGGACTCAGTGGTCCAGTTGAGTGAACTCTAGCGCGAGTACATCAGAGTGACCACCTCAGTATGCTCTGATGTACCGACGAGAGGAGGTCCCGTGCAGGACCCCGAACAGCTGGCCGCCGACCTGGGGCGCAACGTCCGCCGCCTGCGACTCCGACGCAACATGACCCTGGAGGCCCTGGCCGAGCGGGCCGCGGTGTCGAAGGGAACCGTCATCGGCGTGGAGCAGGAGCGGGCCAACCCCAACATCGCCACCCTCTGCCGGCTGGCCGACGCGCTGGGCGTGGGGGTGGACAGCCTGATCGAATCCTCGAGCGGGCCGCGCGTGCGGGTCAAGCGGGCCGCCGCCACGCCGGCGCTGTGGAGCAGCGAGGCCGGGGGACGCGGCCTGTTCCTCATGGGGACCGACCCCCCCGATGTGGTCGAGCTCTGGGACTGGTCGCTCTCGGGCGGGGAGCACTTCGACGGGGCCCCGCATCCGGTGGGCTCCTTCGAGATGCTGTCGGTGCTCGAGGGGAAGCTGGCCGTCACTGCCGGGGAGGAGGAGCACGTCCTCGCCGAGGGCGACACGATCCACTTCGAATCCGACGTCGTCCACCGGTACGCCAACCCGGGCAAGAAGGCCAACCGCTTCGTGATGGCCGTCTACGAGCCCCTCCCGGAGCGCCCCGAACCCCCGGATCCCGTCGACCCGGCCGACCAGCCCCCACCCAGTCACGCGAGTCACACCTGAGGCGCCTCGCGACGTCCGGCAACCGGTGTCGCCGATGCCGGGGTCGGTGGCGGCTGCTCCGGTTGACGCTGCGCCCCTTCGGGTTCGGCCTAACGCGGGTTGAGGGGCTCGGGAGGTTCGACGCCGGGAGCGTGGGTGGGGCCTTCCAGCAGTGGCGTCGTGGGCCTGATCAGGCCGCGGGTGACCCAGCCCCGCTTCTCGGCCCAGATCAGCATCGGGGGCAGGACGACGAGGGCGCTGACCAGGGCCACGGTGACGTTCATCCCGACGACCCGCCCGAAGTCCCGGAGCAGTGGGAGTGACGAGAGCGAGAGCACCGCTACCCCGGCGATGCCCGTCAGCGCCGACACGATGAACGCTCGGCCGGTGCGCGCCGCGGCCACGTCGGCGGACTCCCTCGGGTCCAGGCCCCGGTTCCGCTCCTCGACGAAGCGGAGGAGGATGAGGGAGGTGAACTCGGTGCAGATGGCGATGACCAGGGGACCACCGACGGCGGTCATCGGGCTGAGCTTGAGGTCGAGGCCGTAGGCCACCAGCGACGACACGCCCACCGCGATGAGCACCGGCACCAGCGACAGCAGGGACCGGATGATCGAGCGCAGTCGGAACATCAGGAAGATGCCGACGAAGGCGATGGACAGGTACGTGAGCAGGACCCGGTTGGCCTCGAGGTTGTCGAGCAGCCCGACACCCACGACCGCCAGCCCGGAGGGCGTGGCGCTGATGCCGTCGGGGATCGGGGTGTCGTCCCGGAGCTCCCGCACCACGACGGCGCGCTCCTCGAGGGACTTGGGGGCGGCCTGGAAGATCATGTTGAAGGCGGTGCCGTCGTCGCTGACCGTCGAGGCCTGGATGTCGGCCGGCGCGGCCTCGAAAGCGGCCCGGACCTCGGCCCCGGTGGGTGACACGTCACTGGCGCCGGGGACGATCAGCAGGCCACCCACGGCGGCCTCGATGCTCGACGCGGTGAGGAACTGGTCGTCGTACTGGGCGAGCGCCTCGTTCTGGTAGTCGTGGGCGAACTGGGTGAAATCGTCGGAGAAGACGTCGTCGGCCCGGGCGTAGACGCCGAGCTCGCTCGAACTGCCGACCTGGGCCTCGACCTCCCGGATGTCGAGGATGGTGCCGGACTCCTGGTTGACCCACTGGATCGGGTCGGTCTGCAGCACGAGCTCGTCCTCGACGGACAGGCCTCCGAAGAAGATCAGCAGGCTGATCACCGCCAGAGGGGGGGCCAGCTTCGGCGACAGGGAACCGAGTCGGACCACGAAGCGGCCGAGGGCGCCCTCGCTGAAGTCGCCGCCCTTGGTCGGCGAACGGAACTCGCGGGCACCGAGCGCGGCCAGGGGCATGAAGATCGACACGAAGCAGATGACCACGATGCCCACGGCGAGCAGGAGGCCGAACTGACGGATCATGGGCACCTTGGCGAAGCGCAGGGCCGCGAAGGCGAACACCGCATCGAAGGTGACCACGAGCAGGGCGGGGCCCAGGCCCCGGGCGGTCTCCTGGATCGGGTGCTCGGCCCGGTCGAGGATCACCTCCTCCTCCACCCGGGAGTGCATCTGGATCGCGTAGTCGATGCCGACGCCCAGCAGCACCGGGAGCCCGGCGATGGTGACGATCGTCAGCGGGATGCCGAGGTACCCGGCCACGCCGAAGGCCCAGGTCACCCCGACCAGGATCACCGCCATCGGCAGGAGCCGCCAGCGGACGTTGAAGAAGACCAGCAGGATCAGGACCATGATCGCCACGGCGATCCCGCCGAGGGTGAGCATCCCGCCCCGGAGGTAGTCGTTGATGTCCCGCAACAGCACGGGGGCCCCGGTCGTCACCGTCTCGGCATTCGGGAAGGAGAGCTGTGTCGCCGCCTCCTCGACGAGGGCGGCGTCGGCCCCTTCGTCCTCCAGGGACAGGTTGCCCTTCAGTCGGACGATGACCTGGGCGTGCTCGGTGTCGGGGAAGAACGGGCGGAGGGAGATCCGGATCTCGCCCTGGTTGTCGAAGAGCAGGAACCGGACCCATTCGGGGTTGTCGAGGGTCCGCGCGTCCTCGGGAACGGCTTCGAGTCGCTCGAGGGTGGTCGAGGCGTCGGCAAAGCGGGCCTCGGCCTCGGGTGAGCCGGGGGCCTCGGACTCGAGCGCCCTCTGCAGCGCCGCGCCGGCGATGCTGTCGGTCGGCCCCCCTCCGGGAGGAGCCTCCACCAGGGCGTTGTCGAACTCCAGCGCGGTGAGGGGGGTGATGACGCCCTGGAACCTGCCGGTCTCGGTCAGCGTGTCGTGGAACCGGGTGAACTGGTCGATGCCCTCCGGGGTGAAGAGCTCGTCGACGGTGTGGCCCTCGTCCATCGTGATCACGGTCAACATGGCCTGGCCCCCGAAGAGGTCCTGGTAGGCGACGCTGTCCTCGTACACCTCGTCGGACTTGTTGAGGTAGCTGTCCTGGCCGGTGGCGAACTCGAGTCGGGTGATCCCGTAGCCGAGGACCAGGGTGACGATGAGGCCGATCACCGACACCACGCCGGCGTGCTTGCCCAACACGACGGCGAGTCGCGACCAGAACCGCTCCATCGATCCCTCCGGGATGTGGCCGGACCACCGACGGGTCCCCCTCGCCGTGGGATCCTAGGCGGGGCCCTCCGCCGGCCGGAAGCGGGCCGGGGCTCGGAGGCCGGGCGTCAGCCCGTCAAGGGATGGTCCTGGAAGAAGGCCCACAGGACCTCGTTGGCCGGCAGCGTGAGGTCCACGGCGCCGACGATGTCCTCGATGGCGGTGTCAAAGGTGCTGCCCGGCCACGTGTGGCCGCCACCGTTGACCCGGTAGAGCTCCACCTCGCAGCCGTAGTCGAGTCGGTCGACGGTCTCGGAGATCGCGGTGGTGACCGGTTCGGCGTCCGGGCACCCGTTACCCGCGGCCCAAGCCGCGGCGCTGGCCTCGGCTCCCGGGAGCAGGTCGTCCACCAGGGCGAGCTCGTCGTCATCGAGGTCGCCGAGGGTCCCGTCGGAGCCGTCGAAGGTCGGGAGCCCTGAGGAACCGCCGCCGAGGCCGCCGTCATAGGCCAGCACGGGGTCGTCGGTGCCGTGGAAGATGATCGCCGGGACGGGGCGGCTGCGGTCACACGGCTCGATCACTCCGATGCCGCCGACGGGGGCGGCCGAGGCGATCCGGTCCGACAGCCGGCAGCCGATCAGGCTGGTCATGAACCCACCCATCGACAGGCCCGTGGCGTGGACCCGGCGACGGTCGATGCAGAGGTCGCCCTCGACCTGGTCGAGGAGGTCGGCGACGAAGGTGACGTCCTCGTCACCCCCCAGATCCCACCGGTCGGGTTCCCGCCCCGAGTCCGGCGTCACCGTGACGAACCCCTGCGTCTCCCCGAAGGGCCCCAGCTCGGTGTGCACCGCGTGGATCCCGCTGCCCTCGAGGAGCCCGTGGAAGTCGAGCACCAGGGGCAGGGGTGTGACGCCGTCGTGGTCCGACGGGACGTACTGGAGGTAGGTCCGCTCGGTGTCTTCGGAGGCGAGGTGCTGCTCGCTCTCGCCGGGGGCGACGTCCACCGCGGTCCCGCATCCCGGCGACGGGTCGGCGGGTGCCGACGCCGGATCGACGGGCCCGGTGGTCGAGGCCGGAGCGGCGGTGGCACCGGGCGCCGAGGACTCGGTGGCGTCGGCGCAGGCGCTCAGCAGAAGGCCGCCCGCCAGGAGGATCAGCAGGCTGGGCCTCAACCCATCTGGCTCATGAACTGGTTGAGGTCGAAGTAGTCCCGCCAGGCGGTGATCCTGCCTTCGGCGTCGACCTCGAAGGTGCCCATGACCGGCAGGGCGATGGTGTTGTCGGGGAAGAAGAAGGTGTCGATGCGCTCGGTGAGGACCGTCGAGCCCGTCGCGGCGATGGCCAGCGTCTCGAAGGTCACCTTGTCCACTCCTGCGGTGAAGCCCTCGATGGTCGCCCGGATGTCCTCGATCCCGGTGACGGGGTCCAGAGGGATGTTGTGGTACACGCAGTCCTCGGCCAGGAGCGCCAGCGCCCCGTCGATCTTGTCCGGCGTGCCCCAGGCATCACAGAACGCCTGCACCACCTCGATCGGCTCAGCCACATCTCCCCCTCGCGTTCGTCGACGGCGGTGACGGTACCGCCGTCAGCCCAGGGCGGCGAAGGCCGGGCCCCAGTCGGTGACGGGACCGAACAGGGCGAGCCCCTCGAGGTGGGGGGCGGTGTCGCCGAAGGCCTGGACGGCGGTGAAGCGGCAGGTCTGGATGAGCTCGGGGCCGATCTCGGTGAAGACGGAGCCGGCCGCGTGGGCCTGGACGGCTTCGGTCGAGACGTAGGCCTCGTAGAGCCGGCCCTGCCCGGTCGCCTCGTCGAGGTACCAGTCGTAGACGAGCGTTCCCGGCTCGTCCCGACTGATGTCCACACAGCGCTGCACCAGCGCCTTGAACCTCTCGATGTCGCTGACCTCGATGTCGAGCACGAACCGCACTTCCTCGTCTGCTCCCGAACGCATGGGCGGGACCGTAGCGGCGAGGGTCGGTACCGTCCCGCGGATGGAGGTGGACCAGGGCTCGACGGCGGCGTGGCTCGCCTCCGGCGTCGCCGGGCTGACCGGGCGAGCCGACGGGCCGGCCCTGTTGCCTTCAGCCGCCACGGCCGACGCGATCACCGCGCTGGTGGCGGGCGCCCCGGTCGAGGAGCCCCTGGTCCTGCTGGGGGAGCGGGTCGCCATGGCCGGCCACACCCGGGCGGGCAGCACGAGCTGCGGTGGCTCGGCCCGGCTCCTTCCTGCCGGGGACGGCTGGGTGGCGGTGAACCTGGCCCGGCCCGACGACCTGGACCTGCTCCCCGCCTGGCTGGGACTCGGCGATCCGGGTCCCGACCCGTGGCCGGTGGTGGCCGAAGCGCTCTGCGCCCGGTCGAGCCACGACCTCGTCGCGGGTGCGTGCGAGCTCGGCCTGCCGGTCTCCCGCGTGGGTGAGGCGGCCGCACCGGTTCTGGCGCCTCATTCGGGCGCCATGACGCCGCAATCGGGCGCCAGTTCGGCTCGGCCGTCGGCGGCGGGCCCCGGGGGCGGGTCGGGGGTCCTCACTTCCCCCATCGCCGATCGGGAGCCACTCCGTGGACCGCCACTGGTCGTCGACCTCAGCTCCCTGTGGGCCGGCCCGCTGTGCAGCCACCTGCTGGGCTGTGGCGGGGCGCGGGTCGTGAAGGTGGAGTCGACCCGCCGGCCTGATGGCGCCCGGGCCGACGAGACCGGTTTCTTCGACCTGCTCAACCATGGCAAGCAGTCCGTGGCGCTGGATCTGCCGTCGACGGTCGGCCTCGCCCGCCTGCGGGCACTACTGGCGGCGGCCGATGTCGTCATCGAAGGATCCCGTCCCCGGGCGTTGGGGCAGTGGGGAATCGAGGCCGAGGCCTTCCTCCGTCGCGACCCCGGGCCCCGTGTCTGGGTGTCGATCACGGGGCACGGCCGCTCCGGCCCCGCCGCCCACCGTGTGGGCTTCGGCGACGACGCGGCGGCGGCCGGCGGGCTCGTGGTGTCCGACGCCGACGGCCCCTGTTTCCTGGCCGATGCCGTGGCCGACCCTCTCACCGGCGCCGCGGCGGCGGCCGCCACGACCGACGCGCTCGCCGACGGTGGGACCTGGCTGCTCGACGCGGCCCTGGCCCGCGTGGCGGCCTCGGTGGTCCGACCGGGCCCGTCCATCGCGGTGGACGGACCGGTGTCTGCGCCCCGCGCCCGGCCGGTCGTCGGCCGGGCCCGCCCGCTGGGCGCCGACACCGCGACCGCCCTCGCCGACCTGGCGTCGTGATCTCCGCCCCTCGGCCTCTCTCCTGGCACCGGATTCCCGGGTCAGGGGAGGGGGACCCGGTGCCAGAACGGCGGAGCGGGTCGTCATGAGCGCGCTCGTGATCCGGGGTGGCGAGGTCGACGGCGCGCCGGCGGACGTGCTCCTGCGCGACGGCCGGATCGACGCCGTGGGTCCGGGGCTCCGTCCGGACGGGCCCCACGACGTCCTCGAGGTGGTGGGCCGGGCGGTGCTGCCCGGGCTCCATGACCACCACCTCCACCTCCTGGCCATGGCGGCCGCGGCGGGGTCCGTCGATCTCTCACCGCCGGCTTCGGTCGAGGAGGCGATTCGCCGGGCCGCGATGGCGACCCGGCCGGGAAGGTGGGTGCGGGCGACGGGGTTCGTGCCCGCAGACCTCGACCTGGACCGGATCCGGCTCGACGGGTGGGCCGGCACCGTTCCCGTGCGGGTCCAGGACGCGTCGGGCGCCCTCTGGGTGCTGAACTCCGCGGCCATCGCGGCGGTCACCGCCGCGGGCGTCGATCTGGCCGACGACGAGCGGGAGCGCGGCTGGGTCTTCCGGGGCGACGAGCGGCTGGCCGGGACCTGGCCCGAGCCGGACCTCCACCTGGTCGAGGTCGGCCGGGACCTGACCGCCCATGGGGTCACCGGGGTCACCGACGCCACACCTTTCGCCGACCCGGGCGGACCGGCCCGCCTGGCCGCCGCCGTCGCCGACGGGTCGATCCCGCAGCGGGTCGTGATCACGGGCGCCCCGGGTCTGACCCCTGAGGACGACCTCCCTCGGGGCCCGGCCAAGGTCGTCATCGGGGATCACGACCTGCCATCGCTCGCCGATCTGGCCACCGCGATCGACCGGGCGCACCGCGACGGGCGGCCGGTTGCGGTCCATTGCGTCACGGCCGGCGCCTTGGCGCTCCTGCTGGCGGCCTGGGCCGAAGTGGGGATCCGGCCCGGTGACCGGGTGGAGCACGGGTCGGTCATCCCGGTGAGCGCGATCCCGACGCTGGCCGACCTCGGCATCACCGTCGTCACCCAGCCGGGCCTCCTCCGCGCACGGGGCGACCGCTACCTGACCGACGTCGACCCCGTGGACCTTCCCGATCTCTGGCGCTGTGGCTCCCTGCTCGAGCGCGGCGTCAGGGTCGGCGGGGGGACCGACGCCCCCTACGGCCCCGCCGACCCGTGGCGGGCCATGGCCGCCGCCACCGACCGTCGGACCCCGTCCGGTGCGCTGCTCGGCGGGCAGGAGCGGGTCGCCGCCGGCCGGGCCCTGGACCTGTTCCTCGGCCCGGTGGACGCACCCGGCGGCCCACCTCGCCGGATCGAGGTCGGCGCCCCCGCCGATCTCTGCGTCCTCGACCGACCGCTGGCCGATGCCCTCGAGGACCTGGCCGCGACCCGGGTCACCGCCACCTTCGTCGACGGTCGCCTCGTCGGGCCGGGCTGAATCGGATTCCGTCGCGCGTGCGTCGATGTCGAAATTGCGTTCGTTCTGGTTGCTGGATGACCGTAACCAACGCAATTCCGGTCGGGCCGCCGCCGACCGGCCGGCACCGGAGGCGGTTGGCCGCGGGACCCGCCCCGTGGTCGCCTCGGTGTCACCTCCGGGAACCCGTGAGGGGAGAGGGCTAGCCTGTGGCGACCACCGGGGGGTGGTGAGAACGGCATCGGGGGGGAACCCAATGGCCACGGCGGTCGCGCCACAGGCGCCCACGTTGGATCGGATTGCGACACCGGCGCCGGTGCTGGTGGCGATGGCCACCCTGTCGGCCGCGGCCGCGGTGGTCCACCTGGTGATGGTGCCCTCCCACATCGACGAGTTCGCCGTCGAAGGCGTGGCCTTCGCCGTCGTCGGTTGGCTGCAGCTCCTGGTGGCCTTCTACCTCTGGACGCAGCCGTCGCGGGCCCTGCTGGGCTTCACCGCGCTCTTGAACGTCGGTGTCATCGGGGTCTGGGCCCTGAGCCGGACGGCTGGGTTGCCGGTCGGTCCGAACTCCGGAGTCGCCGAGTCCGCCTCCCTCGTGGACCTCACGGCCGTGGGCCTCGAGGCCGCACTCGTCGTGCTGGCCTTCGCCGTCCTGCTGCGTCCGGGCCTCAGGGAGGTCACGCTCCCACCGGGCCTGGCCATGGCGGTGCCCCTGTCCGTGGTGATCCTGACCAGCGCCGTGCTGGCCTCGCCCGAGGCCCGCAACCATGCCCACGGATCGGAGGCGGCGAGCCCCGCCGGCGCCGGTCATCCGCACGGGGCCGAGGCCACGGCCACGGCCGCCGGCGACCGGGGGCTGAGCCTGCTCACGAACGGCCACCACGACGAGATCGTGCAGCAGCCCATGTCGCCGGCGACGGTGAACGAGCTCAAGGGCCAGTTGGCCATCACCCGGGAGGTGGCCGTGGCGCTCCCGACCGTGGCCGATGCCGAAGCCGCCGGTTACCGGCGGGCCGGCCCGTACTCGCCCGGCCTCGGCGCGCACTACACCATCACCAGCCCGGCGGCGTTGAACTTCGACGGGGTGATGACCGACGAGGAGCTGCGCACACCGCTGTCGATCATCTATGACGGCACCCAGCCGGACTCCCCGGTCGCCGGGTTCATGTACTACGCCACGACGGCGGCCGAGCCCGAGGGCTTCGCCGGGGCCAACGACATCTGGCACTACCACGAGTCGATCTGCGTGACCATGAGCGACGGTGAGATCAACTCGCCGTTCGGCGCCGATCTGCCCGTCACCGATGCGCAGTGCAGCCAGGTGGGCGGCTTCATGCTCGACTCGACCCAGTACATGGTCCACGTCTGGTCGGTCCCGGGCTACAACAACGTCGACGATGGCGTGTTCGCCGAGGTGAACCCGGCGCTGGACTGCGCCGACGGCAGCTACTGGCAGCTGCCGCAGTCGGCCTGGCCGGACCACCTGCTCAACGTGTGTGAGTCCGGCGCCGCCTGAGCGGATCGGCCGGTCCGGCCCGCCGCTCAGTCCTTCAGCGCGGCGTACTCGATGACCCGTTGGACCACGGTGTCGCCGGCGCGGTCGAGGTGGCCGGCGTCGAACGGGGGCTGGGGGTCGTACTCGATCATGAGCTGCATGGCCTTGGCCGCGATGTCGTCGACCAGGAGCTCGCTCAGCCGCAGCGCCATGTCGATGCCCGAGGACACCCCCGCCGCGGTGATGATGCGGCGGTCCAGGTGTTCGACCACCCGCTGCATCGTCGGCTCGGCGCCGTAGGCCTGGAGGTCGTTCAGCACGCTCCAGTGCGTCGTGGCCGTGAGACCCTCCAGCAGGCCGGCGGCGCCGAGGACGAAGGACCCCGTACAGACACTCGTCGTGAAGCGGGTGCTCCCGTGGGCCGAGCGGACCCACTCGATCAGGGTCGGGTCCTTCGCGGCCTCCCGGCTGCCGATGCCGCCGGGAACGACGATCACGTCGGGCTGGGGGAGATCGCCGACGGGGGCGTCGACGGTCAGGCCGAGGAAGCCGTTCTCGGTGCGGACCTCACCGGTTCGGGTGCCCACGAAGGTCACCGTCGCCTCGGGGAGGCGTTGGAGGACCTCGTAGGGCCCGATGGCGTCGAGGGCGGTCAGCCGGTCGAAGAGGGGGATGGCGATCTGCACGGGTTCTCCTGGCGGTCGGGTCGGGATGTGGGTGGTCGAGGCGTGACGGCGAAACGGCGGCGGTACTGCTCGGGGGGGACCCCGAGCCGGCGCAGGAACGCCCGACGGAGGCTCTCGGCGGTGCCGAACCCGCACCGCCGGGCGACCACGGTGGCTGTGGTCGTCGGCTCCTGTTCGAGCAGGCGGCGGGCGGCCTCGATCCGCACGGTGGTCACGTAGTGGCCCGGCGACTCACCGACCTGCTCGGTGAACGAGCGGCTGAAGTGGCGGGGGCTCAGGCCGACCCGGCGGGCCAGTTCGTCCACCCGCCAGTCGGCTCCGGGTTCGGCGTGCACGAGGTCCTGAGCTCGGCGGATCGGTCCGGGTGGGGCGGCCTCGGACCACACCGGCACCGCGAACTGCGACTGGCCGCCGGGACGTCGGAGGAACATGACCAGCCACCGGGCGACGGTCTGGGCCAGTTCGGCACCGTGGTCCTCCTCCACGAGGGCCAGGGCCAGATCGATGCCGGCCGTCACGCCGGCGGAGGTCCACAGGTCGCCGTCGCGCCGGAAGATCGGGTCGGGGTCGACGACGGCGGTGGGGTGGCGCTCGGCCAGTTGGCCGGCGCGGGCCCAGTGGGTCGTCACCCGGCGGCCGTCGATCAGCCCGGCGGCCCCCGCCAGGAAGGTGCCGCTGCAGACCGTCACCACCCGGTCCGCTCCGGTCGCGGACCGGCGGACCCAGTCGACGAGCACGTCGTCGGCGCTGGCCTCGAGGACACCGCCCCCGCCCACGAGCAGCAGCGTGCCGATGCCCTCGGTCGCCCCGAGCCCCTGGGCGTGAAGGACGAGGCCGCTCTCGCCGGCGACCGGCCCGGGCCGGTGGGCGACGATCTCGATCTCATAGCGCTGGTCGGGGGAAAGACCCTGGTTGGCTCCGGCGAAGACCTCGTGGGGCCCGACCGCGTCCAGGGGCTGGAGGCCGGGGAAGACGACGATGACCACGCGGTGCACACCGCCAGGGTGCCCCGGCGGATCGATGACGTCAATGTCACTATCCCCACGATTCCTGCCATCCACCGCGTGCGGCGGGGCCCGGGCCGGTCCGCTCGGACGACGGCACCGACGGTCTAGGGTCTCGGCCGTGTCGGGCCGGCGCCGGATCCTCTTCCTGGTGGTCGCCGCCGCGCTCGTGGCGGCCTGCGGAGGTACCGGCCGCGCCGAGTTCGACGAGGAGATCCAGGCCCGCGGTGGCGGCCTGGGCTCGGCCCTGGCCCTGGAGTCCATCGCCGCCCTCCAGGAGGAGTTGGGTGACGACCTGGCCTTCCGTTCCTTCACCATGACCGCCGGCCAGGTGACCATCGAGGTGCTGGTGCCCGGCTCGACCGATGAGGTGGACAGCTACCGGTACGGCACGTCCGGGCTCTATGGCGGGGGCGGGCTGTCGGGTCCGAGCCCGGTCCCGGGTGTCGGTGACACCGCCTCGCTGCGCCGGATGCTGTTCCGGACCCAGCGCATCGCCTGGGACGACCTCGACCGGATCGTCGACGACGCACTCGCGGCGGCGGACCTGGCAAGGGGGTACGCGCAGACCGTGCGGGTGGACCGCACCGGCCCCCGGCCGGAGATCGTGGTGAACGTGACCAGCCCCCGCCAGTCCGTCCCGGTCCGCTTCCGGGCCGATGGGACGCCCGTCGGACAGGGCGACCAATGAGGTTCTGGAAGTCGTTCTCCGTGATCCTGGGCCCGGCTCTGTTCGCCCTCTTCATCGCCGTCATGTTGATGGTCGCCTACCCCAATGCGCTCAAGCTCGCGGCTCCGACGCTCTGTCCCGACGACAAGCCCGATGCCTTCGTCGTCCGTTACAACGTCCAGACCTCCGACGGCACGGGCACCAACTTCACCCTGTTCTGCATGAGCGAACGGGGCGAGATCACCGAGATCGGGACCTGGGAGCCGCTGCTCATCCTGTTCGGCTTCGTGGCCGCGCTGGTCTACGGCCTGATCATCCTGCTGTGGCTCATCCGCCTCGTCCGGCGAGTGGCCCGGGGTGGATCGGACCCGCCGACCGACCTCGACGACCCCGGGTCGGCCGCACTCGATCCGGTCGTGTCCCCGCCCGCCGATGACGACCCCTTCGCCGCCATCAGAGACCAGGAGGGTCCGATCATCTCCTGATCCTCAGCAGGCGCACTCGGCGGCCGGCAGGGCGGGCCCGGTGACCACGATCGGCCGGGTGTAGGGCAGGTCCCGGCCCGCCGGCCGCCGCTCCGGGGCCTGCAGGGGGAAGGTGGTGAGTTGGCCGTCGGTCACCGCCACGAGCCGTCGGTCGGTGGCGTTGACGTGCAGGCTGATGATCGTGCGGGGGGTCTGCCACTGGGCCCGGGGGGTGAAATCGTCGCCGTCGAGCACACGGATGCGATCCCCGGAGCCGAGGAAGAGCTGTCGACCATCGCTCACCGCCGCCAGGCCGTTGGCGCCCATCGGGCCGAAGCGACCCGTGGTCAGCACCTCGAGGGCCTCGGTGTCGATCACCGCCCCCCGTCCGGAGGCCTCGGTCGCCCACAGCCGGCGTCCATCGGGCGACGTCGTCACTGCGGCCGGGGCGGCCCAGCCCAGGGGCTCGGGCAGGTCCAGACAGAACGCCCACCCCTCATCGAGATCCAGCACGTGGATGAACGACGTGGCCCCACTCGCGGTGCCGCGGGTGTAGAGGGTGTAGATGACGCTGCCGTCAGGGGCCCACGCCTGGGTCCGGGCCGTCCCGCCCATGCGCTCTTGGCGCTCGTCCCGACTGTCCTCACCGAAGACGCCGCTGATCACCCCCGTATCGAGATCGAGGCGGTTGACCTGGTAGTGGGTCGGGTCCTCGGCGGGGGTGTAGCGCAGGACGAACACGCTCGCGCCGTCGGTGCTGAAGGCCTCGGGCTCGATGTTCCCCTCGAGTCGGTAGGTGCGGACCGTGCCGTCGGTCTCGGCGACGGAGAGGGCTGTCTCTCGCCGGGGAACGGGGTAGGCGAGCGTCCCGGCCGGGACGTCCGGTGGACCCAACGCGACCCGGCCGTCGGGGGCGACCACCCGGATGGACGCCGGTCCGTCGATGCGGACGCGGGCGGTCCGGTGGCCGTCGACGGGGTCGAGCCAGAGGACGCGCGTGTCGCCGTCCTGGCGAACGACGGATCGGGCCACCACCGAGCCGTCGGGAGAAGCTGCCGCCCCTGGTGAGGTGAACGCGACCTCGCCGGCCCGGGCATCGACCCCCGCCAGGCCGTCCGGGGTGGCCAGGAGCAGCGGGCGCTCATCGACGGCGGCGGCCCGACCACCACCCGGCTCGGCCGGCCCGCAGCCGGCGGCGGCCAGGATCACCGCGACCAGCGGCCAGGTGGGGAATCGAGGTCGGGACGGTCGTTGTCGCACGTCGGTTGAGACGACCAGCGGTGGCTGAAGGTTCGGTGAACCATTCGGGCTCGGCGGGCGTCACAGGCATCGTGGAGCGCGCCAGTGGCCCGAATGGGTGGACGACGCCCGTCGGCCGCGAGTAGGCCGGGTCGGGTGGAAGAGCCGGATCCGGCGCTGCTCCGGGCGGCGGCCGCGGGGGACCTCGATGCCTTCGAGGCCCTGGTGCGCATCTACCAGCAGCCGATCTGGCGCTTCCTGTGCCACCTCGTGCGTGACCAGGCGCTGGCCGAGGACCTCGCGCAGGAGACCTTCCTGCGGGCGTTCCGGAACCTGGGCGGTTTCGCCCACCAGTCACGCTTCAGCACCTGGCTGTTCCAGATAGCCCGCAATGCCGGCATTGACGCCCTTCGCCGCCGCGAACGTCGCTCGCGGCTGCTGGAGGTCGCCCCCGAGGCCGGCCCCCGCCCCTCCCCCGAAGCGGGCGCCGAGCTGAACGCCGGCCTCGAGGCCCTCAGCCCGAAGCTGCGTGAGGCCCTCCTCGTCGTCGAGGTGCTGGGCTACCGCTATCGGGAGGCGGCGCTGATCCTGGGGGTACCCGAGGGAACGGTGAAGAGCCGGGTCCACCAGGCCCGCGAGCGTCTGGTGGCCTGGATGTCGGCGGACTCGGGGGAGTCGGGGAGCGAGGTCCAATGAGCTGCACGGCGATTCGGGCCCGAGTGTCCGAACGACTCGACGGGGCCGTCGTCGAGGGCCTCGATGACCACCTGGCCGGTTGCCCGGATTGCCGACGGTTCTCGGCGGGGGCCGAGTCCGTTCGCCGAGGACTCCGGTTGGAGGCCGTTGGGGAGATGCCCGACGTGGCCGCGGCTGTCCGCCGACGGCTCGAGGCCGAGGCCCCCCGTCCGGTCGGGGCCCGGTCGCTTCCAGGCGCGTACCCGAGCCGTCGGCCCCGGCTTCGGAGCCGACGGTCGCGTCAGCCGATCCTGGCGGTGGCCGCGGCCGCTCTCGTGGCCGGTGTGGTCATCGGGGTGAATCTCGTCGGTGTCGGCGACGGCGGTCCCCGACCGGTCGCGGCCGAGAGCCTTTCGGCCCGGGTGGCCGCGGCCCAGTCCCGCATCACCGGGTTGCAGGCCGCGCTCCGGCTCACCGAGCGGGGCTGGAACGCCGCGGTGCCGGAACGTCGCTTCACGGGCTCCCTCGACTATCGGGCGCCGGAGTCCCTCGCCCTCACCTGGCGGGACGGCACCGACTACCCCACGGGCGAATGGCGGCCCAACGACGTGGCTCTCCGCACCGACGGAGCCACCTGGGTGGCCACGGGGATCCCGGATTGCCCTTCGGTGGCCCAACCGGGCTGCTCCACGACCCCGCGTGAACGGTCCGTGGCCGGCCGACCACCGTTCGCCGACGACGCCCCGGTCCCACTGGAGTTGGTGGTACCTGTGCGCAGCTTCCCCGCGGGTGACACCGCCGTGGTCGCGGGGAAGGGCTCGGTCTCGGGTCGACCGACCGTCGAGGTCACCGTCGCTGCGGCACAGGTCGGCCCCCTCATCGAGGGGTTGGCCCCGGCGGGGAACCTCCGGTCGGTGCACCCGACCGACGTGGTGGAGCTCTCCCTCGATGCGGTGGAGATGGTCCCGCTGCGGCTCCGGGTGCGGGCATCGGGGGATCCCGGCCGTCGGTCGTGGGCCGCGCAGCGGGGTTATGTCGACCAGCCCGGGGTCGTCGTCCTCGAGATGGAGGTCACCGACCTGCGCCTGGTCCCCCCTGGAGCGGACCGTTTCGCACCCCCCGCCGGGGTCACGGCGGCCGACGCCGGCTTTCGGCCGGGACCGCCCGGCATCGACGTGGCGACCCCGCCGCCCGATGGGTTCCTTCTCGGCCGGACCGGGCGGATCGACGGGCCCACGCCGACGGCGGTGTGGTCCTGGAGCAACGGCCGAGCCTGGATCCGGCTGCAAGCCTCCGACACGTGGTCGGGCAACGAGCTTTTCGGCGGGCTGGGCCCTCTGGTGCGACCCGTGCCCCTCGGCGACGGACAGGTCTTCGTCAGCCCCGATGGACGGCGCATCGGTTGGCACGGTCGTGACCTGGACCTCGTGGTGGACGGGTCGGTGAGCACCGGGGAACTGCTGGCGGTCGCGTCCTCGACCGGGGTCGGGCCGGTCCCCCTGCCGGTCGGCTGGCCCGAGGCGCGATCGGCCTCCCCGGCCGCCATCCGGCGCGCCGTTCCCGGGGCCCTCGGACTCGGGGTCGCCGGGTTCGATGCGCCGGCGGGTCGCCTGGACGGAGCGACAGCGGTCCTCTTCGCGGCCGGCGCCGGCGACCGACGCCTGCTCCTCGAGCAGATCCCGGGTGACCGCATCGGCCAACCGACCGAGCCGGTCTACGAGACCGTGAGGACCCGCGGGACCGACGCGCGGTACGCCCCCGGCCCGAACCAGTTGGAGTGGGTCGAGTCGGGTCTGGTGATGACCCTGCGGGGCACCGGGCTGGACCGGGCCGAGGTGCTGCGGGCCGCCGAGGGCCTGGTGCCGCTGTGACCGTCGAGGGGGATCGGGCGCGGTGAGGCGGGCTTTCGTCGTCCTCGCGGCGCTCCTCGTCGGTCTGGCCGTGGGGCTGGGGAGCGCGCTGGCAATAGCGGGCGGCGGGTCGCGCGGGGCCTCTCCCGCGATGTCGACCGTCGCGCCGACCACGACTGCTCCGAACAGACCCCTCCGGGCCACCCTCCCGACGCGGCCGGCCGTTCCGGCCGCGGAGTCCGGGGTGCTGTTGGCCTGGACGGCCGGGGGCCTTCCGGCCGGATTTCCCGAGGCCGTGCGTGCCCTCTCCGGGGTTCGAGACCTCACGGTTGTGCGAGGAGACCTCCGGGGCCTGGTGGCGGCCACCGATCGCTTCGGGCAGACCGTGGAACGTGTTCGCCCGGGCTGGGTGGTGCCCCTTGACGTTCTGGCCGTGGATCCACGCCGTTACGGGGTGTTCGTGGACCGCTCGACCCGGCTGGCCCTCGCCCGGCTCGGCCGGGACGACGTCCTGTTGAGCGAGACCTCCGCCACCCTCCGGGGTGTCGAGGCAGGGGGTCACCTGCAGTTGGCATCGGGACCTCGACTCACGGTGGCCGGTGTCGTGCCCGACACGGGAGTCGCCGGGGCCGAGGCGGTCGTCAACTTGGCCACCGGGGTCGCGGCGGGCGCCGTCACCGAGCGCTACGTGCTGGTGCGCCACCGGGGTGATCGGGCGCCGTTGGATCGGGCAATCCGGTCGTTGACCGACGAGGCGGTTCGCACCCGGGCGGCCGGCGAGACCCCGTTCCTTCGCCACGCCGACGCCGTCCTTCCCCAAGCCCTGATCAAGGCCCGTTTCGGTGAGTTCTCCTACCGAGGGACCGGTGTCGGGCCGGTCGTACTCGAGCCGCGGTGGGTGGCGGAGAACATCGTGACGGTGGACCTGCCGGTCCTTGGCCGCACCACATGTCACCGGGCGCTGCTCCCCGCGCTGCGCGGTGCCCTCGACGAGTTGGTCGCGGCCAACCTCGCCCACCTGGTCGCCAGCTTCGAGGGCTGTTACAGCCCGCGCACCGTGGCCGGCAGCAGCCAGCTGTCCCGCCATGCGTGGGGCGCGGCGGTCGATGTCAACTTCTCGGTCAACCCGACCGGCACCAGCACGGTCCAGGATCCGCGCCTCGTGACGGTGCTCGAGCGATGGGGCTTCGGCTCCGGTGACCTGTGGCTGGTGCCCGACAGCGGCCACTTCGAGTACATCGCCCCGCCTGCCCCGGGCTGAGCGGTGGCCTCCTGGGCCCGATCAGATGGTCTGGACGATGAGGACCGCGCAGCGGGCCTGGTGGGTGATGGAGTTGGGGACGCTGCCCAGGACCCGGCGGGCGCCGTGCATGCCCTTGCTGCCGACGACGACGAGATCGGCGTCGACCTCCTCGGCCACCTGCAGGATGACCTCGGCGGGCTCGCCGGGCAGGACGTGGGTGTGGGTCGTGGTCGCGGCATCCTTGGCCACCCGGTCCAGGAAGCTCACGGCGTGGCGCCGGGCATCACCTTGGCCGGGGCCTTCGGATCGTGGCTCCCCGCCCGTCAACGCGGCGCCGGGCACCATGGCCGACAGCGGGGCCCCCCGCTCGGTGCCCCCGATGGCCGAGACCAGATGGACCTCTCCACCGGTCAGCGCCCCCAGTTCCAGGGCCCGCTCGGCGGCCATTGCGGCTGTCGCCGCCTGGTTCACCCCGACGACGATTCGCTCGAACACCTGGATCCTCCTGAAGGCCGACGTCCACCGCAGCTTCCCACAGCGGGGACGTCGCCGGGCGCGGTCAGCCGTCGGGGAGCTCCGGAGCCCAGGGTGATCCGTTGATGTGGCTCCCGCCGTCCACGAAGAGCGTGTTGCCCGTGAGGTAGCGGCAGTCCTCCGAGGCCAGGAACAGGGCCACGGGGGCGATGTCGGCCTCGGGGTCACCGAGGCGACCCATCGGGTTGGCGGCGTCGGCCACCGTCTCCAGTTCGGGGTGCTCGGCGAAGACCGCCCGGGAGGCGGCGGTCTTGGCACCGGGACAGATGGCGTTGGCGGTGATCCCGTGGGGCGCCCACTCGCGCGCCGCGGTCCGGGTCAGGGCGCGCAGGGCCTCCTTGGCCGAGTTGTACTCGGCGGTGCCGATGTGGGCGTTGACGCCGTTGAGCGAGCAGAGGTTGATGATCCGGCCCCAGCCCTGGTCGCGCATGTGGGGGAAGGCGGCCTGCATCGCCCAGAACGGGCCGTAGAAGCCGACCTCGAAGCCGTGGGCGAACAACTCGTCGGTCTTGTTCTCGACCCGACTCAGGCGCCCACCGCCCCAGGCGTTGTTGACGAGGATGTGCACGGTGCCCCAGGCGTCGACGGCGTCGCCCACCATCGCGACGACATCGTCCTTGCGGGAGACGTCGGTGGCCAGGAAGCGGGCGTCGGGGCCGAGCGACCGGGCGACCGCGGCACCCTTGTCGGCGTCGAGCTCGGCGACCAGGACCCGGGCGCCCTCGGCGGCGAAGCACCCGGCGATGGCTCGCCCGATGCCGTCCCCCGCTCCGGTCACCACCGCGACCCGCCCCTCCAACCGTCCCGTCATCGCCACTCCCTGGTTCCGCCCGGGAGCAGCCTCGCGCGACTCAGGGCAGTTCGGGGATCTCGTCGTCCTCCAGCCACGCCTCGAACAGCGGGCCGAGGTCCTCGCCGCTGATCTCCTCGGACAGGGCGATGAAGCCCTCGGTGGTCACGTTGCCGTCTCGGAACTCCGACGACCAGCGCTGGAGGATCTCGAAGAACGCCTCGTCCCCGACCGTGCGCCGGAGGGCGTGCAACGTGAGACCGCCCCGCTGGTAGACCGCTTCGGAGAACCATCGGTCGACCCCGGGGTCGAGGATCGGGTCCTCGTCGAAGCCCACCAGCGACAGCCGGCGGGACGCCGCGTCGGCGTCGATGTCGTAGCCGTCCTCGGTCGCCTCGGACCAGAGCAGTTCGGCATAGGTGGCGAAGCCCTCGTTGAGCCAGATGTCGGCCCACGTGTTCGGGGTCAGGGAGTCGCCGAACCACTGGTGGGCGAGCTCGTGGGCCTGGAACTCGTCGAACGCGGCGACATCGATGCCGAAGGTGGACCGGCCCTGGGTCTCGAGGGCGTAGCCGAGGGACTCGGGGATCACGATGGCCCCGTACTCGTCGAAGGGATAGGGGCCGAACAGCTCCTCGAAGACCTCGATCATCTCCCCGGCGTCGGCGAACTCCCGGGTGAGGCGTTCGGCGGCCGCCGGCGGATAGAAGCTGACGAGCGGAACGCCACCGTCGGTCTCCTCCTCGACCACCTGGAACCGGTCGATGGCGACCGTCACCAGATAGGTGGCGATCGGATCGTCCTCCGCCCAGGCCCACGTGACGTCGTCGCCCGCGCGGCGCTGGCCCTCGAAGGTCCCGTTGGAGGCCACCACCCAGCCCGGGGGGGTGGTGGCCATGAGGGAGAGGGTGGCCTTGTCCGACGGGTGGTCGTTGCCCGGGAACCAGGTTGCCGCTCCGTCGGGCTCGCCGATCACGAAGGCCCCGCCCTCGCCGGTCGTGAGCCAGCCGGTGGGGAACCCGGCGCTGATCACCGGCTCGGGGACCCCCGAGTACGCCATCTCGGTGACGAACTCCTCCCCTTCCGGGATCGGCGCGTCCGGGGTGATGCGCACGTCGCGTCCGTCGACGTCGACCTCGGCGGGCTCGCCGTCGACGGTCACCTCGCCCATCTCCAGTTCGTACAGGTCGACCGAGAAGCCGGCGAGGTCATCCTCGGCGCGGGCGGTCATCGTGGTCACCCCCTCGATGCGGCCGTCGTCGGGGCCGTAGGTGAACCCGATGTCGTAGTGCAGGGCGTCGTAACCGGTGGCCCCGCTGTCGGGCGCGTAGTCGTCACCGACGGTGTCCTCCCCGACCACGCCCTCCGGCGCGGCGGCCTCCGGGGGTGAGGTCGTGGTCGTCGGGGACGAGGGGTCGTCGTCGCTGTCGCCGCTCACGAGGACGACCACGGTGGCCACGACCACCAGGACCGCGACGATCGCCGCGATCAGGATGGCGCGGCGGGTCCGCGTCCGGCCCGTCGGATCGGTTGGGGGACTGGTCTCGGTCACGGCTCGGTCGGGTCGGGTCGGGGGCGCGTCACCGCAGTCAACCAGAAGCGGCGGCGATCCATCGATCAGCCGGAACCCGACGGTCCGGACCGGCCAGGCTCCCGGTGCCTCTACGGTCGGGGCGATGTGGCCCGGAGTCCATGCCCAGGGGCGTCCCGATCATCCCGCGGTCGTCATGGCCCGCTCCGGCGAGGTGGTCACCTACGCCGAACTCGAGGAGCGGTCGGTCCGCCTGGCCCGGCTCTGGGCCGACGCCGGCCTGGAGTTCGGCGACCACGTCGCCCTGTTGATCGAGAACCAGGCCCGGTTCTTCGAGGTGTGCTGGGCGGCGCAGCGGTCCGGTCTCTACTACACGGCGGTGAACACCCATCTCAACGCGGACGAGGTCGCCTACATCGTCGAGGACTGTGACGCCCGGGCCGTGGTGACCACCGCCGCGATGGGCGAGGTGGCCATCGGGCTGGCCCGCGTCCTGTCCGACCGGGTCGTCTCCCGGCTGGTCATCGACGGCCCCGTCGAGGGCTACGAGCCCTACGAGGACGCCGTCGCGTCGGTGTCGCGTACGCCCCGGGACGACGAGCTGGAGGGCCACGCCATGCTCTACTCCTCGGGCACGACCGGGCGCCCCAAGGGCGTGCGCTTCTCGCTGGCCCACAAGCCGCTGGGCGAGCCGGGCCTGGCCGTCGAGGGCTTTCGTCGGTACGGGATCGACGAGGACACCGTCTACCTCTCGACCGCGCCCTGCTATCACGCCGCCCCGCTGCAGTTCTGCATGGCGGTGCACCGCCTCGGGGGCACCGCGGTGGTCATGGAGCACTTCGATGCCGAGGCGTCGCTGGCCGCGATCGAGGCCTACGGAGTCACCCACAGCCAGTGGGTCCCCACCATGTTCGTGCGCCTCTTCAAGCTCCCCCCGGAGGTCCGGGACCGCTATGACCTCCGCCGCCACCGCCTCGCTCTCCATGCCGCGGCACCCTGCCCCGTGCCGGTCAAGGAGCAGATCATCGAGTGGTGGGGTCCGATCGTGCACGAGTACTACTCCTCGACCGAGGCCATCGGGGCGACGGCCATCTCCGCCGAGGACTGGCTGACCCACAAGGGCTCGGTCGGCCGTTCGACGGGCTCGACGATCCACATCTGTGACGACGAGGGGGCCGACGTGGCCGTCGGCGAGGTCGGGGTGGTGTGGTTCGAGCGGCCGGTCCAGGGCCTGCAGTTCGAGTACCACAACGACCGGGAGAAGACCGCCGGGGCCCATGACGAGCGGGGGTGGGCCACGAACTGGGACATGGGCCGCCTGGACGACGACGGCTATCTCTACCTGACCGACCGCAAGGACTTCATGATCGTCTCGGGTGGGGTGAACATCTACCCCCAGGAGGCCGAGGACGTCCTCATCACCCACCCGCGGGTGGCCGACGCCGCCGTCTTCGGCGTCCCCGACCCGGAGATGGGCGAGCAGGTCAAGGGCGTGGTCCAGGCCGCGGACCCCGACGCCGCCGGTCCCGAGCTGGAGGCCACGCTGCTGGCCCACTGCCGGGAGCACCTGGCCCACCACAAGTGCCCCAAGAGCATCGACTTCGAGGCCCAACTGCCCCGCCTGGACACCGGCAAGCTCTACAAGCGCCTCCTGCGGGACCGCTACTGGGCCGACCACCAGTCCAAGATCGTCTGAGGCGGGCTGACAGGGGGCCCCGTGAGCGGGCGCATCCGGCCGTCGAGGGCCGATGTGGTCGCCTCTCGGTCATTGGAGGCAATGAGGGGCCGAATCCGCCCCTCATTGCCTCCAATCGGAATGCGGCCGGCGGTCAGATGCCGCTGGGGACCATGGCTTCGATGAGCTTGGGGCCGGGTTCGTGGAGGGCCTTGGCCAACTCGGTGTGGAGGGCGCCGGCGTCGGTCACCCGCACGGCCGGGACGCCGAGGCCCTCGGCCAGGGACACGAAGCTCAGGTCGGGGCGGCTGATGTCGAGGAGGCTGGTGGCGGTGGGGCCCGGGGGCTCGGCGCCGACGCGGCCCATCTCCATGTTGAGGATGGCGTAGGAGCCGTTGTTGTAGACGATCGTCGTGACGTCCAGGCTCTCCCGGGCCTGGGTCCAGAGCCCTTGGAGGGTGTACATGGCGCTGCCGTCGGCCTCCAGGCTCAGGACCGGACGATCGGGGCAGGCGATCGCGGCGCCGGTGGCGAGCGGGATGCCCATGCCGATGGCTCCCCCGCACAGGGTCAGCCAGTCGTGCTGAGGCGCACCGGCGGTGGCGGCGGGGGTGTAGATGCCGGCGGTCTGGGCCTCGTCGACCACGATGGCCCCGTCCGGAAGCAGGGCGCCGACGACGGCAGCCACCTTCCCGGCGTCGAGGTCGCCGGTCGGGACCTCAGGTCGGCCGGCGGACGTCAGCAGGGCGCCGTCGGCCGGGGCCCCGATCAGGTCGGCCAGCGCCTCGAGGCCACCGACGGTGTCCTCGCCCGGTGCGGCCAGCGTGTGCACCTCGCAACTCTCGGGTACGAGGTCGCTCGCCTTGCCGGGGTAGGCGAAGAACGACACAGGGGCGCGGGCGTCAACCAGCACCAGGTGGCGGATCCCACTGAGCTGCATCTCGATGAACTCGGCCAGGTAGGCCAGGCGCTCGAGGTCGGGCCGGCCCGCGCCCCGCTCGAGACGGGCGGGGAAGGTCTCACCGAGGAGCTTGGCCCCGGTGGCCTGGGTCACCCGGCTGGCGGCGACCAGACCCCGTTGCCGGGTGACGGTGCCACCGATGAGGAGCGCGGTGGGCTCACCGGAGCCCAGCACGGCAGCGGCGTTCTCGACGCGGGCCTCGTCGACGGCCGCTCGCCCGCCCGGGGTCACCGGCGCGGCCGGGCCGGTCGCGTCGGACCACGAGACGTCGGCGGGGAGGATGAGCGTGGCGATCTGGCCGGGCGGGCCATGGGCGGCGGCCACGGCCTCCGCGGCGTCACGGGCCACGTCCTCGGGCCGGGCGGAGGTCCGCATCCAGCCGGCGGTGGTCCGCGCGGAGGACTCGATGTCGGAGTCGAGCGGGGCGTCGAAGCGCTTGTGATGGGTGGCGTGGTCGCCGACGATGTTGACCATCGGCGTCGCCGCCCGGCGGGCGTTGTGGAGGTTGGCCGAGCCGTTGGCCAGGCCCGAGCCGAGGTGCAGGAGCGTGGCGGCGGGCTGGTCGGCCATGCGCCCGTAGCCGTCGGCGGCCCCGGTGGCCACGCCCTCGAACAGGGCGAGCACGCCCCGCATCTCGGGCACGTCGTCCAGCGCCTTGACGAAGTGCATCTCGCTGGTGCCCGGGTTGGCGAAGCAGGCGGTCACGCCGCTGTCGACCAGGGTGTGGACGAGGGACTGGGCGCCGTTCATCGGGCGGCCTCCGGGGTCATGTCGATCAGCGTGCCGGGATTGAGGATCCCGTCGGGGTCGAAGGCGGCCTTGATCCGCCGCATGAGGGCCAGCTTCGCCGGGTCCTCGAGGTCCAGGAAGTACTGCTGCTTCTCGCTGCCGATGCCGTGCTCGCCGGAAATGGCCCCGCCGTGGTCGATGGCCGTGGCGAAGATGGCCTTGATCAACGTGGAGCGGACGGCGTCGTCGGCCTGGAAGATCGAGAGGTGGACGTTGCCGTCGCCGGCGTGGCCGCAGCCCACCACCCACGCGTCATGGGCCGCCGCCAGGTCGGCGACCGCGGTCAGGAAGGCGGGGATGGACGCCCGGGGCACGACGGTGTCGACGATGTCGTTGGCCCCGTTGGCCTTGGCCACCCAGAACGCCCGCTCGCGGGCCTCGATGAGCTGGGTGGCGGCGGCCGGGGGCAGGACATAGACGTCGAGGGCGCCGAGCTCGGTGACCAGCTCGGCCACCTCGGCCGTGTCGGCGTCGAGCTGCTCCTCCCGTCGGGCCTCCAGGGCGACGACGAGGTAGGCGAGGGCGGCGTCCTTGATCTCCGGGGGGAGGCCGAGGTCGAGCCCCGCCGCCTCGGTGATGCCGGCCATGGTGACCAGGTCGATGTACTCGGTCATGAGCGGGCCGACGCCGCTGCCCACGATGCGGGGGACGGCGTGGGCCACCTCGTCGAGGGTGGCGAACGGGACGAGCAGGGTGCTGCGGTGGTCGAGCTTGGGCTGGAGCTTGACGGTCACCTCGGTGACCACTGCGAGCGTGCCCTCCGAGCCGATGAGGAGCTGGGTCAGGTCGTAGCCGGCCGAGGTCTTGACCAGCTTGCCGCCGGTGCGGATGACCTCGCCGCCGGGGAGGACCGCTTCCAGCCCGAGGACGTGGTGGCGGGTCACGCCGTACTTCACAGCCCGCATGCCGCCGGCATTGGTGGCCACGTTGCCGCCGAGGGACGCGCTGTTCTCTCCGGGGGAGACGGGGTAGAAGAACCCGTGCGGGTCCAGCTCGGCGTTGAGCTGGTCGAGGGTGACCCCCGGCTGGACGACGGCGACGTGGTTCTCGGTGTCGATCTCGAGCACCGCGTTCATGGCCTCGAAGGCGATGACGACGCCACCGTCGGTGGGCACGCAGGCGCCCGAGAGCCCCGTGCCGCTGCCCCGGGGCGTGACCGGGACCCGGTGGTCGGCGGCCACCCGCAGCACCGCGGCCACCTGCCCGGTCGTCGTCGGCAGGACCACGGCGTCGGGCATCCGCCAGCCCACGGTCAGCGCCTCGTCGTGGCTGTGGTCCTCGTTGACCTCGGCGCCGCGGCGGAGGTTCTCGGCTCCGACGGCGTCGGCGAGCGCATCCAGGAACCCCTCGGAGAGATCGACCATGAAGGGATTGTGGCGCGTTTCGGCCCGACGCTCAGGTTCGGCGCCACTCACAGCCCTCGACGTGGTCGTCGACGAGGCCCATGGCCTGCATGAAGGCATAGACGGTGGTGGGGCCGACGAACTTCCAGCCCCGCTCCTTCAGGTCCTTGCTCAGCGCGGTGGAGGTGGCCGTGAGGGCGGGGGTCTGCGCCGACGGGTCCCGGAGGTCGGGCTCCCGTTCGGTCGGTTGCCACGACCAGACGTAGCTGTCGAGGGAGCCGCATTCGTCGATCAGCTCGAGCGCTCGGGCGGCGTTGTCGATCGTGGCCTCGATCTTCCCCCGGTGGCGGATGATCCCGGCGTCCTGCAGCAGCGCCTCGATCTCCGGCTCGTCGTAGCCCGCCACGACGGCGGGGTCGAAGTCGGCGAAGGCGGAGCGGAAGTTGTCCCGCTTGCGCAGGATGGTCAGCCAGGACAACCCGGCCTGGAACCCCTCCAGGCACAGCTTCTCGAACAACCGCCGGTCGTCGTGGACCGGCTGTCCCCACTCGTCGTCGTGATACGCGACGTAGTCCGGCAGATCGCCGGCCCAGGGGCACCGGACCTGCCCGTCGGCTCCGAGCGTCACCTCGGAGTCATTCCGGTGTGACGTAGGCGGCGGTGATGCCGCCGTCGACGACGAACTCGGTGCCGGTGGTGAAGGAGGACTCGTCGGAGGCCAGGAAGAGGGCGGCCTCGGCCATCTCCTTGGCCTCGCCGAAGCGGCCCACGGGGATGTGGACCAGGCGGCGTTGCTTCTTCTCCTCGGTGTCGAGGAACTTCATCAGCAGCTCGGTGCGCAGCGGGCCCGGACACAGGGCGTTGACCCGGATGCCCTCGCGGGCGTGGATGACGGCCAGTTCCCGGGTCATGGCCAACACCCCGCCCTTGGAGGCCGTGTAGGCGATCTGGGCCGTCGCCGCCCCCATCAGGGCGACGAAGGACGCGGTGTTGATGATCGAGCCGCCGCCGGCTCGGCGCAGCGCCGGTATCTGGTGCTTGCAGCCCAGGAAGACGCCCTTGAGGTTCACCGCCATCGTGGTGTCCCAGACCTCCTCGCCGGTCGACTCCGCGTCGCCGTCGGCACCCAGCATGATCCCGGCGTTGTTGAAGGCGATGTGGAGGGCGCCGTAGGTCTCCTCGGCGACGGCCACCATGGCCGCGGCGTCGGCGGCGGAGGCGACATCGGCCCCCACGCCCGTCGCCTGGCCACCGGCACCGGTCAGCTCGGCCGCGACCTGCTCGGCGCCCTCCCGGTCGATGTCGGCGCAGACCACCGCCGCCCCCTCGGCGGCGAAGCGCCGGGCCGTCTCCAGCCCGATGCCCGACGCGGCCCCCGTGATGAGGGCCACCTTGCCTTCGAGTCGCATCCGGTTCAGTCCTGTCTCGGTTCGGTGGCCTCGACGAGACCGTCGACGAGCCGTTGCCGGGTCACATCATCGGACGCGGTCATCTCCGGGTGCCAGTGGACGCCCATCGGCCGGCAGTCTCGCTCCTGGTCGGTGGCCGCACCACCCGAGGGCCGAAGGCACCCGCCGGACCGCAGATCATTATCGTCGCGGTCCCAGGGGGAAACCGCCATGACCGATCTCTTCGACCGCTTCGCCGTCATCGACGTCGACACCCACCTGACCGAGCCACCCGATCTCTGGACGTCGCGGGTGCCTGCCGCCATGCAGGACCAGGTGCCCCGCATCGTCCACCAGGGCGGTCGGGACCTCTGGGTGGCGGGCGACCAGTTCATCGGTGCCCCCGGTGCCTATTCGATGGCCGGCTTCGACGGGGTCATCCCCGACATGCCGAAGGACTTCAGCGAGATCCCGCCGGCGGCCTACGACGCCGAGGCCCGTCTGGCCTTCCTCGACGAGCAGGGAATCCGGGCCCAGGTCCTCTACCCGAACGTCGGCGGGTTCGGGAACGGCTTCTTCCTCCGCCTGGGGGACCGGGACGTCGTGGCCGCCAGCGTGCGGGCCTACAACGACTTCCTCACCGAGTGGTGCTCGGCGGACCGCGACCGCCTCCTGCCCGTCATCGCCACCCCCTTCTGGGACCGCGAGTTCGCGGTGGCCGAGATCGAGCGGGCGGCGGCCATGGGCCACCGGGCGGTGAACATGTGCAGCCAGCCGCAGAACTACGACGAGCCCCCGCTGGGCTCCGCGCACTGGGACCCCATCTGGGCCGCGGCCCGCGCCACCGGCCTGTCGGTCAGCTTCCACATCGGCGGTGGGGGCCTGGGCAACCTGATGGAGGACGTCGGGGGCATCGGCCTGCAGGCCAACCTCGGCAAGGAGTCGGCCATGATGATCCTCGACAACATGCGTTGTCTGGGGGACCTGTTCTTCGGCGGCGTCTGCCACCGGTTCCCTGAGGTCCGATTCGTGTCGGTGGAGTCCGGCGTGGGGTGGCTCCCGGGGGTGCTGGAGGCCTTCGACTGGCAGTGGCGCAACGGCGGCATCGGCGAGGAGCACCCCGAGTACGACCTGCTGCCGTCGGACTACTTCCAGCGGCAGGTGTACGCCTGCTTCTGGTTCGAGCGCGCGGCGGCCGTCAGCGCCATCGAGCGCTATCCGGACAACATCCTCTACGAGACCGACTTCCCCCATCCGACCTGCCAGCACCCGGGGCCCCGGACACCGGCCCAGCGGCCCCGGGACTACGCGACGGAGTCCCTGGGCGGGCTGTCCGACGACGTGCTGGCCAAGGTCCTCCACGACAACGCCGCCGCGCTCTACGGACTCCCGTGAGCGGAGGCTGGCTGGAGGGCCGTCGGGTCGCCGACCTGTCCACGGGGATCGCGGGGGCCTACGCCACCAAGCTCCTGGCCGACGCCGGGGCCGAGGTGATCCTGGTCGAGCCGCCGGACGGCCATCCGCTGCGGCGGTGGTCGGCGTCGGGTTCACCCACCGGCGACGCCGGGCCGCTGTTCCGGTTCCTGTCGGCGGGCAAGGCCTCGATGGTGGCCGAGGACGATGATCTCGACGCGCTCCTGGTCGACCGCGACCTCGTGGTCGAGAGCGGGCACCGGCCGCTCGACCTCGCCGCGGTCTGTGCCGCGTGCACCACGGTCTGTTCGATCAGCCCCTACGGCCGGACCGGGCCCTGGGCCGGTCGGCCCTCGACCGAGTTCATCCTGCAGGCCGAATCGGGCTCGTTGGCCTTCCGCGGTCGTCAGGACCAGGCGCCGGTCGCCGCGGGGGGCCGGCTGACCGAGTGGGTCACCGGGGCCTACGCCGCCGTCGCCGCTCTGGCGGCGGCGCCGGGTGAACACGTCGATGTCTCCGAGTTGGAGACGATGACCCTGGCCGGGAGCCTGTTCTTCGACCTGATGTGGAGCATGCTCGGCGTCGAGCCGTTCGGGCCGCCCCGCACCCTCGAGGTGCCGTCCATCGAGCCCACCCTCGACGGCTATGTCGGCTTCAACACCAACACCCGACAGCAGTTCGACGACTTCCTCGTCCTCATCGAGCGCCCCGACCTGCTCGACGATCCCGATTGGATCAGCATCGCCCAGCGCACGGCCCGCATGGACGAGTGGAACGCCATCGTCCGTTCCTGGACGCGTCGCCACACGACCGCCGACATCGTCGAGCGGGCCGCCGCCATGCGCATCCCCGTGGCCCCGGTGATGAGTGGCCGGGGCGTGGCCGACATCGACCACTTCGTCGAACGGGGCGTGTTCGTCGAGGACGCCACCGGCACCTTTCGCCACCCCCGCAGCCCCTATGCCATCGATGGCGTCCGGGCCGACACCACCCGCCCTGCTCCGGTCCTCGGTTCGACCCGATCCCCGTTCCGGGTGCGCCCACCCGCGTCCCGTCGCGCGGGAGCGCACCCAGACCGGGACCGGCCGCTGGCGGGGGTGCGGGTCATCGACGCCACGGCGTGGTGGGCGGGGCCGGAGGCCGGGCGGCTGCTGGCCCTCCTCGGGGCCGACGTCCTCCACCTGGAGGCCACCCGGGCGCCCGACGGCATGCGCATGGCCGGTGGCCTCTTCGCCGACCGGCCCCAGTGGTGGGAGCGCTCGGCCATCGCCCTGTCGGCCAACACGGGCAAACGGGGGATCACCCTCGACCTGACCACCGACGACGGCCGCGAGCTGCTGGACCGGCTCCTGGTCGACGCCGACGTGCTGCTGGAGAACTTCAGCCCTCGGGTGGCCGAGCGCTTCGAGCTCACGTCCGAACGTCTGCACGCGCTGAACCCCGGCCTCGTCCTGGTGCGGATGCCCGCCTTCGGCCTGGACGGCCCCTGGCGGGACCGAGTCGGGTTCGCCCAGACCATGGAGCAGGTGACCGGCATGGCCTGGATCACCGGTCATGTCGACGACCAGCCCCGGATACCCCGGGGGCCGTGTGACCCGCTGGCCGGGGCCCACGCCGCCTTCGCCGTGCTCACGGCTCTGGCGGACCGGAAGCGCACGGGGCGGGGCGCGGACATCGAGTCGACCATGGTCGAGGCCGCCCTGAACGTCGCCGCCGAGCAGGTCATCGAATGGACGGCCAACGGGGTCGAGCTCGAGCGCCGGGGCAACCGGGGGCCGGGCTTCGCTCCCCAGGGCCTGTACGCCTGCGCCGGCGAGGAGCGGTGGCTGGCCGTCTCGGTGGCCACCGACGAGCAGTGGTCCGCGCTGGTCGGGCACCTCGGTCGACCGCACTGGGCGGTGGACCCGGCCCTGTCGACCCCCGCCGGGCGGTGGGAGCACCACGACGTCATCGACGCCGGCCTGTCGGCCTGGGCGGCCGACCAGGAGCTCGGGCCGACGGTCGAGGCCCTGGTCGCCGTCGGCGTCCCGGCCGGGTCCGCCCGCGACCCCCGCACCATCAGCACCCACCCACAGTTGGCCGCCCGGGGCTTCTTCGAGGAGCTCGACCATCCGGTGTGCGGCCGTCAGGCCTTCGTCGGGCTGCCGTTCCGCTATCGCTCGGTCGAGGGGTGGCTCACCCGGCCCGCCCCGACCATGGGCGAGCACAATCGCGAGGTCCTCGCCGGGGAGCTCGGGCTCGGCGGCGACGAGATCGACCGCCTCACCGCCCTCGGAGTGATCGGTTGCGCACCGACCGGGCTATGAAGGAAGCGTGACCCACCAACTGGCGGATCTCTGGGAAGGCGTGGTCGACGAGCTCGGGGACGAGCGGGAGGCCGTGGTCGTGCGCAGTGAGGAGCACGGCGAGGCTCGCCTGACCCACGCCGAGCTCGAGGCGCGGGCCAACCGGCTGGCCCACCACCTGCGGGACTGCGGTGTCGGTGTCGGCTCGACGATCGGCTGCCACGTGCACAACGGCACCGAGTACCTCGAGGCCATGCTCGCCGCCTACAAGCTGCGGGCGATCCCCGTCAACCTCAACCACCGTTACGTGGCCGAGGAGCTGGCGTACCACTTCGAGGACGCCTCGCCGGTGGTCGTCATCACCGAGCCCGATCTGGCCGACCGCGTCCGCGAGGCCGGGCCGCCGCCCCACGTCCTGGTCCGGGGCGACGACTACGAGGCCGCGCTCGCAGCGGCCTCGCCCGAGCGCATCCCGGTCCCGGACCGGAGCAACGACGACATCTACCTCCTCTACACGGGAGGCACCACCGGGATGCCCAAGGGCGTGATGTGGCGCCACGAGGACCTCTTCTTCGGCGTCATCGGCGGCGCCGGCGTCCCCCGCCGCGGCATCCCCCGTCTGGACGACCCCGCCGACATCGGGGCCTGGGCCCGCAAGGGGACCGGGGTCGACCGGCGGATCCCGTTGGCCCCCCTCATGCACGGACTGGCCCAGTGGACGGCCCTCACCACCCTCTACACGGGGGGCACGCTCTTCCTCGACGGTGACCGTCACTTCGACGCCGACCGGGCGCTGGCCTTCGTGGACGAGGAGCGCATCCAACTCATCCAGCTCGTGGGTGACGTCCTCGCCCTCCGCCTGGTCGAGGCGCTGAGATCCGACGGCGGGCGCTACGACCTCAGCGAGCTGCAGATGATCTCGTCGTCGGGTGCCGTGCTGTCACCGTCCGTGCAGGCCGACCTCCGCGAACTGCTGCCGCAGGCCCGGGTGGTCAACCGCTTCGGCGCCTCTGAGACCGGGCCGCAGGGCCGGGTGGCCCACGACAAGGGCGAGGAGGCCCCCCGCCTCGTCGCCGATGCCGACACCGCCGTGCTCGACGAGGACTTCCGCCAGGTCGGCCCGGGCGGCACCGGGCTGTTGGCCCGCACCGGGGCGATCCCGCTGGGCTACTGGGGCGATCCCGACAAGACGGCCCGCACGTTTCCCGTCGTCGACGGTGTGCGCTGGTCGGTGCCGGGAGACCGGGCCCGGGTCGAGGAGGACGGCTCGATCATCGTGCTCGGCCGGGGGACGGTGGTCATCAACTCGGGTGGGGAGAAGATCTTCCCCGAGGAGGTGGAGACGACCCTCAAGGCCCACCCGGCGGTGTTCGACGCGATCGTGGTGGGGGTGCCCGACGAGACCTACGGCCAGCGGGTGGCGGCGGTGGTCCAGCTCCGGGAGGGCGCCGAGGAGCCGTCCCTGGAGGACCTCCAGGCCCACGCCCGGGAGCACATCGCCGGCTACAAGGTGCCCCGGCAGCTGAGCGTGGTCGATGCCGTGCAACGGACCGCGGTGGGCAAGGCCGACTACACGTGGGCCCGGTCGGTCGCCGCCGGAGGGACCGAGAGCGCCGATGGCTGAGGACCGGGTCGCCACCATCCGAAATGGCGTTGCTTCTGGTCGCCTGGCGACCGAAACGAACGCAATTTCGGCAGGGCTCCGAGACCGTCGCACCACCCTGGACGCCGAGGACGAGGTCGGAGGCCCCGCATGAACCTCATGATGCTCCTGGAGATGGCGACCCAGGTCGCCGGGGACCGGGTCGCGTTCGGCCCGAGCGACGAGGGGCTCACCTACCAAGGCCTGTTCGACCGGGCGGGCGGCGCCGCCCGGGGCCTGCAGGAGGCCGAGGCCGGCACGCTGGCCTTCGTCGGCCTGGCCACCGACGCCTTCCCGACCGCCGTCTTCGCCGCGTCGTGGGCGGGGATCCCCCTCGCCCCGCTCAACTTCCGCCTCAGCGACGAGCAACTGGCCCCGCTCCTGGCCCGCCTCGACCGGCCGCTCGTGGTGGCCGACGCCGAGTTCGTCGACCGCCTGCGGGACCTGGGAGCCGACGTCGTGCCCGAGGACGAGTGGGTCGCCACCGCGGCGCGGGCCGAGCCCGCCGAGCCCTGGGACATGGACCCGACCGCGATCGCCCTGCTCCTCTTCACCAGCGGCACCACGGCCGAACCCAAGGCCGCCGTCCTGCGTCACGAGCACCTCTGCTCCTACGTGCTGGGCTCGGTCGAGTTCGCCTCCGCCGACGAGGACGCCGCCGCCCTCGTGAGCGTCCCGCCGTACCACATCGCCGGCGTGTCCAACGTGGTGTCCAACGTCTACAGCACCCGCCGGGTGGTCCTCCTGCCCCAGTTCGACCCGGATGATTGGCTGGCGACCGCCCGGGCCGAAGCGGTGACCCATGCCCTGGTCGTGCCCACCATGCTGGCCCGGGTCGTGGACCACCTGTCCGACGGATCGGCCCACCTCCCGGCCCTTCGTTCGCTGGCCTACGGCGGTGCCCCGATGCCCGTGACCGTGCTCGAGCGGGCGCTGGCCGCCTTCGGCGACACCGACTTCGTCAACGCCTACGGCCTCACCGAGACCTCCTCGACCATCGCGGTGCTCGGCCCCGACGACCACCGGGTCGCCCTGGCCAGCGACGATCCCGTGGTCCGGGCCCGCCTCGGCTCGGCCGGCCGCCTCCTGCCCGGGGTCGAGGCCGAGGTCCGGGACGGGCTGCTCTGGGTCCGCGGTGAGCAGGTCTCCGGTGAGTACGCCGGGATGGACCCGGTCCTCGACGACGAAGGCTGGTTCCCCACCGGCGACCTGGCCCACATCGACGGCGAGGGGTACCTCTTCATCGAGGGTCGGGCCGACGACACCATCATCCGGGGCGGCGAGAACGTGGCCCCCGCCGAGATCGAGACCGTGCTGCTCCGGCACCCCGCCGTCGCCGAGTGCGCGGTCGTCGGCCTGCCCGACGAGGAATGGGGCCAGCGCATCGCGGCCGTCGTGGTGATCGCCGACGAGGCGACCGAGGACGAGTTGCGGGACTGGTGCCGCGAGCACCTGCGGGGGTCCAAGACCCCGGACCACATCCAGTTCCGGGCCGACCTGCCCTACACCGACACTGGCAAGCTGCTCCGCCGCACCCTGCGCAACGAGCTCACCGCCGACTGAGGCCGCCCAACTGGGTCGCCTCGGCCAGACCGTCCGGTCCCGACGCCGGAAGACGGGCGCGGCCTGTCGGCGCCGATTCCTTCGTGGTCCGCAACGGCAAGATCGCCGTGCCGGCCGTGGCCCTCCACTTCGACTGACCACCAGACCCGCGGGCACCGGCGCCGCGACGGCGCCGAATCCGGTAAGCATCTCAGCATGCTCTCCAAGCTCGATGACTATCCGGTGCACCAGACCGTCCTGCCGCTGGCCGTGCCCGACACCAGCGACCGGCACAGCTACGACCGGTACTGGTTCAACGGCTATGACCGGGAGGGCGAGTTCTACTTCGGCATCGCGATGTGCCGGTACCCCAACCTGGGGATACTCGACTGCGGCTTCTCCATCGTCCGGGGTGGGGAGCAGCACGCCTTCCACGGCTCCCGGCGCATGCCCCTGGAGCCCACCGACCTGACCGTCGGACCTTTCGAGCTCCAGATCCTGGAGCCCATGGGCCCCACCCGACTGGTCCTCGACGACAACGAGACCGGCATCGCCGCGGATCTCACGTTCACCCCGCGCACCGCGGCGGTGGAGGAGGGACGCCAGACCCTCATCCGCGAGGACCGGCTCGTGCTCGACTCCACCCGTTTCGCCCAGTTCGGCCACTGGGGCGGGGAGGTCACCTACGGCGGGGAGCATCTCACGATCGAGGCCGCCCGCACGCCGGGCACCAAGGACCGCTCCTGGGGCGTGCGGCCGGTCGGTGACCCCGCGCCGCCCGGCGCGCCGGCCCGGGAGTTCACCGGGATCTTCTTCCTCTGGGCGCCGATCCACTGGGAGGACCGTTGCACGCACTTCCTCGTCTTCGAGGAGCCGGACGGCCGCCAGTGGCACACCGACGCCATGATCGTCCCCGTTCACGACGGGGCGACCCCGCCCGTGGTCGACCCCGAGGTGCAGATCCTCGCCGGGGCCACCCACGAGCTCGCCTTCGAGCCCGGTACCCGGCGCATGCGGGAGGCCCGGATCGCGCTCGTCGACCACGACGCCTCCCGCCTCGAGATCGACCTCGAGGCGCTGCTGTGCTTCCGGATGAAGGGCATCGGCTACGGCCACCCGGTCTGGGGCCACGGCATGTGGAAGGGCGAGCTGGCCATCGCCGGCGAGTCCTGGCGGGAGGAGGACCTCGACCCGATGGCCTTCGACAACCAGCACATCCAGCAGGTCGTGCGGGCCCGCCACGGCGACCAGGTCGGCGTCGGCGTCCTCGAGCAGATCGCCTTCGGTCCGCATCACCGGTACGGCTTCACCGACCTCCTCGACCCGGCTCCCTGAGCCACCTACGTCGGGACCATCGGCCCTAGGGCTACCTCGTTCCGCTGAGCAGGATGAGGCGGTAGCGAAACCGAGAGGATCGACCATGATGTCCACCGCCCGCCCCGACGAGCCGGTCACCCGCCTGGTCCGGAGGGGCCCTGTGACCGTGGCCCCCACCGTGACCCTGCGTGAGCTCAGCGAGGTCTTGGTGCGCGAGGAGGTCGGGGTGGCTCTGGTGATCCGGGAAGCCGTGGCCGTAGGGCTGGTGTCCGAGCGGGATGTCGTGCGGGCCGTGGCCGACGGTCACGACGTCGACGACGACCGGGTCGAGGACGTCATGACCTTCGAGGTGGTGGCGATCGATTCCCACGAGACCATCGCCGTGGCTGCCGACCAGATGCTCGACGGGGAGATCCGGCACCTGTTGGTCTCCGACGGTGAGCATTCGCTCGGCGTGATCTCGATGCGCGACGTCCTGTCGGCGCACAGCGCCGCCTAGCCGGAGGTCGAAAGCGGGGCACTGAACCCAGACTCACTAGGTTGAATCAGATGAGCAACCGGTTCCCCTTTCCGCTGCCCTACGGGTGGTTCAAGGTCGCGGAGCCCGGTGAGATCCCCGTTGGCGAGATCGTGACCCGGCGCTACTTCGGCACCGAGTTGGTCCTCTGGCGGGACGGCGACGGCAAGCTGCACGGCCACGAGGCCTACTGCCCGCACCTCGGCGCCCACCTGGGCGACGGGACGCTGGACGACGGCTGCCTGCGGTGTCCCTTCCACGGGTGGACCTGGGACGGGGACGGCCGCAACGTCGCCATCCCCTACGCCGACCGGCCGAACCCGAAGGCCCACCTCCGCGCCCTTCCCGTCGCCGAGGTCAACGGCCTGGTCTTCGCCTGGTACCACCCCGATCCCGACCAGGTCCCGCTCTATGACGTCTACGAGGTCGATGAGACGGCGGACCCGGCCTACGGGCTGCACTCCACCCACACCTACGAGGTGGCCACCTGCCTGCAGGAGATGGCCGAGAACGGCTATGACGCCGGCCACTTCGAGGCGGTGCACTCCCACCCCCGGGCGGGCGTCATCGAGGAGGTCCGCCTCGACGGCTACGAGCGGGTGATGCGTTCTCGCCAGGAGTTCCCGTCCAAGTCGGGCGAGCCCCGGCCCGGCCGCATCGACGTGTACGGCCGTGGTCCCGGCTTCGCCGTCACTCGCTACCAGGGTCCGATCACCGCCGCCCTCCTCGGGGCGTCGACCCCGATCGACGAGGATCACACCCGGCTCTGGTTCCACTTCTACCTGAAGGACCCCGACGACGAGCGGTCGGCCCGGGTGGCCGAGGCCTTCGTGTCCTCGGTGAGCCGGGAGGTGACCCAGGACATCCCGATATGGGAGCGCAAGCGGTACGTGCCCCGACCCCAACTCGCGTCGGGGGAGGCTCCCATCCTCGAGTTCCGGCGCTGGTTCTCCCAGTTCTATGTCACTGCGGCTGCACCGACGTAGAGGCCGGGGTGCGCTTTCGGCGCGCCGACTTCAGCGGCGCGGCCGCCGGGCGTGGGCATCCAGGACGTGGGCCATGCACACCGACAGGTGGCGCGCGGTGGGCAGGTGGAGGAACTCGTTGGGGCCGTGGGCGTTCGAGCCGGGGCCGAGCACGCCGGTGACCACGAACTGGGCGTCCGGGAACCGCTCGCCGAGCATGGTGATGAACGGGATGGCACCGCCCACCCCCGTGTAGAGCGCCGGGTGACCGAACACCGCGCCGGCCGAGGCGGCCAGCGCCTCGGCCAGCCAGGGTGCGGTGGGCGCCGCCGCCCAACCCGTGGCCATCTCGTCCTCGGTCACCTCGACCACGGCACCCGACGGCGGGTCCTCGGTGAGGCGGGCCCGGAGGGCGGCGACCGCGGCGGTGGCGTCGGCGGTCGGGGGGAGGCGGAACGACAGCTTCACTGCCGTCTCCGCCCGCAGGACGTTGCCCGCGTCGTCGAGGGCGGGTGCCCCCTCGATGCCGACGACCGCCATCGCGGGCAACCAGGTGGTGGCCAACAGGAGCTCGACGGGATCGTCGCCCTCGGCTCGCGTGGTTCCGGCGAACGGCAGGCCGGCCAAGGGGTCCAGGCCCGCGGCGATCGCGGCCTCGGCCTCGCGGCGGCGCTCCTGGGGGACCTCCACGTGCAGTTCGGGGACGAGCAGGTCGCCGGATTCGCTGTCCTCGATGCGGTCGAGGAGCCGGCGGAGCACCCGGAAGCTGGACGGGACCGCGCCACCCGCGACCCCGGAGTGGACACCCTCCTCCAGCACCCGGACCCGCACGTCGAGGCCCACGAGGCCACGGAGTGAGGTGGTCACCCACAGTGTCTCGTAGTCCCCGGCGAAGCTGTCGAGGCAGACCACCAGGCTGACGGTGCCGATGCGCTCCGCGAGGGCGGCCACATGGTCGGGCAGGTCGGGGCTGCCGCTCTCCTCGCTCGCCTCGATCATGACCAGGCACCGGTCGTGGGACCCACCGCTGAGCTGAACGGCTTCGAGGGCGCTCAGCGCGGCGAACGCGCTGTAGCCGTCATCGGCCCCACCTCGACCGTAGAGGCGGTCCCCGTCGACCACGGGCGTCCACGGTCCGAGCCCGTCACGCCACCCGGCGAGCTCGGGTTGCTTGTCCAGGTGGCCGTAGAACAGCACGGTGTCGTCGGGGTCGCCGCCCCCGTGGGCCGGCACCTCGACCAGGACGACCGGGGTCCGGCCGTCCAGTTCGTGGACTTCGACACTGGCCCCGGCGAGCTCTCGGGAGCGGCACCAGTCCGCGACCAGGGTTGCCGCGGCGGCCAGGTGGCCGTGGGCGGCCCAGTCGGCGTCGTAGGCGGGGGACTTGGCCGGGATCCGGATGTAGTCCACGAGGGCGGGCAGGGCGCTCTGTTGCCAGATCCGGTCGACGACGTCAGCGGCACGGTCGAGGTCCACTGCCCCAGTGTGGGCCGGTTCAGTCGATGGTCACCAAGGAGGCGGCCTGCTGCGGGGCGACGGCCAGGCTCGGCGGGAGCACCAGCACCGGTCCCTGGGCCTCGCGCACGACCTCGAGGGCCACGCTCTCGAACAGCAGCCGGTCCACACCCCGCCGGCCTTCGGTGGCCATGACGGCGATCGTCGCCGGGTCGGCGTCCAGGTTGGCCAGCACCGCGGTGGCGGCGGCTTCACCACCGAGGCTGGCGGCGGGGCCGAGTGCCTCGTCGTCGTCCTCGGCCCAGGGTGGGCGGACCGCGCGGAACTCCTCGGCCCGGAGGCCGGCCTGGTGCGCCAGGTGGTCGGCGGCCCGTCGTACGGCATCGGCGGGCTCGGACCCGTCGACGCAGGCCACCACGCGTCGGAAGCCGTTCGTGGTGGGCCGGCAGTGCGGGCCGACGAGGAGGACCGGGACCGGTGACCGTCGGAGGACCGCGGCGCTGACGCTGCCCAGGATCATCTCCCGGACCGCGCCTCGGGCTCGGGTGCCGAGGCAGAGGACGGTTTCCGGGTCCTGTTCCACGTGGTCGATCAGCTGGTCGGCGGGCTTGCTGCCTTCCAGGACGCTCCACGCGATCGTGCCGACCTCGGCCCGTCGGCCCTCCTGGACCCGAGCCCGGAGGAAGTCGTCGGCCGCACGGCGACCGGATCCCGGCGTGGCCACCGCGACCAGATCGAGGGTCTGACCGGTCTGGTGGGCGACGGCCGCGGCCACCGCGACCTCGCATCCCGCGCTCCGCGTGGGGTCCACGGCGACGACGAGACGGCCCGAGGGCGTCGCCCGGCGACCGGTGACACCCTCATGGGCATGGGCGCAGTGGCTTCTGAGGTCGCGTGCGGTGGGGAAGGCGAGCTCGCATCGGGGACAGTGGTGGGTGTCGTCCGGCGGCATGAGCCTCATCCTCTGGTCCATCGCGCCGACGCCCTAGGGCCGAAGGTCCCCCGGTCCCGTGGGAAGGGGGTGGGTCAGTCCGGGGCGCCGGCCCCGGTCACCCCAGCCAGCTCGTCGGCCAGGCTCAGCGCGAGATCCTCCCGGGTGAGCACGGCGACCGCCGCTCCGTCGTCGACCAGCACCAGGTGGACCAGCTGGGTGCCCCGGAAGGCTTCGACCGCCTCGTGGCGGGTGGCTTCGGTCGACAGGGTGACCACGTGCTCGGTCATGACCGCGTCGATGCGGGCGTCGACCGGGAAGCGGCGGGCGACGCCGCGCACGACGATGTCGTGGGTGGTCACCAAGCCCAGCGGGCGTTCCCGTTCGGCGACCACCGCCACGTCGACCTCTCGCGCGTCCATGAGTCGGGCCACCTCGGCGAGGGTGCTCGACGGGGTGACGGTGACGAGCGGACTGCGGGCGAGGGGGCGGACGGCCACAGCAGCGACGAGGTCAGGCCGGCGCGGGGACGACGACGACCGGGCACGGCGCGTGGTGGGTGACCTGCTGGCTGACCGAACCGAGCAGGAGGCCGGCGAAGCCTCCACGCCCGCGGGAGCCGACGACCACCAGCTCGGCTCCCTCGGCGGCGTCGATGACGGCCTTCGCCGCGGCGTCGGCCATCACCGTCACCTTGGGGGGCGCGGGCAGGCCACTGACATCTTGACCCTCCAGTGTCTTGGCCACGAGGTCGCGGGCGCCCTGCTCGAAGAGGTCGAGGTCCAGCGCCGCCGGATCGTAGGGGTAGGCACCGACGTAGGGCGGGTGCCAGGCGTTGACGACCTCGACTTCGGCCTGGCGGGCCCGGCCCTCGTCGAGGGCCCAGGCCAGGGCCCGGCGGGCGACGTCGGAACCGTCCACGGCCACGACCACCCGCGGCGGCTCCGTGGGGCCCGTGGTCTCCCGGACGACGGCGACGGGGCAGGGCGCGTGGTGGAGGCAGTACTGGCTGACCGAGCCGACCAGCGCGCCCCGCAGTGCACCGAGGCCGCGGGCACCGACGACGAGGAGATCGGCGCCCTCCGCCGAGCCGACCAGCGCCTGGGGGGCCAGGTCGTTCACCGTCCGGCGGGTCACCGACGCGGCCCGGTCGGATCCGAGCACGCGCTCGAGGATCGCGTCGGCCGCTTCGGCCGCATCGGCATCGTGGTAGTCGGGGTCGAACTCGGCCCCGGGGGTGGCCCGGTGCTGGTCGAGGTACCCCCAGGCCAATACCGCCACCAGCTCGGCGTCGTGGTATCGGGCTTCGGCGGCGGCCCAAGCCAGGGCGCCACCGGCGCCTTCGGATTCATCGATCCCCACCACGACGCGTCGCATTGACTCATGCTCGCGGATGCGGCCCGGTGGGGCCAAGGGTCGACGGGCCCTGGTGACCGGGACCTTCGTCCGTCAGCCCTCGGCGTCCTGCCCGTCGAGAACGGCCACGTCGATCACCTCGGCGTCACCGTCGAAGCGTCGGACGGCCCCGGCGACCTGGATGGCCAAGGTCTCCTTGCGTCGGGCGTCGAGGTCGTCGGGGGTTCGCACGATGACCGCGACCCCGCGGGCCCGGCGGTGGGCCACGACCTCCACCGCGGCACCGGGAAGGTGCTCGCCGGCCTCCCGGGCCGCGACCCGGGCGTGCTCGGTCAACTCCCCGTGGGCCGCGGCGTCGACCGCGGCCAGCAGGTCGACGGTGGCCCCGGTGACCGCGGCGGTGGCCCAGGTGGCGAGGGGGTCGGCCTCGTCCACCGACGAGACGACGACCGGGATGTGGTGACGGAGGGCGCAGACCATGCCGGTCTCCCGCTCGGTCGGGCCGGGGTGGGGCTCGGAGCGGACGGTCAACGCCACATCGACCGGGCCGTCAACCGGGCAGTCCCCCGTGGACAGGCCGACGCACGGAAAGGCCTCGGCGTCGGACTCGACGCAGCGGAGCACCTCGTGTCCCGCGGCCTCGAGGGTCCGTGTCGCGGTCTCGGCCCCACCGGGGTCGCTCTCGGTCAGGAGAATGCGCATTGCGACAGCTTGCGCCCTCCTCGCCGGAACCGGCCAGGGCCCTTGGTCCCGACCGCCATCGCCCGGTGACGGCCGCCGCGGGCCAGAATGGGCCCATGACCATCGGTGTCTTCCTGCTCGATGACCACGAGGTGGTGCGGAGGGGACTGCGTGCCCTGCTGGAGGCCGAGGACGACCTGACGGTCGTCGGAGAGGCGGGTACGGCCGAGCAGGGGATCCGACGGATCTCGGCGTTACGCCCCGATGTCGCGGTGCTCGATGTCCGTCTCCCGGACGGCGACGGTGTCGAGGTCTGCCGTGAGGTGCGCAGCAAGCACCCGGAGGTGGCCTGTCTCATGCTGACGTCCTTCGGCGACGACGAGGCCCTCTTCGATGCGATCATGGCCGGCGCCGCGGGGTACCTCCTCAAAGAGGTGCGAGAGATCGATCTGGTCACCTCCATCCGAACCGTGGCCTCGGGGGGTTCCCTTCTCGACCCGCAGGCGACCCAGCGGGTGCTCGAGCGGCTCCGCGTCGGCACCGAGGAGGACCAGGCGCTGAGCGTGCTCACCGACCAGGAGCGCAAGATCTTCGATCTCATCGGTGAGGGCCTGACCAACCGCCAGATCGGCGAGCGGGTCTTCCTGGCCGAGAAGACGGTCAAGAACTACGTGTCGAGCATCCTCATGAAGCTGGGCATGGACCGCCGCACCGAGGCGGCCGCGTTCGCGGCCCGGATGGACGAGCGGAAGCGGCGGTCGCGCGACCCCTGATGAGCCTCAGGTCAGCGGGACCCGCCAGGTCACCCGGGTTCCCCGCGGCTCACGGGCGTCCATGCGCCACGTGCCGCCCAGGTCCTCGGCCCGGTCGGCCATGTTGGCCAGGCCGTGGCCTCGACCCTCGTCCCCGGTGCCGAACCCGACGCCGTCGTCTTCGACGATCAGGCAGAGCTCGTCGTCGACCTGCACGATCACCCGGACCGAGCGGGCGTCCGCGTGGCGGGCGGCGTTGGAGAGGGCTTCGCGGAGCGTGGCCATGAGGTGTTCGACGACGGCGTCGGTCATCGTCTCCAGAGGGCCATCGAAGGTCAGTTCCGGGGCGAAGCCGAGCGCCGCCTGCTCTCCGTCGACCACGTCGACCACCCGTCGGCGCACGCTGGCGGCGTCGAGGTTGTGCACGGTGAGGCGGAAGATCGCCTGACGGATCTCGCGGATGGTCTGGTCCAGCTCGTCCACCACCTCGAAGATCCGGGGGCGGGTGACGATGTCACCCTTCGAAGCGGCCAGCTGGAGCGCCATTCCCGCCGCGAACAGGCGCTGGATGACCGTGTCGTGCAGGTCACGGGCGATGCGCTCCCGGTCCTCGAGCACCCCCAGTTCCTGTTCGGCGGCGCGCAACTGGCGTTCGGTCTCCAGCCGCTCGGTCACGTCCCGGCAGAAGGCCACGATCTGCCGGTGACCGTCGGGGTGGGCGACCTCCGAGCGCTGCAGGACGCACTCGACGTCCAACTCGGAGCCGTCCTTGCGGCGGTGACGCGTGGCGATGGTCCGGCTGGCCATCCTCCCGGCGAGGAGCGGTTGGATCAGGGCCCGGTAGTCCTCTTCGGCCATCGCGGGATTGAGGTCCAGGACCGACATGCCCTCCATGTCGGATCGGGTCTGTCCGACCTGCTCGGCGCCGCCCTGGTTGACGTAGTCGAACAGGAGCGTGTCGGCGTCGAAGACGTAGACGCCCTCGCCCGTGCCGTCCAGGGTCCGCTGGATCTCGTTGATGCGCCGCTGGGCCTCGACCCGTTCGGTCACGTCGCGGACGATGGCGACCACACCGGTGCCTTCCTGACCGAGGTGGATCGGGGCCAGCGCGACCTCGACCGGGAACCAGCTCCCGTCCGAACGGACCGCGCTGAGGTCGAGGCCGGAGCCCATCGCCCGCGTCCGGGGCTCGCGGTGATAGGCCGAGCGGTGGGACCCGTGGAGCTCTCGTGCGTCTGGTGGCACGAGGTCGTCGACGGTGACCTCGTCGAAGTCGGCGATGCCGAAGAGCTCCCGGGCCCGGTGGTTGGCCGAGGTGATCTCCCCGTCGCGACCGACCACCAGAATGGCGTCGGGGGCGAGGTCGAAGATGGCCTCGGCCAGGGCAGGATCGACCGTGGCGGTCGGGTCGGCGGGGTGCTGCTCGGCTGAGGTCACGCCGGCCTGACGGTAGTGGGGCCGGTCGGGATCGAGTCCGCCTGCCGGGACCTTCGACCCTGGGCCGACGGGGTCCACCGCGCCAGGGTGGGTCTGTGCTCCGTGACCAGCGCACCCGCATCGAGGTGCTGGACCGGGACCGCTGCCTCGAGTTGTTGGCGAGCGGCAACGTGGGCCGGGTGGCGGTCATCGCCGGGCGGGAGCCGGTGATCTTCCCGGTGAACTACGCCCTTCACGACGGGAACATCCTGTTCCGGACCGCCACGGGGACCAAGCTGCAGTCGGTGGTGTGGGGTACCCGGGTCAGCTTCGAGATCGACGACCTGGACCCGATCGAGCGCGAGGGGTGGAGCGTCGTGGCCGTGGGCCCCGCGGACGAGGTCCGCTCGAGGCAGGATGTGGCCCGACTGGCGGAGGCCACCGGGCTGGAGGCCTGGGCCGGGGGCGAACATGAGCACTGGATCTCGGTCACCCCGGAGCGTCTGAGCGGGCGCCGGCTCCGGCGCCAGGGCTGAAGCGCCGAAACCTCAGGTCTCCGGCGCCAGGGCTGAAGCGCCGAAACCTCAGGTCTCCAGCGCCGCCCGAGCGGCGTCGAGGGTCGCCGCGACCCCCTGGTCGCTGTCCAGGGTGACCGCCTCCGGCCAGGGGTCCTGAGCGGCCGCGAGCCGAGCCGCGATCTCCGCGTCGGCGTCACTGACCCCACTGCGGCTCCGCCGGGCCTCGACCCGGGCCGCGACGGATGCGGGGGAGCCGACGCACCGGAGCTCCACGACCTCGGCGTGGTCGGCCGCGGACCGGTGGCGGGCGGCCACCCGATCCTCGGCGGAGGTCCACGAGGCGTCCAGTACGACCGACTCACCGGCTCGTAGCAGCTCCCCGGCCTGGTCCAGCAGCCGTCGATAGACGGCGCGGGTCACCTCGGGCCGGTAGATCCCCTCGCCGAAGGCGGCGGCGGCCGACTCGTCGTGGTCGACGCCCTGGAGGTCCTTGCGCAGCTCGTCGCTGTCGAGGACGGCCCACCCGGTCAGGTCGCCGATGCCGCCCGCGACGGTCGTCTTGCCGGTCCCGGGTGAGCCGCCGACCAGGACCAGCCGGACCCGGCCCTGGGCGAGGTGGCGTCTCGCCAGCCCCAGTCGGGCGCGGGCTCGGGCCACGGCGGCGTCGCCCTCCCCGTCGACCTTCAGACAGGCGACCTTGGCGCGCACGAGTGCGCGGTAGGCGATGTAGTGGTGGGCCAGCGACGTCGGATGGTGCTCGCCGCTGAACGACCCGTAGTCCTCGATCAGCGCTTGGGCCAGGTCGACCCGTCCCAGAGCCTCGAGGTCCATGGCCAGGAAGGCGATGTCGAGCAGGACGTCACCGTGGCGGAGGCGATCGTCGAAGGCCAGGCAGTCGAGGATCCGCGGCCCGTCGGGCAGGCAGAAGATGTCGTCGGCCAGCAGGTCGCCGTGGCCGTCGATGATCAGGCCCTCCCGCTGTCGGCGCTCGAACAGGTCCTCGCGGCCGTCCAGGTAGGTGAGGGCGTCCCGGCCGACGGTCGCGAGCACGTCGGCATCGAGGACGGCCGGCGCGAAGGTGGACATCTCGTTCAGGTTGTCCTGCCAGAGCCGGCGCACCGATCCCGGGGAGCCGGCGGCGCTGATCTCGAGGGAGCGCAGGGCTTCGGCGTGGAACGCCGCCATCCGCCGGGCGACCCGCCGCACCTCGTCACCGGCATCGGGATGGTGGGTGCGGGCCAGCGTGGCCAGGCGCCTCGCCGCGGGCAGGCGGCGCATCTCGACGAGGTGGTCGACGGTCGCGCCGTCGCGGACCAGGTCGAGGACCCCGAGGTACACGTCGGGGGCCAACCGCCGGTTCAGCTCGACCTCCCGTCGGCACGCGGCCCGTCGCCGGTCGGGCGTGGACTGGTCGACGAAGGGCAGGCGCACCGGCTTGGGGAACTTGAGGGCCCGATCGCCGGTCAGCAACACCACCGAGAGGTGGGTCTCGGCCACGACGGCCTGCTCGTCCTCCACGTCCTCAGCCTGGAGGCAGAGGACGAGCGGGACCAGGGTCGTCGGTCCCTTCCCCGGGGTCAGCTGCCCGTCGTGCTCCAGTGCCAGGACTCCGAGGGGAGGTTGTACAGCCCGTAGGACGCCGCATGGGCCGACAGCCAGTTGTAGACCGAGGTGCCGTAGGAGCAGTTCTCGAAGTCGATGGCGAGGCCCTGTTCGTGCATCGAGGTGCCGGGTATGGCGGTCGGGGGGGAGCACGACGACGAAGGCGCCTGGTAGATCGAGTAGGAGCTCGAGCCGCAATGGGCCTGGCGCAGGGCGATCTGCTGGGCGGGGTCCCGGTAGCCGCCACCGCTGAGATGGACGCCGTCGGCCCCGGCGGCTCGGATCATGGCCGAGACCTGGCCGACGATCGACACGTTGACCACGATGCCGTTGCCGGCGTCCTGCACCGACACGGGGCCGCTCTGGTAGGGCTGGCCCGCAGGTCCGAGGTCGATCCCCTGGATGTAGGAGGCGAACTGGGCCGCCTCCTCGGCGATCTGATCGGAGAGCTCGCTCTCCTGCTCGGCGAGGGCGGCCGCCTCGCCGGCGGCCCGGTTGATCCGTTCCTCGACCTCACGGGCCAGCTCCCGCTGCTGGTCCTGCGCGGCGCGCAGCTCCTGGTACTGGACCTGGGTCTCGGTCCGCAGGAGCTCGGCCTCCCGTGCGGCCTCCTCGGCGGCGATGCGCTGGGCGGAGAGATCGTCCTCGGTCGCCCGGAGCTGGTCGATCACGTCCTCCTGGCGGTTGGACTGGTTGCGCAGGAGGGCTTCGCGCAGGGCGGCCTCGTTGATGTCGGAGGACTCGAAGACCGCGGCATCGTTGCTCGCGGGAGGCCGGATGTAGGCGTCCACGGCGGCGTCGGCCACCTCGCCCTGGAGCGTGGTGATCTGGGCTTCGAGCCGGCGCTCCTCGACGCGGGCCGCTTCGGCCTCGGCCAGGGCCGTGCGCGCCGCCCGCTGCGCGTCCTCGTACTGGGCCCGCTTGGCGGCCACGTTCTCGTCGAGAGCCGCCAGCGCGTCCCGCACCTCGGCGGCGTCGGCCTGCAGGGCGTCCAGCTCGGCGGCCACGTCCGCGGCCTGCTGGCGGACCGCGTCCCGCTCGGCCCGGGGGTCATCGGACTCCTCGGCCTGCACCAGCACGGGGACGGCCGCGAGCACGAACGCGGCGGCCCCGGCCAGGACGGCACGGGTCAGGGGTCGGGACAGGGAGGACAACGGGCGGATCTCCGGACGGGTCTGTAACGGAATCGTAATAGGAAAGCCGCCGACACGCTCCGTGTCAACCCGCACGCGCTGCGCGGGCACCACGGGTGGACGGTGGCCAATGGGGCTGGTGTGGTTGATGAGTCCACTCGAACGACACGGCATCCCGGGGGGATTGTTCCCCGATCGGCTCGGACCGCTAGCGTCCATGGCCGCCCACACCGGAATCGCTGGGCGCTGCCGACGAGCACCTCGAGGAGTCAACACCGTGGAATCCGTTCCCTATCTGGCCGCCCTGTCGGCCGTGGCCGGGCTCGCCCTGGCCGCCTACTTCTACCGGGTGGTGAAGGCTGCGGACCCCGGCAACGAGACGATGGTCCGGCTCATGAACGCCATCAACACCGGCGCGCGCGCCTTCCTGCGCCGCGAGTACACGTGGGTGGCCGGCTTCGTGGTCGTCATGTTCGTGCTGATCGCCGTCTTCCTCGACTACGGCCTCCCCTGGGGGGCGCCCGCCTACGTGCTCGGGGCCCTGCTCTCCGCCGTGGCCGGGTTCGTCGGGATGACCGTGGCCACGATGGCGAACGCCCGGACCACCGAGGCCGCCCGACAGGGCGCCAGCAAGGCCCTGCCCCTGGCGTTCCGTGGCGGTGCGGTCATGGGCTTCACCGTCGCCGGTCTCAGCCTGCTCGGGTTGTCGCTCTGCTACATCCTCTTCGTCGAGGTCCTCGAGATCGACGATGCCTTCGAGGTCCTCACCGCTTTCGGTCTGGGCGCGAGCACCATCGCCCTGTTCAGCCGCGTGGGCGGCGGCATCTACACCAAGGCCGCCGACGTCGGCGCCGACCTGGTCGGCAAGGTCGAGGCGGGCATTCCCGAGGACGATCCCCGCAACCCGGCGACCATCGCCGACAACGTGGGCGACAACGTGGGCGACGTGGCCGGCATGGGCGCCGACCTCTTCGAGAGCTACACCGGGGCGATCATCGCCCCCATCGCCCTCGTGGCCTTCCTCTACACGCTCGACACCGGGGCCACGAGCACCGGCGCGGTGGGCCTTCCGCTCGACAACAAGCTCATCCTCTTCCCCCTGGCCATCGCCGCGGTGGGGATGGTCGCCTCGTTCATCGGGGCGCTCTTCGTCCGGTCCACGGCCTCCGCCGCGGTGCGCGACCTGTCCAAGGCCCTGCACCGGGGCACCAACGTGGCCGCCATCATCACCGTGCTCGGCACGACGGCCCTCGCCTACAGCATGTTCGACGGTCAGGAGGGTGTCCGGGACTGGTGGGGCTTCCCCGTCGCCGTGGTCGCGGGCCTGCTGGTCGGCTACGCCATCGGCCAGGTGGCCGAGTACTGGACCTCCGACCACCACCGACCGGTCAAGCAGATCGCGGCCCAGTCCGAGACCGGTCCGGCCACGGTCATCCTCGCCGGGATCTCGGCCGGGATGGTCTCCGTGGCCGCCTCGGTGGCCCTCATCGCCAGCGCCGTGGGCGTCGCCTACTGGGCCCTCGACCGAGCGCTGGTCTTCCCCGACTCCGGGGTGTACGGGATCGCCATCGCCGCCATCGGCATGCTGGCCACGACGGGCGTGGTCGTCAGCGTCGACGCCTACGGGCCGATCGCCGACAACGCGGGTGGCATCGCCGAGATGGCCCACCTGCCGCCTGAGGTCCGCGAGGTCACCGACTCCCTGGACTCGCTCGGCAACACCACTGCCGCAGTGGCCAAGGGCTTCGCCATCGGCTCCGCGGCCGTGACCGCCCTGGCCCTCTTCAAGGCGTTCGAGGTGGCGCTGGCGTCCGAGGGCGCCGTGCTGAACCTGAACATCGGGGAGGTGGAGGTGTTCATCGGCCTCTTCCTCGGCGCCATGCTGCCGTTCCTGTTCGCCTCGTTGACCATCAGTGCGGTGGGCCGGGCCGCCAACAAGATGATCGACGAGGTGCGCCGCCAGTTCCGGGAGATCCCGGGCCTGCGCGAGGGTGAGGAGGGCGTGGAGCCCGACTCGGCCCGCTGCGTCGACATCTCGACCAAGGCCTCGCTCCGGGAGATGATCATTCCCGGCACCCTGGCCGTGGTCGTCCCCCTGGTGATCGGCTTCATCAACGTCGACGCCCTCGGCGGGTTCCTCGCCGGCGCGCTGGTCACGGGGTTCGCCCTGGCCATCTTCATGTCGAACGCCGGCGGCGCGTGGGACAACGCCAAGAAGTACATCGAGGCCGGCGCCCACGGGGGCAAGGGCTCCGAGGCCCACAAGGCCGCCGTCGTGGGTGACACGGTGGGGGACCCCTTCAAGGACACCTCCGGGCCGTCCATGAACATCCTGATCAAGGTGATGACGATCGTCGCCCTGATCTTCTCGTCCGCCTTCGTCTGAGCCGTCGTGCGCCGGGCGGGCCCTCAGCGGTCCGCCCGGCGGACGAACACGGGGTTGGCGATCGTCGTGGGGGTGTACGCGTCCGCCGTCTGGACCTCCCACGCCGTGCCCAGGGGGCCGCTGGCGGGGTTCGGGGTGATCCTGGTGCGCCACGTGACCTCTTCACGGGACAGGTCCTCGGTCGCGACGACCACGCCGTCCTCGAGGAGCAGGAGCTCCTGGCCCTGACCATCGCGGACGGTCACCTCCAGCTCCCCCGGTCCGGTGATCGTGTCGCCCATCATCGCCTCGGCCCCGTCGGAGCCCGAGGCCCGGACCTCCAGGGCGGGGCTGGCGAGGGCACCGTGGGTGCGCACGTAGGCGTGGCCGGCCCGTAGGGCCTCGGTCACCCCGGCCCGGGACAGCTCCCGGCACCAGAGCGCGGTGGCGGAGGAGCCGAAGTCGTGGCCGAGCTTGTCGTCCGAGCCCGAGACCGCGGTGACCCGATGGCCGGCGGCCAGCAACGCCCGCCACCGGTCCAGCGCCGTGGCGACGAAGGGGTTGGGGTGGTCGGGCGGCTCGCCCAGCACGACCGGCCCGGTGAGGACCTCGGTGCTGGTGACCAGGTCCCAGTCGATGGAAGCGTCGAGGGTGAACTCGCAGCCCCGGCAGTGGCTTCCGAAGACCGCCTCGGGGTACGTGGTGGGATGGGCGACCTGGAACAGGGCGCCGGCGTCCACGGCCGCCCGCTGGATGTCACCGAGGTCGACGTCTTCGAAGCCGTGGCGGTACTCGACCAGGCCCGGCGTCTCTCCGAGCACGACAGCGTGGCCGAAGTAGGTGATGACCTCCCGTCCGGGCAGCACCAGGAGGTCCGGGTTGGCCCGCTGCACCGAACCGAGCTCATCCCAGAGCCAGGGCACGACGTAGTCCACGACGGGGAGCACATCGAGGCCGGCAGCCCGGGAGTGGGCCACGAACTCCGGCCACTCCGGCGCTCGAGGATGGGAGTGGCGGCCGTGCTGGTGCAGGTCGGCGTGGTACCAGCCCGGCTCGGGCCGGGCGACATGACCGGCGTCGACCCGGTCGGCGGGCGGGGCGGAAGCGCCGCTGGGCGCCGACCGGGCGCTCACCGTCACCTCGTAGGACGAGCCGTCGGCACTCACGTCACCGGCGCCGAGTTCGATCCACCAGATGCCGGGGTCCACGGGACCGGCTCGGTAGCAGCGGTCGGCGGCGTCGGTCTCGATCCAGATCGGGGGCTCGCCCTGGTGGGCCCGTCCGGCCCGGCTGCCCGACCATCCCCGGAAGCCCTCAGCGGCCCGGTAGCCGGCCGTGTCCCAGAGCCCGAGGTCGAGGACGGTGTCGTGCTCCGGCCACCAGCGGTAGCCGACCTCGAGGCGGGCCGCGCGCTCCGGCACGAGCACCGGCAGCACCCGGTAGGTCTTGTGCTCCTCGGGGGCGAACCGCCCCGTGACCACCGCGGCCGGCCCGTCGAGGGCGACGGGCACGGGCTCTGGCGGCACCCTGCAGATCGTAGGGCCGTGGCCATCAGCAGCCCGGCAGCCCCCGCACCCACCCTCAGGAGCCACTGCGTGATTCCCACGGGTGGTTCCTCCAGCTAGAACACCGGGATGGCCATCGATCCGCACGCTCTGTTCGATCTCTCCGGACGGGTGGCGATCGTCACGGGGGGGACCCGGGGGATCGGGCGGGCGGTGGCCGAGGGCCTGGCCGCGGCCGGGGCGAAGGTGGTGGTGGCCAGCCGCAAGGCCGAGGCCTGCACCGAGACCCAGGCGGCGCTGGAGGCCACCGGCGCGGAGGCGTTGGGGGTCCCGACCCACCTCGGTGAACTGGAGGACCTGTCGGCCCTGGTCGGCGCCACGGTCGACCGCTTCGGCGGGGTCGACATCGTGGTCAACAACGCGGCCAACGCCGTGGCCCAGCCGCTCGGGATGCTCACCCCCGAGGCCTGGGAGAAGTCCCTGGCCGTGAACCTACGGGGGCCGACCTTCCTGGTCCAGGAGGCCCTGGTCCACCTGAAGGCCAGCGAGCACGGCGCCGTCGTCAACGTGATCAGCGTGGGTGCCTTCCTCTTCGGCGCCTACACCTCCATGTACGCCGCCGGGAAGGGGGGCTTGTTGACGATGACCCGCTACATGGCCAGCGAGTTCGCCCCCCTGGGTGTCCGGGTCAACGCGCTGGCTCCCGGCAGCGTGGACACCGACATGGTGCGCAACAACCCCCCGGAGGCCCAGGAGCGCATGGCCACGGCGTGCCGGATGGGCCGCATCGCGTCGGCCGACGAGATGGCCGGCCCGGTGCTCTTCCTGGTCAGCGACGCCAGCAGCTACATGACGGGCCAGGTCCTCGTGGTCGACGGCGGCCTCGCCCCCTACTGAGCGCTACGCCAGCTCGACCTCGACCGGCATGTGCTTGATGCCGTTGATGAAGTTGGAGCGCAGCCGCTCGATGTCGCCCGCCCGGGTGATCGAGCGGGTCGACGACAGCAGTTCCTTGAACACGATCTGGAGCTCCAGGCGGGCCAGGTTGGCGCCGAGGCAGTGGTGGGCCCCGCCGCCGCCGAAGGCGATGTGTTCGTTGGGGTCCCGGGTGATGTCGAAGCGGAACGGGTCCTCGAACACGTCCTCGTCCCGGTTGGCCGAGATGTGGTACATCACCACCGAGTCACCTTCGGCGACGGGCTGGCCGCCGATCTCGGTGTCGCGCATCGCCGTGCGCCGGAAGTGGATCACCGGGGTGGCCCAGCGGAGGATCTCCTCGATGGCGGAGTCCAGCAGTCCGGGGTTCTCCCGCAGCAACTGCATCTGGTCCGGGTTGTCGAGCAGGGCCAACAGACCGTGGCTGGTGGCGTTGCGGGTGGTCTCGTTGCCGGCCACGGTCAGCACCAGGCAGAACGTCTCGAACTCGTGGGGGCCGAGGGCATCGCCCTCGACCTCGGTGATGAGCTTGGTGATGATGTCGTCCTGGGGGTTGGCCCGTCGCTCATCGCCCAACCGGTTGAAGTAGACGTAGAGCTCGGCGGCCGCCGCGGTGGACTCCTCGAGGCTGCCGACGTACTCGGGGTCGGAGTTCCCCACCAGGCGGTTGCTCCACTCGAACAGCTTCTGGCGATCCTCGAGTGGAACCCCCAGCAGCTCGCTGATCGCCATCAGGGGAAGCTCGGCGGCCACGTCGGTGACGAAGTCGAAGGTGCCCTGGGTGACGGCCTTGGCCACCAGCTGACGGGTCAGCTCCCCGTAGTGCTGCTCGAAGCGGGTGACCATGCGGGGGGTGAAGCCGCGGTTGACCAGCCGTCGCAGCCGCGTGTGGGCCGGCGGGTCGGTGTCGAGCATGGTCTGGAACGCGGCGCGGTTCGCCTCGTCGGGGTCGGCCAACAGGACGCCCTTGGCTTCCGAGGAGAACAGCGTCGTGTCCCGGTTCACCTCGATGAGGTCGGCGTGCCGGGTGACCGCCCAGAAGTCCGGGATGGGATGGCGCCCGTCGTCTCGACCGGGGTGGCGGAACACGGGTGCCTCGCGGCGCAGGAAGGTGAACTGGTCGTGGGGGACGTGGTCGGCCCAGACGTCCTCGTCGGTCAGGTCGATCTCCTCGAGCTTCATGGGGACCCTTTCGGTCAGTTCGGGACGACAGTGATGTCGGCGTGCTTGAGGCCGTAGACGAACGAGTTGGGGATGTCCACCACGGTCCCGTCGGCCGGACGCTCGAAGCGGTCGACCTTGGCGAGCAGCTCGGTGAACATGGTCTTGATCTCCAGGCGGGCCAAGGAGGCCCCCAGGCAGAAGTGCGTGCCGAACCCGAAGGCGATGTGGTTGTTGGGCTGCCGGGTCACGTCGAGGGTGTCGGCATCGGTGAAGTGGGCCTCGTCCCGGTTGGCCGAGGGATACATCAGCACCACCTGCTGGCCCTTGCGGATGGTCTGGCCGCCGATCTCGTGGTCCCGGTTGGCGACCCGGCACATGTTCAGGATGGGGGTCACCCAGCGGATGAACTCCTCCACGGCGACGTCGAGATCGGCGCCGTCCTTGAGGATCTCCCATTGCCCCGGGTTCTCGGCCAGGGCGACGATGATGCGGGCGATCACGGTGCGGGTGGTCTCGGCGCCGCCGTCGAGCAGCAGCAGTGAGTCGGAGATGACCTCGTCGACCCCGAAGTCCTGGTGCTTCAGGCCCCGCTGCTCGACGTCCACGTAGAGCGACATCACGTCGTCGGCGGGGCAGGTCTTCTTGGTCTCGAAGAGCTCGGCGCAGGCGCCGGCGAACTCGAAGGCGGCGGCGATCCCGTCCTCGTCGTGGTACCTCGGCCCGCCCCCGAGGTGGATGGTGCGTTCGGACCAGTCCATGAGCTGACGCCACGCCTCGTCGGGGAAGCCGATGAGGTACCCGATCATCTGGGCCGGCAGGGGGGCGGCGAGGTCGTCGACGACGTCGATGCGCCCCTTGGCCACGGCCCCGTCGACCAGCTCGGTCACCGTCGCCCGGACGTGGTCCTCCCAGCGGGTGACCGCCCGCGGCGTGAAGCGGCGGGACACCAGGTTGCGGCGCTCCGCGTGCTTCGGGTCGTCCAGACCGATGATCGAGGGGTCCGCCGGGATGTTGGGGCGGTAGCCGCCTTTGGCCCGGTCGGAGTTGATGAACACGTCCTTGCGCTTCTCGATCTCGACGATGTCGTCGTAGCGGGAGATGCCCCAGAGCTCATTGCCGGCGTCCCAGTAGGCCGGGGCGTTGGCCCGCAGCCAGGCGTAGTCGGGGTACGGGTCGTTGACGTACCAGTCCCCGTCGAGGAGATCGAAGTCGCGATCGGCCATGAGACGGGAGACTCAGCTGCGGACGAGGCGGCCCGGGCGGGCGCCGGTGTCGCCGCCGTCGCGTCGGGTGATCACGCCGTTGACCGCCGTGAGCACATAGCCGTCGGCTTCCTGGATCAGGCGGCGGCCGCCCGCGGGCAGGTCCCGGACCAGGCGGGGGGAGCGCAGGGTCAACGCCTCGTGGTCGATCACGTTGAGGTCGGCCCGCATGCCGACCTCGAGGGTGCCGCGGTCGGTCATGCCGTAGAGCTCGGCGGTGTCCTTGGTCTGCTTCTTGATCAGCCACTCCAGCGGGAGCTTCTCGCCGCGGCTGCGATCCCGGGCCCAGTGGGTCAGGGAGTAGGTGGGCAGCGAGGCGTCGCAGATCATCCCGCAGTGGGCTCCACCGTCGCCCAGGCCGAGCACGGCGGCCGGGTGCAGCAACTGCTCCCGGATGGCCTCGTGGTCCCGGTGGCTGTAGTTGAACAGCGGCAGCATCAGGAAGCCCTGGCCGTCGTCGTCGAGCATGCGGTCATAGATGAGGTCCTGGACGTCTCGGCCGGTCGCCTCGGCCAGGCCGCCGATCGAGGTCTCGCGGGTGGGCTCGTAGTCCGGCGGGTCGCCCATGACGTAGAGGTCGTCGGCCATGGCGAGGAGGAAGGCGCCGATGCCGTCGAACAGCACGCTCGGGTCGGCCGGGGCGTCCTCCTCGCCGAGGATGGCGGCCTTGGTGGCCGGGTCCTTCAGGGCCACGACCAGCTCGTCGAGGGGCAGGTCGGCCAGGGCCATGAAGGTCGGGCGCTTCTGGAACACATGGTTCGTCTGGAGCCCGGTGAGGAGGCCGAAGGGCCGGGATGCGACCTGCGGGCGGAGGTCCGCTCCGGCCTCGATGGCCTCCAGGGACAGGTCCATCAGCTCCCGCCACAGCTCGGGGTGCGGGTTCAGCTGGAGGAGGGCGAAGCTGACGGGACGATGGGTCTCGGCGGCCAGGCGACGCATCCAGTCGATCTCCTTGAAGGGATCGTTGCTGTCCATCCCGTCGATGGCGGCGGGGGCGAGCTCGAAGACGCCCTTGCCCGCCTCACCCAGGGTCCGGCCGATGCCGAACAGCTCGTCCTCGGCCGCGAAGGTGCCCGGCACCGGCTCGCCGTCGATGGCGCGGTGGGCCAGCGTGCGGGAGGTCGAGAACCCCATCGCTCCGGCCTCGATGGCCTCCTTGACGATGGCCGCCATCGCCTCGATGTCCTCCGGGGTGGCGGGCTCGTTCTTGGCCCCCCGCTCGCCCATCACATACCCCCGGACCGCGCCGTGGGCGATCTGGGTCCCGATGTCGATGGCGAACCGGCGGCCCTCGAGCACGTCCAGGTACTCGGGGAAGCTCTCCCAGTCCCAGGTCATGCCCTCGGCGAGGGCGGTGCCGGGGATGTCCTCCACCCCCTCCATGAGCTGGATCAGCCATTCCTCCTGTCCCGGGTGCACCGGGGCGAAGCCGACGCCGCAGTTGCCCGCGACCACCGTGGTCACCCCGTGGCCGGCGGAGGGATCGAGCACGTCGTCCCAGGTGGCCTGACCGTCGTAGTGGGTGTGGATGTCGACGAAACCGGGCGTGACCAGCAGTCCTTCGGCGTCGACGGTCTCGGCGGCCTCACCGTCGATCCGGCCCCCGACGGCGACGATCCGGCCGTCCTTGACCGCGAGGTCACCCGTGCGGGCGTCGGCCCCCGTGCCGTCGATGATCGTCCCGTTGCGGATGACGAGGTCGTACATGGCGTTTCCCCCGAAGTAGAACGCGTTCCAGTCCCGCCAGCTTAGGCGCCGACCCCAGGGGTGGCGGCAGTCGGGGCCCGCCGACGCGGGCCCCGACCGCTCAGAAGGTCGGCGGTTGTTGCCCGGGCTGCCCACCCTGGCGCTCGACGAGGAGTGAGGTGTTCTGTGCCGTGCGGATGAGGGCGATGAACACCTCGATGATCACCCGGCCGTAGACGACCCCCAGGAACCACACGACCGGCGCCAGCAGCACGAAGATGAACGCGCCGGCGTTGTCGCTCAGCCCGGCGAGGCCCGCGATCAGCAGGATCAGCCCGTAGAACGTGGCCATGATGATCCACAGGATGTAGAGGACCTTGACCACCGACGGGGTCACGAAATGGCGGAAGTCGAGGTCGAAGAGCTTCTTCCAGAAGCTCAGCTCCGCCGTGCTGGTCACAGGAGCAAAGGCCGGTGCCGGCTGTGGTGTCGGCTGGCCTCCGAACCCGCCGCCGGGGGGCGGTGGGGTGCCGCCGGGAGGGGGCGGTGGGGTGCCGCCGGGCGGCGGTGGTGGGGTCGTGCTCATGGTCGGGACTCCTGGTGGGGTAGCGGTCGGTCCGACAGTAGACCCGCGACGGGTCGCCGACGTGCCGAGGACCTGGCCCGCCGCGTCGGGCGAGGCTCACCACCCGGTGGCCGAGGGTGCTGGCACCCTTGCCGGCGCCTGCCGGGGACGGTTGGCTGGGCCCATGGGAGCCGTCGGCTATCGCGTCTGGCGCGGCCTTCGCGCCGATTCGAGGGCGGCGGTGGGGTTGGCCGTGGCGGTCGCGATCATCGGTGGGGTCACCCTCACCCTGGTCGCGGGCGCGCTGCGCACCACGACCTCCCCCGACCGGTACGCCGCCGCCAGGGGGGACCGCTACGACACGGCGATGGAACAGAGCCAGGGCGACCCGCTCACGGCGCAGGTCGAGGCGTTGCCCACGGTCGCGGACGTGGCCTCGGCCACGTTCCTGTTTGCCGGGTTCCTGGGCGATGACGGCGCGCCGATCGACCGGGCGATCGTCTTCGCCGGGGAACCGGACGCATTCGGCGCGGAGCTCGTGGCCGGCCGGCTTCCCGATCCCGACGCCCCGCACGAGTTCGCGGCATCGCCGGACTTCCTGGACCTCACCGGGGCGGAGCTCGGTGACCGCTTCCCGTTCATCTCGATCAGCGCGGCGGCCGCTGCGGAGTTCGGCTTCGACGAGTCCGAGCCCGACGGTCCGAGTTTCGACGCCACGCTGGTCGGTGTCGTCGAGTCCCCGTCGGTCGATCTGCAGGACGAGTACGTCGGGACGGTCTTCCCCCTCTCCCTGCTCGAGGAAGGCTCGATCGGCGTGTCCGCCACCGAGTCCCTGGTCGCGCTGGTGGACGGAGCTGACATCGGTGACCTCCGGGAGCAGCTCGACACCCTGCCCGCCGGTGCGGATCTGACCCTCGATCCGGCCGAGTGGGTCGACAGCCAGTTGCGCCGAGCGGTGGCCACGCAGGCCAACGCCCTCTGGGTCGTGGCCGCGATCGTTGCCGTCGCCGGCCTGGTCGTCGTCGGCCAGGTCGCGACCCGCGGCGCCCGGCCGGCCGACGACCAGACTCGATCCCTGTCCGCGATCGGGCTGACCCACGCGCAGCAGCTCGCCGAGATCCTGGGGCGGTTGGCGGTTCCGGCCGTCGTGGGGGCGATCGTGGCCTCGGGTGGGGCGGTGGTCCTGTCGGGCACCTTCCCCCTCGGTTTCGTCTCGGCGCTCGAGCCGACGCCCGGGGTCCACGTCGAGCCCGTCGTGCACCTGCTCGGTGTCGTCGTGCTGGTCGTCGGGCTCGTCGCCTGGGTCGGGATCTCGCTCTCGTCGTGGGCCGGGAGCCGTCGCCGTCCGCGCCCTCGGTCGGTCGTCGAGGCGGTCGTCCCCCGAGTGGCGCGGCTCCAGCCGGCCATGGGACTGCGGTTCGCCTTCGCTCGCCACCCCCGCGACGCCGGGTCCATCAGCACCCCGGTGGTGGGGCTCTTCGCGCTCCTCGCGCTGTTCGTGGCGGCGGCCACCTTCGCCGACAGCACGGACACGTTGTTGGACGACCCCGCTGGCCAGGGGGTGACCTATGACTTGGGTGTCGGCCAGGGCGGCGGCGCCGTGCCCGCCGAGGCGGCGGCGACGATCGCGGCGGATCCCGGTGTCGACTCGCTGAGCCTCTTGGGCAACATCCGGGTCAGCGAAGGCGGCACGGGCCTGGACCTGACCGGCTATGAGTCGGTGTCGGGCGATCTCGCCGTCCACGTGCTCGAGGGTGTCGTGCCGACCACCGATGACCAACTCGCCCTGGGGGCCACCTCGGCCGGTGACCTGGGCGTCGGCGTGGGCGACTCGCTCACGGTCGCAGGCTGCGACGGGGGAGCACCGCCTCGATGTGGTGGGAATCGTGGTCGTCCCCGGCGTCGAGGGGGGCGACGGACTGGGCGAGGGCGGCCTGGTCACCTCCGACACCTTCGGCTCGCTCGATGACGGGGCCGCGCTCTCGACGGCCGCGATCGCCCTGCGGCCCGGCGCCGATGCCGAAGCGGTCCGCTCCCGACTGAGCGACGCCATCGGCCTCGCGCTCGGGCGGCCCGAGGTCCCGGGGGTCATCGCCAACCTCGGGCGCGTGCGCTCGGCGCCCTACCTGGTGGCCGGGATCCTGGGGGCCCTTGCCCTGGTGAGCCTCGCCAACCTGATGCTCGTGGCGCTCCGGCACCGGCGTCGCGAGATCGCCGTCCTCCTGGCCTCGGGGGCCGACCGTCGATGGATCGGTGGCGTCGTCCACTGGCATGCCGTTGCCTTCACCGTCGTGGTCGCCGGCCTGTCCGTGCCCTTCGGCATCGCCCTCGGTCGACTCGTGTTCCGCCTGGCCGTCGCCGACCGCATCGGCGTTGCGAGGGACACCTTCGTCCCGGGGGTGCGCCTGCTCGCGGCGCTGGCGGTGCTGATCCTGGTGGCCGACGGCGTGGCCCAGTTCGCGGTCCGTCGGGGCCGGGTCTCGGTGGCCCGGCAGTTGGCTGCGGAGTGAGCGACGACGCCGGGTCGACAGGCCGACGAGCTAGGCCCTGATCACCTCGCGGCCGTAGACCTCGATGCCGGCCAGGGCAGAGGCGAGGTCGTCGCCGACGGCGCCGGCGCCGACCCAGGTCACGCCGATGGCCTCCAGGGCCGCGATCTGAGCGGCGTGATGGCCGGGGTCGAAGTCCGCGCCACCGGGGGTCCCCCCGCCGACCACGCCGAAGTGCACGTCGAGGGGGTCCCGGCCCGCATCCCGGGCCCAGCCGGCCAGCTCGTCGAGCAACGGCGCCAGGTCGTCGGGGGTCCAGATCGACGGGGTGCGCACGACCCGGTTGGCCTGCGGCGGGTTGGCGAAGGGCATCCAACCCTGGGCGTGGGCCACCGCCCGCCGTCGGGCTGCGGCGCTGTTGCCCCCGATCCAGATGGGGGGCGGCTGCTGGACCGGGGTCGGCACGAGCTGGTTGCCGGCGGCGGAGAAGTGGCGGCCCTCATAGGTGACCGGGTCGCCTGGCCAACTCATGGCCAGCACCTCGAGAGCCTCGTCGAAGAGCTCGTTGCGCTCGTCGAAGTCGACGCCGAGGGCCCGGAACTCCGACTTCAGGTAGCCGGCCGCCGCTCCGAGGATCACCCGGCCGCCCGACAGCGAGTCCAGGGTGGCCACCGTCTTGGCCAACAGGAACGGGTTCCGGTACGCGGCCACGGTGATGTTGGTCAGCAGGCGCAGGCGCACCGTGGCCGCCGCGGCCCACGTGAGGGCGATGAAGGGGTCCAGCGCGTCGTGGCCGCCGGCGTTCAACCACCGGTCCGAGGGCATCGGGTGCTCGGTGAAGGCCAAGGCGTCGAAACCGGCGGCCTCCGCGACCCGGGCGATCTCGGCGACGGCCGCGCCGGTGAACAGCTCCGGGGGCGCGGGGTGGTGCAGGAGCGGATAGGTCAGGCTGAACCGCATAGGTCGGCCATGATCACACGGAAGGAGGGCCAGCGATGACGGATCGTCCACCCGAGGTCTTCCTCGACGACCTCGCCGCGCCGGTGTTCTCGTCGGACGTCCAGGAGATCCTCGACTCGGTGGCGCCCATGGCCGCCGAGCTCCGGCTGGTGCCCGACGAGCTGAAGGCCGCAGCCGTCGAGGTCGAAGGGGTCGACGACTTCGGGGACGACCACTACGAGGAGGCGCTCGCCGTCCTCTGCCGGGCCCTGACCGAGGACGTGGAGCTGTCGGCGATGGGGATGGTGTCCCAGCACACCCTGCTCGTCCAGCTCCTGCGCAACCGCCTCCGGGTCCAGCGGGAGCTGACCCGTCATCCCGAGATCCGGGACATCGAGATCGAGGCCCCGATCATCGTGGCGGGACTGCCCCGGACCGGGACGACGCACCTGCACAACCTGATGTCGGCCGACCCGGCCCTGCGGTCCCTCCCGTACTGGGAGTCCCTGGAGCCGGTGCCTGCCGACGAGGAGCGGGGCATCGACCCCGATCCCCGCCGCGAGCGGTGTGCGCTCGCCCTCGGGTTCATGGACGACGCCATGCCGTACTTCAAGCGCATGCACGAGATGACCACCGACCACGTGCACGAGGAGATCCAGCTCCTGGCTCTGGACTTCAACACGATGCTCTTCGAGAGCGTGGTGCCGCTGCCCAGCTACCAGGCGTGGTGGAAGGCCAGCGACCAGACGGCGAGCTATCGGTACCTGAAGGACGTGCTGCGGGTGCTCACCCACGAGCGGGGTGGGGACCGCTGGGTGCTCAAGTCGCCCCAGCACCTGAGCTGTTTCCCCGTGTTGGCCGAGGTGTTCTCCGACGCGACCTTCGTCGTCACCCACCGGGACCCCGCGGCGGTGACCCTCTCGATGGCCACGATGGTCGCGTACTCGTGCCGGATGAACCTGGCCCACCCGGACCCTCTGGTCATCGGTTCCTACTGGAGGAACCGGGTCCGGGACCTGCTGGCGGACTGCGTGCGTGATCGGGAGGCCCTGCCCGCGGCTCAGACCCTCGATGTCCGCTTCGACGACTTCATGGCCGACGACATGGCCATGGTCGAACGCATCTACGCCCTGGCCGGTCAACCCTGGACCGGCAGCGTCGAGGCCTCGTTGGCGGCCTACCTGGCCGAGCACCCCCGGGGCCGCCACGGCGGCGTCCACTACGACCTCGACGTCCTCGGCCTCGACCGGGCCGACCTCGAGTCGTCCCTTGCCTTCTACACCGACCGCTTCCTCACCTGACCCCTGTCGTTCTGGTGACGGAACATGTCGCCTGGCGCGTATGTCTCGTCACCGGAACGGGTGAGTGGCGGGGGATCGCTTAGCGTCGGGGGCGGAAGGGGGGCCCATGGGGACCCAGACGGCGACGATCCTGGTCAGCGACCTCGTGGGCTCCACGGCGTTGCGGGCCGGTCTGGGCGAGGACCGGGCCGAGGAGGTCCGGCGCCTCCACGACCGAGCGCTGAGCGATGCGGCCGAGCGGGCCGGGGGCACCGTGGTCAAAGGCCTGGGTGACGGGTTCCTGGTGCAGTTCGCCGGTGCGGCCGAGGCCGTGGGTGCGGCCGTGGCCATGCAGCAGACGGTCGAGACGCTGGCTCGGCGAGAGGGTCTCGACCTCTCGATCCGGGTCGGGCTGTCGTCCGGAGACGTCACGGTCGAGGACGGTGACTGCTTCGGCATCCCTGTGGTCGAGGCGTCCCGCCTGTGCAGTGCGGCGGGGGCAGACGAGATCTACGCGGCCGCGGTCGTCACCGTCCTGGCCCGGGGACGCGGGAGCCACGTCGTCGAGGCCGTCGGGCCGCTCGACCTGAAGGGCCTGCCCGAGTCCCTCGACGTCGACCGGATCGGCTGGGAACCGGTGCAGGCCTCCGCCGACCTGCGGGCGACCGCCCCCTACGTGGGGCGCGAGCACGAACGGGCGGTCCTCCACGAGCGTTTCGCCGCCGCCGCGAGCGGTGAGGGCGGCCTGGTGCTGATCGCCGGGGAACCCGGCATCGGCAAGACCCGCCTGGTCAGCGAGGTGTGCCGGGACGTCGCCACCGATCCCGGTGCGACGGTGCTGGTGGGGGGCTGTCACGACGGGGAGGTCGGCGCCTTCGCCCCCTTCGTCGAAGCGGTGACGGACTGGTTGCGGGCGACCCCGACGGCGGAGGTCGCGACCGTCCTCGGCTCGGAGGCGGCGGTCATCGGTCGCGTGGCGCCCGCGGTGCGCACGGTGCTGCCCGACCTTCCCGCCCCGGCCGACCTGGCGCCGGCCGATGCCGAAGCTCGGCTCAACGACGCCTTCGGCCAGGTCCTCACCCGGATGAGCGCGACCCGACCGGTCGTCCTCGTCCTCGACGACCTCCACTGGGCCGACGCGGCCACCGTCGCGCTCCTGCGGGTCGTGGCCCGGAAGGCCACGACATTGCCGGTGCTGGTCATCGGCACCTATCGCGACACGGACCTCGACCGGCGCCATCCTCTGGCCGAGGCCCTGCCACTGCTGCGCCGGGAGGTCGAGCCGACCCGCCTGGCCCTCGACGGCCTGCCCGCTTCGTCGGTCCGCCAACTGCTGGAGCGGCTGGCCGACCACGAGGTGCCCGACGCCTTCGTCGACCTGTTGACCACCCAGACCGACGGCAACCCGTTCTTCCTGCGGGAGATGCTCATCCACCTGACCGAGGTGGGTGCCCTGCGCTTCGAGGACGGCGTCTGGGTGGCCGATGCCGACCTGGCCACCGCCATCCCCGAAGGCGTCCGTGAGGTCGTGGGCCGCCGTCTCTCGCAGCTGTCGGAGCCCGCCCAGAAGCTGCTCGGGGTCGGCGCGCTCTTCGAGGTGGCCTTCCCGCTGGCCGAGACGGCTGTCGTGGCCGGACTCGAGGAGGACGAGGCCCTGGACGCGGTGGACGAGGCCCTGGCGGCCCAGGTGGTCCTCTCCACCGAGGTCTTCGACCACTACGAGTTCTCCCACGCCCTGTTCCGCCAGACGTTGGTGACCGAGCTGAACCCGAGCCGTCAGGTGCGCACCCACCGCGCCATCGCCGAGGCCCTGGACAAGCGCCTGGACGGTCTTCCCACGCCGGATGAGGCCGCGGCCCTGGCCCGGCACTGGCACCTCAGCGCCGCCATCCCCGGCGCCGAGCGGGGCGTGCCGGCTGCGCTGGTCCTGGCCGCCGATGCCACCGACCGCTATGCCCACCGGGAGGCGTTCGACGCTCTCACGATCGCCCTGGAGCTCCTACCCGAGGGGGACGAGCGGACCGCGGAGGTCCTCTGGTCCCGGGCCGAGGCCGGAATCCGAGGTCGGGTCGAGGGTCGATCGGTCCTCGATGACGTACGGCTGGCGGCGGGGTTGCTGGCCGACGCCGATCAGGCCGACGCCGCCGCCGATGTCGTCGCGGAGCTGGTGGCGACCGCCTGGGCCGTCGGCGACCGATCGCGGGCATGGGCTCTGGCGTCGATCGGCCGGGAGTTGGTGACCACCTCTCGTCGGGACCGGACCTGGGTCCTCCTGCGGGAGGCCGAGCTCCAGGAGATCGAGTTCGCCGATGAAGCCCACTCCGGGCTGCCCCTCGACGACGAGGCCCGCCGGGAGCTGCAGGCGGCCCTGGAGAACCTCGATCCCGAGGATCTGGTCGGCCTCCAGTTCGTGCCCTCCTCCCGAGCAGCCGTCGATGCCTTCCTGGCCAAGGACCCGCCGGCGGGAGCCGGGATCATGGCGCACTGGGCCCGGGTCGACATCGAGTACCTCATCCCCGAATTCGACGGCTGGTTGGGCGAGTACGTGGCCTCGGGCAACTTCGACGGCCTCGTCCTCGGTCGCGCGGTGCTGGCCCGTTGTCTCACCATCGCGGGGCGCCATCAGGAGGCCGACGAGTCCCTCGCCCGGGCGTACGCAGACCTGCCGAGGGTCCCGGCGACGAGCAACGCGGCGTTCCAGACGCTGGCTGCGGAGTCGCTGATGGGCTACGTGCGGGGTCGCTTCCCGTCGGCGGCCACGGGCGAGATGCTCCGTGAGCTGGCCGAGAACCCCGACACCCGGTGGGCCTCACTCGCGGTCATGGCCACCAACGGGGTGATCGAAGCCACCGCCGGCCGTCGCGGAGAGGCGCTGGCCTTTCTCGAGTCGGCCATGGTGGGCGTCGAACGGGCGCCCGGCTATGCCCCGAACTACCCCCTCATCGCCTGCATGGCGACCGAAGCGCTCTGGCTGCTCGACGACCAGGCGTACCGAGAGACCATCGAGGCAAACCTCCTGGCCAAGGTCATCGAGCCCGACCTGCGGTACGCCGAGGTACTGGCCCCCTTGGCCATGGCCCGCCTCTGTGCTCTCGGCGGGCGGGTCGCCGACGGGCGCGCCTGGTGTGGCCGATCGCGGGCCATGGTCGAGGAGCAGGCCACCCCGCCGCTGATGGTGCAGATCGACAACTTCGAGGCCGAGTGGGAGGTCCGCCTCGGCGCCGAGGGCGACCCCGAGCGGTTCGCGTCGACGGTCGCGTCGGCCCGCGCCGGCTGTACCGACCCGGCCATGGCTCCGTGGCTCGATCGCTTCGACCGCTTGGAACGCGCCGCCGGCGAGACGTGGTCGTGACGACGCAGACGACCCCGACCCTCCGCCCGTTTCGAAATTGCGTCGGTTGGTCACGCCAGGCGTGACCAACCGACGCAATTTCAGGTCTGGTAGCCCTCCATGATGTGGTCTATCCACCACTTGGGCGCCTGTTCCAGGAGCGTGTTCAGGTCGGGGTAGTCCCACCAGCGCACGATGCGGCCCGCCGCGTCGAACTCGTGGACGGAGACGAACTTCACCAGGGCCACCTCGCCGGTGTGGAAGCGCCACTCCTCGGCGTGCTCGGTCATGACCAGCGTGTCGTTGCTCAGCACGTGGCGGGGGTGGTGGATCATCTCCTCGACCGGGTCCAGGCCGAGGCGGAGGCGGGCGATGATCTGCTCGGGCCCGCGGGCGACGTCGTCGTCGGGCGTGGGGACGTCGGTGTACTCCGCCTCCGGGGCGAAGAGAGCGGCGAGGCCAACCCAGTCCTTGGCGTAGAGCAGGTCCCAGAACCCCTCGATGGTGGCCTCGTTGCGCGTCGCCTCGCTCACCCGCCCAACCTACGGCGGTCGGGAAGGCCATGTGGACCGGAGGCGGCGGTGGGGACGCCGGTGGACGACGGGACTAGTGTTCCTGCATTCACAGCGGTACGGCGATGCCACGGCACAGGGGTGGGCGATGACCGAAGCGGGGGAGGAGACACTGACGCCGACGCAACCGTCACCGGTCGCGGTGGGCGATGCCGAAGCCGGGACGCGGTCATCGAACTGGTCGAGGTCGAGAAGCGGTTCGGTGACTTCGTGGCCGTCGAGCGCATCCACGTCGGCATCGAGCGGGGCGAGTTCTTCTCCCTCCTGGGCCCGTCGGGCTGTGGCAAGACGACCACGCTGCGCATGATCGCCGGATTCGAGCAGCCGACTGCAGGGGAGATCCGGCTCGAAGGCGAGGACGTCTCGAAGGTCCCGCCATACCGCCGCAACGTGAACACGGTGTTCCAGCACTACGCGCTGTTCCCGCACATGACCATCTTCGACAACGTCGCCTTCGGGCCCCGCAGCGCCAAGTTGGACAAGAAGGAGACCGAGCGTCGGGTCGGTGAGTTGCTGGACGTCGTCCGCCTCGCCGACTACGCCGACCGCAAGCCCAGCCAGCTCTCCGGGGGTCAGCAGCAGCGCGTGGCGCTGGCCCGGGCCCTGGTCAACTACCCCAGCGCCCTGCTGCTCGACGAGCCCCTCGGCGCCCTCGACCTGAAGCTGCGCCAAGCCATGCAGCTCGAGCTCAAGCGCATCCAGCGCGACGTGGGCATCACCTTCATCTACGTCACCCACGACCAGGAAGAGGCGCTCACCATGAGCGACCGGATCGCGGTGATGAGCGAGGGCCGGGTCGAGCAGGTCGCCGCCCCGACCGAGATCTACGACGGCCCCGCCACTGTGTTCGTGGCCGGGTTCATCGGCCAGGCCAACCTGTGGCCCGCCACCCTGGTCGCCTCGGCCGAGGGCAAGGGCACGGTCACGGTCTCGGCCCTGGGGGCCAACCTCCCGGCCCACTCGACCGGCGACCTGGCCGGTGAGGTGACCCTGATGGTCCGGCCCGAGCGGATACGTGTTGCGGCCGACCAGGCATCGGCCCCCGAGCACGCCGTGCGCGTGAAGGTCACCAGCCTGGTGTTCCAGGGGCCGGTGGTGCGCCTGGCGGGGGACGCTCCGGACGGCAACGAGGTCCTGGCCCACGTCGGCCCGGACCAGCAGCTGCCGATGTTGCGGCCGGGTGACGAGATCTGGGCCAGCTGGGACACCCCCGCGGCCTCGGCATTGCCCGGCCGCCCCAGGAAGGCCGCGGCGGCTGACGAAACCGAGCTCGATGAGATCGCTGAACAGGAGTAGTACCCATGAGTGACCCGACACCCGAACAGATCCGCCGGCAGATGGCCATGAGCCGTCGCCGGTTCCTCGGTCGATCCAGCCTGGCCCTCGGTGGCCTGGCCCTGGGCCCGAGCCTCCTCGCCGCGTGCGGGGACGACGGTGGCAGCAGCGGGGGTGGTGGCGGCGAGGATGCGGCCGACTTCACGCCCACCTCCAGCGACTCGTTGCGGATCTCGAACTGGCCGTTCTACATCGACGAGGAGACCGTCGGCCTGTTCGAGACCGAGAGCGGCCTGTCGGTGGACTACCGCGAGGACGTCAACGACAACGAGGAGTACTTCGCCCGGATCCGGGAGCCCCTGAGCCGGGGCGACGACATCGGCGCCGACATGTTCATCGTCACCGACTTCCTCGTCAACCGGCTGATCGGGCTGGGCTGGCTGGCCCCGCTGGACAACGAGAACATCCCGAACAAGGACAACCTGGTGTCCTCGTTGCAGGGCATCGCCTTCGACCCCGACCGCACCTACAGCCTCCCGTGGTTCTCGGGCTTCACCTCGATCGCCTACAACCCACAGCTGACGGGTCGGGAGATCACCCGCCTGGAGGACCTCTTCGACCCCGAGTTCGCGGGCCAGGTGACGATGTTCAGCGACCTCCGGGACGGCCTCGGCCAGGTCCTGCTCACCCAGGGCGTCTCGCCCGCCGAGGTCACCACCGCCGAGATCGAGGCGGCCGTGGCCATGGTGGACGAGGCCAAGAGCGCCGGCCAGATCCGGCGCTTCACCGGCAACGACTACGGCGACGACCTGGTGGCGGGCAACGTGGCCATCGCCCAGGCGTATTCCGGCGACGTGGCCCAGCTCCAGCTGGACAACCCCGACCTGGAGTTCGTGTTCGCCGAGGAGGGGATGATCTCCTGGTCGGACAACATGGTGATGCCGATCACCACGGAGAACTCGACCGGTGCCGAGGAGTGGATGAACTACGTCTATGACCCGGCCAATGCCGCCCGGCTCACCGAGTACGTCCAGTTCATCTCGCCGGTCGAGGGGTCGGGCGAGGAGTTGGTGGCGATCGATCCGGCCTTGGCCGACAACCAGCTGATCAACCCCTCCCAGGAGGTCCGGGACTCGGCCATCGCCTGGCGGGGCCTCACCGACGAGGAGGACCAGGAGTACTCCGCGATGTACGCCGCGGTGGCCCGGGCCTAGGCCCGATCGGCATCGTCGGCGGGCAGGGGATCTGAGCGATGGCGGGCACGGCTGCAGCCGGGACACGGCGGAAGATCACGCCGTACCTGCTCAGCCTGCCCGCTCTCGCGTACCTGTTCGTCTTCTTCGTCCAGCCGCTGTGGGTCCTCGTTCGGACCTCCCTGTCGACCAGTGCGGGGTCGGTCTTCGACCCGACCCTGGAGTTCTCCTGGGAGTTCAGCAACTACAGCGACGCGTTCACCACCTACGACCAGCAGATCATCCGCTCGTTCCAGTACGCGCTGGCGGCGACCCTCATCGCCCTCGTCCTGGCCTACCCGCTGGCCTACGTCCTGGCCTTCAAGGCGGGCAAGTGGAAGAACGTGCTGTTGGGCCTGGTGATCCTGCCCTTCTTCATCACGTTCATCATCCGGACCCTGGCGTGGAAGACGATCTTCGCCGATTCCAGCTTCTTGACCAGCGTGTTCGACGCCCTCGGCCTGACCACGAACGGGCGGATCCTCTCGACGCCGTGGGCGGTCATCGGCGGGCTGAGCTACAACTTCCTGCCCTTCATGGTGCTCCCGATCTACGTGAGCATCGAGAAGATCGACCCCCGCCTGCTCGAGGCCTCCCGCGATCTCTACGCCAGCGGTGTGCGGACCTTCCGCAAGGTTCTGCTCCCGCTGTCGCTGCCGGGAGTGTTCGCCGGCAGCCTGCTGACGTTCATCCCCGCGGCCGGTGACTTCGTGAACGCCCAGTACCTCGGCGGGGTCAACCAGGCCATGGTCGGCACCGTCATCCAGAGCCAGTTCCTGGTGGTGAAGGACTACCCACTGGCCTCGGCCCTGTCTGCGGTCCTGATGATCATCATCCTGGTGATGGTGCTGATCTACACCCGACTCCTCGGCACCGAGGACCTCGTGTGACCGCGCCCGTAGAGCAGCAGGAGGCGATCCGTCCCGGGTTCTCCCCACCCCCCCTCCTGCGTCGCATCGGGGGGTACTTCCTCAACGCCTATGCCGCCTTCGTCCTCTTCTACCTGTTCCTGCCGGTCGCGGTCATCGTCGCCTTCTCGTTCAACAAGCCGATCGGGAAGTTCAACTTCGTCTGGAAGGGGTTCTCCCTCGAGGCGTGGCAGGACCCGTTCAAGTACCCGGCCCTCGTGGACGCACTCGAGGAGAGCCTCAAGGTGGCCGCCATCGCCACGCTCATCGCCGTGGTCCTGGGTTCGCTCGTGGCCATCGCGTTGGTCCGGCACCGGTTCCGGGGAGCAGGGGGCATCGACCTGTTCCTGGTGGTGCCGCTGACCAGCCCCGAGGTGGTGTTGGGTGCCTCGCTGCTGGCCCTCTTCCTCGACTTCGGCTGGAACCTCGGCTTCCGCACCATCGTGCTGGCCCACGTGATGTTCCAGATCAGCTTCGTGGCCCTGACCGTGAAGGCCCGGATCCGGGGCTTTGACTGGAGCCTCGAGGACGCGGCGATGGACCTGGGGGCGAACCCCACGCGCACGTTCATGCGCATCACGCTGCCGCTGATCATCCCCGGCATCGTCGCCGCGGCGATGCTCTCCTTCGCCTTGTCGCTCGACGACTTCATCATCACCCTGTTCACCGCGGGGGCGACGGTGACCTACCCGCTCTATGTGAACAACGCGTCCAAGACCGCCCTGCCCCCGCAGATCAACGTGCTGGCGACGATGATCCTGGTCGGCAGCCTCCTGCTGATCGGCCTGAGCGCGGCCTGGCACCGTTGGCGGACCCGCGGCCAGGTGTTCTGACCGCCGATCGGCGAATTGAGTAGTCCTACTCAGGACACGAGCGTCTCGGCTGGGGCAGACTCCTCCACAGCCCTCGACTGGCGGGGGCGGACAGGCCCCCCCAGGGAGAGGTAGACAATGCACAAGCGTCTTCTGAGTGTGTTCTTCGTGTTGATGCTGCTCGTCGGCGGCGCCGCGGCGTGTGGCGACGACGGCGGCGGCGACGACGGCGGCGGTTCGAGCGATTCCGGCTCGGACTCCGGTGACGGCGGCAGCGAGGTCAGCAGCGACAACCCCGAGGTCCAGGCCTACTGCGACGAGGTGAACCAGTTCGCCGACGACGTCGTCGCGGCCGAAGGCAATCCCGCCGCCCTCGCCGAACTGGCCGGCCCCGCCTCCGAACTCGGTCAGGCCGGTCAGGACCTGGCCGCGAGCGCCGGGGACCTCACCACGGAGGACTCCGAGGCCCTGGGCGCGTGCTCCCAGGAGGCGACCGAGGCGCTGTCCAGCCTCGGCGGCTAGCGGTTCCCCTCGACGAAACCCGGATACGGGGCGGCGCTTCGGCGCCGCCCCGTACCGCGTCCGGGGGCGGCGAGCCGGTAGAGAACGTGGCGCCGGATCGGGTGGTCGACCGGGACGTTCGGGTGGTCGAAGTCCTCGTCCGGGTCGTGGGTCATGCCGAGCTTCTCCATGACCCGTCGGGACCGGGCGTTGCCGACGCTGGTCATCGACACGATCTCCTCGAAGCCCAGCCGGTCGAAGCCGTCGTCGACCGAGGCGGTGGCGGCTTCGGTGGCGTACCCCCGTCCCCACCCCTCCCGGGCCAGCCGCCAGCCCACTTCGACCGCCGGGGTGAAGGCGGCATCGAAGGTGGTCGGCCAGAGCCCGGTGAAGCCCAGGAAGGTGCCGGTCGCGGCGACCTCCACGGCCCACAGCCCCCACCCCTCCTGGTCGAAGTGGTCCTCGATCCGGTCCCCGAGGTCGTCGCTCTCGGCCCGGGTCAGCGGGGCGACGAAGTGCTCCATGACCACGGGATCCGCGTTCAGGGCGGCAAACGGCGCGCGATCGGCGGCCCGCCATCGCCGCAGCACCAGCCGCTCGGTCCGCAACTCGCTCGGTGTCGGGCTCACGGACCGATCTTGGCCGAGCAGCGCCGGGTGAGCGGCCATGATTCGGGGATGCTCGACCATCGCTGCGTCCACTGCGTCCACTGCGTCCACTGGCCTGGGTCCACGTCCACTGCGTCCACTGCGTCGAGGTCGGGGCCGGTGCCGTGGAGGCCGTCGACCACGAGCCATCGTGAGCACGGGTCCCCTCGACGGGGTTCGGGTACTCGAGTTGGCGGGCCTCGGGGCATTGCCCTACGGGTCGCTGCGGTTGGCGGACATGGGGGCCCAGGTCGTCCGGGTCGAGCGGCTGGCCGACGTGCCCGACGAGCCGGTGGCCAAGCCGCACTCCGCCTGGGACCGGGGGCGGCGCTCCGTGGCCGTCGACCTCAAGGCGCCGGAGGGGGTCGAGACCTTCCTGCGCCTGGCCGAGACCGCGGCGGTCGTGCTGGAGGCCTTCCGGCCGGGTGTCGTCGAGCGCCTCGGCGTAGGCCCCGACGCTGTCCTCGCCCGCAACCCCCGCGTCGTCTACGGCCGGCTGACGGGGTGGGGTCAGGACGGGCCTCTGGCCCAGCAGGCCGGTCACTCGCTCAACTACGAGGCGGTGACGGGGGTGATCCACGCCATCGGCCGCCCCGAGCTCCCACCGTCGACCGCCCTGACGTTGCTGGGCGACTTCGCCGGTGGGGGCCTGACGCTGGCCTATGGCGTGGTGTGCGCGCTGCTCGAGGTCCAACGGACGGGCCGGGGCCAGGTGGTCGACACGGCCATGGTCGACGGGGTCGCCTCCCTGGCGACGGTCTTCTACTCGATGGCCGCGTCGGGCATGCACGGCCCCGAGAGGGGATCGAACCTGTTCGACGGTGGGGCGCCGTTCTACGCCGTCTACGGGTGTTCCGACGGGAGGGCCATCTCCGTCGCCCCCATCGAGCCCCACTTCTACGCGTTGTTGCTGGAGGGCCTGGGCCTGACGGGGGAGGATCTGCCCGACCAGTACGACCAGCCCCGTTGGCCGGAACTGCGGGAGCGACTCGCCGAGGTGATCCGAACGAAGCGCCGGGACGAATGGACGGCGGTCTTCGACGGCACCGACGCCTGCGTGGCCCCGATCCTCGACTTCACCGAGGCCCTCGCCCACCCGCAGATGGCGGCCCGCCTCTTCCCCGACGGCGGGACGGAGGTCCCCCCGGTGCCCCGGCTGTCGCGCACGCCCGGCGGGCCGGGGCCCTCGCCGAAGTGGCCCGGTTGTGACACCGACGAGGTCTTGGGCGAGGCCGGGTTCACTGCGGACGAGATCACCTCGCTGAAGGAGTCGGGCGCCATCCGCTGAGGCCGCTCGAACCGGCCCCCGCCGGTCATTCGAACTGGGCGCCCATCTCCCGGAGCATGTCGATCCAGCGCCAGGCGGAGTCGGGCGCCGGTTCGCCCGGCTCGTAGCGGACCCGGTGGAGCGTGCCGGTGAAGGGGAACGGGCCGTCGGCCGCGTAGATGTCCCAGGACACGGGCGAACGACGGTCGATGCCGACATCGATGCCCTCGAAGGGCGACATCGGGAAGAGCATCCGATAGCCGCCGTCGGTGGCCCGCTCCTCGCCGTCGGCGGTCAGGGCGACGTCCCAGAGGAAGCCGCCGGGCGCGGTGACCACGGCGGCCAGCTCGACCGCACCGGTCGCGACCGGACCTCCCGACAGGCGGCGCACGACGCCCTTGCCGTCGTTGTGCAGCCACCACAGCTCGCCGTCGTCGACGAAGAGGCCGTACCCCCCGCCCTGGTCGCCGTGGGCCACCAGCCACCCACGGTCGCCTTCGGCCAGGTCGACCGAGGCGGTCACCGTGAAGGAGCACATGTAGATGAGCTCGTGGGACCGCCACCGCTCGAGGGTCGGTGTGCCCGGGAAGATGGTGATGGGCTCGCGATAGGCCTCGGAGCGCTCCGGTCGCTGGACGAACTTGAGGTTGCTGCCCTCGTCGAGGGGGTAGATCTGTTCGGCGTGGGCCGCGGCCTCCCAGGCCGCGGCCAGCTCCGCCACCTTGTCCGGGTGCTCGGCCGCCAGGTCCCGGAGCTCGGTCGGGTCGGTGACGAGGTCGTAGAGCTCCCACTCCGAGTCGGCGAAGGGCGTCATCGGGGGGTGGCGGGTGACCGCCTCCCAGCCGTCCCGGTAGAAGCCCCGGTGACCGATCATCTCGTAGACCTGCTCGGTCCGGGTCGACGGGTGGTCCGCCTCGCCGAGGGTGGCGGCGAAGGACGAGCCCGCCATCGGGATGAGGGGCCGACCGTTGCGCTCCGTCGGCGCCTCGATGCCGGTCAGCTCCAGCAGCGTCGGCAGCAGGTCGACCACGTGGGCGTACTGACGCCGCATCTCGCCGGAGGCCGGCATCCCGTCGGGCCAGGACAGCACGAACGGCACCGAGTGGCCCCCGGCATGGGTGTTGATCTTGTAGAGCCGGAACGGCGTGTTGGAGACCATGGCCCAACCCCGCGGGTAGTGGGGCATCGTCTGGGGACCCCCCAGGAGGTCCATCCGGGGGAGGTCGGCCGCGACGTCGGGTTCGCCGAGCAGGTGGACGAAGTAGCCGCTGGTGCCGGCTTCCTCGCCCTCCCTGGAGGCCCCGTTGTCGGAGGTGAACACCACGATGGTGTTGTCCAGCTCTCCCATCTCGGCCAGGCCGTCGAGGAGGCGGCCGATCGACTGGTCGAGGCCGTCGACCATCCCCGCGTAGACCTCCATGTGCCGGGCGAACAGCGCCTGTTCGTGGCCGGACAGCTCGTCCCACGGGGCCACGTCGTCGCCCTCTTCGGCGTTGCGGGGCGCGCACTCCGTGCCCTCGGGGAGCAGGTCCAGCTCCTGCTGGCGCGCGAACCGCTCGCCGCGCAGGGCATCCCAGCCGCTCTCGTAACGACCCCGGTAGCGCTCGATGTCGACCGGCTTGGCGTGCAGCGGCGCGTGGACCGCGGGGTGGGCCAGGTAGGTGAACCAGGGCTTTCGGGGATGGCTGGCCCTCAGCTCCTTCCACCAACTCAGGCAGCGGTCGGTCAGGTCGTCGGTCAGGTAGTAGTCGTCGGGATAGCGGTCGACCTCCACCACCTGGTTGTCGCTCATCAACCGGTGGGGGTGGTGCAGGTTCGTGAACCCGTCGAGGATCCCGTAGAAGCGCTGGAAGCCTCGCTGGCACGGCCAGCTGTGCTGGGCCCCGGCGGCGTTGATGTCGGAGTCCTTGGCCAGGTGCCACTTCCCGGCCATGAAGGTGGCCCAGCCCGCGTCCCGGTAGATCTCCGCCGCCGTGGCGGCGTCCTGGGTGAGCTCCATGGCGTAGCCGGGAAAGCCCGGGTCGGAGTGGGCGACGTGGCCGACGCCGGCCCGATGGCTGTTCAGACCCGTCAGCAGGGCCGACCGGGTCGGCGAGCACATGGGGGTGACGTGGAAGTTCGTGTACCTGAGGCCCCGGGCCGCGAGCGCGTCGACGTTGGGCGTGTGGATCTCCGAGCCGTAGCAGCCGAGGTCCGAGTAGCCGAGGTCGTCGACGAGGATGACCAGGACGTTGGGCGCCCCCGCCGGCGGTTCGGCCCGGGGCGGCCACCACGGCTCCGACCCCGCCACCGTCCGCCCCACCCGACCCCCGAACCCCTCGTAGGGATCAGGCACCGATCCAACCCCTCGTCAGGCTGCGCAGCGGAGCGGAGCAGCGCCGAGGCCGAGACCCGGTCGGCGGAGCCGGCGGAGCGGAGCGGAGCAGATGTGGCGGGCTCGTCAGGCTGCGCAGCGGAGCGGAGCAGCGCCGAGGCCGAGACCCGGTCGGCGGAGCCGGCGGAGCGGAGCGGAGCAGATGTGGCGGGCTCGTCAGGCTGCGCAGCGGAGCGGAGCAGCGCCGAGGCCGAGACCCGGTCGGCGGAGCCGGCGGAGCGGAGCGGAGCAGATGTGGCGGCCTGCCGGCGCTCATGGCTGGAACTCGTCCTTGCCCATCTGGTCGCGGATGGTGACGACCTGGGGGTTGGTCATCGAACGGCGCTGCCAGTTGGCGCCGTCCACCACGAGGGTGTGACCGGAGATGAACCGGGCGTAGGGCGAGGCCAGGAAGGTGGCGGCCCAACCCAGTTCCCGCACCCGCCCCACCCGCAGGGCGGGCTGGCAGCCGTCCTTCTCGTGGGTCCTGTCGAGGCTGGAGCGGATGTCGGCGGTCATGTCCTCGTGGGGGAAGAGGCCCGGCACCAGTCCGTTCACCTGGATCCCGTAGGGCCCCCACTCCACCGCCAGGGTCTCGACCATGTTCTTGACGCCCGCCTTGGCCGCGGCGGAGTGGGCGAACCCGGGTCCGCCGGTCCAGGCGTAGGACGCGCCGACGTTGATGATCGACCCGGGCGTCCCGGCCGCCAGGTGACGGCGGCCGAACTCCCGGGCACAGAAGAACGTCCCGTTGAGGGTGATGTCCACGACGGTGCGCCATGCGTTGGCGCTCATGTCCTCGGCCGGCACCGGGAAGTTGGCCGCGGCGTTGTTCACCAGCACGTCGGGGAGGCCGAGGTCGGCCTCGACGGCGTCGAAGGCGGCGGCGATCCGGTCCGGCTCCCGGATGTCGCACGGGACGGTCTGGATCCGGCCGCCCACGGCCTCGATGGCCTCGCGGCCGGCGTCGAGGTGCTCGACCTTGCGACTGAGGATGGCGATGGCCGCGCCCAGGCGGGCGAACTCCGTGGCGATCGCCTTGCCCAGCCCGGTGCCGGCTCCGGTGACCAACACGACCCGGTCCTCGTAGGTGCCGGCGGGCAGGGCCGAGGACCCGGGCTCCGGCGGCTCGGGCAGGCCGATGGGCTCACCCGTGCTCATCGTCCGCACCTTCTCTTCGCCGTGCCGCCCGGTGTCGGGGGCGCCACGTTGCCGTGCCCAGGACGGTTGATGATGGACATCAGGACCCCTTGAACACCGGGTCGCGACCCTCGGCGTGGGCGGCCCGCAGCTCGGCGTAGTCGTCGGACTTGTTGATGAAGGTCTGGTAGATCAGCTCGTCCTCCATGGAGGCGACCTGCTGGGGCCGACCGAGGTGGCGGATGACCCGGCGGGCCATCTTCACCGCCACCGCCGAACGCCCGGCGATCTCGTGGGCCATGGCCATTGCCGTTTCGTCCAACTCCCCCGGCGCCACGATCCGCGACACGATGCCGTGGACCAGTGCCTCCTCCGCCGACAGGGCCCGTCCGGTCAGGACCAGGTCGCTGACCAGGCCGTGGCCGGCCATCTGGAACAGGACCCCCACGCCGCCGGTGTCGGGGATCACCCCGTACTTCGTCTCCGGGAGCATGAAGCGGGCGCCCTCGGCGGCGATGCGGATGTCACACAGCAGGGCCCGTTGGAACGACCCGCCGATGGCCCAGCCCTGGATGGCCACGATCACCGGGGCCTCGATCTCCCACAGCTGCTGGATGCCCCACTGGCCCCGGGTCATCAGCTCGTGATGGGTCATCGCCACCTGGCCGCCGCCGATCGCGCCCACGTCCCGGCCCGAGGACCAGGCCGAGCCCTCGCCCCGCCAGACGATGGCCCGCACGTCCTTGCGTTCCTTGAGCTCGCCCAGGATCTCGAACAGGGCGAGGTCCATCTCGTCGTCGAAGGCGTTCTTCTTGTCCGGGTTGTCGTTGGTGATGACGGCGACCGCGCCGTCGTAGCCGAGCTTCACCCGCGGATCGGTCATCGGTACCCCTCACTGCCTGGCGGCGGTCCGGTAGAACCTAGGCCGTGACGAGGGACGCATCGGAAGGAAGCTGGGCGCCGCTGCTGGACGAGCTGCGCCGGCGGCAGGGTGCGGCCCGCGCCATGGGCGGCCCGGAGCGGGTGGAGCGCCAGCACGCCAAGGGCAGGCTCGACGCCCGTCAGCGACTCGATCTGTTCTTCGACCCGGGCACGTTCACCGAGCTGGGGACCCTCGTCGGGGGGATCGAGGACCTTCCCGGTGACGGCCTGGTCGCCGGTCGGGGCCTGGTGGCCGGACGCCCGGTCCTCGCGGCCGCGGAGGACTTCACGGTCAAGGGCGGGTCGATCGGCGTCGGCAACACCGACAAGCGGTACCGCCTGACCCAGATCGCCGCTCGCGAACGGCTGGCCCTGGTCCTGATGCTCGATGGGGCCGGGCACCGCCTGACCGGGGAGGCAGCCGGCCGCCGGCCCAACGACCTGCAGGGCCTGGCCGACCTCAAGGGCCGGGTCCCCCTGGTGACCCTCGTGCTCGGCCCGGCGGCGGGACACAGCGCCCTGGCTGCTCCGCTGGCGGACTACTCGGTGATGACCGAGGGGGCGGCGCTGTTCACGGCCGGGCCGGCCCTGGTGAAGGCGGCGACCGGGGAGGATGTGTCGCCCGAGGATCTCGGGGGTCCGCAGGTGGCGGTGGTCTCCGGTGTCGTGCACGACGTCGTGGGCGGTGACGAGGACGCCATCGCCCGGGCCCGAGTGTGGTTGGCCCACGTCGAGGGGGTCGTCGTGGTGGGCGAGGACACCGGTCCCCGCCGACTCGACGACCTGCTCGCCGTCGTCCCGCCCGACCCCCGCCGTCCGTACGAGGTGCTCGAGGTGGTGGAGCGGCTGGCCGACGACGGCGCCGCCCTGGTGGTGGGGCGCGGGTTCGGTGGCGGGATGCTCACCGCCCTGATCCGTCTCGGCGGCCGGTCGGTGGCGGTGGTGGCCAACGACCCCTCCGTTCGGGCCGGGGCCATCGGTCGGGACGAGGCCGACAAGGCCGCCCGTTTCCTGGACACCGTCGCCCCCTTCGGGCTGCCCGCGCTGTTCCTGGCCGACAACCCCGGCGTCCTGGCCGGTACCCAGGCCGAACGCGACGGCGTGTTGCGGTCCGCCGCGGCGCTGTTCGCCGCGCAGCACCGCTACCCGAACACCAAGCTCCATGTCACCCTCCGCAAGGCCTTCGGCTTCGGCTCCTCGGCCATGGCCATGAACCCCTTCGACCATCAGACCCTGACCCTGGCGTTCCCGGGGGTGCTCCTCGGGGCCATGCCGGCCGAGTCGGGAGGGAAGGCCGCCGGCTTGTCCGCCGATCAGCAGGCGGCGGCCGAGATCCTGCAGGCCGGCGGGCCCTACCGGATCGCCCACACCATGGGCTACGACGAGGTCATCGACCCCCGCGACCTCCGCAATGCCCTCCTCGCCGGCCTGTCGGCGAGTCGCTGAACCGGAATGGCGTTGCCACCGGTCGTCCCGCCAGCCAGAAGTCACGCCAGACCGCCGAAGGACGGGTCCCGATCGGGGCGGCGGGCCTAGTCCGCGAGGGCCTCGCTGATGAGGTCGGGGACGTCGGTGATGATGCCGACGACGCCGCGACCGACGAGCTCGATGGCCACGTCGGCCTCGTCGACGGTCCAGGACCAGACGGGCAGGCCCGAATCGGCGAACACGGCGACGGTCTCGGCGGGAAGGTCGGGGTCACCGATGGCCAGGCCGTCGTGGCCGGCGTCGACCAGGGTGGCGGCCAGGTCCTCGGCTTCGCCTACGCCCGAGGTGACGAGGACGGTGTCGAAGTCGTCGCCGGTGAGCTCGCGGACCCGCTCCAGCGCGAGCGGGTTGAACGACGAGACCAGGACCGGCCCGGTCGGCGGACGGGCCCGGAGGACGGCCATCGTGGCGTCGACCACCTCGAGGCTCTGGTCGTAGCCCTCCTCGGTGGGGAGCGACTTGATCTCCACGTCGACGCCGAGGGCGTTCTCGTCGATGACGTCGAGCGCCTCCCGCAGGGTGGGCAGGCCTTCGGCGGCCAGGTCGGCCGACGAGGCCTCGGCGACGACCAGCCCGAGCGCCGTCTCCGGGTCGTGGCTGAGGAAGACGTCGCCGTCAGCCGACAGCCGGGTGTCCAGCTCGACCCACGTGGCGCCGAGCTCCCGGGCCGCGGCGAAGCCCTCCAGGGAGTTGTCGGGGTGGAGGCCGGCGGCACCCCGGTGCCCGACCACGACCGGGTCCGGATCCGCTCCGAAGTCGGGTGGGGCGACCGGCGGGCCGTCGGTCCTGTCCGGTGAACCCGCGGCCTCGAGGGCGCCCTGGTCCTCGGGGCACTCATCGGGGTCCAGGTACGGCTCGCACCGTTGGCCGGCGGCGCGGTCCGCCTCGTCGCCACCGCACGCGGCGAGCACGACGAGCGCGGTCGCCGTGACCGTCGCCGCCAGTCGGGCTGTTCGTGGTCGCACCCGGTCTCCCTCGTCGACGACGGCGGCGGGAGGCAGCGTAGAGGGGCCGCTACCGTGCAGGCGGGGACGGGCTGACGACGGGAGACACAACGGTGGCCTACGGCGGAGCAAAGGTGTGGAGCGCGCTGGTGGCCGCCGCCGTGGTGCTGGCCCTCCCGGCGACGGCGGCCGCCCAGGACGCCCCCGGCCCTGAGGGGCCGGTCACCTGCACCGACCCGTGCCACCGCCCCGATGCGCTGATCCGACGCCGCACCTCCCCGATCTGGGTGGGCCAGGACATCTACAACCTCGACAGCGTGGGTCAGACCCGGGTGGCGACGGTCCCCCGGCGCGGTGTCGCCCGCTTCACCGTCCGCTTCGACAACGACGGTACCGACCCCGACACCTTCGTCGTCCACGGCTCCCGCAATGCCCGACACTTCCTCATCAGCTACTTCGTGGGCGGCGCTCCGGTGTCCTCGCTGGTGCGCGCCGGCGTCTACCGGTTCCCCGACGTTCCGCCCGGTGGCCGCCGCGTGATGACCGTCGAGGTGCGGGCTCGGAACTCGGCCCCGGTGGGGGCCAGGGCCATCGCCCGGGTCTCGGTGCGCTCCGCGGACGAAGCCGGTCTGCTCGATCGTGTCAAGGCCGTGGTGTACCGGAACCGGGGGATCCAGACCCGGATCGAAGGTCAGACGTTCACCAGCCGGGCGGTGGCCGAGCGTTGGGCCCGCCGGCAGGCGGCGAGCCCCCGCTTCGTGAGCAACGCCCGGCTGTACTTCGAGCTGGCCCGCTCCCGCGGCATCCGCCCCGAGATCGCCTATGCGCAGTCCGCCAAGGAGACCGCCTACGGCAACTTCGGCGGCGTCCTCAACGCCTCCTGGAGGAACCCCTGCGGACTGAAGACCACCGCCGGTGGCGGCAACGGGGACCCGAACGCCCACCAGCGGTTCGTCAACTGGCGCCAGGGCGTGACCGCCTGCATCGACCACTTGGCCCTCTACGCCGGCGCTCCGTCCTATCCCCGGGCCAACAGCCCCGACCCCCGCCACTTCCCCTCGATCTACGCGGTCGCCCCGACCGTCGAGCGCCTCGGCGGGCGCTGGGCTCCCGCCGCCGACTACGGCCGCAGCATCGTGCGGGACTACCTGAACCCCCTCCTCGGCAGCTGATCTCCTCGGGTCAGCGCGGGGTGGAGCGCAGGGAACGGATGCCGTCCGCGGTCTCCACGATCTCGACGGCCGTACGGGTGCCGTCGCGGGCATGGGTGACGGTGCCGGCGACGACCGTCACCTCTGGCCCCGGGTCCTCGGTGTCGGGGCGAGGCCGGTCGTCGGCCCTCGCCTCGGAGGTCACGTCCTCCCCCCGCCAGCCCTCGCGGCCGGGGTCGGTCGACCAGACACCCGCCCCGAACTTGGTCAGGAACCCCGACACCGAGGTCACCAGCCCCGTCGCCCCCGCGTCAGTGCGGAGGACATCGGCCATCGTGGCCAGGGCGTGTAGGCCGTAGCTGTTCAGGGGGCCGCCGGCGAAGGTCATCCCGCCGGTCACCGTGAGGCTGCGGTCGAGGGCGAGACCCAGCTCGTGGGCGGTGATCTGCACGGCGGCAGGGAAGCACGAGTACAGGTCCAGGTGATCGACGTCCCCGGGGCCGACCCCCGCGAGGGCCAATGCCCGTCGCCCCGCGGTCCGCGCCACGACCGAGCCGCCCACCTGGCAACGCCGGATGACCGGCACGGCGTGGTTGCAGATCGCCGTGCCCCGGGGGAAGAGCCACCGGTCGGTGGAGACGTTTGCGGCCCGGGCCCCTTCGACGGTGGTGAGCAGGAGGGCGGCGGCCTGGTTCACCCGGAGGTTCGAGCAGCACAGCTTCGTGTACGGCTCGGCGATCATCCGGTTCTCGATCGACGGCTCGAGGATGGCCGCGGCCACGGGGGCTTCCCGCAGCCAGGCCTGAGGGTTGCCCGCGGCGACGGTGGCGAACGCCTCGGTCATCTTCCCCAGCCGGCGCCGGTGCTCGTCGTCGTCCCAGCCCCGGGCCGCGGCGAAGGCGTTCTCCAGCACGGCATACACGGCGGGAGGATCCACGAAGAGGTGGTTCATCTCCACGGCGCTGATGCCCAGGTCGTGGGAGATCAGGTGCTCATCGGGCTCGACGGTGGCCCGGCGCGCCTCGCCCACCGCGCCGGCCGCTCCGGCCGTCGATCCGTGGTTCACCTCTCCGCCGACCACCAGCGCGGCACCGGCCCCGTCCCTCACGGCGGCCAGCGCGGCGTCGATGACCTCCTGCTGGGTGATCCCCACCTCGGCCAGCACGGTGTGGGCGGCACCGGCCCCGACGGCGGCGGCCACCTCGCGCCCCGGGTCCGGATGGGTCCAGGCCCCCTTCGGGACGCCGATCCAGCCGACCCGCTCGAGCAGGTCGGCCCCGCCATCGTCCCCGGCCCGGCGGGCGGCGGTGGTCATGAGGTCCACGAGTGACGGCAGCGGACCGTCCCCAGGGCGGTGGGTCACCTGGCCCACGCCGACCAGGACGGGCTCGTCGGCGGCAGGCGGGGCCATGGCCGGGGACCGTAGTGGTGCCATGATCGGTTCCATGACGGATCCCGACGAGCGCTCGGTCAGCTGGTGGATGGAGACCTGTGGCGACGACCTGAGCCCGCGGCCGCCGCTGGACGGTTCGACGACCGCGGACGTGGCCATCCTCGGGGCGGGCTACACCGGCCTCTGGACGGCGCTGTACCTGCTGGAGCGGGACCCGACCCTGAAGGTCGTGCTGGTGGAACGCGAGATCGCCGGCTGGGGGGCCTCGGGCCGCAACGGCGGGTGGCTGTCACCGGAGATCTCGGTCAGCCACACCGAGATGATCGCCCGCCACGGGAAGGACGCGACGCGAGCGACCCACGACGCCCTCGTGGACACCGTCGGCGAGGTCGAGTCGGCCGTCGACCGTTACGGCATCGACGCCCAGCTCGACCGCCACGGGATGCTCATGCTGGCCCGGGGCGGCCACCAGATGAAGACCCTGCACCACATCCACGACGAGATGGTCGATCTCGGCTATCCGGACTTCTACCGCTGGATGGAGCCGGGAGAGGCCGCCGAGATGGTCAAGGTCGACAACACCTGGGCGGCGCTGTTCGCCGAGCCGTTCGCCGCCGTCCACCCGGGACGCCTGGTCCGCGGCCTGGCCCGCGCCGTCGAGGCCCTCGGCGCCACGATCCACGAGCAGACCGCCGTCACCGGGTACGACCTTTCGCCGAGACCGGTGCTGCACACCACGGGCGGTGACATCACCGCGGAGGTGGTGGTCCTGGCGGGTGAGGCCTACCTGTCGGGGTTGGAGGCCCACCGCCGGGAGATCCTGCCCGTCTACTCCCAGATCATGCTGACGGCGCCCTTGACCGAGGCCCAGCGCGAGGAGATCGGCTGGCGGCGCCGCTTCGTCATGCAGTCGAAGCGCCTCACGATCGACTACCTGCAGATCACCCGGGACGGCCGCATCGCCTTCGGTGGACGCGGTTCCCTCTACCACTGGGGCTCGGCCATCAAGCCCGAGTGGGACTGTGTCGAGGACACCGCCCGGAGCCTGCGGCAGCAGTTCGAGGAGTTCTTCCCGACGTTGGCCGACGTTCCGTTCGAGCGGTGCTGGGGCGGGGTGGTCGGCATCCACCGCGACTGGTTGCCGTCGTTCAGCTTCGACCCGGCCACCGGCTTGGCCAAGGCGGGCGGCTACGCGGGCGAGGGCGTCGCGGCCACGAACCTGGCCGGACGCACCCTGGCCGACCTCATCAACGGCGGGGGCACGCCGCGGTGTGACCTCCCCATGGTCCAACACGAGCCCAAGCGCTGGGAGCCCGAGCCGCTGCGCTGGCTCGGGGTCCGCCACATCCAGAAGGCCGCCGCCCGCATGGAGGACAGGGCCGTGCGCACCGGAAAGCCGCCCAGCGGCCGCTCCATCGCCGAACGCCTGATGTCGCACTAGGCCTGCCGGGAGGGCCGCCTCCGTGGTTGCCTCGTCCGGCCCACCCCGAGCGCCGGGGGTAGACGGGGCGGCGCCGAGCGCCCCTCGGTCCTCAGCCCAGGACGGTGTCCAGGGTCGTGGTGAGGATGGCGGCACCTTCGGCGGCCTCGTCGGCAGTGAGGGACAGCGGCGGGGCCATGCGCAGGCAGTTGCCGTGCAGGCCGCCCTTGCCCACCAGCAACCCCCGGTCCTTGCAGCCCTCGAGGACGACACCGGCGACCTGGGGGTCGGGCAGGTAGCCGTCGGCGCCCACGAACTCGAGGCCGATCATCAGGCCCTTGCCCCGGATCTCGCCGATGGCGGGATGCCGGTCGGCCACAGGGGCGAGGGCGGTCATGAGCTCCGCGCCCCGGGCCTTGGTGTTGGCCTGGAGGTCGTGGTCGAGCAGATAGCGCAGGTTGGCCATGGCCCCGGCACAGGACAGGGGGTTGCCCCCGAAGGTCGAGATCGAGTTGGCCGTGACGGAGTTCATGATCTCGGCCCGCCCGACCACCCCGGCGATGGTCAGGCCATTGCCGAGGCCCTTGGCGAAGGTCATGAGGTCGGGGGTGATGCCGTGGGCCTGGTGGCCCCAGAAGTGGTCACCGGTGCGACCCCAGCCGGTCTGGACCTCGTCGGCGATGAAGAGCATGTCGTGTTCCCGGCACACCTTCTCGACCGGCCCGAAGAACCCGTCGGGCGGGATGGCGAACCCGCCGACCCCCTGGACCGGCTCGGCGATCAGCGCGGCGATGTCGCCGGCGGTCTGGGTGGCGATGACGTCCCGCAGGTCTTCGGCACAGGCGTCGATGAAGCCGGCGTCGTCCAGGTCACGGAACGGGCTGCGGAAGCGATAGCCCGACTGCATGTAGCTCACCTGGAACGGGGTCAGCGAGGACGGAGACCATCCGCGGTTGCCCGTGATGCCGATGGTGGCGAAGGAGCGACCGTGGTAGCTGTTGCGGACCGCGACGATCTGGCTGGACCGCCGGTACGACGAGGCCACCAGGAGCGCGGCCTCGTTGGCTTCGGTGCCGGAGGTGGTGAAGAACACGCGGGCGTCGGGGATGCCGGAGAGCTCGGCGATCATCTCGGCCAGTTCCACCTGTTGGCGGATCAGGTAGAGGGTGGAGGTGTGCAGCATGCGACCGGCCTGCTCGCGGATGGCGGCGGTCACCTCGGGCACGTCATAACCCGTCATCGTGGTCAGGATCCCGCCGAAGAAGTCGAGGTAGCGGTTGCCCTCACCGTCGACGACGTGGCGGCCCTGGCCCTCGGCCAGCTCGATGGGCTCGTCGTAGTACAGCGCGAGCCAGGAGGGCAGGACGGCCCGATGGCGGGCGAGGAGATCGGCATGGGACATGAGGGGCAACGCTAACCAGCCCGGCCGGAGCGGGCTCCCGGCTGGGCTATCGTCGTTTCTGACGACCCGTCAGAAACGGGTCCGGAGCAGGAGCGTGCCGTGGCCGAGATCCCGATGATCATCAGCGTGGACGACCATGTCGTCGAGCCGGCCCATCTGTGGCAGACCTGGCTGCCCGACAAGCACCGCGCCGCCGGCCCCCACGTGGAGCGCCATGGTCTCGGTGGCCTGAAGTACGTCGGGGGCACCACCTACGAGTACGAGCTCACCGACGAGGGCCCCCCGTGTGACATCTGGTTCTACGAGGGGAAGATGTACCCCCACAAGCGTCACGTGGCCTCGGTCGGCTTCGACCGGGACGACATGACGCTCTCGCCCATCACCTACGACGAGATGCGGCCGGGCTGCTACGAGCCCGAGGCCCGCGTCGAGGACATGGTCATGAACCACGTCGAGGCGTCCCTGTGCTTCCCGACCTTCCCCCGCTTCTGTGGCCAGACCTTCGCCGAGGCCGAGGACACCCAGCTCGCCATGGCCTGTGTCCTGGCCTACAACGACTGGATGGTCGAGGAGTGGTGCGGCGACAGCGACGGGGCGCTGATCCCCCTGACCATCATTCCCCTGTGGGACATCGATGCCGCCGTGGCCGAGGTCGAGCGCAACGCCGCCCGGGGCGTCCGGGCCGTGTGCTTCAGCGAGATCCCCCCCAAGCTGGGCCTGCCCAGCATCCACACCGGGGCCTGGGACCCGTTCTTCGCCGCCTGCCAGGCCACCGAGACGGTGGTGTGCATGCACATCGGCTCCTCGTCCCAGATGCCGGCGACCTCGCCCGACGCCCCACCGGCGGTGGCGGCCACGCTGAGCTTCAACAACGCCATGGCGTCGCTGTCGGACTTCCTGTTCTCCGGCGTCCTGGTGCGGTACCCGACCCTGACCCTGGCCTACTCGGAGGGCCAGATCGGCTGGTTGCCCTACGTGCTGGAGCGGGCCGATGACGTGTGGCAGGAGCACCGGGCCTGGGGCGGGGTGGCCGACCAGATCCCCGAGCCGCCTTCGAGCTACTACTACCGCCAGGTCTACGGCTGCTTCTTCCGGGACCGCCACGGCCTCGACGCCCTCGACAAGGTGGGGGTGGACAACGTCACCTTCGAGACCGACTACCCGCACACGGACTCCACCTGGCCCCACACCCTCGAAGTCGCCCAGGATCTGATGGGCCACCTGCCCCAGGACGTGGTCGACAAGATCTGTCGGGGCAACGCCCAGCGCATGCTGGGGCTGGTGTAGCCCTTTCCCCCGGCCGATCGGCTCCGTACCCTGGGTCCGGTGAAGCGACCCGTCGTGCCCGTGGTGGCCGCGCTCGCCTTCGTGGCCTGCGGCGTCGCCTTCGGCCTGGTTGCCTCTGATCGCCGTGGTGAGGCCGCGGTCGCGCCGGCGACGGCCGTCGCGGCCGCGGCGACCGATGTGGGCAGCGCCAACCTCCCTCCCAAGGCCATCGGCGGGGTCCGTGAGCCCGAGCCGAGCCACCTCGGGGCACAGGCGGCCGTCGGGGAGGTCGACCTCTACCCCGAGGCCACGGCCTCCGAGCCGATGTGGTCGTTGCCCAACCCGACCCACGAGGGCATGCCGTTGTCCTTCGCCGTGATCGACCGCGTGGGGGCCCGCCTCCAGGTCCGCCTCCCGATCCGCCCCAACGGGAGCACGGCCTGGATCGACGCCGGTCAGGTCACGACCTCCGTGGTGCCCAACGAGATCGTCGTCGACCTCAGCGACCGCCTGTTGCGGGCCCGCCACGGCGACGAGACCCTGATGTCGGCGCCGGTCGCCGTCGGCTCACCCAGCACGCCCACGCCGGTGGGCGAGTTCTACGTCGACATCTCCCTGGATGACCCCGGGGGCTCGTACGGGACCTGGATGCTCAGCGTGGCCGGGTTCTCAGATGTGCTGACCGACTTCGGTGGCGGCATCGGCCAGATCGCCATCCATGGCTGGTCCGACGAGTCGGTCATCGGCCAGGCCGTCAGCAACGGCTGCATCCGCATGCCCAACGGCGTGATCGAACGCCTGGCCCCCCTCGCCCCCGTCGGAACCCCGGTCACGATCCGCGCGTAGGCGGGTCCCACCGACACCGAGGCGACGACGGGTGCCGCCCCGTCCCGGCCGCTCGTCATCGGCGTTCGCCCGCCACCTTCCGTGGCGAAGGGCCGTCGGGTCGGCCCGTTCTCCGGTCGCCAGTCCTCCTGGCGCCTGATCTCCGTCCTCCGGGCGGGAAGTCCTACGGGCCGGAAGTCCTACGGGTGAGAAGTCCTCCGGGCGGGAGATCGGTCGTCAGGACGGGGGGGTCGGCGGCGCGACGAGCCCGGCGTTCAGAACTCCACCGTCGAGGGTGGAGTCGTGTTCCAGGCGTTGGCGCGGTTGGCCAGTTGGTGGAGCATGCGCAGGAACTGGGCCCGGGTGATCGGGTCGTCGGGTCGGAAGGTGTCGTCGGCGAAGCCGTTGACCAGGTCGAAGCGCTTGGCCCAGTCCACGGCGTCATCGAGGTCCGACGGGCCGACCACGTCGGTGAAGGGGTGCTCGTAGGCCACGGGATCGCGGCCCGCCATCGCCCAGAGCCAACGGGTGGCGTCGCCCCGGGTCAACACCCCGTCGGGGGCGAAGGCCGTCGGCGCGGTGGTGGGATCATCGGCCTCGACCCAGCCCGCGTCGGCCACGGCGTCGAGGGCTCCGGCGTACCACTTGGACTCGTCGTCGTCGGTGAACGGGTCGTCGGCGGCGGTGGTGGGCCGGTCCATGGTGCGCCAGAGCCAGTTGACCCCCTGGATGCGCGTCACGCCGTCGTCGGGGCGGAACCGGTGGCCGGCGAAGCCGGTGGCGATGACGTGGAAGCGCGCCCACGTGATGGCGGCCCGGGCGAAGTGGCCGGCACGGACGTCGATGTAGGGCCGCAGACGGTGGAGCAGTTGGACCGCTTCACTGCGGCTCACGGGCGCGGCGCGCCCGAACGCGTTGCCCGGGACCAGGCCGTAGGCATCGGCCCAGTCGTAACCGGGGGCGTCGGCCACCCCGCCGGGTACGTCGAGGTATCCGTGGTCCACCGTGGGGTCCGGCCGGCCGGCATACCGCCAGAGCTGGAGCACGGCCTGCTGGCGGGTCACTCTGGCGTTGGCGCGGAACGCGCGGTTCGCGGTCATCCGCACGATGCGGAGGCCCCGGGCCCAGCGCAGAGCGGTGCGGTAGTAGGCGTTGGCGGGGACGTCGGTGAACCCGTGGGGCGAGTTGCCGGCCGGCGCCCCCGCTGAGCGCCACAGCCAGTAGACGTTGTCGGCCCGGTTCACGTTCAGGGTGGGGCCGAAGGTGCCGTCGAGGCGGGCGTCGACCACCCCGGCGGTCCGACCCCACCGCAGATGGGCGGCTCGTGGGTCACCGTTGGGCACGTCGAAGAACGGACCGACCGGCGGAGCCAGGGCGATGGCCTTGCTCCGGATGGCGCCGAGTTGGGTGTAGACGGTGTTGCCCGGGCACGAGGTCTGGCCGACGTTGCGGTGGCCCACGATGTTGGTCCGTGACGGACGGGAGCGGTGGAGCGAGAGCTTCCAGCCGAGGAACCGGCCGAGAGCCGTCACCGCGGTCGACGTCAGGCGGGCGTTGGTGCCGTCGCCGAGGTAGGCCACGCCGACGCTGCCCGTGTTGACGTTGCTGGCGTGGGCGCCGATCACCGGCCGGTAGAGGCTCCCGGCCCGACCCTCCCAGATCCGGCCGAACCGGTCGATCACGAAGTTGTACCCGATGTCGTCCCAGCCCCGCGAGTTCTGGTGGTAGGCCTGGATCGACCGCAGCATCGAGGGGACCTGGGACCCCGAGTAGCCGTTGCCGTTGACGGTGTGGTGGATGACCGCCCGCCGGAGCCGGTTGGCCGTGTCGACCGAACCCCGGTACGGCGCGGCACCCCAGGCGCTGCGGGAGCGCACCGTCGGGATCCGGTAGCCGGCGGCTTCTGCACCTCCCACGGACTCCGTGGCGGGAGGTGCGGATTCGCTGAGCGGTCCACCGCCGGGTACCGCGGCGTCGCGGACCAGGTGCACCCGGAGGTCGGTCGTACCGGCGGGGAGGCTGAGTTGGAAGCCCTCGCCGGCCCCCACCCACACCGGGTCGCTCGCCGGGCGGTTGGCCTCGCCGGTGCCCCGGTCGGGTCCGTGGTCGGCGTCGGCCGTGGTCTCGGCGAGGGGGAACCATCTGGTCCACCGGCCGTCGAGGAGCACCCGCACCCGTCCGGGCGCCGCCGAGGGCGAGCTGTAGCTGGCCCCGATCATGGTGAACGTGTCGACCGCCCGGGCGCCGCCGACCGCGCGGGCAACGCCGCTCTCGACGCCCGGCCGGGACGTCTCGACCGTCTCGAGGGGGATCGACATCGACTCGACGGTCGTCTCGTGGCCCGTCGGCGAGGAGGTGGGTTCGGTCTCCGCCCCGGCGCCGGTCGGCAGACCAGTGGTCAGCAGGGCCGTGATCACACCGGACAGGGCCAAGAGACGTCGGGTCTTCATCATGGGGAGGCTCCGGAGCGGCAGGGGAACGCGTGCGGCGCGACGTTGTCCGGACGTCGCTGCCGACGAGCGTAGTGGGCGGGCCACCGGGCGACCGATCACTCGGGGCCCGGGCCGGTCAGGGCCCCGGCGGGTCAGCCGGGGTCGTCGGCCGCGGCCGGCGACCGGCGATCAGGACGGTGGCGCCGATCGCCAGCGCGGCGGCTCCTACGGCGATGGCGCCGACCGCAGCCGGTGGGAGACCGCCGTCGCCGTCCCCCGGTCGGGGGACCGGCGCACCCCCGGCGCCGCGACCACCGGCCTGGGCCACCGCGGTGGCGGCGTCGACGGTTCCCGCGCCCAGCGCGGGATCGCCGTCGGGGTTCCGAGCCGTGCCCACCAGCAGATCGGCGACCTCGTCGGGAGTGAGGCCCTGGGCGACCAGCAGGGCGGCGGACCCGGCCACCAGCGCGGTCGCCGGCCCCGGGCCGTCCTGGGCCTCGTAGCCGCCGGTGCCCTCGGGCCAGGTGGCCGACGGCTCGAGGGGGGCCGGACCGAGGACATCGGCGGCCGGCACGGTGACCACTCCGGGCTCGACCGGGCCGTCACCGCCGGCGCCGACCGCGAGGACCGGCAGGTCCTCGGGCGGCGCCGTGCCGGCAACGGTGCCCAGCACGACGACCACGCCGGCGTCGGCGGCGTCCTCGATGGAGGGCCGGACCGAGTCGTCGGTGGCGACCGCGAGGTTCTCGGTGGTCCCGCCGAGCGTGAGGGCGATCACCCGCGCCCCGGCCTCGGTCGCCGCGGCTATGCCGGTGGCCAGCGTGTCGGGATCCACCGCGCCCCGGTCGTCGAGGACGTCCAGGGCCAGGATCTCCGCATCGGGGGCGGCGCCGGCGATCCCGACACCGTTGTCGGTGACGGCCGCGGCCACACCGGCGCTGTGGGTCCCGGTGCCCCACGGGTCGCTGGCGGCACCGCCGTCGCGGAGGTGATCGGCGAGGTCGGGGTGGTCGGCCGCGACGCCGGAGTCGAGGACGGCGACGCGCACGCCCTCAGCGGTGGAGGTGGCCCAGGCCTCCGGGAGGCCCAGCGCGGCGAGGGAGGACTGCTGGTCCAGCAGGGGGTCGTCGGTGGCGGGGGACTGGGCGGCGGTCGGGCGGGCCGCAAGGACCAGTACCGCCGCCGTCAGCAGGAACCGACCGACGACGCTCAGGCCGCGGCGCGGTCCTGGTCGGCCGTGTCGTGGTCGCGGAGGCTGGTGAGCACCCGCTCCCAGGTCAGTTCCCGGGCCAGCCAACGCAGGGCCTGTCGGGTCTCCGTGATCTTGATGAGTTCGTCCACGGGACCAGTATCGGTACTTTCTTGCGTGCTCTGCACCTTTTAGGGCCGTGACTTGGGTCACAGAATCTGAAAATCCGATAAGCACTATGTCCGTCGACGATGCCGCCAGAACAGCAGGGCGGCGAGCGCCCCGGCGAGGACGGCGACCAGGACCTTCGGGTCGGGTCCGGATGCCGCCGCCGGGGTCGGCGCCAGGGGCCGGGACGCGGGTGGAGGGGTGGGGGGCGACGCCCTGGGCCGGGGGACCGGGTCGACCTCGGCGCTCGGCGTCGGCGTGGCGGGTGAACCGAGCAGGTCGTCCACCGGGGCGGGACCGTCGGGCGCGGAAGGAGAGTGGGCGCGCTTCGCCTTGGGGTCATAGCCGGCCATCAGGCACCTCCCAGGACACGGACGAGGACGGCGTCGAACTCCTCACGGGCCTCGGCGGCCCCCGCCCTCGCACCGAGCTCGGCGAGCGGGAGGGACTGGGCGGCTGCCTCGGCGACCGCGGCGCGGAGGCGAATCGGTCCGGCGGCCAGCGACCCGAACTGCTCCTCGAGCTGGGCCTGCCAGTAGGTGGCGTCTCGGGTGCGTCCGAGGCGGTTGATGACCACCGCGCCCACCTCGAGCCCGGGGCGACGCAGGTCCCGGACCCGGGCCACGGTCCGGAGCATCTGCTCGACCCCGTCGGAGGCCCAGGCCGCGGGCTCGGTCACCACCAGCACGCGGTCGGCGGCCACCAGGGCGTTGACCGTGAGGAGTCCGAGACTCGGTGGGCAGTCCACCAACACGAGGTCATAGGTGGGGGCCACGCCGTCGAGCGCGTGGCGAAGTCGGTCCTGGGCGCCCACGGGGTCGGTGGCCAACTGCGGCTCCCGGGCGGCGAGGGCCGGTGAGCTGGGGGCGACCGCAGGCGGGGGCCCGGCCCCGTTGGGCCATCCGGAGGTCGTGATCACCTCGGCGAGCGCGCCGGTCCGGTCACCGGCCAGGGCGTCGTCGACAGTGCGGCCGGGGTCGCCGACACCGAGGCCGCTGGTGGCGTTGGCCTGCGGATCGAGGTCCACCACGAGCACGGTCAGACCCCGGCGGGCGGCGGCGTCGGCGATGCCCAGGGTCACGGTGGTCTTGCCCACCCCACCTTTCTGGTTCGCAACGGCGACGACGGCCATGCCTCCGACGGTACTCCCGGCGCCGGCAGGCCGTCCGGATGCATCCCGGCGGACCGTGGTGAGCACCTACGCTTCCCGCTCGTGACCAGGGTCCTGGGAGGTCTCCTCACCGTCGTCCTGGTGGCGTCGGCCTGCGCGGGCGATGGCGGTGGACCGGCGGCCCCGCCGGTGCCGGCCGTGGACCGCTGCGACTGGCCGATGTGGGGCTACGGCCCGGCGCGAACCTTCGCCACCCCCTGCCCGACCGCCATCTCGCCGGAAACGGTCGGTGCCCTGCAGCGGGTGTGGTTCCATGCCACCGACGATGTGGTGACCGCCACACCGGCGGTCGTCGACGACACCGTCTACACCGGGGACTGGTCCGGGGTGGTCTACGCCCTCGATCGGGCCACCGGTGACGAGCGATGGCGGTTCCAGACCGTGGAGCACCGCAACGTCTATTCCGGTCAGATCGTCTCCAGCCCCGCCGTGGCCGATGTCGACGACGAGCGCCTGGTCTTCATCGGGGCGGGCAAGACGATGTATGCCCTCCGGGCCGCCGACGGCACCGAGCGGTGGCGCCACGAGCTGGGCGAGGCGGGCGACCTCGACGAGCCCACCGAGATCGAGTCGTCGCCGGTCGTCGTCGACGATCTCGTCATCGTGGGCTACGACGTCCACAACACGCCGGGCTACCGGGCGGGCCTGCGGGCCTTCGACGCCCGGACGGGGGCGCTGGTGTGGGACGTCGACCTCGACCCGCGGGAGGGCGGGCCGCGGAGCCGACGGGGTGTGTCGACGTCTGGTCCTCGCCTTCGGTCGACGTGGCCAGGGGCCTCGTGTTCGCCGGTACCGGCAACTGCCCGTCCTCGCCCGAGGGGTGGGGGGACTACACCGAGGCCCTCTTGGCCGTCGACCTCGAGGGCAACCCCGTGTGGAGCTATCAGCCCCACGAGCCCAACAACGACGATCTCGACTTCGCCGGGGCCCCCAACCTCTTCCGCATCGATGACCGGGATGTGGTCGGTCTCGGCAACAAGGACGGCACCTACTACGTGGTGGACCGGGAGTCGGGTGAGCCGGTCTGGAACACCGAGGCCACCGAGCCGGGCCTCGAGCAGGAGGGGTCGAACTTCTCCACGGGCGGATTCATCGGCGGCACCGCGGTGAGCGGCGGCATCGTGGCGGGCGGGACCGGGGTCGGTCCCTGTCCCTGTGTCCACGGCATCGATGCCGTCACCGGTGAGATCCTCTGGCAGAACGAGGAACCGGCGGCGACCTACGCCTCGGCGGCCGTGGCGGGCGGGGTCCTCTTCCTCGGGGGGAACGACTTCACGCTGCGGGCTCTCGACCTGGCCACGGGCGAGATCCTCTGGTCAGAGGCGATGCAGGGGGCGGTGTCGGGCGGGGCCGTGATCGCCGGGGACGACCTCTTCGCGGTGGCGGGCATACGCGAGCCGGGGCTGGACGAACGCTCCGAGACCAGCGGCGTGTACCGGTTCTCCCCCGCCGAGGACACGACCCCGCCGCCGACCTCCCCGACGACGACGGCGGCCACCGGTGAGGCGGTGACGGCCCTCGAGCCGGTCGGCCTGCCCTGCACGAACGAACCCTGTCCGGTCGACTTCGAGATCAACGCCCCACCCCCGGGGACACAGCCGGAGGTCTTCGTGGCCCTCGGGGCCGATCCCCTCGTCGTCGAGGTCACCGCCCGCGACCTGGGGGCACCGGAGGACTGGGTCCGGGGCGGATCGGCGGCGTCCCGGGTCGGGGCCACCCGCTTCGGGGTGTTCCTCTCCGCCCGCGACGACGACCCGTTCGGCGGTGGTGGGCTGGTGTGCAGTTGGGCCGAGGGCGAGGACGGCTGCACCGGGACCGCGATCCCCCGTCACGCGGCCTCGTACAACCGTCTGAGCGTCCTGGCCATCGTGGACGAGGTCACCGAGCCCACCCTGTCGGACGGCGCCGACCGCCTGGTGCGCACGTTGAGCTTCGACCCGCCGTTGCGGGCCGTGGAACCGTAGGGTTCGTCGCGAGGGGGAGACGGCATGCGAGTGCGACGAGAGGTGGTGGCGCTGGCGTTGCTGGTCCTGCTCGCGGCGGCCTGCAGCGACGACGCCGACACGAGCACCGAGGACGCCCGGGCGACGGGGGCGGGCGAGGACGCCGCGACGACCACGTCGCCGGCCGAGGACCGACTCCCCGACGACGTCGTGGTCTTCAACGGCCAAGGCAACAACCTCGACGCGTACAGCACCGGGGACCCGAGCGAGACCCAGCGGGTGATCACCACGGCGGCCGAGGACCCCGACGGTCTCGACATCAACGCCCAGATCTGCTTCTTCCCGGACGGGTCGGGCCGCTTCATCGCCGGTGAGGACACGGGTCAACCCGACCCGCCCGCGGGGTGGGGCATCTTCCAGCTCCGGGGCGCGGCCATCGGCGACCTGGAGGCCGAACAGATCGGCAAGCTGACGCCGACGTACCAGGCGGGGGCCCAGCCCGAGAACTACGGCTGTGGCGTCCTGTCGGATGGTCGAATCGTGACCTCCGACCTCGGTGGCCAGGCGCCGGGGGACCCGGGCAACGGCCAGTTCATCGTGTGGTTCGGCAGCCCGGAGGGAACCGGCCAGACCTACTGCAAGGTCGACGTGGCGATCGCCACGGCCCAGAGCCTCCTGGTCGGCGCCGACGACGAGGTCTACGTGGTGTCCGCCCGTCCCCCGACATCCGGGGTCTGGCGCTACACCGATCTCCCCACCTCCGCCGATGCAGCGGGGGGCTGCGGAGGCACCGACGCCACCGGAGCGCCCCTGGCCGACGCGGTGACCGCGGAGCTCGTCCTGGCGCCCGGGGCCGACGACATCCTGTCGCCGGCCGGGATCGCCTCGTCCCCCGACGGGGGCTACTACCTGTCCAGCGTCATCACCGGGGTCATCAACGAGTACGACGAGGACTGGGCCTTCCTCCGCACGATCCTGGCGCCGCCCGCGGGTGAGGCCATCGGGGCCGACACCTCGCTGTCCACCGGCACCCCCTTGGGCATCGGGGTCACCCCCGACGGGACGGTCTACTACGCGGACATCGGGATCGTGAACGACCCCGAGGACGGGTTCGGCCCCGGCGACGGCACCGGAACGGTGCGTCGGATCCGATTCGTGGGCGGCGAGCCCCAGCCCCCTGAGACCGTGGCCGAGGGGCTGGCGTTTCCCGACGGGATCGGGGTGTACGTCCCCGGCGGCGGGGCGGCCGCCGGAGGTCCGAGCCCGGCGTAACCTGCAGAGTGGCCCCCACCTGCCGATGGGTGGGTGATGGCCCAGCCGCCGAAAGCCGGGGCTTCGACCCGACGCGCCGCGCGCGTCGTGCCGGTCGCCGTGTGCATCGCCCTCCTCGGCGCGCTCGTCGCGGGCTGTTCCTCCCCGACATCGGAGGCGGCACCACCCTCTTCCACCCCCCGCCAGCGGCCGATCGTCGCCCCCGAGCCCCTCCCGGACACCCGGCACGTCTCCCTGGCGCCGGTCACCGGGACCCGGGGCGGGTTCCCCGTCAGCGTCCGCGGGGGCGACCTCGTGCTGGGAGGCACGGTGCGGGGCCCCGACGGTCCCGTCGCCGGTGCCACCGTGCTGCTCGAGCGCTTCGTGGGTCAGTCCTCGGGTTCCCTCCGGGTCCGTACCGACCCCGCCGGGAGGTGGCGGGCCATCGACGTGCACGGCGGCCGCTATCGGTTCCGGGCCTGGCGGGCCCCCGACCTGGCCATGGCCTCCTCCCAACTGCGGTTCTTCGCGGCCGACGCCGTGGTGGCCCTCCGACTCGGGGTCGATCGCTACGACGGCGCGGACGTCACCGGGGGCGTCGACGACCGCGACCCCGTCGTCGGGGGCAGGGCCACCGTCACCGCCCTGGCCACCCGCCAGCAGGTCGACGGCGACGGCATCATCACCTCGAGCCCGGCCTCCGGCCGCGACGCCCGCGTCACCTCGTTCGGCCCCTGGCGCCTGAACGGCGTGCGCACCGCGGTGATCGACGCCGCCGGGCGGGTGGCCTGGACCTTCGCCTGTCAAGCCCCGGGATCGGTGTCGGCCCGCATCGAGGCGTTGGGCCTCGAGACGACGATCTCGGCCACCTGTGTGGAGGTCGTCGTGGCCGAGCCGACGGTCGACCCCCCGGAACCGGACCTCCCGATCGGCGCGTCGTTCACCCCGCCCTACCGCGGCCCCATCCCGTCGGGGACCTACACGGTCATCGACGATCCGGGGACCTGCGTCCTGACCTACGAGGCCTGGACCGGTACGGGCTGGGATCGGGCCCGGCGCACGGTGACCGGCACCGGCGTCATCGTCCTCCCGGCGATCGCCCGCGACCTCGAGGCCCTCGGTGACTCGCCCGCCTGCACCTACGAGCGGACGTCATGAAGCCGGCGAAACGGCGTCGTCGCTGGTGGGCCATCCCCCGGATGGTGGTGAAGATCGTCGTGCTGACGGCGTTCTTCGTGGCCGTCGCCGTGCCCGCCGGTGGCGCGGCGGGCTTCTGGGCCTTGCTCAACGTCGACCTCCCCGGCAACCTGCCGGAGGACACCAACCCGCGCATCCGGTCCTATCCCAGCGTCGTCGTGGACGCCGCCGGCAACGAGATCGCCGAGTTCCGGGCCTTCGAACTGACCGTTCCCATCCGCTATCGGGACATTCCCCAGGTGGTGAAGGACGCCGTGGTGGCCATCGAGGACCGCCGGTTCTGGGAGCACCAGGGGGTCGACCCCGAGGGCCTGGTCCGGGCGGCGATCGCCAACTACGAGGAGGGCGAGGTCGTGCAGGGGGGCTCGACCATCACCCAGCAGTACGTGAAGAACACCTACACGACCGGCGAGCGGGACGTGGCCCGCAAGCTCCGGGAGGCCCTCATCGCGACCCGGCTGGAGCGCCAGCGGTCCAAGGACGAGATCCTGTTCCGCTACCTCAACACGGTCTACTTCGGCGACGGGGCCTACGGCATCGGGGCGGCGGCCGAGTCCTACTTCGGCAAACCGGTGTCCGAGCTCACCCTCTCCGAGGCCGCCCTGCTGGCCGGGGCCATCGCCTCGCCGGGCCGCTACGGGCCCCGGGTCAACGCCGAGACCGCGAACGATCGGCGGCTGCTCGTCCTGCGGGCCATGCGTCAACAGGACCTGATCACCCGCCGCCAGTTCCGGCAGGCCCGTCGCCAGGACCTCTGGTACGCGCCGTTCGGCTCGCCGCCCGGCCCCGCGACGGTGATCCAGGCTCCACCGCGGAACGGGGCGAGGGCCCATCCCTACTTCGTGGACTACGTGCGCCGGGTGCTCGAGGAGCGCTACGGCCACCGCCAGCTCTATCGGGGCGGACTGCGCATCGAGACGACCCTGGACCCGGCCCTGCAGGCCCTGGCCGAGGCCTCGGTGGCCGAGACCCTCGACGACACCGGCGCCCCGTTGGAGATGTCGCTGGTCTCGGTCGAACCGTCGACGGGCCATGTGCGGGCCTTCGTCGGCGGCCGGGACTTCGCGGCCAGCCAGGTGAACCTTGGTCTCGGCGGGTCGACGGGCATGCAGCCCGGCTCGTCGTTCAAGACCTTCGTCCTCGCCGCGGCGCTGGAGGCGGGGATCGATCCCGAGACCGGTTTCGACGCCCCGGGGTCGATGGAGTTCCCCGGTTGTGACCCCACCTGCACCGTCGACAACTACGACTTCGCGGACCACGGCACGATGTCGTTGCGGTCGGCGACTCATCAGTCGATCAACACCGTCTACGCCCAGCTCATCGAGCGGGTCGGGCCCCAGGCCGTGGCCGAGATGGCCCAGCGCCTGGGCGTCTCCTCCATCGACCCCAGCCGGCCCTACGGCATCTCCCTCGCCCTCGGCGCCTACGAGGTGTCGCCGCTGGACATGGCGGCGGGCTACGCCACGCTCGCCAACCGCGGCGTGCGCCAGCAGGTCACGCCGATCCGACGGGTACTCGATCGTCACGGCAACGTCCTGGAGGACCACGTGTCGCCCGAAGGCGAGCAGGTGGTCGACCCGGCGGTGGCCGACACCGTCTCCGACGTGCTGTCGGGCGTCATCAGCGACGGCACCGGCACGGCGGCGGACATCGGCCGACCCGTCGCGGGGAAGACGGGCACGACCCAGGAGTACCGAGCCGCCTGGTTCACCGGCTACACCCCGCAACTCTCCACGGCGGTCTGGATGGGCTACCGCGACGTGCCCCGGCCGCTGGTCGACATCAAGGGCGTGGGCCGCGTGAGCGGCGGCTCGCTACCGGCGGCGACCTGGAGCCGCTTCATGAGCGCGGCGATGGCCCCACTCCCCGTCGTCGGCTTCGTCGAACCCGGGCCGCTGCCCTCGCTGGTGCCCGACGCGGCTCCCGCTCCCGCGATCGATGCCCCCGTGCCGCCACCGCCCGCCCCGGAGCCCTTCGGCGCCGCCGCGGGCTCCCCGCTGCCCCCTGCGGTCATCCCGGATGACTGCGGCGGGCCGTGCACCCGAGATCTGGTCCCCTGAGCGCGAAGGACACGACGATGATGCGACGCGAAGACCCGGGTGAGGTCGAGGCCCGGGGCCTGGAGGCCCCGCCGAGCCTCGAAGAGGCCCTGCGGATGCCCGACCTCGAGAACGGCGAAACGGTGCGGTCCCTGTGGGACGACCTCGCCTCGGAGGCGGTGGTGACCGAGCGGCCCGTCGAGCCATGGCCCGAGGCCGTCCTCGCTCCGCCCGTGGTGGCCCCCGTGCTGCCTCCGGTGGCGACGCCGGGCCCCGGCAGCCCTCCCGAGTCCGCGCCCGAGCCCGACCACGACGGTGAGCCGCCGGCCGAGCCTGAGGTGGCCGACGCCCCGCTCACCCGACGCGAGGCCCGGCGCCACAAGCGCGATCTGAAGCACGAGGCGAAGCTCGAGAAGCTGAAGCTCCGCCGGCACCGGATCCTGCCCCGGACGGTGCTCGGCATCTCCTCGATGTTGCTCTTCTTCGGGTTGGGCGTGGGCCTGGCGGGTGCGGTGCTCTACGCCTACTACGACTGGCGCCTGTCGGAGAACGAACAGCGGGTGGGCGAGCTCTCCCAGAGCCTCGAACGGCGCTTGCTGGCGGCGAACGAGGAGCTGAACATCTCCTCGGACAACGCCATACAGGCCATTCGCCAGGAGGCGGCCCCCCTCCGGAGCCTGCTCCAACAGGAGCGGGTGGTCGGTGACCTCACCGGTCGCATGAACGGTTCGGTGTGGTTCGTGGAGACGCTGGACGAGAACGGCGGGCCTGCGGTCGGGTCGGCCTTCGTGGCCGCCTCCGACGACTCCCGTTCGTTGCTGGTGACCTCCTACGGGGCCGTGGCCGCGGGCACGACCGAGCCGGCGCCGACGATCACGGTCCGGTCCGGCGACGAGTCCCTCGAGGCCGAGCTCCACAACTGGGACCCGGAGCACGACCTGGCCCTGCTGGTGCTGCCGCGTGGTGGCCTCGACCCCCTGCCGTGGGCCGACGAAGAAGGCCTGGCCGACTTGGTCGGTGAGCGCATCTGGGCCGTCGAGGGCATCGGGGGCAACGGGGTCAGCCTCAGCCCCGGCTCGGTGATCGACCAGTCCGAGGTCGGCATCCAGCACACCGCGGCCCTGAATGCCGCGTTCCGGGGTGGCCCCGTCGTCAACGGTCGGGGTGAGGTCGTGGCCATCGCCTCCACCGGCTATGCCCCGCTCAACTACACGACCGGCGCCGTCAGCTTCGGAATCCCCGTCCAGGCTGCCTGCGAACGCATCCTGGAGTGCACCGGCGACGTTCCCGGTCTCACTTCTTCAGGAGACTGAAGGCCCCGCGAGCGATGGTGTTGAGCATGGAGCGGCCTTCGCGGCTCTTCAGGTAGTCGGTCACCGGGCTGGTGTCGGGCTTCTTGGTGCCGGCCTTCTTGGTGCCGGTCTCCATCGTGGGCTTGGCCTTCGGCTCGGCGCGGCCGGCCGGCGCGGTGGCCGAGGGATCGGGAACGCCCATCTTGGCGGCCAGCAGCTCGGTGGCGGACTCGCGGTCGATCTCCTCCGCATAGGCGGCCCAGAGGGGCGAGGCCTTGCCGGACGCCTCGACGTCGGCGGGGTCCAGGGCGCCGAGGTAGCTCGAGGGCGGGAGCATCTTGGTCCACACGACGGGGGTCGGGGCGCCCTTCTCGGACAGGATGGTGACGATGGCCTCGCCGGTACCCAGCTCGGTGAGGGCCTTCTCGAGGTCGTAGTCCTCGGTCGTCGGGTAGGTCGACACCGCGGCCTTGAGGGCTTTGGCGTCGCGGGGCGTGTGAGCCCGCAGCGCGTGCTGGACCCGGTTGCCGAGCTGGGCCAGGACCACGTCGGGCACGTCGTCGGGGAGCTGGGTCACGAAGAAGACACCGACCCCCTTCGAGCGGATGAGGCGGACGGTTTGGGCGACCTGGTCCAGGAACTCGTCGCTGGCGTCCTCGAACAGCAGGTGGGCCTCGTCGAAGAAGAAGACCAACTTGGGCTTGTCGAGGTCGCCGACCTCGGGCAGGGTCTCGAAGAGCTCGGCCAGCATCCACATCAGGAAGGTGGAGAAGAGCTTGGGCTTGGTCTGGACCGCGGGCAGCTCGAGGCAGCTGATGACGCCCCGGTCGCCCTCGGTGCGCATCAGGTCGGTCACGGCGAACTCGGGCTCGCCGAAGAAGTCATCGCCTCCCTGGCCCTCCAGCTCGCTGATCGAGCGCAGGAGCACGCCCGCGGTGGCCGTGGACACCCCGCCGATGGCCTTCAGGTCGGCCTTGCCCTCGTCGCCGGTCAGGTGGTGCAGCAGGGCGCGGAGGTCGGCGAGGTCCAACAGCGGCAGGCCCTGCTCGTCGGCGTAGCGGAAGACCAGGGCCAGGGACGACCGCTGGGTCTCGTTGCTGCCGAGGACCTTGGCCAGGAGCTCGGGGCCGAAGGCCGTCACCGGCGCCCGGACCGGCACGCCGGGCCCGACGCCTCCGAGGGACAGGAAGGTCACCGGGGAGGCGGCAGGCGTCCAGTCGATGCCCAGCTCGGTGGCCCGTCCGGTGAGCCGGTCGGTGGGCTGGGCCGGGGAGGCCAGCCCGCTCAGGTCACCTTTCATGTCGGCGGCGAACACCGGCACCCCGATCGCCGAGAGCTGTTCGGCCATGACCTGCAGGCTCACGGTCTTGCCCGTGCCGGTGGCCCCGGCGATCAGGCCGTGGCGGTTGCACATCGCCGCCGGGATCTGCACCACCGCGTCCGGATGGGTCGCGCCCTCCAGGACGCCCCGTCCGAGGCCGACCACCGCCCCCTCGGCGGCGTACCCGGCGGTGATCCGCGGGGCGAAGTCGGCGGGTGGGGCGGGGGCGTCATCGGTCATGGCGCAGGATCGTAGAGGTCCCGGGCCGGGACGCTCCGACCGACGCGACACGCTGGGTGCACGTGCAACCGCGCGAAGTGGTCGGGTGGCTAGGCTGGCCGCATGACCCAGGCCGCCGGGGCCGACCCCGCCCGTCGCCGGGCGCGTCCGTTCGTGGTCGCGGTCGCCGTGACGGTGGTCCTCATGGCCCTCAGCGCCGTCGTCGCGGTGGCCTGGCGCCGGCAACTCCAGGGCGAGGGTCGCGAGACGTTCGCCCTGGACGCCACCGAGGCCGAGCAGCTGGTGGTGCAGCGCCTGCAGAACGCGACCGGCCTCCTGCAGGACACCCGTACCGAGGTCGACGGTGACCCGTCGCGGGTCACCGCGGAGTCCTTCGAGGACGCCGTGGCCGGCGCCCTGCCCGACGAACTGCCCTCGCTGGCCACGGTCAGCCTCGTCGAGCGGGTGGGGCGCGGTGACCTCGCCCGGTTGACCGCCGAGCGGCGGGCGGCGGGGCTGGCGGACTTCACGATCGAGTCCGTCGAGGCGGGCGGTCGGCCTCCGGCCGTGGCCACCTTCGAGGCGAGCACCCGCGGCGCGCCGATCCTCTCGGGCTATGACCTGCGGGCCATCCCGGCGTTGGCGGACGCCTTCGCTCCGGCCGCCGGATCCGCGGTGCGGATCTCGCCGCGTCTGGAGGCATTGCCCGCCGAGGTGGTGCGGGTCCACCCCGACCTCGCCGCGTCGTCCTTCGCCCTGGTCATGCCCGCCGGGCCGGACGCCTGGGTCCTGGCGCTGCTCTCCGGTGACGAGGTGGCCACCCAGGCCGCGCGCGTCGACGAGGAGCTCGAGGTCGCGCTGGCCGTCGGGGATTCGCCCCTCGGCGCGTCCTCGGCCGACGACGATTCGGCGATCGACCTCGACGCGGCGGCCCCGGAGGCCCGCACGGTCCGGCCGTTCGCCATCGAGGGCGGGCCGCTGCAGGTCACCGTGGCCGATGTGAACGGCCTGGCGGGCGGCGACTGGCGGGAGCCCGGGCTGTTGCTCGGCGCCGGGGTGGCGATCAGCATCCTGGTCGGCTCCCTGATCCTCGTGTTGGCCCGCGGTCGGGCCGGCGCGCTGCTGGTGGCCTCGGAGGCCGAGCGGGCCCGGGACCGCAGCGAGGGGAACTTCCGCGCGGTGGTCCAACACCTGTCCGATCTCGTGGTGGTCACCGACGCCGCGACGGTGGTCGACTTCGTCACCCCGTCGGTCGGCCGGCTGCTCGGCCGCGACGCCCGTGCCCTCATCGGGTCCGAGTTGGAGGACCTGGCCCATCCCGAGGACCGAGCGCTCCTGGCCGCGATCGTCGGTCGGCCGGGGATGGCGGAGAAGGGTCTCGTGCGCTTCCGACACAGCGACCGGTCCTACCGGAGCTTCGAGGTCGTGGTGGCCAATCGTCTTGACGACCCGGCCATCGGCGGGCTGGTCCTGACCGGACACGACGTGACCGATCGGGTCCAACTCGAGGACCGACTGGCCCACGACGCCACCCACGACCGGCTCACGGGCCTGCCCAACCTCGCCCTGGTGCACGATCGACTCGAGCAGGCGCTCGTGCGAGCCGAGCGCACGGGGAGCCGGGTGGCGGTCGTCTTCGGCGACCTGGACGACTTCAAGGCGGTCAACGACCGCCAAGGCCACCGGGTGGGTGATCTCCTGTTGGTCGGCGTGGCCCAGCGTCTGCGGGCGGCGGCCCGCGCCATGGACACGGTGGGTCGCTATGCCGGTGACGAGTTCGTGATCGTCTGTGAGGAGCTGACCGATGATGCCGGGGCCCGACTCGCGGCCGAGCGACTCCACCGGGAGGTGGCTCGCCCCCTCGAGGTCGACGGCAGCCCGATCGAGGTGGCCATGAGCCTCGGCGTCGCCCTCGCCCGTCCGGGCGAGTCCCCGGAGTCCGTGCTGGACCGCGCCGACCGGGCCATGTACCGCTCGAAGGGCGACGACCCCGCCATCACCTTCGCCGCCTGACCGCTCGGGGGGTGGGTGCTCCGGGGGGTGCCGGCGGGTGGATCGTGGCCCCCGACGTGAGGGCTAGTCGCGGCGGCGAGGCCGATCGAGGTTGGCCACGACGAAGGAGGCGACGGCGGTCAGGCCCAGCCCGGCGGCGAGCCCCACCAGCAGCGCCACCCACAACGGCCGGGTGTCCGCCGACGTCTCCGCGGGCGGTGCGATCAGGGCCCGACCGTCGCTGAAGAGCCACTCCGCGCTGGCGAGGGCGACCTCGGAGGGCGCGTCCCGGACGATCGCCGTCGTCCCGGTCCCGGCCCGACTGCCGTTCTCGGCGGGCGCGGCGCCGGTCGCGGTTGCCGTGGTGGCCTCCGGTCCCGTCGGGCCACCACCAGGTGACGAGGGAGGCGTGGTCCCGCCGCCGTCGGGCCGGCCGGTCGGCGGCGCGGCGCTGGTCGTGGTGGTCGTGGGCTCCTCGATGGGCTGGGTGGTGGAGGTCGGGGGCGGCGGGGGCGGCGGGGCCGTGGTGGTGGTCGTGGTGGTGGGCCCGTCGATGGGCTGGGTGGTGGAGGTCGGGGGCGGCGGGGGCGGCGGGGCCGTGGTGGTGGGTGGCACGGTGGTGGGTGGCACGGTGGTGGGTGGCACGGTGGTGGCCGGCGCGGTGGTGGGTGGCACGGTGGTGGGTGGCACGGTGGTGGCCGGCGCGGTGGTCGTGGGTGCGAGGGTGGTCGCGGGGACCGTGGTGGCGGGTGGGCTGGTGACCGCGGTCGGCGGGGGTGGGGCGGTGGCGGGCTGGGCGGCGGCAGCCGTGCCGACGATGGTGCCGGCGGCGGCCGTCACGACCAGGGCCCACCGCGAGCGGCGGCTTCGGTGAGGCATGTCGGCACCCTAGCCGATGTCGGCACGAGAGGTAAGCATGCCACTACTCTCCGTGAGTACTCGGTCCGAAATGTCACTGGAAGCGGCGAGAAGACCACTATTCGTTGCGAACTGGGCTGATCCGCGCGGGGTCGAGTCCCCTACTCTGCGGTGATGGCCCGTACGGAACTGCTCATCGACGGACGTTGGGTGCCCGGTGGTGGTGAGGAGCCGATCACGGTGCACAGCCCCAGCTCGGGCGAGCACCTGGCCGACGTCTCCACCGCGTCGGTGGCCGATGTCGACGCCACGGTGGCGGCCGCACGGGAGGCCCAGGTGGTCCTGGAGGCCATGCCCCCCTTCGAGCGGGCGGCCCTCCTGCACGCCACCGCCGACCTCCTCGAGCAGCGAGCAGAGGACCTGGCTCGGCAGCTCACCTCCGAGCAGGGCAAGCCGATCGCCACCGAGGCCCGGGGGGAGATCGAGGAGTCGGCGGAGATCTTCCGGTGGGCCGCCGAGGAGGTGAAGCGCCTCGAGACCCCCGTGCTCCCGGGGGCCGACCCGGACAAGAAGGTGCTCACCTTCCGGCGGGCCAACGGGGTCTACGCCTGCATCACCCCGTGGAACTTCCCGATGAACATCCCCGCCGAGTTGCTGGCCCCGGGGTTGGGTGGTGGCAACGCGGTGATCCTGAAGCCCTCGGAGTTCACGCCCCTGACCGGGGCCGCGCTGGTGGAGGCCTGCCTGGACGCCGGCTTCCCGCCCGGTGCCATCTCGTTGCTCCATGGCGGCGGTGACATCGGCTCGGCCCTGGTGGGCCACGACGGGGTGGACGCCATCGCCTTCGTCGGATCGATGGTGACCGCGGACCGGATCGTGCGCACGGCGGGGCTCAAGCGCACTCTCATCGAGGCCTCGGGCAACGGCCCCCAGATCGTGTGCGACGACGCGGACCTGGAGGCCGCGGCCGAGGCCGCGGTCTACGGCGCCGAGTTCGCCTCGGGCCAGTGCTGCGTGGCGACCGAGCGGCTCCTGGTGCAGGAGTCGGTCCACGACGAGCTGCTGGAACTGGTCGTGGCCCGGGCCGGCCAGTGCCGTCTGGGGGATCCCCACGACGAGTCCACGACCCTCGGCCCGCTCAACAACGAGCCCGTGGCCGCGAAGATGGACGCCCACCTGGCCGACGCCGCCGAGCGTGGGTACGAGGTCGTGGTCGGCGGTGAGCGCGCCGGAGGGTTCCCGACGGATCTCTACTACCCGCTGACCGTGGTCGACGGCGTGGGGGTCGACGGTCTGTTGTTCCGCGACGAGAGCTTCGGGCCCGTCCTGCCGCTGACGACCTTCACCGACGACGACGAGGCACTTCGTTTGGCCAACGCCTCACCGCTCGGTCTCCAGGCGTCGGTGTTCACCTCCAGCCTGACGCGTTCCTTCCGCTACATCGACGGTCTGCGAGCCGGCACCGTGGTCGTCAACGACTCCACCTGCTTCTGGGAGCCCCACCCGCCCTTCGGCGGTGCGTCCGGCACCAAGACCGGTTGGGGTCGTATCGGGGGCAAGTACACCCTGCTCGACATGACCGACCTCCGTGCCGCGGTGATCGACGTCAAGAAGACCCGAGGTTGACGCCGCCGATCAGGTGAATATCTTCGAGCGGCGGGGGAACTTGCGAGTGGCGGCCAGGCCCGGGACGACCACGGGCTCGGAGCGGATCTCCTCGACGGGAGTGGGGTGCTCTCCCGGGGTGCGTTGGGGCAGGAGCCGGGGATCGAGAGGCGCGGCGGCCACGGGAACGGTGGGGGCGGGCGTCGCGGGACGGGTCGGGCGGGTCAGGTCGGCGTAGATCAACTCGTCGATCTGGCCGGGGGTCACCGGCTCACTGAAGTACCGCCCGAGGGCGTTCTCGACCCCGAGGTGGCAGAGCCGCTCGGCCTGGTCCTCGGCCTGCACGGCCTTGGCCACGGTGACGATGCCCAGTTCCCGGCAGAGGGCCGTCAGATGGCGGATCACCGCGGCGTCCTCTGCCGAGGCCAACACCGTCTCGATGAAGCTGGCATCGATCTTGACCTGATCGAGCTGGAAACGGCGCAGGGTGGCCAGAGAGGAGTTGGCCGCACCGAGGTCGTCGAGGGACACGGCCACGCCCAGGTCCTTGGTCCGTCGCAGCACGGCCCAGAGGTCCTCCCGCCGGTCGGTCAGACTGCGTTCGTTGACCTCGAGGATGACCCGGTCGGGATCGGTCTCGGCGTCAGCGAGCGCGGCGGCGACCAGGTCGTTGAAGTCGGCCTGGAGGAGCTGCCGTCGGGAGAGGTTGGCCGTGACCCGCACCGGTCGATGGCTGGGGAAGGTCCGGGCCCAGTAGGTGGCCTGGCGGCACACCTCCTGGACGACCCAGGACCCGACCGGGACGATGATGCCGGTCTGTTCCATCGCCGTGAGGAACTCGTCGGCGGCCACCATGCCCCGGCTCTCGTCGATCCACCGGAGGAGCGCCTCGACCTCGACCACCTCGCCGGTCGTCAGCGAGAAGACCGGGAGGTAGGTCACCTGGAAGTCGCCGCGCTCGAGGGCGGTGCGCAGACGGTGCTCCGCGGTGGCCGGGGTGAGCGACTCCACCATCGCCTGCTCGAAGCGCACGAGGGAGCCCGACCCCTTCGTGGTGGCCTGGTAGGTCGCCACCTCGGCGTCGCGGAGCATGTCGTCGGTGGTGGTGGGTCGTCCGCCGGCCACCGCGAGGCCGATGCACACCGGGACCCGCAGCAACTCGCCTTCCACCTCATAGGGGTTGGCCAGCAGCTCGAGGATCATCTCGGCCAGCTCTTCGGCGGCATGGGTGCCGGCCAGCTCCGGGCGGATGACCGTGAGGTCGGTTCCCCCGGAGCGGAAGAGCTGGTCCTTGGCCAGGAGGCAGGAGTGGACCCGGGCGACGAGCGACTTGACCAGCTCGTCGCCGATCTCGCGACCGTGGCTCTCGTTGATGGGGTCGATGCCATCGGCGTGGATGACCAGGAGTGCGGTGTGGGACTGGGCCTCGTTGGCCTGGGGGAGGTGGTGTTCCAGCCAGGCGCGCATGGCTCGGCCGTTGGGTAGTCCGGTCAGGGCGTCACGGGTCTCGAGTCGGTCGATCCGGTCGCGGAGCCGGGCGATCGAGGCGAACGTCGTGGCGACGTACAGGCCGCTGGCGAGGCCGAAGCCCATGACACCGCCGATGAGGGCACCGCCGGCCGGACCGGTGAGGTGCGTATCCAACTCGAACACGATGCCGGCGACCGCGCCGACGGCTCCGGCGACGAGAGCCCAGAGCGCGTAGGCGGTCAGACCCGCGTCCCGCTCCTGGTCTTTGGCACTGGTCATGGCTCGGCCTCGCATCGCGTCGAAGGACTCCCCCGTTCCATCGGAGTCGGGGTGGGCGATGTGAGGGGACGAACCGGCCCCGGTTCCTAGTGGTGGGGCGAATCCTCGGACTGCAGGAGGCGTTCGGCGGTGGTGCGCAGGATCTTGACGCCGACCTTCGGTGACCGGTCGAGGAGGCTGTCGAACTCCGACCGGTGGAACGCCCGGACCGAGGTGGGCGACGTGGTGACGATCGTGGCCGTCCGGTGGCCGTGCACGAGCAGGGCCATCTCGCCGAAGAAGTCGCCCGGGCCGAAGGTGGCGATCTCCTCGCCGTCCCGTAGGCACGATGCCGTCCCGCTGAGGATCAGGAAGGCCTCGCTGCCGATGTCGCCCTGGCGGGCGAGCTCTCGACCTTCGTCGATCTCGACGTCGGTGCCCAGGGCGGCGATGTCGTCGAGCTCGTCCTTGTCCAGATCGGCGAACAACGGCACCGCCGCCAATCGGTCCAGGTACTCGTCGTGGTGTGCCATGGTGCCCCTCCAGCTCCGTGGAACCCGCAGCGTAGCCCGCGGCCTCGACCTGCTCGGCCGATCCGGGATCGGCTACGCTCCGCCGGATCCTGTAATGGCTTCGCAACATTCCATCCGTCGCGACGCGCCCCTCGTTCCCGGCTCGGTCCGTCGGGCGGTGACGACGGTGGCGGCGGTCGCTCTCGCCGCCCTCGCGCCTCTCGGCGCCTCAGCAGCCGGTGCCGAGACCATGGTGCACCCGGGTCCGCCGTCCGCGGACGGGGCCCAGGCCCGACTGATCGAAGCTCAGACCCAGCGATCCGAGGCCCAGGATCGCCGGACCCAGCTCGAGGCCGACCTCCGGTCCACGCGGGCCGAGATCAACGCCTTGGGCCTCGAGCAGGTGGCCCTGGCCCATGAGCTCGAGTTGGCCCGCCGACAGGTCCGGGTCGTCACCGTGCGGGCCTACACGGGCGGCGCAGGGGCCCGGGAGCTCGATGTCCTCATGGACGCCGAGGACATGGGCGAGCAGCTGTACCGCACCGAACTGCTCACCGGCAACGTGGTGGACACGGCCACCGCCATCGAGGACTACCGGGACCTCCGGGAGCAGGCCGGCGAGGACGTCATCGCCCTCGCCGAAGGGGTCGACGACATCCAGGCCGGGATCGAGCAGGCCGGTCACGACATCGTCCTGGCCGACCAGGCCATCACGCGCGCCCAGGTCGAGCTCAGTGCCGCCCGGGCCATGGGTGGCGCGAACCGGTCGGACCCCGGTGAGGGGGCCTGGGAGCGGCTGCGCTTCTGTGAGTCCGGAGGCGTCTACTCGGTCAACACGGGCAACGGCTTCTACGGGGCCTATCAGTTCGACCAGCGGACGTGGGGAACCATGGGCGGCACCGGCCGTCCCTCCGATGCGCCGTACTGGGAGCAGGACCTGCGGGCCAAGGCCCTCTACCAGACCCGGGGCGCACAGCCCTGGCCGGTCTGTGGTCGCTTCCTGGGCTGACCCGACGCGCCCTGGTCCTACGCGCCGGGTGCGATGATCAGTTCGCCATGAACGTGACCTCGACCACCGCGAGGTGGGTGTCGCGGCAGCCGGGGCCCGAGGCAACGGTGTGGGTCGTCAGGTCTTCTGACCGACTCCCATGAGTGGTCGCATCGCCTGCCCGGCGGCTGAGATCTCGAAGGCGGTTCTCACCGACACCGACCGGAGACCGGCCGAGACAAGGGCCTGCCGGATCTCGCCCCGGCTCAGCCCGTGCGGCTCGGCGTCCCCGTCGACCCGCTCCCAGGGTTCAGCCGGTGACCACGGCCTGGGCCTCGAGGACGCGGTAGGCGAGCGTGTCCCGGACGGCGATCGAGGGCAGCCCGATCCAGTCCGTGCCGTCGATCCGGTAGCGGGGAACCAGATCGAGATGGGCGGTCACGGTCGGGCGGCCGTGGCGGAGGTAGGCGTGACGCAGGGGTGACCGGGCGGGGTAGGCCTCGCCGAGGCCGCCGATGGTGGCGTGTCCGTCGCCGAAGTCCCAGGTGAGGGGGGTGGGCTCGATGCGGACGTCGACGCCGATGCCGAGGGCGTCGATGCGGTCCACGATCGGGCGGCGGTCGTAGCCGGTCGCCCAGAACCAGGTTTCGAGGCCGACCAGGCCCGCGGGCATGGGGTTGACCCCGATGCTGAGGCGGGGGACCGGGATCCGGGCGACGTACTCCTCGACCCGGTGCCGGGCCTCGGCTTCGATGTCCACGGTGTTGTGGGGGCCGACCCAGATGACCTCCACGCCCACGCCGTCACAGAGCAGGAGGCCGAGCCAGGAGTCCGGCCGGTACGGCGGGATGTCCGCAGGGGGAAGGGCGCCGAGCGGAGCGGGCACGACCGACCAGTCACAGCCCGTCGGGTCCGCGCCGCCGCCGGCCCCGGTCGCGTGGACCCGGTTCGAGCCCTGCCAGACCACGATGGTGATGGTCACCCCGGAGGCGTCGACGGTCCCGCCGACCGAGTCCTCTGCGGCTCCGGCGGGTACCGCCCGGGCCGACGGAGCGGCGGCGAGAGCGGCGACGAGGGCCAGCCCGGTGAGCGAGAGGAGCAGGAGGGCGGGCCGCTTCGGCATGCCCTCCAATATGCTTTCAAATCATTTAGATGTCAATCAGGAGATTCCAGTCCCGGAGAAACCCCTTCGGCATCATCAGAAGCCGGGTTCACGGCCTCGTCGCGGGTCCGGCGCAGGTAGCGCAGCGGGCGCAGGAAGTCCACGCGGGCCCGTTGTCGTCGGGTCAGGCGGCTGTCGATGACCTCGTGGCGCTGCACGTAGGTGGAGACGAAGGCCTGCAGGGTCGCCGCCGCCGGTAGGGCCAGCAGCGCTCCGATCGGACCCAGGATGCTGGCCCCGGCGATGACCCCACCGAAGGCGACGCCCGGGTGGATGTCCATGGTCTCGGCCTGGATGGGCGGGGCCAACAGGTAGTTCTCGATCTGTTGGTAGAGCACGATGACGATCAGGACCCACAGGGCGTCGATGGGCTTGTCGATGAGGGCGATCACCACGGGCAGGAAGCCGGCGATGTAGGTCCCGATCGTGGGCACGAACTGGCTGATGAACCCGACCCACAGCGCGAGGGGCAGGGGGAAGGGGATGCCGATGATGGCAAAGGCGACCCAGTGGAAGATCGTCGAGAAGAAGGCCAGCACGCCGCGCGAGTAGATGTAGCCGCCGGTCTTCTCGATGGCGATCTCCCACACCCGTAGCACCTCGACCTGCTTGTCCTTCTGCAGCACCGAGAGGATCGCGCGACGGAGGCGGGGTCCGTCGGCCACCAGGTAGAAGGTGAACAGGGCGATGGTCAGGAGCTGGAAGAGGACCCGGACGACCGTGGCCCCCACCGCGACGATGTTGCCGGCCAGGCTGGCGGCGAACTCCTGGGCGGAGCCGCCCGTCTGGAACTCCTGGGTCAGGTCGTCGGCCTTGACGTCGGCGTCGAAGGTGTCGTTGACCCAGTTCTCCGCGTCCTCGATGTAGCGGGGTGCCTCGTCCACGAAGTCGGTGATCTGGTTGACCAGGACCGAGCCCATGGCCCAGATGAACAGCCCCACGCCGAGCAGGAGCACGGCCATGACGGTGAGGGTCGCCGCGCCCCGCCGCCAACCCCGCTCGGCCAGCCAGTTGACCGCGGGTTCCAGTGCGAACGAGATGAACAGGGCGACGAGCAGCATCACCAGAAGCCCGCGGAGGCGGAGGACCACCCACCAGCACAACAGGAGGGCCACGCCGGTCCCGAAGAACCAGAAGATGGCCCGGAGGACCCAGGGCGGCATGGCCTCACCGCGGGAGGCGAGATCGCCGAGGTCGACAGGCGCCACCGAGGACGGGGCCTGACCGCGGTCTCCCGCACCGGTCTCCGGTGCCTCCTCGTCCATTCCCCACCGTACCCGTTGTCGACCGCTGGCTTCCGGAGGCCGCGGCCGGGTAGACAGTGGTCCGTGGTCTCTCCCCACATCCGGCTGGGGCCCCGGTTCGGCGAGGCCGTTGCCTGGGTCACCGAGCTCCATGCCGGCCAGTCGCGCCGGGGCGGCGGTGACGTTCCCTTCCTGAGTCACCTCCTCGCCGTCACCGCGCTCGTGCTGGAGGACGGCGGGGACGAGACCGACGCCGTCACGGCGCTCTGCCATGACGCGGTCGAGGACCAGGGCGGGGACACGGCCCTGGCGGAGGTCCGGCGCCGGTTCGGCGACGAGGTGGCCGAGTCCGTGGCCCTGCTGTCGGACTCACGGGGCGAGCCCAAGGATCCCTGGATGCAGCGCAAGAGCCGCCTGCTGGCCCAGATCGGCGGCGTCGGTGTGCCCGAGGGCGTCCTGCGGGTGGCGGCGGCCGACAAGCTCCACAACGCCCGCACCCTGCTGGTCCAGCTTCGCCAGGAGGGTCCTCGGGTCTGGGCCGGCCATCTCGGTCCGCCCGCGGGCTATGTGTGGTTCTACCGCGCCGTGGGCGCCCTCCTGGCCGAGCGCTACCCCGGAAGCGCGAACGTCGCCGAGCTCGAGCGAGTGGCGGACGAGTTGGCCCTCTGGGTCCCCGAGAGCGAGATCACCCTCACGGCCTGACCGGGCGACCGGCCCGGTTCGCCGGCGGCGGTGCTACAAACCTCGGAGTCATGGGTTCGTCGTTGCGGGACATCCCCGGTGCCGGTGGGGGAAAGAAGAAGGGTCGGCTCGGCCAGGTCGGTGGCGGGCCCTCGAGCAGGCCGTGGCCGCCGGCGAAGGTCACCGGCGCCGCTCGGCCCTCACGCCAACGGTCCGGTCCCGCCCTGCGCTTCCGGGGTCCACGCCTGGAGGTCGACCGGTTCAACCTGGCCCTCGGCGTGGCGTTCGCCGTCCTCTTCGTCATCGGGGGCATCTGGCTGTTGCGGACCAACGAGGTCAGCGTCACCAGTTCCTTCGAGGACGGCGGCGCGGTACCCACCGCGGGGGTGTCCGGCCTGGCCATCGAGCTCACCGTCGAGCCGAGCAGCCGGCTCGACAGCGCCACCGTCCGCCTGGACGGCGTCGATGTCGGCGACGACGTCGAGACGACCGAGACCGGGCTCGTCTGGACGCCGCCCGACGACGGTCTCGAGGAGGGCGTCTATGAGCTGTCGGTCGAGGTGTCGAAGGCGGTGTTCGGGTCCGAGTCCTGGTCGATGAGCTTCGGTGTGGACGACACCCCACCCGTGCTGGCGATCCCCCCGCCCGGCGGGGTGGAGATCGACGAGGAGCTCACGCTGGAGGGTGAGGTCGACGAACGCGTCGAGCTCACCGCGGAGGCTGAGCCCGTCACCGTCGACGAGGACGGGCGCTTCAGCGTCACCTTCCCCTCGCCTCCGGCGGGGGCCGTCGACTTCGTGGCCACCGACCCGGCGGGCAACCTCACCGCCCTCGCCGTGCCCGTGAGCGTGGCCCCGCCCGCGCTCCGGGGTCTCCACCTGTCGGCGGACGCGTGGGCCGACGAGGAGCGGCGCGACGCGGCCCTGGCCCTCCTGGAGAGCGAGCAGGTCGACTCGATCGTGCTCGACGTCAAGGACGAGTGCGGGGTCGTCCCCTATGACACGGGGGTGGACCTGGCCGGCCAGGTCGGTGCCGTGGACGAGCGTTACGACCTCGATGACGCGATCGACACCGTGCACGAGCACGGGGGCCAGGTCATCGCCCGGCTGGTGACCTTCCGGGACCCCGTGCTCACCCGCTGGGCCTGGGCCAACAACCGCCCCGACTGGGTCCTGCAGGACACGGCCAATGATCCGTGGCCGGCGTATGGGGACGGCGAGGGTTGCCCCGAAGCGACGAACGCCGCCCCGATCAGCGGGGGCTTCGCCAACTACGCGTCGACCGCGGTCCAGGACTACAACATCGCCCTCGCCGAGGAGGTGGCCGGACGCGGTGCGGACCAGGTGGTGCTCGACGACGTCCGCCGTCCCGACGGGGACCTCACCTATGTCCAGGCGGTGGGCATGACGGGCACGAACGTGGAGACCCTGACCGGGTTCCTGGGTCGGGCCCAACAGCGCGTCCGGGGCGAGGGGGCCTACCTCGGCGCCACGACCACCGGCCTGTCCGTCCGGGACCCCGCGGTGTACGACCAGGACCTGGCGGCCATGGGGGCGGCCGTGGACTACCTCTCGCCGGAGGTCTATCCCGAGTCCTACTCCTCGGGGTTCTTCAACCAGGTGGACCCCGAGTCGGCCCCGGGCCCGACGGTGCAGGGCGCGGTGGCGGCGGCCCGGGAGCAGTTGGGCGACCTGGCCACGCCGATCGTCCCCTGGTTGCAGGACTACTCGGCCGGCGTGACCTACGGCGTCGCCGAAGTGCAGGCTCAGGTGGACGGGGCCGCGGCCGCCGGCGCCTGCTCCTGGATCGTGCGGGACACCGAGTTCACCTACACCCCGGGCGTCACGGGAGCTTGTTGACGCCGTCGCCGACCCGCACCGTCCCGGCGGAGACGATCAGCGCGTTGATCCCGCGCAGGTTCAGTTCCCGGCCCGGGCCGGTGTTGACCCACCGGCCTGCGGCCGGTCCGAAGCGTTCGACGAACTTGGCGCAGCCGGTGTGCGGCAGGGGGCTGACCTCCAGGACGGCGTCACCCACCTGGAGCCGGGTTCCGGCCGGGAGGTTGTCCCCGCCCAGGTCCAGGTCGACGTAGAGCTGGTCGCCGGCCAACGCCCGTCGGCTCGGGTCGCCGGCGACGAGCGCCGCGGCGCGGGCGTTCATGAGGGTGAGCTGGCGCCCCACCTCGGCCGCGCCGTCCTCGGTGTGGCGGCTGCCCCGAGCCTTCCAGCTGTCCCCGACCAGGCCGACGGCGGGGTCCAGTCGGGCCTCCGTCGGTTCCTCGCGCCGATCGACGTCGGGCCGGCGCACGATGAGCTCGACGACACCGGCATCCGAGGGCGACCGTCGGATCTCCTCCAGTCCGGCGTCCAGCTCGGCGGCCGTGCGGTGGGTCGTCGCGTCCATCCCCCCACCCTGCCCCATCTCCCCGGTCCGGGCCTCGGGATTTGGCCGGGACGGCAGGTCCCGGTCGGTCCCAGAACGTCCTGGTCGGGGATCAGCGGGGGTCGGGCATCCCGGTGGCGGCCATGTCCTCGGCGAGGGTCGAGAGGATGCGGTCGACGGTGGCCTGCCGCGCCCGTGCCTTGGTGTGGGCCACCGCGCCTCGGCGGAGCTGGGCCAGCCGCCCCGCTTCCTCCCGAGCGGTCGACTCGAGGTCCTCGGCGGGCACCACCTGGTCCAGGTAGCCCGCCTCCATCGCCCCGGCGGGGTCATAGACCCGGCCCTGGATCGTGGCGGCCGTGAACGCGCGGGGCGAGAGGCGGTCGCGGGCCAGTTCGACGGCGAAGATCGGCAGGCCCATGCCGATGGCCACCTCGTTGAGCCCCAGCTTGAACGGCCCGTCGGCGCCGATCCGGGTGTCGCTCGCCAGCAGCAGGAGGCTGCCCATGGCCAGCGCGTGGCCGGTGCAGGCCACCACCGTGGGCAGGGGGCTGGCGTACCAGCGCACCAGCAGCTCGGCCCCACTCCGCACCAGACCCTGCATCGCGTCGACGCCCGAGGTCATGACCGAGAGGTCGAAGCCGGCGGAGAACTTCCCCTCCCGGCCCGTGAGCAGCAGCGCCCCGGCCTCGTCCTCGGCCCGGGTCAGGGCCTCGTCGAGGGCGGTGACGGTGGCCGGGCCGATGGCGTTGGCCCTTCCGTCGTCGAGGCCCAGGACCGCGACGTCGTCGTCGAGGGCATAGGACAGGATGCCGTCGCCCATCAGGCGGTGAGCTCGCTCTGCACCGGATGGCCGGCGAGGAAGCCCACCACGTCGTTGGGCAGGTCGGTCACCTCGGTCACGCAGTCGACCGCGCCCAGGTCCAGGCCCTCGACCTCGGCCTCGGTGGCCACCGGCACCTCGATGAGCTCGCCCTGCTCGCCCGTGGTGCAGGTCGGCACGTTCAGGTTGGTGACCTCGGCGATCCCGTCGACGGGCTCGGCGGCCACCAGCGCGTCACGGTGCTCGGTGACCCAGGCCACGGCCAGGTCCGCCGCGGTGGGGTAGTCGGGCTCGGGTCCGTCCCCGGTGAAGGAGATGCCCTGGCTCACCGCGAAGGCGGGGATGCCCGCTCGGGCCGCGGTGCGGGCCGCGCCCACCGTGCCCGAGACCTCGGTCAGCGGGCCGATGTTCTGACCCTCGTTGATGCCGCTGACCACGACGTGCGGCGGCTCGGGCATCGCGGCCAGCCCCTGCTCCACGCTGTCGGCCGGGAAGCCGTCCACGGCGACGGCCGGGTGGCCCGACAGCGTCGTCTCCTCAGCGGTCGCCTCGTTCGTGCCGGGCGTCGAGCTGTCGCTGGTCCCGCTCTGTTGCTCGAGCGGTGCGTAGACGGTGATCTCGGCGTCCTCGAGGGTGAGGAGGCCCTCCACGAGGACGTCTATGCCCTCCGAGGAGTAGCCGTCGTCGTTGGTGACCAGGATGCGCAGCGTCTCGGGTGCCGCCGTGGTGGTGGTCGACTCCTCGGTCGCGGTGTCACTGGAGGCGGTGTCATCGCCACCGTCGTCGCCTCCACAGGCGGCCAACACCAGCGCCGCGGCCACGCACGCCGCCGTCATTCGTCCCCGCATCTGTCCGTCCCCCGGTTCGTGGTCTGAGACCGGTCAGTATCGTCGCCCGCGTGCGTTCGGCTCCACTCCTGGGCGGCCTCCTCCTCGTGGCGGGCGTCGCCTGCGGCGGCGACACGACCGGCGCCACCGATGCCGAAGTCGCCGCGGGTGCCTGCGGGGTCCTCGTGGCCTGGACCGACGACGTAGCCGAGATCGTCAACACGACCGAGTCCCAGATGGAGGAGGGGGCCGACCTGCAGGCCCTGATGCTTGCCGCTCTCGACGAGGTGATCCTGCGCACCGACGGGCTGGGCGAGGAACTGGCGGCGGTCCGGTACCCGGACAGCGACGGTGGACGAGCCCTCGCCGAGGACCTGCGCCGCGGCCAGGACGAGGCGGCGGCGGACCTCGACGGGTTCCGGGCCGAGGTCGAGGCCATCCCCACCCCGGACCCGGAGTCGACCAACTACCGCAGAGCCCAGTTGGTGGTGGAGCTGGAGAAGCCCCGGTCACTGGTCAAACCCGATGTCCAGGACGACCTGGGGGACGCCGACCTCGAGGCCGCCATCGCCGCTGAGGACTCCTGCGCGTTCGTCACCCGGAGCCAGTAGAACGCCACCGTGAGCCGGCTGTCGCGTCGTGATCTCCTGGTGGCCGCGGCGGCAACGGCCTTCGTCGCCGCGTGCGGCGGCGACAGCGGTGGGTCCGCAGCCTCGGCGCCCACAGCCGGGGGGAGCACCGCCACGGCGGCGCCGGGCACCACCGTGCCCATCGGCGACGGTGGGGCGCCCCCCGCGTCCGGTGCCCTGAGCGCGGCCGACTTCGACGGGCTGGCCACCTGTGTCCTGTTGCCCGAGCAGACCGCCGGCCCCTTCCCCCTGGACGAGCAGTTCGTCCGTCGGGACATCACCGAGGGCTACCCGGGCCACCCGCTGAGGCTGGGGTTCCGGGTGGTCGACGCCGGGTGCGCGCCGGTCCCGGGGTGCGCCGTGGAGATCTGGCACACCGACGCCACGGGGGACTACTCGGCGTTCGCCGACGGCGGTGGGGGCAAGGACGAGGCCGCGGGAACGACGTTCCTCCGAGGCACCCAGGTGGCCGGTGAGGACGGCATCGTCGAGTTCGCCACGATCTACCCGGGCTGGTACCCGGGCCGGGCCGTCCACGTCCACCTCCGCGTGCACCGGGACGACCGGGTCGTGCTGACCAGCCAGGTGTACTTCGACGACACCTACACCGCCGAGGTCTTCGCCACGGGCGGGTACGCCGCGTTCGGCCGGCCCGACACGACCTGGGCCACCGACGGGATCGCCGGGGACCCGGCGGCGGACGGAACGGCCCTCGCCCTGTCGCCGGTGGGCCGGGGGACCCTCGCCCTGCTCAACCTCGGGATCGGTCAGTAGCGCCGCTGTCCGGGCCTCAGACCGAAGGGACAGCTCAGGCGGTGGGACCGGCGAGGGCCTGGATCAGCGGAGCGTTGAAGTCCGAACTGCTGCCGGGCATCTTGTTGGAGTCCAACTCGATGCTGTCGCCGTCGGGCAGGTGGAAGCGGATGCGGTTGGCGAGCGTTCCCTCGCTGACGGGCTCGGTCCGGATCGCGGCCCGGTCGAACACCCCGACGGGGTCCTTCAGCTTCAGACTGGTGCCCTTCGGTCGGTAACCGAAGACGAAGACCTTGTCGGCGGTGACCCCGAGGACCACGTTCGGGGGCAGGCCACCGGCCTTGCCCTTCGCCGCACGGTTCTTGATCGAGGCCGCCATCGGGGAGAGCTGGCTGAGGAAGGCCGAGTTCATCGATCCGGGGCGGGAGAAGATCCCCACCGCCTCGACCGGCTGGCCGATGTGGGCACTCATGGTCTCGATGTACTTCTGGCGGTACTTCTCGTTGCGGTCAGCCATCGGACTGCTCCTTGCGGCCGATCAGCCCACCGTAGAGCAGGTAGATCCCGGCGCCGCCGGTCACCAGGCCGAGAGGCCGGGCGAGGAGGAAGTCGGAGGTGAACCACAGCGCCGCGAACCCTGCGCACACCACCAGCAGGGCGATGCCTGCGGCGATGGTGGGACCGGGGCGGCTGAGCCACGAATCGGTCTGGTCGATGTCCATGACCCCAGGGAACCATGTCGCGCCCGGAGCGGCATGAGTAGCGACTACTCAAGTCGCCCCCGCCCTCCTCACCCGGTGTCACCGCCCCGCGGTACGGTCCGCACGATGGTGACCGCAGGCGGTGGGTGGGGCTGATGATCGGCCGGGTGATCGGGACCGAGGACGCCACTCCCCTGGAGTTCTGGGTCGGCATCGGTGAGGACCAGTACCTCCAGCTCGATGACGTGGTGGCCCTCGAACGGGTCCTGCCCGACGGTCGCACCGTGGCCATCTACGGGATGGTGAGTCAGGTCCGGGCCCGCCACGAGGGGGCGTCACTGGACAGCGACGTGTTCCTCATCGAGCAGGGGATCCTGCCCGCGGAGGTGAGTCGTGCGGCCCTGATCCAGTCGACCCGCTTCGAGCCCGAGGTCTTCGTCCCACCCCTACCCGGTACCGAAGTCGACCGGGCCCGGGGTGAGGCCCGTGACCGGGCGCTGTTCTTCGACTCCATGGACCACCAGGTTCCCGCCGGGCTCTCCCGGGACGAGGAGCCGCTCTACCTGGACCTCGACTTCCTGGACGGCACCAAGGGGGCCCACGTCAACATCAGCGGGGTCTCGGGCGTGGCCACCAAGACCAGCTACGCCACCTTCCTGCTCTACAGCCTGTTCCACAGCGGCGTGCTCGGCGCCGAGGCGATCAACACCAAGGCCCTGATCTTCAACGTCAAGGGCGAGGACCTGCTCTTCCTCGATCACGAGAACACCCGGTTGGCCGAGGACGAACGAGCCAAGTACGCCAAGCTCGGGCTCCCCGTCGGCGCCTTCCGCAGCATGAAGGTCTGGGCGCCGCCCCGCCGGGACGACCCCACGGCCGCCCCGGACGTGTCCGGGCGCCACGGCGGCGTCACGTCCTTCTTCTGGACCCTCGAGCAGTTCTGCGACGAGGAGTTGTTGCCCTTCCTCTTCGCCGACGCCGAGGACGACCGCCAGCAGTACACGATGGTCGTGCACAACGTCACCGCCCGGCTGGCCGCGGCCGCCGAGGCCGTGGGGGAGGGCGCCGTGCGCATCGACGGCGACGAGGCGCGGACCTTCCGGCAGCTGGTCGAGATCATCTCGGACCGGGTCCTCGACGAGGCCGAGGCCGACCGCTGGGCGGGTCGGGCCATCGGGGCGGGGACCGTCAACGCCTTCATCCGACGCCTGCACGGCTCGATCCGTCATCTCGACCGCCTGATCCGGGCCGACGTGCCCGATGCCGACGCTCACCTGGTCAACGACGAGGCCCAGGTCACCGTGGTCGACCTGCACAACCTGAACGACCGGGCCAAGCGCTTCGTCGTCGGGGTCGTGCTGCGGCGGGCCTTCGACAAGAAGGAGCGCCAGGGCCACGCCCGTCCGCTCCAGTTCGTGGTCCTCGACGAGCTCAACAAGTACGCCCCCCGTGAGGGATCCAGCCCGATCAAGGAGATCCTGCTCGACGTGGCCGAGCGGGGACGTTCCCTGGGGATCATCCTGATCGGTGCCCAGCAGACCGCCAGCGAGGTGGAGCGTCGCATCGTGGCCAACTGCGCCATCCGCGTCGTGGGTCGACTGGATCCCGCCGAGGCCGGCCGGGGGGAGTACGGGTTCCTGCCCCCGGTCCAACGGGACCGGGCGACCATCATCAAGCCGGGCACGATGCTGGTGGCCCAGCCGCACCTGCCGGTGCCGCTCGTGACCCAGTTCCCCTTCCCCGCCTGGGCCACGCGGGCGGCCGAAGCCGGCGCGAACCCCGAGGCCACCCCGCAGCCCGACGACCCGTTCGAGGGGCTGTGAGGCGATGAAGCTGCGGCGCGCCGGTGACCGGCCCGTGGGGCGCTGAGGCGATGAAGCTGCTGCACACCAGCGACTGGCACGTGGGCAAGGCCATGCGGGGCCAGAGCCGGGCCGAGGAGCACGAGGCGGTCCTGGCCGAGATCACCGGGATCGCCGCGGCCGAGGCCGTCGACCTGGTCCTGGTCACCGGCGACCTCTTCGAGACCTCGGCCCCCTCCCCGGAGGCCGAGGCCATCGTCTACCGCCACCTCCTCGGGCTGGCGGGCACCGGGGCCGAGGTCGTGGTCATCGCCGGCAACCACGACAACCCCCGCCGCCTGACCGCGGTCGCCCCGTTGCTGGCGTTGGGTCGGGTCAGGGTGCTGGCCGAGCCGGCCCGGGCCGACGAGGGCGGTGTCGTCTCGTTGACGACCGCGGCAGGGGAGCGGGTCGAGGTCGCGCTGCTCCCGTTCGTGTCCCAGCGCGGCATCGTGAAGGCCGACGACCTCATGGGCGGGGAGGCGGCCGATCACTCCGCCACCTACGCCGAGCGCCTGCGCCGACTGGTCGACCGCCTCACCGATGGGCTCGGCGGCGAGGATGCGGTCAGGGTGCTGGCCGCGCACGCCATGGTCTCGGGGGGGACCCTCGGCGGCGGCGAGCGCCAGGCCCACACGATCTTCCAGTACGAGCTTCCCGCGGGGGCGTTCCCCGGCTCGCTGAGCTACGTGGCGCTGGGACACCTCCACCGGACCCAACAGGTGCCCGGCGCCGCGTGTCCGGCCTGGTACCCGGGCTCGCCCCTGGCCCTCGACTTCGGTGAGGAGTCCGACGCCAAGGCCGTCCTCGTCGTCGAGGTCGAGCCCGGTCTGCCCGCTTCGGTGCGCCCGGTGCGGCTGGAAGCGGGCCGCGCCCTGCGCACCCTGCGGGGGACCTTCGCCGACCTCCGGGCCCTCGCCGGCCAGGTGGGCGACGACTGGTTGCGGGTCGAGGTGGACGAGCCGGCCCGGGCCGGCCTGGCCGAGGAGGTGCGCGAGCTGTTCCCGAACGCGGTGCAGGTGTCCGCCCGTCCCGCCGAGGCCGCCGAGGGCGGCCCGCGCCCGACGCGGCTCGGTCGTTCGCCCGACGAGCTGTTCGCGGAGTACCTGGCCGAACAGGACGTCGAGGATCCCCGGCTGCTCGACCTCTTCCGCGAGCTGCACGACGACCTCAGCGACGCGGCGGTGATCGATGCGACCTGAGCGCCTCGAAGTAGAGGGCTTCACGGCCTTCCGGGAGCTCACCGCGATCGACTTCGAGGGGGCGGACCTCTTCGCGCTCGCCGGTCCCACCGGATCGGGCAAGTCGAGCCTGATCGATGCGATGACCTTCGCCCTCTACGGCTCGATCCCCCGCCTGGACAAGAAGGCGGTGGCTCCCGTCATCAGCCAGGGCCTGCTCCAGGCGCGGGTGCGGTTGGACTTCACCGTGGGTGAGCAGGGCTACACCGCGGTGCGGGTGGTGCGGGCGACCGCGGCAGGGGCCACGACCAAGGAGGCCCGGCTCGAGCGCCGAGACCACGGGGGTGGCGGTGAGACGGTGGCCGGCGATGCGAAGGCACTCACTGCGGCCGTCGAGGACCTGCTCGGGTTGAGCTTCGAGCACTTCTGCACCTGTGTGGTGCTGCCCCAGGGCGAGTTCGCCGCCCTCCTGCACGCAGAGCCCCGCAAGCGCCAGGACATGCTCCTGGCGCTCCTCGACCTCGGGCTCTACGAGCAGATGGGCCAGGCCGCCCGGACCCGCGCCGTGGATGCCGCGGCCCAGGTGGGCGTGCTGGAACGGCAGCTGGCCGAACTGGCCGACGCCTCCGAGGAGGCCGTCAAGGAGGCCGAGCGTCGGGTCGTGGTCCTCGACAAGCTCGTGGAGCGCATCGACGAGGCCCGGCCGCGGCTCGGGGAGCTGACCTCGACCATCGCCGCGGCGAAGGTCGAGGCCGATGAGGCGGCCGGGCGGGTGAAGGCCCTCACCGGCATGGCGGTTCCGGCCGAGGCCCGGGCTCTGGCCGAGAAGGCGAAGCAGGGCCGGGACGAGCTGCGGGAACTGGTCGCCGCCCACGAGGCGGCCGTCGGCTTCCTCGACACGGCGGAGGTGGCGATGGCCGAAGCCGCCGACCGCTCGCAGCTCAACGAACGGCTGGGCCTGCTCACCCGTCGCGACGAGCAGGCCGAGCGCATCGCCACCGGCGAGGCGATGGCCGCGGACACCGAGAAGGCCCTGGCCGAGGCCACCGCCCGGCGCGAGGAGGCCGACGCCGCCTTCGCCCGGGCCCAGGTGGCGGTCGTGGCCGCCCGCGACGCCAACCGGGCCGAGACGCTGGCCCGGGAACTGGTGGCGGGGACCGCCTGTCCCGTCTGCGGGCAGCAGGTCCAGGAGCTCCCGCACCGCGACGCGGCGCCGGACCTCGACGTCGTGGAAGCTGACCAGGAGGCGGCCAGCAAGGCCATGACGTCGGCCCACGACGCCGAGCGGGACGCCCAACGGGCCCATGACAAGGTCACCACGACACTGACCGAGGTTCGTGAGGCGGTGACCCGGCTGGGTGAGCAGTTGGGCGCGGGACCGACCCGGGAGGAGATCGTGGCGGCGGTCGCGGCCCTGGACCGGCGGGAGAAGGACCTCCGCTCGGCGCGGGAGACCGAGAAGCAGCGGCGTCGCGACCGTGACGCCGCCGAGGCCCGCGCCCGGTCGTTGGCCGAGGAGGAGTCAGGACTCTGGATCCGGTTCCAGGAGGCCCGCGACGCCTTGGCCCCGATGGGACCGCCGCCCGCCGAACGCGACGACCTCGGTGCGGCCTGGGCGGCGTTGGTGGCCTGGGCCGAGGAGGCTCGCCCGGCGCAGGAGGAGAAGGCGGCCGAGGCGCGGGTGACGGTCGATGACGCCGAGACCGAGCGCGCCGACATCGAAGCTCGCATCCGGGAGACCTGTGCGGAGCTCGAGGTCGTCGTCGGCGAACGCGACCCGCGGGACGCCACCATCGAGGCCCGGGAGACGGCGCGCACCCGCAGCGAGGCGCTCGCCCGGGACCGGCAGCGGGCGACCGGTCTGGAGGCCCAACGCCAGGGCCTGGACGAACGGCGGACCGTGGCCGAGGAGCTGGGTCGGCACCTGCGGGCCGACCACTTCGAGAAGTGGATCCTGGACGAGGCCCTGCACCGTCTGGTCGAAGGGGCCACCGAGATCCTCATGGGCCTGAGCGGCGGGGCCTACTCGCTGGCCCTGGACCGCAGTGGCGCCAACTTCGCCGTGGTCGACCACGCCAACGCCGATGCCGTTCGGGGGGCCAAGACCTTGTCGGGGGGCGAGACCTTCCTGGCCTCCCTGGCCCTCGCCCTGGCCCTCGCCGATCAGGTGGCCGACCTGGCCGCCGGTGGCAGCGCCCGGCTCGAGTCCATCTTCTGTGACGAGGGTTTCGGTTCCCTGGACCTCGACACCCTCGACGTCGTGGCCACCGCCCTCGAGGAGCTGGGGGCCTCGGGCCGGATGGTCGGCGTGGTCAGCCACGTGCGCGAACTGGCCGAGCGCCTCCCCGTCCGCTTCGAGGTCCGCAAGGGCCCCACCTCGAGCACCGTGACCCGGGTCGACGCGTGAGGCTGGCGGTCGAGCCGTGGGCCCCGGAGTACGGGTCACCGACCGAGGAGGGGGGCCACGAGCCCGAGGAGCCGGCCGTGCTCGATCTCGAGTGCCCGCCGGCCGACTGGGAGCCACGCTCGCCCGGCGGGGCGCCCGTCGGCACGGTCCACTTCGTCGACGGCGTGCAGCGCATCGAGGCCAACGTCGTGGTGACCCTCGATTCCGGTGAGGTCCAGCGGGGCCGCTGTGTGTCCTACGGCGCAGGTGTCGTGCGCTGTGACGACCGGGCCCGGGTCGTCGCCGCCGAGGTCCGCCGGGAGTTCCTCGCCCCGGACCGGGCGGCTCGGGACATCGCCACCCGTCACGGCACCTTCACCCACTACGGCGTACTCGCCGACGAGTCCGGGGTCTTCGTCGACGCCCTGCACAAGCGCATGGCGGAGCTGGAGGCCGAGATGGCCGGTGCCGCCGCCATCGGTGAGGACGACCTGCTCATCACCGACGGCCCGTTGAGCGGCCGCCGCCACGGGGTCAAGCACGCCGTCGGTTACGTGAAGACCCACCCGACCCCGTATCTGCCCGAGGACCTGTCCCGGCGGGTGGTCGGAGCCCTGCTCCCCGGCCAGCGCACGCCGGTGTTCCGCCTGGGTGCGGGTCGTCCGGCCTGGTACCTCCGCCTGCCCACGCCGATCCTCCACGGCTGGTCGGGTGTGGTCCGCTGTGAGGCCGGCGACGAACTCAGCGGCGGCGAGTTGTTCGCCCTCGCCGACCGGGTGACCGCGTCCCTGCCCCGGTTCGCCTCCGAGGGCCACAAGGACCCCCGGGCGCCCCAGAACCTCTATCCGATCGGGGGCCTGGAGAAGGAGCTCAAGCGCCGCCTCGGCGACCCGCGCCTCTGGTTCCGTGCCCTGCGCGAGGCCACCGCGGCCTGAGGTCCTTCTCCAACGGCGCGGGGCGCACGGCTCAAGGCCGCGGGGCCAGCGCCGATCGGATGTCATGGCCGCCGAAGCCGTTCCTCGTCACCGCCTGCGCATCACCGTCGCGCTCTTCGCCCTCATGGCGGTCGGGGCCACCGGGCTGGTGGTGGCATTCCGGGACGAAGGATCGACCGCGGCGGGTCGGGACGTGGCCGCCGGGGAGCAGCTGCGGGTGACGCTGGTGGTGCGGATGACCGACGAGCCGCTGGCCACGGCGAGCGCCACGTTGAGGCTGACCAACACCTCGGACCGTCCCGCCTGGTATCGAGGCGACGAGTGCGACGGGCCGGGCCGTCCGGCCGTCGGACCTGCGGCGACCGGGCCCGGCCCGGGGACTGCGGCCGGGACCGACACCCTGTGGGAGCGGCTCGTCGAGGCCGGCGAACGCTCTCTGCGAGTCGAGTTGGCGCCGTCGGATCCGGGGCGGTGCGATCCCGATCCGTTCGCGGCCCGGATCGAGCCCGGTGAGACCGTGACCCGGGAGTACCGGTCGGGGGTCGACCCGGTCGATCGCTCGTCGCCGGTGGAGGCGACCGTCGTGGTCCGGGAGTCGAACCGTCGGGGCCGGACGACGGCCCGCCTGCGGCCGAGGGTGCCCTTCCCCGAGCTGCCCGGTGGTGGCGCGCTGACCATCGAGCGCGCCGTCGACGCCTTCCTCGCCGACCCGACCGTGGATGGTCTGGTGGCCGAGGCGGGCGCGGACGCCCTGCTGGTCGGGGTGAGCCGGCGGGGCCCGGTCTGGCGGATGAGCCTGGGTTCGGGGGCGGGCGACCTCTCGGCGGAGGTGCACCCCGACCTGACGGTCCGGGACGTCGACCTCACCACGCCTGCCGGCTAGCTCGGGCACGCGCTCGGAGCGGAGCGTCCATGGACGAACAGGGGTTCGTCGGTCTGGGCCGTAGCCTCATCGGGTGACTGATGCCGCGGTCGTCTGTGAGGGGGTCCGTCGTCACTTCGGGGAGACCGAAGCGGTGGCCGGGGTGGACCTCGAGGTCCACCCCGGCGAGATCTACGGGTTCCTGGGGCCCAACGGCGCCGGGAAGTCCACCCTCGTGCGGGTCCTCTGCACGCTCATCACCCCGACGGCGGGCCGGGCCCGGGTGGCCGGCTTCGACGTGGCAGGGGATCCCGACGCGGTGCGGCTGCGGATCGGGGTGGCGCTCCAGGAGGCCGCCCTCGACCCCAAGCAGGCCGGTTCGGAGTTCCTGCTCCTGCAGGCCCGCCTCTACGGGATGACCTGGGCCGAGGCCCGGGTCCGCCTCGCCGAGCTGCTCGACCTGATCGACATCGGCGATGCCGTCGACCGTGACATCGGGACCTACAGCGGGGGCATGGCCCGTCGCCTCGACCTCGCCGCGGCACTCGTCCATCGTCCGCAGATCCTGTTCCTCGACGAACCGACCACGGGCCTGGACCCCGCGAGCCGGGCGAAGGTCTGGGACGAGGTCCGGACGCTCAACCAGGACCTGGGCGTGACGATCTTCCTGACGACCCAGTACCTCGAAGAGGCCGACGAACTGGCCCACCGGGTGGGCATCATCGACAAGGGACGGCTGGTGGCCGAGGGCACGCCTCAGGCCCTGAAGCAGTCGGTCGGCACCGACGTCCTCGTAGCCCGGGTCGACGGTGACGCCGAGGTGGCCAAGGCCGCGGTGCTCTCGGTGGCGGGCATCGACACGGTCGAGATCCACGGCGACGAGCTCACCGCCGCGGCCGCCGACGGGGCCGCGGTGATCAGCCCGGTGGCCGTTGCCCTCAACGGGTGCGGGGTGGGCGTGCGGGACCTGACCCTGCGGACGCCGACCCTCGACGACGTGTTCCTCGAGCTCACGGGCGAGCACATCGAACGAGACGAGACCGCGCTCACCGAGGAGGCCCGTCCGTGACCGCCGTGACCCCCACCACGCCGCCCGCCGCCCGCCGCACCGGCTTCCTGCACGGCATGCGGGTCGTGGGCTACCGGGCCGTGCGCAGCATCCCCAAGGAGCCGGAGACGGCGATCCCCGCCATCGTCGTGCCGGTCTTCTTCTTCGTGGTGAACATCGGGTCGCTGCAGAACCTCGCGGAGTTCGCCGACCCCGGCTTCGACTACAAGGCGTTCCAGCTCCCCGTGGCGATCATCTTCGCCGTCACCGGGATCTCCCGGGCGTCGTTGCTGGTCACCGACATCCAGGACGGCTACTTCGACCGCCTGCTGATGACCCCGATCCACCGTCGGGCCCTGCTGCTCGGACTGATGATCGCCGACTTCGTCCTGGTCGTGGCCCTCAGCATCCCGGTCCTGGCCCTGGGCTTCGCCGTCGGCGTCCGCTTCGAGACCGGCCTGGCCGGCATCCTGGTGTTCACCCTCCTGGGGGCGCTGTGGGGCCTGGTGTTCACCGGCTTCCCGTACTCGATCGCCCTGAAGACGGGGAGCCCCGGCGCGGTGAACTCCAGCTTCATCCTCTTCTTCCCCTTCGCCTTCCTGACCACGTCGTTCCTGCCCCAGGAGGCCCTGACCGGTTGGTTGTCGGCCATCGCCACCTGGAACCCGGTCACCTACCTGCTGGCGGGGATGCGGGCCCTGGTCAGCGACGGCTGGGAGTGGGCCGCCATCGGCAAGGCCTTCCTGGCCATCCTCGGGGTGGGCATCCTCACCCAGACGATGGCCCTGCTCGCCCTCAAGGGCCGGGTGGCCCGCGGCTGAGCCGTTCGTCGTAGCGTCGGGCCATGGCTGTGATCGGACCACCGGGCGACCTCTTCGACCTGACCGGCAAGGTCGCGGTCGTCACGGGCGGGAGCCGGGGGATCGGCCGGGCCGTGGCCGAGGGGCTGGCCACGGCCGGCGCGGATGTGGTGATCGCCAGCCGCAAGCTCGAGGCCTGCGAGGCGGCCGCGGCCGAGATCGGCGCCGCGACCGGCCGGCGGGCCCTGCCGGTGGCCTGCCACGTCGGGCGGTGGGAGGACTGCGACGCCTTGGTCGACCGGGTGGCCGACGAGTTCGGCCACTGCGAGGTGCTGGTCAACAACGCCGGGATGTCGCCGCTCTACGAGGACCTGCCGTCGGTGACCCGGGACCTCTACGACAAGGTCCACGCCGTCAACGCGGCGGGCCCGTTCCGGCTGAGCGCCCGGTTCGGCACGATGATGGCGGCGGGCGACGGCGGGTCGATCATCAACGTGACCACCGCGGGCTCCCTGCGTCCCGGGGTCGACGACCTGCCCTACGCCATGGCCAAGGCCGGGCTGAACGCCCTGACGCTGGGCCTGGCCGGCGCGTGGGCGCCGACGGTCCGGGCCAACCTGGTGCTGCCCGGCGCCTTCGACACCGACATCACCGACGCCTGGCCCCCCGGCATGAAGGAGCAGGCCGCGGCGGTCAACCCGATGCAGCGCATCGGCCGGCCCGAGGACATGGTCGGGGTGTGCGTGTTCCTGGCCAGTGACGCCGCCGGCTACGTCAACGGGGCCCAGGTCCTCGTCGACGGCGGGTTCTTCCGCACCCTCTGAGAGCGGGTTCTCCCGCGCCTCTGAGGGCGCTCGTCCGAGCGGTCGGCCGCGGTTTGCCCCCACCGACGGTTCGTGTCATGTTCCTGCCACGACCGACGAGCCGCCGCAGAAGGGGAACGGGTGACGGTCATCGACCCGAGCGACGTGTACTACGACCCCTACGACGTCGCCATCGACACCGACCCCTACCCGACCTTCCGGCGGCTGCGGGAGGCGGCGCCGCTCTACTACAACGAGCCCCACGACTTCTACGCCGTCAGCCGCTTCGAGGACGTGGAACGGGGGCTGCGGGAGCCGGAGACGTTCATCTCGGGTCGGGGCGGGATCCTGGAGCTCATGAAGGCGGGCATTCAGATGCCGCCCGGGATCCTCATCTTCGAGGACCCCCCGACCCACACCATCCACCGGCGCCTGCTGTCGCGGATGTTCACGCCCAAGCGGGTCGCCGCCCTGGAGCCGAAGATCCGAGAGCTCTGCGCCCGCAGCCTGGACCCGTTGGTGGGGGCGGGCGGGTTCGACTTCGTCGCCGACCTGGGCGCCGAGATGCCGATGCGGACCATCGGCATGCTCCTCGGCATCCCCGAGGCCGACCAGGAGGCCGTGCGGGACCGGACCGACGCCAACCTGCGCACGGAGGCCGGCCGACCCATGGACGTCGCCGAGGGATTCGTCCGCACCGACCAGTTCGAGGAGTACCTCGACTGGCGGATGGACCACCCCGCCGACGACATCATGACCGAGCTCCTGCACACCGAGTTCGAGGACGAGACGGGTACACGCCGGACCCTCACCCGGGCCGAGGTCCTCACCTATGTGAGCGTCGTCGCGGGAGCGGGCAACGAGACCACCAACCGCCTGATCGGCTGGACCGGCAAGGTCCTGGCCGACCACCCGGACCAGCGTCGGGAGCTGGTGGAGGATCGTTCGCTGATCCCGGGGGCCATCGAGGAGCTCCTCCGCTACGAGTCACCCGCGCCCCACGTCGGGCGGTACGTCGCCCGGGACGCCGAGTTCCACGGCCGGACCGTGCCCGAGGGCAGCGCCATCCTGTTCCTCGCGGGGTCCGCCAACCGGGACGACCGCCGGTTCCCCGACGGCGACCGCTTCGACATCCATCGGGCCGACGGGCCCCACCTCACCTTCGGCCACGGCATCCACTTCTGCCTGGGCGCGGCGCTGGCCCGCCTGGAGGGCCGGGTGGCCCTCGACGAGGTGCTCGAACGGTTCCCCGAGTGGGAGGTCGACACCGAGCGGGCGGCGCTCGCGCCGACCTCCACGGTCCGGGGCTGGGAGACCCTCCCGGTGCGGGTGACGGGATGAAGCGCGAGCACCCGATCGCCCGGGCGTACGCGGATGCCCGCATCACCACGATCTACGGCGGCACGACCGAGATCATGACGGAGATCGTGGGGCGGTCCCTCGGGCTGTAGGGCGCTCGGTCATCGGTCATCGGTCATCGGTCGTCGGTCCCGGCGGGCCCGCGCTGCGGGGGACGTCGCGGAAGGCCACGTCCCGGTCGAGGGTCCGTTCCCGCGGCATCCCCAGCACGCGCTCGCTGATCACGTTCCGGGCCATCTCGGTGGTGCCCCCGCCGATGGAGCCCACCTGCCGCATCAACAGCTCGTCACCGACGCCGGCCAGGGGGCCGTCGTCGTCGGTCCACGCCGCCCCCGCCGTCCCCCCGAGCTCGAAGGCGATGTTGACCCGGCGGGCCGTGCTGGTGCCGTGGAACAGCCGGGCGACCGCGGCGGCCTGGTCCGACATCGTGCCCCCGGTGATGCCCTGGCCGATGCGGGCCTTGAGCGCCTCGCCGACGAGCTCGAGCGTGTGGGTCTCGCCCAGCAGGTCACGGGCCACGGGGTCCTCGAGCCGACCGGCGTCACGGGCGATGGCCACCGCCGAGGAGCTGCCGCTGCTGCCCTGCACCGTGCCCGTCGGCACGGTGACGTAGGGCGAGTTGTAGAGCATGCGCTCGTGGAACATCCAGCGCGTCCCCACGGTCCACCCCTGGTCGACCTCGCCGATGCGATCGGTGTCGGGCACGCGGACGTCGGTGAGGAACTCCTGGCAGAACTCCCGGTTCCCGTTGAGCATCTCGATGCGGTGCACCTCGATGCCCTCCCGGTCGATCGGGAGCATGAAGACGGTGAGGCCGCGGTGCTTGGGGACATCCCAGTTGGTGCGGGCGAGGCACAGGCCCCAGTCCGACCACCAGGCCCCGGTGGTCCACACCTTGGAGCCGTTGAGGACCCACTCGTCGCCGTCGCGGATCGCGGTGGTGAGCGCGCCGGCGACGTCGGAGCCACCCGAGGGCTCCGAGAGGAACTGCATCCAGATCTGCTCGCCCCGCAGGATGGCCGGCAGGTGGCGCTTCTTCTGGTCCTCGGTGCCGAAGTCGACCAGGATCGCGGCGCAGGGCGAGAAGGTCGGGACCTGCAGCCGCACGGGGTACTCGTAGCCGGCGAGCGCCTCGTTGAGCGCGACCTGGTGGGCCGGGGTGAGGCCCTGGCCGCCGTACTCCCGGGGGATGCAGATCCCGGCGAGGCCGGCGTCGAAGAGCATCCGCTGCACCTCGCGGTCGCGGGCCACGCCGGCTCGTTCCTCGTCGTCGGCGCGACCGGACCCGAGCGAGACCACGAGCGGACCGACCCGGGTCAGGTGTTCCTCGATCCAGGAGCGGGCCCGTTGCCGGAACGCCTCGACGCTCTCGTCCGCGGTGTCGTCGTCGGCGGCGTCGTCGTCGGCGGCGTCGTCGTCGGCGGTGTCGTCGTCGGCGGTGTCGTCGTCGGCGGTGTCGTCGTCGGCGGTCACGCCACGACCTCCCGCGGGGCCAGGACGTCGGCGAGGCGCTGGCGGTGCTCGGCCGGGGTCCCGTGGAGCGCCCGGTCCACGGTGTGGCGGCGCAGGTAGAGGTGGAGGTCGTGCTCGAAGGTGACACCGATCCCGCCGTGGAGCTGGACGCAGTCCTGCAGCAGCTCCCCACCGACGTCGCCGATGAACGCCTTGGCCGCGCTGAGCAGCTCGTCGGCCTCCGGCGCGCCCGACGCGACCGCGGCGGCGGCGTCGTCGCTGATGGCGTGGCTGGCCTCGAGCCACGACGTCATGTCGGCGAAGCGGTGCTTGAGGGCCTGGTAGGACGCCAGCGGGCGCCCGAAGGAGTAGCGGTCGAAGGCCCACTCGGTGGTCATGGCGAACACCCGCTGCAGTGCGCCGGTGGACTGGGCGAGGAGGATGACGAGGGCCCGCTGCTGCTGTCGGTGGACATCGGCGGCGGCCGCCCCGACCTCGCCCACGACCGCTGTGGCCGGGAGCCGGACCTGCGGGAAGGCGACCACCGAGAAGCGCCGGGTCAGGTCCACGGTCTTCATGGGGGTGACGGCGACGCCCGGGGTGTCCCGGGGGACCAGCACCTGGGTGAGCCCGTCGCCGGTGCGGCCGGTGACGAGCAGGTGGTCGGCGCGGTCGGCGGACTCGACGGGCCGCTTCGCGCCCTCGAGCACCACGTCGTCACCGTCCACCCGGACCTCGAGGGTGACCGTGCCCAGGCGGTCGTTCGGGGCGGGCTCGCCGTAGCACCACGTCGCGATCGACGTTCCGGCCACGAGACCGGCGAGCAGCTCGCGGTGCTGCCCGTCGCCGGTGTCGCTCAGGGTGGCCGCGACGACGTTGGTCGGGATGAGCGGTCCGGGGGCGGCGTGGCGCCCGAACTCGTGGGCGATCAGCGTGAGGTCGATCAGGCCCGCACCGCTGATGCTGCCGCCACCGTGGGCCTCGTCGACCAGCAGCGAGGTCCAGCCCAGCTCGGCGCCGCGGCGCCAGTAGTCGTCGTCGAACCCGGTCGGGTCGTCACGGAGTCGGCGGAGCTCGCCGACGGGCACCTGCTCGCCCAGGAACCGCGCGGTGGTGTCCCGGAAGAACTCCTGGTCTGAGCTCGGATCGAGCAGCACGTGCCGGACACCCCCCTGGTCGCAACGGCCGGAAGGTACTCCAGAGCCGAATCAGGTCCACGGTCGGGCCTCCGCCGGGCGGTCATCCCGCGGTGATCTGACGGGCGAGCCAGTCCGCGACGTCCCGCCTGCTCTGCTTGGCCACCGCGGAGTCCGCGGCCATCTGGTAGGCGTGGCAGGCGCCCGGGTAGACGTGGAGCTCGGTGGGCACGCCCGCGTGGTTCAGGCGCAGGGCGTAGTCGACGTCCTCGTCGCGGAAGCCGTCGACCGCGCCGACCGAGACGAACGCGGGGGGCAGCCCGGTGAGGTCCCTGGCCCGGGCGGGGGCCGCGGTGTAGGGGACCTCGTCGGTCCCGTAGCGCTCGCCCAGATAGGAGCGCCAGCCGAAGGTGTTGGAGGTCCGACTCCACACGGGGAGCCCGTCCTGCCGGCTCGACGGGGTGTGCTGGCGGTCGTCGAGCATGGGGGAGTCGAGCAGCTGGAAGGCCACCGGCAGCTCGCCCCGATCGCGGGCGAGCAGCGCCAGCGCCGCGGCGAGGCCGCCTCCGGCGCTGAGGCCCATCACCCCGATCCGGGTCGGGTCGACACCCAGGTCCTCGGCGTGCTCGTGGACCCAGGCCAGGCCGCGGTAGCAGTCCTCCAGGGGCCCGGGGTAGGGCGTCTCGGGGGCCAGCCGGTACTCGACGGAGACCCCGACGACCCCGAGCGCCGGACAGAGCTCGTCGAAGAGGGGGTCGTCCATCGTGGCGTTGCCGATCACGAAGCCGCCGCCGTGCATCGAGTAGAGGCAGGGCCGCAAGCCCGCTGCGTCCCGCTCCCGCGAGACCCGCACGGCGATGTCGGGATCGCCCGGCACGACGTGGTCGCTGCGTTCGACGGCATCGGAGCCCGGCAGCTCCATGGCGACCCGCAGTGACGGCAGGATCGACTCGTCGATGTCGTCGAAGGGGATGAGCTCGATCACCGCGGCGACGTCGGGATGGAGGAGGTCTCGGGGTTCCACGACCGGATGGTAGGTGAGGGCCGCGGGCCGTTGCGGCGGGCTCGGGTCCTCGAGGCGACGGTGGAACCTGTCCCGTAGCCTCCGGTCCGAAGCGGCCTGAGGGGGAACCGGCATGGCGACGAACACCGAACCGATGGCCACGACCCGGGCCCTCCTCGAGGTGGCCGGGGCGTGAGCTTCGCCATCGACCTCGCCGGCCGCCGGGCCCTGGTCACCGGCGCCGGACAGGGCGTCGGCCGGGGCATCGCCCTCGGCTTGGCCGAGGCGGGGGCCGAGGTGGCGGTGAACGACCTCGACGCCGACCGGGCGGCGGGGGTCGTGGCCGAGGTCGAGGCGGCCGGGGGATCGGCGGTGACCGCCGTCTTCGACGTCACCGACCACGCCGCGGTGACCGCGGGCCTCGAGGGCCTCGGCGGTGTCGACATCCTGGTCAACAACGCGGGCAACGCCGGAGCCGAGGGATGGGCCGGGCTGGCGCCCTTCGTCGAGACCGAGCCCGCCGACTGGGAGCCGTACCTGCGGGTCAACCTCTACGGGGTCCTGCACTGCTGCCACGCGGTGCTCCCGGGGATGATCGATCGCGGGGAGGGGCGGATCATCACGATCGTCTCCGACGCGGCCCGGGCGGGGGAGGCCCAGATGGCGGTCTACAGCGCGGCCAAAGCGGGCGCGGCCGGGCTGATGCGATCCTTGGCCGTGGAGGCCGGTCGGCACGGGGTCACGGTCAACTCGATCGCCCTCGGCACCATGCGCACACCGATCAGCGAGGCGTTCTGGTCCGAGCCCGACGACGCCCGGACCAAGGCGCTGCTGGCCCGCTACGTCGTGCGCCGACCCGGCCTGCCCGAGGACGTGGCCGCGCTCGCGGTCTTCCTCGCCTCGCCCCAGGCCTCGTGGATCACCGGGCAGACCTACCCGCTCAACGGCGGCTCGTCCTTCGGCCTGTGAGGCGGGGGCCGGTCCGGCCCGACCCGGCTCAGGACGAGAAGGCGAAGTTCGTGGCGAACCCGCAGCGGCCGTGGACCTCCCAGGCGAAGTCCGGGTGGTCCACTCGCATGACGTCGGCGACGATCTCCTGGCCCGGGTGGTCGTGGCCCGGGATCCCGCAGCTGACCGACTCGTCGTGGTCGACGTTGGCCCGCGTCCGCACCGAGATGAACGGTTCCACGGCGATCTCCTCGCCGCCGGCGGTGTGGTCGAGGGTGATGGCCGCCGGGTAGACGCCCTTCACCTCCCCGATGGCCCGTGCATAGTTGGCGAAGGTCCCGCCGCCGGCCCGACCCAGGAAGATGTCGGCCAGCACCCGGTGCTGGTCGGCAGAGCAGCGTTCGTCGATGAAGAGGGACACCGACCACGGTGAGCCGGGCTCGTCGTCGTCGTAGGAGCCCACCAGCACCACGGACCGGTCGGCGAGGTCGACGCCGCTCGCGTCACCGTCCTCGATGCACCAGGACAGGACGAAGTCACATTCGCCGTAGGTCGATCGGCCGCCCTCGCGACCGCCTTGCTGACGACAGGGACAGATGGCCTCGCAGTTGCAGGCCTCGTAGTAGCTCCCGGCCACGTTCCACTCCGACACAACTGGACCTCCGATACGACGATTGCCTGGACGACGCTTGCCTGGAACACGATCACATGGACATCGACGGCATGACCGGCGCCAGGCCGACGGCCAGTCCCGGGAACGCCAGCACCACCACCGCGAGCACGCCCGCCACGGCGCCGACGCCGCGAGCGAATCGCTCGCCGTCGCTCCAGAGCTTCTCGAGGGCGACGATCAGGGCGATGGCCACCATGGCGATCACGTTCATCATCCCGAACACCGCCATCAGGGTCATGAGCGCCCAACAACAGCCGAGGCAGGTCACCCCGTGGTGCAGGCCCGCCCGCAGGTCGCGGGCCGGCCCCCGGTACGACCCGTACTCGATAAGCAGGCCGAGGGGGTTCCGGCAGTAGCCGAGCAGCCGGTACTTGACCGGCGTCAGGTAGAAGAGCGCGGTCGCCGCGAAGATCGCGGCGGCGAACAGGCTGGGGGCCGCCCCGCCGGAGGCCACGATGTGGTCGGCGGCGACGGCCAAGGCGTAGGCCGCGGTTCCCGTCGCGGCCCACAGCAGCGTGTAGCCGGCCAGGAAGGCGGCCGTGCGCGCGATCCGGTGGTCGTCGAGGGAACGCAGGTACAGCGCGGCGAACGGCGTCACCGACGGGAGCATCATCGCCGTCATCATCGTTCCCCACACGAGCACGAAAGGCACGAAGTCGACGCCCATCGTGCCCGACGCGGTCCACATGCCCTGGGCCCGGGCGACGGTCCAGCCCGCGGCCAGGGCCACGACCGCCCCGACCGCGGCGACCAGTGGGGTGGCGCGCTGGTCGAGGCGCACGTGACCCCCGAGCATCCCCGATCCGTCGGCGCCCATGCCGTCCCCCTCGTCACGAGTGTCTAGCGCACGTCGGTCGCCGTCGGTCCCGCCCCTGCGGCGCGCCCTCGTGACGTCCACCTGCGGGACGGCGATCGCGACACGGCCGCCGGCTGTCGGTGGTCTGCCACACTCGGGCCGATGTTCCTGCTCCGCTTCGACTTCCGGGCCCCCGGGCCCACGCCGATGGCCGACCTCTATGACGCCGCCCTGGACATGGTCGAGTGGGCCGAGGACAAGGGCTGCCTGTCGGTGGCCCTCTCCCAGCACCACGGATCCGACGACGGCTACCTGCCCTCCCCGCTGGTGATGGCGGCGGCGATGGCGGCTCGCACCACGGACGTGGACTTCATGATCGCCGCGCTGCTGCTCCTCATGTACGACCCGGTCAAGCTGGCCGAGGACCTCAACGTCCTGGACCACCTCAGCCGGGGGCGGGTGACCCCGGTCATCGGCCTCGGCTACCGGCCCGAGGAGTTCGCCATGTTCGGCATCGACCCCGAGCAGCGGGGGGCCGAGATGGAGGAGCGCCTGACCGTCCTGCAGGCGGCGCTGGCGGGGGAGACGGTCACCTGGCGGGGGCGGACGGCCACGGTTCGCCCGGGTCCCTACACCGAGGGCGGGATGAAGCCGGCCTACGGCGGCGGCTCACCCGCGGCGGCCCGCCGGGCGGCCCGCTTCGGCCTCGACTTCATCGGCGAGGCGGACCGTCCCGACCTGGTCGACGTCTACAACGCCGAGGCGGCGCGGGTCGGCCGTGCGCCCGGCGCCTGCCTGGTGCCGTCCGCCGGCTCGCCCAGCTCGGTCTTCGTGGCCGAGGACGTGGACGAGGCCTGGGCCACCATCGGCCCCCACCTCCTCCACGACGCCCGTGAGTACGGCGCCTGGCTCGGGGAGGGCCACGACGCGGTCACGCGCTCGGGGGCGACCACCGTCGAGGAGCTCCGGGCCGAGAACGGCAACTACCGGATCCTCACCCCCGCCGAAGCCGTCGAGATGGTCCGGACCAACGGCTACCTCGGCCTCCAGCCCCTCTGCGGCGGCGTGGCCCCCGATGTGGCCTGGGCCTCCCTCCGCCTCATCGTCGACCACGTCCTCCCCCGTGTCTGACAGTTCCGAAATTGCGTGAGTCGGTCACGCCAGGCGTGACCGACTCACGCCAGAATCGATGATCGGGACGACGCCGATCCCCGGCGCCATGCCGAGGAACGACGCCGTCCTGCTCATGGCCGAGCACGGCGGCGCGCTGATGACCACCCCGTTGGACGTGGGCTGATGGCACCCGAGACCGTGGACCGGGAGGTCCGCCAGGACGTGGCCGAGGTGCTCGTCCGGTACGCCACCGGGATTGACCGGCGGGACTGGGACCTGTTCCGGACCTGCTTCACCGAGGACTGCGAGGCTGACTACGGCGAGATCGGCGGCTGGCACGGGGTCGACGAGATCACCGGGTGGATGCGGGTGGTCCACGACGCCTGCGGCCACACGCTGCACCGGATCACCAACGTCGTCGTCTCTCCAGCCGAGGGTGGTGTCACCGCCCGCAGCTACGTCGAGGCCCTCGTCCTCGGCCCCGACAACGACGCCGGCGTCCGGGCGACCGGCTACTACGACGACGAGCTGGTCGACACCCCCGACGGCTGGCGCATCGCCCGTCGCACCTTCACCCTGGTGCGCCAGGAGCCTGTCGCCGGCCCCTGACCGGCCGTATCCGGTTGTTGCCGTTCAGGTCACGGGTCACCCGAGGTCACGGCCGCGGAGCCCGTCCAGTTCTGCGACGAGATCGTCGACCGTGGGCACGGCCATGGGCGGTGCGGCGAGGATCGCATCAGCCGCGGCGCGCTTGGACCGGGGGTCGTGGGGGGCGGCGAGGTCGATGGCGCCGCGGACGATCGTCGAAACCGACGTTCCACGCGCGGACGCCGCTCGCTTGAGGCGGTCCCGCTGCTCGAGGGTTGTGCGCACGTGCAGGCGCACGGAGAACGTGCTCATGGGTTGCCCCCTCATGGGTTCAGCAGCGGTCGGGAGGTCGGGTTCGTCGGGCGCCGGTGTCCACCTTGGTCGATCGGGGTGGGTCGTGTTTGTGTCTGGTTTTCCAGCGGTTGTGGAAGCCACAGAGGCATTGGCCGTTGGTGCAGTCGGTGGGGCCGCCGTCACTGTGTTCTTGGATGTGGTCGGCTTGGAGGAACCGTCCTTTGCGGTCACAGCCCCAGGGGTGGGCGCAGCGCCGGTACTTGGCGCGTAGGGCGCCGTATTGGGGTGGGGTGTAGCCGCGGCGGGCTCGGCTGTAGTTGATGATCTCGTCGTCGGCGCCGTAGACGATGCGCCGGAAGTCGGCGATGGTGGCGAGGTAGACCGCCGCGATGGGGGAGATGGGGGTGCCGTCGTCGAGCTCGCAGAACCCGTCGGGGTCCGGGGTGGCGTCGGGGTCGCCGAGGTCGCGGGCGACGCCGGCTTCGTAGTGGTCTTGGGTCATGTGGATGACGACCTCCGCGGCGGCGGCCACCGCCCCGCCGGCGAGGGTCTTGGACCGTTGGGCCATCACGCGGACGGCGTCGGCGGAGCGTTGGGTGGGGGTGCGGGTGATCTGGGCGAGCTCGAGAGGATCGGGGTCGCGGCCGAGGACGTCGCGGGCGATGGCGAGGTCGTTCTGGTATTCGATGGCCACGAGGCGGTCGTGTTCGGCGGCGAAGATGGCGTAGGTGATCGGGTCCAGGAAGCCCTGGAGGTGCCCGAAGCCGTCGATGGTGCTGGCTTTGCTGAAAGACCGGCCCTCGACCTGTTCGGTGAACCGGTCATCGGCATCTCGGGGGGACAGATCGTCGGCGAAGCGTTGGGCCTGCCGGGCCACGTCCTCGAACCGGGCCACGGTCGCGTAGTCCACCAGTAGCGGAAAGGCTTCGGCCCACGCGGCGGCGTGGCGTTCCCGGTGGACATCGGCGAACAGATCGAGGTGATCCATGCTGATCCGCCCCTCGACCATCGCCGCTTCCAGCACGGGCTGGTGGTCCAGGAACCGGGACAGCCGAGCGAGACGCAACGCCTCACGCTTCTTGAGCCCGCAGGCGTGCTGCAGGTACGCCGCCACGTTCACGTGCCCATCCACCCGGTGCTCGCCGCGGGCCGAGAACGACCGCACCGCCAACAACAGGCCGGCGTCGGTCCGGTTCCGGGAACGGTGCATCGCCTCGATGGCCTCACCCACCACCACCGCGGGCTCATCACCCCAGGTGACCTTGGCCACCATCTGGCTGGCCTGTTGGAGATCGTCGACTTCGGCGGGCACGTTCCCTCCCCTCGCAGGCAGGACTCGTCGTGTTGCGGTAGCCGTGCCCGGTCATCACATGTCAGCGGCGACCCCAGTCGGCTACGAACTGCTGTACGAAACTCTAGTGTGTTCCCAGTGTCAGTGCAACCTTTTCCGGAAGGTTCTTGCCGGACCCCGCTTCGCCACGTACCCTTACTTCTGTGAAAGAAGTAAAGAAGCGGCGGCGTGGGGCCAGCCGGATCAGCACCAAGCACCAGATCACGATCCCGGTCGCCGCGCTCCGCGACGCCGGCCTGGAGGTCGGTGACCGGGTCGTCGCCCGGGCCGACGGTGCGGGCCGCGTCGTCCTCGAGCGCGAGCACGACGTCGTGACCGAGTTCGCCGGCGCCCTCACCGGCGTCTATCGGCCCGGCGAGCTCGACCACCTGCGTGACGAGTGGGCCTGATCCACCTCGACGCGGGCGTCGTCATCGGGTTCCTCGACGCCGACGACGCGCATCACCCCGCGGCCCGTGAGCTCCTCGTCCGAGCGGCCGACCAGGGCGACCACCTCGCGCTGGCGGCCTCAGCACTGGCCGAGTGCCTGGTCGCGCCGGCGCGCCACGGCGATGGCGCGATCGACGTCGTGCGCACCCTCATCGAGCGATTACCGGCCGAGGTGGTCCACCTGGACGCCGCGACCGCGACCGCCGCTGCCGCCCTCCGCGCCCAGCACCGTTCCCTCCGCCTCCCCGACGCCCTCGTGATCGCCACCGCTGCGGTCGCCGGGGCCGATCGCCTCGTCACCACCGACACCCGCTGGCCGACTGCGGAGGCGATGGGCCTCACCCTGACCGTTCAAGTGCTTCAGGAGGGGTGATGACGAGCGCGGAGAAGCCCCGGCGACGAGTCAACCCGGCGCGGGCGGCAACTCGAGCGACGGCGGCTTCGAGGACCACGTCACCGACCCGCACGCCGTGCCAGGACACCGAGGCGGGCTCGACCAGCGCGCCACTCCCGACGTCCAAGCCGGCAGGCAGCTCCACCAGCCGGACCGACGGAGCCCGGAACTGCTCGGCCATGCCGCGGTCAGGCATCAGTTCGCCCTCACCGGGAGCGTCGTCGATGTCGACGAGGACCGGCGCACCGCCCTGGCCCCGCACGGCCCTCATGCCGAGGTCACCGCGGCGACGCAGAAGCGGGTCATGCCCTCGACGTCGGACCGGGCCGGGGGGCGGGTCTGCCAGAGGAGGTCGGACAGCTCCCCCATGGCGGCGTGAGCGGCCAGCGAGGCGTCCAGCAGGCGACGGACCTCGTCCGCGTAGCCGGCCTCCCGCTCCGCCAGGAGCCGCTGGGCGCTCGGCACCGTCGCGGTCCCGGTCGGAATTGTGTTCTGATTTTTCCAGGACACTGTTCTGACAGACGACCAGAGGGGGACGCAATGGCGTGGGACTTCGAGACCGATCCCGAGTTCCAGGGGAAGCTGGACTGGGCGGACACCTTCGTCCGCGAGGAGGTGGAGCCCCTCGACCAGGTCTGGGACGGCCTCGCCTTCACCCCGCTGGACGACAACCGGCGCCGGGCCGTCGACCCGCTCAAGCAGGCCGTGCGGGACCAGGGGCTGTGGGCCACCCACCTCGGTCCCGAGCTGGGCGGCGCCGGCTACGGCCAGGTCAAGCTCTCCCTGCTGAACGAGATCCTGGGTCGGTCGTCCTGGGCGCCGATCATCTTCGGCTGCCAGGCCCCCGACACGGGCAACGCCGAGATCATCGCCCACTACGGCACCGACCAGCAGAAGCAGGACTACCTCCATCCGCTCCTGTCGGGCGAGGTGTTCTCCAGCTACTCGATGACCGAGCCCCACGCCGGGGCCGATCCGACGATGTTCACGACCAGGGCCGAGAAGGACGGCGACGAGTGGGTCATCAACGGGTGGAAGTTCTTCTCGTCGAACGCCGGCACGGCCGCCTTCCTCATCGTCATGGTGGTGACCAACCCCGATGTCAGCCCGTACAAGGGCATGTCGATGTTCCTGGTCCCGACCGACACGCCCGGGGTGGACATCGTCCGCAACGTCGGCCTCGGCGGTGAGCCGCTGGGCCACGGCTCCCACGCCCTCATCCACTACGAGGACGTCCGGGTCCCCGAGGACGCCCTGCTCGGCGGGGAGGGCCAGGCCTTCGCCATCGCCCAGACCCGCCTCGGCGGTGGGCGCATCCACCACGCCATGCGCACCATCGGGATGTCCCAGAAGGCCCTCGACATGCTCTGCGAGCGGGCCCTCAGCCGCGAGACCCAGGGCTCGCTGCTGGCCGACAAGCAGTTCGTGCAGGGCTACATCGCCGACTCCTACGCCCAGCTCCTGCAGTTCCGGCTGCTGACGCTCTACACGGCGTGGGAGATCGACAAGTACAACGACTACAAGCGGGTCCGCAAGGACATCGCCACCGTCAAGGTCGTCATGCCGACGGTCCTGCACGACATCGCCTGGCGGGCCATGCAGGTCCACGGCGCCCTCGGGGTCAGCAACGAGATGCCCTTCTCGGGGATGATGCTGGCGGCCAACGTCATGGGTCTGGCCGACGGGCCGACCGAGGTCCACAAGGTCACCATCGCCCGCCAGGTCCTGCGCAACCACCGGCCCAGCGACGACCTCTGGCCCACCGAGCACAAGCCCAGGAAGGTGGCCGCCGCCCGCGAGAAGCTGGCCGAGTTCCTCGAGCACGAGGTCGGCAACCTGTGATCGGGGGATCCGATGAGGGGGGATCGAGGATCGACCTCGACCGTCTCGGCCCCTGGCTGGACGAGCAGGGCCTCGGCACCGGCGAGCCCATCGAGTGCGGCTTCGTCTCCGGTGGCTCCCAGAACGAGATCTACGAGATCCGTCGGGGCGACCTGCACGGGGCCCTGCGCATCCCGCCGCCGTCCGCGCCCGAGACCCGGGACGAGGGCATCTGGCGGGAGTGGCGGATCACCGAGGCGTTGGCGGGCACCGACGTCCCCCACGCCCCGGCCGTCGCCGCCTGCCGGGACCCGCAGGTGCTCGGCCGGTCCTTCTACGTGATGGGCTTCGTCGACGGCTGGTCGCCGATGGGCCTCGAGACCCAGCCGGACGGGAGCCGCCCCTGGCCGGCGCCCTTCGCCGACGACCTGGCGGCCCGGGCCGGCCTCGCCCACCAACTGGTCGAGGGCATCGCGCTGCTGTCGAAGGTCGACTGGCGGGCCAAGGGCCTGGAGGACCTCGGTCGGCCCGACGGGTTCCACGAGCGTCAGGTCGACCGGTGGACGGCGTTCCTGGAGCGGATCAAGGGGCGTGAGCTGCCCGGCTTCGACGAGGCCGCGGCCTGGCTGCGGGCCCACGGGCCGATCGACTACGTCCCCGGCCTCATGCACGGCGACTACCAGTTCGCCAACGTCATGTACGAGCACGGCGCGCCGGCCCGGCTGGCCGCCATCGTGGACTGGGAGATGGGGACCGTCGGCGACCCCAAGCTCGACCTGGGCTGGACGGTGAACAGCTGGCCCGAGGACCCGATGGACCCCTCGGCCTCGGGCTCCAGCTACGTCGACATGTACGGCATGCCGACACGGGACCAGGTCCTGGCCCGCTACGCCGAGGTCTCGGGCCGCCAGGTCGACGACATCGACTACTACTGCGTCCTGGCCAAGTGGAAGCTGGCCGTCGTGCTCGAGCAGGGCTACCAGCGGGCCGGCGACGACGAGAAGCTGAACGCCTTCGGCCCGATCGTGCTCGAGCTCATGCGGGCCGCCGCCGACCTCGCCGAGACGACCGACTACGGCGTCACCTGAGGTGCGGCCCACCCCTGATCTCGGCTCCGGCCGGGCCCGGGCCCCAGCGGTCACCGGCCGCCACCGCCAGCCGGTCGACCAGAACCTCAGGAGCTCGTCGACCCGGAGCGCGCCCGGGCCGCCCGTCGACGACGAGGGTCGGCGCTCTGCCCGTCGCCCACGGCGGCCTGCTTAGCATGGGCCCCCATGCGCTTCGGACTGGACATCGCCCAACAACGGATGCCCTGGGACGAGGTCGTCAGCCGTGTGCGGTTCGCCGAGGACCTGGGATTCGACGGCGCGTGGGGCTTCGACCACTTCAAGCCGATGTACGGCGACGGCCCGGGGGAGACCTTCGAGGGCATGACGACCCTGGCCGCGCTGGCGGGCCTCACCTCCCGGATCCGCCTCGGGTTGCTGGTGGCCGGGGTGACCTATCGTCACCCCTGCCTGCTCGCCGCACAGGCGATGACGATCGATCACGCCTCCCATGGCCGCCTGGAGCTGGCGCTCGGCGCCGCCTGGTTCGACGAGGAGCACCACGAGTTGGGCATCCCGTTCCCGTCGACGCCGGAGCGCTTCGACCTGCTCGAGGACGCGTTGGAGATCATCACCCGGCTGTCCACCGGCGAGGTCGTGTCCTACGACGGCAAGGTGATCTCGCTGGAGGACGCCCGGCTGCTACCGACCCCGGTGCAGGCGCCCCACCCGCCGATCTGGATCGGCGGCAGCGGGCCCAAGCGCACGCTCCCGCTGGTCGCGCGCTACGCCGACGTCTGGCACACCTGGGGATCGCCCGACTCGCTGGCCGAGGCCAATGCCCGGGTCGACGGGCTCGCCGAGGCCGCCGGGCGCGACCCGGCGTCGATCACCCGGGCCAGCTCGCTGTCCCTCGACGACCTGGCGACGGCCCGGAAGCACGCGGCGACGTGGCGGGACAGCGGATGCGGCTACCTGGTGTGCGGCTGGCCCGGGGCCGGCCGGTCCCAGATCGAGGCCTTCGTCCGGGACGTGATGCCCGAGTTCACCGACTGAGGTCGCCCGTCAGGGCGCCGGGTGCCCGCCGTCGACGACCCTCGCCGAGCCGGTCGTCCAGCCGGAGGGAGCGCCCGCGAGGCACGAGCGGGCCCCGACGAGGTCGTCGGCTGTCCCGAGCCGTGCTCGACCGCCGAGCATCAGCCCTCCCGGGTGGCGCCGGTCGCCGGGTGGACCTGCACCTCCAGCACGCTGAGGCCGAAGCCCTGGAGGCGTCCGAGGAGCCCGTGGACGGCGGCATCGTCGGTCACCGGCCCGCTCAGGACGGTCTCGGTCCGGATGTCGAGCTCGTCGTCGAACGCGGCGGCGATGTTCGCGCCGACGGCGCCGTGCACTCGGATCAGTACCTGCATGGCCTCAGCCTGGGGTGCGATGGGGTGACGGGGCGTCACCTCATCGGGATGAGCTAGGCCAGCAGCCCGACCCGCCGAGCTTCGGCCACGGCCTCGGACCGCGATGCCGCGCCGAGCTTCTGGTAGATGTGCTGGGCGTGTGACTTCACGGTGTGGCGCGAGATGTGCAGGTCACGACCGATCTCCGGGAAGGTGAGGTGGCCGGCCATCGCCCGGAGGATCGTGAGCTCTCGCTCCGTGAGCGGTTCCGCCAACGCCGACGTCGGTTGCCCGATCCGGCTCGGTCCCGACGGCGCCACCCCCGGCGAAGCGGCGGCCTCGACCCGTTGCACCAGCGCCTCCGGAGCGTTGGCGATGCGCAGGGCCTCGGCATAGGCCACGAGGTCTCGCTGCCCGTCGCCCCGCCCTCGGGCCCGGTCGACCGCCGCCTGCTCGAGCAGGGTCAACGCGCCGAGCAGATGAGCCGGCTGGTGGTCGGCGGTGAGGGCCCGGGCCAGGTCGAGCAGGTCCTCGGCCTCGTCGAGGCTGCCGGCGCGCCGCCGGTCGGCGGCAGCCACGACGAGCGCCTCGGTCAGCGCCGGCAGGTCGGGCTCGCTGTCGGCCTGCCAGCGTTGCATCGCCGACCGGGCCACGGCGACGGCGTCGTCGTGGCGGCCGGCCGCATCGAGCGCGCCGGCGAGCCCGCTCAGCGCCGGTGCATCCCCGAGCAGGGTCCGCTCCATGGCGAGGAGTGCTCGGGCGAGCTCGACGGCCCGATGCGGATCACCGAGGTGCGCCTCGAGGCGCACCTCCCAACTCGCCACGATCTCGTCGAGCGGATCGACCGTGGTCATCGCCCGCCGCCGACGAGCCTGCTGTCGGAACGCCCGTAGCTCGTCGAGGTCACCGGCGATGGCGTGGTGCAGGGCCATCAGCATCAGCAGCTCGGCGTGGCGGTCATCGTCGTCCTCGGCGACGAGGGCAGCGCAGTGGTGGTACCACTGGCCGGCGCTCGGCCGGGCCAACAGGGCGAGCGCACGACAGTGCTGCAACGCCCGGTCCAGGGTGGCCGCGACGACCTCGTCGGGCACGGTCTCGAGCCACCGGGCGAGATCCCGGCGATGGCGCCCTCGGTACAGGTCGGCGAAGTGGTCGAGCACGAGTCGGTGGGCGCCCTCGTACTCCTCGGCGGCAAGGAGGTGGTCGACGGCCTCGACGGACCGGCCCTCGGCGAGGTACCACCCGGCCGCGTGCAGGTGTTGGGCCCGCAGGCGGTCGGGCTCGAGGCGCCGGAGGTCGTGGACGAGCAGGTCGGCGAGCATGGGGTGGAAGCGGTACTCCGCATCACCGCCCTGAGCCCGGCTGAGGAACACCCCGTCGTCGGTCAGCCGCTCGAGCACCGCGCCGGCGTCCTTGCGGCCCGTCAGCGCCTCAGCCAGGGCCGGGCCGAGGACGGGGCTGACCGAGCACCTGAGCAAGAAGGTGCGCTCGTCGGCCGGGAGGTGATCCAAGACCTCTTCGAGGAGGTACTCGGCGACGGTGCTGTGGGTGCCGTCGAACCGGGTCATCACCTCGTCGACATCCGACGCGCGGTCGCAGGCCAGGACCGCCAGCCGGAGCCCGGCCGCCCAGCCCTGGGTCTGGTCATGGAGCCGGGCCACCGCGGCCGAACCGCCGTCACCGAGCGCGGCGTGGATCAGCGAGCGGGTCTCGTCGAGGTCGAAGGCCAGCTGGCTGCCTCGGATCTCGGTCATGTGGCCGCTGGCTCGCTCCCGGCCCAGCGCCATCGGCGGATCGATGCGGCTGGACACCACGACGTGGAGGCACAGGGGCAGGTGCCCGAGCAGCCACGCGAGCTGGTCCCAGTCGTGGGAGGTGAGCAGGTGGGCGTCGTCGACCACGACGATGGTCGCAGGCTCATCGGAGCCGGCCGCGAGCTCGTCGACCAGGTCGGGCAGCACGTCCTCGAGGTCGCCCCGGTGGAGCGCGTCCACGGCGTCGAGGGGATCATCCGGACGGGTCCGCTGCAGGGCCCGGACCACGAGGTCGACGAGCCGCCACGGGCCACTCGACGACTGGGCGACGCTTATCCAGGCCCAGCGCTCCCGCCGCAGCGACAGCCAACTGCGGATGAGGGTCGTCTTGCCCGAGCCCGCCGGGCCGACGACGAGTGACCACGCCGCCCCGTGGTCCGGGCCGAGGAGGCCGTGCAGGCGGGGGCGGTCGACGAGGACCGAAGGGACCCTCGGGGCGAACGGGTGGGTCGGCGCCGCCACGGTCCCCAACCCTAGGGCGACCGACCCCGCAGGGGTCAGAAGAGCTCTGCCGCGAACCCGGGGTCGATGTCGGTCCGGGAGCGGGGCCCTCGGCCGACACCGCGACGGCCCGAGCCGTCACGGTCGGCGTCCCGGGCCTCCCGGTGGACGGTCAGGCCCCCCTGACCGCCCACCCTGGTGCTCGACTCAGGTGCCGCAGAAGTAGCGGCCGGAGAAGCCGGCGGCGTTCAGCGTGGCGATCTGGTTGATCGCCTGCGGTTCGGTGAGGTCGGGCTTGACCACGATCGTCCCCCCCTGACCACCGGTCACACCGAAGCCACTGATCCCCGCGGCCTGCAGCTGGGCGATGTAGTTCTGGGCCTGGTCCATCGTGGCCCAGGTACCCGCCGAGTTCACCTGGCAGTTCGCGGCCTGGGCGCCGCCACCGCCGCTGCCGGCGAGGCCGCCGCCGCCGTCGTCAGGGGCGTCAGGGCTCGAGCCCGAGTTGGCCGAGCTGGCCGCATGGCAGATCTGGCCGCCCTCGGCGGCGGACTCGGCGAGGGTCTCCTCGGTCATGGGGTCGAGCTGACCCGTCACGGGCAGGCCCGCGTTGGTCTGGTAGTTGCGGATGGCGGCCTCGGTCTGCGGGCCGAGGGTGCCGTCCTCGGCGCCGGCGAAGCAGCCGACGACGTTGAGGTCGTGCTGCCACACCTCGAGCTCGTGGATGGAGGCCTCGTCGACCGCCCGTGGCGAGGCGTTCTCGACGCTGCCACAGACGACCTCACCGGCCGCGGCCGCGGCCGTCAACTGGTTCTGGGACTCCCCGCCGAAGAGCCCGGTCACCGTCAATCCCTCGGCCTGCTGGAACTCCCGGAGTGCGGATTCGGTGCGGGGGCCGAGGATGCCGTCCACGGGCCCGGCCCAGCAACCGACCGCATCGAGATCGGTCTGGTAGGTCGCGATCTCGTCCGGGGTCAGCTCGTGGTGCCGTGCGACCGGGTTGGTGGTCGCCGTGGTGTCCTCCGCGGCCGAATCGCCGCTGTCGCCGCTGCACGCCGCGAACAGCAGCGACAGCGCGGCGACCACCGCCACTGCTCCTCCTGCGCGGGGCCGTAGCCGGCGCCGGTCGGTTGCCTTCGGGTCCATCGCCCAGTCCTCCTGCTCGATCGCGACACGGTGTCGCGTCCGCGAGGCTCGAGCGTGGCGGGCGAGGGGATGACCCGATGTCATCCCATCAGGACCATTCTTCGGTGGGGGCCACGAGGGCTGACGGCGGTCGGGCCCTGATCCTTCCTCGGCGTGCTGTGGTATCACATGACGAGGGATGGCGTCGGGCACGGGGACTCTCGAATGACCACGGAGCGTGAGACGATGGCCGCCGCCCTCCCGCGTCACGTCATCGGCGACGAGCTCGGCCGGGGGGCGTGGGGTGTGGTGTGGAGCGCCTACCACGAAACCCTGGGCCGGCACGTCGCGGTCAAGCAACTGCCCCGGCACCTGGTGGCAGACCAGGAGGTCCGGCGACGGTTCCGCTCCGAGGCCAAGCTCATCGCCTCGCTGAGCAACCCCCACGTGGTGCAGGTCTTCGACTTCATCGAGCACGAGGACCTCTGCATCCTCGTGATGGAGCGGCTCGACGGCGGCACGCTGGACGACCGTTTCTCCGCTCGCGGGATCTCCTGGCCCGAGGCCTGCGGCTCGGTCCTCGCCGCCTGCGTCGGGCTCGACCACGCCCACGCCCGCGGGGTGCTCCACCGGGACATCAAGCCCCAGAACCTGCTCTTCGACAGCAGCGGGGCGCTGAAGGTCACCGACTTCGGCATCGCCAAGGTCCTCGGCGCCACGACGACGGTGGCCACCGCCGTCGGCCAGGTCATGGGTACCCCCGCCTACATCGCGCCGGAGTAGGCGCTGGGCGAGGAGGTGACTCCCGCGACCGACGTCTACGCCCTCGGGACGGTGCTCTACGAGATGCTGTCGGGCCGCCTGCCGTTCCCCGTCGACGGCGGGGCGATGTTGGTGATGCACGCACACGCCTACGAGGACCCGACCCCCCTCGACCACGTCGCCCCCGAGGTGCCGGCCGCCCTGGTGGACGTCACCATGCGTGCCCTGAGCCGCGACCGCACCGAGCGCTACCAGTCCGCCGAGCAGTTCGGGGCCGACCTGGCCGCCGCCGCGAACCAGGTGTGGGACACCGGCTGGGTGGGGCGCCACCACCTGGTCGTGGTGCCGTCGGGCCACATCGCCCGGAACCTCTCCCTCCCGCCAAAGGTGCGCGACCCGGCCGCCGACGACCCCATGCCCGGCCCGACGACCCGGCCCGCGGAGGCGGCCGCCGATGGCGTGGTGACCGGGGATCACTCGTCGGTCACGGACCAGCCGACCGTCCCGCCGCCCCCGGCGGCCGCGTTCGCGTCGCCGGCACCGGCTGCCGGCTGGCAGCAGGCGTCGCCGGCACCTGCCGGCTGGTGGCTGGCCTCGGACGGGCGCTGGTACCCGCCTTCGGCGTCGCCCTTCGCCGGCCAGGCCGCCTGGCCGGCGAAGTCCAAGCGGGTGGCCGCCGCCCTCGCCTTCTTCCTCGGCGCCTTCGGCGCCCACCGCTTCTACCTCGGCTACGCCGGGCTCGGGCTGACGATGCTGCTGCTCACCGTCCTGAGCGTGTTCTTGTTGTTCCCGTTCATCCTGATCTGGGGGTGGGTCGACGTGCTGGTCATCCTGACCGGAACATGCGCGCCAAGGACGGCCGGCCACTCCGCTGACGGGGCGGCGGTCGGACCCCTCCGCCGGGTTCGGCACCAGGTCCACCTTGGGCACATCGTCACGCCATGACGGCGATCACGAACAGGAGCAGCAGGCCGGTGGCGAACCCGCTGCTGAGCACGGCCTTCTCCTTGGCGGTGGGTGACGTGGTGATCTCGGGCAGCAGGTCGGTCGCCGCGATGTACACGAAGTTGCCGGCCGCGAAGGGCACGAGCACGGCGACATCGATGTTCCCGCTCAGGCTGTAGGCGGCGAGGCCGCCGATGACGAACGTGAGCGCGGACAGGGCTCGTGAGCGCGCCGCCGACAGCTCCACACTCGCCCAGGGGGCTCAGCCCTCAGCGGATGTCGACAACGTCCTCGGGGCACAACACCTAGCTCCCGTCCCGCTGGAGGAGCAGGACGCCCGAGGGCGTGCCGCCACCCGAGGTGACGACCGCGGTGCGGGCATCGGCGACCTGGCGGTCGCCCGCCTCGTGCCGGAGCTGGGTGACCGCCTCGTAGAGGAAGCCGAAGCCGTGGGTCCGGCCCTCCGACAGCTGGCCCCCGTGGGTGTTCACCGGCAGCTCGCCGCCCAACGCGATGCGGCGGCCGCCGTCGAGCCAGTCCTTGGCCTCGCCCAGGCCGCAGAAGCCCAGGGCCTCGAGCCAGGTGATGGCGTTGAAGCTGAACCCGTCATAGAGCAGCGCCAGGTCGACATCCGTCGGCGTCAGGTCGGTTCGGGTCCAGAGATGGGCCGACTGGCCGAGGACCTGGGGCTCGTGGGTGATGGTGTCCTGGTCCCAGGAGATCCGCTCGGTGATCTGGGTGCCGACGGCGTCGATCCGCACGGCGGGGTGGGGCAGGTCCCCGGCCGCCGAGGCGTCGGAAACCACGACCGCGATCGAGGCGTCGCAGGGCACGTCGCAGTCATAGAGCCCGAACGGGGTGGTGATCGGCCGGGCCGACAGGTAGTCGTCCATGGTCATCGGGTCCCGGTAGATGGCCACCGGGTTGCGGGCCGCGTTCGCCCGGTCGTTGAGGGCGATCCAGCCGAGCACCTCGCGGCTCGCGCCGTAGCGGTGCAGGTACTGGTTGGCGTTCATGGCGATCCAGTTCGCCGCCGAGATCGCCCCGAAGGGGGCCCGCCACTCGGCGAACGGCCCCGAGACCCGCCCGCCGCCACTGCCACTCCCACCGCCGCCGTGGAGGCCGAGGGTGGCGTAGGTGGACTCCCACACGGTCCGGAAGCACAGGACGTGGCGGCACAGGCCGCCGGCCACGGCCAGCATCGCGGCGATGACCGAGCCCCCCGGCCCGGGGATGTCGCCGCCGCCGTTGATCCACGTGGGCTGCAGGCGCAGGGCCTCCTCGACCGCGGTCACCCCGCCTTCGCTCATCCCCATCGGGCCCGGGCCGGGGTAGGTCGACAGCCCGTCGATGTCCTCGAGGCCGAGGCCGGCATCCTCGACCGCCGCCAGGCAGGCGTCGACGGCCAGGGACACCGGGTCCCGCATGAGGCGCCGTCCGATCGCCGAGCGGCCGATGCCCGACAGGACCGCCCGGTGCTCGAAGCGGTCGGCCGACGCCGGGGGCCGCGGGGTCGGGCGCACGGGCTCGGGGACCCGGTCGACGGGGTCGGTGGTCCCGGTGGGCTCGAACATCGGGAGCCAGACGTCCTCGTGCGCCTCGAAGCGGACCCGTACCTCCTGGCCGATGTGGACCTCCTCGGGCGGGCAGCCCACGACGTTGGTGGTGAGGTGCACGGTGCGGTCCTCGGCCAGGGCCACGTTGGCGATGGCGTACGGCGGCTCGACGTCCGGGTGCCACGGGTGCTGGTTGACGGTGAACCCGACGACGGTCCCGGCCCCGGACACCGCTGCGGGCGTCCACGATCGGCTGCGGCAGGCCGGGCAGATCGGGACCGGGGGGTGGACCATGGCCTGGCAGTCGTCGCACTGCTGGATGCGGAGGCGGCCGTCGGCCCCGGAGGTCCAGAACCACTCGTTGACCGGGGTCAGCTGGGGCAGGGGGCGCACGGGATCTCCAGGGGTCGTGGGCGGATCAGGGGGTGGGCAGGTCGGCCCGCACCGCGTCCGGGTGGACGGAGAGGCGGGGGGCGAGGGAGGTCTCGTGGCGGACGAGGGTGTCGGCGGTGTCGACCGGCACGCCGGCGAAGCGACCGTCGCCGTCGGGGCGGACGTCGAGGAGGTCGACGAGGTGGACGGCGCCCCCCGAGGCCGACACGCCGGTGGTGCTCGTCCTCAGGCCACGACGCCGCGGACCTTGAGGTCCACGATCGTGTCCCAGTCGAGTCCCAGGCCCTCGAGGATGGCATCGCCGTGCTCGTTGAACGCCGGTGCCCGCTGAGCCTGAGCGGGCTGTCCGTCGTACTGGACCGGGGCGGTCGCCAGTCGGAAGGGGACGCCGTCGGCGGTCTCGCAGTCGCTCACGTACCCGTTGGCGACCGACTGCGGGTCGGCCGCGGCTTCGAGGGTGTTCTGCACGATCGCCCACTGCCCACTGAAGTCGGCCAACTGCCCGCGCCACTCCGCCAGCGTCCGCTCGGCGAAGGCCTCGGCCAGGAGCTCGTGGCCCTCGTCGCCGTTGGCCAGGATCGTGGCGGCGTCGGCGAAGCGTTCGTCGTCGGCCAGCTCGGGCCGGCCGACGAGGGCGACGGCCTCGGCCCAGTACTTCCCCGGCTGCAGGCAGCAGAGGGCCACGTGGCGGTCGTCCTTGGTGCGGTAGTTGCCCACCAGCGGGTTGCCGCTGGGGCTGCCGCCCTTCGGGGGTGGTGCCCACGGCACGTCGAGTTGCAGGGACAGGGCCAGCGCCGCGCCCATCGACCACAGGCCGGTGCCGAGGAGCGAGACGTCGACGGTCGTGGCCTCGCCGGTTCGCTCCCGGTGGAAGAGGGCCCCCATGATCCCCCCGGCGATGGTCATGGCGCCGATCGAGTCCCCGAAGGCGGGGGCCGGGGGCGGGGGCACAGAGTCCTCGTCGGCCTGTTTCTGGCCCATGGCCACCCCGGCCCGGTTCCAGTAGGCGAGGGAGTCATAGGAGCCCTTGTCGGCGTCGGGGCCGCGCTCGCCCTGGCCGGTGCCCCGGACGTAGATGATGTCGGGGTTGTGGGCCCGGATGTCCTCGACGTCGACGTTCAGCCTGGTGCGGACCGACGGCATCTTGTTGGTCAGGAAGACGTCACAGGTCGCCGCCAGCCTGCCGAGGATCTCGAGGCCGTCCTCGGTGGTGAGGTCGAGGCCGATGCTCTGCTTGCCCCGGTTGGAGTGCTCGAGCAGCACGTGGACGCCCCCGCCGAGGTCGACGGTGCCGCTGGAGGCGAGGCCCCGCATGGCGTCGCCCCGTTCGACGTGCTCGACCTTGATCACCTCGGCGCCCCAGTCGGCCAAGAGCGCGGAGGCGGCGGGGACGAACGTGTGCTCGGCGACCTCCAGGACCCGGACGCCCTGCATGACGGCGGTCATCGTTCCTCCACGATCGATCGGCAGATGACGCAGACGTTAGACGCCGGTCACCGGGGCGGCCCAACGATCGGGGACCAGGCGAGAAAGTTGACGTGACTGTTAGAGCAGCCGTATCCTCGGTCTCATGGCCCGCATCTGTGACTACCCGGTCTTCGACGCCGACAACCACCTGTACGAGACCCAGGACTCCTTCACCCGGTACCTGCCGGACCGCTACAAGGGCGCCGTCGACTACGTCGAGGTCCGCGGTCGCACCAAGATCGCGGTGCGGGGCACGATCAGCGAGTACATCCCCAACCCGACCTTCGAGGTCGTGGCCCGCCCCGGGGCCCAGGAGGAGTACTTCCGGATCGGCAACCCGGAGGGCAAGTCCTACCGGGAGCTGGTGGGTGAGCCGATGCGGTCCATCCCCGCGTTCCGCTCCCCGGGGCCCCGCACCGAGCTGATGGACGAGCAGGGTGTGGACCGGACGCTGATGTTCCCCACCCTGGCCAGCCTGCTCGAGGAGCGGATGCGGGACGATCCCGAGCTCATCCACGCCGTGATCCACTCGCTCAACCAGTGGCTCCACGACGAGTGGACCTTCAACTACCAGGACCGCATCTTCACCACCCCCGTCATCAGCCTGCCGATCGTCGACAAGGCGTTGGCCGAGCTGGAGTGGGTGCTCGAGCGGGGGGCGAAGGTCATCCTGGTGCGCCCCGCGCCCGTCCCCGGCTTCGGCGGTTCCCGTTCGCCCGGGTTCGAGGAGTTCGACCCGTTCTGGCAGGCCGTGGTCGACGCCGACATCCTCGTGGCGATGCACGCCTCCGACAGTGGCTACTCCCGCTACCAGTCCGACTGGACCGGGCCCCAGGAGATGCTGCCGTTCCGGCCCGACGCGTTCCGGATGATGTCCCACCAGAAGCGGCCGATCGAGGACACCATGGCGGCGATGGTCTGCCACGGCGCGCTGACCCGCTTCCCGGACCTGCGCATCGCCGCCATCGAGAACGGCGGCAACTGGGTCCTGCCGTTCATCGAGCACCTGACCGACGTCCACCGCAAGATGCCCCAGGCCTTCGACGAGGACCCGATCGTCGCCTTCAAGCGCAACATCTACATCAACCCGTTCCACGAGGACGACCTCCAGAGCCTGATCGACGAGATGGGGGTGGACCACATCCTGTTCGGGTCCGACTACCCCCACCCCGAAGGCCTGGCCGAGCCCTGCAGCTACCCCGACCACCTGCCCTCGGGTCTGGCCCACGAGGACGTCGCCAAGATCATGGGCGGCAACCTGGCCGAGATCATGCGGGTCGAGGCCACCGCCGCGGTCTGACACCATCAGGGCCGGCGGCCGACCGGCCGCCTCCCGGCAGCACGCGGCCGTCGGGCCGCCACAGAGGGGGAGCACGTGGAGACGGCAGGACGATCGGCGTTGGTGACCGGCGGGGCCGGTGGACTCGGGGGCGCCACGGTCCGCCGCCTCGTCGCGGGGGGCTGCGGTGTGGCCGTCTTCGACCGGGACGGCGACCGGGCTGCGGTGCTCGCCGAGGAGCTCGGTGACCGAGCGGTGGCCGCCGCCGGCGACGTCAACGACGACGCCGACGTCGCCGCCGCCATCGCCGCGGCCCAGTCCCTCGGCCCGCTGTCGGTCGTGGTCAACGTGGCCGGCGGCGGTGTCGGCGGTGGTCGCACCGTGGGCCGGGACGGCACGCCCCACGACAAGGACGCCTTCATCGACACGATGGCGATGAACGCCTTCGGGACGTTCAACGTCAGTCGGCTGGCCGCTGCCGCCATGGCCGGCAACGAGCCGGACGCCGAGGGCGAGCGCGGGGTCATCGTGAACACCGCGTCGATCGCCGGCATCGAGGGTCAGACCGGCCAGCTCGCCTATGCCGCCGCGAAGGCGGCCATCCTCGGCATGACCCTGCCCATGGCCCGTGACCTCTCGCCGCTGGGGATCCGGGTCTGTGCCATCGCCCCGGGCACGATGGGCACACCCCTCATGATGAGCACGCCGGAGGAGCTCCAGGCCCACCTGGTGAGCACGATCCAGTTCCCCAAGCGCATGGGCCGGCCCGAGGAGTTCGCCCTCCTCGTCGAGTCGATCGTGGCCAACCCGTACCTCAACGGCGAGTCCGTCCGCTTGGACGGCGCTCTGCGCTTCCCCCCCAAGTAGCCATGGTCGACGTCGACGACCTCCTCGAGGCGCTGGCCCTCGAGGCCACGGGCCCCGACCGCTATCGCGCCGGACACGCCGAGTCGGGCCACGGGGTGGTCTTCGGCGGGCAACTGCTGGCCCAGTCCCTCGTCGCCGGCTCGGCCGGCCACGAGGGCAAGCGGGCCAAGACCCTCCACACGGTGTTCGCCCGCGGCGCGTCGCCCGAGGCGCCGCTGGACATCGCGGTGGAGCCGATGCACACGGGTCGGGCCTTCGCCAGCACCACGGTCACCATCAGTCAGGGCGGCCGACTGTGCACCCGGTCGCTCCTGCTGCTCACCGCCGACGAGCCCGACCTGATCCGCCACGCCGACCCCGCCCCCGTGTCGGCGGCACCCGGGGACGAGCCGGGGTCCCGGGAGTGGGAGGTGCGGATCGTCGACGACGTCGACATCCGCGACCCCGAACTCACCGGGCCGCCGGACCTCGACGTGTGGACCCGGTTCCCCGGCGCGCCCGGCGACGCCGTCCTCGATCAGGCGCTGCTGGCCTTCGCCACCGACGGCTTCCTCATCGGCACCGCGATGCGGCCCCATGCCGGTGTCGGCCAGGCCCAGGCCCACGTGACCCTGTCGACCGGGGTGGTCAGCCACACCTTGACCTTCCACGAGCCCTTTGCCGCGGCCGACTGGCTCCTGTTGTCACACCACAGCCCCTACGCCGGGCGGGGTCGGTCCTATGGCCGGGCCGACGTGTTCCGGGCCGACGGGACCCTGGTGGCCTCCTGTGTCCAGGACGCCATGATCCGGGCCCGCGAGGCCGGCCGCGGTGGTGGCCTCTGACCCGGACCCCTGGTCGCCGACCGCGACCGGATCACCAGGATGGACCCGCCGAAGCACACCACACGCCGGGCCCCCGGGACCGAGGCGCGGCCGCAGGGTGGTTCCCTGCTGTTGACGTCTGCGGCACGGCGTGCGACACGCCGTCGATGTGGCACACCGGGAGACCCGTCCCGGGGACCTCGGGCGACGGGGCGTTGACGACACGTTCACCACCGTCCGGGACCTCGGCCTCCTCGTCGAGGCCGGCGGCCACCGGCTCGACAGGCTCGGTCAGGCCCGGGCCTCGCTGGCCGCGTCGTAGGCGGCGCGGACCGCTCGGCGGTCCACGTCGGGGTCGGGGTCGATCTCCTCGCCACCGCCGAGGCCCCAGGCGGCGGCCACCGCCTCGATCGGACGCTCATGGAGCACGGCGGCGGCTTGGACCGCCGCACCGCAGGCGACCAGCTCCGGTTCCTGGGGCACCACGACCGGTCGACCGGTCAGATCGGCGACGACCCGGCGGTAGGCCGCGCTCCTGGCGCCGCCGCCGACGAGCAGGACCCGACCGTCGTCGTCACCGAGCCCGTCGGCCCCCGCCAGCAGGTTGGCCACGACACCCTCGACCGCAGCCCGGGCCAACAGCTCCGGGGTGACGTCCGAGCGCAGCCCGACCAGGGTGCCGGTGGCGTCGGGCCGGTTCGGCGTGCGCTCCCCGTCGAGATGGGGGACGAGCACCAAGCCATCCGCCCCGGGGGGCGCCGCCAAGGCCAACCGGTCGAAGCGCTCGTGGTCGACCCCGAGCAGGCGGGCGACGGCGTCGGTGGCCTTGGTGGCGTTGAGCGTGCACACCAGGGGCAGGAAGCGTCCGGTGGCGTCCGCGAAGCCGGCCACCGCCCCGGAGGGGTCGGCGGTCGGCTGCTCGCGGACCGAGTAGGCGGTGCCGCTGGTGCCCAGGCTCAGGGCGAGGTCCCCGGGCCGCAGGCCGAGGCCGAGGGCCGCGGCCATGTTGTCGCCCGTGCCGGGGCCGACGACGGCGCCGTGCCACTCGCCGGCCGCCTCGGTCGGGCCCAACACGGCCGGCAGCCAGGCCGGGTCGCCGTCGACGAGGGCCAGGAGGTCGTGGCGGTAGGCCTCCTCGGCGGGCGACCAGTAGCCGGTGCCCGAGGCGTCACCCCGGTCGGTGGTGTGCCCGCCGGTGAGGGTGGCGGTGAGCCAGTCGTGGGGGAGCAGGGCTGCGGCGACCCGGGCGAAGGTCGCCGGCTCGCAGCGCCGGAGCCAGGCCAACTTGGTGATGGTGAAGCTGGCGACCGGCACGCTGCCGCAGGCGGTCGCCCACGCCTCGGCGCCCAGCGCGGCGACCAGCTCGTCGGCGTCGGGGGCGGACTCGGTGTCGTTCCAGAGCTTGGCCGGCCGCAGCACCTCCCCCGCGGCATCCAGCACCACGAGGCCGTGCTGCTGGCCGCCGACGGCGATGGCGTCGGGTCGGTGGCGGTCCGGGACGCCGGCCTCGGCGCAGGCGAGGTCGAAGGCCCGCCGCCAGTCTCGGGGGTGTTGTTCGCTCCGCGGCGGTGTGGTGGGTGGGTGCGGCGCCCGTCCCTCGGCCACCAGAACCCCCGTGTCGGCGTCCCGCACCTGCACCTTGCATGACGAGGTCGACGAGTCGACCCCGACGACCAGTCCCATCAGCCCACCCTCCCCATCTCTCGAGGCACTGACCGTCGGCACCCGACAGGCCGTACCTCGAGTCCGGTCACCGGGTGCCCAGGAGCAGCTCGGTCACCAGCTGGTCGAGACGCTCCAGGCCGTAGCCCTGGGCGCCGAGGGCCACCTCGTCGTAGGTCGACGACCGGATCTCGTCGAGGCCGCCGGCGGGGCGGGTCGGCTCGGCCAGCGCCGCGGCCTGGGCGGTGACCAGCGCCTCCTGGATCTCGGGGTCCTCGGCGAAGCGCCGGGCCTTGTCGGCCAGGATCAGGTAGGTCCGCATGCAGCCCCGGGCGAAGTCCCAGACGCCCTCGGCGTCCTCGGTGCGGTACGGGTGGGCGTCGAAGTGGCGCATCCCCTCCCAGCCGGCGTCCTCGAGGAGCTTGACGGTGTAGAAGGCGTCGCGGATGCCCTCGGACCCGAAGCGGAAGTCCTGGTCGAACTTGCCGATGCGCTGGGCGTTCAGGTCGATGTGGAACAGCTTCCCCTGCCAGAGGGCCTGGGCCACGGCGTGGGAGAACGAGAGGCCGCTCATCGTCTCGTGGGCGAACTCGGGGTTCAGCCCGACCATGTCGGGCCACTCCAGGGCCTCGATGAACGCCAAGGCGTGACCGACGGTCGGCAGCAGGATGTCGCCCCGGGGCTCGTTGGGCTTGGGCTCCAGGGCGATGCGCAGGTCGAGCCCCCGCTCGCGGATGTGCTCACAGCAGAGGTCGACGGCCTCCTTGTAGCGGTCGAGCGCGGTGCGGACGTCCTTGGCCGCATCGGCCTCGACCCCCTCGCGGCCGCCCCACATGACATAGACGCCGGCGCCCAACTCGGCCCCCAGGTCGATCGCCGCGCACGTCTTCTGGACCGCGAACCGTCGGACGTCGGGGTCGTTCGCGGTGAACGCGCCCTCCTTGAAGACCGGGCGCGAGAAGAGGTTGGTCGTCGCCATGGGGACCTTCATCCCGGTCGCGTCCAACGCCCGGCGGAAGCGCTTCACGATGGCCTCCCGCTCGGTGGCCGAGGACCCCGGCGGCACGAGGTCGTCGTCGTGGAAGTTCACGCCGTAGGCCCCCAGCTCCGCCAGGCGTTCGACGGACTCGACGGGGTCCAGGGACGGTCGGGTCTCGTGGCCGAACGGGTCGCGACCAGGGTTGCCCACGGTCCACAGGCCGAACGTGAAGCGGTCCTCGGGGCGGGGGGTGAAGGCATCGCTCATGCCCGCGAGCCTAATGACGGTGGCGATGACCGGCCGGGTGGGTGGCCTAGACATCCCACGGGGCTATCTCGTCAAGCGGCGATGTCTTGGCGGTGGGCCCAGGCGGTGTGTTCGTCATAGGTGGTGTGGTGGCGGAGGCAGCCGTGGAGTATGCCGACGAGCCGGTTGGCGAGGGCTCGTAGGGCGCGGTGGTGGGTGTCGCCGTTGGCGCGGTGGGCGTCATAGAAGGCCCGGGCGCCGGGGCTGGCGGTGAGGGCGGCGAAGGCCCACAGGTAACAGACATCGGCCAGGCGCCGATTGCGGGCGTAGCGGGCCAGGACGATGTGGCGGGTGCCCGAGGCGCGGGTGATGGGTGACGTGCCGGCGTAGTTCTTGCGAGACTTGGCGTCCGCGTAGCGGTTCGGGTCATCCCCGAACTCGGCGAGCACCCGGGCTCCGAGGATCATCCCTAGTCCTGGCAGGGATCGGATGACCTCGGCGTCCGGGTGCTGTTCAACCCTCGGTCAGCTGGGTCTCGAGCCGGCGGATCTGGGCGACGAGTTCGCCGATCACCGCGACCAGCGCCTTCACGGTTGCGCCCATGGCGTCCGCGACCAGCGGTGGGGCCTCCAACTGTTCGGTGCGTAACGCCGCCTGGATCGCAGCGGCGCGTTCGTCGATGCGGCGTTGCCGGCCGCCCCTTCGCAACGCCGAGGCGATCTTCGAGATCGACAGGCGCCGACCCAGGGTCGGGGTCGGAGCGACGGCCAACACGGCCAGGGCGTCGCCGCCGGCGAGCTCGTCGAAGGCCTCCAGGGCGGCGGGGTAGAACTCGCGGAGGGTCGAGCGCAGCTGGTTGGTCTGGCGTTGCCGGGTCCAGATCAGGCTCTGATGGGCCCGGGCCAGCACCTTGACCGCCTCAGCCAGCTCGCTGTCACCGGCCACGGGCCGGTGGTTGTGGCCATCGACCCGGGCCAGCTCGGCCAGCACCCACGCATCGCCCGGGTCCGACTTCGCCCCGGAGGTCGAGTGCCGTTCCCGATAGCGGGACGTCGACATCGGGTTGACCGCCAACACCCGATACCCGGCTGCGACCAGCGCCCCGATGAACAGGCCCCGGTCGGTTTCGGTCGCGATCGTCACCTCGACCGGATCATCGACATGCGCGGCGACCAGCTCGTGGAACCGGGCCACCCCCTCGATGCCTTCGGGCAGCCGGACCCGTTCGAGGCGGGCTCCGTGTTCGTCTTCGACGAACACGTCGTGATGGGCCTCAGCCCAGTCATGACCCACAAACACCCTGGCCATCGCATCCTCCTGGTCGTGTCGGTTCGAGCCGAGGCGACCAGCAGCTCCCTAATGGTTCAGTGCTCGAGGCACGTCATCCCACCAGCTGTTCCCAGTCGACCTCACCAACCGGCAGGCGCACGATCTAGGCCTAGGACTCCACGTCCAGGGTCGCGAAGTGCTGACCAGCCAGCGGCTCGGGACCAGACTGCCTCACCAAGAACCAGCCCGGTCGACCCCCATTAGGGTCGACGACCGACGAGTCCGATCCCGACCACCAGGCCCAGGAGGTCCGTGACGCCCGCTGCCGACGACGTCCGCCGACTGCTCTGTGACCTGGGGGACCACCTGCGGGACGTGGTGCAGGGGACCCGGGGCATGGACCTCGCCGCGGTCGACGGCCACACCGAGGCGGACACGATCTACGCGGTCGACCGGGTGGCCGACGACGCCCTCCTGGGATGGTTCGAGCAGCACTGGCCGGGGGTCGAGGTCGTGTCCGAGGGGCTGGACGAGCCGGTGGTCGTCGGGGCGTCGCCGGTGTGGACGGTGATCGTGGACACCATCGACGGCACCCGGGGACTCATGTACGACAAGCGCCCGGCCTGGTGTCTGGCCGCCGCGGCGCCCTGCGGCGGCTCGCTGCAGGACCTCGTGGCCGCGGCGATGACCGAGCTCCCGACGCTCAAGCAGGGCGCCGCCGACCAGCTCAGCGCCGTCCGCGGCGGATCCGTGATCGCCGAACGGGTGGATCTGGCCACCTCGGCCCGCACCGACCTCGCCGTCGGCCCGTCGACGGCGGTCGACCTGGAGCACGGCTTCGGCGGCGTGGCCAAGTTCTTCGTGCCCGGCAAGGTGGCGCTGGCCGCGCTCGAGGCGGACCTGTTCGACCGCCTGGGGTGCGAGCACGTCTTCGACGACGAGTACATCTCCTCTGGCGGGCAGCTCCACGAGCTGATCACGGGGCGCGACCGCTTCGTGGCCGACCTCCGTCCGCTCGCGGTCCCGGAGGCGCACGCCTGCCACCCCTACGACATCTGCCCGGCCTTGGTCCTGGAGGCGGCCGGGGGGGTGGTCACCGACCCGTGGGGTGCGCCCCTCGACGCCCCGCTCGACACCACGTCGCCGATCGCCTGGGCCGGCTACGCCAACCCCCGGTTGGCGGCCCGCATCGGTCCGGTCCTCGCCGAGCTCGTCGATGAGCACTTCGGTCGGTAGCGCCGCCCGACCGCGGCGGGATCCGGTGGATCGAGCCGGGCCCATTCGATGGTCATGGTGATCTCGAGCCGCTCGCCGGGCTCGAGCACGGTCGGGTCCCGGTTGAAGGCGTCCGGCGCGTCGGTCTGGGGCTCCACGCACACCAGCCGGGGGTCCTGGTCGTACACGACCCAGACGGGACAGGACGACCGCAACCGCACCGAGAGGGTCCCCGGCCAGCGCAGCCTGGGGTCGGTCCGGAGCCCGGTGAAGGCGTCGTCCCACGGGCCCGCGGGCACGGGGACCAGCCGCCCGGTCGGGATGCCGGTGTCATCGCGCGCCCACATCCCGTCCGCCGCGACGTCGAGCACCACCGGGTCGCCGGGCGTGAGCTCGCGCCGGAAGCAGGGATGCCATCCGGCCATGACGGGCATGGCCGACTCGCCCGCCGTCACGGTCATGGCGAGGGTCACCGAGTGCTCGTCCAGCACGAACCGTTGGGCCGCGTCACCGCCGAAGGGCCACCGTCGATCGAGATCCAGGTGCAGGGTGTCGGGCCCCGTCACCTCCCAGGGTCGGTCGAGGCCCACGCCGTGGATGGCGTGGGGCGGGGCGTCGAGCGGGAGTCGGTGGTCGTGGCCCCGGAACCGGAAGCGCCCGTCGCGGACCCGGCCGGCCCAGGGGACCATCGGGTAGCAGCCCCACAGCCGCGGGTCGCCCACCTCCTCCTCGGCGACCAGCAACTCGTGGCCCGCCACGGACAGCGACGCGATCCGGCCACCGGCCCGGGCGTCCACGACGACGCGGGCGTCGCCTGCGGCCAAGGCCAACGGCCGGTCAGCGGGCGGCGACGGCCGAAGGCGGCGCGGCGTCATCGCCGGAACCTAGCTTCTCGACATGGAGCGAGGAGTCCGCTCGCCGGCTCGCCTGCCCGCGCCGGCTCAGCGGATGCGGGGCTTCACCCGGGGCCCGGACTCGAAGGTGGCCTGCCCCTCGTTGAGGGCGTCCACGGAGGTCCCCAGTTGCAGGAAGACGTTCCCGAGATCGGTGGCCTGGGCCACCGACAGGTCCTTGGCCGCCCACAGCGTGCGCAGGGTGGCCTGGACGGCATGAGGGGGATGGCGGGCGAAGATCCCCGCCAGGGCCTGCGCGGCGGGCAGCAGGTCGTCGGCGGCGGTCACCTCGCTGACCAACCCGAGTCGCTGGGCCGTCTCGGCGCCGAGCCGCTCGTCGTTGCCGGCCAGTGCCATGCGCAGGACCTCGCCGAAGGGCATCCGTCGCAGCAGCAGGATCGGTTCGAAGGCGGCCACCATGCCGTAGGTCACGTGGGGATCGAAGAACGTGGCGTGGTCGGCGGCGAGCACGACATCGGCCTCGCCGAGCAGGTAGAAGGCGCCGCCGCAGGCCATGCCGTTCACCGCGGCCACCACCGGCTTCCACAGTTCCCGGCTCTTGGGCCCGAGGAGGCGTCCGGGATCCTCGTAGGTCAGGGGGTCGAACGCGAACTCGACGTCGGAGCGGTCGATCCCGGTGCAGAAGGCCTTCTCGCCGCGACCGGTGACCACCACGGCCCGGGCCCGGTCGTCGTCACGGATGGCCCCCCAGAGCCCGGCCAGCTCGGCGACCATCGGCGGGTTGAAGGCGTTGAGCACCTCGGGCCGGTCGAGGGTCACCGTGACGACCCCGGTGTCCCCGTCGAGGTCGAGGGCGAGGGTCGTGAGCTCGAGGTCGTCGAGAGGGGCCATGTCCGGGAATCTAGGTCGCCGCGGTCGCCGCGGTCGCCCCGGTCGCGTCGGCTCAGCCGGTGGGGCTCGGGCGGGGGGCGAGGGTGATGGAGGGGATGGAGAGGCTGGCCCCGCCCTGCAGGACGCTGTGCGCGGCGCCGACCAGCTCCTCGACCTCGATGAGCGAGCCGCTGATCAACTTGTGCTCGACCCAGATCGGGCCCAGCTCCATGGCCAGGTCGCTGTCCCACCCGCTGGCGAACTCGGTCATCGACTCGCCCTCGCCGCCGGCGCAGTCGCCGACCACGAACCGGGTGAAGCCGACGGTCGGGTGCTCGACCCGGAGCGCCTCGACCAGCTTGTCGAGGGCGGCCTTGCTGACGGCGTAGGCGCCGAGGCCCGGCCAGGGGGCGGTCAGCGACGCGCTCACCGACGAGAGGTAGATGGCCGTGCCGGCGGCGGCCTCGAGGTGGGGGAGGGCGGCGGCGGTGAGCACGGCGGCGCCGGTGACGTTGGTGGCGAACACCGACTGCCAGGTGTCGGCGTCCAGGTCCGCCAACTTGACCAGCGGGCCGATGCCAGGGGCGTAGACGAGCCCGTCGATGCCGCCGAGGCCCGCGGCGGCCTCCTCGATCGCGGCCTGACACGACACGGGGTCGGTGACGTCACACTCGATGGCGAGGGTCCCCTCGCCCGCCTCCGCGGCCGCGCCCTCGAGTCGGTCCCGCCGGCGCGCCAGCAGCGCGACCCGGTCGCCCCGCTGGGCGAGGCCGATCCCGATGCACCGCCCCAGCCCGCTGGAGGCTCCCACCACGACGATCCGCACGGCTCTGCCCTCCTGGGTCGATGCCGATGGTAGGCCCCCGGCGGGTCCGGGGATCAGCCGGTGAGCTCCTCGGTGCTGCCGGTCATCGCACCCGGGTCGATCTGGTGCCGGTGCCGTCCGGGCCTAGTCCAGGTGGAGCTGGGTCATGAACTCCACGACCCCGGTCGCGGGCTCGAAGGCGCCGGTCGCCCCGGCGCTGCCGTAGCCCGCGTCGGTGACCATGGTGATGCCGTTCACGCCCGCGGCCGCGTCGCTGCACAGGAACGCCAGGGGGTAGGCCTGCTCGAGGGGGGTGGAGGGCTGGAGGTCGAGCTCGGCCCGGAAGTCGGCGGCGAACCCCAGCCACATGTCGGCGTTGGCGCGGGCCAGGGGGGTGTCCGTCGGCCCCGGCATGATGGCGTTGATCCGGATCCCCTCCTTGCGCAGGGCGAAGGACTCCTGGGCGACGTACGCGTTGATCGCCATCTTCGACCACATGTAGTCGGCCTTGCCGTGCTCCTGGGCCCAGGCCGAGGCCGCCTCCAGGTCCATGTCCAGATAGGCCTGGAGTGCCGGCAGGTTGACCTGCCAGCCCACGCCGGCGAACGAGGAGATCATGCCGATGGCCGAGCCGCGGGGGAGGTGCCCGCCGGCCCGCAGGCGGTCGATGAGGTGACGGTGGCCCAGGAAGTTGATGCGCTCGATGCCCGGCGTGCCGTCGGCGACCCCGGCACAGGAGAAGAGGGCGTGGACCGGGCCCCCGCACGCGTCCACCGCGGCGTCGATGGACGAGGTGTCGGACAGGTCCAGCGCGAGGGAGGTCACCCCCTCGAGGGTGACCTCGGCGCGGTCCATGACGACGACCTCGGCCCCGGCGTCGAGGACCAGTTCGGCTGCGGCCGCCCCCATGCCGGTGGCCCCTCCGACGACCAGGACGCGCTTGTCGTCGTAGCGGAAGGCATCGAACAGGCTCATGGGGCAACGCTCCTCGAGGTCGGGGTCCGGCGTCGCAGATGACGGGACTGTTAGTTGCCCTCACCGTAGTCAGGTCGCCGGCCGAGCAGGCCCCGCTCCACGATGTGGGCGGCGGCGTCGACGGCCGCCGTCGAGCGGGTCCGGGAGCCGAAGGCCCCCAGCAGCGCCACCATGACGACGGCGTCGATGTCGACGTCGCCGAAGTCCCGGGGGCGGAGGAAGCGGGCCATCTGCCGTCGGCCCCAGTCGAAGGCCGCGGCCGAGTCGGCGCGGCGCTCGGGGTCCTGGGAGATGTCGGCCCAGACGCGGAGGAAGGCGGTCTCGGTGGCGTGGGCGCCCTGGTAGCGCCGCAGCCACTGGCGCAGGGCCTCCTCCCGGCCGGACGGCCCGGCCCGACGTGGATCGGGTGGGTCCGGGATCGCCGCGAGGGCGGTGGAGACCCGTCGGATGGCCTGCACGGCGAGGACCTGCGCGAGCTCGTCCTTGTTGGCGAAGTAGCGGTAGAAGGCCCCGTGGGAGACCCCGGCGGCGGCCACGATGTCATCGACCCGCGTCCGGTGGTACCCACGGCGCACGAGGACCTCGGTGCCGGCCGCCAGCAGCGCGTCGAGGGTCCGTCGGCCGGCCGGGGTGAGCTCGGTGGGCTCGTCGTCCCGGCCCAGCACGTCGGTCATCGGCGCGCTGAACGCCAGGTTCGGGGGTCGGCGACCGGGGGCGGCATGGACGTTCAGGTCGTCGTCCCGGCCGAACAGGGTGCGGTGCACGACATCGGTGAGCGCGTCGGTGACCTGCGTCGCGGGGTAGGCGTCGGGGGCCACCGAGCGCAGGATCCGGGTGACGTCGAAGGTCCGGGCGAGGCACCCCAGGAGGAGCTGGATCACCCCGTCGACGTCGCGGGACGGCAGGGTCGTGGTGGCCAGTCGGGAGCGGATCAGGGCCACGTTCCGCTCCCCGGTGCGCGCCGAGCCGCCCGCCACCGCCTCGTCGCTCTCCGCCGCCGCCTCGAAGGCCTGGTAGACGGGCTCGTAGCGGTCGTAGATCTCGTGGCGCCGGGACACGAAGGTGTGCACGGTCCTCCAGCCGTCGAGGTCGGGCCGGATCGGGCCCAGGGCCTCGGTCGAGGCACCGACCTGGCGGGCGACCTGGCCGGCGAGCTCGCGGAAGAGGTCCTCCTTGCTGGCGAAGTACTGGTAGAAGGAGACCCGCGAGCAGCCGGCGAGGGTGGTGACCCGGTTGATGCTGCAGCGGTGGTAGCCGACCTCACCGAACACCTGGAGGGCGGCGTCGAGGATCCGTTGCTGGGTGCGCTGGCCCCGGGCGCCGACGTTGGGGTTGTCCGAGAACGGGGCGCGACGCACCACGACCGCCGGCTGCTCGGCGGGGTCGGCCTCCGTCGACATGGGTGGCGGGGAGGTCCGGGGCTCAGCCCTCGAAGCGGACCTGGTCCTTGACCGCGGGCACGATCGGTGGGGCGTCCTTCCAGTTCGGGACGCCCGAGTCCTCCTTGGCGATGGGGTAGCCGTCGTCGTTGACCTGGGCCCAGTGGGAGTGGTTCAGCTCGTGGAGGGTGAAGCAGGCGTTCAGGGCGTTGTGGAAGCCCATGTTGTCCTGGGTCTGGTTGACCGCCTCCTTGATGAGCAGGGCCGACATCGTCGGCAGCTTCGCGATGCGCCGGGCGTAGTCCACGGTCCGATCGGCCAGGTCCTCGGCGGGGAACACCTTGCTCACCATCCCGAGGGCGTGGGCCTCGTCGGCGGAGATCGAGTCGCCGGTGAGCAGCAGTTCCTTGGCCTTGCGCGGGCCGAACTCCCACGGATGGCCGAAGTACTCGACCCCGCACATGCCGAGCCGGGTGCCGACGACGTCGGCGAAGGTCGTCGTGTCGTCGGCCACGATGAGGTCACAGGCCCAGAGCAGCATCAGGGCCGCGGCGTAGACGTCGCCGTGGGCCTGGCCGATGGTGATCTTGCGCAGGTTGCGCCAGCGGCGGGTGTTCTCGAAGAAGTAGTGCCACTCCTGCAGCATCAGGCTCTCGGCGCCCTTGCGGGTGCCGCCGTTGATCGAACGCGTGGGGTGCTGGCCGGGGCCCGGCATGAACTCCTCCATGGACACCTTCGATCCCATGTCATGGCCGGAGGAGAACATCTTGCCGGTGCCGCCCAGGATCACGACCCGGACCTCGTCGTCGGCCTCGGCCCGCAGAAAGGCCTCGTTCAGCTCGACCAACATGCCCCGGTTCTGGGCGTTCCGGGCCTCGGGACGGTTGAGCATGATGCGGACGATCCGCCCGTCGTCGAGGGGCTCGTAGGTGATGAACGTGTAGTCGTCGGCCATGAAGGTGACTCTACTGTTAGAGGAGGCGGCGTCCGTTCGGCCCTCAGGGCAGGTGCCGACCCCAGTCGTGGTCGACGACGGCATGAAACGGGGCGGCCAGCAGGGGCACCGCCGCCCCGTCGTCCCAACGGCGTTCCAAGGTGGGGCGGACCCTTTCGGCGGTCGTCACCGGGTCGGCGTCGAGGTAGCAGCAGGTGAACTGCAGGCCGGAGAGGTCGCGGTCGCTCAGTGGTCGGGCCGAGGTCCCGACGTGCCACCACACGCCGGCCACCCCGGGCACGGCGACGAGATCCTCGCCCGACGCCGTCCCTTGCTCGACCAGCAGGTAGGCACCGGTGGCGGGACGCCACGGGATCACATCCGCGCCGGCCAGTGCCCGGGACGCGGCCACCCGCCCCTGCGGCTCGTAGACCCCCAGTTCCACGCTCGGCAGCCGCATCGGCATCCGACCGCCGGCCCCGAGCGCGGCCCCGAGAGCGCCAAAGGGTCCGAGGGCGTCGCGATCGGCGAACAGATAGGTCATGACGTGGTCGACGGCGTCGTAGCGCTCGTCGCTGGCGGCCCGGGCGGTCCGGCACGCCGGCGTGGACACCCACCGATGATGGCCGCGAAGCCCCGCGAGGCGATGTTGCTCCGGCCGGTGGTCGAGAGCGTGCCACGCGAGGTACTCCTCGTCGTGGCCCTCGGGGTGCCGCCCGGTCATGGACACCACCACGGTGGTGACATCGCCGCGACCGGTGGCCAGGACGTCGGGCAGTTCGTCCGAGGGGCTGGCGTCGGGAGTCGACATGAGTGTTAGTTTTGCACGGACGGGATCCGAGGAGGAGCCAGCCGGCGTGAGCGTGACCGACAAGAGCGACGTCTACTACGACCCCTATGACGCAGAGATCGACCGCGACCCGTACCCACTGTGGCGCCGGATGCGGGACGACGCGCCCCTCTACTACAACGAACCCTACGACTTCTACGCGTTGAGTCGCTTCGCCGATGTCGAGCCGTGTCTGGTCGACTGGGAGACCTACAGCTCCGGCCGGGGTTCGATCCTCGAGCTCATCAAGGCCGAGTTCGACATCCCCAGGGGGGCCATCCTCTTCGAGGACCCGCCCCGCCACGACGTCCACCGCGGGGTGATGTCGAGGGTGTTCACCCCGCGGAAGATGGCCGCCATCGAGCCCAAGGTCCGGGAGTTCTGTGCCCGCACGTTGGACCCGCTGGTGGGCGGTGGGGGCTTTGACTTCGTCGCCGATCTCGGCGCCCAGATGCCCATGCGCACGATCGGCTTCCTCCTCGGCATCCCCGAACAGGACCAGGAGGCCATCCGGGACCGCCTCGACGAGGGCCTCAACCTCGGCGACGGCGACGAGGGGACCTTCGACGCCAGCGGATTCGACGGCTCCGAGATGTTCGGCGAGTACATCGACTGGCGGGCGAAGCATCCCTCCGACGACCTCATGTCCGAGATGCTGGCGGCCGAGTTCGAGGACGAGTTCGGTGTCACCCGCCATTTCAGCCGGGAGGAGCTGGTGACCTTCGTCAACCTCCTGGCCGGGGCGGGAAACGAGACGACGACCCGGCTGATCGGCTGGACCGGCAAGCTCCTGTCCGAGCACCCTGGACAACGCCGTGAGATCCTCGAGGACCGGTCCCTGATCGCCCCGGCCATCGAGGAGATCCTGCGCTACGAGGCGCCGTCGCCGGTCCAGGCCCGCTATGTCACGCGGGACGTCGAGCACCACGGCCGGTCGGTCCCGGAGGGCAGCGCCATGTTGCTGCTCAACGCCTCGGCCAACCGGGACGACCGTCAGTTCCCGGACGGCGATCGCTTGGTGATCACCGCCCCCGACGCGCCCATCGACTGCGTGATCACGCTCACGCCGATGAACATCGTCCAGGCCGCGGCCGACCTGGTCTGGTCACCGGTGCTGCGCAAGTTCCCCGATCTCAAGATCGCGCTCTCCGAGGGCGGGATCGGCTGGATCCCGTACTTCCTGGAGCGCATCGACTACAACTACCGCCGCCATCACGCCTGGACCGGGCAGGACTTCGGCGACAAGTTGCCCAGCGAGGTCTTCAACGACCGCATCCTGACCTGCTTCATCGACGACCGGTTCGGGATGGCCAGTCAGGACTTCCTCAACCTCGACCACGTCATGTGGGAGTGCGACTACCCGCACTCGGACTCCACCTGGCCCTTCGCCCCCGAGGAGCTCGTCGGCCACTTCGAGGGGGTCAGCGACACGGTCATCGACCAGGTCACCCACCTCAACGCGATGGAGCAGTTCAGCTACGACCCGTTCACCGCCCTCGGCGGGCGGGAGAGCGCCACGGTGGGGGCCCTGCGAGCCCGGGCCGCGGGCCACGACGTCAGCATCAGGTCGGTGGCCCCGGACAAGGTGGGCGCCCATGCGGCGAAGGCCACCGATCTGTACGTCCCGGAGACCTGAGGGGCTACTCGCCCGGCCGGGTGCCCGTTCGGGTCCGGCACTCCCCGCCACCGTCCACCACCAGGTTGGACCCGGTGATGAACGCCGCGGCCGGGGAAGCGAGGAAGACCACGGCCTCGGCCACGTCCTCCGGGGTCCCCATGCGCCCGAGGGGGACCGTGGCCGCCACCCTGTCGATCGCCGCCAGATCGCCGTAGACCGCCTCGGCCTGCTCGGTGCGGATCATGCCCGCCGCGACGAAGTTGACCCGGACCTTCGGGCCCCAGTCGATGGCCAGCGTCCGGGTCAGGTTCCACAACCCGGCCTTCGCCGCCCCGTAGACGGCGGCGCCGGGCGAGGGGCGAAGGGCGCTCACGGAGCCGATGTTCACGATCGCCCCGCCGTCGTCCTGAGCCTGCATCACCCGGTTCGCGGCCTGGGCCACGAAGAAGGGAGCGGCCAGGTTGAGGGCCAGGATCGAGGTGGTCAGGCGGGCCGGAGCGGTCCCCGAGTCGACATAAGGCGCACCGCCGGCGTTGTTGACGGCCAGGTCCAGGCGGCCGTGGCGGGCCACCACCTCCTCCACGAGGGTGTCGACCTGCTCGGCGTCCCGGACATCGGTGGTGAAGAACGTGGTGCCCGCGGGTGGCTCCTCGGGCGGGCGGCGCCCACAGACGGCGACCGTCATCCCCTCGGCCAGCAGGCGCTCGGCGATCCCGCGGCCGATCCCGCGGGTGCCGCCGGTGACCAGGGCGACGCGACCTTCGAAGGCGGCGGGGGCGTCCATGGCGGGTGCGAGCGTAGGTGCCCCACCCGGGTGATCCGCCAACCGCCCCTCAGGGCTGCATCACGATGAGGCGCTGTTCGGTCATCTCGCGGACGGCATAGGGCGGTCCCTCGCGGGTGTTGCCGCTGTCCCGGAGGCCGCCGTAGGGCATGTGGTCGGCCCGCCAGGTGGGCACCTCGTTGACCAGCACCCCGCCGAAGTCGAGGGTGTCGCCGGCTTTGAGGGCCTTGCCGAGGTCCTGGGTGAACACCGCGGCCTGCAGGCCGTAGCGGCTGTCGTTGGCCCGAGCCAGGGCGTCGTCGTAGTCGGTGTAGGTCGCGACGGCGACCACGGGGCCGAACACCTCCAGGGCACAGACCTTCATGTCGTCGGTGACCCCGGTGAGCACCGTGGGCCGCAGCACGCCGTCACCGGTCAGCTCGCCTCCGGCGGCCACGGTGGCCCCCGCGGCGGTGGCCTCGTCGATCCAGCCCTTGACCCGTTCGGTCTCGCCGGTGTCGATCAGGGCGGAGACGTCGGTGGTGTCGTCGGCGGGATCCCCGACCACGAGGCGCTCGACCTCCTTCACCAGGGCGGCGGTGAAGTCCTCGGCCACCTCCTCGTGGACATAGACCCGCTGGGTCGAGATGCAGGACTGGCCGGCGTGGCTGAACCCCGCCACCTTGATCTTGGCCGCGGCCGTGGCCCAGTCACCGTCGGGCTCGATGATCACCGGGGCGTTGTTGCCGAGCTCCAGGCCGACCTTCTTGGTGGCCGCTCGGGCCCGGATCCCCCAGCCGACGGGCGGCGACCCGGTGAAGGTGATCATGGCCACGTCCGGGTGCTCGACGAGGTGGTTGGCCGTGGACCCGGCGCAGGGCACGACGTTGAGCCAGCCGGGGGGGAGGCCGCACTCGTCGATGAGCAACTCGGCCAGCTTCAGGGCCGACAAGGGGGTGGCCGAAGCCGGCTTCAACACCACCGGGCACCCGGCGGCGATCGCCGGCGCCACCTTGTGGCCCACGAGGTTGAGCGGGAAGTTGAACGGGGAGATGCCCGCCACCACCCCGATCGGCACCCGCTTGACCCAACCGACCTTGCCCTCTCCCGCCGAGGACGCGTCGAGGGGGATCAGCTCACCCCCGAGGGTGCGCGCCACCGCGGCCGAGAAGCTGAAGGTGTCCACGACGCGGGCGGCCTCCACCCGGGCCGTCTTGATCGGCTTGGCCGCCTCGGCGGAGATGACGGTGGCGAACTCCTCCACCCGGTCGGCCAGGGCGCGGGCGGCCCGGTCGAGGACGCCCGCCCGCTCATGGGCCGGCAGGGGTCCCGCCCGGTGCCGGGCCACAGCCACGGCCACGGCCCGGTCGAGGTGCTCCTCGCTGCCCTTGGCCACCGTGCCCACCAACGAGCCGTCGAAGGGGGAGTGCACCTCGATGCTCTCGTCGGAAGCGACACGTTCGTCGCCGATGATCATCGGAAGCTGATCGGCCATGGCCGAACGCTAGCGGTGCGGGCGGGACCGTGGGCCGGGGTCGCGCCCCGGGCGCACGGTCGCGTCGTGGCCCGTCGAGAGCAACGCGGGCGGCGTACCCGGTACGGGTGACAAGCGGCACCAGCCTTGACATGATCTCTTTATGACCTCCAGGTCCGTCCCCAGCCGTTTGCTGCTCGGAGCCATGGTCGCCGCGCTCGCGTTCGTCTCGTTCGCGCCCGCGGCCTCGGCCGCGGAGCGGTCCGGTCCCGATGCGCGCGGTGACGTCCCGTATGCCCGCGGTGACATCACCCGCATCCGGATCATCCACCGCTCGGCCAACGTGGACCTGCGGGTCCGAACCCGCGTGGGTGGACAGCCGGTCAACAACTGGCCCAACCGGGCCACCTACATCCGCTGGCGCATCAGCACCGACGCCGACCCTGCGCCCGAGTACTTCGCCGACCTCCGCCTCCGGCGGGGGGTGGACACCGTTTTCGTCGGCCGTCTCCGCAACGCCAACGACAACACCCTCGTGGCGGGCTGTGGTGCCAACCAGTACGCCAACACGCCGACGGCCCGGGTGACCGCGGTCGGCAACGAGTACCGGTACCAGTTCCTGCGGGGTTGCATCGGCGCCCCCGTCCGGGTCCGGGCCCAGGCCAGGTTCCGCTGGGACAACGGCAACGCCAACGTCGGTCCCGTCCACGTGGACCGCGCGCCCAACGCCCGCTACACGGGGCCGGTGGTCTCGGGCTGAGTCCGCCGGATCCCCCCACTGCCCGCCCCTCCGGGCGGGCCACCGACTCGTCGGGGGTCCCGGGCGTCGGCCAGGCAGGGCAGACTGGGGCCATGCGCAGGCCGCGGATCGGGATGACGTCATGGCGTCGGGTGCTGCCGACCTTCCTCGCCGACCGCACCGACCTGTACACGCTGGGCGAGGAGTACCCCGCGGCCGTCATCGGTGCCGGCGGGCTCCCGCTGATGCTGCCCCATCTGACCGCGACCGACGCCGACGAGGTCCTCGACGGCCTCGACGGGCTGGTGCTCTGCGGCGGCGACGACGTCGACCCGGCCACCTACGGGGCCGAGGACGAGGGCACCAACCACGTGGGACCGGCCGGGACCGACCCGTGGGAGCTCGCCCTCGCCCGCGGCGCGGTGGACCGGGCCATCCCCGTGCTGGGCATCTGTCGGGGCCTGCAGGTGCTCAACGTGTCCATGGGGGGAACGCTGCGGCAGGACATCGCCGCCGAGGCGACGCCGCATCCGCCGAACCCAGCCGATCCCGCCGAGGTCCTGGCCCTGCGCCACCCCGTCACCATCCGGGCCGGGTCGCGCCTGGCGGGTGTCTACGGCGTCGAGGAGCGCGTCGTGAACACGATCCACCATCAGGCCGTCGACCGGCTGGGCGACGGACTCGAAGCGGTCGCCTGGGCTCCCGACGGGATCATCGAGGCGTTCGAGGCGGTGGACCCGGCCACCGATCTCCTGGCCGTCCAGTGGCACCCCGAGAAGATGCCGGCGGACGAGGAGCGCCCGCTGTTCGTCGATTTCGTCACTCGGGTGGCGGACCGGCTCGCGACCCAGGGGGAGGGGGTGCGTCCTGGACGCTGAGCGCACCGCCGAACTGGTGGACCGGGTCCGGGCGATGGGGCCGACCTTCGCCGAGCGGGCGCCCGAGTACGACCGCCTGGCCGCGTTCCCGACGGCCAACTGGGACGATCTGGCCGACGCCGGCTTCCTCGGCCTCTGCATCCCGGAGCGCTACGGCGGTCTCGGCGCCGACTTCGCCACCTACGCCCGGGTCTCCGAGGAGCTCGGTCGGTGGGACGGCTCCACTGCCCTCACCTTCAACATGCACACCGCCACGATGTTGCTCACCGGGCAGGTGGCCGACGACCTCGATCTGGCCGACGACGAGCGGTCGTTGCACGAGCAGCGGCGGGCCGAGTTGTACCGGGGCGTCGTGGAGGACCGACACATCCACGCCCAGCCGTTCTCCGAGGGGCTGGCCGCGGGGGCAACCGTCGGCGTGGGGACCGTGGCCCGTCCCGTCGAGGGGGGTTGGCGGGTGACCGGCCGCAAGATCTTCGCCTCCCTGTCCGACGCCGCCGACAGCCACAACGTGATCTGCAAGGCCGAGGGGGAGGACCGCATCCGCTTCCTCGGCATCGAGGCCGGCTCCGCGGGGCTGCGCATCGAGGGCGAGTGGGACCCGCTCGGCATGCGGGGGACGATCTCCAAGAACCTGGTGATGGACGACGTGTTCGTGCCCGCCGCCCGCGAGTACCTGCCGGCCGGGGCCTTCGACCAGATGGCGGCGCGGTGGCCGTGCTTCTACCTGACGCTGTCCTTCACCTTCCTCGGCCTCACCCGGGCCGCCATCGAGTTCACCCGGGTCTACCTGACCGGCGACGGTGGCCCGGGGGACAAGCGCGACCATCCCCAGAAGCAGGCCGGCTGGGCTCAGATGATCCTGGCCCACGAGCAGGCCCAGTCCCTGCTCTACCGGGTGGTCGACGAGGCCGGACCCGATCCCACGCCCGAGCAGCTCCGGCGGGCCTGGACCGCCCAGGTCACGGTGATGGAGACCGCCCCCGAGGTGGCCTCCCTGGCCATCCGGGTCTGCGGTGGCCGTTCGCTGTTGCGTCCCCAGGCCCTCGAACGGATCTACCGGGACGCTCGGTGCGGGGCCACGATGCTGCCCTGGTCGGTCGAGACCTGCCTCGACCGCCTCGGCGGCGCCGGCCTGGTGGACGACGACCGGACATGACCTTCTTCACCCGACGGGCGGGGGCGCGGCTGCTGTGGGCGACACTGAGGACGTGAGCCCCTCCTGGCCCCTGGTCGAGCGCTTCGCTCAGCAGTTCGAGGCGTGTGCCGTGCGGTCGGGGGAGATCGCCCTGGTCCTCTCCGAGACCCGGAGTCGGGCCGAGTTGGTGGCCGCGGCCCGTCTCGCGCTCGAGTCGCTGGGCGCCGCGGTGGCCGAGGTCGTGGTCCCGACGCCGCCGCAACGGGGGCCCGTGCCCATCCGCTCGACCGGTGCCTCCCGGGCGCTGGCGGGCCACCGGTCGGTGGTCGCGGCGCTGGCCGACGCCGACTTCGTGGCCGACTGCACGGTCGAAGGCCTCCTGCACGCGCCGGAGCTCGGGCAGATCCTGGGCGGCGGCGCCCGGGTGCTCATGATCAGCAACGAGGACCCCGAGGTGTTCGAGCGCCTGGCCCACGAACCGGCGCTGCGGGAGCGGGTCGAGCGGGGCAAGGCCCGGCTGGAGGCGGCGACCGCGCTCACGGTGACCTCGGCGGCGGGCTCGGACCTGCGGGTCGCGCTCGACGGGGCCGTTCGAGCCGGGTCGTCGGGCTGGGTCGACCAGCCGGGGGACATCGCCCACTGGCCCGGCGGGCTCGTCCTCTGCTTCCCGGCCGCGGGCACCGTCGACGGCCGCCTGGTCCTGGCCCCCGGCGACGTGAACCTGACCTTCAAGGCCTACCTCCGGGACCCCGTGGCCCTGACGATCGAGGACGACCACATCGTCGACATCGTCGGGGACAGCCTCGACGCCGACCTCTTCCGCTCCTACCTCGGCGCCTTCGGCGATCGGGACGCGTACGCGGTGAGCCATCTCGGCTGGGGGATGAACCCGGCCGCCCGGTGGGACGCGCTGGCCCTCTATGACAAGGCCGAGGTCAACGGCACCGAGCTCCGGGCCTTCGCCGGGAACTTCCTCTACTCGACCGGGGCCAACGAGGTCGCCGGCCGGTTCACCGACGGTCACTTCGACCTGCCGATGCGAGGCTGCACCGTCAGCCTCGACGGGGAGGCCGTCGTCCTCGACGGCGTCCTCCAGGGCGATCTGGCTCCCTGACCCGACGTCGGTCAGTCGCCGAGGCCCTCGAAGGCGGCGTCGACCTCGGCGCTGGAGTACTGGCGGAAGGCGATGAGGGTCCGGGTCTCGCGGATGCCGTCGAGCTTGGCGATCTCGCCGGTGACCACGTCGGCCAGTGCCTCGTGGTCGGCGATCGCCAGCACGGCGACCAGGTCGACGTCGGATCCCGCGACGGAGTGGGCCTCACGGACGGCGCCGATCTCGGCCAGTTCGTGACCCAGGGCGTCGATGCGGGCCGGGTCGGCGTTGATGAGGACGAAGGCGGAGAGCACGACCGCGACCCTACGACGCCGTCGCGACCCGCACCGGCAGGTGCTTGATGCCGTGGATGAAGTTCGATCGCAGGTACGACACCGGCCCCGTCCGCTCGACGGAGGCGAGGCGGGGCAGGAGCTCCTCGAGGGTCACCCGCAGCTCCATCCGGGCCAGCCAGGCGCCCAGGCAGAAGTGGGGCCCGTTCCGGCCGAACGTGCAGTGGTCGTTGGGGTGGCGGGCGATGTCGAAGGTGTAGGGGTCCGCGAACTGCTGGTCGTCGTAGTTGGCCGACACGAACCACATCACGACCTTGTCGCCGGCCCGCACGGGTACCCCGCGCAGCTCGGTGTCGCGGGTGGCCGTGCGGCGGAAGTGCATCGTCACCGTCGTCCACCGCAGCAGCTCCTCGACGGCGATCTCGATGTCCTCGGGATGCTCCTGCAGGTGGGCCAGGGCCTGGGGATGGTCGACGAGCGCGTTCAGCGAGCCGGAGATGGAGTAGCGGGTGGTGTCGTTGCCCGCGGCCACGAGCAGGGCGAAGAAGTTCTTGAACTCCAGATCGGTGAGCGGCTCGCCGTCGGGGGTCGGGGCCAGGAGCCGGGTGATCACGTCCTCGCGGGGCTCGGCCCGCCGGGCCCGGGCCATGCGGTCGGCGTAGCGGAACACCTCGAGGGCCGCCGGGCTCCGGAAGGGCATGAGCCGGAACTCCTCGGTGTCGGTCAGGTCGACCGGGTGGGAGGTGAACTCGGGGTCGGTGTTGCCGATCATGGCGTCGCCCCAGGAGACCAGCTCGTCGAGGTCCTCGTCGGGCAGGCCCATGAGCCGGCCCAGCATGCGCATGGGCAGCTCCCGACCGACCTCCTTGGTGAAGTCGAACTCGCCCAGGGGCAGCGCTTCGTCCAGGACCGCCTGGGTGATCTCCCGGATCGCGCTCTCGTAGGCGTCGACGGTGCGGCGGGTGAACCCCCGGTTGACCAGGCGTCGCAGGCGGGTGTGCTCCGGCGGGTCCAGCTCCATCAGGGTGCGCCGGGCCTCGGTCTCCTCGAGGTCCATCTCCTCCATGCGGATCCCGCGGGCCGAGGTGAAGGTCTCGTGCTCCCGGCTGACCGCCAGGACGTCGTCGTAGCGGGTCACCGCCCAGAACCCCGAGTTGCCGTCCGCCTCGTCGTACCAGGCCACCGGCTCCTCGCGGCGCAGCCGCTGGAAGGTGGCGTGGGGCACGCCGGTCACGAACGTGTCGTGGCTGGTGAGGTCGGCGTGGTCGTCGGTGTCGACGGTCATGGTTGCGTGGCCTCCAGGGTCGTGCCGCCGGCGAACGTGGTGCCGACCGTCCGCCAGTAGCCGGCGATGATCTCGTGGGGAGCGAGGCGGGTCAGCTCCTCGGTGGGGGACTCGAACAGCGCGAGGGTCGCCTCGCCGGTGAACGCCGGCCCCAGCTCCACGTCCCGCCCGGCCATGGTCACGATCTCGGCCAGGGCGTCGCGGCCGTCGGACTCCACCGCCGGCATCCACCGGTGGTGCACCATCGGGTGGCCGTTGACGAACCCGGTGCCCTCCGACGGGCCGGTGATGGTGAAGGTGGCTTCGGCCAGACGGCGGCCGTTGGCCGAGCAGGTCGCCCCGAAGCGTCCGCCCGGTTCCAGCCGGGGCCCGGCGCGGCCCACGGTGACCGGTCGGGTCATCCAGATGTCGCCCAGCTTCTTCGGGTAGCCCTGGTGCAGCCCTCGTACCAGGGCGATGTCCTTGTCCACCCAGATGTAGACGCATCGGGAGAAGACCCGGTCGCGGTAGCGGCACCGCACGACGACGAAGCACTCCTTGTACTGGGCCCGGACCGGGTCGAGCAGCTCGTCGCCCGAATCCGAACAGGACTGCCAGTCGGCCCAGATGACCGCCACCGCCCCCGGGTCCTCGTCGTCGGCGACCGGTGTGAGGGGTTCGGGTAGCAGCTCGGCCACCGCCGCGGGGTCGGTCCGGTACTCGACGGTGAGCAGCTCGCCGGAGTAGTGCCAGGGCGGCGGCGGCAGGAGGGACGCCCGCCCCTCGGGGCTCCGGGGGACGAAGAAGCCAGCCAGCTCGGCCATGATCCGGACACTACACTTTCCTTTGGTCCCAAATGATCGGGACGTGTCGACGGGGGAGAGCGCCGTTCCATGCCCGAGTACCGCCGTGTCCTGCTCGACGGCGCCGTGACCCCGGTGGAGGTCGACGGCGACGACCTGGTCGCCGGCGACGGGCGTCGGGTGGCCGAGGCCGAGGCGGTGCACCTCCCGCCCAGCGAGCCCAGCAAGATCCTCTGCGTCCACCTGAACCACATCAGTCGCGTGCAGGAGTTCCAGACCTCCTTGCCGCCGGCTCCCACCTACTTCCACAAGCCGATCTCGGCGCTCAACGGCCACCGGGGCGACGTGGTCCGGCCCGAGCGCTGCCGCTGGCTGAACTACGAGGGCGAGATCGTGATCGTCATCGGGCGCCCCTGTCGCAACGTGAGCCCCGCCGAGGCCGCCGCCCACATCGCCGGCTACTCCATCGGCAACGACTACGGGCTCCACGACTTCCGCGACACCGATGCGGGCTCGATGCTGCGGGTGAAGGGCTCCGACACCCTCGCCCCCGTCGGCCCCGGCCTGGTCACCGACTGGGACTTCCGGGACAAGGCCATCCGCACCCTGGTGAACGGTGAGGTCCGCCAGGACGGGAGCACCGCGGAGATGACCTGGGACATGCACTACCTCGTGGCCGACCTGGCCCGGACCATCACCCTGCTGCCCGGCGACATGGTCTTCTCGGGCACGCCCGCCAACTCCCGGCCCGTCGCGCCGGGGGACGTGGTCACCGTCGAGGTCGAGGGCCTCGGGGCGCTGACCAACACCATCGTGACCGGACCCACGCCGATCCGTGACGACGTCGGTGCGCAGCCGACCGAATCCGAGGAGGTGCTGTCCACCGCCCTCGGGGGGGACTGGGAGTTCCGGGGCGTCCGGGGGCCTCAGAAGGGCTGATCCCGGACATCGTTTGCATCCAAACGATCACCGTCCTAAGTTCCTGACCACTCGGACGGAGGGGGACACCCATGCGGGCGAAGGTCGGAATCGTGCTGCTGCTCACGCTGGCGCTGGTCGCGGCGGCGTGTGGTGACGACAGCGATGACAGCGGTGGCGACACCGGTGGCAGTGGCGAGGCCCTGGCGGCCCTCGACGTCGACGCCATCCTGGCCGGTGACGGCACCGACTGCGAGACGCCCGAGGGTGACCCGCTGCTGATCGGCTATGCCGCCGACTTCTCCGAGCTGGGTGGCTATGCGGACGGCCCGGGAGCGGCCGCCGCGACGTTCATGGCCGACCAGATCAACTGCGCCGGCGGCGTCGACGGCACGCCCGTCGAGGTCACCGTCGAGGACATCCAGGGTGACCCCGACGTCACCCAGCGGGCCGCTCAGGACCTGCTCGACCAGGGTGTCGACGCCATCCTCGGCCCTCCCTTCTCGGACTTCGGTCTCCCCCTCCTGCAGGTGGTCAACGGGCAGGTCCCCGTGCTGTTCGTGGCCTCCACCGAGCCGGTGCTGCCCGACGCCGAGCTGAACTCCTTCCTCGTCCCCTTCGACGACCCGGCCCAGGCCACCGCGGCGGCGGAGTTCTCCGTCGACGAGGGTTGGCAGACCGCGGTCACGTTCTCGTCGGCCGACGCTCCGTACTTCGAGCAGAACCCGGCCACCTACACCCAGGTGTTCGAGGAGCTCGGCGGCGAGGTGTCGGAGGACTACACGTACTCCTTGGAGGACGCGGACTTCTCCACGCAGGTCAACGCCATGGCCGACCTGGCCGAGCCGCCGGACGTGCTCTACACGGCGATGCTCATGCCGCTGATCGGCACGTTGCTGGGTCAGCTCGACGCCGCCGGGCTCGGTGACGTCGCGGTCATCGGGGCCGACGCCTTCGACGCCACCGGCGTGATCTCGGCGGGGGCCGATGCCGAGGGCGTCTACTACACGACCCACGGCTTCCCGGGTGAGGGGACCCGCATGAAGGCCTTCCTGGACGCCTACGAGGCCCAGAACGGCGAGGCGCTGGAGACGGTCAGCTTCGGGACCCTGGCCGCCGACGCCGTGCTCATCGTCGCCGACGCCTACGCCCGGGCCGGTGCGCTGGATCCCGAGGCCATCGCCGAGCAGATCAAGTCCACCGAGGACCTGGAGCTCGTCACCGAGTCGGTCACCTACGCCGGCACCAACGGCACGCCGGTCAAGCCCGTCTTCATCCACCAGATCGTCGACGGCGAGATCACCTTGGCCGCCAGCTTCATCCCCGAGAACACGCCGGAAGGCTGACCGCTGCTCGCACTCGAGGGGCTGACCACCCGCTACGGGGCGATCACGGCGATCCGTGACCTCCGGTTGCGGGTCGATGAGGGCGAGGTCGTCGCCCTCATCGGCCCCAACGGGGCGGGCAAGACCACGACGCTGGGCTCGATCGCCGGGCTGCTGACCCCGGCCGAGGGGACGGTCCGCCTCGACGACGACGACGTCACCGGCGCGGCCCCCGACGTCATGCTCCGCCGGGGCGTGGCCCTCGTGCCCGAGCACCGCCGGATCTTCGCCGACCTCACCGTGGTCGAGAACCTCCAGGTCGCGGGCGTCACGCTGGGCCACGCCGACCGGCGGCGCCGGCTGGAGGAGACCGCCGACCTCTTCCCCGTGCTCGGTGACAAGTGGAGCACCCAAGCCGGCTACCTCTCGGGGGGCGAGGCCCAGCAACTGGCCGTCGCCCGGGCCCTGGTCACCGATCCCCGGCTGATCCTCATGGACGAGCCCTCGCTCGGTCTGGCCCCGGCGTTGGTCGATGTGATCTTCGGGTTGATCACCGACCTCAAGGCCCAGGGTCGGACCCTGCTGGTGGTCGAGCAGAACGCCCACCGGGCCCTGGAGGTCGCCGACCGGGGCTATGTGCTGCGCTCGGGCTCGGTGGTCGACGAAGGCACCGGTACCGAACTGCTGGAGCGCACGGACCTCTTCGAGGCGTACCTCGGGACGTCGGGGCCGGCGCGGTGACCCAGTTCGTCCAGGAGATCGTCGACGGCCTCGGCGTGGGGAGCACCTATGCCCTCCTGGCGCTGGGCCTGGCCATCATCTTCGGGGTCATGCACCTGGTGAACTTCGCCCACGGCGAGCTCATCACGGTCGGGGCCTATGTCATCTACGGCCTCTCCACCAGGAGCGTGCCGTGGTGGGCGATGGCCCCGGTCGTCATCCTGGCGGCCGCGCTCACGGCGATGCTCACCGAGCGGGTGGCCTTCCGGAGGGTCCGGGGATCTTCGGAGTTCACCATGCTGCTGACCTCCTTCGGCCTGGCGATCGTCATCCAGGCCCTGTTCCGGATGTACCTGTCCGCCGTCCCGCGTCAGTTCGACAAGCCCAGCTGGATCAACAACACCGTCGAGGTGCTCGGGATCAACATCGAGGTCTACGACATCGTGGTCATCGGCGTGACGGGGCTGACCCTGTTGGGAACGCTGTGGGTGTTCCAGCGCACGATGTTCGGTGTCTCGCTGCGAGCCGCGGCCGAGGACTTCGACGCCGCCCGGCTCATGGGGGTCAAGGCCGACGCCACGATCTCCCGGGCCTTCGCCCTGTCCGGGGTCCTGGCCGGCATCGCCGCCGTCCTCGTGATGATGCGCGCCGGTCAGGCCGAGCCCGACGTGGGCACGGTGCCCCTGCTCAAGGGCGTGGTCGCCGCCGTCATCGGTGGCCTCGGCAGCCTCAGCGGCGCGGTGCTCGGAGGTCTGGTCCTGGGCCTCGCCGAGGTGTTCCTCCGTTCCCGACTCCCCGCCGACGCCGCCCGGCTGACCGATGCCTTCGTGTTCGCCCTGGTGGCGATCCTCTTCATCGTCCGCCCGGGCGGCATCATCTCGGTCCGCCGGGCCGAGCGGGTGTAGGCGCCGGGGTGCGGTCCCACCTGTTCGACAAGGTCGGCCTGCCGACCGTGTCGATGCTGCTGGTGGTCGGCCTGCTCATCGGCGGTGGGATCCTCTACGCGTCATCGGGGCCGGGCTCCCGGGACATCCTCGTCACCCAGATGCTGGTCAACGCCATCATCGTGGTGGGCCTGCAGGTGTTCATCGGCAACACCGGGATCCTCTCCTTCGGCCACATGGGGTTCGGCGCCATCGCCGGGTACGCCTTCGCCATCCTGACGGTCCCGGTGTCCCGCAAGGTCGGCACCGAGTTCGTCCCCGGCTTCATCGCCGATGCCCCCTGGGGCCTGGCCGACACCGAACTGGGGCCGTTGGCCGCGACGGTCGTCGCCATCGGGCTGGTCCTCGTCGTCGGCTTCTTCGTCGGCGTGGCCGTGACGAGGGCCGGCGGCATCGCGGCCACGATGATCACCCTGGCGTTCCTCTTCGTCGTCCACGAGGTGGCGCTCAACTGGACGGACATGACCAACGGCGGCGGGGGCCTCTCCTTCGTCCCCCGGCTCGAGGGCCGCAGCGTGATCTACGTCTGCCTCGCTCTGGTGGTGGTGGGGGCCCGCCTCTTCCGGGAGTCCCGCTGGGGTCGGTTGTCCCACGCCGGCCGGGAGGACGAGGTGGCGGCCGCGGCGTCGGGGATCGAGGTCCGGGTCCCCTGGATGGTGGCCTTCCTGCTGTCGGTGGCCATCGTGGGCCTCGGTGCCACATTGCGGGTCCAGGTGCTGGGCTCGATGAGCCCGATCGTCTTCTTCTTCGACTTCACCCTGCTGACGTTGGCGATGCTCGTCGTCGGCGGCCGGAACTCGGTGACCGGTGCGCTGGTCGGGGTGGTGGTCATCACCGCGGGGACCGAGATCACCCGCTCGCTGGCCGCGGATCCGGTGGCCGGCATGGACTGGATCCTGAAGCCCGGCCTGTCCGACATCTTCCTGGGCGGCGCCATGGTCGTCTTCATGCTCTGGCGGCCCCACGGCCTCCTGCGCGACCGCGAGCTGGACCATTGGATCCGTCGACGGATCCGCCGACGCGTCCGTGCGGCCGCCCCGGAGATCGCCCCCGACCCGGGCCGGGAGGCCGGACCCCACGACCTCCTGCGGGCCGACGGGGTCTCGGTGGCCTTCGGTGGCTTCCAGGCGCTGAGCGACGTGGCGATCGAGGTCGCCCCCGACGAGATCGTCGGCCTCATCGGTCCCAACGGTGCCGGCAAGACGACCTTCCTCAACGTGATCACCGGCGTGGTGCCCAGCGACGAGGGGACCTACACGCTGGGCCAGACCGACCTCACGGGGCGGGCCTCCTACCGGATCGGACGGGCCGGCCTCGCCCGCACCTTCCAGAACCTCCGCCTGTTCGCGGACCTGTCGGTCCGGGAGAACGTGGAGATCGCCACCCTCGTCGCCGACCGGTTCCGGCGGGCCGGCGTGCGGGTCGAGGTCGACGAGCTCCTCGCCGCCGGTGGCCTGTGGGAGGTGCAGGACCGGCGGGCGGGTGAGCTGGACTACGGGTCCCAGCGTCGCCTCGAGCTGGCTCGGGCCGCGGCTCTGGCCCCCAGCTTCCTGCTCCTCGACGAGCCCACGTCGGGGATGAGCGACACCGAGTCGGCCGAGATGATCGACCGGGTCCGTTCCCTGGCCGCCCGGGTCAGCGCGGGGGTGATCGTGATCGACCACGACCTGCACTTCATCACCAACCTCTGTGACCGCATCTACGTCCTCGACCACGGCGAGGTGATCGCCGTCGGCACACCCGCCGAGGTCCAGGCCGACCCGAACGTGCGCGAGGCCTACCTGGGCACCGCCGCCCCGGCCTGAGGCGGCCAACCCCCCCCCGGTTCTGGCGCCCGATTGCGGGCCTATGACGCCACGATCGGGCGCCAGTACGGGCCGGAGAGCAGGGGCCATCATGACCCGGCTCCTGGTTCCGGGCCGTTCAGATCAGGTCGAGGTAGCGGGTGCGTTCCCAGTCGGTGACGGCGGTGAGCCAGGCGGCGACCTCGGCCCGGGCGTGGGCGGCGTAGTGGTCGACGACGGCGGCGCCGAAGGTGTCCCGGACCCAGGCGGAGGCCGCGAAGCGGTCCGCGGCCTCACCGAGGTGGCGGGGGAGGCCGGCATCGGGGGCCTCCTCGTAGGCGTTGCCGACCACCGGTTGGCCGGGATGCAGTGAGCGGGTCACGCCGTCGCGGGCCGAGGCCAAGAGGCCGGCCAGGGCGAGATGGGGGTTGACGTCGGCGCCGGGGAGCCGGAACTCGAAGCGGCGCTCGTCGTCGTGGTGGCCGAGGGTCCGGAAGGACGTGGTCCGGTTGTCCTCGCCCCACGTGAGGCCCCAGCCGGCGAACTCCTGCTGGATCAGCCGCTTGTAGCTGTTGACCGTCGGGGCGTACCAGGCCAGCAGGTCACCGGTGTGGTCGATGGCGCCGGCCAGGGCCGAACCGAGGACGGCACCGTCGGCGAAGGCCGCCTTCTCGCCTTGCCACAGCGACAGGTGGACGTGGCCCGACGAGCCCGGTTGGTCGGACTCGGGCCGGGCCATGAACGTGGCGGTCAGGCCGTGGGTGGCCGCGACGTGGCGGACCGCCAGCTTGTAGAGGGCGTGGTGGTCGGCCATCGTCAGCGGATCCCGGCGGCGCAGGGTCATCTCCCACTGGCCCAGGCCCCATTCGCCCTGATGGGCCTCGGCCTCGATGCCGGAGTCCGCCAGCCGGCGGCGCAGGTCGCCGAAGAAGGCCTCCCACCGGTCCGTCTGCCCGATGGCGTAGTCGGCCGGCTGCGGCGTCGTGGGACGGAGGTCGACGTGACCCCTTGCCCGGTTCTCGTCCGGGGTGCCGAGGTAGACGTAGAACTCCAGCTCCGTCCCGGTCAGGGCGGTGAAGCCGTCGTCGGCCAGGGCGTCGACCTGGCGGCGCAGGATCGACCGGGGGGCAATGGCGACCGGTGAGCCGTCGGTCACCTCCACGGCGTCGGCGATGCAGATGGCGGTCCGCTCCAGCCAACCCGCCGGGCGCAGGGTCGTGAGATCGGCCTCCAGACGGATGTCGTGCCAGCCGGTGTGGAACCCCGCCCAGTCCAGGGCACCGATCATGCCCATGGGGTCCTGGACGATGTCCCAGGCGAAGGCCGCGGTGCACATGTCGACGCCCTTGTCGACGCCCCGGAGGAACGCCTCGAGGGTCAGCCGTCGCCCGAGCAGGCGGCCCTGCACATCCGGCGTGCAGACCACCACCGTGTCGTAGCCCCCGGTCAGGTCGTCGATCCCGAGCTCGTTCATCGCCCTCCGTTCCCGGTGCCGCCGGCCGCCACTGCGTCCCCCCGGTTCATCGGGTCAGCCAGCCGCCGTCGACGGGGAGCTGGACGCCGGTGACCCACTCGGCCTCGTCACAGAGGAGCCAGGACACGGCCCGGGCGATGTCCTCGGGTCGGCCGACGCGAGGCACGAGAAGGCGCTCCTTCATGATCGACCACGCCTCGTCGCTCTGGATGCCCTCGAGGGAGACGAAGTCGGTGGCGATGGGCCCGGGGGCCACGGCGTTGACCCGGATCCCTTTGCCCGCCAACTCCACGGCGAGGGCCTTCGTCAGCATCTTCACCCCGCCCTTGCTGGCGTTGTAGTGGACCTGGCAGGACCCGGTCGAGGAGACGACGACGTCGGCTTCGACGGTCGAGATGCACACGACCGCACCTCCGTCCATGACCCGGGCCACCTCCTGGGTGACCAGCCAGTAGCCCTTGAGGTTCACGTCGAGGACGAGGTCCCACTCCTCCTCGGTCAGGTCGTCCAGGCCGGACATGGTCACCAGACCGGCGCAGTTGACCAGCCGGGTGATCGGTCCGTGGGCCTCGACCACCGCGTCGCGGGCGGTGCGGATGAGGTCCCGCTCCCGGACGTCCACGTGCAGGGCCAGGGCCCGCCCACCGTCGGCCTCGATCAGGGCCAGCGTCTCGGCCGCCGCGCCGTCGTCCACGTCGGCCAGCCCCACCGCGGCGCCCTCGGCGGCCAGCAGCCGGGCCGTCGCCCGCCCGATCCCCGAGCCGGCGCCCGTCACGAACGCCACTTCCCCCTCGTGTCGCCCCGTCACCGTCGGCCGCCCCCGGTGTTCTGGTCGTCGTCTCTCGCATCCTGGCGCGGACGGGGTGGACCAGAACGGGTGGTGGGCCCGGTCATGTGGGGGTCCAACGGAGGGGGAGGGCGGTGGGACCGCGGAACTCGAAGCCGGACAACGTGACCTCCCGGTCGGGGTCGAGTCGCAGATCGGGCAGTCGCTCGAAGAGCCGCTGGGTGCCGACCCGGACCTCCTGGCGGCCCAGCCACTCCCCGAGGCACCGGTGGGCACCGAGGGCGAAGGCGGCGTGGGCTCCCTCGCGGCGGTGCAGGTCGAAGCGGGTCGGGTCGGTCCAGTGCTCCTCGTCGAGGTTGGCCGAGCGCAGCACGCCGGACACCATCTGGCCGGCGCGGATGCTCGCCCCGCCCAGGTCGACGTCCCGTGTGGCCTGGCGGGTGATGGTGCCGACGGGTGAGTGCAGCCGGAAGGTCTCCTCGACGGCCCGCCGCCACAGCTTCGGGTCGGCTCGGACCTCGGCCAGGGCCTCGGGGTGGGTGAGCAGCGTCCAGGCGACCAGGCCGATGCCGTCCCGGGGCTCGTTGATGCCCCCGGAGATCATGAGGCGCACGTTGTTGACGATCTCGTCGTCGGTGAGGTCCGTGCCGAGGTAGTGGCCGAGGGCCGTGTCCGCCGCCGCGGCCCGCAACTCGCCCAGGCGGGCGCCGAGGGCGACGCCCAGCTCCTCCCGGGCGCGGTCCCCCCGCGCGGTCAGGTCCGGGTCGTTCTCGAAGTTGGCGATGTCGGCGCACAGCCCGCCGCACCAGGCCCACACCTGTTCCCAGCCGCGGTCGTCCAGGCCGAGCACGGCGGCCAGCGACGCGGCGGACAGGGCGTCGGCGTAGCCGGTCATCACGTCCGCCGCGCCGTCGGCCGCGAACGCGTCGATCAGGTCGTCGGCCAGGGCCGTGAGGTCCTCAGCCGCGAAGCGGCCGGCCGTCGAGCCGGACTGGAAGGGGGGGCCGAGGGCGTCCTTCAACCGGGTGTGCTCCGGTGGGTCGACGGTGAGCATGTTCGGCCCCAACGCCCGGGCCAGGAACGACGGGTCGGTGGCCGCGCTGAAGATCTCGGGGTGGGCGTCCACCTGAGCCACGTCGTCCCAGCGGGTGACCAGCCACATGTCCAGCGCGGGCACCCACGCGACCGGCTCGTGCGCCCGCAGGTCGGCCAGGATCGGGTCGGGGTCGGCCTCCAGGGCCGCCAGGCCGATCACCGCTCCCCGGCTCACCCCGGCCCGTCCCTACCTCGTGCACCCAGCCGCCAGAAGTGGCGGTGTGGTGCACACGGTACGAGTGGTCATGTCAGTGGAAGGGGAGGTACTCGTTGAGCTCCCAGTCGGTGACGGCGCCGGCGAAGCGCTCCCACTCGGCCCGCTTCACGGCGACGAACTGGGCGACCATCTCCGACCCGACGGCGTCGACGAACTCGGTGTCGGCCTCCAGGGCATCGAGCGCGGCGTTGAGGTCGGGTGGGCAGCAGACCTCGGTGTTGATCTCCTCGAGGCCGTCACCGGCCTCCGCGGGCGGCGGCTCCAGCTCGTTGACCACCCCGAGGCGGGCCGACGCCAGCACCGACGCGGTCACGGTGTAGGGGTTGGCGGCCCCGTCGGCCATGCGGTGCTCCAGGCGGGTGCCGTCGCCACGGGCGGCCGGCACCCGAACGCAGGCGCACCGGTGGTCATAGCCCCAGTTGGCCCAGTAGCCCGCCAGCTGGGCCGGTCGCAGGCGCTTGTAGGCGTTGACGGTGGGGGCACACAGCGCGGTCATCCCCTCGTGGTGGGCCAGCATCCCCGCGATGCACTGCTTGGCGAGGGTCGACAGGCCGTCGTCCGCGCCCTCGTCGGCGAAGGCGTTGTCGCCCCCGCCGACCAGGCTGAGGTTGATGTGGGTGCCGTTGCCGCCGCGGTCGCCGAGCGGCTTGCCCAGGAACGTGGCCAGCAGCCCGTGGCGGTGGGCGACCTCCCGGGCCAGGACCTTGAAGAGGAAGGCGTCGTCGACCGCGGCCAACGCGTCCCGGTACTGGAGGGTGAGCTCGAACTGGGGGATGTCGTACTCGCTGTTGATCGACTCGACGGGCAGGTCGGCGGCGGTGGCGGCCCGCATGATGTCGTCGATGACCCCGAGGGGATCCACGGAGACGCCGGTGCCGTACACGTAGCCACCGGGGGTGTCGATGGGCTCCCAGCCGCCGTTGCCGTCGGGCTGGAAGAGGAAGGTCTCGAGCTCGATGCCGACCTGGGCCCGGTAGCCCAGCGCCTCCCAGTCGGCGATGGCCTGCTTCAGCGCGCGCCGGGGCGAGATGGCCATCTCCTCGTCGTCCTTGGTGATGTCGGCCACGACGACCATCGTGCGGTCCTCCCAGCCCGGTCGCACGTCGGCCAGGTCGAAGCTGGCGTGCAGGTCGGGGAAGCCCTCGAGCATTCCCGACCCGGGCGCGGGCACCATGCTGCGGTCATAGCCCAGGGCGAAGACGGCGGTGCAGTGGTTGGTCCCGTGCTCGGCCAGGTGGGCCGGCAGGTACTTGCCCCGGGCCAGCCCGAGGTGATCGGGCCACAGGACCCGGATGCGGTCGTGATCGGTCATGGCGCCTCCTGGGCAACGAAGGTAGTGGGCAGGAACTCGGCCAGGAGCCGGTTGACGGCCTCCGGCGCCTCGAGGTTGGTCAGGTGACCGGCACCGGCCACGATCTCGAGGCGGGCCCCGGTGATGCCGGCGGCCAGCACCTGGCTGTAGGACGCGGGGGTCTCGGTGTCCAGTTCGCCGACGACCACCAGGGTGGGGCAGGAGATCTCGGCCAGCCGGCCCCGGACGTCGTGGGTGGGCAGCAGGTCGATGACCGCGCGCAGGCCGTCGGCGGGGATCCGGGCCATCGCCGTGACGGCCTGGTCGAGGGCCCCGCCGCCGAACCCCGGCCCCGCGACGGAGGTGAGCACGGCCTCGGCGAAGTCCGCGGGCCGCTGACCGGCGTCCAGCGGGGCTCGGCGAGCGGCCCGCCAGTCGTCGGGGTCGGTGCCGTCGAGGCCGAACGCCGGGCTGGTGTCGAGAAGGGCGAGCCCGCCGATGCGGTCGGGGTGCTCGACGGCGGTGTGGAGGGCGACCATCCCGCCGAGCGAGAGCCCGACGAGCGGCGCCCGGTCCACCCCCAGCGAATCGAGCAGGCGGGCCACGGCGCCGGTCAGGGCCCGAAACGTGAGTGGGCCGTCCGTCGGCGGCGACGCGCCGTACCCGGGGAGGTCCCAAGCCACACACCGGAAGTCGCCGGCCAAGGCGTCCAGCTGCGGCTCCCACGCCGTCCGCGACCCGCCCATCCCGTGCAGGAAGACGACCACCGGCCCGTCCCCCGCCTCCCGCCAGGCGACGGCGTCCCCGTCGACGTCCACGCCCCTCATCGGTTCGGGGTGCGACATCGGGTGGGGGAGCGCCCGATCCCGCACCCGGCACCGCGGGGGTGGGCCGTCATGACCAGACGCGGTGGGCGATGCGGGCGACCTGGGCGAGCTTGGCCCACTGCTCGTCGGGGGTGATCTCGTTGCCGGGGAGCGTCGAGGCGAAGCCGCACTGGGTGGAGAGGGCCAGGCGGTCGAGGTCCACGAACCGTGCGGCCTCCTCGATGCGGGCCACCACCGCCTCGTCGGGCTCGAGCCCCGGCCGCTTGGAGGTGATGAGCCCGAGCACGACCGTCGGCCCGCCCTCGGGCAGCGCCCGGAGGGCCGAGAAGTCGCCCATGCGACCCGGGTCCTCCCACTCGACCAACAGGACGTCATAGGGGAGGCCGAACAGGGTCTCGGCCACGGGGTCCAGCGGCCCCTCGCACACGTAGCGGCTCTGGTTGTTGCCCCGACAGACGTGCATGGCGGTGGTGACGTCGTCGGGCAGGCCCTCGAGCACGGCCCGGTCGGCCCGCTCGGCCCCCGCCACGGCCCGCTCGACGGTCCAGCCCGCCTCGTCGAGCGCGGCGACCCAGCGGGGGTCGCAGAAGTAGGGGTAGGCCGGGAAGTCGAACTGCACGTACCGGCAGCCGGCGGCCACGGCGTCGGCGACCAGGCCCCGCTCGATCTCCACGCAGTGGTCGACCAACTCGTCCAGGTCCCGGTAGGCGTGGTCGTTGATGCCGGGTTTGAAGGTGAAGGGCAGGGCGAAGAGCGACGCGGCCGGGAACGTGATCTTGAACGGGTGCTCGGTGACCTCGGCGAGGAAGGCCGCCTCCCGGGACGCGGGGCTGTCCACGGGGCGCAGCCGGTCCTCGATGCGCTGCACGTTCCAGGTGATGGTCGAGCCGTCCTCGGCGCGGAACTCCACGGGGTTCCGGTCGGTGCTGAACCCCTCGACCGCATCCCAGAACGAGTTGAGGAACATCCACCGTCGGAACTCGCCGTCGGTGACCACGTCGAGGCCGAGGTCGACCTGGCGGGTCACGGCCTCGCGGATCGCCTCGTCCTCGACGCGCTCCAGCGCCGTTCGGTCGGCGGCCCGCTCCTCGGGGAGGACGGCGTGGTGGCCCTCGCCGTAGAACCGGTCGACGGCGTCCCGCAGCGCCGGCGGCCGTAGGAGCGAGCCCACGACCTCGGCCCGCAGGCCGGCGCTCATGGCGACCAGTGCTCCGGGCTGGTCACCGTGTTCTTCACGTCCGCGTAGAAGTCGAAGCTCCAGGTGCCGCCTTCGCGACCGATGCCGGAGTTCCGCGATCCGCCGAACGGGGCCTGCAGGTCGCGGACGAAGAAGCAGTTGACCCACACGGTGCCCGCCACGAGCCGGCTCGAGACCCGCTCGGCCCTCTCGGGATCGCCGGTGTACACGATGCCCGCCAGGCCGAACTCACTGTCGTTGGCCAGGGTGACGGCCTCGGCCTCGTCGGCGAAGGACTGCAGGGTGAGGACCGGGCCGAAGACCTCGTCGGTCAGGATCTCGCTGCCGGGGGGCGGGTCGGCGAACAGGGTCGGGCGGTAGTAGAGGCCGCCCAGGTCGTCGTTGGGGCCGCCGCCGATGATCGGCTCGGCGCCGGCTGCCTTGGCGCGCTGGACGAAGCCGTCCACCCGTTCGAAGTGCTCGCGGCTGATCTGGGGACCGATGTCGGTGGCCTCGTCCCGCGGGTCGCCCTGGCGCAGGGTGCCGGCCTTCTCGACCAAGCGCGCCAGGAAGTCGTCCCGCACCGCGTCGTCGACCAGGAGCCGGGTCCCGGCCAGGCAGACCTGCCCGGCGTTGTCGTACTGCTCCACGGCCTGGGCCACGGAGGCGTCGAGGTCGGCGTCGGCGAAGACCAACATCGGGGACTTCCCGCCCAACTCCAGGCTGACAGGGGTGAGGTTCTGACCCGCGGCGGCGGCCACGATCCGGCCGGTGGGCACCGAGCCCGTGAAGCTGATCCGGCTCACGCCGGGGTGGCGCACGAGAGCGTCGCCGGCCTCCTCGCCGATCCCCTGCACCACGTTCAGCACGCCGTCGGGGAGGCCGGCGTCAGCGGCGATGTCGGCCAGCAGCGAGGCGGTGAGGGGGCTCCACTCCGCGGGCTTGAGCACCACCGTGCACCCCGCGGCCAACGCCGGAGCGACCTTCCAGGTGGCCAGCATCAACGGGGCGTTCCAGGGGGTGATGAGAACGGCGACGCCCGAGGGGTCCCAGGTCACGTGGTTCGTGTGGCCCCGGGTCTCGAAGTCCTCGTGGCCGAGTTGGGTCAGCCAGTCGGCGAAGAAGCGGAAGTTGTGGGCCACCCGGGGCATGACGCCCCGCCGGTGCGACCGCAGCAGGGCGCCGTTGTCCGCCGTCTCCACGAGGGCCAGGTCCTCGAGGCGGGCCTCGACGCCGTCGGCGATGCGGTGCAGGAGAGCGGCCCGATCCGCCGGGCTGGTCTCCCGCCAGCCGGCGAAGGCGGTGACGGCGGCGGTGACGGCGGCGTCGGCCTCGGTCGCGCCGCCCCGGGCGACCTCACCGAGGGGGGACTCGTCGATGGGGGAGACGTCGGTGAACGTCCCGGGGGAGGGGACCCGTCGTCCATCGATCCAGTGGTCGAGGTCGACGTCGACCCCGGCGACGGTCGTGGTGCGGCTCATCATCCCCCTTCGCTTGCGACTCAGCCGGTGCCGGGCAACACTAGCGAGGATCGTTTGGAGCCGAACGATCTCGTCCACGACCGACGGATCCCGGGGGAAACGGCCACTCGATGCCTCGTGCCTTTGCCAGCGACGACGACGGAGAGCTGGTGCGCGCCGAGGCCGACGTCCGAGCCGAGCTCGGGGCGCTCGACCTCGACTTCCGGGCCCTGGCCGCCGTCTCCAACATCTTCCGTACGGCCACCGCGGTGCGCAACCACATGGAGCGGTCGGTGCTCGACGAGCACGCGCTGTCGTGGAGCGCGTTCGTGGTCCTCTTCGTCCTCCGGGTCTGGGGTGACCAGGAGGCCCACCAACTCGCGGACGAGGCCGGGATCACCACCGGCACGCTGACCGGCGTGCTCAAGACCCTCGAGCGCAAGGGTCTGGCCCAGCGACGGGCCCATGCCTCGGACAAACGACGGGTCGTGGTGGCCGCCACCGACGAGGGCCGGCGGGTCATCGAGACGGTGATGCCCGCGTTCAACCGCCACGAGGCCCTGGTCACCCAGGATCTCGACGATCTCCAGGCCGCGGCCCTCGCCGCCGGGTTGCGGCGCGTGCTGCGCACGGTCGAGGAGATCGACGCCGGCGCCCGCGGCACGAGGGTCACATGACCGTGGTCGACCCCCACCCGCGCGGCTCGGACCGCCCCGGTGTCCTGGATGACACCGCGTGGCACCGGGAACCGGGGGGGCGAGGTACGTCTGGCCGTGGCTGATCCCTGGGCCTTCGACGAGGACCTGGCTCAACGTGTCCTGGCCTGGGCCGAGGCCCGCCTGAGCCGGGACCCGAGCCCGTTCACGGGGGCCCGGCCCCGGGACGAACTGGACCTCGCGGCCGGGGAGACGATCACCGAGGACGGCCTCGGCTTCGACACCGCCTTCGAGGTGTTCACCGAGGTCCTGGCGCCGGCGACCCGGGCCCAGGACCATCCGCTGAACCTGGCCTACATCCCGACCGCACCCACCGAAGCGGCCCGGCTGATGGACGTCGTGGTCAGCGTCTCCTCCATCTTCGGCGGGGTGTGGGAGGCGGGGGCGGGGGCGATCTTCGCCGAGAACCAGGCCCTGGACTGGCTGCGACGGCAGGCGGGCCTGCCGGAGAGCGCGGGCGGCTGCTTCGTGGCCGGGGCGACGATCGGGACCCTCTCGGCCCTGGCGGCGGCCCGGGGGACATCGGGGCCCCGGCCCGACGGGGGCTGGCGGCTGGCCGCCACCGGCGAGGCCCACGCCTCGGTGCGGTCGGCGGCCCGGGTCCTCGACGTGGACGTCCTCGAGGTGCCCGCCGATGAGCGGGGTCGGCTGACCGGACCGAACCTCGACGCCGCCCTCCGGGGGGCCACGGGCGTCTTCGCCGTGGTCGCGTCGGCGGGGACGACCAACGCGGGGGTGATCGACGACCTGGCCGGTGTGGCCGACGTCTGTGGCCGCGACGGCCTCTGGCTGCACGTCGACGGTGCCTACGGAGGCGCCGCCCTGGCGGCCACTTCGGCCCGGGACCGCCTGACGGGCATCGAGCGGGCCGACTCGTTGGTCGTGGACCCCCACAAGTGGCTCTTCGCCAACTACGACTGCGCCGCCCTCCTCTACCGGGACCCGGACCGGGCCGCCGCCGTGCACTCCCAGCACGCCGACTACCTCGACACCGTCGACCGTCAGGCCTGGAACCCCTCCGACTACGCCGTGCACCTGACCCGCCGGGTGCGGGGCCTGCCGTTCTGGTTCTCCCTCGCCGTGCACGGCGCCGCGGCCTACCGCGAGGCGGTCGAGGCCTGCCTGACCCTGGCCCGGGAGGTCGCCGACGAGATCCGCTCCCGTCCCAAGCTGGACCTGGTGCTCGAGCCGGACCTCAGCATCCTGGTCCTGCGCCGCCAGGGCTGGGGCGAGGAGGAGTACGAGCGCTGGTCGACCCTGCACGCCAAAGCCGGCACCTGGCTGGTGCTGCCCACCCGGTGGCACGGCGAACCCGTGCTCCGTCTCTGCTTCATCCACCCTCGGACCCGACGGGCCGACGTCGAGCGCATGCTCGACTCCCTCGAGGTCGACCCCCCGCCCTGACCCCCGGCCCGGTCGGGTAGTTTGGGTCCAAACGAGCCTCGGAGGGAGATGAGATGGGCGAGATCGTCGGCGCCGGGGTCGTGGCCCACGTCCCTCCGATCATGCTCGAGGCAAGTCGGCGACGGGCGCTCAACGGCGGCCGGGACACCACCCTGGTCGACGGCCTGGCCCGGCTGAAGGCCGAGGTCCTGGCCCCCCTTGCGGCCGACACCGTGGTCGTCTTCGACACGCACTGGTTCACGACCCAGGAGCACATCGTGTGCGCCCATGAGCGCCGGGCGGGGACCTTCACCTCCGAGGAGCTGCCCACCGTGATCAACGGCGTGGACTTCGACGCTCCCGGTGATCCGGAGCTGGCCCGGGCGGTGGCCGGGGTGGCCGAGGGGCGGGACGACACCTGGGTCCTGGCCACCGATGATCCCCACCTGCCCATCCACTACGCCACGGTCAACCTGCTGCACCACCTCCAGGGCGATGAGCGCTGGCTGTCCGTCGGGGTCTGCCAGACCGGCGAGCGCGACGACTTCCTGCGCTTCGGCGGGGTGCTGGCCGAAGCCGTCGCCGGCCTGGACCGTCGCGTCGTGCTCCTGGGTTCGGGCGGCATGAGCCACCGCTTCTGGCCCCTCAGCCGGTTCCGGGACCACGAGGGGTTCGGCCCCGAGCACATCCGCACCCCCGAGGCCCGGGCCGCCGACGAGGCGGTCCTGGCCCGCTGGGCCGAGGGCGACCACGCGGCGGTCATCGACGGTTACGACGACTATCGGCCGTTCGCCCCCGAGGCCTTCTTCGGCCACTACCTGATGCTGGTGGGCGCGCTCGGGGGTCGGGCGTGCACCGCCCCGGGGGTCCGGTTCTCCGACTACGAGGCCAGCGCCGGCACCGGGCAGGTCCACGTCTGGTTCGAGCGGCCGGCCGGGGGTTGGACCGCCTGACCCGGGACGGGGATCAGCGAAGGCGGGCGATGTCGGTCAGGAAGTGGTCGACCAGGGCCTCGGTGTGGGGCCGGGCCAGGGCGACGTGGTCGTCGGTCTGGTCCAGGAGATGCGCGGGGGCGACCTCGAGGTGGCGGAGCTCGGCCTCGTCGGCCACGTCCAGCCAGGTCCCCAGCACCTCGGAGGTGATCTCCGGGTGGAACTGGGTGCCGAGGCTCCTCCCGATCCGGAAGGCCTGGATTCCGAGGGGGCCGTGGGCCAGGGCCGTGGCGCCCGCGGGGAGATCGAAGCGGTCGAAGTGCCACTGGAACCACGGGCCGCCGGCGAGGGCGGGATCGACCGAGTCGACCTCGTACCAACCGATCTCGGGCCGCTCGGCCTCCCTGACGGTCGCGCCCAGTGCCGCGGCCAAGGCCTGGCCGCCGAAGCAGATGCCGAAGACGGGCACGTCGGCGTCCACCGCCGTGGCGAGCATGGCCAACTCCCGGCCGATCCAGGTCCCGATGGTGTCGGTGTCATAGACCGACCACGGCGAGCCCATCGGCAGGATGAGGTCGTACTCCCTGGGGTCGGGGAAGGCCACCTCGGAGGTGGGATGGGCGATGTCGGCCACCACGGTCAGGGGCTCCAGGTCGAACCCGTGGTGCTCGAGGCGCTCCCCCACGATGCCGGGCAGCGAGTAGGCGTCGTGCTGCACGACCAGGGCCCGCATCGGCTGCACGGTACTCGTCCACTCCCGACTGTTCTGGTGACGAGAGGTGTTGCTGGGCGGGCATGTTTCGTGACCAGAACGGGGCGGTGTTCGTTCTGGTGACGAGAGGTGTTGCCGGGTGGGCATGTTTCGTCACCAGAACGGTCGTTGGACGCGGCGAGGCCCCGGCCGCCACGGGGAGCGACCGGGGCCTCGGGCCGGGGGGATCAGGCGTCGGCGCCGGTGTCCGACTCGGGGGCGTCCTCACCGGGGCCGCCGGAGTGGGGGCGACCAGGGCCGAAGCCCTCGGGGCGTTCACCGTCCACGATGGACCCGGCGGCGGCCTCGACGTCGGCGAGGCGCTCGTCGGCCTCGTCCCGGGTCAGCCGGCCGTCCTCGACGCCCTGGTCGATGTGGTCGGTGATGTCGGCCACGAGGGCGTCGATCAGGTCGACCCGGCTCACGCCGTTGTCCTCGGCCACCTCGGCCGGGGTCTGGCCGTCCTGCAGCGCCGTGCGCAGATCCTCGACGTCGATGCCGATGGCGGCGGCCATGGCGTCCAGGCCGGGACCGTGGCGGCCCTCGCAGCCCGCGGGCCGGGCGGCGTCATCGGCGGGCGCCTCCGTGGTGGCGGCGTCGTCGCCCGTGTCGGTCTGGGCGAGGGCGTTGGAGAAGCCGAAGCCGGCGAGGCCGGCCCCGGCGATGGCGGCCGCGGCAACCGCGGCCCGGAGGGGGGTCTTCATGATGGGGGCTCCATTCGTTTGTCGGGTTGACGAGGGACACGATCGGGCACCCCGGTAAGGAGGGATTCGCGCCGGACGTGAGAACAACGCGAGAACCCCTGTGGGAGTTCTCACCTCGTTCTTGATCTCGGGGACTAGACCGAACGATGTGGATGACACCGCTCCCGCCCGGGTCCTCGTGGTCGAGGACGATGCCAACGTGCGCCAGACCCTCGACTCCGCCCTGCGCTTCGCCGGCCACGAGGTGGTCACCGTCGACGACGGCGACGAGGCCCTGGACGAGATCACCACCCGGGAGCCGGACCTCGTCGTCCTCGATGTGATGATGCCGAGGGTCGACGGTCTCACCGTCTGCCGCCTGCTGCGGGAGCGGGGCTACCGCACGCCGGTGCTGGTGCTCACCGCCCGCCACGAGGTCTCCGACCGGGTGGCCGGCCTCGATGCCGGGGCCGATGACTACCTGGCCAAGCCCTTCGCCCTCGACGAGTTGCTGGCCCGGGTGCGGGCCCTCTTGCGCCGTACGAGTCCCACCGGTGGCTCCGACGTGCTGCGGGTGGCCGACCTCGTCCTCGATCCCCGACGGCGGTCGGTGCAGCGGGGAGATCGACCGATCGAGCTGACCAAGACCGAGTTCGACCTCCTCGAGCTGCTCCTGGTCAACGCCGGCATCGTCCTCGAGCGCAGCGTCATCTACGACCGCATCTGGGGCTATGACTTCGAGACCGGGTCCAAGTCCCTCGACGTCTACGTGGGGTACCTGCGGCGCAAGACCGAGGAGGGCGGTGAGCCCCGGCTCGTCCACACCGTCCGCGGTGTCGGCTACGTGGTCCGCGAGCCCTGATGTCCGCTCCGAACCCGTCCTCCTCCCGTTCTGGTGGCCGGACGGGCGCCCCCAGCGTCACTTCCGGCCACCAGGACGACGGACGGTCGGAGGGACGGCGATGAGCCTGAGGTGGCGGTTGGTGGCGGTCTTCGCCGTGCTCGGCGCCCTGTCGATCGGCACGGCCACGTTCCTGGCCTGGCTCTCCACGAGCAACGAGCTGCGGGGTGAGGTCGACGACTTCCTGGTGCGGCGGGCCGACGAGGTGCTCGACGGTCGTCGCCGGCTCCCCCGGGGGCCGGGCGGCTTCGGCACCGGCGGCCCGGGGGGCGTGCCGGACACCTTCGCCCCGGACGTGCAGACCCAGGTGCTGACCGAGGACGGCACGGTGGCCCTGTCGGTGGGTGACGGCCTTCCCGTCGACGACGCCGATCGGGCCGTGGCCGCCGGAAGCGACGGGGTCCGGATCCACACGGTCACCGTCGACGGGGTCGAACTGCGGGTCCTCACGGCCCACCTGGACCCAGGCGGTGCCGTACAGATCGCCCGGGACCTGACCGAGACCAACGACGTCCTCGCCGCGCTCGGCGGGCGCCTGGCCCTCATCACCCTGGCCGGCGCCGCGCTGGCCGGTGGCGTCGGCTGGTTGGTGGCCCGGCGCATCACCGGGCCGGTGCGGGCCCTGGCCGACACCGCCGAGGAGGTGGCCGCCACCCAGGACCTCTCCACTCCGATCCCTGTGCAGGGTGACGACGAGGTCGGTCGTCTGGCCCGTTCCTTCAACACCATGCTGGGCGCGTTGGCCGACTCCCGCCGCCAGCAGCACCAGCTCGTACAGGACGCCAGCCACGAGCTGCGCACCCCGCTGACCAGCCTCCGGACCAGTGCCGAGCTGCTGGAGAGGGGCCAGGAGATCGACCCCGAGGAGCGGGACCGGCTGCTCGCGGTGATCGCGGCCGAGTCCCAGGAGCTGGGCGAGATGGTGACCGAGCTGGTCGAGCTGGCCACCGAGCAGCGGACCGAGGAGCCCTTCGTCCCGCTGGCGCTCGACGAGTTGGTCGAGCGGGTGGTTCGCCAGAGCCGGGACCGCAGCGGGCGCGAGGTCACCCTCGACGCCGCGCCGTCGACGGTGGAGGGCGACGCCGCCCTGCTCGAGCGGGTGGTACGGAACCTGCTCGACAACGCCGACAAGTTCACCCCGCCGGGCGAGCCCGTCGAGGTGACCCTCGCGGCGACGGAGGGCTGGGCCCGCCTGACGGTCCGGGATCACGGCCCCGGGATCCCCACCGAGGACCGGGTCCGGGTGTTCGACCGCTTCTACCGCTCCGCGGCCACCCGCACCCTGCCCGGTTCCGGCCTGGGGCTCGCCATCGTGGCCCAGGTGGTCGACGCCCATCGCGGCCGGGTCACCGCAGGCGAAGCCGACGACGGCGGCGCCGTGCTCGCCGTGGAGCTCCCGTTGGCCTGACCGCCCCGCCCACCCCACTTCGAAATTGCGTGAGTTGGTCACGCTGAGCGTGACCAACTCACGCCAGATCAGTGTGGTGGGCGGCTCCCTCGGCCGGGACGGTGCCTCGGACATCCACCGAAGTCGCCTCCGCCGTGACGGAGGGGTGAAGCGGCTCTTGGCGGCGGCATCGCCGGAGGACCGCCCGAACACCTTCCACCGTCACCATCGACGGTGAAGGACGGGAAAGATCCTCCTGAAGCCGCGCCCGGACGGCCTTCCCGGCCGTCCGGCGGCCCGGTAGGCTTTACCCGGTCAAGCCCGTGAAATCTCCGACGAGGTGACCCCACCAGTGAGCATCGACGTTCCCGAGGACCTGCGCACCGAGCCGGTCATCACCGTCACCGACGACGCCCTCGTCCAGATCCTGGAGCTGAAGGCCAAGGAGGACGACGCCGAGGACCTGTGCCTGCGCATCGAGGTCGTGGGCACCCAGGGCGTGGACTACCTCTACGACCTGGCCTTCGCCACCCTCGAGGAGGCGGTCGAGGGCGACTCGGTGGCCACCGTCGGCGATCTGCCGGTGATCGTGCCCGCCGCCAGCGTGGCCAAGCTGATGGGCGCCACCCTGGACCTGCCCAGCGGCGAGCAGCCGGGCCTCGTCCTGCGCAACCCCAACCGGCCCAATCCCCTGGCGGGCGAGGACGTCGATCTCTCGGGCACCACCGAGGAGAAGATCCGCCAGCTCCTCGAGCAGTCGATCAACCCGGCCCTCGCCTCCCACGGCGGCTTCGCCGTGCTGGAGCGCATCGAGGACCGGGACGAGGGTGTCGCGGCCGTCGTCACCATGGGCGGTGGCTGCCAGGGCTGTGCCGTCAGCGCCATCACCCTGCGGGAGGGGATCGAGGCCGCCATCAAGGAGGCCATCCCCGAGGTCGTCGAGATCATCGACGGCACCGACCACGACGCCGGCGAGAACCCCTACTTCACCTAGCCCGTCGCCGCGCTCCTGGGGCTCCTGACGCGACGAGGCCCGGGGAGTCGCCGGTCTACCAGCGAGACCCCGGGCCTATCCCCCCTGGTGTCGCCCCGGTGGACTGGGTCCGCCCGAGGGACACGACAGTACACCGGTGTGACATATGTCATCCAGCGCGACCGCGGAATTCGGCGGCACCCGTCGCGTCGGCGGAGTCGTGAGCCGGCCCAGGCGCCAGCCGGAGCCGCATCCGCACAGGCGCTGATCGGCGGAGCCGGAGTCCGTGACGAAGGGAACGAACTCAGCCGCGGAGGTCGCGGACGGTGCCCGCGATGCCGGCGGCGTCCAGGCCGAGCTGAGCCAGGATGACGTCGGGCTTGGCGTGGGGGATGTACCGGTCGGGCACCCCCAGCACGGCGATCCGGGGACCGGCGCCGTGGGACCGGCGGCGTAGTTCGTCGGCGAAGGCCGAGCCCACGCCGCCGTCGGCCAAGCCGTCCTCGACGGTGACGACCACCGGGTGTTCGAGGGCGTTCTCGATCATGGCCTCGTCGAAGGGCTTGACCACCCGGGGGTCCCACACGGTGACCGAGACCCCCTCGGCCTCGAGGGTCTCGGCGGCCCCGGTGGCGGCCTCCAGCATCTTGCCGGCGCCGATGATGCAGACCTCGGTGCCCCGCCGCACGAGTCGGGCGTGCAGGCCCGAACCGACCTGGTCGGGGCCCACGCTGGGCGCCGCGGTCTTGGGCCAGCGGATGGCGGCCGGCCCGGAGCACAGCTCGAGGGCGTCGTGCAGCATGACCCCGAGCTCCTGGTAGGAGGACGGGGCGAAGATCGTCATGCCCGGGACCTTGCGCAGCAGGACCATGTCCAGCACGCCGTGGTGGGACGGGCCGTCGTCGCCGGTGATGCCGGCCCGGTCGAGGCAGAAGACCACCGGCTGGCGGTGGAGGCCGACGTCGTAGAAGGTCTGGTCGATGGCCCGGGTCAGGAACGTGGAGTAGACGGCGAACACGGGCCGCAGGCCGCCCATGGCCATGCCGGCGGCGGAGGTGACGGCGTGCTGCTCGGCGATGCCGACGTCGAAGCAGCGACCGGGGAAGCGCTCCTCGAAGGGCAGCAGGCCGGTGGAGTCGGGCATGGCCGCGGTGATGGCCACCAGCTCGGGGTGCTCCTCGCCCTCCTTGACGAGGGCTTCGGTGAAGGCCGCCGTGTAGGACCCGGGCTTGACGCCGCCGATGTCGTGCAGGTGCTTGACGGTGTCCTGCTCGGCGGGGGCGTGGCCCTTGCCCTTCTGGGTCAGGACGTGGACCACGACGGGACCGTCGATCGCGGCCGCGTTGCGCAGGGCCCGCTCGACGCCCTCGATGTCGTGGCCGTCGAAGGGGCCGGTGTAGCGGACACCGAGCTGCTCGAAGAAGGCGGGTGGCTCCCACATCTCGCGCACGGCGGCCTTGGTGGCGTCGAGGCCCCGGGCGAGGCGTTCGCCGGCGGGGAGTCGGTGGATGGTGCGCTCCAGGCGCTCCTGCTGACGCAGCCAGGTCGGGTTGAGCCGCAGGCGGGCCAGGCTCTCGCCCAGCCGGGAGATCGTGGGGGCGTAGGAACGGCCGTTGTCGTTGAGGATGATGATGGCGTTGCGGCCGCTGTGACCGAAGTTGTTCAGGCCCTCGAAGGCCATGCCGCCGGTCATGGAGCCGTCGCCGATCACCGCGATGACCCGCCGCCCCTCGCCCTGCTCGCTCTCCTGGGCCACGGCCAGGCCGTGGGCATAGCAGAGGACGGTCGAGGCGTGGCTGTTCTCGATCCAGTCGTGCTCGGACTCCTCGCGGGAGGGGTAGCCCGACAGGCCCCCGGCCTTGCGCAGGTCGGCGAAGCCCGCCTGGCGCCCGGTGAGGATCTTGTGCACGTAGGCCTGGTGGCCGGTGTCCCAGAGGATGATGTCCCTGGGCGAGTCGAACACCCGGTGCAGCGCCAGTGTCAACTCGACGGCGCCGAGGTTCGAGCCGAGGTGCCCGCTGCCGGCGTCGTCGACGGCGGCGACCACGAACTCCCGGATCTCCTGGGCGAGGTCCGTGAGCTCTTCGGTGGACAGGCCCTTGAGGTCGGCCGGTGAGTGGATCTGCTCGAGCATGACTGCCCCGGAACCGTACCGTGCCCGAAGCCAGGCCGGTGAGCGCCGATCACCCCACCCACCCCGAAATTGCGTGAGTTGGTCACGCTGGAGCGGACCGACTCCCGCCAGAACCGGACGGCGGGCGCGATCGCGCACCCGGATCGGGGTCAGCCCAGCTGCAGGTCGGCCACGACGGGCCAGTGGTCGCTGGGGAGGCGTCCGCCGGGGCGGGTCGTGTCGACGTGGGAGCCGGCGACGGTCCAGTGGGGCGACACCAGGATGTGGTCGATCCGCCGACCGTCGGTCCGACCGGAGAAGGCGTGGTTGGTGCCGGGAGCGTCGTCGGCGACGGCGTTGCGCAGCCCACCGGCCACGAGGGCAGCGACCACGGGGCTGTCGGGCACGGCGTTGAGGTCGCCGACGACCACGGTCGGACCGTCGTCCAGCCACCCGAGGAGCTGCTCGGCGGCGGCGACCCGATTGGCCTCGTGGTGCTCGTCGAGGTGGGTGCTGACGAACGTGAACGTCGGCCCGTGACCGGTCTGGCGGAGCCGGACGAGGGTGGCGATCCGGGGGAACGAGGCGTCGGGCAGGCGGGTGCCGGGGCGGTCGGGGTCGGCCCCGTACCAGCGGGTCCGGCTGCTGAGCAGGCTCAGATCGCCCCGCCGGAAGGCCACGCTGCACCGCTCACCGCATCGATGGGGTGAGCGGCCCCGCCCCGTGAGCCCGTAGCCAGGGAGGTGGGCCTGCAGGCTGCGGACCTGGAACCCGAAGGCCTCCTGTAGGCCGACGACATCCACATCGAGGCCCCGCAGGGCCGCCGCGGCCGCCCGCCGTCGGAACGGCCACGAGTTCAACCCGTCCCGGGCCAGCCCGTTGCGGACGTTGAACGTGCCGACCCGCACCTTCACCCGCCCACCCCCCGCTCTGTCCCCGGATTCCCGTGCGCCGACGTCGGAATCCGGTGCCGGGACGCGGTCACCAGCGGCGTCACGTCGGCCTCAGGGCCAGCACGGCGACGTACCCGGCCAGCACGCCCAGGGCGGCGCCCCCCAGGACGTCGAGGCCCCAGTGGACCCCGAGGTAGACCCGGGCCACGGCGGTCAGCGTGGCGGCGGCGATGACCACGCCCCGCCCGCCCCGACCCTGGGCGATGGTCAACAGCAGGACGGTGGCCAGAGCGGTGGCGACCGTGGCGTGCCCGGAGGGCCAGGCCCAGCCGTCGACCACCTCACGGGGGATCCGCCCGAGGCCGGCCACGGTGGGCCGTGGCCGCTCCAGCAGCTCCTTCAGGGCCTTGGCCGCCAGCCAGGCACCGGAGCCGGCGAGGGCGGCCGCCCCCGCGGCCCGGTAGCGCCCGGCCACGACCAGCCCGGCGGCCACCAGCACGACGGCCACGAGGGTCCCGGTCTGCTGGATGAGGTCGAGAGGCGTCTCCAGCCAGTCCGGCAGGTCGTAGACCCACTGCCCGATGCGGCGCTCGAACGGCCACGGCGTGCGGCCGTTGGCCAGCAGGCCGCCGCCGACCAGCGCCACCCCCGCGCCGAGCGCGACCCCCTTGTCCCTGGTCACCTCGTCAGGTCGGGGCCGCTTCGGCGGGTCGGTGTCGGATGCGGCGGAACACCTCGCGCAGCATCCAGGCGATGGCGAACCCACCGGCGAGGGCCACCGCCCCGCCGATGGCGTCGAGCCAGTAGTGGTTGGCGGTGACGATGATGGCGAAGAGGGTCATCCACGGGTAGACGACGAGGAGGGCCTTCGACCACCAGCGCCGCATGTGGGGATAGAGGACCAGGAACGTCCAGAGGGCCCAGGCGAAGTGCAGGCTGGGCATGGCCGCGTACTGGTTGGAGATCTGCTCCATGGCCCCACTGTCGAAGGACCAGAGCCCGCCGTAGCTGGCGAGGGTGTCGACGAACCCGTAGCTGGCGCAGGCGCCGAACTGACCGCAGTCGTCCAGCAGGCGGGGGGGCATGAGGGGGAACGACGAGAAGCCGATGAGGGCCAGCAGGGTGGCGAAGATGATCGTGTTGCGCCACAGCGAGTACCGGGCCGGCTGCTTGCGGAACAGGTAGATCAGGGCGCCGCCGGTGACCCAGAAGTGCAGGGTGCCGTAGAAGACGTTCCAGAACTGCAGGAACAGGCGGTAGCCGAGGAAGGCGTCCTGGATGGACTCCTCGACGTAGAGGCCGAGGGCCCGCTCGACATCGATGACCCACCGGGCGTTGTCGAAGGCGAGGTCGGGGCTGACGGTGGCGGAGCCGAAGTTGTTCCGGATCCCGCTGTAGACGAAGTACAGGGCGAGCAGGGCGAGGATCTCCACCCACCACCGCAGGCGGGTGTTGGTGACGTCGTCACGGGCACCGTGGGCCAGCTGCTCGGCGTCGTCGACGGCCTCGGCCGCGGTGAGGTCGATCCGCCGCTGGTTGCGGTCGACCATGCCGGGCTCGCTCATGCCGCCGAGACCGCCTGGGGCTCCGGGCCCGGGTCGATGTCCGGGTCGGCGCCGGGTCGGTGGCGTCGGGAGCCGCCGAAGGCGAACGCCGGGGCGCCGACCAGGCTGGCGGTGAGGTTCAGCAGGTAGAGGGCCAGGCCCAGGGCGATGGCCTGGGTGTTGTCGACGCCGAGGGGGTGGAGGAACAGCACCAGGGCGGTCTCCCGGACGCCGAGGCCCGAGATGCCGATGGGGAGGACCTGCACCATCAGGACCACGGGGATGAAGGCCATCATCGCGGTGATGCCCGCCTCGTCGATCCCCACGACCCGGGCGGCGCAGAACGCCGCCAGCACCAGCGTGCCCTGGAAGGCGAAGGCGGCGACGAGGAGCCTTCGGGTGTCGGCGGGGTGCCGGCGCAGGTTGGTGACCCCGAGGTGTACCGAGCCGAGGAACTGCAGCCAGTTCTCGTGCTCCTTGAAGCGGCCGAGGATCTTCCGGTGGGAGGCCAGGTAGAGCACGCCGATCAGACCGAAGAGGGCCAGGGTGTTGATGACCAGGGCGGCGGCGGCGGCGCCGTGGTCGGGCAGCAGGCCGCGGTTCACGACGAGGCCGACGATCGAGATGAGCGGCAGGACCAGCCAGCCGGTCAGGCGCTCGATGACCACTGAGGCCACCGACTCCGACCGATGGCCGCCGAGGTCCCGGGAGACCCGGGCGATGCGCAGGACGTCACCACCGATGGTGGTGGGCAGCACGTTGCTGACGAACTGGCCGGCGAAGTAGTGGGACACGAGGCGACGGAGGGGCACCCGCAGGTCGAGGGCGTGCAGCACCTGGCCCCAGCGGACCGCGGACAGCACGATGCTGGCCATGGTCAGGCCGATGGCCAGCAGGGCCCACAGGGCGGACCCGGCCGAGAGGTCGGGGACGAGCTCGCTGGCCTTGAAGTCGGGGACGCGCCAGAGGAGCACGGCGAGCATGGCTGCGCTCAACACGATCCTCACGACGAGGACGATCCACCTGTTCTTCAAACGGTCTCCACCTGCCCGGAAGAGGCCAGCTTATGGTCGTGATACGGGTCGTTCGACGGCGCTCGGGTGGCGGTCCGGCCCGTCGCGGGTCCGACGCGGCCCGGGGCTGACCGGGCTCGACCCGGCCCGTCGGTCGGGTGCCTAGGGTTCTGGCATGACCATGACCGGCCACGGCGGCGAGCTGGCTCTCGCCGCGCTCACCCCGTTCGGCGTCCAGGAGCTGTTCACGCTCTCGGGCGGCCACATCTTCCCGCTGTATGACGCCGCGTTGAAACAGGACGTGCGCATCGTCGACGTCCGCCACGAGCAGACCGCCACCTTCGCCGCCGAGGGCATGGCCAAGCTGACCCGCCGCCCGGGCGTGGCCGTGCTCACGGCCGGCCCGGGGGTCACCAACGGGATCTCGGCGGTCACCACGGCCCACTTCAACGGCTCCCCCCTCGTGGTCCTGGGCGGCCGGGCCCCGCAGGCCCGCTGGGGGGCGGGGAGCCTGCAGGAGTTCGACCACGTGCCCGTCCTGGCGCCCATCACCAAGGACGCCCGGACGATCAAGGACGTGAACCGGATCGGCCACGAGGTCCATGCGCTGGCCCGCGTCGCCCTGACGCCACATCGCGGCCCGGTGTTCGCCGATCTGCCGCTGGACGTGGTCTTCGCCGACGGCGAGGCCGACGAGCACGAGCTGGGTCACACCCAGGTTCGTGAGCCGATGCTCGAGGACATGGCCCAGGCCGCCCGCCTGATCGCCAAGGCCCAGCGCCCGGCGATCATCGCCGGGACCGACGTCTACTGGGACGGGGCCTGGGACGACCTGCGGGCGGCGGCCGAGCACCTGCGGGTGCCGACCTTCGTCAACGGATTGGGTCGGGGCTGCCTGCCCGCCGATCACGAACTCGCCTTCAGCCGGACCCGGAGCCTGCTGAAGACCGAGGCCGACCTGGTCGTGGTGATCGGCACGCCGCTGGACTTCCGTCTGTCGTTCGGTCGCTTCGGCGACGCCAAGGTCATCCACGTGGTCGACTCCGCCGAGCAGCAGGCCGGCCACGCCGAGGTGGAGCTGTCCCTGGTCGGCCCCATCGATGCGGCCCTGGCCTCGTGGGCGGACCACACCGGTCCCCGAACCGACCACCAGCCGTGGATCGAGCGCCTACGGGACCTCGAGTCGGCCGCGGCCGCCTCGGAGGCGCCGGGCCTCGAGGCCGATTCGACCCCGATCAAGCCGTCCCGCATCTACGGCGAGGTGCGCAGGCGACTGGACCGGGACGCCGTGGTGGTCAACGACGGCGGGGACTTCGTGTCGTACTCGGGCAAGTACATCGACTCCTATGAGCCCGGCTGCTGGCTGGACCCTGGCCCCTACGGCTGCCTCGGCACCGGCATGGGCTACGCCACCGCCGCCCGCATCGCCCGCCCCGACAAACAGGTCGTGGTCATGATGGGCGACGGCGCCGCCGGGTTCAGCCTGATGGACATCGACACCCTCGTCCGCCACCGGCTGCCCGTGGTCATCGTCGTCGGCAACAACGGCATCTGGGGCCTCGAGAAGCACCCGATGCAGGCCATCTACGGCTACGACGTCGCCGCCGAGCTCACCCCCGGCACGAGGTACGACGAGGTGGTCAACGCCCTGGGCGGCGCCGGCGAGATCGTCGACACCCCGGAGGACATCGGGCCGGCCTTGGACCGGGCCTTCGCGAGCGGGGTGCCGTATCTGGTCAACGTCCTGACCGACCCCGAGGACATCTACCCGAGGCAGTCCAACCTGGGTTGACCGACGGTCGGGTGGGGCGTCACCCGCCGGGTCACGAGCCCGGTGCTGTCAACGAAGCTTCTCGAGGAAGCGCTCGGTGTCGACCACGACGCGCGTCACCCGTCCAACGGCCACGAGCCCGCGGTCGTCGTTGACGGACACCGTGAAGGTCAGGCGCCGGCCCTGGACGGCCTCCAGCGTGGCTTCGGCGGTCACCCGCCGACCCACGGGGGTGGGGGCCAGGTGGTCGATCTGGACGCGCTGGCCCACCGTCGTGGCGCCCTCGTCGAGGCGGCCATCCAGCGCCAGGACGCAGGCTTCCTCGCTCAGGGCGATCACCCGGGGTGTGGCCAGCACCGGCACCGAACCTGAGCGCAGGGCGATGGCGGTGTCGGCGTCGCCGACCTGCAGGTCGACCGACGCCGACGAACCGGGTTCCAGGGGCACCGTCGGTACCCTACGAGCACCACTCTCCGTGGGGCCAGCCCCGGCCGGTGCGGGGGGTGCCCGGTAGCCCCCGAACCCCTTGGAGCGTGCGGTGTCCCTGGTCCCCGACGACGTGATGGAACGGGTGCTCGGCACCGCCCTGCAGACGGGCGGTGACTTCGCCGAGGTGTTCGCCGAGGACCGTCAGGCGGGCTCGGCCACCCTGGACGACGGCAAGGTCGAGGAGCTCAGCTCCAGCCGTGACCGGGGCGCCGGCATCCGGGTCGTCACCGGCGAGACCACCGGCTTCGCCCACACCGCCGACCTCACCGAGGCGGGCCTGCTCGCCGCTGCCGAAGCGGCGGCCGCCGCCGCTCGGGGCGGTTCCGGCGGCGTCACCACCGTCGACCTCAGCCGCCGGGACGTCGCCCACCCCAGCACCGTCACCGTCGCCCCCTTCGACGTCGGCAAGGGCACCAAGGTCGAGTTGCTGGCCACCGCCGACGGCGCCGCCCGCGAGACCGGGGCCGCCATCAGCCAGGTCATGGCCCGTTACGCCGACAGCCGTCGGCGCATCCAGATCGCCAACTCCGACGGCCTTCTCACCGGCGACGACCAGACCCGCACCCTCTTCTCGGTCTCCTGCGTGGCCACCGGTGACGCCGGCATGCAGACGGGCCGGGAGTCCATCGGCCACACCATCGGCTTCGAGCTCTTCGACCGCTACGACGTGGCCGACCTCGCCCGCCGGGCCGCCGGTCGGGCCCTCACCAAGCTCAACGCCCGTCCTGCCCCCAGCGGCACCGTCCCCGTCGTCATCGGCAAGGGCGGTGGCGGGGTGCTGTTCCACGAAGCGTGCGGACACGGCCTCGAGGCCGACCTGGTCAACAAGAGCGCCTCGGCCTTCCGGGGCAAGGTCGGCGAGCTGGTGGCCAGCCCCCTCATCACGCTGGTCGACGACGGCACCGTCACCGACGAGTGGGGCTGCTTCGCCGTCGACGACGAGGGCCGCCCCGCCCAGCGCAACACGCTGATCGAGGACGGGATCCTCACCGACTACATGTGGGACTTCCTGCGGGCCCGCAAGGAGGGCCGGGAGTCCTCGGGCAACGGCCGGCGCCAGAGCTACCGCCACCTGCCCATGGTCCGCATGACCAACACCTTCATCCTCAACGGCGAGGACGACCCCGACGACATCGTCGCCTCCACCGAGAGCGGGGTCTACGTCGCCCAGCTCGGCGGTGGCCAGGTCAACACCGCCACCGGCGACTTCGTCTTCGGCATGACCGAGGCCTATCTCATCGAGAACGGCGAGATCACCGAGCCGCTCCGGGAGGGCAACCTCATCGGCAACGGCCCCGAGACCCTCCAGCGAATCGACGCCCTGGGCAACGACTTCGAGTTCGGCCCGCCCGGCACCTGCGGCAAGGACGGCCAGGGCGTCCCCGTCGGCGACGGCGTCCCCACCCTGCGGGTGTCAGCCCTCACGGTCGGCGGCACCGCGGCCGCGTGAGGGTGCCGCTGACCGCATTGGAGGCAATAGGGGGCGGTTTCCGCCCCTTATTGCCTCCGATGAACTCCACGGGCCGTCGACGGGGCGGGCGGGGTTGATGCAGGACGAGCTCTACGCCATCGCCGACCGCCTCGTCGCCCGGGCCCAGCCCGGCGAGCAGGTCGAGGTCGTCGTCGCCCACTCCAAGGACACCGAGGTCCGCGTCTACGAGGGCGAGATCGAGTCGCTCTCGGTCGCCGAGTCCCAGGGCGTCGGCGTCCGGGTCGTGGCCGACCAGCGGCAGGGGTTCGCCTCCGCCGGGACCTTCGACGCCGAGGCCCTCGACGAGATGTTGGACGAGGCGCGGGACAACGCCCGTTTCGCCGAGCCCGACGAGCACCTCGGCCTGCCCGAGCCCGACGGGGTCCCGGCTGCCGACCTGGACCTCTGGTCCGACGACCTCGCCGCCACCGACACCGAGGCCAAGATCGACCTGGCCCTCGCCCTCGAGCGGGCGACCAAGGCCGGCGACGCCCGCATCATCGGCCTCGAGTCCGCCGAGTACGCCGACTCCATGAGTACCTCGGTGGTCGTGTCCTCGACCGGCATCCGCTCCGGCGGCTCCGAGACCGTGGCCGACCTCGTGGCCTACGCGCTGGCCGAGGAGAACGGGGAGACCCAGACCGGCTTCGGCTTCTCGGTCGGCCGCTCGCCCCAGGACCTCGACGTGGACGAGGCCGCCGCCGACGCCGTCTACCGGGCCACCCGGCTGCTGGGCGCGACCAAGCCGCCGTCCCAGCGCGTGACCGTCGTCCTCGACCCCTTCGTCACGGCCCAGTTCCTGGCCATCGTCGGCTCGACCCTCTCCGGCGACGCCGTGCTCAAGGGACGCTCACCCTTCGGTGACCGGGTCGACGAGGTCATCGCGGCCCCTTCGGTCACCTTCGTCGACGACCCCACCGACGTCCGGGCCTTCACCGCCGGGACCAACGACGGCGAGGGCCTGGCCACCCGCCGCAACGTCCTCATCGACAACGGCCGGCTCACCGGCTTCGTCCACGACGCCTACAGCGGTCGCCGCTCCGGCGTGACCTCGACCGGCTCGGCCGTGCGCTCGTCCCGCTCCACGCCCATGGCCGGCTGCCAGGCCATCTCCCTCCTGCCCGGTGACCGCTCGCCCGCCGAGCTGCTGGGCCAGGTGGGCGACGGGCTGCTGGTGGCCGACGTGGCCGGGCTGCACTCGGGTGTGAACCCGGTCAGCGGCGACTTCTCGACCGGGGCCGACGGACTCTGGATCAAGGGCGGCGAGCTGTCCGACCCGGTCCGCGAGTTCACCATCGCCTCCACCCTCCAGCGCATGCTGCAGGACGTGGTCGCCGTCGGCGCCGACCTGACCTGGCTGCCCATGTCCGCCGCCGGCGTCACCCTCGTCATCGCCGACGTCTCCGTCTCCGGCGTCTGACGCCCCGGCATCCGCGATCTCGCGGGAGTTGGTCACTCATGGCGTGACCAACTCACGCAATTTCGGGTGGGGTGGGGCGGCGACTCCATACTGAGCCGGTGACGGACCTGATCGACCTGGCCCAGGGCCTCGCCGGCCGGGCCGAGCCCGGCGAGGAGTTGGAGGCCTACGTGGCCCGCAGCACCTCGCTGTCGGCCAAGGCCTACGACGGCGAGGTCGAGTCCTTCACCTCGGCGGAGTCCTTCGGCGTCGGCATCCGGGTCATCCGGGACGGCCGGGCCGGGTTCGCCTCAGCCGGCACCTTCGCTGCCGATGTCCTGGCCGACACGCTGACCGAGGCCCGGGACAACGCCACCTACGCCGAGCCCGACGAGTGGGCCGGCCTGGTCACCCCCGACGGCGTCGCCCCGCCGGAGATGGACCTGTGGCGGGAGGACCTGGCCACCACCTCCACCGAGGCCAAGGTGCAGATGGCCCTCGACCTCGAGGCCGCCATCCGGGGCGCCGACCCCCGCATCTTCGGCGTCCGTTCGGCCGGCTACAGCGAGGGCTCGGGCGAGGCCGCCGTGGCCAGCAGCAACGGGCTGGTCGTCGGCTCCCGGGGCACGTCCTGCTCGCTGTCGGCCACGGCACTGGCCCGGGAGGGCGACGACACCCAGATCGGCGGCGGGTTCTCCGCCGGGCGGGGCGTGGCCGACCTCGACCCCGACGAGGCCCTGACCGACGCCGTGCTCCGCGCCACCCGGCTGCTGGGCGCCGAGCAGCCGGCCACGGACAAGGTCACCATCGTCCTCGAGCCCCGGCTGGCCGGGACCCTGCTCGGCATCGCCGGCGGCACGCTCACCGGCGACCGGGTGCTCAAGGGCCGGTCGCCCTTCGCCGACCGGGTCGGCGAGGCCGTCGCCTCCCCGCTCCTGACCCTGACCGACGACCCCACCGACCCCCGGTCCTTCGGGGCCGACAGCCACGACGGGGAGGGCCTGGCCACCCGGGTCAACCCGTTGGTCGTCGACGGCGTGCTGCAGGGCTTCCTGCACGACGGTTACACCGGCCGCCGCTCGGGCACGGCCTCGACCGGCTCGGCGGTCCGGGGCTCCCGCTCGACCCCGGCCCCCGGCTGTCAGGCCCTGGTGATGGCGGCGGGGGAGCAGTCGCCCGAGGACCTGCTGGCCGGCGTCGACCGGGGCCTGTTCGTCCAGTCGCTCAACGGCCTGCACTCCGGCGTCAACCCGGTCAGCGGCGACTTCTCCGTCGGGGCCGACGGCCTGATGATCCGGGACGGTGAGCTGGCCGAGCCCGTCCGCGAGATCACCCTGGCGTCGACCCTCCAGCGCCTCCTGCTGGGCATCGTCGCCGTCGGCAACGACCTCGAGTGGCGTCCCGGCGGCGCCACCGCGGCGACCCTCGTCATCGGCGACGTGTCGATGTCCGGCAGGTAGCCCACCCCCCTCCGTTCTGGCGCCCGATTGCGGCGCGATGACGCCTCGATGAGGCGCCAGAACGGGGTGCTGGTTCGGCCCTGGCTCAACCCAGGGCCCGTCGGACGACGGCGTCGCGTACGAGGGGTTCCTTGGGGCGGACGACCTCCCAGCCGCAACGGACATAGAAGCGTTCGGCCTCCTGGGTGTGGGCCCACAGATCCGTGTGACCCAGCTCGCGGGCCCGGGCCTCGACCGTTGTGACCAGCCGCCGCCCGATGCCCAGGTCTCGGGCGCCGCCGACCACGTACATGCCCGACAACCAGGGGCCCTCCTCCGCGAACTCGGTGTCGATGTCGTCCCAGGTCAGCGAGAGGCACCCGACGGGCTCGTCCCCCAGGAAGGCGACGTAGGTGAACGGCACCTCGTTCCGCCCGGCCCGGGCGGTCAGGGCCACGGTCCATGCGGCCTGCCCCCGGCCCCACTCCCGGTCGTGCCACCCGGCCAGTAGCTCCACGAGGTCCACGTGGTCGGCCAGCAGCTCCGTCCTCGCCTCCGGTCTGCTCCTCATGGTGAGAAGCCCAGGTGCTCGTTCGCGGCCACGTTGGTCCTGGCCTTGGATGCCTCGGCCCGGTCGAGCAGATCAGGAGGCCCCGACAGCCCGGTCAGCCGGCGCGTTCTGGCCCCCGATTCGATGGTCATGGGGCCAATCAAGGGCCAGGAGCGGAGTCGGGCGGCGGGAGGGTGGCCAGGTCCTCGACGATCTCGGCCCCCAGGGCCGTCAGCACCGGCGGGGCGGCTTTGATCTTGGTGCTGCGGTCGCCGCCGCCGAGGACGATCCACGGGGCCGCCATCACCCGGGCATCGACCCACAGCGGCATGCCGTCGGGCAGCGCCGCCGCCGTGACCCCGCCGATGAGCATCCCGGTGCGCTCGCGGGTCTCGTCGGCCGAGGCGAACGACGCCTTCTTCACGTCCAGGCGCCGGCGCACGGTCCCGTTGACGTCGAGTCGGGTGTGGGCCAGCACGACGCAGGCCACGTACGTCTTGTCGCCGCCGCCCCGGGGCTTGCCCGCCACGAGGATCGTGTTGGCCGACTGCTCGACCGGCACGCCGTAGTGCTCGCAGAAGACGGCGGTGTCGGCCAGGTCCGGGTCGCAATCCATGACCTCGTAGGGGACCCCGGCCGCGTCGAGCGCCTCACGAACCTGTGCTCCCGGAGCCTGCGTCATCCGGGGCGAAGGTACCCGGCGGGGTGAGGGCCAGCGTGATGGTTGCCTGTGACAGAGCGAAGGCGACCCGAGGCGCCTCGACCTCGGTGACGGCCACGGTGATGGCGCTGGCCCGGACGGCGACGACCGTGGCGGCGCGGGCCACGGTGACCGTCGGGTCCTCGCCCTCGGGGGCCACGAGTGGGTCGAAGGTGGCCAGCACGTCGACCCGGTCGCCGGGTCGGATCCCCAGCCCGCCCGGCCCGGTTGGCAGGGCCAGCGCCCGGGTGCCGGAGGGAACGAGGGTGTCGGTGCCCAGCCGGTCGGCGACCAACGGCTCGCCGGCGAGCACGGCCCCGGTGACGACCCGGTCCTCGGGCACAGACCTCAGCGCGCGGGGCGGGAGCAAGCGTTCGGGCCACGTCCGCAGCTCGACCGTGTCCGGCCCGGCTACGGACCCGGCCGCCAGGTCCACCCGGGCCACCGCGACCTCGACCGGGCGGCCGAAGCGCCGGGCATCGGCCCGGGCCTGGGACAGCGACCCGTCGATGGTGATCCCGACCGCCAGCGAGAGCCCGAGCACGGCCAGCCACCAGAGCAGGGGACGGCGCCGCAGGCGCAGGCGGGCGCGGAACAGGGCGAACGGACGGAGGGGGTACTGAGGTCGCCGCACGGCGCGCCTCCTTCGCGAGAGTCACTCAGCGGGGGAAGCGCCGACCTCAGGCTAGGGCCGAGGACCGTTGGTACCGTTGCCATGGTGACCTGCTGCAGCTCCTGCTGCGGCGAAACCCGGGACCCGTTCGACGGCCTGCGCCGGCCGGCGACCAGGCGGTGGAGCTCTGCCGGTCCTGTCTCGGGTGGCTCCGCATCGAGGCGGGGTGTTCTGGTGACGGGATGTGTCGCTCCCCGCGCGTATCTCGTCACCGGAACGGGAGGTGGCCAGGCGGCTAGGTGGGGGGGTCGGGCTCGAGGCCGCCGGTGCTGTCGATGCAGGAGCACGCGCGGTCGGAGGGGATGGCGTCGATCGCCCGGAACAACAGCTTGCGCACCCGCTCGTTGTTGTCGGCCATCACGGCGAAGACCTCCTCCATCGTGACGGCGTGCTCGGCGATGCCCTCGACCCCGACGTCGTAGTCGGTCACCAGGGCGACCGTGGCGTAGCAGAGGCCCAGCTCCCGGGCCAGGGCGGCCTCGGGGTACTGGGTCATGTTGATGACCGACCACCCCGCCGAGGCGTACCAGGCCGACTCGGCCCGGGTCGAGAAGCGGGGGCCCTCGACCACCACGACCGTCCCACCGTCGTGCACGGTGATGCCCTCGGCCTCGCCCGCCGCCAGGGCGATGGCCCGTAGTTCGGGGCAGTAGGGGTCGGCGAAGCCCATGTGGTTGATGGTCGGCCCGTCGAAGAACGTGTGGGTCCGCCCCGAGGTCCGGTCGACGAGCTGGTCACACACCACGAAGTCCCCCGGCGCGATCTCGGCCTGGAGCGACCCGCAGGCGCAGGGCCCGAGGATGCGGCTCACCCCGACCTCCCGCATGGCCCAGAGGTTCGCCCGGAAGGGCACCTGGTGGGGTGGGAAGCGGTGGTCGGCGCCGTGGCGGGGCAGGAAGGCCACGGGCCGGCCGTTGAGCGTGCCCACGTGGACCGCATCCGACGGCGGCCCGTAGGGCGTGTCGACCTCGACGCGTTCGACGTCGTCGAGCAACGCGTAGAACCCCGACCCCCCGAACACCCCGACCTCGGCCGTCCTCACGGCCTGGACCCTATTTCTCGGCGCCCGCCTTCTTGCCCGAGGACGAGCCCTTCTTGTCCGAGGACGAGCCGTTGGGCTTCGAAGACGAGCTCTTGTCCGAGGACGAGGAGCTGGACGCGGAGCTGTCCGAGCTCGACGACGAGCTGTCGGAGGAGGCCGAGCTGTCGGACTTCTCGGACGTGCTCGTGCTGCTCGACGAGGACGACTTGCCGTTGCCGGAGCGGCTGTCGGTCTTGTAGAAGCCGCTGCCCTTGAAGGCGACGCCCGGGGGCGAGAAGACCTTGCGCAGGGCCTTCTTCCTGCAGTCCGGGCACTTGGTGAGGGCATCGTCGGTGAAGGACTGGACGATCTCGAACTGGTGGTGGCAGTCCTTGCACTTGTACTCGTAGGTGGGCATCGGGGGCTCCGCCTCGGGGCTGACTCGGCTGCGTGGCGAGTGTTGGCACTCACTCAGGTCGAGTGCCAAGGATACCGGGTCCTACCATGGGCCCATGCTCGGCGCCCCGCTGGTCGTGGTCGCCGGTTACCTCCTCGGCACCTTCCCGACCGCGGCGCTCGTCGGCCGGGTCACCGGCATCGACCCCACGGCGGAGGGTTCGGGCAACCCGGGCGCCACCAACGTCTTCCGGACCTCCGGCCGCGGTGCCGGCATCGCCGTCCTCGCCGTCGACCTCGCCAAGGGCGCCCTTGCCGCGGCCATCGGCCTGGCCGTGGGCGGCCAACTGCTGGGCGTGGCGTCAGGTGCGGCCGCCGTGCTCGGCCACGTGGCCCCCGTGGGTCGGGGGTTCCGAGGCGGCAAGGGCGTGGCCACCGGCGCCGGCATGGCCATCGTCCTCTATCCCGGTCTGAGCATCGTGCTGGGCCTGGCGTTCGCCCTCATGGTCGTGCTCACCCACCGCAGCTCGGTAGGTTCGCTCGTGCTGGCGTTGCTGCTGCCGATAGGCGTGGCGGCGACCGGGCACAGCGGGACCGAGGTCCTGATCACCGCGGGCGTGAGCCTCCTGGTGATCGCCCGCCATCACGAGAACATCCGACGACTGATCCGACGGGAGGAAGCACCCGTGCGGCCTGGAGGAACGCCCCGATGAGTGCGGTGACCAAGGCGGTGATCCCGGCGGCGGGCCTTGGCACGCGGTTCCTGCCGGCGACGAAGGCCCAGCCCAAGGAGATGCTGCCGGTCGTGGACCGCCCGGCCATCCAGTACGTGGTCGAGGAGGCCGTCCAGGCCGGCATCGACGACATCCTGATCATCACCGGTCGGGGCAAGCGGAGCCTCGAGGACCACTTCGACCGCAACTTCGAGCTCGAGCACCAGCTCCACGAGAAGGGCAAGGACGAGGACCTCATCGAGATCCGTCAGCTCGCCGACCTGGCCGACATCCACTACGTCCGCCAGGGCGAGGCCCTCGGGCTGGGCCACGCCGTGGCCATCGCCCGCAAGCACGTCGGGGACAACCCCTTCGTGGTGATGTTGGGCGACGACATCATGGTCGACGGCGCCGAGCTGTTGACCTCGATGATCGGTGCCTACGATGAACAGCAGGCGTCGGTGATCGCCTTGTTGGAGGTGCCTCACGCCGACATCTCCTCCTACGGCTGTGTGCGCCCCGCGCCCGTGTCCGATCGGCTGGTGAAGGTCCTCGACATCGTCGAGAAGCCCGCTCCGGCCAACGCCCCCTCGAACCTCGCGGTGGTCGGTCGCTACGTCCTCACCCCCGAGGTCTTCGACGTCCTCGACGGGCTCCAGCCCGGCTATGGCGGAGAGATCCAGCTCACCGACGCCCTGGCGGTGCTCTGTCGGAGCCAGGGTGTCTACGGCTACACCTTCGACCGCGGTCGCTACGACATCGGCATGAAGATCGACTACCTCCGGGCCACCGTCGAGTTGGCCCTCCAGCGCGACGACCTCGGCCCGGCGTTCCGGGACTTCCTCGGGGACCTGGCCCGGCGCGAGGGCTGGTGAACGGAGTGTGATCTCGCCGGAGGAGGCCCGGGCCCACGTCTTGGCCGCCGTACCCCGGCTTGTCCCGGTGGCGATGCCGCTGGCCGAGGCCGTCGGCTGTGTGACCGTCGAGTCCGTCACGGCCGACGACCCGATCCCGTCCTTCGACAACACGGCGATGGACGGCTACGCCCTCCGGGCCGCCGATGTCGCCGGGGCGGACGACGCCCGGCCCGCCCGGCTCGAGATCATCGGCACCCTGGCCGCGGGCAGCGGGGACCGCCCCGAGGTCGGCCCGGGTCAGGCCGTGCGGATCATGACCGGCGCCCCCGTGCCCCCGGGCGCGGACGCCATCGTCATGGTGGAGCTGACCGAGCGGGACGGCGAGGATGCCGTCGAGGTTCGGGCCGCGGTGCCCGAGGGCAACCACATCCGGCGGGTGGCCGAGGACGTGGCCTCCGGCGACGTCGTCGTGACCGCGGGGACCGTGCTCACCCCGGCCCACGTCGGGGTCCTGGCCAGCGTGGGTCGCGAAGCGGTGACCGTGCGCCGTCCGCCCCGGGTGGGCGTGCTCTCCACCGGCGACGAACTGGTCACCGCGCCGGCCCCCCTGGCCTTCGGGCAGATCCGGGACTCGAACCGTCCGATGCTCCTGGCCGAGGTGACCGACAGCGGCTTCGAGGCCGTCAACCTCGGCACGGTGCCCGACGACGAGGCCGTCCTCACCGCCGCCCTCACCGAGGCCGCGACCGCCTGTGACGCCGTGGTCACCTCGGGTGGGGTCAGCGTCGGGGACTTCGACCTCATGAAGCAGGTCCTCGACACCCTGGGTGACATGCGGTGGATGCAGATCGCCATCCGCCCGGCCAAGCCCTTCGCCTTCGGCCTCGTCGAGGGCACGCCGGTCTTCGGCCTGCCGGGCAACCCGGTCTCGTCCCTGGTGTCCTTCGAGCTCTTCGCCCGACCCGCCCTGCGCTCGATGATGGGACACCCCCGGCTGGACCGGACCCGGGTGCAGGCCGTGGCCGACGCCGACTTCGGGCGCCGGCCCGACGGCAAGACCCACTTCGTGCGGGTCGTGGCCTCCTATCGGGACGGCGCCTTCCACGTCGCCCCCGTCGGCGGCCAGGGCAGCCATCACCTCAGCGCCATGGCGTCGGCCAACGCCCTGGCCGTGGTCCCCGACGGCGACGGCGTGGTCGAGAGCGACCTTCTCACGGTCATCCCCCTCGGGGAGGTGCCGTCGTCGCCGTGATCGAGGCACCCGGTCGTGGCCCCGACCCACCTCCGGAACCGGATGCGCCCCACCCTCGACCGGCCGTAGGGTGACGGGGTGGGGACGCCGCTGGTTGACGGGTTCGGTCGGGTGCACCGCGACCTGCGCATCTCGGTCACGGACCGCTGCAACTTCCGCTGCGTCTACTGCATGCCCGAGGAGGGCATGGCCTGGACGCCCCGCGAGGAGATCCTCACCTTCGAGGAGATCGAGCGCATCGCCCGGGTGCTGGTCCAGCGCTTCGACTTCGACTCGATCCGGCTGACCGGCGGGGAGCCGACCGTTCGGGCCCGCCTGCCGGTCCTCGTCGACAAGCTGGCCGCGCTCGGTGTGGACCTGTCGATGACCACCAACGCCGCCACGCTCGGCCTCATGGCCGACGACCTCGCCGCCGCCGGCCTCGGCCGCATCAACATCTCGATCGACTCGCTGCGGGCCGACCGGTTCCTCGCCCTCACCCGGCGGGACTCCCTCGCCCAGGTCCTCGGGGGCATCGACGCCGCGGTGGTTGCGGGGTTCGACCCGGTGAAGGTCAACGTCGTGCTCATGCGGGGCGTCAACGACGACGAGATCGGGGACTTCGCCCGCTTCGGGCGGGAGAAGGGCGTCCAGGTCCGCTTCATCGAGTTCATGCCCCTCGACGCGGACGGTGCCTGGAGCGCCGACCAGGTCGTCAGCCGGGACGAGATCGTGGCCACCGTCGCCGCCGAGTTCCCCCTCGAGGCCGTCGGCCGGGACCACGACCCTGCCGAACGCCACCGCTACCTCGACGGTCGGGGCGAGATCGGGGTCATCTCCAGCGTCACCGATGCCTTCTGCGGGTCCTGTGACCGGGTTCGGCTCACCGCGGAGGGTGGCCTGCGCAACTGCCTCTTCGCCCTCGACGAGGTGGACCTGCGGGCGCTGCTGCGGGAGGGTGGGACCGACGACGACCTGGCGGAGGCGATCACCGCGAACGTCGCGGCCAAGTGGGCCGGGCACCAGATCAACCAGGTCCACTTCATCCGTCCGGCCAAGTCGATGAGCCAGATCGGCGGCTGAGGCCGCCTTCAGGCGCCCGGTCGCCTCACTAGGCTCGCGGCCATGCGCGAGCCGAAAGCGAAGGTGCCCCGAGCGGTCCCGGGGCCCAGCCTCCAGGAGCGGATCCGTTGAGCGACGTCGGCCTCACCCACCTCGACCCCCTCGGTCGTGCCCGCATGGTCGACGTGACGCCCAAGGAGGCGACGCACCGTCGCGCCGTGGCCCGGGGTCGGATCCACATGCAGCCCGAGACGACGTCTCTGGTCGCCCGGGGCGCCATCACCAAGGGCGACGTGCTCGCCGTGGCCCGGGTGTCGGGCATCCAGGCCGCGAAGCGCACGGCCGACCTCATCCCCCTCTGCCACCCGTTGCTGGTCGGCTCGGTGTTGGTCAACTTCCACATCGAGGACACCTACATCGAGATCGAGGCCCAGGTGGAGACCGTCGACCGCACCGGGGTCGAGATGGAGGCGCTGACGGCCTGCTCGGTCGCGGCCCTGACGGTCTATGACATGTGCAAGTCGGCCGACCGCTCGATGGTCGTCGGCGACATCGCCCTGTGGGAGAAGACCGGCGGACGCTCCGGTACCTACCGTCGGGCTGACACCGAGGATGCCCCGGCGGCTGACGACTGAGTCAGATCCCCATCGTCACCTCCGCGTCACCGTTTGGCTAAGGTTGCTGCTTCGTAGTAGAAACGTAATGTTCGTAACAAGAGATCTCCGTGGTGACGGACCCGGCGACGGGGCCATCACCACACCGCCCGAGACGGGCGACACCCGCCGCCGACCGAGGAACCCCCTGAGTGACACCCATCGTCCTGCTGATCCTCGTCGGGATGTGGGCCGCCGTGCTGCTGCCCCCGTACCTGCGCGATCGCAACGACAACAAGGCCGCGGGACCGAAGAGCCCGGTGTCCAACAAGCTCGAAGCCCTCTCCCGCTCCTTCGGTCACCGTGACCGTTCGGGGTACCTGCCGGTGGCTTCGTCCTCGCTGGGCAGCCCCCAGGAGGCCGACAGCCCGCTGCCGGCCGGGGCCCGCCAGCCCCTCACCCGTCGCGGTGCGCCCCAGTTGGTGCCGAGCTCACCCGAGCCACAGTCCTCGGCGTTCTCGATCATCGGCGGCCCCGATGTCGCTCCGGTGGCTCAGGACTCGGTCGTCGAGGACGCCCGCTTCCTGCTGGCCCCCGACGTCGACGAGGCCCGGCCTGCGGTCCGGACGGCCGCGTCGGACCGGGGCCCGATCCCGGCCGAGGTCCTGGCCTCCCGCGCCGCCCGCAAGCGCCGCCGTGAGGTCCTCTACACCCTGCTGGCCGCCAGCGGCCTGAGCCTGCTGATGGCCGTCGGCCTCGGCGGTCCGGTCCTGGCCCTGCACCTGCTGATCGACGTCGCCCTGGTGACCTATGTCGGCCTGCTCGTCCGCCTGCAGAAGGCGAAGGCCGAGCGGGAGATCAAGGTCGCCTTCCTGCCTCACGGAGGCGAGGGTGTCTCGCCTTCGGACCTTCTCGCCCAGGGCGGCGGCTTCCGCCCCGGCAACGCCGACCTGGCCCCGGTCGAGATCGAGTCGACCGCCTTCCGGGTCGTGCGCTCCCAGGCCAACTGAGCCCGCGCCGGGCGAACCGATCGCCGGATCAGCCGTCTCGAGGGTCCGGGTGATCCGACGTCCCCCGACGGTCCGGACCCCGCCGTCCCGCCCCGGTCGGCTGCTCGCCGCCCTGCTGCTCGTCGGTGTCCTCTTCACCGGCCTGCCCGTCGACACCACCGAGGCCCGCCCGCGGGGCAGCACGTACAGCACCGAGCAGGTCCGGGTCCGCCAGTTGGTGAACCAGGCCCGGTCGAACCACCGGCGCCGCAACCTGGCGATGAGCAAGACCTTCGCCGATCGGGCCACGCTGTGGGCCCGCGAGCTGGCCCGCTGTCGGTGCCTCAAGCACCGCCGGGCCCCTTACGGCGCGCCCCGCGGATGGTACGCGGCGGCCGAGAACGTCGGCCGGGGGCGGTCCCTGGCCCGGATCCACCGGGCCTTCATGCGCTCTTCGGCTCACCGGGCGACGATCCTGAACGCCCGCTACACCCACATCGGCACCGGAGTGGCGAGGGCCGCCAACGGCGAGATCTTCGTCGTCCAGGCCTTCATGGACCGCACCCGCTGACGCCGGCCGGGGTGGCGCCGCCTGGGGCCGGTGACGTCGGCGAACGATGACCCCGGGCTGCTCGCCGGCCCGTCCGGGTGACCCCGACGCCGGCGAGCCCGGTGGATGGATGCCCTAGTACCGGGCGTAGACGTGGACGACGTACTTGGTCCGCCCTCGGGCGGCCACGCCTGTGCCGACCACGTTCCAGCGGGTGTCGAGGACGTTCCCGCGGTGACCCGAAGAGCGCATGAAGGACCGGTGGATGCTCACCAGGTTGCCGCCGGGGGTGCCGTAGCCGACGTTCTCGGCGATCGCGGTCCAGCCTCGAGGCATGCCGGCGGCGAGGTTCGAGTGCGCCAGGCACCGGCAGTCGGCGAGGTGGTTGGCCCAGGCCTGGGCCTTCTTGGCCACGTTGATGCTCATGGGCAGCCGCGAGCGCCCGTTGGCGGCCCGGCTGTCGTTGATCAGTTCCCGGGTGGTGTCCTGCCAGGTGCTGTAGGGGCATCCGGAGAGCAACAGCATGAGGCCGAGGCTGAGGGCGACGGCGCGTAGGAGACGGAGCGGGCGGGTGGGGGAGGCCATGGGATCTCTCTCATCATCGACGGCGCCCGCGTCGGTCTTGAGCTATGCGTCCGACGGTAGCATCGAACTCGGCACCCGGGGGTGTAGCTCAGTTGGCTAGAGCGCTACGTTCGCAACGTAGAGGCCGGCGGTTCGAGTCCGCTCACCTCCACCACCAAGAGTCTCTCCAAGTTCCCGCGCCTGTTTCGGGGATCCCTTGATCGTCGCTGATCGGCCCGGCGCGTCGACCGGCAGGGCTCGGTCCGAGGTCCCCGGGAGTCTGGCGGTCGGTGGTCCACTACGGTGCATCCCGATCCGGCCGACTGGGCGAAAGGGCGATCCGTGAGGGGCAGAAGTGGCTGGCGAAGGTTCGTCCAGGTGGCCGTCGGCCTGGTGGGGATGGCCGGCTTCCTGGCCGCGGCCACCGCGGCCGGAGCCGCCACAGGGGACTGGGAACGGGCGTGGGGCAAGGACGTTCTCAGCACGGGCGGCGACGGCTTCACCGAAGTGTGCACGTCGGCCGCCGACTGCAAGACCGGTGCCACCGGTACGGGGCGAGGGGGCGAGTTCGACGGCCCGCAGGCCGTAGCGGTGGACGGCAGCGGCAACGTGTATGTCGCCGAGGCCTCGGCCAACCGGATCCAGGTCTTCGACTCGGCGGGCAACTTCCTGCGGACGTGGGGTCGGGGCGTCGACAGTGCAGGGGGGAGCGGAAGCGCTGAGGTGTGCGCGGTGGCCGCCGACTGCCAGACGGGCACTGCCGGCGGGCAGGGCGGCGAATTCAACTACCCCAGCGGCGTCGACGTCGATGCCGCCGGCAACGTCTATGTGGTCGACCAGGTCAACAACCGGGTCCAGAAGTTCGACGCCAACGGCAACTTCCTGGTGGCGTGGGGCCGGGACGTCCTCGTCGAGAGCCCCAGCAACGTGGACAACGGTTGGGAGTCATGCACGGTGGCCGCCGCCTGCAAGGCCGGCGTCGCCGGGGATCTCGGCGGTGAGCTCACCGGTCCGCAGCGGGTGGCCGTCGATGGTGACGGGAACGTCTATGTCACCGAAGCGAGCTTCTCGCCGGCCAACCACAGGATCCAGGTGTTCAACGACGGGGGCGACTTCCTGCGAGCGTTGGGCAAGGACGTGGTCGTCGGTGGCGTTACCGGGTCCGAGGTGTGCACGGTGGCCGCCGCCTGCAAGGCCGGTGTCAGCGGCACCCTGGCCGGCGAGTTGAGCTACCCGCAGGGTGTCGCCGTCGACGGGAGCGGCGACGTCCATGTCGCCGAGGGCGTCAACCAGCGGATCCAGGTGTTCGACGTGTTCGACGTGAACAGCACCTTCGTGCGGATGTGGGGCAAGGACGTGGTCGTCGGTGGCGGTACCGGGTCCGAGGTGTGCACGGTGGCCGCCGCCTGCAAGGCCGGCGCCAGTGGCGCCCTGGGTGGCGAGTTCGCCAGCCCGGCAGGGGTGACCGTCGACGGGAGCGGCAACGTCTATGTCGCCGATTCCTTCAACCAGCGGGTCCAGATGTTCGCGGCTTCGGGCGAGTTCTCGGCGGCGTGGGGGCGAGATGTCGTAACCGGCGGCGTGACGGGGTTCGAGGTGTGCACCGCACCATCATCCTGCAAGGCGGGGGTGACCGGCGGCCTCGGTGGCGAGTTCAACGGCCCGAGCGGCGTCGGCGCGGACGGGGTCGGCAACGTCTATGTCTCGGAGTTGAGCGGCGCCCGGGTGCAGCAGTTCGGCGACACCACCGATCCGACGGCCACGCTGGTGACCCCGGCCGAGGGGGCGGTGTACCGGCGCGGGGCGGTGGTGGCCGCGGACTTCGGTTGCGACGACGACCCGACCGGGTTCGGCATCGACACCTGTGTCACGACGCCGAGCGCGGTCAACACCTCGACGGCGGGGTCTCGCAACTTCACCGTCACCGCCACCGATCTGGCCGGCAACACCACCCAGGTCACCCACGGCTACACCGTCGTGCTGGCCCGGCCCGACGCCCGGATCCGCCGGGGGACGGGCGCGTTGTTCGGCAACAACGTCTACAACACGACCGGTCCCCGCCAGACCCGCCGCGCGTCGGTCGCCCGGGGCGGCCGCGTGACCTATTGGATCTCGATGCAGAACGACGCCGTGTTCGCCGAGCGGTTGCGGCTGCGAGGTGCCGCTGGGACCCCCCGGTTCGCCGTGGTGTACCGGAGTCCGGGCGGGGCCAACATCACGAGTCGGGTGCGAACCGGGATCTACACCACCCCGCGTCTGGCCCCCGGAGCGACCCACAACATCCGGGCCATCGTCACCGTGAGGCGAACCGCACCGCGCGGGTCATCGCTGGCGAGGACGGTGCGGGCCACCTCGACCACCGACGGGCGGCGCTCGGACGCCGTGAGGTTCATCACCCGCCGCCGCTGAGCGTCGGCCCAAGTGAGATCCCGGGTCGCTCCCAAGACCTCCCACCCCCTCCGCAGGGCCGTGGCGCCTCAGGCGGTGTGGGCGATGAGCACGGCGCAGGGGACGTTGTGGCTCACGGCGCCGGCCATGCTGCCCAGGGTCCGTCGGCTCGACTGCAGGCCCTTGTTCCCGACCACGACCAGGTCGGCATCGACGTCGGCGGCCACCCGGCAGATGGCGGCGGCGGGATCGCCGGTGACGGTATGGGTCTTCACGCTCTTGGCCGAGGCCAGCTGGTAGGACTCGAGCGCGGCTTCGGCCTCCCGCCGGGCGGGGTCAGCCCCGGACCCGTCCGGGATGGCGGCGACGAGGTGCAGATCGGCCCCCACCGCCGAGGCCAATCCCGCGGCGTGACGGACGGCTTCTCGAGCGCTGTCGGACTTGTGGAACCCCACCACGATCGTGCCGTACACGCCGTCCCCTTCCCGTAGGCCCCGGGCGCGTAATCGGCGACATCCACGCGGTGATCCCCCGACCGCACGGCCGCCCGGTCCTCGTCGGAGTCACCTGACCCGTGCCGTCGCCGTGTCGGCGACCGTCCGGCATCAGGAGGACGGACCGAGCGGCGTCGACAGGTGGCTGGCCGGCCGATAGAACGGGCCGGTGCCGGCTGACCTCGGGCTCCCCGATGAGGTGCGTCTGGTGAGGACGTCACCTGAGTTCACCGCCGACTCGGTGCCCGACGGGCTCCTGTCGGCCCACCGGGTCGCGACCGGGGTGTGGGGCCGTCTCCGGGTCCTCCGCGGGTCGGTCGTCTTCGTGCTCGAGGCGACGGGGGAATCCCGCGTGGTGAACGCCGATGAGACCCAGGTGATCGAGCCTGCTGTGGTGCACCACGTCGAACCGTCCGAGGACGCCCGCTTCGTGATCGAGTTCCATCGCTGAGGCGACCCTGTTCGTCCAGGCGGCCGGGACGTCCCTGGGACCAGCCTCCGTCCTACTGGTCGAGCGCCGCGCAGGTGTCGCTGGCCTCGAAGGCGGCGTCGATCTCCGGAACCGAGGCGGAATCGTCGGAGAGGGCGTCATTGAGCCCGGTGAGCCCCTGGTTGATCGCCTCCCCGAGCGCGGCAGCGTCCTGGGTCGTTGCGGTCGCAGGGTCGTAGGCCTCGGCGGCGTCGGCGATGCCAGTGACCGCGTCTGCCGCGGCGCGGTAGTTGTCGATCACCTGCGCATGGGCCTCGGCACCGCCGTCGACGTCGGGGTCCGGCGTCGCCTCGAGGCCATCAGCGGTCGTCGCCAGGCCTTCGGCGAACGCCGTGGCCGCGGCCGCGAGCTCGTCATAGAGCTGTGGCGTGGCCGCCGTGGTGCCCGAAGCGGCATCGAGCGCAGTGCCGAAGCGGGCGTTGGCCTCGACGACGTTGTCGGCGAAGATCCCGCACGCGGTGTCGGCGTACCGATCGACGGCCACGGTGCCGGCGTCGGCCACCTCGGGCGTGTCAGACCCCGTCGAGGGCTCGGAGTCGGAGCCCGAATCCGAGTCGCCATCGCCGAACAGGAAGATGGCGAGCACGACGAAGGCGATCACGCCACCGGCGGCGAACACGGTCACCGCGAGGTGGTCGGCGACCCAGCCGAGACAGCCTCGGCGGTCGGGTTCCTGGTCATAGGCGCCGGTCGATGACACCGTCCCGGGGCCGGTTCCAGGGCCGGGACCGGGATCATCGGCGATGGTGGTCGCCACGAGGGTCGGCGGGGCGTCGTCGCTGATCTTCTGCTTGGTGGCGAGGGCGGTGACCTTCCCGAGCGGGAGCCGGGTGAGCCCGTTCCACGGCGGCTTGATGTGGATGGTCCACCCCGAGCGACCCTTGTGCAGCGTGACCGGGAGCGCGCTGAGGGGGTCGTCGTCGCCCACGCCCAACTGCTCGGCCAGTCGCTCCTTGTCGATGAACGCCGCGGCCTGAGCGTTGCTCGTTGCGAGCGCGTTCACGGCGGACGCCTCGTCGAGATGGAGCCACTCCGCCAGCGCCATGGGGCGCAGCCGTCTGGTCTTCTCGTCGTAGAAGGAGTCGTGGAGCGGACGGGTGACCGTGCGTCCGCTCTTCAGCGTGATCTCGAGTTGGATCTTCGGCGGGTCGTCCTTCCCCCCGACGACGAGGGTCACATCGGCCTCGAGGAGGTCGGTGAGGCCGATGCCGAGTTCCTCCTCCGCCGGGCGGAGGGGTGGTCCTTGTCCGGGTAGTGGGGCTGGTGGCTCGCTCATGGATCGATTGTGCCAAATCACGTCGACCGCTGTCGGGTCCCGCGATGCCGGTTGATCTGGGTCGGGGAGCCGGTCAGGATCCGGCGGTGACGATTCGGGCGGATCCGGCGGCGGCGGCACTGGCGGGCACCAAGCCGGCGGTCTTCTGGACCGATCGGGACGACGCGCCCGCGCCGGCGCCACCGGCCCAGGGGCCGGCCACGGCCGATCTCGTGGTCGTGGGCGGCGGCTTCACCGGGCTCTGGGCCGCGATCCAGGCCCTGGAGGACCAGCCGGGCCTCCGAGTGGTGGTGCTCGAGGCCGAGCGGTGCGGTTTCGGGGCCAGTTCCCGCAACGGGGGGTTCTGTGACAGCTCGCTGACCCACGGGGTCGAGAACGGGCTGTCGCACTGGCCGGAGGAGATCGAGACCCTGGTCCGTCTCGGCCGTGAGAACCTCGACGCCATCGAGGCCACCCTCGGCCGCCATGGGATCGAGGCCGACTTCCATCGAGCGGCCGAGATCTCCGTCGCCACCGAGCCGTGGCAGCGGCAACACCTCGAGGAAGGAGTCGCCACCCACCGCTCCGTGGGCGACGACGTCGAGTTGCTGGACCAGGCCCGGATGCAGACCTGGGTCCGTTCGCCCACGTATCTCGGCGGTCTGGTCCGGCGCAACGACTTCGCCCTCGTCGACCCGGCCCGGCTGGCGTGGGGCCTGCGCGCCGCCGCCGAGTCGCTGGGGGCCGTCGTGGCGGAGGGGTCGCCGGTGACCGGGATCGACCAACAGCGGGGTGAGCTCTCGGTCCACACGGCGGGCGGAACCGTCCGGGCCGACCGGGCGCTCCTGGCCACCAACGCCTATGCCGGACCTCTGCGGCGACCGCGGCGCTACGTCATCCCCGTGTACGACCACGTGCTCATGACCGAGCCGTTGTCCTCCGAGCAGCGGGCGGCGATCGGGTGGGAGCCGGATGCCGGTCTGGGGGACGCCGCGAACCAGTTCCACTACTACCGCCGGACCGAGGACGACCGGATCCTGTTCGGCGGCTACGACGCGACGTACCACTTCAACAACGGCCTGAGCCCGGCCCACGACCAGAGCGCGGAGACCCATTCGCTGCTCGCCCAGCACTTCTTCGCGACCTTCCCGCAACTCGAGGGGCTGGGGTTCTCGCATTCGTGGGGCGGCCCGATCGGCACCACCACCCGTTTCAGCGCCACGTGGGGGACCAGCCACCAGGGCCGCGTGGCCTGGGTGGCGGGCTACACCGGCCTCGGCGTCGGGGCCAGCCGGTTCGGCGCCCGGGTCGCGCTGGACCTGGTCTTCGGGGCGTCGAGCGAACGCACCGAGTTGGCGATGGTGCGCAAGAAGCCCTTCCCGTTCCCGCCGGAGCCGTTCCGGTGGGCGGGGGTCCAGCTCACCCGACGGGCCATCCAACGCGCCGACCGGCGGCAGGGTCGGCGGGGGCCGTGGTTGGGGCTGCTCGACCGGTTCGGCGTCGGCTTCGACTCCTGAGGAGACTTGGTCGCGTCTGACAGGCTGCAGCCATGGAAGCGAGGTCGGGTCCGACCCCCGAGGCGCAGTGGTGACCCAGGCGTGATGGGCGAGCCTCGCCCCGTCATCCCCATCGACCCGGACCTGGCCCCGGACGACACCTCCGAGCCCACGGTCGGCCCGGCGGGGCGGCGGCCCCGGGAGCACCGCCACCGGGCCCGACCCGACGTCCTCGTGGCGATCGCCCTCGGGGGGATGCTGGGCGCCTCCTGCCGGTACGCGGTCGCCCAGTGGCTGCCCACCGACCCGGACGGGTTCCCGTGGGCCACGTTCTGGACCAACGTGGCGGGCAGCTTCCTGCTCGGCCTCCTGCTCGTCGCCCTCCTGGAACGCTTCCCGCCCACCCGTCTGGTCCGCCCGTTCCTGGCCACGGGGATCCTCGGCGCCTTCACCACGATGTCCACCGCGCAGGTCGAGGCGGCCCTGCTGGCCAAGGACGGCTTCGCCACCACCGCGGCCGTCTACGGGCTGGGCAGCCTCCTCGTCGGCCTCCTGCTCGCCTACGTCGGGATCCTCGCCGGTCGCCTGACCCCGGCTCGGCCCGAGGGCGGGCGATGAGCGGCCTGGGCTGGCTCGGCTTCCTGGTCGCGGCCGGGGTCGGCGCCCCCGCCCGCTACCTGGTCGACGGGTGGGTGCAGGACCGGACCCGCGGCGCGTTCCCCTGGGGGACCTTCGTCGTCAACATCACCGGTTGCCTCCTGCTGGGGTGCCTGACCGGCCTGGTGCTCTACCACGGCACCGACGCCGCGGCCCGCACGGTGCTCGGCGCGGGTGGCCTCGGGGCCTACACCACGTTCAGCACGTTCACCTTCGAGACCGTCCGCCTGGCTGAGGAAGGGGCGCTGCGGGAGTCGTTCCTCAATGCCGGTGCCGGCCTCCTCCTGGGCTTCGCCGCGGCCGCCGCCGGCCTGGCCCTCACGGCGGCGGTCTGACCGTGGCCCCTCCTGGGTGCTCGCCGACCGTCCCACCCGCGCCGGCCCGAGGTGTCACCGCTCGCGGCGTGCTGGTCGTCGTCCTGGCCAGCGTGCTCGGCGGATTCCTGCTGGCCCTGGTGGTGAGGCCCTACCACTCCGACTTCGGCGGTGGCGACCCGGAGAACTACCTGTTCAACGGCGTCCGCCAGGCCCGGGGCGGGGACCCGTCCTACCGTTTCCTGCCCCCCGAGTGGGATCGGCTGCCGACCGAGGAGCAGGACGCGCTGCGGGCCACGTTCCTCGACGAGGAGGCCCGGATGTACCGGCTGGAGGACCTCCCCCGGGGGGCGGTGAGCGGGACGCCGACGGTCGATCCGGTCATCGCCCGCAAGAAGGCCGTGGTCGACGAGGAGAACCAGATCCGCATCGCTCACGACAACCTCTACTCGGTTGTGCTCGCCGCGGCCGTCCTCGTCCACCAGGACGAGGCGCCCTACCTGCTCAACAGCATCTTCGCCGTCGCCGCCGGCATCGTCTTCGGCGCGCTGGCGCGGGCGTTCACGGGCTCCCGGTCGGCCTGGCTGGTGGGGGGGCTCCTGGTCGTGCTGCCCGCCTCGGTGTTCGGGGTCCTCGAGACCCGCACCGAGGCCTTCGCCACCCTGCTCCTGGTCCTCTTCGCCTGGCTGACGGTCCGCGACCAGGGCCGGACCGCCTGGCCGGGGCTCGTCCTCGTCGCGCTGTGGATGACGCGCCATGAGTTCATGGTCCCGTTGCTCATCTACCTCGTGTGGGCCGTCGTTCGCCGCCGACGGGGCTCGGGATGGGTGGTCGGGGCGACGGTCGCCGCCGCCTACCTCTTCGCCTGGGGCCCGGCGGGTCCCGGCGATCTCTTCCCCGACGACCGGGATCTCTTCGCCGTCTTCCCCGACGTGGGGGCCTGGATCCTGGTCCCGGCCTTCGGCGCCCTCTGGGCCGCGGCGGGGCGTCTCGAACCACTCGTGGAGCGTGCGGCCGGGCGGCTGGCGGCTCTCGGCCGCGATGGCCGCGTCCATCGAGCCGTCTGGGGCGCGCTCGTGGCCGGAGCTCTCGTCGCCGAACTGGTCCGCCGACAGCTCGAGGCCGGGGAACGGGGGTTCCTGCTGTTCCGGGGCAGTGCGCTGTCGACCACCCAGAGCCTCCTGGACACCGCCGGGTGGCCGATCGTGCTTCTCGGCGTCGCCGGCCTGGTGGTCCTCGGCCCCCGCCTGGCCGGCCGGGCGCCGTGGGTCCTGGCGCTGGTCCTGGCCCCGCAGGCCATGGTCCTCATCCGGACCGGGACCTCCGGCAATGACCTCTGGAACGTGGCCCGTCGGTTCGGGATCGCCCTCTACCCCGTCCTGCTGATCGGGGTCGCGCTGGTCCTGGCGGAGATCGTCGGTCGCCTCCGACCGGAGGCCCGGGGCCGGGTGGTGGCCGCCGGGGTGGTCGGGATCTGTGTGCTGGGCCTGCTGGGTCCCTTCGACCGGCTGCCCCCCCGGGGCGAGGAGCCCGACCGGGATGACGCCCGAGCTTTCCACGAGGCGGCGGACCGGTTGCCGGCCGACGCCCTGGTGGTGCTCGACCACAGCTATGGCAGCATGAGCGCTCAGCCGGCGCTGCGCTTCTTCCACGGTCAGTGGTCGTTCGTCGCCTGGGACCGGGACGAGCTGGACAGGGTGCTGCCTGTGGCCCTGGCCGCCGCCGAGCGGCCGGTGCTCGTCGAGGAGTCCCTCGTCGACCTGGTCCAGGGCTGTGGCGGCGAGGTCGCCGATACGAGCGTGGCTCTCCCCGTCGAGCACGGCCTGAGCGAGGGCGAGCTGGTCCGACTCGTCCTCGTCGAGCAGGCCGGCGTCTGCGGATCCGACGATCGCTGACGCCCCGGGTCAGAGACCGAGGTCGTCGGCCAGGCGACCGACGGGGTGGGAGAAGAAGGACTCGTGGGTGGCCTGAGCCCGCCGCGGGGCCGCGGTACGGTCCGTCGCATGGAGGCAGCACGGCGTTGGTCATGGTCGGCGGGAATCGTGCTGCTGACGGTCGGTCTCCTGGTCCTCGCGGCCTGTTCGGGCGATGACGACGGCGGCGCCGGCCGTGCCGACGCCGCCGCGGCGCCGGATCTGAGCGCCGAGGACCAGGCTGCGGTCGACGCCGCCCAGGCGTGGATCGACGACGAGGCCGACCTCGACGATGATCAGCGCGACTCGCTGGCCTTCGCGACGTTGTCCGCCGCCCCGTCGGTCACCAACGTCACCTTCGGGCAGTTCATCGATGACCACCCGGTGTTGGGAGCCGAACTGATCGTCCACGTCCTGGCCGACGGCGAGGTCCAGGGGGCCAGCAACGCGCTGACCGACGCCCGGCCCGACGGTGACATGGACGCGATCGACGAGGCCGAGGCCGAGGAGAACGCGGGCAAGGCCGTGGACGGCACGCCCGACGAGGTCGGTCCCTCCATGCTCGTCTGGGTGCCGACCGGTCCTGAGCTGACGCTGGCGTGGTCGGTCCCGGTGACCACGACCGACCCCGAGGGGGCCTGGGTCGTGAAGGTCGACGCGGGATCGGGTGCGGTGATCGATGTCGACGACTCCATGGCGTCGCGCCTGGTCCGGGCCCGCCACGCCCCGTGGAGCCCGCGTCGTGTCCTGCCCGCGGTCCTGCCGGCATCCGCCCGCCGCCAAGCCCAGGGGGATGCCTGTGACCCGGGCCCGGCGCCGTCGGCGTGTCTCTTCATCCCCGATCCCATCTACGCCAACGGCGGCCAGGCCCCCGACCTGGCGGAGGCCAACCGGACGCTCGAGGGGCGGCCGTTGGAGAACCTGACCGATGAGTCCGGCGAGCTGGTCGGCGACCACGTGGACACGGTGTCCCAGAACACCGGCGAGTACCCGGTGGAGACCGACGGGACCTGGGCCGCCGGACGGGCCCGCCCCGGCCTCGAGCACGCCATGGCCTACTACTGGATCGACACCACCCACGCCGAGCTCGAGCGGCTCGGTTTCGGCGACGTGTGGGATCGACCGATCCCGGTCCAGGCGGTCGACGCCTCGACGGTCGACAACGCCTTCTGGGACGGCGCAGCCATCCACATGGGTGTCGGTTCCGACGGCATCAACGAGGGGGAGGACGCCAGTGGGATCGTCCACGAGTACGGCCACGCCGTGCTGGGCGAGATGGCGCCGGTGCTGTGGAACTCCGCGGAGGGAGGTGCCTACCACGAGGGCTTCGCCGACCTGCTTGCCTTCTTCGTGACCCAGGCCGAGCGCACGGGCGACCAGGGCTGTCTCTTCCCCTGGACCGAGTCCGGCGAGTGCCTCCGGCGCCTCGACACCGATCTCGTGTACCCGGACGACCTGGTCAACGCGGTCCACGCCGACGGGATGATCTACACGGGCGCCATCTGGGATGTCTTCGAGGGCCTGCTGGCCGAGGTCGGCCTGGACATCGAGGCCTGCCCGGGCACCGACGACTGCCGGGAGGTCGCCGACCGGGTCATGGCGACCCTGCTGACCTCCCACGGCTACCTGGTCGACGGGACCACCTTGCCCGACATCGCCGCGGCGTTCGTCTCGGCCAACGAGGCCGTCGCCGACGGCGCGGACGAAGAGCTGATCACCGCCGCCTTCGACGCCCACGGGCTGGCCGGCGGGGGCACCGCCACGATGGACCCCGACGGCGAGCTGCCCGAGCCCACCGAGGGCGTGCCCGCCGTGGCCTTCGAGATCTCCCACTCCTACCGCGGTGATCTCGACGTGGTCGTCGGTGTGGTCGGCGATGACGGCGAGGACCTCTGTGACCCCGTGAGCCTCCACCGGCCCGACCAGGCCGACGGGGAGGACAACCTGACCGGCCTGAGCGACCTGAGCGGCACCGACTGCGGCGAGCTGATGCCCCCGTCGGGAGACCAGCGGTGGTATCTCCGGGCCGTGGACACCCTCGCCGAGGACACGGGGCAGATCGCCTCGTTCACCGTCTATGACGGCCGGGACCCCTACGAGGCTCCCGGGCTTCCCCTGCCCATCGCCGACAACGACCCGTCGGGCACCACGGTGTTCGTCGACGGCAGCGGCCGAGCCACCGACATCCCCGGCCTCCCCGACGGCACCGAGGGGGGCGGCCCGTCGTTCGACCTCGAGCTCTCCCACTCCTATGTGGGTGACCTGTCGATCCGGGCGGGAGCGGCCGACGACGACGGGGGCAACATCCTCTGCTCGGTCGACGTCCTCGCCCCGAACCCCTCCGACGCCGGCGACGGCGGGCTGTCGGGCCGCATCGACATGTCGGTCTGCGCCGACCACTACCCCCCGTCGGAGGCGACCCGGTGGTTCGTCCAGGTGATCGACACCGCCGCCCTGGACGAGGGGACGGTCGAGTCCCTGAGCCTCGACGGCCCCGACGGGGAGTCCATCGAGTTCGACGGGCTGCCGGTCACGATCCCCGACGACGACGGGTCGGGCCTGGTGCTGCTGACCGACGGCGACCGGGCCGAGCCGACGACATCGCCGGGCGGCGGCGCCCCGGCGCTGAGCGTGACCATCGATCACCCGTATTCGGGCGACCTCTCGGTGGAGGTGGGCGCGGTGGACGCCGCCGACAACGTGCTCTGTCAGGACCAGGTGGCGACGCCGGACGCGTCCAACGCGGCGCCGGGGCTCCAGATCGACGTGCCGCTGACGGACTGCGCCAACACCTTCCCACCCGGCCAGGACGTTCGCTTCTACCTGTTCCTGGCCGACACCCTGGTCGAGGACACGGGTGAGCTCGTCGACGCCACCATCACCGGAACCGACGGCGACGTGTATCGGGTGCGGGACACGGGTCGCATCCCTGACGCCGACCCGAACGGGGTCACGACCTTCTTCATCCCCGCCTGACCCACGGCGCCGCGATGAGGCCGCGGCGTGGCGCCGGTGCCGGGACGGCGGCGCCGGGCGGGGTCAGCCTGCCGCGTCGTAGTGCTTGCGGAAGGTCTGGCCGATGGCCATGTTCTGGCCCATGCGCTCCATCCAACCCGTCGCCGCCGCGTTCCAGGCCGCGGCGTCGTGACCCTCGGCGGTGGCGATGGCGCTCATGCCCGCCTCGTCGGTCACACCTTGGTTGGCTCCCAGCTTGGCGACCCGGGCGTACTCCTCGAGGCTGATGCCCTCGATGGGGGCGAAGATCGGGTCGTCGGGAGCCAGGGCGGCATTGGAGGGGCCCCCGAAGTCCGCGGTGTCGATGCCCATCGCCCGTTGCTGGGCGTTGACGGCTTCAGGGTCGATCGGCATCGCCGCCTGAGCCTTGTCCGCCCGCGCCTGGCCGGCGTTGACCATCCCGTCCTGGATCTTCTTCAAGAAGCCCATTGCCCTACCTCCGAGTCGACAGTGATCGGTCGGGAGGCAGCGTAGACGCTGGGCGTCGCCGGCGTTCGGGAGGAGCGGCGTGAGCGGAGGACCACCCGAGCCACCAGAATGCCGGTGTGGGGCGACGGGCGCTGGTGATCGGGGGCACCGGACCGACGGGGATCTGGGTCGTGCAGGGTCTGCTCGACCGAGGCTGGGACGTGACGATCCTGCACCGGGGGTTCCACGAGAGGGACGAGACCCCACCCGAGGTCGAGCACCTGCACCACGACCCTTACGACGCCGAGGACCTCGCCCGGGCCATCGAGGGTCGCGCCGATGACCTGATCGTGGCCATGTACGGCCGTCTGCGCCGGATCGTCGAGCTGACCGCGGGCCGCGTCGAGCGCTTCGTGTCCGTCGGGGGCGTCCCCGCCATCCGGGGATGGATGAACCCGTGGGTGCACGATCCCGCGGGCCTGCCCGTACCCGTCGACGAGAGCGCTCCCGTCGTGTCCGATCCCGCCGAGGACGAGAAGGGCTACCGCGTGGCCCGGACGGAGGCCGCCGTCTTCGCCCATCACCCCCTGGCGACCCACCTCCGGTACCCCTACGCCTACGGGCCCTATCAGCTGGTGCCCCGGGAGTGGTCCGTGGTCCGCCGGGTGCTCGACGGCCGCCGTCGGATCGTGGTGGCCGATGACGGCCTCACCCTCCACCACCACGGCTACACCCAGAACCTGGCCCACGCCGTGCTCCTGGCCGTCGACCATCCCCAGGCGGCGGCCGGGCGGGTGTTCAACGCCGGCGACGAGGAGGTGCTGTCGGTGCGTCAGGTCGTGGAGTTGGCGGCCGCCGCCCTCGACGCCGAGCTGGAGCTGGTGTCGATGCCCTACGAGCTGGCCGTCCCCGCTCGACCCCTCATGACCCAGCCGTTGCCGACCCATCGGGTGCTGGACCTGAGCTCCCTGCGGGCCCGACTCGGCTATCGGGACCGCACCCCGGCCCGTGAGGCGGTCGCCCTGACGGCCCGGTGGCTGGCCGAGCACCCACCGGCGCCGGGCGGGCCGGAGGAGACCGTGCTCACGGACCCCTTCGACTACACCGCCGAGGACCAGCTGATGGACGCCTGGGCGGCGGCCCTCCGGACCCTGCCCGACATGAGCCGGGGCCCCCTCCCCGGATTCGGCCTGGCCTACAGCGGCCCGGGAGGACGGCCCCGGAGCCGGGAGACCTTCGAGGACTGACCCCCGCCGTCGCTCCGGGTCGGGTGACTCGGTGTCCGCGACGGTGCCGGGCCGGGGTGACCGGGCCCCGGTGGGGGGCCTCGCCGTTGTTCGCCGCGGCGGAGGATCCAGCCGGTGAGCTCCTGGCCGGGCGCGGGTCGGGCGAACAGGTAGCCCTGGGCCAAGGGGCAACCAAGGGACATCAGCAGGTCGCGGACCGGCTCGCTCTCGACGCCCTCGGCCACGACGGTGAGGTCCAGGGAGCGGGCCAGTTCGATGATCGAGCGCACGATCGAGTGGTCGGTCGGGTCATCGGCCAGCGCGAAGACGAACGACCGGTCGATCTTGAGCTCATGGACGGACAGCTCCTTGAGCTTGGAGAGGGACGACCAGCCGGTGCCGAAGTCGTCGACCGACAGGCGGACCCCCAGCTCGCCCAGCCCGTCGAGGGTGCCGGTGAGGGCTCGGGAGCTCTGCGGGAAGGCGGACTCGGTGATCTCCAGGGTCAGCTTGGCGGCCGGGACCTCGGCGTCGAGGAGCGCTCGGCGCACGCTGCCCGCGAGGTCGGTCTGGCCGAGGACCCTCGGGGAGAGGTTGACCGCGACCGGGAGGTCGAGACCTTCGGACCGCCAGGTGGCGTATTGGCGCAGTGCGGTCTCCAGGACCCAGGTCGTGAGGTCCCGGATGATCCCGGTGCGCTCGGCCAAGGCGATGAAGTCGTCGGGCGGGAGCAGGCCGCGTTCGGGGTGGTTCCAGCGCACGAGCGCCTCGACGGAGTCGACCAGGCCGGTGGCGAGCTCCATCTTGGGTTGGTAGTGCACCACGAGGTGACCTCGGTCGATGGCCCGTCGCAGATCGGCGGCGACCGTCACGGTGTTGCGCCGCTCCTCGTCGTCGTCGCTGCCGTAGACGGCCTGACCGCTGCGCAGCCGCTTGGCCCGGTACATCGCCACGTCGGCCCGCTGGAGGATCGCCTGGGGGTCGTCGCCGGGGAGGCAGGCGGCGATGCCGATGCTGACCCCCACCTCCAGGGTGACCTCGCCGAGCCGGATGGGCTCGCGGATCAGATCGCCGAGGGTCTCGGCGATCGTGGTGGCGTGACGGAGCGCCGGGAGACGGGTCAACAGCACGGCGAACTCGTCACCGCCGAGCCGGGCGACGAGGTCCTCGGCGCGGGTCACCCGGTCGAGCCGGTGCCCGATCTCGACGAGGAGCTGGTCGCCGACGTCGTGGCCCAGGCCGTCGTTGACGTCCTTGAAGCCGTCGAGGTCCATGAGCAGGAGAGCGGCGTGGCCCTGGTCGGGCGCGGCGCACTGGTCGGCCAGCGCCGCCGTCACCAGGCTGCGGTTGGGCAGTCCGGTGAGGGGGTCCCGGCGGGCTTGACGCTTGAGCTCGTTCTCGGCGGCCACCTGATCGGTGATGTCCCGCAGGTTGCAGACCACCCCTTCGACGGCCGGCTCGTCGATCAGGTTGGTGGCGAGGGCCTCGACATGGGCCCAGCTCCCGTCGAAGCGCTTCACGCGGACGCGCTCGCGTTCCTGGTGACCCGGTCGGGCCACCACCCGGGCGAAACGGGCCGACACCCGATCCTGGTCGCCCGGGTGGATCAGGTCGGTGAAGTGACGACCGCTGTTCTCCCCGTCCTCATAGCCCAGCAGGGACCGGGTCGTACCGACCTCCTGCACCACCCGGCCTTCGGCATCGAGGACCACGGTCATGTCCGAGGAATGGCGGACCAGGGCCTGCCATCGGGCCTCGCTGGCCTCGAGCAGGGCCTGCTCCGCCTTCCGCTCGCTGATGTCCCAGACGAAGGAGTGGACGCGGTAGGCCTCCCCCTCGCCGGTGTGCCATGCCGCGATCTCGATGGGCACCTCGCGGCCGTCGGGGCGGAGGTAGCGGACGTCGTCCCCCTCGTCCGAGATGGAGGCGTGGCCGGTCTCGACGAACTCCCCCACGCGCCGGAGCGAGGCCGCGAGGTTCCCCTCGGGGACGATGTCGGTGATCGGATGGCCCACGACCTGGTCCCGGGTCCATCCGAACACCGCTTCCGCGGGACCGTTCCAGGTCATGACGTTTCCGTGGCGGTCGAGTTCGACATAGGGGTCCCGGGCCTCGTCGATGACCCGATCGGTGCGCTCCCGCTCGGCCTCCAGGGCTTGGACCTGCTCGGCCAGCGCGACGTTGAGAGCGGCGGTCTGCCGCGCGGCGGCGGTGCGCCGAAGGAGGTTCAGGGCCCCGACGACCAGGATCAGGCCCACCGTGGCGGTCGACGTCGACCCGTCGACCAGGTGCTCGCCGACCGCGAGCACCCCGACGGCGAGGACGGGGAGGTTGGCCGCCAGCTCGGTCGCCCACCGTTGGCGGACCAGATCCACCTCCGCCGCGGGCGTCGATGGGCCCGCGGCCAGGGCGACCAGGAGGAACCCGGTGAACCAGCCCCACGCGGCGAGGGCGCCGCTGGAGTACTGGTCCCTCGCCGTCATGTAGGCGAAGGAGGCATCGGCGAGGGCGAGGAGGATCAGTCCCAGCGACAGCACGGTGAGCACCCGGTCCCGGCGGACGGTGACGGCGATGGCCGACAGGATCACCGCCAGCATGAGGATGTCGCCGACCGGGTAGGCCAGTGCGAGGGCCTGTTCGAGACGACCGCCGGAGCCCGCCGCGACGGGCGCCAGCACGACGATCCAGCCGACACCGGCGAGGCCGATCGTGATGATGGCGATGTCGATGGCGCGCTGGAACCCGCCCACGGCGGCCGACGACGGGCTCAGGAGCAGGATGCCCGTGAGGGCCAGGGGCACGAAGCCCAGGTAGCCGAAGTCGGCGGGGGAGGGGAACGGCCCGGGTTGGTCGAGCACCAGCTCGTAGAAGGACCAGACGGCATTGCCCGCGGCCCAGGACGCGCAGGCCAGGCCGACGAAGCACCAGCCGCGCCGGGCCCGGGCCGTCGGGTCCTCGGCCTCGCTCGTGGCGGGAGCCCGAGCGAACCACAGTGCGGCCGCGGCGGCCACCGCGGCGGCGGCGGTCGTCCCGAGGTCGTCCACGACGATCGCCAGATCGGTGTCGGGCGCCAGGTTCACCACCAGCCCGAAGGCGGTGACCGCCACGGCGGCCGAGAGCCACGCGAGGCGGCGGGCAGGTCCCACGATGGACAATCGGCCGCCGAGGGCCGAGGTTCAGGGACTGGGCGGAGTCGTCTCGGGAATCGCCGTGCCACTCAGCCGCGTCGCGGCGCGGTGGGCGAGGGCGACGATGGTCAGCGTCGGGTTGTAGCCCGACGAGGTCACGAAGACCGACGAGTCGACGCAGAGCAGGTTCTCGATGTCGTGGAAGCGACCGTCGGGGCCCACGACACTCGCGGTGGGGTCGCTCCCCATCCGGCAGGTCCCCATGACATGCCGGGAGGCCGGGGCCGCCCCGAGGGGGTGGGGGTGGTCGGGGTCGGGGTCCCCGGTGGGCGGTGAGGAGCTGGAGAACGACCAGTCGGCCCCGGCGTCCACCATCACCGCCTCCAGGATCGGTGCCCAATGGGCCGAGGCAACCCGCTCGTGGCGGTGGGGGGAGTAGGTCACGCGGCCGGCGGGGAAGCCCCACGCGTCCACCACCGTCGGGTCGAGGTCGATGCGGTTGGTGACCTGGGGGAGGTCCTCGCCCTGCATGGTGAAGACCCAGAGCCGGTCCCGCAGCGCGGAGTCGCGCATCGAACGGTTGTGTCGGGTGCCGGGTGGGTAGTTGAGTGCCTCCTGGATGGGGAGGGTCGAGGAGCCGTGCTCGACGGTGCCGCCCCGGATCCAGGGCAGGCCGGCCTGCCGGGCGGCGGCGTCCTCGGCCGGGCCGGGCACGACCGGGTCGTCCATGAGGTGGCTCACACTTCGTCCCCGCTCGCCGTGCAGGGAGAACGGGAAGCCGCCGACCGTGAAGGTCTGGAAGTGGTAGGTGAGGTGGCACCCGACGAGTCCCGAGGAGTTGGCCAGACCGTTGCGCAGGAGCAGGCGCGGGGTCTCGAAGGCCCCCGCGGCCAGCACGACGTGCGCGGCCCGCACCTCCCGGGACCGGCGTCCGGCGTCGAGGTAGCGCACGCCGGTGGCTCGCCGGCCCGAGGCATCCACCACCACCTCGGTGACGTAGGCCTCCGGTCGGACCTGGGCCCGCCCGGTCTGCAGGGCCCGGCGCAGAGAGGCCACGGGGTCCCCCTTGGCGTGGATCGGGCACCCGAAGGCGCAGAACCCGCAGTTGTTGCACGCCGGTCGCCCGTCGTAGGGGACCGAGTTGGCCCCGGTGGGGGCCCGGTACGGGTGCAGTCCGCGCCGCTCGGCGGCCTCGACGCTGAGGACGGCGCCGAACATGTCCGGTCCCGGGGGCATCGGGTACGGCCCGGAGCGCCAGGCGGCGAACGGGTTGGCCTCGGCGTCGCCCGCCGTGCCGATGAGGCGCTCGGCCGCGGCGTAGTGGGGCTCCAGTTCGGCGTAGTCGAGGGGCCAGTCGGCCAGCGCCGCGCCCTCGACGGGGCCGCGGGCGCTGAGCAGGGCGAAGTCCTCCTCGCGGAAGCGGGGCAGCTTGCCGTCGGCGTGGGTGCCGCCACCCCCAACCGTGGACGGCAGGTTGTTCACCTCCCCGGTGAAGAGTCGCTCGCCGTCGGCCTCGGATCGGCGGAAGGAGCGGGGCTCCGCGAGGGGGTCGGGCCCGAGGAAGTGGCGTCGGGCGAACTTGATCTCGTCGTTGGAGAACTCGCCCTTCGGTCCGTAGGGCGCCTCGAGCTCGAGGAGGTGGTTGCGGCCCTTCTCCAGGATGACGACCGACCAGCCCGCCTCGGTGAGGACGTCGGCCACGGTCGCCCCGCCCGGCCCACTGCCGACGACGACCGCGTCGGCGTCGAGGTCACTCACCGGTGCGGACCTCGTCGTCGGTCCAGCCCCGCGGCTGGACGTCGCCGGCGAACCCGATCGAGCGCCACCCCTGGGCGGCCCGGTTCCCGCCGTAGACCGGGTCGCCGTAGGTCCCCTCACAGGCGTGCTCGTAGAGCAGGCGGGCGAAGGAGGGGTCGGCGGCCAGGCGGGCGTCCTTGGCCTCGTCGTCCAGCGTCCTGAAGTCGGCCCCGAGTCGCGCCAACCCGTCGGCGTAGCGCTGCTGGAGGCCGACGACGGGCCCGTTGAACTCCCGTTCCGGCCGTCCCTGGCTGCCCTCGATCCGCGTTCGCCACGCCAGTTCCTCCGCCGCGCCGAGCGGCAGGAACCGGTCGAAGCCGGCGTCGCCCCCGTGCCGGCCGGAGAAGGGCCCGCCGGCCCAGATCCGGGGCGGATCGACCAGGAAGGCCCCGAGGAGACCGTCGATGTAGTCCGCGGCGCCGGCCGTCAGGGCCCCGGCCGCGCCCTGGTCATCCGGCGGGATCAGCCGGTCGACCGCCGCCTCCAGGACGGCGTGCTGCTCTGCGGTCAGCCAGATCGGAATGGCCCGACAGTACGACCCCGAGATGCACCCCGGTGACGCGCTCGCCGAGTCTGTCCCGCCGGGGCCGGTTGGGCTCGGCTGAGCGCTGTGTTCAGACCTCGGCAGACATCCCGTGTGGTGTCCGATCTCCGGTCAGGGGGCCTAGACCTGGGCTGGGCGGAATCGGCTGGTGTTGGGTGGCCCGTTGCCCAGTTGGCCGTTGCTGTCGTAACCCCAGCAGTAGAGCCGCCCGGTGGTCTTGATGGCACACGTGTGGTAGCCGGCGGAGACGCCGGCCCAGTTGGTGAACCCGCCGGCCACCTGCACGGGCCTCGCCCGGTCGGTGTTGGCGCCGCCGTTGCCCAGGGCCCCGGCGACGTCGCCGCCCCAGCAGTAGAGCCGGCCGTTGGTCTTGTGGGCACAGGTGTGGTAGTAGCCGGCGGTGACGCTGGCCCAGTTGGTGGCGCCGCCGGCCACCTGCACGGGCCTCGACCGGTCGGTGTTGGGCGTCCCGTTGCCCAGCTGTCCTTGGCCGTCCCAGCCCCAGCAGAAGAGGCGGCCGTTGGTCTTGACGGCACAGGTATGGCCGTTACTGGCGGTGACCGACGCCCAGTTGGTGGCGCGGCCCAACACTTCGCCTGGAGTCGTCCCGACGCCGGAAGGACGACCGTTGCCCAACTGCCCATGGAAGTCGCTGCCCCAGCAGTAGAGGCGGCCGGTGGTCTTGACGGCACACGTGTGGAGACCGCCGGCGTCGACCGCGGCCCAGTCGGTGCCCCTGCCGGTCACCTGCACCGGCGTCGACCTGTCGCGGATGTCGTCGCCGGCGTACCCCAGCTGTCCAGCGACGTCGGAGCCCCAGCAGTAGAGCTGCCCGGTGGTCTTGATGGCACACGTGTTGAAGCCGTCGGCGTTGACCGACGCCCAGTTGGCGCCGGCCACCTGCACCGGCCTCGACCGGTCGGTGTTGGGCATCGCCGTTGCCCAGCTGCCCCTCGGAGTCGGAGCCCCAGCAGTAGAGCCGCCCGGTGGTCTTGATCGCACACGCGTGGTCCCAGCCAACGGTGACCGAGGCCCAGTTGGTGAACCCGCCGGCCACCTGCACCGGCCTCGACCGGTCGATGTTGGCGCCACCGTTGCCCAGCTGCCCGTCGGAGTCGGAGCCCCAGCAGTAGAGCCGGCCCGAGGTGCGGATCCCGCACGATTGCATGCCGTTGGCGCTCACCTCGCGCCAGTTCGAACTCCCCGCCTCGGCCTCGGCCTACGCCGACCCTGGTGCCTGGGCCTGCGCGGCCGGGGCCATCCCTATCACCACCAGCAGCAGAGACACCACGACCAGCCCGCGCACCAGACCACGGCCCGCCCCGAAACCCCGGCTCAGACCCCGTGTCGTCATGGACCCGACCCTCTACCGGCGGACTCCGGGCCACCAGTGACTTAGGTCCCGATCTCGGCTACCGCAGAGTCAATGGTCCATCGGTCTCGGGTGCCGGTCAGCACCGTCGCCATGGCGGTACCGCCAATCCGACCCTTATGCCGAGACGTCGCCGCCGTCGAGGACCTGGTCGACCACCTCGGGGGCATAGAGCGTCTCGCAGGGGATGCCGTTCAGGTCGGCGTCCATCCGGTCAGGTTCACCCTCCAGCGACCAGTACACCAGCGACGAGAGGTACCCGGATGCTGGTGTGGTGCTGTACGCCGAGAAGACGGTACCGAGTTCGGGCCTCCCGGGATCGAGGAGGTCACGGCAGTACAGGCCATGGGGGGCGGCCTGATAGCGCTCCATGAGGCCCTCGGTCGAGTGGGGCTGGTCGGTTCCTCCCCTCCAGGCGGACCGTCCGGAGGAATCGAGCACGTAGATGACCAGCCCGGCGTCTTCCAGCGGGAATCCCGGCTCGGTCGTGGGGATTACTTCACACCCGAGTACGCCGCCCACGGCGATCGGCCCCGTGTCGGTGCAGACGATCTGGTCGGGGCCATCCACCCCGAGTGGGGGTGTCGACTGGGCGTAGCGGTCGTTGAACTGCTCTTGGATCCAGGCGGCCACGGCGGCGACGGTGGTCGGTGAGCAAGGCGACCTCTGCCGGCTGCACCCGGCCGTCAGTGGTGACGTACACGTCCCCGGTGGTCGGATCGACCGCCACCCCCTCCGGCACGACGAACTGGCCGTCACCGAAACCGATCGTGCCCCAGCCGGTGAGGAAGGTGCCGTCCGAGTCGAACTTCTGCACCCGATGGTTCCGGGTGTCGGCGACGTACACGTCGCCGGTGGTCGGATCGACGGCCACGGCTTCGGGGTAGTCGAACTGGCCGTTGCCGGTGCCCTCGCTGCCCCATTTCGCGAGGAAGGTGCCGTCGGCGTCGAACTTCTGGACCCGGTGGTTCTCGGTGTCGGTGACGTAGACGTCGCCGGTGGTCGGGTCGACCGCCACCCCGGCCGGTCCGTCGAACCGGCCGTTGCCGGTGCCATACGTGCCCCAACTGATGATGAGTGACGGCGGATGCTCGACCGCCGCCGCAGGTCCGGCGTCGCTGACCACGACCACCGTCGACGCCAACAACGCCGCCACCAGCAGCCGGACCAGCCGTCCCGAGCGGACCTTCAGGCTTCGGTGCATGACGCACCTCCATCAACTCACGACCGGATCGTCCTTCCCCGACCCCCCCCGACACCAGAGGCAGAAGTCCCCCAACCGGGATGACCGCCCACAGCTCCACGTCATGGCAAGCCGCCTGGACACCAACCACTGGCGCCATGGCGGTCGTGCGAATCAGACCCCATCTATGCCGAGACGAAGCCGCCGGCGAGGACCTGGGCGACCACGTCGGGGGCATAGAGCGTCTCGCAGGGGATCCCGTTGAGGTCGGCGTCCATCCGGTCGGGTTCACCCTCCAGGGACCAGTACACGAGCGACCACAGGAATGCATCGCCGTCGGGTGTATCTCCCTGCCAGAACGGAAACGGCCCGAGGTCGGGGGTCAGGAGGTCCCGGCAGTAGAGGCCGGAGGGCGCGGCCTGGTAGCGATCCAGGAGTTCCTCAGTCGATCGGGGGATGTCGGTCGCGACGTCGTAGGCGGACCGTCCGGTCGCGTCGAGCACGTAGACGATCACACCCGCATCTTCAACCTGCACTGGCTCGGTCACCGGGGCCGTCTGGCACGCGAGCACCCCGCCCACGGCGATCGACCCCGTGTCCGCGCAGATGATCTCGACCTGGATGTTGTCGTTCTGTCGATGCTCGTTGATCCAGGCGGCCACGGACTCGACGGTGGTCGTGGTCGGCTCGCTGGTGGCGGTCGGCATGGTGGTCGTCGTGGTCGGCTCGGTGGTGGCGGTCGGCTCAGTCGTGGTCGTGCTGCTCGTGGTGGTCGGTGCGGTGTCCTCGGCGTCGTCGTCGTCCTGGACCGCCCAGATCGTCACCCCGGCAGCAATCAGGACCACGGCGCAGGCGGCGGCCCATACCCACCACCGACGCCACCAAGGGGGCGAGGCAACACCGTCGTCGCCTTCGCCGGGACCTTTCGGGACATCGGTGTCGGTCACCCCCGTAGTGTCCGGCGACGCCAGGGGCTTATCGCAGGGGCGAAGGTCCTGAACCGCCGGAAGACCTCGCGGGCCGCCGCCAAACCGCGGCCATCGTTCGCGCCACGGAGGGCCGAGCGGGACTTTGGCCTCTGAGCAGGACCCGTCGGCGGCTCGATGATGACGGGGTGATCGACACGCATGGCGGGGCGGGGGAGCCAACAGGTCCCGTTGAGGAGGATCGACCGAACCGATGGCCCTGGGTGCTCGTCATCCTGGCGGCCGTCTGCTGGGTCGGCCCCATGATCATCGCGGGGTTCCTCGACCCCGACGACATGCCCGACGAGTTCTACCTGTTGGTCCTCGGACTCGCCTGGATCCTCCTGTTCTTCCCCGCTGGTTGCCTCTTGCTGATCGCAGCCTGGCGTGTCAACCGGCGGGCAAGACCGACTGCGCTTCTCGCCGAACCAGACAGCCAACCGCAGCGCCGTCCGAAGGGCGGCTGCCTCTCGTCGACGGCTCCGCCCGCAGTCATCGCACTCATCTGGGTCACCATCGGCACCCAATTCCCAGCACGCGACTGGCGGCCGGGACTCGTCATCGCCGCGCCCAGCGTGGCCGCCGCCGTCGTGGCCATCCGTGGTCTTCTCGCCGCCCAGCGTTCGGGTTCTGCGCGGACATGGGACCTGCTCGCCCTCGGCATCGCAACTCTCGCACTGCTCTGGTCCATTGCGTGGATCCTCGGGGCCACCTGGTCCTGATCGGGACCCCCGCCGGACCACGCCGCCATGCACACCACGACGCCGGGCGAGTCGTGCCGGTGATGCGGAACCGAGAGACTCATTCGGAGCGGAGGACCTCGCCCGGCGCGGCTCGGGACTGCCATCGGGCGGCCAGGGTGGCGACGGTCAGCGCCAGCAGGAGCGTCACCGCCACGAGCGCGGCGATCTCGCCGGGTCGGACGACCGGGTCGGGGACGACACCCAGCCCTTCGGCGTAGCGGCGCCAGGCGACCCGGCCCGCGGCGATCCCCACCGGTACCGCGATGAGGAGCGCCACCCCGGTGAAGCTCACGGCCGCCCAGCGGCTGGTGCGGCGCAGCAGCCGGGGGGTCAGGCCGAGGGCCCGGGTGACGGCGAGGTCGTGGCCATTGCGGGCGATGGTCGCCGCCAGGCCGTAGGCGAGGACGGCCGCGCCCATCACCCCCATCAACAGTGCCAGCAGGTCGGGCGCCGCCTCCGTGCTCGTGGGGTCGGCCGAGACGATGTTGTCGAGGAAGTCGGCCGCCTCGACCGGGAGCGGGTCGTAGGGGATCCCTTCCTCTGCCAGTCGGTCGACGATGGCGGCGTCCTCCACCCCGTCCGCCCGGTCGAGCATCAGGAAGTCGGCCCCCTCGGGGTCATAGGCGCTTCCGTCTTCGACCGGGAAGTTCGCGGCCTGGGCCGCGTAGCCCTCGCGGGTGATTGCCACGCCCGTGTCGAAGCGGCCGTCGCCGATGGGGACGAGCCCCGTCCCGACCACTTCGAGGGTGAAGGGTTCGCTCGCCCCGGCCGCGGGGCCGAAGAAGTCGGTGAGGTCGAAGGACGCGTCGATGGTGTCGCCGACGTCGACGCCGAGGTCGGCGGCCAGCAGTGGGTTGACGAGGAGATCGGCCGGGCCGGTCGGCGCCCGCCCGTCGATGACCGTCGGCGTCGCCTGACCGGGGCCACTGCTGAACCCCATCGCCCGGGCCGGGAGGTGATCGGGGCCCAGTGAGAGCGGGGGCAGCCAGTAGAGCGCGGTGGCGGTGGCCTCGACCTCGGGCCAGGCCTGAGCCCGCTCGGCCAGGGAGACCCCGTCCTCGATCTCGCTGATGAAGAGGATGTCGTCCCAGGGCACGCCCCGCCGCGCCGGCGTCTCGCGCAGGTACTGGGCCCCGCTGGTGTAGACGAGCACGGCGACGACGGCGCTGAGCCCGAGGACCACGGCGAACAACGACGAGCGAACCGGGGCCTGTCCGGGACCGGGTTCGAGGCCGATGCGGATGCCGAGGACGGTCGGCGCGGGCAGGCCGGCTCGGGCTGCGGTCCGGGCGAGTGGCGTCCGGCGGCGGCCCTCGGGCCGAGTGCTCGAACGCAGGGCCAAGGCCACGAGACCGGCGACGACCAGGGCGGTCAGGCCGGCCCAGCCGAGGACCAGGACCGGGAGGTCGAGCTCCAGGCCCGGGGCCGGCTCGATGCCGCGGGCATCGCCGATCGGTGTCCGGCTGGAGGCCGCAGCCAGGACGGCCAGGCTGACGACGCCGGCGACCGCGCTGATGGCCAGCGCATGGGCAACGCTCCGTAGCGCCCGGTCGCGGCGTGACCACCCGAGGGCGGCCAGGTCGCGGTCGACCGCTTCGGCCCGCCCGCGGTACCGGGCCAGGGTGGGACCGAGGACGGCGAGCGAGGCCAGCGCGCCGAGGACGGCGACGAACCACAGGGCGTTGGCGTCGGACTGGAGCCCGGCATCGATCTCGTCGCCGCTCAGGCTCGTGGCCCGATCGACCAGGACGAGCACGGGCGCGGCGGCCTCGAGGTCGTCGATGTCGGTGCCGGCCTCGAACCGGACCGCCACCGCGGCGTTGGCCTGGGCGGAATCGAGGGACGCGAGGGCAGGGGAGAGGTGGATGCCCTGGATGTAGAACCCGCTCTTCGGGCGCACCTCGAGCGCGGTCAGTCCGATGCCGACCACGGTCACCTCGGTCGGCTCACCCCAGCTCGACGGGTCCTCACAGGCGACGTCCGGACCGAGGTGGAGCCGCAGGGAGTCGCCGACCTCCACACCCTGGGTGGCCGCGGCCTCGGGGGCCAGCACGACCTCGTCGGACCGCCTCGGGTCGACCCCCCGTCCCTCCAGGATCCGGAGGCGACCCAGGTCGCGACCGACGCGATCCTCCAGCGGGACGATCGCGCTCACCTCGCCGGTCCCCGTGTTGCAGGCGTCGCCCTGGGTCTCCCACACCCCGGTCTCGCCCTCGACCGGCATCAGGATCGACGCCACGGCCCCGGCCTCAGCGATCCCTGGTTGGGCCCGCAGGTCCGCGGCGAGCTCCAGGGCCGACGGACAGTCCTCGGGATCCGGGCAGGCGGGGGTGACGACGGCGTCGATGCCGGCCGTCTCCTCGACCAGGTCCTGGTAGGCGGAGGCCGTCCGCCGGGCCCCCGCGGCGGCACCCATCACCGAGCCCGCGGCCAGTCCGATGAGGACACCGAGCGCCACCCAGGTCGGCCACGATCGACGCGCGTCGGCCCGTACGCAGTACGTGACCGCACCGCGGTGCCGGTTCATGTCCCTGTTGTCCCCCGTTGCCCGCCCCAGGGCAAGGGTGCCTGCCTACCACCGAGGGGAGGACTCCACCCGTCCGAGGACGCGGGCTACGTTGACCGCGCCGCGAACCGGAGGACGAGCATGAAGGTGGCACTGACCGTCAACGACTTCCTCGAGCGGGCCGAGCTGGTCTACGGGGACCGGGTCGGCATCGTCGACGAGCCCGACCAGCCCGCGTCGTCCTGGGGTTCGCTGACCTACCGTGAGGTGGCGACGAGGGCTCGCGCCCAGGCGGCGTCGCTCGATGCCCTCGGCGTCGGCGTCGGCGAGCGGGTGGCGATGGTCTCGCCCAACGCCGCCCGGTTGTTCACGTCGTTCTTCGGCGTCAGCGGGTCGGGCCGCATCCTGGTGCCGATCAACTTCCGGCTGAACTCGGCCGAGATCGGCTACATCGTCGAGCACTGTGGGGCCTCGGTCCTGATCGTGGACCCCGAGCTCGAGGACGAACTGGGCGGGGTGACCGCCCGCCACCGCTTCGTCATCGGCGCCGAGGCCGACGAGGCGTTGTTCGGGTCGAACGCGGAGCCCCGTCCCTGGACGCCCGACGAGGACGCCACCGCCACGATCAACTACACGAGCGGGACCACGGCCCGCCCCAAGGGCGTCCAGCTCACCCACCGCAACATCTGGCTGAACGCCACGACCTTCGGGTGGCAGGCCGGCGTGTCGGACCGGGACGTCTACCTGCACACGCTGCCCATGTTCCACTGCAACGGCTGGGGCATGCCGTACGCCCACACCGGGATGGGTGGCACCCAGGTCGTGATCCGAAAGGTCGACGGGGCCGAGATCCTCCGTCGGGTCGAGACCCACGGCGTGACCCAGCTCAACGGTGCCCCCGCGGTCGTGGCCGCCATCCTCGACGCCGCCGCCACCTGGGAGGGGCCGATCCCCGGTGCCGGCCGCACCCGCATCGTCGTCGCCGGGGCACCTCCGCCGACCCGGACCATCGAGCGGGTGGAGACCGAGCTGGGCTGGGAGTTCATCCAGATCTACGGCCTGACCGAGACCACGCCGCTGCTGACCATGAACCGGGGCCGGGCCGAGTACGACGACCTGACACCCGGCGAGCGGGCTGAGCGCCTGGGCCGGGCCGGCGCACCGGCCCTCGGGGTCCGGATGGAGGTCGACGGCCAGGGTGAGTTGCTGGCCCGGGGCAACCATGTGATGGAGGGCTACTGGGAGCAGCCCGAGGCCACGACCGAAGCCATCGTCGACGGGTGGTTCCACACCGGGGACGGCGGGGTCATCGACGAGGACGACTACGTCTCCATCTCGGACCGCAAGAAGGACGTCATCATCTCGGGTGGGGAGAACGTGTCCTCCATCGAGGTGGAGGACACCCTCTTCTCGCACCCGGCCGTCGCCGAGGTCGCGGTGATCGGGGTGCCCGACGAGAAGTGGGGCGAGACCGTGAAGGCCCTCGTCGTCCTCGGCGGAGGGGCGGAGGCATCCGAGGCCGACCTCATCGCCCACTGCCGGGACCGACTGGCCCACTACAAGTGCCCGACCTCGGTCGAGTTCCGCGACGAGCTGGCCCGAACGGCCACCGGCAAGCTGCAGAAGTTCAAGCTCCGGGCCCCGTACTGGGAGGGGCGGGAGCGGCAGGTCTCCTGAGCCGGGTCAATCCAAGGGCGTGAGGGCGCCCGTCGCCACGTCGTAGACGAAGCCGCCGACGACGAGGTCGTCGGGTAGCAGAGGGTCGGCCCCAAGGCGGGCGAGGTCCGCGCGGAGGGTGGCGCGCTGGTCCTCGATCGCCAGGGGCTCCCATCCGGAGGTGTCGGCCCCCACCTTCTCGGTCACGAGGGCCCGGAGCTCGTCGTCGGAGGCCTTCGCGACCGCGCAGTCCGTGTGGGCGATGACCGCAACCCGTTCGACGCCGAGGGCGGCGACGACCAGGGCCAGGGAGCGGACCACGTCCTCGGTCACCCGGGCCCCGGCGTTGCGCAGGATCTTGGCGTCGCCGGGCTGGAGGCCGAGCACGGCGAGGGGGTCAAGGCGCGTGTCCACACAGGTGAGCACCGCCAGGGCTCGGCGCGGCGTGCCCGTGAGCTCACCGAGGGCGAAGTCGGCCTGGTTCTGCTTGTTGGCCTCGAGGAGGTCGTCGAAGGCTCGGGTCACGGGGCGGGACGGTAGTGCCGAGGTGTCAGACCTGACGACCCAGGACGAGCACCCTGACACGCTGATGGCCATGCTGCCCCCGGTCGGAGGAGCCGACGTCGCCACGACGCAGGATCTGTACGCGCCGTCGCCGGGCATCCGTGCGCTCGAGGCGCGCACCGAGGCGGGGTTCGCTGGTGTTCGGGTCGAGATGGCGGAGCTACGCGAGCAGATCCCCGCCGGCCTGGCCGACCTACGAACCGAGCTGCACAAGGAGCTGCGAAAGCGGTGGACGATCCTCGGCGTCCTCGTCATGGCTCTGGTCATCAGCGATGCCGTCGCCCGCCTCGGCTGCCCCCGCTCTTGCCGCCGATCTGGTTCCCGGGGAGTCGGATCGGGTACCGGAAGCGGGTGTGGCGCGGGCCAGACTGGCGGGGTGGAGCTGACGGACCGGTCGATCTACGGCCATTGGAGCCGCGAAAAGGTGCGGTGGGGTGACCAGGACGGTGCCCGGCACATCAACAACGTGGCCTATGCCGAGTACCTGGAGAACGCCCGACTCGAGCTGCTGTTGGACCGGGTGATCCCCCACAAGGCGAAGGGCGACAACTTCACCGTCCGCCGCGTCGCGATCGACTACCGGGGGACGGCCTCCTACCCGGCCCAACTCGACGTGGGCTCGTGCGTCGTCGACATCGGCGAGTCGTCGTTCACCATCGGCCAGGGCGTGTTCCTCGACGACCGCTGCCTGGCCACGGGAGAGACCGTCCACGTCCACCTCAGCGGTGGCGAGCCGGTCCCGCTCACCGATGCGTTGCGGGCCGTCCTCGAAGGCGAGCGCCCGGCGTGATCGTCCGTCGGGAGCGCCCGGAGGACCGGGCGGCGGCCCGAGCGGTGCAGGCGGCCGCCTTCCCGACGCCGGAGGGGGCCGATGAGGCGATCGAGGCCCGCCTGCTCGACGAGTTGCGCGAGGACGAGGGCTGGATGGACGACCTGTCCCTGGTCGCCGTGATCGACGGCGAGGTGGTCGGCCATGTCGTCTGCACCCGGGGGACGATCGGGGCGGATCGCCGTGCGGCCGTCGGGCTGGGGCCGATCGGGGTACGGCCGGACCGGCAGGGCGAGGGGATCGGCACCGTGCTGGTCCATGCCGTGGTGGCCGTGGCCGAGGCCCGGGGAGAGGGCCTCGTGGCCCTGCTCGGTCACCCCGACTTCTACCGCCGCTGCGGTTTCGAGCCCGCGACCGAGCACGGCGTGGTCGCGCCGGACCCGGACTGGGGCGCGAACTTCCTGGTCCGCGTCCTCGACCCCTCCGCGGTGGTGGCCGGGCCGTTCGCGTACGCCGAGCCCTTCAGCCGGTTGTGACCCGGACCCGCTGACCGTGGATCGTCTCCAGCCCCTGCTCCGGCGCGCCGCCGGGTTCGTCGACCGGCTGTCGGCCCGGACCGAGACGCCTCGCGGCCGGAGGATCTCGATGGTCGTGTCGGCCGTCGTGTTCGTCGTGGCGATGGTGCTCGGCATCCGAGGGCTGCCGTCGGGCCCGCGCGAGCTGCAGTGGTGGGCGATCCTCCTGACCAGCGTGGTCGGCGTTCCGGTGCTGATCATGCTGAACGCTCTGGAGTACAAGGCGTCGGGAGCGGTGCTCGGCCACCGGATCGGGCTCCGGGTGGCGATGCCCATCGCCATCTATGCCCGGGCCGCCAACCTCCTCCCGCTGCCCGGCTCGGCGCTGGTGCGGATGCAGGGGCTGAAGCGGGAGGGCTCCTCCTACGGCCGGGCCGCCTCCGCCACTCTGGCCACGGCGCTGTTCTGGCTCGGGGGCTCGTTGCTGGTGGGCGCGGTCGTGCTCACCCCGTTGCGGCCGTGGCTGGCCCTGCTCTTCGGAGCAGGTGGTGTGCTCGCCGGCCTGGTCGGTCACGCCGCCGTGCGTTCGTTGGTCGCCCGACGGGAGGATCCCCCACCCGGCGAGGCCCTGCGCCGCAGTGCCGTCCTCCTCGGGGTGGAGATCCTGATGGTGGCGGTCCGCGGCGTGCGCTTCTGGCTGGTCATGGTCGGCTTCGACCTGGGCGGGTCCTTCGCCGGCGCGATGTTGTTGCCGCTGGCGGGGGTGCTGTCGTCGGCCATCGGGTTCTTCCCCTCCGGCTTCGGGATCCGCGAGGTGATCTCCGGCGCGCTCAGCCGCCTCGTGGGCGACCCGGCCTCCAGCGGCCTGCTGGCCAGCGGCCTCGACCGGCTGGTGTCCCTGCCGGTGATGGCGGTGATGGCCCTGATCGTGGGTCTGATGGGTCGTCGGGACTTCCCCGGCGAGCGCGAGCCCGCCGCAGCGCGCGCCGGTCCCGGGTCGGGGTCCGAGCCCGCCGCAGCGCGCGCCGGTCCCGGGTCGGGGTCCGAGCCTGGCCTCGACGCCGGTCCCGGGTCGGGGTCCGAGCCTGGCCTCGACGCCGGTCCCGGGTCGGGGTCCGAGCCTGGCCTCGACGCCGGTCCCGGGTCGGTGTGACCGACGTCCTCTACCTCCTCGGCAAGGGCCGGTCCGGCTCGACCCTGCTGTCGATGGCCCTGGGCGAGCTGGACGGGTTCTTCGCCGCGGGCGAACTGCGCTTCTTCTGGCGCCGGGGCCTGGTCGAGGACCGCCGGTGTGCCTGTGGCGAGCACATCACCTCGTGTCCCATCTGGGGGGCGGTGACCGAGCGGGTGGCCGATCTCGACGGCGAGGCGCTGGCCCACGACAGCGAGGCGGTCTTCCGTTGGGGCGCAGTCCCTCGCCTGCTGGCCGGGCGCACCGAGCGGTGGTCGGCCTTCGAGCGGTGGTCGGCCGCCACGGCCCGACTCGTGGACGCGGTGGCCGAGGTCACCGGGGCCGAGGTGATCGTGGACTCGTCCAAGTGGCCGACCGAGCCCGGCGTGCTCGGGCGGGTGGAGGGGATCCGCCCCTACTCGCTGCTGCTGGTCCGGGACCCCCGCGCCGTCGCCTGGTCCTGGCAGCGGACCAAGACCCACCACGACATGGTCGAGCCCCGGGAGATGGACCGCTACCCGGCCTGGCACTCGGGCCTGAGCTGGACCAGCCGCAACCTCGTGGTCGGCCTGAGCACCCGCCGATCGCCCGGACCTCGGATGACCCTCCGCTACGAGGACTTCACTGCCGATCCCACCACGACCCTGTCGGAGCTGGGGGCCTTCGTCGGCCGGTCCCCCGACGTCGGCGCCGTCCTCGACGGCCGGACCCTGGCGGTCACCCAGGGTCACACCCTGGCCGGCAACCCCACCCGGTTCGGTGGCACCGAGGTCACCATCCGGGAGGACGAGGAGTGGCGAGCCCTGCTGCCGGTCCGGGACCGCCGGGTGGTCGCCGCCCTGACCTGGCCCTGGCGCAAGCGCTACGACTACTGATCGGTACCAGTCAGAAATTGCGTCAGTTGGTCACGCTCAGCGTGACCAACTCACGCGATTTCGTGACGGGGCGGGCAGGGCAGGCTCTCAGGGGGGCGTGACCTCGTAGCCGTAGTGGGCCGCCTCGCCGGCGGTCAGGTCGATCAGCCGGGTCCACTGCTCGGGGGTCCAGTCCCCGGCCTTGGGTTGACTGGCGTTGACCCGCTTCCGGGTCGCCGCGGCCAGCGCTTGGGGGTCCACCGACAGGCCGAGGTCTTCAGCCAGGCGGCCGAGCTCGACGGGCCCGCGATCGGCGTCGGTGAGGTCCTCGAAGCGGGCGACCCGGAAGCGGGCCGAACCCTCGCCCTGGGTGCGCATGGCCCGGTTCATGGCCGTCCAGGCCCAGGCCAGCCGCTCGAACTGGTCCTGGCCCATCCACCGCACACGTTCGGCCAGGTTCCAGCGGTCGAACTGGGGGGGAGCCAGCCGACGGTAGGGCAACAGGTTGAGGGGCCGTCCGCCGAGCCGGTACGCCCCCCAGTCCTGGGCCGAACGCACGTAGCCCACCGGGTGGCGGACCACCTGGACGACGGTGGCCTCGGGGAAGGCGGCCAGGAGCGGCCCCACCAGACCGTGGTCGAGGCAACTGGCCTCGAACCAGGGCTCCTCGGATGCCAGCGCCTCGTCCCGGACCCGATGGAGCCGCCGCACCGCCTGCTCCTCGCTCACCGCCCCCGAGGCGTGGGCGTTGGACAGGTGGCGCAGCCACCAGGGCCCTGGTTCGTGGTGGCTGCGGGCCCCCCACCCCTCCACCGTGCGGGCCAGGAACTGGGTCCCCGTGCGTCCGGTCGACACCACGAAGACCGCTCTCGAGTTCACGTCCGTGCCCCGATGAGGTCGGTGAACAGGGCCGAGAAGGCGTCGGCGGAGGCGTCGGCGGAGAACCCCTCGACGGCCCGCTGCCGGCCGGCCTCGGCCAGGCGTACCGCCAGTGCCGGATCGGTGTGGAGGCGGCGAACGGCCTCGGCCAACTGGTCGGGACGGCCCTCGCCGACGACCAGGCCGGTGACCTCGTGCTCCACGGCGTCGCCGATGCCGCCGCTGTCGCTGGCCACGACCGGTCGTCGGGCCGCCATCGCCTCCACGATCGACAAGCCCTGGGCCTCGGCCCAGCCGTCGGGCGCCGTGCGGGACGGGGCCAGGACCATGTCCGCGGCCGCCAGCCAGTTCGGTACCTGCGCGGGATCGACCCAGCCGACGAAGCGGACGTGCTCGCGGAGACCGAGGTCGGCGGCCCGGGCCTCGGCGTCGACCCGGTCCTGGCCCTCGCCCAGCACGACGGCCCGGACGTCGGGGCGGTCCGACCGCAGGCGGTCGACGGCGTCCAGCAGGTCGAACACGCCCTTCTCGGCGACCACCCGCCCGACGAGAGCCAGCAGCGGCCCGTCGCCCCGGCGGTGCTCCTCCCGGAGCCGACCGACGACCGAGGGGTCGACCGGCGGATCCACGTCGATCCCCATCGGGATCCGCTCGAGGCGCCGCGGCCGGGTCAAGTCCAGCACGGCCCGTTCGGTGGCCGAACTGTTCACGGTCACGGCGTCGGCCCGGCCGAACGCCAGCCGCTTGGCCGCCCGCAGGGGCCTCTGGTCGAGGGCGAACACGTCCCCGCCGTGGACGGTCACCACCACGGGGACCTTGCGGGTCGCGAGCACCCCGACCAACCCCTGGGGCAGCACCCAGTGGGCGTGGACCGCGTCATAGGCGCCGGCCCGCAGCCGGCGGACCACCGTCGCCCATTCGGCCCCGACGAGGGCCGGCAGCTTCAGCAGGTTGGTGCGGTTCTGGCGGAGGTTCACCAGCGCCCCACCCTGGTAACAGACCGTCTGGGCCCGCTCGGGCCGCAGGTAGCGGAAGCGGTGCACCGGGACCCCGCCGAGGACCTCGTCCCGGGCGGCATCGGGTGCGTGGGGGGCGAGCACGTCGGCCTGCCAGCCGCGAGCGGCCAGCGCCCGGGTGAGGTCGAGCACGAACGGCGTGGTCGAGTCACCCTCCCAGCGCGGGTAGTTCGAGGTGATGACCAACAGGCGGCCGGGGGCGGGCCCCGACCCACTCACCTTCCGGCGCCGGCGACCTCGTCACGGGGCCGGGTCACCCGCACGACGAGGTCGGCGAGCAGGCCGATGACCAGGACCTGGAACGCGGCGAAGATGATGAGCAGGGTGTTGGTGGGCACCCGCCAGGCCTTGTCGGTCAGGTCGAACCCCAGCTTCACGAAGCCGATCGCCGCCAGGATCCCGAACACGGGACCGAAGGCCCGCAGCGGGTTGTAGGACAGGACCAGCCGCACCACCTGCACGAGGTAGCGGGTGGTGTCCTTGCGCCAGTGGAACTTCGACTCGCCGGCCCGGGGCGCGTAGTCGATGGGGATGTACTTCACCGTGTAGCCGTTGGCCAGGAAGGTCATGGTGATCGTGGTCACACAGGAGAACCCGGTGGGCAGCAGGTGCAGGAACTGCAGGGCGACGCTGCGCCGGAACGCCCGGAAGCCGGAGTTCAGGTCGGGGATCGGGGTGTTGGCCAGGTAGGCGGCGAGCTTGCGGATCGTCCACTTGGCAGGGACCCGGAGGGCCTTGGCCGTGCCCTGCTCGGAGGTGCGGGCGCCCACGACCTGGTCGAAGCCCTCGAGCTCCTTGACCAACTCGGGGATGCGGTCGTTGGGATAGGTCATGTCGACGTCGGTCCAGACCACGATCTCGCCCCGGGACTCCCGGGTGCCGACCTTTCGGGCGGTTCCCGAGCCCCGGTTCACCGGCAGGCGGATGAGGCGGATCCCCTCGACGGATTCGAGGGCCTCGCCGGAGCCGTCGTCGGAGCCGTCGTCGACCACGACGATCTCATAGGAGTGGTGCGACGCATCCATGGCCAGTCGAATGCGGTCGATCTCCTCCTGGAGATGCCCTGCCTCGTTGTAGACGGGTAGGACGATCGAGACGTCGACGGCGGGGGTGGAGTCGCTCATGGGGGCCGCAGAAGGGTACCGCTCGGTGGCCGAGCACTACGCTTCGGCCCGCCTTGGACACGCCCATGATCTTCGGTGTCGGCTTCCACAAGACGGGGACCTCGTCGCTGGGCCGCGCCCTGGAGCGACTCGGGTTCCGGGTCGGCGGTCCGTTCGGCGTCCGCGATCCCGACATCGCCCGTTCGGCGTGGCCCCAGGCCCAACAGCGTCTCGGGGCCGTCGACGCGGTGCAGGACAACCCCTGGCCGCTGCTGTTCCGTGAGCTCGACGCCGCCGTCCCCGCCAGCCGCTTCATCCTCACCGTCCGTCCGACCGACGACTGGTGGGCCAGCGTCCTGAGCCACTTCGGCGGCCGGTCGACCCCGATGCGGGAGTGGATCTACGGCGAGGGCCAGGGCGACCCCGTCGGCCACGAGGCCGTCTACCGCGAGCGCTACGAGCGCCACAACGCCGAGGTCGCCGCGTGGTTCGCCGACCGGCCCGGCGATCTGCTCGTGCTCCGCCTCACCGAGGGCGAGGGCTGGCCCGAGCTGTGTGCGTTCCTCGACCGACCCTTGCCCGACGAGGCCTTCCCCCGCGTCAACGCGGCCGGTCGCCTCACCACCGCGTTCAACCGGGGCCGGGGTCGGATCCGCCGGTACCTGCATCGATGAGCATCGCGGCCCGCAACGGTCCCCTGGAGGCTCCGACGCCCCTGGAGATGGGGGCCCTGGTCGTGGTCGCCCTCGGGGCATCGATCGCCGTGGCCTCCTTCGTCCTGGCGACCCTCGGCATCCACGAGGGTTGGCGTTCGCTGCTGGCCGGCCTCGCGGTGACCGCGCTGGCCGCGGTGGTGGTGGACCGCCGGCGCCGCTGGTCACCCGCGCCGTGGTCCTGGCCCGCGGCTCTCACCCTCGGGGCGGTGCTGGTGCTGGCCGCTTCCCAGTTCTTCCCGGGGTTCCCTCTCGCGGCGAAGAACCGCGACCCGGGCGTCTATGTCAACCACGCCGTCGCCATCGCCCGTCAGGGCGATGTCGTCCTGACCGATCCGGTGGCGGAGACCGGTGCCGAGTTGGTGGTCACCGACGACATCGCCAAGGTCGTCACCGACGCCGGTGAGGTGGCCTGGCGGAAGCTGCCCTACCGCAGCTTCCCGACCGACCCCGACGACCCCGCCCACATCCTCCCGGACTTCTTCCACCTCTGGCCCTCGACCCTGGCCACCGCCTACGACGTGGCCGGGACCGGGGGTCTGTTCAACCTCACACCCCTCTTCGCCCTCGGTGGGGTGGGGCTGGTCTTCCTCGCAGCCCGTCGGGCGTTCGGGCTGCTGGCCGCCGCGGTCACCGCCGGTCTCCTCGCCGTCAACGAGTTGATGGTCTGGCAGGCCAAGTTCCCGACCGCGGAGTCCCTCGCCCTGTTCGTCTACGCCGGCGCCCTGCTGGCGGTGGCGTTGGCCCTGTCGACCCGTTGGCGGGTGGCCGCCGCCCTCGGCGGCGCGCTGGTCGGTGTGGGCTTCGTGGCCCGACCCGAGGGCATCGTCGTGGTCGGCTCGGCGGCGATCGTGCTGGCCGGCCTGTGGGTCTTCGACCGGTTCGACGGCCGGGCGTGGGCCTTCGCCCTCGGGCTGGCGCCGATGCTGGCGCTCGGGACCTGGCAGGCCTACGGCCGGGGCTCGCGCTATGCCCGCCTCCAGCAGGGTCTGCCCTCGCTCCGGGAGGCCGTCGCCGGCGCGGTGCTGTTGGCCCTCCTCGCCGTCCTGGCCCGATGGGTGCGTTCCCGGATCCTGGCCACGGGCCCGGCGGACGCCGGCATCGTCGCCGAGCTGAGGCGCCGCCTCGCCGCCATCGACCGAGACCGGGCCTGGCGGATGGCGGGCTACGCCCTCGTGGCCCTGTTCCTCGTCTTCCTCGCGGTGGCCTGGTTCCGCGAGGAGCTCCTGGGTCAGAACTATCGGATCGACAAGCGCCGCGAACGGACCCGGGGCTATGACGAGTTGAACCTCAAGCGCCTGGCGCTGTTCATCACCCCCATGGCCCTGGTCGCCGCGGTCGGGGCGCTGGCCCTCGGGGTCCGGGCCCGGTGGTCGGCCGTCCGGTGGGTGTTGGTGCTGCCCGGCCTGATCATCGCCCCGGTGCTCATCTGGGAGCCCCGCATCGCGCCGGACCTGATGTGGTGGGGGCGCCGGTACGTGCCCATGGTCCTGCCCACCCTGCTGCTCCTGGTGGGGGTGGCGGTGGCCTGGTTGTGGGAACGGCGCGGCACGGGCCGAGGTCCGGTGCGGATCGGCACGGCGGTGGTGGTCCTGGTGATGGCCGGCTGGATGCTGCGTCAGTCCGCGGACCTGTGGGACCACGAGGAGTTCGGTGGCTCGCTGGGCGTCATCGAACAACTCGAGGCGGTGGCCGACGACCAGGACGTGGTGTTCGTCTGGGAGGGCGGCAGCACCATGGGTCCCAACTTCGCCGTCAGCCCGTTCACCTGGCTGGGCCTGCCGGGGATGTCGGGTCCCGTCGACCCGTCGGCCAACACCCTGCTGGCCCTCGAGCGGGCGCTCGGGGGCCGGACGCTCTACCTGGTAACCGACGGGAACGAGCCGCCGCCCCGGGCCGCGGGGGTCCTCGAGGAGGAGCGCCGCATCGTCACCGAGCTGAGCGAGTTCGAGCACGGTCTGGCCAATCGGCCCCGCCGGGCCCGCCCGCTGCCTGTCGACCTCACGGTCTGGCGGCTCGTCGGCGACGAGCCGTAACGGATCGGGCCGGTACGGTCTCGGTCGTGAGCGCTCTCGACTTCGACGCCTTCGACTGTGACAACCACTACTACGAGGCTCTCGACGCCTTCACCCGCCACCTCGACCCCGCCCTCGGGCCGCGGTGCGTGCAGTGGTGCGAGATCGAGGGTCGCCAGTACCACGTGGTGGGCGGCAAGGTCAGCCGGGCGGTGACCAACGCCACCTTCGACCCGATCGCCAAGGCCGGCGCCATGCACGACTACTTCCGCGGCAACCCCGACGGCAAGTCGCCCCTGGAGTTCCTGCGCGAGCGCGAGCCCATCCGGGCCGAGTACCGGGACCGTGAGGCCCGCCTGGCCCGCATGGACGAGTTCGGCCTCGAGGCCGTCTGGCTGTTCCCGACCCTGGGGATCCTCTACGAAGAGCTGCTCAAGGACGATGTCGGCGCCGTCACCGCCACCTTCCAGGCGTTCAACCGCTGGCTGGAGGAGGACTGGGGGTTCGCCCACGAGGGTCGGATCTTCGGCGCCCCGTACCTGACGTTGGCCGATCAGGACTGGGCCATCCGGGAGCTCGAGTGGGCCCTGGACAAGGGTGCGCGGATCATCGTCATGCGCCCGGCGGCGGCCTTCACCGCGCTGGGGGCCCGCTCGCCGGCCGACGCGCAGTTCGATCCGTTCTGGGCGCGGGTCGCCGAGGCCGGGATCACGACGGTCATCCACGCGGGGGACTCGGGTTACTCCTCCCAGGGCTATGCCGACGACAAGTTCAGCGCCCAGTTCTCCGGGGGCTGGAAGCCGTCGGTGCGGATGTACGCGATCGAGCGCGCCGCGCTGGACTTCCTCCTCACGCTGAGCCTGGAGAAGCTCTATGACCGCCACCCGGGCCTGCGCATCGCTTCGGTCGAGAACGGCTCGGAGTTCCTGCCCGACCTGCTCCGCAAGCTCGCCTCGACGGCCAAGAAGTACCCCGGGTACTTCCCCGAGGACCCGGCCGACACGTTCCGGCGTCACGTCTGGATCAACCCCTTCTGGGAGGACGACCCCTACGAGGTCACCGAGCTCATGGGCGCCGAGCGGGTGATCTTCGGCTCCGACTGGCCCCACATCGAGGGCATGCCCCGCCCGCTCGACTACGTGACCGAGGTCAAGGAGCTGAGCGACGCCGACCAACGCCGGGTGCTGCGCGACAACACCTGGGAGCTGACCCGCCCACCGGCCTGAGTCACCCCGTCAGAGGCCCACGCCGACTGCCGGGCTGGCCCTCGTGGTCGGGGCGGCGGCGGCGGTCGGGCTGGCTCGTGGTCGGGGCGGCGGCGGCGGTCGGGCTGGCTCGTGGTCGGGGCGGCGGCGACGGTCCGGGCTGGCCCTCGTGGTCGGGGTGGCGGCGGCGGTCGGGCCGGCCCTCCAGGTCAGGCCCAGCGCTCACGGAAGGTCGCCGCGCCGTCACCGCCGAGCTCGTCGAGCGCGGCGGTGCGGCCCGTGAGGCCCAGCAGGAGCGCCTCGGTGGTGCCGGTCACCTCGGCGCCTTCGCCCCGCCTCCAGGGCGAGTCGGTGGCCCGGAAGCAGAGGTCGGTGAGCCCCCCTTTCGGCCCGACGGCTTTCGCTCCCTTCTTGGAGGTCACCATCCCGAGCACGATCTCGGCCCGGTCCGCCGGCAGGTCCCGGGCGATGCCGAGTGGTCGGCGGATGTCGAGGCCGTGGACGAGCAGGTCGGTCAGCGGGGCCTCGGGCCCGAAGCCCGGCGGGGTGAAGCGCTCCTCGGCGTGCTCCCGGAGGTCGGCGACGATCTCAGCGGTCGGCCGATCACCCAGGCCCCTCGACAGGTGGTCGTTGGCCCGGTCGAAGCCGCGGTGGCGGACGATGGCGACCACGAAGCGAGGGATGGAGATGTTCCAGCCGGCGGTCAGGTGACCGGCCACGGTCCGCACCGTCCACCCCTCACACAGGCTCGGGGAGTCCCATTGGGCCTCGTCGAGGCCCTCCAGCAGGTCGGCGAGTCCCCGGCGTTCGTCGGCGATCATGGCGAAGGTGTCCATGACCGCTGACCGTAGACCGCTGTGGTCCTACGCTGCCGTGCGGTGACCGACACCCAGGACCGCGAGCTCACCGACGACGCGCCGGTCGGTTCGACCATCGAGACCGGCCCGCTCGGCCCCGCCACGATCCCCGCGTCGCGCTACACCTCACCGCGCTGGGCCGCGCTGGAGGCCGAGCGGCTCTGGCCGCACACCTGGCAGATCGCGGCCGCCCGTGGACAGGTGGCCGAGCCCGGGGACTGGTGTGAGTACCGCTGCGGGCCGATCTCGGTCCTCATCGTCCGCGGGGACGACGGCGAGCTGCGGGCCTTCCAGAACGTCTGCCTGCACCGGGGCAACGAACTGTGCCGCGGGGAGGGCGAAGGCCGGACCGAGATCCGGTGCGGGTACCACCGATGGGCGTGGGACCTCCGGGGCGAACTGCGCGAGGTCCCGTCGCGGAAGGGCTTCGGCCCGTTGCGCAACCGGGACCTCCCCCTCCTGCCGGTGCAGGTGGGGACCTGGGGCGAGTTGGTCTTCGTGAACCTGGATCCCGACGCCGGGTCGCTGGAGGCGTGGCTGGAAGGGGTGCCCGACGACGTGGCCTGGGCCCGGCCCGACGAGTACCGGATGCAGGCCGTGCTCCGCCTGCCGCTGGCCTGCAACTGGAAGGTCGGCATCGAGGCCTTCAGCGAGACCTACCACGTGCAGGGGATCCACCGCGAGATGCTGGCGTCGACCGACGACGTCAACTCGCCCCAGCGTCTGTGGAACCGCCACGGGAAGCTGAGCCAGCCCTACGGCATCCCGTCGCCCCGCCTGCGCGGAGGTGTCACCGACGCGGAGATCTGGCGCAGCTTCATCCAGACCCAGGGGGCCCGGATGGGCGTCACCGACCCCGAGTTCCCGCCGCCGCCGGTGCCCGAGGGATCGACCATGCGGGAGGTCATCGAGCAGGCCGTGCGGGACGAGGCTGCGGCCAAGGGCCTCGATCTGGGCGACTTCGACGCCGCCCAGGTGCTGGACCTGCACCAGTACAACCTGTTCCCCAACGCCACGGTCATCTACCTCAGCGACGCGGTCAGTGCCATGACCGCCACGCCGGGCTCGACGCCCGACGAGTGCGTGTTGACCTTCTTCGTGGCCTTCCGCGTGGCCTCCGCCGACGAGCCCACCGCTCGGCCGGCGGTGATGGACATCGAGCCCGGCGGGGTCAGCCTCGGGCTGATCTTCGACCAGGACCTGGAGAACCTGCCCAGGGTCCAGCGGGGCTTGCACCAGCCCGGCTTCACCCACCTCCGCCTCTCCGCCGAGGAGTGCCGGATCATCAACCTCCACCGCCACCTGGAGGCCGCCCTCGGCCTGGAGCCCGGCGCCGAGACGTGACCTTGCTCGCCTCCGGCTCGGCGGCGTCGCCGATGGGGTGAGCGGTTTCGAGTTGCTCCGCTCCGCTGCGCCGCGTCCCGTTCCTGTTGAGGTGTCTCTGGAGGCCAGGATGGGGTCATGCAGGTCGTCGCCGGTATGGACCCACGCGGTCCGTTGTCCGACATCGGGGGCCATGCCCGGCGGGTGGAGGCCCTGGGGTTCGATGCCCTCCACGTGGCCGAGACGACGAACGACGCGTTCATCACCTGCGCGCTGGCCCTCGAGCACACCTCGACCCTGGTCGTGCGTCCCGCCCTGGCCCTCGCCTTCACCCGCAGCCCGATGCAGGTGGCCTACTCGACGTGGTCGCTGGCCGGCTTCGCCCCGGGCCGCTTCCACCTCGGCCTCGCCACCCAGATCAAGCCCAACATCGTCGGTCGCTTCGGCGTGGCGTGGGCCGATCCGGTGGCACGGATGGAGGACTACGTCGCCGCCGTCCGGGCGGCCTTCGCCGCGTTCCAGGACGGCGGTCCGCTGCGGCACGAAGGTCCCCACTACGTCTTGACCCGCCTCCAGCCCGAGTTCAACCCCGGTCCGCTCGACGCCGGCCCGCCGCCCATCTGGCTGGGCGGGGTGAACAAGCGGGCCTGCCGCCTGGCCGGTGCCGTGGGCGACGGCTACATCACCCACCCCACGAACTCGGACCGGCGCTACCTCCACGAGCTCGGCCTGCCGGCGCTCGAGCAGGGGCTCGCCGACGCCGGACGGGACCGGTCGGCGATCCAGGTCGTGGTCGGTGCGATGGTGGCGACCGGGCTCGACGATGCCGCCGTGGCCGAGGCCCGGTCCCGCAGTCGCTACATGCTCGGCTTCCTGTTCTCCACCCCCGCCTACCGCCGGACCCTCGAGCTCCACGGCTGGGAGGACCTCGGTGACCGCCTTCGGTCGATGACCAAGCAGGGTCGCTGGGAGGACCTGGAGGCGACCGTCACCGACGAGGTCCTCGACACGGTCGTGGCCAGCGGCCGCTACGACGAGCTGGCGAGGGTGCTCGGCGACCGCTACGCCGGCCTCGCCGACGGCGTCCTCCTCCATGCCCCCACCGACCTCGCCGACGACGAGGCCTTCGCCGCCGCCGTGGCCGAGCTGCAAGCGGTCTGAACGGGTCGATCGGCCCGGCCGGAGGAGCCGGTCGCCGGGAGGGGGCAAGGTGTCGCGCCGCCGGTCGTCGACGGACCCGACCGAAATTGCGTTCGAAATGGCTGCCCTACAGCCTGAAGTCACGCAGTTCCGTCAGGCGTTCCCTGCTCGACCGGGATTGCGTTCTTCAGGGCTGCTCTACGACCGGAAGGAACGCAATTTCGATCGTCCGGCGGCGAACGGTCGGCTGCCCCCGACGACCGGCCGCCCGTCCAGGGAACCGACGCCGTCGGTGAATCGGACAGCGGGCCGGGCCGGTCCTAGTGTTCGGGCCATGACCGACACCCTGGAGACGACCGCGGAGGCCGAGACCGCCCGCGTCGAGGCCGCGCTCGACGCGTTCATCGCCGAGACGGACCCCGCGGCCCTGAGCCCGCAGGAGTATCGGGGCGCCCGCTATGACGCGGGGCTGGCCTGGGTGCACTTCCCGGAGGGGTTCGGTGGCCTGGGCGTCCGGCCGAAGCTGCAGGCGGTGGTCGAGAGACGGCTGCGGGAGGCCGGTGGCTCGCCGCCCCAGGACACCCAGTTCTTCGGTCTGGCCCTCGCCGGGCCGACCGTGGTGACCCACGGATCCGACGAGCTGCGGCCCCGGCTGTTGCGGCCGATGTTCACCGGGGAGGAGGTCTGGTGCCAGCTCTTCAGCGAGCCGGGGGCGGGCTCGGATCTCGCGGGCCTCGGCACCAAGGCGGTGAGGGACGGTGACGAGTGGGTGGTCACCGGCCAGAAGGTCTGGAACACGATGGCCCACCTGGCCGACCGGGGGATGCTGGTCGCCCGCACCGACCCCGACGTGCCGAAGCACAAGGGTCTCACCTACTTCGCCGTGGACATGCACGCTCCGGGTGTCGAGGTCCGACCGCTGCGCCAGATCACCGGTGAGGCCGAGTTCAACGAGGTGTACCTGACCGAGGTCCGCATCCCCGATGCCGACCGGATCGGTGACGTGGGCGACGGCTGGCGGGTGTCGATGACGACGCTGATGAACGAGCGCACCAGCATCGGCGGCGGCGGCGGCACCCGCCCCCGCGGCTCGGGCCCGATCGCCGAGGCCGTGCGCATCTGGAACGACCGCACCGACAAGGACCCGGTCATGAGGGACCAGCTCATGCGCCGGTGGATCGAGGCCGAGACACTGCGCATGACCACGTTGCGGGCCTCCGCCGCGGCCAAGGCGGGCAACCCGGGCCCGGAGGGATCGGTGCTCAAGCTGCGCTTCGCCGAGATCAACAAGGCCATCTACGAGCTGTGCCTCGACCTGCTCGGCCCGGCCGCCCTGGTCGACTACGACTACACGATGCGGCGCTCCGAGATGATCGGCCTCGAGGGCCCGCCGGGGTCCTCCCGCAAGATGTTCCTGCGTTCCCGGGCGAACTCCATCGAGGGGGGCACCTCGGAGATCATGCGCAACATCCTCGGTGAGCGGATCCTCGGTCTGCCCGGCGAGCCCCGCACGGACAAGGACCTGCCCTGGATCGACGTTCTGCGCAGCTGACCTGATCTGACGTGGAGTAGCCAATACCGCTACTCTGCGTGCGGTCACCGACGGGTGGCCGGATCGGCGAAGGCGAGCGTTCGATGAGGTGGCAGTTGAGGGCGGCGATCCTTGCCGTCGCGGTCGTCTCGGCGGCCATGGGACCAGCCGGGGCCGCCCCGGACGAGGACGGTCAGCCGCCGCAGGCGCCGTCCCGCTACGACGCCGGCGCTCCGACGGGGTGGATGACCTCGGCGGCCGCGGATCGGGTCCAGGACCTGGCCCAGATCGGCGACACGGTCTATGTCGCCGGCAGCTACGCCGGGATCCGCCCGACGAGGACGGGGCCGGTCACCGACCAGGCCTGGTTGGCTGCGTTCGACGCCGTCACCGGTGCGCCGAGGCCGGCCTTCGCCCCGGCCCTGAACGGTGTCGTCTACAGCCTCGAGCCGTCTCCGGACGGCAGCCGCCTCTACGTCGCCGGCGCGTTCACGTCGGTCAACGGTGCGTCCCACAACCGGGTCGTCGCCCTCAACCCCGTGACCGGCGCCACGGTGCCCGGCTTCACCCCCAACATCGGTGGGGGGACGGTCCGCTCGATCGTGCTCCGGGGCACCACCCTCTATGTCGGGGGCAACTTCAGCTCGGCCAGTGGCCAGACCCGGAGCCGGCTCGTGGCTCTCGACACCGTGTCCGGCCAGCCCCGGGCCGGGTGGGTCCCGAGCGCGGCGGGGGGCACCGTGCTCACGTTGGAGATGGCACCGGACGGTTCGCGGCTGTATGTGGGTGGCCGGTTCTCCTCGGTCGATGGTCGAGCGGCCACGGCCCACCTCGCGGCCGTCGACCCGGTGACCGGCGGCGTCGCGGCGGCCTTCGCGGCCCAACCCGGACGCGAGGTGTTCGACGTCCTGGCCGACGATCGGGGCCTGGTCTGGACCGCTCTGGGTGGTGTCCTCGGTCGGGCCGACGTGTACCGGGCCGGCGACGGTTCGTTGCTCACCCGCCACGAGACGTCCGGCGACGTCCAGGCCGTCGAGGAGGTCGGTGACCTGATCTATTTCGGCGGCCACGACATCGGCTACAGCGAGAACGAGCACGTCGGCGTGGTCGACCCGGTGGCCCCCGCCATCATGGAGACCGAGCCCTTCGACGAACCGACGACCGGCGGTGACGGGAACTGGGCGCTGCACAGCACCGGGCGCGACCTGTGGGTGGGGGGCAACGTGGGCAACCCCTACTTCGGGTTCGCCCGCTATCCGGCCGTGCTCGATCCTCCGGCCCGGGTGGAGCTGCTCCCGGTCCTGTCGGACTGGCGGTACCTCGACACCGCGGCCGCTCCCGCCGGTTGGAGGGCCCCCGGATTCGCCGACGGCTCCTGGGCGACGGGCGCAGCCGAACTGGGCTTCGGCGACGGCGGCGAGGCGACCGTGCTGGCGTCCGGCCGGACCACCTACTACTTCCGGCGGACCTTCAGCGTCTCCGACGTGCCCACCCTCACCGATCTCCGGCTCGATCTGCTCGCCGACGACGGGGCGGCGGTCTTCGTCAACGGGACCGAGGTGGCCCGGACCAACCTGCCCGCCGGCGACCCGACCGACGGCACCCGGGCCGTCGCCGGCCTGTCCGGGAACCCCGAGGACACCTTCCTCTCCTATTCGGTTCCCCCCGCAGCCCTGGTCGAGGGGGCCAACACCATCGCCGTCGAGGTCCACCAGACCGCGGCGGCCAGCAGCGACCTGAGCTTCGACGCTCGGCTCAGCGCGGTGCGGGACGTGCCCGACACCCAGGCGCCGACGGTTCCGACCGGCGTCGTGGCCGACCTGGTCACCGAGCAGTCGGTGATCCTGAGCTGGGCGCCGGCCGACGACGACGTGGCGGTCGATCACTACGACGTGTTCCAGGACGGTGTCCTCGTGGCGTCGATCGCGGGGACCACCGCGGTGATCGGTGATCTCGCGGCGTCGAGTACCTACGCCTTCACGGTCGAGGCCGTCGACCGGGCGGGCAATCGGTCCGGGCCCTCGGCGGCCCTCGACGTGACCACGCCCGATCCGGCACCGGGCGGACCCATCGAACCGGTGGCCCGAGGCGCCGTGTGGCGCTTCCGTGACGACGGGTGGGCCGGCGGCGACGGGAGCTGGCGGGGCCTCGGCTTCGACGACGGCGGTTGGTCCCAGGGCCCGGCCGAACTGGGCCGGGAGGACGGCGACGAGGCGACGGTGCTCAACGGTCGCCATCCCGACAACAGCTACATCGTCACCCACTGGTTCCGACGCGGCTTCACGATCAGCGGGGTCGGATCGATCCAGGACCTCCGACTCGAGCTGTTGGCCGACGACGGCGCGGTCGCCTACGTGAACGGCACCGAGGTGGCGCGGGACAACATGCCCACGGGCGCGGTCGGCGCCTCGACCACCGCCTCCGGCTATCGGACCGGGGCCGCCGAGCAGGCGTGGAGCACGTTCGCCCTCAACCCCGGGGTGCTGGTCGAAGGCGAGAACGTGGTCGCCGTCGAGGTCCATCAGGCCGCCGGCAGCGCGGACGTGAGCTTCGATGCCCGGCTGTCCGGGACCAGCGGCGCACCGGACACCTCGGCGCCGTCGGTACCCACGGGTCTCACCTCGCCCGGGCAGACCGACACGACCGTCGACCTGACGTGGTCCGCCGCCACCGACGACGTGGGGGTGGCCCGCTACGAGGTGTTCCTCGACGGTGCCCCGGTGGGGACCTCGATGACCACGGCCTTCACTGTCGCCGGGTTGACGGCCTCGTCGTCCTACGGGGTCGAGGTCGAGGCGCTCGACGCGGCCGGGAACCGCTCGGGCCGGTCGGACCCGCTGGCGGTGCAGACCGCAGCGGCCGCGGCCGGCCCCGTCGAGGTGGTCGCCCGCGGTGCGGTCTGGCGCTACCGGAACGCCGGCGCCGCCCCACCGTCGAACTGGGCCGACGGGGGCTTCGACGACTCGGCTTGGGACCAAGGTCCGGCCGTGCTCGGCCGGGAGGAGGGCGGCGAAGGCACGGTGCTGACCCCGGGTAGCGGCGTGCGGTGGTTCCGCCGGACCTTCGCCGTCGGCGCCGCGTCGGAGGTGACCGCCCTGGACCTCGACCTCGTGGCCGATGACGGGGCCGTGGTGTTCCTCAACGGGGTCGAGGTCCTCCGGGACAACCTCCCGACCGGGCCCCTGAGCGACACGACGCCTGCGGCCGGCTACCGGACCGGCGCGGCGGAGCTCGCGGCGAGGAGCTTCAGCCTCCCTCCGGCGGCCCTCGTGGACGGGGTGAACGTCCTGGCGGTCCGGCTGCACCAGGCGCCGGGTAGCTCCGACGCGAGCTTCGACGCCCGACTGGTCGCCGCGGGGACCACGGCCGACGTCACCGCGCCGACCATCCCGACCGGGTTGACCTCGCCGGCCCGGACGGCGACGACGGTGGACCTGGCCTGGGCCGCGGCCAGCGATGACATCGCCGTCGCGGGCTATGAGGTCGTGGTCGACGGCGCGGTCGCCGGGGTGACGCCCACGACATCGCTCACCCTCAGCGCACTGACCCCGTCGACGGACTACTCGGTCGCGGTCGAGGCCGTTGACGCGGCTGGGAACCGGTCCGGGCTCAGTGCGCCGATCGTGGTGACCACGGCGGCGGCCTCCGCGGGTCCGGTGGAGCTCGTGGCCATCGGGGCGACGTGGCGCTACCGGAACGTGGGTACCGCCCCGGCCGCGGACTGGTACCAACCGGTGTTCGACGACAGCGGCTGGCTGTCGGGGGCGGCCAAGTTGGGCCGGGAGGAGGGTGACGAGGCCACGGTGCTCACCCCCGGTTCGGGGGTCCGCTGGTTCCGTCACCGCTTCACGGCGACCGACGCGGCGGGGGTCACCGCCCTCTTCATCGACCTGGTCGCCGACGACGGCGCCGTGGTCTACCTCAACGGGACCGAGGTGGTCCGGGACAACCTGCCGGCGGGGGCCCTCACCGACTCGACCTTGGCCGTCTCCTACCGCACGGGCAGCGCCGAGGCGACCCGCCGCACCTTCTCCCTCCCGACCTCGGCCCTGGTCGAGGGGGAGAACGTCATCGCCGTGGCGCTGTACCAGGCCGCGGGCAGCGCCGACGCCAGCTTCGCCGCCCGGCTGCGCACGGAGGTCTGACGCGTCGGATTCGTTCGTCCCATCGTGCGGTTGCCCGACGCCGCCATCCCGACCAGGCGTCCAGGCCGGCACTCGTGTCCGGTTCCGGGCCCGATCCGGGTAGGACGGAGCGGTGCACGAACCGTTCCTGCTCCGTGAGGTGGCGACGATCGACGACTGGTGGGAGGCCGGTGGGGGCATCGGCCTCGATCGGGCCCAGGCGCTGGGTCCGGGCGGGACACTGCAGGAACTGAGCCTGTCCGGGCTGCGGGGCCGGGGCGGGGCGGGGTTCCCGACCGCCCGCAAGTGGCGCAGCATCGCTCAGGCCAGGGCCGAGACCGGTGACCGCTACGTGGTGGTCAACGCCGCCGAGGGCGAGCCCGGCACCTTCAAGGACCGGGCCCTGATCCGCGCCAACCCCTACCAGTTGTTGGAAGGGGCGGCCATCGCCGCGCTGACGGTCGGGGCCGCCAAGGCCTACATCGGGCTGAAGAGGACCTTCCGGACCGAGATCGACCGGCTCGAGCGGGCGCTGACCGAGGTGGAGGCGGCCGGCCTGACCGCGGGCGTCGAGTTCGAGCTCGTCGCCGGACCCGATCACTACCTGCTCGGCGAGGAGACCGGCCTGCTCCAGGTCATCGAAGGCGAAGAGCCGCTGCCCCGCTGGGCCCCGCCGTACCTCCAGGGCCTGTTCGCCACGGGTCCCCAGGCGGGGTGGTCCTCGGCACCGAAGAAGGACGACGAGCCGGCGCCGAAGTCCAACCCCACCTTGGTCAACAACGTGGAGACCTTGGCCGGGATCCCGAAGATCCTCGCCCTCGGCCCCGAGTGGTACCGCTCCATGGGCACCGAGGAGTCGCCGGGGCCGATCGTGTGCACGGTGGTGGGCGACGTTGCCCGCCCCACCGTGGTCGAGGTCGAGATGGGCACGCCCCTCATCGAGCTGATCGAGACCCACGCCGGCGGACTGGCCGAGGACCGGTACGTGAAGGCGGTCCTGTCGGGCTTCGCCAACCCGGCCCTGACCGGCGCCGACCTCGACGCCCCGGTCAGCTACGAAGGTCTCCGGGACGCCGGTGGCGGCCTGGGGTCCGCCGGCTTCATCGTCTACGACGACCGGACGAACATGGTGGAGGTGGCCCGGTTGGCCAGCAACTACCTCTACGTCGAGAGCTGCGGCCAGTGCTCACCCTGCAAGCTCGGGTCGGGGGAGATCACCGACCGGCTGGACCGGATCGCCCGCTCCGGCGGGGACGACAACGACGTCGAGGCCCTGGGCGCCCGCCTGCTCAGCGTCACCGACGCCAACCGCTGCTACCTCGGCACCCAGGAGCAGGTCCTGGTGTCGAGCATCCTGCGGCGCTTCCCCGAGGACGTGGTGGCGGCGCTCGAGGGCGGGGGAATCAACGGCCGGGGTCTCGACGTTCCCAAGTTGGTCGAGCTGGATCAGTACGACCCGAACCAACACCGCAAGCAGCCCGACTGGACCTACATGCGGTAGCGACAGGAGCTCCCATGGCCCGGCCGATGACCGACGACGAGCGGCGGGCCTTCCTGTCGGAGGGGACCCGGACGGGCAAGGTGGCCTGGGTGTCACCCAAGGGCAACGTGCACGTCGCGCCCATCTGGTTCGTCCTCGACGGCGACGACGTGCTGTTCACCACCCATGAGGACAGCGCCAAGGGCAGGGCCTTCACCGAGGGCGGCCGCCTCTCGATGGTGGTCGACGACCAGGCTCCGCCGTACTCGTTTGTGAAGGTGGACGGCACCGTGACGCTCGGCACCGACCCGGACGAGCTGGATCGGGTGGCGACCCGGATCGGCGGTCGCTACATGGGCGAGGACCGGGCCGAGGAGTTCGGACGCCGCAACGGCGTCCCCGGCGAGCTCGTGGTCCGGATCTCCCCGACCAAGCTCACCGGCGTGGCCGGGGTGAGCGCCTAGTCCGTCACGATCTCGCGCAGCAGGCCGGGGAAGGTGGCGTCGAGGTGGCCCGGCTCGAGGGAGGCGGTGGCCACGGCGGTGTCGATCCCGAACACCTGGTTGAGCTGGGCGACCGTGAGGTGGTCGATCAGGCCCCAGACATCCTCGGGGTCGGTGTCGCCGGGGAGGCAGCCGTTCTCGCCGAGCTCGACGAGGGGGACGTCGTCGGGGTCGAGCCCGAGGGACTCGATGAAGACGCGCAGGCCACCCTCCTCCCGGATCTCCCGGCAGGGATCGACGAACACCGCGTGGCCGCTGTCGGCGATCACGGCCAGGCGCTTCGGTGAGTCGAGCCACTCGTAGGTGCGCTCGACGCCGTCGAGCTCGACGACCGTGTCGCCCTCGGCGGCGATGATCAGCGACGGCACCGGCGGCGGGGCGGTCGCGTCGAGCAGCGCCTCGTAGTCCAGTTGGTCGCGCACCTCGCCGTCCCTGGTGACCTCCTCGGTGAATTCCCCGAGGTCGGTGTCCGGCTCGAGGGGCAGTCCGGGCGCCTGGCCGATCCAGAGGTCGACCCGGTCGTCGTAGGCGGCGGTGCCCGACGCGCTCCCACCGGCGCTGTGGCCCTCGGCCGCCACCTGCTCGGTGTCGACGGCGCCGGCGATGGGGGAGTCGGCCTGCCGGTCGGCCTCGGCCAGGAGGTCGAGACCGGCGATGAGCTGGTCGCTGTCGAGGTTCTCGTCGGGGCGCTGACGCTCGTCGGCGGCGCCGGAGACGAAGGCATCGAGGATCGAGGCCAGCCCACGCTCGGGATGGTCCACCGCGGCCACGACGTAGCCCCAGGAGGCGACGGCGGCGTTGTGGCGGTTGGCGAAGCGAAGGTTGCCCGAGAAGCCGTGGCTGTGGAGCACGGTGGGGAAGGGACCGTCGTCGCTGGCGGGCAGGCCCACCCACGTGTCCTCGGGAGCGACCTCACCGGAGAGCGACCCCGGCAGGATGGCGCTGATGGTCGGATCGAGGATGTCCTCGCCGGAGTAGGAGTAGGCCTCGGCGTCCGCCGGGACCGTGTCCGCGTCCACCGGGTAGAAGACGACGACCTGGTGCTCGGGGTCCAGCTCGAGGTCGATCTGGCCCACGGCGTAGGGCCCCCGTCCGGAGTAGTCGGCCGGCTCGGCGTCAGAGGCGGGGGCGAAGGTCGCCGACGGGGCCGTCGTGGTCGTGGACCCCCCGCCGTCGTCGCCACAGGCCGCGGCGACGACGGCGAGGACGATGATGAGCGGGGCGAGCAGGTTCAGGCGGTGACGCGGCACGGCCGTTTCCTAGCATCGGCCGGGCCGGGCCGAGTACTTCGGTGGCGGAGCGCTAGGGCTTGGTGACCGACAGGACGGTCTCGAACTCGAGCAGGTCGGCGCCCATGCCCACCGGGCCGGAGCCTTCGCCGGAGCCCTTGGCGGCCTCACCGTGCCCGGCGGGGGGACCGCCATGGCCCTCGGGCGCGCCCGTCTGGCCGGCATGGCTCTCGGCGAAGCGCTGGCTCTCGCGCCAGGCCTGGAAGGCCGCCTCGGACTCCCAGCGGGTGTAGACGAAGTAGCGGTCCTCGCCCGCGGTGGGGCGGAGGAGCTCGAAGGACACGAAGCCCTCGACCTCGTTCATGGCGTCGGCCCGGGCGGCGAAGCGCTGCTCGATCATCTCGCCCATGCCCTCGGGCACCCGGATGGCGTTGATCTTCACGATGTCACTCATCGTCGGAGGACCGTACCGGCCGCCAGAAGATCCCCAGCAGCGCCGCGGTGCCACCACCTCCCGCGATCAGGGCGATCCACAGCCCGCTCCAACCGGCGAGGTCCGTGGTCTCCAACGCGTCGTCGACGGACCACTCGCCGGAGCCGAGCAGGGCCAGGCAGAGGCTCACGACGATGAGGGTGAGGACGTACTCGTAGCCCTCGCCCGGCCGGAAGATGAAGAACCCGTTCTTCCAGTGGTTGGTGATGAGGGCGACGAGCATCACGCCGAGGACACCGGCGCAGGCGAGAGGGGTCAGGAGGCCGAGCACGAGCATGATCCCGGCCCCGACCTCGGTGAGGCTGGCCAGCCAGGCGTGGAGCGGGCCCGGCTTCATGCCGAGGCTCTCGAACCACCGGCCCGTCCCGGCGATCTTGCCGCCCCCGATGATGTGGTTGATCCCGTGGGCCAGCATCACCGCGCCCAGGATGAGGCGCAGCCCCAGCAGCGCCAGGTTGACCGCGTCCGGTTCGATCCCAGTTCCCATGGGGCCCGACCCTACGCTGACCTCCGGTGAACCTCGATCTCCTGGTCGACCGGTTGCGCCGAGATGGTCCTCGTCCGGCCGGCGGGACCCCGCGAACCCGTCCCGTACCGGGAACCGATCGCGCCGCCGCCGTCGTCAGAAGCGGTGACGGCAACGGCGCCGTCACCCGAACCGAGGAGAACCCCATGCGCCAGGTCACCCGAGTCCTGTTGTCCCTGCTGGTCGTCGTCGCGCTGGGGGCGGCCTGTGGCGGCGACGACAGCGACGTCGTCGCCGACGACGGCAGGGCCGATGCGTCCCCGGGCGACCCGGACACCGCGGTCTCCAGTCCACCCCTGACCGATGACGGCACCGAGCCCACCACGACCTGGACCCGGATCGAGCCGACGGACGACCTGGTGAACCCCGTCGTGGCCACGCCGGACGAGATCATCCCCGACCCCGACGATCCGAACGCCGTCCTGATCCACTTCTACGGCGGTGTCCAGGAGTGCTACGGCGCCCGGGCCTGGGTGGTCGACGAGGACGCCGACCAGGTCCGCATCCGCCTCGAGACGGGTGGCCGGCCCGAGGCCGGCGACCAAGCCTGCATCGAGATCGCCGAGGCCCAGGAGCTCCAGCTGGTCCTCGACGGCCGCGTCGCCGATCGCGACCTCGTCGCCGTCACCACGTGACCGAGCCGTTCTGGCGCCCGCTCGGTTCTCTGACCCCGAAATCGGGCGCCCCTCCGCCAGGGAGGGGCCTACCGTCCGGCGATGCGCATCTTCCGGGCGACGGTGCGGGGCCAGTTCGACGGCCTCGGCGAGCGACAGCAGGTCGACCTGCGGTCCCGGGCCGACGAGCACGACATCCTGGCCTCGTCGTTCCGCCGGGAGGGGAGCTTCGTGTACAGCCCGGCGCTGACCTGGTTCAACCTCCGCTACGAGCTGCGCAGCCCCGACGAGGCCACCGACCCCGAGGTCGAGGCCCAGGCCCTCGAGACCGCCGCCGAGCGGCTCAACCGCATGGGCATCCCCTACAAGCGCCTCCGCGTCGACCTCATGGACATGGCCTCCATCTGGCGCGACTGACCTACAAGCGTGGACCTGTGCCGAGATGCCGGCCCACCGCCGTCCGGAACGACACGGACTCAGGCGAGCAGCTCGCGGCCGAGGTCGAGGGTGGCGGCGTCGCTGGCGAAGAAGTGCTGGCTGCCGGCGTGGAGGTCGCGGAAGCCCCGCTGGAGAGGGCCGTCCCGCAGGGCGGTGGTGCCGGCCAGCAGGTAGGCCTCACGGGCGATGTCGGCGCCCTGCTGGCTGACGAAGACGCTGGCCTGGCGGCACGCGGTGATGGCCGAGAGGTCGGGAGCGCCGGCCACCGCGGACGACTCGGCGGCGGTCACCGTCTTCCGCATCCAGGCCTCGGCGGCCCGGTAGCGGGACTCGAGCTGACCGACGGCATGGACGAAGCGCTCGCTGTCCTTGAGGGCCGAGGCCGCCCCCATGCGGTGCTTGGTCCTCGCCACCTCGACGAGCTCGTCGAGGACCCGGCGGGTGACGCCGAGGGCGAATCCGGCGTGACCGACGGCGGTCAGGCACATCACGCCCAGGTCGTACACCGGCCCGCCCCGGCGCCGGACGGGGGCGAAGAAGTCGAAGGTGGCCTGCTCGGGGACGACGACGTCCCGGACGGCGTAGTCGTAGCTGGCGGTGGCCTCCAGGCCGAGCACGTCCCAGTTGCCCCCGAGCTCGACGTCCTCGACGGGCATGAGGGTGAAGAGGAAGCGGGGGTCGGTGCCCTCGGGCTCCTCGGTGATCGCGCCGGCGCCCACCCAGGTCGAGTGGTTGATGCCGGAGCCGAACTGGTAGTCGCCGGTCACCCGGTAGCCGCCGTCGGTCGGCACGGCGACGCCGTTGGGCGCGAACTGCCCGGCGGCGAGGGGGACGCCGTCGGCGAAGACCTTCTCGACGAAGTCGTCCCCGGCCCACGCGCCGAAGAAGGCGATGGTGACCGCGTTGGCCAGGAGGACCCAGCCCGCGGAACCGTCGGCGCGGGAGATCTCGGCCAGGACGTCCATCTGCTCGAGCAGCGGGAGCTCGGCACCGCCCACCGCCTCCGGGCTGGAGACGGCGTGGAGCCCGGCGTCGACGAGCGCGGCGACCGTGTCGGCCGGTACGGGCTCGGGGGAGGTGCGCTCGGCGTTGTCGGAGATCAGGGTGAAGAGGTCACGGGCGGAATCGAGGGCGGTGCTCACGTCGTCCTGTCTAGCCTTCGGCCGTGAGCACGATCACCACGGCCTGTCCGCTCGACTGTCCGGACGGCTGCTCGCTGTCGGTGACCGTCGAGGGCGACCGCATCACGGGCATCGACGCCGTGCCCGAGGGCGAGGCCGCGAACCCGCTCACCGATGGCTGGATCTGCCGGAAGGTCCGGCGCATGACCCGCCGCATCCACGGCGACGGTCGTCTGAGGACGCCGATGCGCCGCACCGGCCCGAAGGGTTCCGGGCAGTTCGAGCCGATCAGCTGGGACGACGCCCTCGACGAGATGGCCGCTCGCATCCGATCGGCCGTCGATTCCCGCGGCCCCGGGTCGGTCGTGCCCTACCTCTACAACTCCTCGGCGGCCACCTTCGAGCGCATGTTGACGCCCCTGCTCTTCGAGGCCCTGGGCGCCGCCGAGGTCGAGCACACCATCTGCGCGGCCACCGCCGACAAGGCCTGGCGCCTCGTGTTCGGGACGATGCCCAGCGCCGATCCCGGCGACGTGGCCGACAGCGACCTGATCGTGGTCTGGGGCGGGAACCCGACGGTGTCCAACTCCCACCTCGCCCCTCGGCTGGAGGCGCGGTCCCGAGAGGGCGCCAAGGTCGTGGTCATCGATCCCCGGCGGACGCCGGCGGCCGACCGGGCGACCCGCTTCCTGCCCGTGCGGCCCGGAACCGACGTCGTGCTGGCCATGGCCGCGGCCGCCGAACTGGAGCGGCGGGGCGCCGTGGACCGGATCTTCGTCGACGAGCACGTGGACGGGGTCGACGAGTACCTGGCCGCCTGTGCGGACTGGACCGTCGAGCGGGCGGCCGACGTCTGCGGCCTGGCCACCGAGGACGTCACCGGCTTCGTCGACGACCTGGTGGCCGCCGAGGCGCCGCTGTTGCGGGTTGGTTGGGGCATGGAGCGCAACCGCAACGGTGGGTCGGCCCATCGGGCCGCGCTGTCCCTCTGGCTGCTGGCGGGAGCGTTCGGCCGGCCGGGGGCGGGGGTGGTCGGGGCCACCAGCCCGGCCGAGGACCCCACCGGGGATGCCGTGCGGAAGGCCGTCCTCGGCGGTGGTGACCTCCCGAACCGCCGGATCGTGAACATGAACCGCTTCGGTGCCGTCCTGGCGGGAGAGGGCGGCCCCGTCGAGGTGCTGTTCGTCCAGGGCTCCAATCCGGCGGCCACCGCGCCGAACCAGGTGCTCGTGCACCAGGGCCTGGCTCGCGAGGACCTCTTCACCATCGTCCACGACCAGGTGCTGACCGACACCGCCCGGTTCGCGGACGTCATCCTCCCCGCCACCACCAGCTTCGAGATCGACGACATCGTGGCGGGCTACGGCAGCTATGTCGTCCAGGACGCACCCGCGGTCATCCCGCCCGTCGGCGAGAGCCGTCCCAACAACGAGGTGGCCCACGGCCTGGCCGTACGGCTGGGCCTCGAGGGTGAGCGCTTCGACCCGAGCCCGGCCCGACTCCGCGAGCTGATGGTCGGCCCGTTCGAGCTGCCGTTGCGGCTCCAGGCGGAGGGGGCGGTCCAGTTCCGGGACCTGTGGCCCGCCCACGCGGGCTCCGACTCGCGCCGGGCCCGCCTGGTCACCGAGAACCCGACCGCCGACCGGGTGCCGACCTACCGGGAGAACGACGTGACGGGCGGGACCCTGACCCTCCTGACCCCGGCCACCAACCGGACCATCACCTCCATGTTCGGCGAGTACGACCCGTCCGACCCCTCGGTCCACCTCCACCCCGAGGACGCCTCGGCCCGCGGCCTCCACCACGGCCAGCAGGCCAAGGTCACCAACGGCTTGGCGACGATCTCGGTGCCGGTCGCCGTCGACGACGCCGTCCGCCCCGGCGTGGCCAGCATCCCGAAGGGCCTCTGGTGCACCGCCACGCCGGAGGGCCTCACCGCCAACGCCTTCGCCCCCGACACCCTGTCGGACCTGGCCGGCGGCGCCCGGTTCAACGACGCCCTGGTCGAGGTTTCGCCCGCGTGAACAGCCGGCCGGTGGCGTTCGCGGTCGGCGGTGCTGGTGAGCGTCAGCCTCCTGCGGCCGTCGGTGGGTGGTGGCCCCAGAGGCTTGGCGCGGTGACCTCGGTGACCGACCAGGTGGCCTCGTCGACCCGACGTCCGTGGCAGCCGAACTCGACGTCGAATCCCGACGGCGAGGTGCTGTAGAAGGAGACCATCTGGTCGTTGGTGTGGCGGCCGAGTCCCATCGACAGTGGCGCCCCGCCGGCCTCGACGCGATCGAGGGTCGAGCCGACGTCGTCCAAGGTCCGGGCTTCGAGCATGAAGTGGTACAGCGCCGGCTCCCGGGCACCGACGAGGGCGACGCTGTGATGGCGGGGGTTGCAGCGGATGAAGAACACGTCGGTGGCGCCCGGCTTCCAGTAGTCGCTGACGCGGAACCCCATCACACGGGTGTAGAAGTCGACCGAGCCCTCGAGGTCGGGGGTCCCGAGCACGATGTGGCCGAGGCCCAGGTCCCCGGTGACGAACCCCGACACCCCCGTCGGCGAGACGAACCGCACGTGGTCGAGGACCGGTCCCGAGAACAGCTCCACGGCCCCTCCGGCCGGGTCGGTGGTGCGCACGAGAGCACGGACCCGGCGCGCCGTCCGTTCCTCCTCGGTCGACTCCTCGACGGCGAATCCGCCGGCCTCGAGCTCGGCGGCCGCCTGGCGGAGGGCGGCCTCGTTCGCCAGCTCCCAGCCCGAGAACGCGAGGCCTTCGCCGTCACCCGAGCGCTGTACCAGCACCCGGTACGGGCGATCGTCGATCTTCATGGCGATGGACTTCTCGCCGTCGGCATCGACGACCACCGTTCCCAGGTCGCCGGCATAGGCCCGCCACGCGTCCACATCGGCCACGTTCAGGCCGATGTAGCCCAGCCCCCGGATGTCCATCCTGCCCCCTTCCGTCGCGCCTGCCGTCCTGACGGGTCCGTCATAGCACCCGAGGCCGGGTCGCTCGCTTCCGCCCCGATCCCGGTACCGGCCGCCGACTGCTGACCGGCCCCGGTCCGGAACCCGCCCCTCACCGTCCGTCGACGAGCACGAACCGGCCGGAATGCGTAGCGTCGCGATCGCCTTCGACCTGAGGAGGAGAGGCGATGAGCTTCGTACAGATCATCGAGTTCCGGACGTCGCGGTTCGACGAGATGCGCATGGTCGGTGAGGAGTGGGAGGCCGCTGCCGCCGGCGACAGCCGGGCCCGACGCCGGGTGATGTGTGCGGACCGGGACGACCCCGGCCGCTACCTCAACATCGTCTTCTTCGACTCGTTCGAGGCGGCGATGGAGAACTCGGAGCTACCGGTGACCCAGGAGTACTCCCAGCGCCTGATGGCGCTGGCCGACGGGCCTCCGAGCTTCTCCAACCTCGACGTCGTCGAGGACGTCGGCTGACCGACCAAGGCCGGCCGGTGGGCTAGGCGCCGGCCAGGACCGCATCGGCGACGAGGTTCTCGAGGTGGCGGGCGTCCCACCAGTTGAGCTGCATGGCCTTGGCCCGGCGGAAGAAGAGCTGGACGTCGTACTCGAGGGTGAAGCCGACGCCGCCCCAGATCTGCTGGGCCATGGCGGTGACCTCCCGGAAGGTCTGGTCGGCGAAGAGCTTGGCCATGGGAGCGAGCTGGTCGACGGGGCGGCCCATCGACCGGGCCCAGGCCGCCTCGTGGACCAGGACCTCGGCCCCGTCGACCCGGGTCACGGCGTCGGCCAGGTAGTGGGAGAGGGACTGGAAGGCACCGATGGGCTTGCCGAACTGGTGGCGGTCCTTGGCGTACTGGTTGGTGATGTCCAGGGCGTAGCGGGCCCCGCCGACCGCAGCGGCCGCCTGCAGGATGGCCCCGTCGAGCATCGTGCGATGCCACGTCTCCCAGGTCGCGCCCTCGACCTCGGTGCCGACGGCGCCGTCGAGGTCGACCCGGTACTGGCAGTCCGAGGCGATCGTGAACTGCTGGGTCAGCGTGACGCCCTCGGTGCCCTGGTCGACCAGGAACAGGCCGACGTCGTCGGCGTCGTCACCGGTGCGGGCCAGGACGAGCAGCAGGTCGGCCGCGGCGGCGAAGGGGACGTGGCGCTTCACACCGGTCAGGCGGTCGCCGTCGGCTCGGGTCTGGACACCGGCGGGGCGGTAGGCGCCGTCGGGCTCCAGCCAGGCGACGGTGGCGACCTTCTCGCCCGAGGCGATGGCGGCCAGCAGGTCATCGTGGCCACCGACCGAGGCCAGCAGGCCGCCGGTCAGCACCGCGCTGACGAAGTGCGGGGTGGGGGCCAGAGACCGGCCCAGCTCCTCGTAGAGGACGACGCCCTCGAGCATCGACTGCCCGGAGCCGCCGGCTGACTCGGGCAGCAGCAGGCCGACCAGGTCCAGTTCCTGGAGCTGGGCCCAGAGCGCGGGGTCGTAGCCCGTGGAGTCGTCCTCGAGCTCCCGCACCCTGGTCAGCGGGCTGTGCTGGGCCAGCAGGCCCCGCACCATCTCCCGCAGCATGTCCTGCTCGGCACTGAACTCCAGATCCATCGTCATCCTCTTCTCGTCGGAGGCAATAGGGGGCGGAATCCGCCCCCTATTGCCTCCAATGGGGTCAGTCGGGGGGGAAGGGGCGCCAGGCGTCGCCGCGGCGGGCCCAGGGGTTGTCGTCGTCGGTGGTGGGCACGGCGATGCGGGCGTGGCCCGTGGTGCACGTGCGGTCGCCGACCTTCAGCACCAGGTCGACCTCGACCCAGCCGCAGCCGTCGTCATCGTCGGCCACGGCGGTGACCGTCCCCGTCAGGACCATGCGGTCCTCGGGGAAGACCGAGCTGAGCATCCGGAACCGGAGCTGGCCGAGGCGGCCCTTCGGTCCTGTCCAGTCGGTCAGGAAGCGCTCGAACCAGGCGGCCTGGTTCGGCGTGTTCAGGAAGATGTCCTGGGTGCCGTTGCGCTCGGTGGCGAACTTGAAGTCGTGGTGCATGGGTCGCCAGTCCCGGGTGGCGAGCGCCCCGAGGACCACGGTGGTGGGGGTCACGTCGTAGGCCAGCTCGGGCAGCTCGTCCCCGACGGTCACCTCGGTCAGCAGGAGGCTCATGCGTCGGCCCCGCCGGCGGGCCGCTCGGGGTCCGGGTCCGCCGCTCGCCGGTAGCCGAACCCGGTGTAGGACTCGGTGCCCACCCACGTGCCGTCCTGGGTGTGGTACTCCACGTCGATCACCCAGAAGCGGCCGGTGCCCAGCTTGGTCGTCTTCTCGTCGGAGACCGAGCGCAGGACCTGGCGGGTGGTGATCCGGTCGCCGGGGCGGACGGGTTCGCCGAAGGTGATGACGTTGTCGGACATCACCGCCTCGGGCAGGCCGAGGGCCGCCTTCAGGTCGAAGTGGACCTGCAGCGGGACCTGCGGCTCGGACACGCCGGGAGCCCAGTTGTGGGGTCGGAACCAGACCGAGAGCATCGACGGGGGAGCGATCGGACCGCCGGCCAGCTCCTCGGCCACGGCCTCGTCCCAGAACAGCGGGTTCCCGTTCTCGACCGACGACAGCGAGGTCCAGACGTAGCCCATCTCGGCCGGGAACCCCCCGTCCTCGATGTACTTCGGCTCCCCGATCCACGACCGGGCCTCGGCCAGCGCCGCGTCCGAGCTCACGGCGCACCCCCCGTGATTCGTTCTGGCGCCCGATTGAGGCGCAGGGACGCCGCAATAGGGCGCCAGTTCGATCGGCCGTGTGTTCTGGCGCCCGATTGAGGCGCGGGGGTGCCGCAATCAGGCGCCAGTTCGATGACGGGGGTCATGCGATGACGCCTTCGGTCAGGAGGGCGTCGATCTCGGCGGCGGCGTACCCGGCGGCGGTGAGGATCTCGACCGTCGAGGTCTGGGACCAGTCCGGCACGGTCACGGCCTCGGCCGGGTCGGGCTGGCCGGCAAGGACCGGGCCGACCTGGCGGAAGGTGCCCTCCGTGGGATGAGTGGCGTCGACCACCGCGCCCCGGGCCGCGTACTGCTCGTCGGCGGCGACCTCCGCGATGGTCAGGACCGGAGCCACGCAGGTGTCGGCCGGGCCCAGCTCGGCGGCCCACTCGTCGCGGGTCCTGGCCTTGAAGGCGGCTCGGAACGCGGCTCGGATCTCGTCCTGGCGGGTGTCGTCGGTCTGGTGGGCGGCGAACTCCTCGTGGCCCAGCAGGCGGCAGAGGTTGGCCCAGAAGTGGGGCTCGATGGCGGCCACGGACAGCCACCCGCCGTCGGCCGCCTCGTAGAGGTCGTAACAGGCGTAGCGGCCGGTGAGCAGGTCGTGGCGGGGTCCGGGCTCGTCGCCGGTGGCCAGGTGCTGCTCGACGTAGAGCGACATGAGGGCGAGGACCCCGTCGGCCGCAGCCACGTCGAGGTGTTGGCCCTCGCCGGTGGACTGGCGCTGGACCAGGGCGGCCAGGATCCCCATGACGGCCTGCATGCCCCCGCCCGCCGAGTCGGCGATGGTGGCGCCGGGCAGGGCCGGCCCACCTTCCGGGGAGCGGCCCGAGCACTCCAGGTAGCCACCGACGGCGAGGTAGTTCAGGTCGTGGCCGGCCCACTGCGAGCGGGGGCCGTCCTGGCCGTAGCCGGAGGTCGAGCAGTACACGATCCCGGGATTGACCGCCTTCACGACCTCGTAGCCGATCCCCAGCCGGTCCACCACGCCGGGCCGGAAGCTCTCGATGACCACGTCCGCGGTCTCGGCGAGGCGCAGGAAGGCGGCCCGTCCCTCGTCGGCCTTGAGGTCGAGGCGGATGCGGCGCATGCCCCGGTGGGCCGAGTAGGCATAGAAGACCGGCTCGATCTGGACGGCTCCGGCCCGGGCGGGAGCGCCGATCTTGACCACGTCTGCGCCGTAGTCCGCCAGCCAACGCGCCGAGCGCGCCGCTGGCCCGACCGTGCTGAAGTCCAGCACGCGCACCCCCGCGAGCGGGCCGGTGCCGGTTGGGCCGGGCACGTCAGCCATGGCAAGTGCGGTGGCGGACGACGGGCGGCGGCCCGGCCTCCGTGGCATCGAACGGCCTCAGCGCAGCGGTGGGCATCAGCTCAGAAGTTCTTGGGGAGGCCGAGCTCGCGGCGGGCGATGATGTTCTTCTGCACCTCCGAGGTGCCGCCCCCGATGGTGTCGATGACCGTGTAGCGGTAGGTGGACTCGGCCCGGCCCTCAAGGGGGGCCTCCTCGGTCCGCACCCGCAGCTGGCTGCCGGGCCCGCAGATGTCCATGGAGGCGTCGGCCAGCCGCTTCGACAGCTCGGTGGTGAAGAGCTTGTACTCCGATGCCTGGGTCGTCGGCGGGGCTCCGCCCTGCATCGACGCGTGCACGACCCGCAGCCCCAGCACCCGGGAGACCTCCAGGTCGGTGGCCAGCTGGGCGATGCGTTGGCGGATGACCGGGTCCTGTCGCAGGGGTTCACCGTCGCGGGTCGCGGTGCGCACGTACTCGACGAGGATGTCGAAGCGCTGCTCGACCGGCGAGAACGTGAACATGGTGAACCGCTCGAGGTCGAGCGCTTCGGAGATGTACTGGAACCCCTTGTTGACGTCGCCGACGACGTAGTCGTCGTGGACCCAGACGTCGTCGAGGAAGACCTCGTTGGTGCGCTCGTCGCCCATCGTCCAGATCTCCTTGATGGTGATCCCGGGATGGTCGAGGGGGACGAGGAAGAGGGTGATGCCCTGGTGCTTGCTGTCCGGGTCGGTGCGGGCGCCCAGCCAGTACCACTCGGCGAAATGAGCCGAGGTGGTCCAGACCTTCTGGCCGTTGAGCATCCAGCCGTCGCCGTCCTTGACCGCCTTGAGCTTCATGGAGGCGGCGTCGGAGCCGGCGTCGGGCTCGGAGTAGCCGACGGCGAACTCGACCTCGTTGCGCAGGATCTTGGGCAGGAACTCGGCCTTGAGCTTGTCGTTTCCGTGCCGGATCAGGGTCTTGCCGATGATGCCGACGCCCTTGCCGATCTGGGGGCCGCCCCGCCCGCCAGCTGCTCGTTGAGCAGGTACTCGTAGACGCCCTCGCCCTCGGTGCCGCCGTACTCCTTCGGCCAGGTCATGCCCAGCCAGCCCTGCTCGCCGAGCAGGGCCATGAACTCCCGGCGCCGGGGCGTGTCGACGATCTGGGCCATGTTCTCCCGGGTCACGTCGAAGACGTGCGGGTCGTCGTGCTCGTCGAGGAACGCCTCGACCTCCTTCGCGAAGGCCTGCTGTTCCTCGGAGAACTCGAAGTCCATGGGGCCGGAGGCTACCGAGAATCTGACGACCCGTCAGAAACGCGCGATTCGATCGGTCGTCCCCAGGGGGTCACACTGATCTCGTGCCCCGCCGTCCACCCTGGATCCGGTCGGTGGTGTGGCTCGTGGGCTTCGTCGGGCTCGGTGCCATCGTCCTGGCCGGCGTCGCCTGGTTGGCGGTTCTGGTCCTGCCCGACGCTCCGGAGGATCTCGAGCTCGACCTCGGCCCGCAGGATCCGGAGCCCGAGTCGGTCGACCTCCTCGAGACCGGTCTCGCGGCTCCCGAGGACGCCGTGGTCGACGTCGACCGTTGTGAGGTGTCCGACGGGGTGATCGCGGCGGCGGGCCGATTTCGGAACACCTCGGGACGGTCCCAGGCCTTCCTCCTCCGGTTGACGGTCGTCGTTGACGGCCGGCTCTTCGACGGCACCACCACCGAGATGCCGCTGCGGGAGATGATCGACGGCGCGTCCCGCGACTGGGAGGCGTCGATCGGAGCCGTCGACGCCGACGCACCACCCGAGTCGCCGCCGACGTGTGCCATCGACCGGATCGGCCTGGCCCAGGAGCTCGCGGGCTGATCCCCTCGAGCCGGTCGTGGGCGAGTGAGCTTCGAACCGGGTCGCCCGGCCGGCGGTGAGCCGTGAGGCGGCTCAGGTCGTCGGGGCCACACGAAATTGCGTTCATTGCGGCTGCTCTGCGACCTCAAGGAGCGCAATTCCGATGGGAGCCCGACACCTGCTCGAGATTGCGTTCGTCGTGGCTGCTCTGTGACCTCAGGCGACGCAATTCCGTGCTGATGGCGCGAACGGCCGCGTGCCCAAGACGACCCGCAGCTCGATCCGACGCTCCCGTTGTCGCCGTCGGTCACTGTTGCCCGACGGGCGGAAGTTGCTCCGTCGTCGACGACGAGACGCGAGCCTGCCGCCTACGACGACCAGGTCGGGATCGCCCGGGAAGCGGAGGCGATCCACTCCACCCCGGGTCGGGGCCAGATGCCTGCCCGCGGCGGGAGACCGTGCCCTCCGCGCGGCGAAGCTCTTCCGCGCGGTCGGCGGTGGCCTCGGCCTGCCGGCGGCGCCGCCATCGTGCCGGTCGCGGCCGTGGCGGCTGACCGGGCTCAGCAGTCGGTGGGGGGCTCGGCGTTGACGGGGTCCAGGCCCTGGGCCTCGAGTTCGGCGTAGGCGCTGCAGGCCACGTCGACGAAGTCCCCGCAGCCGGCGTCGGCCGCCCGCTGGTTGATCGCCCGCAGGGCCTGTCGCGGGAGCCGGACCGCGGCGGCCTCGGGGTCCTCGGGGGTGCCCGCGCCGAGGGCGAAGAAGGTGTCCAGGTACGCCTCGGCGAGGTCGTCGCACGCGGGCGGCTCCGAGGTGGGTGGGGCGACGGCCGCGGTCGACGAGGGAACGGTGGACGACGGTGGTGCCGCAGTGTCGTCGCCTCCGCAGGCCACCAGCAGGACGGAGGCGGCCACGAGCAGGGGGAGCCGGCTCAGGTGATGACCCCGTCGGCTCGGAGCTGGTCGAGCTCGACACCCGACAGGCCGAGCTCGGCCTGCAGGACGTTGATGGTGTGCTCACCGACCCAGGGGATCCGGGTCTCGGGGCCCTCGGCCACCGCCGAGAGCTTCACGGGGTTGCCCGGGATGAGGACGGGGTCGGCCACGCCGTCGGTCCGCTCCATCTCCACGATCATGTGCCGTCGGGCCACGTGCTCGTCAGCGATGATCTCGGGCGAGGTCTGGACCGGACCGGCCGCGATGCCGACCTCACTCAGCAGGCGGGTCGCCTCCAGCCGGGTCTTGTCGGCCAGCCAGGCCTCGATGGCGGGACGGATGTCGCTCTCCAGGTGCTCCGCCCAGCCGATGCGCTCGGCGAAACGGGGGTCCTCGGCCCACTCGGGCTTCCCGATGAGCTTCACCAGAGCGACGAACTGGTGCTCGCGGACGACCTGCACGTTCAGGTAGCCGTCCTTCGCCCGGAAGGCGTCGAGGATCATCGGCAGGGGCTCATCCGGGCGCTGGCCCAGCGAATAGAGGTTGGACACCACGTCGGTCATGGCCACGACCGCGTCGAGCATGGCGATGTCGACGTACTGGCCGACCCCGGTGCGGTCCCGGTGGCGGAGGGCGGCCAGGATCCCGATGACGGCGAACAGCGCGCTGCTGATGTCACCGAGAGCGCCGACGGGGTTGGGGCGGGGTGGCTCGCCGGGGCGCTGGGCCCAGGCGTAGACGCCCGACATGGCCTCGACGATCGAGGCGTAGGCGGGCCACTCCCGGTAGGGGCTGTCGTCCCGGTTGCCGAAGCCCGAGACCGAGACGTAGACGACGCCGGGGTGCACGGCCCGGGCGTCGTCGTAGCCGAGACCGAGGCGGTCCATCGTCCCCGCCTTGAAGTTCTCGGCCACCACGTCGAAGTGGGGGACGAGGTCGAGGAACAGCTTCCGGCCGGCGTCGGCCTTCAGGTCGATGCCCACGCTGTGCTTGGACAGGTTGTTGCGCAGGAAGGTGGCGCCGACGGTCCGGCCCTCCGGATCCGTCATGGCCGGCGCGGCACCCCGGCCCGATTCGCCCTGGACCGGGTGCTCGACCTTCACCACCTCGGCCCCGAGTCGCCCCAGGAGTTGAGTGGCATAGGGGAGGGCCTGCATCTGCTCGGCGGCCAGCACCCGGACGCCGTCGAGGGGCTTGCCGTTGTCGGGCCCCTCCCCGGGGACCACCTCACCCAGTCGCATGTTCGGGAGGGTACGCGCCCCGCCCCTTCGTCGACCCGGGCACGCCACCGGGGGCGAATCGCGCCGGTTTCCCCAGCCGCACCCATCCGGTGGGGGTCAGTGCCGCCGGTATCCTCGCGGGCGATGCGAGGACTCCTGAGCGTGGCGGGCTACGTCCCCCACCACCGGCTCCAGCGGGGCGACATCCGGGGGGTGCTGGGGAAGGGCGGGGGCAAGGGCACCCGCTCGGTCGCCTCCTACGACGAGGACACCACGACCATGGCCGTCGAGGCCGGACGGCTGGCGCTGAAGGGTGCGCCGGACGCCACGGTCGACCGCCTCTGGTTCGCCACGTCGGTGCCGGCCTACCTGGACAAGACCAACGCCACGACCGTCCACGCCGCGCTCCGGCTGGACTCGGGTGTGTTGGCCATGGACGCCGGTGGGGCCATCCGCTCCGGCATCGGCGCCCTGCGCTCGGCCCTCGAGTCGGAGGGCACGACCCTGGTCGTCAGCGCCGACCTGCGCTCCGGCCGACCGTCCAGTGCGGAGGAGGTCTCCGGGGGCGACGGCGCGGCCGCCGTCCTGGTGGGTGAGGGCGAGGTCATCGCCGAGTACCTGGGCGGGGCGTCGGTCACCGACGAGTTCGTCGAACGCTGGAAGGCCCCGGGCGATCGCCACACCCGGTCCTGGGAGGACCGCTTCGGCGAGTCCGTCTACCCCGACCTCGGCCGCCAGGCCTGGGAGGCGGCGCTGAAGGCGGCGTCGCTCGAGGCCGACGCCGTGACCAAGGTCGTCGTCCACAGCCAGAACGCCCGGGCCGCCGGCCGCCTGGCCAAGGCGCTCGGCGGGGTCCAGATCATCGACGACCTGGGCGCCACTGTCGGCAACACCGCCACCGCCCATGCCGGCCTGCTGCTGGCCGCCATGGTCGATCAGGCCGAGCCGGGCGAGGTCCTGGCCCTGGTGTCGTTGGTCGACGGCGCCGACGTCCTCCTCTTCCGGGTCACCGAGGCCGTGACCGGCGCCGCCGTCCGGCCGGTCGCCGACCAGGTGGCCGCCGCCGCTGACCTGCCGTACGCCACCTTCCTGGCCTGGCGGGGCGAGATCACACTGGAGCCGCCCAACCGGCCCGAGCCGGCCCGACCGTCGAGCGCGGTCGCCCACCGCACCGAGGACTGGAAGTTCGGCTTCGAGGGCTCTCGGGACCGGGAGTCCGGCGCCCTGCACCTGCCGCCGGCCCGGGTGTCGTTCACCAACGCCAACCAGGACGACATGGACCCGGCGCCGATGGCCGACGTCGAGGCGACGGTGGCCACCTTCACCGTCGACCGCATGGCCTACTCGCCGAGCCCGCCGACGATCTTCGCCATCCTCGACTTCGACGGCGGCGGGCGGTTCCCCTGCGAGCTCACCGACTGCGACGAGGACGAGGTCGCCATCGGCGACCGGACCGAGATGACCTTCCGGGTCCTGGGCACCCAGGACGGCATCCACAACTACTTCTGGAAGGCCCGGCTCCTTCCCAAGGGAGGCTGACATGGGCTCGCACGGCATCAAGGACCAGGTCGCCATCATCGGGATGGGCTGCACGAAGTTCGGCGAGCGGTGGGACACGGGCACCGACGACCTGCTGATCGAGTCGTCCAACGCGGCCTACGAGTCGGCGGGCATCTCCCCCGAGGACGTCGACGCCTACTGGTTCGGCACGGTCATGTCGGGCACCAGCGGCATGGACCTGGCCGGCCCGCTGAAGCTGGTCGACAAGCCGGTCTCGTTGGTGCAGAACTTCTGTGCCACCGGCTCCGAGGCCCTGCGCCAGGCCTGTTACGCCGTGGCCGCCGGGGCCTACGACGTGGCCATGGCCATCGGTGTGGAGAAGGTGAAGGACGGCGGCTACCAGGGTCTGTCGGGTTACCAGCCCCCCACCGACGGCACCGGCCGGACGCTCACGGCGGCGGCCATGTACGCCATGATCCTGCCCGCCTACGCCAAGCGCTACGGCGTCGACCCCGACGAGTTGCGCATGGTCGTGGCCAAGATCGCGGAGAAGAACCACTACAACGGCGCCCGCAACGAGCGGGCCCAGTTCCGTCGGGAGACCAGCGCCGAGCAGATCTGTGCCATGCCCTCCGTCGCGGGCCAGCTGTCGGTCTTCGACTGCTCGGGTGTCGCCGACGGCTCGGCCGCCGCCATCGTCTGCCGGGCCGAGGACGCCCACCGCTACACCGACAAGCCGCTGTACGTGAAAGGCCTCGGCTTCGTGGCGGGGACCAAGTCGGGCAACCTCGATCCGGCCTACGACTACACGCACTTCCCCGAATGTGCCCGGGCCGCGGCCGACGCCTATGCCCAGGCGGGGATCACCGACCCCCGTTCGCAGCTGGCGATGGCCGAGGTCCACGACTGCTTCACGCCGACCGAACTGGTCCTCATGGAGGACTTGGGCTTCGCCGAGCGGGGCATGGCCTGGAAGGAGGTGCTGGCCGGCACCTTCGCCCTGGCCGGCGACCTGCCCGTCAACCCCGACGGTGGCCTCAAGTCCTTCGGCCACCCGGTCGGCGCCTCGGGCCTGCGCATGCACTTCGAGAACTGGCTGCAGCTCCGGGGCGAGGCCCCCGAGGAGCGCCGGATCAAGACGGCCGACCGCGGCCTCGGCCTCGTCCACAACCTCGGCGGCTACCCCGGCGAGATGCTCTCCTTCGTCAGCATCCTCGGCACCGAACTGGGCTGAGCCCGAGCCCCGGCCGTTCCGGGACGGGACCGCGTCGGAGCGGCTGGCAGGCCCTGGATGGTGCGCGAGTCGTCGACGGCGAGATTCGACGACGTGTCGATCGGACCGCTGCTGGAGGTCCCGGCCGCGACCTCTCCGTCAGCGGCGTACTGGCGCCTGATCGGGGCGCCATGACGACCGAATCGGGCGCCAGAACGGGGAGCGGTCACGGGCGGTGAGCTCGGGGGGCTCGACGGCGCGGGTCGCCCCCCGAGGACAGGCACCCCGACCCACGCCCCCGTTGTCGCCGTCGGTTTCTCGGGCCCGACGGCCTACACGGAGCGCACGCCGTGGCGGGTGGCGGCGTCGCCCTTGGCCGACGGCGCGGCGGCGGGGTCGTTGTCGAGGGCGACCATCTCCCGGATGAAGGCGTCGAAGGGGGCGCCCATCGTCACGAGCAGGATGCGGGCCTCGCCCTCGGGGACCCGGACCGTGTGGGCTGTGCCCGCGGGCAGGGCCTGGACGTCGCCGGGGCCCAGCCGGTGCCACTCGCCGTCGAGCCAGAACTCGACTTCGCCGGCGAGGACGTACTGGACCTCGTGCCACTCCTGGGTGTGCGGCGGTGGGCCGACCCGGTCCGAGCTGGTGATGTCGGCCACCTGCACGTCCCCGCGGCCCGTCACCAGCAGGCGGATCACGTCGGTCGGCGACCGCAGGACCTCTGCCTCGTCACCCCGGACCAGCGCCGCACCCGTCATCTCGACGTCCATTCCCCCAGCCTTCCCGAACTGGCGCCCGATTGCGGCGCGATGACGCCTCAATCGGGCGCCAGAACGAGGTCAGTCGACGGCGACGCTGATCTCGTGCCAGCCGGTGGCGCCGTCGGGGGCGGGGGGTGCGTGGTCGGAGGTCTGGGTCTCGCCGGTGCCGTCGGTGGCCCGGACCCGGATGAAGTGGTCGCCGGTGGGGGCATCCCACTCGAGGACCCACTGACGCCAGCTCAGGTCGGTGGTCTCGTCGCCGAGGCGGGCCTCCTGCCACTCGCCGTCGTCGACCTGGACCTCGACCCGGTCGATGCCCCGGGTCGGGGCCCAGGCCACGCCGGCGATGGCGTTGGCGCCGGAGGTCAGCGAGGCACCGCCCCGGGGGACGTCGATGCGGCTCTGGGTCTTGATCGGACCCTCCTTGCCCCAGCCCCGGGGGATCCAGTAGCCGTCGAAGCCGTCCCAGGTGGTCAGGTGGATCTCGCTCAGCCACTTGGTGGCCGACACGTAGCCGTAGAGGCCGGGGACGACGAGGCGGGCGGGGAAGCCGTGGACGACGGGCAGCGGCTCGCCGTTCATGCCGATGGCCAGCAGGCAGGGTCGGCCGTCCAGGGCGACCTCGAGGGGGAAGCCGGCGGTGAAGCCGTCGATGGAGGCACCGACGACCTGCTCCGCGCCGTCCCGGGGGCCGGCCTCGGCCAGCAGGTCGGCCAGCAGCACGCCCTGCCAGCGGGCGTTGCCCACCAGGTCGCCGCCGACCTCGTTCGAGACACACGACAAGGTCACGATCTCCTCCACCTGCGGGCGGTCGAGGATGTCGGCGAACGTCAGCTCCATCTCGTTGTCGACCATCCCGGTGATGCGCACGGTCCAGTCCTCGGGCGCGATCTGGGGCACGGTGAGCGCGGTGTCGATCCGGTAGAACCGGTCGTTGGGGACGAGGTACGGGGTCAACCCGTCCGTGCCGAGGTCGCTCACGGCGGCGGCCGGATCGACGTCGGGAAGGGTCAGCGCCGAGCGGTCGGCCTCCACCGAGAACCGGTTCATCAGCCGGCGACCGATGAGCGTTCCGAACAGGGCGGCGACGGCGGTGCCGCTTGCCGCGAACATGAATCGGCGGCGGTCCTCGCCCGAGCCGATGGCCGAGGACGCCCGGCCCTCCTCGCTGGTCAGCGCCGTCGCCTCGGCCAGGTCGAGGAGCTTGAGCAGCACCGCCGTGCCGACGAGGGCCGGGCCCAGGGTGGCCAGGAACGACACGAAGGCGCTGGACTGCGGGTCCCGAGCCGTGGCCCAGGCCCCCACCACACCCGCGGCACCGAAAGCGGCGGGGGCGATCCAGCGGCGCCGAAGCGTGGCCGTGCCGACCCACCAGCCGATCAGCACCGAGATGAGCACGATCATCGTCACCAGGAACGGCTTGTCGGAGGTTCCCAGGGAGTCGATCCCCGCCCGCACCATGAAGCCGGGGAGACCGTCGACGAAGACGTCGCCCACCGCGGCGACGGGGGAGGGGATCTCGCTGGACAGCCCGGCGGCCAGTTCGGTGAGGGCGAGGGCCAGCGCCGCACTGAGCGCCCCGGCGACGCCCGCGCGTCGTCGGACGTCGATGTCGTCCATCACCGACCTTCCACGTCACGCGCCGGCCGGAGGTTCCCCGCCCCCGAGCCGACATTGCGTCGGTTGGTCACGCCAGGCGTGACCAACTCACGCAATTTGGAGGCGGTCAGGCCCAGCCGCCGGCGTAGGCGGTGAACTGGCCGGTGGTGAAGCGGCTGGTGCCGTCGAGGTACGGGGCGCAGAAGTGGGCGAACTCCTCCATGGTGCCGAGGCGGCGCATCGGCACCATCGCCTCGACCTTGGCCCGGCTCTCGTCGTCGGTGATGCGGTTGGCCCGGAGGAACTCGGGGAAGTCCATGAAGTTGGTGCCCACGGCGTTGACCTGGACGCCGGTGCGGGCGACCTCGCCCGCCACGTTGCGCACCAGCATCGTCGCCCCCGCCCGGGCCGAGGAGTACAGGGGTGCCCCCGGTGTCGGGCGGGCGGCCGACGCGCTGGTGATGACCAGCACCTGGCCCTCGCCCCGCTCGACCATGGACGGCACCACCGCCCGCAGGAAACGGTACGGCGCCTCCATGCAGCCCTTCACCACGGTGTGGAGATCCTCGACCGAGGACTCCAGGAACCGACCGATCACGATCATCCCCGAGAAGGCCGTCGCCGCGTCGATGTGACCGAAGCGCTCCAACGCCGCGGCGACCAGCCGCTCGGCGGCATCGGGCTCGCTGAGGTCCCGGGCCCCCTCGACCACCTCGACCGCGGTCCCCGCCGAGGTCAGCTCGTCGACCAGTTCGGGCTGGGGGTCGCCGAGGACGAGGTCGTGGCCCCGCTCGGCCAAGAGCCGCGACAGGGCGGGCCCGACATAGAAGCCGGCGTCGGCGATCAGGGCGACCCGGCGGTCGGTGTCGGTCATGGCTGCTGCTCCTCGGCGGGGTAGGGATCGGTCGGCCCGCCCATGCGGTCGAGGCGGGCCGTGAAGCGAACGTACTCCCAGACCAGTTGGTCGCCCGGGAGGCCCCGGGTGATCTCCGGCGGCAGGCCCACGGGGCGAAGGACGTGGATCCCGTCCTCGTAGGTGGCGACCACGTCGATCGGGGTCGACTTGTCGAACTCGGCGACGTCGTGCACGCCGTTCTCCTCGGTGCCGTCGACCCGCACCGGGGGGCTCAGGTGAGGGCGCCGTAGACGGTGGCCCGGAGCTGGCGACGGATGGGGTAGGCGCCGGAGGGCACGAGCTGGGTGAGGAAGACCACGGCGAGGTCCTCGGCGGGGTCGACCCAGAAGACGGTGCTGGCCGCACCGCCCCAGCCGTACTCGCCCGCCGAGCCGATGGCGCCGGCCAGGGCCGGGTCCAGCAGCACCGAGAAGCCGAGGCCGAACCCCATGCCCTCCATCGCCACCTCGCTGAAGGTGTCCTGGCCCATCTCGTTGAGCATCCGACCCTCGGGCAGGTGGTTGGTGGCCATGTACTCGAGGGTCTTGCGGCCGAGCACCCGCTGTCCGTCGAGCTCGCCGTCGCCCAGGAGCATCCGGCAGAAGCGCAGGTAGTCGTCGAGGGTCGACACCAGGCCGCCGGCCCCGGACAGGAAGGTCGGGCGGTGGCAGTGGCGGCCCGCGTCCGGGCTGTCGATCCGGTAGCGCTTGTCGTCGGGGGTCTTCAGGTAGTTGCTGATGAAACGGTCGATGTCGGCCTCCGGCACCCAGAAGCCGGTGTCGACCATGCCCAGCGGGTCGAGCACGTGCTCGGCCAGGTAGTCCTCGAGGGTCTGGTCCGAGAGCACCTCGACGAGGCGGCCGACGACGTCGGTCGACATGCCGTAGTGGAAGGCCGACCCGGGCTGGCACACCAGCGGGAGCCCGCCGAGGAGGCCCATGGTCGTGGCCAGGTCGTGCTTGGAGGGGCGGAGGTCCCCGATCCCGGCGTCGCGGTAGAGGGCCGAGACGGGGTGGGTGTACTGGAACCCCGCGGTGAACCCGGCGGTGTGGGTGAGGAGGTCCTTCACCCGCACCGGCCGCTCGGCCGGGACCGGATCCTGGCCCTCGCCCGCCCACACCGTCAGCTCCGCCAACTCCGGGATGTAGCGGCCGACCGGGTCCTCGAGGAGGAACTCGCCGCGCTCGTAGCGCTGCATCAGGGCGAGGCTCACGATGGGCTTGGTCATGGAGAAGATGCGGAAGATCGAGTCCTCCTCGATCGGCCGCTCGTCGGCCACGTCGGCCCAGCCGTAGACGTCCCGCAGCACCTCCTTGCCCCGGTGCAGGACCGCGGTCACCGCGTTCGGGAAGCGGCCCGAGTCGACGTAGCCGTGGGTGACCGCCGTGACGTTGGCCAGTCGGTCGGGGTCCATGCGTGCACGGGTGCTCACAGCCGGGCACCGTAGGTCAGCCGGGCGCGTGGCAGAGTACGGCCATGGCGCCGACCTTCGTCCCCCGCTCCGACCTGAGCTGTCGATGACATCGACCTGTCGGACATCGAGTTCTGGGCCCTGCCCGAGGAGGAGCGGGAAGGGGCCTTCGCCACCCTCCGTCGGGAGCGGCCCATCTCGTTCCACGAGGAGCGGGACTTCGGTGTGTTGCCCCAGGGCCCGGGCTACTGGGCACTCAGCCGCCACCGCGACGTCCTCGATGCCAGCCGCCAGCCCGAGCTGTTCTGCTCGGGCAAGGGCTCCAACATCGGTGACATGCCCGAGCCGTTCCTCGACTTCTTCGGCTCGATGATCAACATGGACGATCCCCGTCACGCCCGGTTGCGACGGATCGTCTCCCGGGGGTTCACCCCCCGACACCTCGCGGAGCTGCAGGACTCCGTCGAACGGCGGGCCACCGAGATCGTCGATCGCCTGCTCGAGAAGGGCACCTGCGACTTCGTGACCGACGTCGCCGCCGCTCTGCCCCTGGCGATCATCTGCGACATGATGGGCATCCCCGAGAGCCAGTACGAGTTCGTGTTCGACCGGACGAACATCATCCTCGGCGCCGGGGACCCCGAGTACGTCTCGGACGTCAACGAGGTCATCCCCGCGCTGCTCACCGCGGGAGCAGAACTGGCCCAGTTGGTCCAGGAACTGGGAGCCGAGCGACGGGCGAACCCCACCGACGACCTCACCTCCGCCCTGGTCAACGCCGACGTCGACGGCGAGAAGTTGGACGACGCCGAGCTCGGGCCCTTCTTCGTGCTCCTCGTGGTCGCCGGCAACGAGACCACCCGCAACGCCATCGCCCACGGCATGCACCTCCTGACCGAGAACCCCGACCAGAAGGCGGCCTGGCGGGACGACATCGACGGCCTGGCGGTCACGGCCGTCGAGGAGATCGTGCGGTGGGCCACGCCGGTGATCCACTTCCGCCGCACGGTGACCCAGGACGGAGCCACTCTTGGTGGGCAGGAGTTCACGGAGGGTGACAAGGTCGTCATGTTCTACAACTCGGCCAACCGGGACGAGGCGGTCTTCGAGGACCCGTTCACCTTCGACATCGCCCGGGATCCCAACCCCCACGTGGGCTTCGGCGGCCCCGGCCCCCACTTCTGCCTCGGGGCCCACCTCGCCCGCCGCGAGATCACCGTGATGTTCAAGGAACTGCTCACCCGGGTCCCCGACATCGCCGCGGTGGGCGAGCCCGACCGCCTGCTCTCCAACTTCATCCACGGCATCAAGCACCTGGACGTCGACATCCGCCCGGGCTGAGCCCCCCGCCTCGGAATAGCGTCAGTTGGTCACGCCCTGGGTGACCAACTGACGCAATTTCAGGCTTCGATGGGCGGGAGGCCGTTGAAGGGGAGGCCGCGTTCCTGCCACTCGCCGTACTTGGCGAAGAAGGTCTCTCCGAAGGGGTCGTCGCCCATGAGGGGAAGGGCGGCCCGCCAGATGGTCAGGTCGTCGGGGGCCAGCTCGGTCGCGGCCAGGAGCTGCCGGTCGGCACCGTCCTGGTCACCCTCTCGGGCCAGGTGGGCGCCGAGGCGGAACCGCAGGCGGGCCTCCTCCAGCTCCGGGGTCAGGTCCTCCACCGCGGCCCGAGCGTCCTCGAGGGTCACGTCCACCTCGCCCTCGCGCACCCAGCGGCGGATGGCGTCCAACCCCGGCTCGCAGGAGATGCCGGTGAAGTCGATGAACATGTCGTTGCTGAAGGTCGGCGAGTTCGGGCGCACGATGCGGTCCTCCTCGTCGATCCAGACCGCCGAGGGCACGTTGGTGATGGCGTAGGTCTCGCTGAGCGTGTGTTCCCGGTCGAGCAGGACCGGCAACGTGATGCCCTCCGTGAAAGGCGCGACGGCCGCAGCGGTCTCATCGAGCGCGACGGCGATGACCACGAAGCCGGTGTCGGCCAGCTCGTCGTTGAGGGCCTGCCACCCGGGCAGGTCGTAGCGACAACCTCACCAACTGGCGAAGGCGATCAGGACCTTCTTGCGTCCCCGCCACTCCTCCAGTGAGTGGAGCTCACCTCGGAGGTCGGGCAGCGTGAAGTCGGCGGCCTGCAGGCCGCCGGTGGTCAGGCGACGCGTCGCCCGGGGCTCGCCCAGGACGGCCACGTCGTCCTCGGCCAGGTACGGCCGGTCGAGCACCGCAGCGACCCGCCCGAGGTCCAGCCGATCGTCGACGAAGAGGGCGGATCGGTCCCGCACCGGTACGCAGTCCTCGTCCCGGCAGAGACCCTCGGGCTTGAGGGTCCAGCCGATCGTGGCGGGCAGGTCGGCGGGATCGATCAGCACGGTGCCGTCCACCGCCTCGGCGGTGACGGCGCGGGCTTCGTCGGTGATCACGGTGACGGCCATGACCCATCATGGCCCGGTACGGGCGGGATACCGTCCCCGGGGCGAAAGCAGGAGGCGACGGTTGTGGACTTGGGGACCGAGCTGAGCGACGGCGGGGCGGCTCTGGCCCGGTTCGGCCTGGGGCAGGCATGACTGACCCTGCGCCGCCCGAGGAGGAGCCGGCGTCGGAGAGCCCTCCGGCGATCGAGCCGCCGCCCCCGACCGTCGGCCCGCTCGCGACGGACCCGATCCGTCGGGCCGTGCGGGCGACGCGGGACGTCGGCGTCGGCTATGGCATCGCCTGGAGCCGGGCCGGCCTCCGGGCGGCCATCGGCCTCGGCAAGGCCGGAACCGACGTGGCCTTGAAGGTGCTCGACCAGGGTCCGGTGGGCGAGGCGGCCGGCTCGTTGGCCGACCGACTCGAGCCCGCCGCCCAACGCGGTCGTCGTGAGCGCGAGGCCACCGCCGATCAGGTCGAGGCTGTGGTCGGTCGTGTCGTGGACGAGGTCGTGGCGGTGCTCGACATCGACGGGATCATCCGTGAGGTGGACATCGACGGCATCGTGCAGCGGGTGGACATCGACGGCATCGTCGGTCGGATCGACATCGACGAGATCATCGGCCGGGTGGACATCGACGGCATCGTCCGACGGACCGAGGTCGGCACGCTGATCGTGCAGTCCACGGGGGGCATGTTCACCCAGTTCCTCGACTTCGTCCGCAGCCTGGGCGTGAGCTTCGACGGCGTGTCGGACCGCATCGTCGACCGGGTGGTGCACCGAGGGCGACGTCGACCCGCGGCACCGGTCCTCCTGGGGGGCAACGCGGCCGGGGTGGTCGAAGCCCAAGGCCCGTCTGTCGTCGAGGCTCGGGAGCGTCCGGCATGAAGGCCGACCCTCCCTCCGGCACGCTCGCCGGGAACTACGCCGGGCCGGTCACCCGCCTCGCCGCCTACGTGATCGACGCCTTCGCCTCGGTGGCCGCGTACGGTCTCCTGCTGAGCCTGATCGCGTTTCTGTGGCAGATCGTGACCCGCGAGGACCTGACCCTTCCCGGTCAGGAATCCCTGATCTGGCTGATCGGCCTCGGGTTCTGGCTGTTCTTCTACTTCGCCGGGAGCTGGACGCTGGCCGCCAAGACCCCCGGCATGGGGGTGCTCGGCATCCGGGTGGTGCAGCGTGACGGCGGCGAGATCACGCTCCGCCACGCCGTGGTGCGCACCCTGGCGCTCCCGTTGAGCTTCCTGCTCCTCGGCCTGGGGTTCATCGGCCTCGTCATCGGCCGGGAGCGCCGCGGTCTTCACGACGTCATCGCCCACACCACCGTGGTCTACGACTGGGATGCCCGAGCCGCGCGGTTCCGCCTGCTCAGCCGCGAGGCCTCGGCGGCCTGAGGCTCAGCGCCGGATCGTCCAGGCGACCGGCAGCGGCAGCTGGGTGAAGACCACAGCGGTCGGCTCGGCCTGCGCCGGCACGCGGAAGGCCACCTTGGCCTCGAAGCACTCACCGGCCGCCAGCTCGACGCTGTCGGGCCACCGCGGGCGTGCGGCCCGGGTGGGCTGTTCGAGGGTCACCCGGGGGATGGTCTGCTCACGGCCCGTGAGGCGGAGTTGCCAAGCGTCGGCCAGCACGGGGAGGGCGGGCAGCCCGCCGGTGGCGGCGCAGGCCTCGGCGTTGGCCAGGACAAGGTTGCCGGTGAGGCGGATGCCGCGGACGGTGAGGGTCACGTTCCCGCTCGGGTCCTCGTAGGTCGCCCCGATCGGGAGCGGTTCGCCCAGCCTGATCGTCGCTGCGGTGCTCGTGGGGGCGGCGGTCTCGTCGTCGCTGCACCCGGCCAGGAGCAGGGCCACGGCGGCCAGGGCTCCCAGGGCCACGACGGCGCGGTGCATGGCCAGCGAACCTACCGGAGGGCGACCCAGTACGGTCCCGGCCATGCAGATCGGAGTCCACGCCGGTGCCCTGATGATCATGGGCGCACCGCTCGAGGACGTGGTGGCCCACGCCATCGAGGCCGAGGCCGACGGCTTCGGCACCTACTGGCTCCCCCAGAGCGTGGCCACCGACTCGCTGACCGTGATCGCGGTTCTCGGGGCGGCGACCTCGTCGATCCGCTTCGGGACGGCGGTCGTGCCGACGTGGGGCCGTCATCCCCACGTCCTGGCCGGTCAGGCCCTCACCGTGCAAGCGGCCACCGGCAACCGTCTGGACCTCGGCATCGGCGTGGCCCACAAGCCCTCGGTCGAGGATCGGTACCACGTCGCCTTCGAGCGACCGGTGCGCCACCTTCGTGAGTACCTGGACGTGTTGCAGCCGCTGATCGCCGATCGGGCGGTGGACGTCGTCGGAGAGATCTGGTCCTGCACGGGCGACGTCGTGGCGCCGCCCGCCGAGGCCCCCCCGGTCCTGGTCGCCGCCCTCGGTCCACAGTTCCTGCGGATGACGGGCAAGCGGGCCGACGGGACGATCCTCTGGCTGGTCGGCCCGGAGACCGTTTCGGGCCACATCGTGCCGACCATCGGCGCTGCTGCGGCGGAGGCCGGCCGGCCGACCCCCCGGGTGGTGGCCAGCGTGCCGGTGTCGGTCACCGATCGGCCCGAGGAGGTCCGGGCGTTCATCGGCGAGATCCTCGCGGCCTACGACACCCTCCCCAGCTACCGGGCGATGCTCGACCGCGAGGGTGCGGCCCGGGCCGGCGACGTGGCGATCATCGGCGGCGAGGACGAGGTCCGTGAGGGCCTGACTCGCTTCGCCGATGCCGGGGCCACCGACTTCGCCGCGGTGGAGGTCGGCCTCGACGGCGACGAGTTCGCTCGGACCAGGGCCCTGCTCAAGGAGTTCGACGGCGGCTGACCCTGGGGGAGGCTGGCACCCTTGACCGCGGCGCGGTGACGGGGGACAACAGCGTGACCAGGGAGGTCCGATGACCGCGGTGATCGACGAGCATCCGACGGTGTGGCCGTCGCGGGACGAGTGGCTGGCCCTGCTGGAGCGCTTCGGCGCCGCCGCGCTGGGTGGCCTGGCCGCGGGCTTCCTCGTCGGCGGCATCGGCGGCCGGCTGGCGATGTTCGTCCTCCGCCTGACCTCCTCGGACGCCGTCCGCGGTGTCGATTCCGACGACGGCTTCACGATCGGGCAGTTCTCGTCCGCGTCCATCTTCCTCATCGCGGCCACGACGCTGATCGGGGCCCTGCTGGCGTTCGGCTATCTCCTGGTCCGGCGCTGGCTCCCGGAGCGACGACGACCCCTGCAGGCGGCAGCGTTCTTCGGCTTGATCGGTGGCGCCGCCGTGATCAAGCCCGATGGCATCGACTTCAACTTCCTGGACCCCCTGTGGTTGGCGGTCGTCTTCTTCATCGCGCTCCCCGCGGGCTACGGCTGGGTGATGGCCACGATCGTCGAGCGCCTGATCGACCAGCCCGGCCACCTTCGCAAGGCCCGCGTCGCGGCGATCATCGTCTTCCTCCTCGTCGGCTTCTTCGGCCTGCTGGGCGTGGCCATCGCGGCCGCCGGGGTCCTTCTCGTGCTGCTCGGGCGGCAGTTCCCCCCGCTGGCGACGGCCGTGCACCACCCCGTGGTCACCTGGTCGGTGCGGGTGGGGCTGGTGGTGATCGCGATGGTGTCGGGGGTCGCCCTGGCCTCCGACGTGAGGGAGATCCTCTAGTCCTCCGACAGCATCCGCAGGTCCCGAGACGGCGGGGAACCGGCCGACCCCGTGACAGGGCGATGGCGCTCTCGTATCTTTGGGGGTGATGGCACTCATCTCCTTCCCCGAGGTCGGGTTCGGCCCCCACATCGACTGGGCGCTGCAGCGCCCCGAGATGGCCGCCGGCATGGGGAAGTTGTCCTCGGCGGTGTACGGCCACACCCGGTTGCCCGTGAGGGAACGCGAGGCCGCCCGGTGGGCCATCGCCCTCGTCAACCACTGCGCCGTCTGCCAGGACACCCGCGCCGAGCAGGGCCCCACCGCCGGCATCGACGACGGTTTCTACGCCGAGGTGGCGAACTGGCGGGAGAGCGACGGGCTGACCGACCGGGAGCGCCTGGCGGCGGAGTTCGCGGAGCGATTCGCGCTCGACCACCGGACGATGGACGAGGCCTTCTTCGACCGGATGCGCACGGCGTACGCCGACGACGAACTGGCCGACCTGGTCATCTGCTGCGGCATGTGGCTCGGCCTGGGCCGGGCCATGGCCGTGGTCGGCGTGCCCGCCCCTGACGAGCGGATCATCGTGTAGAGGAGGAGCGGATGCCATGACCCGACTCGGTGCCTTCCTGGAGGCGGTCCTCGGACCCGACCTCCCGATCGCGGTGCGGGCCTGGGACGGCACCGCCGTGGGCCCGACCGATGCGAAGGCGGTCGTGGTCATCCACTCTCCGGACGCGCTACGCCGGATCCTGCTCCGACCCGGAGAGCTCGGCTTCGCCCGGGCCTACGTCGCCGGGGACGCGACGATCGAGGGCGACATCTATGAGCTGTTCCGGCTCCGGGACCGGTTCCCCTCGCCCCGACTCACCCCGAGCCAGACGTTGCGCCTCCTGCGACTCGTCGACCTCCGCCACCTCCGTCCTCTGGCCCCGCCCCCCGAGGAGATGCCGAAGCGTCGGGTGGGGCTGCACTCGCTGCGGCGGGACGAGGAGTCCGTGCGGCACCACTACGACGTCTCGAACCGGTTCTACGAACTGGTCCTCGGCCCGGCCATGACGTACTCCTGTGCCCTGTTCGACCCACCGGAAGCGTCCCTGGCCGAGGCCCAGGCGGCCAAGCACGAGCTGATCTGCCGCAAGCTCGGCCTCGAGGCCGGGATGCGGCTGCTGGACGTGGGTTGTGGCTGGGGGGCGATGGCCCGTCACGCCGCCCGTCACCACGGTGTCGAGGTCGTGGGGGTCACCCTGTCACCGGTGCAGGCCGAGTGGGCCCGTCGGGCCGTGGTCGGCGAGGACCTCGATGGCCGGGTCGACATCCGGGTGCAGGACTACCGCCTGGTCGAGGACGGACCCTTCGACGCCGTGTCGAGCATCGGCATGTTCGAACACGTCGGCGCCGAGCGGATGGCGGTCTACTTCGAACGCCTCCACGGCCTGGTACGCGAGGGTGGTCGTCTGCTGAACCACGCCATCAGCCGGCCGGCGGGCCAGCCCCCCGGCCTCGATCCCGACAGCTTCGTGGGTCGCTATGTGTTCCCCGACGGCGAGCTCGTCGAGGTGGGGGCCGTGACCACCGCGATGCAGCGGGCCGGATTCGAGGCCCGGCACATGGAGTCGCTGCGGGAGCACTACGCCCGGACCCTCCGCCACTGGGTGGCGAACCTCGAGCAGCACTGGGACGACGCCGTGGCCGAGGTGGGGATCGCCCGAGCTCGGATCTGGCGCCTCTACATGGCCGGCTCGGCCGCCGGCTTCGAGGCCAACCGCATCCAGATCCACCAGGTCCTCGGCGTGAAGACGGGGGCCGACGGCGACAGCGAGATGCCGCTGCGCCCCGACTGGTAGCCCGGCCGCTCGGGTTCAGCCGAGGCCGAGGGCCTCGTCGAGGCGGTCGAGCCAGGCCTGCTCTGCGTCACTGACCTTCGGCCCGGCGACGCCGGCGAAGCCCTCCCGGGCCCCAGAAGCGGCGATGGCCCCGATCCGGGCCAGCCAGGACCGGAACGCCGCGCTGGTCCCGGGCTCGACCGTGGCCGCGAGGACGGCCGGCAGGCCGGCCATCACGGTGAGGACCCGCTCCGGCAGCGGTCCCGCGTCGGGCAGGTCATCGGGGGCGACGCCGGTGTCGGCCGCGCCGTCGTCCCGCAGCGAGTGGGCGACGAGGCGCATCAGGCCGTTCTCCTCGGGGTCGAGTCGGACCCGCTCCAACTCGTCCTCCACCGCCTGCAGCTCACGCCCGGTCGCGAGGGCTCCGCTCGAATCGACCTCGACGACGGCCATCGCCACCTCGTAGGGCGCCGACCGCAGCCGGTACCACTGCTCGTCGCTGAAGTCTGCTCTCGAGATCATCTCCGCACCCTGCCACGACCGGCTGCCGCGCACACAGACCGCCGTTCGCCGGGTCCTGCCACAGGACTGCCACAGGCTGCCGCGACTGTGGTATTCGCCGATTAGCGTCGCAACGGGGGAGGGCCGATGATCAGGTTCCAGGCACTGGGTGGGCTGACCGTCACCGACGAGGCCGAGGAGGTCGTCGTCGGTGGCCCCCGGCAACGTCGGCTCCTCGCCGTCCTTCTCATCCACCGCAATGCCGTGGTGTCCATCGACCGCCTGGCCGACGCGGTCTTCGCCGGTGAGCCGACCCCTGGGGCCACCACCACCCTCCGCAGCTACATCGCCCGGATCCGGCGGGTGGTCGACGGGGTCGACCCGGCAACGCGGGTCGTGACCCAGGCGCCGGGGTACATGTTGCGGGTTCCCGTCGAGGCCTTCGACGTCGCCTGTTTCGAGGACCTGCTGGCCGGCGCCCGCTCCCGCCTCGCCCGCGAGGACCCGGTCGGCGCGTCGACGGTGTTGCGTGAGGCGCTCGCCCTCTGGCGGGGGGAGGCCTACGAGGAGTTCGCCGACGAGGACTGGGCCCGACCCGAGGCGCAACGCCTGGGCGAGCTCCGCCTGGTCGCCTACGAGAGCCTGTTCGACGCCGAACTGGCCTGCGGTCGAGCCGCGGAGTCGATCCCGGAGCTCGAAGCGCTGGCGCGGGCCCATGAGACGCGGGAGGCGTTCCGGGCCCAGCTCATGGTCGCCCTGTACCGGTGCGGGCGCCAGGCCGACGCGCTCGGCGTCTACCAGGACTACCGCCGGTTCCTCGTGGACGAGCTCGGCCTCGACCCGACCCCGACGCTGGAAGATCTGGAGCGACGGATCCTGTCCCATGACCCGTCGCTGCTGTTGGCCCAACCGGCGGGACAGCCCCTGCGGGGGTACCGGCTGGGTGAGCGCTTGGGAACCGGCCGGGACGGCACGGTCTACGCCGCCAGCCTGCCCGGGGTCGACCGGGACCTGGCCATCCGGGTCGTCCACGAGTCGATCGCCGACCGACCCGAGTTCGTCCGGTCCTTCGAGGCCAAGGCCCACCGTCTCGCCGCCATCCGCCATCCGGCGATCGTCGGTCTGCAGGACTACTGGAGGGAGCCGGGCGCGGCGTATCTCGTCATGCGCCGGATGCACGGGGGGACCCTGGCCGATCGCCTCGCCCGGCGGCCGATGACCGAGGCCGAGGTGGCGACGCTCGTCGACCGCATCGGCGGGGCGCTCGTGGCGGCCGAGGAGGCGGGGATCAGCCATGGTCGGGTGAGCGCGGACAACGTCCTGCTCGACGAGGTCGGTGAGGCCTGCCTGGCCGACTTCCCGCTCACCCCGCCAGACCCGGGTGACGCCCGCTCGTCGGACGTTCACGACCTCGCCGCCCTGGTCGCCGAGTGCCTGGGGGAGCGGGCGGACGGGGTGCGTGAGGCCCTCGACCGGGCCGAGGTCGACGGGGGCGGCCTACCCATGGCGGCGTTCGTCAGCCTCGTCGTCGGCGCCCTCACGGGCGTCAGCCGGCGGGCCGACGCCCCGCGGCCCAACCCCTACAAGGGCTTGCGGGCCTTCGACGAGTCCGACGCCCTGGACTTCTTCGGCCGGGCCGACCTGGTCGAGGAGATGCTCGGGCGCCTGGCGGGCACCGACGTGGGTCACCGCCTCCTGCTCCTGGTGGGGGGTTCGGGCACCGGCAAGTCGAGCGTCGTGCGGGCGGGTCTCCTGCCCCGCGTGCGTCGGGGCGACATCACGGGCTCCGACGCCTGGTTCATCACCTCCATGCTCCCCGGGTCGGCCCCGTTCGAGGCCCTGGCCGAAGGCCTCCGCCACGTCGCGGTGGGCGAGTCCGATGACCTGGCGGCCGAGCTGGCCGACGACGCCGCGAGCATCGACCGGGTCATCCGGCGTCTCGTTCCCGACGGCGGTCAGATGTTGCTGGTGGTCGACCAGTTCGAGGAGCTGTTCACCTCGGCGTCCGAGCGCGAGCAGCGGCGGTTCCTCGACGGTCTCCTGTATGCCGTGACGGCTCCGGACAGCCGGCTGCGGGTGGTGGCGACGTTGCGGGCCGACTTCTACGACCGGCCGCTCGGGGTTCCGGGGTTCGGGTCGGTGGTCAACGCCGCGACGGTGACCATTGCGGCGATGGCGCCGGCCGACCTCGAGGAGGCGATCGTCGAGCCGGCCCAGCGGGTGGGTCGGGCGGTGGAGCCTGCGGTCATGGCCGAGCTGGTGAGTGCGGTGGCCGAGGAGCCCTCCGCCCTCCCCGCGTTGCAGTTCACCCTCTACGAGCTGGCCGCGGCCTGTCCGGACACCCTCACCCTCGCCGCCTACCGGGAACTGGGGGAGGTGGACGGCGCCATCGCCGGACGGGCCGAATCGCTCTACCGCTCCCTCGAGGACGACGAGCGGACGGCGGTCCGACGCTTCTTCGAGCGGCTCGTCGTGGTCGGTCCCGACGGGGAGGCGACTCGTCGCCGGGCCCGGCGGGCCGAGCTGGTCGGCTCGCCGGCTGACCCCACGGTCGACGCCACCGTCGAGCAGTGGGCCGAGGCCCGCCTGCTGGGTCTGGATTGCGACGCCCTGACCCGGGAGCCCACCGTCGAGGTCGCCCACGAGGCGCTCCTGCGGGAGTGGCCCCGCCTGCGGACCTGGATCGAAGAGGGCCGAGACGCGCTTCTCGTCCTCACGCACCTGCGGGAGGCGGCCGCCGGCTGGGTCGACCTGGACCGCGACCCTGGGGCGCTCTACCGCGGCGCACGGCTCCAAGTGGTGCTCGACCTGACGAAGGGCCGTGTGGGCCACCTGACCGAGAGCGAGCAGGCGTTCGTCGTCGCGAGCCGACAGGCCCAGGAGAGCGAGGAGCGAGAGGCCGCCGAGGCCGCGGAACGACAGGTCCGGGCCAATCGACGTCTCCGCCTCCAACTCGGGATCATCGCCGTGGCCCTGGTCATCGCCCTCATCGGGGGCCTGGTCGCGTTCGACCAGCGGGGTCAGGCCGAACGGGAGCGCCGGGTGGCGACGGCCCGAGAGCTGGCCGCGGCGTCGGAGGCGAGCCTCGACGACGACCCCGAGCGCAGCATCCTCCTCGCCCTGGCGGCGCTGGATGCCACCGGCGAGGACGAGGTGATCCCCGAGGCCGTTTCGGCGTTGCACGGCGCCGTCGCCTCCGCCCGGTTGGTGTTGAGCGTGCCCGAGCTGGGCGGGGCTCTGGACTGGAGCCCTGACGGCACCGTCTTCGTCACCGAGGGTCCCGAGGAGTCCGGCCTGGTGGACATCCGCGACGCCGCGACCGGGGAGTCGCTCCTCTCCTTCCCCGGCCACGACATCGACGTGAACGACGTGGCCTTCAGCGCCGACGGCTCGATGCTGGCCACGACGGGCGATGACGGTGCCCTCCGGGTCTGGGACCCGACCACCGGTGACCAGGTGGCGGCCTTCGAGTTCGACGACGGCGGAGGGGTCTGGGGCCCCTCCTTCAGCGCCGACGGCGCCTCCGTCGCGGCATCGTGGCTGGACCAGGAGGTGGTGCGGGTGTTCGACATCGAATCCTCCGGCCAGCGCTCGGAGGTGAGCGCCCCTGGCGCGTTGGACACCGCGTTCCGGCCGGACGGCACCCAGCTGGCCATCGGGAACGTCTACGAGGCACAGGCCCTGGTGGTCGAGCCCGAGACCGGCGAGGTGCTGTACACCCTCGGGGGTGACGAGGGCTGGATACGTGCCCTGGCCTACAGCCCCGACGGCGACTCGCTCGCCACCACGGGTGGCGACGGGACGACGTGGATCTGGGCGGCCGCGGACGGCTCACCGCAGGTCACCCTGTCGGAGCACGCCGGCGATGTGAACTCCCTCGACTGGAGCCCGGACGGTTCCCGACTGGCGACCGTGGGCGACGACGGGTCGGCCCGCGTGACCGAGGTCATGGGCGGCGCGGCCCGCGAGGTGCTGGCCCTGTCGGCTCGGGACACCCGCAACGGGTTGCAGAGCGTGGTCTTCTCCCCCGACGGGTCGACGATCATGACCAGCGACTGGGCAATGGCCGCGGTGAAGGTGTGGGATGTGAGTCCGCAAGGGGGGGCGGAGTGGCTGAACGTCGAGGGCATCCCGGGCGACCCCGGCGACGTCGTGCCCGTCTTCACGGCCGACAGTGAGGGGGTCGTCGTGGTCGGGCGCGGGGGGACCGCGACCTTCTGGGACGTGGCCACCGGCCGGCCGAGCCAGGACATCGGGCCGAGCGCGCCCGGGGACGCCGATTTCGAGCGGGTGGCGCTGACCGATGCGGGCGACCTCCTGGCCACCAGTGGCGACCAGGTGCCGGTCCGGCTCTGGGACCTGGCGTCCGGCGAGCTCCGACTCACGGTCGATCACGCCGAGCCCGCGGCCTACGTCACCGGGATGGACTGGAGTCACGACGGCCGGCTGCTGGCGATCGCCCAGGCGGGCGAGAGCGGGGCCTGGGTCGATGTCATCGACCTCTCGGGTGAGCGCGTCGCCCACCTCGAGGAGGAGCCGGACGTCTACATCCAGACGGTGGGTTTCGGCCCCGACGACCGCGTCCTGGTCACGACCCGGGACTCGGCCCGGAATGACCCGGCGCAGCGGGGAATCCGCCTCTGGGACTGGGAGCGGGGTGTGGTCGAGACGACCCTCGACTCGCCCGCCCTCCGGGCTGCGCTCGACCCGACCGGGGGCCGTTTGGCCACCACGCTGGATCTCGAAGGCGACGCGGAGGTGTGGGACACCGGAGCGGGCCGACGGCTGGCGACCCTGAGCGGCTCGGCGGCACTCAACGACATCGCCATCAGCGCGGACGGGACGCAGGTGGCGACCGCCGGCGAGGACGGGGTCGTTCGCCTCTGGGACGTCGACACGGGAACCCAGGAGCTGAGGCTGCAGGGTCAGGGGACTGCGGTCCAGGGTGTCGCCTTCAGCCCGGACGGCTCCCGCCTCGCCTCCATCGGTGCCGACGGCGTCGTGCGGGTCTGGGCCCTCGACCTCGAGGATCTCGTCCGGATCGCGACCGATCGGGTCACGCGCGTCCTCAGCGACGACGAGTGTCGCCTGTACCTGCACGTCGAGCGCTGCCCGTAGGTCTGCGGGCCCGACCGCTGGTGGCAGGCGGGTTGCCACGGATCTGCCACAGCGCTGACGCCGTTCTGCCCGGGCCCTCTCGCACTGTCGGGTCGAGCAGCTGCACCCCGCAGCTCGACCCGAAGGAGCCGTTATGGCCGTCATCGAACAGCAGGTCGACGAGAAGGTCGACGTCAAGGTCCGTACCGAGGAAGCCCCCCCGCCGGAGCGAACCACCCCGCCGACCACCCGCAGCGGTGGTGGGCTCGGCTGGCTCGTCGTGGGTCTGGCCGTGGCCGCCGCGGTCGTCACTGTGGTCCTCGCCGCCGACATCGGCTCCGATCCGGAGCCGACCACGGGAGTCCAGTCCTCGGGGCTGGTCGAGAACGGGAGCATCACCGCCATCGATCACGCCGCGGCGACCGGCTCGGGTCAGTCCTCGGGTCTGGTCGAGAACGGGAGCATCACCGCCATCGATCACGCGGCGTCGGCTGGTGTCGTGGTGCCGGCCGGGGCGGGTCAGTCCTCGGGGCTGATCGAGAACGGGAGCATCACCGCCATCGATCACGCGGCGGCGACCGGCTCCGACCCGTCCTCGGGTCTGGTCGAGAACGGGAGCATCACCGCCATCGATCACGCGGCGTCCGACGCTCCCTGAGACGCAGACGATCAACCCCGAAGACCGCGGGGAGGAGGGTCGGCCCGAGAGGGTCGGCCCTCTTTCCTGTTCGGTGAGGCCCCCCGGGCGCAGGTGTCCCGCCGCCGGGATCTTGCCACTCAGAGGCGGTAGACCCGGCGGGCGGTGCCACTGAAGAGGGCGTCGGCCTCGGCGTCGTCGAAGCGCTCGGCGATGCGGGCGAAGGCCTCCCACACCACGGAGTAGTCGACACAGAGCTTGTCGACCGGGAAGTTCGACTCGAACATCGCCCGTTCCGGCCCGAAGCAGTCGAGGGCGTGCTGATACCAGCGCTCCTGCTTCGCCAGGAACTCGTCCACGTCGGGCCGGTTCTCGAGGTCCGCAGGCCAGAAGCCGTTGTCGGGCATGGCCAGGCCACCCAGCTTGGCCACCACGTTGGGGCAGGCGGCCACCTCGGCCAGCGCCGGCTTCCAGACCTCGAAGACCTCGTCGTGGCGGCCGGCCCAGGACCCCACACCGATGGGGGTGGAGAAGTGGTCCAGCACGATCGTCGTGCCGGGCACGGCCCGGGCCAGGACGAGCAGGTCGTCCATCTGGGTGTGGTACTGCCAGGTGTCGTAGGTGAGGCCCCGTTCCCCGAGGTGGGCGACACCCCGTCGGAAGTCGGCGTCGTGGGCCTTCCCCGGAGGCGCTCCCCCCGGGATGGTGAGCGGCTCGTCGGCCGGCGCGGCGGCCAGCGCGTCCCGGATTCCTCGGAACCGCCCGCCTGCGACAGCTTCGTGGGCGTCGAGGACCTCGTCGAGCAGGTCGAGCGGCAGCGTGAGGTCGGCATGGGCGACGATGCCGGCGATGGTGGCGCCGGCCGCGGCCTCGCTGGCGTCGGCGATGGCGGCCACGTACTCGGTCTCACCCGCCGGTCGCAGGTGCTCGGGCCCATCGGTCCGGTAGGAAGAACTGCACTCCATGAAGACGGTCTCGACCACGCCGGGCACCGTCGCGGTGTCGGCGTGGAGCTCGGCCAGTTGGTACTCGCCGGCCAGCCCGCCCATGAACTCCGGCCCCCAGAGGTGGTGGTGCGGGTCGACGATGGTGCGTCCCTCGAGGCTCACGGCTGCCTCACCGCCCCGCTCGAGGCTCTGATGCGAACGGCCGCCTGGTTGAACATGCCAGAACACTAGGGTCGGCGGTCCGGCGGTCCGGCTCCGACACGATTGGCGTTCCGGGGAACGCTCGCTAGCCTCGCTGCTGCGGGGTGGAGCAGTCTGGTAGCTCGTCGGGCTCATAACCCGAAGGTCGGCGGTTCAAATCCGCCCCCCGCCACCAAGCTCCAGCAGTACCCGAGGCCCCTCCCGACCGGAGGGGCCTCGTCGCGTCAGGGGCCGTGTCAAACGGGTGTCAAACGGCGTCCAGCGAGTGCTCACTTGCGGTGCGGCCCCGCTCGACCCACTCGGCATGGGTCGGATCACGGTCGGAGCAGCCCGGCATGATCGGCGAAGTCGTGTAGGCGGTCGAACTGAACCACGCGGACATCACGCTCGAGTTGCTTCGCCAGGACGGAGCGGATCGCCCGGCGGTGCTCTTGGTTCGGGTTCACGACCACGACCCGTTCAAGCCGGCTGTTAGCTGTCATGGCGAGACGGAAGAGGGAGTCGACGTGTAGGTCGGTAGGGGTGAACGAGAATCCGACGAGGGCCAAGACTCGGGCGCGCCGGAGCGCTCGTTCGGCATTCCCCCACAGGTGCTTGAGAATTGGACGGTCCGTCAGGCGCTTGGCGTTCTCTGGTGGTACGAGTTCGTACCCCTTGTCACCCTTCTGCTTGTACGGTCGCTCTCTGAGCCGAATCTCATCTGCCTGAGCCGTCGGAAGCGGTCGCCAGTTCAACGAGCTGAAGCGCCCCGGGTCTGGTGGAGGCTCCAACCTTTGAGAAGGATGGAGCGATGCCAAGACCAGGGGAAGTACCCCGACGAGCTACGCGAGCGTGCGGTGCGGATGGTCCTCGATCACGGCCACGAGTACGGGTCGCAGTGGGAAGCGATCTGTTCGGTGGCCGAGAAGCTCGGGCCCGAAGGCCGAGACGGTGCGGCTGTGGGTCCGCCAGGCCGAGCGCGACACGGGCCGCCGGCCCGGCGCGACGACCGAGGAGCTGGCGGAGCTGAAGCGCCTCAAGCGTGAGAACGCCGAGCTGCGCCGGGCCAACGACATCTTGAAGGCCGCGGCGCATTTCTTCGGGGCGGAGCTCGACCGCCAGTCGAAGAAGTGATCCGGTTCATCGACGAGCACCAGGATCGTCGCAGCGGGATGCTGCGGTGGGGAATCGAGCCGATCGCCAAGGTGCTTGGCATCGCCCCGTCGACCTATCACGCCGCCAAGAAGCGGCCGCCATCGGCCCGGGCGGTCCGTGACGCGGAGCTCAAGCCCGAGATCCTGCGGGTCTGGGAGCAGAACCTGTCGGTCTACGGCGCCGACAAGATCTGGGACCAGCTGAACAAGGACGGCATCACCGTCGCCCGCTGCACCGTCGAGCGGCTCATGGCCGACCTCGGCCTCGCAGGGCTGCCGGCGGGGCCGGGTGTTCGTGCGCACCACCGAGGGCGATGACCGCCTCGACCGGCCCGCCGATCTGGTCGAGCGCCAGTTCCGGGCCCCGGCCCCGAACCGGCTGTGGGTCGCGGACCTGACCTACGTGAAGACCCACGCCGGGTGGGTGTACGTCGCGTTCATCATCGACGTGTTCTCCCGGATGGTCGTCGGCTGGCAGGCGTCGCGGTCGCTGCGCGCCGATCTGGCGATCGACGCGCTCGAGATGGCGGTCCACAACCGCCGCCGGACCGGCGGGACCTCGACGGGCTGATCCATCACAGCGACCGCGGCGTTCAATATCTGTGCGTGCGCTACTCCGACCGGCTCGCCGACAACGACATCGTCGCCTCGGTCGGCTCCAAGGGCGACAGCTACGACAACGCCCTGGTCGAGATCGTTCAACGGGCTCTACAAGTGGGAGCTCATCTACCCGAAGGGCCCCTGGACCGGCCTCGAGGACGTCGAGTTCGCCACGCTCACCTACGTCGACTGGTTCAACCACCGCCGCCTCCACGGCCAGATCGACCGCGGCCCCGGCTACACCACCCCGGCCGCCTTCGAGGCCGCCTACTACCGTCAGAACGTCCCCACCACCCAGGCGGGGACTCAAACCAGCGAGCCTCTACGAAACCCGGGGCGCTTCACTCAGCTGACCTCGATGAGGAGCTCGACGACCCGCTCCTTGATAAGCGTGGACCGAACTCCATCAGGGAAGAGGTCGAGCGGATCTAACGGGCGGGGGGACCGGACTGCAGGTCGTCGAGAGTGATCTTGTTGGCCCAGGGGCCGAGAGCGGTCGCATCGATGGCTCGATGTACAGCCTCGTGGTCGCGCCCGTAGATCCCGGCGAGGCGTGTGAGCTGCCGAACGATCGGGTTTCGGTCCTTCTCCGTTCCGTTGTACGACCACTCCTTGAAGACACGTACGAGCGCGTCCAGTGCTGCGCTCTCGGCTTGGCGGTTCTTGTCATGTCGGGCGACGTACAGCTCAGACCACACGAGGAAGTGTCGTGCGTACTGGTCGACGTCTGCATGCCGGAGAACGGTCGCAGCTTGCCGGTACATCTCCGGGTCGTCTTCGTTCCGCTGGGCCAACTTGTGGAGCTCCTGGCCAAGCCTGCTCGCGGCCCGAGGGTCATCGGGGTCAAGGTCGAACGCACGCTGGGCCAGGACTACTGAGGCCTCGCTGAACCGCTCGTGTTCGCGTCGTGCGGATCGTCCGATTCGGACTCCGTCGACACGGCAAGCACCGACTCGACGGGTGCCGACGACGGCGGGTCTTGACATGTCTAAGGATATTAGGCATAGTGTCTATGGACATTAGTCATAAAGCGAGGAGCCCGCCATGCATCACGACCTGCACGCCGAGATCAACATCGACGCCCCGCCCGAGGTGGTCTGGCAGGTGCTGACCGATCTCGACCGATACCCCGAATGGAACCCCTTCCTGACGTCGGCCGACGGCACGCCCGAGGTCGGCGAGAAGCTGGTCAACCGGATGGAGCCCCCGGGCGGCAAGGCGATGACCTTCAAGCCGCGGGTCACCGTCATCGAGGACGGGAAGACCTTCGAGTGGCTGGGAAAGCTCGGCTTCTCGGGCGTGTTCGACGGTCGGCACCGCTTCGAGCTCGAGGCCTCCCCGACCGGGACGAGGTTCACCCAGAGCGAATCCTTCGACGGAGTGCTCGTCGGCTTCATGCGGAAGTCACTCGACACCCGGACCAAGGCCGGCTTCGAGGCCATGAACATCGCCTTGAAGGACAGGGCCGAATCGGTCACCGGCAACTGATGGGACGCAAGCTCGGACTGACGCTGGATCAGGTCGTCGAGGCCGCCGCCGACATCGCCGACCGTGACGGCCTCGACGCGCTGAGCCTCGCGTCGGTCGCGTCGGCGCTCGGGATCCGCTCCCCCTCGCTCTACAACCACGTCGCCGGCCTCCCCGGCCTTCGCCGTCAGCTGACCCTTCACGCGAGCAGCCTGCTCGCGGCCGAGCTCGCCGACAGCGTGAACGGACTCGAGGCGACCGACGCCCTACGAGCGGTCGCCGAGCACCTGCGATCCTTCGCCCACCGCCACCCCGGCCTGTACGACTCGCTCCTACCGGCCCCCACCCCCGAGGAGGATCCCGAGGTGGCCACCGCCCTCCGCGAGTCGGTCGACGTCGTCGGGTCGGTCCTGGTCGAGATGAACGTCGACCCGACGAGCGTGATCCCCCTCATCCGGGCGTTACGTGCCTCGGTCCACGGCTTCGTCGATCTCGAACTTCGGGGCGGATTCGGGCTCCCCGAAGACATCGATGACTCGTTCGCCACCACCATCGACCTCGTCATCGACGCGATCGCCACCCACGCCACGACCCGGGCCGGCCCGTGAACCCCCCCGAGATGCGACCCGGGAACCTCGCTCTCCGCCTCGGGAATCGACGAGGCCCGCAAGGTCGTCGACACGTGGACCCGCGAGGACCGGGGACGACCCGGCAACGCCGGCGCTACCCTCGGCGCCCACAGCCGTGTCCACGAAGCCGAGATGTTCACCGTTGAGCTCTTCGCTGGTACACGCTGTGGGTCGACACGATCGACGCCCGCTGGCATGGCCCCATCGCCGACACCGCGAAGCAGCACGCCGCCCGGATGGCGGCCGTCCTGTGTCGCCAGCTCCTCACCATCGACTGGAACAGCCACCAGTCCACCCGGACCACGAAGCGCCGCCCCGAGCTCTGTCCTGGCCGGACGCGACCATCTCTGACCAAGGAGGCACCATGTCCACCGTCATCTCCGCGAAGACCACGCTGGCCGAGATCGTCAACAACCAGCCCGATCTCGCCCGCGAGCTGGAGCGCCGCTCACTCGACTACTGCTGTGGCGGCCAGCGCAGCCTCGCCGCCGCCTGTCAGGCTGCCGGCCTCGACCCAGACCAGACCGCCCGCGAGCTCTCCGACATCGGCCCGGCAGACCCGGCGCCCTGGGCGACTCTCGGCCCCTCAGAGCTGGTCGACCACCTCGAGGCCACCCACCACTGCTACCTCCACGATGAGCTCCCCCGCCTCGCCGCGCTCGCCCGAAAGGTCCGAGATGTCCACGGCGAACGCCACCCCGAGCTCGTCGATGTGGAACGGACCTTCGCCGAGCTACGCGCCGACCTCGAGCCCCACCTGGCCAAGGAGGAACAGGTCCTGTTCCCCATGATCCGACAGCTCGTCGCATCAGACGCGCCCACGGAGTTCCATTGCGGAAGCCTTGCCAACCCGATCGGGGTCATGCTCCTCGAGCACGACCGTGCCGGAACCCTCCTGGCGACACTTCGATCCCTCACCGACGACTACACGCCCCCGGCCGATGGCTGCGCCAGCTACTCAGCCCTGTATCGGGGCCTGGGCGAACTCGAAGCCGACACCCATCTCCACGTCCACAAGGAGAACAACCTCCTGTTCCCCGCCATCCTCGACCTGGAGAACCACCGCAGGACGACGTGATCAGAACCCGCCCACGTGAGTCGTTTCCCGAGGGCGACCTGGACGCCAGCCCCGTGGGAGTCCAGATGTCCGCCCAACCGGGGAAGCTCGGTTGTCCATGTCAGGTCTGGTAGAGGGCAGCGGCGCGGCGGAGTCGTTCGGCGACCTGGTTTCGTAGCGCGGGGGGTTCGAGGACTTCGATGTGGGGGGACAACGAGAGCACGTCGGTGGTGGCTGCGTCGACGGTCGCGATTCGGAAGGTTGCCCGGATCCAGCCGTCGTCGTCGGCCGCTGCGCTGCGTGTGACTCGCAACGGTTGCAGGACGCGCAGGACCGCGGCGAGTTGGCGGCCTTTGGGTGAGATGCGGATCGTGGCCCGCCGCGCCGGCCGTGTCCGTCGGTTCGTCGTAGTCCATTGCGTCGGGTCGGGCAGGCTGTGGTCGAACCCGTCGAGGAGTTCGAACCCGCCTCCCGGTCCGCGCACGGCGTACACGGGTACTCCGGCTCCGGAGAGCTCCTCGATGTCGCGCAGGATCGTGCGCCGGCTGACTTCGAGCTCGTCCGCCAGTTGCGCCGCAGTCGCCCGCCCCCGGCGTTGCAGGATCAGCATCAACGACACCAATCGCCCCGCACGCATGCCGGGGGATTCTGACACCCTGATCTATTCATGACAAGAGATGTCACTCACCGGTGTCTAGCTTGGACGTTCACTTCAGCAATGCCAATCCAGCGATACGAAGGAGCCTGACGATGACCGATGTCGACGGAACCGGGACACCGGACGATCCGTGGGTGTTGTCCACCCCGCCCGGCAAGTCGGAGTTCGAGGCCTACCGCGACCCTGACGCCGACCCACCGGCGTTGGTGGTGCAAGTCGGTGCTACCGAACTTCGCTATCACCTCTCGTGTATCGAGGACCTGCACGCGATGCTCGTCGAGCACGGCGATTGGATGCCGTTGGGCAACAAGGACGAACAGAAGGAAGCCGACGAAGGCACCGTGGAGGCGTGGGGACGCTCGGCGGACAACCCGGTCGGTGGCTGGTACGGGCTCAAGAAGGGGCTCCGCGGCCGCTTCGGGAACTACGTGCCACCCGTGCTCGAAGTGCTCGGGTTGGCCGAGGTCGAGCACAACGCTCGCAACAACCGGATGCGAGCGATCCGTTGACCAAGCGGTACAGCGCGACCCGGATGATCGACGCCCCGCCCGACGTCGTGTGGGCGTTGCTGACTGACGCCACCGGCTACGCCGAGTGGAACCCTGCGGTCGTCAGCATCGAAGGCCCGATCGCCGCCGGAACGACCATCAAGCTCGTCTCGATCGCCAGCCCGAAGCGAACCTTCAAGCTCGAGGTCGCCGTCATGGAACCGCCGCGTCTGATGGTGTGGTCCGACGGGATGCCGCTTGGGCTGTTCAAAGGGGAACGCACCTACCGCCTCCACGACCGCGACGGCCGCACCGAGTTCTCCATGACCGAGGTGTTCTCCGGGCCGCTCTCCGGTCTGATCTCAAGATCGATCCCGGACCTCACCGATTCGTTCGACCAATTCGCCGACGGCCTCAAGTCCGCAGCCGAGCACCAAGCCCCATGAGCAACCCACCGCAAGGGAGCGCCAGATGAACACCATCGTTGTCCGCTATCGCTGCCAGTCCGACCGAGCCGACGAGAACCAGCAACTCGTCGAAGACGTCTTTGCCGAACTCGCCGCGTCCGACCCCGGCGGAATCCGCTACGCCACATTCCGCCTCGCCGACGACACCTTCGTCCACATCGCCGAAACCGACGACGACAACCCGCTGGCCAGGGTCGAAGCATTCGCCCGCTTCCAACAAGGCCTCGCCCAACGATGCGACGAGGCCCCGAACCCCCAACCTGCACAGCTCGTCGGTGCCTACCGATTCGACATCGCTGCGGACAGCTGACACCTGCGTCGCCCCGCAGATCAGGGCCCCCTTCCATGCCCGAAAGACCAGACTTCTACCGTTTCTTCTCTGTGCGGCCTGAGGAGCCACACACACAACGACCCCCCAACGTCACTCGGGCCCCGCGAACAGCGGAGATCGGTGAACGAAGTGCCTACGCCTGCTTCAACAACGACATCGGCGGGCCCGCGTTCACCGACACCACCTGGTTGCGGGACCGGCTCGGCTCCTGAGACGTCGAGACCGGGCCGAAGGTCGGCAACGTGGTCATCACGGTCCGCGGCTGAGATCCGACGACGACGCCAGGCCCCTGGCCTCGGCCCGGCTGCGTCGGTAGCGTCGTGGTGGCGCCCGGCAGTCCTCGGGCGCGTCGGCAAAGGAGAGCCCCATGCCCGAAGTGACGAGTCATGCCCACGGCACGCCGTCGTGGATCGACCTGGCGACGCCGGACGTCGCCGGCGCACAGGCCTTCTACGGATCCCTGTTCGGCTGGGACTTCGACGATCAGCCCGCGGGCGGCCAGGGCGAGACCTACGTGATGTGCGCCAAGGCGGGCAGGGCCGCGGCGGGGATGATGGCCCTCACCGAGGAGATGGCCGCCGAGGGCATGCCCCCGGTGTGGACGACCTACGTCAACGTCGACGACCTCGAGGCCACGACCGCCAAGGTCGAGGCTGCGGGCGGCCAGGTGATGCGCCCGCCGGAGGACGCGATGGAGGCCGGGCGCTTCGCGGTGATCGCGGACCCGACGGGCGCGGTCGTCTGTCTGTGGGAGAAGAAGCAGCACATCGGTGCGGAGGTCGTCAACGAGCACGGAGCGTTGACCTGGACCGAGCTGATCACCCCTGACCCGAAGGGGGCGGCGGCGTTCTACGCCGAGGTCCTGGGATGGACGACGGAGACCGCGCCGATGCCGACAGGGGAGTACACGGTGTTCCACACACCGGGCGGCAGCCCGGACGGAATCGCCGGGGCGATGGCGCCCCCGGTGGAGGGGATGCCCGCGTTCTGGGGGGTGTACTTCGGCGTCGACGACTGCGACGCCACCGTCGCGGCGGCCATCGGGGCCGGAGCCACGGTCATGGCCGAGCCGATGGACCTGCCCGGCACCGGCCGCATGGCCGCCCTCGTCGATCCTCAAGGCGCGGTCTTCTCGGTGCTGCAGCCCGAAGGGGCATGACCGTCCGCTGAGCCGCGGCCGCGGGTTCACTACATACCGTGTCAAATACTTGACACGGTCTAGAATCCGTGCTCGACTGCAGGTGATGGACGACGACGGTGTCGATCAACTCCTGCGCCGACAGGGCGTGCAGGTGACCGCGCAGCGGCTGGCGCTGATGCGGGCGGTGTCGTCCCGCTCGCATGCCACCGCCGACGAGTTGGCCGACGAGGTCCGCTCCGTGATCGGGACGATCTCCCGCCAGGCGGTCTATGACGGCCTCGGTGTGCTGGTCGACAAGGACCTCGTGCGTCGGATCCAGCCCGCGGGCTCCGCGGCTCGCTACGAGACCCGGGTCGGCGACAACCACCATCACCTGATCTGCCGGGCCTGCGGCACGACCTTCGACGTCGACTGCGCGGTCGGCGAGGTCCCGTGCCTCACCGCGGCCGACGATCACGGCTTCGAGATCGACGAGGCCGAGGTCATCTACTGGGGCGTCTGCCCCACCTGCCGGGCGGCGACACCCGACCCGGCGACCCACGACAGCAACCCCACCAGCCCCCGAGGAGCATCATGAGCGACCAAGAGACCGGAGCCGTCGACACCACCGAGCCGGCGGACGCGCCGGCGGCCCGGTGTCCGGTGTTGAGCCACGGACACACGGCAACGGGTTCGTCGGCCAACCAGCACTGGTGGCCGGAGCAGCTGAACCTGCGGGTGCTCAACAAGAACTCGCCGTCGATCGATCCGATGGGCGAGGCGTTCGACTACGCCGCCGAGTTCGAGAGCCTCGACCTCACCGCCGTGAAGGCGGACATCGAGGCGGTGATGACGTCGTCCCAGGACTGGTGGCCCGCCGACTACGGCCACTACGGGCCGCTCTTCATCCGCATGGCGTGGCACAGCGCCGGCACCTATCGCATCCACGACGGCCGGGGTGGTGCCGGAACCGGCACGCAGCGGTTCGCGCCGCTCAACAGCTGGCCCGACAACGCCAACCTGGACAAGGCCCGTCGGCTGCTCTGGCCGGTGAAGCAGAAGTACGGCCGGAAGCTCTCCTGGGCCGACCTCATGATCCTCGCCGGGAACTGCGCCCTCGAGTCGATGGGCTTCGAGACCTTCGGCTTCGGTGGTGGCCGCGAGGACGTCTGGGAGCCCGAGGAGGACATCTACTGGGGCCCGGAGGACACCTGGCTCGAGGACGAGCGCTACAGCGGTGACCGCGAGCTCGCGGACCCACTCGGCGCCGTGCAGATGGGCCTCATCTACGTGAACCCCGAGGGGCCGAACGGCAACCCGGATCCTGTCGCCGCGGCCCGGGACATCCGGGAGACCTTCGCCCGGATGGCCATGGACGACGAGGAGACCGTCGCCCTCATCGCCGGCGGTCACACCTTCGGCAAGACCCACGGCGCTGCCGATGCCGACGAGTACATCGGGCGAGAGCCCGAGGGCGCCCGCCTCGAGGAGCAGGGTCTCGGCTGGTCGAGCACCTTCGGGAGCGGCGCGGCCGGCGACACGATCACCAGCGGGCTGGAGGGCGCGTGGACGCCCACCCCGAAGGCATGGGACAACAGCTACTTCGAGACCCTGTTCGGCTACGACTGGGACCTGGTCAAGAGCCCGGCCGGGGCGTGGCAGTGGGTGCCGACGGATCCCGCCGCGGCGGATGCGGTGCCCGATGCCCACGATCCGTCGGCGCGGCACGCCCCCATCATGCTCACCACGGACCTCGCCCTGCGGATGGACCCGATCTACGAGCCCATCTCACGCCGCTTCCTCGAGAACCCCGCCGAGTTCGCCGACGCCTTCGCCCGGGCCTGGTACAAGCTCACCCACCGCGACATGGGGCCCGTCTCGCGGTACCTCGGCCCTGAGGTCCCCGACGAGGAGCTGATCTGGCAGGACCCCGTTCCCGAGGTCGACCACCCGCGGGTCGACGAGCAGGACGTCGCGGCCCTCAAGTCCACGATCCTCGCTTCCGGTCTGTCCGTTGCCCAGCTGGTCTCGACCGCCTGGGCCTCGGCCTCGACCTTCCGCGACAGCGACATGCGAGGTGGCGCCAACGGCGCCCGCCTTCGCCTCGCGCCGCAGAAGGACTGGGAGGTCAACGACCCGGCCGGACTGGCGACCGTGCTTGGGGCCCTCGAGCAGGTCCAAGCCGACTTCAACGGGGCCCAGGGCGATGGCAAGCAGGTCTCCCTGGCCGACCTGATCGTCCTCGGCGGATGCGCCGCGGTCGAGCAGGCGGCCCGGGATGCCGGCCACGACGTCCAGGTGCCGTTCTCCCCGGGGCGCACGGACGCCTCGCCGGAGCAGACCGATGTGGACGCGTTCGCCGTGCTGGAGCCGACCGCCGACGGGTTCCGCAACTACCTGCGGGCCGGGGACAAGCGGCGGCCCGAGGAGTTGCTGGTGGACCGGTCGAGCCTGCTGGGCCTGACCGCCCCGGAGATGACGGCGCTCGTCGGGGGCCTGCGGGCCCTGGACGCGAACTTCGGCGGTTCTCGCGACGGCGTGCTCACCGACCGCCCCGGGACGTTGACCAACGACGTCTTCGTGAACCTGCTCGACATGGGCACGGTGTGGAAGGCGTCCGCCTCGGCGGAGAACGCCTACGAGGGTCGTGACCGGGCCACTGGCGAGGTCAAGTGGACCGCTACCGCCGTGGACCTCGTCTTCGGCTCGAACTCCCAGCTCCGCGCCATCGCCGAGGTCTACGGGTGCGAAGACGGTGAGGAGAAGTTCGTGCAGGACTTCGTGGCCGCCTGGGACAAGGTCATGAACCTCGACCGGTTCGACCTGTCCTGACGAGTGGTCGGGTCCGGCCCGCCGGACCCGACCACATCCGATCGTCCTAGGGTCGGTGCGGACCACCGAGCGTCCACCGAGAACCGTGAGGACGAGGGGACCGGCCATGGCCTACGCGCACCGCCCGACCATCCACGATGCCGACAGCCACCTGCTGGAGGGGCTGGACTGGTTGCGGGACCACGCCGACGCGACGACCCGCACCCCGAGGGCACCAAAGACCCCATCGCCCGCTTCGAGCGCTCCTTCGACGGGCACGGCACCGACGAGGCCACGCGACAACTGTTCTACGAGGACAACTACCGCACGCTGTTGAGCCTCTGATCCCACGGCCGGGACCATGACCTTCCGGGGCGGCGCCGATCCGCAGCGGGACTGTGCCGGGCTCGGTCGGCCGGCGAACGTCCCGCACCGCTCGAGGGTGCGCTGGTAGCTTGCCTGGCGTGAGCCCGGGGCGGAGCGAGGAGCCCGGTCTCGGGACCTTCGCGGGGGTGTTCACCCCCAGCGTCCTGACCATCCTGGGTCTGATCCTGTTCCTGCGCCTGGGGTACGTCGTCGGCAACGTCGGCCTCATCCAGAGCATCGCCATCCTGGTGATCGCCACCTCGGTCTCGGTCCTGACCAGCCTCTCCCTGGCCACCGCGGCGTCCAACGTGCGGGTCGGCGGCGGCGGCGTCTACTTCGTCATCTCCCGGATCCTGGGAGTGGAGTTCGGCGGCGCCGTCGGCCTGGTGCTGTTCGTCGCCATGTCGGTGTCCGTCGCCTTCTACAGCATCGGCCTGGCCGAGGCGGTGGCCTCGATCGCCGGCCTGGAAGGCGCGGTCGCGGTCCGCCTGATCGCCACCGGCTGCGCGCTGGTCCTGCTCTACCTCGCGTGGCTGGGCGCGGACTGGGCCACGCGGCTGCAGTACCTCGTGATGGGCCTCTTGGCCCTCGCCCTCGTCTCCTTCTTCATCGGTGCCGCGGGCGAGATGTCGGCGTCGACGGTCGGGGACAACCTCGGGGCGCCGGCGACCTCGGTCGGGTTCTGGGAGGTCTTCGCCATCTTCTTCCCTGCGGTCACCGGCTTCACCCAGGGCGTGGCCATGTCCGGTGACCTGCGGACGCCGAGCCGCTCGATCGTGGTGGGCACCTTCCTCGCCGTCGGTGTCTCCACCGTCGTCTACCTCGGGGCGATGGTGGCGTTGGCGGGATCGGAGCCACTGGTCGGCCTGCGGGTGAACACCACGACGATCATGGGCGATCTCTCGGTCCTGCAGTGGACGGCGGCGGCCGGGGTGATCGCGGCCACCCTGTCCTCGGCGATGGCGTCGCTCCTGGGTGCTCCACGGGTGCTCCAGCGCATCGGTGAGGACCGGATCGTGCCCCCCTTGCGCCCGTTCGCCAAGGGCGTCGGTCCGATGCACAACCCGCGACGGGCCGTGCTGGCCTCGGCCGGGATCGCCTTCGTGACCATCATGGCCGGGGACATCAACACGATCGCACCCGTCATCTCGATGTTCTTCCTGGCCTCCTACGGGCTGATCAACTACGCCACCTACTTCGAGGCCCGCGCGGGGAGCACCTCGTTCCGGCCCCGCTTCGGCTGGTACCACCCCCGGGTCAGCCTGGCCGGCGCCGTGGCCTGTGCGCTGGTGGCCCTCGCCATCAGCCCCGTGGCGGGCGCGGTGGCCGGCATCGTGCTCTGGGGCATCTACGTCTACCTCAGCCGCCAGGAGGTGCCCGAGCGGTGGAGTGACAGCATGCACGCGCACCACTACGCGCAGGCCCGCCGCCACCTGTTCGCCCTCGGCCGGGAGTACGTCGGACGCCGCGACTGGCGCCCCGTCCTCCTCGTCTTCGTGCCGACCAGCACCGAGGGTCGCGGCCGGATGCTGCGCATGGCGACCTGGATGGAGGGAGACACCGGACTGACCACCGCGGTCCGGGTGATCGAGGGCTCGGGCCCGGTCCTGCGGGCCCAGACCCGCGAGGTCGGCGCCAGTCTCGAAGCCGAGATCGAAGCCCTCGGCCTCCAGGCCTTCGCCCGCACCGTCCTCGCCACCGATCTGCGGGCGGGGGTGCAGGCCATCATCCAGGCCCACGGCATGGGTAGCGTCCGCCCGAACACCGTCGTCTTCGGATGGGCCGGCCTCGAGCACTCCGCCCTCGAGGAGCGTCACCGCTACGGCGAGATCCTCCAGGAATGCGTCCGGTTCGCCACCAACGTCGTGGTGGTGGACACCAGCGACGAGCGCTGGAACCGGCTGACCGAGACACCGGCCCAGGATCGGGTCATCCGGGTGTGGTGGCCCGACGATCAGACCGGGCAGTTGATGACCCTGTTGGCCTGGCTGTGCACCCGGTCGCCGGAGTGGTCATCGGCCTCGTTGGAGGTGGTCGTCGCCGACGACACCGCCGACAGGCCCGATGTCGCCGCCCGCGTGGCGGCGATGCTCGACGATGCGCGGATCAAGGGTCAGGTCCGGGCGGTGGGCGATGCCCCGATCCGGACGGCCTTCGAGGGCGCGACCCTGGCCTTCATCCCCCTGCGGGTGCACCGCCACGAGCCCCTGGGGCCCCGGGACACGCCCGTGCACGAGCTCGACGTCGGGCCCGCGGCCCGCGTCCTGGTGTTGGCCAGCGACGAGCTCACCCTCGACGCCGAGCCCGATGGCGCCGAGATGGCGGCTCACGCCGAGGCCGTGGACCACGCGCTCGAGGCCCAGGAGCGGGCCGCGGCGCTCGACGCCGAAGCGTCGCGGCTGCTCGTCGAGGCCGAGGTCCTCCGTCTCGAGGTCGACGGGGTGGACGCCGAACTCGAGCCCGAGCGTCACCGCGAGCTGAGCGTCGCCGCCGAGTCCGCCGAGGTCATTGCGGCGAAGGCCTACCGGCGCTATGTGGAAGCCCGGGCCCGGGCCGAGGACCGGCGGCGCCGGGCCGATGAGCTCGACCCCGCCCGGGACAGCGAACTGATCGACCCCGGTGCCTGGCAGCCGGGGCAGGCGTCGCCGACCTCCGACTGAGGACCCGGTCGGTGGGCGTGGCGTGAGCCTGATCGGGGTTGACAGCCCCGAGCCGGGTTCCCGACAGCGGGCGGGATGGCGTCGGGCAAGCTGGCCACCGTGGTCGCCGAGCGCGCCGGCGGTTGACCGCGCCGTCCATCACCTTCCGGTGACGACCTGGGCCCGGGCGTAGACGAGGGTGGTCAGACGGTCGACGGAGGTGTCGATCAGCTCGATCTCCATGGGGTCGTCGGGAGCCGACCCGAGGAGGCGGGCCCGGGTCCGGATGGGGCCCTCGGGGACCTTGGCCAGATAACGGAGGTCGAGGTCGGTCACCACGACCGGCGCATCGGTGCGGCCGGCCGCCAGCTCCTCGGCGGCGACCTCGGCCACGAGGGCGACCATGGCGCCCTGCATCGTGCCGGCGGGGTTGCGTAGTTCCGGGGTCACGAGCACCTCGACGACGCCGGCTGCCGCGTCGAGCACCTCGATGCCCGCAACCTCCCGAAGGGGCTCGGTGAGCGTCGAGCGACCGGTGAAGAGCCGTGCCGCCTCGGCCGGGCTGACCATGGGCTTGGGCGGATCGCCCTGGCGGCGCGGCACCGCGGCGAAGCCGATGGCGCCGGCGGCCAGGGTCGCGCCGCCGGGCTCGGTGACCTCGACCGTGCTCGTGACCGATCGGCGGCCCCGGCGCACGACGTCGGCTCGGCCGACCGCAGCATCGGGAGCGGGGACCGGCCGGCTCCGCAGTGTGAGATCGGTGGTCAAGGTCCAGACGTCGGGGTCCTCGTCGACGGCGATGCCGGCCAGGGCGTCGACCAGGTAGGCCAGGACGCTGGCCCGGATAACGCCGTGCGCCAGGACCTCCGGCTGCGGGGTCAGCACGAGCCGGAATCCGTCGGCGTCGTCGTGGGCCGCGATCCCGAAGCGCCCCGGCAACGACGACTCCATGCTGGGTATGTCGGTCACCGGCCGAGGCTGGCCGCCGCCGCCGGAACCACGCAAGTCCGTCGATCATTCGAGCACGCCGCACTCGGGAGCCGACGCGGCCGACCGGGGTGGGTCCGCCGGTTACGTTGCGGCTTCGACACCCGACACCCGACCACACCGAGGATTGGTGATGAGCGTCAACCAGCAGCAGTCCGAGGCGTGGAACGGGACCGAGGCGATGCACTACGTCGATCACGCCGATCGGTACGACCGTCAGCTGGCCCCCTTCGCCGACGCGATGCTCGAGCGGGCCGTGTTGGCGCCGGACGAGGCCGCGCTCGACATCGGCTGCGGTTGTGGGGCCACGACGATCGCGGCCGCGCGCCAGGTTCGCTCGGCGCTCGGTGTGGACATCTCCGCCCCGCTGCTGGAGATCGCGGCCGACCGGGCCCGGTCCGCCGCGGTGGCCAACGCCGAGTTCGTCGTCGCCGACGCGCAGACCCATGCGCTTCGCCGATGGCGCCTTCGCCGCGGGCCTGAGCCAGTTCGGCCTGATGTTCTTCGACGATCCGGTGGCCGCCTTCGCCAACCTGCGGCGTGCTCTCGCCCCTGGGGGTCGGCTGGTGTTCGTCTGTTGGCAGGGACTGGAGGCCAACGAGTGGGTCTCGATCGTCGGCGCGGCCGTGGCCCGACATGTCGCCCTCCCTCGGCTGGGCGGGCTCGCCGGAGGGCCCGGGATGTTCGCGCTCGCGGATCGGGACGAGACGGCCGCGTTGTTGGCCGCCGCGGGCTTCGGTCCGGTCGAGGTCGAGCCACTGGCGCCGACGATCCTCCTGGGTGGAGGGGGGACCCTCGAGGAGGCGACGGACTTCCTGCTGGGTACGGGCATCGCCCGGGGCCTGCTCGGCCGGCTGGAGCCACCCGCCCACGCCGAGGCGGTCGAACACGTCGAGGTCGCCCTCGCCGAGCGCTACGAGCCCGGCGTCGGTGTCCCGGTCGGGGCCGCGGGATGGCTGGTCTCGGCGCGGCGTCCGGCCGGGTCCACCGTGTGAGGTGTCTCGTCCCGATCGTCGCGTCCTCGGCGGGCCCGGTGCCGCGATGAGACCCGATCGCGGCTCTCAGGCGGGGTCGAGCCGATGGGCGGTGGACACCGTCCTCGGGGTGGCCCACAACGCGAGTGCTCGGGGCCGGCCACCGGATGGCACCGAGTCGTCCGGAATCAGGGGGCGACGCCGTCGGGGAAGCCCTCCAACTCCACCTCGCGGGTCTGGCCACCGGCGGCCATGAAGGCGGCCATTCGCTCGAGGGCCCCGGGGTCGCCGAGGCACCGCCGGAAGAGCTGGTCTTCGACGAGGAGGCCGGGCACGGGGTCACCCACCGCGGCGTCGACGGCCACCTTGGCCCGGGCGACGACCTCTGGGGGGAAGCCGGCGATGCGCCGGCCCAGTCGGTCGACGAAGGGCCGCAGTTCGTCGGTCGGCAGGGTGCGGTTGACATAGCCCCAGCGCTCGGCGGTGGCGGCATCGATGTCGTCGCCGCCGAGGATGATCTCCAGGGCCCGGGATCGGCCGACGAGGCGAGGGAGTCGTTGGGTGCCGCTCCCTCCAGGGATGATGCCGACCAGGATCTCGGGCTGGGCGAACACGGCGCCCGGACCGGCGAAGCGGAGGTCGAAGGAGAGGGCCAGCTCACTTCCTCCACCCCGGGCGACACCCTCGATCACCGCGATCGTGGCCTTGGGCATGGTGCGGAACCGCTCGACCATGGTCTGGAAGCCCGAGGGCTCGTCGTGGAGGTCGGGATCGTCGGTCGGCAGGGCCTGGATCAGGGTGACATCCGCGTGGGCGGCGAAGAACCCGGGGTCGGCCGAGTCGAGGATCACCACGCGCGCGCCGGCGTCGGCCCCGACCTCCTGGCTGAAGCGGTCCAGCTCCAGGATCAACTCCAGGTCCAGCAGGTTGATCGGCGGGTGGTCGATGGTCGCCCGGGCGATGCCGTCGGCGACCTGAACGCGGAGTGCGTGGTAGTCCTCGTAGGCCATGGCGAACCCTACGTCCGGGCCGGGCCGGGTCGGCTCGCGGAGGGGTGGGTCCGAGCCCGGCCCCGGGGCGGTCCAACTACGGTCGCGCCACGCGGGGGTGACCGAGGGAGAGGACGAGGGAGAGGACGAGGATGAGCGGACGCGACGACGAGGCCCTGGACGGGGAGGACGGCGAGGGGCTGCTCGACCGGCTACGCGGCTGGATCGACGTCCAGGCCCACATCGACGAGCAGATGTACGCCTTGGCCGAACAGGTGGTGACGACCGAGGCCGGCGCCCTGTTCGACGTCATCGACCGGGAGGTCATGGCGTCCCGCCCGCCGCCCGACGCCATCGACCACGGGTCGGTGTTCCTGGCACCGAACCCCTACAGCGGGACCGAGCAGGAAGAGATCCTCGGTCTCCTCGACCTGCTCCACGGTGAGCAGGTCCCGGCGCTCACGGAGGCCTTCGTCGAGTTCGCCCGCAGCCAGGACCTCTTCAAGCGGGTGCGGTCCGGTGAGACCTTCATCTTCCCCAGCAACCACCTCGAGCTCCAGGATCAGGGCTTCACCCTGGGCTACCTCCACCGGGCGGCGCAGGCCGACGGCGTCGACCGCCTGGAGCACCACATCACCCTCATGATCGGCCGGCTGTTGGGCTACCTGCGGCTCGGGGAGCGCAGCGTGATCGACGACATCCTGCGCAAGGTCGGTGGGGTCCTGAAGACCTTCCCCGTCAGCGGCAGTGAGGTGATCGACGAGGGGGTCGTCACCGAGCACGACCTCGATCGCCGGCTCAAGATCTTCCGCCGGACCGCCAACGAGCGGACCCGACGGGAGTTCGAGCGCCTCATGGGCTCGAGGCAGGGGACCATCGTCCTCTTGGCCGGCGGCGGCTCGCGCGACGCCCGTGATGAGGGCGGGGACGTCTTCATGCACCCGTTCGGGAAGGCGACCCGGTCGATGCTGGCCAACGCTTCCCGCGACGGGGCGTGGGTGGTGCCCCTGTTCGTGGACTACGGCGAGCAGATCAGCCTGGTCGAGTTCGCCGAGCCGATGCGGGTCCGTGACCCCGACGCGGCGCACCACCTCGGTGAGGTCATCGCCGCCATGGGCAACCGCCAGCGGGGCATGGCCCGGCTCACCCACCCCGGCGTGGAGCGGTTCGCCGCCCGCATCTTCTACGAGCCGACCTGAGCCCGGTGTCGCGGCACCCGGGTGCGGACGAGGGCCCGATGCCTCCCCACGATCATGGTGGTCACGCGGGCCTCACCGGTTCGCCGCCGCGGACGACCTCGAACTGGCGGTGGGGGTCGTTCTGGGCCGTCGGCCCGGCGATCGCGCCGGACTCGCCGCCGGCTGTGGGCCACTGCGTCGGCGTGGCAGTACTGGACGATGTAGGCCCTGCGCACCTCGTCGGTGGTGTTCACCCGGGTGGCGTGCGGGCTGAGCGAGGAGAACACCACGATGTCGCCCGCAGCCGTGGGGACGTCCACGGCGCGGTCATGGTCGCCCCAGCACTCGAAGCCGATGGGGGTCTCGGCGTGGGCCAGCGTGCCGTCGCGGTGGGCCCCGGGCATCACCGACACGCAGCCGTTCTCGACGGTGGCGTCGGTCAGGGACACCCAGAAGGTCAGGTACGCCCTGGGGCTCGATGAACGTGTAGCCGTTGTCCTGGTGCCACAGGACGGGCTCGGCGCCGTGGGGGGCCTTGTAGACGGCCTGTTCCCAGTAGAGGCGGACATCGTCGCCCATGAGGTCGCGGCAGGTGCCGGTCAGGAGGGGGTGGTGACAGAACCGACGGAGCGCCTCGGACCCGAGGACGAGGTGCGGGGCGACCACCTGGGTGTCGAGGCCGGCGACGCTCAGCCGGCCGCCGATCTGCTCCAGGAGTCCGGACACGACGGCGACACCCTCGGCGCACGCGGCCTCGACCTCGGCGATGGTGCCGGCGTCGATGGCGTTCGCGGAGGACGAAGAAGCCGTCACGGTCGAACTGGTCGCGTTGGGCCACGCTGATCGTGGTCGGCTCCCGGTCGGGCAGGGACCAACGGAAGCCGGTGTTCCACGGGTGGGGTTCCCGGGCCCTCGTCATGGCGCCACCGTAGGAGCAGCGGGCGCAGGCATCGGGATCTCCTGAACCCCCCGGGGGCCCGGTTCAGCCGACCAGGCGCTCGGCGGCGGGCTCTCGGTTGAAGGTGAGCTCTTCCACCAGGACGATGGCCAGCAGGCCGACGGCGACCGCCGTCAGGGGCCACAGGGGCTCGGCGTCGGCCAGCAGGCCGACGGCCGCCAGGGTCCCGGCGAGGATCGCCAGACGAGCCGTCAGGATCACGCGGGCGATGCGCCAGTACGCCAGCGCCGAGGCCGAGATGTAGAGGCCGATGCCGACGACGAGCGAGACGATCACGGCGGTCTCCGCCGGACGGTCCGGGTGCAGCACGATCTCCTCCACGGCGACGGCGAAGCCGATGATCCCGCAGATGAGGGGGAAGTGGGCGAAGCTGAACGCGTCCCGGGCGACCGGGCCGACCTGGGCGGCGGGCACGGCGGCGAAGCCCTCTTCGAGGGCCTCCTTCAGCCAGCCGAAGTAGGTCCACCACAGGAGGCAGGCGATGGTCAGGCACGCGCCCGCGGCCAGGACGAGGTCGGCCGTCCGCTCGTCGGCGGCCACGGCGCTGCCCGCGACGATGAGTGACTCGCCGAGGGCGATGATCACGAACAGGCCGTGGCGTTCGCTGAAGTGACCGGCGTGCAGGTCCCACACGGCGTTCTTGCCCGCGATCCCCGCGGCCAGGAAGTCCACCGCGATCGCCCCCACCCAGACCCAGGTCCTTCCGGGCATGGCCACGAAGCCTCCGAGGAGGACGACGGCGAGGCCGGCGAGGGAGATCGAGACCCAGGACATGGCGACCGCCGCGTCATCGGCCTGCTCGTGGTCGACGCGCACCTGCAGGCCCAGGCCGAGGAGGCGGATGACCACGTAGGGCACCGCGAACCACAGCGGATCGGTCGCGAACGCCCGGGGGACCGAGGCGGCCATGACGAAGGCCGCACCCGTGGCCGCCAAGGTCGTCACCCGCACCACCGTGTGCTGGGTGTCCGCCGGGCTCAGGGTCCAGGTGAACTGGGTCCACGCCCACCAGATCAGCCAGAACAGCACGGCCGAGCGGGCGACGCCGCCCGCGTCGAGGTGATGGGCGGTCAACACGGTGACCTGGGTGACGGCGAACACGAAGACGAGATCGAAGAACAGCTCGACGAAGGTGACGGGCTGTTCGTCGGGCGCATGCAACACCAGCCGGGGCATCGGGGCAGTATGGCCCGCCTCCGTGCGCCCGGCTCGGGATCAGAACCGCCGTCGCCTCAGCCGAGGGGCAGCGTCAGTGTCGCAGTGCCGGTGACGTGGTCACCGCTGTCGGTGGTCGCCCGGAACTCGATGTCGACGCGACCCTCGCCCCCGTCGTCGTCGAGCCCGGTGATGCTGCCGGTGAAGGTGAGGGTGGCGCCCGGCACCAGCGGGACGCCCAGGCGGATCGCCAGTCCCCGGATCATGGCGTCCGGGCCGGCCCAGTCGGTCAGCCAGCGGCTGCAGTGGGCGTTGGTCGACAGGATGTTCATGAAGATGTCCGGGGCGCCCTGGGCCTGGGCGTAGTCCCGATCGTGGTGCACCGGCATGAAGTCCCGGGTGGCGATGGCCCCTGCCGCGATGTGGGTGGCGGTGATGTCCAGCGCGAGGACCGGCAGCTCGGCGCCCACGGCCAGTGTCCGCCAGTCGGGCGAGGGCGAGACGGTGCTCATGAGGAGCCGCCCGGCCGGAACTTGAGGATGCGGAAGATCTGGCGGCCGACGACCTCACCGGCCTCGTCCCGGTAGGTGGTGACCCAGGTGAGGAAGTGGCCGGGTCCGAGGCGGGTCTGCTTCTCGTCGGAGATCGAGTCGATGACCGTCGTGGAGGACACGACCTCCCCGAGGTGCAGGTAGCGCTCGATCTCGAACTCCGAGTTCGACGCCAACGTGGCGGTGAACCCGGCGTCGTCGAGCAGGGCCAGCGCCCCGCCGTCGCCGGTCGACTCGACGGGCGAGCCGCCCCGCTCGCCGATACCCCGGATCAGGGGGGTCGCCATCGTCCAGGTCTGCAGCATGAGTGGGGGGGCGACGATCTGACCGTGCCGGGACGCCGCGGCGGCCTCCGGGTCCACATAGACCGGGTTGTCGTCCTCGAAGGCCGCGGCCCAGTGCCGGATCATGGGTTGGTTCACCGGGTCCGGGGCAACGGCGGTGCCGGCGCCGACGGGCCGGCCGATGAAGGCGTCGAGTCGGGCTCGGAACGAGTCGGCCATCAGCGGTGCCCGGGGGCCAGGTAGAACCACAGCGGATACGGGGCCTTGGCCGCCATCATGGCCTGGCGGGCGTCCAGGACGGCGCGTCCGGCCTCGGTCTCGTCGTAGAACCAGGCCTCGGCGGCCCGACCCCCGGGCACGGGCCCGTCGACCAGCTCGAGCGCGGCCTCCTCGTAGTAGGTGCGGATGTCGTGCACGGCACTGATCGTGTCGTGGTTCGGCAGGTCCGCCTCCATCCAGTCCGTGCCCTCGCCGATGCGGACGAGCTCACCGAGGGCGGTGGGGATCTCGTCGGGCCCCAGCACCCGCCCGACCGACGTGCGCCCGTGGGTGGTCAGCGACCGGTCGTAGGCCCCGCGGAGGCCCCGGGCCTCGTCCACCGCCGGCGGGAGGTCGGGGTCGAACCGGGGCGGGAGGGTGCAGGCCAGCGGCGTCTCGTCGGCCTCGATCACCACGGGGTGGTCCTCGAGGACGGGGCCGTCGGGCCGGTCGAGGAGGGCGAAGGCGCGGTCCAGGACGTCACGTTGGAAAGCCGGGTCCGACGGTCGTCCCAAGGGACGCCCGAGCGGGAACTCGGCGTAGAGGGCGCGGGGCGGGTGCATCCGCTCGGCGACGGGTCGCATCGAGGCGATGGCGACGGTGGCGAGGCCGGCGGCCTCGAGGACGTGCGAGAGCACACACACGGTGCGCGAGCAGAGCGGTCAGACCGGGGTGAGCAGGACGACGTCCACTCCGTCATGGCGCAGCACCTCGGCGGCGGCCGGGCCGGAGTCGAGCCGGATGGTGGCGACGTCGTCGGGCTGGTTCCCGGCGAAGGACAGGTGGTGAGGCGCCACCCGGCCGATCACGCCGGCCGCCGCCAGTTCCTCGAGGCGGTCGATCGGGTAGACGACGTTCAGGTCGGCGGCGAAGCCCGATCGATCGAAGTTCGGGCTCCAGTGGCCCAGGCGAAGGTCGCGCGCTCGCGGCGTCGATGACCCGGAAGCCGGTGTCACCGGGAGCGAAGCCGTCCTCGCCCGCGGGGTGGATCGCCGCCGTGGTCACGATGGCCACGCAGGCCGTCCGCCAGTGGGGGCGGTGGGGTGAACGCGGTGGTGGCGAACTCCGGCACGGGTAGGGCCGATGCGTACTCCCGCATGAACTGGTCGCCAGTGGTCACGGGCCCGACTCCATGGCCGTGAACGTAGTGGGCGTCGGCAGCCGGACCGTTCCTCGGACCGGGACCATCGACCCGGGGCGCCACGAGCCCGCGGTCCTACGGTCTGGGCATGAACGAACCACTCGGACCGCTCGGATCGCCGGCTGGGGAGTGGAAGGCGACGAGCACATGGCTCTGTCGTTCCACCCCGACGGGGGCACGGCCGTGGAGCCGCCCGCCCCGCACCGACCGCAACACCCTGAAGCGAACCCCGACCTGCGAGTTCGGCGTCTGCCGGAAGAAGCCGGCGGGCCTCCGATGACCGACGGGGGCGTGATCTCCCGGGCCGACACCGAGGGCCGGGCCGATCGGGTCCAGGAGGCGGCGACGATGGCCTTCTACGTCGCCATCTGCCTGCTCAGCGTGCTCACCGCCGTGGGTGAGGACGAGGAGCAGGTCAACCTGCTGGCGATCGTCTGGGGGACCACGGTCGGGTTGGCCATGGCCCACTGGTTCGCCTTCCGGTTGTCGGCCCGCCTCCTGACCGGGGGTCGTCTGTCGGCTGACGACGCCGCCCTCGCCGGCGCCCAGATCGGCGGGGCGGCGGCGGTGGCCGTCGTGGCCACCGGGGCGGTGCTGCTGTTCCCCTCGTCCTACGAGCTCGACGTGGTGCTCCTGTTGCTCGGTGCCCTCCTGGCCGCAGCCGGCTATGGCGTGGCCCGCAGGGCAGGGGCCAGGCCGGCGCTGGCGCTGGTCTACGCCGGCGGCATCCTCGTCGCCGCGACGGCCATCGCCGTCGTCAAGTACAGCCTGGGCCACCACTGAGGGGTCCGGCCCCAGCGGGTGTGACCGGCATGGTCGTGCGGGGGCGGGAGACCTGCGGCTAGAACGATCGTCCCACCGACCGATCAGGGGACCACCATGACCACATCCATCGCCGAGCGCACCCGGCCGGCGGTCACCGGCCTCGGTGCGCAGTTCATGTTCGACGGCGACACCTATGCGGTGGGAGGCGAGGCCGGATTCGACGGCATGGACTTCTACGGCGCGGGTCGCGGCGGGGTCCTCGGTGACGTCTCCGCCGACGTGGTCGCCGCCGCCCTCGTCTTCTTCCACCCGGGGGTCGTTCGGCGGGCCTGGGAGGGATCCCGCGAGGTCATGGGCCGCAAGGCGGCGGCCGAGCTGTTCGCCGGCTGCCTGGCCACGTGGTCCGACGCCCACCTCGGCGACGACGTGGACTGGTCCCGGTTGGCGGAGCTGGCGGGCACGATCGTGGAGAACGCCTCCATCGCAGGCGCGCCGTTGTTCGCCGGCTGGCGAGAGCTGGCGGTCCCGACCTCACCCGAGGCCGCGGCGGCCCACCAGCTCAACGCCCTGCGCGAGCTCCGGGGCGCCCGCCACGGATCGGCGGTGACGGCCCTCGGCCTGGACCCGGGTGCGGCCGTGGTTCACGCCGCTCCGGGCATGGCGGGCACCTTCGGCTGGGAGGGCACCGCGGTCGGACCGGAGGTCCCGGCCCTGTGGGACGAGGCCGAGGCCCTGACCAACAGGGCCACGAACCATGACTACGCCGTCCTCCCTGCGGCCGAGGCCGAGGAGTTCGTCGCTCTGTGTGATGCCGCCATGGACGCGGTGACCTGACCTCTCGGCCATCTCGCCGGGACGGTGGCCGCGGACGCCGCGGCCCGGCCTCGGTCGTCGCGCGCGACGACCTGCGGGTGACGGTCTTCGATCGGCGCGAGTTCAGCAGCCTGTCGGAGCGGGACGCCGCCTTCAGCAGACGGATCCTGCGAGGCGCACTGGCGCGCCTGCTCTCGGCCTGAGCACCGGGGTCGACCGGGCCGCCTCGCCGGTGCTGCTAGAAGGACGGCGTCGCCGATCGCTTCGAGGTCCGGCATGCGTCTGCTCTACATCGACATCGACACCCTGCGGCCCGACCACCTCGGCTGCTACGGCTACCACCGGGCCACGTCGCCGAACATCGACGCCCTGGCGGCCGACGGCGTGCGCTTCGACGGCGTCTACGCGTCGGACACGCCCTGCCTGCCCTCCCGATCGGCCCTGATCGCCGGCCGCTTCGGGATCCGCAACGGGGTGGTCGGCCACGGCGGAGCGGCGGCCGAACCGTTCCCCGAAGGGGCGTCGCGAGGGTTCTGGTCGAAGGCGGCGACGACGTCCTGGGCGAACCAGCTCCGGGGCGCCGGCCTGTGGACCACCACCATCTCGACCTTCGCCGACCGGCACTCGGCCCATCACTGGTTGGCCGGCTTCAACGAGAGCTTCAACGTGGGCGCCATGGGCATGGAGACCGCTGATGCGGTCTCGGAGGTGTTCCTCGACTGGATGGGGCGGCGCGCCGAGGCCGACGACTGGTTCTGTCACGTCCACCTCTGGGACCCGCACACGCCCTACCGGGCACCGGCGGAGTACGGCGAGCCGTTCGCCGACGACCCGCTGCCGCCGTGGTTGACCGAGGAGGTCCGGGCCCACCACTGGGCGCGGCCCGGGCCCCACTCGGCCCAGGAGATGTCCGGCTTCGGAACCCACGCCCAGGGCCGCTTCCCCCGCCAACCCACCGAGGCCGGCGGGATGGACCAGGTACGGGCCATGTTCGACGGCTACGACACCGGCATCCGCTTCGCCGATGATCACATCGGGCGGTGGCTGAACGCCCTGGACGATCTCGGCGTGCTCGAGGAGACCGCGGTGATGGTGTCCTCGGACCACGGCGAGACGCTGGGCGAGTTGGGCACCTACTGCGATCACCACTTCGCCGACGAGCACACCAGCCACCTGCCGATGGTGTTGCGCTGGCCCGGGATGGCCGGCGCCGAAGGGGGGAAGGTGGCCGGCGGCCTCCACTACCAACTGGACCTGGCGGCCACGGTGGTCGAACTGGCCGGCGGCCGACCGGCCCCGGGGGGCGACGGCGAGTCGGTTGCCGGGGCATTGACCGCGGGCGAGGCGCCGGCGGGTCGGGAGCAACTGGTGCTGTCCCATGGGGCCTGGACCGCCCAGCGGGCGGTGCGGACCGGGGACTGGCTCTACCTGCACACGTGGCACGACGGCTTCCACGGGCTGCCGGAGGCCCTGTTGTTCGACCTGGCGGCGGACCCCCACGAGGAACACGACGTGGCCGCGGACCACCCCGAGGTGTGCGCTTCGGCCGAGGCGGAGTTGGCGGCCTGGCGGGAGTCCGCCCTGACGGCCTCGCCGACGGGGATCGACCCGCTCGACATCGTCCTGGACGAGGGAGGCCCCTGGCACGTGCGGGGCCGCCTGCTCGAGTACGCCGAGCGCCTGCGGGCCACCGGGCGAGGGGAGTGGGCCGAGGAGCTGCTGGCCCGCCACCCCCGGGAAGCCGCGGGTGATCTGGCCCGCGGCGGCTTCTGAGCTGAGGCACCGTCGCCTCGATCGGCGCGCGGGATCGGGGGCGATGCGGGCCGGGTGACGGACGCGGACGGCCCCGATGGCGTCGGCCCGGGTTCGGCGGCCCGCTCGACAGGGCGTTCCGGCCCGGCGAGGATGAAACGGTCGCATCGTCGAGAGAACGGGAGCGCCATGTTGGTGGTCACGTCAACGGTGCAGATCCGGCGCCCGGCCGCCGAGGTGGAGGCCCAGTTCGCCGACGTCGCCCATCACCAGACCCATGCGCCGCACCGGGGGGCCGAGTTCCGGGTGCTGCGGGACTCGGCCGAGGCCTGTGAGTACGAGCAGGTGACCCGGCTCGGGCCCGTCCGTTCGACCCAGCAGTTCCTCCTCGACCGTACGGCCCCGGGCTACCCGGGTGAGCAGGTCAACCGCATCGTCGCCGGTCCGTTCACGGGTGGCTCGATCACCTTCGCCATCCAGGACGCCGGCGAGGCGACCGAGGTCAGGGCCACGGTGCGCCATGACCCAGGGCCGGTCAGCCGCCTGGCGGCACCCGTGCTCCGGCGGGTCCTGGGTCGGTCGTTGGCCGCCGCGCTCGAGGAGGATCGGGTCGATCTCGAGTCGGGCCGCTACGCCGCGGGGCGAACGCCGAAGGGTCCGCCGGGAGAGTTGTAGAACACCCGAGGAACCGTTAAAGTGTGGAACACATGTTCGATCCACTCGACACCGCGGCTCTGCTCGACGAGCTCACCCGCACCGACCCCGAGTCGCTGGTGGACCGGGCGCGGGACCTCGCCCGACGGCGGGCGGCCATCGACGCCGAGGAAGCCGATCTTCTCGCCGGCATCGAAGCGCTGCGGATGGGGGGTAGCGACTGGTTCCGGGACCCCGCCGCCTGGCTCCGCCACACCACCGGCATCGCCGGCCACAATGCCCGCACCCGCCACCAGGTCGCCCGAGCCCTGGCCGTGCTGCCCACGGTGGCGGAGGCCCTCGGGGAGGGCCGGATCGGCTTCGACCACGCCCGGGCCATCGCCGACCAGGCCGACTCCCCCAACCGCGACGACCTGATCGCCGACATGGACCAGATCCTCGGCTGGGCGGTCCGGAAGACCGCCGATGACTTCCGGGACGCTCTGGCGGGGTGGGCCCGGGACCTCGACGAACGACGCGAGACCGGGATGTCGGATCACGAACGGCAGCGGCGTCGCCGCAAGCTGGTGCGGTGCCGGACCAGGGACGGGCTGCGCCGCACGATCCTCGACCTCGACGAGGAGTCCGACGCCATCGTCCATGGCGCCCTGCGCGACATCGTGTCCGAGATGATCCGCGCGGACCGCAGAGCCGACCTCACCCCCGAGACCCGCCGGGCCACCCGTCAGGTCTGGGCTGATGCCGCCATCGAACTGGCCCGCCGCTCCCGGGGCGCGGACGTCATGACCAAGCACCGGGCCCGCCCGACGATCCTGGCGTTGACCGAGATGTCGGTGCTGTGGGACCAACTCCGGGTGAACGGGTTCTGTGAGCTGGACAACGGCACCAAGCTCACCTCCCGCCAACTCCGGCGGCTGGCCTGTGAGGCCGACATCATCCCCATGGTCCTGGACGCCGACGGGGTCTGCCTGGACATGGGCGACACCGTCCGGTTGGCCACCCACAGGCAACGCCTCGCCCTGCGGGCGATGCACGCCACCTGCGCGGTGGAGGGTTGTGACCTGGACTTCGACTGGTGTGAGATCCACCACCTCCACCCCTGGGAGAAGGGCGGGCGCACCGACCTCGCCAACCTCGTGCCCCTCTGCTCCTACCACCACCACTGGATCCACGACTTCGACCCCGACGAGGAGACCGGGTTCTTCGAGCTCCGCCCCGACCGAACCATCCGGATCCGAGCCCTCCCCCTCACCCCCGCCCCTCGACGCCGGCGCCCCCGCGACCTCACCATGAGGACCAGACCGCCTGACCTTGTGCCGGCCCGCGGCTGACGCGGGTCCCGGTCAGCCTGATGGAACACCCCGCCGTCATCCACGACGCCCGCGACCGGACCCGGCCCCGGGCGTCGTCGCGTACGGTTTGGCCCGGAGGTTCCCGATGACCGTGGTCGACGACCAAGAGCGAGGTCGTCCCCTGACCAGCCGGCGGCAACGGCAGGAATGGCTGTTCTTCACCAGCCTGCACCAGGCGGACCGTCCCCTGGCCGTGGCCTGGTGGTCGCTGTTGGCCCTGCGGGGGCTCCTCCCTGCGGCGATGGCCGTCGCCATGGGCCTGCTGGTGGGTGCCGTCGAGCGGGGCGACGACCTCGCCGTCCCCCTGGCCGTCATGGGCGTCGTCTTCGTGACCCTGCAGATCGTCAGGCCCATACACGTGGCGGTCAGTGCCGACCTGGGCGACCGCACGGCGGCCTGGCTCTACGACCAGCTGACCGCGACATGCCTGGCGCCGCCGGGGATCGGCCATCTGGAGAACCCGGCGCTGGCCGACGACCTGCAGCTGGCCCGGGACTTCGATCGGGGGATGACCGGGCCCCCGCTGCGCATCTCCATGGACTTCATCGCCGACGGCCTGGCCCTGATGCTGGCCGGGCTGGTGTCCTCGGCGCTGCTGTTCGGCTTCGCCTGGTGGGCGCCGCCGCTGCTGGCCGGCGCTTGGTTGGCCACCCACTGGCTGCTGCGGGAGAGCGGCGTCTGGAAGGACCGCAACACCGACGAGGTCCGGCGGGCCCAGCGGGACGCCGACTACGCCTACCGCCTGGCGGTGGATCCGCCCGCGGCCAAGGAGCTGCGGATGTTCGGCCTGGTCGACTGGACCCTGGACCGGTTCGTCGCCCGCCGCACGCGGCTCCACGAACTGCAGTACGAATCCACCCGGATGCGGGAGCGCTCGGTGCTCTCCAGCCTGATCGTGGTCCTCGGTGCCAACCTCGTGGTGTTCTGGCGCCTGGCTGACGCGGCCGCGACCGGGACCCTCGAGCTCGGGGCACTGGTGACCTACGCCACGGCGGCGTTGGGGGCCTACTCCATCGCCTTCGGCGGCCTCAACTGGGCGCTGGACGGTGCCGCCGCCCCGGTCGCCGCGGTCCTGCGCCTGCGGGAGGCCATGGCCCCGTCGGGCGCGCTGCCCCGCGCGGCGGCCGAGGCCACGGGCCGACCGGCTGAGCACCTGCGGCTCCGGGGCGTGACCTTCGCCTATCCGGGAACCGACGTCGCCGTGCTCGACGGCCTCGACCTGGAGATCCCCGCGGGCACGTCCCTGGCCATCGTCGGCCAGAACGGGGCCGGCAAGACCACGCTGGCCAAGCTCCTCTGTCGGCTCTATGACCCCCAGGAGGGCTCCATCGAGGTCGACGGCGTGGATCTCCGGGAGCTCGACCTCGAGGCCTGGCGGTCCCGGATCACCGCCGTCTTCCAGGACTTCATCCGCTTCGAGCTGCCGCTGCGGGACAACGTCGCTCCCTCGGGCGCGCCGGACGACATCGTGCTCGCGGCCCTCGCCGAAGCCGGCGCGGCCGGCTTGGCCGACCTCGACACGATCCTGGCCAAGGGCTACCAAGGCGGCACCGACCTGTCGGGCGGGCAGTGGCAGCGGGTCGCCCTGGCCCGGGCCCTCTGCGCGGTGGACCAGGGGGCCGGGCTGGTCCTGCTCGACGAGCCCACCGCCCAGCTCGACGTCCGGGGCGAGGCCGAGATCTTCGACCGGGTGCTCGCCGCCACCCGGCACACGACGACGATCCTGGTGTCCCACCGCTTCTCGACGGTCCGCCACGCCGACCGCATCTGCGTGCTGGAGCACGGCCGCGTGGTCGAACTGGGCACCCACGCCGAGCTCATGGCCGCCGAAGGTCGTTACCGGACCATGTTCGACCTGCAGGCCCAGCGCTTCGCCGAAGGCGGCGAGGACGCCGAGGAAGGTCTCGATGTCCTCGGCTGAGGCACCCTCCGAGGACACCGAGCTGCCGCCGGCGCTGTCGTCCATGTGGCGGCTGTGCAAGCTGGGCTACCAGCACGAGCCCGCGCTCATGGCGGTGGCCTTCGGCCTGGCCCTGCTGGCGGCGCTGCCCGAGGCCCTGCTGGCCATCGGCTTCCAGTCCCTGGCCCAGGCGGTGCTGGACGGCGACCGCGACCGGATCCACACGATCGCCCTCCTCCTCGGCGCCGCCGGGGTGGCGACCTGGTTCCTGGCCACGGTGTCGACCCGGGTCCAGCGGCGGTTCCGGGACCGGGTCACCATCGCCCTCGAGTCCCATGTGGCCCGGCTGCAGGCGTCGGTGACCACCATCGCCCACCAGGAGCGACCCGAGCTGCTGGACCGGCTGTCGATCCTGCGGGACCAGGTCTTCGTCCTCGACCACATGTACATGTCGGTCTTCTCCACCGCCGGATGGGTTCTGCGGCTGGGCGTGACCGTGTTGCTGCTGGCCTCGGTGAGCCCCGTGCTCGTCCTGCTGGTCCTGTTCGCGGTGCCGACGGTGGCCACCTCGTCCTGGCGGCCGGCGGTGGAGCGGGAGGCCGAGGAGGCGGGGGCGCCGGCGCGCCGACTGGCCGAGCACCTGTTCACCACGGCGACGACCGCGGCACCGGCCAAGGAGGTGCGGGTCACCGGGATCGGCGGCCGCCTGCAGGCCGACCGGCGGGCGGCCTGGGAGGGCTGGTACGGGCCGGTGGCGGTGACCCGGCGGGCCTCTGCGGTGTGGCACGCCCTCGGCTGGGCGGTGTTCGGTGCGGGCTATGTCGGTGCCATCGTGTACGTGTCCTCGGTCCTGGAGGCCTCGGCGCCCGACGTGGTCCTGGTCCTGGCCGCCGGTTCCCGGCTGTCGGCCTACATCGCGGCCACCGTGGGCGAGATCGGCTTCCTCCGGGGCATGTGGATGGACGGCTCCCAACGCCTGGCCTGGCTGGAGGACTACGCCGCCGCCGTCGACGCGCATGCCGACACGCCGATCCCCGAACGCCTCGAGGCGGGCATCACCCTCGAGCACGTGCGCTTCGCCTATCCGGGCACCACCCGGGAGGTGCTCCAGGACATCGACCTCACGCTGCCCGCCGGGGCCGTGGTGGCCGTGGTGGGGGAGAACGGGGCCGGCAAGACGACCCTGGTGAAGCTGCTGTCCAAGTTCTACGAACCGACCGCCGGGCGGATCCTCGTCGACGGCGCGGAACTGGCGGGGATGCCGGCCGAGGCCTGGCGGGAACGGCTGGCCGGCGCCTACCAGGACTTCTTCCGCTTCGAGCTGTTGGCCCGCCAGTCGGTCGGGGTCGGCGACGTGGCGCGCGTCGACGACGAGCCCGCCGTCGGCGTGGCCGTGGGTCGGGCGGGCGCCGAGGACGTCGTGGCCAAGTTCGACCACGGCCTGGCGACCCAGCTCGGGGCGACCTGGCCCGAGGGGGTGGAGGTGTCGTTCGGGCAGTGGCAGAAGCTGGCCCTGGCCCGGGGCTTCATGCGGGACACCCCGCTGCTGCTGGTGCTGGACGAGCCCACCGCGGCCCTCGACGCCGAGACCGAGCACGCCCTCTTCGAGCGCTACGCCGCCGAGGCCCGCCGGGGCGGCGCCGACGGCCGCATCACCGTGCTGGTGTCCCACCGCTTCAGCACCGTGCGCATGGCCGACCTCATCGTGGTCCTCGACGGCGCCCGCCTGAGCGACGTCGGCACCCACGAGGAGCTCATGGCCCGCGGCGGCCAGTACGCGGAGCTCTACACCATCCAGGCCGCCGCCTACCGCTGAGGGCTCCCAACCGGGCATTCCGACCGAAGGTGGCCGGTCTAACCTCGCCGCTCCATGAGCGACGGCACCGAGGACCTTCCGGATCGGGCGCAGGTGGTCATCGTCGGTGGAGGCGTCATCGGGACCTCGATCGCCTACCACCTCACGAAGGCAGGCGTCCGCGACGTCCTGTTGCTCGAGCGCCACCAACTCACCGCCGGCACCACCTGGCACGCCGCCGGGCTGATCACCTCTGCCGGCTTCACCGACGAGACCACGCTCTGGATGGCCGAGTACAGCCGGGGCCTCTACGAGCGCCTGGAGGACGAGACCGGCTTCGCCACCGGCTTCATGAAGATCGGCCACCTGCACCTGGCCACGTCGCCCCAACGGCTGGAGGCGATGCGCCGGGAGCACGCCTTCCAGTCCGGCTTCGGCGTGGAGAGCCACGTGATCTCGTCCGCCGAGGTGGCCGAGATGTGGCCCATGGCCCGCGTCGACGACGTGCTGGGGGCGATCTGGAACCCGAACGACGGTCGGGCCAACCCCGTGGACGTGACCATGTCCCTGGCCCGGGGCGCCCGCGACGGCGGCGCCCGCATCGTCCAGGGTGTCGGCGTCGACGGCTTGGTGATCACCGACGGTCGGGTGACGGGCGTGGCAACGGATCGGGGCCCGGTCGAGGCCGACCAGGTGGTCCTCGCCTGCGGCATGTGGACCCGGGACCTGGCCGCCACGGCCGGGGTCAACGTGCCACTGCAGGCCGCCGAGCACTACTACCTGCTCACCGAGCCGTTCGAGGGTTGTCACCGGGACCTGCCGGTCATCGAGGACCCGGCCAAGTACGGCTACTACAGGGAGGAGGGTGGCGGCCTGCTCGTGGGGCTGTTCGAGCCGGTCGGGGCGGCGTGGAAGCCCGAGGGCATACCCCACGGCGCCGCCTTCACCACGTTGGACCCCGACTGGGACCGCATGGCCCCCTTCGTCGAGGACGCCATCGACCGGGTTCCGGCCCTGGCGGGCGTCGGGATCAAGCAGCTGTTCTGCGGCCCGGAGTCCTTCACCACCAACCTGCATCCGCACCTGGGCCCGACACCCGAGGTGGACGGGCTGTGGGTGGCCGCCGGCCTGAACTCGTTGGGGATCCTGCTGGGTGGCGGCGTCGGCGCGGTGATGGCGGAGTGGATGACCGACGGTGTCGCTCCTCAGGACGTGACCCATTACCACGTCGATCGGGCCCTGCCCTACGAGGCGACCCGGGCCTACCGGACCGATCGCACGGTCGAGTTGCTCGGCGCCCTCTTCGGCGACGCGGTGTTCCCCAACTGGGAGCCGGAGTCGGCCCGGGGCATCCGGCGCAGCGTCATCCATTCCGAGCTGGTCGCCCAGGGGGCCAGCTTCGGCGTCTCGATGGGCTGGGAGTTCCCCCTCTGGTTCGCCGGCGAGGGTGAGCGGCCGGGGCCCCCGACGCCGGAGACCTCCTTCGGTCGGGGCCATGCCTTCGAACGGGCCCGCCTCGAGCACGTGGCCGTGCGCGAGGCCGTCGGGGTCATGGACATGTCCCTCATGGCCAAGTTCCGGGTCGCCGGCCCCGATGCCTGCCGGGTCCTGAACCACCTGTCGGCCGCGGACGTGGACACCGAGATCGGCCGGGTCGTCTACACGCCGTGGTGCAACCCGGCGGGAGGGATGGAGGCCGACCTCACCGTGACCCGCCTGGGCGAGGACGACTTCAACGTGGTGACCAGCGATGTCATCCAGACGAGGATCCAGTGGATGCTCCGCCGGGCCGTCGCCGACCTCGGCGCGGCCGCCCACGTGGTGGAGCACACGTCGGGCACCGCGCTCTTCACCGTGCAGGGGCCCAACTCCCGGGCCCTTCTGGCGCGGCTGTCGCCCGACGACTTCTCCAACGAGGCCTTCCCGTACCTGTCGGCCCGGCCGGTGGAGGTCGGCTACGCCCCGGTCCTGGCCCTGCGGGTCACCTACCTGGGCGAGCTGGGCTGGGAGCTGCACGTGCCCGCCGACCTCGCCGCGGGGGTCTACGAGTCGCTCTTCGCGGTGGGCGAGGACCTGGGGCTGGTGCCCACGGGCCTGTCGGCCCTGAGCAGCCTCCGCCTGGAGAAGGGCTACCGGGACTACGGCCACGACATCGACAACACCGACACGCCCCTCGAAGCCGGGATCGGCTTCACCGTGGGTTGGGACAAGGCCGAGTTCGTCGGGCGGGACGCCCTGGCGGCTCAGAAGGCGGCGGGAGTCCTGACCAAGCGTCACCTCAACTTCCTGCTCGAGGACCCCGAGCCCCTCCTGTTGGGCACCGAGCCCGTCTTCCGGGACGGCGAGTGGGTCGGGTACCTCCGCGCCGGCGACTTCGGCCACACCCTCGGGGCCTCGGTCGGCCTCGGCTCGGTCGAGTGCGACGAGGGGGTCACCAAGGACTGGATCGAGGCCGGGAGCTGGGAGGTCGACGTGGCCGGCGAGCGTTTCGGCGCCCGCCCCAGCCTCGCCCCCCTCTACGACCCCCGACGCGCCCGCATCCTCGCCGAATGACCTTCGTTCTGGCGCCCGATTGCCGCGCCGGGACGCCTCAATCGGGCGCCAGAACGGTGGGTTTCAGGTCAGGTCGGCGACGGCCTCGAGCAGCCGGTCGACGTCGGTCCGGTCGTTGTAGCGGACGAGGCTGGCCCGCACGGCACCGCCCCGTTCGCCGAGGCCGAGGGCGGCGATGAGCTCCCGGGCATAGCAGTCACCCGACCAGACCGCCACGTCTCTGGTGGCCAGGTGGGCGGCGACGGCGTCGGGGTGATGGTCGCCGACGTTGAAGATCGTGGTCGGGGCCCGCTCGTCGGCCGGATCGGGCGCGTAGAGCTCGACGGCCGGCAGGGAGCGGAGGCCCCGTTCGAGGTGTTCGATGAGCTCCTGCTCGTGGGCGATGGGCGACGGCTCGTCCATCAGGAAGGCGGCCGCGGCGGCGACCCCGGCGATGGTCTCGAACGACGGGGTCCCGGTCTCGAAACGCCGGGCGCCCGGGTAGTCGGCGGGCCGGACCCGGTAGGGCTCGACGGTGGTCAGGAGCTCGGCGCTCAGGGCCAGCATCCCGACATGGGGCCCGAACCACTTGTAGGCCGAGGTCATCAGTGAGTCGACCCCCAGCTCGTCCCGGTGAGTGCGCAGGTGGGGGACCCGGGCCACCGCGTCGAGGTGGACCCTGGCCCCCGCCGCGTGGGCCAGGGCGGCGATCTCGGTGACCGGGGGCACCGCCCCGGTCAGGTTCGACGTACCGGTGACCGCGACCCAGGCGACGTCGCCGGGGGCGAGCAGCTCCTCCAGGTGCTCGACGTCGAGGTGGCCGGTCTCGTCGAGGGGCCAGAGCTCGACCTCGGCGCCGACATCCTCGGCCATCGCCATCCAGGTCGAGACGTTGGCGTCGTGGTCGAGTTGCGTGCACACGATCCGGTCGCCAGGACCGAGGTGTCGTCCCAGGGCACGGGTGTAGGCCAGGACGAGGGTGGTCGAGTTGGGGCCGAACACGACCTCGCCGTCACCCACGCCCAGCAGCCCGCCGACCGTGCCCCGCGCGCCCTCGATCAGCTCGTCGCAGGCGGCGCTGGCGGCGAAGGCGCCGCCGAGGTTGCTCGCTGCGGGCGACCGCATGAAGTCGGTCATGGCGTCGATGGCGCTGTCGACCATCAACGTCCCGGCCGCGCCGTCGAGGCGGGCCCAGCCGTCGGAGAGTCCGGGGAAGCGATCACGAGAGGTCACCCCGTGATCATGGCCCACCGTCCCCGAGTACCTTCGCCTGATGCACAAGGTCGTCGTTTGGGGGACGGGAAACGCCGGTCGGCCGGCGATCCGGGCGGTGGCGGGCCATCGGGACCTGGAGCTGGTCGGCACCGTGGTCGCCAACCCGGACAAGGTGGGCCAGGACGCCGGCGCGCTGGCGTTCATCGAGCCCTTGGACGTCGTCGCCACCGACGACCCGGCGCGGGCCCTGGCCGACGACGTCGACGCCGTCGTCTACACGGCGACGGGGGACACCCGGCCCGACGACGCCTTGGCAGATCTACTGGCCTGCCTGGCGGCGGGCAAGGATGTCGTCTCCACGTCCTTCTACCCCCTGCTGCACCCGCCCTCGGCCCCTGCTGAGTTGCGGGCGGCGGTCGATGCGGCCTGTGCCGAGGGGGACTCGTCGGTGTTCGTGTCCGGCATCGACCCGGGCTGGGCCCTGGACATCCTCCCGGCGCTGATCAGCGGTGTCGGGGCCGGCATCAGCGAGGTCCGCATCCAGGAGATCTTCAACTACGCCCTCTATGACCAGCCCGACGTCGTGCGCCAGATCATCGGCTTCGGCGGGCCCATGGACGAGACGCCGCTCATGCTCCTCGACTTCTCCCTGGAGATGGTGTGGGCCCCGATGGTCCGGGTCCTGGCCGACCTCTTGGAGGTGACCCTCGACGACATCGCCATCCAGGTGGAGCGCCGCCCGCTGGCGCGCACCCTCGAGGTGTCGGGGATGGGCACCTTCGAAGCCGGTACCCAGGGCGCCTTCCGCTTCGAGGTGCAGGGCATCGTGGACGGTCGTCCCCTCCTGGTCGTCGAGCACATCACGCGGATCGACGACGAGTGCGCCCCGGACTGGCAGCAGTCGACCTCCCCCGGCGGCGAGCACCGCGTCCAGCTCCGCGGCCACCCGAACCTGGCCGTGAGCGTCCACGGCACCGAGCCGGGTGAGCCCGGGGCCGCCGGCGGCGGCAACGCCAGCGCGGCCAACCGCATCGTCAACGCCATCCCCGCCGTGGTCGCCGCGCCCGCGGGCCCGGTCCATCCCCGGGATCTTCCGGCCATAACGGGCGCGGCCCAACTCGCCCGTTGAGGTTGTTATCGAATCCGATAACAACCCCCGCTAGACTGGGATCATGACCACGGCAGGTCTCATCGCCGCGGCACGCGACCGCGCCGGCCTCACCCAACGTCAGCTCGCTGACCGCTCGGGGACCTCCGCGGCGGCGATCTGTGAGTACGAAGCCGGAAGGCGCACGCCCCGGGTCGACACCCTCGAGCGGATCGTGGCCGCGACGGGGGCCCACCTGGAGATCGGCGTGCGCTGGAGCCGACCTCCGGTCATCGACCTGGCCCGGAACGGTCGGGTGCTGGAGGACGTGCTCGACCTGGTCGACCACCTTCCCCGCCGCCGCGCGGGCCGGTTGGACTTCCCGCCGTTCGCCTCTCAGGCCCGCTGAGCGATGGCCCGGTCGCTCACCGAGCGGATCCTGGATCTCCACGCCGCCCTCGCCGAGGCCGAGCTGGCCCACGCGTTCGGCGGAGCACTCGCGCTGGCCTTCTGCACCCTGGAGCCGCGGGGGACCCAGGACATCGACGTCAACGTCTTCGTGGGGACCGACCGACTCGGCGAGGTGCTCGATGCCCTGCCGGACGGTGTGCGATCAGACGCGGCCGCTCGACGGCAGCTGACGAGGGACGCGCAGGCGCGTCTGTGGTGGGACGAGACGCCCGTCGACCTCTTCCTGTCGAACCATCCCTTCCACGAACAGGCCCGCGCCCACTGCCGCCGGGTGCCGTTCGCCGGCGTCGACGATCTCCCCGTTCTGGCCTGCGAGGACCTCGCGGTGTTCAAGGCGTTCTTCGCCCGTCCCCAGGACGCGGTCGACATCACCACGATGCTCGACGCCGGCGCCATCGACGGAAGCCTCCTGCTGGCCACGGTGGCGGACCTGTTGGGCGCTGACCACCCGAGTGTCGAGTTCGTCGCCCGGGCGACCGGGCTCCGTCCGGCGCCGTGAGCCGGCCCGACTCGCTCTCCGCCGCCCAAGCGCGGCGGCTGCACCTGCACGCGCAGGGGTTCGGGGAGAAGCGACCGACCGGGCGGGTGGACAAGCGTCACGTGCGCAAGGTCTTCGAGCGCCTCGGCCTGATCCAGATCGACTCGGTGAACGTGCTGGTGAGGAGCCACTACCTGCCCCTGTTCTCCCGTCTCGGGCCCTACGACCGATCGATCCTCGACCGCTTCGCCTACCGGGACCACGAGGCGTTCGAGTACTGGGGCCACGAGGCGTCGCTGCTGCACCAGGACCTCCACCCGCTGCTGCGGTGGCGCATGGCCGGGCAGCACCAGTGGGGTGGGGTCCGACGCCTCGTGGAGGACCGGGCCGACCTCATCGAGGAGCTCCACCAGCTCGTGCTCGCCGAGGGCCCGGCGAGTGCCGGCGAATTGGATGCCACCGAGGCCAAGAAGGGGCCGTGGTGGGGCTGGGGGGACACCAAGGTCGCCCTCGAGCACCTGTTCTACGTGGGTCGGGTCGGGGCCGTCCGCCGAGGCAACTTCGAGCGGGCGTACTGCGATCCCGCGGTCGTCGTGCCGGCCGACGTGTTGGCCCGCCCCACCCCCACAGAACGGGAGGCGCTGGTCGCCTTGCTGGAGCGCGCGGCCCGGGCGCACGGCGTGGGCACGGCGAAGGACCTGGCCGACTACTTCCGCCTCCCGATAAAGGTGGTGCGCCCCCTGCTGGAGGAGATGGCCGCCGACGGCGTGGTCGAACGGGTCGAGGTCGAGGGCTGGACCCACCCCACCTACGTGCATCCCGACGCCCACCTGCCCCGGTGGGTACGGGCCTGTGCCCTGGTGTCGCCGTTCGACCCGGTCATGTGGGAACGGGAGCGGGTCGAGCGGCTCTTCGACTTCACCTATCGCATCGAGATCTACGTCCCGAAGCCGAAGCGGACCCACGGCTACTACGTGTTGCCGTTCCTGCTGGGGGACCGTTATGTGGCCCGGGTCGACCTCAAGGCCGACCGGGCAGGCTCGACGCTCCTCGTGCAGTCGGCCTTCGCCGAGGAGGGTGTGGACCACCTCGAGGTAGCCGAGCGTCTGGCCGAGGAGCTCCGGCTCATGGCCGCCTGGCTGGGCCTCGGCCCCGTCGTGGTCAAGGACCGCGGCGACCTCGCCCCGACCCTGGCGACGGTCGTCTAGAAGAGGGCCGCGTCGGGCTCGTCGACCAGGACGACGCCCTCGTGGGTGAGCAGCCACCGCTTGTTGTCGAGGCCGCCGGAGTACCCGCCGAGGGTCCCGTCGGCCGCGATCACCCGGTGGCAGGGGACCACGACGGCGACCGGGTTCTGCCCGTTGGCCGCGCCCACCGCCCGGTAGCTGGTCGGCCGCCCCACCCGGCGGGCCAGTTCGGCGTAGCTGATGGTCTGGCCCCGCGGGATCGTGCGCAGGGCCGTCCACACCTCCTGCTGGAAGGGGGTGCCCCGGTCGAAGCGGACGGGCAGGTCGGCGATGGCGTCGAGGTCGCCCTCGAAGTAGCGGCCGAGGGCGGCGGCGATGCCCGAGGGGTCCTCGGTGCCGGCGCTGCTCTCGTCCACGAAGTCCAGCCGCACGAGGAACCCGTCGTCGACATCGATCTCCACGAGTCCGGTGGGCGTGGCGATCACGGTCGTCGGCATGGCTCCGTTGTACTCCCGTTCCGGCCGCCCGTCTGGCCGGATCCGGACGCTTCTCGGTCAGCGCCCTCGGCGGGCCCGTGTCGTCGGGGTCGCGGCGGCGGGGTCCGCCGGCCAGTCGTGCTTGGGGTAGGCGCTGATCATGTCCTTGCGCACCGCGGCCCAGGAGCCGGCCCAGAAGCCCGGGAGGTCGGCGGTCACCTGGATCGGTCGTCCGGCCGGTGACAGCACCTCGACGGTGAGCGGCACCCGACCGTCGGCCACCGACGGATGGGCGGTGGTGCCGTAGAGCTCCTGGGCCCGGACCCGGATCGACGGGGGGTCGGTGTCGTAGTCCACGGCCACCTCCCGCCCACTGGCGACGGCGACCCTGGCCGGGACCACCCGCTCCAGCTCGTGACGGCGATGGCCGAGGAACCCCCGCAGGACGGCGAGCACGTCGACCTTGCGGAGGTCGCGGGCGGAAGTGGCCCGCCCGAGCAGAGGGGCCAGCCACTCGTCCACCGATGCCTGGAGGGCTTCGTCGCCGAGGTCGGGCCAGGACCCACCGAGGAACCGTCGGGCGAAGCCGGCCTGCTCCTGGAGGGCCCGGGCCTTGTCGGTCCACCCCAGCAGGGTCAGGCCGTCGTCGCGGACGCGGTCGACCAGCGCCGTCGTGGTGGCCGGGCCGACCGGAGGGGCACCGCTGGTGCGCCGGAGGACCAGCGCGTCGAGGCGGCGCTCGCGGCGCTCCTCCAGGTCGCCCCGGTCGTTCCACACGAGCTCGGTGGCCTCCACGACGTCGGTCCCGGCGACGGTTTCGACGTCGGCCTCGTCGAGGGCGGCGGCGAGGCGGACCCGGTCGTCGGCTTGGTCACGAGCGGGGGCGATCAGGTCGGCCACCACCAGGAAGGCCTCGTTGGCCAGCGGATCGTGCCCGGCCACGGCCACGCCCCGGCCGGTGCGGAGTCGGAAGCGGCCCTGGCCGCGGCTCTGCGCGATCCGGTCGGGGTACGCGAGGGCGAGAACGGGGCCGACCTCGGCGGGATCGACGGTCTGCGGGGCCCGGCCCGGGATGCCCGCCCTGCGGGCCAGCTCCCGGGAGCGGCGGTGGACGGTCCGGCGGGCGGCGTCGTCCACCCGGGGATGGTGCCGGTCCCGGTCGAGGACGAGCTTCACCCGTTCGATGATGTCGGCTTCCAGTTCCTCCGGACGGCCCCGCAACGGATCCCGCTCCTCGAGGAGCGAGGCCAGTACGCAGGCCAAGGGGGATCGATCGTGCACGACCATCCGGGCCAGTCGGGGATGCAGTGGGAGATCGACCATGGCCCGTCCCGCCACCGTCGGACGGCCGGCGTCATCGACGGCGCCGAGCCGCTGAAGGAGCTCCTCGGCGTCGGCCATCGCGGTTGGTGGCGGTGGGTCGAGAAACGGCAGCTCGCCGGCCGTCGCGCCCCACACGGCCAGCTCGAGGGCCAGGTCGGCCAGGTCGGCCGAGCGGATCTCCGGGTCCGCGTGGGGTCGCCGGGTGGCGTGCTCGCCCGGTGACCAGAGCCGGTACGCCACGCCGGGGCCGAGACGCCCCGCCCGGCCGGCGCGCTGTTCGGCGGAGGCCTGGGACGAGGCCGTGGTGTGCAGTCGGCTGAGGCCGCTGCGGGTGTCGTGGCGCGGCCGTCGGACCTCACCCCCGTCCACCACGATCCTCACCCCCTCGACGGTCAGGCTGGACTCGGCGATGTCGGTGGCCAGGACGACCCGGCGCCGCCCGGGAGGTGAGGGGGCGAGGGCCCGGTCCTGATCCTGCGGGCGCAGGCTCCCGTGCAGGGGGAGGACGTCGACGTCGTCGGTCCGGCCGGAGAGCAGCCGCTGCACGGTGCGGATGGCCGCGGCGCCGGGGAGGAAGACGAGGACGTCGCCGGGATCGGCCCCGAGGGCAGCGGTCACGGCGCCGGCGACGGCGTCGAGAGGTCGGTCACGAGGGCCGCGGGGCCGCCACCGGATGTCCACGGGGTGGGTCCGGCCGGGGCTGGTGACCACGGGTGCCGGTCCGCCGTCGGCCCCGAGCAGCTCGGCCAGCCGGGGAGCCTCGAGGGTGGCCGACATGGCCAGCAGGCGCAGGTCGGGCCGGAGGGCGTTGCGGGCATCGAGGGCCAGGGCCAGGGCCAGGTCGGTCTGGAGGTGGCGCTCGTGGACCTCGTCGAAGACGACCAGGGCGGTGTCCGGCAGGCTCGGGTCGGCCTGGAGGCGGCGGGTGAGGATGCCCTCGGTGACCACCTCGATCCGGGTGCTCCGGCCGACATGGCGCTCGTCTCGGGTGCGGTAGCCCACGGTGGCGCCGACCGTCTCGTCCAACAGGTCGGCCATCCTCCGGGCGGCCGCCCGGGTCGCCAACCGCCGGGGCTCCAGGACCACGATCCGCCGGTCACCGAGCCAGGGCTCGTCGAGCAGCCGCAGGGGGATCACGGTGGTCTTGCCTGCGCCCGGCTCGGCCTGGAGGACGGCCACCCCCCGGTCGGTCAGGGCCCGCCGCAGTGGCGCGACGGCGTCCTCCACCGGCAGGCCGGTGGGGGGGACGGGGGTGGCCATGGCTGCAGTCTCCCCTCTGGAGGTCGACGGCCGTACGCTCGGACCCGATGACCGAGCTGCAGGAGCGTTGGGATCGGCTGGCCTACTGGATCGGCCCCTACCTCGGCGCGGAGGGAGCGGTCACCATCACCGACTACGGCGTGCCCGACGGGATCGGCTACTCCGCCGAGACGCTCCTGTTCACCGCGAACGTCCCGGGGCCCGACGGGACCGAACGCCCCCGGCGTCTCGTCCTGCGGGGGGAGACCGCGGACCCGGCCGTCTACCCGGCCCAGGTCGACGGGATCGAGGTGGAGATCGAGATCCAGCACCGGATCATGTCCACGCTGGCCGCCGCCACCGACATCCCCGTGGCCCCGATCATCGGCGCCGACCTCACCGACGAGGCGATCGGCAGCCCGTTCTTCGTGATGGACTTCGTGGACGGCGTCGTGCCCGCGGTCGATCCTCCCTATCCGGCGGGCGGCTTCTTCGTCGACGCCACCCCGGAGCAACGGCGGACGATGGTCCTCAACGGCCTCGAGACGCTGGCCGCCGTCCACGCCTTGGACTGGCGGGCCCTCGGCCTGGACTGGCTCGTCCCGAGCGGGGTGGAACCGACCCTCCGGCGCCAGCTCGAGCTCTGGGCGGACTACGCCGAGCGGGAGCTCCGAGGCCGGGTCCACCCCGACATGGACCGGGCGCTGGCGATCCTCCGTTCGGAGCTGCCCGAGCCCTCGGCCGCCACGCTCTGTTGGGGGGATCCCCGCCTGGGCAACATCATCTGGAACGACTTCAGCTGTACCAGCGTGACCGACTGGGAGGCGGTCGCCATCGCCCCCGCCGAGCTGGACCTGGGCTGGTGGCTCATGTTCGACCGGTCCTGTCACGAGGCGGCGGGCATCGAGCGCCCGGCGGGCGAACCCACCCGCGCCGAGCAGACCGCGATCTATGCCGCGGCCGCCGGCCGGGACATCGGCGACACGTCGGTCTACGAGCTCCTGGCCGCGTACCGCTACTCGGCCATCGTGGTGCGGATCATGAACCGGTGGGTGGAGCGCCAGATGATCGCCGCCGACCACGACATCTGGCTCCACAACCCGGCGGCGGACTGCCTGCACCAGCTCCTGGAGGGCTGAGGGCCCCCTCCCGTCAGTCGATCGGGGGCCAGCAGTACCGGAACGGTGGCGGCGGCCGGCCCTCGACGAGCATGGCGATTCGGTCGGCTCCCCGTAGTCAGCGCGGCGCCCGCCCGCAGGAGTCCGTTGTCGATGTCGCGGTCGTCGTCGACCCACACCGCCTCCCGGATGCCGGTGCCGCGCTCGAGGTGGGCCAAGAGGACCTCCTTCTGGTAGGCCGCCCAGCGTGCCCGACCCTCCGCGTAGGCCGCGCTGTCGCGATAGGTGACCACGACGTGCTCGGCGCCGTGGATGCGGCCCCGGTCCTTGCCGTCGGCGCAGGGTTGTTTCGGGCCCACGTTGGTGGCCCCCTCGCCGAGGACGCGTCCGATCAGTTCCTGGGCCGAGTGCACGGTGACCTGGGCGCCGTAGCAGTCCGCCGCACGCACGCCGACCACCTCGAGGTACATGCGGAGCAGTTCCTGGGGGTCGGCGGGCAGGTAGGGAAAGACCGCCTCACCCACGCCGGACGTCGTGGCCCCCAGCGCGTCCTGGTAGACCGCGCCGGCGCCCTCCTGCTGCATCCGGCGAGCGACGTCCTGAGGGCCTTCCAGGTCGTCGAGGCGGCCGTACAGGTGGTCGCCGGCAGGACCGTCCAGCACCCGGCCGGACCGGCGCTGGTCCCGCTCGGATTCGAAGACCGCCTGCCGCGTCAGCCGTCCCCTGGTTCGCCCGGGCCATGTTGGCCTCGACCTCGGCCCGCTTGTCGGGAGGGAGCTGGTCCAGCAGAGCTGCCATCTGGTCCGGCGACGGCGGCGTCATCGCCCCGGCCACGGTGTCCTTGAGGTTCTTGAACAGACCCATCACGTGAGCATGGGCCAGGGCGGGGACACTGTCCACCGCAAGGCTGCCAGGCTGTCGTGGTGCCGGTCACTCCCGCCTTCTTCGACGCCCTCGACGGCTACCGGGCCGCGACCAGCGAGGAGATCGCCGACTTGGCCCGCCTCCGGGACCTGCTGGCCGGTGGCGACCCGTGGAGCCGGTCGACGCCCCTCCACGTGACGGGCTCGGCCGTGGTGGTGCACCCGCCCACCGGTCGCGTCCTGCTCCGCTGGCACGAGCGTCAGGACGCCTGGCTACAGGTCGGCGGCCACGCCGACCCCGACGAGACCGATGCCTTCGTGACCGCCCTGCGGGAAGCCATCGAAGAGACCGGCCTGGTCGATCTCGGGCCCTGGCCCGACGCCCAGCCGACCCTGGTGCACCTGGTCGCCGTCCCGGTGCCGGCCGGCAAGGGCGAGCCGGCCCACGAGCATCTCGACGTCCGCTACGTGCTGGCCACCGAGACCCCGGACGCCATCGAGCCCGAGAACCCCGCGGCCCGACTGCGTTGGCTACCGGCCGCCGACGCCGTCGAGTTCACCTCCGAGGAGAACCTGCGGGTCATGCTCCGCCGGGTGGCGGATCTCCTGGCCGGGTAGGCCCGGGGCTCAGGCCGTCGCGGGCTCCGGGGCGGGTGCGACGGGCTTGGCCGCCAGGTGGTCGGCGGCTTCGGCGTAGGTCATCCAGGTGCCGGTGTCGTAGTCGTAGAGCTTGCACCGGCGGGTGTTCTCCATGAAGTCCCGGAAGCGCAGGGGGATGTCACGGACGGTGCCGGGGTAGGCGTCCCGGATGGCGTCGGCGGCCAGCTCGAGGTTGTACATGGGGATGCGCATGTCCACGTGGTGGGGGATGTGGACCATGATCCAGTGGAAGAAGAAGTTCACGCCGGGGCGGACCCGCATGATCGTCGTGCCCTCCATCTGGGCCTTGAACTTGGTCCACTCCCGGCGCTTCCACCACTTGATGTCCGGCGCCACGTGGTGCACGTGGACCAGCGAGCCGATCATGTAGGAGAAGGTCAGGAAGGGGATCACCAGCACGGCCAGGATCGGCCACACGGTGCCCCAGACGGTCCCGGTGCGGGCCCAGCCGATGGCGCCCAGGATCGTGCCGAACGTGGCGATGAAGGCGTAGACCACGACGCGGTCGCGGCGGACGGCCTTGCGCCAGCGGGCGGGGGGCTCGCCGACCATCATCTTCGACATCCACACCTCGCGGATGTAGTAGGCCCCGGCGCCGGCCCAGGACCACTCGAAGCGGTGACGCAGGCGGCCGAGGCGGCCCAGCGCGGCATAGTCCTCGGCGGTGTAGGGGTGCCAGACGAAGTCGTAGCCCTGGCGGACGGTGTAGGCGTGGTGGACCCGGTTGTGGCCCAGGATCCAGCCCTCGAACACGTGCCAGGAGGGGAGCATCGCGACGTGGCCGACGATGCTGTTGAGTCGCTTGCTCCGGAACAGCGCGCCGTGCGCGCTGTCGTGGGCCACCACGAACAGGGAGGTCACCGCGAGGGCGGCCAGGATCTCGAGGCCGAGCACGGCGAAGGGGTTGGTGACCACGATCAGGCCCCACACGACCAGCCCGTAGAGGACCAGGTCCCGACCGAAGTAGGCGAGGCCCTTCCAGGTCGGGTTGTGGTAGGCGGCGTCGGGGATGATGTCGAGCACCGGCTTGAGGGACCCGTTGGCCGGGGCCTCGCTCACGGGCTCGGGGGGTGCGGTCAGCGTCACGTCGATCACTCTACCGACCGGTCGGTAGAGAGCAAGGCACCGTGAGCATTCGGCGCCGAATAGCGTTCCCGTCGTGGCCTACGCCCTGAACGACGACGTCGAGCTCTACTACGAGACCTTCGGCTTCGCGGCCGATCCCGCCCTGCTCCTGGTCAACGGCCTGGGCAGCCAGTGCATCAACTACCGGGCCGAGTGGTGCGAGCGCTTCGTGGCCGCCGGGTTCTTCGTCATCCGCTTCGACAACCGTGACGTCGGCCTGTCCACCGGGTTCGACGCGGCCGGGGTCACCGCCGCCTACACGCTGGAGGACATGGCCGCCGACGCCCTCGCCGTGCTCGACGCGGCCGACGTCGATCGGGCCCATGTCCTCGGGCTGTCCATGGGGGGCATGATCGTGCAGCAGCTGGCCATCGGCCACGCCGCCCGCGTGCGCTCGGTCACCTCGATGATGTCCACGACCGGTGACCCGGACGTGGGTCTGCCGGCGCCGGAGGCCCTGGAGCACGTCCTCGCCCCCTCTCCCGAGGACCGGGAGGGCTACCTGGCGCACCAGCTCACCTCCATCCGCACCTGGGGGAGCCCGGCGGCCTTCGACGAGGACTGGATCCGCCTGACCAACGGCGAGGCCTACGACCGCGCCTTCCGTCCCGCCGGCCAGGCCCGCCAGATCCTCGCCCTGCGGTCCGCCCCGAGCCGGACCGAGGCCCTGGGCGGGGTGCAGGTTCCGTTCCTCGTGCTCCACGGCGATCAGGACCGCCTGGTGGACCCGTCGGGGGGTCGGCGCACCGCCGAGGTGGTTCCCGGTGCCCGCTTCGAGCTGATCGAGGGCCTCGGGCACGACTATCCGCCCGCCTACTGGGACGTGATCGTCGACCACGTCGCCGTTCACGCCCGCGCCGCCGACGCGCGAGGCTGAGCGGCCCATGCGCTTCGATGTCGACCCCGCTCCGATCACCGAGGACGACGCGCCCATCCGCGCCGCACTGGAAGGAGCCGACGTGGCTCCGCTCCTGGTGGCCGTGGCCCAACTGACCGGCGAGCACGACCTGTTGGTCGGGGATCTCCGCCCCGACCAGTCCCGCCTGCTCGAGCCCGAGGCCGGGATCACCCCCGAGGAGATGGCCCGGGGCCGGGATCTGGCGGCGGCCGCCCTGGGCCGCTTCCGGGACGGCGGTTCGGTGCCCGCCCCCACCCCGACCGGCGCCGACCTCCGGGCCCTGATCGAGTACCTCGTCGGCGCCGACACCGAGGAGTACCTGCCGATGCTGACCGAGGAACTGGCCCTCGACGGTGACGAGCGGGCCCCCGAGTGGTCCAAGGAGGAGGTGGCGCCCGAGGTCGACTTCCGGGTGGCCATCATCGGCGCGGGCATGTCCGGGATCGCGGCGGCCCACCGGCTGGACCAGGCCGGGGTGCCGTTCACGATCTTCGAGAAGAACCCCGAGGCGGGCGGCACCTGGTACGAGAACGTCTACCCCGGCTGCCGGGTCGACGTCCCCAACCACGCCTACAGCTACTCGTTCGCACAGACCGGGGACTGGCCGCAGTACTTCTCCACCCAGGCCGTGCTGCTGGACTACTTCCAGACCTGCCTCGACCGCTTCGACCTGCGCCGCCACGTCCGGTTCGGGACCGAGGTCGCCGGGGCCACCTGGGACGACGACGCCCAGGCCTGGACGCTGCGCGTCGTCGGCGCCGACGGGGCCGAGGAGCTCGTCGACTACCAGGGCCTGGTCAGCGCGGTGGGTCAGCTGAACCGCCCGAACTGGCCGAACATCGACGGCATCGACCGGTTCACGGGTCAGTACTTCCACTCCGCCGAGTGGGACCACGGCGTCGACCTGACCGGCAAGCGGGTGGCGATCATCGGTACGGGGGCCAGCGCCGCCCAGTTCATCCCGAGCGTGGCCGAACAGGCCGCCGAGCTCGACGTCTTCCAGCGCACCGCGCCCTGGCTCATCCCCACGCCGAACTACCACGACGAGCTGGGCGAGGGTCTCCGCTGGGTGCTCGAGCACGTTCCGGCCTACGCCCGGTGGGACCGGCTGTGGCTGTTCTGGAGGGGCGTGGAGGGACTCGGCCCCATGGCCGAGGTCGACCCCGAGTGGGACCAGGACGAGGTGTCGGTCAGCCTGCCCAACGACCTCATCCGCCAGTTGCTGACCGCCTATCTGGAGACGGAGTTCCCCGACCCCGACCTCCTGGCCAAGGTCCTGCCCGACTACCCGCCGCTGGCCAAGCGCTTCGTGCGGGACAACGGCATCTGGGCCCGCACCTTCACCCGCGACCACGTGGACCTGATCACCGCCGGCATCGCCGAGATCACCGAGACGGGGGTGCGCACCACCGACGGGGTGGAGCACCCCGCGGACGTGATCATCTACGGCACGGGGTTCCAGGCCTCACGGTTCCTCACCCCGATGCAGGTCACCGGCGTCGGCGGGGTGGACCTCCACGAGCAGTGGGGCGGCGACGCCCGGGCCTACCTCGGCCTGACCGTCCCGCACTTCCCCAACCTGTTCCTGATGTACGGCCCGAACACCAACATCGTGGTGAACGGCAGCATCATCTACTTCTCGGAGTGCGAGGCCCACTACATCACCGAGAGCGTGCGCCTGCTGCTCGAGACCGGCCACCACTCGATGGATGTCCGCCCCGAGGTCCACGACGCCTACAACGTCGCCGTGGACGAGGCCAACGCCGGCAAGGCCTGGGGCGTGTCCAAGGTCAGTTCCTGGTACAAGTCGGCCTCCGGCCGCATCGCCCAGAACTGGCCCTTTCCCCTCCTCGAGTACTGGAAGCGCACCCGCCACCCCGACCCCGAGGACTACGTCCTGGGCTAGACCGCCGCCGCGGGCTGGGGGAACAACAACGACCGCAAGCACGGAGGATGCGCGCTCGAGTTCGTCGGAGGCAATAAGGGGCGGATTCCGCCCCCTATTGCCTCCAACGGTGCCCGGGACGGGCGCCGGTCAGGAGGCGAGCCCGTCCGCCAGGCGACGGGCCTCGTCGATGTCGAGCCCGGCCCGGCCGATGAGCCAGCAGGTGATCGGGGCGGCCGTGCGCTCCGAGGCGTGAGCCGCCACCCCGGCGAGGTCGAGGAGGGCCTCCACGGCGTCGTCGTCCGGGGGCGTCACGCCGAGCTCGGAACTGAAGGCGTCGATCCACTCACGGCTGTCCATGGTCAGGATCTTCCCACCCTGGCGCTGGGCAAGTGGCGTCCGGCACGGGCAGACTCCGGCGGTGGCGCCCGAGACCAGGACGATCCCCCGGCTGTTCCGGGCGACGGTCGAATCGTCGGCCGAGCGGACCTGGCTGGTCGCTCCCGACCTGGAGCTGACCTATGGCGAGGCGCTCGAGCGCATCGAGCGGGCGGCCGCGGCGCTGCGGGCCGCGGGCGTCCGCCCCGGTGACCGGGTGCTGCACACCCCCCGGAACCACCCGGACCACCTGCTGGCCTGGCTGGCGTTGATGGAGGTCGGGGCCACGCAGGTCCCCCTGAACCCCAAGAGCACCGCCGCCGAGTTGGCCGGCTTCGTCCGACAGGTCGACGCGGCGCTGGTGGTGACCGACGCCGACCTCGCCCCGCTCCTGGGTGACATGGACGTGCCCGTGGTCCACGGGGCGGACCTGTACACCGTCGAGTCCGACGGGCACCGACCCGCTGAGGTCGACCCCGACGACGTGGCGGTGATGATCCCGACCTCGGGGACCACCGGGCGTTCCAAGCTGGTGATGCAGACCCACCGGGCCTACGTGATGGCCGGCGAGGGGTTCCCCTGGTGGCTGGAGCTCACCGAGGAGGACCGGCTGATGACCACACTGCCCCTCTTCCACATCAACGCTCCGGCCTACTCCACACTCGGGTCCGTGGCCGCGGGGGCGAGTCTGGTCCTGCTCCCGGCGTTCTCCGGCAGCGGGTTCCTCGACGACGCCCGCCGCTACGGGGCCACGGAGTTCAACTCGATCGGGGCGATGCTCGAGATCCTGCTGCGCCAGCCGGAGCGCGACGACGATGCCGACAACCCCCTGCGGCTCTGTTACACGGGGCCGTCGCCCAGCGAGGAGCGCCAGCTCGAGGCCGAGGCCCGCTTCGGCCTGCGCATCACCTGCGGCTACGCCCTCTCCGAGTCGCCCTACGGGACGGTCTGGCGCCACGGCACCCGCCCCTACGGCACGCTGGGCGCCGTCCGCCAGCACCCCACGTTGGGTCATGTGAACGACGGCCGGGTGATGGTCGACGGCGTCGAGGTCGCCGTGGGCGAGGAGGGCGAGCTCGAGCTGCGCAACCCGGCGATCATGAAGGGCTACTACGAGATGCCCGAGGAGACCGCCGCGGTCGTGGCGGACGGCTGGCTGAAGACCGGCGACATCGTCCGCCGCAACGCCGACGACACCTACACCTTCATCGGGCGCAAGAAGGAGGTCATCCGCCGCCGGGGCGAGAACCTCAGTCCAGCCGAGGTGGAGGCCGCCCTCGAGCGTCACCCCGATGTCGTCGAGGCGGCCGTGGTCGGTGTCGAGTCCGACCTGTCCGAGGAGGATGTCAAGGCCTTCGTCGTGCCCGCGCCGGGTTCGACGCCCGACCTGCTCGTCCTGAAGGCCCATGCGGCCGAGCACCTGGCCCGCTACAAGGTGCCGCGGTGGTGGGAGGTCGTCGACGAGTTGCCCCACACCGCCACCGACCGCATCGCCAAGCACCAGCTGCCCAAGGGCCGCACCGGCCAGGAGGTCGATCTTGACTGAGCCCCGGTTCCACTCGTGGATCGGCTCGTCCACGCCGGACTCGATCACCGTCGGGGGCCTCGACCTGCCGTCGGAGGTGATGGGCCGCCTGTCCCTGACCGAGTTGGCCTTCCTGCTCGTCACCCGGCGGGAGCCGACCGCCGGTCAGCGTCGGATGCTGGACGCCGTGCTGGTGGCCCTGGCGGACCACGGCCTCACTCCCAGTGCGTTGGCGGCGCGCCTGACCCACACGGGCGCGCCCGAAGCCGTCCAGGCCTCCGTGGCGGCGGGTCTACTCGGCGCCGGCAGCGTGTTCCTCGGCCCGACGGGGGACACCGCCGAGTTCCTGGCCGCCGTCCTGACCGATGCACCCGACGACGCCGATCTGGCGGCCCTGGCCGAGGAGGCGGTGGCGGCGCGTCGGGGCGAGGGCCGACGGGTGCCCGGCCTCGGCCACCCCGTGCACCGGGACGTCGATCCCCGCACGCCGCGGCTCTACGAGCTGGCCGCGGAGGAGGGGCTCCTGGGCCCTCACCTCCGCCTGCTGACCGAGGTCGCCGCCGCCCACGAGCGCCAGTCGGGCAAGGCCCTGCCGATCAACGGGGCCGGTGCCGCCGGCGCGGCCCTGGCCGACCTCGGCCTGCCTCCCGACATCATCCGCGGCTTCGTCCTCATCGGTCGTACCGCCGGCCTGGTGGCCCACATCGCCGAGGAGAACCGGGAACCCATCGGCCTCCCCCTCTGGTTGGAGGTCGAAGGCCGCGGCTGACCGCCCGTTCTGGTCACGAGATGTGCCCCTGGGCGCGCATCCTTCGTCACCAGAACGTCGGCGCGGGTGGGCAGACTCTGGTCATGGGTGCGGACTGGCGGGGTGTCGACGGGCGGGGGGCGCTCGGGATCCACGCGTCGGAGGCGGCCGTGGCCCTCGACCGGGCGCTCAGCGCCGGGACCCTGCCGGCGGCGGCCTCGGCCCCGGGGCCGGTCCTCGGGCTGGCGGGTCTGGTGGTCGAGACACCGCAGCACCCGTTGATCACCGCCTTCGCCGAGCAGTTCGCCGTGGACGTCACCCAGATCGACGACCTCATGCGCGCGGAGTTGGCCGAGGCCGCTCGTCCTCGACCTCATGCGCAATGCCGGCAACAAGATCGCCGTCGCCCTCGCCGCCGATGCCCCCAACGTGAGCGAGGGCGTCGAGATCTATGACATCGGCCCCGACGGCACCCTCACCCAGGGGCTCGCCGCTCCCTGAAGCGCTCCGGGCGTTCCGGCCCGATCAGACCACGTCGCGGAAGAGGTCGGGGAAGACCTTGGCGACGCGGCTGAGCAGGTACTCCCCGTAAGGGCCCTCCCAGGCCAGGGGGTCGTCGTGGTCCCACCGCTCGACCCGCTCGCCCGGGGCGGGGTCGGGGAGGGGTAGGGGGCGGACCTCGGCGTCCCAGCCGGGGTCGAAGAAGAACGGGCAGGAGATCCGCCCGCCGGCGGTGGGGCTGCGGACCCGGTGCGGGGTGCTCCGGTAGCGGCCCTCGGTCAGGCGCTCGAGCATGTCGCCGAGGTTGCACACGAGGGCGCCCGGAACGGGTGGGACGTCTCGCCACTCGCCACCGGTCCGGACCTGGAGACCGCCGCTCTCGTCCTGTAGCAGGAGGGTGAGCAGGCCGTAGTCGGTGTGCTCGGCCACGCCCCAGTCACCGGCGCCGTCGTCGGGGGTCACCGGCGGGTAGTGGAAGACGCGGAACAGGATTGTCGGGTCCGCGGTCAGGTCCCGGACGAAGGCGTCCTCGGGCAGGCCGAGGCCGAGGGCGAGCAGGCCCATCAGCCGGTGGCCCAACGCGGTGAAGGCGTCGAGCACGGCGAGCACCGTCGGACCGAGGTCCGCGGGCTGGGAGGGGAAGAGGTTGGGACCGTGCAACGGCCGGGAATCGCCCGCGGGGCCCTCGGCGCCGAAGTAGATCCCCTCCTTGCGGTCGGGTACGCCGCTGGTCAGCTCGCCGCCGAGCGGGAACCACCCCCGCCAGGCCCGACCGCCCCGGGCCATGGCGATCTCCGCCTTCTCCTCCTCGCTCCGGGCGAAGAACCCGGTCGCGGTCGCGACGAGGCGGTCGAGCAGCACCGGGTCGACGCCGTGACCGATGATCGAGAAGAAGCCGTGGTCCCGGCAGGCCCGGTCGATGCGGGGCGGCGCGTCGTCGGCTCGCAGGTCGATGACGGGGACGTCGGCCACCGCGGGGAGGCTAGGCCATCCGTCACTCTTGACAGGCGTACGTGTACGGCTGTATACACGGCGCCAGGAGGCGACGGATGACCACCACCACGAACAGCTACCTGGCCGGGAACTTCGGCCCCGTGACCGAGGAGGTGACCGCGTTCGACCTCGAGGTCACCGGGACGATCCCGGAGGGCCTCGACGGGCGACTGCTGCGCAACGGGCCCAATCCCCACCTCCCGGTGGAGGACCCGTCGACGTACCACTGGTTCACCGGCGAGGGCATGGTCCACGGGCTCCGCCTCCGGGGTGGCCGCGCCGAGTGGTACCGCAACCGGTGGGTCCGGGGCGATGAGGGGTTCGGCCCGAACACCAACGTCGTCGGCCATGCCGGGCGTACCTGGGCCCTGGTGGAGTCGGGGCCCCTCCCCGTCGAACTGACCGAGGAGCTGGAGTCGGTGGGGACCAACGGCTTCGACGGGACCCTCCAGGAGGGCTACACCGCGCACCCCAAGGTCGACCCTCGCACCGGCGAGCTGCACGCGGTGAGCTACCTCTGGGCCTGGGACCACCTGCGCTACACGGTGGTGGGCGTCGACGGTCGGGTCCGCCGGGAGGTCCGGGTGCCGGTCCCCGGCCAACCGATGGTCCACGACTGCGCCATCACCGACAACCAGGTCGTGCTCCTCGACCTCCCCGTGACCTTCGACCTGGACGCCGCCATGGCCGGTGCCCGACTGCCCTACGCCTGGAACCCCGACTACGGCGCCCGCGTCGGCCTGTTGCCCCGTCAGGGGGCGGCGGCCGACGTGGCGTGGTTCGAGGTCGGCCCCTGCTACGTGTTCCATCCCCTCAATGCCTTCGAGGACGACGCCGGTCGGGTCATGGTCGACGTCGTGCGCCACCCGAAGATCTTCGACCGGGACCGGCTCGGCCCCAACGAGGGGGCCACCCGCCTCGACCGGTGGACCATCGATCCCGCCTCCGGGCGGGTGAGCGAGGAGACCCTCGACGACACCAGCGTCGAGCTGCCCCGGCTCGACGAGCGCCAGATCGGTCGACCCCACCGCTACGGCTACGCCATGGAGGCCGGTGACACCTTCGCCCACGGTGACGCGGTCAAGTACGACCTGCAGGCCGGGACCACCGAGCGCCACGACTTCGGGGCCGGGCGGATGACCCTGGAGCCGGTCTTCGTGCCCCGGTCGGCCGCCGCCGGGGAGGACGAGGGGTGGGTCCTGTCCTACGTGTACGACGCGGCGACCGACCGCAGCGACGTGGTCGTCCTCGCCGCCGACGACTTCGCCGGCGACCCGGTGGCCACGATCCACCTGCCCCAGCGGGTGCCGTTCGGCTTCCACGGCAACTGGGTACCGGACTAGCCGCGGGCCAGCACCTCGAGGTGGAGGACGACGAACACGCCGTCGCGGGCCTCGGCCCAGGACCGCCAGCCGTCGGCCAGGTCGGCCAGGTCGTCGGTCGTGGCCAGCCCGTACTCGACCGCCTGACGGGCCAGGGCCGAGTCGGCGCCGGCCACCCGGTCCGCCCACAGGTCGCTCCACCAGGACCGGGCGTCGGGATCGGCGAAGGTCCAGGTCGACGAGGAGACCTCGACATCGGTGAAGCCGGCCTCGAGGGCCCACGCCTTGAGGTGGCGGCCGGCATCGGCTTCGGCGCCGTTGCGCCCGGTCACCTGGTGGTAGAGGGCCAGCCACTCGTCCAGACGCGGTTCTCGAGGAGCCCAGGTCATGGCCGCGTAGTCGCTGTCCCGCACGGCCACGACGCCGCCCGGGGCGACCACCCGCCGCCACTCGGTCAGCGCGACCACCGGGTCGGTCAGGTGCTGGAGCACCTGGTGGGCGTGCACGACGTCGAAGGCGTCGTCGCCGATGTCCAGTTCGTACCCGTCGCCGACGGTGAACGTGACGTTGGTCGTCCCCCGCTCGGCGGCCTCCGTGGTGGCGGCCGCCACGATCTCGGGAGCAGGATCGAGCCCGAGGACCCTTCCCGGGGCGACTCGGTCAGCCAGGTCACAGGTCAGGGTGCCCGGTCCGCAGCCGACGTCGAGCAGATCGGTCCCGGGGTGGAGGTGGGGGAGGAGGTAGGCGGCGGAGTTCTCCGCGGTGCGCCAGCGGTGGCTGCGCAGGACGCTGTCGGCATGGCCGTGGGTGTAGCGGTCGGGCACGACCGCAGGTCTACCCGTCGAGCCGGCCCAGAGCATCCGCGATGGCCTCGAACGCGGGGACCGAGGCGGCCAGGCCGAGGTGGGTGCAGTCGATCTCGACGTGCTCGGCCGCTTGGTCGAGGGTCATCCGCCAGTCGATGAAGCCGTCGCTGTGGGAGCGGATCGACACGAACGGCACCTCGGGGGGAAACGCCGTCGTTCGGTCGGCCTCGTACCGCTCATGGCCGGTGAGGTCGGGGCGGATCCGTCGGAGCCACCCCGCCGCCTGCAGCACGGCGGCGGGGGCGCGCACGACGAAGTGCGGCGGGTAGAGGACCCGCAGCGGGGCGCCGAGGGTGACCAGGAGCGCCACCGCCCCGGGGTGGCGGACCGTCAGCACCCTGGCCTCCTGGCCCCCGCGGCTGTGACCGATCACCGGCACGGGACCGCCTTCCATGACCGCGGTCTCCTCCAGCCAGTCCTCCAACATCTCCACGACGTGCTCCGCCGGTTGGTGGTTGCGCCCGACCGGCGCCCGCCGGGTGTCCCAGCCGCACCGGCGCAGCCACGGCTCCAGCATGGAGAGGCTCCGGGCCCCGGCCAGGAACCCGGGGACCAGCACCACCCGGCGGCCATGGCCCTCGGGCACGCCCTCGCCCCGCCAGATCGGGTCGGCCTCCAGCTCCCGGCCCTCCCGGCGCAGGCGCAGCTCCCGCCACGAGGGCCGGTTGACCAGTCCCCACAGCCTCCCCGGTGGTTGCGGCAGCGGCTCGCTCATCGCCTCACCAGGTGTCGAGGTTGGGGCGCCGGCCCGCCCGGGGGGGCACGGCCAGCAACACCCCGGTGATCCAGCGGCGGGTGTCGGCCGGGTCGATCACGTCGTCGATCTCGAAGTGGTCGGCGACGTTCAGCGCCCGGCCGTGCTCCTGGGCCCGCGCGACCATCAGCGCGAAGAGGGCCTCCCGCTCGGCCTCGTCGGCGACCGCTTCCAACTCCTTGCGGTACCCGAGCCGCACGGCGCCCTCCAGGTTCATGCCTCCGAACTCCCCGGTCGGCCACGCCACGCAGAACAGCGGGGCCTTGAAGCTGCCGCCCGCCATCGCCTGGGCGCCCAGCCCGTAGCCCTTGCGCAGCACGACGGTGGCGAAGGGGACCGACAGGTTCGCCCCGGTGACGAAGAGGCGGCTCACGTGACGGACGAGGCCGGTCCGCTCGGCGTCGGGGCCGACCATGAAGCCCGGGGTGTCGCAGAGGAACAGCACGGGCAGTCCGTGACCGTCGCACAGCTGGAGGAAGCGGGCCGCCTTGTCGGACCCGTCCGCGTCGATGGCCCCGCCGAGGTGCCGAGGGTCGTTGGCCACGATGCCCAAGGGGTGACCGTCCACCCGGATGAACGCGGTCACCATCCCCGGGGCGAACCCGGTCCGGAGCTCCAGCACGCTGTCGAGGTCGGCCAGCCCGCCGACGACATCGCGGATCTCATAGAGCTGGGAGCGTCGTTCGGGCACCATGGCCCGCAGTGCCGTCGGGTCGGGAGCGGGTCCCGGTGCGACCGGTCCGGCGAGGTAGTCGAGCCACCGGCGGGCCACGGCGACGGCGGCCGCCTCGTCGGGGACCGGGACGTCGACGACGCCGTTGGCCACCTGGTCGTCGAGGGGCCCGATGTCCTCCGGGGCGTACTGGCCGAGGCCGCCGCCCTCGATCATCGCCGGGCCGCCCATGCCGATGTTGGCCCCCTCGGTGGCGATGACCACGTCACAGCAGCCGAGGAGGGCGGCGTTGCCGGCGAAGCACCGGCCCGAGGCGATCCCGACCAGGGGCACGGTCCCGCTCAGCCGGGCGAACAGGTGGAAGGCCATCGTGTCGAGCCCCGACACGCCGGGTGCGTCGGTGTCCCCCGGGCGGCCGCCGCCGCCCTCGGCGAAGAGCACCACGGGCAGTCCCTGGCGTTCGGCCAGTTCGAAGAGGCGGTCCTTCTTGCGGTGGTTCTGGAAGCCCTGGGTCCCCGCGAGGACGGTGTAGTCGTAGGACGCGACCACGGCCGGTCGCCCGTCGATGCGACCGATGCCGCCGATCAGGCCGTCGGCGGGGGTGCGGGCGATCAGGTCGTCGAGGTCGCGTCGGCGGCGCTGGGCCGCGACGGTCAGGGGCGCGAACTCCACGAAGGTGCCGGCGTCACAGAGATCCTCGATGTTCTCCCGGGTCGTGCGTTGCCCGGTCCGGCGGCGCTTGGCCACCGCGTCCGGTCGGGCGGCGTCGAGGCCGACGGCGTGGCGGGCCACGACCTCGGCCAGATCGGCCCGATCGCCCGCGGCCTCCTCGTCGCCGACGGCCACCGCGCCGGTCACCACACCCGGGACGAGGGTGGCCAGGACCTCGCCGGCCTGGATGGCGTCGCCGACCGCCACCCGGACCTCCTCGACCGTGCCGTCCACCTCGGCGGCCACGACATGCTCCATCTTCATGGACTCGATGACCACGAGCGGGCTCCCGGCCCGCACCGTGGCCCCGACCTCGGCGGGCACGCCCACCACTCGGCCCTGCAGGGGCGACACCACGTCGTGCACTCGGCCCGAAGCTAATCACCCACCGGGGGCGCCCCGGGGTCCGATGCCCGGCGGTGCCGGGCAACCACTTCAAGTAGGGGATCCTGCTACTGTCCGTCGTCGCTGGGCTCGCTCGGCGGGGAAGCGAAGGGCGATGCGACGATGAGGCGACAGAAGCGGTGGGCGGCGGGCATGGCCGCCGTGGCGATGGCCGCCGCGGTCCTCGCGGCCGCCGGTCCGGGCGCGGCCGAGCCGTACGAGGACGGGGGATCGACCACCGCGGGCAGCCGGTACTCGAACACCGTGCGACCGGGGTGGATGACGGCCTCCGCCCAGGACCGCATCCATGACATCGCCCAGATCGGCAACCGGATCTATCTCGCCGGGGCCTTCCGGGGAATCCGCTACGGCACCCGTGGCCGCGTCAGCAACCGGGCCTTCCTGATCGCCGTGGACGCCGACAGCGGCCGGCCCCTGTGGAGCTTCGCCCCCCGGTTCAACGGGCCCGTGTACACGTTGGCGGTCTCGGGTGACGGCCGGCGCCTGTACGCCGGCGGGGCGTTCACGACCGTCGACGGCCGATCGCACCGGCGCCTGGTCGCCTTGGCCCCGGGCGGCCGGGTCGATGAGGCGTGGCAGGCCCAGGTCGCAGGGGGCAGCGTCCGGTCGATCGTGGCCACCAACTCGTACCTCTACGTGGGCGGCAACTTCCAGTGGGTCAACGGCGCGGTGCGGGGTCGGTTGGCCCGTCTGTACCGGCGTCGGGGCCGGGTGGACCCGGCCTGGATCGCCCAGGCCACGGGCGGCGCGGTCCTGACCCTCGAGATGCCCCCCGGCCGTGACCGGCTCTACGTCGGCGGCCGCTTCGACGCGCTCAACGGGTGGGGGCGCACCGAGCGCCTCGGGGCGCTCCGCACCCAGGACGGCCGCGTCGACCCCGGGTTCGACGTTGCCACGGGCCGGGACGTCTTCGACCTCCTGGCCGACGGTCGGGGTCGGGTGTGGGCCGCGCTGGACGGCGCCGGCGGGCGGGCCGAGGTCTACGGCCATGGCGGCGGCGTCATCCGGTCCTGGGACACCGACGGCGATGTGCAGACCGTGGAGCGGATCGGCGACAAGGTGTTCTTCGGGGGCCACGAGCTGGTTCCGAACGACCGCCAGGTGGCGTTGGTGAGCTACGACGACCCACGGGGTTGGGACACGTCGTCCTTCCGGCCGAACGTCGGCGGGGGCGACGGCGTCTGGGCCCTGCATGCCGACGGCGACGACCTGTGGGTCGGCGCGCACAGCCGTTGGCCGTTCACCGGCTTCGGCCGATTCGCGGCGCGGTGAGCCCTAGCTGATCTCCACCTCGTCAGAGTCCTCGTCCCCGGAGACGAGGCGGTGGATGACGGCGCCGAGGACACCCCCGGCCACGGGGGCCAGCCAGAAGAACCACAGCTGCTCGAGGTTCTCCCCGCCGACCAGCAGGGCCGGGCCCGTCGAGCGGGCCGGGTTCACCGAGGTGTTGGTCACCGGGATGCTGATGAGGTGGATGAGGGTGAGGGCGAGGCCGATCCCCATCGGGGCGAACCCCGCGGGAGCGCGACGGTCGGTGATGCCGAGGATCACGATGAGGAAGACGGCGGTCAGCACGACCTCGGCGATGAGGGCCGCGCCGAAGGTGAAACCCCCGGGTGATGCGTCAGCGAACCCGTTCGCCGCCAGCCAGTTGCCGGTGGACTCGAAGCCGGGCCGACCCTCGAGGATCCCCCAGAGGGTGAGCGCGGCGAGGATGGCGCCGACGACCTGGGCGACGACGTAGGGGGCGATGTCCTTCGTCGGGAACTTCTTCGCCGCCCAGAGACCGACGGTCACCGCCGGGTTGAAGTGCCCACCGGAGATGTGCCCGAGGGCATAGGCGCCGGTCAGGACGGTGAGGCCGAACGCGAGCGAGACGCCGAGCAGGCCGATGCCGAGGGTGTTGCCCGGCCCGAAGCTGGCGGCGAGCACCGCACTGCCGCAACCGCCGAGCACCAACCAGTAGGTGCCGAGGGCCTCGGCTCCGATCGCTCGCTTCCGGTCCATGGGGCCTCCGTGGTCTCGTGGGCTCGGGTCCGACCGTAGTGGTCGTGGCAGTACCGTCGCGCAGATGAGCCATCGCGTCATCCAGTGGGCCACGGGCACCGTGGGCGTCCACGCCGTCCCGGCCATCGTCCGGCACCCCGACCTCGACCTGGCCGGGCTCTGGGTCCACAGCGACGACAAGGCCGGCCGCGACGCCGGCGAGCTGTGCGGGATCGACCCCGTGGGGGTCACCGCCACCCAGGACGTCGATGCCCTGCTCGCTCTCGACGCCGACTGCATCTGCTACACGGCGCACTCCGATGTCCGGCCCGGCGAGGTCGTGGACGACATCTGCCGGATGTTGGCCGCAGGCAAGAACGTGGTCAACACGTCCTTCGTGGCTCTCCTGTACCCCGAGCAGGCCGGCTTCCACGAGCAGCTCGAGGCCGCCTGCCGGGCGGGCGGCACGTCGTTCTTCACCTCGGGGATCGACCCGGGCTACGGCAACGCCGGGATCACCATCGGCGCCCTCGGGCTGTGCCAGGACGTCCGCAAGGTGCGGATGATGGAGATCGTCAACTACGCCTCGTGGGACAACCCGTTCACGCTCTTCGAGATCATGGGGTTCGGCAAGGCCGACACCGCCCAGTCGCTGCTGCTGGCACCCGGGAGCATGACGCTGGCCTGGGGCCCGGTCGTGGCCCTGGTCTCGACCTCCCTCGGCCTGCAGTTGGATGAGATCGCCGAGTCCCACGAGGTGCTCCTCGCCGACGAGGACGTGTCCATCGCCTCAGGGGTCGTGGAGGCCGGGACGATCTCGGGCATGCGCTTCGAGATCAAGGGCATCGTCGACGGCGAGGAGCGGGTGGTGGTCGAGCACGTCACCCGGCTGCAGGACGCCGACGCGCCGCACTGGCCCCAGGGCGAGGGCTACCGGATCCTGGTCGAGGGCGAGCCCAACCTGAAGCTGGAGGTGACGCTCTCCTCGGACCTCGGCGACCACAACCACGCCGGGTGCCTGGCCACCGCGATGCACGTGGTCAACGCCATTCCGGCCGTCGTGGCCGCCGACCCCGGCGTCCTCACCCTCCTCGACCTGACTCCCCGCTTCCGGTTCTGAGGTGGCCGACGGGGACACCCTCTTCGACCGGGCGGGGGGCCAGCCCTGGTTCGACGCCCTCGTCGACCGCTTCTATGACCGCGTCGAGCACGACCCCGTGCTCCGCCCGCTGTACCCCGCGGACCTCGAGCCGGGGAAGCGGGGCCTGGCCCTCTTCCTGGCCCAGTACTGGGGCGGGCCGGCCACCTACTCCGCAGAGCGGGGCCACCCCCGGCTGCGGGCCCGGCACCTGCCGTTCCCCATCGACACACCGGAGCGGGATGCCTGGGTCCTCCACATGACCGCCGCCGTCCGCGCCGGTGGCCTGTCACCGGAGGACGAAGCGGAGCTCCTGGCCTACCTCGACACCGCCGCCACCCACATGATCAACCAGCACCCACTCGGGCTCCGCCCGTCCTGAGCCGCCCTGCGGCCGGTCATCGGGAGAGTGTCCCACCTCACCGGTACCGTCCGGACCTGATGGCCATCGCGTGCGGACACTGCGGAGGACGCCACGAGAGCGTGGCCGAGGTGCGCAACTGCACCGGGACGCTCACCCGCGACGACGCACTCCCCTTCGCCGAGACCGACTCCGTGGTCCTGGCCCCTGATCCTCCGCCCCGAGCCGGGAAGTCGGGCGCCGGAAGCGAGGTCGCGGCCGTGGCGGGTGAGCTGGCGGTCCTCGCGGGCCCCGACGCCCTGGGTCGCTCGTTGATCGTGCGGCCGGGCCAGGAGGCGCCGGGCCCGTGGGCCGCGGCGCCCCGGCTGGTGATCGACGAGCAGGTGCTCGCCGACCCCGGCGACATCGTGGCCGAGCTCCAGCCGCGCTGGTCGGCCCGCACCCGCTTCGTGGTCGAGCTCGGCATCGACCTCCCGCCGGCGCCGACCCAGGTCGAGCTCGCCGAGCCCTGGACCCTGGCCCCGGACCACACCTTCCTGGTCGACCGGCTGGCCCACCTCGTGGGGGCGAACGCCGTCGACCTGCGGGACCCGACGGCACCGACCTTCGGCCCGCGCTCACGGGCCCTGGCGCTGGGCGCGACGCCGTCGGCGGCGACCGACGTGGTCCTCGGCGACGGTCGAAACGCGTGGTGCGACGGGGCGCCGCTCGACGTGGAACTGGCCCGCGCGCTCGGGGCACCCCTGATCCCCGTCCTGAACCTGGAGCAGGACCGCGTCGAGCCCGTCGGCCTCGCGCCGCCGTCGGCCGACCTGGCCGCCGACCAGCTGGCGGCCGTGGCCCATCGGGGCGGACCGTGCCGGGTCATCTCCCCGGCCGGCTCGGGCAAGACCCGCACCCTCACCGAGCGGGCCCGGCACCTGCTCCGTGAGCAGCACCTGGCCCCCGGCGCCATCGGCCTGGTGGCCTACAACAAGCGGGCGGCCGACGAGATGGGCCAGCGCCTGGGCGACACCCGGGGCCTCGACATCCGCACGCTCAACTCCCTCGGGCTGGCCATCCTCAGCGGTCGAGGGGCGTTCGCGACTCCGGGGAGCGGCCAACGCCGGGTCGACACGCTGGACGAGCCCGACCAGCGCCGGATCCTCGACGGGCTCGTCGACTTCCCCCGCCGGGCCAACACCGACCCGGCGGCGGCCTGGCTCGAGGCGCTGGGTCGGGTCCGTCTCGGCCTGCGGCCCCCGAACGAAGTGGAGGCCGAGTACGCCGGTGACGTCGACGGCCTCGCCGAGGTGTTCCCCCGCTACCAGGCCGAGTTGGAACGCCGTGGGGTGGTCGACTTCGACCAGCAGATCTACGGCGCGGTGGGCCTGCTGCTGACCGAGCCCGCCGTGCGGGCCACGGCCCAGCGGGCCGGCCGGGTGCTGCTGGTGGACGAGTTCCAGGACCTCACCCCCGCGCACCTCCTGCTCCTGCGCCTCCTGGCCGCTCCCGCCTTCGACGTGTTCGGCGTGGGCGACGACGACCAGACCATCTACGGCTACAACGGGGCCGACCCCCGTTGGCTCATCGACTTCGACCAGTTCTTCCCCGGGTCGGCGTCGCACCCGCTGACCGTCAACTACCGCTGCCCGCCGGGGGCGGTCGCCGGGGCCCGCACCCTGCTCACCCACAACCGCCGCCGGGTCGAGAAGGTCATCGACGCGGCCGACGGCCGTCAGGGAGCCGACACCGACCTCGTCGTGAGGGTCGACGACGCCACGGTGGCCGCCACCGTCGAGGTGGTGACCGATCGGCTGGCCGCCGACACCACCCCGGACGCGATCGCCGTGCTGACCCGGGTGAACGCCACCCTGGCCCCGGTCCAGGTGGCCCTCGACCTGGCTGGTGTGCCCTGCGACCGGGTCGCGGGGCCGGCGTGGCTCCAGCGCACGGGCGTCCGCTCGGCGCTCGCCTGGCTCCGGCTCGCGACCTCCGGGGACCTGGCGCCCGGGGACCTGGCCGAGGCCGCGCGTCGCCCTCCCCGTGGGCTGTCGGGCAAGGTCGTCGAGTGGATCGCGGAGCAGCGGACGGTCGACGGCGTGGAGCGCCTCGCGGGGCGACTGAGCCGGGACCGCGACCGCGAGAAGGTCGAGGGGTTCGCCGACGACCTCCGGGCGATCGGCCGACGGGCGGGGCAGGGCACCACGTCGGAGGTGCTTCGCCACGTCCGGGACCGCCTCGGCCTCGAGGGCGCCATGCAGTCGTTGGACGGCAGCCGGGGGCGGGTCGACCGCTCCAGCCACACCGACGACCTCGACGCCCTCATCCAACTGGCCGACCTCCACGCCGATGCCGCCACCTTCGGCGACTGGTTGAGTGATCGGCTGCAGGCCCGGCCCCGTCCGGACGGGCCCGTCGTGCACCTGTCCACGGTGCACCGGGTCAAGGGCCTGGAGTGGCCCCACGTCGTGGTCCACGAGGCCTCGGCCCGGCTCTTCCCGCACCGACTGAGCGACGACGTCGAGGAGGAGCGCCGCGTCTTCCACGTCGCGATCACCCGGGGAGCCTCGACGGTGACGGTGGTGGCGCCCGAGCGGGCGCCGTCGCCGTTCCTCGAGCAACTGCGCCACGAGGCCCCACCCATGGGCGCCGAGCCTCCGCCGCCACCACCGCCGACCGCCGGCGCCCAGGCCCCAGCGGCCGCGGCGGTGGTCGGCCTCGAGTTCGACCACGGTGGCTACCGCCACGAGATCGTGGAGGTCGGCCCGACCGGTGTGCGCTCCGACGTCGGTGGTGCCGTGCCCCTCGACGTGGCCTTCGGCACGCGGGTCGTGGTGGACGGCGGTTGGATGGTCCTCGCGCCGTCTGCTCCCGAGCCCCGGGCGGCGGCGCCCGGGGACGAGGGCCTGCGTACGGCACTGACCGCGTGGCGCCTCGAGCGGTCCCGGGCCGACTCGGTTCCGGCCTACGTGGTCTTCAACAACAAGACGCTCGACGACCTGGTGGCCCGGCGCCCCACCGACTACGCGGGCCTCCGGGCCTGTGTGGGCATCGGCCCGGCCAAGGTCGAGAACTACGGCGACGACCTCCTCGCCGTCATCGCCGAGGCCACACCCGGCGCCTGAGGCCGATCAGACCGCGGTGAGCTCGGCCACGGCGGCGGCGAACACCTCGAGGTGGCGATCGACGTCGGCCGCGGTGGTCGCCGGGCACATCAGGGCCATGTTGTGGAACGGCGTCAGCAGTACGCCCCGGTTGAGCAGGTACAGGTGCAGGACATCCTCGAGGAGCGGGTCGACTGCCGCCGCCCCCTCCCCACCGGTGCGGGGCGCGGGGCGGGTGAAGGCGTACTCGGCCCGGGCCCCCAGGCGGCTCATGGACCACGGGAGGTCGTGGGCCTCGATGACGGACTCGATCCCCGCGCTGTAGCGGTCGGCCAGGGCGATCATCGGCCCGAACGCCTCATCGGTCAGCACCTCGGCGAGCGTGGCCCGCATCGCCGCGACGGACAGGGCGTTGCCCGCCAGGGTGCCGCCGACGCCACCGGCGTCGATCAGGTCGGCCTCGGCGAAGGCCGCCACCCGTTCCGCGAGGGGGCCGGCGAGCCCGTACGCCCCGGCCGGCAGGCCACCGCCGATGGACTTGCCCAGGGTGACGATGTCGGGGTCGAGGCCCCAGGCCGCGGTGGCACCCCCCGGGCCGGCCGACAGGGTGTGGGTCTCGTCGATGACCAGCAGCGTCCCCGCGGCCCGGGTGAGCTCGCGCACACCCTCGAGGTAGCCGGGCTCGGGCCGGACGATGCCGATGTTGGTCAGGGCCGGCTCCATGAGCAGCGCGGCCACGTCGCCGGGCGCCAAGGCGGCTTCGAGGCCGGTCAGGTCGTTGAACTCCACGGCGCGGCCGTAGGCGGTGACCTCGCCGGGGCCGCCCTGGGTCCCCGGTCGGGGTCGGGTGCCGTCGGGGGTGGACACGACGAAGGCCTCGTCGACGCTGCCGTGGTAGCAGTGGCTGTGGACGGCCACGACGGGCCTCCCGGTCAGGACCCGGCCCAGGCGGAGGGCCCAGCGGTTGGCGTCGGTGGCGCTGAGCGAGAAGCTCCATCGACTCACGCCGAACCGTCGGGTCAGCTCGGCGGCGACCAGCTCGGCGTCATCGGTCGGCAACATGGCGGTGGCGCCGCCGTCCACGGCCAGGCGACGGTGGACGGCCTCGATCACGGGTCCGGGCGAGTGCCCGGCCATGGCGCCGCTGTCCCCGAGGCAGAAGTCGACCAGCTCGTGGCCGTCCAGGTCGGTGACCCGGGCCCCCGAGGCCCCGGCCAGGTAGAGGGGGAAGCCGCCGGGGGACTTGCCCATCCAGGTCATCGGGACCCGACCGAGCAGGTGGTCGGCGCGGCCGTGGGCGGCCCGAGACCGGGGATTGCGCTCGGCGTACACCGCTCGCTCGGCCGCCAGCACGGCTTCGAGGTGGCCCCGGTCCACGCTCAGGCGCTCCCGCGCCCTGGCAGGATCAGGCTGAGGTGGGCCACAGCCAGCCCCATCAGCAGCACGCCGTTGGGGATGTGCCAGGCCGCGGCCTCGGCGGTTTCCCGGCCGACGTAGCCGAGGCCGATCTGGGCGAAGCAGAGCGCGGCGAAGGCCACGGCGTGGCCCACGACCACCCCGCGGGTCTGGGTGAGGAACGACAGGACGACCATCACCGCGGCGATGGCGAAGACGATGTTGCCGAGGATCCCGTGCAACTCGATGCCCCCGCCGAGCTCGAGGTGGCGACCGGCGATGGCGGCCATGACGAGCACCAGCAGGACACACACCCCGGCGAGCACCCGGTAGGAGGTCAGCAGACCGGATCGGGCGGCGGCAGGAGCGGCGGCAGGGGCAGTGGCAGGGGCAGCAGTCGAGGTCACGGCGCCATCTGATCAGCACCGGTCGCCACCCCCCAAGCCAGAACGGGGTCATGGATGTCCCCCCCGGTCGTACCGTGCTCGGCGTGAGCACTGCGGACCGGGCCCGGGACCTCCTCGCCCGGTTCCTCGGGCCCGAGGCCCGCTTCCGCGAGGGCCAACTCGAGGCCATCGAGGCGCTGGTCGAGGACAGGCGCCGGGTGCTGGTGGTCCAGCGCACCGGCTGGGGCAAGAGCATCGTGTACCTCATCGCCACCCGGCTCCTGCGGGAGGACGGCGCCGGCCCCAGCCTGGTGGTGTCCCCGCTGCTGGCCCTGATGCGCAACCAGACCCAGATGGGCGAGCGCATCGGGGTGCGGTCGGCCACCATCAACAGCGAGAACACCGACGACTGGCACGCCATCGAGGCTGCCGCCCGGGACGGCGAGGTCGATCTCCTCCTCATCTCCCCGGAGCGGCTCAACAACCCCCGTTTCCGCGACAACGTGCTGGCCGAGGTGGCCCACACCGCCGGCCTGTTCGTCGTCGACGAGGTCCACTGCATCTCGGACTGGGGCCATGACTTCCGGCCCGACTACCGGCGCGTCGGTCGCGTGATCGACCTGCTGCCCCCGGCGGTTCCCGTGTTGGGCTGCACCGCCACCGCCAACGACCGGGTCATCGCCGACATCGAGCACCAGTTGGGTGAGGACCTGCTCGTCGTGCGGGGCCGGCTCGGCCGGGACAGCCTCGCGGTGCGGGTGGTGGACCTGCCCTCCCAGGGCGAGCGGCTGGCCTGGCTGGCGCGGGAGATCCCCCGCATGGACGGGACCGGGGTCGTCTACTGCCTGACGGTCACCGACGCGAACCGGGTGACCCAGTGGCTGCGCCGGGAGGGGATCGACGCCGTGTCCTACACGGGGGCCACCGATCCCGCGGACCGCGTCGAGATCGAGGCTGCCCTCGGCGAGAACCGGGTCAAGGTCGTGGTGGCCACCTCGGCGTTGGGCATGGGGTACGACAAGCCGGATCTGGCCTTCGTCGTCCACTTCCAGTCGCCGGGCTCACCGATCGCCTACTACCAGCAGATCGGGCGCGCCGGTCGGGCGCTGGACACCGCGGCGGTCGTGCTCCTCCGGGGGGTCGAGGACCGGGAGATCCAGGACTGGTTCATCGAGACCGCCTTCCCCGACCGGGTCGAGGCCGAGGCGGTGATCCGCTTCCTCGAGCACCAGGACGAGCCGGTCGGCGTCGGGGCCATCGAGCCCATCGTCAACCTGCGCCGCTCCCGGCTCGACGGGATGCTCAAGGTGCTCGAGGTCGAGGGGGCCGTCGCCCGCCGGGGCGGGAAGTGGTCCCGTACCGACGGGGCGTGGGCCTATGACGCCGAGCGGGTCGAAGAGGTCACCGCCCAGCGTCGGCGGGAGCAGGCGGCCATGGAGGCGTTCGGCACCACCGAGGGCTGCCTGATGGAGCTGCTCCTCGCCGAGTTGGACGACCCGACATCCGGGCCCTGCGGCCGCTGCGGCAACTGCGCGCCCGTCGAGGAGGAACCGGTCGATCCGGCCGAGGTGGCGCGGGCCATCGAGTTCGTCCGGGGTCAACCACTCATCGTGGAGCCTCGGCGCCAGTGGCCCTCGGGGATGGACGAGGTGCGGGGCCGGATCGACGCCGAGCACCAGGTCGAGGAGGGACGGGCGCTGTGCCTCTGGGGCGACGGCGGGTGGGGCACCCGGGTCCGCTCCGGCCACCGGGAGGGGATCTACGGGGAGGAACTGGTCGGCGCGGCGGCCCGTCTGGTCGAGCAGTGGGCGCCGGCGCCCGCCCCCGGCTGGGTCACCGTGGTGCCCGCGGCGGACCGGCCCGAGGTGGCGGCCTTCGCCGCGTCGCTGGCCGACGCCCTGGGCCTGGCCTTCGCCCCTGTGGTGGTTCCCGCCCGCGCCAAGGCCCCGCAGGCCGGTCGGGAGAACAGCGCCCAACAGGTGCTCAACGTGCTGGGGGCCTTCGCGGTCGACGACGAGGTGTCCGACGGCCCGGTCCTGCTCGTGGATGACACCGTGTCGTCGCGCTGGACCCTCACCGTGGTCGGGTCACTCCTGGCCGAGCACGGTGCCGGGCCCGTGTTCCCCCTGGTGCTGGCCCGGCGCTGAGGGCAAGGCGCCGCCGCGGTCGGCGAGGCTCAGACGGCGGCCGCGTGGTCGTGCTCGGTCACGGCCGTGCACACCGGGCAGAGCTCACCGCCGGCCATGCGGGCCCGGACCCAGGGCACGTCGACCCACACCGTGAGGCTGCGGATGATCGTGCCGCACGCGGTGGCGCCGTCCTCGGGGTCGACCGCATGGCAACAGCCCGACGGCCCCGTCTCCCGCGCCGATCCGGAATGGATCGAGTCGCCTTCCGAACCCGTGATCCACGCCATCGAAACCACCCCCTGCCGGAGATCCGGACGCTGGTGACGCCCGAAAACGAACGTAACGGGCCGAAACGACCGAAACGGGGACCCTCAGTCACCACGCACGCGCGTGAGGTAGTCGGCGCCGGCCGAGCGGGACTCGGGGTCGTGGAGCGCCGCGACCAGCCCGTCGGCGTCCGACCAGCTCCCGGCCGCCCCCGACATGGCCTCCAGCACGGCGTTCACGTGCCGTTTGGTGGCCGTCAACGTCAGTCGGGACCTGGTCGTGAGGCTCGTGGCCAGGGCCTCGGCGGCGGCGGCGACCGCGTCGGCGGACACCACCCGGTTGAGGAACCCGAAGGCCTGGGCCTCCGCCGCGGTGAAGGGGCGAGTGGTGAGGACCAGCTCGCGGGTGAGGGCCGGACCGATCTCGCGCACCAGGCGCGGGATCCCGCCCCAGGCCAGCGGGATGCCCAGGTCCACCTCGGGGATGGAGAAGTAGGTGTCCTCGGCCGCGATCCGCAGGTCGCAGGCCGACGCCAGCACCACCGCGCCGCCGATGCAGTGTCCGTGGATGGCGGCCACGGTCACCGCCTGCATGGCCTCGATCGCCTCGGCCATGCGGCGCCCCGCATCGGCGGCCTCCCGGACGCTGAGACCTTGGTTGGCCGCAGGGTCGCCGAAGGACGCCAGGTCGGCGCCCGCCGAGAACGACCTCCCGGCGCCCGACACGACCACGGCCTTCACCGCGGCCTGCTCGTCGAACCACCGCGCTGCGGCCACCAACTCGAGGAGGGTGGCGGTGCCGAGCGGGTTCAGCTTCTCTGGCCGGTTCAGCACGAGGCGCCCGAGGGCGCCATCGGTGGTGACCTGGATGGTGGTGAAGTCGGCGGTGGGCACGTCAGGAATCTCCCGGGTGGTGGATCGGTTGACCCCATCGTGAGCGATCCCGTCATCCAAACCGTGGAACTCGGCGCCCAGCCGTGGCCGACCATCGACCCGTTCCTGTTCTGTGTCCACCACCGCGACGACTATCCCGCCGGTGACGAGAAGATGGCGCCCAAGGCCTCACTGGAGGGTCGGGACCTGGGCATGGACTTCTCCGGGCGGGACGGCTGGAGCATGTACCACGGCCAGGTCGTGCCGGGCTTCCCGCAACATCCGCACCGCGGCTTCGAGACCGTGACCTACGTGCGCCGGGGCTACGTCGACCATTCGGACTCCCTCGGGGCCACCGCCCGCTTCGGGCGGGGCGACGTCCAGTGGCTGACCGCCGGTGGGGGCATCGTGCACGCAGAGATGTTCCCGCTCGTGCAGGAGGAAGCGGGCAACCCGACCGAGCTCTTCCAGATCTGGCTCAACCTGCCCGCCGAGGACAAGCTGGTCGACGCCCACTTCTCGATGTTGTGGGACGAGGACATCCCCCGCGTCCGGGCCACCGACGACCGAGGACGGGCGGTCGAGGTGACCGTGATCGCCGGCGAACTGGACGGCGAGCGCCCGGCTTCACCCCCGCCCCGATCCTGGGCCAGCCGGCCCGACACCGATGTCGCCATCTGGCACCTCCGCTTCGAACCCGGCGCGTCCTGGGTCCTGCCTTCGGCGGGCACGCCGGAGACCGTGCGCATGCTCTACGTGTTCGACGGCGCGGGGTTGGACATCGGCGGCCATGGGGTCGGTGGCCGCACCGGCGCCGCGGTCGAGACGAACGCGCCGGTGACGTTGACCGCGGTCGACGGCGCGGTCGACGTCCTCGTCCTGCAGGGTCGCCCGATCGGCGAGCCCGTGGCCCAGTACGGGCCCTTCGTGCTCAACGACCGTGAGGGCATCGAGCAGGCCTTCGAGGACTACCGCCGGACCGGCTTCGGCGGCTGGCCCTTCGCCGACGGCGCCCCCACCCACCCCCGTCGCCAGGGTCGCTTCGCCCGTCGCCCTGACGGCTCGGTGGAACGGGCCCCGGAGACGGCCGCCTCGGCCTGACGCCTTCAGAGCCGTCGCGTGTGCTTCGCGACGGCGCGGATCTCGGCCTCGGTCAGCGAGTCCCCGAACGGGGGCATCTGGTTGCGCCCGTCGGTGATGATGGCGATCTGGTCCTCGATGTCGGGATAGGCGGCCACGACGGCGCCGTCGGCCAGTGGCGGACCGATGTTGCCCTGGCCCTCGAGTCCGTGGCAGGTCCCACAGTGGCGTTCGTAGAGGAAGGCGGCGTCGGCCGCGGTGACCACCTGGTCGGGGTCGTCGCCCTCCTCGTCGGTCAGGGCGGGGATGACCCAGAGCCCCATCAGCGCGGAGGCGGCGACGGTGATCACCGCGGCCGCCGCCCAGACCATGCGGTCCGATCGGGGGGGTGCGCCCTTGCCTCGCCGCCTGCGTGCCATCCACCCAGCCAAGCCGCCGGCCGGGGTCGGCGACAGGGCCGATGGTCCCGACCCGCCGGGGTCTCCAGGGGTGACAAGCTCTCCCGAGACGACAGCCACGGGCCGACCGCGGCGGGAGGTGCTTCCATGACGGTGTCCGTGGTGACCGGAACCTCGACCGGGATCGGTTTCGCCATCGCCCTGCGATTGGCCCGGGAGGGCCATCAGGTCCACGCGACGGTGCGCTCCGAGGCCCGGGGCCAGTCCCTGCTCGAGGCCGCCGACGGGCTCGACCTGTCGCTGGTGATCATGGACGTGGATGACGATGACTCGGTGGCGGCGGGCATCGGGGGCGTGATCGAGTCCACCGGTGGCGTCGACGTTCTCGTGAACAACGCCGGGGTGACCAAGGGCCGCGACATCGAGCACACGACGATGGCGGAGTTCCAGGCCGTGATGAACACCAACGCCTGGGGGACGCTGCGCGGCGTCCACGCCGTCCTGCCCTCGATGCGGGCGCGGGGCTCGGGCCACATCCTGAACGTGACCTCCGTGGCCGGCCGGCTGGCCGTGGCCAGCCAGGGGGCCTACGCCATGTCCAAGTGGGCGGCCGAGGCCCTGACCGAGATCCTCGCCGCGGAGGTGGCGCCCTTCGGGGTGAAGGTGTCGGCCATCGAGCCGGGGGTCATCCTCACGCCCATCTTCGAGAAGGCGCTCACCGACCCCGACGATCCGGACTCGGCCTACGTCGGGGGTCGGCGGATGGGCGAGTGGTTCATGTACAACCTGGCCCAGGACCCCGCCCCCCCCGACCGGGTGGCCGACGTGGTCTGGCAGGCGCTCGGCGCGCCGGTGCCGAAGCTCCGTTACGTGGTGGGGGAGGACGGCGAGCGCCTCGATGCCTACCGGCGGTCGATCACCGACGAGGAGTGGGTCGCCCGCCAGGCCGTGGCCGACGACGACGCCTGGTGGGCCTGGATCGAGGAGGTCACCGGCGTCGGCCGCCCTCCGACCTGATCAGCTCGCCGGGAGGCGGAGGGCCGCCGGGGCGTGGGCGGGGACGGCAGGTGACCGGGGGGCCACCGGCTCGACCGCGCGGTAGGGCGAGCCCGGTGACGGCCGGGGGTCCGCCTCCCCCTTGTTGGGCCAGTAGGCCATGGCCCGTTCGGCCATCGCGGTGATGGTCAGGGAGGGGTTCACGCCGAGGTTGGCGGTCACGACCGACCCGTCGACGACGTGGAGGCCCTCGGGGCCGTGGAGTCGCAGGTAGGGGTCCACGACCCCCTCGGCGGGCGACTCGCCGATGGCACAGCCCCCGATGAAGTGGGCCGTGGTCGGCATGTTGGCCACGGCCTCGAAGATCGATCCCTGGGCCCGGCCCCCGATCCGGTCGGCCACGATGCGGGCCGACCGGTTGGCCACGGGGATCCAGGTGGGGTTGGGCTCGCCGTGGCCCGGCTCGGAGGTCAGCCAACCGAACCTCCCCCGGCGAACCCGGATGGAGTTGTCCAGGCTCTGCATCACCAGGAGGATCACCGACCGCTCCGACCAGTTCCGCACCGACAGCGACCGGACGAAGGCGATCGGGTGGAGGAGCACCTGCAGCAGGAAGCGCACGGGCCGGGGGATGCGGCCGCCGCCGTCGACCATCACCGTGGTCAGCAGGCCCATGGCATTGGAGCCCTTGCCGTAGCGCACCGGCTCGATGTGGGTCTGGGGGTCGGGGTGGATCGAGGAGGTGATGGCGATGCCGTCGGTGAAGTCCAGGGTGGCGTCGTCGGACTCGGCGGTCACGATCGCCTCGCTGTTGGTCCGGCTCAGATGGCCGAGGCGTTCGGACAGCCCGGGCAGGCTCCCGTTGCCCGCCAGCTTGTGCAGGAGCTTCTGGGTCCCGAGGGCGGCGGCGGAGAACACGACCTGCTCGGCTCGGTACGTCCGGCGGCGCTTGCGCAGCCACGCGCCCGGTCGCTGGGTGGTGATCTCGTACCCCCCGCCGGCGAGGGGGCGGACGTCGACCACCTCGTGTTCGGGGTGGACCACGGCCCCCCGCTTCTCGGCCAGGTACAGGTAGTTGGTGTCGAGGGTGTTCTTGGCCCCGTGACGGCAGCCGGTCATGCACGAGCCACAACCGATGCACCCCGTGCGTTCCGGGCCCTCACCACCGAAGAAGGGGTCGGCCGCGGTCTCGCCCGGTTTCCCGAACCACACCCCGACCGGCGCGGGGTGATAGGTGTCGGCCACGCCCAGCTCGTCGGCGAGGTCCCGCATGACCCCGTCGGCCCCGGTGTCGATCGGGGTCTCGACCACCCCCAGCATCCGCTCGGCCTGGTCATAGAAGGGCGCCAGCTCGGCCCGCCAGTCGGCGATGTCGGCCCAGGCCGGGTCGGTGTAGAAGGCGTCGAGGGGTCGGTAGAGGGTGTTGGCGTAGACCACCGAGCCGCCGCCGACCGCACAGCCCGAGAGCACGGTGACGTCCTTGAGCACCGAGATGCGCTGGATGCCCCGCAGACCCAGCTTCGGGAGCCAGAAGAAGTTGCGCAGGTCCCAGCTCGTCTTCGGCAGCGTGTCCCGGTCGAAGCGTCGTCCGGACTCGAGCACGGCGACCCGGTAGCCCTTCTCGGTCAGCCGCAGGGCGGTGACGCTGCCCCCGAACCCCGACCCGATGACCACGACGTCGTAGTCGGTGTTCCCCTTGGCCACAGCGCGGACCGTAGCCCACCCCGAAACTGCGTCAGTTGGTCACGGTGGGCGTGACCAACTGACGCAATTTCATTCGGTCGGCGGCTCGGCGGTGGGGGTGCCCCGGTAAGGGCGGCCGGCCCGCTTCTTCTTGCGGTGCTCGGCGACGTAGTCCTCGACGCTCACGCCGAGCGCGGTCGCCTTCGCCTCGAGACTGGACTCCTGCTCGGCCTTGCGGCGGGCGCGCAGCTCCTCGGGGGTGATGCCGAGTCGCTCGGCCTCCTCGGCCCGCCTGGCGTCCCGCTCCGGATCCTTGCCCATGCCCGCAGGGTAGGAGCGACGGCGGCGGGGACGATAGGAACTCCAGATGGGCTGGTGGCGGCGGGCGTTCGAACCGCCGGCGGGGTGGGAGGACGCGGTCTCGACTCGTCTGGTCCACTTCGCCGCACTCGACGGCGACGAGCGGACGCAGCTGGGGGCCGACATCGGCCGGTTGCTGGGCGAGAAGCGCTGGGAGGCCGCCCGAGGCTTCGACCTGACCGAGGACATCCGCCTGACCGTCGCCGCCCAGGCCGCGCTGTTGATCCTCGGCCTGGACATCGACGGCTACCGCGACGTGCGGTCGATCATCGTGCACCCCACGACCCGCGTCCTGACCGGTCCGCGGCAGGGGCCGGCCCACGGCGTGGTCACCGACGCCCCCTTCCCGGTGATCGGCCAGGCCCACGACCGCCGCGGGCCGGTGATCATCGCCTGGGACGCCGTGCGCCGGGACACCCGCCACCCCGAGCGGGGCCACAACGTGGTGTTCCACGAGTTCGCCCACAAGCTGGACATGCTCGACGGCGTCGTGGACGGCACCCCGCCCCTCCAGGACCAGGCCACCTTCGACCGTTGGGTGGCGGTGTGCACGGCGGAGTACGAGGCCCTGCGGGCCGGCGCCGGTGGCCTGCTGCGGGCCTACGGCGGCACGAACGCGGGCGAGTTCTTCGCCGTGGCCACCGAGGCCTTCTTCGATCAGCCGGTCCCACTCCGCGACGAGAAGCCCGATCTCTACGCCGTCCTCACCGGCTTCTACCACCAGGACCCCGCGGCCCGGGTGGCCCGCCGGCGCGCGGCGGGCTGAGGCCCGTCAGCCGCCGAGCAACCCCTGGGGGAACGGCAGCGGGCCGTCGGGGCCGGACATGCCGACCTCCTCGGCGACGGCGATCGTCGCTTCGGCGTGTTCCCGGGCCTCGGCGTCGCGGCCCTGGGCCACGAGGGCTCGAGTCCAGTCGTGGTGGGACCACGCCAGGAACGGTCGGGCCCCGGCCCGCTCGCACAGTTCGATCGCGGCGGCGAAGTGGGCATCGGCGTCGTCGAACCGCCCGAGCTTCCACGCCGCGCCGGCCAGGCCGAGGTCGTTGGGATCGGTGAAGCTGCCACCGCTCCAGTTGAGGAACCCGGCGTGGGGCGCCAGCCCGTCGTAGATGGCCTGTGCGGTGGCGTCGTCGGCCCGCAGGGTCAGGCACATCCGGCCGAGGCCGCACAGGGTCACGGGGAACTCGACGTCGTCGGGGACCCGGGCACAGGCGTCGAGGGCCAGCCAGTCGAAGGGGTCCTGGGCCTCCTCGAGGCGGCCCGCACGGGTCAACGCCCCGGCGAGGGCCACCCGCCACACCGGGGCCCCCGGCATCGTCCGGACGAGGTCCTCGAGGGTGGGGACCAGCTCGCCGATCCGGCCCTGTGCGGTCCGGATGGCGTAGAGCAGCGCGCCGAGGGCACTCATGAGGTTGGCCTCGCTCACACCGGCGCTCTGGCCGACGGCGAAGGCGTCGTACGCCGTGGCCTCGGCCCGGTCGATCTCGCCGACCAGGGCGTGCAGCATGGCCTGGTTGTTGAGACTGCCCCACCGCAGCCGCGGGAGGCGCAGCCCGTCGACGAGCCGTTCGATCGCCGTCGCGTGTTCCCTGGCGGTCTCGACATCGCCCGTCGTGGCGACGAAGCCCATCATCCCCCGATGGGCCTGGATCAGGCCCTCGGCATCGCCCTCGTCCTCGGCGGCGCGCAGCGCCTCGCCCTGTCGGCCCAGCCAACTCTCGGCGAAGGGCTGTCGTCCGTCGAGGCCAGCCCATGCCTCCGCCAGGACGGCGGTGAGGGTGGTGCTGTCGCGGACCTCCCGGGCCATCTCCAGTGCCTCGTCGGCCAGCGCCCGGCGCCGTTCGATCTCCGGGCCCCACTGGAGCTCGACGGCCACGGCCGACAAGAGGCGGGCTCGCAGCGCCGACGGCTCGTCCCCCAGGGCGGCGAGCGCCTCCTCGTAGAGGGCGACGACGTCGTCGTCGACCGATCCCATCTGGACGGGGAACGCCGTCGTGGTGATCGTGAGCGCCGCCCGCGCCAGCCGCTCGCTGTCACCGAGCTCCCGGGCGGCGTCGGCGGCCGCGAACGCGGTCGGCAGCCGGCGGAGGTCGCCCACCTTCTTGAGGGCCTCGCCCAGCTCCAAGAGGGTGTCGGCCCGGACCTCGGGCTCGGGGCGGGTGATCAGCTCCAGCGAGCCCAGCGCCCGGTCGAGGTGCGCCACCGCGGCCTCGAAGGCCAACTCGTCGCCGGCCCGGGCGGCCGCCTGCCGGGCGAGCGCGACGGCCTTGGTGGCGTCGCCGGCGAGGGCCCCTTCGCCGAAGTGATAGGCGAGGGCGTCGAGATCGCGGGGCCCTCCGCCCCGGGCCTCGATGGCCTCGCCCACGTTCCAGTGCATGCGCACCCGCCGGTTGGTGGTGAGCTCCTCGCGCAGCGACGACCGGACGAGGGCGTGGGCGAACCGGTAGCGACCGACGCTGCCGGCGACCTCCTGGATGATCCCGGCCTGGGCCGCCTCGTCGAGCGCGTCGAAGAGCTCGTCGCCCGCCGGCCCGCCGGCGGCTTCGATGACGGCCAGGTCGAACTCCGGGCCGATGACCGCGGCCCACCGCAGCGCGGCGTTGGCCGTCTCCGACAGGCGGGAGAGGCGGCGTCCGACGACCTCGCGGATGCCTTCGGGGATGCCGACGTCGCCGAGCGTGAAGTCGCTGGTCCACCGGTCGCCCCGCTGGACGATGAGGCCCGACTCGGCCAGGTGGCGCAGCATCTCGCCGACGAAGAACGGGTTGCCCTCGGTCTCGCCGTGCACGGCCCGCACCAGCTCGAGCCCGGCGGCGTCGAGCTGGTGGCCGGCGGCGGCCTCCATGAACGCCTCGACCCCTCCCGCGTCGAGGCCGACCAGGTCGACCCGGCTCACGCCGGACTCCCGACGGAGGTCGCCCAGCGCCGCGGCCAGCGGGTGGCTCCGGTCCAGGTCGGTGTCCCGGTAGGTGGCCAGGATCAGGATGCGGACGGGTGTCACCGAGCGGAGCACGTGGCGGAGCAGGAGGAGCGACGGCTTGTCGGCCCAGTGGAGGTCGTCGAGCACGAGCACCAACGGACTGGTGTCGGCGCTGGCGGCGAGGAGGTCGGTCACGGCCTCGAACATGCGATGGCGCTCGGTCTCGGGCTCGGCCCTGAGGGGCTCGGCCAGGCCGGGGACCCGAGCGTTCAGCTCCGGGAGCAGACGGGTGAGCTCCCCGGCCAGGGAGCCCATCTCGGTCTGGAGCCGCTCCGGGGAGACGGCACCGGTGTAGCGGCGCAGGGCCTCGGCGAAGGGCTCGAAGGGGGCGCCGAGCTCGGGGTCACAGCGGCCCCAGAGCACCGTGGCGCCCTGGTCGTGGGCGATGCGGACGGTCTCGGTGACGAGGCGCGTCTTGCCGATGCCGGGCTCACCGGATATCAGCACCAGACGGCGCTCACCGGCCACGACCTCCTTCCATGCGGCGACGAGCGTGTCGAGCTCCCCGTCGCGACCGGCCAGGGCGAAGGGCGAGGCCGTGTCGATGACCTCGGGCAGGGGGACCACGTCATGGTCCGCGGTGGAGGACCAGACCACCTCGCTGACCGAGATCGGCTCGGGCAGGCCCTTGAGCTCTCGCGTGCCGAGCGAGCTGATGTCGATGTCGGTGCGCGACCCGGCGAGGGCCTGGACCAGGTCGCTGACGAGGATCTGGCCGCTCTCGGCCGCCGCGCACAGGCGGGACGCCTCGATCACCGGCGTGCCGAACCAGTCGCCGTCCTCGAAGGTGGCGTCGCCGGCGCTGATGCCGACCCGCATGGCCAGTGACGGCCCAGTGGCCCGGCGGTTGTGGCGTTCGACCGAGCGCTGCATGGCCACCGCTCCGGCCAGCGCGTCGGCGGCCCCGGCGTAGGACGCCATGACCGCGTCCCCGATGGTCTTGACCTCGGTGCCGCCCGTGGCCGCCATCGCCTCCCGGAGGTCCGCGAAGTGGGTCCGACGCAGGTCGTCGGCGGCGACGTCGCCGATGTCGGAGGTCTGCCGGGTCGAGTCCACCAGGTCGGTGAAGAGGATGATGACCAGCCCCGATGTGCTCACCGCCGTCGGCCTCTCCGTGGTCGGGCCGTCAACTCGATCGCTCCGCCATCAGCCGGCAGCCGGCTCGGGGACCCGGTCGGCCTGCAGGCGGGCCAGGAACACGCCGACGCCCAGGAGGATGCCGAGGCCCATCAGCGGCGTGAAGGCCCGCTTGGGCCAGGTCTCGTCGAGGACCAGACCGAACCAGAACCCGGCGATGCCGATGTTGACCAGCCAGAAGACCACCCGGTCCGCCCAGGCCAGGAGCGAGGCCCGGGCCGCGGTGGCCATCAGGAGCTGGGCGAAGAGCGCGTTGGTCAACACCCCGATGAACATCAGGTGGTCCAGGGCCAGGAGCAGCCGCGTCGGGGCGGAGTCGAAGTCGTCCGCGTACTTCGAGAGCAGGTAGATCAGCATCCCCAGGTTCCACACGATGGCCACCGTCGCCGCGGCCAGGAACGGTGAGGGTTGCCCGTCCCGCCAACCGACCGTGCGCAGGGAGGCCCAGTTGCGGCGCAGGAAGATGCCGATGGCCACGATCTCGAAGGGCAGGTTCAGCATGATCAGCGGCACCACGTCGAGCAGCACGCCCAGCATGAGGCTGAAGCCGCCGAGGAAGAGGAGGGCCATCTGCCAGAACCCGGCCCGGGATGCCCGGTTCCGGGCCTCGTCGGGCCGCAGCCACCACTCGACGAGGGCGAGGCCGACCGGCACGAGGAAGCCCACGACCATCGTGGCCGGGTGGGCGTCCTCGCCGCCCGCGGGCAGGACCTTGGGGTCCCCCCGGCCGGCGATGAGGATCCCGTAGAGCACACCGAGCACGCCGCCGGTCACCGAGGTCGCCGAGCGCGGCCAACAGCCCCCACTGGGGGACGCTGACCGGCGCCGTGCGGGCCATGGCCACGGCCCACACGAACCAGACGACGATGACCGCGGCCGCCACCCCACCGACGATGGGCCGGGCCCAGCCGGTGGTGACCAGGAAGGTCAGGTCGTAGACCAGGATCGTTCCCGCCGCGACCGGGGCGCCGATCCGCGCCCAGGAGCCCAGCCGACCCTCGAGCGGACCGTCGGCGAAGAGCCACAGCGTCGAGGCGAAGACCGACAGGGTGATCCACGCCAACGTGCCGACGTGCACGTGGGCCAACAGCACCTTGCGGTCGAAGTCGACGATGTCGGTGCCGTTCAGGATCCCGATCACCACGGTGAACACGAACAGGATCAGCGCGGTGCCCAGCAGCAGTCGGATCTGTGGCCGGTACGGGTGGGTGTCCAGTTCCATCGATGCCCCCTGCGGCTGGATCGCTCCGGAATCTAGTGAATGGGGCAACACCCTGATGGCGGACCGCCCGCACCGGGCTCTGCGGTCGCTGAGAATCGTCCCCGAGACGTGGGGGTGGAGGCACGCTTCTCCCGGCGGCGCGCCGGGGGGAGGATGGGGGGATGTCGGTGGTCCTGTTCAGGGCGCGCACGGAGGCGCGAGGGCGCTGGCGGGCGTGGTTGGGCCTGGCCCTGGTCATCGGCCTGACCGGTGGTCTCGTGACCGGACTGGCGGCCGGCGCTCACCGGACCGCCACCGCCTACGAGCGCCTGCTGGTCGAGAGCGCACCCTCCGACGTGCTCGTCCTGGACGCCGGCGTGCTCGATCCCGGGGCCCGGGTCGACCTGGCGCTGGCGGCCGGCCTGGACGGTGTGGAGGTGGCCGCCGAGGCGACCGGGCTCTTCACCTTCGGCGGGGCCGTCGACGGTGTCGACCTGCCCGCGTTCTCGGTCGTGCCCTTCAGCGGATCGGCGAGCGAGTTGGGGCGGCGGATCGAGCGCAGCCACCTCGTGGCGGGGCGCCGGGCCGATCCGCAGGACGCCCGAGAGATCGTGGTGAGCTTCGAGGCGGCGCGCCGCTTCGACCTGCATCCGGGGTCGGTGCTCGAGTTGGAGATGATGCCGGCGGACCGTCTGCTGGCGGCGACCGCCGAGTACCTGCCCGGCGTGGCGGACCGCGTGGCCGGACGGGATCGACGTGATCTGGACCTGGGGGCGGCGGGCGGTGCCCGGACCTACGCCTTCGAGGTGGTCGGGGTGACCTCGGCGCCCATGGACTTCCCGCCTGTGCCGGCGACCCTGCAGCCGATCGTCTATCCGACCCCCGCCTTCCACGAGGCGGACGGCCGCCACCTGGCCGGCAACGGCGTGCTGATCGTCCGTCTGGATCCGGACACGACGGTCGAGGACTACCAGGCTCGTCTGCAGGCGGCCAACGGCGGGCGCGGCATCACCTATGCCGGCGGCGGGGTCGACCGGGCGGCCTCCACGCAGCGTTCGATCGACCTCCAGGCCCAGGCGCTGGGCGTCCTCGCCCTCTTGGTGGCCCTCGCCGGTGCGCTCATCGTCACCCAGTTGTTGCTCCGTCAGGCAACCCACGAGCGCGCCGAGCACGAGACGTTGGCGGCGCTGGGCTTCCGCCGCCGCCAGCTCCTCGCCCTGGCCGGGGTACGGGTCGGGTCGGAGGCCGTCGTCGCCTCGGTGACGGTCGTGGCGGTGGCGGTCCTCGTCTCGCCCCTCTTCCCGATCGGCACCGCGGCCGGGGCCGAGCCGGACCCGGGTGTCCGACTCGATGCTGCGGCCGTCCTCGTGGGCGTGATCCTGACCGCGGGCGTGTGCCTCGTGGCCGGCTCGGGAGTCGAGTTGATCCGCGGTCGCCGGTCCCCGTCCCGGGCGACGTCGACCGCGCTGGCATCGGTCACCGCCCGCCTGCCGTTGACCGCCGGCTTGGGTACCCGCCTGGCCCTCGCCCCGGAGCGAGGCCCCCGCTCCGTACCGGTCGGGTCGACGCTGGCCGCGCTCACCGTGGCCGTGGCGACGGCGGCCTTGGCGGTCACCTTCGTCGGCGGCCTCAACCGGTTGATCGAGACGCCACGGCTCTACGGCTGGGCCTGGGATGTCCAGATCGGCGGCGTCGGCGTGCCCGACATCAGCGGCCCCTTGACCGATGGCCTCGCGGGCAACCCGGGGGTGGAGAGCTTCGCCGTGGGCAGCGTCGCCCAGCTCGAGGTCGATGCCCGGCGGGTCGATGCGTATGCCCTCGACCCGGTGCAGGGAGTCGTGCCCGCCGGAGTGATCGAGGGCCGCGCCCCGATCGCGGCCGACGAGATCGTTCTGGGCGCGGTCACCCTGGACGAGTCGGGGAGGCAGATCGGCGAGCGGGTGACCGTCGGTCGGCAGGGCCAGGAGGTGCCGATGACGATCGTGGGTAGGGCGGTCTTCCCGAACCTCGGAGACGCGGGCCAACTCGGGCGCGGCGCTCGTCTCACGCATGCCGGGCTCGAGCGGATCGCGCCGGGCACCCCACGGTCGGTGGTCCACGTCGTCTTCGCCCCGGAGGCCGCGCTCCTCCGCCGAGGTGGCGGCCCTGCGTCGGGCGCTCGACGTCTACCCGGTCCTCGAGGACCAACCGCCCGACGATCTGGTCAACTTCGGCGACGCCACGACCTTCCCGGTCGTGGTCGCGGCGACGGTTTCGCTGGTGGTGGCCGCAACCCTGTTGCACACCTTGGTGTCGTCGATCCGGCGCCGGCGGATCGACCTCGCCGTGCTCAAGACGATCGGCCTCTCCCGCCGGAAGGTCGCGGTCGCCGTCGCGGTCCAGTCCACGGTGCTGGTCGCCGTGGCCCTCCTGATCGGTCTCCCCATCGGGGTGGTGGGCGGGCGGATGGCCTGGACGTTGGTGGCCGGCCGGATCGGGTTCCCCGTCGAGCCGGTGATCCCGGGCCGAGCGCTCGCGATCGTGGCGCTGGGGGTGCTGGTGCTGGCCAACCTCGTGGCGGTGGTCCCGGCGTGGGTCGCGGGGCGGATCCCGCCGGCCCGGATCCTGCGCACGGAGTGACCCGGCCGCGCCGGGTGGCCCGGGGTCCCGCGCCGGTGGCGCGGTGATCAGGGGGCGGCCAGCTGGGCCCGGAGCCGGGTGTTGGTGAGGAGGAGGCCGACCAGCGCCACTCCCGCGGCGGCGAGGAACGCGGGGCGCTCGGCGCCGGTGAGGGTGACGATGATCCCCAGGATCGGGGCACCGAGGCCCTGGGAGAGGTCGAAGAACAGGGAGAAGGAGCCCACGGCGTGGCTGCGCTCGCCGTCGGGAGCGCCGTTGACGACCAGGGTGAAGAGGGCGGGGAAGAGCAGCGACATGCCGATGGCCAGCACCACGGTGCCGAACCACAGCCCGGCGGCGCTCGGGATGATGGCGATCGCGCCGATGCCGGAGGCGATGGCTGTCAGGGCGATGCTGGACGCCCGCACCGGTCCGAGGCGGTCCGGGATGCGGGCGCCCAGGATGCGCACGGCCAGCACGATGACGCCGTAGACGAGGAAGAAGGGCCCGGCGTCGTCCAGGCCGATCTCGTCGATGTAGAGCGGAACGAACGCGGCGTAGCCGGCGATGCCGAAGAGGCCCAGGAGCAGGACGGTCCCGGGCAGGAGGGCGGCGGGGTGCACGATCCCGCGGCGCGGCGGCGGGTCGGCGACCCGGCCCAGGTCCGCGGGGATGAAGGACGAGAGCAGGGTGGCCAGCGCGCAGGCGCCGGCGGCGAAGGCCCAGGCCGCGTCGGACCCCCAGCGGTGGTAGAGCGACTCGCCGACGGCGGGCCCGACGGCCAGGCCGCCGTAGATGGCCGTGGAGAAGAACGAGGCCGCCTCGCCCCGACGGTGGGCGGGGGCCAGGTCCTGGGCCGCCGTGGCGGCGCCGATGAAGAACGCGGCTTCGCCCAGCCCCGTCGCCAGCCGGAGCAGGACCAGGAACCAGACGGCGTCGACGAGGCCCAGCGGGATGATCGAGGCGGTGGCGATCGCGGCGCCGCCGACCGCCATGGCCCGGCGGCCGTACAGGTCGCCCCACCGGCCCGCCGTGGGCCGGACGATGGCCGCGGACACGGCAAAGGCCCCGATGACCAGCCCGACCTCGATCCCGCCGCCGCCGAGGACATCTTCGACGTACCGCGGCAGTACCGGAAGCAGCGAACCGATGGCCACGAAGTAGCCCAGCCCGGCCATCGTGATGAGCAGGAACAGCGGCGTGACCAGCCGCTCCTGCGCCGGGACCCCGTCCGCGGTGGGGAGCTCGGAGCCGGTCATGACCCCACGAGGCTAAGGACCACCTGCCCGACCGCGATCGTCGGCTCGGGAGCGGGTACCGGGTTCCTCAGGACCGGCTGATGCGGGACACCGTGTCGTCCTCGGTGTTGGCCACCCAGAGGTCGGTCGCGGTGACCGCGATGCCGCCGGGGGCGGTGCCGGTGTCGAAGGTCTCGACGATCTCGGCGGTGGCGGCGTCGATGTGGGTGACCGTGTCGGCGCCCGCCGAGGTGACATAGATGTCGTTGCCATCCGCATCGAGCGCCGTCGGGCCGGCCCCCACGCTGACCCGACCCACCTCGGTGTTGGTGGCGGGGTCGATCTGGATGACGGTGTCGGTGGCCGCATCGGCCACCCAGACCCCGGTCTCGGCCACGATCGGGCTCACCGGGTTGCCGCCCACCTCGATCTCGGCCACGACCTGGTTGGTGGCGCCGTCGATGCGGGTGACGATCCCGGCGGTGTAGTTCGCCACCCAGACATCGGTCCCGCTGGCGGTCAGCCCCCGGGGGTCCTGGGCCACCGGGACGTGGGCCTCGACCTGGTCGGTGTCGCGCCCGATGTGGGTCACCGAGTTGCTGCCGAGGTTGGTGACCCACACCGCGGTGTCGGTGACCGCGACGATGCGGGGCCGGTCCTGGACGGCGATGGCCGTCAGCCCGTTGGTGGCGGCGTCGATGCGGACGACGGTTCCCGCCGAGGTGTTGGCCACCCAGGCGGCATCGTCGCCGGCGTCGACGCCCACGGGCTGGCCCCCGATGTCGACGGTGTCGATGACCTCGTTGGTCGCCGGGTCGATGCGGGACACGTTGGTGCCCTCGTTGTTCGTGACCCAGACCGCCTCGTCGGTGGCGGCGACCCGGAAGGGCCGGGCCCCGACGGCGATGACGGCGTCCTCGCTGGTCCCGGTGCCGGTCCCCCCGGGGGTGTCGCCGCCGCGGGTGAAGAGGACCACGGCCCCCGCGATGAGGGCCACCGCGGCGAGGGCCACGAGGACGAGGGGCAGCGTGGACCGCTTGTCCTCGGCGGCCGGTGAGGGGAGAGGGGCCTGGTAGCCCTGGCCCGGGGGCGGGGCCTCGAGCTCCGGGGCGGCGACGGTCCCGGTGGCTCCGCCGAGATCGGCGGCCGCCGCTGTCTCGGCGGTGGTCGCCTCGGCGACCTCGGGTGGGGTCGGCGGGGACGGGGTGACCTGAGGGGGTGGTGGCGAACCGGGGCCACGGGGCGCGGCCGGCGCCGGGGGCACGACGGCGGCGGCGCCGATGACGGTGTCGGCGGGGCTGGATGGCGGGGTGGTCCCGCCCCGGACGTGCAGGTCGGTCATCGGATAGCCGAGGGCCTCCTCGGCGGCCTGCAGCATGCGCCCGAGGTCCACCGCGCTCTGGGGGCGGTCGGCGGGGTCTTTGGCCATGGCCGCCTCGACGGCGGCGGTGATCGGTTCGGGGACGCCGAGGGCCCGCAGGTCCGGGATCGGGTTCCCGGTCACCCGCAGCACGAGGGGCACGATCGACTCGTCGGTGTGACGGACGAAGGCGGGGGACCCCGTGAGCAGTTCGTAGAGGGTCGAGCCCAGGCCGTAGACGTCGGAGGCGAAAGACGCCCGGTCCCCGTTGAGGACCTCCGGGGCGGCGTGGGCGATGGTGGCGGTGACCATGCCCGTGGCCGTGAGGGTGCTCCCGGTGACCGCGGCGATGCCGAAGTCCGCCAGCTTGATCCGACCGAAGGTGTCGACGAGGGCGTTGTCGGGCTTGATGTCGCGATGGAGGAGGTCGGCTTCGTGGGCGGTCTGGACCGCAGCGCACAACTGGACCACGTCGGCCACGGCCTCGTCGGGGGGAAGGGGACCGTCCCGGCGGAGCTTCTCGCCGAGGGAGCCGCCCTCCACGAGCTCCTGGACCAGGTAGGGCAGGCCGGTGGTCGTGGTACCCGTCTCGTGGACGACCACGATGTTGGGGTGCCAGGACAGGCGGCCCATCGACAGGACTTCGCGCTCGAAGCGGGCCCGGTCGGTCTCGCCGAAGCCGGGGTTGGTCAGGACCTTGATCGCGACCTGGCGGCCGAACTGGGCCTGGTGGGCGCGGTAGACCACGGCGTAGCCGCCCCGGCCGATCTCCTCGAGATCCTCGTAGCCCGCGATCTCCAACCCGCACCCCTGTCCGTACCCGCACCCCTGTCCGGTACCGGGCCGACGGTAGCCCGCAAGGGGCCGGGTGGCCCACCGACGGGTTCGGGGCCGACGGGGCGAGAATGCGGGGTCACCGACGACAGGAGCAGCATGGGATTCCGGCTGGCGCACGCCGAGCCGGTGGGTCGCGGCCTGCGGCGGGTCGTCGCGGAGCGACTCGACGACGCCGTCGAGCGCCTCGACCACCTGGCGGACCTGGACCCGGTCGACACCGAAGGGGCCGTCCACGCCGTCCGCAAACGGGCCAAGGAGGTCCGGGGGGTGCTGCGACTGGCCCGGCCCGGGCTGGGCCAGGAGTACTCGCGGGCCAACGGCGCGCTGCAGGCCGCCGCCGCCGAGCTGTCCTCGCTCCGGGACGCCCAGGCCCTGGCCGTCACCTTCCGGGACCTGCGCCGGGTCGAGAGGGACAGGTGCGCGCCCCGGGCCGAGCTCGACCGGCTCCAGGCGGTGCTGGACCGGCGGGCGGCGGACGCGGGCCGAGCGGTGGTCGGCGCCGACGATCCGCGGATCATCCGGGCCCGGCACGGGTTCGTGGTCGTGCGGAAGCGTCTGAAGCGGTGGGACCTGCCTGACGGCTTCTCGGCCGTCGCCGGGGGGCTGGAGACGACCTACCGGCGAGGCCGCCAGGCGTTGCGGTCGGCCCGCCGGGATCCGACCGACGAGCACTTCCACGAATGGCGCAAGGCCGTCAAGCACCTCTGGTATCAGGTGCGGCTGCTGGAACCGGTCGCCCCCAGCGTGCTCGGTCCGCTCGTCGATCGACTCGACGACCTGGCCGATGCGCTGGGCGACGACCACGACCTGGCTGTGCTGGTCGCGCTGTTGTCGGGCAATGGCGAGGACTTCCCCGACGAGGCCCAGGCGCACGCCGGCACCGAACTGGCCCGTCATCACCAGCAGGACCTGCGACGGCGGGCCGTCGGTCTGGGTGCCCGGGTGTACGCGGAGAAGCCGAAGGCCTTCGTCGACCGCATGGAGCTCTACTGGAGGGTGGATCGGGACCTGGGCCGGGAGCCGCGAGCCGGGACGGTCGCCGATCTGGCCGAGCTGGGTGACGAGCCCGCCCGCACCGTCGAGCGCGAACGGAAGTTCCTGGTGGCCGAGTTCCCGGCCCACCTCGACGCCGGCGACCGCATCCGACAGGGGTACTTCGCCATCGACGGTCGAGTGGCGGTCCGGGTCCGGGAGCGATCGGGTTCGGCGTCGACGCTGACGGTCAAGGCCGGGTCCGGCGCCACCCGCACCGAGCTGGAGTGGGAGTTGTCGCCCGAGGTGTTCGCTGCCCTGTGGCCGTTGGCCGAGGGGCGGTGCATCGACAAGACCCGTCACCGGGTGCCCGTGGGTCCCCACACCGCGGACCTGGACGTCTTCGGGGACGCGTTGGCGGGCCTGTGCCTGGTCGAGGTGGAGTTCGACACCGAGGAGGCCATGGCCGACTTCGCCCCACCGGGCTGGTTCGGCCCGGAGGTCACCGACGACGAGCGTTACTCGAACGCCTACCTGGCCACCCACGGCCTGGAGGAGTAGCGCGGGATCCGGTCCTTCACGGGAACACGAGGTGGCCGATGGACGTTGGACCCTGTGACCGCCAAGGAGTCCCCCCATGAACATCGACATCCCCGCCGAGATCACCCGCCGAGTCGCCCAGTTGACCCAGCGAGCCGACTCGCTCCGGGCCCAGGCCGACGGGCTGCCCGACGTGCTGGCCCGCACCTACCGCCGCCGCGCCGCCGAGCTCGACCTCGAAGCGTGGGCCCTCGAGGTCCGGGCCGGCGCCCGGGCTCCCCTCGCCGCCTGATTCAGTCCTCGGCGACGACCAGTCGCCACCACCGGTCCAATCGCTCCGCGTGGTGGCCCGGGACGAGCACGAGGTGGTTGCCCAGTGGGTCCTCCAGCAGCTCGGCCACTCGGGCCGGCTCGAGGCGCAGCTCGGCCTGCGTGCGACAGAGGTCCGGTGAGTCCCCGGAGCCGACGACCGCGGCGTCGGCCAGCCAACGCCGCTCCAGGCCCTTGCCCCCGAGGCGGACCAGGGTGACGGGCCCGGCCGGGATGGTGCCGCTGATCCCGACCCCGATGCCCGACTCGAAGTGGGTGTGCAGGTGGAGGTCCTCGGTCAGCGACGGGGCGATCGTGCAGTGGGCCAGGACCAGTTGGCCGGCGTGGGGATCGACCTGTGCCGGGTTGGCGATCCAGCTGACCGAGTCCAGCCGGTGCCGGATCCAGAGCATGGCCAGGGCGGCGGCCACGTCACCTTCGCAGCCCGCGACGATCCCCGCCTCGTTGAGGTCGGCCAGCGCCAAGCAGCCGGAGGTGTGGAGCTCGCCCAGGAAATCGAAGCAGCGGACCGTGACGGCGTCGACTCGGTGCCGCTCCAGCACGGCGCTGAGCGTCGGCCGGAGTGCCGCGGCGGCTTCGATCTCGTCCCCGGACGGGCCGTGGCCGTGGTCCCGCCACTGCACCGGGACCTCCGTGGCCGAGCGGCCGTGGTGGTCGGCCAGGACGTCGGCCATGGGCACCGGGACCAGGGTCACCCCCCACCGCCGGAGGACCGCGGTCGGGTCGGGGACGCTGGCGGCCAGCCAGTCCGAGGGTGCACCCACCTGGCCCAGCCGGGTGGCGTGCAGTCGATGCAGGGCCACGAGATCGGCCACGGCCTCCTCGGGCTCGACGCCCCCCTCGTCGGGGACGTAGGCGATGCGGCCCCGGAGGCCGTCCTGGCGCAGGCGGGCCAGCGCCTCGAGGGCGGCGGGGAGGGAGTTGTGCCGGGGGTGGGCGACCAGCACGACCGGCTCGTGGGGGCAGACCGCCAACCGGTGCCGGGCCGTGTCGAGCACGGCCTGCTCGGTCCCGCCGGTGGCGACCACGACCAGGAACGGGGCCCCGGGCTCGGTGTCCGGCCTCCCCGGGAGGCCGCCGAGAGCCCCGAGTCGGCGGCGCAGGGGTGCGGCCATCGCCGTCACCGTCGCCGCGTCGTGCAAAGGCGACGCCAGTTCCTCGTACCTGAAGGGGTCCACGTCCGAATGGTCCCCGACCGTCGGCCCGGCGGACAGGGCCGGAGGTCACTCCCGACCCCTGGCCTTCCGACGCGGGCTCAGGTCGGGGTCGGCCAGGTCAGGTCGTGGGCGTCGACCGCCGTCTCCACGGCGGTGACGAGTGCGTCGGCGTCGCCGTCACAGGCCGCCAGCCCGGCGGCATCGACGAGCAGCACCGCGCCGCCCTCGGTCTCGGCGGCCACGTAGGGGTAGGAGGCATCGATGTCCGCCAGCGACGACGGCAGTTCGTCGCGGTGCACGGTGTCGAACGGCACCGGCAGCCCGGCGCGGCAGGCCTTCCAGTCGGATCGCTCCCGAAAGGTCCCGTGGGTGATCTCACACAGCGAGCAGTGGGTCTGACCGAGACGGGTGCCCACCCAGTAGGCGACCTCACCCCGCAGGCTGCCGTCGGCGTCATAGACCCCGACGAGTCGCGTCAGCTCGGTCATCACCATCCGGGAACCCGCCGCCGGGCCCCGGCATTCCGACGCTTCCTCGTTCTGGCGCCCGATTGCGGTGCCATGGCGCCCGAATCAGGCGCCAGTTCGACGGGATCAGACCATCGGCGCGACACTGGTGGCGGCCACCGACGAGGGAGGTGGGTCATGGTTCGGAGGCGGCGACCGCTCAGTCCCCCCGCGTGGCCCGAACGGGACGGCCGCCCCCGGGTCCTGGTGGAGGTCAGCGACGGTGCCGTCGCCGGGTCCGTGACCGATGTCCTGGACCCCGAGCAGTACGCGGTGGTCGCCTGTGCCGGCCCGGAGGTCGAGCAGGGCACCTACTGCCCCCTGCTCGAGGGCGAACGCTGTCCCATCGCCGCGCACGCCGATGTCGTCCTCGTCGAGCTCCCCGGCCACGAGACCGATCGCCGGGGGCTTCCGGCGGCCGTGTCCGCCGAGCTCCGGGCCGGCGTGTCGGTGATCGTCATGACCGCCGCGCCGGTGGCAGAACGCGAGGCCGAGGCGCTCACCGACTGCCGGGTCCTGTGCCATCCGGTCCGCCGCGAGGAGCTGTTGGCCGCCGTTGCCACCGCGCTCGAGGATCTCGCCGGGACCGAGAACATGACCCATCTCCACCCCGAACCCCTTCACTGGACGCCACCACGGCTGCCGTGAGCGACGCGGAGGAGGCCGGCGCCATGAGGACCAACCGGCGGCTCACGCTGGCCCGACGTCCGCAGGGGCTGATGGCCGCGGGCGACGTGGCGGCCGACGAGGTCGAGGTCCCCGACCTCGAGGAGGGCGAGGCGCTCATGGCCACCACGCACCTCTCGATCGATCCCACGGTGCGGACCTGGGTGTCGGATGCCCGGAGCTACTTCCCGCCGGTGGCGATCGGCGAGGTCGTGCGCTGCTCGGGCGTCGGCCCCATCGTGGCGTCACGGACCGAGGGTCTGGCGGTGGGTGACCTCGCCTACTCCTTGCCCGGCTGGCAGGAGTACGCCGTGGTCCGCGACGACGCCTTCACCACCCGCCTCGAGCCGGGGACCGACCCGCTGGCTGCCCTCGGCGTCCTCGGCAACAACGGGATCACCGCCTGGATCGGCACCTGTGACATCGGCCGGCCGGAGCCGGGCCAGACCGTGGTCGTGTCCGCCGCCGCGGGGGCCACGGGCTCGATCGCCGGCCAGCTGGCCCGGATCCGGGGTTGCCGGGTGGTGGGGATCACCGGTCGCGACGACAAGTGCGCCTTCGTGGTCGACGAGCTCGGCTTCGACGCCTGTGTCAACCACCGGGACCCCGACTTCGTCGGAGCCCTGAAGGCGGCCACCCCCGACCGGGTCGACGTCTACTTCGACAACGTCGGCGGACCGGTGCTCGACGCCGTGCTGCGCCGCCTCGCGATGCACGCCCGGGTGGTGCTCTGTGGGGCCATCGCCGTCTACAACGAGGAGCACAAGCCGCCCGGACCCGCCAACTACCTCGAGTTGATCACCGCCCGGGCCCGGATGGAGGGCTTCAACGCCTTCGACCACTGGGGCCGCTTCGCGGAGATCACCCAGGAGCTGACGGCCCTGCTCGACGACGGTCGCCTCGTCCATCGCGAGCACGTCCTCGACGGCCTCCACCGGGCCCCGGAGGCGCTCAACATGCTCTTCACCGGCGACAACATCGGCAAGCTCGTCGTCCGCGTCGGCTCCGACCATCGGGAGGTGTAGACGGCCCGGTCGTCCCCGGGCCCAGAATCGGCCCCGACCGGTCACGGGTGGGGGCTGGGCGCGGCCCCGCTACTGCTGCTCGTGCCCCGACGCCAGGGGTGCGGTGGGTGTCCCGGACGTGGGTTCGCCGCTCTTCAGCCGCCCGGGGTCGGCGCGGTAGACTCGGGATCGACCGTAGCGGCCGATGGGCGTTGAGATCTCGAGGGCGGCGTGAGCGACGACACCGATTTCACGGGCGAGGACGGCGGGCAACTGACCGACGGCGACATCGTCACCAGTCGGCGGGACCTGCTCCGGAGAATGGGTGGAGCGGCCGCCGTCGTGGCTCTGGGAGGGGTCGCGGCGGCCTGCGGCGACGACGGTGGCCGCGCCACCACGACCACCGAGGGCGCTCCGCCGGAGACCGTGCCCGATGTCGGCGGGGCCACGCTGAGTCGGCCGAACTACTCCGGCGCCGGCCGATCGGGGTCCGACACCGATGTCAACCGCACCGCGGATGCCAAGGGCGACAGCGACATCACCCGGTCCGGTGACCCTGGGTCTGACGCCGACGTGACCATCACCGCCGATCCGGCCGGCGCCGGCACGGACAGTGACACCGGCCCCTTCGCCGACCCCGTGGGCGGGGGCACCGACAGCGACTTCACCGTCTTCGCCGACCCCGCCGGCGACGGCGATGTCAGCACCAACGCCGACCCCAAGGGCGACACCGACGTCAGTTCCAACGCTGATCCGGTGCAGGCGCGACCCTGAGCCGAGGGGGAGCCGGGCGCCTGGCCGCCCTGATCGATCCCTTCGCCGTCGATGACTTCTTCGGCCGTCACCGCGACCGGGAGTTCTTCGTCGTGGAGCGGGACGAGCCGGGTCGTTACACCGACCTGCTCGACCTCGAGACCGTCGAGACCTTCGTCTTCGAGACCAACCCCCGCGCCGAGGATCTCCAGGTCCTGCACTCGGGGCCCGTCGACCGGGCCGGGTACGTCTACCCCAGCGGCCTGGTGGACGCCCTGGCCCTGAGCCGGCTCTACGAGGACGGTCACTCGGTGGTGCTCCCGCACGCCCACCAGCACTTCCCCCCGCTCGGCTACCTCGTCCGCGGTCTCGAGGCCGAGCTCGGTTGCCGGGCGCAGGCCAACGTCTACCTCTCACCCCCTGGGGCAGCCGCCTTCGCGCCGCACTACGACGCCCACGACGTGCTGGTGCTCCAGGCCCACGGCCAGAAGGAGTGGACGCTCTTCGAAGGGCCGGAACCGGTTCCGGCCACCCACCACTTCGATCCGGCCACCCACCCGCCCGGTGGACCCGTGGACACCTTCACCCTCCGCACGGGCGATCTGGCCTACCTGCCCCGCGGCCTGATGCACCACGCCGCGGCCGCCCGAGACGCTTCCCTGCATGTCACCGTCGGCATCCACTGGGTGAGCATCCTCGACGTGCTGGAGGCCGCCCTCGAGCGGGCCGGCGCCGATCGGCCCGAGTTGCGACGGGCGCTGCCCCACCGATGGTGGGTCGACGAGGAGGCCCTCGAGGCGGTGGTCGCCGAGGTCGCCGAGCGGGCCGCGGCGATCGGCAGCCCTGATCTCGTGGTCCCCGCCCTCGGCCATCTGCGCCGGGACCTGGTGTCCAGCCGCCAACCCCTGGTGCCGGGCCAGTTGGATCAGCTGCGGCGCCTCGACGAGCTCGGCCCCGAAACGATCGTCGCCCCCCGGGATCCGATGATCTGGGACCTGCGGGAGGACGGGGATCAGGTCGTGTTGGCCTGCTTCGGCAGCGAGATCGCGTTCCCGGCGAAGGCGGCCCCCGTCGTCGCCCATCTCCTCCGCGGCGACCCGGACGGGATCCCGATCGGTGAGCTCGACGATGGCCTGGACGTCGACGAACGACTGGTCCTGGTGAAGCGGCTCATCCGGGAGGGCGTGGTCGAAGCCCGAAGGTGAGCAGACCGATCGTGACCGCTCAGCCGGTGACGACCGAGTCGGTCAGGAGGCCGCCGGTGCGATTGACGACCACACAGGTCAGACCGTCACCCCAGTAGGCGTACCAGGCCACGTAGCCGGGGATCGGGACACGTTGGGTTCGGGCCAGGTGGCACTGCTCCTGAGCCGGCTGGCCGCTGGCGGTGTTCCCGGGCGCCTGTTCGAAGATCTGGCCTTCGTGGGGCTGGGCACAGTCGGCGACGAAGAACCCGCTCACGGCGTTCCAGCGCTCCCCTTCGAGTCGGTCGACGCAGTCGCCGACCGCGAGCTGGGACGGGATGACGAAGGTCTGGTCGGGCTGGAAGGTGATCGTGTAGCGGTTCATGCTGCCGGTGAAGCCCGAGACCAACAGTGAGTGCTCGCCGCCATCCGAGGCCGTGATGCCGACCGCGGCACCCCGCGGTCCGGTGGTCACGCCCTGGCTCGGTAGCTCGTTGCCGTCGGGATCGAGCAGGGCGACCACGGGGGTGAAGGCCCCGTCGGCGTCGATGACGACCGTCCCGGTCTGCCCCGACGACAGCGACAACGGGTGGATCCGCGGGTCGTCACCGGTGTCGCCTTCGATCGGCACGGTGGCCGGCACACCGCCGGCCAGGGCCGGGGCGACGACGGTCGAGCTGGTCTCGATGGTCTCGGTCGGTGGTTGCTCGTCCGCGGCCTGGTTGTCGTCGGAGCCGCCGCTGAGCCACACGTAGGCCAGTCCGACCACCAACGCCACGACGACGGCGGCCAACGCCAGGATCACGTTGTTGCTCCGTCCGCCCTTGGTGGGCGGCGCGCCGTAGGCGGCCGGCGCCGCCGTGTACGGCGGGGCCGGCGTGTAGGGCGATCCGGGCGGGAGCGGCGCACCCGGGGTGGGCCCGGTCACCACCGCGTTGGGCGCGGTGACCCCTGGGGGTGGGGGTGCCGCGGTCGGGCACCCGGCGGTGGGGGTGCCGCGGTCGGGGCACCCGGCGGTGGGGGTGCAGCTGCGGGGGCAGCCGGAGGCGGGGGTGTCGGCGCCACGGTTCCGCAGTGGGCACAGAACAGGTCATCGGCGCCGAGGCCCGTGCCGCACTGGGCACAGGTGCGCTCCGGGGGCAACGCGCTCACGGTGTTCCGCCCGTCATCCTCACCTGACCCAGCCGGTCACGATCGTGGACGGTCTGCTTCGCCATCGTCACCCGGTCAGCCTCCCTTGTCGGTCCAGCCTCCTGGGTCGTGCCCCGTTGGGCAAGGGTCGAAGGTCTTGCTTCGGATGCTGTGCCCGACGGCCGCGGCTGGGTCTTCTGACCCTACTCACCGGCGGATCGAACGGCCCCGACGCGCCGCCGACCGCGAAGGCCCGAGCGGGATGGCGCCGCTCTACAGTGGCGGTCGGTGGCAGTCGGCGTGAACATGAGGCGAGGGGAGCAGGCGGGGTGAGGCGCGTCGGGGAGTTCTTCAGATCGCCGGCCTTCATCGTGGCCTTCCTGCTCGTCACCGGTGCCCTCGTGCTCACCCGCGACCAGTGGACCTGGGTGTTCGCCGACGGTGACGCCCAGACGGTCGGGGCCTTCGCCCCGGCGCTCGATGGCCTGGACGAGGACACCGAGCACCTCTACCGGATCACCAGCGGCAACGGCTCCACCCTGACCTACACCGTCGAGGAGAACCTCGCCGGCAACGACGGGACGGCCCAGGGGACCACGTCGTCGCTGGCCGGGGACATCGCGGTCAACATCGAGGATCCGGCAACCAGCCGCGTGGGCACGATCGTGGTCAACATCGAGCAGTTCGAGTCCGACTCGAACCTGCGGGACAAGCGCATCCGCCACGACTTCCTCGAGTCGACCCACTACCCGCTGGCCACCTTCGAGGCCACGGGCATCGAGGGCGTCCCCGACGTCGTCGAGGGCGAGACCACCGGCGACCTGACCATCACCGGCGACCTGACCCTCAAGGAGACCACGGCCGCAGTCACCTTCAGCGGCCCGGTCACGGTGACCGAGGACCGGCTCGAGGCCACCATGACCGGCACCGTCCTCATGTCCACCTACGACATCGGGCCGATCCACGTCGCCGGCCTCGCCCACACTGCCGACGAGGTGGACTTCACCCTGGATCTGGTCGCCGAGCGCACCGATGTCGACGAGGCGCCGCCGGCGGAGGTCGCGACCGAGGTGGCGCCGGTCGAGTTCGCCGAGGGCCGGTTCGCCGAGTCCGTCCAGCCGATCCTGGAATCCAGCTGCGTCTCCTGCCACGAGGAGGACGCCCCCGGCTTCAGCACGGTGGAGCTGGCCACCGCGGGCGACGCGGCCGAGATCGCCGACGACCTGGCCCTGGTCACCGAGTCGCGGTACATGCCGCCCTGGCCGGCCTCGGACCTCGGCCCCGAGTTCGAGCACGACTTCGCCCTCGACGACGACGAGGTCGCCGCCATCGCCGAGTGGGCCGACGCCGGCGGTGGGCTCGACGTCGATCCCGACACCGAGTTGGTGGCCGAGGACCCGCCCTTCGAGCCCATCGAGCGGGACCAGGTGATCGCCTCCGACGGCGCGTACGTCGGTGACCTGGCGGTGCAGGACGACTACCACTGCCAGGTCCACGAGGTCCAGGACCCCGAGGGCGACGGCGAGTGGGTGACCGGCATGGGCTTCGAGCCCGACGAGGTCGACATCGTCCACCACTCGATCGTCTACCGGGTCCCGGCCGAGGGCCGGGCCGAGGTCGAGGCGCTCGACGCCCGGGAGCCGGGTCCCGGCTACACCTGCTTCGGCACCTCGAACCTGCGCACGTCCGGCGTGGTCTCCATCGGCGGCTGGGCCCCGGGCCAGCAGCCCCGGGTCTTCCCCGACGGCGTCGGCCTCCGCCTCCAGCCCGGCGACTTCATCGTCAACCAGATCCACTACCACTACGACCACGAGAACCCGCCGGACCAGTCCACCCTCGTGCTCGACACGGTCAGCACCGAGGAGCTCGCCGCACTCGACGAGCCGATGACCTCGATCACCGGCAGCACCTACCTGACCCCGGCCGAGGGGCCCTGCACGCCCCAGGAGCACGGTCCGCTGTGTGACCGGGACGCCGTTCTCGACGACATCGCCGAGAAGTACGGCATCGGAGCCCGCTTCATCCCCGATGCGCTGATCCGGGGCTGTGGTGGTGACATCGAGGACTTCGACGAGCTCGACGGCACCCGCTTCTCGAGCAGCTGTGACATGGCGGCCCGCAACTCCGGGACCCTGTACTCGGTGCTCGGCCACATGCATGAGTTCGGTGCCGCCTACCGCATGACCCTGAACCCCGACACGCCCGAGGAGCGCGTCCTGTTGGACATCCCGTCGTGGAGCTTCGAGTGGCAGCTCTACTACGTGCCGGTCGAGGACATCCGCATCGAGCCGGGGGATCAGCTCCGCTTCGAGTGCACCTGGGACCGGGCCAACCTGTACATGCCCGAGCCCCGGTACATCACCTGGAACGAGGGCACGGTGGACGAGATGTGCTTCTCCAGCGTGACAGTCATCCCCGACACCGACGTCGAGGGCACACCCAACCGCTACGCGCCCTGACCCTCCCCGCCGCGAGGGCACGGTGGGCCCGTCCGGCGCGGGCGACGACGGTGGTCACCTAAGTTCTCCCGGTGATGGCGGAACAGGAACTGACCGCGCCCGAGGTGCTCGCCTTCCTGGCCGCGTCCGATCTCTTCGGCGGCCTGGATGACGACGAGCGCCGGTTGCTGGCCGACCGGCTCGAGACCCAGACGATCCAGGGCGGGGAGGTCCTCCTCCGGGAGGGCGATCCCGCCGACGGCGTCTACCTGGTCGTCTCCGGTCGGTTGCAGGCCCGCCTCGGAGCCGATGACGACTTCACGGTGATCGGGGAGGCCGGTCGGGGCGAGGTGGTGGGGGAGGCGGCCCTGCTCACCGACCGACCCCGGGGTGCCACCGTCGTGGCCCTGCGGGACTCGTTGCTCCTCCGGCTGTCGGTGGAGGCCTTCGAGGACGTGCTGGCCCGCTCACCCCTGCTCCTGCGCCCGATCGCCGGCCAGGTCATCGAGCGTCTGCGGCGGGCCTCCTCGGGCGAGGGAACCACTCGCCCGGTGGCCACGATCGCCATGTTCACCCTCCGTGAGGGCGGGCGGGGTCCGGCGTTCATGGACGCGATGGTGCCGGCCCTGGCGGCCATGGTGCCGTCGCTCGCGGTCGTGGGTGCGGCTGATGCGCCCAAGGGCATGTCGATCACCGCGTGGCTCAACGCCCTCGAGCACGACCACGACATGGTGCTCTACCGCTCGGAGGCGGGCGATGACGAGTGGACGCGGCGCTGCCTGCGCCAGGCCGACGTGGTCCTCCTCGTGGGTGACGGCACCCGATCCCCCGGTCCCGCCCCGGTGGAGGAGGTCCTGGCCGAGCACCGGCGCCGAGTGCCGGTGCCCGTCGAGCTGGTCCTGGTCCACGGCGCGGATCTGGGTGTGCCGACCGGTACCCACCGATGGCTGGCGAACCGGGACCTCCGTCGCCATCACCACGTTCGCGAAGGGGACGAGGCCGACGCCGCCCGCGTCGTGCGGCTCCTCACCGACCGGGGCCTGGGTCTGGTGCTCTCCGGCGGCGGGGCCCGGGGCATGGCCGAGATCGGCGTCATCCGGGCCATCGGCGAGCTCGGTATCCCGATCGACGCCATCGGCGGGACCAGCGCCGGCTCCCTGATCGCCGGCGCGGTGGCCCGGGGCTGGTCGATCGACGAGGTCGAGGCGCTCCTGCGCCGCGGCATGGTGACCGAGTCCAACCCCGTCGACCTGACCCTGCCGATCTCCTCGATCGCCTCCGGCCGCCGGATCTCCGAGCGCTTGAAGGACGCGGCGGGCGAGGTCGACATCGAGGACACCTGGATCGACTACTTCTGCGTGTCGACGAACCTGACCAAGGTGGGTCCGATGGTGCACCGCCGGGGTCGGGCCTGGCGGGCGATCCGGGCCAGCATGTCCATCCCCGGCGTGTTCCCGCCCGTGGCCCAGGACGGCGACGTCCTCGTCGACGGTGGTCTGGTGGACAACCTGCCCGTGGGCGAGATGCGCCGGGGCCACGAGGGCCTCACCGTGATCGCGGTCGACGTCGGGGTCCAGCGGGGCCTGGCCGCCGGTGACCTGCCCGACTCCACGGTGATGGGCGGCTGGCGGCTGGTGATCGACCGGCTGCACCCTCGCCGTCGCTCGCCGGATGTCGTCGGCATCGTCTCGCTGTTGGCCCGGCTGACCGAGCTGGGCGGGGGCGGCAACGCCAACGCCGACCGGGGGGACGTGCTGGTGCGCCCCGACGTCGAGCAGTTCCCGATCCTGGACTTCAACCGCTTCGATGACCTGGTGGCCGTCGGCCACCGGGACGGTTTGGCTGCGTTGGGCCCCTGGTGGGAGGAGTTCGGGGCCCGCTACTGACCGGGGTCCTCGGTGTCGGCCCTCAGGCCGTCGCGGCGGTCGAGCACGGCGATGGGTTCGTTCTCCCAGATGCCGAAGCGGAGGTGGAACCGGCGCAGCGGCTTGGGGGCCCACCAGTTGGCCCGACCGGCCAGGCGCATGAACGCGGGCACGAGGGTGGCCCGGATGAGGAAGGCGTCGACCAGCACGGCGAGGGCCAGGCCGAAGCCGAACAGCTTCACCACGGTCACCTCCGACAGGGCGATGGCCATGAACACGATGGCCAGCAGGAGCGCGGCGGCCGTGACGATCCGGCCGGTCTTCTCGAGGCCGACGGCGACGGCGTGTTCGTTGTCCCGTTCGAGGTCGTACTCCTCCTTCATCCGGGACAGCAGGAAGACCTCGTAGTCCATCGACAGCCCGAAGGCGATGCAGAACATGAGCAGTGGGGTGGTGACGTCGATGAAGCCCGTCGGGCTGAACCCGAGCGAGCCCGAGAGGTTCCCCTCCTGGAAGATCCACACCATCGCGCCGAAGGTGGCCGTGAGCGACAGCACGTTGAGGATCAGGGCCTTGAGCGGGACCAGCAGGCTGCCCACCATCATGAAGAGCAGGATGAAGGTGGCGACCACGATGAGGCCGATCGCCCACGGGAGTCGGTTGCCGATGGCGGCCTTGGTGTCCACCAGCTCGGCGGACAGGCCGCCGACGAGGACCTCGTCGAAGGGGGACGGCACGGTCCGCACCTCGTCGACCAGCTGTTCGCCTTCGGGGGAGATCGGCTCGACGAGGGGGACCGCCGCGAGCCAGGTGTCCTCCCCGTCGCCCTCGAAGCGGGCGACGAGGTCGGGGGGGATCAGCTCGGCGGGCGCCAGCAGTCCGCCGTCCTCGTAGGAGCCCGTGAGGCCGTCCACCCGCTCGATGTCCTCGAGGGCGGAGAGGGTCGTGGCGTACTCGGCGAGGGCGTCGAGGTCGGTGGCCCCGCCCGGGATGACGACCTCGATCGTGGCGGACTCCCGCCCGGGGAACCCGGCGCGGATGTCATCGAGGGCGGCCCGGCTGGTGACCTCCTCGGGCAGCACCCGGTCGTCGACCGTGCCGGTGTTCAGGTCCAGGAACGGCACCGCGAGGACGACCAGGAACCCGGTGACCCCGATGATGTACGGCCAGGGATGGGCCATGACCCGCACGGCCTGGTCGTGCCAGAAGCCGCTGGGCGGGCGCGCCTTGAACAGGCGGCCCTTGTCGATCCGGGGGCCGAGGGCGGCGAGGACCGCGGGCAGCACCACGACCGAGGTGACGGCGGCGAGGGCGACCACGGCCACGCCGGCGTAGGCGAAGGACTGGACGTAGGGCACCGGAAAGAGCATCAGGCGCGGCCAGGGAGATGGCGACGGTGGCGCCGCTGAAGGCCACGGTGCGCCCGGCGGTCTGCATCGTGCGGGAGATGGCGACCTCCATCGTCTGGCCCTCGGCCAGCTCCTCGCGGTAGCGGGAGACGATGAAGAGGCTGTAGTCGATGCCGAGGCCGAGGCCCATGGCGGTGGTGATGTTGAGGGCGAAGACCGAGACCTCGGTCCACCCCGTCAGGAGGGTGAGGATCAGGAAGGTGCCGAGCACGGCCCCGATGCCCACCACCAGCGGGAGGAAGGCGGCGACGAGGGATCCGAACACGATGATCAGGGCGATGAAGGTGATCGGGGCGCTGAGCAGCTCGGCCTTCTGGAGGTCGGCTTCGGACTGCTCGCTGACCTGACGGGTGACCTCACCCCGCCCGGTGACCGCCACCGTGAGGCCGTCCCGCTCCCCGGAGTAGGTCTCCGACAGGTCGCCGGAGATCTCGACGACCTCGGTCTCGTCGCCCTCGAGGGTCGCGAACACCAGGGCCTGGGTCCCGTCCTCGCTGCGCAGCGGCGAGGCCTCGCCCAGGCCGATCGACCAGTGGGAGGTCACCGCCTCGACGTGGGGCTCGGCGGCCAGGTCCTCGCCCAGGGCGACGCCCGCCTCGACGACGGCCGGGTCGTCCACATCGGCGCCGTCGGTGGTCACCACCAGGACCAGATCGGGCGTGCTGGCGGGGAACTGCTCGTCGAGCCGCTCCTGGGCCTGGGTGGACTCGGCGTCGGGGTCGGCGAAGCCGCCCAGGGACAGCTTCTCGGCCACGCCGGCCCCGAACACCGCGGCGAGCACGACCGCAGCACCGGCGGTGGCGATGACGATCCAGCGGCGCAGGACGACGAAGCGGGCCAAACGTCGCATCGGGCAGACCCTAGGCGCAGCGACCGACTACCTTCGGCGGACGTGCGCTCCAAGCGGGAACTGACCGAGCTCATCGGGGGTGTGGACCTCTTCTCCCGCTGCACCAGGAGCGAGCTGAAGACCGTCGCCCGTCACATCGAGACCGTGCGCCTCGAGCCAGGGGCCGAGCTGACCCGCCAGGGGGCGGAGGGCGACGCCTTCTTCGTGATCATCGACGGCACCGCCCGGGTGATCGTGGACGGCGAGGTGGCCGACACCCTCGGTCCGGGGCAGTACTTCGGCGAGCTGGCCCTCCTCGACGGGGCACCGCGGTCGGCCAGCGTCCACGCGGAGGACGAGGTCGAGGTGGCGGTGCTCGGCGTGCGCATGTTCCGCACCCTGCTGCGGGAGTTCCCCGAGATCAGCATCCAGTTGCTGGCCGGCCTCACCGGCGCCCTCCGCGAGGCGCGGGCGGCCGTCGACTAGGGGCGACCCCGAACGGTCCGGAAGCGGGGGTCAGGGGCGGTGGGCGCGCCGGGTCAGCCCCGGCGGGCGGCCCGCCCTGCCGCTCGGCGTTCCCGGAGGACCTCGCCCCGGCAGAACTCGACGGGGTCGAAGTCCGGGGGGTCGGGGGGGATGTCGTCGGGCCGGGCCAGGGCCTGGCCCAGCATCATCTCGATCAGCAGCGGGCGGTCGAGGATCTGGCCGGCGGCGTTCACCCCGCCCACCATCGTCCCCGCGATGCCGTGACCGGCGGTGGTGTTGGCCCCGACCAGCCAGAGGCCGTCGATCTCGGTGCGGTGCTGGGGCCGGCGCTCGCCGCTCTGGTCCGGGGAGTGCAGGTAGCCGTAGCTGGTCCCGCCGCTGGAGTGGGTGTAGCGCTCCTGGGTGATGGGGGTGGCGGTCTCCAGGTGGACGATGTGGTCCCGGAAGGGGCCGAGGACCTCCTCGGCGGCCACGAGCAGGCGTGCGGTGAGATCGGCCTTCTGGGCCCGGTAGCGCTCGGTCCGCCGGTAGCGCTCGCCGTGGGCGGGGCCGTCCTCGAGACCCCAGTAGCCATAGCCGCGGGGGGCCAGGGTCATGATCTGGAAGTTGGTGTGACCGGGCGGGCAGAGGTGGGGGTTGTCGGGGTCCTTGCGGGAGGCGAGGGCGACGTAGGCGAAGACGCCGTCCGCGGGCAGGTCCCCGTCCTCGAGTCGGTCATAGAAGGCGTCCGTCGCGTAGCTCGGGAAGACGAAGTAGTTGGTGTTGGGCCGGTCGGTGAGGTCGATGTCCACGACCACGTAGACACAGACCAGGCCGAGGGTCATGGTCGCCTCCTCGACCCAGCGGCGGGTGGCGGGGTCCCACTGGTCGGCGGCCACCAGCTCGGTCACGGTGCGAGCGTGGTCGACGTTGGAGACGACCACCGGGGCGTGGACCTCGGTCCCGTCGCCGAGGCGGACGCCCCGGACCCTTCGGCCCTCGACGAGGATCTCCTCGACCGGGGTGAGGGTGCGGACCTCGCCACCGAAGGCCTCGATGACCTGCACGAGGCGGGCGGGCAGGACCTGCCCGCCGCCCTCGGGGTAGTAGGCGCCGCGCATGTAGTGGTCGATGATCCCGGCGTGCATGGCCACGGCGGTCTGCCGGGGACCGCCCGCGTAGAGCCCGGACCAGTGGTCCAGCACCGCCGCGGCCCGCTCGGAGAGCTCGCCCTCCTCGAAGAGCTCGCTGAGGGGCCGGAACGCCCAGTGGTCGAAGGTCGGGGTCTCGGCGCCGGGCATGAGACGGTCCCGGCTCTCGGAGGCCACGCCCTGGAGGACGTCGACCACCCGCTCCAGGCCGGCCCGGTCATCGGGGAACGCCGCCGTCAACCGGTCGCGGTACCCATCCCAGGAGGCGGGCACGACGAAGGTCAGGTCGGGGAACCGGAGGGTGTCGAAGCCCCCGGGGTCGAGGGGCCGGAACCGGAGCCGTTCGCCCACGCCCAGGGCGGCGAAGATCGAGGGGAACAGCCCCCCTGGCCCGCAGTCGCCGATGTAGTGCACGCCGACGTCGAACTCGTACTCGGTGCCTTCGTGGTGGCGGCGGAAGACCTGGGCGTTGCCTCCGGCCAGGTCGTGGCGCTCCAGGACCAGCACCCGGCGACCGGCAGCGGCCAGGCAGGCCGCCGCCGTCAGCCCCCCGGGCCCCGAGCCGACCACCACCACGTCGGTGTCCATCATCGCACCCTCCCACGCCCGGGGCAGCCGGTGAAGGGACCTTTGCACCTGTCCGCCGCCCCTCCACCGTGTGAGAGTGGCCTGATGATTCGCGTACCGATGGCCCCATGAGCACCGGTCTCGACACCGACGCGCTGGAGATGGTGCTCGACGCCATCGGCATGTTCGCGGCGGGCGAGTTGCCCGAGCGCCGATTGCTCGAGCTCGATGCGGCCGACGAGTTCCCCGAGGACGTCGTGCGAGGCATGTGCGGGGAGCAACTCGGCATCTCGCTGCTCTTCATCCCCGAGGAGTTCGGCGGCATGGGCGGAGGGGCATTCGACATCTACCGTGTCTGTGAGCTCATGGCGTCCGTCGACGTCGGTGTCGCCACCGGCGTGCTGGCCACCTTCCTCGGCTCGGACCCGATCGTCTTCGGCGGCACCGAGGCGCAACGAGAGCACTGGCTCACCCGCCTCGCCGAGGAGGGCCTGCTCATGGCCTACGGAGCGACCGAGCCCGAAGCGGGCAGCGATCTCGCCGCCATGAAGACCACCGCCGAGCGGGTCGTGGAGGACGGCGCGGTCGTTGCCTATGAGATCACCGGCAACAAGCAGTGGATCTCCAACGGCGGCTATGCCGACCTCTACACGGTCCTCGCCCTCGCTCCTGACGGGCCCACCTGGTTCATCGTCGACCGGGACACGCCCGGGTTCACCAAGGGCAAGCCCGAGGACAAGCACGGCATCCGAGCCAGCAACACCGCGGCCCTCTCCCTCCAGGAGGTGCGCGTCGACGCCGACCGGGTCGTCGGCGGCGTCGAGGGGCAGGGACTGGCCCAGGCCCAGGCCGTGTTCGGTTACACGCGGCTCATGGTCGCCGCCTTCGGTCTCGGTGCCGGTTGGGCCGCGCTGGAACGCGCCGTCCGGTACTCGGCCGAGCGCATCCAGGCCGGTGGGCCGCTCTCGGAGAAGCAGGGCTTCACCCACAAGCTGATCGTCCCCCACGCCGCTCGCCTCGAGGCGGCCCGGGCCTACATCGAGGAGACCGCCACCCGGATCGACGCGGGCGAGGAGCAACTCAACACCGAAGGGGCGATCGCCAAGTACACCGCCACCGAGGCGGGCAATGCCGCCGCCGAGGCGGCCATCCAGGCCCACGGCGGCTACGGGTACACCAAGGAGTACATGGTCGAGAAGATCAAGCGGGACGTTCGCATCACCACGATCTACGAGGGCACCTCGGAGATCATGGAGATGACGATCAGCCGGGATCGCTGGCAGCAGCACCTGAAGTCCCGGGGTCGCTACTACCACGACGCCGCCGACGCCCTCGACCTCCTGGCCGCCCGTGCCCCCGACGTCGGCGCCGAGACCGCGGCCCTGGCCCACCGGGCCCTGGCCGAGGTCATGGAGACCTCACGGATCCACCGCCTCACCCGCAACCAGCACCTGCTGTTCCGGCTCGGCGAGCTGGTGGCGGCCGTCGAGTGCGCGGCCGCGTTCTGCCGTCGGGCCGCGACCGCGGCCACGGGCCTGCCCGACAAGGCCGACCCGCGCTTCGCCGCCGAGGAGCTGGCCGCCCTGGCCCGGGTGTTCGCCCGGGAGGCGGCGAGTCGGGTGGCCGAGGAAGGCGTCCGTTGGGTCGTCGGCGCGGCCGACCCGGCGACCATCGACCTCGCCGCCCTCGAGGCCACCGCCGGGCTCGGCGCCATCCGGGCCGCCCAGGGCGGCCTGTTGGCCGACATGGACGCCGCGGCCCGGGCCGTCTACGCCCGGGTCGGTGAGGCCTGAGATGACGGCGCCGCCCATGAAGTCCCGATCCGCCCGCCCCCGTCCCGCTCCCCGAGGTCACCATGGCTGACAAGACCCAACGCGCCATCGCCATCGTGGGCGTCGGCGCCATCCTGCCCGAGGCCCCTGACGTCGACAGCTTCTGGCGCCTGCTCACCGAGGGCCGCTACGCCATCAGTGAGGTGTCGGCCGACCGGTGGGACCCCGACCTCTACTTCGACGCCGACCGCCAGGCGCCCGACAAGACCTACTCCACGATCGGTGGCTGGGTCCGGGAGTGGGACTGGTCGCCGCTCGAATGGCGCCTACCCGTCCCGCCGAAGGTCGGTGACGCCATGGATCGCACCCAGCAGTGGGCGGTCAGCGCCGTGCGCCAGGCGCTCACCGACTACGGCTACCCCGACCGGCCCCTCGACACCGAGCGCACCGCGGTGATCATGGGCAACGCCATGGCCGGTGACAAGCACTACCTCACCGCGCTGCGGGCCTACTTCCCGGAGTACGCGGATGAGTTGCGGCGCTCTCCGGCCTTCGCCGCCCTTGCCCCCGACACCCGCGAGGCGGTGCTCGACGAGCTCCTCGCCGGCGTGCGGAACCGCTTCCCGGAGATCACCGAGGACACCATGCCCGGTGAGTTGGCCAACATCATCGCGGGGCGGGTCGCCAACCTCTTCGACTTCCACGGCCCCAACTTCATCGTCGACGCCGCCTGCGCGTCGGCCATGGCCGCCGTCGACGCCGCGATCGAGGGCCTCGAAGAGGGCGACTACGACGCCGTCCTCACCGGCGGGGTCGACGGCAACATGAGCGCCAGCAGCTTCGTCAAGTTCTGCAAGATCGGCGCCCTCTCGGCCACCGGCACCCGGCCCTACGGCGACGGCGCCGACGGATTCGTCATGGGCGAGGGGGCCGCGGTCTTCCTGCTCAAGCGGCTGGCCGACGCCGAGGCGGCCGGTGACCGGGTGTACGCGGTCATCCGGGGTGTCGGCGGGGCCAGCGACGGCCGGGGCAAGGGGATCACCGCCCCCAACCCAGTGGGCCAGGAGCTGGCGATCGAGCGGGCGTGGCACAACGCCGGGCTGGTGCCCGACCGCGCCTCCTACGTCGAGGGCCACGGCACCTCGACCAAGGTGGGCGATGTCGTCGAGGTCGAGAGCCTCACCGCGGTCTTCGCCAAGCTCGGCGTCGCCCCCGGCTCGGTGCCCCTGGGGTCGGTCAAGTCCAACATCGGCCACCTCAAGGGCGCGGCCGGTGCCGCCGGGATGCTCAAGGCGGTGCTCGCCCTCGACCACAAGGTCATCCCGCCCTCGCTCGGGATCACCGCGCCCAATCCCAACATCGACTTCGGCGCCTCGCCGCTCTATGTGAACACCGAGCTGGCCGAGTGGGCGGCCGGCGCCGACGACGTGCGCACCGCCGGCGTCAGCGCCTTCGGGTTCGGTGGCACCAACTTCCATGTCGTCCTCGAGGAGCATGTGCCCGGTCGTCTCCGGACCAATGGCTCCGGGACCGCATCGGTCCGCCGGCCCGTCGAGGCACCCCGGGCCCTCAAGGCCCCGCTGCGGGGTGCGGCGGTGGTGGGGGGCGCGACCGACGCCGACGTGGTCGCCCGGCTGCGCGCCCTCGGACCGGAGGACGCCATCGCGCCCGTTCCGCCGGCGGAGGCCGACCTCCGGGCCCCGGTCCGGGTGGCCATCGATCACGACGACGGCGACGACCTCGTCGCCAAGGCCACCAAGGCCGCCCAGGCCCTCGAGGGCGGCAACGAGGCCGCCTGGAAGATGCTCGCCAACCAGGGCGTGCACCTGGGGCGGGGTGAGGCCCACCAGGTCGCGTTCCTGTTCACCGGCCAGGGCTCGCAGTACGTGAACATGCTCGCCGGGCTACGTCGGACCGAGCCGGTGGTCGCCGAGGTCTTCGACGAGGCCGACCGGGTGATGGCGCCCCTGTTGGGCCGCCCCCTCAGCGACTACATCTTCGCCGACCCCGACGACGAGGAGGCGATGGGCCGCGCCGAGGACGAGCTGCGGCAGACGGCCATCACCCAGCCGGCCGTGCTGGCCACCGACCTCGCGCTCACCCGCCTGCTCGCCGCCTACGGCGTCCAGCCCGACATGGTCATGGGCCACAGTCTCGGCGAGTACGCCGCCCTCGTCGCCGCCGGGGCCCTCTCCTTCGCCGACGCCCTGGAGGCGGTCAGCGCTCGCGGCCGGGAGATGACCAAGGTCTCGGTGGACGACAACGGCCTCATGGCCGCGGTGTTCGCCCCGCTGGAGGCCATCGAGGCCGTCCTCGACGAGATCGAGGGCTATGTGGTCATCGCCAACATCAACAGCGAGACCCAGGCCGTCATCGGTGGCGCCAGCGCGGCCGTGGAAGCCGCCTCCGAGCGTCTGGCCGGGGCGGGCCACCAGGTCGTGCCGCTGTCGGTCAGCCACGCGTTCCACACCGCCATCGTGGCCCCCGCCTCCGAGCCGTTGACCCGGGTGTTGGCGCGTCTCGACCTCGAGCCGCCCCACCTGCCGATCGTGGCCAACGTGAACGGCGAGTTCTACCCGAGCGGCCCGGGGGTCACGCCCGACATGATCGAGATCCTGGGCCGCCAGATCGCCTCCCCGGTCCAGTTCGTGCGCGGCCTGCGCACGCTGTATGAGGCAGGCGCCCGCACCTTCGTCGAGGTCGGCCCCAAGCGGGCCCTCCAGGGCTTCGCCTCCGAGATGCTCGGGGCCGAGACCGACGTGGTCGCCCTGGCCACCAACCACCCGAAGTCGGGGGACCTGGTGTCGTTCAACCGGGCGCTGTGCGGTCTGTACGCCGCGGGGCTGGGCGTGGGCCACCGGCCCGACGTCCCGGCCCCGGGCCCCGCGACCGCACCGGGGCCCGCCGCGGTGGCCCCCGTCGTCCCCGCACCGTCCCCGCCCGAGAGCGGCGACGCCACCTACCTGGAGCTGGGCCACCTCTTCGCCGAGTTCCTCGAACGGGGCCAGGAGATCTACCGGGCCGCGGGGGCCGAGCCGGTCGCGTTCGGTCATGGCGGCCGCTCCCCGGACGCCGACGAGGCAGTGGTGATCACGGGGGCGGCGCTCGGCCTGCCCGGGACCGAACGGGTCTTCGACGACGCCAACATCGGCCGCATCCTCGACGGCGAGTCGTTCATCGACACGATCCCCGTCGGGCTGCGCAACGCCATCGTCGACAAGCACATCACCCGGCTGGTCAAGGGCGAAGGGGGAGGCGGCAGCTTCGAGACGATCGAGTCGGCTGACGAGGTCATCAAGCTGGCGGGGCGCCGCGGTGCCTTCGACCTCGTCGAGGACTTCGGCTTCCCCGAGGAGCGCCTCGGTGCCCTCGACACCACCACCGAGCTGGCCATCGCCGCCGGTCTCGACGCCCTTCGTGACGCCGGCATCCCCCTCGTCATGCGCTACAAGACGACGACCACGGGCAGCCAGCTGCCCGAGCGCTGGAGCCTGCCGTCCGGCCTGCGTGACGGCACGGGGGTGATCTTCGCCTCGGCCTTCCCGGGCTATGACCGCCTGGTCGACGAGGTGAGTCGCTTCGAGCAGGACCACGCCCGCCATCAGCGCCGCGACGCCCTCGTACACCTCCGGTCCCGCATGAGCGACACCGACTCGGTCGTGGCCGAGATCGACCACATGATCCACGAGGTCGAGGCCGAGATCGACCGCGAGGCCTACCAGTACGACCGCCACTTCATCTTCAAGATCCTCTCGATGGGGCACTCGCAGTTCGCGGAGCACATCGGCGCCCGCGGCCCGAACACCGCGGTGAACGCCGCCTGCGCCAGCACGACCCAAGCCGTTGCGGTGGCCGAGGACTGGATCCGCAGCGGGCGCTGCGAGCGCGTCGTGGTCATCGCCGGTGACGACATCACCACCGACGCCCTCCTGCCCTGGATCGGCACCGGCTTCCTCGCCTCCGGCGCGGCGGCCACCGACGAGGTCGTCGAGAAGGCGGCCCTGCCCTTCGACCGCCGCCGCCACGGGATGATCATCGGCATGGGCGCCGCCGCCCTCGTCGTCGAGAGCCGGGCTGCCGCCCGCGCCCGGGGCCTCGAGCCCATCTGTGAGGTGCTGGGCTCGGTCGCGGCCAACAGCGCCTTCCACGGCACGCGCCTGGACGTGGGCCACATCGGCCAGGTGATGGAGGACCTCGTCGCCGGCGTGGAACGGGACTGGGGCGTGGACCGTTCCGAGATCGCCCGGGAGCTGGTCTTCGTGTCCCACGAGACCTACACACCGGCCCGCGGCGGGAGTGCCCAAGCGGAGGTCGACGCCCTCCGCCGCGTCTTCGGCGGGGCCGCCGACGACATCGTGGTGGCCAACACGAAGGGCTTCACCGGCCACGCCATGGGCGCGGGGATCGAGGACGTCGTCGCCGTGAAGGCCCTCGAGACCGGCGTGGTGCCGCCCATCGCCAACGTGACCGAAGTCGATCCCGACCTGGGTCGGCTCAACCTCTCCCGGGGCGGGCGCTATCCGGTGCGCTACGCGCTGCGCCTCGGCGCCGGCTTCGGGTCCCAGATCAGCCTGTCGCTCATGCGGTGGGTGCCCACCGCCGACGGGTCCCGGCCCGAGCCCGACGAGCTCGGGTACGGGTACCGGGTGGTCGACGAGGCGGCCTGGACCGAATGGCTACGGCGCGTGAGCGGCTACTCGGCTCCGGAAGTCGAGATCGCGTCCCGCACGCTGCGGGTCATCGACCAGGGCCCGTCGGAGTCCATCGACGAGCCGGCCCGGCCCACGCCCGCGGCAGGCGTCGTGCCCGCACCGGCCGCCGCTCCGGCTCCGGCTCCGGCTCCGGCTCCGGCTCCGGCGTCGCCGCCGGCTGGGGCGCCGGATGGTGACGGGGTGGTGGATCGGGTGTTGGCGGTGGTGGCCGACCAGACGGGGTATCCGCCGGACATGTTGGATCCGGAGTTGGACCTGGAGGCCGATCTGGGCATCGACACGGTCAAGCAGGCGGAGACGTTCGCGGCGATCCGTGAGGAGTACGGCATCGAGCGGGATGAGTCGTTGTCGCTGCGGGACTATCCGACGTTGGCCTCGGTGGTCGAGTTCGTGCGTGAGCGCGCCCCCGGCCTCGACGCCGCACCCGCACCGGCCGCCGCTCCGGCTCCGGCTCCGGCTCCGGCGTCGCCGCCGGATGGGGCGCCGGATGGTGACGGGGTGGTGGATCGGGTGTTGGCGGTGGTGGCCGACCAGACGGGGTATCCGCCGGACATGTTGGATCCGGAGTTGGACCTGGAGGCCGATCTGGGCATCGACACGGTCAAGCAGGCGGAGACGTTCGCGGCGATCCGTGAGGAGTACGGCATCGAGCGGGATGAGTCGTTGTCGCTGCGGGACTATCCGACGTTGGCCTCGGTGGTCGAGTTCGTGCGTGAGCGCGCCCCGGCCTCGACGCCGCACCCGCACCGGCCGCCGCTCCGGCTCCGGCTCCGGCGTCGCCGCCGGATGGGGCGCCGGATGGTGACGGGGTGGTGGATCGGGTGTTGGCGGTGGTGGCCGACCAGACGGGGTATCCGCCGGACATGTTGGATCCGGAGTTGGACCTGGAGGCCGATCTGGGCATCGACACGGTCAAGCAGGCGGAGACGTTCGCGGCGATCCGTGAGGAGTACGGCATCGAGCGGGATGAGTCGTTGTCGCTGCGGGACTATCCGACGTTGGCCTCGGTGGTCGAGTTCGTGCGTGAGCGCGCCCCCGGCCTCGCCAACCCGCCGGCTGCGGGTGACACCCCCGCCGACACCGGGGATGGCGCGGCCGCCGGCGAGGACCGGACCACCGAGACCCCGCTCGGTGACGACGAGGCGTCGGCCGCCCTGCCCCGCCGCGTCGTGAGCAGTGTCCTGCGTCCCGGGCTCGACCAGTGCCGGGAGACCGGGATCGAGCTCGGCCCCGAGAGCCGGGTGCTGGTGATGCTCGACGACGGCGGGGTGGGCTCCTCGCTGGTCAAGAAGCTCGAAGGGCTCGGCGTGGACGTCCTGGCCGTCGACGGCGCCCCGAGCGCGGAGGACCTGATCGATCGCGTCGAGAAGTGGCGGGCCGCCGACCCTGTCCAGGGCATCTACTGGCTGCCGGGCCTCGACGTCGAGGATCCCGTGACCGACATGGACCTGGCCGCGTGGCGGGAGGCCCTTCGCGTCCGGGTCAAGCTGCTCTACGCCCTGCTGCGCCACCTCTACGACGACATCGGCCGGCCCGCGACGTTCCTCGTCTCCGCCACCCGACTCGGGGGCAACCACGGCTACGACAGCTCCGGCGCCACCGCGCCGATGGGTGGCGGCGTCGTGGGCATCACCAAGACGTTCAAGCGCGAGCGCCCTGACGCGCTGGTCAAGGCGGTCGACTTCGCCCCCAGCCGCAAGACCGCGGCGCTGGCCGACGTCCTCATCGCCGAGACCGAACGCGACCCCGGGGTCGTCGAGGTGGGCCGCCCCGACGACGACCGTCGCATCACGGTCGCGCTCCAGGAGACCGGGCTGCCCGAGCCGGCCACCGGTATGGAGCTGGGTACCGACTCGGTCTTCGTCGTGACCGGGGCGGCGGGAAGCATCGTCTCGGCGATCGTCGCCGATCTCGCCCGGGTTTCGGGCGGGACCTTCCACCTCCTCGACCTCGCGCCGGAGCCCGATGCCGACGATCCGGACCTCGCCGTCTTCGCGACGGACGTCGACGGGCTCAAGCGGGACATCTTCGAGCGCCTCCAGCGGACCGAGGAGCGGGCGACGCCGGCCATGGTCGACAAGGAGCTGGCCGCCATCGAGCGCCGCCAGGCCGCGCTGAGCGCCATCCGGGCCGTCGAGGCGGCCGGTGGCACCGCGCACTACCACAGCGTGGATCTCCGCGACGGTGGGGCCGTGGCCGTGGTCACCGACGCCATCGCCGCCCACGGGGCGGTCGACGTCCTGATCCACGCGGCCGGCCTCGAGGTCAGCCGTCTCCTGCCCGACAAGGAACCCGCCGAGTTCGACCTCGTCTTCGACGTCAAGGCCGACGGCTGGTTCAACCTGCTCCGCGGCCTCGCCGACAGCCCGATCGGCGCCTCCGTGGTCTTCAGCTCGATCGCCGGCCGGTTCGGCAACGCGGGCCAGACCGACTACAGCGCCGCCAACGACCTCCTGTGCAAGTCCACGTCCGGCCTGGGCTCCACCCGCCCCGACACGATCGGCCTCGCCGTCGACTGGACGGCCTGGGGCGACATCGGGATGGCCACCCGGGGCTCGATCCCGACCGTCATGCGGGCGGCCGGCATCGACATGCTCCCCGCCGCCGCGGGCATCCCGTTCATCCGTCGGGAGCTGATCGCCGACGGGACCACCCGTGAGCTCGTGGTGGCCGGGCGCCTGGGCGTGCTCACCGAGGAGTGGGACGAGGCCGGCGGCCTCGACCTGCGGGCGGACGGCCCGGTCGGCTCCCGGGTCGGCCCGCAACAGGCCGCCATGATCACCGGGGTCTCCGCGGACACCCTGGCCGACGGCCTCGTGGCCACCGCCCGACTCGACCCCGCCGCCGAGCCCTTCCTCGCCGACCACCGCATCGACGGCACCCCCGTGCTCCCGGGGGTCATGGGCGTGGAGGCGTTCGCCGAAGTCGCCCGCCTGCTGCATCCGGAGCGGGTGGTGACCGCCATCGAGGACATCGACTTCCTCGCGCCGTTCAAGTTCTACCGGGACGAACCCCGCGAGCTGAAGGTCGTGGCCCGCTTCACCCTCGACGGCGACGACATCCTCGCCCGATGCCGGATGGTCGGCGAGCGAACGCTGGCCACGTCCGACGAGCCCCAGGTCACCGTCCACTTCACGGCGACCGTCCGGCTCTCCGCCGAGGCCAACGACGCCGCGGGCCGGGACCCGACCCCGCCGGGTGCCACCGTGGTCCCGGCGGCCGACATCTACCGCATCTACTTCCACGGCCCCGCCTACCAGGTGCTGGCCGAGGCCTGGCCGACCGCCGCCGGTGCCGCGGGCCGGCTCGTGGACAGCCTGCCGCCGGATCATTCGGCGCCGGCCGCCACCGTGACCGACCCCCGCCTCGTCGAGCTGTGCTTCCAGACCGCCGGCGTCCTGGAGATCGCGACCACCGCGGCCATGGCGCTGCCGAGCCACATCGACCGGCTGGTCCTGCGGTCGAGGCTCGAGGCCGCCACGGGGCCGGTCCAGGCCCTGGTGCACCCCACCGGGGACGGCGGGTTCGACGCGGCCGTCGTCGACGGTGACGGCAACGTGCTCCTCGAGCTCGGCGGCTACCGCACCATCGAGCTGCCCGGTGGCCTCGACGACGAGTTGGTTGCGCCGTTGCGGGACGGCATGGCTACCGCGACCTGATGGCGGGGGACGCGCCTTCGAGCGGATCGCCATCGTCAACCGGGGCGAACCGGCCATGCGGCTCATCAACGCCGTCCGGGAGTACAACGCCGAGACCGGTGGCACCCTGCGGACGATCGCGCTCTACACCGAGCCGGACCGGCAGGCCATGTTCGTCCGGGAGGCCGACGAGGCCTTCGAGCTCGGCCCGGCCACCTACGAGGACGACAACGGCGTCCGGCGGGTCGCCTACCTCGACCACCGCCGGCTGGCCGAGGCCCTGTTGGCCACCGAGGCCGAGGCGGTCTGGGTCGGGTGGGGGTTCGTCTCCGAGCAACCCGGTTTCGTGGAGATGTGCGACGAGCTCGGGATCACCTTCGTGGGCCCCCGAGCCGAGGCCATGCGGCGCCTGGGGGACAAGGTCGCCTCCAAGCTGCTGGCCGAGAGCGCCGAGGTGCCCGTGGCGGCCTGGAGTGGTGGCCCGGTCGCGACCGTCGAAGAGGCCCGGGCCGCGGCCGCGCGCATCGGCTACCCGGTCATGATCAAGGCCACCGCCGGCGGCGGCGGGCGGGGCATCCGGCGGGTGGACGGCGTCGAGGAGATCGACGCCGCCTTCACCTCGGCGCGCGCCGAGGCCGCCGGGGCGTTCGGCGACGACACCGTCTTCATCGAGAAGCTGGTCGACGGCGCCCGTCACATCGAGGTGCAGATCATCGCCGACGACCAGGGGACGGTCTGGGCGGTCGGTGTGCGCGACTGCTCGGTCCAGCGGCGAAACCAGAAGCTCTTCGAGGAGTCACCCTCACCGGCGCTCACCCCTGAACAGGACCAGGAGGTCCGCGCCGCCGCCGCCCGTCTGGGTCGGGCGGCCGGCTACACCAATGCCGGCACCGTCGAGTTCCTCTACGACCCCGCCGGCGGCCGGTTCCAGTTCATGGAGGTCAACGCCCGTCTCCAGGTCGAACACCCGGTGACCGAGGTGACCACGGGCCTCGACCTGGTGAAGCTCCAGCTGCACGTGGCCCGGGGCGGCACGCTCGAAGGCGATGCCCCACCGACGATCGGTGCCGCGATCGAGGCCCGCCTCAACGCCGAGGACCCCCAGCGCGGATTCGCTCCCGCTCCCGGGCGGATCGACCGCCTCCAACTGCCCACGGGACCGGGCCTCCGGGTCGACACCGGCGTGGAGGAGGGCGACATCGTCGCCCCCGAGTACGACTCGATGATCGCCAAGATCATCGCCCACGGTCGTGATCGGCCCGAGGCGCTCGCCCGCCTGCGCCGGGCGCTGGAGCAGACCACCGTCGTCGTGCACGGGGGCATCACCAACAAGGCGTTCCTCCAGGAGCTGCTCGCCCAACCCGAGCTGGTCGCGGCGGAGATGGACGTGGGTTGGGTCGATCGCAGCCCCGCGCTGGTCGAGCGGCTCGGCACCCAGTACGCGGACGCCGCGCTCGCGGCCGCCGCCATCGCCGCGTACGAGGAGGAGGCCGCGGTCGAGATCCGCCGTTTCCGGTCGTCGGCGAACCGGGGTCGGCCCGAGATCGACGACGGTGTGGGCCGCACCGTCGAGCTCCGCCACCGGGGCCAGGCCTACCGCCTGGACGTGATCCAGCAGGGCGCAGACCGGTTTCGCGTGGAGGTCGGCGATCACCGGGTCCAGGTCGAGCGCCAGGACCTCGGGCCGCGGGCGGGAGCTCGGCTGTCCTTCGGCGACCGCACGCACCGTGTCCTGTCCACCGTGCAGGGGATCACCCATCTCGTCGAGGTCGACGGCCACTCACACCGGATCCTCCACGACGAGGGCGGGGTCATCCGCTCACCCTCACCCGCCGTGGTCGTCGAGCTCCACGTGGCCGCGGGCCAGGACGTCGAGCCCGGCGACCCGTTGGTGGTGATCGAGGCGATGAAGATGGAGACCGCGGTCCTCGCCGAGTACCCGGGCCGGGTGCGGGAGGTGCTGGTCCGGGCCAACAGCCAGGTCGCCGCCGGCGCGCCGCTGCTGGTGGTCGATTCGGCGGAGCGCGAGGACGGTGGCGGCGAGGGGAGTCGGATCGACTTCGCTCCTCTGGCCGAGAACGACCAGGGCGTGGCCCACGACCGCTGCCGTCACTACCTCGAAGGCCTGCGTCAGCTCCTGCTCGGCTACGACGTCGACGTCGACGCCCTCGAAGCGCCGGCGTCGGCGTCGGCGGCCGACCGTCCCTGCGACGACCCCCTCGACCCGCAGGAGCAGGCCGAGCTGGAAGAGGAGATCCTCTCGCTCTTCGCCGACGTCATCTCGCTGTTCCGCCGCAATCCGGTGGACGAGGAGCTCGACGCGGTCACTCGGCGGGCCACCGAGGAGTACCTGTTCAGCTACCTGCGGCGACTGGAGGCGGCCGGCGAAGGCCTGCCGGAGCCCTTCCTCGATCAGCTCCGGCGCACGCTCCAGCACTTCGGTGTGACCAGCCTCACCGCCACGCCGGAGCTGGAGACGGCCCTCTTCCGCATCACCCGTTCCCATCTTCGGCTGGCCGGCCAGATCGGACCGGTGCTCCGTGTCCTCGAGAACCGGCTCGACCACCCCGCCCCCCGGGCCGACCCCGCGCTCGCCGGCCTGCTCGACCGCGTCGCCCGGGAGACCCGTCACCGGTTCCCCGCGGTCCACGACCTCGCGGCCGAGCTCAGCTACCGGAACCTGGACGAGCCGTTCCTCGGCGAGATCCGGGCCGCAGCCCTCGAGCGGGCCGAGCACCATCTCACCGCGCTCGAAGCCGACCCCGAGGGCCCCGACCGACCGGCCCACGTCGAGGCCCTGGTCAGCTGCAGCCAGCCGCTCAAGACCCTGCTGTCGCAGCGGTTCGGCGGTACGCCACCGCCCGCCCGCCCGGCGCTGCTGGAGGTCATGATGCGCCGGTACTACCGGATCCGCGAGCTCGGGGCGATGACGACCGGGGAGTCGGGTGGCGTCGCCTACGCCGCGGCCCGGTACCCCCGCGAGGGAACGACGATCCAGGCGTTCAGCACCCAGCTCGACGACGATGAGCTCGCCGCGGGGCTCGAGGCCCTGCGTCCCCTGCTCCTCGACGTCGATCCCGGGCAGGAGGTCGTCCTCGACGTGTACGTCTGGCAGGACGCCGCCGTCGAGGATCGGGACGCGTTGCGCGAACACATCCGCTCGGTGCTCGACGAGCGACTCGGCCCCCTGCAGCTCCGACGGGTGGTGGTCGCCATCTCGACGCCGGAGAGCGGCGCGTCGATGGCCGGGGTGATCCACCTGACCTTCCGGCCCGACGGGGAGGCCGGCTACCGCTACGAAGAACAGAGCCACGGCCTGCACCCCATGATGGCCAAGCGGCTCGAGCTCTGGCGCCTCGACAACTTCGCGATCGAGGCCGTGCCCACCCCCCCCGACATCTACCTCTTCCACGGGCGGGCCCGGGAGAACCCGCGTGATGAGCGTCTGATCGCCCTGGCCGAGGTCCGTGACCTCACCGCCCGACGTGACGAGCACGGGGTGGTCCAGCGGCTGCCGGAGTTCGAGCGGGTCCTGCGCGAGGTCGTCGGGGCCTTCCGCCGGTTCCAGGCCCGCCGGCCCGACGCCCGTCGGCTCCAGTGGAACCGTGTCTTCCTCTATGTCTGGCCACCGATCGACCTGACCGTCGAGGACCTGACCCGCCTCGCCGAGCGGGTCGCGCCCGACACCGCCGACCTGGGCATCGAGAAGGTGCTGATCCTGGGCACGGTCAAGGACCGCGACGGGGCCATCCGCCGACAGGTGTACGACATCGCCGACGGCTCCGGCGCCGGCGTGCGCATCCACATCCGTGACCACGCCGACGAACCGCTGCGCCCCGTGGACGACTACGTCCGGAAGGTGGTGTCGCTGCGGCGGCGCGGCCTCGTCTACCCCTATGACCTCGTTCGCCTGCTCGCCCCGTCCCCCGGGGAGTCCGACGGCGACCGGCCGCCGGGCGAGTTCGTCGAGCACGACCTGGAGGGCGAGGGACTCGTCCCTGTCCAGCGCCCCCCCGGGGAGAACACCGCCAACGTCGTCGTCGGCGTCATCAGCAACGTCACCGTGAAGCACCCCGAAGGGATGAGACGGGTCATCGTGCTGGGCGACCCGTCCCGGGGCATGGGGAGCCTGGCCGAGGCCGAGTGCCGGAGGATCGTGGCCGCGCTGGACCTGGCCGAGCAGCTCACGGTGCCTCTCGAGTGGTTCGCCGTCTCCGCCGGCGCCCTCATCTCGATGGACAGCGGCACCGAGAACATGGACTGGATCGCCGTGGTGCTGCGACGGATCATCGAGTTCACCCAGGGCGGCGGCGAGATCAACGTCGTCGTGCCCGGCATCAACGTGGGCGCCCAGCCCTACTGGAACGCCGAGGCGACCATGCTCATGCACACCCGGGGCATCCTCGTGATGACCCCCCAGGGCGCCATGGTCCTCACGGGCAAGGAGGCCCTCGACTACTCCGGCGGGGCCTCGGCCGAGGACAACCAGGGCATCGGCGGCTACGAGCGCATCATGGGCCCCAACGGCCAGGCCCAGTACTTCGCCCGCGACCTCGGCGACGCCTGCCGGATCCTGCTTCGGCACTATGACCACGCCTACGTCGCCCCGGGCGAGCGGTTCCCCCGGTCGGCCGAGACCACCGACCCCGTCGGCCGCGACGTGTGCCTGTCCCCCCACGGCGGCGACTTCGCCACCGTCGGCGACGTCTTCTCGGCCGAGGACAACCCCGACCGCAAACGACCTTTCGAGATCCGCCGGGTGATGGCGGCCACCGTGGACCAGGACCATCCCACCCTGGAGCGGTGGTACGGCATCGAGGACGCCGAGATCGCCGTCGTGTGGGACGCCCACCTGGGCGGCCATCCGGTCTGCCTGCTCGGCGTGGAGTCCAAGAACCTGCCCCGGGTCGGGTTCGTCCCCGCCGACGGTCCCGAGCAGTGGACGGCGGGAACGCTCTTCCCGATGGGCAGCAAGAAGGTGGCGCGCGCGGTGAACGCGACCAGCGGGAACCGGCCCCTGGTCGTGCTGGCCAACCTGTCGGGCTTCGACGGCTCCCCGGAGTCACTGCGCGCCTGGCAGCTCGAGTACGGCGCCGAGATCGGCCGGGCGGTGGTGAACTTCGAGGGCCCGATCGTCTTCTGCGTCGTGTCCCGCTACCACGGCGGGGCCTTCGTCGTCTTCTCGCGTGCCCTCAACGACAACATGGAGGTGGTGGCGGTCGAGGGCTCTCGGGCGTCGGTCATCGGCGGGGCCCCGGCGGCGGCGGTGGTGTTCACCCGCGAGGTCCGCCGCCGCACTGCTGAGGACCCCGAGCTGGTCGAGCTGGAGCGCAAGGCCGACGCCGCCGCCGGGACGCTCCGGGTCCAGCTCCGTGACGAGCTCGACCGCCGGCGCCGGGAGATCCACACGGCCAAGCTGGGCGAGGTGGCCGCCGAGTTCGATGGGATCCACACCGTCGAACGGGCCCTTCAGGTCGGTTCGCTGCAGCGGATCATCCGGCCCGAGGAGCTCCGGCCGTATCTGGTCGATGCCGTCGAGCGGGGGATCGCCCGTGAGCTCGAGCGGAGGGGCTGAGCCCAGCGGTGCGCCGCTGGTCCGCTTCCACGCGGCCGGCCAGGCCGACGTCCCGGACCACGACGACTGGCTGACCCCGCCGGAGGCGGAGCGGCTCAACGGCATGCGCTACACCAAGCGACGCGACGAGGCCCGCCTCGGCCGGTGGACCGCCAAGCACGCCGTCGCCCGCGCCCTGGGCCGGCCGCTGGCGTCCGCGGCGCTGGCCGCAGTGGTGATCCGCAACGCCTCGGACGGGGCACCCGAGGTGTTCGTCGGTGACGAGCCCGCGGGCATCTCCATCTCGATGACCGATCGGGCGGGCTGGGGCGTGTGCACCGTGGCCACCGGAGCGGGAGCGCTGGGGTGTGATCTCGAGCTCGTCGAGCCTCGGACCGAGCGGTTCGTCGCCGACTACTTCACCCCGGCGGAGCGGGCACTGGTCGCCGCCGCGCCCGGAGACCACGCGCTGCTGGCCAACCTCATCTGGTCGGCCAAGGAGAGCGCCCTCAAGGTGCTGCGCGAGGGGCTCCGTCTGGACACCCGCTCCGTCGAAGTCGAGCTCCGGGACGAGCCCGGACCGGGCTGGCGGCGGCTGGCGGTCTCCACCACCGCGGGCCGGCGGTTCCCCGGCTGGTGGCGGCGCTTCGATGACTTCGTGATGACGGCGTGTGCCGAGGTCGCGACCGGCGCCCCCCTGGCCCTGGACACCCCGTCTCCTCTGGAGAGCGCGGTACCAGCCCACACCTGGATGGCCCAACCGGTCCGCCGCACTCGGTAGCCGTCGGCGCTGGAGGGCGGCGGCCGGAAGGGACCTTCGCACCTGCCCACGACGGCTCACCGGTGCCAGAGTGGGGAGATGAGCAGCAACAGGGGTGCGGCGAGGCTCGGGGTCGTCTTGGCCGCCCTCGGGTTCACCGTGGCCCTGATCGTGGTCGCCGTCGTGGCCTCCGGCGGCGACGAAGGCGGGGAAGCCCCGGACACCCAGGAGACCCTCACGGCCGTCGAGGTGTTCCTGGAGGGCGAGGGGATCGAGAACTATGACCTGGCCACCCTCGACCTGGCCGTCGAGGCCATGAACGATTCCTGCGCCAACGACGACACGGTCGGGTTCCAGCTCACCTACGCCCTGACCCTCCAGGGCGCCGGCAGCGACGACGACCTGGCCCGAGCCGTCGTGGAGGCCATCTGCCCGGAGCGACTGGACGAGCTCGACGGGACGCCCTGAGGGGCGCCCCCGGCCGGCCCGACGGCCGTTGTCGTGACCTTCGACCCTGGCCCGGGACGCCGATTCGGCGGACGATCGTCGTCATCGAGTCGTCTCGGGCACGGAGGTGCTGATCGTGCAGGCTGAAGTGGGTGATCGCATCGTGATCCGGGGTCACCACGTCGGTGAACCCGATCGGGACTGCAGGATCGTCGAGGTCCAGGGGGAGGACGGAGGTCCTCCCTACCTCGTCGAGTGGGCCGAGGACGGCCACGAGAGCCTGTTCTTCCCCGGCTCCGACGCCGAGGTGGAACACCATCCGCAGGCGTCGGGCTGAGCCGGCTCGGCGGGAGAGGAGGGCCCCATGCGGGTCATAGACGCGGTTCGTCGATCCGGACTGGGGGTGGCGCCCGACCGGACGATCACCGAAGCGGCGGTGATCATGGACAAGGCCGGGGTCGGGTCGCTCGCGGTGATCGACGGCGAGGAGTTGGTCGGGATCGTCACCGATCGTGACCTGGTGCGGCGGGCGATGGCCGGCCGCCTCTCGAGCGAGGCCCGGATCGACGCGGTGATGAGCACACCGGTGGTGACCATCGACGCCGAGGCCGACCTGCACGGGGCCTTCGCGCTGTTCCGGCGGCACGCGGTGCGCCGGCTGGCCATCGTGCGCGAGGGCCGCTTCGTCGGGATGATCACGATCGACGACCTGCTCATCGATCTCGCGGCCGATCTCGCCGATCTGGCCCGGCCGATCACCGCCGAGGTCCTCTTCGCCCATCGGGACAGCCCGGTCCCCGCCGTTCCCTGAGCGAGCCGGTCCGCCGGCCCCGACGGGCATCGCCCCCGTGGTCGCATTGCCCACCCCGTCGGTGTCTGCAAGTATCCATTCCCGTCGCCTTGCGACCGATCCGGGTCCCTCCCGGATCGAGGGGAACACCGGGGGGTGTCATTGACGATGGCCGTGGAGTCCAGTGGTCACAGCCGGGGCAACCCCCGCCTGTACGAGGTCATCGAGGGCACGCCCAAGACCGGCTCCAGCCCGACCGTCTGGGCGTGGCCCGAGCTGATCGACTACCTGAAGGTCGCCGGCCAACCGGTCCAGGGGCCGTGGCCCCCGCACCAGGAGCCCCGTCCGGACCCCTCCGAGGACACCCTGCCCGTCGCCGTGCCCGACCCACAGTCGACCCGACCCGATCCGGGGGCACCGACCCCCGCCGGGCCGTAGGCCGGGAGGTCCGCCGTGTACCCGTCCCGCTTCGGCTACGAGGCCCCGACCGACATCGACACGGCCATCGGCCTGCTCGCCGACGGCCAGGGGGAGGCCAAGGTGCTGGCCGGCGGCCAGAGCCTGGTGCCCATGTTGAAGCTCCGGTTCGCCTCCCCCGACCTCCTCGTCGACATCAACGGCCTCCCCGGCCTCGACCACCTCCGGGTGGAGGACGACGGCTCGATCCGCATCGGGGCGCTCTGCCGCCACGCCGACCTGGAGCGCTCCCCGCTCCTCGCGGCCAAGCAGCCGACCATGGCCGCGGTCGCGCCCCTGGTGGCCGACCCGCTGGTGCGCACCCGGGGCACCCTCGTCGGCTCGCTCTGTCACGCCGATCCCCAGGGCGACTGGGCGTCGGTCGTCACCGCCCTCGACGGCCACGTCGTGGCCCAGGGCGCCGAGGGTCGGCGGACCATCGCCATCAAGGACTTCGTGAGCGGGCCGTTCCAGACCACCCTCAGCCACGACGAGATCGCCGTCGAGGCGGTCATCCCGGCGCCGGTCAACACCCCCGCGGGCGGCTACCTGAAGCTGGAGCGCCGCGTCGGCGACTTCGCCACCGCGGGTGTGGCCGTGGCCCTGGAGACCTCGGGCGCCACGGTGAGCAAGGCCGGGATCGCCCTCACCGGCGTCGGGGGCTCCACCATCGACGCGGCCGCCGCCGCCGAGTCCCTGGTCGGCGGGCCCCTGACCGCGGCGAGCATCGAACGAGCCGCGGACCTCGCGGCCGAGGCGGCCCGACCCAACAGCGACCACCGCGGCAGCGCCGAGTACAAGCGCCACATCGTGCACACCTTCGTGGTCCGCCTGCTGGGGCGCATCGTCGAGTCCGAAGAGAAGGCGGCGTGACATGACCAGCCTGTTCACCGAGGTCAGCCCGGAACCCGGGTCCGGGGTGGTGACCCGACGGGTCACCCTCACCGTCAACGGGGAGCGCCGGGCGGCCGACATCGAGCCCCGTCTCCTGCTGGCGCACCTCCTGCGTCAGGGCTTCGGGCTCACCGGTACCCACACCGGCTGTGACACCACCAACTGCGGCGCCTGCACGGTCCTCTACGACGGACAGCCGGTGAAGAGCTGCACGATGCTCGCCGTCCAGGCCGACGGCCACGACGTCAGGACCGTCGAGGGCCTGGCCACGGCCAGCGAGCTGCACCCGGTACAGGAGGGCTTCAAGCAGGAGCACGGGCTCCAGTGCGGGTTCTGCACGCCGGGGATGATGATGGCGGCGACCGCCCTGCTGGCCGAGAACCCGGACCCGACCGAGGACGAGGTGCGTTGGGCCCTGTCGGGGAACCTCTGTCGCTGCACGGGCTACCAGAACATCGTCAAGGCCGTCCTGTGGGCGGCCGCCAAGTTGCGGGGCGAAGCGGTCGAGACCGAGGACGGGAGCGTGCCATGACGGCCGTCGACGAGATCAAGATCGGGGGCATGGGCGCCAACCGGCGTCGCGTCGAGGACGATCGCTTCATCCGGGGCCGGGGCAACTACGTCGATGACATCGTGCTACCCGGGATGCTCCACATGGAGATCCTGCGCAGCCCCTTGGCCCATGCCCGCATCACCTCGATCGACACCAGCAGGGCCTGGGAGATCCCCGGGGTCCGCCTGGTCCTGACCGGCGAGATGATGGCCAGCCGCAACCTGGCCTGGATGCCCACGCTCTCCTATGACACCCAGGCGGTCCTCGCCACCGACAAGGTCCGGTTCCAGGGCCAGGAGGTCGCCGCGGTCGTCGCCGACGACCCGTACATCGCCAAGGACGCCTGCGAGGCCATCGTCGTCGAGTACGAGCCCCTCCCGCCCATCGTCAACCCCACCCAGGCGTTGGCCGAGGGTGCCCCGGTCATCCGGGACGACAAGGAGAACCAGCACGACAACGTGACCTTCGACTGGGAGGTCGGCGATCGGGACGGTACCGACCGGGCCTTCGCCGACGCCGACGTGGTCTCCAGGATCGCGATGCACTACCCGCGCTCGCACCCGTCGCCGATCGAGTGCTGCGGGTCGATCGCCGACTTCGACCGGTCGACCTCGAAGCTCACCGTCTACATGACCTCGCAGGCGCCCCACATCATCCGGGCCGCCGTGGCGCTCGTGGCCGAGCTGCCCGAGCACATGATCCGGGTGATCTCGCCCGACCTGGGCGGGGGCTTCGGCAACAAGGTGCCGGTGTATCCCGGCTACGTCATCTCGATCCTGGCCTCGATCCTGCTGGAACAGCCGGTGAAGTGGATCGAGGACAAGACCGGCAACCTCATCTCGACCGGGTTCGGCCGTGACGTCTACCTCGAGGGCGAGCTGGCCCTGCGCCAGGACGGCCGGATCCTCGGCGTGCGGATGAACACCCTCTCGGACCACGGGGCCTTCTTCTCCGATGCCCAGCCCAGCAAGTTCAAGATCGGGCTGATGCACTCGGCCTTCGCCTGTTATGACATCCCGGCCGCCCACCTCACCGCCCGCGGCGTCTACACGAACAAGGCACCGGGTGGGGTGGCCTACCGGTGCTCCTTCCGGGTCACCGAGGCCATGTACTTCCAGGAGCGCATGGTCCAGGCCGCGGCGGACGACCTCGGGATGGACCAGGCCGCGTTCCGCCGGGTCAACCTCGTCCGCGACGACGACTTCCCGCACCGAACGGCCTTCGGCTTCCTCACCGACTCGGGCCAGTACGCCAAGTGCCTCGACATCGGGCTGGCGGCCATCGACTACGAGGGCTTCCTGAAGCGCAAGGAGGAGGCCAAGGCCAAGGGCCGCCTCCTGGGCATCGGCATCTCGACCATGACCGAGCCGCTCGGCGCCGGCAACAGCCGGGAGTACGACATCCTCGGCATCAAGATGTTCGACTCGGCCGAGCTGCGGGTCCACATGACCGGCAAGGCGATCCTGCGCACCGGGGCCAAGACCCAGGGCCAGGGCCATGAGACGACCTGGGCCCAGATCGTCGCCCACGAGCTGGGGATCCCCGCCGAGGACATCACCGTGGAGGAGGGCGACACCGACACCGCGCCGTTCGGCATGGGCACCTACGCCTCCCGCAGCACCCCCGTGGCGGGGGCCGCGGTGGCCATGGTGTCCCGCAAGATCAAGGCCAAGGCCCGCAAGCTGGCCGCCCACCTGCTCGAGGTCTCCGAGGAGGACGTCGAGTGGGAGCTGGGCCGCTTCTACGTGCGCAGCGCCCCCGACCAGGGCGTGACCATCCAGGAGTGCGCCATGGCGGCCTACAGCAACATGCCCGACGGCATGGAGCCGGGCCTCGAGAACAACGCCTACTACGACCCGCCCAACCTCACCTGGCCCTTCGCCTGCTACATCGCCACCGTCGAGGTGGACCCGGGCACCGGGGTCTGGGACGTGCTCGACGTCGTCGCCGTGGACGACTGCGGGGTGCGCATCAACCCGATGATCGTCGAGGGCCAGATCATGGGCGGGCTGACCGAGGCCTACGCCATGTCCAGCATGCAGTTCATCACCTTCGACGCCGAGGGCAACTGCATCGGGTCCAACTACATGGACTACCTCCTGCCGACGGCGTGGGAGACCCCCGGGTTCCAGCTCCACGAGGTCGTCACCCCCTGTCCGCACCACCCCATCGGGGCCAAGGGCATCGGCGAGTGCGCCACGGTCGGCGGTCCGGCGGCCTTCGTCAACGCGGTGATGGACGCGCTGAAGGGCTCCGGGGTGCGCAACATCGACATGCCCCTGCTGCCCGACCGGGTGTACGCCGCCCTTCAGGACGGCCAGGACGTCTCCGGCGCCCCGCCGGTGAGGACGGAGCCGTGAGGGAGGCCCGATGCTGATCACGACCGACTTCGAGGTCGGCCAGCCGGTCGACGCGGTCTGGGCGTTCTTCGACGACATCCCCCAGGTGGCGGCCTGCCTCCCCGGGGCGGAGCTGACCGAGGCGATCGGCCCCGACGCGTACCACGGCGCGGTCGCCATCCGCATGGGCCCGGTGAAGCTGCAGTTCGCGGGCACGGCGACGATCACCGAGCGCGACGACGAGGCCAAGCGGCTCGTGGTCGACGCCGCCGGCGCGGACGAGAAGGGTCGGGGCCAGGCCGCCATGTTGCTGACCGCCGTGTTGTCGGCGGCGGGCGGCGGCACCCGGGTCGAGGTGACCCAGGACCTCCAGCTCTCCGGCGCCGCGGCCCAGTACGGGCGGGGCATGGTCAGCGACGTCACCGCCGTGCTGATGCGGGACTTCGCCGGCAACCTGCACGACCGGATGACCGCCCTCCAACAGGGCCGTTCCGCCGACGAGATCGCCGCCGCCGCTCCCGCCGGCGGGTTCTCCATCGGGCTGGCCGCCCTGCGCCTGGCCCTGGCCCGGGTCTTCCGGCGCTTCTTCCTGCCCTACCGACCGAGCCCGAGCTGAGGAGGACGACCGATGACGCTCTGGTGGATCGGCAACGCCGTGCTGTTGCTGGTGATCGTCCCCGTGCTGGTGGCCCTGCTCAACCGGGTGCTGGCCGCCCTCGAACGCATCCGCGGGGCCTCCGACGACATCCTGGCCGGCGGTGTCGCCCTCGTGGGCGAGCTGGATGCGGCCCCCGACCTGTTGGCCACGACCGACCGGACCATCCACGACGTCTCGGTCGGCGCGGTGCGCTACGCCGGCTCCGTGGCCAAGCTGCTGCCCCCGAAGGAGGCGTGATGCCGGCTGTCGCCATCGTCACCCTGGTGCTCGCCACCCTGATCATCGCGGCCGCGGCGTTGGGCCTGGTGCGGGTGATCCTGCACCTCGTGGCCGTCTCCCGCACCCTCGACGGGGTGGTCGGCGGCGTGCAGGCCGTGGCCGACAAGACCGAACCCGTACCCGGGGCGCTGGCCTCGGTGAACGCCAACCTCGCGCCCGTGCGCGACTTCTGCGACTCGATCTGAGGTGGTGACCGCCATGCTCCCCGTCCTCGCCGCCGTCAGCGACTCCACCGTGAGTTGGGACATCGGCTACGCCATAGGCGTCATCGTCGTGCTGGTGGTCGTCGCCCTGGTCGTGCCGATCCTGGTCCTGGCCCACCGGATCGGGAACCAGGCCGAGGCCATCGACGACGCCCTGACCGACGCCGTCGAGAACACCTCGGCCCTGGCCGAGCTCAACACCACGATCGATTCGGCCACGGCCATCGTGGCCGGGCTCGAGCGGGGCCGGACCCGGTTGGGAGGATGACCTTGCTGGCACTGACCGAGACCCAGGAAGACCTGTGGTGGGGAGCGATCATCGGGGGGTTCGTGGTCGTCTTGGCCGTGGCCGCGCTGCTGACGATCCTCGTGCTGCTGGTGCGGCGCATCGACCGACGGGTCGTGGCCGTCCGTGACTCGCTGAAGGCGGCCGCGGCCAACACCGACGACACCGCCCTCATCGGCCAGACCGCCGCCGGGGTCGAAGCGGTCCTCTCCGAGGGGCTCAAGCACCACCTGTTCCTCGGCCGGGTGCGACAGCAGGTGCGGTCGTGACCGATCTCGTCGTCTTCACCGTCATCGACATCGTCCTGCTCATCGCCGGTCTGGCGATCTACCTCTGGATCGTCGGCGGCCAACTGCAGCGCGTCGCCACCACCCTCGAGGAGTGCTCGGAGATCGTCCAGGAGATCGTGGCCGACGCCGAGAAGATCGGGCCCGGGGTGGAGAGCATCAACCACACCGGCGGCATCGTGGCCGGCGCCCTGCCCCTGCTCTACGGCATGGCCGAGGACATCGTGGTCGGCGCCACCTACGAGCCCGCGCCCGACGCCGAGCGCCCGCCGGCCCGCCCCGCCTCGGGCCGCCGCCGCTCCCGGCTCACCGAAGCCGTGGGCTACGACGCCGGCTGAGCCCACCCTGCCTTGCGTTCTGGCGCCTGATTGAGGGGCCAGAGCACCGCAATCAGGCGCCAGAACGACCCGCGCCAGAACGAGGGGGTCCGGGGTCGCGGGTGGTGGTGAGGGGGCCGGTGGTGGGGGCGGAGTACTCGCCGATCCACTCGTCCTTCCACGCCGGGTCGAAGTGCTCGGTGTTGCAGCCGGGCCGGTAGACGGCGGTCAGTTCCTGGGCGATCTGCTGGCGGTGCGAGCGCAGGCCGCCCGGGACCTCGTAGGTGCAGATGAACACCTTCCAGCGGCTCCCGGCCCGCTCGATCCAGCAGGGCGCCTGGGGGTGGTGGAAGGGGAAGCCCTCGGTGGACAGGTCGTCGCTGTGGCCGATGTAGATCACGGCGTGCTGGTCCGGCTTCTGTTCGGGCTCGGACCGGTAGCAGATGGCGTAGACGGCGGGCCGCTCCGGGGCGGTCCAGCCCCCGAGGGCCCGAGGCCCCTCGAAGGGGTAACCGGCCAGGGAGCCGAGGCGGATCACCCCCCACCCCAGTCGTCGTCCTCGCCGATGACCTCGGCCCGGGCGACGGGCCAGTCGGGCAGGCCCGCCTGGCGGGCGGCGACCTCCAGGGCCGCCACCGCCGCCTCGACCGCGGCCTCCTCGGTCGCCGCCGCGATGACCAGTTGGGCCCCATAGGTCGTGGTCCCGATGCCCGAGGCGATGCCCTGGTGGACCGCGACGGCGTCGGCCAGCTCGACGATCTCCTCCCGGGTCAGCACCCGGTCGCCCTCGGCCACGACGGTCACGCTCCAGCGCACGGCTCGATCCTCTCAGCCCAGGGCCGGGAGCCGCTCGACGAAGCGCTCGAGGGCGACCAGGTCGTGGCCCGACAGCAGCTCGTCGACGTGGGGGGCGGCCACCGCCATCCCCAGGGTGTCGGGCCGCTGCCCGCCCTCGCCCAGGTTCGGGTTGATCCAGACGATCCGGTGGCACAACCGGGCCAGGCGCTCCATCGCCTTGGCCAGGACGTCGGGGTCGCCGCGGTCGAGGCCGTCCGAGCAGACGACCACGATGCCGCCGCGACAGGTGCCCCGGGCGGCCCAGTCCCGGACGAAGGTGGTCAGGGAGTCCCCGATGCGGGTGCCGCCGTCCCAGTCGAAGACCGTCGCCGCGGCCTGCTCGATCGCCTCGTCCGGCCGGCGGCGCTCCAGGGCCCGGGTGATGCGGGTCAGCCGGGTCCCGAAGCAGAAGACCTCGACCCGGGTGTTGGCCCGCCGGGCCGAGTAGGCGAACTGCAGCAGGTTGCGGGAGTGGTCCGACATGGAGCCGGACACGTCGAGGATGAGGATCAGCGGGCGCCGGCGCAGGCGGCGGCGCCGCCAGAACAGGGCGGAGGGCTCCCCGTGGGTGCGCAGGGTCTCCCGGACCGTGCGCCGCAGGTCGGGGCGGGGGCCGCGCTCTGCTCTGGTGGTGCGTCGGGTGCGGCGCCGGGGCGGGGTGAGGCGGACCTGGGCCATGATCCGCCGCAGCGCCGCCAGCTCCTCGGGGGTGCAGGCGGCGAAGGACTTCTCGCGCAGGAGCTCGGCATCGGAGGCCATGAGGCCCAGCCGGGCCTCCTCCTCGTCCCGTTGCTCGGCGTCGGGTCCGGGGTCGGGGATCTGCAGGGTCGACTGCGTGAGGGCCTTGGCCCGGACGGTGCGCCGCAGCGGATCGGCCTCGTCGGCGCCCTCGTCGAGGTAGAAGCGCCGGAACACCCGGTCATAGGTCGGGATCTGCTCCCGGCGGGTCACCAGGGTGGTCCGGCCGCCCCAGTAGAGGTCGACGACGTCGGTCGGGTCGAGGGGCTCCATCGCCGCGCAGTAGGTGAGCAGGTCCCCCGATCCCACCGGGATGCCGCCCTCCCGCAGGGCCTGGCCGAAGTCGACCAGCATCCCGACGAAGGGGGCGTCCTCGACGACGGCCTCAGCCATCGACGGCGAGCTCGTCGAGGTGGTCCCGGACCACCTCGAGGTCGTCGCGCGCCTTGACCACCGCGCCCAGGGAGTCCTCCACCGTCGCCCGGTCGAGGTCGTCGACCTCCAGCACGGTGAGGGTCTGGACCCAGTCGATGGTCTCGGCCACCCCCGGCGGCTTGTCCAGGTCGAGGTCCCGGAGCCGGTTCACGGCGGACACGACCTTGCGGGCCAGGGCCTCGGTGATGCCGGGCAGCCGGGCCAGCACGATCTCCACCTCGCGCTCGGGGCCCGGGTAGCCGACCCAGTGGTAGAGGCAGCGGCGCTTGAGGGCGTCGTGGAGCTCCCGGGTGCGGTTGGAGGTGAGGACCACGAGGGGGCGGGTCTCGGCGCCGATGGTGCCGATCTCGGGGATGGTGATCTGGAAGTCCGACAGCAGTTCGAGCAGGAAGGCCTCGAACTCGTCGTCGGCCCGGTCGACCTCGTCGACCAGCAGCACCGCCCCGTCGCCGGCGCGCACGGCGTCGAGGAGGGGGCGTTCGAGCAGGAACTTGGGGCCGAACAGGGCGTCGACGGCGTCCTCGTCGGCGAGCTGGTGTTCGGAGAGGGCCCGGATCTGCAGCATCTGGCGGGCGTAGTCCCACTCATAGAGCGCCTGGTTGGTGTCGATGCCCTCGTAGCACTGGAGCCGGATCAGCCGGCGCCCCGACACGGTGGCCAGCGCCTTGGCCACCTCGGTCTTGCCCACCCCCACCTCCCCCTCGAGCAGCAGTGGGCGGCCGAGGGACCAGGCGACGAAGACGGCGGTGGCCAGGCCCCGGTCGGCGAGGTACCCGTCGGTGGCCAGGAGCTCGGTGAGCTCGCGGACACTCCCTGGGCCGGCACTGCCTGGGCCGGCACTGCTTGGGCCGACGTCTGGGGGTGGGGCCACGGACTACCGGTCGTCGTCGGTGTCGGGGCCGAGGACCAGGTCCCGGATCGAGCCCTCCGAGGTGCTGAGCTTGCCCTCCCGGGCCAGGCGATCCCGCCAGGCCGAGGTCAGGTCGCTGCCCGGCTCGGCCAGGCCGTCGAAGGTGACGTCCTTCATGTTCCGGCAGGCCTTCGTGGGGCTGACGTCCTCGTCGACGTCGAGCCGCTGGCCCTCGGCGGCCCAGATGGAACGCAGCACCTGGCGTTCGTCGGTGGCGTCGTCGGTCATGGCCTGCCCTCCCGGAGCGGTGGGGTCGGTGGGCCTCCACGGTACCGGGGCGGTGGGGTCGGCCGGGCTCGGCGGGGCGGGACGCGGCGGCCGTTCACGGGCCGGTGGCCAGGGCCTGGGCCAGGATGGACACGGCGATCTCCGGGGGGGTGGTCGCGCCGATGTCGAGTCCGGCGGGGCCGTGGATCCGCTCGAGGTCGGTGATGCCGCGGTAGGCGAGCCATTCGGCCCGCGCCTGCTGGGTCCGGCGGGAGCCGAGGGCGCCGATGTAGCCCACATCGCCGTCCAGGGCGGCCGCGAGGACGGGACCGGCGACCTCGAGGTCGTGGGCGATGACCACCAGCTTGTCCATCGGGGCCATCGCCGCGACCAGGCCGGTCCCCGTGGCGGTGTCGGTGACGGTCCGGACCTGCCAGCCGAGGAGCCCCGCCGCGGCCTCGAGGGCCTCGGCGTGGGGGCCCCCGCCCACGATGACCAGCTTGGGCACCGGGAAGAGCACGGTCAGGACCCGGTCCTGGTGCACCTGGCTGGCGCTGGCCCCGCGCCCGACGGCCTGGGCCAGGTCTCCGTCGGTCTCGGCCAGGGCGTCGGTGGTCACGAGGGTCGTGCCCGTGACCCGGTCGCCGTCGACCCGGGTCTCCAAGCCGATCGGCCGGCGGGCCAGGAGGAGGTCCCAGAGCTCGTCGGGGAGCTGGTCGGCGGGGACCACCAGGCACCGGGCGGTCCCGCCCGAGGGCAGGCCGGCGACCGCGGCCTCGTAGTCGGCCACCTCGAGGGTCACGAAACGTCCGGTGTCCCCCATCGGCCCGGCGACGTCGGCCAACTGGTCGTCGAGGCAGCCGGCGAGCAGCGCGCCGACCCGGCCCCCGCCCGGGGTGAGGGCCACCGCCTCGGTGGGGTCGCGGTCGCCGAAGCCCTCGGCGTCGACCAGCCACGCCACGTCGACCCGGGTGTCGGCCCGACGGCAGGCGGCGACGGTGAGGGCGATCTCGTACACGGCGGGCTAGGCGGGGGCCGCGGCCCGGCACAGGGCTTCGTAGTCGTCCCAGGTGTCGACGTCGAGCGGGATGGTCCGTCCGGGGAGGGCCATCTCGCGGACGTCGAGGTCGTCCGCCTCCAGCAGCTTCCACACGGCCTTGTCGCCGCGGAGGCGGCGGAGGTCATCGAAGCGCCGGCGGGACAGCCACAGCGGGTGGCCGGGACCGTCGTCGTACCCGGTGACCACGGCGTCGGGTGGGGTCACCGACCCGGCGACGAGGTCACCCAGGGCCCCGATCTGGCCGGGGTCGACCCCGGGCTGGTCACCCAGCAGGAGGACGAAGCCGTCGGCGGCGGGATCGATCCGGTCGACGGCGGCCACGATCGACGCGGCGCAGCCCTCTCCGTGGTCCTCGACCTCCACGACCTCGAAGCCGCCGAGGTCGACTTCGGCCCGGACCGGGGTGGCGGCCCCGCCGAGGGTCACGATCGCCTGGTCGACGCCGGCGGCGCGGACGACGTCGAGGGTCGCCCCGAGGAGGGTGGTGTCCCGGAAGGGGAGGGTCTGCTTGGGCCGACCGAGTCGGCGCGACGAGCCCGCGGCGAGGACCACGGCGCTGCGGAACACGCTCAACCGGCGGTCTGGTCGGCGAACTGCGCCTGACAGCCCGGGTTGCAGAACCAGACGATGCCGCCGTCCACCTCGAGGGAGAGGGTCGGCGGGGCGGCGACGACGGTCATGCCGCAGATGGGGTCGACCGCGGTGGGCGGCGGGGTCGCCGGTGCGGCGTCGGCGTCGGGGGCGGGGTCCTCGCCCGGTGGGGCGACGAGGCCGTCGACCCGGACGGCTCGCACCACCTCGGCCACGATGGACAGAGCGATCTCCTCGGGCGTACGGGCGCCGATGTCGAGGCCGACCGGGCTGTGGACCCGGGCCCGCTCGTCGCCCTCCAGGCCGAGCTCGTCGAGGACGGCGGTGCCCCGTCGGTTGCTGGCGACGAGTCCGATGAAGCCGACCCCGGCGTCGAGGGCGGCCCGGATGGCCTCGCCCTCCCCGTGCCCGTGGCTGGACACCACCACCGCGAGAGCACCGCCCGGGGCTGCCGCGGCCTCGTCGGAGCGGACGGCCCGGAAGCCCACCGTCTCGGCCAGCCCCGCCAGCGCGTCGGCGATCGGCGTGTGGCCGACCACGACCATGCGGCGGGGAGGAAGGTGGGGTGCGAGGAACAACTCGATGGCTCCGCCCGACAGGCAGGGGTTCACGACGGTACGGGCGCCGGGTGCCTCGGGGAAGTCCTCGTCGCCCTCGGGCAGGATACGCAGCAGCACGGGCTCGCCCGTGTCCAGCGCCTCCAGGGCCATGGCTCGCACCGAGCTCTCGGCACACTGGCCGCCGACGAAGCCCTCCATGGTCCCGTCCCCCAGGATCAGGGCGGTGGCGCCGGGCCAGGTGGACGTGGGTGGCTGGGCCCGCACCACGGTGGCGTGGACATAGGGCTGGGCGGCCGCGTCGAGGGCACCCATGCGCTGGGTGAGCCGGGCCCCGGCACTCATCGGCCCCTCGACTTCCCGTGGCGGTCCATCGTCCCCCAACCGGGACCGGTCATCTCCCCCGTCGCGGCGACGGTGACCGTGTCCTTGCCTGGTCGCGATCAGCCTAGCGACGGGCCCTCTCCGGGTCTCCGTCCCGGCGACGACCGCCCCGAGGGGCGTTCCCAGAGGACCGGGAACAGGGGGTGGTCCAGGGGGGCGCCGTCGGCCAGTTCGTCCTCGAGGCCGGGGAAGGGGGGTGAGGTCGTCCAGGGACGAGGGGCATGGACCATGTCGTCGCCGAGGAAGCGGACCGAGAGCACCCGCCGCCGAGGACCCGACCCCGGGGCGCCGCCGGCACCGTGGAGCATCAGCATGTGGAAGTAGACGGCGTCACCCGGCTCCAGCGCCCAGGCCAGGATCGGGTGGCGGTCGGGGTCCCCTTCGATGTCGGGCAGCTCGGCCAGGGCGCCGTCGGGGAACCACTTGGCCTCACCGTCGAGGAAGGTGCGAGGCATGTACCAGGGGCCCCGGTGGGAGCCGGCGACCAGTTCGAGGGTCGAGGCCCGGGGCACGGGGTCGACGGGGAGCCAGAGGCTGACGTTCTGGTCGCCGGCGACGTTGTAGTAGGGCAGGTCCTGGTGCCAGGGGGTGCGCTGCTGGGTGCCGGGCTCCTTGACCAGGACGTGGTCGTGGAACAACCGCACCGTCGTGGCCCCCATCAGCTCGCCGGCGACGGCCGCGGCGGGGGAGTCACGGATGAAGGCCTCCAGGGCCGGGATCCGGTCCCAGGAGCGGAAGTCCTCGACGAAGGCCCCGTCCTCGGGATGGCTGGCCCGTTTGGCCAGCGGTGAGAGGTCGGCCAGGTTGGCCTCGATCGCGGCCCGGGCCAGCGCGATGTCGGCGGGGGAGAAGGCCCCGCGCACGCAGACCGCACCGTCCCGCTCGAAGTCACCCTCGATCTGCACTGCCCCCATCCTCGCCCAGGATGCTCGTGGGTCGCCGAATCGCCGACCACTCGCCGGCCGGGATCAGAACGCCAGCAGGCCCCGGAGCACGATCCCGCACCCGAGCACGCCCAACAGGCGCCGCCACGGGTTCACCCCTCGAATCAGCTCGTCGACGGCCCACCAGCCGAGCGCGACCAGGGCCACGACCCGCAGCGCGGTGAAGGCCTCGCTGTCGTCCGGTGCGAACCACCGGGCGACGACGGTGCCCAGGAAGATCCACAACGGCGGGTTCGGGAACTGGGCGATGGTGATCCCGCCGGTCGCCCGGTCCCGGAACACCCAGTCCACCGCCCGTGCCGCCCGCCCGGCGGAGGCGGCGTCGTCGGGCACGGGGCGAAGTGTGCCACCGCTCGCCCGGGTGCGATCGCCGGTCGCGGGTACGGTGAGCTTCGCCCGCGACCGGAAGAGGTGTGCTGATGAACCCGACCGATGTCCTCGCCCAGTCCCAGGACGTGGCCCGCCGTGTGTTGGCCGATGTGACCGCCGATCAGCTCGAGCGCGACACCCCCTGTGGCGAGTGGCAGGATCGACGGCCGCGATGACCGCGGGTGGGGACGCCCTCACCGGGCCCGACGACCGCCACCTCGAGGGCCACGACCCCTATGACCTCCTCGACCGCGAGGCGGCTCGCGTCGAGGCCTACCTCGCCGGGCTGGACGAGGACGCGTGGGCGGCACCGTCGGCCTGTGCCGGTTGGTCCGTGGGTGATGTCGCGGCCCACCTGGCTGCCGTCGAGCAGTACCACCACGCGTGCCTGGACGGTCGGGTGGCGGCGATGATCGAGGAGGGCATGGCTGCCGGGATGACCAGCCTCGACGACTTCACCCAGGCCGGCGTCGACGAGCGGGCCGGGCGGTCGCTCCGCCGAGGTGATCGCCGAGTTCGCCGCGGAGGACGCCGTGACCCGCCGCCGGTTGCGGGAGCGCGACGGGGGAGAGACGGACAGCTCCGTTGGCCCCTACCCCGTGCGGTGGCAGGCCTTCCACGTCGCCAGCGAACTGGCCACCCACGCCGACGACATCGGCATGCCGGTACCCGAGGACGAAGCCGCCGACCGCCTGGCGTGGCGCACGGCCTTCAGCCGCTTCGCCCTGAGCGAACGGCACCCAGGGGCGGTGATCGAGGCCGCCCCCGGCGGCACTCGGGTGCAGGTCGACGACCGTGACGTCGTGGTCGACGACGAGACCCTGGTCGCCGGATTGATGGACCGGCTCCTCGACGACGTCGCCCCCGAGGTCCGGGCCGTCCTGGCCGCGGGCTGAAGCGCCGCCGGGGCCGGCCGGGTCCCGGCGATCCTCAGAACCGGATCATCTGTGCCGCGGTGGGGGTGACGTCGATCACGCAGGCCCCGCCCTGGCCGAGGTGGCGGCGCATGGGTCGCCACTGGCGGGGGTGGGCGAGGAGGTTCCACAGGCCGCGAGGGGTGACGACGTACTTGGCGGCGTCGCGGCGCGCGTAGCGGCGCTGCCGCTGGGGATCGGTGGTGACCACGGCGGTGCCGTCCACCCGCAGCAGGCGGTGGTCGGCGGGGTCGGACTCCACCTCGAAGAGGACCTGCACCTCGGGGTGGGCCCGGACGTTGCGGGCGGCGAGGGTGGAGGTGGCCGTCCCGAGGTGGAGGTGGTCGCCCTCGGTGATGAAGTAGATCGGGTTCACGTGCGGGCGACCGCCCGAGGAGAGGGTGGCCAGGCGGGCGACCATGGCCCGGTCGAGGAGGTCGCGGGCCTCCTGGTCAAGCACCGGCATCGTCGGCCCGCAGTCGGCCGTAGTCCCAGCAGCTGACCAGCTCGGGCGTGACCTCGTACCAGGTGTGGTCGGTGTCACCGGCGTCCTCGGCGGTGCTCGCCGCGCCCCGCACGTACACCGCTCGCAGGTCGAAGAACAGCACCCCTTCGTCGACGACGAGCACCACCTCCGCCGCCGGGTCCGGCTGGGCCGCGTCGTGGGCGAGCCCGATGAGGAACCGACCGTCGCCATGGCGGACCACGCCGGGCTCGATGTGGGCCCGGCCGTCCACCACGAAGCTGAGGCACGCCCGGCCCGGTCGGGTCAGCAGATCACTGGCCTCTTCGAGGGGGATCCGGTTGGTGACCTCGGCCATGGTGGTGCTCCGGCGTCGTGCTGGGGTCACGGTAGGACGCCCCCGCGACCTGCGCCCGGGTCAGAGGTCCCGAATCCCGGGTCGCGAAGGCGCGGGCCGGTGGCTCGTTCCCGCCCCGACCCCGGCATGCTGAACCCCATGGTCAGTGACGATCGGCCCAGGCGATGAGGGCCCGGGCGCGGCGGAGCTCCGCCGAACGGGACCGGCGGGTGGGGCGGGCCTTCCTGGCGGGCAGCGTGCTCGGCGCGGCGCGGACGCTCAACGCCTGGCACCCCGTGAGCCGCACCGGTCAGAGCTCGGTCCTGGCGTTCTCCGGCGGCCTGACCGTGTCCGAGATGCCTCTGCACTCGCTGGCCTGGCAGGCCCTCGCCACCACGGGCTTCGTCGCGGGCGGGAGCCTCCGGTCGCGCGCCGGTCGAGCCGGGCTGGCGCTCACGGCCGCCTCGTGGGTCGGACTCGTCGCTCTGGCGCGCGCTGCGGCCCGGGCCGACGAGGAACTCGAGGCGGCCCTCGTCGAGGGGCTCGGTCGGGACTACCGGAGCCGGATGGCGGCCGCCTTCGCGCCCCCCGAGGAGGCCCGCATCACGCGCCGCGAGGTCACCAACCCCCTGCCCCGGCTGCGCCGCCGCTACGCGGCGACCCGCGACGTCCCCTACGGCGAGTTCGGGCGGCGGAACCACCTCGACATCTGGCGCCGGTCCGACCTGCCCGACGACGCCGGCGCGCCGGTGCTCATCCAGGTGCACGGCGGGGCGTGGATGACCGGCAGCAAGGAGCGCCAGGGCGGCCCGCTCATGGGCCACCTCGCCGAGCGCGGCTGGGTGAGCGTGGCGCTCAACTACCGCCTCGCCCCCCGCAGCACCTGGCCCGACCAGATCGTCGACGTGAAGCGGGCGATCGCCTGGGTGAAGGAGCACATCGCCGAGTACGGGGGCGATCCCGGCTTCGTCGTCGTCACCGGCGGCTCGGCCGGCGGGCACCTGTCGGCGCTCGCCGCGCTCACGGCGGGCGTCGGCGCCTTCCAGCCGGGCTTCGAGGACGCCGACACCCGTGTCCAGGCCGCGGTGCCCATGTACGGGATCTACGACTTCACCAACCGTGACCGCACCGGCCGGGCCGACATGGAGGAGATGCTGTCCCGGCTCGTTCTCAAGTCGAGTCTCGCCGCCGCCCGCGAGACCTGGGAGCAGGCGAGCCCGCTGAGCTGGGTCGGTCCCGATGCCCCACCGTTCTTCATCACCCACGGGGCGAACGACAGCCTGATACCCGCCGCCCAGGCCCGATCGTTCGCCCGGATGCTGCGGGAGGCCTCCGACCAACCCGTGGTCTACGCGGAGCTGGCCCGCGCCCAGCACGGCTTCGACGTGTTCTCCTCGGTGCGGACCCTCCACACCCTGCGGGCCATCGACCGGTTCCTCGCGGTCGTCCGCACCGCCCACGGCGCCCGTGGCCCCTCGGCCACGGCCGGCGGAGATCCGGGGCATGGCACCGGTGTGCAGGGTTAGGGTCCGGCCATGAGCATTGATGTGCGCGTGGACCGGGAGATCGGCGCGCCGGCCGAGGACGTGTGGGCCATGGTGTCCGACCTCCGCCGGATGGGTGAGTGGTCACCCGAGAACGTGGGGGGCGAGTGGATGGGTGACGCCACCGGCCCCGAGCCCGGGGCGAAGTTCCGCGGGGCGAACGAGAACGGCAGCGAAGAAGTGGAAGTCGGTGGTGACCGTCGTCGACGCCGAGCCGGGCCGGCGGTTCTCGTTTCGGGTGACCGCGTTCGGCCTGAAGATCGCCGACTGGGCCTACGACTTCGAGCCGACCCCGACCGGGTGCCGGGTCACCGAGACCTGGACCGATCTCCGTCCGGGCTGGTTCAAGCCGATCGCCGGTGTGGCCACGGGAGTGGCCGATCGCGAGAGCCACAACCGAGCCGGTGCCGAGGAGACCCTCGAACGCCTGGCCGCCGCCGCCGAGGCGAGCCCGGCCGAGGGCTGATCCTCCGCTGCCCCACCCTCCGGTCAGCCCGATCGGACGGGAGGTCCGACCGGATCCTCGGGGTGGTCACGGTGGCGCACGGGCGCCGGGCTGCGGCGGGCCTGCCCCAGGCCCACCCCCAGAGCGGCCAGGAAGAGCGTGACGAAGGCCGCGAGGGGGACCCACTCGCCGAGCCCGGCATAGGGCGTGCGGCCGGAGGCGAGCGGCAGATCGACGATCCAGCGGCCCGTCTCGTCGTGGTCCATCCACACCTGCCGCTCGCCGTCGGCGTCGAAGACGGCGGTCGTCCCCGACAGAGCGGTGTGCACCATCGGCCGACCGGCTTCCACCGCCCGTAGCGCGGCCAGGCTGGCGTGCTGGTCGTGGGCCCAGCTTCCCTGGAAGGTCGTCGTCGCGGTCTGGAGCACGATGAGGTCCGCTCCCCGCTCGGCGAGGCGGCGGCTCAGGTCGGGAAACGTCGACTCGAAGCACACGAGCGGACCGATCCGGAACCCCGCCGTGTCCATCACCACCAGTTCGTCGCCTCGGCGCCGGTTCTCGTCGGCCGCCGGCGTGAGGGAGGTGATCCACCCGAGCGCGGGGCGCAGGGGGATGGCCTCACCGAAGGGCACCAGGCGGGTCTTGTCGTAGCGGCTCCGCACACCGTCGGGGCCGACCAGCAGAGCCGACTTGAAGATGCCCCCCTCGCCTCGGCGGGCGTCGACGTTGACCAGCAGGTCGGTGCCCAGCGCGGTCGACAGGTCCGCGAGCCGGGCCAGGCGGGCCGGGTCGTCCTCGAGGTCGAACCCGACGCTGGACTCGGGCCAGACGACGAGGTCGAGATCCTCGCCGACGAGGTCCCGGGTGGCGTCGACGTGGGCGTCGAAGCGGGCGGCCGGACCCTCGATCGGTCCGGTCTGGACGCCCGCCACGGTGACCTCCCTCCCGGCGTCGGGTGAGGGGACCACCGAGCCGGCCGCGACCACGAGCAGGACCAGGCCCGCGGCCAGAGCCAGGGACCGCATCCGCTGGGGGCCGGCCCGCCCGGGCGACAGGGCCAGGGCGACGGCGACGTTCACGGCCATGAGCGCGGCCGAGACGAGCCACACGCCGCCCACTGCGGCCAGGGCCCGGGGGAGGGGGTTGTCCCACTGGGAGGCGCCCAGCACCCCCCACGGTCCGCCCAGCCGATCCCACGAGCGGATGTACTCGGCCGCCACCCACGCGGCCGGCACCAGGACCACCGCCGCGCCGGCCCGGTGGCGGGTTCCCATGGTGGCGTGGGCGATCCGGGCCCACGGCATCCACAGCAGGCCCAGCGCCAGGCTCAGGGCCACGAGGAACACGCCCACCGAGCCGAGGAGCCAGTGGTGCATGGCCACGAAGAAGCCGGTCCCGCCCAGCCAGCCGAGCACGCCGGCCTCGCGCCCCGACGGGGCCCGGACGACGGCCACCAGGAGCGGGACCAGGCCGACGAAGCCGAGCGGCCACCAGCCGGCCTCGGGAAAGGCGAGCACCGGCAGCGCCCCGAGGACCACCGCGGCCGACCGCGCCGGCCATCGCCGCCCCGGCCGGGCGCGGCCCTCGCGGCCGAGGTCGGGCGCGCCGGCCGACCACGGCCAGACGGCCAGCGAGCGGGCGAAGAGCAGTCCGGCGGCCGTGAACCCGCCGGCCAGGAGCCACAGGAGGGCCTGCTCGCGATCGGGCTCCCAGAGTGGCACCAGGGCCAGGCCGGCCAGGACGAAGGCGACGTTGTAGCCGGTGTCGTAGATCGACACCACGCGCCCCCGCACCACATCGGGTGCGGCCCGCTGGATGAGGGCGTCGGCGAGGATCTTGAGGATCTGGAAGGCCAGGGCCACCAGGCCGACGCCGGCGACGAGGACACCGAACTCGGGCTGGAAGCCGGCCACGGTGGCGACCAGGCCGGCGGCCAGGAAGGTCAGGGGGATCAGGCCGGCGGGGTGGAAGCGCCGCCCGAGCACCGGAGCGCTCCCCGTGCCGATGAACGCCCCGGCGCCGGTGACGGCCAGGGCCAGCCCGTAGCCCGAGGCCTCGAAGCGGTAGCGGCTGTCGGCGATCAAGACCAGCAGGATGAAACCGAAGCCGAGGAGCAGCCGGTGGGTCCAGACGGCGAGCAGGGGCCGACGGACATCGGCGTTCTCGGTCACGGCCCGGATCTGCTCGACGACCTCCCGGCGCAGTCGGACCCAACCGGCGGACACCGCTTCCCGCTCGCCGCCGCCCACCGCGGGCAGGCGGGCGAAGGCGACAGCGGCCGCCGCGTAGAGGCCGGCCGCGGCGATGAACCCCGCTGGTGGGGCGGCCTCGACGAAGGTCGCCCCGATGACCGCGGCGCCGAACGCCGCCACCATCCCGCCGATCGAGGCCAGCGCGTTGGCGGCGACGAGGTCGGCGGGGCCGACGGTGCGGGGCAGGGCCGCCCCCTTGGCCGCTACGACGAAGCGGGAGGCCGAGAGCAGCACGAGCACGCCGACGAGGGCCAGGGGCTGGGAATCCAGGATGAGCACCCCGAGGGCGGAGAGGGCGACCGCCACCCGGGCGACCGAGACGAGCACCATGGTCCGCCGTCGGTCCCACCGGTCGATCAGGATCCCGGCCAGCGGCCCCACCAGCGAGAACGGCAGGAGGGTGACGGCCAGCAGCTTGGTCAGCTCCCAGGGGCTGGCCCCCGAGCCCACTTCGAACAACGCCACCTGGGCGAAGGTGATCTGGGCCAGTCCGTCGCCCGCCTGGCCGAACCACTGGCCTCCGACCAGAGCCCGCAACGGGCCGTGCAGGAGCCGACGCCACTCGCTCCACCCGGTCGGTCGCTCGTCCTCGGCCACCGTCCCAGTCTCGCCCGCCCGGGCCCGGCGGACCCGGCCCGGGTGGGCGTCGGCGATCCCCGAGGTGTCCGCCCGCCGCGGCGGGCTCCTGGGGCCTGGTGGTCCGGCCGCTACGAGAGGCGGGTGATCCAGCCCTGCTCGCGGAAGCGGCGGAGCTGGCGGAGCACGAACCAGAACGCCAGGGCGACGCACGCCAGCGAGCCGGCCATGCCGACCACGAGGTCGGCGACCTGCACGGCCTCGCCTTCGACGCCGGCCCGGGTGGCCTCGAAGATCCGGGTGAGGGGGATGACCGCGGCCACGGGCTGGAGCACGCCGGGCAGGGCCTCGGGTGGGTAGAAGATCCCCGACAGGGGCATGAGCAGGACCAGCAGCCCCCACGAGAACACCTCGGCGGTCTCGCCGAACTGCAGGGTCAGGCCGATCACCAGCAGCGAGACCGCCCAGCCGAACAGCAGGAGGGCGGCGGCGCCCACGGCCAGGATCCAGCCCGCGCCGGACGGGTCGACCGAGTAGAGGCCCAGGGCCACGGCTCCGACCAGCACGACCGACACCACCGCCCGGGCGAAGCCGATGACGAGCAGGGCCAAGCCGTACTCGAGCTCGGTCAGGGGGGTGGTCCACAGGTTGAGGACGTTGCGGGACCAGACCTCCTCGAGGAACCCGAGGGAGCCGGCCAGGGTGAGCTGCCACACCACGTGGAACAGCAGGATGCCCGTGACCAGGATCTCGACGCTGCGCTCGCCGTCGCTGAAGGCCACCCCGATCGAGCTGAACAGCAGGGCGTCGACCACCGGCAGGGCGATGAGCAGGAACCAGTGCCCGGGGTTGCGGGACTGCGCGAGGGAGAGGCGGCGGACCACGGCCCTGACGTGGTGCCACTGCACGCCGGGCCGCATCTCGACAGGGGTGCTCACAGCTGCTGGCTCCGCTTGCGCTGGGCCTCGGCGAGGAACATGGCCTCGAGGCTGGTGTGGCCCGCCTCGCCCACGACGACCTCGGCCGGGCCGTCGGCCAGCACCCGGCCCGCCCGCAGGAACACGACCCGCTCGGTCAGGGTCTCGACCTCGCGCATGTCGTGGCTGGTGAGCAGCAGGGTGGTGGCGTGGTCCCGGTTGAGGGCCACGAGCTGGTCCCGCACCCGGAGGGCGACATCGGGGTCGAGCGACGCCGTGGGTTCGTCGAGCACGACCAGCCGGGGCCGGTGTAGCACCGCCTTGGCGATGCCGACGAGGGTCTTCTGCCCCGACGAGAGGCTCTCGCAGCGCTGGCCGGCCACGTGGCCGATGTGCAGTTCGGCCAGGATCCGCTCGACGTCGGCGGCCGGGTCGGTCCGGTCGGCCAGTTCGGCGAAGAAGCCCAACGCCTCCCGGACACGGAGCTTGCCGGGCAGGGGCAGGTAGCCGGCGGCGAAGCCGACCTGGGTCATGGCCCGGCTGCGGCCCTCGGGCAGGCGGTGGCCGAGCAGTTCGACCGAGCCCGTGTCGGGGGCGATGGCGCCGAGGACCATGAGCAGCGTCGTCGTCTTGCCCGCGCCGTTCGGCCCCACGATCCCGACCCGCTGCCCGGCGGGCACGGTCAGGTCCACGTGGTCGACGGCGCGGGTCGAGCCGAAGGTCTTCGACAGATCGCGGGCGACCACGTGGTCCGGCACCCGGTGATGCTGGCACCCGGCGGGTCCCCGCGCACGTGCATTCCGGCCGCCGCCCAGGGGGGAGGGACCCGACGTCAGGGCCGGACGTCGAGGCCGGGACCGGGACGGGCCATCGGCGGGCCGGTCATCGAGGTCGACGCCCCGACGTCGTAGCGTGCGGTCGGCGACCAGGGCGGGTGAACGGCAAGGGGGTGCTCGGCGTGCGGATCCACGGCCACCGGCTTCCCGCCCTCACCCTGGCGGCCGGCGCGGGGTACCTGCTCGGCAGCATCCCGTGGGCCGACGTCGCGGCCCGCCGGGCCGCCGGAGGACGGATCGACCTGCGGGCGGTGGGTTCGCGCAACCCGGGCGCCCGCAACGCGATCGACGTGCTCGGCAAGCGGTGGGGGTACGCCGTCGGAGTCGCGGACATCGCCAAGGGCGCGGTGGCCAGTGTCGTCGGGCGGGCCGTCGCCGGCGACGTCGGGGCTCACGTCGGTGGGACCGCGGCCGTGGTCGGCCACTGCTATCCCGTCTGGAGTGGGTTCCGGGGGGGCAAGGGCGTGGCCTGCGCGGTCGGACAGGTGCTCGTGACCTTCCCGGCGGCGGCTCCCGTCGAGGTCGCGGCCGGTGTGCTGGGTGCGGTTGCCCCGGCCGAGGACCGGGCCGCGGCGATCACCGTGTCCCTGGCCGCGGGGTGGGTGGTCGGCGGCCTGGTCTGGTGGCGCCAGGGGCGCTCGAACGGGTGGGGCCCCGCTCCCACCGCCGCCCTGCCGGTCGCCGCCGCCGTGTCCTCCGCGGTCGTCCTGGGCCGCTTCGCCCAGGAGCGGGTGGTCACCTCGCGCTGAACGCCTCGGCCGAGTCGCCTCCGTCGACGGGTCCACGGCGGTCTGCCGGGCGCCACCGGCCCGCCGGAGCCGACGCCGGGTGGGAGGGCGGGACGATCAGGGCGTCGGCTCCCACCACCAGGCGAGGCCGGTGATGCCGGGCCCGACGTGGACGACCATGACCGGCCCGAACGACCCGATGAACCAGTCCGCGTCGGGCACCTCGGCGAGGACCTCGTCGAGGAGGAGTCGGGCCCGGTCGGGGGCCTCGGCCTCCAACACGGCCAGGTGGAGGCGCCCGGCTCCCTCGGCCGGCCGGTCGGCGAGGCACCGCTCGACGATGTGGCGGCGGGCGGCGCGCTCGCCGTGCGCCGGTGCCAAGCCATGGGCGGCGCCGTCGTGGAACTCGAAGAGCGGCTTGGCGTTGAGGGCGTTCGCGGCTCGGCGGGCGAGGTTCGGGACCCGACCGCTGCGCACGAGGTGTTCGAGGTCGTCGAGCGTGGCGACGAGGTGGACGCGCTCGATGACGGTCCGGACGGTCTCCTCGACCTCGTCGATGTCGGCGCCGTCGAGCCCCCGCCGCGCCGCCGCGAGGGCCACGAGCCCTTCACCGCCCGCCGCGGTGCGCGTGTCGATGACGCGCACGGAGCCCGGTTCGAGCCCGGCGGCCATCTCGGCGGCCGAGTAGGTGCTGCTCATCTCCGCCGAGAGCGTGAGGACGACCACGTCGTCGGCCATCCGGCGGGCCTCGTCGATGGCGGCCGCGAAGGCACCGGGGGCCGGTCCCGAGGTCGAGACGCGCCCGGACGGCAGCTGTTCCAGGAGCTCCGGCATCGGTACCGACGTGTCGGGGCGGATCTCGCCGTCGATGACCAGCGCCATCGGGACCACGACGATCCGGTGCTGTTCCACCAGCTCCATCGGCAGGGACGCGGCGCTGTCGGTGACGACGGCGACGGTCATCGGCCCCGAGGCGCGGGCGAGTCGGACCCGGGCGGTCGCCATCGCCGAGGTGCTCCCACGCGTGGGACCCTACGGGGCGCGTCTCGGGTCGAGGGCACACGACGGGTGTCGGTCGCGTGTCCCACCCGTACCGTCAGGTGATGGTCGACGAGGAGTGGACGACGACGAGCGACGGCGTGCGTCTCGCGGTGCGCCGCTGGGAGCCCGCGGCCGACCAGGGGACAGCGGTCGTGGTGGTCCACGGGTTCGGGGCGACCAAGGACAGCGCGAGCGTCGGCGGCGTCGCCGACGCGTTGACCGCCGACGGCCACCAGGTCCTCTCCTACACCGCACGCGGCCACGGCGAGTCCGAGGGCCACTGCACCCTCGGTGATCTCGAGCACCTCGACGTCGAGGCGGCTGTCGGCCTCGCCCGTCGATCGGCCGACCGGGTCGTGCTGGTCGGCGCGTCGATGGGCGCGATCTCGGTGCTCCGTCACGCGTCGAAGCAGGCAGCCGACGGTGTGGTCACCGTCTCGAGCCCGGCGGAGTGGAACCTCCCACGCACGGTGCAGAGCGCCGGTGCGGCGGTGCTCACCCAGACGCGACCCGGGCGGTGGCTCGCCCGCCGCGCCCTGCGGGTCCGGCTCGCGGCCCACTGGACCGACGCGGCCCCCCCGGTCGACCTGGCCCGCCGGATCGACGCGCCGCTGGCGGTCATCCACGGCCACAAGGACGCCTTCATCAAGAGCGACGAGGCCCACAAGCTCCATGCCGCCTCCCCCGATCCGTGCCGGATCGAACTGGTCGAGCGGATGGGCCACGCCTACGTGAGCGAATCGATCCCGGTCATCCGCGAGTGCGTGGGTTGGACCCTGTCGACGCCCTGGTCCAGCCGGGTGGATCCGGTGCCGGCCACCGCGGTGGCCGGCTGACCGTCCTGGGGCGCCGCTCGCTCAAGCGCCGTCCGCCACCACGACCTCCGGGCCGTAGAGGAGATGGGCGTGCCGGGCGGCCCGGGCGAGCTGGAGACGAGTGACCTCCTCCGCTCCCCGGAACGTGCCGTCGGGGTACCCCGTCATGATCCCGTTGGCCACGACCCATCGCACCGCCGACTTCGAGCCCTCGGTCAGGTCGCTGATGCCGACGTTCCCGCTCCTCACCGCCGGGTCGCCGGCCAGGTGGTACAGAAGCTGAGCGAGTCGATTCCGGGTCACCGGGCGCGTCGCGCTGCCCACACCGGCGACGACGCCGGGGATCTTCCGGTCCTCCAGGATCCACCGCAGAGCTGGATCGGCGGTCTCGGTCGCGCCGCTGAGACCGTGATCCGGGGCGGACGGGATCTCGGGGGCTCCCCATGCCTGGTAGAGCGTCTGTGCCACTTCGGTGAGCGTCGCCGGCTGCTCGGGCTTGAACCTGTCGCCCACCGCCGTGATGCCCCCGATGTCGACCGCCCACCGGGCCGCCGTCTCGCCTCGGGGACCAACGTCGGCCAGATCGGCGGGCGAGGTGCGCTCGGCCTCTTCGGCCTGTTTGATCTCGCCCGCGCGCTTCGGTCCCACTCCGGCCGCCACGGTCGCCGCGCCAAGGAACGAGGCGGCGGTGGCCCCGATGAGGGCGAAGACCTCGCCGGTGCGGCCCGACCACACCGGATCGGCGAGGTACTGATTGGTGAACACGGCGACGGCCGCGACGACGCCGGTGCCGATGGCCACCGGATTGCTGATGATCCAGTTGCCGAATTCCCGGACGGTCGACGGTCGCAGGCTCGCCGTCCGGCCTCCGAGCTGCTTGACGCCGTTGAAGAGCACGAAGGTGGCGACGATGAGGGTTCCGATGAGGAGCGTCACGAGGACCGGCCACCGGTTGAACTGCAGCTCGACCGCCACGGGCAGGTCGATGGGCGTCACTCGCGCCCCGTTCACCGAGATCGTTCCTCGGTACCGGCCTGCGTGCATCTCGGCGTACTGGTCCGAGAGCGGCTGGACGCACAGGCCGACGACGAGGGTCCGCCCGCGGTCGATGATCTGGCCGGTGGCCTTGACCAGGTTCCGGTTGAGGCGGGTTCCGTCGTCCCGGCGGAGGTCGCTGAGGTACACCGGGACCGGGCCGACCCTCGCCCGGGGCGAGTCGGCCTCGAGTACGAGGCGCTGCCTCGCCCTGTCCGTGGCGGGTCGGGTTCGTCCGAGCTGGACCGTGAGACCGAGCGCTTCGTCGGACTCCTCGGGGAGGACGAAGGTCGAGGTGGTGGCGCGCGGCCTGGGGCGACCGGCGCTGGGTGGCGACGGCCCCGTCGGCCCGCTCTGGGGGGGCTGCGCCGTCTGGTCGTCGTCGATCCGGCAGGCGACGAGCGGGCCACCCTCACGATTGGTGAATGCGTCGACGAGGGTGAGGCAGGAGAGCCCGACGAAGAGCGCGACCAAGGCCACGAGGATGACGGTGCCTGCGGTGGGCGGGGTCGGCCCTCGCGGTCGTTGTGAACGCACGGCGGTCAGCAGCAGGAGAACGGCCAAGGTCAGCAGCGCGAGGCCGAGGATCAGCTTCGTCGCGTCTGCCGGGTCGAACCGCCGAGCGGCTACCGCGCTCGTCGACCCGGCGATGAGCAGGGCCAGGCTGCCTCCGAGGAGCACGAGAGCGGCCAGGGTCAGTCCGCCCGCCGCGGACCAGGACTCGGCGTCAGTCGTCTTCGGTCGCTTGGGGGGCTGTCGGCAGAGCGCCTCGGCGATCAGGCAGGCCCCGGTGAGGAGTCCGGCACCGACGAAGACCAGGCCGAGGGCCACGGCGGTCTGCTCGTCGCCGAAGTCCTGTCGTTCCCGCCAGGCCAACACGGCCCCGGCGACCATGCCTCCGAGCCCCGCGAGCAGGAGGCCCCCCGCAGCCATGGCGGCCCGCACCCGCGAGCACTCTCTGGAGCTCCCCATGTGGTGATTCCCCCCGGTGAGACCTTGTCGAGATACTGGCAGACGGTTGCGCCGAGGCCTTCGATCCGGGCGCGAAGGCACTCGGGATCGAGCACGTCCGAAGGCACCGAGGCCCGGGTCCGGGCCGTGTGTCACCCGGGGCGACGGCCTTCGGCCCGGAGCACGGGGTCCAGTCATCGACGGAGGGCGCCCGCTCATGTTCGACCCGTGGCCGACTTCGGGCCCAAGTGCATGCGAGCGGTCTTCTCGCTGACCGGAGCCGTGCCGAGGAGGGTCCAGCCGCGCGGGTCTGCGCCACGACCGAGGGCGCACGGTCCGTCGGCCGGGGACTCACGGCGATCCGCCGACGAGGCAGCCGGCGTATCGCCGTGCCGTCGGCGCTGGCGATGGCCCTCGGCCTGACCGTGCGGGGGCGCCGCTCGCCGACTGGGCCGGGGCCGGTGAGGCCTACGATCGTCCGGTGCTCCCGCTCGCGCCGTTCGGACGCACCGGCCACCACAGCAGCCGGGTGATCTTCGGCGCCGCGGCTCTCGGACGCATGCGCCAGGAGCGGGCCGACGAGCTGCTCGAGATCCTCCTGGCCGAAGGGGTGAACCACCTCGACGTGGCCGCCTCCTACGGCGACGCCGAGCTGCGCCTGGCCCCCTGGCTCGCCGGGTACCGGGACCGGTTCTTCCTGGCCACCAAGACCGGCGAGCGCACGGGCGAGGGGGCCCGGGCCGAGCTGGAGCGTTCCCTCGATCGCCTGGGGGTCGATCACGTCGACCTGATCCAGGCCCACAACCTGGTCGAGCCCGACGAGTGGGAGGTGGCCCACGGACCCGGCGGCGCCCTCGAGGCCCTGCAGCAGGCCCGGGACGAGGGACTCGTGCGCTTCATCGGTGTGACGGGCCACGGGCTCCGGATCCCGACCGCGCACCTGCGCAGCCTCGAGCGCTTCGACTACGACTCGGTCCTGCTGCCCTACAACCACGCTCTGTTGCGTGAGGACGGGTACCGGGCCGACGTGGAGCGGCTGCTGGGCCTCTGCGCAGACCGGGGGGTGGCCGTCCAGACGATCAAGTCCGTCGCCCGCCGGCGCTGGCCGGCCGCCGACGACGGCCCGCACTTCAGCTGGTACGAGCCCCTCCGCGATCCCGACGCCCTGGCCCGGGCCGTCCGGTTCGTCCTCGCCCGGCCGGGCCTGTTCCTGAACACCTCCAGCGACGCCCGGCTGCTCGGGCCCACCCTCGAGGCGGCCGCGGCCGGCGGCCCGGCCCCCAGCACCGAGGAGATGGAGGCCGATCTCGTCGCGCAGGGGATCCGCCCCCTGTTCGACGGCGCCGACCTCGAGCGCATCTGAGGCCGGCGGAGTCCGTCGGCGCTGCGGTGGGCCCGCAGCGGGGTCGGCGGCGTGCTGCGAAGATGGGACATGGACGACCCGGACGCTGAGCACTCCTACGCCGCCGTGGCGGGGGGCCTGGACATGCCGCTGCAGGAGGCCATGCTCACCCAGCGGGCGGTGCGCCGGGTGCGGCCCGATCCCGTCGACGACGAGATCGTCCTGCGCTGCATCGAGTTGGCCCTGAAGGCGCCCACCGGCAGCAACGGCCAGAACTGGGAGTTCGTCGTCGTCAAGGACGCCGAGGTGAAGGCGGCCCTGGCCGCCCGCTACCGGCAGGCCTGGAAGATCTACGGCGGCATCGGTCACCGCGTCACCAAGGGCGACGAGTCGATGGCCAAGGTCCTGCGGGCCGTCGAGTGGCAGGTCGACCACTTCGAGGAGATCCCGGTCCTGGTCGTGGCCTGCCTCCGCGGCTCCCGGGTGCCGTTGCTGCCGACGCCACCGATCGCCGGCGCCTCGTACTACGGCTCGATCTTCCCGAGCGTGCAGAACCTGCTCCTCGCGGCCCGGGCCATGGGCCTGGGGGCGTCGCTCATCACCCTGCCCCTGTGGAGCACGACCTCGGCCCGCCGCATCCTGGGCCTGCCGATCTCGGTCCAGCCCGCCTGCGTCGTCCCCCTCGGCTGGCCCCAGGGCCGCTACGGCCCGACCACCCGCCGCCCGGTCGGCGACGTGGTGCACGTGGATCGCTTCGGCAACCGGCCCTTCAAGGACTGACCCGCGGCGGCCGGGGTCGGGCCGACTGGAAGGGCGCCGCCCGTACGATGCTCGGGGTGTCGACGGCCGACTTCACCATCCTGGGCCTGGCCGGGAGCCTCCGGCAGGGGTCCTACAACCGGCTCCTCCTCCGCCACACCGCCGAGGCCGCCCCCGCCGGCGTCAGCTTCGACCACTTCGACGGCCTCGGAGCGCTGCCCCACTTCGACCAGGACCTCGAAGACGGTCCGCTGCCCGCCGCCGTGGCGGACCTGAACGACCGCATCGGTCGGGCCGACGCCCTCCTCGTGGCCACGCCGGAGTACAACGGCGCGGCACCCGGGGTTCTCAAGAACGCCCTCGACTGGGCGTCACGACCGGCGGGGGAGAGCGTGCTGGCCGGCCTGCCGGCGGCGGTGATGGGCGCCAGCCCCGGTCGCTTCGGCGCCGTCCGGGCCCAGCAGCAGGTCCGCGCCGTGCTGACCGCCATCGGCGCCGACGTGCTCGACCAGGAACTGCCCGTGGCCAAGGTCCACGAAGTCCTGGATGCCGAGGGCCGGTTGACGGACCCGGACACGGCGGCGGCGCTCAGCCACCTGGTCGCCGCCCTCGTCGCTCACGCTGGTGGCCCGGCCCCCGCCGCGGTGGCCCGGTCGGCGTCCTACAGCCGGGCCTGTCAGCTGCGCCGAGCCGGCTGACTGCCGTCGGCCCTGAGCGGGTGATGTCGGCTACAACTCCGCCATGGCCGAGCATCGGATCACTGTCCATCCTTCCAAGCCCCTCCGGGTCGACAACACCGACCTGGTCATCGAGGTGTTCGCCGACGACAGGAAGTACGGCGAGGTGCGAGTGAGCAGGGGCACCATCGACTGGGCGCCTCGGAACCACCACTACGGCAAGCGCTTGGCCTGGGAGGAGTTCAACGATCTGATGGTCGAACACGGCCACGACTACTAGCCCGGGCCGGTCTGCGGCGCGAGGTCAACGCGGGTACGAAGGCGTTCTTGGGTTGGCGCCCGCCTGATCACCCGACACTTCGGCCACATGGACCTCCTCGACCTGATCGTCCGGCTCCGGGGAGGCCCACCCCGTGGGTGCTAACCTGCCGCTCGGTGGGCACCGGTAGACACTTCGTCGGCAGCGTCGCCGTGGCCGTGCTGGTGGGTGGTGCCGTCACGGTTGCCGGGCTCGGGTTCGGCGCTTCCGCGGCCGGCGCCGTGATCGTCGGTGACGAGACGGCGCTGCGCGTCGCTCTGGCCGACCTGACCGAGACGTCGATCGTGCTGAGCGCCGACGTGACGGTCACCTGTGACCCCGGCGAGCTGTTGCGCCCGGCCGCGGCCGCGGACCTGATCATCGACGGCGCCGGCTTCACCATCACCCAGACGTGCGCCGGCTCGCGGGTGCTCCACACCGAGTCGCCGGTCGAGCTGAGTGACGTGACCATCACCGGTGGTGACGACACGACGGTGGGCGTGGGCGGGGGAGTGTTCGCCAACGCGTCGATCACGCTCACCGGCGTCACGATCACCGGGAACCAGACTCGCCGGCTCCCGGATATCGGCGGGAACGGTGGCGGCATGTTCTCCAACGGGACCACCGTCATCCGTTCCTCGACGATCAGTGGCAACACCGCCGCGGGCGGCACCGGCATCTTCGGCGGCCTCGGGGGCGGCATCGCCGGGAACGGCAGCTACACGGTCACTGATTCGACGATCAGCGGCAACACCGCCGGGGGCGCCGCGACCGGGGGCGGAACGGGCGGAGCCGTGTTCGGCAACGGCAGCTTCACGTTCATCCGCTCCACGATCAGCGGCAACAGTGCCGCGGCCGGGTCGACCAGCGACGGTGGGCTTGGTGGCGCCATGGCCACCAACAACGACATCACCCTGATCAGCTCCACGGTCGAGGGCAACGTGGCCCAGGGCGCGGGTTCCGCCATCGGCGGAGTCGCTGCCGGTGGCGAGCTCCTCGTGGTCAACTCGACCGTGGCCCGCAACTCCTCCGCGGTCGGCGGGGCCAACCTCGACGGGGGGAGCTCGGCCGGTCAACCGGCCCACCTCGTCAACTCCGTCATCGCGCTGCCGCTGGGCGGGTCGTCCAACTGTGGCAACGACAACCCCGCGGCCAACACGTCCGGAGGCCACAACTACTCCGATGACGACTCCTGCGCGCTCGATGCCCCGACCGACATCGAAGAGGTCGGCGGCGACCCCGCGCTCGGCGGTCTGGCGGCGAACGGCGGGCCCACCCCGACGCTGTTGCCCGCCGCAGGCAGCCCTCTGCTCGACGCGATCCCTCCCGCTGCCTGCGAGGGTGGTCAGGCGGCCGCCACGCCGACCGATCAGCGGGGCATCGCCCGACCCCAGGGCACCGGCTGTGACATCGGCGCCGTCGAGGTCGAAGTCGCCGGACCGGGCTCCGAGCCCCAGGGCCCTGCCCCGACAGGTGCCGGGCCGCTGAGAGCCGCGCCCACCTTCACCGGCTGAGGTCCAGCCGAGCCTGTGCTCGGCCGCTTCGACAGGCGGGGGGCGCGTCGGTTCGCGACGGCCCGGCGTCGTCGACCGACGTCCTACAGCGGGCGGTGGCCCAATGGGAGGCTCTCGACGTGTCCTACGAGGTGGCTACGACGCTCACGCTCCTGGGCCAGGCCCTCGTGGCCACCGGCGATGAGGCCGGGGGTCAGGCCTCGTTCGCGGCCGCCTCACCCGACAGGTCCTGGTTCTCGGTGTCGTCGCCCTCGCCCTCGCACAGGTCGCCGCGCTCACCCAAGGCTGAGGGGGCGGCGCTCGGACCGGCGGCTCGTCGAGTAGGTACGGTCGCGGCCATGGCCTTCGAGGGGTGGTCGTCCGCGGCGATCGAGTTCTACGAGGGGCTGGAGGCCGACAACTCCAAGGCGTACTGGACCGAGCACAAGTCGGTGTACGAGGACGAGGTGCGGGCGCCCATGGAGGCGCTGCTCGAGAACCTGGCGCCCGAGTACGGCGAGGCCAAGGTGTTCCGGCCCTACCGGGACGTGCGCTTCAGCGCGGACAAGTCGCCCTACAAGACCGCCATCGCCGCCTCGCTCGCGGGTGGCGGGTACGTGGGGCTGTCGGCCGCCGGCCTGGGCGCCGGCCTCGGCACCTACGACATGGCCAAGGACCAACTCGAGCGTTACCGGGAGGCGGTCGACGACGAGGGGACGGGCCGGGAGCTGGAGGCGATCGTCGACGCGCTCGGGTCCGAGGGGATCGAGGTCACCAGCCGGGAGTCGCTGAAGATCGCGCCTCGCGGCTACCCCAAGGACCACCCTCGCATCGAGCTGCTGCGCCACAAGAGTCTCTACGCCTTCCGGGAGTGGGCGCCCGGCGACTGGCTCGCCACTGCTGAGGCGAAGAAGCGGGTCGTCGGTCTCCTGCGTCGAGCCCGGCCGCTCGGTGACTGGCTGGCGACGAACGTGGGCGACTCCGAGCTGGAGCGGTAGCCCGAGCTCGGACCCATCCGGCGACCCCGGGCATCCGGAGCCGACGCCGCCAGGCCCGAGCTCCACGGCTCGTCCGAGCCGGCCAGGACGCGTAGTGGGACCGGTCCTCGGTCCGAGGCGCTGGCCGGCGCTTCTCGGCACAGGACGAGTTCCTGGTCGCCTCTTCAGCGGCGAGACCCACGAGTCGACCGACACGAACTCGGCGATGATCATGAGATGGCCGGGTCCCCACGGTCGGCGAGGAGCCGTGTCCCCCGGTGCCCATGGTGTCCAGTCGGTCAGACCGGCCGGCGCCGTCGCCGAAGGAGGGCGGGTCGGCGCAGACGGCGCGCCGCTAGCGTCGTCGCCAGGTCCCTGTGCTGGAGCGGCACCTCTCCGCTGCTGTGATCGCGGGGGCAAGGAGTGCGTCGATGTCTGAGCCGATCATCACGTGGGGCGCCTGGGACCCGATCACCCAGAACGATCCGTATCCGCTGTTCGAGGCGACGCGCGCCGAATGCCCGGTCCGTCAGGTCCGGCTGGCCGACGGTCACGACGCCTGGCTGGTCCTCAGCCACGAGGCGGCGCGCCAGGCGCTGAAGGACGACCGGCTCTCGAAGGACATCGCCGCTGCGCTCGAGGAGGATCCGGAGGTGGCGGATCCCGGGCTTCCGGGCCCGGCTCTGGCCCGACACATGATGAACCTCGATCCCCCCGACCACGAGCGCCTGCGCCGCCTCGTGTCGCGGGCGTTCGTGCCCTCGCGGATCAACGCCCTCGAACCGTCGATCGAGCGCATCGCCGAGGAGTTGCTCGACGAGTTGGAACGGGCCGGGCCGGACGCGGTGGTGGATCTCGTCGCCGGGTTCGCCTACCCCTTGCCGTTCCGGGTGATCAGCGAGCTACTCGGTGTCCCCGAGGAGGATCGCGGCCCTCTGCGCGAGGCGTTCAGGACCCTGTTCCAGCCGTGGAGCGGCTCGCCGCCACCCGAGGCCGTCGCCGCGTCCGACATGATCGTGGCGACCCTCGTGCGCCTCGTCGCGATCCACCGGGAGCATCCCCAGGACGATCTCGTCGGGGTGCTCGTGACCGCCAGCGACGACGACGACCGCCTGAGCGAGCAGGAGCTCCTCGGAAGCCTGTTCCAGTTGATCGTCGCCGGTCACGACACGACCACGAGCCTGATCGGCAACGGGGTCGTCGACCTCCTCGAGCACCCGGAACAGTGGCGCCTCCTGGGCGAGGACCCCGATCGGTTGCCCGCGGCGATCGAGGAGCTGATCCGGTTCTCCGCGCCCGTGCCCCACGCCACCTTCCGTGTGACCACCGAGCCGATGGAGCTCGCGGGCGTGGAGATCCCGGCCCGCGAGCAGGTGCTGGTCTGCCTCGGTGCGGCCAATCACGATCCGGAGTTCTTCGAGGCCCCCGAGGTGCTCGACATCAGCCGGGAGTCGCGACCGCATCTGGGGTTCGGACACGGCATCCACTTCTGCCTGGGTGCGCCGCTTGCTCGTCTCGAGGCACGCGTCGCGTTCGCCGCCCTCCTCGAGCGCTTCCCTGATCTCGGTCTCGGTGTGGACCGCCGCGAACTGCGTTGGACCCACGGCGACGGACTCGTGCTCCGCGGCCTCGATGAACTCCCGGTCCGCTTGGGTGCCCCTCGGACCACCCGAGTGCGGACGAGGGCCCCGAACGCCGACCGGCATCGGTGACGGCTCGTCCTTGTCGGGCCCACCTTCGGAGGTGGTCGCGTACGAGGCTGACGGGCCCACCGCGGGCCAGGACCACGACAACACGCGGACCGCGGTGGACTCGGCCATCGACAGGGCTGGCGGCGAGGTCCGGTGGGCCAGTGAGTCGAGCGGGCTCAACAGCGCGGCTGGAGCGCGGCGGCGGCAACGGCTGGAGGGTCAACCCTGAGCTCTGCGGCCAACGAGGACGGAGACACGGTGAACGCGATAGGTGACTACGGCGTCATCGGCGACTGCCACTCGCTGGCCCTGGTCGGTCGCGACGGCTCCATCGACTGGTGCTGCTTCCCCCGTTTCGACTCGCCGTCGGTCCTGGGCCGGGTTCTGGACGACGAGCGGGGCGGTCACTTCTCCATCGCGCCCCGTGAGCCGGTGGTGGGAGTCGAGCGGTCGTACCTGCCCGCCACCAACGTGCTCGCCACCTGCTTCGAGGTGGCCTCGGGCCTGCTGGAGGTCACCGATTGCATGCCCGTGGCCCGGTTCGACGCCGAGCGGCCCGCCGAGGTGACCACCCGTCACTCGGTGCTGCGCCGGGTCCGCTGCCTGGAGGGGCGGGTCACCGCCGAGATCCACCTCGAGCCCCGCCCCGAATACGGGGTGGTCCGGGCTCGCTTCACCCGGAGGTCGGACACGTCCTGGTCGATCGTCGGCGGACCGGACGCACTATGGGTGCGGGCCACCCGCCCCGTCGAGGGCGACGAGGACCGCGTCGCCTCGGCCTGGTCACTGGTCGCGGGCGAGGAGGAGTTCATCGAGATGGCCTGGACGCCGGCCGCCGGGCCGCCGCCGGAGGGGTCGGTCGACCCTCGCTCCGCCCTCGGGACCCGGTTCACCGACACCGTGGCGTTCTGGCAGGAGTGGTTCGCCAACTGCTGCTCATACGACGGGGAGCACGCCCGCAAGGTCCACCGCTCGGCCCTCGTGCTCAAGGCGCTCACCTACGCTCCCACCGGGGCCGTGGTCGCGGCCGGGACGACGTCGCTGCCCGAGTGGATCGGCGAGGGTCGCAACTGGGACTACCGCTTCACGTGGATCCGAGACGCCACGCTCACGTTGGCGTCCCTGGTGATCCTCGGGTCGCTGGGCGAGGCCGCCGCCTTCAAGGGATGGTTGGAGCGCACCGCGGCGGGCCGGCCCGAGGACCTGCAGATCATGTACCGGGTCACCGGGGAGCGGCTCCTCGCCGAAGTCGAGTTGGACCACCTGGCCGGCTATCGGGGGTCGCGACCCGCGAGGGTGGGCAACGGGGCCGCCGGGCAGGTGCAGCTCGATTCCTATGGTCAGCTCTTCGAAGCGGCCCAGGGCTTCGTCGCGGCCGGAGGCGAGCTGACGGCCTCCAACGGCGAGTTCCTGGCCCGGCTCGCAGAACTGACGGTGATGTCGTGGCGTCAGCCCGACCACGGCATCTGGGAGATCCGCGACGAGCCCCGCCACTTCGTGCACTCCAAGCTGAACTGCTGGGTCGCTCTCGACCGGGCCGTGCGTATGGCTCGGGCGGGCCACCTGTCGGGCCCGGTTGACCGGTGGGCGCACGAACGGGACCTGGTGGCCGACTGGCTCATGACCGAGGGCTCGCCCGACGGCTGGTTCGTGCAGGCCGGGGGCCGGTCCGTAGCCGACGCCGCCACCCTGCTGGTCCCCGCCCTCGGCTTCCTGCCCGTCGGCCATCCCGAGGTGGCCCGGACCGTCGAGACGGTCACCCGCGACCTGAGCGACGGCACCCTCGTTCACCGCTACCTGGACCCCGACGGCCTGGAGGGCCGGGAGGGGGCCTTCTTGTTGTGCTCGTTCTGGTTGGCCGACTGCCTGATCCACGCCGGTCGCCTGGACGAGGCCGACGAGCTGATCGAGTCGCTGCTGGGGCTGGCGAACGACGTCGGCGTCTTCTCCGAGATGATCGACCCCGCGACGGGCGAGGCCCTGGGCAACACGCCGCAGGCCTTCACCCACATGGCCGTCGTCACGTCCTCCGACGCTCTCACGGCCGCCCGCCGGGGGCGCCTCCCTCCGCCCGACGAGCCCTATTCCTTCGCCATGGCCGCGCTCGAACGACGCCGATGACAGAGGCCGTCGAGCGCTCGACCGTCGCCGGTTCGCCGTCGACCATGCCCCATGGTCCTGTGGGGCGCGGGCTGGTCGATGGCCGAGCCGGTGCCTGCATGTGCCGTGCGGGAGTAGGGGGGGTCGACCGGACACGGTCCAGGCAAGCGGACCGCCAGTCGGATGGATGACCCGACGTGCTGTCCGCCGTGGGCTCGAGACCCGGCGCCTGCTCTCAGCCGGCTGAGAGCAGCGCTTCCAGGGCGGCAACGAGATCTCGGCCCCGAGCAAACCCGCGGTCCTCGATGAGAGCCACGGCCTGTCGGGCCCGAGTGACCTCGACGTCGGAAGCGACACCGGCCAGCGCGCGTAGGTCACCGGCATCTTGAGGCCGGGTTGCGTCGTCGCGGGCCAGCAGCTTGAGAGCGATGAGGTGACCGACCCGGGCAACCGGGATGTCCAGGCCCGGGAGCACCTCGATCGCCTCGGCGGCGTCGGCGACCTCGTGCTCGATGCCCGACGATGCGAACAGCACGTCGACGAGCTCACCGCCGGTCAGCCGGATGCGCGATGTCGCCAACCGGCCGACGGACTCCTGTTCGACGTTGGCGACCAACGTGTGGCCGTCATCGAGCAGGAGGCGAACCAGTGACTCCGCAGTCTTGTCGTCATCAACGGCGACCACGAGATCGATGTCGCGGGTGAACCGGGGCTCGGTACGGACCGAGACCGCGAAGCCCCCGACGAGTGCACACCTCAGGCCGAGTGAGTCGGCTGCATGGCGAACGACCGAACAGCCGACGGAGAGGTCGCTCAAGGAGTCACGGGCCGATGACGACGTGGCCGGGGGCGTCCAAGGGCCGATCGATCAGCCAGCCCTCGAGTCGCCCATCGATCTCCTGGTCGGTTTCATCGGGGTGACGGCGCCGAAGGTTCGAACGCATCATCTCGATGCCCTCTTCGGCCATGGCGACGGCCTGAGCGAAACGGCGGGCCTCAGGTGAGTCAGCCATGACCCAATTGTATGGCGCTCGGGACGCTCGTCTCGGACCCCACTGGTCCAAGTCGACCTGCGACCGGTCGGGCCGGCCCCTTCCTGTCGACGACAACACGGTGGTCGTCGAGAAGGTCGTCGACGGCCCGGTACCCCCGGGCGCCGTCTTCGAGGTCGAGGTCACCTGCCAGGGCCTCCCCAACGGCGACGCGGCCACCGAGGGGGTCGGCGTGGAGATCTTCCGCTTCGATGAGAACGGCGATCCGATCGGCGTCAACAGCCTCAGCCTGGGTCAGGGCAACGTGTGCACCGTGGTCGAGACCGTCACCAACGGGGCGTCGGTGAGCTACGCCTGCGACACCCGGGTCGTCAACGGCATACCCGCCGGCGCTGAGGGGCCGCCACCGGCGCCGGTCTTCGTCGAGTGCGTCGACTCGCAGACGGTGCACTTCTACGACATCTCGGGGGCCGAGGCCACCTTCACCGTCACCAACACCTTCGAGGAACCGCCGCCCCCCGATGTGGCTCCCGACGACGTCGCCGCCGACGTGGTGGCCGCCACACCCCCCTTCACGGGCTGAGACCCCGGGCTGACCTCGACTCTCGCCCGTCTCGAGCCGAGCGCACGCGGATGCGGGACGCGGCCGCCATTCGGGGGGCCAGTCCGGATGTTCTTTGAGGGGCCGGTCCGAATGTGGCTGCCGGGGCGCAGCCGCCCCCTGGGCAGGTCGGGCGCGGCCCCGGCGGCTCAGGCGTCGTAGGCCGGGGGCGTCATCTGGCTGGTGCAGGTGTCGTCGGGTGGGCCCGTGGGGTCGTCGACGAACTCGCCGAGCATGGCCGTGGGGCAGGGGTGCGCGCCGACCGACCCGTGACCGATGCCGGGGAAGGAGAAGAACGAGGCCGTTGGGCCGAGGCGCTGGGCGGTCTCCTCCCCGTCGGCGGGGTCGAGGCGAGGGTCGTTGTCGCTGCCGAAGACCAGGACCGGCACATCCGTGCTCCCCACGGTGTCGAAGGCGTCCTCGACGGCGTCGGTGTCGATGGCAACGCAGATCTCGGGGAACTGGGGGTCGTCGAGGAGCACCGAGCTGTAGAGCGGTTCATCGGCGCGGAGCCGGGCCAGGTCGGTGGGCTCGGTTCGCGCCCGGTCGGCACAGGTGACCGCCGCGTAGACCCCTTCGGCTCGGGCAAGATCGGCCGCATCTGCCAGTTGGCCGAGGAACAGGTCGATCGGCGACGAGTCCCCGGAGGCCAGTCCGTCGATGAACCCCGGAAGAGCAGGGAGCAGGCTGGTGAGGTATTGACCCTTGTAGAGCGCCCACACCACGTCCTCGCCGGTGATCTGCAGACGCCGTTCGGCGCCGGAGGGGTCGGTGACCGTGGTCTCGTAGGGAGCATCGTCGAAGCGGGAACGGGCGGCGGCCAGGTTGGCTTCGAGGTCGGGGTGGGCCTCAGCGCAGGCCGGGTCGTCATCGCAGGTGTCGTAGAGGACGTTGAAGGCCCGCTCGGCGTCGACGACGATCCCGGCCGGGCCGACGTTGTCGGCGAACGGTGGCGCCGCGGCGTCCAGGGTGACCGAGCGCAGGCTCTCGGGACCCGAACGCACGGCCTCGAGGCCGACCGTGGTCCCGTACGAGTAGCCATAGAGGTTCCACTCGTCGACACCGAGAGTGGTCCGCAGATCCTCCAGGTCGGCGACGGTGACGGGCGTGTTGTACTGGTCGAGCGCGACGCCCTCGTCGCGCAGTCGGTCGAAGCAGGATCCGTAGGCGTCCTGGAGCCGCTGCTTCTCCTCCGCCGCCGGATCGACCGTCTCGAGCAGCGAATGGAGGACGTCTTCCACCTCGGGGCAGTCCAGCGACGGGTCGGCCAGCCCCGTCCCCCGCTGATCGAACAGGATCACGTCCCGGTTCGTGAACAGGTCGCCGAGGGTCGCCGTGTACGCCGGGTCGAACCCGGACCCGCCCGGACCACCCTGGAGGAACACGACCGGGTCCGGTTCGGGATCGGGGTCGGTCGCCTTGAGGACGGCAACGGGCAAGACGACCTGTGCGCCGGTCGGGTCTTGACGATCTTCTGGCACCGTCAAGGTGCCGCACTCGATGTCCGACCGGTCCTCGGGCAGGCGGGGCGGGGCGAACAACTCGCCCTCGCACGGCATTGCCTCGAACTCCGGCTGATACGCCACGGCCGTGGAGGGCGAGGTGATCGAGGGGGTCGTGGGGGTCGCCGACCCACCGTCGTCTCCAGCACATCCAGTGGCGACCAGCGCCAGGATGCCGAGTAGGCCCGGCATCCGCCGGAGAGACGCGCCCACCTGCGCCGTCAGCGTTCCTGCCTTCGCGTCTCGCATGATCCACCTCGTGTCGGAGTCACCGGACTCGACGGTGGCCCCGGGAGGGTGATCACGTCAGAGGCGAACGTCCTCCATCCGGAAGCAGGTCGAAGGGGGTCCTTGGGCTCTGACCGAACGCCTGCGACGCGGCGTCCGCCCCAGGTCGCGCTAGAGACTGGAGGCCAGGTCGGCCGGGGACTTGCCCGACCAGCGGGGGCCGAAGCTCCAGTCCGGCTGCTTGTCCCGGTGGGCCTCGTCCAGGTGGGCCACCGTGCCCTCGAGCGAGGCGATCGAGGCGATCAGTTCCGGCCCGGCGGGGGCGGCGTGGCCGCCCACGTGGGCGGCGAGGGCGTCGCCGAAGCGGTCGAGGACGCTGCTCAGCACCAACTCGAACTGGACGGCCAGGTTGCAGCGGGCGCCGTTGGTCACGGTGCCCAACCGGTCGCGGATGGCGGCCAGGTCCCGCTCGTCGGCCTCGGAGCGGCGCACCCGCCCGAAGAGGTCGGCCAGGGCGAGGCCGTCCTCCTTGCAGGGCACGCAGAGGCCGCAGGACTCGACGGCCAGGAAGCGGGCCACGCCTTCGGCCACCGCCGCGATGTCGGCCCGCTCGTCGAAGGCGATGAAGGCCCCCGCCCCCAGCATCCCACCGATCGCGGCCATGCCTTCGAAGCTCACCGGGGTGTCGAGCTGCTCGGCGGTCAGCAGGGGGGTGGCGGCGCCGCCGAGGACCGCGAGGATCTCGTGGCCGGGCTCGGGACCGCCACCGATGAGGTCCAGCACCTCCCGCAGCGGCGTGCCCATCGGGACCTCGCCCACACCCGCCCGCTGGGTCGCGCCGGTGACCGTGCACACGATCGTGCCGGCCGACTCGGCGGTGCCCACCGAGCGGAACCAGTCGGAGCCCTGGAGGATGATCCCGCGGACGTTGGCCAGGGTCTCGACGTTGTTGACCAGCGCCGGCGAGCCCACCGCCCCGGCCCCGGCGCCGGCCAACTCGATGTGGGCGGCGGAGGCGGTGGCCAGCTCGGGGCCGACGGACCGGTCGAGCACGTCGTGGACGCCCCGTCGGTAGGGCGGGGCGATGCGGGGGAACGGCGGGCGCCCGTCGATCGCCTCCAGCATCGCCGTCTCCTCGCCGTAGAGGTAGGAGTCGGGCCCGGCGAACACGCTGACGGTGACGCCGTCGCACCAGCCCGCCTCCGTGGCCTCGGCGATGGCGGCCTCGACCCGCTCCCGCAGGTCGGAGTACCGCTCCTTCATGGCGACGAGCACGTCACCCGCGCCCACCGCGACGGCGGCCACCAGGGCGCCTTCGAGGACGAGGTAGGGGTTGCGCATCAGGATGGCCCGGTCCTTGAAGGAGCCGGGCTCCCCCTCGGCGGCGTTGACCACGGTCGTCGGCGCCACCGCGGCGCCCACCCCGTGGTCCCGCACCTGCCGCCACTTGGCCCCCGCGGGCACGCCCGTGCCGCCCCGGGACCGCAGGCGGGCCGCCTCGATCTCCTCGATCACCGCCTCGGGCTCGGCGGCCCGGACCGCAGCCAGTGCCCGCCCTCCGCCGTCGTCGAGGTAGGACGCGAGATCTGGGACCGGCGCGGGGGCAAGGGTTCGCGTGAGGGTCGGCATGACTGCTCCTCTCCGGTTGTCAGCCCCAGCATCGGGTCGACCCCGTCGACCGGCCAGGGCCGAAGGACCCGACTACCCCCGACCCCCACCACCTGCGACCACCCCCGACGGCGGCCGGGGTCCCCCGGGCGGCGCCGACGGGCCGTGACTAGCCTGATGACCCCGCGACCTGAAGAGGTGTGTCATGACCTTCACCGATGTCCTCGCCCAGTCCCAAGACGTCGCCCGGACCGTGCTGACCAACGTGTCGCCCGATCAGCTCGAGCTCGAAACCCCGTGCAGCGAATGGAACGTGGCCCAGCTCATCGACCACCTGGTCGGTGGCCAGCACTGGGCCCGCTGTGGCGTGCAGGGCGTCGAGGTGTCGGACACGGGCGAGGGTGCAGCCCAGGGGGACTTCGTCGCCACCTTCGACCAAGCCGCCCAGGACAACCTCGCTGCCTTCTCCGAGGAGGGGGCGCTGGGCCGCACGGTCAACCCCGGTTTCGGGGACATGCCCGCGTCGGCCCTGATGGGCCTGTCGGCCACCGACACCTTCACCCACGCGTGGGACCTCGCCCGGGCGACCGGTCAGGACACCGACCTCGCCCCCGGCCTGGCCGCCATGCTGCTCGAGCAGTCCCGCCAGGCGATCCAGCCCGCCTTCCGCAGTGAGGAGGGCACCATCTTCGGCATGGAGCAGGCTGCGCCCGACGGCGCCCCGCCGGCCGACCAGCTGGCCGCCTTCCTGGGCCGCTCCGTCTGAGGCCCTCTCCGGTGACCGCCCGGTCGGTCCGCCACCGGTCGGTACGGTGGGCCGATGGCCAAGACGGTTCTCATCACGGGTGCGGGTTCGGGGTTCGGCAAGGGCGCGGCGGTCGAGTTGGCGGCCCGGGGCCACCGGGTGATCGCCACGACCGAGACCACAGCGCAGGCCGAGGCGCTCGGCGCCGAGCACCCCGACCTGACGGCGAGGAAGCTGGATGTCACCGACGCCGCCGACGTGGCCGGCGCCGGTGAGCTCGATCTCGACGTGCTCGTCAACAACGCCGGGTTCGGGGTCATGGCGCCCCTGACCACCGTTCCCCTCGAGCGACTGAAGGCCGGCTTCGAGGTCAACGTCTTCGGGATGGTGGCCATGTGCCAGGCGGTGATCCCGGCCATGAAGGCCAAGGGGGCGGGCCGGATCATCAACATGTCCTCCATCGCCGGGGTGCTCTCGGGGCCGATGACTGCGCCCTACGCCATGACCAAGCACGCGGTGGAGGCCTTCACCGTCGCCCTCCGGGACGAGCTGTCGCCCTACGGGATCGACGTGACCAAGCTCAACCCGGGTCCCTACGCCACGGGCTTCAACGACACCATGGTCAACGGCATCGCCGGCTACATCGACGAGGGCGACGCCCCGGCCGCGGCGGCCGAGGAGTTCATCCGCGCCATCGTGCTCACCGACCAGGCCGACCCCGACGAGGTCGTGCAGGCGGTGGCGGACCTGGCCGAAGCGGAGACGACCCCGCTCGAGACCTTCCTGCCCCCCGGCATCCGGGAGCTGATCGCCCCCGCCGACTGATCCCCGTGCCGACGCGGGTGTCACCGCTCGGTCCCGCGCTCACAGGGTCAGCCAGAGCCGCAGGAGCTGGCGGCGGTGGTCCGGCGTCACCGCTCGGTCCCGCGCTCACAGGGTCAGCCAGAGCCGCAGGAGGTGGCGGCGGTGGTCCGGGGCGTCGACGTAGGCCCGGCGGGCGTGGGCCACCGTGTGGTTCGAGCACAGCTGGATGTCGCCGGGGCCCAGCACCATGTCGAGGTGGAGGGTGGGGTCGGCGGCGATGGCCGACCACTCGTCGAGCGCGGCCACCAGGTCGTCGTCCAGCTCGACGTCGTCGTGGCGGGCCGCGGTGCGGAAGTAGCCGAGGTGCATGAAGGTCCGCAGGCGCTCGCCGTCGAAGCAGACGGGCTGGACGGGCACGTGCTCGAAGCCGGCTCCGTCGCTGCGCGTGTCGAGCTCGACGGTCCGGCACAGGCGCTCGGCCAGGTCGGGCCGACGGGCCAGCAGCTCGTTGAACACCGTGACCGAGGACACGAGGCGGGACTCGCCTCCCGAGGCGGCCTCGGCCAGGCACATCAGTCCCACCGCATCGGCCGCGTCGCAGTGGAAGTCGATGTCGACCGTCGTCCGGTACTCACGGCGCAGCAGGGCGTCGGGGCCCTCCCGGTAGTCGGTCACGTGACCGAGGAGGTCCCCCTCGCCGTTCTGGGCCCCCGGCCGGCCCAGCAGGAGGCCGAGGGCCCAGAAGGCGGCTTCGACCTGGGGACCGGACATGATGTCGACCGGCACGCCGCGGGCCACCACGAAGCCCCGACCCCGGTCCAGGTCGGCCCGGCACCGCGCCACGAGCCCCTCGACGGGTTCGGCCTGGACGCGGTCGGCGGTGAGCTCGCCGAGCGGTCGTCCCGTGGCGACGACCGCATCGCCGGTCTCGACGAACCACGCCCGCTGGCGGTCGTCGAGGTCCACCGACCAGACGGCGGGGTCCAGCTCGCTCGACCGCCACGCCGCGGCGTCGGTCACCGCCGCGTCGGGCACGCCCCGGTGCGGGCGCTCGAAGTAGCCCAGCGTCTGGTCCATGTAGGACCGGTAGGGCGAGGCCGGGCTCATCGTCCCGACCCTACGGCCACGGGCCATCGGTTGACGGGGGCCCCGGCGCTACCTGGCCGACCTGGCCGGGCAAGCCGACGCGCTCCCTGGAGGTGTCAGTGGCCGACAAGCTCCAGAACGCCGAGACCACCCTCGCCGACCGGGGCCGCATCGGGGTCGCCCTCGGGCAGGACTTCAACGAGAAGCGCCCGGATTCGCGGCACCGCAGCAGCCCGACCGCGGCCCGAAGCCGCCCTGGGCTGCGTTGGGTCTCGGCGCCGGGTCGGGACGGGGACCCGCGGTGGCGTTCACGGACCGGGACCTTGGTCTCTGGTGGACGGGCGGGCACCGCTGAAGGCTGGGTTCCATGACTCGGGGTCTGACGGGGGGCGTGGTGGCGGGCCGTTGTCTGGTGCGGGGGTTGTTGGTGGTGTCGTTGTTGTTGGTGGCCGCCTCGGGGCCGAAGCCGGCGTCGGCGGCAGAGGCGCGGGCCGTCGAGGCGGGGGCGTCCACGTGGCAGCAGGTCAGTGCCGGGTTGCGCCACACGTGTGCGATCCACACGTCGGGCCGCCTCTACTGCTGGGGCTCCGCCAGCTCCGGCCAGTTGGGTGACGGCGCCCCCAGCAGCTACACGACGACGCCGGTGGAGGTGGTCGGCGGGGGCACGGACTGGGCCACCGTCAGCGCCGGCGATCAGCACACGTGCGCGGTCAAGACCACCGGCCGGCTCTACTGCTGGGGCTGGGACGGCTCGGGGCGGTTGGGCAACGGCGGCCCCAACACCCGAGCGACGACGCCGGTGGAGGTGGCGGGCGGCGCCACTGACTGGGCCACCGTGACCGCCGGCGATCAGCACACGTGCGCGGTCAAGACCACCGGCCGGCTCTACTGCTGGGGCTGGGACGGCTCGGGGCGGTTGGGCAACGGCGGCCCCAACACCCCAGCGTCGACACCGGTGGAGGTGGCGCGCGACGCCACCGATTGGGCCACCGTCGACGCCGGCAGAGCCCATGGGTGCGCGACCCGCACCTCGGGGCTCCTCTACTGCTGGGGCTGGGACCAGTTCGGCCAGTTGGGCAACGGTCGTCCCAACCGCGACCGGCCCGTCCCCGTCAGGGTCGCAGGCGGGGCCACCGACTGGACCGCGGTCGGCGCCGGTGGCTTCGGCCACACGTGCGCCGTCAGGGCCAACGGTCGTGCCTCCTGCTGGGGCACCGACGGCAACGGCCGGTTGGGCAACGGCGGCACCGCTCGCAGGCGGTACCTCCCCACCGAGGTGGCGGGCCGAGCCGCCAACTGGGCCGGCGTCGACGCCGGCCACCGTCACAGCTGTGCGGTCAGGACGAACGGTCGGCTCTACTGCTGGGGACACGACGGCAGGGGGCAGTTGGGCGACGGGAAGCCCAGGGCCGACAGGACGACACCGGTGCAGGTGCACGGCGGGTTCGCCAACTGGGCATCCGTCAGCGCCGGCGGATCCCACACCTGTGCCATCAAGACCACCGGACGGCTCTACTGCTGGGGCGGTGCCTACAGCGGGCAGCTGGGCAACGGCGACACCTCTCGCAACCGGTCGGTGCCGGTACAGGTCTTCGCCCCCTGACCGGAGACGGCAACACGCGGGGCCCCTGTCGCGGTCGACCTGCGCGATGGCGCTCGCCGCTGGTGTCCAGGCTCCGTCGGGCCTTGGGGCTGGGAGCGGCAACCTCGGCACCGCGTAGGGATCCGATCGGCCTGCTGTCGAGCCCGAATGCCGTTCGGAGGGCCGGTCCGAATGTGCTCGGTCCACCTTGTCGTCGTAGGTGGGCAGCCGGCGCCGACGACGCCTCTTGGGTGATGCGTGGTGTCACCAATTGATGCCGCTGTCCGGACGAAAAGATATTGATGATTGTCTATGTGCGGGTTGGCCAGTGGCCTGTGGAGCCCTCTCCGCATGACAAATCCAATCAGCAACGGTGGCGCAACTAGTTCGGGGACCAGCATCAAGCAGGACCGGGCGATCGACGCTCTGCTTGCCGGCAAGACCCATGAAGAGGCGGCGGCTGCGGCCGGCGTGACCCGGGGCACCGTGACTCGGTGGCTCAAGGGTCACCCTGGGGTCCAGACCGCCCTCAATGCCCGCCGCGCTGAACTCGAGGCAGAGCCAGCTGACCTGATTCGGCGCATTGATGCGGGTGCCCTTGCCCTCGTGGCAGAGCGGCTCGAGAACGGCGACGCCGATATGGCGACTCAGTGGATCAGGGCGCGGGGTCGTGGCCGTGTGGACTCGGCGGTGGTCGCGGCCGTGTTCTTCAGCCGCCACTGCTGAACAGGGCCCGGCCCTCACGCTCCATGTCCGTCCCCGACCCTCGCCGGTATCACGCGCAGACAGGGCCTCCACTCGACCTCCGGCCGGAGCGGTCAACCGGAGTGGCGCTCGGCGCCGTCCGAGTACCCGAAGCGGCCGGTCACCTCTCGGTCGGGTGGGTTGACGCTCCATTCCTACAAGGTAACTTGTACGGGGTGGAGGTGCCGCTGGTCGCATCGAGCGCACGCAAGCACGGTGTCACCGACGACGACATGATGCACGCATTCGACAACCCGATCGTCGTCGAGGATCTCGACGATGGGTTCACCATGTTCGTTGGACCCGACCGTGCCGGGAACCTGCTCGAGGTCGGTGTGATCGACAGCACCGACGGGCCGATCATCATCCATGCCATGGCCGCCCGACCGAAGTACCTGAGGTGATGCACATGCCCCGAACCGCACAGGAGATTCTCGACCAGGCCGACGAACTCGCGGCGCGGTTCGAGCAGCACGAACCCGAAGAGAACGCAGGAGAGGACGCGACTGCGCTGCGGGCTGTCCGCCACGCGTTCCAGGCTCGAGCCGAAGCCGAGGGCCGACTCGCGGAGGCCGTCGCCGTGGCCCGCAACGAAGGCCATTCGTGGGCCTCGATCGGCGCGATGGTTGGTACGTCGGGCGAAGCAGCCCGCCAGCGCTACGGGCAACGCATCACCAAGCCCTGACCGGGATCGGCAGCAACGACGTACCGCTACCGCCAGCGCTCGCTCCCAGTGCAGGAGATGGTTGGAGCTCCCCCGGTCTGACGGACGGGTTGGGTGTGGGTGATCATGCCGCGTTGGCGGTCTCGTAGTCGATGGGGCTGAGGCCGTCGCTGTAGCTGTGACGGCGGCGCGGGTTGTACCAGGCTTCGATCCATTCGAAGATCGCGGCGGCGAGCTGGTCGCGGGTAGTCCCAGTGGTGCTGGTCGAGGAGCTCGCGCTGGAGGACCGAGAAGAACGCCTCGGCGACGGAGTTGTCGTAGCCGTCGCCGATCGAGCCCATCGACCCGAGCAGGCCGGCGTCGCGGAGGCGGTTGCCGAACAGCCAGGAGGTGTATTGGGCTCCGTGGTCGGAGTGAGCGATCGAGCTGGCCCTCGGGCGGGTCGACGGCGCCAGGTCGCCATCTGCAGCGCGTCGGCGACGAGTTCGGCCGGATGTGATCGGCGATCGACCAGCCAACGACCCGCCGCGACTAGGCGTCGATGACCGACGGCCAGGTACACCTTGCCGCTCGCGGTGGGGTGCTCGGTGATGTCCATGCACCACAGGCGGTCCGGGCCGTCGGGGTCGAAGGCCCGGTTGACCAGGTCGTCGGAGGGGTCGTGTCGCCGCGGCGGGTGCAGCCCGGTTCCGCGCGTGGCGGGTAGTGGATCCCGACGCGCCAGCAGTCCCGCATCAGCCGTTCGACCGGCGTCTTCGAGCAGCGCTCGGCCCGGCCGAGGCGCAGCTCGTTGCGGACCCGAGGCGACCCATAGGACTGCCGGACATCGTCCAGATGTCATGCACCGTGTTGGCCGCGTAGGCGTCCTCGAGTTCGGCGTCGGTGACCGGCTGGTCTGCGCGCTGGTAGAAGCCCGACGGTCGACACCCCCATCACGCGGCAGCACGCCGAGACGGGCAGATCCGAGCACCGCTCGGCGATGAAGGTGTAGATCATTTTGGGAGGACGTTCTCCGCGGCGAAGTAGGCCGACCTGGGTTCAACGAGTCAGCGCAACGGGGATGGTCTCCTTGTCCTGACCGTTGGAGGTGGCGATGGCCAGGTTGGGACGACCGGGGATGTCGGACGAGCGGAAGAACGAGCTCTGGGAGCGATGGCACGCGGGTGAGTCGATCAGTGAGATCAGCCGGGCGATGGGCAAGCCGCCCGGGTCGGTGTACACGATCTTGCGAACCATGGGCGGTGTGTACGTGCCGCCGCGGAAGCGGCGGGAGGGGCACCTGAGGCTGGAGGAGCGCGAGGAGATCTCGAGGGGGCTCGCGACGGGCGAGTCGATGCGCAAGATCGCTGCCCGCCTGGGGCGGGCGGCGTCGACGATCTCCCGAGAGATTGCCCGCAACAGGGGCTGCGAGGTATCGGGCGATCGATGCGCAGGACCGTGCCTGGTACCGGGCCAAGCGGCCCAAGCCGTGCCGGCTCGAGGAGAACTCGGTGCTCGCGGGCTTCGTACGCGACAGGCTGGTCGAGGACTGGTCCCCGCAGCAGATCGCCGGGTTCCTGGCCGTGATGCACCCCGATGACCCGGAGATGCGGGTGAGCCACGAAACGATCTACAAGACGCTGTTCGTCCAGGCCCGCGGCGTGCTGGCCAGGGATCTCACGAAGCATCTGCGCTCTCATCGGCCGATCCGAAAGCACAAGCGTCATAGCGTCAAGGGCCAGGTCCGAAGCCAGATCACCGGCGCGGTGTCGATCCACGATCGGCCACCCGAGGTCGAAGACCGCGCCGTCTCCGGCCACTGGGAGGGGGACTTGCTGCTCGGCCGAGCTGTGACCCAGATGGCGACCCTGGTCGAGCGGAAGTCGCGGTTCACGGTGCTCGTCCAGCTCGACGGGCGCGACATGGTCACGGTCTCGGAGCGCATCGCGGACAAGATGAGCGAGCTGCCGGCCGAGCTGCTCCGATCGCTCACCTGGGACCGAGGAATGGAGCTCGCTCGACACCAGGACGTCACGACCTGGACCGGGCTCGAGGTCTACTTTGCTGACCCACGCAGCCCCTGGCAGCGCGGCACGAATGAGAACACGAACGGTCTGCTGCGGCAGTACTTCCCGAAGGGCACCTCGCTCGCGACGGTCACCCAAGCCGACCTCGACATCGTCGCTACCAAGCTCAACACGCGGCCCCGCAAGGCCCTCGGCTACCGGACGCCCGCCACCATCCTCGACCAGGTGTTGCACTGAACGGTTGAGTCTGCTGACGCCGCGCTTGAGGATCTCGATCTCCATCCTCGCCACCCGCAGGTCACGGCGCAGCTGGACCAGCTCTCGCGTTCCTTGGCGGTCAGGCCGTCGTTGCGGCGGCCCTCGTCACGGTCGGCCTGGGCCATCCAGTTCCGCAGACAGGAATCGGAGATGCCGAGGTCCTCGGCGATCTGGGCCACCGGCTTCTCCCGCAGGCGGGCCAGCTCAACGGCCCGCTGACGGAACTCCGGTGGATGTGGACGAGGCATCTGGACTCCTTCCTGAGACGACCACGGTCGCCTCAGAGCTGGTGTCCGTCAACCCGGGGGAGCTCCAGGCGTCGTACTCGATCCGGGTCGTCAGCGATGAGTCCATCCACCGCCACAACGCCTTCGCTGAACTGTTGTCGATGTCGCGGTAGTGCTCGCCAACTGGCAGCAGCGCCGCTGATGGGAGGCTGACCGAGGCCATCGTGCAGTTCACCTACGGTCTGCTGCGTGATGCGGCGGTGAACCTCGCGGACGGGCTCTATGAGCAACTGCTTACTGCGCGTCTACGGAGTGCGGTTGACGAGGTCGTCGCTGCCGGCGGCCACGCCGCCACAGATCCGGTCGACAGCGCCGAACTCGCTCAGGTCGTGGCCGTGCACCTGGCGCCCCTGATCCAGCGGGCTATCGACGGCTTTGCTGAGAAGGATCGGGCCGAGTTGGCCATGGCACTGGTCAACGAGCTCACTCACAGTCTGGCTGATCGGGTGCCTCGGGCGGTGAACGCCGCCGACGAGGTCATCGCCACACCGGAACTGCTCACGGCGCTCGTCCACGAGGTCGGGCTCGGTGGGGCTCGGGTCCCAGCTCGGCCGACGACGCCGTTGGCGGCAAGCGATCTGCTGACCAATGCTCGGGGTGAGCCGACAATTGGGTCCGAGTTGCTGCTGGAGTTGGCGTCGGCGGATGGGGTGGACCTGATCTGTGCGTTCATCCGGTGGAGCGGGATCCGTCGGCTGCAGGACGCCATCGGGGCGATGACCGAGGCGGGCAAGCGGGTGCGGATCATCACCACGACCTACCTCGGCTCGACCGAGCGCAAGGCGCTCGACGAGCTGGTGCCGCTCGGGGCCGAGGTCCAGGTCTCCTGTGAGACCGACCGCACCCGACTGCACGCCAAGGCGTGGCTGTTCCAGCGCGACTCCGGGTTCTCGACGGCGTACGTGGGCTCGTCGAACCTGTCGACCACGGCGCTGCACGAGGGCCTGGAGTGGAACGTCCGCCTGTCGCAGGTCACGCAGGCCGACCTCCTGGCCAAGTTCGAGGCCACCTTCGACAGCTACTGGAACGACCCCCAGTTCGAGCCGTATCGAGCCCGAGCGGGACGCCGAGCGCTTCGACGTGGCCGTCGGTCGAGCCCGGGCGGGGGAGGAGCTGCCGCTGGAGGTGAGCTTCTTCGACCTCGAGCCCAAGCCGTTCCAGCAGCGCATCCTCGACCAGCTCGACGCCGAGCGGAAGCTCCACGACCGGTGGCGCAACCTGGTGGTGGCGGCCACGGGGACGGGCAAGACGGTCATCGCCGCGCGTCGACTACCGCCGGCTGCGGGAGGAGCTGCCCCGGGCCAACCTCCTGTTCGTCGCCCACCGGCAGACGATCCTCAGGCAGAGCCGCACCACCTTCCGCCACGCCCTGCGAGACGGCGCCTTCGGCGAGCTCTTCGTCGACGGTCACCGGCCCGACGAGTGGCGGCACGTCTTCGCTTCGGTCCAGTCCCTGGCCCAGGTCGACCTGGCGACCGTCGACCCCAGCCACTTCGACGTGGTCATCGTCGACGAGTTCCACCACGCCGCCGCCAGCACCTACCGGGCGCTGCTCGATCACCTGCAGCCCAAGGTGCTGCTCGGCCTCACCGCCACGCCCGAGCGGGCCGACGGCCAGAGCGTCACCGAGTGGTTCGACGGCCGCTTCGCCGCCGAGCTGCGCCTGTGGGACGCCATCGACGGGGCCTGCTCGTGCCCTTCCAGTACTTCGGGGTCCACGACGAGGTCGACCTTCGCACCTGACGTGGCAGCGCGGGCGGCTACGTACACCAGCGAGCTCGACAACCTCTACACGGGCAACGACGCTCGCGGGTGGCCAAGGTGCTGGAGGCGCTGAACGACAAGACTCCTCGACCTCGGCCGGATGCGGGCCCTCGGCTTCTGCGTCAGCGTGGAGCACGCCGCGCTACATGGCCCGCCGCTTCAACGAGGCGGGCATCCCGTCGCAGGCGGTGACGAGGCGGACAGCAGCGCGCGATGAGCGGGAGCTGGCCCTGCGCAAGCTGCGGCTGCAGGAGGTCAACGTCATCTTCGCCGTCGACCTCTTCAACGAGGGCGTCGACGTGCCCGAGGTCGACACCGTCCTGCTTGCTGCGCCCGACCGAGAGCGCCACGGTGTTCCTCCAGCAGCTCGGCCGCGGCCTCCGCCACTCCCGGGACAAGGCCTGCCTGACCGTGCTCGACTTCGTCGGCCAGCAGCACCGCAAGTTCCGCTTCGACCTGCGCTACCGGTCGCTGGCGCCGGGGACCCGACGGGAGCTGGAGCACCAGGTCGACACCGGCTTCCCGTTCCTGCCCGCCGGCTGCTCGATCGACCTGGACCGGGAGGTGAAGGGCCTGGTCCTGCGCAGCCTGAAGGAGGCGCTGCCCACGACCTGGGCCTAGCGGGTGGCCGAGCTGAAGGCCCTCGGCGATGTCGACCTGGCGACCTACCTGTACGAGACCGGCCTCGAGCTGGAGGACGTGTACCGCAACAGCCGCTGCTGGGCGCAGCTCCGAGCGGAGGCTGGCTTCGGCCCGCCCGTCGAGGGCCCTGACGCCAAGCGCCTCGTATCGGCCGTGGGTCGGCTGCTGCACGTCGACGACCTCGAGCGCATCGACACCTGGCGACAGGTGCTGTCGGCGGGGTCGCCGCCACAGGTCGACGGCGGAGACGTGCGCTTCGAGCGCCTTCTCACGATGCTGCACTTCTCGCTGTGGGGCGTGCAGGCGTCGATCGGATCGCTGGCTGACGGCCTCGAGCGGCTGTGGGCCTGCGAGCCGATCCGGGTCGAGCTGGTCGAGCTCCTCGGTGTCCTGGCCGAGCGGATGACCCACGTCGGCGCCGCGCTCGGCCTACCGCTGCCGGTGCCCGCTGACGCTGCACGCCCGCTACGGGCGGGACGAGATCCTGGCCGCCTTCGGCATCGGCTCGCCGAGAAGCCCCCGTCGGTCCGCGAGGGCGTGAAGTGGGACGAGGCCAGCCAGACCGACCTCTTCTTCGTGACCCTGAACAAGTCCGAGCGGGACTACTACCCAGCACCCTCTACCGCGACCACGCGCTGTCGCCGGAGCTGTTCCACTGGGAGTCCCAGAGCACCACCAGCGTCGAGCTCGCCGACCGGCCAGCGCTACCTCAACCAGCGGGAGAACGGGACCAACATCGTCCTCTTCGTCCGGGAGCAGAAGTCGGGCCCGCTGGCGCGGCACCGTATATGGCCCTCGGACCTTGCTCCTTCGTGAAGCACGAAGGAGACCGTCCGATTGCCATCACCTGGATGCTGGCGACCCCCATGCCCGCCGATCTGTTCCGAGAAGCTCGCATCGCAGCCGGCTGAAGAGGGCCGAACGGATCATTGCCCATGCGGGTGGGGGCTCGTACTCTGAGGAAAACACGTTTCAACGTGTCGGTGGACCTGCGCTATCAGGGGCCGGTCCCGGTGCCGTCGGTGGATGTGAGCCACCACGTGCCTTGTCCAAAGGAGTTCCGGTCATCGTCGCCGAATGCACGAAGAAGCTCTACAAGATCCAACGTGACACGCTCATGGCGCTGCGAGCGATTCAACGAAAGGCTGAGGCTCGAGCCTGCAAGGCACCCAGGGGCGCCTACTTCTGCACGCCGTGCAGAGGCTGGCACCTCACCTCGAAATCGAGGACGCAGGTGCCACCTTGGGCCTAGTGCCCTAGCGAGGGTCCCCTCGCCTCGGCCCGAAGCACGCGTCGGCCCGTTCTCGGACCCGTCGTCCGGACGCGCGATTCGGGACGCATTCGGATCGATCATCCGACGGTGAGAAGCGCTGAGGTCGGCCTGCTCAGGCAGATTCGACGACGGAGCCGTATCGCTGTTGTGCGGCTTGGGCCGAAGTGCCCAGGATGTCGCCGATTCGCTGCCAGGAGATGCTCTTGGCTCTCGCGGCGGTCACGGCGTCGACGATCTGACGTTCGCCGCGAGCCGGGCGACCGCAGCCCGTTCGAGCAGATACTCCTCTACGGGCCGTTCGTCGTTGGGTGACGGCTCGTAGTTCTCGAATCGTTCGGCGAGCTCGTCAGCGTGATCGAGGATCTCTTGGATAGATCGAGGCATCTGGCTACTCCAGGAACTTGGGTCGGGCCGGCATGGCGTGGATGATGAAGTCGATGCCTTCACCCCTGGCCACACCGATCTCGAGAAGGCGGGCGGCTTCGTCGGGACCTATCAGCATCGTGAGGTCGTCAAGCTCGAAGACGCGGATCGGGTTGCGGTAGGCATGCATCATGTCGTGGTCACGGACCCCGTGTTTCCGGGCGCTGCGCAGAATCACGGGTTCCACTACGTCAAGTTACCTTGATGGCGGGCGATGAGATCCACTCGGATTGGCTGACCGATCGCGCCGGTACCTGGGCATGGCGTTCGGCGATCGCAGGATTCAGTTCAGCTGGCCCGCAAGTAGCGACGGAGGGCATAGCGGATGAGCTCAGAGTGCGTGCGGCCCTTCCCTTTCGGCTCGGTCGCGGAGCGCCTGACGCAGGTCGGGATCGAGCCGAACCGACTCCACGGAGGCGGCTGAGGTGCCTATCGGGGGCCGGCCCCCGCGCCGGCGGAGGATCTCGTCGACGTCGAATCCCTCCTCAGCCATTTCGGAGAGCCGCTCGACGAGCTCGTCGTCGATCGGGTTGCCGCTTCACGTCCGGCCGTGGTCGTCTTCAGGCACGTGGACCACCGTTCCGGCCGCGCCGATCCCTGGCGCCGCCGGGGCCGTGACTGCATGGACCGGTGAGGAGATGGCGGTCTGGGGTGGGCGAGGCACCGAAGGCGGCGGCGCCAGCAGCGTCCTGCGCGACGCCGGCGCGGCCTACGACCCCGACACCCAGCAGTGGCGCATGATCGCCGCCGCGCCGACGTCGCTGCGTCAGGTCATCGCCGAGAGCGAGGGGTTCGCTGGCCGCGGCGCCTGGACCGGGGGCGAGCTCGTGGTGCTCGTCGGGCAACCGGGAGCCGGTATGGATCAGTCACTGGCGGGCGGGGCATACGATCCGACACGAGACGTCTGGAGGGCGCTGCCGACGGACTCAGGCATGTCCGATGCCGCGTCGGTGGTTTGGACGGGACGCTCGGTGGCGGTGATCGGTGGATACCGGATGGGTGAGCAACGCGTCGAAGGCGTGCCACCCCACGTGGTCGAGCTCGTTCCCGATGCTCGATCGTGATCGCAGTCGCCGTCGCGCGATCACCGCCGACGCTTAACCATCGCTCGGCACCTCTGGCGCGGGCTGCTTCGGCACCCCGGACCTCGCCGCATTGGAACACCCGGGTCGGCCAGCCACGAGCCGAGAACTCGCCCCAGGCGGCTCGCGGCCCGTCTCGAGCCGGGCAGGACCTTCGCCTCTAAGTAGCACCCGTCGGCTGCTCGATGATGAAGGGGTGATCGGCACCGATCCCGGATCAGGAGAGCCGCTCCATCGGGCTGAGGCGGGTGGAGCACCGTCGGCTGCGTGGGGTTTCGGTGATTCGGGGGATGGGGCAAGCAGTGGGCCGGACCCGCCGAATGGCTGGGAGAGGGAGGGTCCGCGGCGGCCCAGTCGTATGTCGCCCTGGGTGCTCGCTGTCTTGGTGCTGACTTGCTGGCTCGCCCCTCCAGCGCTGTTTGCGTGGTGGATGGTCGGCGAGGATCCCTCGAGCGGGGGAACTGAAGCATTCGGAATGCTCTTCTCCCTGGCCGACATCTTCTTGTTCGTTCCCCTTGGCTTCATTCTGCTGATCGCGGCGGGGGTGTTTCGGCGGAGGAGGAGCCGGCAGGAGTTCGTTGACGAAGCAGCGGGTGAGCCACGACAGGGCGTTGAGGGTGGCTGCCTCGCGTCGGCGGTCCCGCTTGCCGCCATCGGTTTCCTCTGGTTTCTCGCCGTCGCCAGTGTGACAGACCTCGGAGCCGCTCGGCCCACCGGGTTGCACGGAGCGGTGCTCGAGGTCGAGCTCTCCCTGCACCGTTTCACGGAACAGCTGGGTCTGAGTCTGGTGGCGGTTGCGCCGAGCGTGGCCGCGTTTGTCATCGCGGTTCGTGACCGCCTCGACACCCGGCGTTCGGGCTCGCTCCCGTTGTGGGACCTTGCCGCGCTCGCCGCCGCAACCATGACGTTGTTCTTGGTTGGCATGACGTTTGGCTCGCTTGTCGTGGTGCCCATGTAGCCAGGCACCCGGCGGGAAGGACCGGGCCGCTGTGCGTGCTGCCGTCAATCCCGCGGAGTCCCACTTGGGAGTGTGCCTGCGTGCGTCAGAGTTCGAGCCCGAAGTATCGGTCGAAGACCCCGACGTCATCTGCGCCCTCCCGGAGCTCGCAGTCTCGGCCGCCTACCCGGCCGCGTCCTTCCCGGGCTGGGACGCGCTCCAAAGGGCACTCGGACTTCGACTCCGACGTCGAGCTGACCTCGACGTGCGGCGCCTCGAGCAGGGCGGGTGCTCAGCGGTTGCAGTCGACGGCGACTTCAAGTGCTGCGCAGATCTGGCGCATCCGGTCGCTGCTGAGGGTGCCAAGGCGCTCGACGAGCACACTGACCGACACGCTTTCCACCGAGTCGAGGTTCACCGCTGTGGTCCGGGGGACCGGGTCCTCGCCCGGCTCCAGGACGACCTCGCTCGGCAGGTTCCGGACCGTTGTGGTGCACGGGCCGACGAGGGTTCGACGCAGTCGGGGGATAGCGGCGTCCCGGGACAGGACGACCACGGGGCGCCGGCCCACGTCGGGGAGCTCACACCACCAGAGTTCTCCGCGACGCGGTGGGCCACTCACGTCGCGCCAGCCGCGTCTCTGAACGACGCGAGGTCGCCCCAGTCGTCGGCCTGGTCGATCGGCTGGTCGTCGTAGGCGGCGTAGGCCGCGTCGATCTGGCCGGCGCGATGTCGAGCCAGCAGCGCTCGGAGTGCCTCGTCGAGAACCGCGGCGTCAGTTGCGTCGCGGTGGAGGCGCCGCGCCTCGGTCAACATCACCTCGTCGACCGTCGTGCTCACCCGGACCCTTGGCATGGCATGATGATGCCACGCTCATGCCATCAGTGGCAACCCTTGTCGAGAGTCGCTCCGCGCATCCGGATTGGTTGACCGATCGCGCGCGGCCTGGGCCTCGCCGCCGGGCTCGACGAGCAGTTCGTGGCGGGCGAGGACGATGCCGATGTCGGGGTCCTCGTCGAGCGCAGCCACCTGTGCCTCCAGCTTCGCCGGCAACGGGACGTCGTCGGCGTCGGCGAAGCAGATCAGCTGGCCCTGCGCCGCGGCCACGCCGGCGTTGCGGGCCGCGCTGGGGCCCGGTTCGGGTCGAGGCGGATCACCCGCACCCCGGCTCGCCCCTCGGCCACCCGGCCGCTGCCGTCGGTCGACGCATCGTCGACGACGATCACCTCCAAGTCGGTGAACGTCTGGGCGGCGAAGGCGTCGAGGGCCTCGCCGAGGAAGGCGGCCTGGTCGTGGACGGGGATCACGACGCTGACCCGGGGGCCCCTCACCAAAGGCCCCTCAGCCGTTGCCGGGCCCGGGACAGGGGGTAGGTGGCGGCCAGCCAGGGCCGCCGAGCGACCAGCGCGGCCGCCGACCGGGCCCACGGGCCGACAGGCGCGGCCTCCCGCCGGGCCAGGCGGGCGCCGCGCCGGGCGAAGTCGATGCGGCGGTGGGCCCGGTGCACGGCCGTCGACCAGATGCCGGAGGCCGCCGCCGCCGGCGCCGGGCGCCAGCCCGACCACGCCGTCTCGTCGAGCGTGGCGAACCACTCGGTCGCCAGCGGATCAGGGCTGGAGCCCCGCCATGGCTTGTCGTGGCCGGCGAAGTGGACGACCGCCGGATCGGTCCACGCCTCGGCGACCTCGTCGGCCGGGAAGCACAGCGTGAACCGGTCGGGGACGGCCCCGACGTGGGTCATGCGATTCCAGCGCAGCGGCAGCGGTCGCCAACGACCGGCCACGGCGACGTTGAGCGCCTGCTGATCAGTCGACCAGAGCTCGTCGCCGTACCGCTCCTGGATCGCCTGCGCCTGCTCGTCGATGCCCTCCCGGCGCCAGGCGTCGAGCGCGAGCACGAGCAGCCCGGAGTTGAAGTACGGCTGGTCGCCCCTGCGTCCGAACGCCTCGGCGTCCAGGTCGTCGCGGAGGAAGGGGATCATCGTGTCCTGTACCCCGCTGAGCAGCTCGCCGGGCTCGGGCCACGGCAGCCCACCGAGGTCGCCGCGGACCAACATGTCGGCGTCGACGTAGACCGCCCGGCGGTGGTCGGCCAGCAGGGTCCCGAGCCTGTGCTTGAGCGCCACACCCGGCTCGAGGGCGATGCGCTCGACGCTCGCACCGGGCCAGGACGCCAATAGGCGCTCCCACGTGGGCTCGGTCAGGCCCCGGTCGAATACGACGAGGTGGGTGCCGACGGCGGGTGGCCGGTGGTCGAGCACGGACCGGCCGGCGACCGCCAGCCCGACGGCGAACCTCTCGTCCGCGCCCAGCGCCACGACCAGTTCCTCTCCGGGCATCCGCCGAGCCTACGGTCGACGACCCGAGCGACGTGGTGGCTGATCTTCGGCATCTGCTCGGCCTTGTCCGAGAGTGCGCTTTCACAGCCTGATGCATCACTCCACCTTGCTCGGTCCGCGCTCGATTCCCCCCTGCGGCTCACCTCCGGGCCAGTCGCCCGGCCGCTTCCCCAAGCCAACCTCCAGCCGGAGGTTCGAGGACCCCGGCGGCGTCGAGGACCCGTACCCGTCTCAGGCGGACAGGGCCGTGGGACGATCGGCGGGGTCCTTGTCGATCGGCGCTGTCCAGCTCTCCCCGGGGAGGTTCGTGCCGAGCACGACCCGGGTCTGCGAGCCAGCCAACGTGCGGTGCAGCCATCCGGCCGGCGCCCGGAGCCGGCAGCCCGGTTGGACCCGGGTCACGTTGCCGCCTTCGTCGGCGAAGGCTCCGGTACCGGAGATCACCCAGGTGACCGCATCGAACTCGTGCCAGTGCAGGGTCTCGTCCTCGTCATGGACGTCGTCGAACGCCATCCCGTGGAACCCCATCGTTGCGACCTGCTCGAGCGCCTCCTCCTCGGTGATCGGCTCCCCGGTGCTGAACTCGAACTCCATGGCCTGTGCTCCCGTCATCGGCGCGATGTCCCGGCCGGAGCCAGTCCGACTGCGGGCATCGCCGCGAGTATGGCAGTTCTCGATCGCGTCAAGAGCCGGTCATGACCAAGCCGCACCGCCGCCGGCCCGCCATCGGTCCTCGCCCCCGGCGATCGGCGCCACCGACCGAGTCGACCCCGAGACGAGGCCGGGCCGGTCACAGAATCGTGCTACCGCAGGGCCGGATTCAGCCTCGCCGGTCGTGCCCGTCGCCGGGTTGCCAGCGGAGCCGTATGTAGCTACATTAGCGAGGTGAATGTGGCTACATCGGTTGGGATCCGCGAACTCAAGAACCATCTCAGCCGGTACCTCGACCGCGTGCGTGAAGGTGAGGACATCGTCGTCACCGATCGGGGGCATCCGGTCGCTCGCCTCACGTCGGTCGACGCGTCGACCGATCGCCTCGCCGACCTGATCGCCTCCGGTCGCGTGCAGGCGCCCACGGCGACGTCGCGCCGTCGGCCACGCCGTCGGATCGCCGCGCAAGGCGCCGTCAGCGATCTCGTGGCCGAGCAGCGTCGGTGATCACGTATGTCGACACGTCGGTGCTCATCAAGGTCATCATCGAGGAGACGGGTTCGGACGCGGCCGCTGAGCTCTGGGAAGCGTCGGACGTGCTGGCTGTCGTGCGGATCGGCTATGTCGAGGCGCGAGCAGCTCTGGCCGCGGCACGACGGGGCGAGAGGTTGACCGCTCGTCAGCTGGGCAGCGCGAAGGCGACCCTTGATGGTCTCTGGTCCCAGCTCACGGTAGTCGAGGTCACCGAGGGACTCGTCGACGACGCGGCTGAGCTCGCTGAGGTGGAGCGGCTGCGCGGATACGACGCCGTGCATCTCGCGGCCGCTATGGAGATCTCAGCCGACGTCGTGACGTCGGCTGACAACGATCTGCTGCGAGCCGCAGCGCGGGTCGGTCTGCACACCGCCGACCCCACCGCTGGCTGACCGGCGAGCCGACAGCTCGGCCGAGTCCGCCGCCCCCGTCCAGCCCGCCGAGCCGGCCCGGTTCGTCCGGGTCAGCGGTGACGGGGCTCCGGGTCGGTGACGGTCGAACGGACCTGCCGCCCGGTGGCGTTCCGGGTCGACGTCTGTGTCGAGGGGGCCTTCGCCGGCTCCTTCCCGTTCGACTGGAGCCCACCCACCTGCTGAGGGCGGCCTCGAGCCACGTTCGGATCGATCATCCGGTCCCCTTCCGAAGCACCGAACACGGTGCCGTCGTCTTGGTGGGGCCGCTGATCAGGGAATCTCGTTGACCCTGTCGGTGCTCGGCGGAGCGACCGGGCTGAACGTGCCGAGGTAGTTGGTGAGGGCCTCGAGGTCATTGCCGCCGTCCAGTCTCGTCGACGGGTCGATCGTGGCGAACGTGGCGAAGTTGTCGCCTCCGTCGGCGAGGAAGTTGTTGGCGGTGACGATGTATGTGGCAGCCGGGTTGAGGGCGACCCCGTTGAGCTGCACGTTCGTGACCGTGACGCTGGTGCAATTGACCGTGGGAGGAGCCGAAATCGTCGTGGCCAGATCGTAGGTGAGGCCGTCCGACACACCGAGGTGCAGGAACGGGCGACTCGACCCGGGCGGCTGACATTGGTCCTCGAGCACCGACACGATCTGCGCGCCGGTCATCGGGAACGTGAGCAGGGTGTTGCCGAACGGCTGGAACGTGAACGCCTCGCCGAACGTGACGACACCGTCGCCCTCACCGGCCGACTGGGCATACGTGAGGTCGGAGCGCACACCGCCGGGGTTCATGAAGGCGACGTCGGCGAAGTAGTTCGACGTCGCCCACGCCTGGGCGTCGGCGACGAGGTTGCCGGCCGCCGATTCCACGCCGCGATCCGATCCCGGCGGGGTACCGCCGCGGGTGATGTCAGCGGTGATCGTCCCGATGGGTGTGCTGCCGGCGGCGTCGACCAGCGGCTGCCACTTCTCGATGATCGCGGTGAGCGTGGGGTCGGGGGTCAGTGATGCCTGGTCGACGGTGTGGTTGGTCGCCGTGCTGAGGTCGCGGCGGACGTCCTTGGTGCGCTTGTCGAGGACCAGGTTCAGCTCGGACACCACCCGCCCGTAGGAGTAGGCGCTCGTGACGATGCGGGGCTCGCCGGCCGAATCGGGGAGGACGCAGTTGTACGGCAGATGTGTGTGGCCGGTGATCATCGCGTCGATCTCCGGGCTGAGGGCGTCGTTGATCGCAACGATCGGCCCGGAGATGTTCTCACAGGCGTCGACGTCACCCGGAGGCGGGTTCTGGGATCCGCCTTCGTGCAACAGCACGACGATGGCCTCGACGCCCTGGGCCTGGAGGATCGGGACGAGGGCGTTTGCGGTGTCTGCCTCATCGAGGAAGTCCCAGCCCTGGATGCCGGCGGCGGCGACCAGGGTGTCGGTGGCCTCGAGCGTCATGCCGATGAATCCGACGTTGACGTTCTGGACTCGCTCGATCCAATAGGGCGGCAGGGGCGTCTCGCCGGTGGTGTCGTCGACCACGTTGGCGGCGAGCCACTGGAAGTCGGCACCGGGGTACGGGGCGTCAGGGAAGTAGCACCCATCGACCGGGTGACAGCCACCGTCCTGCATGCGGCGCAACTCGGTGACACCCTCGTCGAACTCGTGGTTCCCGACGCTGGAGACGTCGAGTTGCATGGCGTTCAGCGACTCGACCGACGGCTCGTCGTGGAAGAGCCCGGAGAACGCCGGTGATCCACCGATGAGGTCACCCGCGGCGACCGTCAGGCTGTATCTGTTGCCCTGACGCAGCTCGTTGAGCTCCGCGGACAGGAACTCCGAACCGCCGGCAGGCGCACCGTCGATCGTGCCGGGCGTGTTCGACTCGAGATGACCGTGATAGTCGTTGATGGCGAGCAGCTGGAGGTCGATCAGTTGGCCGCGCGGATCGGGCTGTCCGGGCGGTTGGGGCGGATTGCTCGGCCTCGCGGCAGATGCCGAGACCGCCGACATGGCGAGCAGGGCGGCGGCGACCGCGACCGCGACCGCGACCGAGCGCGTGCGCCGGACCCGTCCGGATGCTCGGATCGGCTTGATAGGTGACGGCGTGGTAGCAGACATGACAGCTCTCCCCCTGTTCCGGAGCCCCAGGCCCCGAAAAGTCCCCCAACTGAGTCACCCGGGTGTCTAGCACTTTCGTCGGAGACACGCTCGCGCCCTCCGGTGACAGGTCGAGTTGGGCGGCCTCTCTGGCCTGTGGGCCATGGTCGACTCGTGTTCGATGGCCAGAGCCTGCGTGAAACCCGGTGAGGTTCACCCATCCTCCGACCAGGTGGCCAGCGGCCCGACGGCGGACCGCTTCGACCGCGGCATCTCCTCAGGGATCGAGGTCGTGGAACTCCTGAACGAACCAGAGGTCATCGAGCGATCAGCCGGTCTCGTACTCCAGGGTGGCCAGACCCGGTGGGGTGACGGCGTCGACCAGACGCGCCTCGGCGGCCTCGTCGCCTCGCAGGTAGAGGTCCCAGAAGGCGGTGGTGGTGGCCACCACCAGCTGATCGGCTGGGTCGGGGGTGTCCTCGTAGGGCTGGCCATGGGCGAGCTCGTGCAGCGTGACGAGCCACTTCGGGGCCACGGCCTCCGCGTAGGCCGCGACCGCGTTGGTGTAGGGCACCCGGTAGTCACCCTCGGCGTGCATGATGAGCAGAGGCAATCCCCGGGCCATGTCCGACGGCTCATCCACGTCCAGCGGGGCGCCTTCGAAGACCATCGCCGCTGCCGGGCGCTCGTCGAGACAGCAGTCGTTGAAGGCCACCCCGTAGGTGGTGGTCCCCCCGAGGGACAACCCGGCCACGCCGATGCGCTCGGGGTCGACGGCCCCGAACACCGGGCTGGCCTCCTCGGTGCTGGCCGCGAGGAGCTCGTCGATGACGAAGCTGACATCGCCGGGCTGGCTGGCCAGGTCCGCAACCGTGGGCTCGCCGGGCACCTCGTCGTTGGAGAGGGGGAATGCGGGGGCGGCCACGACGTAGCCCGCGTCGGCCCACCGCCCGAAGAGCTCGGTGAACTTGTCGGGATGGCCGTCGAACCCGTGGGCGAAGACGACGAGGGGGAACGGTCCCGGCCCGGCGGGCAGGTGCACGTCGGTGACCAGTTGCCGTTCCTCGGCCGGAGGCAGGCCGGCGCCGCCGGGCGTCGGCCGTGACGCATCGACCAGGTCCAGCGTGAGGCGCTCTACCTCCGTGCGGGACGGCACGGCTGATTCGGTGGCGCCCGGCGGCTCGGTGGCGGTCCCGCCACCACCGTCGCCACAGGCCCCGGCGATCACGAGCAACCCAAGGACGATCAGTCCGATCCGCGGCCGCCGGGCGCCGAAAGGCCTCACCGCTGGCGTCGGCCCCGCAACCGTGACCCCATCCATCACGATGCAGCCTGCCACCACGGCTGGACGGATCCGATCGAGCGTCGGCGTGGTCGTGCACCCGCTGACCAGAGCCACCGGTCGCCTTACCTGCTCGATCCCGTGCCCGCGGTGAACGTGACCAGCCGCGACGCGTACGGCCTGAGCACCGGACCTTCGGACCCGTCGCCCGAACGCCGTCACACGAACGGGTCGCCCCATGGCGGACCAGGCGACAACACCGAGTCCGGTGGCCTTCGGTAGCGCCGGCCGAGGGGCCCCGACGCTCGCTCGGGGCACGGGCTGGTGGATGCTGGCGGCCTGATCGACACGGCCCCTGACCTGAGCCCTCGGCCGACTCCACCTCAGCCACCTCAGCCACCTCGCCGACCTGAGCGGCCCGGTCACCTCGGCCCGGAGGAACCCGTCACGACGACGCCGTACCCACAGGCGCCGGTCCTCGCCGATGGGGGACAATGGCCCCATGGGGGAGGATCTCGACCGGGCCCGCGCCGCCGTGGCCGAGTGGCGGTGGGCCGAAGGCTATGCCGGGCTCGCCGCCGCGCCGGCGGGGTCACTCGAGGCGGCCGACCTGGAGCGGTTGGCCGTGTGCGCCTACCTGACCGGGGAGGACGACGCCTGCACCGACGCCTGGCAGGCGGCGTTCTTCGCCGCCCGGGATGCTTCTGACCCCGAGGCCGCCGCCCGCTACGGGTTCTGGGCCGCATTCTGCTCCATGCTCCGGGGCCGGATGGGCCCGGCCGGTGGTTGGCTGGCCCGCACCGAGGGGCTGATCGAAGAGGAGGGGCTGGACTGCGTGGCCGCGGGCTACCTGCTCGTGCCCGCGATGCTGGGCGCCCTGGACGAGGGCGACGCCCAGACGGCCCGTGCGCACGCACGCCAGGCAGTCGAGGTCGCGGACCGGTTCGCCGACGCCGACCTGCGGGCGTTCGCCACGCTCGGCCACGGCCAGGCACTGATCGCCGGCGGTGACCTCCGGTCCGGGACCGCCCGGCTGGACGAGGCCATGGTGTCGGTCACTGCGGGCGAGGTGGGGCCCATCGCCTCGGGGATCGTGTACTGCGCCGTGATCCTGGAGTGCGTGGGCGTCCATGACCTGCAACGGGCGGCCGAATGGACCGATGCCCTGAGCGACTGGTGCGACGCGCAGCCCGACCTCGTCCCCTACCGGGGGCAGTGCCTGGTCCATCGCTCGCAGGTGCAGCAGTCGGCCGGCGACTGGGAGACGGCGTCGGTGACTGCGGCGACGGCCCTGCGCAGGCTGGCCGAGCCGCCTCATCCCGCTCTGGGCCAGGCCTGGTACCAGCAGGCCGAGCTGCACCGGCTCACCGGGGCGTTCGAGGAGGCCGAGGCCGCCTACGGGGAGGCGAGCCGGCGCGGTCACCAACCCGTGCCGGGCCTGGCCCAGCTCGCGCTCGCCCGGGGCGATGCCGACGCCGCGGCGGCCACGATCCGGCGCGCCCTGCAGGACGTGCTCGCGCCGACGGTCCGGACCTCTGTGCTCGCCGCGGCGGTGGAGGTCCTCGTGGCGGTCGGCGACCGGGACGGCGCCCGGGCCGCAGCCGACGAACTCGACGACCTCGCTGGGCGGTCCCCGGCCGCAGTCCTGCGGGCCGTGGCCGACCAGGCGCAGGGCGCCGTTCTGGTCGCCGAGGGGCGCCCGGCGAACGCGTTCGCCCCGCTGCGGGCCGCGGCCGGCACGTGGGCGGCCTTGGCCATGCCCTACGAGGGTGCGCGTGTGGCCGTGGTCGCCGGCCGGGCCTGCGCAGCCATGGGTGACGCCGCCTCGGCCGGGCTCGAGTGGGCCAACGCCCGAGCCGCGTTCGCCGAACTGGGCGCCGGCCCCGACCTCGAGCGGCTGGAAGGGCTCGCCGGGGGCGCCGCCGGGGGCGTCGCGGCCGGGGGCGCCCTGTCGCCCCGGGAGCGGGAGGTCCTCGGCCACGTGGCCGCCGGGCTGACCAACGCCCAGATCGCCGACGAGCTGACCCTCAGCCAGCACACCGTGGGTCGCCACCTCGAGAACATCTTCGTGAAGCTCGGCGTCCACAGCCGGGCCGCGGCGACGGCCCACGCCTACGAGCACGACCTGCTCTGACGTCCAGGGGGCCGGGTTCACGCCATGGGGCATCCACCCCACGCCCACTCGTCCGGCGAATGGGGCATTCGGGTGATGCGGCAGGCGTCACCGCCGTGCGACGGTGCGGGCACCAGCCGTTCCGAGGAGGACCGATGCCGACCACCGACCTGCCCGCCGTACCGACCGTCGACCGCACCACCGTGGACCGCCTGAGCGCCGGGTTCCACCGGTGCTTCACCGACTTCGAGGCCGACGGCGACCTGTTCGCCCCCGACACCTTCTTCGACATGCTGCCGCCGTCGTGGCGGTTCCAGATCCAGGGCCCGGGGACCCTCTTCGCCGAGCAACTGCGATCGATTGCCGGCGGGCCCGTCGACGTCGACGTCATCCGGACCGTCCCGACCGGGTCCGGGTTCGTCACCGAGCACGTCGAGACCCAGCACACGCCCGACGGCGACGTGGTCGCCCGCCGCCTCCATCTGTGCGATGTGTGGGATGGCCGGATCTGTGCCGTCACCACCTACTGCAACGGCGGCTGGGACGACGAGTTGCGGGCTCGCCACGCAGCCGAGGCCCCGATGATCCGGCCGTGACCGACCCCGTCCGGGACCGACCGCCGGCCTGCCCCCGGCCCCACCACGATCGCCCACCCCACACTCGACAGGAGCTCTGATCCCGATGGCAACCATCAGCTACGACGACTTCAGCGACATCGCCGCCGAGAACTACGAGCGCTTCTTCGTGCCCGCCATCGCCATTCCGGTGGCGGACGTCCTGCTCGCCGAGGCCCGGCTGGCCGCCGGGCAGCGGGTGGTCGATGTCGCCTGCGGCACCGGCGTCATCACCCGAATGGCCGCCGCGCGCGTGGGTGCCGCCGGCGCGGTGACCGGGGTGGACGTGGCCCCCGACATGATCGAGGTGGCCGGATCGGTGCCGGTCCCCGGCGACGCCGCCGTGGACTGGCAGGTGGCCGACGCGGCCGACATCCCCCTGCCCGATGGCGAGGCCGATGTGGTGTTGTGCCAGATGGGCCTGATGTTCATGCCCGACCGCGGCGCCGCCCTGGCCGAGATGAGGCGACTACTGAAGCCCGGAGGGCGCCTGGCCCTCAGCACGCCGGGTCGGATCCAGCCGCCGTTCGAGCTGATGGAGCAGGCCCTGGTGGACCAGATCAACCCCGACCTGGGCGGGTTCGTCCGGGCCGTCTTCTCGATGCACGACCCCGAGGAGGTCGCCGCCCTGCTGGGTGAAGCCGGCCTGGCCGACGTCGTCTCGACCGAGGTGACGGCCACGCTCGCGCTGCCGGGCCCGGCGGAGTTCCTCTGGCAGTACGTCAACCTCACCCCGATGGGGGCGTTCGTGGCGCCGGCGCCCGACGAGGCCAAGGTCGCGCTCGAACAGCAGGTGGTCGAGACCTGGGCCCCCTACACCGAGGGCGGAGTCACCCCCGTCGACCAGCCGATGGTGGTTGCCGCGGGCGTGCGATGACCCGAAGCACAGAGCGGCTACACCCGCAGCGATCTATGCGGAGGATGACGGGGCCCCTCGTCGACCGGGCCGGCCAACGTCCTGCGAGTGCGACTCTTCACCATGAGCACGCCGGACGCTCCGTACCTGAGCCTGACCCAATCGGATTCCGAAGGGCCCAGCACCACTCGCGGGGCTCTGTCGGACCGCACCGACGCTCGAGCAGCGTCCCGCGAGATGCCGTAGGTTCGGCATGACGCGCGAACAGAGGGGTCTGGTATGTGGGCACAGCTCATCACGACACGGCTGAAGCCGGGCAGAGAAGACGACCTGCCGGCGTTGGTCGACCAGCTGCGAGAGGCCGAACAGGAAGGTTCGGGACTCATCCGCTCGCTGGCCATGCGGGACCAGAATGATCCGAGCCGGGCCTACATGCTCGTCGTGTTCGAGAGCGAAGAGAAGGCCCGCGCCCGCGAGGGCGATCCGCGACGCCAGGAGGCGCTCCAGGCCGCGAGGGCGACGATGGCGGAGATCTTCGACGGTGCTCCAGAGTTCGTCGACCTGGCCGTTGTCGACGAGATGTCGCAGTAGGCGAAGCAGCCATCACGACGAATCGACTGGTGTGCTAGCGAGGGGCGTCGCTGCTGTGGTCGATCGTCGATCCAGGAGTCGATCGAGGGTTACAGTCAGCCTCGTGCAGCCGGAACAGAGAGGGTGACGATGGACCACGCAGCGACGATGCGGAGCGCCTACGAGCGGATCAGTGCAGGAGACATCGTCGGGTTCGGCGAGCTGGTCGCGGAGGACTTCGTCGAGCACGAGGTCGAGCCGGGAATGCCTCCCACGAAGGAGGGGGCGCTGGAGTTCTTTCGGACCATGCTGACGGCGTTTCCCGACATGCGGATGGACCTCGAGGATCTGATTGCCAGTGAGGACAAGACCGTGGCACGCGTGAAGGTCACGGCAACCCACCAGGGCGAGTTCATGGGAGTGCCCGCGACCGGCACGAGCATCGAGGTGCAGCTCATCGACATCATGAGGTTCAACGGAGCTGGACTCGTGTGCGAGCACTGGGGGGTCACGGACATGCTCTCGCTCATGCAGCAACTCGGGGTCGTGCCTGCTGACCCTCCGGGGTAGTCATCGCCGCCGGTCCGAAAGGATCTTCGTGCGGCCGGGGCGTACGACCTATCGACGCGGTCAGGGCCGGCGCCAGACCTGACCGAGGAGACCTTCGAGGAGACCGTCGCCGGCAACGACCTCGTGCTGGTCGACTGGTGGGCTCCGCGGGGGAGACCCCCGCTGACGGTGACGATCCGGTTGTCGATCTCCGCCGTCCAGTCGGCGAGGTCGTCGCGGAGACCCTGGTAGCCGGCCGTGATGCTGCGCGCTGGTGCGGCGTCGGCGTCGAGCCCGATCGATGCCGCGGCCACCGAGGCCTGTGCCGCCCTGCGCTCGCGCCGCCACCGCTGATGGATCTCCCGCTTGTCGCCGATGAGGCGGTCAAGGTCGGTCAGTCCGACCGCGGGCCGTTCGACCCGAGACCCGACCCCCGGCGGGGGGGCACACTGGGGCCATGGCTGAAGACGAACGACGCGATGCAGCGATCAAGCGGATCAAGGAGAAGCGCGACTTCACCACCCACGTGGTCACCTACCTGGTGGTCAACGGGCTCCTCGTCGGGATCTGGGCGGTGACCGGCGCGGGCTACTTCTGGCCCGTCTGGCCCATCATGGGGTGGGGCATCGGGCTCGCCCTGCACGCATGGGCCACCTTCGTGGGTGAGCGCCCGATCTCCGAGGCCGAGATCCAGCGCGAGATCGACCGCCGCGACGGCGCGTGAGTGCCGTGGTGGCCGACGGCGCCACCACGGCGGAGACCGTCGCCACCTGGATGGCGCGGGCGTGCGCCGACCTCGGCTACGACGACGCCACCACCCGGCTGCTCCAACTCGCCGACCGGGAGATCCGGGTGGAGATCCCGCTGTGGCGGGCCGACGGGACCCTCGCCGTCCACCACGCCTACCGGGTCCAGCACGACGACGCCCGGGGGCCGTTCAAGGGCGGCCTGCGCTACCACCCGACGGTGGACATGGACGAGGTCCGGGGCCTGGCCACGCTGATGACCCTCAAGACCGCCTTGGTCGACGTGCCCTTCGGCGGGGCCAAGGGCGGCATCGACTGCGACCCCGCCGAGCTGTCGCGCCGGGAGCTGGAGGAGGTCACCCGGCGCTTCACCGAGCGACTGCACCGGGAGCTGGGGCCCAACCGCGACGTCCCCGCCCCCGACCTGGGCACCGACGCCCAGGTCATGGCCTGGATCACCAACGAGTACGCCAAGATCTACGGCCACACGCCGGCGGTGGTGACCGGCAAGCCCATCGCCCTCGGGGGCTCTTGGGGGCGCGACGAGGCCACCGGCCGCGGCCTGGTCACCGTGCTGGCGGTGTGGGCGGCGGCCACCGGGCTCGACCTGCGCGACCGGTCCGCGGCCATCCAGGGCTTCGGCAACGTCGGTCGCCACGCCGCCGGCGCCCTCCTCGACCACGGGGCGCGGGTCGTGGCGGTGACCGACGGGCGGGGCGGCGTCCACGACCCTGACGGGCTGGACCTGGCTGCCCTCACCGACCACCACCGCGGCCACGGCACGGTGGCCGGCTTCCCCGGCGGCGCGCCGCTCACCAACGCCGAGCTGTTGGCCCTCGAGTGCGACCTGCTGGTGCCCGCCGCCCTCGGCGGGGTCCTCACCCTCGACAACGTGGACCGGGTGGCCGCACCCGTCGTGGTCGAGGGGGCGAACGCCCCGCTGACCCCGGCCGCCCACGACCGCCTGGTGGCCCGGGGGATCGTGGTCCTGCCCGACATCCTGGCCAACGCCGGTGGCGTGGTGGTGTCCTACGCCGAGTGGGTCCAGAACCTCCAGCGGGTCACCTGGTCCCTCGAGGAGGTGCGGGCCGGTGCCGCCGAGCGGCTCCGGACGGCCACCGCCGCCGTGCTGGACCGGGCCGACGGGCCCGATCTGCGACGGGCGGCCTGCGGCCTCGCCGTCGAGCGCCTGCGCGAAGCCGTCTTCGCCGCCGGGCCCTGACCGGTCACCAGCGGATCACACCAGCCCCAACGCCACCCACAGCCCGACGACCACGGTGACCAGGAGGCCGAGCCCGAGCAGGTCGAGGGGCAGGCCGATGCGCAGGATCTGGCCGGGGGTGAACAGCTTGGTGGAGTAGGCCATCATCGTCGGCGGCGTCCCGATCACCAGGGCGAAGTCGATGGAGCTGGCCATCGCCACCACCAGCACCAGCAGCACCGGGTCCACGCCCAACAGCCCGGCCAGGGGCACGGCGAGGGGGATGAGGGTGGCCGCCGCCGCCGTGTTCGAGGCCACCGTGGTGAGGGCGAGGGCGAAGGCCGCCACCGCCACCACGCCGAGGTAGGTGGGCACGGCCCGCAGGACGTCCAACCGGGTGACGAGCCAGTCGGCCGTGCCCGACTCGACCATGGCCAACCCGAGGGCGAGGCCACCGCCGAAGGTGAGCAGGGTGGACCACGAGATCCGGCCCAGGTCCTCGGGGACGGCCCGGCCCGAGGCGAACAGGACGAGGGCGCCACCGAGGGCGACGATGCCCGGGTTGACCCCGTGCCAGGTCTGGGTCAGCCACAGGACCAGCACCGCCGTCATGACCCCCAGGACCACGACCTCGTCGCCCTGCACGCGGCCCAGGCCCCGGCGCTCGGCCCGGGCCCGGTCGCGGGCCTCGGTGAAGCGGGACCGCTCCACCCGGACCCGGCTGACCCACCACAGGTAGGCGCCCATCAGGGGCAGGAACAGCAGGACCAGGGGGAGTCCGAAGGCGAACCACTCGACGAAGCTGATGCGGCGCCCGGTCAGGTCGTCGACGAAGCGGATGGCGAGGAGGTTGGCGGGGGTGCCGATGGGGCTCCCCACGCCGCCGATCGTGGCGGCGTAGGCCAGGCCCAGCACCAGGGCCCGGCGGTAGCCGACGTGGCCGACGGGCTCGCTGACGGCGAGGGCGATGGGCAGGAGCACGGCCACGGCGGCGGTGTTGGACATCCACATGGAGAAGAAGGCCGAGATGGCCACCAGCCCGGCGAACAGGCGCACCGGCCCCGCCCCGGCCCCCGCCACCAGCAGCACGGCGACGCGGTGGTCGAGGCCGGATCGGCGCATCGCCTCGGCCATGACGAAGCCGGCGAAGAAGAGCACGATGATCGGGTCGAAGAAGGGGGCCAGCACCTCCTGGGCGGTGCCCACGCCGGCCACGGCCAGCACGACCGGCACGGCCAGCGAGGTGACGAACAGCGGGACCAGGGCCGACACCCACAGCACGACCACCACCCCGAGGAGGGCGAGGACGACATCGACGTCGCGGGGCGGGCGGCGACTAGCGGTCACGGTGCCGTCCTCGGCCGCCACCACGGGGATGGGCTCGACCGCGCCGTCCGGTGTGGTCAGCTCGATCTCGACGTCGTCGAGGCCCAGACCGGGGCGGGCCCGGTCCGACACCTCCACCACCACGGCGGCGTCGGTCGGCGCCCCGTCGGGCAGGACGGCCTCGACCGTGCCGCCGGCCTCGGCGGCCAGGACCTGCTCCTCGCCGTCGCCCAGCGCCACCGGCGCGGCCAGGGCCCGCTGCCCCGCCACCTCCACCACCAGGGTCCCCTCACCCTCGGGCCAGGGGCCTGGTGCCACAAGGGCCCCGGCGACGACGAGGGCCAGCGCGATCGGCAGCACCCACCGGGCCCGCCGCCGCCGGGCGGCCCCGTCCGCCGGCTCGCCGTCGGCGGGGAGGGCGGCGGTGTCGGTCAACGCATCGGCCGGCCGGCGGGGTCGGGGGTCACCCGCCAAGTGTCGCGCCGCCCGTCGAGCCTACCGTGGCCCGCGTGGTGCGCCCGAGCGGTGAGACCGACCTGGGACGGATGCTGGCCGGGCTCACGGTGACCGTGCGCCCGGGCCGCTTCACCGTCGCCTGCGCAGACGGCCCCGTCACCCTCGGCGACGGGGTGGAGGCGCTGGTGGCCGAGGCGGAGGGCCCGACCGTGGTCGCCACGGTCGAGGCCGCCCGTCGCCACGGCTGGCCCGTCGGGTTCGAGGCCGCGTGGCTGACCCTCGACGTCCACAGCGCCCTCGAGGCCGTCGGCCTCACCGCCGCCGTGGCCGCCGCCCTGGCCGACGAGGGCATCCCGGCCAACGTGCTGGCCGGCTTCTTCCACGAGCACCTCCTGGTCCCCGCCGACCGCGCCGACGACGCCGTCGCCTGCCTCACCGGCCTCCGCCAACGCCACCACCCCTGACCCCCGACCGACCGTTCGGGCTCAGTCCAACCCGGGGTCGGTGAAGGGGAGGACGAAGTGGCGGGCCTGGGTGACCTCGATGACGAGGGCGACCCGACCGTGGCCTTCCCGCCACGGGAAGGGCTCGCCCGTGTACTTGCGGGCCAGGTCGTCGATGACCTCCAGCTCGAAGTCGGGGGTGTGGTCGACCACCGTGCCCCGGAGTTGGACCTCCTCGTAGGGGTTGGCCCGGTCGATCACCGACACCGCGACCCGGGGGTCGTGGGCCGAGTTGCGGGCCTTGATGCTGTCGCCGTGGGTGGCCACCAGCAGGCGGTCGCCGTCACGGCCGATCCACACCGGGTCGCACTTGGGCGCCCCGTCGGCCTGCAGCGTGGCCAGGTGGGCGATGTTGGGTCGGTCCAGCACGCGCCGGACCCCGTCGGACAGGTGTACTCCCATGGACACAGTCTCCTCCCCTCGTCGCCGCCGGGGGCAGAGCCGAAGGACCCGACGCTCCGGGCTCAACCGGCGCCCAGGATCTCCCGCAGGTGCTCCTCGGCGAGCAGGTGGCCCTCGCCCCTCTGCGGCTCGCCGCCACCCGGCGGGGTGGATGATCAGCCGGTGGACGGGGGGCGGGCGGTGTCGGGACCGGTGCCCCGTCGTCTAGCGTCGAGATCCGACACGGAGGGGGACATGGCCAAGTCGACGATCGAGAAGAAGCTGGGCCAGGTCGCGCTGTTCAGCCACTACTCGTCGCGGCAACTCGCCAGCGTCGCCCGGCTGACGACCACCATCGAGGTGGCGGCGGGCCGCGAGCTCATCACCGAGGGCCAGGCCGGACACGAGCTCTTCGTCGTGCTCGACGGCGAGGCAGAGGTCCGTAGAGGCGACACCGTGATCGCGACGCGGGGCCCTGGCAGCATCTTCGGGGAGACCGCGTTGCTCGTCGACCGGCCCCGCAACGCCACCGTGGTGGCGAGCACCGACATGACCGTCGCCCTGATCGATCGCGGCAACTTCCAACGGCTCCTCGAGCAGCATCCCGACCTCTACCTGCCGCTCCTGGCGTCAATGGCCAATCGACTGGCCGAGTTCGACGACCCAGACTGAAGACGATTGCGGATCGACGACGTCCGCCGCCGACGGTCGACCCCGGAACCGGGCGGTGGGGGAGCGGCCTTCGCGGCTGCCCTTTGCTCTGGCCGAGGTCACGGTCTCGACGATCTGGCGTTCGCCGCAGGCCCGGGCGACGGCTCGAAGTCCTCGAATCGTCCGGCGAGCTCGTCGGCGTGATCGAGGATGTCTTGGACGAAACCGAAGAGCCGGTTGAGCCTGGTCTGGTCCGCTCCTCGCAGTGACCTTCGACCCTGGCCCGGATCCGGGCCTTGGGGGACGGTGTCCCCGATCGGCCTTTCCCCGAGTGGGATTGAGGGCATGTTGGCCGGCGTGGCAGATCGGATCGTGATCCGCGTCCACCGCGACCGCCCGGCACCTGCCCTTGACCGTTGACCCACCGAGCAGGCAGGACGACGGGGGCGAGGATCGAACAGGGGAGATCGTCATGGCACCCGAGGAGCCGAGGTTCGAACGCCGTCTCGGTGCGTCGGACGCCGTGTTGTGGGACATCGAGAAGGACCCGGTGCTGCGTTCGACGATCACCGCGGTGGCGCTGCTCGATGGCGAGCCCGACTGGGGTCGCCTCGTCCGCCGGCTGGAGCACGGCACCACGCTGGTCCCCCGGCTGCGCCAACGCATCGTCGTGCCCCCACTCCGGCTGGGCCCACCCCAGTGGGTCGAGGACGCCCGCTTCGACCTCGACTACCACCTGCGGCGGGTCCGGGCACCCCGTTCGGGCGGCGAGGACCCGCTGCGGCCCGCCTTGGACGTGGCCGAACCGCTGGCCATGGCCCCGTTCGACCGGGCCCGGCCGCTGTGGGAGTTCACCCTCGTGGAGGGCCTGCCGGGGGGCGGTGCCGCCTTGGTCCAGAAGGTGCACCACTGCCTGACCGATGGTGTCGGGGGCATGCGTCTGGCCCTCATGCTGCTGGACGAGACCGCCGACGCGCCCGAGCCCGGGCCCCGGCTCGTCCCCCGGCCGACCGGCGACGAATCGGCTCTGTCGGTGCTGGCCGCGTCGGCGAGCGATCGGGTCCGGCAGACGATGGGGGCGACGACGGCGGCGGCGGGCGTCGCGTCCGGAGCGGTCCTGCGGGCGGCCCGCGAGCCGATCGGTGCCGTCGGAGACGCCACCCGGATGGTCCGCTCACTGGCCCGGCTGCTGCGGCCGGTCACCGAGCCCTGCTCACCGATCATGACCGCGCGCAGCCTCACTCGTCGCTTCGAGGCCTTCGAGGTGCCCTTCGCGGCGCTGCACGCCGCGGGCCACGCCGCGGGGGGATCGGTGAATGACGCCTTTCTCGCCGCGGTCGCCGGCGGCCTCGCCGACTACCACCGCCAACACCGGGCCCCGCTCACCGAGCTGCGGTTCACCATGCCCATCAACGTCCGCCAGGAGGGCGATCCGCTGGGCGGGAACCGCTTTGTGCCCGCCCGCTTCACCGTCCCCGCCGGAGTCCGCGACCCGGCCGAGCGCATCCGTGTCGTGGGCCGGGTCGCCCACGAATGGCGCAACGAGCCCGCTCTCGGGTTCACCGAGCCCATCGCCGCGGTCCTCGACCGCCTCCCCGTCAGCCTGACCACGTCGATATTCGGCGCGATGCTCAAGGGTGTCGACGCCGTTGTCACCAACGTGCCCGGCCTACCCGGCCCGGTCTTCCTGGCCGGGGCCGAGGTCGTGCGCGAGTGGGCGTTCGCCCCACCGAGCGGGGCGGCGTTGAGTGTGGCCCTGCTCTCCCACGCCGGGACCGGCTGCGTGGGCCTCACGATCGACACCGCTTCGGTGCCCGACCCCGACCTGCTGACCGCGAGCCTGGTCACCGGCTTCGCCGAGGTGCTCGCCCTCGCCGAGAGCGCCTGAGAGGAACATCCCCACCATGGACCGTCTGAGCCCCCTGGATGCCGAGTTCCTCCATCTCGAGGACGGCGTCTCCCACCTGCACATCGCCGGTGTCTCGGTGTTCGAAGGTCCCCCGCCCGCCGAGGAGGAGCTGGCCGAGCTGGTCCGCGCCAAGATCCACCTGATCCCCCGCTACCGCCAGCGGGTGCGGTCGGTGCCGCTCGAGCTCGGCCGGCCGGTGTGGGTGGACGCCCCGGACTTCGACTTGGCCCACCACCTGCGCCGCCTGGTCCTGCCGGCTCCGGGCGACGACGCCGCGCTCTCCCGGACGATGGCCGAGCTCATGTCCGAGCCCCTCGACCGCGACCGCCCGCTGTGGGAGACGGTCCTGGTGGAGGGCCTCCCTGAGGGTCGCTGGGCGCTCATCTTCAAGATCCACCACTGCATGGTCGACGGCGTGTCCGGGGTCGCCCTGCTCAATGTCCTGCTCGACATCGAACGCGATGTCGGTCTTCCCGACCCCGAGCCCTGGCAGCCCGAGTCCGAGCCGTCGCCGGTGGCAAGAGTGGTCGACGCCTGGTCCGGCCTCGTCGGTGATGCCGGGGCCCTGGCCCGACGGTTGCCCGGCGTGTTGGCCGACCCGGTGGGCTCGGTGCGGTCACTCACCGAGACCGGGCAGGGCCTCCTGCGCTTCGGCCGCCACCTGTCCACCACCGAACCGCTGTCCATCGAGGGCAGCATCGGGCCCGATCGGACCTGGGCGCACTCCTCGGTGTCCCTGGCCGACGTGAAGACCGTGCGCCAGGCGTTCGGCGGCACCGTGAACGACGTGGTGCTGGGCGCAGTGAGCGGCGGCTACCGCGAGCTGCTGGCGTCCCGGAACGAGGACCCCGACGTCGCGGTCGTGCGGACGCTGGTCCCGGTGTCGGTGCGCACCGAGAGCGGTGAGGGCATGTTCGACAATCAGGTCTCCGGCCTCCTCTTCGAGCTTCCGGTGCACCTGGCCGACCCGGTCGAACGGTTGGCCCTTGTGTGCGAGCAGATGGCCGATCTGAAGGACTCGCACATGGCTGAGGCGGGCGAGGCGGTGATGGTCCTCAGCGCCCTGGCCCCGCCGATGCTCCTCGAGACCGGCAGTCGCCTGGCCGTCCGCCTCATGCACCAACTGCCTCAACGGTCGGTCAACACGGTGACCACGAACGTGCCGGGCCCGCAGCTCCCCCTCTACTGCCTGGGCCGGGAGATGCTGGAGTACCGGCCATACGTGCCGATCACCCATGGCGTCCGGGTGGCCACCGCCATCCTCTCCTACAACGGGCGCCTGGCCTTCGGTGTCACCGGCGACCGGGACACCGCGCCCGATGTCGGCCTCCTCGCCGACGCCATCGCCGGCGGGGTCGACGACCTCCGGCGTCGGGCCGGCACCAGCTCCGCCGGCTGAGGCGCACGCCCGGGTTCCCCGAACGCGGTCAGTCGCCGAGGTAGGCGGCCCGCACCTCGGGGTCGCGGGCCAGATCGGCTCCCCTTCCGCTGCGCACGACGGTGCCCGTCTCGAGGATGTAGGCCCGATCACAGGCCTCCAGCGCCTTGGACGCCAGCTGTTCGACCAGCAGGATGGGCAGGCCCTCGTCGGCCAGCTCGCGGATGGTGGCGAAGAGCTGGTCGACCACCATCGGAGCCAGGCCGACGGAAGGCTCGTCGAGGAGCAGGAAGTCGGGCCGGGCCATCAGGGCCCGGGCGATGGCCAGCATCTGCTGCTCGCCGCCGGAGAGCAGCCCGGCGGGCCGATGGCGCAGCCGGCCCAGGACGGGGAAGCGCTCGAAGGCGGCGGCGAGGTCGGCGGACACCTCGGGGTCTCGGCGCCGATGGGCCCCCAGCAGGAGGTTCTCCTCCACGGTGGATTCCGGGAACAAGCGACGCCCCTCGGGCACATGGGCCAGACCCCGGCGGGCGATCTGATGGGCGGGGAGGCCGTCGATGCGCTCACCCTGGAACGTGACCTCGCCCGACGCCGACATCAGCAGCTCGGCCACGCCGGAGATGGCCTTCAGGGTGGTGGTCTTGCCCGCTCCGTTGGCCCCGATCAGGGCGACCGTCTCGCCCGCCCCCACCTCGAGGTGCACTCCCCGTAGCGCCGACGCCGCCCCGTAGTCGACCTCCAGGTCCCGCACCGACAGCACCGGCGCGAGCTGGTCCCGGTCCTCCCGGGGGGGCGTCGCCGTCACGGTCCGGGCCGCCGGCGCCGCGGCGCCGAGGTAGGCCTCGACCACCGTGGGGTCGTGGACGACCTCCTCGGAGGTCCCCTCCGCGATCTTCCTGCCGAAGTCGAGCACGGTCACACGGTCGCAGAGGTTCATCACCACCTCCATCCGGTGCTCGATGAGGAGCACCGTCACCCCGGCATCCCGGACTTGGCGGATCAGGTTCTCCAGCTCGGCGACGTCGGCGGGGTACATGCCTGCCGCCGGCTCGTCGAGGATCAACAACTCCGGCCGGGAGGCCAGCGCCCGGGCGATCTCCAGTCGTCGCTGGTCGATGAACGGAAGCGACCCCGCCGGGTCCTGGGCCCGGTCGGCCAGGCCGACGAAGGCCAGCAGCGCTCGGGCCGCGACTTGCTGGGCCCGCTCGTCGGGGCGCAGCGAGGGGGGCAGGAGGGCCGAACGGGCCAGGCCGGTGCGGCTCCGGGAGTGAGCACCGACCAGCACGTTCGACAGCACGGTCATCCGGCGCCAGATCTGGCAGGTCTGGAAGGTGCGGGCCAAGCCGAGGCGGGCGCTGTGCTGGGGCGCCGCATCGGTGATGTCCCGGCCCCCGAAGACAAGCCTCCCGCGGTCGGGCCGGTAGAGGCCGGTGACCACGTTGGCGAACGTGGACTTGCCCGATCCGTTGGGACCGATGAGGGCGTGGACCGAGCCGACGACGACGTCGAGATCGATGCCCTCGAGCGCATCGAGGCCGCCGAAGGCGATCGACAGGTTCCGGACCTCGAGGAGGGTGGACCCCGCGGGCCGATCGTGGCGGGGACGCAGCTCCGGGGGAGGAGGCGCGGGCGACGGGGTGCGGCGCCGGGCCCTCCTCGGCCGCAGGAGCTCCTGCGCGGTCCCGACCACGCCCCGGGGCAGGGCGACGGTGATGAGGATCACAAGGGCGCCGAGGAACAGCGTCTCCCCCGCACCGAGGCGCTCCTGGAGGCTGCGGCCACCGAGATCCAGCCCGAAGCCGAGCGTGAACGTGAAGGCGCCGACGATCGGTCCGGCGATCGTCCCCAGGCCACCGAAGCTGGCGTAGATCACCTGCTCGAAGGACTGGCCCACGATGGCGGTGCCGCCGGCCATCGTGACCTGGAGGTTCGTCTGGGCGGCCAGGGTCCCGGCCAACGACGCCATCCCCGCCGACAGGGCGAACACCGACACCTTGTGCCGGTAGGTGGCCACGCCACACGCCTTGGCGGCCACCTCGCTCTCGCGGATGGCTTGGTAGGCGCGACCCCAGCGGCTGTGGACCACGTTCCAGCTGACCGCCAGGCAGAACAGCAACAGCACGGATCCGACGACGAAGAGGCCGATGAACGGCCGGTTCGGGTTGGTGGCGTCGATGAAGCCGAAGTCGGTCTCGAGCGGCTCAGCCACGGCCCGGCCCGACTGCCCGTTGAACGGGTTCTCCACCAGCAGGGCGAACGAGGAGGCCAGCAGGCCGAACGCCAGCGTCACGACCGTGAGGTAGAAGCCGCGCAGGTGACAGCAGGTCAGGGCCAGGCCGGCGCCGAGGAGCATCCCGAACACCAAGGCGGCGGGGAAGCCCAGCCAGGGGTCGAGGCCCCAGTCCTCCACGGCCCAGATGGCCCCGACGAAGCCTCCGAGGACGAAGAAGGCCGCCTGGCCGAGGGAGAGCAGGCCGGTGTAGCCGAGCAGGAGGTTGACGCCGATGACCACCATCGCCGTCCACAGCGCCTGGAGGCCGAGCACCAGCCAGAAGCGGTTGTCGGCGACCGCCATGGGGAACCAGACGAGGAAGCCCACGAGCACCGTGAGCGGGACGGCCTTCCCGCCCCGGTGGAGGACGGTGATCACACCTTCTCCACGACGGGCCGGCCGAGGAGACCGGTCGGGCGCAGGGCGAGGACGACCACGAAGGTGGCGAACACGGCGAGGGGCCGGTAAGAGCCGGCCTGGTCGGACACCACGCCGACGGTGCCCTCGACGGCACCGACGAGAAGGCCCCCGACGATCGCCCCTCGAGCCGAGCCGAGTCCTCCGATGACCGCGGCGACGAACCCGGTGACGCCCAGGTTCAGGGCGATGTTGAACCGGATGCCGAGCTGGGGGGCCACGAGGATGCCCGCCAGCCCCGCCAGGGCGCCGGCCACGAAGAAGGCGAAGCGCACCATGGTCTTGGGGTCGATGCCCATGAGCGACGCCGCCCCGCGGTCCTGGGCCACGGCCCGCAGCGCCCGTCCGATGCGCGTGTGATCCTGGAGGAGCTCGAGGCCGACGACCACGAGCGCGGTGGCGGTCACGAGGGCCACGTCGCTGGGGCGGATCGACACGTCGAACACGACCGAGCCCTGCCATCCCGCCACCGAGCGGACCAGGTCGGGGATGGACTGGCCCTCGTCGCTGATGCCCTTGGCGACCAGCTCCTGGATGACGATGGCGGCCCCGAAGGTGGTCACCAGCCAACCGATGTTGGTGGTGGGGTCGAAGCGGCCCAGGGGGGCGACGGCGACCTGGTGGACGAGCCAGCCGGTGATGCCCGAGAGCGCCACCACCAGCACCGTCACCAGGGCCACGGGCACCGCGCCGTCGAAGGCCTCGACGTAGAGCCACCACGCCAGGTACCCGCCGAACACCACCAGCGTGCCCTGGGCGAAGTTGACGATGCGGGTGGTGGCGAAGATCAGGCTGTAGCCGATTGCCACCAGCGCGTACACCGAGCCGATGGTGAGCGCGTAGACCACGGCCTGGGTGATCTCGCCCATGGGCTGCAGCGCCTCAGTGGATCTTGCAGTCGGGCGTCATCACGACATCGGTGCCCATCGCGTCGGGTGGGGACTTGGTGCACTGCGTGCCCCACCCATCCTCCAGCAGCTCGTTGATGTAGTCGGGCTGGGCCCGCCGATTGGCCTCCAGCGTGGGCCGCAACAGGTGGGCCGGGCCGACGTAGTCGGGCCTGATGGTCGGGAAGGTCGTCTCCCACTCCCGCCCCAGCACGTACGGCGGGTCGGTCTCGACCGGTCCGTCCCAGCGCTCGAGGGAGATCAGGCAGACCTCGTCGGGACTGATGCCGAGGTGGGTGTCGGCGTCGAGCTCGAGTTCCAGCCCGGCGAACCGGGTGCGGAGGCCGCCGAGCTCCTCGACCACCCGGGCCCGGTCGGTGGTGCCGGCCAGACGGACGGCCTCCAGCAGGGCCCACCAACCGTTGGCCGCCCCCTCCTCACCCCCGCTGGCCCCGTGGCCGTCGTAGTCCAGGAGCCAGTCGTCCACGGGGAACTGGGGGCCGCCGATGAGCCCGCCGAGGTACCAGGCCGTGATGGTCCCGACCTTGGCGGCATCCCCGGCCAGCTCGGCCCACTTCTTCTCGCCCGTGCCGCCGGGGTAGCCGAGGATCTGCGGGTGCCAGCCCTCGCCACTACGGGCGGTGGGCGTGTCGATGTACTCGGAGTCGAGGTCGGCCAGACCCTGGGCGATCAGTGCGGTGTTGTCCGACAGCCCCCAGACGAACAGGCACTCCGGGGCCGCCTCCTTCAGGCGCTGGAGCTGGGCTCCGTAGTCACCGGTCGTGAGCTGGAACTCCTCGACCCCGACCACGTCGAGGCCGTGCTCGGTGGCCGCGTCGTCGAACCAGGATCTCACCTCTGCGTTCAGGCTGCTGTCGTAGATGAGCCCGGTCGTGGCGTACCGGCGGTCGTCGGCGGCGTAGGCGCACATCGCGTCAAGCGACATCCGGTCCGGTAGGAGCATCTGGAAGATCGAGCGCCCCGGACCCTGAGGGTCGAGATCGCCGGAGGACCAGGGGTCGGCGTACACGGAGATCACCGGCATCTGGTCCCGCTGGATCTGGGGCATGGCCTCGACCAGACCGAAGGGCGTGCACCAGAGGATCCCGATCACGTCGGGGTCGCTGACCAGCAGGTTGTAGGCCTGCTGGGTCCCTTCGGCGAACTGCTCAGCGGGGGCGTCGATGATCTGGTAGTCGACGGTGGTCCCCGTGACCAGGCCCTCCTCCTGGATGTGCTGCTTCGACGCCCCCAGCGAGCGGGTGACGATCTCGCCCAAGAACTGGCCGATGCCCGAGGTGGGTGCGATAACCCCCACCTTCAGCCGGCCGGGCAGGCTGCTGCCGGTCTGGCCGACCTCGTCGCCCCCGTCGCCGCATCCGACCAGGGGGCCGAACGCCCCGGTCAGCGCCAGGCCGGCCAAGCTGCTCCGAGCTGTCCAGTGCAGGAAGGTGCGCCGGTCGACGGGCCGGCGGATGAGGTCGGCCGCCGGAATCCAAATCCCCTGGCCTCGGGCAGATCCTGGTCCTGTGTCGTTCGCCATGGCCGCCTCCCCGGGGGCCGCGGTACTTCTCTGCGAACCTATGACGGATCCCCGGTCCTGGGCAGGGGCCTTAGGTCCTTCATGAGCAGGCGACGGTGCCCTTCACGGACGCCGCGGTCCGTCCAGAGGGCGCGATGCTCCTACTCAGCCGCAAGCCGAAACATCTTCCTCGCAGAACCAGACCTCTGGCGCTCGCGTGGCTGATCTCCAGCTCGGTCGGCAGCTGAATCTCGAGCTGCTTCATGAACTCGATGGAAAGCTCCCGTCGCGAGTCGCTGTGGTGGAACTCTACGCAGCGCGGGTCGGGCTTCGATTCACCAGCGGCGCCCCCTGAGAGGCATCGGGGACCCGACATCGCCACCGGGGTGGCCTTCGCGCGGGCCCGGCCGGGCATCCCCCTCGTCCATGCCCGTAGTCCCCGACGACCGCCACCGTCTGCGCAGTGTCGAACGCCCCGATAAGCCGGTCGGATCCGCCACTAGGGTTGCGCGGTCCCGTTCGCTGCGGATGGGCCCGAAAGGATCATCGCATGACGGGAAACGTCTCCCGGTCGACCCTGTTGCTCTTCCTCGGCGCGTTCGCGCTGTTCGCCGTCGGGTGCGGCGGGGGTGGCTCAGAGCTCTCCGAGGACGAGTTCATCGACGAGTTCGACGACGTCTGCGGGGAGGTCACCGACGATCTGGACGCCATCGAGGCTGAGTTCGCCGACCTCGAGGGCGACGACTTCGACGGTGCGGCTGACCTGAGCGAGGAGGCTGGGGAGGTCCTGTCCGACGGCATCGACGAGCTGAGCGGGGTCGACCCGCCCGAGGATCTCCAGGACGAGCTCGATGAGCTCCTGGGGCTGTTGGAGGATCGGGCGGACCTCTGGCCGGACCTGGCCGAGGCCTTCGAGGACGAGGACGAGGAGGCGGTCCTCGACCTGCTCGACGAGGTTCCCGAACTCGACGCGGACACCCAGGCGGTCAGCGAGGACATCGGCCTCGAGTGTTATGCCGGCGACGAGGACCAGTCCGACGACTTCAGCGGCGACCTCTCCGACAGCAGCAGCGACCTCAGCGACGACTTCAGTGACGACTTCTCCGACAGCTCCGGCGACCTGGGGGAGCCGCTGACGCCGTCGGAGGTCATCCCGGAATACGGCACGGTGGACCGCGACGCCCGCTTCGACGGCCTGGCCGACAGCTGCTATGTGGGTGAGCTGTCCGACTGCGACCGGCTCTACCAGCTCACGCCGGTCTCGGAGTCGACCAACTCCTATGAGGGATACGGCGCCACCTGTGGAGGGCGCCTGGCTGAGGAGGATCCGGGTACCTGTGCCGCGCGGGGCTGACGGCGGCGAGGCTCGAAGGGGCTGAGCCGCCACCAATCGGCGGCCTCGAGGTCGGCTGCCCGATCAGCGACTCCGGACGAGTACGCGGATGGTCACATCGCCTACCGCGCTGGCGGACGGGGCGGACGGGGCGGACGGGGCGGACGGGGCGGACGCCGATGATGGGCCTGCCCGTGACCAGGGACCAGGCCCGCAGTCTGGCGCTCCACCGCAATGGGACGACGGCCAGCAGCGAGGACCGACCACGCCGCCCGACGCCTTCGTGGTGATCCGCTCGTCGCCGAGGGATGGCGGGATCAGGGCTTCTGGCGGTGGCGGATCCCGGTGAGGGTGAGTCGGGTGAGCTCGCGGGGGAGTTGGGTCATCAGGGGGTACGCGAGCGCCCGTCTGGGTAGTCGGACGTGGGCTCGGTCCCGCTCGACAGCTCGCACCACCTCGTCGGCCACCCGATCCCGGGGGACGTCGGTGATCAGGCCGAGCCGGTAGGCCCGGTCGAAGGAGTCGCGGGTGGGCCGGTAGCGGTCGACCTTCTCGAGCAGGTCGGTGGGGATCGGGCCGAGCTCCACGAGGGTGGTGCCCACGGGCAGCCCCCGCAGGTCCAGGGCCAGGGTCTCGGTGAAGTGCGACAACCCGGCCTTGGTGGCGGCGTAGGTGGCCATGCCGGGGAAGGCGGCGACGCCGGCCATGGAGCTGATGTTCACGATGCGGCCCCGGCCCCGCTCGAGCATGCCGGGCAGCGCCTGCCGGCAGAGCTGCAGGACGCTGACCAGGTTCACCTGGAGGACGTCGCGCATCTCGTCGGGATCGAGCTCGGGGAACCAGCCGCCGCCGTCCAGCGCCGCGTTGTTCACGAGCACGTCCACCGGCCCACCTTCGGCCTCGACCCGCTCGAACAGGCCGGCGACCACTTCGGGATCGGCCAGGTCGGCGGGGTGGGCAGTGCCGCCCACCTCGTCGGCCAGGGCCCGCAACGCATCGGCGCGGCGAGCCAACAGGGCCACCCTCGCCCCGGCCTCGGCGAAGCGGCGGGCCATGGCCTCGCCGATGCCCCGCGACGCCCCGGTGATCAGCACGCGCCGATCGGTCAGATCCATGGTGCGGCTCAGGCCCCGGTCCGGCGAGCACCGAGGAGCTCCCCGCTGAACCGGGCGGCAGCCACCGGCGCGGCGCCGGCCGCCTCTCGAACAGGCTCGATGCGCTCGGCCATGGGCGTGGCCTCCTTGGGCTGTTCGACGATCTCGATCTGATTCGGTGCGAGGCCAGCGACCCTACCGAGGACCGCGGTCAGCGGGAAGAGGCATCGGGCGAGTCGCCGACCGAGACGAGCCGGCAGAGGAGGCCCCTTGGTGGCCTCGGTGGTGTGAAGGATCCGTTTTTCCCGGTCGGAGCGTATATTTAGTGATAAAGTAGCGCCATGGCTCGCTACCGTACTTCTGTAACCACGCCCCTGGCCCCCGACGCCGCCTTCGCCTCCGTCGCCGACTTCACCACCGTCGCCGACTGGGACCCCGGGGTGAGCCGATCGACCCGGGTCGACAGCGGGGAGCTCGGGGTCGGCTCGGCCTTCGACGTCGATGTGGCCCTGGGCGGTCGGAACGTGACCTTCCGCTACGAGGTCACCGAGTGGTCAGCCCCTGAGCGCGGTGTCCTGCGGGCCGAGCGAGGGCCGGTGGTGTCCCTGGACACGATCTCGGTCGAGGCGCTTCCCGGCGGTGGCAGCGTCGTGACCTACGACGCCGTGCTCGAGCTGCGGGGGCCGCTGCGGCTGTTCGATCCGCTGCTGGCCGTGGGCTTCCGTCGCGTCGGTGACCGGGCGGCCGCCGGGCTCGAAGCCCATCTCGTCGGTTCGGTGCGGTCATGATGGCCCGAACTGTGGACGGGGTGCTCGAGGCGTCGATCGTAGGGAGCTTCACCTCACTCGGGTACCGGGCGCGCCGCCGGCTGTTCGCCTGGGACGACGCAGCCGTCGACCTGACCGGGCGCACCGTGCTGGTCACCGGAGGGACCTCCGGGCTCGGCCGGGCCGCCACCGCGGAGATGGCCCGGCGGGGCGCGACGGTGTTGTTCACCGGACGCGACCCCGCCAAGGGCGCCCGGGCCGAGGAGGAGATCGCCGCAGAGGCCGGGAGTGGCCAGGTGACGTTCCTGGCCGCCGACCTGGCCGACCTGGCCCAGACCAGGGCGTTGGCCGGGCAGGTGGCCGACCGCCTCGACCACCTCGACGTGCTCGTGCACAACGCGGGAGCGTTGCTGGCCGACCACCGGGTGACCGACGACGGGCTCGAGACCACCTTCCAGGTCCATGTGGTCGCCCCTGCCGTGTTGACCCGCGCGCTGCTGCCCCAGCTCGAGCGATCGGTCGACGGCCGGGTGGTGTGGGTCAGCTCGGGCGGCATGTACAGCCAGAAGCTGTCGGCCGACACCGTCGAGATGGGCCCCGACGACTACGACGGGACCACGGCCTACGCCCGGGCCAAGCGGGCCCAGGTCGAGATGGCCCCCCGGTGGGCCGAGCGCCTCGCCCCTCACGGGGTCACCGCCCACGTCATGCACCCCGGCTGGGCCGACACGCCCGGCGTGGAGGCCAGCCTGCCCACCTTCCGTCGGGTGGTGGGCCCCGTGCTGCGCACGCCCGAGCAGGGAGCCGACACCATCGTCTGGCTGGCGGGAGCGCCCCGCGACACGATCGGGACGGGCCGCTTCTGGCTCGATCGGCGCCCGAGGTCGGCCCACAAGGTGCCGTGGACCAAGGTCGACGTCCCGGCGGCCGAGGTCGACCGGGTGTGGGATCTCGTGGCCGAGCGCGCCGGGCTCGACGACCTGGTCCCGGTCGACGGGTGACCGGCGACGGCGACGGTCGGCCGGTGCTGGTCGCCGGGGCGACCGGGTACATCGGTGGCCGGCTGGTGGCGGAGCTGCTGACGACCGGATACCCGGTGCGGTGCCTGGCCCGCAACCCCCGCAAGCTCGACGCCGCCCCCTGGCGCGACCGGGTCGAGATCGCGGCCGGTGACCTGGCTGATCCGGCGAGCCTGAGCGCGGCGATGGAGGGCTGTCGGGCCGCCTACTACCTGATCCACTCCATCGGCGAGGGGCCGGACTGGGAGCAGACCGAGCGGGACGGCGCCCGTGCCTTCCAGGTGGCCGCCGCCGCGGCGGGGATCGGCCGCATCGTGTATCTCGGGGGCCTGGGCGACACCGGGGTCGAGCTCTCGCCCCACCTCGCCAGTCGGCACGAGGTCGGCCGCATCCTGGCCGACGGCCCGGTCCCGGTCACCGAACTGCGGGCCGCGGTCATCATCGGCTCGGGCAGCGCGTCCTTCGAGATGCTGCGCAACCTGGTCGAGGTTCTGCCCGCCATGGTGACGCCCAAGTGGGTCGACACCCGGTGCCAGCCCTTGGCGGTGCGCGACGTGCTGGCCTACCTCGTGGGGGTGCTCGACCTCGACGCCGCCGCAGGCCGGGTGTTCGAGATCGGCGGGCCCGACGTCCTCACCTACCGGGAGATGATGCGTCAGTACGCCCAGGTGGCCGGCCTGCCCCGACGCCTGGTGGTGCCCGTGCCCGTGCTCAGCCCCAGGCTGTCCTCGCTGTGGGTGGGCCTGGTCACCCCGCTGCCCACCGGCCTGGCCCGCCCCCTGGTGGACAGCCTGGTGAACGAGGTGGTGGTGAACGACCCGGCCATCACCGAGCTGTTGCCCCGTCGCCTGCTCACCTACCCCGAGTCGGTCGAGCTGGCGCTGGCCCGGGCGTCGGATCTCGACGTGGCCACCCGCTGGAGCGACGCGGGCGCCGAACTGGGGACCGTGGGTCCCGCCGGTCCGATGCCGACCGACCCGGAATGGGCCGGCGGTGCCGTCATGGAGGATGAGCGCCGCATCACCTGCGCCGCCTCGCCGGCGGCCGTGTACGACACGGTGGCGGGCGTCGGCGGAGACCGCGGCTGGTTCGGGTCGGACTGGCTGTGGACCCTGCGCGGCCTGTTCGACCTGGTGGTGGGAGGCGTGGGGCCCCGACGGGGGCGTCGCCATCCCGACGAGCTGCGGGTCGGCGACGCGGTCGACTCGTTCCGGGTCGAGGTGGCCGACCGCCCGCGCCTGCTCCGCCTCCGGGCCGAGATGCGCATGCCCGGCCAGGGCTGGCTCGAATGGACGATCACGGCGACCGGCTCGGGGGCCGAGCTCGTCCAGCGGGCCCGCTATCACCCCCACGGCCTGCTCGGCCGCCTCTACTGGTGGGCGGTCGTGCCCTTCCACGCCGTGGTGTTCGCCCGCATGCTGCGCTCGATCAAGGCCGAGGCCGAGACCCGGTCAGGGGCGGCGTCCGGCGTCTGAGGGGCCGGCTGGAGCGGCGCCGGTCGGTTCAGTTCGACGCCCGGGCCTCATCGACCATGTGGCGGAAGCGGGCGGCGGTGAACTCGAGGTCGACGATCGGCTCGGGGTAGGTGATGCGGGCCCGCGCCGCGGGCTCGAGGCGCCAGGGCTCGTGGATGTGGCGATCGTCCACGGATGCCAGCTCGGGCACGTGGCGGCGCACGTAGTGGCCCGACGGGTCGAGCTTGCGGCCTTGGCGCACGGGGTTGAGCAGCCGGTTGGGCCGGGTGTCGGCCCCCCGGCCGGCGACCCACTGCCAGTTGGCGGCGTTGTTGGCCACGTCGGCGTCGACCAGCCAGGCCAGGAAGTGGCGGGCTCCCTCCTGCCACGGGACCAGGAGGTGCTTGGTCAGGACCGATGCCACGATCATGCGGATCCGGTTGTGCATCCACCCCTCGGCGAGGAGCTGGCGCATGCCGGCGTCGACGATGGGAATGCCGGTCTGTCCCGCCTTCCAGGCCTCCAATGCCTCGTGCTCGGTGCCGGGGTCGGCCTGGGCCCAGGCCCGGGGACGCCAGTCGTGCCAGGCGATCCGGGGCTGGTGGAGGAGGGCCTGGTGGTGGAAGTCGCGCCAGCACAGCTGCCGGACGAAGGCGGCGCCCCCAGGCCCTCGGGCGCACCGCTCGGACACCTCGAGAGGGGAGAGGCACCCGAAGTGCAGGTCGGCCGAGAGGTGGGACGTGCGGTCACCGGCGGGGTCGTCGTGGCCCTGCTCGTAGTCGGCGAGGTCGCCGTCGATCCACGAGTCGAGTCGGGCGCGCGCCGCGTGCTCACCGCCACCGATCCGGCCCGGTGACGGTCGGGCCGACGCCAGCTCGTCGGCGATGGGAACCGCACCGGGCTCGAGGGCGGTCAGGAGGCGCAGGCGGTCGGGTCGCGGTGCCCGGGCCCGTCGGGGGATCTCCCGCCACGCCCGCCAGTAGGGCGTGAACACCTGGTAGGGCGTGCCGGAGCCCGTGAGCAGTTGGTCGGCGGGCACGATGGTCACCCCGGGCGTGGTCACGAGCGCGGCATCCTGCTTCGTCAGGGCGGCCCGGAGGTCCATCTCGCGGCGCCGGGCGCGGGGCGTCACGTCCTCGGCCATCACGACCTCGGAGGCCCCCGTCTCCGCGACCAGGGCGACCACCTCGGCCACGGTGCCGCCCCGCCGAAGCACCAGATCGCCCCCCAGGCGCCGCAGCGTGGCCCGCAGATCGGTGAGCGCCTCGGTGAGGTAGGCCAGGCGGTTCGGGGCGTGGGGGTCGGCGGCCAGGAGCGCGTGGTCGAGCACGAACAGGGCCACGACGTCGTCGCCCGCCTCGGCGGCCCGCGCCAACGCCGGGTTGTCGGTCAGCCGTAGGTCACGGGTGAAGAGGCAGATCGTCGTCACGGGGAGATCCTGTCGACGGGGGTCTCGTGCGCGTTCGTAGCAGAACGCGAAGAGGCCGGCCGTTCGAGGAGGGGAGAACGCCTCGAACGACCGGCCTGGGGGACTTCGCTCAACCGGCGGGGACCAGCACTGCGTCGATCACGTGGATGACGCCGTTGGAGGCGAACACATCGGTCGTGATCACGTTGGCGTCGTTGACCATGACCGCGTCGCCGTCGACGCTGATGGTCACCGTCTCGCCGTTGACCGTCTCGACCTCCTGGCCGTCGAGGGTCACCACATCAGCAGCAGGGACCTCGCCCTCGACGACGTGGTAGGTGAGCACGCTGGTCAGCAGCTCGGTGTCGGCGAGGAGCTCCTCGGCGGTGAGGCCCAGGTCGGCCAGGGCCGCCTCGAAGGCCTCGTCGGTGGGGGCGAAGACCGTGAAGGGGCCCTCGCTCTTGAGGGTGTCGACCAGGTCGGCGGCCTCGAGGGCTGCGGCCAGCGTGGTGAAGTCGCCGGCGGCGACGGCCGTGTCGACGATGTCGCCCTCGACCGCCGCGGTGTCGTCGGTGGTCTCCACCGGGTCGGTGGTCGGGGCGCTGTCGGAGTCGCTGTCGTCGCCACAGGCGGCCAGGACCAGGACCCCGGCCAGCAGCACGGCGAGCAGTCGGACGGATCGCTTGCGAAGCATTGCACTCTCCTTGTGGGGGGTAGTGGTAATGAATTTAGCACTAAACATGCGCCACGGCAACCCCGGGCGAGAAAAACCTTCTCGGCTCGGTTCCGGGGAGGGTCAGGGGCGGTCGGCGGAGGCCACCCCTGCCGACGGTCTCTTCAGTCCCGCCCGTCGGTCATCGCCTCGACCGCCGCGTGGCCGTCAGGGCTGAAGTGGTCCGCCCCGAGGGCCGTCGCCCGATCGGCGTCGGCGATGCCCGCCCCGCCGACGACGACGGTGGCCGCGGGGTCGGCCCGGCGCACGGCCGCCACGGTCTCCCGCACGATGTCCTCGACCGCGCGGGAGCAGAAGATGCCGACGGCGGCGACCGGGCTCGCGTCCCGTACGGCTTCGGCAAAGGCGTCGGGCGGCGTGTTGGCGCCCAGTTCGACGACCCGGTGCCCCCGGCCCCGCAGCGGGCCGGCCAGCAGCGCCACCGGCAGGCCGTGCTCGTCGCCGGCCACCGCACCGAGCACGATGGCCCCGCGCTTGCGGCCCCGGCGCGTGAACTGCGGTGCCAGGCGGCCGATTAGGCGGCCGGTCACGACGCTGGCCTGGTGCTCCTGGGCGATGCTGGCCTCGCCGTCGGCCCAGGCGTCGCCGACGCGGCGCATGGCATCGGTGATCACCTCGAGGCACAGGTCCTCGGGGCTCACCCCGCCGGCCAGGGCGTCGTCGACGACCTTCGTGGCCCCGCCTTCGTCTCCGGCCAGCAGCCGGTCGGCCAGCCGGGCGCCGTGATCGACCCGCCGCCGGGGCCGCGTCGACGTCTCGTCGATCGCCTCAGGGGTGGCGCGGGCGTCGGCGTCGGCGACCCGGACCCGCCAGACACCGTTGTCCTTCACCGCCGGCAGCAAGCCGGTCCGTACCCAGCGATAGGCGGTCATGTAGTGCACACCGAGGCGGTCGGCCGTCTCCTGGAGCGTGAGGGTCTCGTCTTCCACGAGAGCGATTATGGCTAATTGGTCGGCCACTTGCACGCAACTTGTCCCCGGGCTGGTCTCGGCGGTCGGACGGGGTGGGTTGCGGTCTCCGCGACGAGCCGCTAGATTTACTGCTAATAACTCCACAATGATTCGCATCAAGGAGAGACCCCCATGGCCAAGGTGATCCCCATCGATCCCGACCGGGCCGAGGCGCTGCGTTGGCTGGTGTCCCGCCTCGATTGGGAGCAGAGGCTGAACGTGCTGCGCGATCCGTCCCCGGCCGAACCGGCGCGTACCGAAGTGCCGGCGGCCGCCTGAGGGGATGACGCCGCCCCGAGCGGGTTCGACGGCGGCCGGGTCACCGCGGCGGTCATCGGTCCGGTCGAGGGTGAACCCGAGGCGGAGTACGCGTGACCCACCATCGAGCCGATCGAGACAAGGAGGATTGGCCTCATGGCCATGGACCTGGATGACGTGCCCGAGGAGGTACTCGCCTTCCTCGGCGAGCGCCACCTGGCTGCGCTCACGAGCCCGCGTCGCGACGGGACGCCGCACGTGGCCCCGGTGGGCTTCACCTACGAGCCCGAAGCCCGCCTGGCCCGGGTCATCACCTTCGCGGGCGCCCATCGCGTCGGCCTCATCGGCGCCGGCGCCCGCGTGGCGTTGTGCCAGATCGACGGGGCCCGTTGGCTCACGCTCGAAGGCGAGGGCGTGGTCACCGACGACCCCGAGCGGGTCGCCGAGGCCGAGCGGCGGTACGCCGAGCGCTACCAGTCGCCCCGCGAGCGATCCGACCGGGTGGCCGTCGAGATCGCCGTCGACCGTCTGATGGGCCGGGCATGACGGCCTCCCCATCGTCCTCCGAGGCCGCCACCCTGTCCCGGCTGCGCCGCAGCAACGTCATCGTCGGCGTGGTCCACCTGGCTCAGGCCGTGGTCATCCTCGTCCTCGCCGGCGGCTTCGCCATCCCGGTCCGGGCCGCCTTCCAGGACGGGCCCCCGGGCACGGCCCTCGGCCCGCCCGAGACCCTCTTCGAGGTGCGCTACGGGTGGGCGGTGGCCGCCTTCCTCCTGCTGGCCGCGGCCGACCACCTGCTCATGGCCGCCCCTCGGGTGGTCGACTGGTACCAGGCCAACCTGCGCCGGGGCCGCAACGACGCCCGCTGGGTCGAGTACTCGCTGAGTGCGTCGCTGATGGTCGTGCTCATCGCCATGCTGACCGGGATCACCGGGGCGTACGCGCTGTTGGGCCTGTTCGCGGTCAACGCAGCCATGATCCTGTTCGGGCTGTTGATGGAGCACGTCAACCCACCCGGCGAGCCGGTGCGGTGGACCCCGTTCGCGTTCGGCTGCGTGGTCGGCATCGTTCCCTGGCTCGCCATCACCCTCGCCCTCGGCGGCTCGGTCCAGGAGGGCAACGGGGTTCCCGGCTTCGTGTTCGCCATCTTCGTGTCGCTCTTCGTGCTCTTCAACTGCTTCGCGGTGAACCAGTGGCTGCAGTTCCGGCGCAACGGGCGTTGGCGCGACCACCTGTTCGCCGAGCGGGCCTACATCGTGCTCAGCCTGGTGGCCAAGAGCGCGCTGGCCTGGCAGGTCTTCGCCGGCACGCTGGCCGACTGACCACCGACCTGTCGGTCACCGACCAGATGGTGCTTCGTCGGGTCGCGGTCCACGAGAGCCCCGCCGGTCCGGGAGCGAGTCGACGCGGCCCTCAGGCGTAGCGGAGCGCATCGCCGGGGCGGAACCGCACTGCTCGGCGGACGGGGAGGTGGAGCACGAGGAGGGACAGCACGACGGTCCCCACCAGCGCCACCAGCACGTTCACGGGTGGGAAGAGGACGGGAATGCGAACGTCGGCGACCTCCCAGATCAGCCAGACCAGCAGGCGGTCGAACGCGTAGCCGAGCGGGATGCCGATGACCCACCCGGTGACCGCGATGGCCACCCCCTCGGTGGTGAAGATGCGGCGGACGTCACGGCCCCGAGCGCCGATGCAGCGGACGATGCCGATCTCGCGGGTGCGCTCGAGCACGTTGGTCGTGATGGCGTTGGCCAGGCCGACCAGGCTCATGGCCACGATGACGAAGCCGAGCAGGCCGATCGCGGTCGTCAGGGACCGGTTTGCCGCGACCTCGTCCCGCTCGGCGACGTAGCTGACCTCGGTGTCGACCTCGTAGCCGAGCGCCGCCAGCCGGTCCTCGACCAGGGTCGTCGTGCGATCGACGACGGCCGGGTCGGAGCTGTCGGCCCGGACCCAGTAGGCGTTGGCGCCGGCGGGCTGGTCGATCAGCGACCTCGCGGTCGTCAGGGGGACGTAGACGACCGTGCCGTCCTCCTGCTGGTTGTCGGCGAGGCCGACGACGCGGAAGACGGCCGTGCCCGCCGAGCTCTCCAGGGACACCTCGTCGTCGACCTCGATGCCGTTGATCCGGGCGATGTTGGCCTCGACGACGGCGACCTGCGCCTCACCCTGCTCTTCGGCACTGGTGAACCAGCGGCCCTCGGCCAGCCGGTAGTCGAGGAGCGGCTCCTGTTCGACGCCCCAGACGAAGGCGTCGTGGCCGTCGAGCAGAACCGCGTTCTTGAGCACCGGCTCCGTGTCGGCGACCCCGGGCGTGGCCCGGACCTCCTGCTGGGCCTCGATGTCGAAGAGGTCCCTCCCGCCAGTCGAGACCTGGAGGTCCTCGAGGTGGCCGCTCCATGACCGGCGGCTGGCCTCGGTGGCGGCCGCGGCCACGCCGAGGACGGCGAGCAGGTTGCCGACGGCGAGGGCGACGATCAACGCCGTCGCCAGGCTCCGTCGCTTGCGTCGCCCGACGTTCCGCAACCCGATCTGCATCGTCCGGGGTAGGAACCCGGCCTGCCGCAGCAGGCGGTCCACCGCGCCCGCGCGGCCGAGCATGGAGCCGCTGGCGTCCAGCGCTTCCCGCAGGTCGACGCGGAGGCCACGGCGGATGGCGGGCAACGCCGCCAGCGGCGGGGCCAACAGGCCCACGAGCAGGCTGCCGGCCAGCACGGCCGGGTCGACGCCGAAGCCCACGTCGATGGCCCAGAACAGGGAGCCGAAGTACCTCGCCAGCAGGCTCGAGAGCAGGATGCCGAGCGTGGCTCCCACCAGCGCGGCCACCCCGCCCAGCAGCAACGTGGTCCGCAGGTACACGGCCGCGACCTGGCGCCTCCGGGCGCCGACGGCCCGCATGATCCCGATCTCCCGGGTCTGCTCGGCGACCAGGGTGCTCATCGTGCTCGAGATCAGGACCACCGCAGACAGCAGGGCCAGGACGGTCAGCGCGCTCAGGAGCCGGCCGAAGGCCTCGGAGTCGGCCTTGCCCGGCCAGTCACCGGGTGCCCGCACCTGCGGGAGGTTCGCGAAGCCGTCGAAGCCCGGCACCGAGTCGAGCCGGCGGCGCACCGCCGCGACCGTCTCCTCGGCGGTGTCCGACCCCGGGTCGTCGAGCCGGAGCGCCAGCCGGTCGACGTCGACTTCGCCACTCAGGTCCGCCACCGTGGACCCCGTCGCGTACAGGACGATGAGGTTCTCGTCCTGGACGCGCTCGCCCCCCGGGAGGCTCCGAGCGCGCCCGGTGAGCGGGAGTGTGCGGTCCTCGCCGGTGCCGCTCAGCACCGTGAGCTCGTCGCCCGCCCGGCCGTCGTACACACCGACGTTGGCATCCTGCACGTCGGCGACCAGCTCGCCGTCGCCGGGCAGGGACCCGGACTCGACCCGGACGACGTCGACTTCCTGAGCGGCGAAGTCGCGCACCCCGATGACGCGGGCCGGGGCCCGTCGCTCACCGATCAGCACCCGCACGTCGATGCTCGAGGTGGCTTCGACCGCGGCGACGTCGGGCAGCGCGGCGATGTCGTCGAGCTGCTCGTCGGTGAGCCGGACCGGCCGCAGCGCCACGGTCACGTCGGCCAGGCGGCCCTCCCGGACCTCGTCCTGCATGGCCCGGTCGATCAGCGTCGGGATGGCGAGGAAGGAGATGCTGGCCACCGCCAACGCCAGCGTCGCCACCGCGAAGGCCGCCCGGGCCCGCCGCCCGGTCAGGTCCCGGACCGACTTGTGCCAAGACGCCGACAGCACGACCGGACCTCAGTCGGCCACGACGACGCCGTCACGGATCTCGATCACCCGTGGTGCCTGCGCCGCGAGGTCCCGGTCATGGGTCACGAAGAGGATCGTCTTGCCCTCCCGGTTCAGCTCCTCGAGCAGCCCGAACATGTCAGCCGCGGTGATCGAGTCGAGGTTGCCGGTGGGCTCGTCACCCACGATCAGCCTCGGTTCGGCCGCCAGTGACCGGGCGATGGCCACCCGCTGCTGCTCGCCGCCGGACAGCTCCGCCGGCAGGTGGTCGGCCTTGTCGCCGAGCCCCACCAGCTCGAGGTTCCGGCGGGCCCGGTCGAATCGTTCGCTCTTGGAGCCGCGGCGCAGGAAGTCGAGCGGCAGCACGGCGTTCTCCAGCGCCGACAGGGTCGGCAGCAGCTGGAAGAACTGGAACACGATCCCGACGTTCGCCCCCCGCCAGACCGCCAGCTCCTCCTCGCTCAGCTGGTCGAGGCGCTGGCCGTCGAAGGTGACCCGGCCCGCCGTCGGCCGATCGATCCCCGTGACCATGTTCAGCACCGTCGACTTGCCGCTCCCCGACGGGCCCACCAGAGCGACCATCTCCCCAGTGGCGATCTCCAGGTCGACGCCCCGCAGTGCCCGGTACTCGACCCGACCCGTGCGGTAGGCCTTCTCGACCCCGGCGAGCTCGATGAGCGGCTGCTGCGTCACCGCCGAGTCATGCCTGGGGGTAGCCGCAGCCCATACGGTTCTCTACGTAGCCGACGAGGGGTGCATGCTCGCCCCACCTGGGCCCACGTCGGGTCCGGGGGATCAGCCGGTGAAGGGCGGGGTCGCGGTGACCACGTCGGCCACGACCTCCGGCGGAGGCGGTGGCTCCTCCTCGAAGAGGTTGGTGACCGTGATGGTGCCCGAGGCGGCCACCACCTCGTCGAAGTGGACCGTCTGGTCGTCGATGCACTCGACGGGGACGAACGGCCTGGGCCCCTCAGGGGAATCGAAGTTCGGGGAGTCGACCTCGCAGGCGTAGCTGACGGTGGCGCCGTTGGTCACGGTCTCCTCGGCCGTGCAGTCCACGAACAGGCCCACCTCGACGGAGTTGTCCCCGATCGGATCGCCGGTCTCATCGAACTGGAACGTCTGCGGCTCGAAGCCCTCGGTAGGTGGCGCAAGGGTGGGCTCGCAGTCCACGGTGACCTCGAAGACGGCGCCGGCCGGCACCGGGCCCTCGACGACCTTGACCACGGTGAAGGTGTTCTGCTGTGACTGGCTGGCTGCCGGCGTCAGCAGCCCGGCGGCCGTCACGGCCACGACGATCGCCACTGTCCCGACGAGTGCTCTCTTGCGCATCCTGGCTCCCAACCCTCGATCTGCTCGCCGCAACCTATCACCGGGAGGTCGCCCCGCACGAGTCTTCGAGGCGCCGGCCTGCTTCCGGACGGCGGCACACCGCCGTGGTCCCCGCCGGGACCCACCACGACCCCGAGGCCGTCGCCAGCGCCATTGCCGCGAAGGTCGGCTACGCGGGTTGGCGGGCAAAGAGCAACACCGAGGTCCCCTTGGCCGCCGTGGTGCTGGTGACGCCGGCCCGGGGTCGCTGTCGGGACCTCCGGACCGTCACGAGCCGCTCAGGCGGAGATCACGCTTTCTGGGGCGTCGGCCGTCTTTCGCCCCGCGACCGCGTAGTAGTAGATCGGCTCCCCGTCGATCGACAGACGGTGGCGATACCGCTCGAGATGGTGGATCTCGAGGTAGTCGGTGAACACCAGCTCGCGGACGGCACGGGAGAACTCGGTGGTCTCGCGGTTGTCGAGGAACGTCTCTTTCACGTTGAACGCCACCCATCCACCTGCCTCGATCAGGTTGAAGGCGCTCACGAAGGCCGCCGCGGGGATGTCGCCGAAGCCGAGCGCCGCCACCACGGTCAGGCAGTCCAGCGACCACGACGCGGTGTCGGCGAGCATCTCCTCGTCGAGATCGGCGATGTCGCACACGAGGTAGTCGTCATAGACGCCCGGGCGATCCCGCAGGCACGCCTCATGGGCTGCCGGGATGATGTCCGCACCCACGAGGCGGGCCACGCCGAGGCGTCGTAGCTCCTCGCCCATGATCCCGTTGCCGGCACCGAGGTCGAGCACGCGCAGGGTGGTCGAGGCCAGGCCGGACTGGGCGACCGCCGACTGGAGGATGCTCGCGACCTTCGCCGGCGACTGGCACTTCAGGCGGTCATAGAAGATCTGCTCGTACAGCCCCGGCCGCCGGTAGATCTCGGCGTAGTCGTGAAACCGGATCGTCCGGCGTTCGTCGCCCTCATCGAGGTAGAAGAACACCTCGTCCTGGTCGAGCTGCTGTGTCCCCTCGCTGGGGAACTGCACCCGATTCCGCTTCATGTGATCATCCTCTGCATGGGCGATTGCGCGACAACGGCGGTGGTCACGGCGGTCGACCGGGGGTGGAGCCTAGGTGTGGATGCGCCTGTCCCCACGGCTCGTCGTTCTCGAAGCGTTCCGCGGCGCGAGACGCGGAAACCGGCGCCAAGGGCTTGACACCTGCAGTCGCAGCCCGCATACTCCTGACAATGTTCGGAACTCCGATGGATGTCAGGCACTCCGAAGAGCGTCAGGTGCAGGTATGACCGACCGGCGGGCGGCCCGGCGCGAGCAGACCATCGAAGAGATCGTCGACGCCGCCTGGGCCATAGTGCGTGAGGAGGGCCTCGCCGGGCTGTCCCTGCGGGACCTCGGGGCCCGGGTGGGGATGAAGGCTCAGTCGCTCTACTCCTACTTCGCCTCCAAGAACGAGATCTACGACGCCATGTTCCACCAGGGCTATCTGGCCTTCGCCGCCGACATGGCCGACCTCACCGGCGAGGATCCCGGCGACGCCCGGGAGGTGGCCCGGCGGGTGGCCCACCGGTTCTTCGACTTCTGCACCGGTGACCCGGTCCGCTACCAGCTGCTGTTCCAGCGCACCATCCCCGACTTCGTGCCCTCGGCGGAGAGCTACGCCGTGGCCGTCGAGGCCTACGAGGCGATGCGGGCCCAGCTGGCCGTCCTCGGCGTCGAGGACCCGGCCGCCGTCGACCTCTGGACGGCCACGCTCACCGGCCTCACCGACCAGCAGATCTCCAACGATCCCGGCGGCGACCGCTGGAAGCGCATCGTCGACCGAGCAGTGGACATGACCCTGCGGGAGATCGCCCCGTCCCTCATCACCTCGACCACAGGAGAAGACCGATGACCAACACCTCCGTCACCGATGTCACCGCGGCCGCGGCGCTCTCCCACGAGGAGGCGATGCGGTTGCAGGCCCTCGAGCTCGAGCGGACCCTCGAGCTGCTCCGGGAGCTCGACGACGCCGACTGGTCGGCGTCGACGGACTGCCCGGACTGGGACGTGCGCCGGATGTACCTGCATGTGCTCGGGGCCTGTGAGGCCGCCGCCTCGCTCACCGAGAACCTCCGCCAGATGCGGGCGGGACGACGCCACCGGAAGGAGCACGGCGGCCCGCTCGAGGCCGGGCTCTCGGCGGTGCAGGTCCGGGACCGGCTCGACCTGGGCCCCGCCGAGCTGGTCGACCGCCTCACCGCGGTCGCCCCGGTCGCGGTGCGCAAGCGCACCAAGCTCCCGGCGCTCGTGCGCCGGCTGCGGATGAAGGTCGACGGGCCGGTCGTGGAGACGTGGGCCCTCGGCTACCTCGTCGACACCATCTACCTGCGCGACCTGTGGATGCACCGCGTCGACGCCGCCCGCGCGACCGGGCACGAGCTCGCTCTCACCGCGGGCCTCGACGGCCGCATCATCGCCGACGTGGTCGCCGAGTGGGCCCGGCGCCACGGCAAGCCCTTCACCCTCACGCTGACCGGGCCCGCCGGGGGCACCTACACCGCCGACGGCAACTCCCCGACCAGCGACGACCCCGTCGCCATCGAACTCGACGCCGTCGAGTTCTGCCGCACCCTCGCCGGCCGCGAGGAGGGCGCCGGCCTGCTCAGCACCATCGTCCCGTTCTGACCACCCGGTCCCGATCAAGGAGCACACATGAACACCACCGTCGACGAGATCGCCGAGGGGATCTACCGGATCTCCACCTTCGTGCCCGACGCGGGCATGGCCTTCAACCAGATCCTGGTGGCCGGCGACGAACCCTTCCTGTTCCACACCGGCATGCGGGCCCTGTTCCCTCTCGTGTCCGAAGCGGTGGGCCGCGTGGTGCCCCCGTCGGACCTGCGCTGGATCAGCTTCGGTCACGTCGAGGCCGACGAGTGCGGAGCGATGAACCAGTGGCTGGCCATCGCCCCGCACGCCCAGGTGGCCGCGGGCGCCCTCGGCTGCATGGTGTCGGTCGGCGACCTCGCCGATCGGGCGCCGAGGCCCCTCGAGGACGGTGAGGTCCTCGATCTCGGCGGCAAGCGGCTCCGCTACCTCGCCACCCCCCACGTCCCCCACGGCTGGGACGCCGGCATCTTCCACGAGGAGACCACCGACACCCTCCTGTGCGGCGACCTCTTCACCCAGACCGGTGACGGCCCCGCCGTGAGCACGGACTCGCCCATGGACGCCGCCGCGGCCGCCGAGGACACCTTCGGGTACACGTGCCTGGCCCCCGCCACGGTGCCGACCCTTCACCGCCTCGCCGAGTTGGAGCCCGACACCCTGGCCCTCATGCATGGACCCGCCCACCGGGGCGAGGGCGGCGCCTGGCTGCGAGAGCTGGCCGGCTTCTACGCCGAGCGCACGCCGGCCCCCGCTCTCGCCGGCTGACCTCCTCTACGGACCGATCGGCCAGTCGGCCCCGCGGCCGGCCCCCCGATCGCCGGAAGACCAGCAGGAGTAGGGTCCGGCGCCATGGGCGCGCTCGGACTGCGGGTCGTCGTCGAGGGCAAGACCGTCGACGTCCCGCCGGGCGGCCAGGCCGACATCGGCCGCTCCGAGGTGTGCCGCATCCGGATCACCGACGAGCGGGCGAACCCGCTGCACGCCGTGGTGTGGGACACCTCGGAGGGTTGGCGCTTCGCGGACCGTGGCAGCTTCCGGGGCTCGTGGTCCGGCGAGCGGCGGGTCGACCAGGAGCTGATCACCGAGCCGGTCGTCATCTGGCTCGTCGACGGCGAGGACGGCACGCCCGTCTCGTTCGCGCCCCACGCCACCGACACGACGACGCCGCCCGTTCCGGAACCGCCCCTCGCCCCGTCGGCCGCGGTGGCGAGGACGGTGTCGCTGCCCACGGGAGCGTTGCAGTCCCGCCACGCCGCCGCCGCGCTCGTCCGGATCGGGAGGGCCGAGGACAACGACATCGTCGTGGACGACCTCTTGGTGTCCCGGCACCATGCCGAGCTCCGGACCTCGACGGGTGGACCCGTCGAGATCGTCGACCTCCGCAGCCTGAACGGGACCTACCTCAACGGCGTCCGGGTGCAGCAGGCCGTGGTCGAGGAGCTCGACCTGATCGGTGTCGGCCACAGCGAGTTCCGCCTCGTCGGAGGCCAGCTCGAGGAGTACGTGGACGTCGGCGATGCGACGTTCGAGGCCAAGGGCCTCACGGTCCTCGGCCGGAACGGCCGCACCCTGGTCGAGGACGTCACGTTCTCGCTTCCGGAGCGCTCGCTGCTGGCGATCGTGGGCCCCTCCGGAGCCGGCAAGTCCAGCCTGCTCCATGCCCTCTCGGGCCTGCGTCCGGCCCAGTCCGGCACCGTGCTCTACGGCGGCCGCGACCTCTACGCCGACTACGCCGAGCTGCGTCAGCGCATCGGCGTGGTGCCCCAGGAGGACGTCCTGCACGGGGAGCTGCCGCTGCGACAGGCACTCGAGTACGCGGCCCGGCTCCGCTTCCCGCCCGACGTGACTGCGGACGGTCGTGGTGAGCGGGTCGACGAGGTGTTGGCCGACCTGGGCATCGACCACCGGGCCTCGTCGCCGATCCGGGATCTGTCCGGCGGGGAGCGCAAGCGGACCAACGTCGCCCTCGAGCTGTTGACCAAACCGTCACTCCTGCTCCTGGACGAGCCCGTGTCCGGCCTCGATCCCGGGCTGTCACGAGTGCTCATGCGGCTACTGCGCCGACTGGCCGACGACGGACGCGACGTGGTCGTGGTCACCCACGAGATCACCAGCCTGTCCATCTGTGACCAGGTCCTCGTGCTGGCCCCGGGTGGGATCCCGGCCTACGTCGGGCCCCCGGGCGGCGCGGCCGAGCGCTTCGGCGAGTCCGACATCGCCGACGTCTTCACCGATCTGTCGACCGGCGACCCGACCGAGTGGCGGATGGCGCCACCCCCCGACCCTCGCGACCTGCCCGCCCTCCCCGGATCGGCGCCCCGGCGCTCGCCCCCGCCGCCTCCCGGCGCACCGGCGCCCGCCCGGCCCGCCGTCCGTCCCGCCCGCCAGAGCTGGTGGTCACAGCTACGGACCCTGACGGTCCGCTACCTCGACGTCCTGGTGTCGGATCGTCGCAACGCCCTGCTGCTGCTGCTCCAGGCGCCCATCCTCGGCGTGCTGCTCCTGGCTGCGCTACCCGCCGGCGAGCTCGGCTCGCCCCCGACCTCGGTGGTCCGACTGGTGTCGGCCGCGGGGATCGTGCTGTTCGTGCTCCTCGTCGGCGCGACCTGGCTGGGTGCCAACAGCGCCATCCGGGAGATCGCCCGTGAGCTGCCGATGCTGCGTCGCGAGCGCAGCGCCGGGTTGTCGCTCTCGGCCTATGTCCTGTCCAAGGCCCTGGTGCTCGGCGCCCTCACGGTCGTCCAGACGATCGTGCTGGTGGCCCTGGCCACCGCCCGCCAGGACGGCCCGGGCCAGGGCGTCGTCTTCGGCTGGGGAACGGGCGAGCTGATGGTGGTCGTGGCGCTCGCGGGGCTGGCCTCGATGGCGCTGGCCCTGTTCATCTCCGCCCTGGCCGGGTCACCCGAGCGGGCCACGAGCGTGCTGCCGGTGGTGCTCATCCTGCAACTGGTGCTGGCCGCGGGTGTGGTCCTGCCCGAGATCGTGGACAAGCCGGTCCTGCGGGAGCTGAGCCTCGCGTCCAGCACCCAGTGGGGCGTCGCCGGGGCGGCGTCGACGGTGGACCTCGACCAGCTCCAGGTCTTCGACGACCGGCTTCGGGACCTGCGCGCGGTCGACGCCAACGACCCCGAACCGGCGGTCGAGGCCCTGGCCGCCGCCCCGGAGCCGAACGGTCGCTGGGCCCACGAGACCGGGGCCTGGACCAGGGCGCTGGCGGCCCTGATCGCGCTCACGGTCCTGCCGCTGCTGGCCACCGCGCTCGTCCTCCGGCGCTACGACCCCGGCCGGACATGACCCGGCGTACGCTGGTGCCGCTCGCGGTGGTGCTGGGGCTCGCGGCGGTGGCCCTGGCCGGAGCGGCCACCATCGACCGCAGGGCCGAGCCCGGATCGACCCGAGCCGGGTTCGGAGCCGGCCCGGTGCAGGCCGGCCAGGCCCGCACGGAGGGCTGGGCCGGCGTGGCCGACCTCGATCCCGGGCCGGCGCCCGAATCCGACAACCTCTGTGAGCGGGGTGCGCCCCGGTGCCTGGCCCTGGTGGTCGACGAGATGCAGGCGCGGTTGGACGAGCAGGGCTGTGCCCACACGGCCCCGTTCGCGTTCACCTACCTGGAGATGACCCGTGGCGTGCACGACGCCGTGCTCGACCCCGGGTTCTTCGCCGAGCCGACGACCACAACGCACGCCGACGCCCTCTTCGCCCGTCTCTACTTCGACGCCTTCGACAACTGGGCGCACGGCCGGCACGACGACGTGCCCGGCGTATGGCGCATCGCCTTCGGCGCGGCCGAGGCGGGCGAGACGAACGCCGCCACCGACCTCCTGCTCGGCATGAACGCGCACATCAGCCGTGATCTGCCCTACGTCGTGGCCGACCTCGCCGCCTGGCAGCGGGATCGTGACACCGTCGGGAGCGACTTCGAGAAGGTGAACGAGGTCATCGCCCGGGTGAAGGGTCCGATGCTCCGTGGTGCCGCCGACCGCTTCGACCCCACCCTGATCCTGCTGGACCTGCCGCTGCCGGCCCTGGCGGCCAGCGACGGCGCCGAGCTCATCGGCACCTGGCGGAACCAGGCACTGGAGCGAGGCGTGCGCCTCAGCCAGGCCGGCTCCGAGGCCGAACGACGAGCGGTCGAGGGGGAGATCGAGCGCGAGGCCATGGCCACGGCGGTCCTGCTCCTCAACGCGGGAACGGCCGGACCGAACCCGATCTCGCCCGAGGATCGCGATGCCTACTGCGCGGCCCAGGATCCCTGAGGCTCCCTCTGACCGTCGTGCGGGACGTTCGGCTCTGGTGAGGGAGGCCTGGCCGCCGGCTCGACGCCGGCCCGGGGTCGTGTCCCTCACCGAGGGTCGTCGCCGACCTCGGCGGCGCCTTCGAGCTCGGCGGTGACGAGGTCGGCGAGGCGGCGCAGCTCGGCCATCTGGTCGTCGTCGAGCACGCGGGGGCGGTGGTCGACGACACAGAGGGTCCCGGCCCGGGTGCCGTTCGCCAGGGTGAGCGGGGCGCCGGCGTAGAAGCGGAAGCGGGGGCCGGACGCCACCAGGGGGTTGTCGGCGAAGCGGGCGTCGGCGAAGGCATCAGCCACCTGGAACACGTTCTCGCCCAGGATGGTGTAGGCGCAGACGGACATGTCGCGGGGGGTCTCGGCGACGTCGACACCGTGCCTCGACTTGAACCACTGACGGTCCTCGTCGACCAGGGTGATCAGCGCGATGGGTACATCGAAGGCCGAGCTGGCCATCTGGGTGTACTGGTCGAAGCGGGGCTCGGGGTCGGTGTCGAGCACCTCGAGATCGTGAAGGGCCTGGAGGCGGGCCGCCTCGTCGTCGGGGAGGGGCGCGGTCTGCCACCGGCAGGCTCGCCGCAACAGCCAGGCCCGCAGCTTGGTGCGCACGTACCCGGCGCTGGCGGGCCACTCCAGGGTGTCGGTGATGGCCACGTCGTGGCCCCCGGTGGGGGGGTGGCCGGTGGCGGTGACGGCGATCAGGCTGATGTCGCCTCCCGGCCGGTTCTCGGTGATGCTCAGGGCGCGGGCGAAGTCGGTCAGCACGGAGCTACCGGCCTCGTCCTCGAGGATGACGATCGCCGGACGCTCGTGGCGGGAGATCGCGACCGCCGAGGCGTGGTCGGCGGTCTCCCAGATCTCGAGGTCCTCCGCCGCGGCCGCGTCCCGCAGGATCGTGGCGATCTCGGGGCTGCGCACGGCGATCAGGACGCTGTGGGCCCGGGCATCCAGCACCGGGGCGGGGATCGGCCGGGGCGCGCCCCGGACGGCGGTCGAGGTCCCCCGCAACTCGATGGACTCGCCTTCCGCAGCAGCAACGACCTCGCCGGCGAAGCCGAGGTCGGCGGCGACCGCGTTGGCCCGGGCGACGACGGCCTCGAGGGCGTCGTCGGTTCGGGACGGGTCGTGGTGGAAGAGGGCCACCTGTCCCACCCCGGCCCGGTGGGCGACCGCCACGACGTACTCCACGGTGCTGTGGCCCCAGCCCACCTTGTCGGGGTACTCGTCGGCGAGGTACTGGGCGTCGTGGATGAGCAGGTCGGCGCCCTCGAAGAGCGCGGCGTGCGCCAGATCCTGGCGGCTCGTGGCCGGGTCGCCGCCACCGGCCAGGCGGCGGTCGTGGGGCTCGTGGTCCGTGGAGTACACCACCGTGGCCCCGTCCACCTCGAGGCGGTAGCCGAGGGTGAGGGCGGGATGGTTCAGGTAGCTGCTGGTGACCCTGATGTCGTCGATGTCGAAGGTGCCCTCGACCAGGTCGTGGTAGTCGACGGCTGCGGTCAGCTGTTCGATGGCGACCGGGAAGTAGGAGTACTGCATCTGGCCGGCGAGGGTCTCACTGAGGGACTCGCCCAGGCCGCGGGGGCCGTAGATGTGCCACGTGTTGCTGGGCTGGAACAGCGGGGCGAAGAACGGCAGGCCCTGGATGTGGTCCCAGTGGGTGTGGCCGATGAGCAGGTGGCCCTCGATCGGCGCGCCGCCGCTGCGGGTGACGATGTCCTGGCCCAGGCCGTGGGCGCCGGTCCCGCAGTCGAGGATCGCGAGGGTCCCGGCGTCAGAGCGGACCTCGACACACGATGTGTTCCCCCCGAAGCGGAGCGTGGTGGGGCCCGCCTTGGCGATCGAACCCCGTGTTCCCCAGAAGGTCACCTGCATGTCATGCCCCGGCCCCGACCGTAGTCAGCGGGTCAGCCCCGGGCGTCGCCCCGCGTCGCGAGGTCCTCGGGTGGCGGGGCTTCGACGAGGACACGGTGGTCTCGAGAAGGCCGTACGACGGCGACTTGGTCCATGCTGGAACTCGTCGCCCGCCGAGGCCGGCGAGCCGTCGCCGCCGGCCCTCGTCGAGTGCGTCGACAGCCAGACGGTGCCGTTCTTCGACGTCGCGGGAGCCAGCCTGCGTTCACCGTCACCTACACCTCCGTGCACGAAAGACCGCCTCCACCGTCAGCGACGTCGCCGAGGACGTGCTGGTGGTCACACCCCCTTCACGGCCGACCAGCCGGACGGCGGTCCCAGAAGAGGACCGAAGGCCCTTCGATCCGATGGCACGAGGCGGCATGGTGAGAGGGTGGCGCGGTCAAGGAGCAGCTCCGTCGGGTGGACAGCGCTCGCTGGTGTGGCGGTCGGCGTCCTCGTCGGCGTGCTGGTCCTCGAGGTGAGGAGCTCAGGAGACGGCGTCGAGGACCCGCCGTCGGTCGACCGGCCTGATGAGGTGGCCGACCCGGTCCAAGTGGTGTCCGGGGCCGTCACCCGCGTCGAGGTCGGCGACCGGTTGGAGCTCCGGTTGTCGGCCGAGCCCGGGTTGGGCGACGCCTGGCAGGTGGCGGTACCGCCCGATGAGGACGTGGTGCGGGTCATCGACGTGACCTCCGAGAGCGACGAGCCCGACGTCGCGGGCGGGCTCTGGACCGACGTGGTCGTCATGGAGGCGGTGGGCCCGGGCACGACGATGATCGGGATGCACAACTGCTTCCGCTGCGACGACGAAGGCAACACCCCGCCCGACTACGCCGAAGAGGCCGTTGACCTGGCCTACACCATCAGCGTCGGCTGAGAACTCGGGGAACACGGGAACCCCGAGACCCGCGCCGGCTGACCAGGTCCCGCCCGAATTGCGTTCGTTCTGGTCGCTGTACGACCGTAAGTCACGCAATTTCGGGTGGGTGGCCCGACGACCGGGCGGCACGACCGGTCGGCTGCGGGGTGGGCCTGAGCCAGAGCGGCCGTCGCTCGATGGGATGCGCTCGGAGGCGGGCCTGCTAATGTCCGGTGCGCTTCGAGCTGGGAGGAGCATGAGGGTGCACATTCGTACGTTGTCGGTCGTGGTGCTGGGTGCCGCCATGGCCATTGGGATCTGGGGGCCGGCCGGTGCCGGCCCCAACGGCGCCTATGAGCCCAACGAGTTCACGGTCGAGAAGGTCGTGGAGGGCCCCGTGCCCCCCGGCGCGGTGTTCGACGTCGAGGTCGACTGTCAGCTCCTCAACGGCGTCGCGCACGCCGAGACCGTGGCCACACCGGCGACGTTCCAGTTCGACGAGAACGGTGCCCCCCTCGGCCCCAACGCGCTGGCGGTGGGCTTCGGGTACCAGTGCACGGCCACCGAGACGGTGACCAACGGTGCAATCGTGAGCTACGCCTGCGAGGTGGACAACCCGGTTGCGATCCCCCTCGCAGCCGAGCCGTTGGAGACCCCGATCGCCGAGTGCATCGACGACCAGACCGTCCGGTTCAACTACGCGCCCTGTTCGACTGCTCCGGCCGAGGCCTGTGCCGGTCCGACCGAGCTCATCGTCGAGGTGCTGGCCAGTGGCACCATCACCGTGACCAACACGTTCGAGGAGGAGCCGCCTCCTGACGTGGCGCCCGACGATGTCGCAGCCGACGGCGTGGTCGCCGCCACTCCGCCCTTCACCGGCTGACGGCCGGTTCCCGCCCGGCCCGTCCGGACGCCACCCGGTCGGCCGCGCCCGTCGGCCTCATGCGGGCACTTGCGGAACCGTTGTGCCCACCATCGGCGGGTTCGCCCGGTCGATGCCGCGCCGGGCCGGAGGCGACGACCCAGAGGTGACCCCTCGTGCCCACCATCGGCGGGTTCGCCCGGTCGATGCCGCGCCTGGCCGGAGGCGACGACCCAGAGGTGACGGGGCCGGCCGGTGCCCTCATCTCTCCGTTCGAGCGGTCGGCCGGCGCCGACCGACGAGGTGCCGGGCGACAGAGCGGCCCTCACGGAGCGGGTGGGCACCTGACCGGGCGATCACCGCGGTCTGGGTCTGTGGGGGGTTGCGGGTCGGGCGCCGAGCCGTGCCGGTGGCCGGCCGAGGTGTGTCGGGAGCGCGGACGGGAGCGCGACGCCGCCGGGTGATGTTCGCGCTACCTGGAGCCTGTCCGGCCCCGGGGGATCAGCCGGTGAAGGGCGGGGTGGCGGTGACCACGTCGGCCACGACGTCCGGGGGCGGCGGGGGCTCTTCCTCGAAGGTGTTGGTGACCGTGATGGTGCCCGAGGCGCCGAGAACATCGTCGAAGTGGACCGTCTGGTCGTCGAGGCACTCGGCCGGGACGAACCCGTTGCCCTCGTCGTCGGCCGTGCCGGAGGTGGGGACGACGAAATCGACCTCGCAGGCGTAGCCGACCGCGGCACCGTTGGTCACGGTCTCCTCGGCCGTGCAGTCCACGCCGGCGGGCACCGAGACGGCGTTGTTGCCGATCGGGTCGCCGTTCTCGTCGAACTGGAACGTCTGCTGGCCGCCGCCCTCGGTCGGCGGTGCTCCCGGGAAGGCGCCCTGGCAGGTCACGGTGACCTCGAACACGGCGCCGGCGGGCACCGGGCCCTCGACGACCTTGACCACCGTGAACGTGTTCACCTGGGACTGGCCGGCGGCCGGTGTCAGCAGCCCGGTGGCCGCCGTGGCCACCACAAGGCCCACCGTCCCGACAACAGCTCTGATGCGCATCTCGGCTCCCAACCTCGGATCTGCACGTCGGAACCTACCATCCGGAGGTTCCCCACTGGGCATTCGGCCCCGCCGCCGCCCCACCGATCGCGTCAGTCCGCGCCCGCCCGTCCGCGAACGGCGACCGGAACGCGCGATGCGCACCCGGAGCGCGGGGCATGCTGGGGGTGTCAACGGCTGAAGGGTGCGCACGATGGGTCAACAGGGCAAGCTCGCCATCCTCGTCGGGGGTGGGCCGGCGCCGGGGATCAACAGCGTCATCGGCGCGGCGACGATCCGGGCCGAACTCGCCGGGGTCTCGGTGGTCGGCCTCCGCGACGGCTTCGAGTGGATCATGCAGGGCGACACCGACCACGTGATGGAGCTGACCGCGCCCGACGTGAGCCGCATCCACTTCCGGGGCGGCTCCATCCTCGGGACCTCACGCGCCAACCCCACCAAGGACCCTGCCCGCCTCGAGCAGTGCGTGGCGACGCTCGAGCGACTCGGTGTCTCCCAGCTCATCACGATCGGCGGCGACGACACCGCGTACTCGGCGATGCGGCTCGCCGAGTCGGCGGCCGGTCGCATCCGCGTCGCCGCACGCGCCGAAGACCATCGACAACGACCTGGACCTCCCGCCGTGGGTCGACACGTTCGGCTTCCAGACGGCGCGCCACTTCGGCGTCGAGATCGTGCAGAACCTCATGGTCGACGCGAAGACGACGGCGCGCTGGTACTTCGTGATCGCCATGGGCCGCAAGGCGGGCCACCTCGCGCTGGGGATGGGCAAGGCGGCCGGCGCCACGCTCACGCTCATCCCCGAGGAGTTCGGCGAGACGATCGGCCTCGCCCAGATCGTGGACACGCTGGTCGGAGCCATCATCAAGCGGCTGAGCACCGGCCGACGCGACGGTGTCGCCGTGATCGCCGAGGGTGTCGTCCTCGGCCTCGATCCCGGCGAGCTGGCGGAGCTCGACGAGGTCGAGCGCGACGAGCACGGCCACGTGCGGATCGCCGAGGTCGACATCGGCCAGATCCTCAAGGTGAAGGTGCGGGAGCGGCTCGCCGAGTTGGGCCTGAAGACGACCATCGTGGCCAAGGACGTGGGCTACGAGCTGCGCTGCGCCGACCCGATCCCCGTCGACATGGAGTACACCCGTGACCTCGGGTACTGCGCGGCGAAGTACCTGCTCACCGGCGGGAACGGCGTGATGGTCACGATGCAGGCGGGCCAGTTCGTGCCCGTGCCGTTCGAGGCCATGCTCGACGCCGAGACGGGCCGCACGAAGGTGCGTGTGGTCGACATGCACTCGACGCGCTACGCCATCGCCCGTCGTTACATGCTGCGGGTGCGCCGTGACGACTTCGAGAGCCCCGATGAGCTGGCGCGTCTCGCCGCGACCGCGAAGATGACCGTCGACGCCTTCCGCAGGACGTTCGAGCCACTGGTCGAAAGCGAGCTGCCGGCGCTCGTTCTCGACACCGTGGGGCCGAACGACGGAGCGTCGCGATCCTGACGCCTTGCCGCAGGGACCGGCGACGGGTGGGGACCGAGGCGGGCTTCGGATCACGAGGCCCGATCAGCACCCCGGCGGCGCGGTCCGCGGCGGGTTCGTCCGCCGGGCACGGGACACCCCCGCTCCGGGTCACTCCTCCGGACCGAGCACCACGCGGCCGTCGACCACGAGGTGGCGGACCCGGCGGTCGGGGCCGAGGGCGAGGCCGTCGAGGGGCTCGGGGAGGTCGTCGAGGTCGTCGGCGGGCCACACGGCCAGGTCGGCGGCGGCGCCCACCTCGAGTCGACCCAGCTCGGGGCGGCCGATGCACCGGGCGCCACCGAGCGTGGCCAGGCCCAGGGCGTCCGCGGGCAGGAGGGCGTCGGCTCGGCCCGCTCGGATCCGGGCGGTGTAGAGGGCCTGGCGGATCTCGGGAAACAGGCCCCCGACCTCGTTGGAGGCCACGCCGTCGACCCCCAGCCCGACGGGACACCCGGCGGCTTCCAGGTCCGTCACCGGGCACAGCCCGGCCGCGAGACGGGCGTTGGAGGAGGGGCAGTGGGCCACGCCGGTCCCCGCGCCGCCGAGGCGTTCGATCTCGGGTGGGGAGATGTGGATGCCGTGGGCCAGCCAGACGTCCTCGCCCACCCAGCCCCACTCGTCGAGCAGGTCGACGGGGCGACGGCCGAGATGCTCGAGGCAGTACTCGGTCTCCTCGACGGTCTCACACAGGTGGGTGTGCAGGCGCAGGCCGTGGGCGCGGGCCAGCTCGGCCGACTCGACCATCAGCTCGGGCGTGACCGAGAAGGGTGAACACGGTGCCACCACGACCTGGCACCAGTCGGGGTCGTGGAGGCGGGCGATCACGGACTCGGTCGAGGTGAGGATGGCGTCACGGTCCTCCACGACGTGGTCGGGGGGCAGGCCGCCGTCGCTCTCGCCGAGGTCCATCGAACCCCGCGACAGCACGAGGCGGATGCCGACGGCACGGGCGGCTTCGGCGATGGCATCGAACACCGAGTCGTCGCCGCGGGGAACGAGGTAGTGGTGGTCGGCGGCGGTGGTGCAGCCGGACCGGGCCAGTTCCTGGAGGCCCCGGAGGGCCGCGGCGTGGATCTCCTCGACCGACAGCCTTCCCCAGACGGGATAGAGCTCGACCAGCCAGTCGAACAGGTTGCACCCGACGGCCCGGCCCCGGGTGGCCCACTGGTAGAGGTGGTGGTGGGTGTTGACCAGCCCGGCGGTGACGATGTCGCCCTCGCAGCGGAGCACCTCGTCGCCGGGCTCGGGGGCGACGGTGCCGATGGCCTCGATGTGCCCGTCGCGCAGGGCGATGTCGCCGGGGTGCCGGGCCCCGCGCAGGACCAGTCGGCTCACGGCCCGGCGGCGAGGATCTCGGCGTAGGCGACGGGGTCGGTGGCCCCTTCGGTGGAGAGCACCAACACCGAGCTCTCCGCGCTCAGTCCGGGCCCGTCGCCGGTGGAGGCCACCACCTCGATCAGCCCACCGAGGGCGGCGGCCCCTGTCTCGCCGGAGACGATCCCCTCGCCGGCCAGCACCCGCATGGCGTCCCGGGCCTGGTCGTCCTCGATGGTCACCGTCCAGTCGACGCCGCGGGACACGAGGGGCCACGCCGTGGGCGACGGCGTCCCACAGGAGATGCCCGACATGATCGTCTGGGGGACTCCGGGCAGGGTGCTCACCCGACCGACGTCGAGGGAGTGCGGCAGACAGGGAGCGCCGGTGGCCTGCACGGCGACGAGGGTCGTGGCGCCCGGCCGGAAAGCGGTGACCACCGCCGCACCGAGCGCCCCCACCCCGACGGGGAAGAAGACGGCGTCGAACCGCCGGTCCCCGAGCTCGCGGAACATCGTGGAGTACCCCTCGATCACCCACCGGGGCGCGTCGCCGGCGCCGGTGTCGGCGACGACCACGTCGCCCGAGGCGGCGGCGGCGGCCACGGCGTGGTCGTAGGACCCGTCGACGACGACCACCTCGGCCCCCTCGGCCTCGATGGCCTCGATGCGGGCGGGGACCATCTCGTCGGGGACGAAGATCCGGGCGTCGAACCCCAACAGGGCGGCCATGTGGGCCACCGCCCGCCCGTGGTTGCCGTCGGTGGCGGTGGTCAGGGTGAGCGGCCGGAGTGGAGCGAGGTGATCGGCCAGCTCGTCGACGGTCACCCAGTCAGGCTCCTCGCCCAGCCGGGCCACCAGGGTCCGGTAGGTGGCCCACGACGCGCCCAGCATCTTGAACGACGGCAGCCCGAACCGGTTCGACTCGTCCTTGACGGCCACCGACCCCAGCCCGAAGCCGTCGGCCAGGGTCACGATCGGCGCCGGCGCGTAACCCGGGAGGCGCCGGTGGAAGGCGTAGGGCCCCTCGCCCGGCGGGCTCGGCTCCACCGGCCCCGCCATCGGGTTGCGCCGGATCACGAGGCGAACACGTCGATCATCCGGTGGACGTCGGGGCCGAGGGGGTAGAGGACCGGGCAGGTGCAGCCCCGGGCGACGTACTCGGCCACCTTCTCCCGGCACTCCTCGGGGGTGCCGGCGGCACAGATCATCTGGACGATGTCGTCGGGCACGAGGCGGGAGGCCGCCACCACCTGGTCGTGGGTCGCCGGCCAGGTCAGGACCCGGCCGATCTCCTCGAGCAGGGACTCGGGCACGCCCGACGCCTTCATGATGTGGGGCTGCTGGCCCAGGTACTGGGTGACGAGCAGGCGAGCGGCGTCCAGGGCCACCTTGCGGTCGTCGTCGACCGAGCACACCACGAGCTGGGGGCGGTCGAGGTCGTCGAGGGAGCGACCGGCGGACTCCGCTCCGGCGGCCAGGTGCTCCAGGGCCCGGTCGTTGTAGGCGGGGGAGACCAGGTAGTTGAGCAGGACCCCGTCGGCGATGCGCCCGGTCAGCTCCATCATCTGCATCCCCGTCGCCCCGATGTAGATGGGCACGTCCTTGGGGCGGCGCTCCTGGTGGACGTAGTCCAACTCGACGCCGTCGAGGTGCACGAACTCCCCGTCGTAGGTCACGGTCTCGTCGGCCAGGAGGGCCCGGACGGCCTCGACGGTCTCCCGCATCGCCCGGAGGGGACGGGAGCGGTCGATGCCGACCCTGGTCGCCAGCGGGTCCCACCAGGCCCCGATGCCGAGGATGACCCGTCCGGGGGCCAGGTCGTCCAGGGTGGCGAAGGTCGACGCCAACAAGGCGGGATTGCGGGTCCAGTTGTTGACCACGCCCGAGCCCGCTTTCAGCGTCGTGGTGTGGGAGAGGAAGGCGGCCATGGGCACGGTGGCCTCCCGCACCAGGCGGCTCTCGGCCTGCCACACCGCCTCGAAGCCCCGCTCCTCCGCGTAGCGGCAGAGGTCGATGCCCTCGGTGATCGGATGGGCGTCCTGGAGGTAGATCGCCAGTCGCGTGTCGTTCACGGCTCCATCCTGGCCCACAGACGGCGCGCCGCCTCGGCCGAACGGATCCGGATCTCTTCGGCGTCGACCCGGGTCGGCGCGCCGTCGGCCCACACCACTTCTCCCCCCACCTCGACCTGGAGGGGGTGGACGCCAGTGGTGAAGGCCAGCGACCACGGGTCCACCGCGACGGGCCACACGACCTCGTCGTCGATCGCCGCGGGGAGCACGCGGCGCCCGCCCTCGAGCCACTCCCACGGCCGTTCGGGCGTGGCCGTGACATCGCTCTCCCGCAGCCGGGCGTAGGCCAGGCGGAACTCCTCGAGCATGTCGGCGCCGATGCCGTCGGTGCCCAGCGCCACCGGGTTCGTGAAGCGGGCCGGGCGGGCGTAGCCGACGGCGTTGTTCATGTTGGACCGGGGGTTGTGGACGATCGTCCCCCGCAGGCCGTGGTCGTCGGGCAGGTGCACGCCGTGGATCAGCAGCCAGTCGTCGGCGGCGTAGGGGGCCAGTCGCTCGACGGCGTCGGCGTCGTCGGGGCCCTCGGCCACGTGGACGTGGACCCCGACCCCGTGTTCGGTCGCCAGGGCGGCGGCGGCTTCGATGGTCTCGTCCGAGCAGGTGAAGGCGGCGTGGAGCCCGACCATGCCCTGGCCGCCTCCGGCCAGGAACCGGCGGTTCTCCTCCAGCCCCCGCCTGGCCCCGTCGGTGCCGTGGCGGTCGGTGACCCCATAGGCGCACACCACCCGGACCCCGACTTCGGCGCAGGCGTCGGCGATCACGGTCAGGGAGCCCTCGATGGCGTTCGGTGACTCGTGGTGATCCACGATCGCCGTGCACCCGACCGCCAGCGCCTCCAGGGCACCCAGGCGGGCCGACCAGGCGATCGTGTCGAGGTCCAGGGCCCGGTCCAGCCGCCACCACACCTGCTCCAGGATCTCCCGGAACGTCGTGGGCGTCACGGGTGGAGCCGGCATCCCCCGGGCCAGCGCCGAATAGAGGTGGTGGTGGGCGCAGACCAGGCCTGGGGTGGTGGCGATCACAACGACATGGGGAGGCGGTTGCGCCAGTGCCCGTCCCGGGCGTGGAGCGCGGCGGCCACGGCGCCGGCGGTGGGGACGAGGCCGATCTCGCCCACGCCCTTGATGCCGTAGGGCGAGTCGGGCTGAGGGGACTCGACCAGGATCACCTCCACGGGCGGCATGTCCTTGGGGCGGATGATGGCCAGGCTGCGCAGCGTCATGTTGGTGGGCCGGCCCTGGTCGTCGGCGGGGAACTCCTCGGACAGGGCGTAACCCAGGCCCATGTGGACCGCGCCCTCGATCTGGCCCTCGCACAGCACCGGGTTGACGGCCCGGCCGACGTCGTGGGCCGCCACGACCCGCTCGATCGCACCGGTCTGGGCGTCGAGGACCACGAGCTGGGCGGCATAGCCGAAGGTGGAGTGGATCACCGGCTCGTCGAGGCCGTCGCCCAGCGAGTCGGTCCAGTCGACCCGGTACTCGCCGTGGTGGTCGACCCCCGGTCGGCAGTCCTCGGCCCGCGCGGTGGCGCAGGCGTCGGCCACCGAACCGGCGCACATGATCGTGCCCCGGCTTCCCGTCGTCTGGCCCGCGCCCAGCTCCCGACTGGTGTCGACCGTGACGCGAATGCGCTCCGGGTCGACGCCGAGCTCCTCGACGGCGACCTGGCGGGCCACGGTGTCGACCCCCTGGCCCATGTCGGTCCAGCAGTGACGGACCTCGACGGTCCCGTCCTCCTCGAAGCGGACGACGGCCTTGGCCACCTCGACCAGGCCGTTGCCCAGCCCGGCGTTCTTCAGACCGAGGCCCAGGCCGACGGGTCGGCCTTCGGCCACGGCGGCGTCGTAGGCGGGCCGGACCGCGTCGAGGCACTGACGGGCGCCGAGGCAACCGTCGTCCATCCGTTGCCCCGGCCCCCAGAGGGTCCCGGGCTCGACGACGTTGCGGGACCGGATCTCCCAACCGGAGATCCCCACCGCCTCGGCCAGGCGGTCCAGCACCCCCTCGGCGGCGAACTGGGCCTGGTTGGCACCGAAGCCCCGGAAGGCGCCGCACACCGGGTTGTTGGTCCGGACGGCCACCGCCTCGACGTCGATGGCCGGCCACCCGTAGGGCCCACCGGCGTGCCCCGCGGCCCGCTCGAGGACCTTCATCCCCACCGACGCGTAGGGGCCCGAGTCGCCGATCATCCGGGCCCGGAGGGCGGTCAGCCGGCCCTCGGCGTCGCACCCCGCCTCATAGCGCAGGCGGATCGGATGGCGCTTGGGGTGGATGAGCAGCGACTGCTCACGGCTCAGCGTGCACTTCACCGGCCGGGCCAGGAGGTGGGCCGCCAGGGCGGTCTGGGCCTGGTTGGCCATGTCCTCCTTGCCGCCGAACGCCCCGCCGTTGGACACCAGCTCCACCTCGACCCGGTCCGCGGGGAGGCCGAGCACCGAAGCGATCTGGTCCCGGTCGTCCCACACCCCCTGGCCGCCGGACCAGACCTGGAGGACGCCGTCGGGCCGGGGTGCGGCCAAGGTGGATTCGGGCTCGAGGAAGGCCTGTTCGACTCGTTGGGTCCGGAACGTCTCCCGCACCACGTGCGCCGACGCCGCCAGCGCGCCCTCGACGCCGCCACCCCGGGCGTAGGTCGAGCGGGACAGCTCGTTGCCGTCGAGCCCCCACACGGCGTTCTCGCCGGCGGCCAGCGCCGCGTCGGGGTCGACCATCGCGGCATGGACCTCGTAGTCGACCTCGACCAGCGCCGCCGCCCGCTCGGCGGTGGCCCGGTCGTCGGCCACGACGATGGCCAGGACGTCGCCCAGGTAGGAGGTCCGTCCGCCCTCGGGGATGAACACCGGCCAGTCCTGGTGGATGAGCCCCACCCGGAGCTCGCCGGGGACGTCGGCGGCGGTCAGGACCGCTTCGACCCCCGGCACGGCCAGGGCCGCGGCCGTGTCGAGCGCCAGGACGTCGGCCCGGGCGTGGTCGGCCAGGCGGAGCACGCCGTGGAGGAGACCCTCGGGAGCCAGGTCGTCGATGAAGGGCCGGCGGCCGGCCGACAGGGCCGTGCCCTGGTGCTTGGCCGCCGGCGCCCCCACGCCACCGGCCAGGGACGGGGCCGGTGACTCGCCCCGGGCCAGAGCCTCGATGGCGTCGAGGATCTTCACGTACCCCGTGCACCGGCACAGGTGGGCGCCGAGGTGGCGGGCCGCCTTCTCCCGGGTGAGCTCGGGGTCCTTGTCCAGCAGCGCCTTGGTGCGCACCAGGATCCCGGGCGTGCAGAACCCGCACTGCAGGGCGCCCGCGGCCGCGAAGGCGTCGGCGTAGCGCTCCTGCTCGTCGATGCCCTCGAGGGTGACGACCTCCCGGCCCGCGACCTTCTCCAGCGAGACCTGGCAGGCCACGACGGCCTTGCCGTCGAGGAGCACCGTGCAGCAGCCGCACTGACCCGACGGCGCGCAGCCGTCCTTGGTCGAGATGATCCCCAGGTCCTCCCGCAGGGCCACCAGCAGGTGAGCCCGGTCGTCAGGGACCTCGACGCCCTCACCGTTCAGTCGGAAGCCCGTCATTCGCAGATCCTCCCGTAGACCTCCGGCCGTCGGTACCGGGCGAAGTCGAAGAGCGTCTCCCGGTAGTGGGCGCACCGCGCCGGGTCCACCTCGGCGACGACCACCTCGTCCCCGGAGGTCGTCGCCTCGGCCACGACCTCTCCCGACGGGGCGATGATGCAGCTCTCGGCCAGCAGCTCGACCCCCTCCTCGACGCCCCCCTTGGCCACGCCGACCACCCACATCCCGTTCTGGTATGCGCCGGCCTGCATGACCAGCCGGTTGTGGAACCCGGCCAGCCGGTCCTGGTCCGGATCGGGTGGGTAGTGGACGGGCGTGTTGTACCCGATCAGGACGAGCTGGGCGCCCTGCAGGGCCAGCACCCGGTAGGTCTCCGACCAGCGCCGGTCGTTGCAGGTGGCCAGGCCCACCTCGGCGCCGAACGCCGACCAGGTCTCGAAGCCGTCACCCGGCTCGAAGTAGGCCCGCTCGAGGTGCTGGAACGGTCGCCAGTCCTCGGGCTGCTCATGGCCGGGCAGGTGGACCTTGCGGTAGCGACCGACGATCCGGCCCCCGCCGTCGACCAGGACCGTCGTGTTGTAGCGGTGGCCGTCGGCCAGCTCCGCGTAGCCCAGGGCGAAGCCCACCCCGAGGCGGGCGGCCTCGTCGAACAGCGGCTTGGTCTCGGGCCCGGGCATCTCGGTCTCATAGAAGGCATCGAGCTCGTCGCCCTCCAGCACCCAGCGCGGGAAGAAGGTGGTCAGCGCCAGCTCGGGGAACGCCACCAGCTCGGCCCCGTCGGCGGCGGCCCGGTCCAGGAGGGCGAGGAGGCGCTCGACCACCTCGGGCCGGCTCTCGTCCCGGGCGATGGGCCCCAGCTGCGCCGCCGCCACCCTCATGATCGTCCGCTCAGGGGGCCGCTCGGGCCTCCGTTCGTCGTCGGCCCGCTCATCCCAGGTCCTCCTCGGTGAGGATGAGCAGGACCGACAGGAGCACGTCGGCACCGGCGTCGAGGTCCTGGGGCTCGGTGTGTTCGGCCGGGTTGTGGCTGATGCCCTGGTGGCTGGGGGTGAAGACCATGCCCGCCGGGCACACCCCGGCCAGCAGTCCGGCGTCGTGGCCCGCGCCGGCGGGCAGCCGCAGGACCGAGTGGCCGAGGCGCTCGGCCGTGGCCTCCACCAGGTCGACGACCCGGGGGTCGAACACCACCGGCTCGAAGCGGGCGAGGGGGGCCGACTCGACGGTGACCCCTTCGGCCTCGGCCACCTCGGCCACGTGCTCGGCCAGGCGGCGTTCGGCCTCCCGGAGGAGCTCCTCGTCGGTGTTGCGCAGGTCGACGTTCATCCGGGCCCGGCGGGCGACCACGTTGGTCAGGCCCGGCTCGAGGTCGATGACCCCCACGGTGCCCACCTGGGCGCCACCCATCGCCGTGACCAGCTCTCGAACCGCCTGGGTGACCGCGCCGGCGGCGAACCCGGCGTCATGGCGCATGGCCATCGGTGTCGTGCCCGCGTGGTTGGCCTGGCCGTGGATGGTCAGTTCCTGCCAGGAGATGCCCTGCACGCCGGTGACGGCGCCGATCGTCCGGCCCTGGCGTTCCAGGACGGGGCCCTGTTCGATGTGCAGCTCGACGTAGGCGTGGGGGACCGGTCCGGGCACGGGCACGGCTCCCCGATAGCCGATGCGGTCGAGCTCCTCGCCGAGGACGACGCCGTCGGCATCGGTGCGCCCCAGGGCCTCCTCCAGGGGGAGGCCCCCGGCGTAGGTCATGCTGCCGAGCATGTCGGGGCTGAACCGGGCCCCTTCCTCGTCGGTGAAGAAGGCGACCTCCAGCGGTCGCCGGGTGACGACCTCGGCGTCGTTCAGGGTGGCCACCACCTCGAGGCCGCCGAGCACGCCGAGGTTGCCGTCGTAGCGGCCCCCGGTGGCCACGGTGTCGATGTGGGAGCCGGCCATCACCGCCGCGGTGTCCTCCCGGCCGGCTCGGCGGCCGACGACGTTGCCGATCGCGTCGACGCGGACCTCCAGACCCAGTTCGTGCATCCACTCGACCACCAGGTCGCGCCCGGCCTTGTCCTCGTCGGTCAGCGCCAGCCGGCAGCAGCCCCCGTCGCCGGTGTCGCCGATCTCCGCCAGCGTGGCGAGGCGGCGTCGCAAGCGATCACCGTCCACCCGGAGGTCGTCGAACATGCGCCCAGTCTGCACCCCGCACGCAGTGGTCCGCTCGGCCGGCGGTCGGTCACAGGCAGATGTCCTCCGGGCGGATCGGCACCCGGGGCAGCTCCCGGCCGGTGGCGGCCCGGATGGCGGCGGCCACCGCGGGGGTCGAGGACAGGGTCGGGGGCTCGCCGACGCCCTTGGCCCCGAAGGGGGCGCCGGGCTCGGGCTCCTCGACCAGGGCGGCGATGCGCACCTCGGGGGCGTCGAGGGCGGTGGGGATCAGGTAGTCGGTGAAGGTCGGGTTCAGGATCTTGCCCGCCGAGAGCTTCACCTCCTCCATGACGGCGAGCCCGACGCCCTGGAGCGTGCCCCCCTCGACCTGGCCCACGACCTGCAGCGGGTTCAGGACCCGCCCGACATCCTGGGCGGTGGTCATGTCGACCACCTTGACGAGGCCGAGCTCGGGGTCGACGTCGACCACCGCCCGGTGCGCGGCGAAGGCGAACGAGACGTGGGCGTTGCCCTGCCCGTCCTCGTCGAGCGGCGAGGTGCCGGGGTGGCGGAAGGTGACCTCTTCCTCGACGACCCCGGTCTCGCCGGCCTCGATGCGACGCTGCACCGCCTGACAGGCCGCCTGCACGGCGCCCCCGGACATCCAGGTCTGGCGGCTGGCGGAGGTGGAGCCGGCCGAGCCGATGGTGGTGTCGATCGGGGCCAGTACGACGTTGTCGACGCCCAACACGTCGTGGGCGATCTGGCGTACCAGGGTCACGAACCCCTGCCCGACCTCGGCGCAGGCGGAGGTGATGGTCACCACGCCGTTCTCCAGTCGGCACGACGCCGTCGCGTAGTCGTCGAAGCCCTCCGAGAACATGAGGTTCTTGAAGCCCACGGCGAAGCCGATGCCGCGACGGACATCGTCGGCATCGGTGGTCAGGCCGGCGCCACCGGGCCGGTCGAGGACGTCCTCACCCGGCGGCGGGGGCAGGGGATGGTCGGCGCAGGCCCGGATCAGCTCGGCCACGGGCGCCGCGCCGGTGATGACCTGCCCGGTGAGCAGGGCGTCGCCCGGCTTCAGGGCGTTGCGCAGCCGGATCTCGACCGGGTCCACGCCGAGCGCGTGGGCCAGCTTGTCCATCTGCGACTCGACGGCGAAGGTCGACTGCACGGTGCCGAAGCCCCGCATGGCCCCGCACGGGGGGTTGTTGGTGCGCACCACCCTGCCGTCGATCGTCGCGTTGGGCACGAGGTAGGCGCCGCCGGCGAAGCAGACGGCGTTGGCCAGCACCGCCGTCGAGGAGGACTGGTAGGCGCCGCCGTCGAGGAGCACGCGGGCGTCCACCCGCACGATGCGCCCGTCCCGGTCGGCCTCGTGGCGGAAGTGCATGCGGGCCGGGTGACGGTGGACGTGGCCCACGAAGGACTCGACCCGTGTGTAGCTCATCCGTACCGGCCGTCCGGTGCGCAGGGCCAGGAGACAGGCGTGGACGTGGAGGCTGAGGTCCTCTCGGGCGCCGAAGGCTCCGCCCACCCCGGCGAGGGTCAGGCGGACCTTCTCGGGTGCCATCCCGAGGCAGGCCGCGACCTGATCCCGGTCCGAGTGCAGCCACTGGGTCGAGACGTAGAGGTCCACCCCGCCGTCCTCGGCCGGTACGGCCATTCCCGACTCGGGGCCCATGAAGGCCTGGTCCTGCATCCCGACCTCGTAGGTCCCCTCGACCACCACCTCGCCGTGGGCGTCGGGATCACCGTGGCGGACGACCAGTTCCCGGAAGGTGTTCCCGAACGGGTGGATGGGCTCGGCCTCGAGCGCCGCCTCGGCGTCGACCAGCGGGTCGATGGGCTCGTAGTCGACCTCGACCGCCGCGGCGGCCCGGCGGGCCGTCTCGGGATGATCGGCCGCGACCGCGGCGACCGCCTCCCCCTGGTAGCGGATGACCTCGGAGGCGAAGACCGGCTGGTCGGCCCGGTCGAGGCCGTAGTAGGGCTCGCCCGGGACGTCCGCGGCGGTCAGCACCGCGTACACGCCGGGGACGGCCAGCGCGGGGTCGACCCGAACGGCACGGATGCGGGCTGCGGCGTGGGGGGAGCGCACCGTGCGCCCGAAGAGGGCGTCGTCGGCCCAGAGGTCGGAGCCGAAGGCGAAGCGCCCGCGGACCTTGGGGACGCCGTCGGGGCGGGGGACGCTGGTTCCGATGGCAGGCGGGGCGTCGGTGGTGACGGTGTCGGTCACCGCGGGCCTCGCTCCCGGGACGCGACCCGCACGGCCTCGATGATCCGGCCGTACCCGGTGCACCGGCACAGGTTCCCGGAGATGGCCTCCCGGATCTCGAGGTCGGTCGGGTCCGCCGTCCGGTCCAGCAGGTCGTCCACCGCCATCACCAGCCCGGGGGTGCAGAACCCGCACTGGACGGCGCCCTCGGCCACGAAGGCGGCCTGCACGCCGGACAGCACCCCGTCGTCCTCCTGGCCCTCGACGGTCTCGATCGCCTCGCCCACGACCGACGCGGCGAGCACCAGGCACGAGCAGAGGAGGGTCCCGCCGACCTTCACCGAGCAGGACCCGCACTCGCCCTCCTCACAGGCGTTCTTGGTGCCCGGCAGGTCGAGGCGGTCCCGCAGGACGTTCAGCAGGCTCTCGCCGAGCCAGGCGTCCTCCACCTCGTGGTTCCGGCCGTTCACCCTCAGGGTGTAGGTCAGGTTCACGGGAACGCCCTGCGGACGGCCCGCTCGGCCAGCACGCCGACCGCATGGCGGCGGTAGGCCGCGGACGAGCGGTGGTCGTCGATCGGTCGGGCCGTCTCGGCCACCCGGGCAGGGAACTCCGGGCCGGTCGCCTCCTCGATGGTGGCCGTGATCCGCAGCGGGGTGGGTCCCACCGAGCCGAGCCCCACCGTGACCGTGCCCGCGTCGGTGTCCACCACGAGGGCCAACGACGCGACGGCGATGACCATGGCATTGCGGGTCCCCACCTTCAGGTACTGCTGTGGCCCCCGGGCCACGGGGACGGAGACGGCTTCGATCAGCTCACCGGGCGCCAGGGCGGTCTGCTTGACCCCGGTGAGGAAGTCGGTGACGGGCAGGTCCCGCACCCCGGCGGCCGACCGCAGACGGACCGTGGCGTCGAGGGCGACCAGCACGGGCAGCAGGTCACCGGCCGGGGAGGCCGTGGCGAGGTTGCCCCCGACGGTCCCGGCATTGCGGATCGGGGGCGAGCCGACCGTCCGGGCGGCGAGGGCCAGGGCCGGCGCCAGGGCGGCGAGATCGGCGCGTCCCAGCTCGGCGTAGGTGAGCGTTGCACCGAGGCGGACGCGCTCGCCGACCTGCTCCCAGCCTGCCAGCTCGGGCACCCCGCCGACGGCCACCACCGCGCTCGGGCGGCGCCGTCCGTGGTTGACCTCGACCATGAAGTCGGTGCCGCCGGCCAGCACCTCGGCATCGGGATCGTCGGCCAAGGCGGCACAGGCCTCGGCCAGGCTGGTGGCCACTCGGACCGTCACGGGCCCGACGCGATCGAGTACACGGCGACGGGCTGTTCGAAGCCCTTGAGCATCCGGCGCCCGGCCGGCTCGAACTCCTGGTCGGTGACCGCGGCCCGGAGGTCCTCGGGTACCAGGATCTCGCCGGGGATGGCTTCGTCGGTCAGGCGGGAGGCGAGGTTGACCACCGGCCCGTAGTAGTCACCGTGGCGGGTGATGACCTCGCCGTAGGCCACGCCGCCCCGGGGTCGGGCCGTGGTGGCCGCGACCCGGTCACGGAGCTCGATCGCCACCCGGCAGGCGGCCGCGGGATCCACGGCCGAGAACATGATCTCGTCGCCGATGTGCTTCACGATGTGGGCGCCGGCATCGTTGGCGACGTCGAAGGCCTGGCTCTCGAACTCCCCCACCAACTGGGACAGGGCCTCGGGGGAGAGGGTCGAGGCGAGCGGGGTGAACCCCACCAGGTCGACGAAGCCGACGGCCAGGCGCATCGTCGCCCGGCTCGACACCCCCTGCTGGGCCACGCGTTGATGTCGGGCCGCCTGACGCAGGTAGTGGTTGAACAGCGGACCCAGGGACGCGCCGAACCGCATCCCCATCTCGGAGGCGCCGATGGTGGCCTCGGACCAGTCGCGCAGCGACCCGCCCTCGGCCAGCAACCGGCTCTCGATCGTCTGCACGAAGCTGGACACGCTGGCATCGGCCATGCCCCGCAACGCCCGGGCCGTCACCACGATCAGCTCGTGGCCCTCCTGGGGGGTGAACTGGTCGACGACGGCCCCCCGCAGCAGGTCGACGAGGTCGACCTCGACATCGGTGAAGCGCACCTCGTCGGGATCGTCGACCCCGATGCCGAGCTCGTGGTAGATGCCGACGATCTCCTCGACGGTGAGCTGGGATCGCTCGGCGAGCTGCCGGGCCGACAGGCTGGCATCGCGCCGGAGCAGGACGTCGAGACCCACGCCCGGCAGGTCCTGGGGATCGACCTGCAGATCCGCGTCCTGGGCGCCGAGCTGCCGCAGCAAGGTGCGGACTCCCTCGATCTCCTCGTCTGACCACGACGGCAGGTCGGTCATGGCCGGTCCGAACCGGGGTCGGCCGACACCGCCCGCCCGCTCGCCACCGGCGTGAGCGGGTGCTCCCGACGAAACCGGACGTCGGCGGGCGCGGGGGCATCCAGCTCGCGGGCGTACTGGTGGCCCGAGTACACCGCGGTGGCGATCGTTCCCGGCGCCGCGCAGTCACCGATCCGCTCGATCTCGATGCGCCCCGCCAGCGACCGGTAGAGCGAGTCCTCGGGCAACCGTGCGGTGGTCATCACGACGCCTCCCGCCTCCACCTCGCGTACGTCGCCGGTGTAGATGCACTCGAGTGAAGCCGAGCCGTCGCCGACCGCAGCCAGCGACGTCCCGGTCTCGACCACGATGCCGAGATCCAGCACCCGCGCCTGGATCCGGTGCTGCTCCTCGGTGTGGGTGGTCCAGGTCGACACCTCGTTGGCCGGCGTCACCAGCGTCACGTCCAGCCCGGCCCGGCGGAGCTTCTCGGCGATGACCCCGCCCAGGTAGTAGTGGTCGTCGTCGAACACGACCACCGGACCCGTCGGCGTCGTGCCGCTCATGATGTCGTCGGGGGTGAAGACCGAGGGACGCCCCCAACCCTCGACCGGTTCCTCGAGCCAGCGTCCCGTGCCGTCGCGCCGCCATCGGGCACCGGTCGCGATCACGACCCGATCGGCGTCGAACTCGAGGATCTGGGCCTCGTCGACATCGCTGTCGAGGTAGACCTCCACATTGGGCAGCTTCTGGATCTGGGTCAGCCGCCAGTCCCGCACCCGGCCGTAGGCGGCGAGGCCCGGCAGCGCACTCTCCAGGGCGACGCGCCCGCCGAGCTCGGTGCGGCGCTCGGTCAGGGTCACGTCATAGCCCCGCCGGCCGAGGGCGACGGCGGCTTCGAGCCCCGCCGGGCCGCCTCCCACGATGAGCACGCGGGCGTCAGAGCCCCGGGGCGGGATCCGTTCCGGGTGCCAGCCCTTGCGCCACTCCTCGCCCATCGTGGGGTTCTGCGTGCAGCGGATCGGCGTGCCGGTCTGGTCCCCGGCGTAGCAGATGTTGCAGCCGATGCACTCCCGGATGTCGTCCTCGCGCCCTTCGGCGATCTTGACCGGGAGGAACGGGTCGGCGATGGAGGGCCGAGCGGCTCCGACGAGGTCGATGACCCCTTGGCGCACCAGGCGCAGCATGGTCTCCGGCGACGTGAAGCGCCCCACGCTGACCACGGGCTTGTCGGTCACCTCCTTGACCCACGACATCGTCGCTTCCAGCCCCGCTTCTTCGACGAAGCGCGAGGTCCCCATCTCGTAGCTGTAGTCGTGGACGGTGATGTCCCAGAGGTCGGGCAGGTCGGCGAGGAGCTCGATGGCCTCCCGGGGCTCGGCGGTGTCCTGGTCGTGGTCGGGGCCGCCGGAGCTCGCGGCGAAGCGCACCGCCACGGCACAGGAGTCCCCGACGGCCTCCTTGGTCTCCTCGATCAGCTCGCGGAGCAGCCGGACCCGGTTCTCGAGGGAGCCGCCGTACTCATCGGCGCGCTGATTCGAGGGCAGGAGGAACTGCTTGAGGAGGTACCAGTGGCACGCGTACACGTAGACGATGTCGAAGCCGGCCCGCTGGGACCGGAGGGCGGCTTCGAGGTGCCAGCGCTTCAGCTCCCGGATGTCCTCCTTGTCCATGGCCCGGGTCTGCACCGGGTCGAACACCCCGGCCGGTCTACTCGCCGGGCCCAGCGAAGCCTCCCGCGAGTAGTGGTTGGCGCTCGCCGCGCCGCCGTGCCACAGCTCGACGCCGGCGAGGGCGCCATGGCGGTGGACCTTGTCGACCATCAGCGCCAGAGAGCGGACGTCTTCGTCGTCCCAGATCGACTCGGACGGGTACGGATCGTCATCTGAGGACGGGTGGATCGAGCAGTACTCGGTGCAGACCGTCCCCCAACCGCCCTCGGCCTTCACCTCCCGCAGCGCGGCCAGCGTCTGCGGCCGGCGATAGCCCATCCCCGTGCAGTGGGGCACCTGGTAGAAGCGGTTCGGCGCGGTCACCGGTCCGATCCGGACCGGCTCGAAGAGCACGTCGAACCGGGGGTCGCGTGAGGACGTGGTCATGCGCCCCTCCTGGCGGGCGCCGACTGGTGGCGGCTCGCATGCCTTGGTTGCCGCGAGCTGGTCATGACAGGCGACCCCCGCCGTGGTTCATGGACTCGGCCCCCCGGCCCGGTGGGCGCCGATCTAACCGCGTTCCGCGAGCGGGCGCAACCGCGGCGAGAGCCGCGGTCGCGGTCGCCGTCGATCCCACCTTGATCGGATCCGGGGAAGACGACAGGCTCGGGTCCCATGGCAACGCGTCGGGATCGGGTGACCCCAGCCCCGGCGGACACCGACTCGTGAGCACCGTCGATCCCGGGCTGCCCGACCGGGCGGAGGTCGTCGTCGTCGGGGGCGGCATCATCGGTTGCAGCGTCGCCTATCACCTCACCCGACGCGACATCACCGACGTCATCGTCCTCGAGCAGGGAACCCTCACCTGCGGGACCACCTGGCACGCCGCCGGCCTGGTCTCCCAGCTGAAGTCCTCGCACAGCCTCACCCGCCTGGCGACCTACTCGGCTCGCCTGTTCGAGGAGCTCGAGGACGAGACCGGACAGGCCACCGGCTACCGCAGTCCCGGCTCGATCTCGGTCGCCGGTGACGAGGAGCGGTGGGAGGAGATCCTGCGGGGGGCATCGATGGCGACCACCTGTGGGGTCGACACCGAAGTGATCGATCTCGACCGGGCCAAGGAGCTCTGGCCCCTCCTCAACACCTCGGACCTCATCGGTGCGCTCTACATCCCCCACGACGGCCAGGCCTCCCCGGTCGACACGACCATGGCGCTGGCCAAGGGGGCCAAGGCCCGCGGTGCCCGCGTCTTCGAGGGTGTCGCCGTCGAGCGCCTCACCGCTCAGGAGGGCCGGGTCACCGGCGTCCACACCGAAGCGGGCGTCGTCGAGGCCGAGACGGTCGTGCTGGCGACCGGCATCTGGAGCCGTCAACTCGCGGCCACGATCGGCGTGAACGTCCCCCTCCAGGCGTGTGAGCACTTCTACATCGTCACCGAACCGCTGGACGGGGTCGAGCGGGGTCTGCCGACGCTTCGCGACCCTGGCGGCCACACCTACTTCAAGGAGGAGACGGGCAAGATCATGGCCGGCTTCTTCGAGCCCCGCGGCAAGGTCTGGAACCTCGACGGGATACCGCGCGACTTCTCGTTCGGGACGTTGCCCGAGGACTGGGAACACATCGGACCCGTCTTCGCTCGGGCGGCCCACCGGGTCCCCGCGGTGGCCGACTGTGGCCTCCAGCTCTTCTTCAACGGACCCGAGGCGTTCACCCCCGACGGGGTCTACCACCTCGGTGAGTCACCGGAGGTCGACGGCTGTTTCGTCGCGGCCGGCTTCAACTCGGTCGGCATCCAGTCCGCGGGTGGTGTCGGCTGGGTCCTCGCCGACTGGATCGCCGATCGCCATCCTCCGATGGACCTCTCCGCCGTGGACATCCGCCGGGTCCAGCCCTTCCAGGGGGAACCGGACTACCTGGAGGAACGCATCCCGGAGAGCCTCGGCCTGCTCTACGCGATGCATTGGCCGTTCCGTCAGTACGAGAGCGCCCGCAACCGGCGGCTGTCGCCGATCCATGAACGGCTGGAGGACGCGGGCGCCGTCTTCGGCGAGGTCGCGGGCTGGGAACGTGCCAACTGGTTCGCCTCGGCGGGACAGGAGCGCGCCTATGACTACAGCTACGGGAAGCAGAACTGGTTCGAGAACACCGGGGTCGAGTGCCACGCGGTGCGCAACGCGGTGGGCCTGTTCGACCAGACCTCGTTCGCCAAGCTCCGTGTCGAGGGTCCCGATGCCGCCACGGCCCTGAACGAGATCTGTGCCAACCAGGTCGACGTGGCTCCGGGCCGGGCCGTCTACACGCAGTGGTGCAACGCCCGAGGGGGGATCGAGGCCGATCTCACCGTGACCCGCCTCAGTGAGAGCGAGTACTTCGTCGTCACCGCCGCGGCTTCGGCGACCAGGGACGGGGCCTGGCTGCGCCGTGGGTGCCGAGACCACGACGTGACCATCACCGACGCGACCGAGCAGTTGGCCACCTTCGGGGTGATGGGCCCGAACTCCCGGGCGTTGCTCTCCGAACTGACCACCGCCGATCTCGGTCACGACCGGTTTCCCTTCGCCGGCGCCCGGACCGTCGAGCTGGCCGGACAGGAGGCACTGGCGCTGCGGATGACCTATGTCGGTGAGCTCGGCTGGGAGCTGTATGTGCCCTGGCCCTCGGCGCCCCAGGTGTACGACGCCATCCTCGAGGCGGGGCCCGAGCACGGGTTGCGCCATGCCGGCTACCACGCCATGGAGTCCCTGCGGATCGAGGCCGGGTACCGGAGCTGGGGCCACGACCTCACCGACGAGGACACCCCGCTCGAGGCCGGGCTGGGCTTCGCCGTCGACTGGGAGAAGCCTTCGTTCACGGGCCGCGACGCGCTGTTGGCCCGTCGCGAGCTGCCGCGCCGCAAGCGTCTCGTCCAGTTCCGGCTGGAGGACCCGGAACGCTTGCTCTTCCACGACGAGCCCATCCTCCGCGACGGCCAACAGGTCGGTCGGACCAGCTCGGGGATGTGGAGCTACGTCGAGGGCCGCTGTCTGGCGATGGGCTACCTGGCCAACCCGCCGGGCGTGTCCGAGGAGTGGCTGGAGGACGGGTCCTTCGAGATCGAAGTGGCGACCGAGCGCCTGCCGGCCACCCCGTCACTGCGTTCCTTCTACGATCCCCGCAGCCTGCGGGTCAGGATGTAGCCGCGTCGTCAGCGGCGGCGCCCCCGCTCCGAGGAAGCGCCCCCCTTGGCCTTCATTCCGGGGATCGCCGCCTGGCGGGGTCGGATCATCGACATGTCCTCGATCGCCGGGGTGCTCTCGGGCCCGATGACCGCGCCCTACGCCATGACCGAGCACGCCGTGGAGGCCTTCACGGTGGCGCGGCGTGACGAGTTGGCCCCGGTCAGGTCGGTTCGATGAGTGACCGGTCGATGGTGAACTCGCCGTCGGTCCCCGAGAGGGTGACGTAGTCGATCCCGATCAGGTCGCCGTCGACGAAGCGCAGCACCTCGGCCTCGTAGGGAATGTCGGTCTCGACGGTGAACGACCCGAGCCCGGTGGCACCCGTCGAGCCGACGGTCAGCACCAGGGTCCCCTCGGCCTCCCGTCGGGTGCGCTCGTGCAGGTGGCCCGCGATCACCAGCGGGACCGAGCCGAGGGCCTCCTCGGCTTGGCGGGGGGTGTGGACGGCCAACACATCGGGCCGGTCCTCATCGACCCGGGCGGCGACCTCGGGGGCCGCGGCGTCGATCTCGGCATCGGCCTGGTCGTCGTCGATCTCGTTGGTGGCCGTGAAGGTCGGGTCGGCCACGCCCAGGACCCGGAGGTCCCCGAGGTCGACCGTGTCCCCGTCGAGCACGTCCATCCCCTCGATGGCCGCCAGCGCCCGACGGTTGGCGGGGGAGTCGTGGTTGCCGGGTACGAGCACGTAAGGGCGGGGCAGATCGCGCAGCAGGTCGCCGACGCGGGCCTCGACCGGCGAGCCGAACGAGGTGATGTCACCGGTGTCGATGATCGCTTCGACGTCGAACCGGTCGGCCAGGTCGGCCGCCAACTCGATGCCGAGCGGGTTGAGGTGGATGTCGGACACATGCAGCAGGCGCGTCTCGTCGGGGTCGGGTTCGAGGGACTCGGTGATCGAGGTGGCGTAGAGCTCCCCGATCTGGGCGCCGATCACGTCGATGCGGCCGCGGACGTCCTCGAAGCCCTCCACGTAGCGGCTCGCCGCCTCGATGACGGCGGGGGCCTCGGCGACCGGACCGGTGAAGGACGGCTGGGCGAACGCCTCGGGGTCATAGCTGCGCCAGGCGATGTCGAGCAGCGCACCGACCGCCACCAGCGCCCCGGCCGCTCCCAGGGGCGCGAACCACCAGCGCCGGCCGGGAAGCAGCACGCCGGCGAGGGCCCCGGCCACCGCGGCGATCACCGCTGTCCGGATGGCGAAGGTGCGCAGCAGGCCGGGCAGGTCCGCCCGCACCTGTTCGAGCAGGCGCTCGTCGGGGCGCCGCTGGTTGGTGAGCTCCTGGACGCCCCGGACATCGACGGCCTCGATCCGGCCGACGAAGGTCAGCGACGGGCGGTGGGTCGCCGCCGAGATCGATCCCACGGGCGGGAGCAGCAGCTCGGTGTCACCGCCGCCGCAGCACCGGGCGCGGAGCGAGACCGTTCCGGGCCCCAGGTCGGCCGTGGTCGCCGGGGCCAGGAACAGCGAGGCCACACCGGCCGCGGCACCGAGGACCGTGATCGTGACGATCAGGAGCCAGGGCCGCACGCCGCCAGTGTCGCCGACGGGAGAGGCGTCGCGAGCAGGTCGGGCCATCGCCATGATCGAGCTCAGGCCCCGCGGCCCCGCCGTCGTCGCGTTGTCCTGGGATCTCCTCGCGTCGTGGGTCCGTCGCGAGGGGGGCATTACGCTCCGGCGGTCGTAGGGCCACGGATGGAGGACCACGTGCGGACACCGAAGCGGGCACACCCTTGCGCGGCGAGATCGCGAGCCTGCCTGTCGGCGATCGCGGCCCTGGCGCTGCTCGCCGGTGCGTGCGGGAGCGGCGACCGCGGTGAGGTCACCTCAGCTGCCTCAGGGGGTTCCACGGCCGCGGATGGCTCCTCCCCCTCGGGGTCGAGTGCTGAGGCGCAGATCCCCGAGCCGGTGCAGGTGCTCGACATCGACGGTGGGGAGTACACGTTCGCCGTCAGCCCCGATCCTTCGACGGGCGTCCGCCCCGGTTGGACCTCGGTGCGGTTCGACAACGTCGGGGAAGAAGCCCACCAGGTGATGTTCGCCCGCCTCAAGGACGGGGTGGACATGGCCGAGCTGGCCGCGGCCGGGGAAGGCGACTCCTCCGGCGCCGCCGCCATCGAGTTCGTCGACATGATCGGCGGGGTCAGTTACATCGATCCCGACCGCGAGACCGAGGCCCTGGTCGATCTCTCCGAGGGCACGGTGGTGGCGATGTGCTACGTGCCGAACGCCGACGGGGTGGCCCACGCGCTCCTGGGGATGTCGACGATCTTCGCCGTGTCACCGCCCGCCGCGACCTCTGCGGGTGACCCGCCCCCGTCCGCCGACGTGGGATCGACGCCGGAGGTCGCCGAACGAGAGGTGGTCGGCACCATCGAGATGGCCGCAGACGGGTATCGCATCCCGGACAACCCGCCGCCGGGCTGGTACCACGTCGTGAACAGTGACGTCGACGCTCCCGGCGGTGGGCTCCACGAGCTCTCCCTGCTGCGGCTGGACGGCCCGGTCGGGACCGGCGGGATCGAGCAGGTCGTGGACGACCTCGCGGGCAACATCACCCCGAGCGTCGGGATCGACGCCGTCGGGGGGATGGGTGCGATCTCCGCGGGATTCGACGGGTACCTCTATCTCGACCTCGCCCCCGGTGAGTACCTCGCGGTGGACTTCATGCCCGATCCCGGCGAGCCCCGCCCCCACATGCTCGACGGCTACTACGCCGAGTTCGGTGTGGAGGAGTAGTCCGACGCTCCGGGGGTGCGTCGGCACCTCGGGCCCCGTACCCGGTCAGCCGCCGGGCGGACGGTACGTGGGGGTCTTGGCGGCCGCGGCGTCGAGGTCCTCGGCCGTCATCAGTGGCGTGAGCTCGATGGTCACCGCGCCGCTGGAGTTGATCAGCAACGAGACCGCGGTCGCGCTCGCTTCATCGGGGAGGTCACAGATGCCGACCACGTCGGTGTCGCCGAACGCGTAGTAGAAGCAGTCGATCGAGCCTCCCACCGACTCGAACGCCGCAGTGGCGGCCGCTCGTCGCTTCGTGCCCCCCTCCGCCATGAGTCCCTTGACGCCTTCGGCGGTGTAGTTGCCCTTGACCAGGTACTTGGCCATGTCGTTCCTCCTCTGCCGGACGGCGATCCGTTCGGCGAGACCGACCCTAGTGGTGGGCTCGGAGGCGGTGTCGGGCCGATCGCGCCGGCACCTTCTCGGTCAGTACCGTCGAGCTCGGGGCACTACACCTAGGCCAGGGCGGGGAGCACCTTCTCGCCGTAGCCGGTGAGGGTCTCGTCCTGGCCGTCGTGTTGGAGGTAGACGGCGAACTGGTCGACGCCGAGGTCACGGAGCTCCTCGAGGCGCTCGATGTGGGCCGAGGGCGGGCCGAGGAGGCAGAAGCGGTCGATGATGTCATCGGTGACGAAGTCGACATGGGTGCTGGTGGCCTTGCCGTGTTCGGCGTAGTCGTAGCCCTTGCGGTCCTCGACATAGCCGAGCAGGGCCTCGGGGACGAGGTCGGTGTCGGACCCGTAGCGCTCGACGAGGTCAGCGACGTGGTTGCCGACCATGCCGCCGAACCAACGGACCTGGTCGCGCTGGTGGGCCAGATCGCCGCCGACATAGGCAGGGGCGGCCACGCAGATCTTCACGGCATCGGGGTCCCGGCCCGCGTCGGAGGCCGCGGTGCGGACCGCTTCGATGGTCCACCGGGCGATCTGGGGATCGGCCAGCTGCAGGATGAAGCCGTCGGCTCGGCCGCCGCAGAGGGCGAGGGCCTTGGGCCCGTAGGCGGCCATGTAGATGTCGAGGCTCGAGCCCTGGCTCCAGGGGAACTGCTGTCGGGTCCCGTTGTAGGTGGCCTCCCGGCCCTCGGCCAGGGCCTTGATCACCGTCATGGCCTCGCTGAGGGTGGCCAGGTCGGCCGGCGGGTGGCCCAGCACCCGCAGAGCCGAGTCGCCGCGGCCGATGCCGCACACCGTGCGGTCCCCGAACATGTCGTTGAGGGTGGCGAACATCGACGCGGTGACCGTCCAGTCCCGGGTGCCGGGGTTGGTCACCATGGGGCCGACCTTCATGGCGTGGGTGGCGGACAGGATCTGGCTGTAGACCACGAAGGGCTCCTGCCACAGCACGTGGCTGTCGAAGGTCCAGCCGTAGCCGAAGCCGAGGGTCTCCGCCCGCCGGCACAGGTCGACCACCCGCCACGCGGGCGGGTTGTTCTGCAACACGACACCGAACTCCATGGGCTGTTCCTCGCCTTCGTGGTCGACCGTTCTGCTACTGCAGGTAGCTGCTGAGCCCCCGCCTCAGGTACATCCCGTCGCCCTTCTGGCCCCGGTACTCATCGTCCCGCACGATCACCCGGCCCCGGGACACCACCGTGTCGACCCGGCCGGCCACCTCGATGCCCTCGTAGGCCGAGTAGTCGAGGGCCATGTGGTGGTTGTCGACGCTGATCGTCCACGGCCGATCCGGGTCATAGACCACGATGTCGGCGTCGCTGCCGGGCGCGATCACGCCCTTGCGGGGGTAGAGGCCGAACATGCGGGCGGGGGTGGTCGAGCACAGCTCGACCCAGCGGGGCAGGGTCAGCTCTCCGGCGGCCACCCCCTGGTAGATCAGGTCCATCCGGTGCTCCACCCCGCCGATGCCGTTGGGGATGGCCCGGAAGTCGTCGAGCCCCAACTCCTTCTGGTCCTTCATGCAGAACGGGCAGTGGTCGGTGGACACCACCGACAGGTCGTTGGCCCGCAGGCCCTTCCACAGATCCCCGTGGTGGTGCTCGTGCTTGGTCCGCAGCGGGGTCGAGCAGACGTAGCCCGCGCCGGCGAACCCCGGTGCCCCCAGATGGTCCTCCAGGTTCAGGTACAGGTACTGCGGGCAGGTCTCGGCGAACACGTTGCCGCCGGCGTCGCGGGCCATGGCCACCTGCTCGAGGGCCTCGCTGGCCGACAGGTGCACGATGTAGAGCGGCGCGGCGCCGACCTTGGCCAGTTGGATGGCCCGGTGGGTGGCCTCGCCCTCCAACTCCGCGCGGCGCACGTACCCGTGGTTGACCGGCGCCGTCTCGCCCCGCTCCACGGCCTGCTCGGCCAGCACGTCGATGGCCAGGCCGTTCTCGGCGTGCATCATGATCAGCCCGCCGTTGCCCGCCGCCTGCTGCATGGCCCGCAGGATCTGACCGTCGTCGGACAGGAAGACCCCCGGATAGGCCATGAACAGCTTGAAGCTGGTGATGCCCTCGTCGACCAGCGCGTCCATGGCCTTCAGCGAGCTCTCGTCGACGTCGCCGAGGATCATGTGGAAGCCGTAGTCGACCGCGCAGTTGCCCTCGGCCTTGGCCATCCAGGTGTCGAGGCGCTCCCGCACGTCCTCGCCCGCGGCCTGGACCGCGAAGTCGACGATCGTCGTGGTCCCGCCCCAGGCCGCGGCCCGGGTCCCGGACTCGAAGTCGTCGGAGGCCACCGTTCCGCCGAAGGGCAGCTCCATGTGGGTGTGGGCGTCGACCCCGCCGGGAACGACGTACTTCCCCGTGGCGTCGAGGACCTCAGCGGCCCCGCGCTCGGCGGCCGCGGCCGGCTCGGATCCGGGGGCCAGCAGGGCGACGATGGTCTCGTCCTCGACGAGCACCTCGATGGGCTGGACCCCGGTGGCCGAGACCACGGTCCCACCCTTGATCAGCAGCGACATGTCGGGCCTCCGTCATCGGCCGGTGGACCCCGACGACCGTAACCCTCCCGGGAGCGGCGTGCAGGGGACAACGATGTCCCACCGGCCGGGGAGGTCGTCCCCGGCCAGCCCCACTAGGCCTCGGTGAGCGGGCCGTAGGTCTCGGGGCGGCGGTCCCGGTAGAAGGCCCAGCCGGTCCGGACCTCGTCGATGGTGCTGAGGTCGAGATCCCGCACGACCAGTTCGGCCTCCCGGTCCGAGGCGGTGCCGTCGACGAACTGGCCCCGCGGGTCGGCGAAGTACGAGGTGCCGTAGAAGTCGTTGTCACCCAGGTCCTCGATGCCGATGCGGTTGAGGGCACCGACGAAGTACATGTTGGCGCAGGCCGCCGAGGTCTGTTCGAGCTGCCACAGGTAGGCCGACAGGCCCCGGCTGGTGGCCGAGGGGTTGAACACGATCTGGGCGCCGGCCAGGCCCAGGGCCCGCCAGCCCTCGGGGAAGTGGCGGTCGTAGCAGATGTAGACCCCGACCCGACCGACAGCGGTGTCGAACACCGGGTAGCCCAGGTTCCCGGGCCGGAAGTAGAACTTCTCCCAGAAGCCCTTCACCTGGGGGATGTGGTTCTTGCGGTACTTGCCCAGGTAGGTGCCGTCGGCGTCGATGACCGCGGCGGTGTTGTAGAGGAACCCGGGCTTCTCCTCCTCGTAGACGGGCAACACCAGCACGATCCCCAGGCGCTCGGCCACCTCGCGGAAGAGCTGGACCGTCGGCCCGTCGGGCACCGCTTCGGCGTAGGCGTAGAACTGGTCGTCCTGGACCTGGCAGAAGTACGGCCCGTAGAACAGCTCCTGGAAGCACACGATCTGGGCCCCGGCGGCGGCGGCCTCCTCGGCGTAGGCCACGTGGCGCTCGATCATCGAGTCCTTGTCACCGGTCCACTCGGCCTGGACCAGGGCGGCTCGTACGGTGGTCGACGGGTCGTCTGCGGCCATCTCGGGACTCCTGTTCCGCCCGGCTCCGGGCTGGCCCAAACCTACACAGGTCGAGCGTCGGGGTGCCCGAGAGGCAGAGCGCGCCGAGGACGTTCTTCGGCCGAGGGCCGCCACGGGTGACGCTTGCTCGGCCCGAACCGGTCGATCGCCCGGGAGCGACCGTGGTCAGCGGGTCACCAGCACCTCGGACCGCGGGCTCACTCGTGGGCGATGGCGTCGAGGATCTGCAGGCGGGCGGCCCGCCGGGCGGGGAGGAGGCCGGCGACGATGCCGCTGAGCACGGCGACGACGGCGATCATCACCAGCGTGGCGACGGGCACGGTGAGGGTGGTGATGACGGACTCGGGCATGGCGGCCGCGGCGCCCAAGCCGAACACCAGCCCGAGGGCGATGCCCATGAGGGCGCCGAAGGCGGCGACGACCACCGATTCCACCAGCACCATGAGCCGGGTCTGACGGCGGCTCATGCCGACCGCCCGGAGCAGGCCGATCTCGCGGATGCGCTCGATGACCGACAGCGTGAGGGTGTTGGCGATGCCCAGGAGGGCGATGAAGAGGGCCAGGCCGAGCAGGGCGTTGATGGCGAGGAGGACCTGGTCGACCTGCTCCTGTTGGCTCTCGCTGAACTCGGTGCGGTCCTCGAGGGTGAGCTGGGGGTAGTCCTCCAGCGTCGCTTCGATGTCGGCCCGGGCCGTCTCGGGGTCGACGCCGTCGGCCACCGAGGCGAACACGAAGAAGTCGAGGTCGTTGGCCGGGTAGCCCTCCTCGAAGGTGGCGAGGTCGACGAGGTAGTTGCCCGCGTAGGTCGAGTCGGCGTGGATGCCGGCCACCTCCAGTTCCTGGGGCGGTCCCGCGGCGAACTGCACGGTCACCGTGTCGCCCACCTCGATGTCGAGGTCGCGGGCCGGGTCCTCGTGGACGAAGATCGTCCCCGGGCCGAGGTCGGTGGTGTCGCCTGCCTGCACGTCGACGTCGACCAGGTCGAAGGCCTGTTCGGCGTCGACGGCGACGAGGTCCTTCTCGGCTCCCTCGAAGGAGAAGCGGTCGAAGCGGACGCCGGTGACCGAGCCGATGCCGGGCTCGTCGTCCAGGGCGGTGGCCACCAGTGGGCTGAAGCCGGTGACCGAGCTGGTGGAGATCACGAAGTCGGAGGTGACGGCGCCCTCCACCGAGGCGGCGAAGGACTCCTTCATCGACGTGCCCACCACCGAGACCATGGCCACCAGGGCGAGGCCGACCATCAGGGCCGAGGCGGTCTTGGCGGTGCGGAGGGGGTTGCGCACGGCGTTGGCCCGGGCCAGCTGCCCCGACGTGCCGAAGAGGCGGGAGAGGGGGCGGGCCATTGTGCCGGTCACGGGGCCGGCGACCAGGGGACTGAGCAGCGCCACGCCCAGGAACACGGCCAGGGCGCCGAGGGCGAGGCCGGCGAAGACCCACACGGCCCGGTCGAGGACGAAGAGGCCCAGCACGCCCGAGACGGTGCCCGTGGCGACGAGGGCGATCCCCGCCACCCATCGTCGCCGGTTCGGCCCCGGCGCGACGCTGCCGTCCCGCAGGGCCGCGAGGGGTGCCACCCGCGACGCCCGTCGGGCGGGGGAGACCGCGGAGACCAGGGTCACCCCCAGGCCCACGATCACCGCCGCGGCGAGGGTCCCGGGGTTGAGGGCGAGCTCCTCGGTGGGCAGATCGAATCCGCCGGCCGCCAGGATGTCCTGGAGCACCGTGGCGAGGCCCAGGCCGGCGAGGATGCCGAGCACCGAGGCGAGCACGCCGATCACCAGCGCCTCGATCAGCACCGACGCCAACACCTGACGGCCCGAGGCCCCGACCGCACGCAGCAGAGCCAGCTCCCGGGTGCGCTGGCCGAGCACGATCGAGAACGTGTTGTTGATGGAGAAGGCCGAGACGAACAGGGCGATGCCGGCGAAGACCAGGAGGGCCGTGCGGAACACGTCGAGGAACGCCCCGGCCTCATCGAGGCCCTCGTCGACGATGTCCTGCTGGCTGGCGGCCTCGATGCCGTCGGGTACGACGGTCTGGATGCGGGTGACCAGGTCTTCGACGTCGACGCCCGGTTCGGCGGCGATGTCGATGGTCTCGAACTCCCCGATCGAGTCGAAGGCCTCCTGGGCCACGGCGGCGTCGAAGGCCGTGAGGCGGGCGCCGAGGAGGCTGTTGGTCTCGCCGAAGGTGAACACGCCCACCACCTCGACCTCTCGCTGGCCCTCGAGCAGCAGGACCGTCGTGTGATCGCCGACCTCGAGGTCGAACTGCTCGGAGGTGTCACGGTCGATGGCCACCTGCTCGGTCCCGACGGGCTCCTCCCCTTCGTCGAGGGTGACCGGGGAGAGCTCGTCGGCCTGGCCCCAGGACACCCCGAGGAACGGCGCCCCCGTCGTGGTCACCGGCTCGCCGTCTTCGTCGAGCATCTGGGCGTAGCCGGTGATCGAGCCCTCCGCGACCGCGACGCCCTCGACGTCGGCGATGACCTGCACCAGTCCCTCCGGGACCCGGCCGCGGCTCGAAGGCCCACCGCCACCGCTGCTGCTCGTCAGGTTGGCCTCGGCCCGCACCGAGATGTCGAGGCCCTCGTTGATGCTGGAGAAGAGCCCCTCGATGGAGGAGCGCAGGGTGTCGGTGACCACGAGGGCGCCGACCACGAAGCCGACGCCGAGCACGACGGCGAACGTGGTGGAGAGGAACCGCAACTTGTGGGCCAGCAGGCCACGCAGGCTGAGCTTCAGCATCGGTGGCGGTCCGTCGAGACGGCGATCCCGAGCGCGTGGTCAGGCATCGCAAGTCCGGGCCACGGCGAGGTCGGTCGCGGCGATGTCCTCACTCGTGGATGTGGACGGGGTGCTGCTCGATCTCTTCGATGTCGTTCTCCGCCGCGCCCAGGAGTTGATGGGCCAGCCGGATGAGGGCCCGGGCCGCCGCCACCTCCTCGCCGATGACCGGCACGTCGGGGTCGGTCGGATTGCGTTGCGCTCGCCCCCAGCCGTGGTGGTGGTGCTCGGCGAAGTCGAGCACGGCATCAGCTCGGGTGGTCCGCCCGTCCTCGGTGAAGGTGATCTCCAGCCGCCAGACCGGGTTCGACATCACGATCTCTCCTCTCTCCTCGAGCATCCGGGGCCAAGGGTGATCGGTCCGCGATCGAACCTAGTCGCGGCCTCCGACCCCCGCCACGGCCAATGGTCCCGGCTCCTCCACCGGCTAGGGACCGGGCGGGTCCACGACCGAGAGGAGCTCCGCGAACCCGGCCTCGACGTCCTCGACGAGGTCGGGGAGGTCGCCGACGACGTCCCCGTCGGCGTTGAAGCCCCAGAAGAGGCCGCCGTCATAGCTCATGAGGGCGATCCCCAGCGCCTGGTCCGCCAACATCGGGACCATCGGGTAGGTCTCGGCCTGATGGGCGCCGAGCAGGAAGACCGGAACCTGCGGGCCGGGCACGTTGGTCAGGATGAGGTTGGCCGCGGAGCTGCGGGCGGCCCGGCGGAAGATCGGGCCGACCAGCGGGGCGGGTAGCAGCTCGACGGCCCGCGCCAGGAGGTCGCCGGCCCCGGCCTGGCCCGATGCCTTGAGTCCCTGGGTCGTCTCGGTGATGAGTCGCAGCCGCGCCCGGGGGTCGGACTCGCCCAGCGGGAGGCGCACGATCATCTCCGAGACGCGGTTTCCCGGCGAGGCCGTTCCGGCATCGGTGCGCATGCTGACGGGGACGACGACGCGGAACTCGAGGTCCTCCACGGCCTCGCCCCTTCGGCGGAGGAAGGCCCGCAGCGCGCCGGTGGCTATGGCCAGGACGGCGTCGTTGAGGGTGCCGCCGCCGCTTCGGCCGATCTGGCGCACCTGGTCGAAGGGGAGCCGGGTCCAGTCGACACTCCGGCGCGGCCCGATGTCGACGTTGAGGGGTGTGGCAGACACGTGCCGGACGGCGTTGCCGAGCAGGGCCCGCACGCCGCGGATCGACGGTGTCCGGGCCGCGGTCCGCTCGCCGCTCGCCGCCGGACCGGGATGGAGCAGCCGCCACGGTGACGTGACCCGGTAGCGCAGTTCGTCGAGCACGAGCCGCCCGGAGGTCGGCACCGGCCGGGGCTCCCATTCGCCCGCCGGCTCGGGCCGGTAGTCGGGGTCCGGGCCCACGAGCAGGTTGCCCAGGGCGACCCCGGCCAGGCCGTCGGCCATGCAGTGGTGCAGCTTGGAGACAACCGCGATCCGGTCACCGGCGACGCCGTCGACGAACCAGTAGCCCCAGAGCGGCTTGGACCGGTCGAACTCCTGGGAGAACACGCTCCCGGCCAGGCGCTTCAGCGCCCGCAGGTCACCCGGGGGCGGCAGGGAGGTGTGGCGGAGATGGAAACGCAGGTCGAAGTGCTCGTCGTCCACCCACACCGGCTGGCCGAAGCCCGGGACCCAGGCCAACCGCTGACGGAGCCGGGGGAACTTGGGCAACTGGGCCTCGGTGAAGGCCAGGACCCCTTCGAAGTCGATGCCACCTCGGGTCGCCCGCAACGGTGCCGCGTCATAGAGCGACACCGAGCCCATGTGCATGTGGGCCCGACCGTCTTCCATGGCGAGGAGGCTCAGGTCCATCGCCGAGAGCCGCTCGCCGTGCGGATGGGTCACGTCCCGCTACCCCCTGTCCCGCCGCCGCTCGGATCGGGTTCGGCCAGGAACGGTACAACGAGGGGGTGACCCGGTGGTCGGCGGGCTCGGACCCGCTCCCGGTCCTCGACCTCGGGCCCGACCAGAGGAGGGACGGGTTGCGGGCCTTCCGGTCGTGGCGGCTCGGATCACACTGGAAGCGCGACGGCGGTCAGCTCCACCCGGACGCGCGGGTGCACCTTCACCAACAGCAGCCGCGGCGGCCGGACGCCGAAGTCGGTCACGTCGAACTCGGCGGCACCCGAGACCGAGAGGGCCCCGTCGGCTCCGGCGGCGATGTCCAGCACCCCGGTCAGAGGACCGGTGACGCCATGGAAGTCGAGCTCGCCCACGCCCTCGTACCCGTCGTCGGCGACGGCTGACAGGCCCGTCAGTCGACCGGTCACCGTCGGATGACGGCGGACCTGTAGCCGGCGCTCGGCCTCGCGGTCGAGCAAGGGGTTCCCGGAGCGCATGCCCCTCAGGTCGAACTCGACCAGCCCGTCGACGGGGCCGGTGAGATCGACCTGCCCGGCGCGGCCGAGGGCCACCTCGATCCAACCGCTCACGGGGGCGCTGGTGGTGATCGGGTGGACGGTGGACGACGCCAGGATGGCGATGCTCGACCGGTCCGGATCGAGGTCGTGACGCACGCCGTGATGCCTCAGACCGACAGCACCAGGCCGACCGACGGGTCGATGCGGCCCGCCAGGGTGTCGAGGTAGGCGACCTCGACGGCGTCGATGCCCGCCCGGTGCTCGGTCCGGAACCAGTCGTCCAGACCGGTGACGAAGCCCCGCCAGGCCGCGGGCAACCCGGCGTCGGCGCCGGCGTCCCAGTGCGCGGGGGCGAAGAACAGCACCGGCTCGGGCCCGGGCGTCTCGACCGGCTCGCCCTTGTCCCAGTGGGTGCCGCCGATCAGGGCGGAGTGCCTCAGGTGCTCGCCGTAGTGACGGTGGACCGCAGCCCGGACCGGGGCGTCACCGGCGAAGTCGACGAACACCGCCGACTCGGGCGTCAGCGATCCGATCTCGTCGTAGGTGACGACCCGGTCGAAGCGACCGGCGGTGCGGACCAGGTCGACATTGGCCGGTGAGGTCAGGCCGACGAGGGTCAGACCTCCCCGCTCGGCGAGGCAGTGGGCGGTGGCCAGGGCGGTCTTGGACGAAGCGCTGGAGCAGACGACCGTCGAAGCCCCGAAGTCGGCCTCGGTGGCGAGAAACCGGTCGAGGACGAACGCGGTGAAGAAGAGCGGCCACCACAGCATCTGTTCGTCCTCCCGCGCCGGGTCGTACAGGGGGTCGCCGTCGACCCGCCGGTACGAGTTGTAGGCGGCCGGCAGTGCGGCCCGGTGGGGGGTGGCGTCGACGACGATCCCGCCATCGACGTGACCGGGTGTGAGGACCAGGTGCGAGGCCATCGGGAAGTAGCCGAACAACCGGGTGCCCACCGGGACGTCGTCATGGGCGCTGGCCACGACCTCGGCGAAGCCCCACGTGGGGACCTGGCCCCACTCGCCCTCCGAGGGGAAGAACTGCCAGTACCCGAGCATGTCGCCGAAGACCGCGTAGCTGATGTTGTTGGCGGTGAGGCCGAAGGCATCGACCGTGGTCAGGACCTGGCCGTCGGCGAGGGCGGGGAGGTCGGCCTGCACCGTCCGGGTGCGGGACAGGTCGTTCCGCACCACCTCGAAGCGGGTCTCGCGGGCATCGCTGTCGGTCACCGGTGGTCCTCCTGGGCTCCCAGCAGTGTCGCGCGTGTGGCCGAGATGATGCCCTCCGCCTCGGTGGGAGGGCGGACAGGGCCGATGGTCCCTGGCGGCGGGAGGGCCGGCGGCGTACGCCTGTGGGTCATGGCCATGAACGTGAACCCGATCCCGACCGTCGACGAGCGCATCAACGACATCCGCGGCCGGACCGCCGAGATCGTCAACGAGGACATCCTCCCCAACGAAGCGGTGCTCTGGCGCTCGGCTGAGGACAGCAGCTTCACCGAGCACACCGAGGCCCTCGAGCTGCGGGCGGCCATCAAGGAGCGGGTGAAGAAGGAGGGGCTGTGGGCCCCGCACCTGCCCCAGGAGTACGGGGGCATGGGCCTGGACTTCCTGGCCCACGCCTACATGAACGAGGTCCTGGCCTACGCCCTGGGCGCGGCGTCGCTCTTCGGGGTGGTGGCACCCAACAGCGGCAACCAGTCCATCCTGGTCAAGTACGGCACCGAGGAGCAGAAGCAGCAGTGGCTCCATCCCCTGATCGAGGGCGAGATGGAGTCCGGCTTCTCGATGACCGAGCCCCACAACCCCGGCTCGGACCCCCGGTCCCTGGACGCCTCGGCGGTGCGGGACGGCGACGACTGGGTCGTCAACGGCCACAAGTGGTTCACCTCGAACGGCATCGACGCCGACTTCTTCATCGTCATGTGCCGGGTGGGTGACCCCGACGACGGCGGTCCGGGGCCGATGGTGCAGATCATCGTCCCGACCGCCACCAAGGGGGTGGACATCGTCCGGGGCATCGGGGTCTGGGGCCGGAAGACCTCGGACCACTGCGAGGTGAAGTACACCGACGTCCGGGTTCCCCTGGCCAACGCCCTCGGTCGGGTGGGCGAGGGTCACCAGGCGGCCCAGGACCGTCTCGGCGCGGGCCGCGTCTACCACTGCATGAACTCCATCGGCCAGATGTGGCGGGCCTTCGACCTGATGGTGGCCCGCGCCCAGACCCGGCAGGTCCACGGTGGCCTGCTCCAGGACAAGCAGTTCATCCAGGGCTTCATCGCCGACTCCTACATGGACATCCAGTCCGCCCGGCTGATGACGATCCACGCGGCGGAGAAGGTCGACCTGGGCATGGAGGGGGCCCGCACCGACATCTCGGCCATCAAGGTCTTCGTCCCCGCCGCCTACTCCCGGGTGGTCGACCGGGCCATCCAGGTCTGGGGCGCCGCCGGGGTCTCCAACGACCTGCCCCTCGCCGCCATGTACATGGGCGCCCGGACCCTGCGCATCGCCGACGGCCCCGACGAGGTCCACCGCATCCTCATCGCCAAGAACGTCCTCGGCCGCTACGCCTCCGGGGAGACCTGGGACTTCGGCAACTGAGCGGTCTCACAGGATCGGGACCTAGGTCCCTTGTGGCGGCGCAGCCCCGTCCCGACGCTGGGTGGTGACGACGTGACCGCGTCCCGACCCTCGGAACAGAGGAGTACGCCATGAGCGACTGGAGGCGAAGGATTCCGGTCGTCCGGCGCTGGTTCCCTGAGGAGATCACGCCGCCCGGAGCCTGGGTCGGGCCGGCCGAGGGCAAGCGGGTGCTGATCGAGGAGGACGACAGCGAGTTGCGCAAGGCCATGGCCCAAGCCCTGAAGGACGCGGGGTTCCAGACCGCCGAATGTGACGGGCCGGGCACCCACGGCGAGCGGCGCTGTCCCCTGGTGGACGGCCAAGGCTGTGACGCCGTGGACCGGGCCGACGCCGTGCTCCAGGTCTTCGTGCCCAGCGATGACGCCATGCAGGAGGTCCGTCACGCCATCCGAACCCATGACCCCGACAAGGTCATCACGGTCATCTGCCCCGCCCCGGCGGCATCCCGTCACGCCGACAGGCTGGCCGGCACCACCGTGGCCACCGAGCCCCTCACCCGGCGCGGGGTGGTCGCGGCCGCCGAGCGCGCCGTCGAGCCGTGAACGCCCTCGAGACGGTGACCGATCTCTCTCTGGACGACGCCGAGGCCGCCGTCCGGGCGGCCCTGGCCGAGGAGGGCTTCGGTGTGCTGACCGAGATCGACGTCGCCGCCACGTTCAAGGCCAAGCTCGACGTCGACCGTCCGCCGCTCAAGATCCTCGGCGCCTGCAACCCGTCGCTCGCGCACCAGGCCCTCGAGATCGACCCGTCGGCCAGCCTGCTGCTTCCGTGCAACGTGGTGATCGAACCCACCGGCGACGGCCGGACCCGGGTGTCGGTGGTGGACCCGGTCCAGCTCCTCGGTGACGAGCGCCTGGCCACGCTGGCCGACGAGGCGACCGGCCGCATCCAGCGGGCGCTGGGGGCGCTCGCATCGGGTCCGGCCTGACGCAGAGGCGGGCTCAGAGGAAGGCGCCGGGCAGACGGGCCACGCAGGCCATGACGTGGGTGATGGCGTCCCGGTCGTAGTGGTCCCCTGATCGATGGGCGTCGAAGTGGGCCAGCAGCGCCTCGACCCGGTCCTGGTGTCGCCCCACCGCCTGCAGTCCGAGGGCCACCCCGAAGTTGGTGAAGGCGAACTGTGTCCGGGGCTGACCAGGCTCGCGGCAGAAGTAGCCGGGCGGATCGATCCACATGCGGTCGAGGACGGCGAGGCCCCGGCTCTCGTGGGCCTCGGCCCAGGCCTCGTCGGCACACCGGTGCGCCGACCACAGCATCATCCCCAGCCCGAGGTCCTGGGTGATCACCAGATCCGGCCAGGCCGACCCGATCAGCTGGTCCAGGTCATCCAGTTCCCCGACCAGTGCGTCGGACCCCTGGTCGAGGAAGCGGTACACGGCGCGGGCCGGGAACGGATCCAGGCCACCGAGGCCGTAGCCGGGGTACGGCCCGCTGAGGTCCTCGAGCATCTTCCACCAGATCCCCCGACCCGGCAGTACGAATCGGGAGTGCACGGCCTTGACCAGGTCCACGGCGCGTTCGCGGTAGCCGGCCCGTCGCTCGCCCAGCACGCCGAGGGCGAAGGCCCAGACCGTCAGGTAGTGGAAGTACTGGCCGTCGCGGTCGGCGGCCTCCCCGATGCGATAGCCGAGGGCGCGGCCCAGAACCCGATCGACGTCGGCCACGACCGACTCGGCCCGGTCCAGGAAGTGACCCTGGCCCGTGGCGTCCGCCACCGAGCAGAGCAGCACCACACCGAAGCCGTCGGTCCAGAGGTACCGCGGGCCCCCGGGCCAGATGCGTTCGTCGTCCATCCAAGCCAGGCGGCGGAGGACGGCATCGAGGTGGTCCGCCCCCGCCAGCGGTGGCCACGCGTCGCTCACAGGCCGAACGGGTAGGTGTCGGGGAGCCCCTCGAGGTGGTGGGCGGCGAGCGGGGTCACCGCCGAGGTCTCGTCGAGCCACACGTACTCGTCGAACTGGTGGGCGAGGGCCGCCTGGAAGTAGTGGCTCTGCAGCTCGGTCTCGGGTCGGTAGATGACACCGATGGCCCTCTCCAGCCGGGGCTCGGCCAGCTCCCTGCGGAGCTCGGGTCGGTCCGGTTCACGGAGGTGGAGCAGGAACGCGGGCACACCGGTGTCGTGACACAGCCGTTCATAGCTGTCGGGGTGGGCCGGCCGCACCGCCTTGCGGTGCATGGGTCCACCCCAGTCGGAGGCGGCGGCCACCGTGCCGTGGTCGGTGCCGAAGCCCACGAGGAAGACGTCGTCGCCGTACTCACCGCGGGCCAGTTGTCCCACGTTGTGCTCACCCCGGGCGCCCATCTCGGTGGCGGAGGCGTCCCCGATGTGGGAGTTGTGCTCCCACACCACGACCTTGGTCGCCGGACCCCGGTGGGCCCGGACCAGGCGCAGCGTCTCGAACATGTGCTGGTCCCGCAGGTTCCAGGATTCCCGAGAGCCGTAGTACATGACCCGGTAGTAGCGCTCCGCGTTGGCCACGACCGCGGCGTTCTGGGCGGCCTCGACGAAATCGACCTCGTCACCCTCGGCGTAGGCCAGACGGGACTTGAGCAGGTCGGTGAGGGTGGCCACGACCCCGTCCTCGCACCCCCGGAACCCGCCGGTGACCACGGCCCGGCCGTACTGGGCCGGGTCCTGCTCCCAGGGGCTGAGACAGGAGTAGCGGGAGCGGGCGACGACGGCCGCCGCGGGATCCACCCGGTCGAGGTAGGCGAGCACCGCGTCCCGAGAGGTGTAGAGGCTGTAGAGGTCGAGGCCGTGGAAGCTCACCTGCTTCTCGGGATCGGCGAGATCGCCGTTGTGCTCGTGCAGCCAGTCCACGAACCGGCTCATCTCCCGGTTGCGCCACATCCAGGTCGGGAAGCGGGAGAAGGCCACGAAGGGGGGTGGTGACGGCGGGCGGTGGCGGACATGGGCGTCGATCCGGGCCGCGTCGGGCCAGTCGGCCTCCACCGCGACGGCGCGGAACCCCTTGCGGAGGATCAGCTCCCGGGTGAGGCGGTCCCGGAAGGCGTAGAACTCCGAGGTGCCGTGGGACGCCTCCCCCAGCAAGACGACCGAGCAGTCACCGACCCGCTCCAGCAACGACCCCAGATCCGCCTCGTCGATCGACGAGAAGGGCTGGGCCGACTCCCGGACGAGGGTGGTTGCCCCGTGCACCCCGGCCCGCGCCGTGGCGGGCAGGATCGTCGGCGGCGACGGGCCGGCTCCGGCGCCGGAGGCGGCGGGGTCGCCTTCGCCGCTCCACCCCTGCGCGCCGATCAGCGGCACGAAGCGCACGGGACCGAGATCCTCCTGGGCCAGATCGTCGCCGTGGCGCCGCCCGCGCACCAGATGCTGGTCGCGGGCCTCTCCCCCGACCGGGATGACCAGCCGGCCGTCCTCTGCGAGTTGCTCCACCAGCGCCTGGGGCACCGCCGGCCCTCCCGCGGTGACCACGATCGCATCGAAGGGGGCCGCCTCGGGCCATCCGAGGGTGCCGTCGCCGGCCCGCACGTAGACGTTCTCGATGCCCGCGGCCGCCAGCCGGTGGCGGGCCTCGTCGGCCAGTTCACGGTGGCGCTCGACGGTCCAGACCTCACCGGCCACTCGGCTGAGGACGGCTGCGCCGTAGCCCGAACCGGTGCCGATCTCGAGCACCCGGTCCTCGGGTCCCAGCTCGGCGGCGGCGGCCATCAGCGCCACGATGTAGGGCTGGGAGATGGTCTGGCCGGAGCCGATCGGCAGGGGGCTGTCCTCATAGGCGAACTCCGCCATCTCCGGCGGGAGGAAGTGCTCTCGGGCCACCGAGCCCATGGCCGCCAGCACCCGACGATCCCGGACACCGCGACCGGCGATGTCGCGCTCGACCATGAGGTCGCGGCGCCGAGCGTGCTCACTCTCGTCCAAAGCCGGGGTCATCGGTCTGCTCCGGATCCCATTGTCGACCGGACGGAGCTCCGGAGGCAGGGTCGAAGGACCTGGCCTCAGAGACGGGGCGGCACCGCCACCCAGGTCAGGTCGTCGGCGGCCACCACGTCCGGGAAGACCACACGGGCCTCGTCGGCGAAGGCGGCGCTGTCGGGATGGCGCTGGGAGAAGTGGGCCAGCACCAGTCGCCGGACGCCGGCCTCCCGCGCCAGCTCGGCCGCCTGGCGGGCCGTGAGGTGGCCGTAGGTCTCGGCCAGGTCCTCCTCGCCGTTGCGGAAGGTCGCCTCGCAGATGAGCAGGTCGGCCGCGTGGGCCAGAGCGGTGGCTCCTGCGCATCGACGGGTGTCCATCACGAAGGCGAACGACTGGCCCGGGCGCTCCTCGCTGGCCTCCCCGACGTGCACCCGTCGCCCCCCGACCTCGACCGAGCCTTCCCGCTGCAGCCGTCCGGCCAGGGGCCCCGTGACCCCCAGCTCGGCCAGTCGGTCCGGGAGGAGGTGGCGACGGGGCGGTTCCTCGAGACGCCAACCCACGGCGGGCACCGTGTGATCCAGCGGCCGGGAGATCAAGCGGTACTCGCCGGCGTCGAACTCCTCAGGGTGGTCGGCGGCCGGGTGCAGCCGGAGGTCGACGGGGCCGGTGTCCTCGGTGGCGTCCAGCAGGTTGTGCAGATGGTCGCCGCTGGCGGCCGGGAAGTGCAGGTGGAGAGGTCGCTCCACCGCGTCGGCGGACCGGCGCTCGATGAAGCCGGGCAGGCCGAGGCAGTGGTCCCCGTGCAGGTGGGTGAGGCACACGCGGTCGATGGCGGCCGCCTTCACCCCGCCCCGGGCCAACTGGAGCTGGGTGCTCTCGCCCGGGTCGAACAGCACGAGCTGGTCGTCCCAGCGCAGGACGTGGGCGTTGTGATGGCGCTCCCGGGTCGGGGTCTGCGCGGCGGTACCGAGGACCAGCAACGCCCGGCTGGCCGCTCGGGCCGAGTCCGGTGCCTCCGACATCGCCCCAGCCTCGCTCGGTCCGGGAGTCGTCGGGAGGGCCGAAGGACCTGATCCCGGCGGTGCTCAGGCCTCGCGCAGCTGCTCGCGCTGGCCGCGGCGGATGGTGGTGGCCAGGTCGGTCGCCGACTCCAGTGAGCTGTCCAGCAGCCCCTCGAGGGACTCCTTGCGGTCGCGGAGGCTCTCGCCCAGGGCGTCCCGCCGGTCTGAGCCCGCGGCGCTGACCGCCCGGGCGGCCTTGGTCCAGTTGGCGCGGAACATCCCGATGTCCAGGCTCCCGTCCTTCAGACGGTTGCTGGCCAGCAGGGTCGCGGGTGGCGACTTCATGTCCTTCACCACGCCCACCCAGCTCAGGACCCTCAGGGCATAGAAGCTCGGGTCCCACTCCCACCAGAAGAAGCCGTTGCGGCAGCTGCTGGGGGCGTAGTGATGGTTGTTGTGCCAGCCCTCGCCCATGGTCAGCACGGCGATGAGCACCGAGTTCCGGCTGGTGTCCTCGGTGGCGTAGCGGCGCCGGCCCATGACGTGGGCGAGGGAGTTGACGAAGAACGTCGAGTGCCACAGCGCGATGGTGGACACGAAGAAGCCGACCACCAGACCGGACCAGCCGCCGACGGCCAGGCAGCCGAGCGCGAGGAGCACGCCGGCGAAGGTGTCGTGGCGGTTCAGGAACCGCAACTCGGGGTAGGCGGCGAAGTCCTTGATCCGCTCGGTGTCGGTCGCGCTGTACCTGTCGCACAGGATCCAGCCCACGTGGCTCCACCAGAACCCCTTCTGGGGGGAGTGGACGTCCTGTTCGGTGTCGGAGTACCGATGGTGGTCCCGGTGGTTGGCGGCCCACCACAGGGGGCCCTTCTGCAGGGCCGAGGTCCCGCCCAGGGCCATGAGGAACTGCGGGACCCGGGCCAGGCGGTAGGTCCGGTGGGAGAAGTAGCGGTGGTAACCCGCGGTGATGAAGAACATCCGGCCCCAGTAGGCGACCAGGCCGAGGGCCACGGCCCGGGCCGAGATCCCGGTCCACAGGAGCAGGAGGGGCGAGGCATGGAAGGCAAGGAACGGGATCGAACTGACCCAGTTGACCCGGTCGTCGGGTCGTCGGCGCATGGTGCTGAGGTGGGTGCTGGGCGAAGCTCCGGAGTCCATTGCGAGGCACTCTACCGACCGGTCGGTAGAGAGGCGCGAATCGGGACCTTGTCCCCTTGGGCCGGGGCCGGAACGGTCCACAATGGAGACCATGAGTGACCTCGTCACGGTCTTGGGCGGTCGGGCGGCGCTGAACGAGATCGTCGCCGACTTCTACGCGCGGGTGCAGGCCGACGCGCTCCTGGCCCCCATCTTCGCCGCGGCGGACGTCGGTCACCTGGTGGGCATGCAACAGGAGTTCCTGGCCACCGCGCTCAGCGGTGAGGGTGAGCGATCGGGTGAGGCCCTCCGAGCCATCCACACCGGACGGGGCATCACCGCCCGCCACTTCTCCCGCTTCGTCGAGCACTTCGTCGACACACTGGAGGACCGCTCGGTGGAACCGGACACCATCCGTGAGGTGACCCAGCGCCTCGGCCTGTACCTCGACGACGTGGTCGGCGGCACCGCCGAGGCGGGATGAGCCCGGCCATGGACGGCACCATCCACCCGGACTTCGCCGCCGTCGCCCAGGAGTTCGAGCACCAACTCGGCCGTACCTCCGGTGGGGCCGCGGTCACGGTGTTCCACCGGGGTGAACCGGTGGTCGACCTCTGGGGTGGGCGACGGACCGACGAGGGCGACCCCTGGGAGCGGGACACCCTGGCCATGTGCTTCAGCACGACCAAGGGCGTCGCCTCCTTCGCCCTCCACGTCCTGGCCGACCGGGGCCTGGTCGACTACGACACCCCCGTCGCCACCTACTGGCCCGAGTTCGCCCAGAACGGCAAGGAAGACCTCACCGTCCGCCACGTCCTCAGCCACGCCGCGGGCCTGCACCGCCTGCGCAGTGTCATCGAGGGCGCCCACCACATGCTCGACTGGGAGCACATGGTCGACGCCCTGGCCCGTGAGGCGCCGGCGTACGAACCCGGGACCAAGGCGGGCTATCACGCCCTGACCTACGGCTGGCTGGTGGGTGAGATCGTCCGGCGGGCGACCGGCCTTCCCCTGGGCGAGGTGATCGCCGCAGAGATCGCGGTACCGCTCGACCTCGACGGCCTCTACCTGGGCTGCCCGCCCGAGGAGCGGCATCGGGTCGCCCCCCTCGAGCCGATGGGCTCGCCCCTGCGGACCCTGCCCCGCCCGGTCCACTGGGCCCAGAAGCGGATCGGCACCGCGGGGGGCAAGGCCCTCAGCCTGGTGCGGTCCCCGGTCAACCCCCGCCGCATGATCAACGCCCTCGTCCCCCGGGGGATGGAGGACGTGCTGTGGGGACCCGAGGTGATGGACGCATCCATCCCGGCGGCCAACGGCTTCTTCACCGCCCGCTCGCTGGCCGCGATGTACGCCGTCCTGGCCGGAGGGGGCGAGCTGGGAGACGTCCGGCTGCTCTCGGCGGCCACCGTCGGGCGCATCGGGGAGATCCAGAACGACACCCGTGACCTGGTCCTGGTCCTCCCGATGCGCTGGCGGCTCGGCTACCACCGCGTCCTGACCAGTCGTGGCCAGATCAGCGAGGCCTTCGGGCACTTCGGCTTCGGCGGATCGGGCGGCTGGGCCGATCCCTCCCGGGAACTGGCCGTGGCCATGGTGTGCAACCGGGGTTCGGGCACGCCGGTGGGCGATCTCCGCCTCGCCCGTCTCGGTCACGAGGCCAAGGCGGCGGCCGAGCGGCGGGGCCTGGGCGGCACGGCGGCCGCCTCCGCCGACCTGGCCTCCTGACCCACCGGAATACCCCCCGGGGTAGAGCGGTTGGACTCGGGTGAACCCCCGAGAGAGGACCACCGTGAGTGTCACCGACCTGACCCAGGATGCCTTCGAGGCCACCGTCACCGACAACGACATCGTGCTGGTGGACTGGTGGGCGTCGTGGTGCGGCCCCTGCCGCATGTTCGCCCCCGTGTTCGAGGCCGCGTCCGAACAGCACCCCGACATCGTCTTCGCCAAGGTCGACACCGAGGCCGAGCAGGCCCTGGCGGGCGCGGCCGGGATCATGTCGATCCCGACCCTGATGGCCTTCCGGGAGAACGTGCTGGTCTTCTCCCAGCCCGGGGCCCTGCCCGCCCAGGCCCTGGAGGAGGTCATCGCCCAGGTCCGGGCCCTCGACATGGCCGAGGTCCACCAGGCCGTGGTGGCCGCCGCCTCGGCCGGCTGACCAGGCCGGGCCTCGCCGTCAGAACCGGTCGAGGCTCACCCGTTCCCCGGGCCGGGGCACCACCGCCATGAGCCCGGACTCGGCATCGAGGCGGTCGGCGAGGGCCCGGGACGCGGCCTCCTCGCCGTGCACGACGAAGACCTGGTCGGGCGGGCTCGGTGCGCTGCCCATCCAGGCGACCAGGTCGTCCTGGTCGGCGTGGGCCGAGAGGTCGATCTGGACCAACCGGGCCCGCACCCGCCGGTAGCTGCCCAACAGCTTCACCGCCTTGGCCCCCCGGGCCAGTTGGTCGCCCCGGGTCCCCGGGGCCTGGAAGCCGACGAGCAGGATGGTGTTGCGACTGCTGCCCATGCGCTCGGCCAGGTGGTGCAGCACCCGGCCTCCGGTGGCCATCCCCGACGCGGAGATGACGATGAAGGGACCGCGCCGTTCGTTGATGGCCTTCGATTCCTCCACCGTCGGGGTCTCGCGCAGGTCGAGGTGGGCGAACAGCTGGCGGCCGTGGAGCTCGGGTCGCAGCTCCGGCGAGCGCTCGGCGGCGGCATCCCGATAGGCGTCGAGGGCCCGCAACGCCATCGGGCTGTCGAGGAAGACCGGGAGTCCGGGGATGACCCCGGTCGCGGTCAGCTGGTCGAGGTGCCACAGCACGACCTCGGTGCGGTCCACGGCGAAGGCAGGGATGAGGACCACGCCTCCCTGGTCGGCGGTCCGGGTCACGACCTCGGTCAGCACGGCATCGGTGTCGTCCTCGGCGTGCCGACGGTCCCCGTAGGTGGATTCACAGAGGACGACCTCGGCGTCGCCGAGCGGGGCAGGAGGCAGGAGGATGGGATGGGTCGAGCGGCCCAGGTCGCCGCTGAAGGCCACCCTCCGCTCGCCGCCCCGACCACTGACCCGGAGCGCCAGCGTGGCGGCGCCGAGGATGTGGCCCGCCCGGCGCCAGGAGGCGCGCACGCCCGACACGACCTCGACCTCCCGCTCGAAGTCCACCTCCTCGAGCTGCTCGAGGCTTCGGCGGGCCGCAGCCTCGGTGTAGAGGGGCAGGGCCGGGTCGTGGCGGGAGTAGCCGCGCCGGTTGAGGAACGCCGCTTCCTCCTCCTGGAGGTGCCCACTGTCGGGGAGCACGATGCGGACGAGCCGAGCGGTGCCCGGCGTGCAGCAGACCGGGCCCCGAAAGCCACCGTCGACCAAGCGGGGGAGCCAACCGCAGTGGTCCACGTGGGCGTGGGTCAGCAGGACGCTGTCGACCGACGACGGCGCCACCGGGAACGGGGCCCAGTTGCGTTTCCGCAGCTCCTTGGGTCCCTGGAAGAGGCCACAGTCGACCAGGACCCGCTTCCCCGAGTCGGCCTCGACGAGGAATCGGCTCCCGGTGACCGTGCGGGTGCCGCCGAGGAAGCGAAGGGTGCTCACCAGCCCTCGGCCCCGAGAAGGGGCACGAAGGCGACCGGGCCCAGGTCCTCCTCCGCGAGATCGAGCCCGCGCCGGCGGACCCGAACGAGCTGTTGGGCGCCGTCACGGGCCCCGACGGGCATGACCAGCCGGCCCCGCTCGGCCAACTGGGCCACCAACGACGGCGGGATCTTCGGACCCGCCGCGGTGACCACGATGGCGTCGTAGGGGGCCAGATCGGGCCACCCGAGGCTGCCGTCGCCCAGGACCACGAGCACGTCGTCGGCGCCGGCGGCGGCCAGGTTGGCCGCCGCGATCTCGGCCAGCTCGGGGTGCCGCTCGATGGTCACGACCTGGGCCCCGAGGCCGCGGAGCACCGCGGCGCCGTAGCCCGACCCGGTGCCGACCTCCAGGACGCGGTCCCCGGGGCGGACCTCGGCGCCCTCGGCCATGGCCGCGACGATGTAGGGCTGGGAGATGGTCTGGCCGGCGGCGATGGGCAGGGCCGAGTCGTCGTAGGCGTGTTCGGCCAACGCCGGCGGAACGAAGTGCTCACGGCACACCTGGCCCATGACCGCCAGGACCGCAGGGTCCCGGATGCCCCGTCGCGCCAAGTCCGCTTCGACCATTCGGGCCCGTCGTCGGGCTGGGTCGCCGCGGTTCACATCCGGTCCCGCAGCTCGTAGAGCTCGGTCACCCCGGCCTCGATGCCGTCGGCCAACACGTCGATGTCGGGCGCCGAGTCGCGGTCACCGGTGATCCCGAAGTAGAGCTCGCCGTCATAGGACAGGATGGCAACGGCGAAGCGGATGCCGAAGGCCACCGGTACGTAGGGGTAGTAGGCGGTCATCCGCCGTCCGGCGGCGAACAGGGGCACCTGCGGGCCGGGGACGTTGGTGGTCACGGTGTTGATGTTGCGCTGGGGGTGGCGGCGGAGCACGGCGGCGGCCACCCGGCTGCCGTAGGCCATGAGCGGCGCGGGCACCAGCTCGGCCAGGGAGGTCACGTTCTCGGCGACCTCGGCCTCGTGGGACAACTTCAGCCACCGGCTCTCGCTGCGGATCGCCTCGTAGCGCAACTCGGGAACCGAGATCTCCACCGGGAGGTCGGCCACCAGGGCCGACACCTCGTTGTCGAGTCGGTCCGCGTGGGTGCGCACCGACACGGGGACCAGGGTGCGGATCTCGATCGCCTGTGGATCCTCGCCCCGGGCCAGCAGCAGCTCCCGGAAGCCCCGGGTCACCGCCGTGAGGATGACGTCGTTGACCGTGCCGCCCCGCTCGGCCCGGATGGCCTTCGCCTCGGCGAGGGGGACGTGAACCCCGCGCCAGCAGCGCTGAGGGCCGATGGTCCCGTCGACGGAGGTGAGGGGCGTGGGTCGTGCCTCACCCAGCCAGGAGCTGACACCCGAGGCGAACGTCCGCATCGCGCCGAGGGTCTCCATCGGCCGGGTGAGCGCCCCGACCACCTGGGTCGACCACCGGACCATGGTCCCCAGGAGGTCACCCACCGCATCGGCCACCAGGCGCGTCTCGGAGGCCGCCGGGGCGGCGGCCCACGGTGGGGTCGGACCATCGCGCGGCGGGTCCGGGGTCAGGTCGAGGATCTCCTCCATCAGGCCGACTCCGGCCACGCCGTCGACCATGCAGTGGTGGACCTTGGCCAAGAGGGCCCATTCGCCATCGGGGAGGCCGTCGACGAGCCACATCTCCCAGAGAGGGCGTCGGCGTTCCAGCTCGGTGCTCATGACCTCGGCCATCAGCTCCTGGAGCGTGGTCTCCTCGGGGGTGTCCAGGGTGCTGTGGAAGAGGTGCTGACCGAGGTCGAAGCCCGGGTCGTCCTCCCAGACGGGCCGACCCAACTGGAACGGGAGGGCGTGCACGCGTTGGCGGTAGCGGGGGATGCGGTCGAGGCACCGCGCCATGCTGTCGTAGAACTCCTCCTCGGTCGGCGGGGGACCCTCGAAGTGCGCACAGGCGCCGATGTGCAGGTGGTTGACGCCGTCCTCGAAGTGGAGGAACTCGGCGTCCAACGCGCTCATCTGATCCACGACGTCCTCCTCCTCGGGCCGTCGGCCCCTCAGACCGCCTGGACCGGGCGGACCGGTCGACCGTGGGGCGGGCAGGCACCGGTCAGCAGGTCCTCCAGCAGGGCCGGGGCATCCACCCCGGCGGTGTTGCGGTAGCCCACCAGCAGGACCTCGGTGACCGGCAGGTCGCCGCCGCCCACCGGGATGAGCCGCAGGTTCCCGTCGATCACGACCGCATCGCCACAGGACCAGGCGACCGGTACCAGGGCCATCGAGTCGTGGAGCCTGGTCGGGGTTCCCAGGCGGGCCGACGGGCCGGCGCCCATCGGGCGGTGGAGTTGGAGGGCGTCGAGCACCTGGGCGGGTGTCATGTTCACGTAGCGGCTGACATAGACATCAGGCATCGCAATCGCCTCCTGGTCCACGATGCGCCCGGGCCGATCCCCGGCCCAGGGCCGAAGGTCCCGGCGTGGTCGTCGGGCGGAGCCGTCGAGGGTCAGCAGGGCGCGCAGGCGATGAGTGTCACCCCCTGGCAGTAGACAGGGCTCATGGCCCAGGACACCCGGCGACCGCACCCCGACCAGGTCCCTGCGGACCTCCTGGCCCGGATCCGGGCCCTGCTGGCCAAGGCCGAGTCCTCGACCTTCGAAGCCGAGGCCGAGGCGTTCACGGCCAAGGCCCAGGAGCTGATGGCCCGCCACCGTGTCGACCGGGCGGTCCTCGCGGAGGAGGCGCCGGAGCGCTTGGCCGAAGGCGTCGTGGCGCGACGGATGACGGTCGACGACCCCTACGCCACGGCCAAGTTCCACCTCCTGGCGGGGCTGGCCGACGTGAACGGGGCCCGCGCCGTGTGGTCGCGGTCGGCGGCGGAGGCGACCGTCTTCGGCTTCCCGGTGGAGCTCGACGTGATCGAGGAGCTCTTCACCTCGCTGCTCGTGCAGGCGACGGCCGCCATGCAGCGGGAGGGCTCGAAGCAGGACGCCTACGGTCGGAACCGGACCCGCGCCTTCCGGCGCTCCTTCCTCCTGGCCTTCGCCGACCGGATCGCCCGCCGCCTCCAGGAGTCGGTGGACCGGGTGGTGGACGAAGCGGGCGCCGAGGCGGGTACGGACCTGGTTCCGCTGCTGGCCGCCCGGGAGGAGGCGGTGGCGGTGAAGTTGCGGGAGACGTTCCCGAAGCTGGGCACGATGCGGACCTCGGTCGGTGACGCCGAGGGGCTCTTCGCCGGCCGGATCGCCGCCGACCAGGCCGACCTGAGCGCCGGCCCCCGCCTCCACCGCTCCGCCTGAACCCGGTCGAGGGCCGTTGGGCCCTGGAAGGACGGGTGAGGGTTGGGCAGGCTGACCCGATGGGCTTCGTCCGCCGTCACTGGCTCCTGTCAGGAGCCATCGCGCTCGTCGTGGTCGTGCTGGCGGGCGTGGTCGTCGCCGTGTTGTCGGTGGACGGCCCCGGCCCGGCCTCGGTGGACGACGCCCTCGGGCGCTTCCGGGAGAACGGCGTTGACGATGGGCCCGCGCCGGCCAGGGGGCGGCCTCCCGAGGGCGTCTACCTCTACTCGGGCGAGGGAGTGGCCCGCCTGTCCTTTCCGCCTCTGACCCAGCGGGACGGCGACGAGATGCCGGCCACGGTGAGCCACCGTCCCCGGGGCTGCTGGGTGTTCCGGGTCGACTTCAACGCGAACCACTGGCAGGAGTGGACCCTTTGTCGGGTCGGCGACGGCGTGGTCGAGACCGGCGGCCGCAACGGCCAGGAGTGGGACCTCGGGGTCAGCAGCGTGGGCAACGTGAGCCGGTTCCGCTGCCGGCCGCCGAACCCCGTCCTCGTACCCGAGGCCGAGCCGGGCGCCGTCGTCGAGCAGACGTGTGCGGGGACCAACAGCGCCGTGTCGGGCCAGACGACCAGCGCGGGACCGTCGGTGTTCGTCGGCGTCGAGACCCTGACCATCGGGGACGCTCAGGTCGAGACACTGCACGTGCGGGGGGAACGCACCCTGACCGGTGGCCAGGAGGGCGACGGGCGCACCGACGCGTGGTTCCGCCCGGACGGCCTCCTCGTGCGCTACGAGCGGGACATCGAGGTCCGGAGCGATTCGCCCATCGGGGTCATCACCTACACCGAGGCCGGGGACCTGCAGCTCACCGACCTGCGGCCCCGGACCTGACCACCCCGATCGCGGCCGCTCCACCCTGCGATGGTGGGCGACACTGCGGAGACCAGGCGCCTCTCGGAGGCCATCACCCGTCTGCTGCCCGAGCTCGAAGCAGCACCCGGGTGGCGGGCCGGCTGGCCCTGTGACCCCGTTTCATCAACGGCCGCACCACCGAGGCCGACGTCGACGGCCTGGCCGAAGGGTGCTGCGCATCGGCGCGACCCTCGGCTCAGCGGCCTGAGCCCCCGAGGCCGGAGTCAGGGCCGAAGGGAGCTCCGCCGTCGTGCCAGCGCCGGAGGGCGTCGAAGGGGTAGATGCCGGTCGCGTGGCCGTCGTTCCAGGTCACCGCCAGGCCCCAGCCTCCGTGCAGGCCGGCCGCGTTGACGGTCAGCGGTTCCGGGCTGCCCGGGCGTGGCCAGGTCGGCTGACCCCGGTCACGGAGCGCGCGGCAGGTCGCGCACGGACAGCTCTGGCGCAGGTCGACGAGGTCGAAGCGAGCGACCACGCCGTCCCGGAACTCGATGGTGACGGCCTCGTCCCGGTCGACGTCGATGGTCGCGGGCTCGTGGCGGTCGTCGCGCTGGGTCAACTGACTCCGAGGAGGTCGACGACGAAGACGAGGGTCTCGCCGCCCTTGATGACGCCACCCGCGCCCTTCTTGCCGTAACCGAGGTGGGGCGGGATGGTGATCTTGCGCCGGCCGCCGACCCTCATGCCGGCCACACCCTGGTCCCAGCCCTTGATGACCTGGCCCTGACCCAGGCCGAACCGGAAGGTGTCACCCCGGTCCCACGAGGCGTCGAACTGCTGGCGGGTGCTCCACGCCACCCCGACGTAGTGGACCTCGACCTCCTGGCCCGTGGCGGCCTCGTCGCCGGCGCCCTCCTCGAGCTCCTCGATCGCCAGTTCGGCGGGCGGGGCCTCGCCGGGCGGCACGTACACGTGGGGCTTCTCGTTCTCGGCCATGGCCCGGACCGTATCGGCCCACCCCTGCGTCCCCCGGCCCCGTCGTTCTGGTTGGGGGATGTGCGGGTGGGGCGGCATGTTTCGTCACCGGAAGGGGGGCGGGGTCGTTCTGGTTACGGGATGTGCGGGTGGGGCGGCAGTTCTTGTCACCGGAAGGGGGTTCGGTTCAGGGGGTGGCGGCGATGAGGTCGATGGTGGCTCGGGCCAACTCGGGACCGAGGTCCTCCTGGAGGAAGTGGGAGGCGTCCTCGAAGGTCTGGTGGTCGAGGCCGGCGGCTCCGGGGATCCGGTCCCGGAACTCGGGCTGTTGGTTGCCGAGGACCGGGTCGTTCGGGGCCCAGAGGGTGAGGGCGGGCTTGGTCCACTGGTCGAGGACCCCCCAGGCCGCCTGGTTGGCGGGTGCGACGGCCCGCAGGCCGGCGCCGCCGAGGACGGGGAGCATGTGGCGGTACAGGTATGACCAGGTCGGCTCGCCGTGCAGGCAGAGCACGACCGGCCCGTCGGCGGGACCGTCCTCGACATAGGCCATGCGCATCCCGTCGACCTCGACATGGCGAGGCTCGTACAGGAAGTCCGGAAGGTCGGCAAGACGCTCGTCAGGCGTCCGCAGCACCGCCCGGTCCGTCACCCTGCCAGCGTAGGTCCAGAGCAGTGGGGGGTCAGGCGGAGCGGTCGGCCTTGAGCTGCTTGCGGGCCCGGGCCCGGGTGGCGGCGTCGAGGTCGACCTTGCGGAGGCGCAGGCTCCGGGGGGTCACCTCGACGGCCTCGTCGGCGGCGATGAACTCCAGGGCGTGCTCCAGGGACAGGACCCGGGGCGGCACCAGCTTGACCGTGTTGTCCGAACCGGCCGCCCGGACGTTGGTCTGCTTCTTCTCGCGCACGATGTTGATGTCCATGTCCTCCGTGCGGCTGTTCTCACCGACGATCATGCCTTCATAGACCGGCTCGGTGGGGGCCACGAACAGGCTGGCCCGCTCCTGGATCGACTCGATGGCGTAGGGGGTGGCCTTGCCCGAGCGGTCCGAAACGATGCTCCCGGTGACCCGGTTGCGCAGCTCGCCCTTCCAGGGCTCGTAGCGCTCGAAGACGTGGTGGGCCAGTCCCGTGCCCCGCGTCTCGGTCAGGAAGGCGGTGCGGAACCCGATCAGGCCTCGGGCGGGGATCAGGTAGTCCAGGCGGACCCAACCGGTGCCGTGATTGACCATCTCGGTCATGTCGCCCCGACGGGTGCCCATCATCTGGGTGACGGCGCCGACGTGCTCTTCGGGGATGTCCACCGTCAGGCGCTCGACGGGCTCGTGCAGGACGCCGTCCACCTCCCGGGTCACCACCTCGGGCTTGCCGACGGTGAGCTCGAAGCCCTCCCGTCGCATGATCTCGACCAGGACGGCGAGGGCCAGCTCGCCCCGGCCCTGGACCTCCCAGGTGTCGGGGCGTTCGGTGTCCAGCACCCGCAGGGAGACGTTGCCGATGAGCTCGGCGTCCAGCCGGTTCTTGAGCAGGCGGGCGGTGACCTTGTTGCCCTCCTTGCCGGCCAGCGGCGAGGTGTTGGTGCCGATGGTCACCGACAGGCTCGGCTCGTCGACGGTGAGCACCGGCAGCGCGTCGGGATGGCCTTGGTCACAGAGGGTCTCGCCGATGGTCACCTCGGGCAGGCCCGAGAGGGCGATGAGCTCGCCAGGTCCGGCTTCCTCGACCGGCACCCGGTCGAGCTGCTCGGTGACGTAGAGCTCGGCGATCTTGGCGTTCGCCACCGAGCCGTCCCGCCGGCACCAGGCCAGGGTCTGGCCCTTGCGCATCGTGCCCCGGTGGATCCGGCAGAGGGCCAGGCGGCCGACGTAGGGGTCGGCGTCGAGGTTGGTGACATGGGCCTGCAGCGGGCCGTCGGCATCGGTGGCAGGCGGCGGGATCGAGTCCAGCAGGACCTCGAAGAGGGGCTTGAGGTCGACGCCGGGAGTGTGCATGTCCAAAGAGGCCCAGCCGTCCCGGGCCGAGGCATAGACGACCGGGAAGTCCAACTGGTCGTCGTGGGCGTCGAGGTCGATGAGCAGGTCGAGGACCTCGTCGGCGATCTCCGCGGTGCGGGCGTCGGGGCGGTCCACCTTGTTGATCACCAGGACCATCGGCAGGTTCAGGGCCAGCGCCTTTCGCAGGACGAACCGGGTCTGGGGGAGGGGGCCCTCGGCGGCGTCGACGAGCAGCACGACGCCGTCGACCATGGCCAGGGCCCGCTCGACCTCGCCGCCGAAGTCGGCATGGCCGGGTGTGTCGACGATGTTCAGCTTGGTCCCGCCCCACTCCACCGAGGTGTTCTTGGCGAGGATCGTGATGCCCTTCTCGCGCTCGAGGTCCATGGAGTCCATGATCCGCTCGTCGACGTTCTCGTTGGCCCGGAAGGCCCCGGTCTGCCAGAGCATGGCGTCGACCAGCGTGGTCTTTCCGTGGTCGACGTGGGCGATGATGGCGACATTGCGCAGGGGGCGCGCGGACATGGCAACAACTCTCTCGGAAGGGTTCGTCCCGGGGGAAGGACCCCTTCAGGATACCGCCGCCGTGGCCCGGACCGGGCGCTCAGGAGGCGTCGGCCCCGTCCGTCGGCGCTACCGGTTGCCGCCTCGGACTTCGAATCAGAAGAGGGGACCCTTCGCGGCGCCGTCGTACTTGTGCAGGTCCATGTCGCTGACCTTCAGCTGACCGAGCCCGGCCATGAACTCCGCCATGTGCGGGGTGGCGAAGTGGAGGTCCACGGCCTCCTGGGACTCCCACTCCTCGAAGATGCGCACCAGCGTCGGGTCCTCGGGGTGCTGCCAGAACCCGTAGGCGTTACAGCCCTCCTCGGCCAGGCTGGCCGCAGCCATGGTGGCGCCGAGCGCCATGGCCGGCTCGAGGTCGGCGGGGTCGAGGCGAAGGGTTCCGGAGACGATGATCATCGCTACAGCATGACCGATCCGCCAGCACCGGCGGATCGGGGCTCAGCGGTCATGGCCCCATCGGCGCCGAAAACGACGGAACCGCCCCCGAAGGGGCGGTTCCCGGAACTCGTGGTCGGCCCCTCGGGGCCGGAGGTCACTCGACGCCGAGCTGCATCAGGATGTCGTCCCGACGCTCCTCGAACTCCTCGCTGTCCAGCTCGCCGGCGGCGTGCTTCTCGTTGATGATGCGGAACTCCTCCATCAACGCGTCCAGGTCGGGAGCCTCTTCGGCTTCGACGCCTTCCTCGTCCTTCTCCAGGCGTCGGGCGCGCTTGGCCGCCTGCTTCTCCTGGCGGGCCTTCTCGCGTTGCCGCTTGGCGAACGTCTCTCCACTTCGGGCCATGTCACACCACCCTCACGTTGCGGGCCTCGTCACCTTTTCGACCCTGGGCGATCTCGAACGACACCTGCTCGCCTTGGTCGAGCACACTGCGGGACCCGGTGACGTTCGTGTGGTGCACGAACAGGTCGTCGCGGCCGGGCACGGTGATGAAACCGAAGCCACGGCGGGTGTCGAAGAACTTCACCGTACCGGTTGGCCCACCGCTTTTCCGACCACCGTGGGGACGCTCGGCCCGCGGTCGGGCCGCCTCCATGCGAAGGGCGCCGGGGTTCACGATCTCGCCCGGGAGCCCCAACTTCCGTTGCATCTTGCGGTTGTCGGACTGCTCCTCGTTGCGGACCAGGGACACCACCACACCGGTGGCGCCGGCGCGAGCGGTACGGCCGGAGCGGTGCAGGTAGGTCTTCTCGTCCTCGGGGGGATCGAAGTGCAGGACGCAGGCCACGCCGTCGACGTGGATGCCGCGGGCGGCCACGTCGGTGGCCACCAGGGCGTCGACCCGCCCCTTGACGAAGGAGTCGAGGGCACGGTCCCGCTGGCCCTGGGAGCGGCCGCCGTGGATGGCGGCGGCCCGCACGCCGCTCTTGCCCAGCTGCTGGGTCAGGCGATCCGCACCCCGACGGGTACGACAGAAGACGATCGTGGGCCCGGCGTCCTTGATCACCTCGACGGTGTGGTCCCGGCGGTCCATGTGGGCCACCTTCCAGAACAGGTGCCGCGCGGTGGTGATGTCGGGCTCGACGTCGCCCACCTCGTGGCGGGTCGGCCGGTTCTGATAGCGGTCGGTGACCACCTTGACGTCACCGTCGAGGGTGGCGGAGAACAGCACGGTCTGCCGGTCGTCCGGGGTGGCGTCGAGGAGGCGCTTGACCGCAGGCAGGAAGCCCATGTCGGCCATGCGGTCGGCTTCGTCGATGACGACGATCTCGATGTCGGAGAGCTCGACGTCGCGGGTCTGGATCAGGTCCTCGAGGCGGCCGGGGCAGGCCACGAGGACGTCGACCCCCTTGCGCAGCGCACCGCGCTGGCCGCCGTAGCCGACACCGCCGTAGACCGAGACGGCCCGACGCTTCCGGATGGCGAGCAGCGGGCTCAGTTCCTTGTGGATCTGCTCGGCCAGCTCACGGGTGGGGGACAGCACCAGGGCCCGCGGGCGGCGGGGCGTGCCCTTGCCGACGCGTGTGGCCAGGGGGATGCCGAAGGCCAGGGTCTTGCCCGAGCCGGTCGGCGCCCGGCCGCACACGTCACGGCCGTCGAGGAGGTCCGGGAGGGTGGCCTCCTGGATCGGGAAGGGCGCGTCGATGCCCTTCTGGCTGAGGGTCCGGACGACGTCGTCGGGCACGCCGAGATCGGCGAAGGAGGGGGACATTGCGGAACTGCTCCTGACTGCCCGTTTCGAGACGGGCCGGCGCAACGGTGCGCCGTGGATCGAAACGGTGGAGAGGCGATCCAGCCGGAACGGGGGTTTACGGGGGGCGCCGTACCGGGGAGCTTCGCTGTGAACCTTGCCTCCACCCGGTGGCAGGGACCAAGGGTAGCGGCGGGCTCCCGCCCTTCCTCAGCCGATCACCATGGCCGCGAGCAGGGTGAGGCCGCCGACCACGAGGATGACCGGTGCGGCGAGGGCGCTGATGCCGACGCGGATGAGGCGCGTCGGCCGGAGGGTCTGGACGAGGGCTGACGCGGGGGCGAGCCCGCCCTGGTTGAGGACCTCGACGTCGGAGCGCAGGGCCCACAGGGCGCGGCCGAGGGTCGTCACGCGTCGAAGGCCTCGGGCCTCGACGAACTCGCGCTCGCCGGACCCCAGCTTCGCCGCGAGGGTCCCGGCGGCCTCCTTGAGCTCGGCGGTGCTCACCTCCGGCAGCGCGCGCACCGGACCCAAGGCGGCCCCGAACCGGGCGAGGCTGACGGGGGCGATGGTGGCCACGAGGGCGATGATCCCGCCGAACACGAGGGCGTCGCCGGACCAGTCGTCGGCCAGGCCGATGCCGACGGCGAACGCCGCCGTCCCGGCGCCGGCTGCTCCCGCCAGGATCCAGACGGTGGCCTGGATGACCCGGACCAGCGCGGCGACCCGGGCCACGACCTCCTCGATCAGCGCCACCGGATCACCGTAGGTGCGTTCTGGTCGCGTCCAGCCGTTGATGCCGCGCGTGGCGCGACCAGAACCCGGGTCAGTTGGTGACGATGAAGGTGGCGAGGGCCCGTTCGAGCGCCTCGACGTCGGCCTGCTGGGTGATCTGCACGCCGATGACGCCGTGGTAGCTCTGGTCGGCGGGCTCGAAGGCGACCCAGGCGAAGTCGGTCTCGGTGCCCGCGCAGTCCTCGAACACCTCCGAGACCCCCGTGTAGACGGGATCGGCGTAGGGCTGGCGGCCCAAGGACGTGCACTGGCCGGCCTGGCCTTGGCTGACCGCGGACAGGATCTCGTCGGTGCTCTGGTCGGTCTCGATGCCCGTCGCCTGGAACTCGAGGCCGGAGACGTTGTAGGTCTGGATCCACTGCTGGACGTCGGTGGACGCGATGATGTCGGGCCCGAAGAGACCTGGGCTGCCGTCCACGTCGACCCAGGCAGCCGGCACCTCGACGCTGAGCAGGCCGGAGTCGTCGTTCACGATGACGTACTCGCCGTAGGTCGTGGTGTCGGTGTCCACCTCGCCGAGGTCCTCCTCGACGGCATCACCGAAGTCGCCGATGGCATCCTCCCGGTCGTCCGCGGTCTGCTCGGTCGTGGTGGTGGTCGTCTCGTCGGTCGTGGTGGTGGTCGCGGACTCCCCGCCGTCGTCACCGCCACAGGCGATCACGACCAGCCCGAAAGCCAGGATCAGGACGAGCGGGCGCAGGAAGGGGCGGGGCATGGGGGATCCTCTCCGATGGGTGCAGCGCGGCAGATCGTAGGCCTGCTGAGGACCTACGATCCCGCAACCATGGCGAACCCCGTCACCCACCTGCGCACCTGCCCGTTGTGTGAGGCCATGTGTGGCCTCGAGGTCGCCGTGGAGGACGACCGCGTCACCCTCATCCGGGCCGACCGTGAGGACGTCTGGAGCTCGGGGTACCTGTGCCCCAAGGGCACCACTCTCGGCCATCTGCACGAGGACCCCGACCGCCTGCGGGCGCCGCTGGTCCGCGACGGCGACGGCTTCCGCGAGGTGACCTGGGACGAGGCCTTCGCCGCGGTCGAGGCCCTGCTGGCGCCCGTGCTGGCCGAGGACGGCGTCGACGCCGTGTCCTGCTACATCGGCAACCCGACCGCCCACAACTTCTCGCTCGGCCGCTATGCGGGGGCGTTCGTGCCGATGAGCGGCATCACCCAGCTGTACTCGGCGGGAACGGTCGACCAGTGGCCCAAGAACGTCGTGGCGGCGCTGCTCTACGGCGGCATGTGGGACATCCCGGTCCCGGACCTGGACCGCACGGACTTCCTCCTGATGCTCGGCGCCAACCCTGCGGCCAGCCAGGGGAGCCTCATGGCCTGCCCGGACGTGTTGGGCCGAATCGACGCCATTCGGGCCCGGGGCGGTCGGGTGGTCGTGGCCGACCCTCGGCGCACCGCGACGGCCGAGCGGGCCGGCGAGTGGGTGCCGGTGAGGCCCGGGACCGACGCCCTCCTGTTGATGGCCATGGTCCAGGTCCTCTTCGCCGAGGACCTGGTCGATCTCGCCCACCTGGCGCCCCTGGTCGACGGCGTCGAGGAGATCAGACGAGGGGCCGCACCGTTCACGCCCGAGGCCGTCGAAGCGGCCACCCGCGTGCCGAGGGACGTGATCCGGGACCTGGCCCGCACCCTGGCGGCCGCGCCCACGGGCGTCGTCTACGGGCGCATCGGCACCTGCAACCAGGAGTTCGGGACCCTGGCCTCGTGGCTGGTCGAGGTCCTCAACATCCTCACCGGGAACCTCGACCGGCCCGGCGGCTCGATGTTCCCGGACCCGGTCTCCTGGTCGATGGTGTCGCTGCGGCCACCGGACCAGGCCGACGGATGGGGGTTCGGGCGCTGGGCCAGCCGGGTGCGGGGCGCGCCCGAGGTCCTCGGCCAGTACCCCGCGTCCTGCCTGGCCGAGGAGATCGACACGCCGGGCGACGGCCGCATCAGGGCCCTGGTCGTCATCGCGGGGAACCCGGTCATCTCCGCGCCCGACAGCGATCGGCTGGACGCCGCACTGCCCCGGCTGGACGCGATGATCTCGATCGACAACTGGCTCAACGAGACGAGTCGGCACGCCCACGTGATCCTTCCCGGGCTGTCGGCCCTCGAGCAGCCTCATTACGACGACCTGATCTGGGGGTTCGCCACCCGCAACGCGGCCAAGGTCTCCGAGGCCGTGTTCCCGCCCCCGCCCGACCGCCCGGCGGAGTGGGAGATCCTCCTGCGGGTCGCCGCCATGATCGGCGGCACCGCCGCCGCCGAGGTCGACGTCGAGGGCTTCGACGACGGCTACTTCATGGGCCTCGTCATGGCTCATCAGGCCCAGCCCGGCTCCCGCATCGCCGATCACGACCTGGCCCAGGTCCTCGAGGCGACGCCGGGCGGCGGCCCCGAGCGCATCCTGGACTTCGGGCTCCGGGTGGGGCCGCGAGGCGAGGGTTACGGGAGAGATCCCGAGGGCCTGACCCTGGCTCGTCTCCGGGAGCATCCCCACGGCATCGACTTCGGCCCCCTCGAGCCCCGGCTGCCCGACCTGCTGAGCAGTCCGGGACGTCGCATCGACCTCACCCCCGGGTACCTCACCGGTGACCTGGACCGCCTGGCGGCCCGGATCGGGAGAACGGAGGAGGCCCTGGTCCTGGTGAGCCGACGCCACCTCCGATCCAACAACTCCTGGATGCACAACGTGGAGGTCCTGGTGAAGGGCAAGGACCGCTGCACGCTCGAGATCAACACAGAGGACGCCGAGCGCCTCGGGCTGGTGGACGGCACCCGGGTCCGCGTGACCTCCGAAGCGGGCGCGCTCGAGGTCCCCGTCGAGGTCACCGACGCGATCAGTTCCGGGGTCGTCTGCCTCCCCCACGGCTGGGGTCACGACAAGGAGGGCACCCGACTGGCGGTCGCCAGCGAGCACGCCGGGGTCAACAGCAACGTCCTGGCTCCCGGTCACCTGGTCGACGTGCTCAGCGGCAACGCCGTGGTCAACGGCATCCCGGTCGAGGTCGCCCCGGCCTGAGGCTCTGGCGGGCCGGGGCCGGCCGTCAGGTCGGCGCGGTCTCCTCGGCACCGTCGTCGTCGGCGCGCCCGTTGTCGTCGTGGGGCTGGACGACGAAGACCCGGAGGCGGTCAAAGCCCTGGAGGCGGCGGATCGAGTGGACCCGCTGGGCCTCGATCGACCCCTCCTCGGCCAGCGCCCTCGCCACGGTGGTGTCCACCAGCACATTGCCCGAGCGGACCACGTCGACCAGGCGGTGGGCCAGGTTCACCGGTCGGCCGAAGACGTCCCCCTGGCGCAGCACCACCGGCCCGGCGGCGACCCCCGCTCGGAGGGGCGGTAGTCCGTGGTGGTCGCCGACCTCGGCGACGAGGCGCAGCGCGGTCCGGGTCGCCGCGACGGGGTCGGGCGAGGCGAACATGACCTCGTCGCCCAACATCTTGACGACCCGACCGGACTCCTCGGCCACGACGTCGCCGGCGGCCTGGGTGAAGACCTCGATCAGGTCGCTGAGCTCGCGTACCTCCAGGTGGTTGGCCATCTTGGTGAACCCCACGAGGTCGGCGAACCCGACCGCCCGTGTCGGCAGGAGGTCGTCGGGGTCCTCGCGGTCGACCAGCACGGCGTTCTCCACCGCCGCCAGGAGGTGGCGCCGGTAGAGGTAGACGAGGAGGTCGTCGAGGGTCGGGAGGACCTCGCTGACGAGCACCTGGACCCCTCCCAGGTCGCGCTGGGTCGGTGTGATCATCTCGAGGTTGGACGCGGCGATGGTGGCCAAGGCCTGGCTCATCACCCGGGTCTGGGCCCGCAGGGAGTGGTCGTCGAGGACGCCGGCGGCCCGGAGGGCGAGGGAGGCCCGGAGCGCGGCGACGTCGCGGTCGGTGAACGCGATCTCGTCGTCGGGCATGTCGGGGAAGCCCATGGCCCGCCAGAGGTCCTCGGCGGTGTCGTGGTCACAGCCGGCCAACGTGGCGACCTCGATCGAGTTGTACCGGCGTTCCCCGTCGAGCAGGGCGTCGGCGGCGAGGTCGAGCAAGGCTTGGCGTTCGGCTTCGGAGGTCTTCGCCGGGGCGCTCATCACGGCACGCTAACCGGCCCTTGCCTCGGGCCCGGACCTGGGTCAGGATCGGGGGGCTTCCCCGGTCGTCGCTTCCCCCAGCGACCACTCCATCGACCCGGAGAAGCCATGTCCGTTCCCCAGCGCCTCGGCGCGGCCGCCCTCGCGGCCATCCTGCTGACCGGAGCCGCCGGCCTCGTCGCCGCAGCCCCGGCCGGCGCCACCACCGGTCACGGTGCAGTGGCCACACCGGCCAACGGCACCGCCCATCCCTGGTCCACCGACGGTTGCTCGGCCGCGCCCGAGCGCGGGCCGAGTTGGGACTTCCATCACGCCTGCATCCACCACGACGGTTGTTACCGCGGCCACTGGCGGAGCCGGCGCACCTGTGACGGTTGGTTCCTCCGCGACATGAGGGCGTCGTGCCGGGTGCTGCACCCCTCCGGTGTCGTTCGTCGGTGGGCCTGTCGCGGGGTCGCCTCCGTCTACTGGGCCGCGGTGCGGGCCTTCGGGGCCTCGGCCTATCACCACCGGGTGGTGGGGGCACCGGTCAACTGACCGGGGGCCGGGGGTGGCGGGCGGGCGAATGAAGCGCCTTCTGTTCACAACCTGCCCGCGTCCGTGACGCGCTTGAGGAACTGCCGGGTCCGCTCGTGGCGGGGCTGCTTGAAGAGCGTGGCCGGCGGGCCCTCCTCCAGGACCCGGCCCTCGTGCAGGAAGGCCACCCGGTGGGCCACGTCGCGGGCGAAGCCCATCTCGTGGGTGGCCAGCACCATGGTCATGCCGCCCACGGCCAGATCGCGGATGACCGCCAGCACCTCGCCCACCAGTTCGGGGTCGAGGGCGGAGGTGACCTCGTCGAGCAGGAGCAACTCGGGGCCGGTGACCAACGCCCGGGCGATGGCGGCCCGCTGCTGCTGGCCACCGGAGAGCCGGTCCGGGTAGTCGTCGACCTTGTCGGCGAGGCCGAGTCGGTCGAGGACCTCACGGGCCTGGGCCTCGGCGTCCTGGCGGCCCAACCCGTGGACCCGGCGCGGGGCCAGGGTGACGTTGGCCAGCACGGTCATGTGGGGGAACAGGTTGAAGGACTGGAAGACGATCCCGATCCGTTGGCGCACGGCGTTGGCGTTGGCCCCGTGACCGCTGACGAGCTCTCCGTCGAGGTGGATGGTGCCCCCGTCGATGCGCTCGAGGAGGTCGACACAGCGCAGGAGGGTCGACTTCCCGCACCCGCTCGGCCCGATGAGGGCGACCACCTCGTGTTCGGCCACCGAGAGGTCGATGCCGTCCAGGACGGCCTTGGGGCCGAAGGACTTCCGCAGGTCGCGGACCTCGAGTCGGGCCGTCCCGGGCGGAGTGCTCACGCGATCGTCTGGCTCCGGCGCCGGCGGTCCCGGGCCGTGTACCAGTCCGCGAAGCGGGCCACCGGCACGCTGGCCAGCAGGAAGAGAACGGTGGCCGCCACATACGAGGTGTAGTTGAACGTGCGGGAGGCGTAGATCTCGGCCTGCCGGACGGCCTCCCGGATGCCGAGCACGCTGACCAGCGCGACGTCCTTCTGGAGGGAGACCAAGCCGTTGAGCAACGCCGGGATGACGTTGCGCACCGCCTGGGGGAGCACGGCGTAGCGCAGGGCCTGCCACTGGGTGAGGCCCAGGGCCCGCGGCGGCGGACCGCTGGCTCTCGTGGACCGATTCTATGCCGGAGCGGTAGACCTCGGCGGTGTACGCGGAGTAGGAGAGGACCAGAGCGGTGACCCCCCAGAAGAGGGGGTCGGTGGGGACACCGTCGAGTTGCAGGGCGGGGACGCCGAAGCCCAGGAGCAGGATCACCAGCAGCAGGGGGATCCCCCGGAACAGGTCGATGTAGAGCACCGACAGGAACCGGAGCGGGAAGAAGGCCGGGCCCCGAAGGTTGCGGATCACCGCGACCAGCATGGCGAAGACCAGGATCACGGCCTGGGCGACCACGAAGAGCTTCAGGTCGAGCCAGAACCCGGAGAGGACGTCGGGGAAGGACGCCCGGAAGTCCTCGGGGTTGAGGAACTGGTCCCGGACCTGGGGCCAGGCCTCGCTGCGCAGGACCAGACCCAGGATCAGCCCGAAGACGACGATCGTGCTGAAGAACGCCACGAGGGCGCCCCGGGCCCCCTCTTCACGGAACTCGGCCCGCAGTGAGGCGAACCGGCCCGGGGGCAGTGGTGGCCCGGAGCCCACCCCGTCGGCGACAGCCGCGGGATCAGCCCCGGGTCCCACCACCTGCTCCGTCAGTGCAGCGGCGTCACTCGGACAGCGTGGGAATGCCCCCGCCGCCGCTCAGCCACTCCTCCTCGAGGGCGGCCAGGGTGCCGTCGGCCTCGAGGGCCGCCAGCGCCTCGTTGACACAGGGGACCAGGGGGCTGCCGTCCTCGAACAGCATGCCCAGCTCCTCGGACTCGCCGACACGGGGCAGCACCCCGACGATCGCAGAGTCCGGGATCTCCACGGCGGTGATGAAGTAGGCGGTGGGGAGGTCGAAGACGAGCCCGTCGACCTGACCGGCGTCGAAGGCGGCCTTGGCCGCGGCGTTGTCGTCGAAGACCGCGGCCTCGGAGTCGGGCTGGATGACCTCGTCGATGTAGTCGAGGCTGGTCGTGCCGATGGCGGCGCCCAGCTGGTCGTCCTGCAGGTCAGCGAGGCCGGCGGCCTCGGCCACGGTGGAGTCCTCGGCGGCGACGAGGGCCTGCTCGACCTGGTAGTAGCCGTCGGAGAAGTCCACGACCTCGTCCCGTTGCGCGGTGATCGAGTACTGCTGGATGTTGAAGTCGTAGTCCTTGGCGCCCGGGGCCACGGCCTCGTCGAAGCCGGTGCGGACCCAGACGACGTCCTCCTCGGCGACGCCCAGCTGGTCGGCGACGGCGTACACGAGCGCGGACTCGAAGCCCTCGCCGGTGGTCGGGTCGTCGTTGCCCTCGGCGTCCACGCCGTTGATCCATGGCGGGAACGCAGGCTCGCCGGTGGCCACGGTCAGTGTGCCCTCGGTCTCGAGCGGCGGAGTGTCACAGCCGGCCGCCGTGCTGCTCTCCTCGCTGTCGTCGCCGCAGGCGGCGGCGAGAAGGCCGAAGGCCAGCAGCAGCGCGGCCAGGGTCCGGAGCTTCTTGTTCACGGTGTTGTCCTCCCAGGTGAAGGCGAAACCTTACTCAGCAACCCGCAATTCGGCCTCTTCGTAGGCCACCACGGGGACGAACCCGAGCCCGTCGTAGAGGGCGCGGGCGCCGTGGTTGTCCGAGCCCACGTTGAGGCCGACGATCGGGACGAGGTCCAGCAGTCGCCGGGCCAGGGTCGCGGTCAGGGTCCGGGCGAGGCCCCGGCGCCGGTGGGCGGGGTGGGTCAGGACGTTGCCCAACGCCGCCACCCCGTGGTGCTCGGAGATCACGTGCACACCGGCGACGGCGACGAGCGCCCCGTCGACCCGGATGCCGCCGTAGAAGCCGGTGTCGAGCAGCGACGGGACGAAGAACGCGCTGGCGTCGCCACCGGTCTCCCGTAGGGCGAGGATCTCCCCGGTGGCCTCGCGACCGAGCCAGGTGACCCGGGGGTCCGGGGGCGGGAGGCGGCCGTCATCGGGAAGCCGCATCTTGACGTGCGGGATCACCCAGTCCGCCGCGTAGCCGGGGGCCAGTCGTGCGGCCAGCCCGGCGGGGCCGGTGATGACGAAGTGCCCGGGCAGGTCGGGGGCCAGCGACCCGAGGAGGTCGAGGGTGCCCTGGTCGGTGGCGGCATCGGCCGCCACGGCGTAGAGCACCGGTGCCCCGGATCCCAGGTCCAGCACCCCCACCACGGCGTCGCCCTCGCGGTACCAGGTGGAACGGCTCCAGAACGGCTCCTCCAGGTCCGCGAGACCGTAGGGGTGCACCTCGGGGTGACGGCCGTAGACCTCCGCCAACTCGGCGGGATCGGTGACCTCGTTCACCACTCCTCGTCGATCCACCATTCCGTGAACTCGCGGCAGCGACCGTCGTCGGTGAGGCGGATCACCCAGAGGTTGCGGAAGGCACGGCTCTCGGCCGCGTACTCGGTCCGGCCTTGGATGACCGACAGGTCCGGTGACTCGATGACGGGCTCCCAGTCGAAGGTCCACGACCCCGGCTCGTCGCCGATGTCCTGCCAGTTCTCGACGATGGCGTCCCGCCCGACCCACTGCTCGTCGCTGGTCTGGGGGTCATAGACGGCGTCCTCGGTGAAGAGGTCGGCGATCTCCTCGGTGGCGCCCGACGTCCAGGCCCGCAGGTAGCCGTCCATCCATGCCGCGAGGCTCACGGGCGCAGCCTCGCCGGAGTGGGCCGAGGCGTCAAACGACCGGGCTCAGCCGGCGCGCAGGACCAGGCCCCACACGACCACGGTGAAGCAGGATCCGGCCACGAGGGTGAACGTGTGCCACACCTCGTGGTAGCCGAAGGTGGCGGGCCGGGGATTGGGCCAGTTGGTGGCGAACCCGACGGCGCCCACGGTGTAGGCGAGCCCACCGGCGACGATCAGTCCCAGGTAGAGGGGGCCCAGGCGTTCGGCCAGGGAGGGCGCCGACAGGGCTGCCGCCCACCCCATGAGCAGGTAGAGGGTGGCCCCGACGCCAGGTTTCTGGGCCAGCCCGGCCATGCCCAGGACGACGCCCAGGGTGGCGCCGGCCCAGATGCCGACCAGGGTGATCATCGCACCGCCCCCCTGGAGCCCGAGCACACAGATCGGGGTGTAGGTGGCGGCGATGAGCACGAAGATCATCGAGTGGTCGAGTCGTCGCATCCAGCCGCGGGCCCGCTCGGACCATCGGCCGCGGTGGTAGGCGGCGGAGGTGCCGTAGAGGGCACTGGCCCCGAGGGAGTACACGAGGGCGGCGATCTTGGCGGGTCCGGTGTCGGCCACCGCGACGAGGGCGAGGCCCAGGGGGATCGAGACCAGGAAGGCGATCTCGTGCATCACACCCCGGAAGCGGGGCTTGAGGGGCTGGGGCGGCGGGACCAGCGTGTCGACCATCGTCCTCCCGTCGGTTCCGGTGCCGGTCATGTGAGCCGCAGCGCGCGTTTCGCCGATCGTCGGGAGCGCCATCGGTTCGAGACTACGCGTGGGGTCACTGGTTACCGTCGCAGGGTGACCGATGTCCTACGGGTGGGGCGCCTCCAGGTGCCGCTGAGCGAACTGACCTGGCGCTTCGACACGCCGGGCGGCCCCGGCGGACAGCACGCCAACCGGGCCGCCACCCGGGCCGAGGTCCGGTTCTCGGTGGCCGAGTCACCGTCCCTGACCGAGGCCCAGCGGACCCGGCTGCTGGCCCGCGTCGGCGCTGTCGCCGTGGCGGCGTCGGCCGACTCCCGTTCCCAGTCCCGCAACCGGGACCTGGCCCTCGATCGGTTGCGTTCGCTCCTGGGTGAGGCCCTGGCCGAGGAGCGCACCCGGCGCAAGACCAAGCCCAGTCGGGCGGCCAAGCGCCGTCGCCTCGACAGCAAGCGCCGACGCAGCGAGGTCAAGAAGACCCGGGGTCGTGTCCGCCCCGACGACTGATCCGGCCCGGGCCTAGCCTCTCGGGCATGGCCTCGGCGATGAAGCTCCACTCGGCCCGGGCGGCGGTGGAGGTCGCCCTCGACGCCGTCCAGCTCGTCGGCGGCAACGGCTCGAGGTCGGAGTTCCGGGTCGAACAGCTCGCTCGGGATGCCAAGGTGTTGCCGATGGACGCCGGCACCGGCGAGATCCAGATCACCCACATCGCCTGCGACCTGCCGGGTCGCTGAGAAGGAGCACCCCATGGGTTGTTGCGCCCTGATCCTGGCCAGTTGGATCTCGCCCCGGTTGGTCCTCTTCATCATGTGGGTGTTCGGGGACCGGCTGAGCTTCGCCTTCGACTCGTTCTGGGCGGGCCTGGCCGGCTTCCTGATCCTGCCCTGGACCAGCTTGTGCTGGGCCCTGGCCTATGCGCCCATCGGCGGGGTCAGCGGCATCGGGTGGGTGCTGGTCGCCTTCGGCCTGCTGGCCGACCTCGGCACGTGGTTCGGCGGCGGCCGCGAAGGCCAGCGCCGCTACGTCGACGCCTGAGCGACGCCCCGATCAGGCCCGGAGGCCGTCGAGCACGAGGTCGACGATGCGCTCGAGTTGCGCGTCGTCGGCGGGGCGGCGCAGGAGGAGCCGCTCATAGAAGAGCGTGCCCCCCACGAGCTGGGCGGCCAGCCCCGTGTCGATGTCGGGTCGCAACTCCCCGGCGGTGATGCCCTGTTCGATGATCGAGCGGACGGCCTCGCGGCGCTCGTGGGTGTAGGCGGCGGACAGCTCCGCCAACTCGGGGTCGGACTCCGCGGCATCGATCAGGGTGGCGATGATCCGGCTCCACCGGTGGTCCCGCAGCTTGGTGGCGAGCCCGCCGGCGAGGGCCAACAGGTCCGTGCGGACATCGCCCGACCTCGGCGAGTCGTCGTGGCCGACACAGCCGTGGAAGGCGTCGAGCAGCAGCTGGGCCCGGCTCGGCCAGTGGCGGTAGATGGTCGTCTTGGCCACACCGGAGCGCTCGGCCACGGCCTCCACCGTGGTCCCGCCGTGGCCGACTTCGCCGAGCAGGTCCACCGTGGCGCTGAGGACAGCCGCCCGGGACCGGGCGATCCGGGGGTCGGCGGCCTCCTCCTCGGGGGTCATGGCGCGACCGGCTCGATGCCGAGGTCCTCGGTCGGCTCGAAGCCGGTCTCGTGGATCACCACCTCGCCCCGGCTCGGCATGAGCCTGAGGACCAGGCCCGCGGTCACCAGGACCACCGCGGCGGCGAACCAGAACACGGGCGCCATCGCGTCGGTGAAGGCGCGCTGGGCGGCGTCGGTGATCTGGGTCCCGAACCCGGCGGGCGCCCGTTGGGCCACGGCCAACGCCGAGCCGACACCCTCCCGGATGGCGGACGCGGCCTCGGGTGGGGCGGCGGCGAGGTCGAGGTCGAGGGCCGAGCGGTAGCCCGAGGACAGGATGCTGCCGAGGACGGCCACCCCCAGCGCCCCCCCGACCTCTCGGCTGGTGTCGTTCACCGCCGAGCCCACGCCGGCCTTGGCCAGGGGCATCGACTCCATGACCGCGCCCGTGGCGGGCGCCGTGGTCATCGACATCCCGCCACCCAGCAGCATCAGGCCGACGGCGACCTGGAGGTAGGGCGAGCCGACCGCCAGGAACGACAGAGAGAAGAGGCCGATGGCGACGGTGGTGAGGCCGGCGGCCATGACCTTGTCCCGCCCCCATCGTTCGGCGAACCCGGCGCTGCGGGGGGCGAAGACGATCATCATGGCGGCCATCGGCAAGGTGGCCAGGCCGGCCTCCAGGGGCGAGTAGCCGAGCACGAACTGCAGGTACTGGGTGGCCACGAAGAAGGTCCCGAACATGGCGAAGAACGTCAGGCCGATCGTGCCCGTGCCCATCGAGAAGCGGGCGTCGCCGAACTGCTCCATGGGCAGCATGGGCTCGTCGGTGTGCTGTTCCCAGCGCACGAACGCCACCCCCAGGACCAGGGTCACGGCGAAGAGCCCGAGGGTGAGCGGGTCGGTCCAGCCGATCTCGGGGCCCTCGATGATGGCGTAGAGCAGGGCGAAGAGACCGACCATCGACAGGAGGCCGCCGACGGGATCCAGTCGGCGCTGCCGGGGGTCCCGCGAGGTCGGCACGAGGAGGGCGCCCGAGATGAGCGCGACGGCCACGATCGGGAGGTTGACGAGGAAGACCGAGCCGAACCAGAAGTGCTCGAGCAGGAACCCACTCAGGACCGGGCCGAGGGCGGCGCCGGCCCCGGCGAAGCCGGCCCAGATGGCGATGGCCCTGGAGCGCTCCTGGGGCGGGAACACGTTGGTGATGATCGACAGGGTGGCGGGCATGATCATCGCCGCACCCACGCCCATGATCGATCGGGTGGCGATGAGGTGCCACGGCTCGGTGGCGAAGACGGCGATCAGCGAGCCCAGGGCGAAGATGCCCAGACCGCCCTGGAGCATCCCCTTCCGGCCGAAGCGGTCACCGAGGGCCCCCATGGGCAGGAGCAGGCCCGCGAAGACGAGTGCGTAGGCGTCCACGATCCACTGGAGCTCGGCGCTGGTCGCCCCGGTGTCGCCCACGATGGTGGGGAGGGCGACGTTGAGGGCGGAGTTGCCGGCCACGACGAGGACGAGGCTCAGGTTCATGACGGCCAGTACGCCGTAGCGGCGGTCGTGGGTGGATGCGGCGTCGGTGGGCGGGGCCACGGGGTCCTCCGGACAGGGCTCGATCAGCGTCGATCGCTACGCTACGGTAGCGTAGCGAAAGGTGCGACGCCGTTCGGGGTGACGTCGGGCACATGGTGGTCACCGCGGCGATCCGGCCGGCGGGCGGCGGGGACTCGGGGCTCAGCCGGCGAGCGGCAGGTCGGCCAGGGGGGCGAAGCGCTCGTCGCCGGTGGCCAGGCCGTGGAGGCGGCGCCGGGTGCGGGAGCACACCTGGCGCACGGCGGCGGGGGTCATGTCCCGGATGGCGGCCACGGTGACCGACGGCGAGGGATCGCCCATGGCCGCCTGGACCTCGACCTCCAGCAGGATCGCCCGGTCCCGGGCACTGGCGACCATGGTCAGTCCCTCGCGGACCAGGGCCACGAGCGGCCACTCACCGGCCAGCCCGTCGAGCACCGCCATGAGGTCGGGCTCGTCGCCCGCGGCCTCCGGCGGGGCCGGGCGGTCGAGCACGGCCTCGTCGAGGGTGTCGGTGTGCTGGCCGACGAACCGGCTCACCACCTGACGGACGCGGTGGTAGGCCCACTGCCATGGCGTCGCCCCGCCGTCGGCCCGCCAGGCGGAGGCCACGCCGGCCAGCATGATGCAGACGTCGATGACCAGCGGATCCAACTCGTCCCGGTCGATGTCGTGGATCCCGATATCGGCCAGGTGGGTCCGCACCGCGCTGCCGATGGGGCCGCTGAACTCCGCGGCCAGCACGAAGGCGGCCCGGCCCTCGCCTGCGGCCAGCTGCGTCATCAGACACTCCAACCGCTCACGCCGGTTCCTCTCCATGTCCCCATCCTCCGCAGGGGGTGGGACACCATCCCGGGCCGGGGCGTGGGTTACGCCCGCCTCAGCCCCTAGCCGTCCGACCGGGACAGGGGCTCGTGGCCGAGGGCGGCGAAGAGGGCGGCGATCTGCGCGATCGGTGCGGCCCGGCGCGGCGGGCGGCGGGCCGCGGACTCCCGTCCCAACCGGATGGTGGGCCAGGCGGCCCAGACGTCCTCCCACCAGGCCTCGACGACCGCCTCGTCCCCACTGGAGTGCACCTCCAGGACGACAGGGGTGAGCAGCGGGCCGTTCCAGCGGTAGCGCCGGGCCGCGTCGACCCGACGGTGGGCCACGTCGGCCTCGGCCAGTTCGGTGCGGATCGCTTCCCGGTCGGCGAGGGCCACGCCGCGGGCGGCCACCGCGTCCCGCAGCGGCCGGACCGACAGGTCGGGCAGGTCGAGATCGTCGGTCACCTCCAGGTACGGCCCCGACACCGCCACCAGGCGGCACCGGCTGGATGACCACGCCCGCAGCCGGCCGGTCGTCACCACCGAGCCCGCCCAGTCGTCCACTGTGGCCCAGAAGCCCTCGGCGGTCCCGGTTCGGCTCGTGCGGCTCACGGCCCCATTTCACCCGCTGAGCGGACCCGCACGCGAAGCGACCCGTAGGCTCCTCGCCCGATGACCGACGAGGAGCGGTTCCGGAACCGACCCAAGGTGGTGCTCCACGACCACCTCGATGGCGGCGTGCGCCCGGCGACGGTGATCGAGCTGGCCGAGGTCCAGGGGGTCGACCTGCCCGTCCGCGACGTCACCGGGTTGGGCGAGTGGTTCACCCTCCGCCCGGGCATGTCGTTCGAGGAGGCCTGGTCACGGTTCCACCTCGTGATCCGCCTCCTGCAGGACGCCGACTCGCTGCGTCGGGTCGCCCGGGAGGCGGTCGAGGATGTCGCCGCGGACGGTGTCGTCTACCTCGAGACCCGCTTCGGTCCGCTCAGCCACCAGCGCTCGGGCCTGACCGCGGACGAGGTCATGGCCGCGGTGACCGCCGGACTCGCGGACGGCGAGGCGGCCACCGGCACCGTCGCCCGGCTGATCGTCTGCGGCATCCGGGAGGACGGGCCGATCCTCGGCCTGGAAGCCGCCCGCCTGGCGGTGGCCTGGTCCGAGGGTGGGGTGGTCGGCTACGACATCGCCGGCGCGGAGGTGGGCCGGCCGGCCGCCGACTTCGCCGATGCGTACGCAGTCGTGGGCGAGGCCGGGCTGGGCCGCACCGTGCATGCGGGGGAGATGGACGGCATCCCGAGCGTGGCCTCGGCCCTCACCGTCGACCCGGACCGCATCGGCCACGGCTGGCGCCTCGAGGACGACCTCGACGGCCCCGTCGCCCGGGAGGTCCGAGACCGGCGGCTGCCCCTCGAGGTCTGCGTGACCTCCAACGCCTGCCTCGGCCTGCCGGTGAGCCGGCACCCGGTGCGTCGCCTGGTCGAGGCCGGCTTCGTGGTCACCGCCAACCCGGACGACCGGGCCATCACCACCACCAGCACCTCACGGGAGCTCGCCCTGTGGGCCGAGCACCACGGCTTCACCGACGCCGAGCTGGCCACCGTCCAGCACGCCGCGGTGGGCGCCGCCTTCTGTGACGAGGCCACCCGCGCCGCCGTCGCCGCCCAGGTCACCGCCGGCTGGCCCTGAGCCGCGAGGGTGGGGCTAGTTGGCGCCCCCGCGTCCGGCCTTGATCTGGTCGAGGACCGCCTTGCAGGGCTCACAGACCGGGTAGCGGTCGGGGTCCCGGGTGGGGACGAAGACCACACCGCAGAGCGCGGTGATGGCTTCGCCGGTCACATAGGCCCGGTTCACGTCGGCGGCCGGGGCGATGTGGGCCACATCGGGCTCACCGGTGTCGGTGGAGACCTGGTCGGGCGCGAGGGCGGTGGTGCTCATCGTCAGGCGGGCTCGACGAGGTCGGTGGCCCGGGGCGGGAAGACCGGGACGAGGGCGACGTAGGGCTCCGGATCGGCGACGGTCCAGCGCCAGGCCCGGACCTGCTGCGGGCTGCGCCGGCCCACCACGGCCCGGCAGAGCTCGAAGGGGTCCACGACCACGGCGCACTCCGTGGTGTCCCCGCCCGACCCGACGGCGGCGGGTCGGAGGTCGGCCTGCTCGAACTGGCGCTCGGCGTGGGCCCGAGCCCGTCGGGCCACCCAGTCGGCCGTCTCGCCGACCCGGTCCCCTGCCCGGTCGACCGCTCCCCGGACGTCGTGCAGGTGGGTCCAGAGGTCGATGACCATCCGGGGGTCGATGTCGTCGCCCAAGGGGGTCAGGGCGTCGCGCAGCCGGGGGGCGGCGGCGTCCCATTCGTCGAGGATCTCGGTGAGGCTGCGCTCGGCCCGCTCGGCGACCTGGCGGGCGGTCCACGGGTCCGTGGTCACCCCGTCGAGCCTTCCGCCGAGGATGTCGGCGGCCACGCCCGCCTGGTGGGCGTACACCTCGCGGACGGTCCAGTCGGGACAGGCGGGAACGGCCAGTTCGGCCTCCTCGCCGGTCAACCCGCGACCGAGGGCGCTGAAGGAGGCCTGCCCGGCGACCCAGTGGTCGAGGGGACCCATGGCGACCAACCCTAGGGTCTGCATCCGTGGTGGCGGTCCTCCTCGGCCTGGCGGCCTCAGCCTCATTCTCCTGCGCCGACTTCTTCGGCGGCCTGGCCGCGCGCCGCAGCAGCACATGGCTCAGCGTCCTGGCCAACCAGGCCGTGGGGCTGGTCCCCCTGACCGTCTACCTGCTCCTGGTCCTCGACGGTGGCCCGACCTCCGGCGATGTCGTCTTGAGCGTGGTCGCCGGGTTCGCCTCGGTCGCCGGCCTCGGCCTGCTGTTCGGCGGCTTCGCCGTCGGTCGGATGGCCGTGGTGGCGCCGGTGAGCGCCGGGGTCGGCGGTGTCCTGCCCATCCTCTGGGGTCTCCTGCAGGGCGAGCGTCCCGGGCCACTGGCTCTGCTGGGCGCGGCCATCACCTTGACCGCCGCCGTGGTGCTGGCCCGCTCGGAGGCCCCGATCGTCGATGCCGAGGTCGATCTCCCCGCCGACGACGCGAAAGCGGCCCTGATGGCCGTCGGTGCCGGCCTGGCCTTCGGGGTGATCCTGATCTGCTTCTCGGAGGTCAGCGAGGGGGCCGGGCTCTGGCCGCCGATGATCAGCCATCTCGTGGCCATCCCGACCCTGGCGCTGATCGTGGCGCTCTCCGGGCAGTCCTTCCGTCCACCCGTGGAGGCCCGGCGGGTCATGGTCGCCAGCGGCTTCTTCGACGCGACGGCCATCGCCCTGCTGGTGGTGGCCCTGGGCGAGGACCTCGTGACCCTGGTGGCGCCCGCGGCCAACCTCTATCCGGCGGGTACCGCGCTCCTCGCCGCGCTCGTCCTGGGCGAGCACCTGCACCGGACCCAGGTCCTGGCGCTGGCTGCCGCGGTGTTCGGGCTGGTGCTGCTCGCGGTCGGCTGAGCCCCCCGGCTCAGACCTTGTGCACGACCTCGTCGGCGAACTGGTTCAGTGCGTCGAGCTTGTCCTGCAGCGGCTGGGTGTCGGGCCCGGGTTGATAGGCGTCCCTGAAGCCGACGATGGCATCGGTGACGCCGAGATCCTCCAGGCGGCGGACGCCGTCCACGCTCCAGGCGTCGAAGCTGATGACGTGGATCTCGAAGGGGTCGTTCTCGCGGCCCAGCATGGTCCGCAACTCCCGCAGGCGCTCGAGGCAGCGGATCAGCTCGTCGGGGTCTCCGCCGGCGTGCATCCAACCGTCGCCCCGCTCGGCCGCCCGCTTGAGCGCGGCCTCGCCGTGGCCACCGATCAGGATGGGGATGGGCTCGGTCGGCGTCGGGCTCATCTTGACCGACTGCAGCTGGAAGATCTCGCCGTCGTACTCGTAGTACCCCTCGGTGGTGAGACCCCGGATGATGTCGATCATCTCGTCCATGCGCTTGCCGCGGCGTTCCCAGGCGACGTCACAGATGTCGTAGTCCTCGGGCCAGGGGCTGGTGCCCACACCGAAGCCGAACCGGTTGTCGGTCATGACCGCCACCGACCCGGCCTGCTTGGCCACCAGCACCGGGTGCCGGATCGGCAGCTTGACCACGAAGGTCGTGAAGCGCAGGGTCTCGGTCACCGCGCCCATCGCCGGGATGAGGGTGAAGGGCTCGATGAACGGCGCGCCGTCGAGGAACTCGCGTCCGCCGTCCGGGGTGTACGGGTAGGTGGAGTCCGACACCTCCGGGTAGCAGATGCTGTCGGGGACGATGAAGGAGGCGTAGCCGGCCTCCTCCACCGCCTGGGCGAGGGGCAGGTAGTTGGCGGGATCGGTCATCGACTCCGCGTAGGAGAACCGCATGGCCAGTGGTCTAGCCGTCGGTGCCCGGCCGGAACCACATGCTCATCCGCGTGAGGCGCACGTAGCCCATCCGCTCGTACACCGGCTGGCCGGGATCGCTGGCGATCAGGACGGCCGGGAGCGAAGGGTCGGCGAGGGTGGCCGCCCACGTGAGGGCCGCGCCGTACCCCTTGCCTCGGTCGTGGTCATGGACGCTCACCCACTCCACGTCGTTGGTGCCGTGGGCCACGTAGACCCCAGCGGTGCCGACGGGACGGTCACCCTCGTAGCCGACCCAGAAGCGCACGCCCGTGGTCAGGATCGCGGGGTCGGCCAGAGCGCTCGTACCGCCGGGCATCGGATAGGCCTCGACGATCGTGGTGAAGAAGGTGGCCAGGGTGTTCTCGTCCCGCACCTCCCGCAGCTCCAACCCGGCGTCCCAGCCGTCCGGCGCCGGCCCGGGAGGTCGGAACATGAAGGGTGGGTGCCCCATCAGGCTGATGCCGAGGTCGCCCGCGCCGGGGATCGGCCAGCACGAGAGCACCACGAAGGGTCGCTGCGGCGGGTAGAAGGCCAGGGCGTCGACCACGGCGGCCCGAGCCGCGTCAGCGGTCAGGGGGTGGAGGAGGGTGACGATGTTGTCGAACAGGACGGGCGACTTCCCGTCGGCCATCGAGGCATCGTCGGTGCGGAGCACCCGTCCGCCCGCCGCCCGGGCGATGACCTCGCTGCGTTCGGCGGTGGCCAGGAGGTAGGCCCGCAGCAGCGAGTCCTCGGCGGGGGCGTCGGCCTCCCAGCCGGTGGTCAGCTCGTCGGCGCTCACGGCGGCCCGGCCGCGGCCAACTGGTCGAGGAGTGCCTCGCCGTCGTCGCCCAAGCGGGCCAGGAGGGCGTCGGCGGCGGGGTCGTCGACCTCCGCGGTGAGGCCCACGCACCAGGCGAGGAGGCACTCCTCGCCGTCGTCGCGGATGGTGAGGGTCTGCTCGACCCGGTCCACGCCGGGGACCGTGAGGCGCCGGACGTGGCGCCATGGTGCCTCGACCGACAGGTCTGCCGCGTTGGTCCCGAGCTGCTCGACCAGCCTCGCCCAGGCCGCATCCCGGGGGACGCCGAGGTGTCGTTCACGCATCGTCGTGCGCCACGGCCCGATGGCCGGCGCGGGCGGGGGGGCCATGGCCCGAGCGTAGGGCCGTACGATCCGCCTGTGCCCGAGCTGACGACCCGCCAGCGATTCGCGGCGCGGATCTCGCGGTCGACGGTGTTCCGTCGCCTACTCGGCCCCAAGCTCTTCGCCAAGGCCGACCGCTGGATCCTCTACCGCACGAAGGGACGGTTGACCGCCGCCGGTCCACTGCTCTTCCCGACCATGGTGCTGACCACGACCGGCGCCCTGTCCGGGGAGCCCCGGCGGGTGGCTCTGGTCTACCTGCCCGATGGCGACGGGGCGTTGGTCGTCGCCTCCAACTTCGGGCGAGAGCGCCACCCGGCCTGGTCGGCGAACCTCCTGACCCACCCGGAGGTCGAGGTGGTCGCCGCCGGCGGGTCCTGGACAGGGCAAGCCCGGCTACTGGGCGCCGAGGAGAAGGCGACCCGCTGGCCCGAACTGGTCGCCCACATGCCGGCCTGGGACGGCTACACGAAGGTGACCGATCGGGACCTGCGGGTCTTCGCCCTGGAACGGGACTGATGGCCCGCGAGGTCCTCTTCCGGGTGGAGGACCCGTCGTCGATCGTGGAGCGGATGGCCGAGCTGGCCGACGGCTCGGGCTGGATGGTGTTCGACGCCGCGGTGGCCGAGGACGATCTCCCGCCGCCGGCGGCCTTCGGCGGGATGCTCTCGGGTCGGGGGCCGGCCACACCGGAGCTGTCCTGGGTTCCCGGGGAGCCGGGCGGCCGCCGGAGGGAGCCGCTGTCGGTGGGCATCCGCCATGGAGCCGGACCCAAGGCCAAGGCCCGCCTCGCCGAGGCGGGGGTGGCGGTGCCCGACGGGTGGTACGTCGTCCAGGACAACCCCCGTCGGGGTCTGGTGGCCCAGGTGCCCGGCACCCACACCGACACCGAGGTCCTCGAGTGGCTGCTGCGGGCGGCCGCCGTCCTGGCCACCGTGCCGCTCAGCGGTGACTGGCGGGTCCGCATCTACTTCCGCTGACTCGCGATCGTCGATCCCGGCGCGAGACTGCCGTCATGTCAGACGAGATGGCGATGGTGATGGACCTGCTGTGGGCCGCGCCCCGCAACGACGAGGCGTCGGTCGAGCAACGGCGTCTGGAGATGGACCAGCTCGCGGGGAGCGCACCCCTGGCTGAGGGGACGGTGGTCGAACCGGTGGTCGCCGGCGGGGTGCCCGGGGAGTGGTTGCGGCCCCCGGGCGCAGCAGCCGACGGCGCGCTGCTGTACCTGCACGGCGGTGGCTACGTCGTCGGCTCCGTGGTGAGCCATCGCGCGCTGGCCAGCAACCTGGCTGCCGCCGCCGGGGTGCCCGCGATGATCGTCGACTACCGGATGGGGCCCGAGCACCGCTTCCCGGCCGCGGTCGACGACGCGGTCACCGTGTTCGGCTGGCTGGTCGACCAGGGCCTCGCGCCGAGCCGGATCGCAGTGGCCGGGGACTCCGCGGGCGGCGGCCTGACCCTGGCCACGATCCTGGCGCTGCGAGCGGCCGGGTCGCCGCTGCCCGGTGCCGGCGGGTGCATCTCGCCGTGGACCGATCTGACCATGTCGAGCCCCTCGATCGACGCCAATGCCGGCGAGGACCCCATGCTCGACCGGGAACGCCTCGAGTGGTACGCCGAGCGGTATCTGAGCGAGGAGGCCGATCCTCGCGACCCGTTGGCCTCCCCGCTCTTCGCCGACCTGTCCGGCCTGCCCCCGTTGGTCGTCCACGCCGCGGATGAGGAGGTGCTCCTCGACGACGCCCGACTGCTGGCCGAGGCGGTCCAGGCCGCGGGCGGCACGGTCGACTACCGGACGTGGCCGGACGCGTTCCACGTCTTCCACGCCACCGCCGGCCTCACGCCCGAGGGAGCCGAGGCCGTCACCGCCATGGGCGCCTTCCTCCGCACGCACCTCGACTGAGCGGGGGCCGGCCCCCGCTCAGGGCTCGAGGATCAGGGTGACGTTGTGGCCGCCGAAGGCGAAGGAGTTGGTGAGCACCGGACCGGCGGGGACCTCGCGAGGCGACCCGGCCACGATGTCGAGGTCGATCTCGGGGTCCGGGTTCTCGTAGTTGGCGGTGGGGGGGACCAGCCCCGTCTCGAGGCTCCGGACGGTGGCCACGGCTTCGACCGCGCCGGCCGCGCCCACCAGGTGCCCGATGGACCCCTTGTTGGCCGTGACGGGGGGGACCTCGTCACCGAACACCTCCCGGAGGGCGAGGGCCTCGAGGCGGTCGTTCAGCGCGGTCGAGGTGCCGTGGGCGTTGACGTGGGCGATGTCGCCGGGGGCCAGGCCGGCGTCGGCCAGCGCGGCCCGCATGGCCCCGACGGCCCCGGCCCCGGTCTCGTGGGGGGCGACGAGGTGGAAGGCGTCGGAGGTGGCGCCGTAGCCGGTGACCCGGGCCCGGACCCGTCCGCCGCGGGCGGTCACGTCCCCGGCGGCCTCCAGGGTCACGAAGCCCGCCCCCTCACCCATGACGAACCCGTCTCGGTCGCGGTCGAAGGGGCGACTGGCCCGCTCGGGCTCGTCGTTGCGGCCGCTCAGGGCCTGCATTCGGGCAAAGGCGGCGACCACGAGCGGATGGGTGAGGGCCTCAGTCCCCCCGGCGATGGCTCGGTCCACCACCCCGGTGGCGACCAGGCGGGCGGCGTCCCCGATGGCCGCCGCCCCCGAGGCGCAAGCCTGGGACACGGTGGTCGCCGGGCCGGTCACACCGAGCTTCATCGAGATCCAGCCGGCGGTGGCGTTCGGCATGATGAGGGGGACGGTCAGCGGGTTCACTCGCATGAAGCCCTTCTGCTGCAGGGTCTCCAGGGCGACCAGGAACGGCCGGATCATGCCGCCGAGGCCGGTGCCGACCACGATCGCCGTTCGAGCGCCGCCGGCGGTGTCCCACCCGGCGTCGTTGACGGCGTCCATCGCCGCGGAGACGCCCAGCTGGGTGGTGCGGTCCATCCGACGGGTCTCGGGATGCGAGAGGTGTCCACCGGGATCGAAGCCGTCGGCGATCGGGCAGCCGATGTGGACCGGCCCGAAGGTCTCGTCGATGTCGGGAAGCTCGATCGCCTGTGACCGCCCGAGCAGAAGGGTGTCCCAGAGCCCCGCGGGGTCCAGTCCGCCCGGCGTGACGGCCCCGAGGCCGGTCACGGCGACCCCGCGCGACCCGATCACGCGGCGATGCGGGCGAGGACGTCAACGGCCTCACCGACGGTCTTCACGCCGACGAAGTCCTGCTCGTCGGCGGTCAGATCCAGCCGGTCCTCGAGGGCCATGACGATCTCGAGCAGATCGAGGCTGTCCGCGCCCAGGTCGTCGAAGAGGTCCGAGTCCTCGGTGAGCCCGCCGGGGACCTCGCCCAGCACCTCCTCAGCCGCTTCCATCAAGGAGCTGCGCAGTTCTTCTCTGGTCGCCACGGCCGGGAGTGTAGGAGGGGGACCTCCGCCAATCGTGGTCGGCGAACGCACTCGACTCCGCTGCCGTCGTCGCCCACGATCCGGCCGTGGCCGTGCTAGAGAGGCCGCCATGGTCATCGCCTCCACCCGCGATCCCGCCGTCCTCCGCGACCAGCTCACCGAGTGGTTCCGGGGTGCCCTGCCCGCCGGGGCCGACCCGGAGGTCAGCGAGGTGTCCTCGCCCTCGGGTACGGGCATGTCCTCTGAGACCCTCCTGTTCGAGGTGACCGCGACCCAGGACGGGGCGCGTGAGACCCGGGGCTACGCGGCCCGGTTGGCGCCGGCCGAGGTGGATCACCCGGTCTTCCCCAGCTACGACCTCGAGCTGCAGTACCGCTGCCTGCGCCTCGTTCGGGAGCACAGTGACGTCCCGGTCCCCTTGGCTCCGTGGTGGGAGCCGGACGCCACCGCCCTGGGCTCACCGTTCTTCGTCATGGAGCGGATCGACGGCGTCGTCGCCTCCGACAACCCGCCGTACGTGTTCGGGGGGTGGGTCGTCGACCTCGGTCCGGGGGGTCGGGAGGAGCTGGAGCGGGGGGTGATCGAGATCCTCGCCGGCCTGCATGCCATCGACATCTCAACCGCCGACGTCTCGTTCCTGGATCGGCCGCAGTACGGCTCCACCCCCCTCGATCAGCACCTGGCCTACCAGCGGTGGTACTACGACTGGGCCCGGGGTGACCGGGACTTCACCCAGATCGACCGGGCGCTCGCGTGGCTCGACGGCAATCGGCCCGAGGACGAGGGGCCCACGGTCCTGAACTGGGGTGACGCCCGGCTGGGCAACACCATGTTCCGTGACGGGCGGCCGGTCGCCGCCCTCGACTGGGAGATGGCCGCCCTCGGTGCCGCCGAGGCGGATCTGGCGTGGGCCGTGCACCTCCACGACTTCTTCAAGGACCTCGCCGTCCGCTTCGAGATGGACCCGCTGGAGGACTTCTTCCCCCGCGAGCGGGTCATCGCCACCTATGAGCAGCTGTCGGGCCGGAAGGTCCAGGACTACGACTACTACGAGGTGTTCGCGGCCGTCCGGTACGCCATCGTGTCCATCCGCACCGGGGAGACCTCCGTGCGCACGGGAAGGATCGCGGAGCCGGACCACCACGACGGCCTCATCATGAACGGCCCCCTGCTCGAGGCGATGCTCGACCGCCTGGGCGCGCCCTGACGGTCGGCGGCGCTCCGGTTCCGGCGACGGGCCATACTCGGGCGGCACCACGGAGGGTCCCCATGGACATCGGCATCTTCAGCTCACCCCGCACGGTCGAGAAGTTCGTGGCCGAGGCCCGCTCGATCGCGGCCGACGGCTTCGGTTCCTTCTGGACCTCGCAGGTCTTCGGCCTCGACGCCCTCACGGCGATCGCCGTGGCCGCCCGCGAGGTCCCCGAGCTGCGCTTCGGAACCGGCGTCGTCCCCATCCAGCCCCGTCACCCCATGGCCCTCGCGGCTCAGGCCCTCACCGTGAGCCAGGCGAGTGGGGGTCGTCTGGATCTCGGCATCGGCCTGTCCCACCAGATGGTCGTCGAGAACATGTGGGGCCTCCCCTTCGACAAGCCGGTGCGCCGCATGCGGGAGTACCTCGAGGCGCTGGTCCCGCTGCTCGCCGGCACCGACCCCCAGTACGGCGGCGAGACGGTCACGGCGCGGGGCGGCCTGGATGTCCACGCGGAGGCCCCGCCGGTCCTGGTGGCGGCCCTGGGCCCGCAGATGCTGGCCGTGGCCGGGCGGCTGGCCGACGGCACCGCCACCTGGATGACGGGGGCGAAGACCGTCGCCGAGCTCACCGGGCCGACCATCCGGGCGGCCGCGGAGGAGGCGGGTCGGCCCGAGCCCCGTGTGGTCGTGGCCCTGCCCGTCTGCGTCACCGACGACGAGGCCGACGCCCGGAGGCGCGCCGCGGAGGAGTTCTCCGTCTACGGGATCCTGCCCTCCTACCGGGCCATGCTCGATCGGGAGGGGATGCCGGGCCCGGAGGACCTGGCCATGATCGGGTCGGGTGACGCGGTCGCCGCCCGCATCGCCGAAGTCGAGGCCTCCGGCGCCACGTCATTCGTGGCCGCCGAGTTCGGTACCCCCGACGAGCAGGCCGCCACCCGTGAGCTGCTGACGACCCTCGCCGACTGACCCTCCGTTCGGCGCCCGATCTCCCGGCCAGGAGACAGGGATCCCGCACCACTGGCGGGATGAGTAGGTTCCGGCGTCGTGGCCGATCTCCGCATCGACGTGGACGGGCCCGTCGCCGTGCTCACGCTGGACCGGGCCGAGCAGCAGAACACCTTCACCGGGGCGATGGGGGCCGACCTGGAGACGGCCTACCGGCACTGTGACGAGGACGAGGCGATCCGGGCCGTGGTGCTGACCGGTGCGGGGCGGGCGTTCTGCGCCGGCGCCGACTTCTCGGGCGGGGCCGAGGTGTTCGCGGCTCCCGAGGGGGGCGGCGAGGGCTTCCGGTCGGACCCGTTCGCCTTCCATGCCTGGGACGTGCGCAAGCCCGTGATCGCCGCGGTCAACGGCCACGCGGTGGGCATCGGGCTGACGATGGCCCTGCAGTGCGACCTGCGCTACGTGGCGGCCGAGGCCAAGCTCGGGATCGTGCAGAACCGGCGGGGCATCAACCCCGACCTGCGCTCGCACTGGACCCTGCCCCGCCTGATCGGCCACGGCCGGGCCACCGAGCTCCTCCTGACCGGGCGGATGTTCTCCGGCACGCAGGCCGCCGAGTGGGGCCTCGCCCTCGAGGCGTTGCCCTCGGGGGCTGCGGTGGTGGACCGGGCCCTCGAGGTGGCGCGGGACATCGCCGTCAACGTGGCTCCCCGCTCCGTGGCGGCCAGCAAGGCGATCCTCTGGCGGTCACCCGCTCCGGACGCCGACGAGGTCGACGCGTGGGAGCGGGCCGTCCACCTGGCGCTCATGGGTTCGTCGGACACGACCGAGGGGGTCATGGCCTGGGTCGAGAAGCGGGACCCCCGGTGGCAGGGCACGCTGGCCGACGGCTGGCCCCGCGACCTCCTGTCGTGACCCGACGCGAGAAGCGGTGATGGGCCCGGCCCGGGGTCAGGAGGCGGTGCGGAGCGCGGACGCCACGGCCTGCCACTGGTCGAAGGTGGCGTCGTCACGCATCGACTTGCCGGCGAAGTAGCAGATGATGCGCACGGGGTGCTCGACCCCGGCGTAGCGCTCCAGGAGGGCGCGGGCCAGGTCGTCCCACGTGGCGGTCACGGCGAGGACGTCGAGCATCTCGTCGCTGATGACCGCAGCCATGGCCTCGAGGTCCCCGGTCTTCTGGTGCTCGTGCAGGCGTTCGGAGGTGCCGTCCCAGCCGTGAGCCTCGAACACGCCCCGGTAGGTGCGGGTCGAGCCGTAGAACGCGAGCTGGAAGCGGGCGGCCTGGCGCCAACGGTCCTGTTCCTCGTCGGTGTCGCCCACGATGGTGAGGACCGGGCAGGCCAGGGTCACGTCCTCCACGGGCCGGGCGGCGCCGGCCCGCCCGGCGGCCACGTTCGGCACGATGACCTCGTCGAGGTACCTGCGGGTGTGCAGCGGGTGCACGTGGAGGCCGTCGGCCACCTCGCCCACGGCCCGCAGCATCCAGGGGCGGACGCCCGACAGGTAGATCGGTACGTCGGGGTGGGCGATGGGGCCGGGACTCCAGGTCGGGGGCAGGAGGTCCAGGTCGTAGAACTCGCCGTGGAAGTCGAGGCGCTCCTCGCCCTGGAAGGCCCGGAAGATGGACCGGAGGGCGAGCACGTACTCCCGTAGCCACGGACCCGGGTGCTCGTAGGGCACGCCGTAGCGGCGCTCGATGTGGGCCTTCACCTGGGTGCCGAGACCGAGAACGAACCGGCCACCCGTGGCCTCGGCCAGTTCCCAGGCGGTGGAGGCCGTGATCATCGGGCTGCGGGGGAAGGCCACGGCGATGCCGGTGCCGAGGTCGAGGTCGGTGGTGGCCAAGGCGGCCGCTGTGGCGCCCAGGTACGCGGTGCGGCCTCCCTCGGTGAACCACAGTCCGGCGAACCCGGCCTTCTCCACGTCGGCCGCCAGCGTCGCGGCCTCGCGCAGCGGCAGGCTCATGGCCATGGCGTCGAGCTTCATGCCGTCACTCCTGTCGAACGCGGGATCGGGACCTTCGGCCGTCGCATGGCTCCATCTTGGCCTCTAACGTCGCCGGCATGAGCAGCTACGACGGCAAGGCCGCGCTGGTTTTCTCCTCGGGCGACTCGTTCGCGGAGTGCCACCTCGTTGCCACGACCGACGGTGACGGGTGGTCCGGCCAGCTCACCGACATCCTCTTCCGCACCCAGATGGTCCCGACCCCGCTGAACCCCACCGAGCACCTCCGCCTGGACGATGCCGAGGGGCGACCCGTGGTCCCGGTCACGGTCGCGACCCAGGACGGCGATTCCGCCCAGGTGAAGGGCGAGGGCGACCCCTTCTGAGTCCTTTGTCGCCGCCGGCGCGGCTCCTGCTGCGCACGGCAGCTGTCGCACCGGGGTGGGAGGGCTGCTTGGCTTCGGCTCCGCAGCGTTGCTGAGGGCCGCGGGCGTGGCTCCTGGAGCCTGCGGTAGCTGTCGCACCGGGGTGGGAGGGCTGCTTGGCTTCGGCTCCGCAGCCGTTGATGGGCTGAGGGGCCTACTGTCGGGGCGTGGCCGAGCACGATCTGGTCGTCCGGGACGGGACGGTCTTCGATGGGACCGGTGCTGATCGTCGGCCCGCGGACGTCGCCGTGGACGACGGCCGGGTCACCGCCGTCGGCGCCGTCCGCGGCTCGGGTCGCGAAGAGCTGGACGCCGACGGACTGCTCGTCGCGCCGGGTTGGGTCGACGTCCACACCCACTACGACGGTCAGGTCACCTGGGACCCGCTGCTGACGCCGTCCTCGTGGCAGGGCGTGACCACGGTGGTCATGGGCAACTGCGGTGTCGGCTTCGCGCCGGTGAAGCCTGACCGCCACGACTGGCTCATCGCCCTGATGGAGGGGGTGGAGGACATCCCCGGGACAGCCCTGGCGGAGGGCATCAGCTGGGGTTGGGAGAGCTTCCCGGAGTACCTCGAGGTGATCGAGGCCCTACCCCACGCCGTCGACGTCGCGGCCCAGGTGCCTCATGGTGCGTTGCGGGGGTATGTGATGGGCGACCGTGGCGCCGATCACGAAGAGGTCCCGACACCCGAGGAGATCGCGACGATGGGGCGGCTGGCCGCCGAGGGCATCCGGGCCGGGGCACTCGGGTTCTCCACATCCCGGACGGTCAACCACCGTTCGGCGGACGGTCGGCCCACGCCCAGCCTGTCGGCGACGGCCGACGAGCTGCTGGGCATCGCCCGCGGGGTGGGGTCCACCGGCACCGGGGTCCTGCAGTTGGTCGCCGACCTGGTCGACCTGGAGACCGAGTTCGCCCTGATCCGGTCGATGGCCGAGGTCAGCGGCCGGCCCCTGTCGATCACGACGCTGTCCGAGTCCCACCGGGGCGACTGGCGGGCGCTGCTCGACCACATCAGCGCGGCCCAGGCCGACGGCGTGCCCATCCGCGGCCAGGTGGCGGCCCGACCCGTCGGCGTCCTGATGGGACTGGAGGGCCGCCTGCACCCGCTGGTGACCTCTCCGACCTACCGGGCCCTGGCTGACGCGCCACTGGCGGACCGGGTCGCCCGGCTCCGGGACCCCGAGGTCCGCGCCACGGTGCTGGAGGAGCTGAGCAACGGCGGGCTGGTCTTCGGTTCCTACGACGGGATCTTCCCGTTGGGGGACCCGCCGGAGTACGACCCCGGCGCCGGCCGTTCGATCGAGGCCATCGCCGGCCGTGAGGGCCGCGCTCCCGTCGAGGTCGCCCTGGACGTGATGCTGGAGCGGGACGGCGCGGGGCTGCTCTACCTGCCCTTCGCCAACTATGCCGACCGGGACTTCGCCACGATCCGGTCGATGCTCCTGCATCCCCACACCGTTCCCGGCCTCGGCGACGCGGGTGCGCACTGCGGGATGATCAGCGACGGCTCCATGCCGACCTACCTCATCGCCCACTGGGGCCGGGACGTGGCCGAGCCGCTGTCCTTGGAGTGGCTGGTCAGCCAGCAGACCCGGGAGACCGCCGCCCTCGTCGGGCTGAACGACCGGGGCGTGCTCGCTCCGGGGTACAAGGCCGACCTCAACCTCATCGACGAGGCCGAACTCGGGGTCCTGGTGCCCGAGATGGTCCAGGACCTCCCCGCCGGCGGCCAGCGCTACATCCAGCGGGCCACCGGCTATCGGGCCACCGTCGTGGCGGGCGAGGTCACCTTCCGCGACGGCGAGTCGACCGGCGCCCTGCCCGGCCACCTGGTGCGCGGGGCTCAGCCCGCCCCCCACTGAAGGTCGTCGGCCCTGCGCCGACTTTCGAGGCGCCACCTGTCGGAATCCGACAGCCAGCGCCTCGAAAGTGGCGGGCTTCGGTCCGCCAGCCCGACGACGGCCGACCTCAGTCCCCCTCGGCGACGGCTTCGTCGCGGAGGTCGCGTTTGAGGACCTTGCCGCTGGCGTTGCGGGGGAGGCGCTCGGTGCGGACCTCGACGATCGTGGGGACCTTGAACGCCGCCAGGTGGCGCTTCAGGTGGGCGAGCAGTCCGTCGACGTCGAGAACGGTGCCGGGGGAGGCGACCACGGCGAGGGCCACCTCCTCACCCAGGCGCTCGTGGGGGACGCCGAAGACGGCCGCCTCGGCCACGCCGGGGAACTCGTAGACGGCCCCCTCGACCTCGGCGCAGTAGATGTTCTCTCCCGCCCGCAGCACCATGTCCTTGGCCCGGTCCTCGACGTAGATGAAGCCCTCGTCGTCGAGGCGGCCGAGGTCACCGGAACGGAGCCAGCCGTCGGCATCGATGACCTCGGCGGTGGCCTCGGGCTTGTTCCAGTAGCCCCGGATCAGGTTGGGGCCCCGGAAGCAGATCTCGCCGACGCCACCGGTGGGGAGCGGGTTGCCGTGCTCGTCGACGACCCGGACGTCCATGACCGGCACGGCCCGGCCCGAGCTGGTGGGCTTGCGCAGGTAGTCGGCCCCGCTGTTGCCCGGCCCGTAGGCGTTGGTCTCGGTCATGCCATAGCCGATCTGGGGCTTGCCCTGCTCGAAGCCCTTGTCCACTCGGCGCACCAGCTCGGCCGGAGCGGGGGCGCCACCGCCGCCGACGGACACCAGGCTGGACGTGTCCCGCTTCTCGAAGTCGGGCGACTCCAGCAGGTCCCAGGACATGGTGGGCACGCCGACGAAGGCGGTGACCCGCTCGCGCTCGATGAGCTCGAGGGCCCGCTCGGGCTCCCACCGGTACATCATCACGAGCTTCGCCCCCGAGGCCGTGGTGCCGAGCATGACGGGGATGAGCCCGGTGGCGTGGAACAGGGGCACCACGAGGATGTAGGCGGTGCGGTCCCGGGGACCGTCGGCCTCCTCGCCGGCCGGTTCCATCAGCGCGCTGACGGCCGAGCGAGCGCCGAACGCGAGTAGCCCGCTGAGGACGGCTCGGTGGGTCGACACGGCGCCCTTGGGGTGACCGGTGGTGCCTGAGGTGTAGAGGATGGTGGCGTCGTCGTCGGGGCTGATGGCGACCTCGGGGAGCGTGGCGGTGGGGTCGAGCACGTTCTCGAGGCGGTCGACGCCGGGGAGGTCCTCGGTGAGGCGCACCCCGATGACCGACAGGCCGAGGCCTTCCCGCACGGGACCCAGCCGTTCGGCCCGCTCCTGGTCGGTGACGGCGACCTTGGCCCCGCAGTCCTCGAAGCCGTACTCCAACTCGTCGGTGGTCCACCAGGCGTTGAGGGCGACGGCCACCGCCCCGATCGAGGTGATGGCCTGGAAGGCCACGATCCACTCCGGGTAGTTGCGCATGGCGATGGCCACGCGGTCGCCGTGGCCCACGCCGTAGCCGTCGCGGAGCAGGGCACCCATCGCCCCGACCCGGGCCCACACGTCGGCGAAGGTCAGGCGTTCGTCCTCGTACACGAGGAAGTCCCGGTCGCCGTACCCGCTCGCCAGCTCGAACAGGGAGCGCAGGGACGGCGGCGTGTTGGCGAAGACCTTGTAGGGCCGGCCGTCGAGGGTGGCGTCGACCAGCGGGTAGCGGCCGTCGGGGCCGGTGACCCGGGCCACGGCCTCGTCCCAGGACATCGGAGCGTCAGGCACGGAGCGCATGGTAGGGATTGGAGCGTGAGCGACCTAAGCATCGGGATCGTCGACCACGTGGCGACGGTGACCCTGGATCGGCCGCCGGTCAACGCCATCACCCGCTCGACCATGGTCGAGATCCGGGACACGTTCCGGTCCCTGGGTGACGATCCCGATGTCCGCGTCGCCGTCTTCACGGGCGCGGGGGAGAAGGCCTTCATGGCCGGGGTCGACCTGAAGACCTTCGACACCGACGACACCGAGGCCGACCCCGATGACCCTGGTCGCCTGCCCCGGGAAGCCCTCGAGGCGGTTTACGACTGTGCCGTCCCCGTCATCGCCGCTGTGAACGGCCCGGCCCTAGGCGCCGGCCTGGCGTACGCCGCGGTCTGCGACCTGATCCTGGCCGCCGACCACGCCACCTTCGGCACCACGGAGATCAACGTCGGCCTCCTCGGCGCCAGCGCCCATCTGAACCTGCTGCTGGGCCGACCCAAGGTCCGGGAGCTGTTCCTGACCGGCGTCCCGGCAACGGCCGAGGAGCTGTACCGCCTGGGCGCGGTCAACCGGGTCGTCCCGGTCGGCCGGCTGGCGTCGACGGCGGCCGAGCTGGCCGCCTCCCTCGCTGCCAAGAGCCCCCTGGCCCTGCGCCTGGCCAAGGCGGCGCTGAACGAGACCGAGTTCCTCCCGCTGAAGGAGGCCTACCGCACCGAACAGGGCTACACCCGCCGCCTCCTCCAGCACCCCGACTCCCAGGAGGCCCGCCAGGCCTTCGCCGACAAGCGCGAACCCAACTGGACCTACCGGCCGGGCGACTGATCCGGCGACGGGTCGGAGGAACGACCGCAGAGTGGGAGACCTCGGGCCGGCCCGCCGGTCGTCGGGGGCAGGCCGGCCGAAGTCGGCCCCCCGACCGAAATTGCGTGACTTGAGGTCGTCGAGCGACCAGAAAGGACGCAATTCCCGTTGGACTGGTAGCTGGCCGCCATCTGGCGTGACTGGTGGTCGTACAGCGACCAGAAGTAGCGCAATTTCGTTCGAGGCGCGACGACTGGTCTGCCGTCGACGGGTCCGGGGGACCCGACGCCCCCTTGGTTGCATCGGTGTCGTTCCCCCGGCCCGGTACCCCTGTTGGTCACTGCGGAACTGGAACCTGTTCTAGTCTCGGCGGCGATGAGCGAGAGCGACGTCCTCAGTGCGCCCCTCGTCGTCGAGTACGCGTTCACCCGGACGGTGGGGCCGGTGCAGTCGGCCTTCTTCACCGGGTTGCGCGAAGGGGTGCTCGTCGGCGTACGGATGGCCGACGGCGGGGTGATGTGCCCGCCGATGGAATACGACCCCCAGTCCTCGGAGGCCCTGACCGAGCTGGTGCCGGTCGGCGACGCCGGGGAGGTGACGAGCTGGGCGTGGGTGACCGAGCCCCGCACCGGCACGCCGCTGGACGGCGCCTTCGCCTGGGCGCTGATCCGCCTCGACGGGGCCGACACGTCGATGCTGCACGCCGTGGACGCCGGTTCGCCGGACGCCATGAGCACCGGGATGCGGGTCAAGGTCCGTTGGGCCGAGGAGCGTGAGGGCTCGATCACCGACATCGCCTGCTTCGAGTCGGAGGCCGCGGGATGAGCGACGTAGTCGATCGGCGGGCCGATGAGGCCTGCACAGCGATGAGCCGTCAGGCGAAGAGCCGACGGCGATGAGCGAGGTCGAGGTCAGCCCGTTCCCCGAGGGCCTCTGGGCCCAGCCCGCGGTCGACTCCTCGGCCCTCACCGCCATCGAGGGCCTCGAGCCGGTGAAGTCCATCCGGACCCCGGCCCGCCTCGACTACACCTACACCGCCGGCATCAGCCAGTCCCGCTTCCTCCGGGGGATGGGCGAGGGCAAGCTCCTCGGTGAGCGCTGCCCGCAGTGCCAGAAGGTCTACGTGCCCTCCCGTGGTGCCTGCCCGGTGGACGGCATCCCGACCGAGGAGCTGGTGGAGCTGCCGTCGGTCGGCACGGTGGTCAGCTTCTGTGTCGTCAACGTGGAGTTCACCGGTCGGGGGATCGACATCCCCTACGCCTCGGCCCTGATCGTGCCCGACGGGGCCGACCTGGCGGTGTTCGGGCTCATCCAGGAGATCCCCCACGACCAGGTCCGCATGGGCCTGCGGGTCGAGGCCAAGTGGAAGGACCCGGCCGACTGGGAGACCTCCTTCGAGAACATCGAGTGGTGGCGTCCCACCGGCGAGCCCGACGCCGACTACGAGACCTACCAGGAGCACGTCTGATGAGGGATGTGGCCATCGTCGGCACGGCGCAGTCGGTGCACGCGCGGCGGATCGACGACCGCAACGAGGTCGAGATGCTCATGCCCGTGCTGCAGGCGCTGAAGGACGGCCTCGGGGTGACCCAGGCCGACCTGGACTTCACCTGTTCGGGCAGCACCGACTACCTGGCGGGTCAACCCTTCAGCTTCGTCGGGACCCTCGACGGGGTCGGGCCCTACCCGCCGATCAGTGAGTCCCACGTCGAGGCCGACGGGGCCTGGGCCCTCTATGAGGCCTGGGTGAAGATCCAGACCGGGGTCGCGGACACCGCCCTGGTCTACAGCTACGGCAAGTCCTCCCCCGGTGACCTGCCCCGGGTCCTGAGTCGTCAGCTCGACCCCTACTACTACGGCCCCCTCTGGCCCGACTCGGTCAGCCTCGCCGCCCTGCAGGCGCGGGCCCTTCTCGACTCGGGCAAGGCCACCGAGCGGGACCTCGCCGAGATCGCCGTCCGCTCCCGGGCCGCGGCCAAGGACAACCCCAACGCCACGCTGAGCGGCGACTTCGACGTCGACGCCATCCTGGCCGAGGCGCCCCTGGTCGCCCCGCTGCGCAAGCACGACTGCCCGCCGATCAGCGACGGCGCCGTCGCCGTGGTGCTCGCCGCGGAGGACCGGGCCCGGGAGCTGAGCGAGAGCCCGGCCTGGATCCGCGGCCTCGAGCACCGCATCGATGTGCATTCCCTGGGCCTGCGGGACCTCACCGACTCGCCGTCCACCCGATTGGCCGTGGCGGCCGCCGGAGTGCACGACGGCCCGGTCGACATGGCCGAGCTCCACGCCCCCTTCACCAGCCAGGAGGTCATCCTGCGGGAGGCGATCGGGCTGGGCGACGACGTCACGATCAACCCCTCGGGTGGGGCCCTGGCGGCCAACACGATGATGGCGGCCGGCCTGGTCCGCATCGTCGAGCTGGCCAACCGGATCTCGGCCGGCACGGCAGGACGGGGGGTGGCCCACGCCACCTCCGGGCACTGCCTGCAACAGAACCTGATCTGTGTACTGGAGGCGAACTGATGGGCGCCGAGCGCGTAGCCGTCGTGGGGTGCGGACAGACCCGGCACCAGGCGACCCGGGGCGACGTCTCCATCGCCGGCCTGGTCCGGGAGGCGGCCATGCGGGCTCTGGAGGACGCGGGCATGACCTGGTCCGACATCGACGCCGTGGTCGTGGGCAAGGCCCCCGACTTCTTCGAGGGCCTGATGATGCCCGAGCTGTACCTGGCCGAGGCGCTGGGCGCCGTGGGCAAGCCGATGCTGCGGGTCCACACCGCCGGTTCGGTCGGTGGCTCCACGGCCATCGTGGCCAGCAGCCTGGTCGCCTCGGGGGTCCACAGGCGGGTCCTGACGGTGGCCTTCGAGAAGCAGTCCGAGTCCGAGGCCATGTGGGCCCTGTCCCTGCCCGTGCCCTTCTCCCCGAAGCTGGTGGCCGGCGCCGGCGGCTTCTTCGCTCCTCACATCCGGGCCTACATGCGCCGGTCGGGGGCGCCCGACGACATCGGGATCCTCGTCGCGCTGAAGGACCGGCTGAACGCCTGCAAGAACCCGTTCGCCCACCTGCATCAGCCGGAGATCACCTATGAGTCCATCCGGGACTCGATGATGCTGTGGGACCCGATCCGCTACGACGAGACCTGCCCCTCCTCTGACGGGGCCTTCGCCATGGTCCTGGCCGACGAGGACACCGGGGACGCCAGCCCCAACCCGGCCTGGATCCACGGCTCGTCCCTGCGGTCGGAGGCGACCATGGCGGCCGGCCGGGACCACGTGAGCCCCCAGGCCGGCCTGGACTGCGCGGCGGACCTCTACCGGCAGGCCGGCATCACCGACCCCCGCGAGCAGATCGACGTGGCCGAGATCTACGTGCCGTTCTCGTGGTACGAGCCGATGTGGCTGGAGAACCTGGGCTTCGCCGAGCCGGGCGAGGGGTGGAAGTTGACCGAGTCCGGCGCCACCGCCATGGACGGTGACATCCCCTGGAACTGCTCGGGTGGCGTGTTGTCGACCAACCCCATCGGCGCCTCGGGGATGATCCGATTCGGGGAGGCGGCGATGCAGGTGCGGGGGATGTGCGGCGACCACCAGGTGGACGGCGCCCGCACCGCGATGGGACAGGCGTACGGTGGCGGGGCCCAGTTCTTCGCCATGTGGATCGTGGGCCGCGAGAAGCCCTGAGCTGAGGAGAGCGTCGTGAGCACCCCTGCAGGGTGGTACCCAGACCCCACCAACCGCCACCAGAACCGGTGGTTCGACGGCGACGACTGGACCGACCAGGTCGCCGACGGCCAGGCCGTCGGCGTGGACCCGGTCCACGGCGCCGGGACCCCGGACGTGGCGACCACCCAGGCCGTCCCCACCGCCCAGCCGGCTCCGCCGCCGGGTGCGCCGGGTGCGCCGGGTGCGGCGCCGGCCGCCCCTCCCGGCCCGGGCGCGGGGACACCGACTCCCGGAGCGCCACTCGGCGGCTACACGGCCCCGGACACGGGTACCGGGGGCGGCAACCGGACGCTGCTCATCGTCGGTGCCGTCGTCGTGGCGGTCGCGGTGGTGCTGGGCCTGGTGGTGGCCCTCGGCGGCGGTGACGACAGCGGTGACACCGCCGGCAGCGACTCGGTGGACCAGAGCGACGCGCCGGAGGAGACGACGCCCGAGGATCCGTCGGTCTCGGACCTCTTCGACGACATGGCCGATTCGGCGGACCAGGGCGGCGGCGATGTCTTCGGCAGCGGCGACGAGCCCGCGGACACCCCTGCGGACACCACGGCCGACGGCGGCTACCCGCCCGAGGTGATCGCCAACTTCACGAGCTCCTGCACCGGCGCCGGCAGCCCGGCTTCCTTCTGCGGCTGTGTGATCGACGAGCTCCAGGCGAACGTGTCCTATGACCGGTTCATCGAGATCGACCAGCAGCTGGCCGAGAACCCCGGCGCCCTCCCCAGCGAGCTGACCGACGCCGCGGCCGCCTGTCAGTGACCGGCAGGTCCGCGTCGTGCTGACCGCGCCTCCGGCTGTGTCAGGCTGAGCCCATGGCCCACCCGAGAGCCGAGATCGTGGCGGCGGTCGATCGGTACCTGCAGATCCGCTCCGCCGCCGAGGAGGGGCGGGGCGGCTGGGACGGTCTCGACGAGATGTTCACCGACGACGCCACGTTCATCGATCCCGCCTGGGGTCGGGTCACGGGCATCGAGAACCTCCGGGAGTTCTGGCGGGAGAGCATGGCCGGACTCGACGACTGGCGGTTCCCCCACGAGTGGTCGTCGATCGAGGGTGACCGGGTCGTGCTCAAGTGGTGGAACCGGCTGCCCGGCCGCCGCGAGGACGGCTCGTACTACGAGGTCCCGGGCGTGTCGCTGATGACCTACGCCGGCAACGGCAAGTTCTCCTACGAGGAGGACATCATGAACATGGCCCACCTCCTGGAGGTCATCACCGAGAGCGGCTACGAGTTCCCGGCGAACGGCAACCCGCCGCCCCGGAACCCGCCGAGGTGAGGAGTCGACGGCGATGACCGATCACGAGCTGGTGCCTCCCCGAACCGAGCGCACCGTCAAGGTGGCCGCCGACCGCCACCTGGGCCTGGCCGAGTTCGGCCGTCCCGACGGCCGGGTCGTGTTCTGGTTCCACGGGACCCCGGGGGCCCGGCGCCAGATCCCTCCCGCGGCCCGTCGGGCGGCCGAGGACCTCGATGTACGGCTCATCGGTGTCGAGCGGCCCGGAACCGGGAGTTCCACCGGCCACCTCTACCCCGAGATCCGGGCCTTCGCCGACGACGTGGCCGTGGTGGCCGACGAAGCCGGTGCCGACCGCTTCGGTGTCATCGGGCTGTCCGGAGGTGGGCCCTACACGTTGGCCTGTGCCCACGAGATGCCCGACCGGGTGACGGCCGCAGTGGTGCTCGGGGGCGTGGCTCCCACCGTCGGCGAGGATGCCGCGGACGGGGGTGTGGTGGACCTCACCCGCCTGCTGCGCCAGCCGTTGACCCTGTTCCGTCAGCCCCTCGGCCTGGGCGTGACCATGTTCGCTCGAGTGCTGCGGCCCCTCGGTCACCAGAGCTTCGTCCTCTACTCCCGGGTGTCGCCGCCGGGGGATCGGGAGGCCTTCGCCGTTCCCGGCATGGAGGAGATGTTCCTCGACGATCTCATGCGGGCCGCCGGGTCCGGCGGGATCCATGCCGTCACGGCCGATCTCGCCCTGTTCGGACGGCACTGGGGGTTCTCGGTCGCCGACATCGGCGTGCCGGTGCGCTTCTGGCACGGCGACGCCGACAACATCGTGCCCCTGCACCACGCCGAGGCGCTGGCGGCCCGGATGCCCGACGCCGAGCTCCACGTTCGTCCGGGGGAGAGCCACATCGGGACCCTGGTGGTCGGTGACGAGGCCGTCAGGACCGTGCTCGACCTGTGGGACTGAGCCGGTGACCGACCCGGCCGGGCCGGCCTGGTACCGCCGCCCCGCGTGCTCACGGTGCTCGCCCTGCTCCTGCTGCTGGCCGGGGTGGGACTGGGCCTGGCTCTCGCCGGCGGCGGCCAGGACGATGCCGTGGTGGTCGACACCGTGGACGAGAGCGTCGTCCCCCCGCCTCCCTCCAGCACGACGGCGGTGCCGACCACGGTCGTCACCACGACCTCGGTGTCACCGTCGGTCCGGTGCGAGGGCGGTGACCAGCCGGCCTGTGACCAGCTCGACGACGACCGGCTCGCCGCCTTCTGTGAGGACGGCAACCTGGACGCCTGCCAGGTCCTGCTGGCCCGCCAGGGCGACGGCGAGCCCGACGGTCCCGACGGCGAGAGCGGGGAGGGTGGCGACGACTGACCTCGCGCCCGGGCGAGATGACCCGGTGAGGTGGAAGCGCCGGGACGAGAGCCGTCGGTGGCGTCCGGCGCCGCCGCAGGGCATGGCGCTCCCCGCTCGGCGCTCGTCGGGCCCGGCCGGAGTCGGCCCCGCCGGGTCGACGGGACTGCTCGGACGCGGCTGACGACCTCTACAGGTCCGGGAGGCCCAAGGCGAGGTTGGGAGCCTCGAGGCCGCCGTCGACCTCGACGACCTTGCCGGTGACCCAGGCCCCCGCGGGGGAGGCCAGCCAGAGCGCAGCGGCGGCGATGTCGCTGGGGTCCCCGAGGCGCCGAAGAGGCGTCCGGGTGACCATCTCGTCGTGGATCTCGTCGCTGTCCAGGACGACCTGGAGGGCGGAGGTGGCGACCGAGCCGACGGCGATCCCGTTGACCCGGACCCGGGGGGCCAGGTCGGCCGCCAGCAGGCGGGTGAGGTGGGTCAGGGCGCCCTTGGCCGTGCCGTAGGCGGCGAAGCCCCGGTCCGACATCCGGCCGATGGCCGAGGAGATGTTCACCACCGACGCCCCCTCGCGACCGAGCATGTGGGGAACCGCGAGCTGGGTCAGACGGAACGCGGTCGTGACGTTGAAGTGGAACGCCTTCTCGAAGGCCCGCACGCTGGTGTCCAGGAAGGCGTTGGGCATCGAGCCGCCGGCGTTGTTGACGACCACGTCGACCCCCCCGAAGGCCTCGACGGTCCGGTCCACCACGCCGTCGAGCCCGTCGAGCTCACTGACGTCGCACGGGATCACGAGGGCCTCCCCGCCCGAGGCGCGGACATCGGCCGCCACCTCCTCGAGCTGGCTCGCGGTCCGTGCCGCGAGCACGACATCGGCGCCGACCTCGGCGTAGGCGCGGGCGATGGCGGCACCGATGCCGCGTCCGGCACCGGTCACGATGACGACCTTGTCGTCGAGTCGGAAGCGATCGAGGATCATTTCGACACTGTGTCATGCCGATAGGCAACCCGTGCCCATGGCCGGCGGTGCTGAGGAATACGAGAAGATGGCGCTCGCCTCCATGCGACGCGCCTCAGAATCCGGTGGTGACCCAAGGTTCCACCACGCGCGCGCCCAGATCTTCGCCACGCTGGCGATGGCCGCCGCGGCCGAGTCGGCGAAGCGTCCCGACGACGAGTGACCCGCGTCGCGGGCCTGGTGGTGCTGGCCCTCCTCGCCGGCGGGGTGGCTGTCGGTGAGGCCCTGACCCCCCCGACCGAGCACGTGCTCCTCGTGGGCGATTCGATCCTGCGCCAGACCGGCCCGGCGCTGACCCGCCAGCTGGGCGACGACCACACCGTGCACAACGAAGGGGTCAACGGCTCGGGCCTGCTGACCCCCGCGGTCTTCGACTGGCCCGAGGAGATGGAAGAGGACCTCTGGCGCACCGATCCCGACGTCGTGGTCATGTTGTTCATCGGCAACTACACCGATGACCCCGCCCAGTACTGGACGACGCCTCGCGGGGTCGCCGTCAGCGACGTGGGCGCCCCCGCTTTCGCCCGGGAGTGGGGCCGACAGGTGGATGCCGCGATGGCGGCCATCGCCGAGACCGGCGCCCGTGTCGTCCTGGTGCTCCCACCACCGATGGCCACCGACCACCTGCAAGCCGTGGTCGACGCTCTGCGCGCCGAGTACGAGCGGGTGGCGGAGGACGGGGACGTCGTCGCCCTGGCCGACGCCACCGAGGCGGTGGGCGGTGAGAACGGCGAGTGGGTGGCCGCGCTCCCGGCCGGCGACGGCACCGTCCGGCCCGTCCGGGTCCCCGACGCCGTTCATCTCGCCGCGCACGGCCAACGCCTGGTCGCCCGGGAGATCGCCCACGCGGTGCGGCGCGGCTGATCTCGGCCCGGGGCGCGGGTCGGCGTCCCCGTGCCGGTCTTGGGTGAGTTGTGGTCGTCGGGCGACCGACATGAACGAAATCCGGTGGAGTCGGTGCTCGCGTCAGGCGGGGTAGACGTCGATGTCGGTGGCCTTGACGGTGGCCCAGACCTGCCCGCCGGGACCGAGGGCCAGGTCGGCCACGGCGGCCGGGGTCACCTCGGCCACCAGGGGGATCGGGCCGCCGAGGGCCACGCGGACCCGGTCGCCCACCGACTCGATGTCCTCGACCGGGGCCGGCCAGGTGTTGCGGGGGCTCCCGTCGGGACGGCTGGGGTAGAGCGCGATGGAGTGGGGAGCGAGTGTCACCAGCACGGCGCCGGTGGCGGGGGTGGCGGTGACCAGCTCGGCCCGTCCGGGAAGGGCGACCGTGGTGCCTTCGGCTCGGCCTTCGAGCAGGTTCAGGCCCGCCAGGCGGGCGACGAAGGTCGAGCGGGGGCGGCGGGTGATCTCGGCGGGCGTGCCGGTCTGGGTGACCCGCCCGTCTTCGAGCACCACCAGGCGGTCGGTCAACGAGAGGGCGTCGACCGGGTCGTGGGACACGAGGACAGTGGCCCGTCCGGGCCGTCGCTCCTCGGTGCGCAGCAGCCGGCGGACCAGGGCGCGGCCTTCCTGGTCGAGGGCGGCCAGCGGTTCGTCGAGGAGGAGCACGTCGGGATCCCGGGCGAGACTCCGGGCGATGCCGGTCCGCTGGGCCTGGCCCCCCGAGATGTCCCGGGGCCGGGACCGGGCCTGATCGGCCACATCGAGCTTCTCCAGCCAGTCGGTGGCGACGAGGCGAGCCGCCTCCTTGGCCACCCCCTGACGACGCAGGCCGAAGGCGACGTTGTCCCGGACATCGAGGTGGGGGAACAGCGTGGGCTCCTGGAGGACCACCCCGGTGGGGCGCCGATCGGGTGGTACGAAGAGGTCGGCCGCCGGATCGTCGACGACTCTGCCGTCGAGACGGAGCACCCCCTCGTCCAGCGGTGTCAGCCCGGAGAGGACCCGCAGCAGGGTGCTCTTGCCGGACCCGTTCTCGCCCAGGACCCCGACCACCTCGCCGGGCGCGACCTGCAGGTCCAGCTCGGCGGTGAACCCGCCCCGGGTCACCCGGCCCGCCAGGGCGATCACGCCGGTCCCCCGACGAGGCGGTCCCGGAGCAGGACCAACACCACCAGCGACACCGCGAGCAGCACCACCGACAGGGCGAGGGCGGCAGCCCGGTCGGTCTGCAGGGCGGTGTAGACCGCGAGGGGGAGCGTCCGGGTCCGACCTTCCACGTTGCCCGCAAAGGTGATCGTGGCGCCGAACTCGCCGAGGGCCCGGGCGAAGGCGAGAGCGGTGCCGGCCGCCAACTGCGGGGCGAGCAGGGGGACCGTCACCCGCCAGAAGGTCACCCGGCGTCCGGCACCGAGGGTGCGGGCCGCCTCCTCGTAGCCGGGTTCGAGGGAGCGCAGGCCCGACTCGACGGTGATCACCAGGAACGGCAGAGCCACGAAGGTGGCCGCGAGGACCGCCCCGGCGGTGGTGAAGGGCAGGGTGATGCCGAACCAGTCGTCGAGGTACTGGCCGACCAGCCCCCGCCGCCCCAGGGCGAACAGCAGGGCCACACCGCCGACCACCGGGGGCAGGACCATGGGCAACAGCACCAGGGCGCGGACCAGAGCGCGGCCCCGGAAGCGGCGGCGAGCCAGCAGCCAGGCCAGCGGGACGCCGAGGACGGTGGCCAGTACCGTCGCGCTGACCGCGACGATCAGGGACAACCGGAGTGCCGCGGCGGCCTCCGGTGCGGCCAGGAGGTCACCGAGGTCGCGCCACGGCGTGCGCTGGAGCAGCCCGATCAGGGGCAGAGCCAGGAAGACGGCGGCCCCGATGCCGAGCGCGGCCAGCAGCCCGCCGGACTCGGTCCTCCGCCTGGGCATCCTGGCGCCCGTTCCGGTGGTCGTGGCCGCCGACTCGGGCCAGGAGGAGGTCACGGCCGCAGGAAGCCGGCGTCGCGGAGGATGCCCTGGCCCTCGGGGCCGGTCACGAAGGCGATGAACGCCGTGGCCGCGTCGCTGCCCTGGATCGCCACGATCGGGTACAGAGACCGGACCACGACGGGCTCGGGCAGGGGGACCGCCTCGACGGCATCGGAGGCCAGGTCGTCGGTGGCGTAGACGACCCCGGCGTCGACCTCGTCGGCGGCCAGCTTGGTGAGGACGGCGCCGACGTTCTCCTCTTCGGAGTCGATCCGGGGGTCGATGCCGAGGGCGCGGAACAGCTCACGGGCGACCACGCCGCAGGGGACATCGGGGCCACAGACCGAGAGCAGGACCCGGTCGTCCTCGAGGTCGGTGGGGGTGGAGACGGTTTCGTTGCCCGCCGGGCGGGCCAGGACACCCGTGTTGGCGGCGAAGGTCACCGGCTCCGCGGTGACGGCCCCGGCGTCGACGGCCGTGGCCATGGTGGCCTCATCGGCCGTGGCGAGGACGGCGCCGGGCCCGCCTTCGGCCACCTGTGCGGCCAGCGTGCTGCTGGCGTCGAAGGAGGTCACCACGTCGATGTCGGGGTGGGCGTCCTCGAAGGCGTCCTCGATCTCGCTGAAGGCCCCGGTCAACGACGTGGCCCCCAGGACGAGCAACTCGGTGCGCTCCCCGCTCCCGTCGTCGGCACACGCGGTGACGGCCGGGAGGAGGGCGACGAGCACGAGGGTCGTCGCCCCCTTCACTGCGGTGTCTCGATGACGACGTTGGTGGCCTTCACCCGGGCGACGGCCAGGACCCCGGGTTCGAGGCCCAGTTCGTCGGCGGCCTCCCGGCTCATCAGCGACACCACCCGGAACGGGCCGGCCTGGAGATCGACCTGGGCCATCACGCCGTCGCGGACGACCCGGGTCACCAGGCCGGTGAGGCGGTTGCGGGCCGAGGCGCCGACGACGGCGCCCGGCTCGGGGGCCTCGGCGAGGTCGACGGCCAAGCGGGCCAGGTCGGCCCCGTCGACGAGCCGGTGGCCACCGTGGGTCCGCGTCGTGGCCAGTCGCCCGTCGTCGGCCCAGCGGCGGACCGTGTCGACGCTGACGCCGAGGAGGTTCGCGGCCTCACCCATTCGCAAGTCGTGCATCTGCCAGAGATATAGCAGAGAATCCTGGCATCAGCACGGAAGTCGTCAACGATCGGACGTGCTCGGGGGTCGCCCGGCCGGCGTCGTGGTCGCCGGTTGACCGCGACGGCAGCAGCCGACCCGACCGGGCCGGCCCGGTGCTCCGGGCCCGAAGGGCGCTCGGGTCGGCGGTCCTGGTAGACGTGGGGTGTGATCCTGGCCGATGCGCTGACCCAGACCTGCGGGGAGAACCCCGGCGTCGCCTGCCGGAACGTCTATGAGTGGACCGACAACGAGTCGATGGCGGAAGTGGCCCAGTGGATGATCGACACCCCGATGCGGATCGTCATCATCCTGCTCGTCTCGTGGATCCTCACCCGGGTGGCCCGCCGCCTTATCCACCATTCGGCCCGCGGGCTGGCCGGCAGCGCCGAGGACGGGGCGCTCACCCGGGTCACCCAGACCGTCGGGGTCGGCCCGGCCGTCGCCCACGGCGCACGGTCGACCGCCCGGGTCGAGGCGCTGCAGCAGGTACTCGGCAACGTGGCCGCCACGATGATCTGGATTGTCGCGGCCCTCCTCGTGCTCGGCGAGATGAACATCAACCTCGCGCCGCTGCTCGCCGGCGCGGGCATCGCCGGCGTGGCCCTCGGCTTCGGGGCCCAGCAGATGGTCCGTGACTACCTCGCGGGCGTCTACATCGTCAGCGAGGACCAGTTCGGGCCGGGCGACACCATCGACCTCCTGGACGTGAGCGGCACCGTCGAGGAGGTGTCGTTGCGGTCCACGAAGCTCCGTGATCTGGACGGGGTGCTCTGGACGGTGGCCAACGGCGAGATCCTCAAGGTGGGCAACGCCAGCAAGGCGTGGTCGCGGGCCAAGCTCGACGTGGTCGTCGCCTACGGCTCCGACCTGCGGCGGGCGATGGAGGTGATCCAGGCTGCGGCCGAGGACCTGCGCGAGGACGATGACTGGCGGCAGGACTTCCTCGAGGCCCCCGAGATGTTGGGCGTGCAGCAGGTGGCGGCCGACGGCGTGGCCATCCGCCTCGTGGTGAAGGTGCGCCCGGGGCGTCAGTTCGCCCTGGCCCGGGAGCTGCAGCTGCGCATCAAGGAGGCGTTGGAGGCCGCCGGCATCGACGCTCCGCTTCCGACGGGTGCGGTGTGGATGCCGCCGTCGGACCCGCCCTCGGTCCCCGAGGAGGGGGCGTAGCCCTCAGCCCCCGGTCGGGAGGGCGAGGGTGACGGTGACCGAGAAGTCGTCGCCCTCCTCGGTGAGCAGCTCGGCGGCCTTGCCGGCGTCGCGCACGTCCGCCGCGGCCGCGGTCAGTGCCGCCAGGCGTTCCGGGTTGTCGTACACCGTGACCGAGGCCACCTCGGCCCGCAGGGAAGCTCCCGCCTCGGTCTTGGCCTTGCGGATCTCCGACAGGACGGCGCCGGCGACCTCGGTCACCAGGGGATCGCCCCAACCGGCGTCCATGACCACGGCGGTGGGGTCGGGCCACGGCGCCCGGTGCACCGAGCCCTCCTGCCACCAGGACCAGGCCTCCTCGGTGGCGTAGGGCAGGATCGGGGCCAGCAGGCGGAGCAGGACGCTCAGGGCCTCCTCGAGGGCGGCCCGGGCCGACGCCGAGGCCTCCTCGCCCTGGTTGCCGTAGGCCCGCCCCTTGACCAGTTCGACGTGGTCGTCGCAGAACCACCAGAAGAACGACTCGGTCCGCTCCAGGGCCCGGGCGTAGTCGTAGCCCTCGAAGGCCGTGGTGGCCTGGTCCACCAGGGTGGCCAGTCGGGCCAGCATCGCCCGGTCGACGGGGTGGTCGACGCGGGCGTCCTCGGGTGGGGGCGTGTCGTCCAGCTTGAGCACGAACTTGCTGACGTTGAGGATCTTGATGGCGAGCCGGCGCCCGACCTTCATCTGGCCCTCGTCGAAGGCGGTGTCGGTGCCGGGCCGACCGTCGGCGGCCCAGTAGCGCACCGCGTCCGACCCGAACTGCTCGAGCATCCCCATGGGCGTCACGACGTTGCCCTTGGACTTGGACATCTTCTTGCGGTCCGGGTCCAGGATCCAGCCCGAGAGCGCGGCATTGCGCCAGGGCGCCACGCCGTGCTCGAGGTGGGCGCGGACCACGGTGGAGAAGAGCCAGGTGCGGATGATGTCGTGGGCCTGGGGGCGCAGGTCCATCGGGAACACCCGCTGGAACAGGTCGTCGTCATCGACCCACCCGCCGGCGATCTGGGGTGTCAGGGACGAGGTGGCCCAGGTGTCCATGATGTCGCTCTCGCCCACGAAGCCGTCGGCCTGGCCCCGTTGGGCCTCGTCGTAGCCGGGGGGCACGTCATCGGTCGGGTCGATCGGCAGGGCGTCCTCCTCGGGGACCAGGACCGTGTCGTGGTCGATCTCGCCGTCCGCGCCTACGGCGTACCAGACGGGGATGGGCACCCCGAAGTAGCGCTGGCGGCTGATCAGCCAGTCACCGTTGAGGCCCTCGATCCAGTCCTCGTAACGGGCCCGCATGTAGCCGGGGTGCCAGTCCAGTTCCCGGCCGCGGGCGATGAGGTCCTCGCGCAGGTCGGCGTCCCGACCGCCGTTGCGGATGTACCACTGGCGGGAGGTCACGATCTCGAGGGGCTTGTCGCCCTTCTCGTAGAACTTGACCGGGTGGGTGATCTTGCGGGGCTCACCCCGCAGGGCCCCGGCCTCGCCGAGCAGCGCCACGATGCGCTCCTTGGCACTGAAGAGCGTCTTGCCCGCCAGCTCGGACTCGTAGAGCGCGGTGGCGTCAGGGCCGAAGCCGTGGGGCGCGTCGGCCAGGAGGCGGCCGTTGCGCCCCACGACCGGCCGCACGGGCAGGTCCAACTCCCGCCACCAGGTGACATCGGTCGTGTCGCCGAACGTGCAGATCATGGCGATGCCCGTCCCCTTCTCGGGATCGGCCAGACGGTGGGCCTTCACCGGGACCGCGACGCCGAACAGCGGGGTCTGCACCTCGGTGTCGAAGAGGGGCTGGTAGCGCTCGTCGTCGGGATGGGCGACCAGGGCGACACAGGCCGGGATGAGCTCGGGGCGGGTGGTGTCGATGACGATCGGGTCACCGTCCTCACGGCCGAACGCGATCTGGTGGTAGGCCCCGGGCTGCTCCCGGTCCTCGAGCTCGGCCTGCGACACCGCCATCTCGAAGTGGACGTCCCAGAGCGTGGGGGCCTCGGACTGGTAGGCCTCGCCCCGGGCCAGGTTCCGCAGGAAGGCGCGTTGGCTGGTGCGGCGGGCCTGGTCGTTGATGGTCTCGTAGGTGTTGGTCCAGTCCACCGACAGGCCCAGGTGGCGCCAGAGGTCCTCGAAGGCCTGCTCGTCCTCGGCGGTGAGGCCGAAGCAGAGCTCGATGAAGTTCTGACGGGAGCAGCGCACGAGGTCGTCGCGGCGGTTGCCCCGAGGGGGCTCGGCCGGCGGGGTGAAGTCGGGGTCGTGGTGCAGCGTGGGGTCACAGCGCACGCCGTAGAAGTTCTCGACCCGGCGCTCGGTGGGCACGCCGTTGTCGTCCCAACCCATGGGGTAGAAGACCTCACGGCCCCGCATCCGCTGGTAGCGGGCGATGGTGTCGGTGTGGGTGTAGGAGAAGACGTGGCCGACGTGTAGTGAGCCGCTCACCGTCGGCGGGGGGGTGTCGATCGAGTAGATCTCGGCCCGGGACTTGGTCCGGTCGAAGCGGTAGGTGCCCTCGCGCTCCCACACCTCGCCCCAGCGGGCCTCGAGTCCTTCGAGGGAGGGTTTGTCGGGGACGGACCGGGCCGGGCTCATGATCCGCCAAAGCTACCGGCGACCGTCGCCTCACCCGAAGATCGAAGCCTCCCTGACGCTCGCGGAGTGCCTCGGTACGGTCTGGGCCGTGCTCTGCTTGTTCGACACCGCCCGGGGTCAGGTGCGACCCGTCGAGTTCCGTGAACCCGGCCAGGCCACCCTCTACGTCTGTGGCCCGACGGTCTACGGCCCACCCCACCTGGGCCACGGCCGCTTCAGCCTCGTGTTCGACGTCCTGCGCCGGTACCTCGAGTGGACCGGGGTCGAGGTCACCTACGTCTCCAACATCACCGACATCGACGACGCCATCATCAACAAGGGCCGCGACGAGGGTCGCGACCCTGCCGAGGTGGCCGTCGAGTTCGAGGCGGTCTGGTATCGGGGCATGGACCTGATCGGGGTGAAGCGGCCCACCCACGACCCCCACGCCACCGCCTACGTCGACCAGATGGTGCGGCTCATCGCCGACCTGGTCGAGGCCGGTCGGGCCTATGAGACCGCCGACGGTGTGTACCTCGCCACCGACGGGATCGACGGCTACGGCACCCTGGCCCGCCAGTCCCTCGACTCCTTGCGCTCGGGCGCCCGCATCGAGGTCATCGAGGAGAAGCGGTCACCCCTGGACTTCGTGCTCTGGAAGAAGGCCAAGCCGGGTGAGCCCACCTGGGACTCGCCCTGGGGTCCGGGGCGGCCGGGTTGGCACACCGAGTGCGTGGTCATGTCCCTGGAGCTGCTGGGGGAGGGCTTCGACATCCACGGCGGCGGTCAGGACCTGGCCTTCCCGCACCACGAGAACGAATGGGCCCAAGCCAAGGCCCTCGGGCGTGACTTCGCCCACCACTGGGTCCACAACGGCTTCGTCGAGGTGGCCGGCGAGAAGATGTCCAAGTCGCTGGGCAACTACACCGACCTGCTCGACCTCGCCACCTCGGCGGACCCCCGCGCCTACCGCCTCCTCGTGCTCCAGGCCCACTACCGCTCACCCGTCGAGGTCAACCGGGACACGGCGACCTCGGCCTCGGCCGCGTTGGAGCGCTTCGACGCCCTGGCCCGGCGGATGGTCGACGTGGCCCCGGCGCCCGCCGACGGCGCCGAACTGGACCGCTTCCGGGCGCTGATGGACGACGACCTCGACACCCCGGCGGTGGTGGCCCAGCTCTTCGGCCTGGCCACGGCGGCCAACACCGCGCTCGACACCGGTGACCTCGTGGCGGCCGCCACCGCCTGGGCCACGATCGGGGAGATCACCCGGGCGGTCGGCATCGAGATCCGAGCGGCAGGCGGCGAGGTCCCCGAGGAGGTCGCGGGCCTGGCCCGGGAGCGGGACGACGCCCGGTCGGCCAGGGACTTCGCTCGGGCCGACGAGCTGCGCGACCGCATCCGGGAGGCCGGCTTCGAGGTCGAGGACACCGCAGAAGGCACGAGGGTCCACCGGGCTTGATGGCGGGTCGGGGCGGCCGACAGGGAGGGCATGTTGGGTGGCTACCGCGCGCAGGTGGGCATGGCCTTCGAGGCCATCGCCGAGGGCCTCGCGCCCTACGTCGACAAGCGGATGGCCGCCCATCTGTCGGGTGAGGAGGACTGGATCCTCGTGGCCTCCGCCAAGTTGGGGAAGCGCCCCGACATCGCCGTCTCGCTGACCGATCCCCAGTTCCAGCTCGAGGTCATCACCCGGTTCTGGGGGCCGGTGTTCGCCAAGGACCTCGCCCCGGTCATGCGGGACGTGGTGAAGGACCTCCTCACCGCCCGCAACCACTGGGCCCACATGAGCGACATCCAACCGATGGACCTGCCCTTCGCGGAGGGCGTGCACGACCTGGCCGCCGACCTGCTCGAGGCCGTGGGGTCACCGGTGGCCGCCGAGGTCGACGAGCTGCTCGATCGCCTCCGGTGGGACGCCATCCAGAAGGTGGCCGCCTCCGAGAGCATGGACGAGAACACGGCGCTGATGATGCGCCTCGGCGAACTGGAGGACGACCGGGCCGAGCTGACCCGACAGCTCCAGAGCGCCCGGGAGGCGGCGGACAACCAGACGGGCCGGACCCGGGCGGTGGCCCGCCAGCTGGCCGAACTGCAGACCCAGTACGCCGCCGTGGCCGGCCTGAAGGACCGCTACGAGCGCCTCCAGGTGCAGCTCGAGGCGGCGGCGGGTACGGGCGAGCCCGAGCGGGTCGTGGCCCAACTCGAACACGCCCGTCGGGCGGCTGTGGCCCTGAAGGTCGAGTCCACGGCGCTGCACGAACAACTGGCCGAGGCCCGGTCGATGCTGGAGGACCCCGTCGCCACCGAGGTGGGTCAGCGAGTGGTGTGGCTCATGGCCGCGCTGCTCGTGACCCTCTCCATGGTGATGGTCATGGTGACCACCTGGCTGTAGCTCGGCATGGTTGGGCCCCGTTGTTACCGGCTGGTAACTTGTAGGGGTTCCCCCGAGCTTCCCGAGGTGTCCACCATGACCTTCTCCCTCGAACTCAACGAGGACCAGATCCAGCTCCAGAAGTGGGTCCACGACTTCTCCGAGAACGTCGTCCGCCCCGTCGCCGGTGAGTACGACCGCAAGGAGGAGACGCCCTGGCCGGTCATCGAGGAGGCGGCCACGATCGGGCTCTACAGCTTTGACTTCTTCGCCAACGCCTTCGCCGACGAGACCGGCCTGACCATCCCGGTCATCATGGAAGAGCTCTTCTGGGGCGACGCCGGCATCGGCCTGTCCATCATGGGCAGCGTCCTCGGCGTGGCCGGGATCATGGCCAACGGCACGCCTGAGCAGATCGCGGAGTGGGTGCCCCAGTGCTACGGCACCCCGGAGAAGGTGGCCCTCGGGGCCTTCTGCGTGTCCGAGCCCGACGCCGGTTCCGACGTCTCCTCACTGCGGACCCGGGCGGTGTACGACGAGGCCAAGGACGAATGGGTCCTCAACGGCACCAAGACCTGGATCACCAACGGCGGCATCGCCGACCTGCACGTCGTGGTCGCCACCGTCGACCCCGACCTGGGCTCCCGCGGCCAGGCCAGCTTCATCGTCCCGCCGGGGACCGAAGGCCTGTCCCAGGGCACCAAGTTCTCCAAGATGGGCATCCGGGCCAGCCACACCGCCGAGGTGGTGCTCGACGACGTCCGGGTGCCGGGTTCCCTCCTGTTGGGGGGCAAGGAGAAGCTGGACGACCGCATGGCCAGGGCCCGGGAGGGCAAGCGCAGCGGCGTGCAGGCCGCCATGGCCACCTTCGAGGCCACTCGCCCGTCGGTCGGCGCCCAGGCCGTCGGCATCGCCCGCGCCGCCTACGAATACGCGCTCGACTACGCGAAGGAGCGCAAGCAGTTCGGCCGGGCGATCATCGAGAACCAGTCGATCGCCTTCATGCTGGCCGACATGAAGACCGAGCTGGACGCCTCCCGGTTGCTGGTCTGGCGGGCGGCCTGGATGGGTCGCACCGGCAAGACCTTCGACGCGGCCGAGGGCTCGATGTCCAAGCTCAAGGCCGGCCGCACCGCGGTCTGGGTCACCGAGCGGGCCATCCAGATCCTGGGCGGCGCCGGCTACGTCGACCAGCACCCCGTCGAGCGCTGGCACCGGGACGCCAAGATCTACGACATCTTCGAGGGCACCGAGCAGATCCAGCAGCTCGTGATCAGCCGGGCCATCTCCGGCATCCGGATCCAGTAGCCAGGGGTCGTGGCGCCTTGGGCGCCCGAGATCTACACGTCACATTGCGAGGGCGCCGGGCAGATCCAGCAGCTCGTGATCAGCCGGGCCATCTCCGGCATCCGGATCCAGTAGCCGGGGGTCGTGGTGCCTTGGGCGCCCGAGATCTACACGTCACATTGCGAGGGCGCCGGGCAGATCCAGCAGCTCGTGATCAGCCGGGCCATCTCCGGCATCCGGATCCAGTAGCCGTCAGCGTTCGGCGGGGGAGCGGGCCAGGAGCCAACCCAGCGCCAGGGTCAGCGCGGCCACCGCCGGGCTGAGGCGCACGCCCAGCAGGGCTCGCCCGCCGACATCGAGGGCCTCGCCGAAACCGGCCAGGGCGATCCCGGCCAGGCCCACGACGGCCAGCGCCGCCCCCACCGCCCGGACGGCGACGTGTCCCGCGGCCCGGGGTGCAACGGTCCAACGCTCGACGGGGGCGAACACCGCCACCAGGGCGCCGAGCACCAGGGTCGATAGGGCCAGGGTCAGGGCCTTCTGCAGCCACCAGGCACCCGAACCCACATCCACCACCGGCAGCCCGAGGGCGAGCAGGACGGTGCCGGTCGCCATGAACGCGGTCAGGTGCCAGAGGAAGACCGTGAGCACGACCACGTTGACCACGATCGTCGCCCGCCACACCCGTGGCCGCTGCAGCCAGGCGCCCAGGGGTCGCCGCACGGCGAGCAGGAGGGCGGCCTGGGCCACGCCGAGCACGAGGACGCACATCGTCGGCGGGCTCATGTTGGAGATGCGCTGGCCGGGCAGCCCGATCATGCTGACGGGGTACGGACCCACAGTGGTCAGGGCGACGAGCAGTGCCCCGGCGACGGCTCCGACCGCCAGGGCCCGACGGGGCGTCACCGAGTCGAAGCGACCATCGGCGTAGGTGAACCCGAGCCCTTGGGAGAACAGGAACACGGCCAGGTAGTTGACGACCGCGGCACCAGCGAGCCAGTCGTTGAGGCGCAGGATGTCGAGCGCCACCACGAGCAGCGCGAGCCCGACCAGGCTCAGCGCCGGCCGGCGCCGGTGGGCCCGGAGCTGCAGCGGCGCCGCCAGTACCACGAGCACGAACACGGCCAGGAACCACAGGGGCTGGGCGGCGATCCGGGTGATGTCCCGCACCAGGTCCGACGGTTCCGCCCGCTGCTCGAGCCCGGCGGCCACCAGGAGCCACACGCCCACGAACACCAACGTCGGTCGCAGCAGCCGGTCCGCCCGCCGGGCCAGGAACCGACCCGCGTCGGCGTGTCCGTCGGCGCCGGCGGGCAGGGACCGCAGGTTGGCGAACCCCCCGACCAGGAAGAACACGGGCATCACCTGGAACCCCCATGTCAGCGGTCGCAGCCAGCCCAGGTCCGCAAGGGCATTGGTCCCCTGCAACTCGCCGTCCACCTCCACCACCGTGGCGATCATCCAGTGCCCCAGGACGACGGCCAGGATGCTCGCCGCTCGCAGGAAGTCGACCACTCGGTCCCGGTCCCCGGGCGTCGCCGCGACCAGGCCGTCCAGGCTCGTCGCCTCGGTCAACTCGCCACCGCCCGGTGTCGGCGCAGCATGGGGCTCGGCGCGCAGCGGCATCCGACAGACCCGGAGGCCCTGGAGTCGGGCCAGTCCGGCTGCTCGGCGGCGAACACCAGGAACGGTGTCGCCGCCGGCCGGCGTCCCCTGTGCACGGACACGACGCTATGCACGGCGGCGCACCCGGCTGGGGATCGCTTCGGCGCACCAGGGCGCGGGAGGTGGGGGTGGGCCGGGTCCCGGGTCAAGGGCCGGGTGGCGCACCGGTCAGGGTCCACATCGGCCGTGGGGGCCGCGGGTGAACTGGCGGCAGTCGGGGCTGGTAGCGGTGAAGATCCCGTTCCGTCCCGGACGGTGGGCTCGACCCGCTGATCGCGGCCGCTCGGCTGCCTTCAGGTGGGACCGAGGCCCCGGGTCACCCTGCACCGACCCTGGCGGGCCAACCGAAGCGGACCTCGACGCCCGGTGACCAGTGGGCGATGGGCGCACCGGACGGCGGGGGCAACCCGGCCGCGGTGAGCAGGTGGTCGTCCAACTCGACGACCTCGGCGTCCTGCAACGGCCAGGGGTCGTGCGCGGCCCGGGCGCGACGGAGGCCGGAGCGCGGGGCGCTGAACACGGCCCAGCGCGCGGTGAGGAAGTGATCCAGCTCGCTGAGTGTCGCCGTGGGACGAGGCTCGCCCGGCGCGACGACGATCCGGGTCGAGGCCCCCCGCGGGCCCGGCCAACGCCGGCGGCAGGTGTAGTCCACGAGGCCGTCGTGGTGGTCGAGGCGGACCTGGGACCAGAAGTACGGGATGCGGTAGGTGGACCGAGCAACCAGGACCGCGCCCAGGCGGGCGGCGTCGAGGGAGAAGAACCACACGCCGGACACGCCGTCGGCACCGCGGACGTAGGTGCGGACGTTGATCTCGGCGAAGCGGGACACCCACGGCACGGAAGGGACGCCGGGAAGGCCGACCCGGAGGAAGAACGGCACCACGCTGACCCATGCCGATCCGTCGGCGACCTCGACCTCCAGCCCTGGCGGCACCAGGGCCCGCACGTCATCGACGGGGTAGCGGAAGTGCAGGAACGCCAAGTCGTCCCACCACTGCAGCATCGCCGCCCGGGCGACCGGCGTCGGGCAGGTGCCCATCTGATCGCGGCCCACCCGCCGACCGTACGGGCCGCGGTCGCGCGGGCGGGCGGAACCGGCCGGATTGGAGGCAATAGGGGGCGGCTTCCGCCCCCTATTGCCTCCAATGACGATGGGCTGGCCACGCCGGGTGCGCTCAGGAGGAGGCCCGGCCACCGCGCCGGCCGGACACCACCGGCGATGGGTCCCCGGGCGGGCGGTCAGCTCCCCATCGGGCCAGGTGATGGTCGGGCGCCACCTGGCTCAGGCTTGACAAGAAGATATCTTCCTATAAAGTCCCACCCATGCGGAGGAAGCCCGGACAGCTGCTGGATCTCGAGGCGCAGATCCTCGCCGTGGCCGTGGACCGGCTGGTGGCGGGCGACACGCCCGAGATCCACGGCTTCGCCCTCGCCAAGCGGATCGCCGACCGGGACGACTCGAGGAAGCTCACCGCGCACGGGACGCTCTACAAGGCGCTCGCCCGCCTGGAGGACGCGGGGCTGCTGAGCTCGCAATGGGAGGACCACGAGCCGGCGGAGGACGAGGGCCGGCCCCGTCGCCGGCTCTACCGCGTCACCAGCGCCGGGCAGGCGGCGCTGGCGGTGCACGCGGACGCCTCGGTCGAACGCCCGGCGGCGATGAACCGCAGCATCGAGCCGGCATGAGCAGCGCCTGGGCCGACCGGATCGCCCGGACCTGGACCGCGGCGTACACGCGGGGCCTTCCGGAGGCCACGGCCGCCCGACGCCGCGAAGAGATCGGTTCGGACCTGTTCGAACACGCGCACGAGGCCGGCACCACGCCCGGCCAACAAGTCGACGTCCTCGGTCGGGTGCTGTGGGGCATCCCCGCCGACCTGTCCTGGCGGCGGGCCGCCCGAGCGCCGCGTGAGCGGCACCTCGTGACAGGAGAGACCATGACCCTCAACAAGACCGCCACGGTGGTCATCGCCGCCTATGCCCTCTTCAACCTCGTCGGCGGGCTGGGTGTCCTCACCGGCGCCGGCGCCGACGACGGCAGCTCGGGCAGCTGGCAGTGGTCGCTGCCCATGCTGGCGGGTGCGGCCCTGCTGGGCTACGGCCTGCGCTTCCGCAACGAGGCGCCCCGACGCACCACGGTGCTCATCGTCCTCGGGGCCACGGCGCCGATGGTCGCCCTGTTCTGGATGGCCCCGATCTTCTTCCCCCCGTGGCTTCTCGTCAGCGGCCTCGCGATCGCCAGCGAGCCCGGCCGCCGGACCCCCGCCGCGGCCATCTGATCCCACAGCACCCGGGACCCGGCTGCCTGCCCTCCGGGGTCGGCAGCCGGGTCCCGCTGTGTGCGGTTCCTGCGGGAGGGGCCGCTGGTTAGGGTCGAACGATGCCTGTGGACCCGATCGTGGCCCAGCGGCTGTGGGCCCAGCCGGAGGTCACCGCCCTCGGCCGGCTGCCGATGCGCCCGCCGCTCGTGCCCTACCCCGACCTGGGCGGGGCCCGGACCCACGCCCCCGCCCGGTCGCCGTGGTGGCAGTCCCTGGACGGGGACTGGCGGTTCCTGCTGGTCAACCGTCCCGAGTCCGCCCCCGACGGCTGGCACCACCCCCGCCACGACGACAAGCGGTGGCGCACGGTCGCCGTCCCGGGCTGCTGGACCCGTCAGGACGTGGGTGATCCGCCGCAGTACACGAACGTCCAGATGCCCTTCGCGGGCGAGTTCCCCGAGGTCCCGATCGACAACCCCACCGGCCTGTACCGGACCGAGTTCGCCCTCCCCGTCCCGTGGAAGGACCGTCGGGTGGTGCTCCAGGTCGGGGGTGCCGAGAGCGTGGTCCTGCTCTGGCTGAACGGGGCCTTCGTGGGGATGAGCAAGGACTCCCGTCTGGCCGCCGAGTTCGACCTGACCCCGCACCTCGTCGAGCGGACCAACGTCCTGGCCGCCATGGTCGTGCGGTGGTCCGACGCCACCTGGATCGAGGACCAGGACCACTGGTTCCACGCCGGGCTCCACCGCTCGGTGGCCCTCTACTCGACGGAGGCCACCCACCTGGCCGACGTGGCCGTGACCGCAGGCCTCGCGGAGGACCGCACGACCGGCACCCTCGCCGTCGACGTCCGACTGGGCGGCCCACCCGTGCCCGAGGGCTGGACCGTCGAGGCCCGGGTCGAGACGCCGACCGAACGGCCCGTCAGCGAGCCGTTGGCCACCCCGGTGACGGCCTTCCGCGAAGACACCTACGCCGATCGCGTCATCGGGGCCCACGTCTGGCCCGGCCCGGTCGCTCACCTGGAGGCCGCCGTACCCGACATCCGTCCCTGGTCGAGCGAGGTGCCCCAGCGCTACCGCCTGGTCGTCAGCCTGCTCGACGAGGCGGGCGGGATCCGGGAGGCGACCGCGCAGTGGATCGGGTTCCGCTCCGTGCAGATCCGTGACCGGGACCTCCTCCTCAACGGCGAGCGGGTGCTCATCCGGGGCGTCAACCGCCACGACCACCACCCCGACCGCGGCAAGACCGTGACCCGGGAGGACATGGAGCGCGACGTCGTGTTGATGAAGCGCTTCGGCTTCAACGCCGTGCGCTGTGCCCACTACCCGAACGACCCCGTGTTCCTCGACCTCTGCGACGAGCACGGGCTGTGGGTCATCGACGAGGCCAACGTCGAGAGCCACGCCCGCCAGGTGGCGCTGGCCCAGGACCCCCGCTACCACGCCGCCATCGTCGAGCGGGTGGTGCGCATGGTGCAGCGGGACCGCAACCACCCCAGCGTGATGGCGTGGTCCCTGGGCAACGAGTCCGGCCACGGAGCCGGACACGATGCCGCCGCGGCCTGGGTCCGGCGGACCGACCCCAGCCGCTTCCTGCACTACGAGGGCGGGGTCATGCACGGCTGGCAGACCGAGCCCGGCGTGGGCGCGGCGGTCACCGATGTGGTCTGTCCCATGTACCCCGAGATCACCGACATCGTGGCCTGGGCCGACCGCGGCGCTGACCGTCGTCCGATGATCCTGTGCGAGTACCAGCACGCCATGGGCAACAGCAACGGTTCCCTGGCCGACTACTGGGCGGCGTTCGAATCGACCCCTGGGCTGCAGGGCGGCTTCATCTGGGACTGGATCGACCAGGGCCTGACCTGGCTCGACAGTGAAGGCCGGCCGTACTTCGCCTACGGCGGTGCGTTCGGCGACGAGCCCAACGACGCCGACTTCTGCGGCAACGGGATGGTCGGCGCCGACCGCGTCCCCCACCCGGCCTGCCACGAGCACGCGAGGCTGGCCCAGGTCGTCGACGTGGTCGCCGTCGACCTCCACGAGGGTCGCTTCCGCGTGCGCAACCGCCGGGCCTTCACCGGGCTCAACGACCTCGATGCCTCGTGGACCCTGACCGTCGACGGTGAGCCCGTGGCCGAGGGTCGGGTGCTCCTGCCGGCCGTCCCTCCGCTCGGCGAAGCCGAGGTCGAGGTGCCCGTGGAGCGTCCGGCGAGCCTCGGGCAGGGCCAGCGGTGTCACCTCCTCCTGAGCTTCACCCTCGGCGAAGGCCATGCCTGGGCCCCCCGGGGGTTCGAGGTGGCCTGGGCCCAGTTCGAGATCCCGTGGGTGGCGGCCCGACCCGCGCCGGTGGTCCGGCCGCGACCGGTGCGGGTCGCGGTCGACGTGGACCAGGGCCGGGTCTCCGCCGGGGACCTGCTGGTGACGAGCCCGGTCGCCTCGTTGTGGCGGGCCCCGACCCAGAACGACGGCATCCGCGTCGGGCCGATGGCCGACCTGCAGCCCGGCGTGCGTCGGCGCTGGATGCGTTGGGGCCTCGACCGGCTCGAGATCGAGCTGGTGGGCTCGGTGCCCCGGGACGAGGGGGCGTACCCGTCGTTGACCGTGCACCGTCGCCTGGTCGGCGTCGACCCGGACGTCCGGGTCGACCACCGCCAGGTGGCCATGCTGGTGGACGGCACGCTGGTCTTCGACGAGGAGATCCGCATCCCCGAGGCGATCGACGACCTGCCCCGGGTCGGGATCACCTTCACCGCGGCGGCCGGCCTGGAACACCTGAGCTGGGTCGGCCTCGGCCCCCACGAGACCTATCCCGACCGGAAGGTGGGGGCCCGCTTCGGCCACTGGACGAGCACGGTCACCGACCAGTACGTGCCCTACCTGGTTCCCCAGGAGCACGGCTCGCACCAGGACGTCCGCCGGTTCACCCTCACCGGGGCGGACGGCCACGGTCTCGCCGTCTCGGCCGAGGAACCGTTCGCCTTCTCCGCCTCCCACTTCAGCGCCGCCGACCTCCACGCTGCAGCCACCACCGCGGACCTGGGCCCCCGGGACGAGGTCGTGGTCCACCTCGACGTCGGGATGCGGGGCCTCGGCACGGGCGCCTGTGGACCCGACACGCTCTCGGAGTACCGCGTCGGTGGTGGCACCTACCGGTGGCGCTGGACGCTCACGCCGATCTGATTGCAGAGGCCTCGACGACGTCGACGTCCACGTCGGCGGGGTCGGCGCTCACTCGGTAGAGGCTCACGGTCCCCGCACACCCCGGAGGCCGGCCCAGGCCAACTCGGCCACCTGACGGGCCATCGCGTCGGGGTCCTGGCGGTCGGCAGCGGCCAGCCAACCCCGACTGGCCCCCTCGGCGAGGCCGACCAGGCCGTGCGCGAGCACGGCCTGGTGGGCGGGATCGATCCCCTCGACGTCGATGAGGGACGCGATGGCCGCCGCGATGGAGGCCTCGGTGGCCGCAGCCTGACGGGCGAACTCCGGGTCGCGGCGGGTGTCGCCGCCGAAGAGCACCTGGAAGGCGTCCTGCTCGTCGGCGACGAAGCGGAAGTAGGCGCCGAAGCCGGCCTCGACCTGCTCGCGGGGGCCGGGGGCACCGGCCGCGGCCTTGGCGATCGTCTCCTCGAGGCGCCCACCCACGTCCTCGAGGACCTCGCGGTACAGATCCCGCTTCGACCGGAAGTGCTGGTACAGCACGGGCTTGGTGACCCCCGCGGCCTCCGCTATGTCGTTCATCGCGGTGGGGTGGAAGCCCCGCTGGGCGAACACCGTTCGGGCCGTGTCGAGCAACTGGCGTCGCCGGCGGGCGGCGGGGAGGCGAGGCGTCGAGGCGCCCACTACAGGCCCTTCTCCACGTCCTCGCGCTCCGCGGCGCGGACTGCGTAGTTGAAGACGATGGCCGGCGCCAGGACCAGCGAGCCGATCACGAGGGAGAACACGATGACCGAAACCAGACCGTCGGTGTAGCCGACGACCAGGCCGACCACGAACAACACCATGGCGAGCAGGAAGAGGCCATAGCCCAGGCGGAGCCCGAGGCTCACGACCCGGGCGATCCGGGCCCGCTTCTGGCGAACGGGATCGGTCACGGCAGCCAGCCTGCCCGATCCAGCAGCCGTCGCAGTGCTTCGGTCTGGGCGTCGAGGGACAGGTGGGTGGTGGCCACGGCCCGGTTGTGGTCCAGCACGCCCGGGTCCGGGTGGGCCAGCCACTCGGCCAGCGGCGCCGCGTCGTGGGTCGAAAGCCATTGGAAGCCCAGCGCCCGCAGTTCGTCGGCGACGGGGTAGGGGCCCACGGCGGCCTGCCGGCGGTGGATGGCGGCTTCGACCGGCGGGTTCCCGAACCCCTCCCAGGTCGAGGGGAACAGGACCGCGTCGGCGGCGGCGTAGAGATCCGACCGGCCGGTCCAGGACCGGCGGATGACCCGGCACCGGGCGTCGCCCAGGAGACGATCCAGGGTCGGTCCGTAACCCTCCTCGGCCTCACCCGGCAGCCAGTAGGTCCCCCCGACGGCCGCGCTGAGCGCCAGCGCGGTCGGCACGTCCTTGCGTTCGATGGCCCGGACCGGGTGAACCAGCAGCGGCTCGTCGGCGGCCACGCCGAGGACCCGACGGGTGGCCTCGCGGTCGCCGGGCGGGGGGTCGGTGGCGAACCCGTTGTAGATGGTGACGGCGTCGATGCCCCGCTCGCCCATCTCGGCCACGGTCCGGTGGTTGATGCAGACGTGGACCCAGGCGGGGTCGTCCGGGGGCAAGTCGGTGATGTGGGCGAACCGCTCCCGCTGCCACGGAGGGTCGTGGTGGTGGAGGACGGCGGGGCGGCCGGCCAGCACCTCGGCGATGACCCGGGCGGCCGGTCGGTTGAGGGGGATGGTGCACAGGTTCTCCACGATCACCAGATCGACCCCGGCCAGGGCCTCGGTCAGTTCTTCGACGGTCGGCGGCGCATCGGCAACGATCGCGAGCCCCGGGATCACCCGGTCGACGGTCCCCTCGCCGGCGATCGTGCTCACCGTGAAGCCGAGCGTCTCGAGCGACCGGCGCCAGGACTCGGCCACGATCGACACGCCGTCGGTGCCGCCGAGGCGGAACGAGACGAGGGCGCAGCTGGGCATGATGGGACCTGTGACGGTACCGGGGGAGGGCAAGGGGCTCGACCGCGTGCCACCCGGGTCGGCGGGGGAGGAGCTGGGGCCCGCGGTCGCCACCATGATGGTGGGCCACTGGCGGGCCGAGGGCTACACGGTTCCCAACGGCACCGTCTACCCGTGGCAGTGGTTGTGGGACTCGTGCTTCCACACGCTCGTCTGGGCCGAGTTGGGCGATGCCGACCGGGCCGTGGCCGAACTCGGGAACCTGCTGGCGGTCCAGGACGAGACGGGCTTCGTCCCGCACATGACCTACCACGGCGACCCCGGCGCCCAGGCCGACTTCTGGGGTCGTTCCGGGGCCTCGTCCATCACCCAGCCCCCGATGTACGGCCACGCCATCGGCGACCTGGCCCGCCGGGGGATCCCCGTCCCCGGGCAGCTGGTCGAACGGGCCGTCGACGGCGTGCGCTTCCTGCTGGAGCACCGGGCCCGAACCGCCGGCGGGCTGGTCACCGTCGTGCATCCCTGGGAGACCGGTTGTGACGACAGCCCCCGTTGGGACGGCTGGTGCCCCGGGGGCTATGAGCGAGCCCGCTTCCGCGAGGTCAAGGGCGAGCTGTTGGCGGCGGTGGCACGGTCGCGGGGCGGTGCCCCGCTGGCCAACCCGGCCTTCCCCGTGGCCTCCGCCGGCTTCAACGCCCTGATCGCCTGGAACGCCCGGGAGCTGGTCGGGGTCACCGGTGACGACGGGCTGGCCGGGGCAGCCCGCGAGCTGACCGATGCCCTCGATGCCCGCTGGGACCCGGACCTGGTCACCTGGATCGACGACGGACCGCACTCGTCGGGCCGGGTCCGCACGGCTGACGCCCTGTTGGCCACCCTGGTCGCCCCGCGCCCAGAAGCCTTTGCCGCGCTGGCCGATCCCGATGGCTTGGGCGGACCGTTCGGTCCACCGGGCACCGATCGGCGGGAGCCCGTCCATGATCCCGACGCTTACTGGCGGGGGCCGGTCTGGCCCCAGTTGGCCTACCTGCTCCAGAGGGCGGCGGCCGCCGCGGGCCATCCGGTCGCGTCGAGCTTGGCCGAAGGCCTCCGGGCAGGCGCCGCTCGGTCGGGCCTCGCCGAGTACTGGCATCCCGACAGCGCCGCGCCCGGGGGCGCCGTCCCCCAGTCCTGGGCCGGCCTCGCCCTTCTGGTCTGAGCTCGGGCTCAGGCGTCCAGGAGGACGCGGGTGTCGTTGTCCTCGTCGCCGTCCTCGTCGCCCCCGGTGAGGGCACCGGCACCGGCCTCCAACTCGGGCTCGGGGAGCCCGTGGCCGCCCTCGACGTCGAGGTGGGGCAAGCGCCGATCCAACCAGGGCGGGAGCCACCAGTTGGCATCGCCCAGGAGCCGCATCGTCGCCGGGACCAGGATCACCCGGACGATGGTGGCGTCCAGGAAGACGGCGGCGGCCAGGCCGAGGCCCATCATCTTCACGAGCGGGTCGTCGCCGAGGACGAAGCCGAGGAAGACGAAGATCATGATGAGGGCGGCGGCGGTGATGACCCGTGCGGTGGAGGCGATGCCCGAGATGACACTGCCGGTGTTGTCGCCGGTCCGCAGGTACTCCTCCCGCACGCGGGAGAGGAGGAAGACCTCGTAGTCCATCGACAGCCCGAACAGGATGGCGAACATCATCATCGGGACGAAGGCCACGATGGGAACGGTGTCCTCCAGGCCGACCAGACCCTTCATCCAGCCCCACTGGAACACCGCCACGATCACGCCGTAGGCCGCGCCGATCGACAGCAGGTTCATGAGGGCGGCCTTCAGCGGGACGAGGACCGACCGGAAGACCAGCATCAGCAGCAGGAAGGACAGCCCCACGACCGCACCGATGAACCAGGGCAGCCGGGCGGCGACCTGGTCGGACATGTCGACGAAGGTGGCCGTCAGGCCGCCGACGTGGACCGGGGTGTCGACCTCGGTCAGCACGTCGTCGCGCAGGTGGTGGATGAGCTGTGCGGTGCCCGCCTCCTGCGGTCCGGTTTCGGGCACGACGGTGACGATGGCGGCGTCCCCCCCGGGGCTGATGCGAGGTCGGGCGACGGCGGTCACCCCGGGCTCGTCGGCCACGGCGGTGACCACCTCGGCCGCCACGGCCGGGTCCCCGGACTCGACGGCGAGCAGCAGAGGGCCATTGGCGCCGGGACCGTAGGCCTCCGACACGAGGTCGTAGGCCTGGCGCTGGGTCGAGGTCTCGGGGGCGTTGCCGGCGTCGGCCTGACCGAAGCGGATCGACAGCAAGGGTGTGGCCAGGAGGAGGAGGAAGGCGAGGCTGGCCACCAGGTAGGGCCATGGGCGGCGGGCGACCGCCGCACCCCAGCGGGACCAGACCGACACGGTGTCGACCCCCTCGGTCCGGGCCCGGAAGAGGCGGACCCGGTCGATGCGGTGGCCGGCGAACCCCAGCAGCGCCGGAAGCAGGGTGATCGTGGCCGCGACCATGACCGCCACGACCAGGGCCGCCCCCAGGCCCATGAGCGTCACCACGGGGATGCCCGAGATGGCCAGGCCGAGGATGGCGATGACCACGGTGCCCCCGGCGATGATCACCGCCTGGCCGGCGGTGGCCGTGGCCCGGGCGGCGGACTCGGCCACGGTCATGCCCGCGTGGAGGTGCTCCCGATGACGGGTGACGACGAACAACGCGTAGTCGATGCCCACGCCGAGGCCGATCATGGAGGCCAGGACCGGTGTGTTCGTCGGCATCTCGAGGACGGCGGCCCCGAGCGCCAGCAGGAGGGTGCTCGTTCCGAGGCCGAAGAGCGCGATGGCGATGGGCAGGCCCATGGCCAGGACCGAGCCGAAGGCGACCAGGAGGATGAACACCGCGGCCACCAGGCCGATGAGCTCGGCGGCCTGGGGCTCGGGCTGCTCGACGTACTGGGTCAGCTCGCCGCCGACCTCCAGGCGGACCGCCACGCCGGCCAGCGGCTCGCCCGTCCTCAGCAGGGCGTCCAGGTCGGCGTCGTCCAGCTCGGTCAGCTCGATGTCGTACTGGACCAGGGCCAGGAGCGTGGTCCCGTCGGCGCTGGGCTGGAGCGTGGGGTCGCTGACGGACTCGACCCCGGGAAGGGCGGCCACCTCCGCCACGGTCGAGGCGATGGCGTCGGCCCGGGGAGCGTCGAGGATCTCCCCGTCAGGAGCGTGGAACACCAGCTGGGCCGAGCCACCGGCCGCCTCGGGGAAGCGATCCGACAACAGGTCCACCGCCCGCTGGGACTCGACACCGGGTACCCGGAAGTCATCGGAGTACTCGCCCCCGACCCGGGTGGCTGCCACGCCGAGGACGAGAACGGCGGTGAGCCAGATGAGCAGCACCCGACGGCGGTGCACCAAGCACCAGCGACCGAGGCGGTGGAGCACGAGAGCCATGGCCCACATTGTGGCAGTTGCTGCCACATGTCACGATGTGACCTGTGGCATGGGCCGGCAGGTCGGCTGCCGGTGTCACGGGGGCAGACTGGGGAGCAGGGGGGCGATCCGCATGAGCAGCCTGCGAGAGCGCAAGAAGGCCGACACCAGGGAGTCCATCCGGGCCGCAGCCGTCGACCTCTTCTGCACCGATGGCTTCGAGGGGACCACCATGGACGCGGTGGCCGCCGCGGCCGACGTCTCGGTGCGAACGGTGTTCCGCTACTTCCCGACCAAGGAGGACTTGGTCTTCGCCGACATCGAGGCGGACCTGGCCGACTTCCGGCAGCTGCTCGACGATCGTCCGGCCGATGAGCCGCTGATGACGAGCCTGCGGGCCGTGGTGGAGGTGCTGGCCGGCCGGATGGAGTCGGGCGAGGACGCCGACGCCCGCCTGGCTCCGCTGCTCCACGATGAGCCGGCGCTCCGTCAGCGCTACCTGGGAATCATGGACCGCGTCGAGCACACGGTGGCCGACTGGGCCCGCGTCCGCCTCAGGGCCGGGCCGGCCGACCTCCGCCCGGTGTTGCTCGCCGCCTTCGTCGTCGCCGGACAGCGGGTGGTCGTCGACGCCGTCGTCGCCGGCCACGACCGCCCCCTGGCGGAGCTCATCCGGGAGGCTGTGGCGCTGATCGGCCGCGGTTTCGACCACCTCGACCGCTGACCTCCGGTGCCGCGGGCGCGGCTCCGGGCGGGGATGGGGGTGGTGTGCCGGAAGGGATCAGGTCACGAGTGGCGGCAGGCCTGGTTCTCCGCGCGGGCCGTGGTGGCGCGCCGCAGGAACACGACGGTGAGGGTTCGGAGGCGCACGCTCAGCCTCCCGGCACGTTCTCGACGGCCTCGTAGCGCCGGCAGGGCTGGGCCCGCAGCGCGCCGCAGGCGGGCCGGGACCGGGGGACCTCCACGCCGTCGACCAACCCGAGGGTGAGCGAGGACGGGAAGGCCGACGACGTGGCCACCAGGTTCGACTGGCCGGCGGCGTCCACCGTGTCAAAGGCCCAACGGGTGCGGCTCCCCCCCGGCGTGTCGATGGACAGCCGGAGTCGCGAGCCGGGGCGGAAGATGTGGGCGAACGGGAAGATGTCCACGGGGACGACGACGAACTCGCCGTCGGGAAGCGGCTCGGCCGCGGCCTCGGTGTGGAACGGGACCGGGTGCAGGTCGGTCGACTGCTCCTCGTCCAGCGCGCGGTGACTGGCCCGCATCCACCCCGACTGGACGTAGACCTCCTCGCCGTCCGGGGTCACCTCGGTCAGGGTCACCTCGAGATCGGTGTCCGGGGCGCTGGACTGCAGGTACACGTCGGCTCGGGCCGAGCCGACCACGACGAGGTCGTCCTCCAGGGGCGGGGTGAGCCACGTCGCGACCTCGCCCTGCTGGGGCGACGGCCAGTCATAGGGGGGCTGGGACGAGAAGTTGACCTCGTCGGTCTGGTCCTCCTCGGCCAAGGTCCGTTCCTCAGCCTGACCAGGGTCGTGGGCGTACTCGACCACCGAGCCGTCCTCGCCGTCGGCCACCGTGGGCTCCTCGGGGCCCAGGGTCCCGTCGGGCTGGAGCCACCAGGTCGTGGGCTCGGCCTCGGCTGGCGGCCACGACGAGAACGTCGCCTCGGTCGTCCCGCCGGGCCCGCCCGGATGGTCGGTCGCCGCCCCGTTCTCGAAGGTCACCGTGAAGGGGTCCTCGGCCTCGTAGTCGGCCAGGGCCTCCGCATGGGAGTCGTAGCCGGCGAAGCGGTCGGGGCCGAGCGGCCGGCCGGGACCGAAGATGGCATCGATGGCCGCGGGCGCACCCAGTCGGGCCACGGTGGGGATCTCCGGGATCCGCTCGGCCACGTAGAAGTCCAGGAACTCGGTCCAGGGTTGGAGGTTGGGCAGGGTCAACCCGTCCCCGTGAGGGCCGTTGGTCATCCGCACGTGCATCTGGTCGGTCCCGGTGAAGTCGTCGAGCATGTTGGCGAAGTGGCCGCTGGTCTGCTCGTCCTGCCATTGGCCGGTCAGGAAGACCGGGACCTCGATGCGATCCACCAACGATGCCGGGCTGACGGGGGCGAGCCGCTCCTCCTGGTAGTACGGCTCGGCCCGCAGACCACCGACGAGGTCCAGGTTCTGGGAACGGAGGGCCTGGTTGGCGTCGCAGGTCTGGTCACCCTCCTCGATCTGTTGGACCACGTAGTCCTCGCCGTAGGCCTCCGCCGCCGTGCTCACGCGGGTCGTCCACTCCGCGGCGAAGCCCTCGTTGAAGATGCCACCCGGGTAGCCGACGCCCGTGTAGGCCTCGTCGATCACCGACTGCGACGCGATGCCGGCGAGGTGCGGAGGTCGGGTCGAGGCCACGAAGAGCTGGGTGATGCCGGGGTAGGAGAGCCCGACCATGCCGACGTGGTCGTGGGCCACCCAGTCCTGGGCGGCGATGGCCTCGATCGCGTCGTAGCCGTCGGTGATCATCGAGCCCTCGAAGAAGGTCAGCGTGCCGCCTGAGCAGCCCTTGCCCCGGACGTTGACCCCCACGGTCGCGTAGCCGAGGGCGTCGGCCAGCTGGAGTTCGGGCGGGCTGCTGTAGGGGTTGGCCGGGTCGTAGCCCGACATCTCGACCACGGTCGGGTACGGGCCGTCGTCGGGCACGTCGTCTCGAGGGAACGAGGGGAACCGGACCATGGCGGCCAGGGTCGTGCCGTCCCGCATCTCGAGGTAGTTGATGCCCTCGACCAGTTCCTGGTCGTCGAAGAACGCCTGCTCGGGATGGTCTTCCCGGTCGAGGACCGCGAAGGGAGCAGTCACCCGGAGGTCGTCGTCGGTCCCCGACACCACCCGGTACCCGCGACCGGGAGCCAGACGACCGAAGACCAGGAGGCCCTCCGCGTCGACGGTCCCGGTCAGCTCCTGGTTGCCGAGGGGGGCGAACCAGGCCTCGGCCGGTACGCCTTCGGCGTCGACCAGGCCCAGCTCGGTCCCGGGCTCGGCCTCGCTGACGATCGCGTACTCGACGCCGGCCTGGACCGCCACGTCGAGGGGCATCGCGTCCGCGACGGCAACGGCGTCGGCTGCGGGCTCGCCTCCGTGATCCGACGAGCACGCGGCGGCCACCAGCACGAGCGCGGCGACGAGCGCGGTGAGTCGGAGGCGGCAGTGGAGTCCGGACATCGGCTCGGCAGCGTAAGCGACGGGGCGAACGGTCCAGGGTCGGCGGGCGCCGACTCAGGAGCGGGAGTTCCTAGCCGATCCCGTCATCGTCGCCCCGTCGAGGCGGAACACCGCGCAGACGACCAGCCGGTCACCGGCGGCCCAGGACGCCGGCGAGGGCCACAGCGCCGCGATCTCGAGCTCCGAGTCGGTCCAGGGCACCCCGACGAAGGTCCGGAACCGCTCCCGGCAGGTCTCCTGGGCCACCGTGCGCAGGCGGCCGACCCCGGGGAAGCCTGCTCCGGGGCCCGCCGGAAGCTCACTGCGGGCGTAGGCCTCGGCCTCGTGGGGGAGCCGGCAGGGTACGGCGCGGGTCCGGGTGATCTCGTTGACCTCCTGGCCCGTGAACGCGCCGGCGTCCTCGATGCACACGCCCGGGGTCAGATCGATCACCGCGAGGTTCCGGCCCGGTTCCGGCGCCGTCGTCGACGGCACGGTCGTGGTGGTCACCGTCGTGGTGGTCGTCGGCGTCGCCCGTTCGACCAGCCACTCGGGTGGATCCTCCTGCGAGCAGGCGCCGCCGATCACCGCGATCAGCAGGAGGGGGAGGGTCCGAGCCACGGAGCGCAGGAGCATCAGTAACTCGCGGGGAGGAGGTAGGAGAAGTTCTCGAAGAAGCCGTAGAGCACGACCAGGAAGATCGGCAGCCCGATGGCGTAGGCGGGCCACCGACGCCAGGCCCGGCCGACGACCCAGGCGGCCAGCCACACCATCGCCGCGGCGATCCCCCAGACCACCGCCGGGGTCCTGGCGTGGGCCTGGCCGTCGAGGTCCTCTGCATCCTGCAGCGCGATCGCCTGCCCCGCATCGGGAAGGGGCACGAAGGGCGCCGCAGGCTCCTCGAGGATGGCGGACACCACGATGCGTTCGGCGGCGCTGTACTCGGGGTGACAGGCCGTCAGGGTGAGGCGGTTGTCGAACTTGGCCTCGAGGACGTCGACACGGTCGGGGGCGACGATCACGGTGTTGTTGTAGACGTAGGTGAACTGGGAGCCGTTGAAGTAGCTGATGAGGATCTCGTCGCCCTCGCCGAGCTCGTCGATCCGGTTGAAGGGGGCGCCATAGGTCGTGCGGTGCCCGGCGATGCCGGCGTTGCCCTCCTGACCGGGCAGCGGCGTGCCCTCGTAGTGACCGGGCCCGCTGGCGAGGACGTCGAGGCCGACGCCTGCGAAGAACATCTTGTCCACCCCGATGGCCGGGATCTGGATCCGACCCACCGGTTCGCCCCGCGGCGGGGCATCGGGCACGGGTTGGGCCTGGCCCGGGCGCACCGGTCGGGGCTCGGGGTGGTTGCGCTGGTACTGCTCGACTTGCGCCTCGTAGGTGTCACGGGCCTCTCCCTGGGCCTGGGCCGTGCGGATCCCCGTGCCCCAGAGCTGGTAGGCGACGAACAGCAGGATCAGGAAGCCGGCGGTGATCATCACCCGACCGATCGCGCCCAAGGAGCGTGCCAGCTTCACCGGCGGGAGGGTACCGGTGTCGTCACATCCGACTGGCTTCACTGCGTTCAGCAGGTCCGGTGGCGCCGATGCCGCTGGTCGGTGGTGCCGGTCTGCTCCGCGAGGCCGCGTCACCACGGTCCGGAGGGGTGGATTCTCGGGGCTGGGTTCGGCCGGTCCGGTGCCGCCCCGGGCGGTCGATCGCGCCGGTTCGGTACCCTTTGTCGGTCCATGCCCCGCGCCATCTGCCTCCGGGGTGCCGTGTCGCTACTCGGACGCTTCCCCGCTCTCGCCGGTGCCGATCTCGATGTCGAGCCGAGCGAGGTGGTTCTGCTCCGCGGGCCGAACGGTGCCGGGAAGACCTCCCTCCTGCGGGTCTGCGCCGGCCTCCTACCGGTGACGGGCGGCACCGCTGAGGTGTTGGGCGTGGACCTCGTCGCCGACCGCCGCTCGATCAGACACCGCGTCGGGCTCGTCGGTCACGGTGGCGGCCTCTATGACGACCTCACCGTGGCCGAGAACGTCGCGTTCTGGGGCCGGGCCACCGGCGCCGGCGAGGACGACGTCGACGGGGCGCTTCGTCGGCTCGGCCTCGACGGCCGTCTCCGGGACCTGACCGTGGCCCGGCTCTCCGCAGGACAGCGGCGCCGCACCTCGATCGCGGCGATGGTCGCCCGTCGACCCGAGCTGTGGCTGCTCGACGAGCCCCACGCCAGCCTGGACGCCGAGGGCCGGGATCTGATCGACGACCTCATCCGCGATTCGGTGGCCGCCGGGGCCACCGTGGTGCTGGCCAGCCACGAGGACGACCGGGCCGCCGCGGTGGCCACCCGGGTCGTCGAGGTACGGGGTGGCACGACGGTCATGGGTTCACCGGCTTCGGCGCCCGGGGAGGCCCCCCGTGCTGGTTGACGCCCGCCTGGTCGCCGCCAAGGACCTCCGCATCGAGCGGCGGGCCCGGGTGGCGACCAACCAGGTCGTGCCCTTCGCGGTGTTGGTTCTCGTGCTCTTCGCCTTCGCCCTCGACCCCGATCGGGGTGTGCTCGACCGGGCGACCGGTGGCCTCTACTGGGTGGCGGTGCTGTTGTCGACGGTGTTGGCGGTCCAGCGGGCCTACGGGCTCGAGACGGCCGACGGGGTGCCCGATGCCCTGCGCCTGTCCGGTCTCGACCCGGCCGGGGTGTTCCTGGGCAAGACGGCTGCCCTCGCGGTGCAGCTGTTGGTCCTCGAGGTCGTGCTCCTGGCCGGCGTCGCCCTGCTCTACTCGACCGAGCTCGCCGGCCCCGGCCTCCTGGTCGCGACCTGCGTGGCCGCGACCGTCGGTCTGGCGGCCGCCGGTAGCCTCTACGGCGTCCTCGCCGCCGGTCTACGGGTGCGCGAGACGCTCCTGCCGTTGCTCCTCCTCCCGGTCGTGGCACCCGTGCTCATCGGGGCGACCCGGGCCTTCGAGGCGGCACTGGCGGGGGCGCCGGGCGACGGGTGGCCCTGGTGCGGGCTGCTGTCCATTTTCGCGGCGATCTACGTAGCGTTCGGGATGCTGGCCTTCGGGCCCCTGATGGAGGAACTGTGAACCAGACGACGACGACGGTGGCGAGGGCGCCGGCCCACACCGGGTCCCGGGCGAGCCGCGTCGTCGGGATCCTGGCCGCGGTCGGCGCCCTGGCTCTGGTCCTGTGTGCCCTCGTGCTCAGCCCGGCCGACCGGATCCAGGGCGAGGCCGTGCGCCTGATGTACCTCCACGTGCCCGCCGCGCTGGCGATGTACGCCGCCGTCATCGTGTTGGCCGTGGCCAGCGCGATGTGGCTGCGGCGCAAGACCCAGGGCTGGGACGTCCTCGCCGCCGCGGCGGCCGAGGTGGGGCTCGTCTTCACGGCGCTGACCCTGGTCACCGGGATGTTGTGGGGTCGTCCGACCTGGGGTGTGTACTGGGTCTGGGATGCCCGTCTCACCACCACGGCGATGCTGGCCATCCTGTTGGCCGGGTACCTGGCCCTGCGTCGGGTCCCCGCCGCGGCGGAGTCCCGTTCCCGGCTGGCCGCGGTCGCCGGCCTCCTGATCGTGGTCGACCTGCCCCTCATCCACTACTCGGTGAACTGGTGGCGGACCCTGCACCAGGACGCCACGATCTCGACCACCGACGTGAAGATCGACGGGCTCATGCTGTTCACCTTGTTCCTGGGCATGGTCGTGACCGGCCTGGTGCTCACCTGGCTCCTCATCCACCGGTTCCGCCTTGCCTGGTTGGAGGAGGAGGTCGAGTCCGGGGGCCTCGACCTGGCCCTGGCCGAGCGGCGGGCCGAGGCCGAGGCGACCCGATGATCAACCAGGGCTACGTCGTCGCGGGCTACCTGATCACCTTCCTGGGTCTGGGCGCCTATGCCGGTTGGATCCTGGTCCGGGGCCGCCGGCTGTCGACCCGCGTGCCCGAGGAGCGGCGCCGGTGGATGTGACCTCGAGCGACGAGCAGGGCGGAGGGCCCGACCTCGACCTCACCCCGCGGGTCAGTGCCCCGAAGCGACGACGGGGCTTGGCCGTGTCGTTGGCGTTGGTGGCGGTCGTCGGCGCGCTGGCCTTCGTCGCCGTGAAGGCCCTGGGCGACGCCTCGCTGTTCTTCCTCAACGCCGACGAAGCCGTCGAGCAACGGGCCGACCTCGGTGACGACCGGTTCCGTCTCCAGGGCACGGTGGTCGACGGCTCGGTCGAGGAGACCGATGCCGGCGTGCGGTTCGAGGTCGAGTTCAACGGGGTCACGGCCGATGTCGTGCACGAGGGGGATCCTCCCGAGCTCTTCCAGCCCGACATCCCGGTGGTGCTGGAGGGCAACTGGGACGGGGTGGTGTTCGCCTCCGACCGGATCCTGGTCAAGCACTCCTCGGAGTACGAGGCGGACAACCAGGAACGCCTGGAGGAGGCCGACGAGGGTGGAGAGAGCGACACCACCACACCGTGAGGCCTGAACGGTGAACCTCGCACTCGGATCGGCTGGGGTCGCGCTGGGACTCCTCGGGGCCCTGGGTGGAGCCGGGGTGGTGCTGACCGGTCTGATCCGAGGTCGTCCGGCCCTGTTGCGCTCGGCCCCCGCCTACGGCCTGCTCGTGCTCGGCGGCGCCGTGCTGGCGACGGTCGCCATGGAGCGGGCGCTCGTCACCCGGGACTTCACGGTCCTCTTCGTGGCCGAGAACGGCAGCAGCCGGACACCGGCGCTGTTCAACGTGGCGACGCTCTGGTCCGCGCTGGAAGGATCGATCATCCTCTGGGCCCTGGTGCTCGCCGGCTACCTCGTCGCGGTCCTGGCCAAGTTCCGGGACCGGCTGGGCGACCCGCTCGTCGGATGGGCGCTGGTGACGATGTTCCTCACCGCGGCCTTCTTCTTCGCCCTGATGGTGGGTCCGGCCAACCCGTTCCAGAGCTTCGACCCCCCGGTGGGCTTCGACGGTCCCGGCCCCAACCCCCTACTGCAGAACCACGTCCTCATGGCGTTCCACCCGCCGATGCTCTACCTCGGCTACGTGGGCTTCACCGTGCCCTTCGCCTTCGCCGTCGGCGCGCTGGCGACCGGTAGGGTCGGCGAGGGCTGGCTGGCGGAGACCCGGCGCTGGACGCTCTTCGCCTGGGGGTTCCTGACCGTCGGCATCGTCCTCGGAGCCTGGTGGTCCTACGAGGTCCTGGGCTGGGGCGGGTACTGGGCCTGGGACCCGGTCGAGAACGCGTCCTTCCTGCCGTGGCTGACCGGCACGGCCTACCTGCACTCGGTGATGGTCCAGGAGCGCCGCGGGATGTTGCGGGTGTGGAACCTCTCGCTGCTCTGTGCCACCTTCGCCCTGACCATCCTCGGCACGTTCCTCACCCGTTCGGGGGTCCTCGACTCCGTGCACGCCTTCACCGAGTCCGGCATCGGGCCGGCGTTCCTCACCTTCTTCGCCGTCATCGTCGGCGTCAGCGTGGTCTTGATCGGCTGGCGGGGCGACCGCCTGCGCTCACCGGGGCGCATCGACTCCCCGTGGTCCCGCGAGGGGGCCTTCTTCGGCAACAACCTGCTTTTCGCCGCCTTCGCCTTCGTCGTGCTCCTGGGCACCGTCTTCCCCCTCCTGGTCGAGGCGGTGAACGGCGATCGGATCTCGGTCGGCGTGCCCTACTTCGACCGCATGGCGATGCCCATCGGCCTCGCCCTGCTGCTCCTCATGGCCGTGGCGCCGGTGCTGCCGTGGCGCAAGGCCAGCGGTGAGCTGCTGCGCCACCGCCTCTACTGGCCCGCTTGGGCGGGGACCCTCGCCCTGGTGGCGGCGGTCGGCATCGGGGCCCGGGGCCTCGCGCCCCTCCTGGCCTTCGGGCTCGGCGGTCTCGCCGCCGGCTCGGCGGTCCGTCAGCTCGTCCTCGCCACGCGCCGTCACGGGCGTCGGGGCCTCCTCGGTCGGGCCAACGGCGGCATGGTCGTGCACCTCGGAGTGGTGATCATCGCCGTGGCCCTCGCCGCGTCCCAGAGCTTCGTCCACGTCGGCGAGTTCCGGCTGGCCGAGGGCCAGTCCGCCGAGGTCGGCGGCCACACCGTGACCTATCTGGGGTTGGAGACCATCGAGCGGTCCGAGAAGACCGAGATCCGGGCGCGAGTCCAGATCGACGACGACGGGGTGTTCACACCGAGCCTGTCGGAGTTCCGCTTCGGTGGCCAGTCGATCGGCACGCCGTCGGTGCGGGTGTCGGCCGCCGACGACGTCTACCTCGCCCTCCAGGCCCTCCCCGAGGGGGGCACCGACGAGGTCCTGCTCCGGGTGGTCGTGCAGCCCTTGATCCTCTGGCTGTGGATCGGCGGCGGGGTGATGGCGCTGGGCACGATCCTGGCCGCGTGGCCCGGGCAGCGGCGGCGTCCGACCGATCCGACCTCGGCGGCGTTGGCGACCGACGTCGCCGCCGGGGATCCGGTGGCGTCCGAGCGGGCGCGGGTCTGAGGATGGACGTCACCGAAGCCGTCGACCACGCGCCCCGTCGGCGGGGCATGGTCCTCGCCGTCGCCGTGGTGGTCGGCGTCCTCACGGTGGCCTTCGTCGCCGTCCTGGCCACCCGTGACCCGGCCCAGGACCGCTCGACCGACAGCCCGCTGGTCGGCGAACTGGCTCCCCCGCTGGCCGGTGACCTGATCGCCCCGGCCGCCGCGGTCGGGACCGCGTTCGACCTGGACCGCTTGCGGGGCCAGTGGGTCGTGGTCAACTTCTTCGCCACCTGGTGCGTGCCGTGTGTGGTCGAACACCCCGAGCTGGTGGCGTTCGGCGAGCAGCACGCGGCCGAGGGCGACGCCTCGGTGGTCAGCGTCGTCTTCGACGACGACGCCGACGACGTCGCGACCTTCTTCGAGGAGAACGGCGGGGACTGGCCGGTGATCGACGGGGAGCGCGTCATCCTGGACTGGGCCGTCGCCGCGGTGCCCGAGTCGTTCCTGGTGTCGCCGGACGGTGTCGTGGTGGCCAAGGTCACCGGCGGGGTCACGGCCTCCGGCCTCGACGAGCTCATCGCGCGGGTGCAGGGCGGGTGACCCGCCGGTTGTCGTGGCTGGCGATGGCCCTGGTCGCCCTGGTCGCCCTGGTCGTGGGGCTCCAGCCCGACGACCAGGCCCGCACCACCGAGGACCGGATCTTCGCGCTGGCCGAGACCCTCAAGTGCCCGACCTGTCGGAGTCAGTCCGTCGCCGATTCCGAGGCCCCGAGCGCCAGGGCCATCCGGGCCGAGATCGCCCGCCGTCTCGAAGGTGGCGAGTCCGAGGACGAGATCCGGACCTATCTCGTCAGCCGTTTCGGTGAGGAGATCCTGCTCGCGCCCTCCTCGTCAGGCGTGACGGCCCTGGTCTGGATCCTGCCCGTGGTCGCCGTCGCACTGGGCGCAGCAGGGCTCTACCTCGCGTTCCGGCGGTGGCGGCAACGCCCCTCGGTGGCGGCCTCCGACGAGGACCGGCGCCTCGTGGCCGAGGCCCGGGGCGAAGCCCCGTGAGCCCACGGACCGCCGCTCCCGGCCCCGCTGATCCCGACGCCTACGCCGCCCTGGAGGAGCAGCGGGACTTCCTGCTCGGCTCGCTGGACGACCTCGAACGCGAGCGAGCCGCCGGTGACATCGACGAGACGGACTACGAGGCCCTCCGCGACGACTACACCGCCCGGGCCGCCGCAGTGCTCCGGGCCCTGGAGGAGGGCGGGGCTCGGTTCGCCTCGGCACGCCGGCCGGGGTCGTGGCGCTTCGTCGCCGCCGTGGTCGCCGGCGTCCTGGTGCTGGCCGCGGGAGCGGGCCTGTTGCTGGCCCGGTCCTCGGGCACCCGGGCCGGCAACGAGTCGGTCACCGGCGACATCCGGCTCGGCGCCCGGGAGGAGGTGGCCCGCTGCCTGAGCCTCTTCAGCCAGCAGGACGTGCTCGAGGCCGTCATGTGTTACGACGCCGTGCTCGAGTCCGACCCCGAGAACGTCGAGGCCCTGACCTACCGGGGCTGGGCCCTCATCCAGTCCACGTTGGTCGATGAGGGGCTGACCTTCCTGGACCGTGCGGTCGCGGTCGATCCCGACTACCCCGATGCCCACGTCTTCCGGGCCATCACCTATCGCAACCAGGGCCGGGTCGAAGAGGCCCGGGCGGAGCTGGCCGCGCTCGACGAGCTCCAACTCCCGGTGGCGATGGAGGGCCTGATCGCCGGCCTCCGCCAGGACCTCGAGGCGCCCGTGTCCTCTCCGGCACCGTCCACGCCGGAGGGCTAGGTTTCCGGCCATGACCGACCCGAGCTTTCCGCCGCCCCCACCAGCGAGCCCCGCCGCCGCCGTCGGTGGTGCCGACGCCTTCCACCTCGATCTGACCGCCCCACCCGAGGTCGCCAACTGGCGGCCGCTGGTGCACTGGCTCCTGGTCATCCCCTTCGCCATCGTGGCCGGCTTCCTGGGCTTCGGGCTCTACATCGTGTCGATCATCGCCTTCTTCACGGTGGTGTTCACCAAGCGGATCCCTCCGGGCCTGTTCGGCTTCATGGCGATGGTCCTGCGCGTTGGCTGGCGCTCGACGAGCTACCAGCTGTTCCTGCGGGAGGCCTACCCGAGCTGGGAGTTCACCTCGACGGCCGGAGACCCGGGCGACGACCCCGCGGTCCTGTCGATACCCGAGCCGGGAGAGATGAGCCGTTGGCTCCCCTTCGTGAAGTGGCTGCTGGTGATCCCCCACTTCATCGTGCTGGGGGTCCTCGGCATCGGCGTCTACTTCGCGGTGGTCATCGGGTTCTTCGCGGTCCTCTTCACCGGCCGTTGGCCCGAGGGGCTGCGGAACTTCGTGATCGGCTTCGAGCGCTGGGCGCTGCGGGTCATGGCCTACGCGCTGTTCATGACCGACGACTATCCGCCGTTCTCCCTGGACTAGGGCTCGGGCGCGGGTCGTCCCGCTTCGGTGGGGCCAGGTAGGTGCCCCGGGTGAAGTCGGCCCCCTCGCGCTCGAGGACCCAGGTGGAGCACTTCTTGGCGTCACGGTCGACGGCGTCCATGCCCTCGTCGAGCAACTGATCGATCAGGGCGGGGATGAGGTCGCCGTGGGAGCAGAGCAGGGCATGGTCCAGGTCGCCCGCGAGGCGACGGACCGGGGCCAGGGGCATGCCCTCCCACAGGGCGTTGTCCTCGATCACCTCCAGGCCGCGGGTGGCGGCGAGGGGACCGACGGTCTGCAGGCACCGCACCGCCGGGCTGGAGACGATCACTTCGATCCGGCGGTCGGCCAGGAGGTCCACCAACCCTCGGGCTTGAGCGAAGCCCTTCTCGCTGAGGGGCCGGAGCCGGTCGTCGGAAGGCCAGCCGTGCCGACTCCGAGCATCGGCATGGCGCACGACCAGGAGGCTCACCCGCCCCCCAGGGCCCGGAGGTCGCCCACCACCCCTGGCAGGGCATCGAGGAAGGCGTCGATGTCGGCGTCGGTGCTCGACCACCCCACCGACAACCGCAGCGACCGGTGGGCGTCGACCCCCATGGCCGCGAGGACCGGCGAGGGTTCGAGGGTCTCGGACGAACACGCGCTACCGGAGTGCACGGCGATCCCGGCGGCGTCGAGACCGAGGAGGACGGCCTGGGGCTCGACCCCCTCGATGCCGAGGCAGACGAGGTGCGGGAGTCGGTCCACCGGGTCACCGTAGACCGGGATCCCGTCCATCTCGGCGACCTCGGTGACGACCCGGTCGGTGAGGCGCCGCGACCGGACGGCCTCCTCGGCCAACCGACCTCCTGCCAAGGCGGCGCAGGCGGCGGCGAAACCCACCACCCCGACGGCGTTCTCCATGCCGGCCCGCCGGGCGCGTTCCTGGTCCCCGCCGACGAGCAGGGGATCGAGGCGTAGCCCCCGGCGCACCAGGAGCGCGCCCACCCCGGCCGGGCCGCCGAACTTGTGGGCGCTGAGCGAGACCAGGTCGGCGCCCAGGGCCGCGAAGTCGATCGGATCATGGCCGTTGGCCTGCGCGGCGTCGACGTGGACCAGGACATCGAGGTCCGCGCAGGCGGCGACGACCGCGCCCACCGGCTGGCGGGTGCCCACCTCGTGGTTGCCGGCCTGGACGTGGACCACTGTGGTCTCGGGACCGACGGCATCGGCGACGGCGTCGGCCGCGACCCGGCCCTGGCCGTCCACGGCCACCAGGGTGACCGCGCCCACCCGTTCGGCCGCGAGGCGGACGGCGGAGTGCTCGACGGCGGACACCACCTGGTGACGGCCTCGGCCCGCGGCACCGACCACCGCGGAGACGACGGCTTCGGTCCCGCTCCCGGTGAACACGACCTCGCGGGGTCGGGCGCCGAAGGCGGCAGCGACCTGCTCGCGGGCCGTTTCGACCGCGACCCGCACGGTCAGGGCCTCCTGGTGGATCCGCCCCGGGTCACCGACCAGGTCGAGGGTGGCCACCATCGCGGCGCGGGCCTCTGGTCGCAGGGGCGAACTCGACCCGTGGTCGAGGTAGTGCCGCCCGCTCACGCCCACCCCCTACTCGGAAATTGCGGGAGTTGGTCACCCTGGAGGTGACCAACTGCCGCAATTTCGATGGAGTGGCGGGTCACTCGGCGACGGCGGTGACGCAGACCTCGTCGCCGGTCGGGCGCGACGATTCGGTGATGGGCGAGGTGTCGCCGTAGAGGGCGCCGAGCATCCCCTTGACCATGCCCCGGTCAACCGCGCAGATGACCGGGTGTTCCACCGCGGCACCCCCGAACGGGCAGTGCTCGGAGACGATGCGGAGCTCGTCGCCGTGCTTTTCGGCATGGGCGGCGAACCCGTGGGCGGTCAAGGCGTCGGCCACGGCATGGAGGGCGGTGCGGAAGGACCGGGGTGCCTCGGGACCCAGGGCGCCGGCCATGGCGCGGCCGTACTCCTCGCCGACCTCCTCGGCCAGGGTCTGGGCCTGGCCGGGGGGCAGGGCCTCGAGGGCCCGGCCCAGCAGGGTGACCAGCACGTCGTCGTGGCCCACGTTGATGTCGAGGTTCATCTCGTGCTCGGTGGGCCGGTAGCGCTTGGAGGGCCGCCCGGCGCCGCCACCGCCCGGACGTTCGACGCTCACTTCGAGGTAGCCCCCGGCGGTCAGCTTGTCGAGGTGGTGGCGGGCCACGTTGACATGGAGCTCGAAGCACTCGGCCACCTCGGACGCGGTCACCCCGTCGGGCTGCTCGTGCACGTGGAGGAAGATGTCCCGACGGGTCGGGTCACCGAATGCCGAAGCGATGGCCGTGACGGCGGAGGCGAACTCGGTGGGCGACAGGTCCACCCCGGTATTCTACCTACGCGCATAGGAGAAATTCCGGAGTCCACGCGCCGGAGCACGGCGCCCGAGCGTCAAAGGAGCAGACCACCCCCCGATGGCACCCACCAACGACGAGGTCCTGGAGGCGCTGCGCGCCGTCGACGAGCCCCTCCTGGCCGAGAACCTGGTCGACCTGGGCCTGGTCGAGGCCACCGAGGTGCGCCGCGGTGGCCAGGTCGTGGTCAGCATCGCCGAGCCGGTCGAGGACTACCCCCACCGTGACGAGCTGCGGCAGGCCGTCAGCGCGTCAGTCGGCGCCCTTCCTGGCGTGAAGGACGTCCAGGTCGACACCCGGGCCCTGGACGACGACGGCCAGGAGCGCCTCCGCCGACAGCTCATCGGCGATCCCGAGGCCACCGCGGGCAGTCAGGAGAGCCACGGCCACGCCGAGGGACGGGCCATTCCCTTCACCGAGGTCGGCGCCACGACCCGCGTCCTGCTGATCGCCTCCGGGAAGGGCGGGGTGGGCAAGTCCTCGGTCAGCGCCAACCTGGCCATCGCCCTGGCCCAGCGGGGCAAGCGGGTGGCCATCGTGGACGCGGACGTCTGGGGTTTCTCCATACCCCGCATGCTCGGTGTCACCCGCCCGCCCGTCCTGATCGACCGCATGCTGGTGCCGCCCGAGGCCCATGGTGTGCGCTGCATCTCGATGGGCTTCTTCGCCGAGGAGGACACACCGGTCATCTGGCGGGGCCCGATGTTGCACAAGGCCCTCGAGCAGTTCCTGACCGACGTCTACTGGGGCGAGCCCGACTTCCTCCTGGTCGACCTCCCGCCCGGCACCGGCGACATCGCCATCTCCCTCGCGGGGTTCCTGCCCCGGGCCGAGGTGTTCATCGTCACCACGCCCCAGCCCGCAGCCCAGAAGGTGGCCCAACGGGCGGCGTTCATGGCCGAGAAGGTCCGACTCGAGGTGCGGGGCGTCATCGAGAACATGGCGTGGTTCACCGGTGACGACGGCAAGCGTTACGAGATCTTCGGCGCCGGCGGCGGCCAGGAGCTGGCCGATCGGCTCGAGGTACCCCTCGTCGGCCAGGTGCCCCTGGTGCCCGACCTCCGGGAGGGCAGCGACACCGGCCACCCCATCACCGCCGAGTCACCCGACAGCGAGGCCGCCGGGGTCTTCCAGGCGATGGCCGCCCGTATCGACACCGAGCTCACCCCCACCAAGCGCTACCACCCGGAGCTCAAGATCACCTGACCGGTCGAGCCCTCGCCGCCACCGAAAGCGAGTCACCCACGGGGGCGTCGGGACGGGCCGCCCGTCGTCGGGGGCAGGTAAGGGTCCTCCGCCACCCGAATCCCACTCGGTGTGACCCCTTCTCGTACTGGCGCCCGATTTCGGCGCTATTGCGCCCGAATCAGGCGCCAGAACGCCCAGCCGCGAGCCGTGTCGCCCAGATCGGTGTCATGTCAGGGTGGCGAGGATCTGCTCGATGTGGGTGATGGCGGCGAGGTGGCCTTCGCCGGGCCAGCCCACAAAGGCGGCCTCGGGGAGGCGCTCGGCCAGGGCCTCGCTGTGGCGGCGGGGGACCATGGTGTCGGCGTCGCCCTGGAAGATGGTCAGCGGGCCGGAGTGGTCGGGCTCGACGCCCCAGGGCCGGGCGAGCACCCGGTAGTCGTCGACCACGCCCCGGGCGCCGTTCTGGAACGCTTGGGTGAAGAGCCGCATGGTCTCGGCGGGAGTGGCGGCCTGGGCCGCGACCACCGCTCGGTCGCTCTCGCTCAGGTCCTCGATGAAGGAGTCCATCGCCGCCTTCGGGGCCCGTTTGGCGAGGAACGCGCTGCTGGCCAGCAGGAAGCGGGCCAGGCGCGGCTGGTGGACGGCCATGTCCAGAAACCGGCGGTCGGTCTTGGCGAAGTCGTCGGCCTCGGCCCACACGCCCATCTGGCCCATGCCGGCCACGACCGCGGTGGCCGTCACCCGGTCGCCCAGCGCGGCGGCGCAGGCCACGGCGAAGGGCCCGCCGCCGGAGTAGCCGAGCACGGCGAAGCGTTCGAGGCCCAGGCCGTCGGCCAGCGCGGCGATGCGGCCCGGGTAGTCGGCCACGGCGGCGAGGGTCGGACCGCCGGACCGGCCGATGCCGGGCCGGTCGGGGGCCAGGATCCGCTGGCTCCGGGCGCGGGCCGGCTCATCGGTCCAGTCGAATCCGGCCCCGCAGGACGGCACGCCGTGGAAGGCGAAGACCGGTGAACCCGACGGGTCCCCGTACTCGTAGAGCCCGACGACGGTCCCGTCGGGCAGTGCGGTGATGCGGTCCTCCGCCGGTGGTGCCGTCACGGGCCCATGCTTGCACGGTCGGTCGGGTGCGGATCGAGGGACCGCCCCTTCTAGCCTGACCCGGCACCCGCACAGGAGGACCCGTGGACGTTCGCATCGGCGTGACCTACAGCCCCAAGGAGCTCGAGCTGGAGCTCGGCGACGACGCCGACCCCGAGAAGGTCAAGGCGGAGATCGGCGCCGCCCTCGGCGGCAAGGGCCCTCTCTGGATGACCGACCGGCGTGGCCGTCAAGTGGCCGTTCCACTCGACAAGATCGCCTATGTCGAGATCGGCAGCCCCGATGACGCCCACCGCATCGGTTTCGGGGGCTGAAGGACCGCTCGGGCCGTCGCGGCCGATCGAGGTGAGCCCGGTCGCGGTCGATCTGCTCGACCGGAAGCTGGTGTTCGTCACCGGCAAGGGGGGCGTGGGCAAGTCCACCATCGCCTCGGCGCTGGCCCTCGTGGCCGCCCGCCAGGGCCGGCGCACCCTGGCCTGTGAGTTCGACGCCAAGGGCAACCTGGCCGACTTCTTCTCGGCCGCGCCCACGGGCTGGGATCCCATCGAGGTCCAGCCCGACCTGTTCGCCATGTCGATGGACACCGAGGAGTCGCTCAAGGAGTACCTGCGCCTGCAGGTGAAGATCCCGCTCGTGGCCCGCATCGGGCCGTTGGCCCGGACCCTGGACTTCGTGGCCAACGCCGCCCCGGGGGTCAAGGAGATCCTCACGGTGGGCAAGGTCGTCTGGGAGACCAAGCAGCAGCACTACGACCTGGTCGTGGTCGACGCGTCGGCCACGGGCCACGTCGTGGCTCAGCTCTCGGCCCCCCAGGCCATCGGTGAGCTGGTGAAGGTGGGGCTGGTCCGGGACCAGACCGCCTGGCTGAGCGAGATCCTCGACGACCCGGCCACCACCGGAGCGGTGATCGTGGCCGCACCCGAGGAGATGCCGGTCAGCGAGTCCCTGGAGTTGGCCGAGCGCATCCGGACCGAGACCCGGGTCGACCTGGCGGCCACCGTGGTCAACCGGGTCCTGCCCGAACTGTTCTCCCGTGACGAGGAGGCGGTCTTCGAGGCCCTCCGTCGGCCCGAGACCGTCGCCGCCCTCGAGGCCGCCGCCGGCGGGCCGGTGGCACCCATCCTGGACGCCGCCGAGCTGGCCGTGACCCTGCGCCGGACCCGCAGCGTCCACCTCGACCGACTCCGTGAGGGGCTCCGGGGCGTGCCGATGCTCTACGCCCCCGAGTTGTTCACCCGGAGCCACGGCATCCGCGCCACCAGCCAGTTGGCCGACGCCCTCGCGGCGGAGCTGGGCCATTGACGGCGGCCCGTCGCCGGAGGTCCGGCGCCTCCTCGACCTCGCTCGAGCAGCTCCTGGCCGCCAACGAGGTGGTCGTGACCTGCGGCTCGGGTGGCGTGGGCAAGACGACGAGTGCGGCAGCCCTGGCCGCGATGGCCGCGGCCCACCTCGGTGGCCGGGTCCTGGTGCTGACCGTCGACCCCGCCAAGCGCCTGGCCAACGCGCTGGGCCTCGAGGCCTTCGGCAACATCGAGACCGAAGTGCCCCGCTCGGCCTTCACCGACGCGGGCATCGAACCCCGGGGGCGCCTCTTCGCCGCCATGCTCGACACGAAGGCCAGTTGGGACGACCTGGTGGCGTTGCACGCCCCTGACGCGGCCACCCTCGAGGCGATCCTGGCCAACCCGCTGTACCAGAACATCACGGGCAAGTTCGTGCAGAGCCACGACTACATCGCCATGGAACGGCTCTATGAGATCCACTCCAGTGGTCGCTACGACCTGATCGTGGTGGACACGCCGCCGACCCGGAACGCCATCGACTTCCTCGAGGCTCCCGACCGCATGGCGGAGTTCTTCGGTAGCCGGCTGTTGCGGTGGTTGACCGCGCCGGCCCGTTCCCGTGTCCTCAACTACGCCTCCAAGCCGTTCTACACGATCGCCGACCGCATCCTCGGCTCGCAGTTCCTGCAGGACATCGGGGACTTCTTCCTCCTCTTCCAGACCATGTACGAAGGATTCGTCGAGCGATCAAGGGCCGTGTCCCGCCTGCTGGAGGACCACGGCACGACCTTCGTGGTGGTCTCGACCCTCGAACCGGCTCCGGCCCAGGAGGCCGAGTTCTTCGTCGAGGCCCTCGGCGAGCGCAATCTCGCGCTCGGGGCGCTGGTGTTCAACAAGGTGCTGCCCACGGACCTGTTCTCCTCGGAGGCCGCCGAGGTGGCCGAGCTCCTGGACCGGGACGCCGCTCCCGTCGCCGCGGCGGTGGCCGACCAGGTTGCCGACACCGGGCAGGTGGCTCGGGTCCTCGACGAGGTGGCCGCCAGCTTCCTGAACTACCGGCTGGTCGCCTCCCGGGAGGCGGAGGAGGCGTCCCGCCTCGGGGCGGCGGCCGAGGTCGTGGCCACCGTTCCCTACCTGGCCGACGACGTCCACGACCTCGACGGCCTGTTCACGATGGGGCGCCACCTGTGGTGAGCCGGGCGATCGCCGCCGGCGGACACCTCTCCACCTGTGAGGCGGCGATGCGGATCCTCGAGGCCGGGGGCAATGCCTTCGACGCCATCGTCGCCGCGGGCTTCGCCTCGGCCACCGGTGAGCCGCTCATGACCGGCCTCGGCGGCGGCGGTTTCTGCCTCACCCGCACGGCGGCGGGGGAGTCCGCGCTCTTCGACTTCTTCGTGGACACGCCGGGCCGCGGCCTCGACCCGATGCCCGAACCGCACTTCTTCCCGATCACCGTGAGCTACCCCGGGGTCGACCAGGTGTTCAACACCGGCCTCGGCTCGGCCGCGGTTCCCGGCACCGTGGCCGGATACCTGGCCGTGCACGAACGCCTGGGTCGGCTCCCGTTGGCCGACGTGCTGCGTCCCGCCGTGGCCCTCGCCGACGACGGGGTGGTCCTCGACGACTTCCACGGCGCGGTGACCGACCTGCTCTGGCCGATCCTCCGCCTGAGCGAGGGCGGTCGGCGCCTGTTCGGCCTCGACGGCGGTCCCCAGCCGCCCGGGCACACCTTCACCAATCCCGACACCGGCCGCTTCCTGAGAGAACTGCAGGCCGACCCCACCCACGATCTGTGGTCGGCGGGACGAGCCCAGCAGGTCGCGACCGACATGGCGGCCGGGGAAGGCCTGATCACCGCGGCGGACCTGGCCGCCTACGCCGTCGCCGAGCGGGAGCCGTTGGCCGTGGCCTATCGGGACCGCACGGTGCTCACCAACCCGCCCCCGGCCTTCGGCGGTGAGCTGATCGGTCGGGGCCTGGACTTCCTGGCCCTCGAGATGCCGAAGCCGTCCCGCTGGGGTGAACCCGACCACCTCGTCGCCCTCGGACGGGCGCTGCAGGACCTGGAGGCCTCACGCTCGCCGAGCGGCGGTCCGCAGTTCAGCCGGGGCACCACCCACGCCAGTGTGGCCGACGCCGAGGGCAACGTGGCCTCGCTCTCGACCTCCAACGGCGAGGCGTCCGGGTACGTCGTCCCCGGCACCGGCGTGATGCTGAACAACATGCTGGGCGAGGACGACCTGCACCCCGATGGCTTCCATGCCTCGCCGCCTGGGCTCCGGGTGTCCTCGATGATGGCCCCGACGGTCGTCCTGGGCCCCGATGGGGTCGAACTGGTCCTGGGCAGCGGGGGCTCGGCCCGCATCCGGACGGCCCTGCTCCAGACGATCAGTGCCGTGGTGGACTTCGAGGTGGATCCGGCCGATGCCGTGGGCCGTCCCCGCATCCACTGGGACGGGGCCGCCTTCCAGGTCGAGCCCGGATTCCCGGCCGACGCCGTGGCGGCGCTCGCCCGGCTGGGCCCGGTCAACAGGTGGTCGGACCTCAACCTCTACTTCGGCGGCGTCCACGCCGTCTCCCCGGCCGGCCACGGCGGCGGTGACCCCCGCCGCGCCGGCGCCTGCCTGGTGGGCTGACCCGGCCTCCACGCCGGGATCCGGTCGCGGCTTCGAGTCGCCCGTGGTCGGGGGCGCGCCCGACGCACTCGGCGCCGTCTGCCGCGTGTGGCGCGGCCAACGGCGCGGAGTTCGCGCCGGACCCGGCCGCGGACGAGCGCCCTACCCTGCGGGCATGGCCGGACTTCTGGAACTCGCGCGGGCCCACACGCCGCTGGGCGACGACCAGATCGATCACCTGCAGCGGCTGGCGGGTTCGTGGGGCCTGCTGGCCGACCTGTGCTTTGCCGACCTGCTGCTGTTCGCGCCGGTCGGCCCGGGGAGCGAGGACGGCTTCATCGTGCTCGGCCAGGTGCGGCCGGCCACCAGCCAGACGCTCTACCGCTCCGACCTCATGGGTCAGATGATCTCCGCGGCGGAGCGTCCGGTGGTCACCCGCTGCCTGCAGCGGGAGGAGATGATCGAGGGGGAGATCACCAGCGCCGCGGTGCGGGAACTCGTCCGCGTCGAGTGCATCCCGGTGCGGGCCGAAGGCGAGCTGATCGCGGTGCTGACCCGTGAGTCCGCGTCGTCGGTGGGCCGACTGCCGGGCGAGTTGGAGCGGACCTATGTGACCATGTTCCACCGTTTCGCCCGGATGATCGCCGAAGGCAGCTTCCCCTTCCCGAGGGCCGACTTCGAGAGCGAGCTGGCCCCCCGGGTGGGTGACGGTGTGGTCCTGCTCGACGAGACCCGGCGCATCGCCTACCACTCGCCCAACGGTGTCTCGGCCCTCCACCGCATCGGCGTCCATTCCGCCACCGAAGGGCGGACCCTGGCCGAGGTCGGCCTCGACGACGAGATGGTCCGCGACGCGTTCGCCTTCGGAGTCCCGGTCACCCACGAGGTCGAACGCCCCTCAGGGGTGACGGTGGTGATCAGCTGCATCCCGCTCCTCGAGCGGGGGGAGGCCACCGGCGCGGTCGTCCTCATCAGGGACATCTCCGAGCTGCGCCGCCGTGATCTCCTGTTGCTCTCCAAGGACGCCACGATCCGGGAGATCCACCACCGGGTGAAGAACAACCTGCAGACGATCTCCTCGCTGCTCCGGCTGCAGGCCCGTCGGATGGACTCGCCCGAGGCCCGCACGGCCATCGAGGAGTCCGTGGCCCGGATCTCCTCGATCGCCCTGGTCCACGAGATCCTCAGCCGGGGCGCAGGCGAGGAGGTGCCCTTCGTCGAGGTGCTCCGGCCGCTGCTGCGCACCGTCGAGGAGGGACTGGTGCCCCGCGACTACCGGGTGAAGTTCCGCATCGAGGGCGACGCGGGGAAGCTGCCGGCGTACATCGCCACACCGCTGTCGATCGTCATCACCGAACTGGTGCAGAACATCGTCGAGCACGCCTATCCGACCGAGGAGGACGGTGGCACGCCCGAGGGCGAGGTCATCCTCGAGGTGGCCAACGACGGCCACACCCTGGTCGTGCGGGTCACCGACGACGGCGTGGGCCTGCCGCCCGGGTTCGACCTGGCCACCACCACGGGCCTGGGCCTGTCGATCGTGCAGACCCTGGTCACCACCGAGCTCCGCGGTTCGATCTCCATGCAGGCCCGGGCCGACACCGGCGATCACGCGCCCGGCGCGGTCGCCGAGATCCGCGTACCCCTCGTCGCCGACGAAGTGCGGTCCGACCTCTGAGAACTTCGCTCGCCGGCCGGACGGGTGGATACCCGGCTCAGACCCGGCTCGGCCGCGAACCCGCGATCGGTCGCTCGCTCAGCAACTCCGGCGTCGCCTTCGTGGAGCGTCGCCTTTGCCGCTTTGGGGCCCGGTCCGACCACTGGCTGCGAGTCGGTCTCAACTCGCGCGGCGGGCGGCCTTCAGGCGGGCGACGTGCTGGCGGCGCAGGACGCGGCGCTCCTCCTCAGAGGTGCCACCCCAGACGCCAGAGTCCTGGTTCGTGATGATGGCGAACTCCAGGCAGGCGGTCTGGGCCTCGCACGCCAGGCACACGGCCTTGGCCGATGCGATCTGTTCGAGGGCCGGTCCGGTCGTGCCGACGGGAAAGAAGAGGTCCGGATCGGTGTCCCGACAGGCGGCTTCGTCGCGCCAGTCGTCGATCTCGTCCTCGGGGGCGAGGCCAGGTGCATTGAGGGCTGGGAGGGCCACAAAACCTCCACGGTGAGGTTGCCGGGGTAGGGGATGTCGTTGATGCTGCGAGGTGGCGGAGCCCAAGAGGCGGCCGGTGCTCGTGATTCCGTTCACATGCAGCGGGATCACCCTACTCCCGAGTCAGAAGGTGGGCAACAGGTAGGTTTCCGTCGATGGCACCACCCATCGTCATCGCCCACCGAGGGGCCTCTGCGACGTTCCCGGAGAACACCGTCGAAGCCTTCCTCGGGGCCGCCGAGCACGGGGCGGACTGGGTGGAGCTGGACGCCCGGCGCACCGCCGACGGCGTCCTGGTCGTGCACCATGACGCCCACCTGTCCGACGGTCGGGCCATCGTGGAGCGGCCGGCGGCCGAACTGCCCGAGTCCGTGCCGACCCTCGCCGCGGCCCTCGATGCGTGCGCGGGGATGGGCGTGAACATCGAGATCAAGAACAACCACGACGACCCCGACTTCGACGCCGACGAGTACGTCGCCGAGCGAACCGTCACCCTCCTGGCGGAGCGGGGAGGACGCGACGAGGTCCTGATCTCGTCCTTCAACCGGGACACCCTCGTCCGGATCCGGGGGCGGGCCCCGCACCTGGCCACCGCCCTGCTCGTGGTCGAGCCCGCGGCGGATGTGGTCGAGGTCGTCGTCGCCGCCGGCCACTCGGCCTTGCACCCCTACGACCTCTTCGTCGATGCCGGATTGGTCACCCGGTGTCACGAGGCCGGAGTCGCCGTCAACGTCTGGACCGTGGACCGCCCCGACCGGATGGCCGAGCTCCTCGCCCACGGCGTCGACGGCCTCTGCACCAACGTCCCCCACCTCGCCCGGAGCCTCATCCCTCGATGAGGTGAGCACCCGTCCGCACAGGTGTGTCCGGCCGGTGTTGGTACTGCAACGGAGTGGAGCAGCGGTGAAGGCGTTCACCGACGGCGATGCCGGAGTGGGTGAGCGAGGGACCGCACGCTGGTAGGAGCTGGAGCCGGATCAGATCCGATCGCCGGTCGCTCCAGAACCGCGAGCGAACCAGCTCAGGGCGACGGCAGCACCAATCTCAGGGCCGCGGGCTCGTGGCGGAACTCGAGGCGGTCGACCTCGCCGAGGTGGTCACCGTCGACCTGGTAGGGCATGGCCCCGTGGGCGACGAGGTCCACGGCCTCGATGTCGGTGCGGTAGTCGATGTGCTTGGACTTCCGCAGGCGCTCGCCGGAGCCGAGGGCTGAAGCGGCGATGGACAGGAAGGGCAACACCTTCATGGTCCGCACGGTGACCACGGCCAGGCCACGGTCGAACCCGGCGTCGGGCGCCAGGTTGAAGGGCCGGTTGCCGAGGTACGTGTAGGGGTTCGTGTTCAGCACGACGGTCATGTAGCCGTCGGGCACCACCGAGCCGTCGGCGTGGTGCACCGAGAAGTGGGACTGCGTCCGGTCGTAGTGGGCCAGGGTGGTCTCGATCCCGGCGTAGATGAACAGGGCATGGCCGGCGTAGCGCTTCAGGCCGGAGCGCCTCTCGACCTGGGCCACGATCGCGGCATCGAAGCCCACGCCGGTGTGGAACAGGAAATAGCGGCCGTTGACGTTGCCCAGGCCGATCGGGCGGATGGCGTCGCGGGCGAGGGCGTCGAGCAGGTCCGAGGTGGCCTCGATGGGGTCGTTGGGCAGGCCGATCGTGCGGGCGAACACGTTGGTCGAGCCGCCCGGGAGGGTGGCCAGGGCGGTCTCGGAGCCGGCCAGACCGTTGGCCGCCTCGTTCAGGGTCCCGTCCCCGCCCAACACGACCACCACGTCGACGCCCGCGTGGACCGCGCCGCGGGCCAGGGAGGTGGCGTGGTCACGGCGGTTGGTCTCGGCCACCGCGACGTCGTGGTCGGCGGACAGCGCCTTGCGGATCACCACCCGGGTGCGGGCGGTGACCGACGAGGCCGAGGAGTTGACGAGCAGGAGGAGCTTCAGAGCGCCCGACGCTAGCCGAGGCCGATTTGGCCGCTGCCGGGGCAGGGACCGACAATCTGAGCCATGGATGCCCCCAACTGGAGCACTGCGTCGTGAACATCGTCGTGTGCGTGAAGCAGATCCCCGACCCGGCCGAGCCGGGCGAGCTGGATCCCGAGACCAACACGCTCAAGCGTGATTCCAAGCTGATCCTGGACGAGGCCGACTCGTACGGGGTCGAGATGGCCCTGCAGCTGGTGGACAACGCCGGCGGTGACGGCGAGGTCACCCTCGTCTCCATGGCCCCGAACAACGAGACCAGCGGTCTGCGCACGGCGCTGGCCATGGGTGCGGCCAAGGCCGTCCTGGTCAGCGACGAGGGCCTCGCCGGCTCCGACTCGCTGGGTACCGCGAAGGTGCTGGCCAAGGCCATCGGTCGGGTGGACGGCGTGGATCTCATCCTCACCGCCACCGAGTCCAGCGACGGCTACACGGGCACCGTGCCCGAGCAGCTGGCCGAGCTCCTCGGACTGCCCTCGGTGACCTTCGCCAAGGACATCGCCGTGGGCGACGGCACCGTGGAGGTGCAGCGTCAGACGGAGCTGGGTTATGACGAGGTGACCTGCCCGACCCCCGCGTTGGTCTCGGTGACCGCCGGTGTGGTCGAGCCGCGCTATCCCTCCTTCAAGGGGATCATGGCGGCCAAGAACAAGCCCGTGGACGAGGCGACCGTGGCCGATCTCGGCCTCGACGTCTCCGAAGTCGGTTGGGCCGGTGCCCGCCAGGAGGTCGTGGACGTCAGCGCCGCCCCCGAGCGCGAGGCCGGCGAGATCATCGAGGACGAGGGCGAGGCCTATCAGCGGGTCGTCGCCTTCCTGGACGAACTGAAGGTGATCTGATCATGGCTCTCTCCCGCATCTGGGTGTTCGCCGAGGCCCGTGACGGCGAGGTCCTGCCGATCACCCTCGAGATCCTGGCCAAGGCCACGGAGCTGGCCGACACCGTCGAGTGCGTGTTCGGCGGTGAGGGCGCCTCGGTGGCCGCCACCCTCGGTGCCCATGGCGCCACGAAGGTCCTTGCCACCGGTGACCTGGGCGACTCGCTGCAGGGCGTTCCCGTGGCCGCCGCCATCGCCGCGGCCGTCCAGGGCGGTGACGCCCCCGACGCCGTGCTCTTCGGCACCACCTACGACGGTCGCGACGTGGCCGGCCGGTTGTCGGCCAAGCTCGATCGCACCGTGTCGACCAACAACGTCGACCTGAGCGAGGACGGCGGTGCCCTCGTCACCACCGAGCCCATCTTCGGCGGCTCGACCAACATCGCGACCAAGCTGGTCGGCGACGGCCCGGCGCTGGTCCTGCTCCGGCCGAAGTCCTTCGCCGCCGCGGAGGGCGCCAGCGGCGCCGCCGCCGAGGTGGCCGACCTGGCCGTGCCCGACACCGGCGCCGCCGGGGCCGCGACGGTCAAAGGACGCCACGTCGAGGAGCGTGAGGGCCCGCAGCTGGACGAGGCGGCAGTCGTCGTGTCCGGTGGCCGTGGCCTCGGCGAGGCCGAGAAGTACGAGATGATCGAGACCCTGGCCAAGCTGCTCAAGGCGGCCCCGGGTGCATCCCGGGCCATCGTGGATGCCGGCTGGGTCCCGTACTCCTACCAGGTGGGCCAGACGGGCAAGGTCGTGAAGCCGACCGTCTACATCGCGTGCGGCATCTCGGGTGCGACCCAGCACCTGGTGGGGATGAAGGGTTCCAACAACATCATCGCCATCAACAAGGACGCCGAGGCCCCCATCTTCTCGGTGGCCGACCTCGGCATCGTGGGCGACGTCCACAAGGTGCTGCCTCAGGTGATCGAGGCCCTCCAGAACCGGTAGTCCCGCTCGAGGGCGCCGCTCCTCTTGTGGGGGTGGCGCCTTCGTCGCGTCTCGGCGGGGGCGGGCAGGTGCGTGGTTCCGGGCGGTGGGGGACGGGGCGGGGGCCTCCCCCGCTCCTACGCAACGAACGAAACGTCGCCGAGGAAGGCCCCCGCCCCGTCCATTGGGCCCGGGAGACGCGCCCGCCCGCCTGGTGCCGTGGCGCGACTGCGGCGCCACCCCGGTGGACCGGCACCGGCGGCGTGACTGCCGGGTCGCGTCGCCATCCCTTCGTTGGCGGGGAGGGGGCTGGAGGTCGGCGCGGTGATGTTGATCCGCTGGCTGCGGCGCTGGAAGGGCACGGCGGGTCTGGAGCGAAGGTGGCTCTTCCGTCCCCTAGTTCGGATCCCGGATTCAGGGGCCGGAAGGAGGACGGGGCACGACCGGCGGCTCAGGAGGTGGCGTCCTGGGCGTTGATGGCCCAGGCGAGGCCGTCGGCCTCGTCGGCGACGGCGAGGCGGAGGGACCAGCCGGTGTCGGGCTCGCTGGCGTCCCACCAGAGCCAGGTGAGCTCGCCGGCCGCGGTGCCCAGCTCGGCGGGATCGACCTCGTCGTGCTCGTCGAGGCCGGTGAGGGTGGTCAGCGCCCACCAGGCGCGGGCCCGGCCGGTGGCGCCGCCCCGTCGTCGGCCGTGGGCGCCACCCGAGGCGGCGGCCCAGGCCAGGTGGGCCATCGCTTCGGCGCTGGTGATCTCGACGGCCCGGCCGGAGCGCAGGCCGAGCGCGGCGACGGCCCCGATCGCGTCCCCCTCGACCGCGACGGTCTCGACCCGGCCGTTGGACTCGGCCATCCAGGTGCGGGCGACCTCGACCAGGGCCGTGGTCACGGTGCGGTCGTCGACCTCCTGACCGGGCTCCCCGAAGAGCGTCGGCAACGGGGTCGGACGGTCCGGCGCCGGGAAGTCGGCCTTGTCGGCGTGGTAGGTGGCCAGTGCGTAGCCGGGCTCCCAGGGTTGGAGGACCAGCGGCACCTCGAAGAGATCGGGGAGGCCGTCGAGGCGGCCGGTCAGGTCCTCGCCCCGCAGGACCCGTTCGTGGGCGGCCAGGGCGGCATGGGCGCCGCCGGGGTGGTGGCCCTCCAGCTCCGCCCACTCGTGGGTGGAGGCGGCCACCTCGTGCAGGGGGCCGAGGGCCATGAACCCCGAACCCTCGAACAGGACCGCGGCCGCCCTGTCACCGGGGGCCTCGAGGGCCAATCGGTACTCGGCGTAGGACGCGGCGGGCCACAGCTGGTGGCCTCGCTCGATGGCCGCCTTGGCCTTGTCCCGGAGCCGGATCAGCTCGTCCCACTCCCGGGAGGAGCACAGCCGGTCCACGTGACGGACCAGCTCGTCGAGGTCCCCCTGGGCCGCCGCCTCATCGACGCTCAGCACGCCCCGATCCGTTCTGGGCCCCACGACCCGTCGTGGAGCGCGGGGGGAGGGCCCAGAAGGGGTACCCGGTCGTTCTGGGCCCCACGACCTGTTGTGGAGCGCGGGGGGGAGGGCCCAGAACGGGAAGGAGCGCGGGGGTCACACGAGGGGCCAGGGGTAGCGGTGGCCGGTGGGGTCGTGGGGGAAGGCGCCGGCCTGCAGCAGGGCACCGGCCCGGGTGAGCACGGCATCGCGTTCGAAGGGGTCCAGGAGCGCGGTCAGGGCGTCGGGGAGCCCGTCGTCGACGAGGGCCTGCAGGTCCGCGGCCAGGGCGTCGGGCAGTCGCTCGCCCGCGTAGTCCCAGATGACGGTCCGCACCTTGAACTCCTGGTGGAAGCTCAGGCCGTTGTCGATGGCCCAGATGTGGCCCTCGGCGTCGACCAGGCAGTGACCACCCTTGCGGTCGGCGCTGTTGGCCACCAGGTCGAACGCGCACAGCCGGCGGAAGGCGTCGTCGTGGGCCTCGTCCTCGCGGAGGGTGAAGAAGTGCTCGCTGAAGTCGGCGTCGACGAAGCGTTGCACCGAGCCCTCGCCCGCGGGGCCGTCACGCAGCACCGTCGGCGGCACGACGTCCCAGCCCAGAGCGGCGGACAGCTCGTAGGCGGCGACCTCGCGGCGGGCGAGGCCGGTGGGGAAGTCCCACAGCGGTCGCTCGCCCCGCACGGGCTTGTAGACGGCCAGCTCTTCGGTGCCCTCGTGCGCGACCCGGACCAGGAAGGTCCCGTTGGAGCTGTAGGGCATGCGGCCCTCGACGGCCATCTCGCCCTCCCGCAGGGGCGTGAGGTCGGTGTCGGCGCTCACCGGGCCGTCACTTGTGGCCGTTGCTCCGGGGGCAGACGTGGCCGTCGAGATCCATCGGCTGGCCGCAGATCGGGCAGGGCGGCCGACCGGCGGCGACCAGCGTCTCGGCCAGCTCACAGAAGGCCACGACCTGGGACCGGGTCAGGTGGAAGCGGGCCACGCCCCCGTCGTCGTCCTCCTCGGCGACCAACTCGTCGGCCTGGAGCACGATGCGGTCGGCTTCGGCGTCGTAGGCCACCCCGAGGGTGCCGACCACCCACTCGGCCACGACGGGCTCGACCAGGTCCACGTCGGCGGGCTGCTCGGTCAGCGGGGCGACCGGCAGGTCGTTCAGGACGCCCTGGAGGTACTGGCCGAGGGCTCCCACCTGCTGCTTCTCGAGCCGGAGGGTGACCACCTGGGTGCCCTCGACGGCCTGCAGGAAGAAGACGCGTGAGCCGGGCTCACCGACGGCCCCGACGGTGAAGCGGTCCGGCTCCCGCAGATCGAAGGTGCTCATCGGCGCCGGCTCCTCGGGTGGTTCACGACGGGACCAGCCGCGTCAGATCGTCCACGGCGTTGACGGCGAGCACCAGTGGGCCGTCGTCGGTGAGGGCCACGGCGCTGACCGAGCAGGGTGACACCACCAGCCGCTGGAACAGGTCGAGGTGGGTGCCCATGGCATCGGCCACCGCGGCCTTGATGGGATCGGCGTGGGACACCGCCACCACCCGTTGGCCCGGGTGGCGGTCCCGCAGGTCGGCCAGGGCGGCGGTGATGCGGACCTGCATCTCGCTGAAGGATTCGCCCTTGGGGAAGCGGAAGCCCGACGGGTTCCGCTGGACCTGCTTCCACTCCTTCTTCTTGTAGAGGTCGGCCAGCCGTCTGCCGGTCCAGGCGCCGAAGTCACACTCGTGGAGGCCGGCGACGGTGCGCACCCGGTTGCCGGTGGCCCTGGCGATCGGCGCCGCGGTCTCACGGGCCCGCTCGAGGGGGGAGGCGTAGACGGCGGCCACCTCACCGAGCGCGGCGATGCGCCGGGCCACCGTGTCGGCCTGGGCCTTCCCCGCATCGGAGAGGTGGAGGCCCGGTGCCCGCCCGGGCAGCTTCGTGCCCGTCGTGGGCGTCAGCCCGTGGCGCACGAGGAGCACCAGCGTGGGCGCAATCGGCTTGGCGGTGGCCATGAGGTCGTCAACCTATCGGCGCCCTCCCGGTGACCCGGGCGGCCCCCGCCCTCCAGGGTCCTACCGTGGGGCCGTGGCGGACTCCTTGACGGTGGTGGAGGCGGAGGTGACCGTCTGCCGGGCCTGCCCCCGGCTGGTCGCGTGGCGGGAGCAGGTGGCGGCAGAGAAGCGGGCCGCCTACCTCGACTGGGACTACTGGGGCCGGCCGGTCCCGGGTTTCGGTGACCCGGCGGCCCGAGTGGCGATCATCGGCCTGGCCCCGGCGGCCCACGGCGCCAACCGCACGGGACGGATGTTCACCGGGGACCGATCGGGCGACTTCCTCTACTCGGCGCTGCACCGCACCGGCTTCGCCAACCAGCCGACCTCCGAGCACCGCGACGACGGACTCGTCCTCCGCGGGATGTGGATCACCGCCCCGGTCCGTTGTGCCCCGCCGGCGAACAAGCCGACGCCGGCCGAGCGCGACACCTGCCGACCCTGGCTGGCGCGGGAACTGGCCCTCCTGGCCGACCTGAGGGTCTTCGTCGTGCTGGGCCAGTTCGCCTACCAGGCCATGGCGAGTCACCTCGGCATCCGGCCCCGCCCGAAGTTCGGCCACGGCGTCGAGATCGACGCCCCCTCGGGACAGACCGTCCTCTGCAGCTACCACGTCAGCCAGCAGAACACCTTCACCAGGAAGCTCACCGAACCCATGCTCGACGCCGTCCTCCAACGAGCCCGAGCCCTCGCCGAGCAGTGACCGAGGGCGAGAAGAGGACTCCGTTGGCGGGTGGCGGGCAATCCCGCGGCGACCCCGAGCGCCCGCCCGGCGGGGATCGGGGCGCCGCCGAAGTGGCCCCGATCCCCGCTCCCGGCCGGATCGGCGGAGCCTCGTCGTTGAGGTCCCACCGGAAGGGCCGTGCAGGCGCTACCCGAGATCCATCGGTCAGCGGGCGGGTGCTCCGCATGGGCCATCAGGCCTGTTTTTCCACTTCTGGGTACCGTGCGGCGATGGGTCGGCTCCGTTGGCGCGTGCTCGCCGCGGCGTTGCTGTTGGGCCCCCTTGCCTGGAGCGGCTGCCGCGCGGGGGAGGCGGCCGACTACGACGCGAGCTTCCAGCGGGACTTCCTGGCGCGGTGCTCTGAGTCCTTCGGCCGCCCGGGGGCACCGCAGGTCTGCGGTTGCTGGTACGAGGGTCTGGTGGACGCGGTGGCCTTCGAGGACCTCCCGCCGATGGATGACCTCGTGGCCGACGACTTCGCCATCGCCCCCACCCGCGTCCCCGGCGGCGATCTCGACGTGCCCCTCGAGGTCCTCGCCACCTGTGTGCGCACGCTCGGTGCCGCCCCGACGGTGGGCTCGGTGGTCCCGCCACCGACGACGCCGCGTCCGCCCACCACCCCGACGACGGCCACGACGGTGGCGCCGTGAGCCGGGGCCCGCGTCGATGAGCACGGGCAGCCGCCTGATCATCGGGGTCGCCGCCGTGGTGGTTCTGGCCGCGACCGTCGTGGGTGGCATCCTCTACCTGCGGAGCGAGGATCCGGCCACCGACTACGACACTTCCATCGAGGACGAGTTCATGACCAGCTGCACGGCGGACGCCGAGGCCCAGGGCTTCACCCGGGCCACAGACTTCTGTCGCTGCGCCTACGACGCCATCCGCCAGGACATCCCCTTCGACGAGTTCCTGGCGATGGATGCCGAGCTGGCCGCGGATCCGTCCGCCGTCCCCGGCTCGATCGACCGGATCCGCACCGCCTGCTACCTCGACGTCGAAGCCGCCGGCCCGACCGTCGCGCCCACCGTCCCCTCGACCACCCTCCCTGCCTGAGGCCCATGACCACGACCGAGCCCGCCCCCACCCGCACCCGCTGGACCAGCCAGTGGAAGGAGCTCTACGAGGAGGTCATCGACTTCGGGCTCTGTACGGGCTGCTCGGGTTGTGTGATCGCCTGCCCCCACGACGTGATCGGTTACGACCACGAGCAGGGTGGGTACAAGCCGTTCCACCTCGAGGACGAGCTGGGCCCGACCGACTGCGGTCATGGCCAGAAGGGCTGCACCAGCTGCACGCGGGCCTGCCCCCGCTTCCGGACCTGGGAGGAGGACGCCAACGAGCACCTCTTCGCCCAGGACCGTGCGGACGACGAGATGTCGGGCATCTACAAGGACGTGCTGCTCACCCGGGCCTCTGACGACATGGTCCACCAGATGGGTCAGGACGGCGGTCTCGTGTCGGCCCTGCTCATCTGGGCGCTGGAGAAGGGCTACATCGACGGTGCCCTCACGTCGTTCCTGGAGGGCGACGGCTCCACGTGGAAGGCCATCCCCGGGGTGGCGGCCACCAAGGAGGAGGTCCTGGCTTCGGCGGGCAGCCGTTACACGTACTCGGCCAACCCCCTGGCCGTGACCGAGGCCAAGGAGCGCGGCCTGTCCAAGCTGGCCCTGGTGGGCATGAGCTGCCAGTCGTCGATCCCGCCGGTGATGTGGCACCGCAAGGTGGGCAAGGCGGGCAAGCCGTTCATCTTCAACATCGGCCTGCTGTGCTCCAAGACCTTCGACGACGCCATCTTCGAGGAGCTCTTCGAGGCCAAGTACGGCCTGAAGAAGGCCGACATCAAGAAGGTGAACATCAAGGGCGTCTTCCAGATCTGGCTGCATGACGGCAGCTACCACGAGGTCAACCTCAAGGAGTGCCACGCCTGGACCCGGGAGGGCTGCAAGACCTGCCCCGACTTCGCCGCCGAGCACGCCGACATCTCCACCGGCGGCATCGGCAAGGACAACGACTGGACCCTGACCATCGTCCGCACCGACCTCGGCCGGGAGATCATCAAGGGGATGCTGGAGGACGGCGTCATCATCAGCCGCCCCGGCGACAGCGATCCCGACGCCATCAAGCTGATGCGCCGCCTCTCCATCGTCAGCCGCCGCCGCTGGCCCGACAACGCCTGGGCCCCGGTCAAGCTCGGTACGCCCCCACCGAAGCCCAAGAAGGCGTGACATCCGACTGGCCTCGTGGCGGTCGGTCGGTCCGGCTCCGCCGAAGCTGCGGGTCGTCGCCGCCGCTCGGTTCCGACTCCGCATCCTCACCGCCGGCTGGACGACTCTCGATCGGCTGGTCAAGACTCCCCACCAATGGACCTGACGTACCCGCCTGAGGCCGAGGAGTTCCGGGGCGAGGTGCGCGCCTGGCTGGAGGAGAACCTGCCGGAGGGGTGGTTCGACGACGGCTTCGAGATGTCCCCCGAGGAGCGCAAGGCGTTCAACCAGGAGTGGACGGCGAAGCTCCATGACGGCAACTGGCTGTGTGCCTCCTGGCCGACCGAGTACGGCGGTCGGGGCCTTCCCACCATGCACGCCGTGGTCCTGACCGAGGAGTTCGGCCGGGCCGGGGCGCCGATGCGGGCGGACTTCTTCGGGGACACCCTGGTCGGTCCGACCATCCTGCAGTGGGGGACCGAGGAGCAGAAGCAGGAGTTCATCCCCAAGATCCTCAGCGGGGAGATCTCCTGGTGCCAGGGCTTCTCCGAGCCCGATGCCGGCTCCGACCTGGCCGGGCTCAAGGCCAGGGCCGAGCTGGACGGCGACGAGTGGGTCATCAACGGCCAGAAGATCTGGACGACCCAGGCGGGGTACGCCGACTACATCTTCGTCCTGGCCCGCACGGACCCCGACGCCCCGAAGCACAAGGGCATCTCCTACCTCTTGTGCCCGATGAAGCAGCCCGGGATCGAGGTCCGGCCGATCAAGCAGATCGACGCCTCGGCCGAGTTCTACGAGGTGTTCTTCACCGATGCCCGGTGCCCGAGGGAGAACGTCGTCGGCGGGGTCAACGGCGGCTGGAAGGTGGCCATGACCACCCTGGGCTTCGAGCGGGGCACCTCGGCCACGACGGGGTACCGGCGCTTCGAGAAGGAGCTGGAGGGGATCACCGCGCTGGCCAAGGCCAACGGCAAGGTCGGGGACCCGAGGATCCGCCAGGGCCTGGCCCACGCGTGGTCGATGGTCCAGATCATGAAGGTCAACGGGCTGCGCTCGCTCTCCTCGGTCCTGACGGGGAGCAAGGACCTCGGCGTCGCCGCGCTGGGCGCCACGAACAAGATGTTCTGGTCCGAGTACCACCGGGACGTGATGGAGTTGGCCATCGAGATCGCCGGGATGGGTGGGCAGATCCTCACCGGCGACGCCGAGGCCGAGGAGGCGGTGCCCGGCTACGGCGCCCGCGCGACCAATGCGGAGTACCCGGCCAGCGTCCTGCAGTCGGCGTTCTTCTTCAGTCGCTCCGAGACCATCTGGGGCGGGACGGCCCAGATCCAACGCAACATCGTCGGGGAACGGGTGCTGGGCCTGCCCAAGGAACCCCGGCCGGGCTGAGGTGGATGCCGGCGAGGCCCGGGCGCTGGTCGCCTCGGTCCGGGTGGCCCGCCTGGCCACGGTGAACCCGGGCCTGGGAGTCGATGTCGTGCCCATCACCTTTGCGCTGCTGGACGGTGACCGGCTCGTGAGCATCGTCGACCAGAAGCCCAAGTCGACCACCCGCCTCCGGCGCCTGGCCAACATCCGGGCCCATCCGGAGGTCACCGTGCTGGCCGACCACTACGAGGACGACTGGGAGCGCCTCTGGTGGGTGCGGCTGCGGGGACGGGCCGAGGTCATCGTCGCCGGCGAGGCCTTCGACGAGGCGCTGGCGGCGTTGACGGGGCGCTATCCCCAGTACCGGCACGCGCCGCCGCCCGGCCCGGTGGTGTCGGTCGCCGTGGCGGACTGGACCGGTTGGCGGGCCGCCCCGACCTGACCGGCCTGACATTGCGGTTTGGTTACAGCGCACTACGCTCCGGGCCGCATGGCGAAGCGCAGGCGCGGACGGCGCGCCGTTCGGGCCGACCGCTCACCGGCTGATCCCCCCTCCGCGTCGGAGGCCCCCCCGCGCCGCCCCCGCGGCCGCCGCTCCTGGCGCCAGCGCATCGTCCTGGGGCTCGGCGTGGTCACCTCGCTGGCCTGTCTCGCGGCAGCCGGGGTCATCGGCTACGCCCGCTACCGCTTCGAGCAGATCCCCCGGTACGGCGACATCACCCTGGCCTCGGCGGCCAGCGGCGGGGCCCAGAACTTCTTGATCGTCGGCTCCGACTCCCGCGAACAGCTCGACGGGGACGCGGCGGACGCCGACGCGTTCTTCGACGGCACCGAACCCGGAGGTCAGCGCTCCGACACCGTGCTGGTGGCCCGGGTCGATCCCGGCGCCGAGCAGGTCAGGCTGCTGTCGATCCCGCGGGACCTGTGGCTGCCCATCGCGGGGACCGGCTCCGAGGATCGCATCAACACCGCCTACTCGGACGGCCGCCAGGTGCTCATCGACACCATCCAGGAGTCGCTCGGGATCCCGGTCAACCACTACATCGAGGTCGACTTCCGCGGGTTCCAGCGGCTCGTCGAGGCCATCGGAGGGGTGCCGATGTGGTTCGACACCGCGATGCGGGACCAGCAGACGGGCTTGGTCGTCAACGGGGAGGGCTGTGTCACCCTCGACGGCCGGCAGGCCCTGGCTCTGGCCCGCAGCCGTTCACTCGAGTACGTCGAGGACGGGGACTGGAACACCGACCCGACCGGCGACCTCGGCCGCATCGCCCGCCAGCAGGAGCTGATCATCGAGGCCGTGCGGCGGGCGGTGTCCCTCGACCTGACGAGCGCGAGCCGCTTCAACCAGATGATCGACATCGGGGTGGACAGCGTGGGCATCGACGAGGGCCTCGGCTTCGACACCCTGGCCGGCCTCGCGCTGCGCTTCCGTTCGATCGGTGAGGACACCGTGGTCAACCGGACGCTGCCCGTCGAGGACTACACCACCGCAGGCGGCGCGGCCGTCCTCCGGGTCGTCGAGCCCGACGCCGACGCCGTGCTGGCCCAGTTCCGTGGGCACTCGACGGCGGACTACACGCCGGGGTTGGTGCAGGTGAAGGTCATCAACGGCAGCGGGATCACGGGCCAGGCCGAGGCCGTGGGCGAGGCGCTGGGCACCGTTGGCTTCCAGTTCACCGGGACCGAGAACATCGACGGCCTACCCCTGGCGGTGACCCAGGTCCACTTCGCGCCCGGCGAGATCGAGGCGGCCGACGTCGTGGCTCGCCACTTGACCACCCCTCCCGAGCTGGTGGAGAACGCCGAGGTCGAGGCGGGCACCGTCGTGGTCGTGACCGGGCTGGACTTCACCACGGTCCAGGAGGGCCCCCGTGCACCCGACGGGCGGCCCACCGTCGACCGGGTGGCCAGCAGCGACGGCCTGGTCAGCAACGGGGTGGTCGAGGACCCCGACGGCGAGGTCGATGTAGCCGATGGCAGCGAGGGCGAGCCCATCACCGAGGCCATCGGCCGCCCACCCAGTGAGGGCGACCCGCCGGTCGACTGCCACTAGAGCGATCCCGCAGGGGACCCCGACGGCGTCCCGTTAGGATCGAGGGCCCAGCCCTCGTAGCTCAGCGGATAGAGCATCGCCCTCCGGAGGCGTGTGCGCAGGTTCGAGTCCTGCCGAGGGCGCTGCTGTGAAGGCATGGGTGGTGCGTGCGCCGGGACCGATCGACCGGGGCCCGCTGGGTCTGATCGATCGACCGCCGCCGACGCCGGGGCCACACGAGGTCCGGGTCCGGGTCCGGGCCTGCGGGGTCTGTCGCACCGATCTCCACGTGGCGGAGGGCGATCTCGCCCCGCACCGCCCCCGGGTGGTGCCCGGCCACGAGATCGTGGGTGTGGTGGATCAGGTCGGCGCGGAGGCGACCCGTTTCACGGTCGGCGAGCGGATCGGCATCGCCTGGCTGCGGGCCACCTGCGGAACCTGTCGGTTCTGTGCCCGGGGCGAGGAGAACCTGTGTCTGGCCCCGCGCTTCACCGGGTGGGATGAGGACGGCGGCTACGCCGAGTCCGCCGTCGTGGACGAGCGGTACGCCTACCGCCTGCCCGAGGCCTTCGCCGACGCTGAGGCGGCCCCCCTGCTGTGCGCCGGGATCATCGGGTTCCGGGCCCTGCGGCGGGCCGAGCTCCCGGCGGGCGGCCGGCTCGGGATCTACGGATTCGGGGGCTCGGCCCACCTCGCCGCGCAGGTGGCGATGGCCGAGGGGGCCGAGGTGTATGTGATGACCCGATCCGCCGAGGCCCGGGCCCTGGCCACCGAGCTCGGTGCCGTCTGGGTCGGCGACACCTTCGCCGCACCACCCGTGCCGTTGGATTCGAGCATCTGCTTCGCCCCCGTCGGTGAGATCGTGCCGGTCGCGCTCGAAGCCCTCGACCGGGGCGGCATCCTGGCCATCGCCGGCATCCACCTCAGCGCCGTCCCGAGCCTCGACTACCAGCGCCACCTGTTCCAGGAGCGGCAGGTGCGTTCGGTCACCGCCAACACGCGCCAGGACGGCGAGGCGTTCCTCGCCACGGCGGCCCGCATCGGCATCGAGGTCACGACCACCCCGTACCCGTTGGCCGAGGCCGATCGGGCCTTGGCCGACCTCGCCCACGATCGGGTGCACGGCGCCGCCGTCCTCCACGCCTGATTCGTCGGAACCGGGGTCGGCAGGTCGCGCCCCGTTGGTCGAATCGACGCCAGAACAGCCGAGGGTGGGCCGTAGCCTCTCGGGATCGTGGTCGCCGCAGCACTCACCGATGCCCTCCGGGCCGCTTTCACCGCCTGCGGGCTCGACGCGCCCGCCGCGATCCACCTGGAGCGGCCGGCTCGCCGGGAGCACGGGGACTGGTCCAGCAACGCGGCGCTGGTGTCGGCCAAGGCCGCCGGCCGCAATCCCCGGGAGCTCGCCGCCGATCTGGTCGCGGCGCTGGAGGCCGATCCCGCTCCGCACGTGGTCAAGGTGGAGATCGCCGGCCCCGGCTTCGTCAACTTCCACCTGGACGACGGTTGGCTCCAGGACACCCTGGTCGAGGTCGTCACCGCAGGGACCGAGGGCTACGCCCGACCCGACCTCGGCGGCGGCAAGAAGGTCATGGTCGAGTTCGTCAGCGCCAACCCGACCGGGCCGTTGCACGCCGGGCACGCCCGGGGTGCGGTCTACGGCGACTCGGTGGCCCGGCTGCTGGAGCGGACCGGCCACGTCGTGTCACGGGAGTTCTACGTCAACGACCGGGGCGCGCAGATGCAGCACTTCGCCGACTCGCTCGTGGCCCGGAAGGCCGGTGAGAAGCCGAGCGCGGAGGGCTACCAGGGGGCCTACATCACCGAGTGGGCCCAGGGGATGCCCGACGACGTCGACCCTCTGGACTGGGGACTCGAGCGGGCCCGGCAGGACCAGATCCAGACCTTGGCCGGACTCGGCATCACCTTCGACGTCTGGTTCTCGGAGCGGTCGATGGTGGAGACCGGGGCCATCGAGCAGGCGCTGGCCGACCTGCGGGAGCGGGGCGTGGCCTACGACCAGGACGGCGCCACCTGGCTGCGGTCCACCGACTACGGCGACGACAAGGACCGGGTCCTGGTCAAGTCCGATGGTGAGTACACGTACCTGTTGCCGGACATCGCGTACCACCGGGACAAGTTCGCCCGGGGCTTCGAGCTGCTCGTCAACGTGTGGGGGGCCGACCACCACGGCTACGTCTCGCGACTGAAGGCGGCGGTGCAGGCTCTGGGCCACGACCCCGACGAGCTGGAGATCGTCATCACCCAGCTGGTGAACCTGCTCAAGGCGGGCCGGCCGGTGCGGCTGTCCAAGCGGACGGGCCAGATCGTGACCATCGACGAGATCGTGGACGAGGTCGGCGCCGACAGCGCCCGGATCACCTTCCTGCTGCAGTCCATGGACAGCCCACAGACCGTGGACCTGGCCGAGGTGGCCAGCCAGGCCATGGAGAACCCGGTCTTCTACGTCCAGTACGCCCACGCCCGGATCGCCTCGATCGGACGCAAGGTCGCGGCGCTCGGCATCGAACGGGCCCCGTTGGCCGACGTCGACCTCGGCCTGCTCACCCATGAGCGGGAGCTGGAGCTGTTGCGATCGCTCTCGGAGCTCCCCGAGGTCGTCACCGGCGCCACGCGGGGCCGGGCGCCCCACCAGGTCACGACCTGGGTGCGGGAACTGGCCGGCCGTTTCCACGGCTTCTACCACGACTGCTACGTGGTGGCCGACAGCGTCGATCCGGCCCTCACCCAGGCCCGCCTGTGGCTGGTCGAGGCCGTGCGCATCGGGCTGGGCATCGGTCTCGACCTGCTCGGGGCCAGCGCCCCCGACGAGATGTGAGCCGGTTCGCAACCGTGTCGCCCCGACCTGACGGACGCGCCGGGTGAGCGTCCTTCCCCGGGAGCTGCTGCCCGACAACTCGACCGTCGCGGCCGACGGCCGGCTGAGGGTCGGGGGCTGTGACCTGCTCGACCTGGCCGCCGAGTTCGGCACGCCCCTCTTCGTCTACGACGAGGCCCATCTGCGGGCCCGCTGTCGCGAGGCGGTGGCCGCGTTCGGCGACGGGGTCGCCTACGCCACCAAGGCATTCCTGTGCCTGGCGATGGCCCGCCTCGCCCACGAGGAGGGCATGGTCCTCGACGTGGCCACCGGCGGCGAGTTGCACGTGGCGCTGGCTGCGGGCGTCCCCGCCGAACGCCTCGTGCTGCACGGCAACAACAAGTCCGAAACCGAGCTGGCCCGGGCCCTCGAGGTCGGGGTCGGGCGGATCGTGGTCGACTCCTTCGACGAGGTCGACCGCCTCGCTCTCCTCGCTCCGGGCGTCGAACACCGTCCCCAGGTCCTGGCGCGGGTCACCCCTGGCGTCGAGGCCCACACCCACGAGTACGTGCGCACCGGCCAGGACGACTCGAAGTTCGGGTTCGGGCTGCGCTCCGGCGCGGCGAGCCGGGCCGTCGAGCGGCTCGGCGCGCTGGACTCGGTCGACCTGGTCGGGCTGCACGCCCACATCGGCAGCCAGGTGTTCGTGGTCGACTCCTTCTTCCAGGCCGTGGAGGCGCTGGGCCCGTTCGTGAACGCCCAGGGCCTGCCGGAGCTCTCCATCGGGGGTGGCCTCGGCGTGGCCTATGTGGAGGGGGAGTCGGCCCCCACCATCACCGAGTGGGCGGGTGCGGTGCGGGCCGCGTGCGTCGACGCCGGCATCACCGCCCGGGTGTCGGCCGAGCCGGGCCGGTCGATCACCGCCGCCGCGGCCCTCACCCTGTACCGGGTCGGCACGATCAAGGCCCTCCCGGGCATCCGTACCTATGTGGCCGTCGACGGGGGCATGAGCGACAACCCGCGTCCCGTCCTCTACGGCAGCGGCTACGAGACCTTCCTACCCCGTTCCACCGCGGCTGACCGCGAGCGGTCGGTCCGGGTGGTGGGCAAGCACTGCGAGTCCGGCGACCTGCTGGTGGCCGAGGGGAAGGTCCCCGCCGACGTGGCCGTGGGCGACATCCTGGCCACGCCCGTCACCGGCGCGTACGGCCATTCCATGGGGTCCAACTACAACAAGGTCCCCCGTCCTCCGGTCGTCTTCGTCGCCGACGGCGACGCCCGCCTCGTGGTCCGCCGTGAGACCGAGGACGACCTCCTGCGCCTGGACGTCTGACTCCTCGAACCGGTGCCCGATCCGGGTGCGCGGGAAACCGAGGTCAGCCGCCTGAACCGAGGATGGGGAGGAGCCGGGCGAGGGCGGCGTCGTCGGCGGCGGTCATCGCGCTGCGGCGGGCGGAGCCGAAGCCGAGCAGGACGGGCAGGCCCTCCGCGTCGAGGGCCACGTGCTCCGCTCGGATCGCGCCATGGACGAGCCCGACGCCGTGCAGACGACGGACGGTCGCCTCCAGCCGTCGCCGCGTGGCCGCGGGGTCCGGGGTCGGCGGCGCGTCGAGCGTCCCGGCGGGTACGAAGGCCAGGACGAGGACGGTGCGCCGCCGCCGGTCCAGCACCTCGCGCAGGTCCACGACCCCGGCGCCCCGCGCCCGTTCGAGGAGCCTGGCCTCCCGGCGCAGCGTGGCTCGGGCCGGCGCCGCGGCCCCCGGGAGCGTCGCCTTCAGCACCACCGGGGGCTCGCCGTACCGCCGGGCGCGCACCACGACCCGGTCGGCGCGGGAGGCCAGGACCGCCTCGGTGGCCCACCCCGCCAGCGCGTCAGGCTCCGACATGGGCCACCTGCACGACCTCGGCCGTGGAGCCGTCGACGAGGACCCCCCGCCCCGGTGGCGGCGCCGGATCGAGGGTCGGGAGGGCCACCGTCCAGCACTCGGCGTCACGGACCGGATCGGGTCCGAGGGCCACGCCGTGGCCCGCCGGACGGAGGTCGTCCACCCACCGGCCGTAGCCCGACCGCCAGGTGTCGGCCCGCAGGGCCACCACCAGGAGGGCGGCGGGGTGCCGGCCGCCGACCAGCTCCCGGAGCTGGCCGGCGGGATCGTCGACCGCTTCGGCGTCGTCGACGACGAACAGGTGCGGGGTGGGTTCGGCCAGCCACTCCCGAACGGCCCCGAGCAGTGCGGCGGGATCATCGCCCGCACGGTGCCGGGTGCACGGCTGACCGCGGAGCTCGCCGGCGAGGAGGTCGAGCACGGCGGTCCGCCCCGATCTCGGAGGGCCGACGACGACGAACGGGGCGTCGGCGCGCAGCGCGACGGTGGCGGCGCGCAGGTCCCGGTCCCGCAGCCCGATCCGGGCCCGGCCGGGCGCGGGGGTCAGGTCGGCGGGCGTCACCCGGGTCGGGAGGGGGGCGATCGCGGACGGGCCGGGTCTCGGGGCGGCGGCGGGGTGACGCGCCGCCACCTGTGCGGGGGAGAGGTCGAGGCGCCCGACCTGGACCTCATGGCCGGCCAGGGTCTGCCCCCGGCCGGGTGGGAGGGGGCTCCGAGGCGGCCGGAGTCCGAGAAGGGCGTGGTCCGCGGGATCGTCGAACCCGAGGGCGAGAAGGCGGGCCGTCGTCGTGATGGCCGACGGAGGCATCGCCGACGGACGGCTGCCGGTCACGGCGAGGACGACGCCACGTCGGGTGCCCTCCCGGGCCAGTCGGTCGAGAGATTCGAGCACCTGCAGGGCTTCGACATCATCGAGGCCGGCGGCCAATGACTCGTAGGCGTCGACGGCCACGACCGTCAGGGGGCCGTCGGTCCCGTCGTGACCGATCGCCGATCGGGCCTCGAGGCGCCGGACCAGCCGACGGAGGGTCACTCGGTCCCGGGGGTCCACCAGGGCGGCGAGGTGGGGGAGGGCCGCGAGGTCGTCGAGGGGACCCGGCGGGGCGACCACGTGCAGGTGCAGGGCTTGTGGGGGCCGGGAAGCGGCGAGGGCGAGGAGGGCCGTGCGCAGGGTCGTGGTGCGGCCGCGCCCCCGTCCGCCGAGGACGACCAGGTGACCCTCGGCGGGGTCCCAGGTCAGGTCGGGCTGGCGGCGCTCGGCGGGCCGGTCCTCCCGCCCGAGCATCACTGGTGCGCCGGCGCCCGGCGCGGAGACGACGAGGTGCTCGGGCAGGGGCGGGCGCCAGACGGGCTCGGCGGCCGGCCGATCCCGCCACCGTCGGGTGATCGTCGGGACGAGGCCCTCGAGCTCGGTTCGGCCGGTGCGGTTGTGGTCGGGCCAGGCCTCGTCGAGGCGTCGCAGCAGCAGTGGTGGGGTGTCCCGGTCAGGGTCGGGCTGACTCCCGGTGGCCACCTGGACGAGGCGCAGGTCACCGCCCGCGCGCAGCCAAGCCCGCCCCGGGTGACGGGGAGACAGGGTCGCCGCCTCGGGGCCGCCGATGACGTCCTGGGAGTCGGCGGGGTCCAAGGTCCGGAGGCAGAGCCGGAGGGCCGTGTTGGCCCGGATCTCGTCGTTCACCGCGCCGGCGGGGCGCTGGGTGGCCAGCACGAGGTGGATCCCGAGGCTGCGCCCGCGGCGGGCCACGTCCACGAGGGCGCCGAGGAAGTCGGGTAGTTCGGCGGCCAGGGTGGCGAACTCGTCGACCACGACCACCAGGCGGGGCGGGCCCTCCTCCAGATGGCGGAGATCACCGACCTGCGCCGCCCGCAGGACCCGTTCGCGGTCACGGACCTCGGCCCGGAGTCCCACCAGGAGCCGTTCCCCGAGCCCGGCGTCGAGGTCGGTGACGACCCCGGCGACGTGGGGTAGCTCACCACAGGCGTCGAAGGCGCTGCCGCCCTTGTAGTCGACGAGCACGAAGGCGACGGCCGTCGGCGGGTAGGCCCACGCCAGGGCGGTGACCCAGGTGCGCAGGAGCTCGCTCTTGCCCGCGCCGGTGGTTCCGGCGACCAGAGCGTGAGGGCCGTCGGCCACGAGGTCCACCGGGACGGTGCCGTCCCGGTCGATGCCCAGAGGCACGGCCAACCCGCCCGTCCCCCGGCCGGTGGTCGCCGGAACGACCGCGCTCATGAGTGACCGCACGCTGACGGCGTCGGGCAGGTCGCCGCCAACGGGGCCGCCGTCGGTCCATCGGGCCATGGCTCGGGCCCAGCGCTCGGCGAGGCGCTCGCTGGCGACGAAGGGCCGGAGCGGGAGCGGCGGTCCGTCCCCTCGGGGCTCGGTGAGCAGGCCGCCATCGGGTGCCCAGGAGAGGATGGCGTCGCACCGGTCGGTGAGGCCGGCGGTGGTGGCGGCGAGCTCGATCCCGATGCCCTCCGACGGGTCGTCGGACCCCACGAGCGCGAACGGTGGCCCGGTGCCCTCGCCGTGGGGCAACCAGCGGAGGAACCCGCGATCGCCGTGGTCCTGGTCCGAGATCGCCCGTTCGTGGGGCCCGCACCGGGTCAGGGCCGTGATCGTGACGGCGCGGGCCACGGCCTCGGCCCAGGGCCGGGGCCCGGCGATCCCGAGGTGTCGGGTGGGGGCCGGGGCCACCGTCACCGGCGCGCGGTCCGGCCCGGTGCCCCAGCCCACGGCGAGGTCGTCGGCGTCGGGATCACCGGCGCGCGCCGACCACAGGCCCGTCCCCGCTCGGGCGCGGCCGAGGGCCTCGACGGGGGAGGGGTGCTCCCGCCGCCGATCGCTCGCCACGACCCGGTGGTGGGCGCGGCCGGCCCGCTCGTGGGCGTCGAGGGCTTCGGTGTAGGCGGCTTCGTCTCGGCGGCGTCGGCGGCGCCAGCGTCGACGGGCGTCGAGATGGGTGCTGATCGCGAGCAGCGGTGTGGCGGCGGTGATCAGGCCGGCGGTGGGGTGGACGAACATGGCCAGGACCACACCGATCGCCACGGGGGCCACGAGGGAGACCGTCCCCGGCGGGGGTGGGGCGGGTGGGGTGGCGGGCACCTCGGGCGCGTCCCCCGGGCCGGGTCCGTGGGCCGTCGGCGATCGAGCCGCACGGTGGACCGGTGTGGTGGGGCCGGGGGCCGGTCCCGGTTCGTCCGGTGTGGTGGGGCCGGGGGCCGGTCCCGGTTCGTTCGAAGTCACGACCTGCACGTCGACGGCTCCGATGCCGATCACGGCGTCCGAGGACAGCAGGCATGCCGCGCCCAGGGCTTCGCCGTCGAGGGTGGTCGGGTGGGTCACCGACAACGGGGTGATCCGCCAGCCGCCCGGGGCCGGTTCCAGCAGGGCGTGGGCCCGGTCGACCGACGGGTGGTCCAGGCGAAGGGTGCAGCCCGCCCCCCGTCCGAGGAGCAGCACCCGATCCAGGCGGGCGCTGGTCGGCGACAGCGGCCCGGCCACCACCTCCAGTTCGGCGCCGGCGGTCGAGGAGGAGGCCTCGACGCCAACGGTGCTACCTCGCCACAGGCCACAGCGGTCCAGGGGTGTGGCCGGCGGGACGACGACACCGTCGACGACCAGCTCGGCGGAGGCCTCGTGGCCTGGCCAGGTGGCCACGAGGTCGGCCGCGGTGAGCTCGGCGTCGGCCCGGTACCGGATCTCGAGGTCCCGGCCGCCCCGGGCGTCGGCCAGCCGGATGGTGACGGGCGGACGCGGCGGGACGTCCGGGTCGGACCGGGGGGCCCTGCCCGCTGGGAGGGGCGGGCAGGTGTCGGGCAGGGCCCCTCGATCCAGATCAGACGGCCGTGCCGTTGAGGGCCTGGCTGATGTTCTGCCGATTGCGCTCGACGTAGGTGGCCGATTCCCGCAGGGCGTCGGTGAGACGGCGCAGGCCGGGGGCGAAGGTCTGGTTCCAGTCCTGGCGGAAGCGGTCGGCGACCCGGCCGTCCCAGCGCACCGAGCCGTGGCCGCCGGCGGGCCCCACGGCCGCCGAGATCTCCTGGATCAGTCGTTCGAGCTCCCCGGCGTCGCGCTCGAACAGGCGACGCAAGGTGGCCAGTTGTCCCAGGTCGGCACCCACCTGATCGAATGGCATGGCGGCGGTCCTCCTCGTCGTGGTCGGTCCCCGGAGTCCTCCCGGGCTGTTGACCCAGAGGATGACATGAAACATCATGAAACGCAATGTCTACAACCAAGAATGTTGGTGAAGCGATTCCGAAGTCGACCGCCGGCCTGGTCGGGATCAACCTGACCACGGCTGGTCACCTGGCCGGTGCGCTGGAGCGGGCGGCCGCCGAGCTCGACCGGTCGGTGACGACGGCGCGGACTGCGGCGGTGGCCGAAGGGCTGGCTCCCGCGGCGGCCGCCCGGATCGGGTTGGCCGCGGTCTGGGCGGCGGCGGAGGCGCTGACGCTGCGCTCGGTCATCGCCCGCCTGGAGCGGGCCGACGCGAGCGGCGTGGCCCGCTGGTCGGGCAGCGGGTCCGCGGCGTTCGCCGATCCGGTGGGAGGCCATCGGCTGGCCGGCCTGGTGCTCGCCGCCCTCACCGCGGGCCGGCTGTCGGAGGCCAGGGCAGTGCTGGCCGCTCACGGCCGGGACCCGGTGCTGGCGACGGTGCTGGTCGCCGGTCTCGGCGCCGACGGTCTCCTGGACCTGCTCCATCCGGCCGCGGAGCAGTGGGCCCGCACCGGCGGCGATGCAGCTACACGGCGGGAAGTGGCCCTGGCCGTGGCCGGCGCCCTGGCCGTGGCCCTGCGCGAGGGGACCGCGGGGTTGACCATGACCGACCTCGCCGCGGCGGCGGACCGCAGGGGGGTGCCGCTGCGGGCTCTGTCCCTGCTCTTCGTCGGCGGGGCCCGCTTCCCCTCGCCCTTCCTGCGGGAGGCCGTCACCACGGTGGTGGCACCGCTCAACGCCGCGCTGCGAGCTCGGCCCGGCATCGGTGCCGAGGCCTGGATGGTCCCGGCCCGCGGTGAGGCCATCGATGCCAGGGTGGCTGTGCTCCGGGCCGTCGCCCGGGACCACGAGGCCGCGGTCGAGGCGGTCGGCGCAGTCGACCTCGATGATCTGTTGCCCGGATCGACGGCCTACCTCGACGGCGGCGTCGCCCTCGCCGCGGTCCTGCTCGAGGCGACCACACCGCTGGACGCTCGCGGCGCGCCGCACACCGGGCCGGTGGTCACCTCGACCCCGGTCCACCCGGGTCGGGAGGGCGACAACGCCCGACGGGTCATCGAGTGGATCGGCGCCCACCGCCAGGCGCCCCTCGCCGTCCAGGCGTCTCTCGGGCGGCTGGCCCGTCCATGGATCGGGGCCTTCCGGTCGGCCGGACTCGATGCGGTCGTGCGTCGCCCCGTCGCCCTCGACGAGCAGCTCGGACGGGCCTACCTCCGCTACGCCCAGGCCCTCGAGCACGTGGGCGAGGAACTGGCGGACGCGGCCTGGACCTGGGCCGCGGCCGAGATGGACCATCTCGCCGGACCGGGCGTGCGGGGCGTCGGCTTCGATGCCGTGGGCAGTGTGCTCGGGATCGTGACCGTCAGCGGGCTCGACGCCGAGGCGGTCCGGGCGGTCACCGCGGACCGGACGGCCCGCCGCGAGGGAGTGCTGTGGCGGCGGGCGACCCGGCTCGCCCTCGAGCGCCTGCCTCCGCCGGTCCGAACCGTCGCCCACCCGGTCACCGACGCCGTCCTCGACCGGGTTCTGGCGAGGGCCGATCACGAGCTGCGGCACTGGTCCGAGGTGCGGGATCTGGTCGTGGCCCACGAGTACCTGGCGCTGGACTTCCTGGCGGCTTCGGTGCTCTGGGCCCACCGGGCCGAGAACGACCTGCTCGAGCCGCCCCCGTCGTTGCTCGTCGACCCGGACCGACCCGCGGCCGGCCTCCGTCATCCCCTGACCCTCAGCGCCACGGGCGTGGCGACCTGGACCCGCTGGCGTTCGGCCCAGGCCGACCGAGGGCCGGCGCCCCGCCAACTGGCAGGCGACCAGTTCCTGGCCGAGACCCGGGAGTGACACGGCGGGGTCCGCGCCGGTCGATGAGCCCGGGGCCGCTCCAGGGTCAGAGCGCCTTGCGGATGATCTTCTCCTTGCCGCGGGTGTAGGGCGGGTAGAGCAGGGCGGGATCAGGGAAGGTGGGCTTGCGGAGAACGGACTTCAGGTTGGAGAAGGTGTCGAACCCGCTGCGGCCGTGGTAGCGGCCGATGCCGCTCTCGCCGACCCCGCCGAAGGGCAGTTCGGGCGGGGTGATGTGCAGGATGGTGTGGTTCACGCAGACACCGCCCGAGGAGGTGCGCTCGAGCACGGCGTCGACGACCTCGTCGTCGTCGGCGAAGACGTAGAGGGCCAGAGGCTTGGGCCGGCTGTTGACCCGGTCGATGGCCTGGGCGACCGAGGTGACCGGCAGCACCGGTAGCAGCGGCCCGAAGATCTCCTCCTGGAGGATCTCGGCGTCCTCGGGGACATCGACCAGCACCGTCGGGGCGATGTAGCGCTCCTCGGCATCGGTGGTGCCCCCCAGGGCCGGCTCACCCCCACCGGCCAGGAGGCCCGAGAGGCGGTCGAAGTGGCGGTCGTTGACGATGCGCGCGTAGTCCTCGCCGGCCTGGGGGTCGGCGCCGTAGAAGTCGGTCACCGCGGTGCGGATGTGCTCGACGAGCTCGTCCTGGACCGACTCGTCCACGAGGACGTAGTCGGGGGCGATGCAGGTCTGGCCGGCGTTGAGGAACTTGCCCCAGGCGATGCGTCGGCCGGCGACCGGGAGGTTGGCCGACCGGTGGACGAAGGCCGGCGACTTGCCCCCCAGTTCGAGGGTGACCGGGGTGAGGTGCTTGGCCGCGGCCTCGGCGACCACCCGGCCGACGCGGGTCGAGCCGGTGAAGAAGATGTGGTCCCAACGCTGCGCCAGCAACTCGGTGGCGACCTCGGGCCCACCTTCGACGACCTGGACGGCGTCGGGGTCGAGGTGGCTGCGGAGCAGGTCGCTCAGCACGGCCGACGTGGCCGGGGCCAACTCGGAGGGCTTGACCACCGCGGCGTTGCCGGCGGCCAGGGCGGCCGCCAGCGGCTCGACGAGCAACTGCACCGGGTAGTTCCACGGGGCGATGATCAGCACCGTGCCCAGGGGCTCGGGTTGGATGCGGCCGCGGCCGGGCAACGACGTGAGGGGGAGTCCCACCCGCCGGGGCTTGGCCCACTTGGCCAGGTTCTTGGCCAGCAGGCCCACCTCCGACGCGGTGACCCCGATGTCGGTGGCCCAGGCCTCCAAGGCCGGCTTGCCGATGTCGGTGGCCAGGGCGGCCAGCAGCCGGTCCTCGCCGTCGTCCAGCAGGCGAACCAGGGCCTCGAGCTGGCGTCGCCGCCACTCGATGGGTCGGGTCACGCCGCGGCCGAAGGCAGCTCGGGCCGTAGCCAGGGCCTCGGCGGCGACGCCGGTCCCAGGGTCGCCGGCGCCGACGGCGTCCTCGGTGGCGGTCTCGGTGGCGTTGTCCGTGGTGGCCATGGGTTGGTGTCTACCCCGGATCCCCCGGCTTCGGCCCAGCCGAGGCGGCGGGGGGCTCCTGGCTGCGTTCCGGGCCCGACGGGCGCTCCCGCCGGCGTTCCGGCCTCGGATCGGCATCACCCGGCGACCCGATCGGCGACCAGAGGTGGGTCAGGGGGTGGGGACCTGAACGGCACGGAGGAGGTCGGCCCGAGCCGTCAGCAGTCGGGCGTCCGAGGTCAACTGGTCCGCGGCCGCCCGCAGCCAGGCCCGTTGCTCGGTCAGCTCCCGACCGAAGTGGACGGCGCGCCGCCCCTGCCAGACATCGGGCCGGTGGTGGGCCACCACGGGGTCGAGCATGGTCGCCACCGAGGCGGCGAGGGCGTCGAGGCGCCCGGCGAGCGCCAGCAGCTCGTCCGGTGTGGTCATGAGTGGAACATACCGAAAATGTCTGTCGGCGACCAGGGGGCGGACCGCTTCGAGGAAAGGGGCGAGAAGGCCGAGGGGGGAGCGCCGGTAGCGTGGGCGCGTGCCAGAGGTCGAAGTGTCCGAGAGCGAACAGCGCGTGCGGATCGGGGTGCTCGGTTGCGGCAACGTGGGCGCCGCCCTCGTGGGGCTCATCGAGGCCCAGGGGGACATGATCGAGGCCCGGACGGGGTTGCGCCTCGAGGTGGCCAGGGTCGCGGTGCGCAACATGTCCCGGGAGCGGCCGGTGGAGCTGGCCGACGGGGTCCTGACCAACGACGCCGTCGCCGTGGTCGAGGACCCGACCATCGATCTGGTCGTCGAGGTCATCGGCGGGATCGAGCCCGCCCGGGAGCTGATCGTGCAGGCCGTGAAGTCGGCCAAGCCCGTCGTCACCGCCAACAAGGAGTTGCTGGCCAACCACGGCGCCGAGCTCTTCGCCGTGGCCGAGGGGGCCAGCGTGGACCTGCTCTTCGAGGCCGCGGTGGCCGGGGGGATCCCCCTCATCCGCCCGCTGCGGGAGTCCCTCGCGGGCGAGCAGGTCCACCGGGTGCTGGGGATCGTCAACGGGACGACCAACTACATCCTCACCCGCATGAGCGAGGACGGGGCCACCTACGGCGAGGCCCTGGCCGAGGCCCAGAGCCTCGGCTACGCCGAGCGGGACCCGACCGCCGACGTCGAGGGCTACGACGCGGGGGCGAAGGCCGCGATCATCGCCACCATCGCTTTCGGCGTGCGCGTCGTCGCCGGCGACGTCTACCACGAGGGGATCTCGGGCATCACGCCGGCCGACATCACCTTTGCCCGGCGCCTGGGCTACGAGGTCAAGCTCCTGGCCATCGCCGAGGCCGAGGCGGGCCCGGACGGACTGACCGACGTGGCCGTCCGGGTGCATCCCGCGATGGTCCCGGCGCACCATCCGCTGGCCTCGGTGCGCGACAGCTTCAACGCGGTGTTCATCGAGGGCGAGGCCGTCGGCGAGCTGATGTTCTACGGGCGGGGTGCCGGTGGCGGACCTACCGCCAGCGCCGTCCTCGGCGACGTCATCGACGCGGCGGTGAACCTGCGTCGCGGATCCCACGCGACGGTGGGCGCCCTGGCCCGGGCCCGGATCCGACCCATCGACGACGTCACCTCGGCCTACTACCTGAACGTCGAGGTCGCCGATCAGCCCGGGGTGCTGGCCCAGGTGGCCGGCGTGTTCGGCGAGCACGGCGTCTCCATCCGCTCCATGGAGCAGGAGGGCCTCGGGGGCGAGGCCCGGCTCATCTTCATCACCCACGAGGCGGTCGAACGCGACGTGCAGGCCACGCTGCACGACCTGCGGGAGCTCGACGCCGTGGACCGGGTGGGCACCGTCCTGCGGGTCATCGACGACGACGCGAGCTGAGCCCGCTCGCGCCATGGACTACCTCAGCACCCGGGGCCGGGCCCCCGTCCTCGGCTTCGGCGACGTCCTGCTCGCCGGACTGGCCGCCGATGGCGGCCTCTATGTCCCCGAGACCTGGCCCGTCCTCGGCATCGAGGATCTGACCGACTGGGCCGAGCGGCCCTACCAGGACGTGGCCGTCGACGTCATGGCCCCGTTCGTCGAGGGCGACATCGAACGGGACGAGCTGGCCGACCTCGTCACCCGCGCCTACGCCTCCTTCGACCATCCCGACATCACGCCGTTGCGGGACCTGGGTGACGGGCTCTGGCTGCTGGAGCTCTTCCACGGCCCGACCCTGGCCTTCAAGGACATCGCGCTGCAGCTCGTGGGTCCCCTGTTCCAGCGGGAGCTGGAGCGTCGGGGCGACCGCGTCACGATCATCGGGGCCACCTCGGGTGACACCGGGTCGGCGGCCATCGAGTCCACGAGGGACCGCGACGGCATCGAGATCGTCATGCTGCACCCCCACGGTCGGGTCAGCGACATCCAGCGTCGGCAGATGACCACCGTGGACTCGCCCAACGTGCACAACCTGGCTGTCGAGGGCACCTTCGACGACTGCCAGGACCTGGTGAAGGCGATGTTCGCCGACGAGTCCCTGCGGGCCGACCTCCGCCTGTCGGCGGTCAACTCCATGAACTGGGCGCGGTTGATGGCCCAGATCGTCTACTACGTCTACACCGGGTCCCGCCTGCTGGGCCCGGGGTCGCCGGCGCTCTCGTTCTCGGTGCCCAGCGGCAACTTCGGCAACATCTTCAGTGGCTGGGTGGCCCGGCGCATGGGCGTGCCCATCGCCCAGCTCATCTGCGCCAGCAACCGCAACGACGTCCTCACCCGGTTCTTCGCCTCCGGTGTCCTGGAGCTGGGCGAGGTGGTGCCCACGATCAGCCCCAGCATGGACATCCAGGTGTCCTCCAACCTCGAGCGGCTGATCTTCGAGCTGCACGGGCGGGACGCCGGCGCCACGATCGAGCTGTTGCACGCCTTCCGGGCCGACGGCCGGGCCCAGTTGGACGAGACCCGCCTGGCCGAGGTCGACGAGGTGTTCGACGCAGGCGCGGTGGACGACGACCACACCCGGACCGCCATCGCCGGCTGGGAGAAGCGGGCGGGGGTCGTCGTCGACCCCCACACCGCGGTCGGCCTCGTCGTGGGGGAGGCCCAGCGCCGCAACCCCGACCTGCCGCTCGCCTGCCTGGCCACGGCCCACCCGGCCAAGTTCGGCGTCGCCGTCGAGGCCGCCACCGGTCACCCCGTCGAGCTCCCCACTCGCCTGGCCGCGCTGGCGGGCCGCCCCGAGCACTACGAGGTCGTGCCCAACGACCTGGACGTCGTCCGGGACCGGGTCCGCGCCCTCGCGTCATGACCGCCCACCTGCCTCTGGCTCCCGATCTGGTGGTCAGGACGACCGGATCGGGCGCCGGAACGGGGAGAATGGCCCGATGAAGTACGTCGTGTGTGTGCCGGACGGTTGTGCGGACGAGCCGACCGATCGGCTGGCCGGTCGTACGCCCCTGGAGGTCGCCGACCTGCCCACCCTGCAGGGCCTCGCCGCCCGGGGCACGCTGGGCCGGGCCGGCGTCATCCCCCCGGGCATGCCGCCCGGCAGCGACGTGGGCAACCTGTCGATCCTGGGCTACGACCCCGCCGTGCACCACACGGGACGGGCACCCATCGAGGCGGCCGCCCTCGGCCTGCGCCTCGCTCCGGACCAGGTGGCGTTCCGCTGCAACCTGTCCACCATCGGCGCGGAGGGGACCATGGCCGACTTCGCCGGCGGCCACCCCTCCAGCGAGGCGGCCGCCGAGGTCATCACCGCCCTCCAGGAGGAGCTGGGCGGGGAGATCGAGTTCCACCCCGGTGTCCAGTACCGCCACATCGTGGTGGCCCCCGAGTCCTGGGCCGACGCCGAGTGCATCCCGCCCCATGACCTGAGCGACAAGCCGATCGTGTGGCCGACCGGACCGGCCGCCGGGAAGCTCATCGAGGTCATGGAGGCCTCGCGAGCGGTGCTGGAACGGTTCGACCTCGCCGCCAACCAGGTCTGGCTCTGGGGCCAGGGCCACCAGCCGCAGCTCCCGTCGTTCCAGGAACGCCACGGAGTCGCCGCCGGCATGGTGACCGCGGTCGACCTGGTCCGTGGCCTCGGCGTCCTGACCGGCATGCAGGTGGTCGACATCCCGGGGGCCACCGGCTGGTATGACACCGACTACGAGGGCAAGCGGGATGCGGCTCTGACGACGCTGGGCGACGGCGCCGACCTCTTCCTCATCCACGTCGAGGCCACCGACGAGGCCGGTCACGCCGGTGACGTGGGAGAGAAGGTCAAGGCCCTGGAGAACTGGGACCGGCGGATCCTGCCCGGCCTGATCGATGGCCTCGCCGCCCTGGGCCCCTGGCGCCTCCTCCTGTTGCCCGACCACGCCACTCCCGTGGACCTCAAGACCCACACCAGCGGACCGGTGCCCTATCTGCTCGTGGACTCCGAAGTCGACGGGCCCGGCGGCCGCTACACCGAGCCCGCGGTGGCCGATGCCCCCATCGTTCCCGGCCACGAACTGGTCGACCGCCTCCTCGCCTGACGAGTCCGATGCGGGGTGGGCGGCGGGGGTGGTATCGGACTCGAGGTGCGGGGACATGCGGGGACGGGGCCGGATCCCTCGCCTTCCCACCGATCTCGGTTCCGCCGGCGACCTGGTTGTCCCGTCGAACAGGTGTCGGTAGGGTGATCTCTGTCGCCACCGGCGGCACCCACCGAATGCTCCGATGACCCGTCTACGGGATCCGGGGTGGGTGGCTCTCCGATCTCCCCTCGGTTTCGCAACGTCGGGCGTTCAGAGGACGGTGACGACGGTTCGGAACTCCGAGAGGCCGCGCTCGCGGCCGACGGTGCAGTACACCGGTTCAACGAGGTTTCCCACACATGAGCATCGCCGCCGGCGAGACCGACCGCTCAGCGCTCGAGTCCAAGGACCGCCAACAGCTCGCCACCATCGCGCGGGCGATGGGGGCCACGCCGACGGCTCGGACACGCAAGGACGACCTGGTCGAGCTGATCCTCGAACTGGCCGACAAGGGGGCGGGAGCCCCGGAACGAGATGGGGACACGATGAGTGACCAGACGACCGAGGACGCTGCGGCGACCACGGACACCAACGGTTCGCGCGACGCGGGGGACGCGTCCACCGACACCGGTGGCGCCGATCAGCGGTCGGCCAAGGCCGAGCGCGACGACGCGTCCCGCTCTGGTGGCGGTCGCTCCCGAGCGGGGCGCACCGGCGAGCGGGACGCCGGAGGCGACGCGGCGAAGGACCAGAAGGTCAACGGCCGCGGCTCCTCCGACGACGAGGCCCGTGACGCCAAGGGCGACAGGGACCAGGGCGGCGGCGCCAGGGGCGGCGACGAGGCCCGTGAGGCCAAGGGCGGCGGGGCCCGGGGCGGTGACGCCAGGGGTGGCGACAAGGACCGTGGCGCCAAGGGTGGTGGGGCCAGGGGCGGTGACGCCAAAGGCTCTGACAAGGGCGGCGACCGCAGCGAGGCCAGGACCGAGGACGGCGGCGATGGCCGGTCGGAGCGGTCGGGCAAGGGTGGCGGTCGGAGCGGGGGTGAGCGCAACCGGGGCCAGGGCGGCGGTCAGCGCAACCAGAACCGTGGCAACCAGGGCGACGACGCCGAGCCCGGCAACCGCAAGCGCCGCCGTCGGGGCCGCAACCAGGGTCGTGACCAGGACCAGGACAGCGGTCCGGTCCAGGAGTGGGACGGCGAGCCGGTCGAGGTGGCCGGCCTGCTCGACCTGCGGGACGAGGGCTACGGCTTCCTACGGCTGAGCGGTGCCCTTCCCTCGCGGGACGACGTCTACGTCTCGGTCAAGCAGGTCCGTCAGTTCGGCATGCGCAAGGGCGATCGGGTCACCGGGGCCAGCCGCCCGGCCAACCGCAACGAGAAGAACCCGGCCCTGCTCCGGGTGGACACGGTCAACGACATGGAACCGGAGAAGGCCAAGGCCCGTCCCCGGTTCGAGGACCTGACCCCGCTGTTCCCCGACGAGCGCCTGAAGCTCGAGGACGACGCCGATCCCGGCAACATGACCGCCCGGATCATCGACCTCATCTCCCCGATCGGCAAGGGCCAGCGCGGCCTGATCGTGTCGCCCCCCAAGGCGGGCAAGACCACGATCATGAAGCAGATCGCCAGGTCGATCGAGATGAACAACCCCGAGGTCAAGCTCATCGTGCTGCTCGTCGACGAGCGGCCCGAAGAGGTGACCGACATGCGAAGGTGGGTCAAGGGCGAGGTCATCGCCTCCACCTTCGACCGCCCCGCCGACGAGCACACCTCGGTGTCCGAGCTGGCCATCGACCGGGCCAAGCGCATGGTCGAGATGGGTCAGGACGTCGTCATCATCCTGGACGGAATCACCCGGCTGTCCCGGGCCTACAACCTGGCTGCTCCGGCGACCGGGCGGATCATGTCCGGTGGTATCGACACCGGTGCGCTCTACCCGCCGAAGCGCTTCTTCGGTGCGGCCCGGAACCTGGAGGAGGGTGGCTCGCTCACCATCCTGGCCACGGCGCTGGTGGAGACCGGATCCAAGATGGACGAGGTCATCTTCGAGGAGTTCAAGGGCACCGGCAACATGGAGCTGCGCCTCGATCGCAAGCTGGCCGAGAAGCGGATCTACCCCGCCATCGACGTCGACGCGTCCTCCACCCGCCACGAGGAGCTGCTGTTCGAGCGCAAGCAGCTCCAGCAGGTCTGGAAGCTGCGCCGGGTACTCTCGGGGCTCGCCGACAGCGGCGGCGGCGGAACACAGGCCGGTCTGGAGCTGTTGATCGACAGGCTCAAGACCTTCAAGAACAACGACGAGTTCCTCGCCGAGGTGGCGAAGGGTCCGTCCATCGCCGGCTGATCCCGGCACCGAGACACGAAGACACGGAGAACGACATGCGCGCCGACATCCACCCCGAGTACACCGAGACCACGGTGACCTGCTCGTGCGGCAACACCTTCACCACCCGCTCGACGGCGGGCGAGTCCCTCCACGTCGAGCTGTGTGGTGAGTGCCATCCCTTCTACACCGGCAAGCAGAAGCTGGTGGACTCCGGCGGTCGCATCGACCGCTTCGAGCGCCGCTACGGGCGTCGCAAGAACGCCCCCACGGGCCCCTCGGAGTCCTGAGCACCGGCTCCACCCTCCCGCCGGAGCAGCGGGCGGCCCTCCACGCCGCCAAGCTCCGCGCCCTGCTCACCGAGAACGTCGGCGAGGTCGACCTCGAGCCCAGCACGTTCCCGGGCGGTGCCGCAGCCCGGGCGGGCCCGCGGGGCTGGTTCCTGGCCGGTGAGGAGCCGGCTCGGGCGTTGGGTCCGGCCCTGGCCTGGGCCGTGCGCCACGACGTCACCGAACTGAGCGTCCTCGCCGAAGGCGCCACGGACATCCTGGCGCGCCGGGCGGCGCTGTTCGAGCCGAGTCCCGACGTCTGGCTCGTCGAGGGCCACGACCTCCATGACGTCGTTGCCGTGCCGGCGGAGGATCCGGCCGACGCCCCGGCCCCTCTGACCGACGCGTTCGCTCACCTGTTGGCCGATGCCGGCGCCGACGTCGTGGTGGAGCACGGGGTCCTCGCCGGTGAGGTGCTGGGCCTGGAGATCGCCCGCGTGGTGGTGGCCGAGGACGGCACCGCGGCCCTGGAGGTCGGCGTGGGGCGCCACGACCGGGAGGCCTTCACCATGGTCCACGGCGAGCTGCCGACCGAGGCGGCCTTGGCCTCGGTCGTCGCCGCCGTGAGGCAGAACCGACGGGCCGGCGCCGAGTCCCATCCCCTGAGCCGCCTGGCCCAGGAACGCTGGGTCCGGTCGGTGCTGGCGGCCCGTCCCGACCTGGTGGGCGCCGCACGGCTCGCGCCGGTGGTCCCCCTGTCGCCCCGCGACTCGGTCAAGGACGTCGTGCCCGCCTGCCTCGTCGGTGAGGACCTGGAGGGCCGCCCGCTCGTGGTGGCCTGCTCGGTGGGCATCGATCTCGATCTCGTCCCCACCGCCGCGGAGATCCGGGCCCACCACGCCCCCGGGGCCCGCCTGCTGCTGGCGGTGCCCGCACGTGACGACCACCCGGTCACGCGTCGGATCTCGGCCCGCCTGGCGGACCCGGCCGAGATCGTCGTGCTCCCGGACGACTGGCGTTCGGCAGCCGTAGCGTGACCTGATGCTGGAACGGCTCGAGGACTTCGAGCGGGAGTTCGACGACGTCGAAGCCCATCTCGCCGACCCGGACGTCTTCGCGGACCAGGAGCGCTACGTCGCCTTGACCCGACGGCACAAGGAGCTCGATGCCATCGTCACCACCGGCCGGGCGCTCCGGCAGCGCCTGGAGGACCTGGCCACCGCCCGTGAGATGCTCACCGATGCCTCGGGCGAGGACCGCGAGGTGCTGCGGACCGAGGTCGACGACGCGGAGGCGGCCATCGCCGAGCTGGGTGAGGCCTACCGGCTGCTGCTGTTGCCCAAGGACCCCAACGACGACAAGAACGTGATCGTCGAGGTGCGGGGCGCCGAGGGGGGCGAGGAGGCCAACCTGTTCGCCCGAGACCTGTTCGAGATGTACCGGGCCTACGCCCAGCGGATGGGGTGGGGCTTCGAGCTGCTCGGCAGCCAGCCCTCCGACATGGGCGGGGTCAGCGAGGTGTCGTTCCGCCTGGTGGGCGACGGCGTCTGGAGCCGCCTGAAGCACGAGGGCGGCACGCACCGCGTGCAGCGGGTCCCCGTGACCGAGTCCCAGGGCCGGATCCACACCTCGTCGGCCACGGTCACGGTCCTGCCCGAGGCCGAGGAGATCGATGTCCGGATCGACCCCAACGACCTGCAGATCGACGTCTACCGGTCCTCGGGCCCGGGGGGTCAGTCGGTCAACACCACCGACTCCGCGGTGCGCGTCACCCACAAGCCGACCGGCTTGGTCGTGGCCATGCAGGACGAGAAGAGCCAGCTCCAGAACCGGGCCCGGGCCCTGGTGGTCCTGCGGTCCCGCCTGCTGAAGGCCGAACAGGACGCCGTCGCGGCCGAGGCCTCGTCGGCCCGCCGCAGCCAGGTCGGTGGCGGCGGCCGGGCCGACAAGATCCGGACCTACAACGTCAAGGAGAACCGGCTCACCGACCACCGCATCGGCCTGACGATCTACAAGCTCGACAAGGTGCTGGCGGGCGATATCGACGAGGTCGTCGATGCGCTCGCGGCCGACGAACGGGCCCGCCAGCTCCAGGGTGAGTGACGGTCGGCGCGGACCCGCGCAGTCGGACGACGACGAGCCGTCGAGGGGGAGCACCGTGGGAACCGACCTCACCTGGGCCTCGCTGCGCCGGCAGGTCGAGGCCCGGTTGCGGGCCGAGGGCCTGCCCACCGCGACCCAGGAGGCGCGCTGGATCGTGGAGACGGCCTCGGGTACCGCGGGGGCGGACCACCAGCTCCTGGCCACCGCGATCCCGACCCACCGCAACCTGGCCGCGGTGGACCGGATGGTCGGACGCCGGCTGGCGGGTGAACCGATCCAGTACGTGCTGGGGAGCTGGGCGTTCCGGACCCTGGACCTCTTCGTCGATCGGCGGGTGTTGATCCCGCGACCCGAGACCGAGGTCGTGGCCGGCCTGGCCATCGCGGAGGCCGACCGCTGTCGCGCCGAGCGCGGTGGACGGATCCGCGTGGTGGACCTCGGCACCGGGTCGGGGGCCATCGGTCTGGCCCTCGCCGCCGAGCGCGAATGGACCGAGGTGTGGCTGACCGATGCCTCAGCCGACGCGCTTGCCGTGGCCCGGGCGAACCTCGCCGGTCTCGGTCGCCCGGCCGCCCGCGTCACCGTCGCCGAAGGGCCCTGGTTCGGTGCTCTCCCGGCCGATGGGCGTGGCGCCCTCGACGTGATCGTCAGCAACCCGCCGTACATCGCCGCGTACGAGGAGCTGCCCGCTGCGGTTGCCGAGTGGGAGCCGTCCTCGGCGCTCGTCGCCGGTGACGCGGGTACCGAGGACCTGGACCACCTGGTCGACGAGGCCCGGCGCTGGCTGGCCCCCGGCGGCGCGCTGGTGCTGGAGCTGGCCCCCCATCAGGCCGGGGCCGTGGCCGAGCGGGCCCGTGACCGGGGTTATGAGGAGGTCGAGGTCCATCAAGACCTGGCCGGTCGGGATCGGGCCGTGGTCGCCCGGGTCCCCCGCTCGGAGAACCGAGCGCCCGACGCCCGACCCGCCGGGTCGGAAGGTCGGGCGGTGGAGGTGCTCTGGGCCGGCGGGGCGGTGGTGGTGCCCACCGACACGGTCTACGGGCTGGCGGTGCGAGCCGACCTCCCCGGCGCCGTCGGCCGGCTGGCCGCGCTCAAGAACCGGGCCGCCGAGCAGCCCGTTGCCGTGCTCGTGGCCTCCCTCGAGCAGGCCGAGGGCGTGGGGGTGCTGTCCGATGAGGCTCGTTCCCTGGCCGAACGCTGGTGGCCGGGCCCCCTGACCCTCGTCCTCCGCCGCCGACCCGGGCTGGACTGGGATCTCGGCGATCCCCCCGACACGGTCGGGGTGCGCCTACCGGACCACGATCTGGTCCGCCGCTTGGCCGAGGCCGTCGGCCCGCTGGCCACCACCAGCGCCAACCGCCACGGCGAGGCGACACCGTCCACGGCGGGTGAGGCCGCCGGTGCGCTGACCCGATCGCCCGACCTGGTCGTCGACGGCGGGTCCTGTGCGGGCAGCGCCTCGACGGTGGTCGACGCCACGGGTGATCGCCTGACCGTCCTGCGCCCGGGCCCCATCGAGCTCTAGGCGCCCTCGCCCCCGGTTGCCGGGCCCGCCCCCCGAGCCCGATGGTCCGCAGCGATCCTGGGTCATCCCAGAAGGGAGAGCGGGAGGATGCTGCGAGCCGTGATCCCCGGCTGGACGGCGGGCGGCGCCGATCCGGCAACGGTGCTCCCCCTTGGGCCGCGGTCGTCTACTCTCGGGCCCGTCCACGGGTCAGGGGTAGCCGATGTTCTCACGCAAGAAGGCCGAGCAGGAGGCGGCGGTGGACCAGTTGGGCGACGTCGCCTTCTTCGAGGGGTTCACCCCCGAGGAGCTGGCTCGGGTCGCCGCCCTGGCCGACGAGGTCGAGGCCGAGGCCGGCGCCGAGCTGATGGACCAGGGTCGTCCCGGCCTGGAGTGCTTCGTGATCCTCGACGGTACGGCCGGGGTGTACTTCAGCGGGGAGCACATCGCCACCCTGGAGGGCGGCTCCATGGTGGGTGAGATGGCCCTCATCGACCACCGGCCCCGTTCCGCCACCGTCGTCGCCGAGAGCCCGATGCGCCTGTTGGCCTTCGACACCCGCCACTTCCGCGCCCTGCTCGACGAGATGCCCAAGGCCAGCCAGCGGGTCATGTCCATCCTCAACGCCCGCGCCCAGGAGAACGCCGCCCGCCGGGCGACTGACCGCTCGTTGCGGCACTGGTCCCGGTTGGGCCTCGTTAGCCGCCACCGGCTCGCCCCGCTCGGCCTCGAAGCCTGGTCATCTGGAATGGAGGCTGTGGGAGCTTCGGCGGTGCCACACCCTACCGGCGTGGATCGATCCGGGCCAGGCGCCGGTGACGGTGGCGTTCCGGAGTGTGCCGGCCTGATGAACGACTCGGGCGACGCTGGTTCCGTTGGCATCCGGGCAGCGGGGTGACGCGACCGGTTCGGCGGGCCGCCGCCGCGGCCTCAGCCCAGGAGGCGCCCCCGGCGGTGCGCCGGACCGCTCGCCGACGTGCTCGTCGCCGTCGAGGAGGGCGGCCAGCACGGCAGGGTCGTCGCTGGTCGCCCATGCCCGGGCCGTCGGCGTGAGCGTCGCGGCGATGGCCTGGACCGGGGTCCCCTCCCGGTCGTGCATGACCGTGTAGGTCTCGATGGTGACGGGACCCTCGTGGTCGGTGGCCAGGTCCCGGCCGGGCCGAGTGTCGACCTCGGCCTGCGGCCGGGCCGACCGGAAGCCGTCGCCCGGCGGCGTGGTGCCGTAGACGCCGAAGGCCTCCTTGCTGGCCAGTCCGCCGTTGGCGGAGACGAGGCCGAGGTCTCCGGGGTGCTCACGGAGCACCTCCACCATCGTGGCCACGGCGTGGGTGACGTAGTTGTTCCAGGGTCCCCCGGCGAAGCTCATGCCACCGGTCACGGTCAGGTCGCGGTCGTCGGCGACGCCGAGGGCCCGAGCCGCCAGTCGCACCGCGGAGGGAAAGCACGAGTAGAGGTCGAGGTGGGCCACGCCGTCGGCACCGGTCCCGGCCAGGGCGAGCGCCGTGTGGCCGGCGACGGCCATCGCCGCTGACTCGTGGAGGGATGGCCGCAGGGAGACGTAGGGGTCGGCGGCCTCGGCGCCGCTGTGGGGGAAGACCCAGCGGTCCCGGCTGACGCCGAGCGCCTCGGCCCGCTCGACCGAGCAGCAGATCAGCGCCGCGGCCTGGTCGAGCATCTCGTAGCTGTTCATCCGCTTGGTGTACGGGAACCCGACCAGTCGGTTGTCCGTGGTGGCTTCGGTGATCTCCTCCGCGGAGTAACGGGTGCGCTTCCAGGCGTGGGGGTTGTCGGCGGCGATCTCGCTGAACCGGGCGTAGAGCCGGCCCAACGCCGCCCGGTGATCGGCCACCGACCGCCCCTCGGCGGCGCGGAGGGCGACGTCGAAGAGCGGGTAGACCTGGATGGGCAGCCCGATGCCCAGAGCGACCTCGTCGGGGTGGTTCATGTCCAGGTCGGCCCCGACCAGCTCGTCGGGCTCGGCGCCGGCCTGGTCGGCCCAGTCGAGGACCTCACCGGCCCGCCGGGCTCCCCGGGCCGTGCGCCACGCCTCGGCCCCACCGATGAGCACGGCGTCGCACCGACCGGCGAGCACGTCCTCGGCCGCCCGGTGCACGAGGACCTGAGGGGTCTGGCCCCCGCCGGTGGTGTAGGTCGTGCGGGCCGCGCCCGCCCCGATCCGCTCCGCGACGAGGCGGCCCGGGTCCGCGTAGCGCCAGGACAGGATGCTGACCACACGGATCGAGTCGAGGCCCGCGAGCAACCCGGTCGGGCCGGCGTCGCCTTCGGCGCAGCGGGCGGCCTCGACCAGGAGATCGACCGGCTCGAGGGGCTCGGCGCCCTGGTCGACCCGATTGCTCAGCTGTCCGACGCCGACGATCACGGGGGTGCGGGGATCGAGGCTCACCGAACGCAAGCTAGATGGCGGCCCGGTGTCCGTAGAATCCGGGCATCGACGTCCTGGTGCTCTGTACGGGCAACATCTGCCGCTCGCCGATGGCCGAGGTGCTGCTGGCCGACGCGCTGCGTCGGCGGTCCCTCGAGGCCACGGTCAGCTCCGCCGGTCTCCTCGACGACGGCTGCCCGGCCAGTGCCCACTCGGTGACGGTGATGGCCGAGCAGGGCCTCGACATCTCGGGTCACCGCAGCCGGCACCTGACCGCTGAGATGCTCGACCGGGCCGACCTGGTCGTGGGCATGGAGCGTCGTCACGTCCGCGAGGCCGCCTTGCTCGTCCCCGCCGCCTGGCCCCGGTCCTTCACGCTGCCCGAGCTCGCCCGCCGGGCTTCGGCGGCGGGGCCCCGGCCCGGGAGCACGTCGGTGGCGGACTGGCTGGCGACGCTGGTCGAGGGCCGCACCACGGCGGACCACCTCGGTGAGGTGGCGGCCGACGAGATCGCGGATCCCATCGGCCAGAGCCTGGGTACCTACCGCGAGTGCGCCGACCAGCTCGACGAGCTGATCACCGTCGTGGCCGACCACCTGGTACCCGCCCCGACCGAGTCCGATTCCACCCCCACCCTCAGGAGCACCCCCGCATGACCTGGTCCACTGACCGTGACACCGAGCTGTTCGACCTGCTCGATCAGGAGTTGGAGCGCCAGAACACCACGCTGCAGCTCATCGCCTCGGAGAACTTCACCTCCCCGGACGTGATGGAGGCGACGGGTTCGGTCCTCACCAACAAGTACAGCGAGGGCTACCCCGCGAAGCGGTACTACGGCGGCAACCAGGTCATCGACGAGGTCGAGGAACTGGCCCGGCAGCGGGCCTGCGCCCTCTTCGGGGCCGACCACGCCAACGTGCAGCCCCACGCCGGGGCGAACGCCAACGTGGCGGTGTACCAAGCCCTGCTGGATCCCGGCGACAAGGTGCTCGGCATGAGCCTGGACCACGGCGGGCACCTCACCCACGGGTCGCCGGTGAACATCAGCGGCCGGCTCTATGACTTCGTGGCCTACGGGGTCACCGCGAGCGACGAGCGGCTCGACTACGACCAGATCCGGGACCTGGCCAAGTCCGAGATGCCCAAGATGATCATCGCCGGCGCCACGGCCTACCCCCGTCGCATCGATCCCGAGCCCCTGCGCGCGATCGCCGATGACGTCGGCGCGCTCCTCCTGTTCGACGCCGCCCACATCGCCGGCCTGATCGCCGGGGGCGCCCATCCGGACCCGGTGCCGTACGCGGACGTCGTGACCTTCACGACCCACAAGACCCTGCGGGGCCCCCGTGGTGGCTGCATCCTGGCCCGCGCGGAGCACGCTGCGGCGATCGACAAGGCCATCTTCCCGGGACTGCAGGGCGGGCCACTGGAGCACGTGATCGCGGCGAAGGCCGTTGCCTTCCGCGAGGCGGCCATGCCGGAGTTCCGGCGACTACGCGGCCGCCATCGTGGCCAACGCCGTCGCGCTGGCCGAGGCGTTGGGTCGAGAGGGCTTCCGCCTCGTCTCCGGTGGCACCGACAACCACCTGATGCTGGTGGACCTGCGCAGCTTCGACGCCGATCTGACCGGCAAGGATGCCCAGAGCGTGCTGGACCGGGCCGGGATCACACTCAACAAGAACACCATCCCCGATGACCCCCGCTCGCCGTTCGTGACCAGCGGGCTGCGCATCGGGACCCCGGCGGTCACCACCCAGGGCATGGGCGAGGCGGAGATGGCCCAGATCGCCGGCTTCATCGCCGAGGCCCTGCGGGAGCGGGACGACGAGGTCGCCCTCGCGTCGGTCCGGTCGCGGGTGGTCGACCTCTGCGCGAGGTTCGTCCCCTACCCGTAGCACCGGGCGGGCGCGTGACGTCCGCCCGGTCGACTCGGCCGGCACGGCCAGAGCTGAAATTGCGTGACTTACGGTCGTGCTGCGACCAGAAGTGACGCAATTTCAGCGGTGGGTGGCGTTCCCGCCGAAACTGCGTTCCTTGCGGTTGTCCTGCGGCCAGAAGTAGCGCAATTTCGGATCGGCGCACCTGGCGGGGCCGCCGGTCGGACCGGCCCGCCCCCTCACGCGCTCCCTCGGGCCGGCCGACAGGAACGGCCATGGCTGTCATCACCCGCGCCCCGGCCGCCCCGGCGGCCGCGCCGGCGCCGGCTGACGCGCCCCACCCGACCCGGCGGCGCCGATGGGTGCGGCGGCTGCTCTGGGCGGTCGGTGTCTACCTCGCGGTCTGCGGACTGCTCCTGGCGATCAGCGTGCTGCTGGCCCGGCAGGGGATCGAAGAGCTGCGGTCGTTCCGCCGGGAGGCCTCGCCCGCTGACCTGCTCGACGGCACGGCGACCCAACGCCTCGGGCGAGCCGAGACCGACCTCGACCGGGCCTCCCGGCTGGTCGACGGACCCTGGATGACACCGCTGCGCCTGGTGCCGGGAGTGGGCCGGCAGGTCGACGCGATGCAGTCGATGATCGTCGGCGCATCGGCGATCACCACCGTCGCCCTCGAGGGCGCCGACGCGGCGCAGTCGACGGTGGGCGCCGGTGTCCCGACGGGCCGTGCCCGCGTCGAGGCCCTCCGCACCCTCGGGGGCGTAGCCGAGTCGACCGCGGCGTCGCTCAGCGCGGTGGATGCCGGTCCGCAGACCTGGCTCCTGCCGGGCCTCGGCGCGGCCGCGGTCGACTTCGCCGACGAGAGGGACGATCTCGAGGAGTCCCTGCTCCGGTCCCGGGACGCTTCGGTCGCGCTGGCCGGACTGCTGGAGGGACCTTCGACGTACCTCCTCCTGGCCGCCAACAACGCCGAGATGCGGTCGGGGTCCGGGATGCTGCTGTCCGCCGGACTGCTGACGGCGGAGGGCGGCGAGATGGAGGTGTCCGATCTCGAGCCGACCGCGGAGATGGTGCTGCCGGAGCCGGTGGGGATCACCGATGCCGACATCGAAGAGCAGTGGGGCTTCAGCGGTCCGGATCAGGACTTCCGGAACCTGTTGCTGTCGCCGCGCTTCGCGCCGAACGCCGAGATGGCCAGCCGCATGTGGGCGTCGCTCGGTCGACCAGAGGTGGACGGCGTCATCGTCATCGACGTGCTCGCTCTCGAGGACCTGCTGGAGGCCGTGGGCCCGGTCGCGGTGGGGAACGAGATCATCGACCACACCAACGTCCGTCGCCTGCTGCTCCACGACCAGTACACGCGCGTGAGCCAGGACGCCGAGGGCCAGGCCGACCGCCGGGACGTCCTGGGCACGGTGGCTCGGGCGGTGCTGGAGCGCTTCGACACGACGGCCGCGGACCCTGGCCCGCTGGCGCGGGCGCTGCGGGACGCGGCCCGGGGACGGCACCTCATGGTCTGGTCCCGGGACGAGGTCACCCAACAGGCGTGGCGGGGGGTTTCGGTCGCCGGCGACGTCGCCGCCGACGGGGTTCTCGTGTCGGTCCTCAACGACGGCAACAACAAGCTCGACCAGCATCTGGAGATCGACGCCGAGCTGATCCCGACCGCGCCCGACACCGGGACGCTCCGGCTGGAGGTGACCAACACGGTTCCGGCGGGCGAGCCCCCCTACATCGCCGGGGCGTTCCCTGGGCAGGTGGGTGGCTACGGCGTCTACCCGGGACGACTGGCGGTGCACTTCCCGGCGGCGACCACCCTCGAGGTGGGCGAAGGCCCCGACGCCACCCGGTACGGGCCCGACGGGGGCTCGACGGTGCTGGCCACCGAGATCCGCGTCCCGCCGGGGGAGACCCTGGTCTGGGAGCTGACCTACACCCTCGGCCAGGAACTCGACGGTCTGACCATCCTGCCCAGCGCCCGTTCGCCCGGGATCGAGTGGACGGTGGCGGGCCGCTCCTGGTCCGACACCCGGGTGCCCCGGCGCACGGTCGATCTGCCCTGACCCCAGCGACCCACGCAGGGTGGCGAAGATGACCACACTGTGTGTACTCTCGCGCTCGAGGAACAAGGCAACCCAGTGGGACAGGGGTCGAAACGATGCGTTCAGGACGGGACAAGACGGTGATCGGGCGGGTGCTGGTGGCGGTGCTGCTGAGCGGCCTGCTCCTGGTGGTCGGGGCGACCGGTGCCGGGGCGGACGGCTATGGCAGCGACGGCGATTCGCACTACGGCTCGACCTATCCGGTGCCCGGCGGCCCGGCGGGGGCCCATCGCGAACCGCCCCCGCCGCCGGTCCTGGCCCGCACGGGCTCGGGTTCGGGGCTGCTGGTGGCGGCCGGTCTCGGTGTGCTGGCGGTCGGTGGTGGCTTGGCCCTGGTGGCCCGGAAGCGCACCGGCAAGGCGTCCCTCACCCCGGTCTAGACCTCTCAGGGCGCGGGGCGGACGGCCGGCGGGGCGACCCGCCGGCCGTTCCGCGTCTCCCCTTGCTCCGCTGCGTTTCCGCCGGGCTCGCCGATCAGGGGGTGGTGCGTGCTGCTGAGCTCCGGCCCGCCGCGTCAGCTGACCAGGCGGGTGTTTCGATCCTGGGGTGCTGACGCGCGATGGTTGAGGGGTGAGAGCCAAGCTCGTGGTCCTGGGCGTGGCCTTCACGGTGACCTTTGCCCTCACGCCGGTCGTGCGTCGGGTGGCCGAGCGCTACGGAGCGGTCGTGGCGCCCGACGAGCGCCGGGTGCACTCGGTGCCGACCGCGACGATCGGTGGCGTGGCCATGTTCGCCGCGCTGCTGTGTTCCCTGGCCGTGGCCTGGCAACTGGACGGGTTCGCGGCGGTGTTCGACGGGTCCAGCGAACCCCTCGGCGTCCTGCTGGCGGCCACGGTGATCTTCGCCGTCGGCCTCACCGACGACCTGCGGGAGGTGTCGGCCCCGGCCCGGGTCGCCGGCATGGTCCTGGCCGGATCGATCCTGGTCCGCTTCGGGGTGAGCATCCTCTTCCTGCGCATCCCGCTCTACGACCTGGTGCTGCTCTCTCCGGACCTGTCGGCACTCATCACGGTCCTCTGGGTGGTCGGAATGGCCAACGCCGTGAACCTGGTGGACGGTCTCGACGGCCTGGCCACCGGGATCGTGGCGATCGCGTCAGGCTCGTTCTTCCTCTACAGCGAGCAACTGGTCGACGCCGGGGTCATCGGCGAGAACAACATCGGTCCCCTCGTCGCCCTCATCACCCTGGGCATCTGCTTGGGCTTCCTTCCCCACAACTTCAACCCGGCCAGGATCTTCATGGGCGACGGGGGGGCACTGCTCCTCGGATTGCTGGTGGCGGCCTCCACCATCTCGGTCGGGGGGAGTCAGAACGAGCCCTTCAGCGGGCAGGTGTACTTCTTCTTCGCCCCCCTGTTCATCCCCCTGTTCATCCTGGGCGTCCCGATCATCGACACCCTGTTCGCCATCATCCGCCGGGCCTCCCGGCGCTCGGGTGTGGCCACCGCGGACAAGGAGCACCTCCACCACCGGCTGATGCGACTGGGCCACGGCCAGCGGCGGGCGGTGCTGATCCTCTGGGCCTGGACCGCGGCGTTGTCCGGCCTCGTGCTGTACCCGGCCTACACCGGCAAGGGTGACGCGGTGCTCCCGCTCGCCGTGCTGGTGCTGGGCTTCGGCCTCTATGTGTTCTTCCATCCGGGCACCCGCAAGGACAACGGCGAGTCCGCGGCGGTGACGACCTCGGCGGGCGAGGACGACCCGACGTAGGGTTGTTGCCGATCGGCCCGCGCCATGTCGCCGCGGAACTTGCGTGTTCACGCGGCCCTGGATAGATTGAGAAAGTATTCACAAGCTCCCCGGTGATGGGGAGTTCGCGCCGCCGCCGCCGCCGCCGACCAGGACCTCCCGTGAACCTGCACCCCTTCCGAGACCTAGGAGCCCGAGAGGGCGACGGCCTGGTGTTGGCGTTCGAGCTCGTGCTCACCACGACGATCTTCGCCTTCATCGGCTTCTGGCTGGACGGCAGACTGGGCACCACCCCCTTCCTGACCATCGTGTTCGCCGCCTTCACCCTCACCTATGAGGTGTGGAAGATCATCACCACCTACGACTCGACGATCGCCGAGCACGAGGCGAGCCGCCGGCCCCTGCGGCGGGGCCCGGTCCGATGACGATGACCGACACCCCCGACCGCGTGCTGCCCGAGGCCACCGCCGCCCCCGAGGCCGACATCGCCCGGGACCTGCTGCGGCGCATGGTCTGGGTCGCCCCGGCCTTCGTCCTCGGCGGCTTCCTCGGCTGGGGCGTCGACGGCGCCCTCTCCGCCCTGTTCGCCCTCGGCCTGGTGGCCGCCAACTTCGCCGCCGCCGCCGCCCTCATGGGCTGGGGCGCCCGCACCTCGCCCACCGCACTCGGCATGGCGGTGCTCGGTGGCTACATCGTTCGCCTCGGTGTCCTGCTCGGCGTCCTCTGGTATGTCCAGGACCTGGCCTGGGTGGAGATGGTCCCCCTGGCCATCACCCTGCTCGCCACCCACCTCGGCCTCCTGCTCTGGGAGACCCGGTACGTCTCCCTGTCGCTCGCCTTCCCCGGGCTCAAGCCCGGGACTCACACGGAGGGTCAGAAGTAACCGTGTTCGCCATCGACTTCCCGCCGGTCAGCCACGTCATCGAGTGGCCCGAGTTCCTCTTCGAGGACACGCCGTTCGCCGTCTCCAAGGTCGTGGTCCTCATGTGGATCTCGGCCCTGATCTCGGTCGGCTTCGTGATCCTCGCCGGGCGCAACTTCAAGCTGGTGCCCCGGCCCCTCCAGAACGTGGGGGAGTCCTTCTACGGCTTCATCCAGAACGGCATCATCCTCGAGACGATGGGTCCGGACGGCCTGAAGTACACCCCGTTCCTGGGCTCGCTGTTCGTCTTCGTGCTGAGCTGCAACTTCTGGGGGATCGTCCCGTTCGCCCAGATGCCGGTGAACGCGCGGATCGCCCTGCCCTTCTTCCTGGCCATGCTGGTGTGGGTCATCTTCGTGGTCGTCGGCATCAAGAAGCAGGGGCCCCTCGGCTACCTCAAGAACACCGGCTTCCCGCCCGGCGTGCCCAAGGCGCTCTACCTCCTGGTCACGCCCATCGAGCTGGTGTCGACCTTCATCGTGCGGCCGCTGTCCATGTTCGTGCGACTGTTCGCCAACATGCTGGCCGGCCACCTGCTCCTGGTCAGCTTCGCCGTCATCTGCGCCGCCCTCTGGGCGCTGCAGCCCACGGTGGTCATCCTGCCCTTCTCGTTCGCCCTGCTCGTCGCGCTCACCGGATTCGAGATCCTGGTGATCTTCCTGCAGGCCTTCATCTTCACCATTCTCGCTGCCGTGTACATCGGTAGTTCGATGCATCCAGAGCACTAGGAGGAACCGTGCTGGACATCCTGACCATCGCCGCCCAAGCGGAAGGCGAACTCGAGGCCGGCCTGACCGCCGTCGGACGAGGCATCGTCTACGGTGGCGCGGCCATCGGCCCCGGCATCGGCATCGGCATCGTGGTGGGCAACGCCATCACCGCGATGGCCCGCCAGCCCGAGGCCGCGGGCACGGTGCGAACCACCATGTTCCTGGGCATCGCGTTCACCGAGGCCCTCGCGCTGTTCGGCTTCGTCCTCGCCTTCATCATCACCGGCTGAGGTCGTCATGCGAACCCGAACGCTGCTGAGCGGTGTGGCTCTCACCCTGGTCGCCCTCTTCGGGTGGACAGGGACGGCCCACGCCGTCAGCGAAGAAGAGCTCCGCGAGGAGTGCATCCACATCCTCGAGGAAGGGGGCACGGCCGACGACTGCCACGAGGCACCGAGTCCCATCCTGCCCGAGACCAACGAGCTGATCTGGGGCGGCCTGTCGTTCCTGATCGTCTTCGGTCTGCTGGCCAAGTTCGGCTTCCCGGCCATCAAGAAGGGCCTGGCCGACCGCGCCGAGCAGATCCAGGCCGACCTGGACGAGGCCGAGTCGGCCAAGGCCGCGGTGACCGGCAAGGCGGCGGAGTACGACGCCAAGCTGGCCGAGGCCCGTCACGAGGCGGCTCGGATCATCGAGGAGGCCCGCCAGGACGCCGATGCCTACCGGGCTGAGCGGCGGGCCGACGCCGACGCCGAGGTCGCCCGTCTGCGGGAGCAGGCCCAGGCCGACGTCGAGTCGTCCCGGACCCAGGCCATCGCCGACATCCGCGCCGAGGTCGCCACCCTGGCCATCGGTGCGGCCGAGCAGGTCGTGGGCCAGAGCCTGGACAACGAGACCAACGTCGCCCTGGTCGAGCAGTTCATCGACTCGGTCGGGGCCAGAGGCAGCAACTGATGGCCGAGGCCAGACGCACCGAGGCCTACGCCGCGGCGATGTACGCGGTGGCCAACGCCGAGGACCAGCTGGCCTCGGTCGGCAACGAGCTGTTCACGCTCGCCCGGGCCATCGAGGACAACGACGAACTGCGGGAGGCTCTCGGCGACCCGCACCTGCCCGCCGAACGGCGCCAGCAGATCATCGAAGAGCTCCTGGGCTCCCGGTCCTCCGACGTGACCCTCGCACTGGCCTCCATGGCCGTTGCCGCGGGTCGCGGGCGGGAGCTCCCGGCGATCGTCGATGCGCTGCTGTCGATGTCGGCCACCGAGGTCGGTCGGCAGGTCGCCGAGGTCCGCTCGGCCATCGCCCTGACCCAGGATCAGCAGCAGCGGCTCGCCGCGTCGCTGAGCGCCGCCACGGGCCGCGAGGTCGACGTGCGCGTCGTCGTCGACCCCACGGTGGTCGGCGGCCTGGTCGTCCGCGTCGGTGACCAGGTCATCGACGGCTCGGTGCGCCATCGCATTGCCCAGCTCCGCGAATCACTGTCCGCCAACGCCTGATCGTCATCCCGACATCGCACGAGGAACCAGAGGAAAGACGCCGACATGGCTGATCTGAACATCGACACCACGGACATCACCGCCGTCCTCCGCAAGAACCTCGAGGGCTACACCCCCGACCTCGAGGTCACCCAGGTCGGCCGCGTCCTCGAGGTGGGCGACGGCATCGCGCGGGTCTCCGGCCTGCCCGACGCCGCCGTCAACGAGTTGCTGGAGTTCGAGGGTGGCACCGTCGGCCTCGCGCTGAACCTGGACGAGGAGTCCATCGGCGCGGTGATCCTCGGTGAGGGCGAGAAGGTCGCCGCCATCGAGGAGGGCTCGCCGGTGCGGGCCACGGGTCGCATCCAGACCGTCCCGGTCGGCGACGCCCTGATCGGCCGGGTGGTCAACGCCCTGGGCGAGCCCATCGACGGCAACGGCCCGCTGAACAGCGCCCTGACGCGCCGCATGGAGATCCAGGCCCCCGGCATCACCCGCCGCAAGCCCGTGCACGAGCCGATGCAGACCGGGATAAAGGCCATCGACGCCATGACCCCCATCGGCCGGGGCCAGCGCGAGCTGGTGATCGGTGACCGCAAGACCGGCAAGACCACGGTCTGCATCGACACGATCCTGAACCAGAAGGGTCAGGACGTGAAGTGCATCTACGTGGCCATCGGTCAGAAGAGCTCGACGGTGGCCCAGACGGTCAACACCCTGCGCGAGTTCGGCGCCATGGAGTACACGGTCGTGGTCTGTGCGCCGGCCGCGGACCCCGCGCCCTTCAAGTACCTGGCCCCCTACGCCGGCTGTGCCATGGGCCAGCACTGGATGGAGAACGGCGAGCACGCCCTGGTGGTCTATGACGACCTCTCCAAGCAGGCCGAGGCCTACCGGCAGATGTCGCTGCTCCTGCGCCGTCCGCCCGGCCGCGAGGCCTACCCCGGCGACGTCTTCTACCTGCACAGCCGCCTGCTCGAGCGGGCGGCCAAGCTGGGTGACGGCGAGGGGGCCGGTTCGCTGACCGCCCTGCCGATCATCGAGACCAAGGCCGGCGACGTCTCGGCGTACATCCCGACCAACGTGATCTCGATCACCGACGGCCAGGTGTACCTCCAGGACGACCTGTTCAAGTCCGGCGTGCGCCCGGCGGTCGACGTCGGCATCTCGGTCTCCCGGGTGGGCGGCGACGCCCAGATCAAGGCCATGAAGTCGGTGTCCGGGACGCTCAAGCTGGACCTGGCCCAGTTCCGTGAGCTGGAGGCCTTCGCCACGTTCGGCTCCGAGCTGGACAAGGTGTCGGCCGCCCAGCTCGAGCGGGGCTACCGGCTGACCGAGCTGCTCAAGCAGAACCTGAACTCGCCGATGCCGGTCGAGGAGCAGGTGGTGTCGATCTTCGCCGGCACCAACGGCTACCTCGACGTCATCCCGGTCGAGGACGTGAAGCGCTTCGAGTCCGAGTTGTTGGACTTCATCAAGACCCGGCACGGGATCGTGCTCGAGACCATCCGGGAGAAGGGCACGCTGCCGGAGAACGACGGCCTCGACGAGGCGGTCAAGTCCTTCGCCGAGCAGTTCGAGCCCAGCGTGGAGGTCGTGGCCGAGCCCGACGCCGAGGACCAGGGCGACGCCGAGGCCAAGGTCGTCGGCGGCCGCGCCGAGGCGATCCTGCCCGAGGTGGAGATCGAGCGCGACGACGAGCACGAGGACGAGTAGACGCTCATGGCAGGTGGCCAGGAACGGATCCTCCGGCGACGGATCAAGACCGTCGAGTCGACCAAGAAGATCACGCGCGCGATGGAGCTCATCGCCGCGACCCGGGTCGTCCAGGCCCAGGAGCGCACCCGCAAGGCGCGGCCCTACGCCGAGCAGATCACCAGCGTCATCCTGGACCTGACCGGCGCCGGAGCCTCCAGCAGCCATCCGCTGCTGGCCGAGCGTCAGGGAACGGGAAGGGCGGCCTTCGTGGTCGTCACCTCGGACCGGGGCCTGGCCGGGGCCTACAACTCGGCGGTCATCCGGGCGGCCGAGCGTGAGATCCAGGCCGCCCGCAGCGAGGGTCTCGACTACTCCCTGTTCGTGATCGGCAAGAAGGCCCTGACCTATTTCCGCTTCCGCGGGTACCGGATCGACCACACCTTCCTGTCGATGACCGACCGGCCGACCTATGCCGACGCCCAGCAGGTCGGCCACGCCGTCCGGGCCGCCTACGAGGCCGGTGAGATCGATCGGGTCGACCTGGTGTACACCCGGTTCCTCTCCGCCGGCAGCCAGCGGGTCGCCGTCCGCCGCTTCCTTCCTCTCGAGATCGACGACGGCGACCCCGAGGGCGACAACCTGCGGGCCGACTTCGAGTTCGAGCCCTCCCCGGACGGGATCCTCGACGTTCTGGTGCCCCGCTATGTGGAGGCCCGGATCTACGCGGCCCTGCTCGACGCTTCGGCGTCCGAGCATGCGTCCCGGCAGCGAGCCATGAAGGCGGCCACCGACAACGCCGAGGAACTGATCGTCAGCCTCTCGCGGGCCATGAACCGGGCCCGCCAGGACGCCATCACGACCGAGATCATGGAGATCGTCGGAGGGGCGGAGGCCCTGTCCCAGGGCGGTGCCGGGGAGGACGACCTCCTGCCCGACCACCTGATGACCCCGCACCTCTTCCCGTCCCACCTCTCCGACCACGAACACCTTCCCCGACCCCATCACGCCGCGCCCGCGCCCTCGTGAGCAACGCCCCCAGAGGAGACCTGAACCGATGACCGTGACCGAGTCCAACCCCGGCGCCGAGCTGAAGGAGGGCCGAATCGTCGGCATCGCCGGCCCGGTGATCGACGTCGAGTTCCCGCGGGGCCACCTCCCGGAGATCAACACGGCGCTGGAGCTCGACCTCGTCGTCGACGGCGAGACCGAGATGATCACCGCCGAGACGGCCCAGCAGATCGGCGACGGGCGCGTCCGGGCGATCTGCCTCCGTCCCACCGACGGTCTGACCCGCGGCGCTCCTGTCCGCAACACGGGCCATGGCATCCAGATGCCGGTCGGCGAGGCCGTCCTGGGCCACGTGTTCAACGTGATCGGCGAGCCCCTCGACACCGACGACATCGGGGAGGCCGAGGACCGGTGGGACATCCACCGCGACGCCCCCGCCTTCGCCAGCCTCGAGCCGAAGGCGCAGGTCTTCGAGACCGGGATCAAGGTCATCGACCTGCTGACCCCCTACCTGCAGGGCGGCAAGATCGGCCTGTTCGGCGGCGCCGGGGTCGGCAAGACCGTCCTCATCCTCGAGCTCATCAACCGGGTCGCGACCCAGCACGGTGGTGTGTCGGTCTTCGCCGGCGTGGGCGAGCGCACCCGTGAGGGCACCGACCTCTGGCTGGAGATGCAGGAGTCAGGCGTCATCGAGAAGGCGGCCCTGGTCTACGGCCAGATGGACGAGCCGCCGGGTGTCCGCCTGCGGGTGGCCCTGTCGGCCCTGACGCTGGCCGAGTACTTCCGGGACGTCAAGCAGCAGGACGTGCTGCTCTTCGTCGACAACATCTTCCGTTTCGTCCAGGCCGGCTCCGAGGTCTCGACCCTCCTGGGCCGCATGCCTTCGGCGGTGGGCTACCAGCCCACCCTGGCCGACGAGATGGGTGAGCTCCAGGAGCGCATCACCTCGACCCGCGGTCGGTCCATCACCTCGGTCCAGGCGGTGTACGTGCCCGCCGACGACTACACGGACCCGGCGCCGTTCACCACCTTCACGCACCTCGACGCCACCACCGAGCTCTCCCGTCAGATCGCCTCCCTGGGCATCTACCCGGCGGTGGACCCGTTGGCCTCGACCTCCACGATCCTGGCTCCCGAGGTCGTCGGGGACCGTCACTACGACGTGGCCCGCCAGGTCCAGGAGGTCCTCCAGCGCTACAAGGAGCTCCAGGACATCATCGCCATCCTCGGCCTCGACGAGCTCTCGGACGAGGACCGGGTGATCGTCGACCGGGCCCGCAAGGTCCAGCGCTTCCTCTCCCAGCCCTTCTTCGTGGGTGAGGTGTTCACCGGCCTGAAGGGCATCCACGTGCCCACCGAGACCACGGTGGAATCCTTTGCCGCCCTCGTCGAGGGCGAGCTCGACGACCTGCCCGAGCAGGCCTTCCTGAACGTCGGCGACGCCGACGGCGCCCGGGCCAAGGCCGCCGAGCTGACCGGGAGCTGACCGTGGCCCTGCAGGTGGAGCTGGTGTCCCCGGAGGAGATCCTCTTCTCCGGCGAGGCCGAGATGGTGGTCGTCCGCACGATCGGGGGCGGCGAGGTCGCCTTCCTGACCGGTCACGCCCCCTTCCTGGGCGCCCTGGACGAGGGCGAGGCCCGCATCCACGGCTACGACAGCAGCGTCCAGAGCATCCACGTGAGCGGCGGTTTCGTCGAGGTCAGCCACGACAAGGTGACCATCCTCAGCGACGAGGCCCAGCTCGAGGAGTGAGTCGTCCGGGCTGACCGTTCAGGTCACAGGCACTGGGCGGTGGTCAGCGGGAGGATGACGAGCAGGCCCTCCTGGGTCAGCGCGTCCAGGCCCTCGCACACACCCCGCACGTACTCCTCGCCACACCCGGCGGTCGTCGCGATGGCGTCGAAATCGGCGAGGCGACCCTGGACCTCGTCGACGAGGGCGTCCGGCGGCGTGCCCTGCGTGTCGAACATCCGGCGGGCCTGCTGCACGTAGCGGTCGGCGAGGTCGGCGCAGGCGGCCGCGCCCTCGGTGGGTCCGACCACCGTCGTGTCGGGCGGGCCCACCACACTGGTGACCGTCAGGTCGGCCGGGTCGGCGGAGATCTCGTCCTCCGCACCGTCGTCGCCGCAGGCGCCGAGCAGCAGGCCGAGGCCCAGGAGCGGGAGCAGGAGTCGAACCTTCACGGGTCCGGCAACCTATCGCCCCTACGGTGGCGGCATGCCGCGCCGCCGCCTCGGAGTCGTCCTGCTGGTGCCGCCGCCCGTAGCCCATGAGGTCGACGGGCTCCGCCGGGCCCTGGGTGACGGGACGCTGGGCAAGGTGCCGCCGCACATCACGCTGGTCCCGCCGGTCAACGTCCGGGAGGCCGATCTGGGGGCCGCGCTGGGCACCGTGCGGGCCGCGGCGGCGGCCGCGGGGCCGCTGACCCTCGACATCGGACCGGTCGAGACCTTCCTGCCGGTGAACCCCGTCGTCTACTTGGCGGTGGGTGGGCCCTCCCTGCCGACGCTGCACACCCTGCAGTCGGCGCTCCGGGCCGGGCCGCTGGATCGGACCGTGACCCACGAGTTCGTGCCCCACGTCACCGTGGCCGACGACCTGGACGAGGAGCACATACCGGCGGCCATGGCGGCCCTCGCCGGCTATCGCCACACGATCGTGAGGGTGCCGCACCTGCACGTGCTCGAGGAGGTGCGGGACGAGGCGGACCAGCGGGTGTGGCGCCCCCTGGCGGGGGTGGCGTTCGGCGCGCGGTCCGTGGTGGGCCGGGGCGGCCTGGAGACGGTGATCGAGGTCCACGACCGGGTTCCGCCGGACGCTGGTCCCCTCGCCGCGGAGAGGGAGCCGGCCGACCTCGTGCTGGTCGCCCGACGGGCCGAGATCGTGGTCGGCGTCCTCGGAGGACGGGTGCGGGGAGCCAAGGCCTGGCTGGAGTGGGTCGAGGTCGACCTTGGCGTCGAAGGGGAGGGCGTCGGCTCGCAGCTGGTCGCGGCCTTCGAGTCGGTTGCCGCCGAACGGGGTGCGGCGCGCGTCTTCGCCCGGGCCGAGCCCGGGGAGCGGGCCGAGTCGTTCCTCGCCGGCCGCGGCTGGGCCCGCGAGGACCCTCCCCCGATGGTCCGCGGTCGCACCGGCCAGGTCGGCTGACCGGGATCGGTGCGATCTGGCGTCGATTGGTCACGCCAGGCGTGACCAATCGACGCAATTTCGGAACGGGCGGTGCCCGCCGCCCGGGCTAGCGTCGCCGCTGGTGAGTACGACGTGGACGCGAGCCCTGGTGACCGGCGCATCGAGCGGCATCGGGGAGGGCATCGCCCGGCGGGTCGCCGCCGAAGGGACGGACCTCGTGGTGGTCGCCCGGGACCGCAAGCGCCTGGAGGCATTGGCGAAGGAGCTGAGCGGCGCCCACGGCATCGAGGTCGAGGTGCTGCGGGCCGACCTCAGCAAGAAGGCCCAGACCGCGTCGGTGGTCGAACGCCTGCACGACGACGACACGGTCGTCGACCTGCTGGTCAACAACGCCGGGTTCGGGACCTACGGGCCCTTCGTGGACCTCGACCCCGACGAGGAGGAGCGCGAGATCCGGGTCAACTGCCAGGCCGTGGTCCGACTCTGCCACGCCGTGGTGCCGGGGATGGTGGACCGGGGAGCCGGGGCCATCGTCAACGTCTCGTCCCTGGCCTCCCGGGCGCCGACGCCGAAGAACGCCGTCTACTCGGCGACGAAGGCCTTCGTCAGCCACTTCTCCGACGCCCTCCACGAGGAACTGCGGGGGACCGGTGTCTCGGTGACGGTCGTGGAGCCCGGCTTCACCCGGACCGAGTTCCAGGAACGGGCGGGCCTCACCGACGACGCCGGGATGCCCGGGTTCGTCTGGCAGTCCGCCGACGAGGTGGCCGAGGCGACGCTGAACGGCGCCCGCAAGGGCCAGGCCCTGGTGGTGCCCGGCACCCACAACCGGGTCGCCGCGGGTCTCTCCGCCCTGGTGCCGAGGAACGTGAAGCGCCGAGCCGTCGGGATGATGTCCGGCCGCTTCTGACCGGGGCGGCGCACCGCCCGGACGCCGTCCGGCCCGGACTTCTCGTGCTCTGGCCCCGGAGGCCGTCCGGCCCCGGAACCGGTGTCAGGAACCGGGCTACTGGCCCCGGAAGCCGTCTGGCTCCGGGGGCCGTCCGGCCCCGGGCTACTGGCCCAGGGCGGTGTACTCCTTGAGCTTGGTGGCCCGGTGGCGACCGGTGACCCGGCGGACGGTGCCGCTGCGGGAGCGCATGACCAGGGAGTCGGTGAAGATGGCGTCGGCCCGGAACTGGACGCCCTTCAGCAGTTCGCCGTCGGTGATGCCGGTGGCGGCGAAGAAGCAGTTGTCGCCGGCCACCATGTCGTCGAGGGTGAGGATCCGCTCGAGGTCATAGCCGGCGTCCACGGCGGCCTGGCGCTCGCCGTCGTTCCGGGGCCAGAGGCGGCCGTACTGCTCCCCGCCCATGCACTTGAGCGCGGCGGCGGTGATCACGCCCTCGGGGGTGCCGCCGATCCCGAACAGGATGTCGGCGCCCGAGTCCGGCCAGGCAGTGGAGATGGCCCCGGCCACGTCGCCGTCGGGGATGAGACGGATGCGGGCGCCGGCATCGCGGATCTCGGCCACGAGATCCACATGGCGGTCGCGGTCGAGGACCACGGCGGTGACCTCCCGGACCGACTCGCCCTTGGCCTCGGCCACCGCCCGGAGGTTCTCGGTGACCGACTGGTCCAGGGACACCCGACCCTTGGCCTCGGGGCCCACGGCGATCTTCTCCATGTAGACGCACGGTCCGGGGTCGAACATGGTGCCCCGCTCGGAGACCGCGATCACCGCCAGGGCGTTGCCGCGACCCAGCGACGTCAAGGTGGTGCCGTCGATGGGATCCACGGCGATGTCGGTCTGCGGCGGGGAGCCGTCGCCGATCGCCTCACCGTTGAAGAGCATCGGTGCTTCGTCCTTCTCGCCCTCACCGATGACGACGATCCCGTCCATCGGCACGCTGTCGAGCACATGGCGCATGGCGTCCACGGCCGCGCCGTCGGCCCCCTCCTTGTCGCCCCGTCCCATCCAGCGGGAGGCGGCGAGCGCGGCGGCCTCGGTCACGCGGACGAGTTCGAGGGCGAGGTTGCGATCCGGTACTTCGCGTGGTTCATCGGCCATACGGCGACGTTACCGTCCCCCCCCGTATGGAAGACCAGCTGAGCTATGAGCTCGACGAGTGGTCGACGGAGTCCCGGGGACTGCTCGACCGCCTGCTCACCGCCAACGCCGTGAACCACGCCTGGCAGGGCGGCACGCTGTCGGTGGCGCCCGACGACGAAGGGCTGGTCGACGAGCTCATCGGTGAGGTCGAGGCGACGCTGTTGCCGGCGTTGGACCCCGAGGCCGAGAAGGTCGTGTACGAGGTGGCCGAATGGGGTCCCGAAGACCGGGCCGATCTCACCGACGCCCTGGTCGAGGAGGGGGTGCGGTACGTCTTCGACGACATGGGCGATCTCGTCGTGGTGGCCATGGACGAGGACCGGGTCGACGCCCTCATCGACGAGCTGACCGACGGCGACACCGAGGACGAGGACGACGGGCCGATCGCAACCGACGTGCTCTCCGAGCTCTTCGTCGCCGCCGACAAGCTGCGCCGCAGTCCTCGGGATTTCCGGGCCATCGGCTCGGCTCGGGACCAGGCGGCGGCGGTGATCGCTCTCCCGGCTCCCTACGGTTTCGAGCGCCGGACCTGGGCCCAGGTCGGCCTGCGGGCGGGAGCGCTGCGCAAGGTGCTGGAAGAGGAGACACCCGACGACGAGGTCGTGGTCGAGGCCGCGGGCACCTTGCGCGACCTCCTCCACCCGATGGTCTGAGCCGACGACCGGGCGAGGGCGGTCAGGGGTAGCGTGCCCCGGTGATCCTGGCCGAGTTGGAGGTCTTCCACTCGCGGCCGATCGCGCCCACCCGCCGGGTGGCCCTGGGCCGCCGGCACCTCCCGCTGCATCCCGCTCCGGGCTTCGGCGGCATCCTGCTCGGCGGCATCGCGGCCGCCCACGTCGGTGCCCTCGACCCTGATCTCGTGCCCGAGCTGCACCGCCTGATCGACGATCTCGAGTACGGGCGCAGGGTGCCCCAACCCCGGCTGCGGCACCGGTTCCAGACCGATCGCATCGGTCTGACCAAGAGCCGCCTGCGCCTCGTGGGCGACGGCGAGTCCATGCGCTTCGACTTCGACACCAAGGCGGCCCCGGCCCAGTGCCTGCTCGGCGCCGTCTACGCCGGCGGCGCCCTGGGCTTCAGCGACCGAGCGGCGCTGCTGACCTCGGTGCGCAAGGGCCTGCGCTGGCGGGGCGACCTCGACGCGGAGCTCATCGCCCACCTCGGGGGGATCGCCGGACCCGGCGCCTGGTCCCCGGATGCCTTCGCCGACCCCGTGCGCTGGGCCCGGGGTGTCCTGGGCTTCGCCGACGGTGCCCTGGACCGCCGCCGCATCCAGAACCGCTTCCGCGAACAGGCCCGTCACGCCCATCCGGACCATGGTGGCACCGTCACCGGCGCGGCCGAACGCCTGAGCGATCTGGCCGAGGCCCGCCGCATCCTGCTGGAGTCGGCCTGAGTCGTGGCTGGTGTCAGGATGACCGGGTGATGACGATCCGGGTCACGGCATGAGCCGCGTCGCGGGGCTGGTCCTCACCCCGGGGGCGGGCTCGGACCGGGACAACCCGTCCCTGGTCGCGCTCGAGGACGCCGTCGCCCCCCTGCCGACGGCCCGCATCGACTTCCCGTACCGCCGGGAGGGGCGTCGGGCGCCGGACCGGGCGCCGAAGCTGATCGCCTGCGTGAACGAGGAGGCGGCTGCGCTGGCGGCGACAACCGGCGCCGATCCCGGCGCGCTGGTCCTCGGGGGCCGTTCGATGGGTGGGCGCATGTGCTCCCTGGCGGTGGCCGAGGGCCTGCCCGCTGCGGGCCTGGTCCTCATCTGCTACCCGTTGCACCCCCCGGGCAAGCCGGAGAAGCTGCGGGTCGAACACTTCCCGCAGTTGGACCTGCCGTGCCTCTTCGTGTCCGGGACCAGGGATCCCTTCGGCACGCCCGAGGAGTTCGCCGCCCACCTCGTCGAGATCCCCGGTGCGGTCAGCGTCCACTGGATCGAAGGCAAGCGCCACGACCTCAAGAACGCCGAGGCCGAGATCGTCGAGGTCGTCACCGGGTGGTTGGCCACCCTGGCCTGAGCACCGCCGAAGTCTCAAGAACGCCGAGGCCGAGATCGTCGAGGTCGTCACCGGGTGGTTGGCCACCCTGGCCTGAGCACCGCCGAAGTCACCGGTCCTCGGGGTTGATGTCCTCCAGCTCGAGGTGGGCCGTCTCGGGGTAGGCCACCACGATGAGCACGGCGAGGAGGGCGGGGCCGATGGCGACCACCGGCATGGCCGAGGCCAGTCCCCCCGACCGGTCCGACAGGGCGCCGACCACGAGCAGGCCCACGGCGGAGCCGGCGACCCCGACGACGCTGATGAGGCCGTTGGCCCGCCCCCGTGCCGTGGTGGCGAAGAGCTCCGGTCCGTAGACGCCCAGGGCCGGCACCGCCGCGGCGCCGATGATCGTGGCGGCCGTGGAGAAGGCCCACAGGCTCGCCCCCTGGCTCAGGTACATGGCGACGGTGAGGCCCACGCCGCCGGCCATGGCGGTGGCCCCGACGACCCGCCGCCCCCGGGAGTCGGCGAGTCGGCCCCCGACCACGATGCCGATGAACCCCGGGGTGTTGGTGAGCAGGGTGAAGGCGGTGATCCGCGTGGCGGAGAAGCCGAGGTCGTCCCGCAGGAAGTCGTTGAGGAACTGGGAGGCGGGAGCGAAGAAGACCGAACCGAGGAAGGCCGAGGCGGCCAGCAGCCAGAGGCGGCGGGCGTGGGCGTGAGCCAAGGGGCGTTCCTTGGCGACCTCGAACCGGGCCGACTCGGGCACGCCGCGCAGGACCGACAGCGCGAACGGGATGCCGATCAGCGGCGCGAGGAACAGCAGACGCCAGGCCGAAGGGCCCAGGTCGGCGAGGGGCAGGAGCCAGACGGCCATGCCCGATCCCAGGCCGCCCGTGAGCACCAGGATGCTCACCGTCCAGGCCCGGGAGTTCCGGGGCACGGTCTCGGCCGCGAGGATCCCGATGAGCAGCGCCAGGGCCGTGGAGAAGCCTCGGGCAACGGTCTGGCTCACGGCCAGCCAGCCCAGGTTCGGGGCCAGGGCCCCCGTCGCCGACGCGGCGCAGACGGCGAGGGCGCTGATCTTGATGAGCGACCGTCGACCCCGGCGGTCGGCCGTGGCGACCAGCACCAGGGCGATGAGGACCCCGACCCGCACCGCGGCGAGCGAGGTGCCCTGGGCCTGGTCGGAGGCTCCGAACTCGTCGGCGGCGAAGGTGATGGTCTGGGAGATGAGGGTGCCGGTGTAGCCCACGATGAGGGTGAGCGCGGCCAGCGACCCGATGGCCAGGCTGGTCCGGGCGTCGAAGCGGTCCGGCGGCATCCACCAGGCCGCGTCCTGGCTCGGGGTGCGCAGACGGTGACGCACGGGCCAGTAGAACCAGGGTCGCCAGCCCGGCATGGCCAACTCGTAGTCGATGTTCTCGGTGACCTCGAGCCCGCCCTCGTCAGTGGCTCGACTCAGGGTGCGTTCGTAGGCGAAGAACGGGCCCTCGGCGCACGCGAAGTGCCCGTCCCCCCTGGCCACCTCGGCCACGAGGTGGTCGTCACGGGGGCGCTCCAGGGCGACGAGCCGGTCCCGGTCGGCGGGGTCATCCGGATCGAGTCGGTGGACGGTCGTGACAGAGGTGACGGTCAGGCTCCCGGGTGATGCGGCCCGGCCGGGTCGCGACGGCCCGGAGCATACTGGTGAGGTGAGCTCCCTGATCGTCCGCCCGAGCGGGCCCCTGGAAGGCACCATCCCCATCGGTGGGGCCAAGAACTCGGTGCTCAAGCTGATGGCGGCGACGGTCCTGGCCGAGGGCGACTACGTGCTGCGCAACGTGCCGGACATCGCGGACGTGGGCTGGATGGCCGAGTTGCTCGAGCACATGGGGCTGACCGTGGAAAGGGGCGACCACGAGCTGGCCATCCACTCACCGGCCGACATCACCCCGGAGGCCCCCTACGAGCTCGTGGAGAAGATGCGGGCGGGCATCGTGGTGCTCGGGCCGCTGCTGGCCCGCTTCGGCGAAGCCCGGGTGGCGCTTCCCGGCGGGGACGACTTCGGGTCCCGTCCCATCGACATGCACCTGAAGGCCCTGGAGGCCCTGGGCGCCGAGGTCGACCAGGAGCACGGCTACGTCACGGCCCGGTCGAGCCGGCTCACCGGCACGCGGATCCTCCTGGAGTTCCCCAGCGTCGGAGCCACCGAGAACGCTCTGATGGCGGCCGTGCTGGCCAAGGGCACCACGGTGATCGACAACGCCGCCCGCGAGCCCGAGCTGGCCGACCTCGCGGGCTTCCTGAACCGGATGGGGGCCAACATCCGTGGCGCCGGTTCGTCGACGGTGACGGTGGAGGGCGTGGAGTCCCTCCATCCCGTGGAGCACACCGTCGTGGCCGACCGGATCGAGGCCGCGACCTATCTGGCCGCGGTGGGCATCGCCGGCGGCGAGGTGACCCTCCGGGGGGCCGTGCCCGAACACATGACGATGCTGGTGCAGAAGGTCGGGGAGATGGGCATGCGGTGCTCGCCCGACGGAGGCGGTCTGTGGATCCTGGCCCGACCGCCCCTCCGCTCGGTCGACGTGTCGACCCTGCCCTACCCGGGCCTGGCCACCGACTACAAACCCATGCTCGTGGCCATGCTGACCGTGGCCGACGGCGTGGGCATCGTCACCGAGAACCTCTTCGCGGGGCGGTTCCGCTACGTGGACGAGCTGGTGCGGATGGGCGCTGACATCCGTACCGAGAGCCACCACGCCGTGGTGCGGGGCGTGTCCCGCCTGTCCGGGGCCCCGGTGCGGGCGCCCGACATCCGGGCCGGAGCCGCCCTGGCCATCGCCGGCCTGGCGGCCGAGGGCGAGACCGTGGTGGCCGACGCCGAACACATCGACCGGGGTTATGAGGACTTCGTCGGCAAGCTCACCGCGGTCGGGGCCGACGTGGAACGGGTGGTCGACTAGCGGTGACCGCCCTCGCCGCCGCGACGGCGGGCCTGCTCCTGGTTGGCCCGGCGGTTGGCCACGACCAGCAGGAGGGCGACGAACAGCAGGGGGACCACGACCATGCCGACCTCGTCCCAACCGCCCTGATGGGCCAGCGTCACCACGGTGACACCGTACGGCGGGAAGTCGACGGTCCCGTACTCGGTTGGGGGAGGGGCGCACCCGTACACTCGCCCTGACGCTTGGAGGAGCACCCCGTGTCCGACACCCCCCTGGAGGAGAAGGTCCGTGAGACCATCGAGGCCATCCGCCCGGCCGTCCAGGCCGACGGCGGAGACATCGTGTTCCACGGGGTGGACGACAAGGGCACGGTGACCGTCGAGCTCGTGGGCGCCTGCGTGTCCTGTCCGGCATCGACGCTCACCCTGAAGGCGGGCATCGAGCGGATCCTGATGGACCGGGTCGAGGGCGTGACCGCGGTCAAGGACGCCGCCGAGGACGACGAGACCGTCCTGAGCCTGTAACCACGTGGGGGTGACCGGGGACGCGGCGCTCGGTCTGGAGCAGGCTCGCGCCGGAGACCGCTCGGCCCTGGCCCGCCTCCTGTCGATGGTGGAGCGGGGCGGCGAGCCCGCTCGTGACATCGGACGACTGGCTCACGAATCGGCCGGCTCGGCCCACACCATCGGCATCACCGGCCCACCCGGCGCGGGCAAGTCGACCCTGACCTCAGCGCTGGTCCAGGTCGTCCGCGGCGCCGGTCACCGCATCGCCGTGCTCGCCGTCGACCCCTCCTCGCCGTTCACCGGGGGTGCCATCCTGGGCGATCGGGTCCGGATGGGTGACCACGCCCTCGACGCCGACGTGTTCATCCGTTCGATGGCCTCACGGGGCCACCTCGGCGGACTGTCCCTGGCTGCGCCGGAGGCTGTCCGCGTGCTCGATGCGGTCGGCTTCGCCTTCGTGGTCGTCGAGACGGTCGGGGTGGGACAGGTCGAGGTGGAGGTGGCGGGGGAGACCGACACCACCGTCGTGGTGGTCAACCCGGGGTGGGGTGACGCGGTGCAGGCCAACAAGGCCGGCCTCCTCGAGGTCGCCGATGTGTTCTGTGTCAACAAGGCCGACCGACCCGGAGCATCCGAGACCCGGCGGGACCTGGAGCAGATGCTCGACATGAGTGCGAGCCGCGACTGGCGTCCCCGGGTGGTGGACACCGTCGCCACCGAGGGCACCGGGGTCCCCGACCTCTGGGCGTCGATCCTGGCCCACCGGGAGGCCATGACCGCCAGCGGCCGACTCGAGCGGGAACGAGCGGATCGGGTCCGGGTGGAGATCAGACGGATCCTGGCCCGCCGCCTGATCGAGCAGGCCGAAGCCCGGGCATCGGGCGACGGATTCGACCGGGTCTGTGCCGCGGTGGTGGCCGGTGAGGTCGACCCGTGGGAAGCGGCCGATCGTCTTCTTGCTGACTAGCGTCCGACCATGAGCGAGACAGCCGAGGACCTGGTCCACCTCGAGCGGGGGGACGACGGCGTGGCCGTGGTGACCCTGGACAACGGCAAGGTCAACGCCCTCAGCATCGCCCTCCTGCAGCAGCTGCAGGCGATCGCCGAGCAGCTGACCACCGAACCCCCGGGGGCGGTGATCGTCACCGGGGGTGACCGGATCTTCGCCGCGGGCGCCCAGATCACCGAGTTCCTCCATGCTCCCGACGATCTGCCGTCCCAGGTCGCCGACCGGAACCGGCTCACCGCCCAGGGCCACGCCTTCCTCACCGCCCTCAACGCGGTCGCGGCGATCCCCCGGGCGACGATCGCCGAGGTGGCGGGGTTCGCGTTGGGCGGCGGCTGCGAGTTGGCCCTCGCCTGCGATTTCCGGATCGCCTCGGACCGGGCCAAGCTCGGCCAGCCCGAGATCCTCCTGGGCATCATCCCGGGGGGCGGGGGCACCCAGCGACTGGCCCGACTGGTCGGCCCCGCCCGAGCCAAGGACCTCGTCTTCACCGGCCGTCAGCTGGGCGCGGCCGAGGCCCGGGCCATCGGCCTGGTCGACGAGGTCGTGGCCGCCGAGGACCTGTCCGCTCGTGTCCGATCCAAGGCCGCCGAGCTCGCCCGGGGGGCCGTGGCCGCCCAGGCGTTGGCCAAGCGGGCCATCGACGAGGGCCTGGAGCGCACGCTGGCCGCGGGCCTCACCCTGGAACAGGAGCTGTTCCTGGCCTCCTTCGCCACCGAGGACGCGGCCACAGGAGTGAACAGCTTCCTCGAGCACGGCCCCGGCAAGGCCACCTTCACGGGGGCGTGACCGGGTCCGGGGCGCGCCGGTGCCCGAGGCGCGATCAGGCGGTGAGGTACAGGGCGCGGGGCGCGCTGCGGCCGAGGCCGTTCACGGCGTGCACGACGACCCGGTGTCGCCCTCGGGGCAGGTTGGCCAGGGTCACGCGGCTGCGGTTCCCCGGCACCGTGCGAGCTCGGCCGAGGCCCGGCAACTCGACGCGGTAGCGGGTGATGCGCGTACCGCCGTCGAAGAACGGTGGGCTCCAGTCCACGAAGGGCACCCCGAAGGCCCGCCCGCGTCGCAAGCGGGTCACGCGGTCGGGCACGCTGTCGGGGTCGAGGAAGCGTTGGACGAACGGGTAGGCCGACACCTCGGTGTAGATCCCCGGGAACCGCCGTCGGGCGCAGCCCCTGCCGGTGCTCACGATGCCGACCTGGACCCGGTCGGGGCCGTCGGGCACCAGCAACGGGCCACCGCTGTCGCCGTAGCAGGAGTCCTCGCCGCCGTCGATCAGGTCGCCGGCGCACACCCTCTGCCCGGGGAGGAGACCGGGGCCGTAGACCGCCGCGCAGTCGCCGTCGGAGACGATGGGCACCTCGACCTCATGGAGGTGGTAGGGGTAGCTCTGCCGGTTCGGGGCGATGTCGGTGTCGCCCCAGCCGATGGTGGTGGCCGGGGTCGTCGGCGGGTACAGGGCAGCGTCAGCAGGGACCGCCGGCCGCACCGTGGCGTACGGGAGCTCTCGCCCCAACTGGATGACCGCGATGTCGTTCTCGAGGGTGTTGTCGTCATAGCCGGGGTGAAGGCGTATGGCGCGGGCCCGCACCCGCTGGCCCCCCCCACCGGGAGCCAGGGTGTGGGTGCCGGCCAGGACGTCGATGGCGCGGGCGGGGGCGCCCACCACGCAGTGCCCGGCGGTCAGCACCGTGTCCGGGGAGATGAGCGTCCCGCCGCACAGATGGGCGTTCGCGCGCCGGGCCACGCCGTGCTGGAGCAGCGCGACCTGGAACGGGTACTCGCCGGGGTCGGCCTGGCCGCCACCGATGATCTCGCCGTCGGGAGCGGCTTCGGTGGTCGGATCCTGGGCCTGCGCCTCGGCCACGGGCAGCAGGGCCAGCGCGACCAGCACGGCGGCGATCAGGCGTCGGACGGTCATGGGACGAGCCCTCTCATGGCGATGGTCAGCGGACCCCAGGCCGGTACCCGCCGCCGGACATTACTCATGGGCGGTGGGTGAGATGCGTCGGGTGGTGTCCCCGTCGAGGTTGAGGGCGTTGTGGATGAGCCCGAGGTGGCTGTAGGCCTGTGGATGGTTGCCCAGCGAACGGCCGGTGACCGGGTCCTGCTCCTCGGACAGGAGGCCGGTCCGTCCGGCGCTGGCCACCAGGCCCGCGAAGAGCTCACGGGCCTCGGGCTCCCGACCGGTGGCCAGGTAGGAGTCGACCAGCCAGGACGTCATGAGGTGGAAGCCACCCTCGGTGCCGGGTAGGCCGTCGTCGCCCCGGTAGCGGAACACGGTGGTGCCCTCCCGCAGCTCCCGCTCCACGGCGCCCACGGTCCCGAGGAAGCGGTCGTCGCCGGGATCGACCAGCCCCCACAACCCGACGGCGAGCACCGACGCGTCGACATCGGTGCCGTCGTAGGCCGCGGTGAAGGCCCCGACATCGGGCTTCCACCCACGGTCGAGGACGTCGTCGCGGATCCGGTCCCGGAGCTGCTCCCACTCGTGGTGGTCGTCGTCGACGAAGTCGGCGGCGACCCGGATGGCCCGGTCGACGGTGACCCAGCACATGACCTTGGAGTGGACGTGGTGGCGGGGGCTGCGCCGGATCTCCCAGATGCCGTGGTCGGGCTCCCGCCAGCGCTTCTCCACCGCCCCGACCATCGCCTGGACGAGCTGCCAGTGCTGGCCGGAGAGGGGGGCGCCCTTGGTGGCCAGGAGCCAGACCAGGTCCACGATGGGGCCGAAGACGTCGAGCTGGACCTGGCGCTCGGCGGCGTTGCCCACCCGGACGGGCCGGCTCCCGGCGTAGCCCGACAGCTCGGCGATGTCGGCCTCCGGCGGGAGGTGGCGGCCGGTCACGAGGTAGAGCGGGTGGAGCCGCTCGGCGTCGTCGCGCTGTTCGAGGATGCCCAGCACCCAGTCCAGGTACGCCATGGCCTCGCTGAAGCTGCCGAGGCGGACGAGGGCCCCGGCGGCCATCGCCGCGTCGCGCAGCCAGCAGTAGCGGTAGTCCCAGTTCCGGATGCCGCCGATCGACTCGGGCAGGGAGGTGGTGGCCGCGGCGAGGATCGCGCCGGTCGGGCCGTGGCAGAGGGCCTTGAGCGCGAGGGCGCTGCGGCTCACCAGCCGGTTCTCCACGGGGGGCAGGGTGAGATCGTCGGCCCAGTCCTGCCAGAAGGCCAGGGTGGCGGTGCGACGCTCCGTCTCGGTGCGGGAGTCGGCCTTCGTGCTGGCCGTGCCGTAGCGGAACTCGAGCGCCACGGGCTCACCGGTGAGCTCGATCTCGGCCCGAGCGGTGTGGTGGCGGCCGTCGTCGGTCACCTCCCAGCGCACGCCGGGCGAGCGCAGGACCATCAGGTCTGCGGTGTCGACGACCTCCACCCCGTCATCCCGGATGGCCAGTCGCGTGAGCTGACGGGCGAAGTCCAGCCGGGGTGCGAACTCGACCACGACCCGGCCTCGCCCCTCGATCACCCGGCAGAGGTCGCTGCGGCCGGCCAGACGGTCGGGTCGACCGCCCGACGCATCGAGGTAGTCGGTGACGGTGAAGCCGTCCCAGGCGGTCTCCAGGACCATGGTGTCCTCGAGGTAGCGCTGCCCGGTCGGCTCACTCTGGTCGGCGGGCCCGACGGCGAAGTACCCCGCGGCCGGACCGCCGACCAGCTCGGCGAACACGGCCGAGGAGTCGATGCGGGGGGCGCAGTACCACGTGATGCGACCATCGGGGGTGACGATCGCCGCCGTGCGCTGATCCGAGAGGAGAGAATGCTCCGCGATGGCGACGGCCCCCGAGCCGGTGACCCACTCGGTGCGCTCCCCGGCGAGGCGGGCGAGGGCTTCGGCCACCCCGGCCGTGTCGGCGACGTGATGCCGGGCGAGGGTGTCGCCCGGACCGACCCGGACACCGATGTCGGGCCCGCGCAGGGTGGCGAAGGCGTGCTCGTCGGTGGGGCTGTCGCCGAAGAAGAGCACGGCGGAGGCCCCCACCCGGTGGCGGAGGGCTTCCAGCGCCCGGCCCTTGTCGGTGTCGACGACGAGCAGTTCCACGGCCTCGTCGGTGTGGTGGGTCCGGACGCCGTCGAGGACGGTCGGTCCGGCCTCGATGTCCTGGAGCGCCCGGCGGACATCGCCCCGGCCGCAATGCCGGTAGTGGAAGGTGACCGCCGCCGGCTTCACCTCCAGCTCGGAGCCGGGCGTGCGGTCGGCGATGTCGGTGAGGTCGGCCTTGATCCGGGCCCGGAGGTCCAGCTCGCGCGGCGAGAGGCGCTTGCCGAAGCCCAGGTCGAACTCGCCGCCGTGGCTGCCGACGAGGTGGATCTCGGTCGGTAGCCGCGACAGGCCGGCGAGATCCCGCAGCGAGCGACCCGAGATGACCGCGACGTGGGTGTTCGGGAGGGCCGCCAGGGCCCGCAGGGCGACCACGGTGTCGGGGCGGGGGTGGGCGGCCATCGGGTCGTCCACGATGGGGGCGACGGTGCCGTCGTAGTCGCAGGCCACCAGGAGTTGGGGCGTGTGGGCCAGGAGCTCGAGCGCGGCCTCCAGCTCGTCGGTGGTGGCGGCGGTCATGGAGCCAGGACGTTACCGCCCGCTCCCGCCGCGGTCCTCGGCCGGGGCCCGGCCGGTAGCGTCCCCCCGATGCGCGCCGACGCCACCTGCTACCGGCACCCCGATCGGCGGGCCGCGGTTGCCTGCCAGCGCTGTGACCGGCCCATCTGCCCCGACTGCATGATCCAGGCCTCGGTCGGCTTCCACTGCCCCGAGGACGCCAAGGACGGTCGCCAGCAGGTCTACACGTCGAGGACCCTGTTCGGAGCCGGGGGTCGGCCCCTGGTCACCCTCACGCTGATCGGGATCAACCTCGCGGTGTTCCTCGTCGGCCTGACGATGGGGGAGAACGCCCTGTCCGGGGGCAGCGACCGCCTCACCCTCGACGGTGGGCTGCTCGGCGGGGGCTTCCTGTCCTCGGGGGAGTTCATCGGTGTCGACGCCGGTGAGTGGTACCGGATCATCACCGGCGGGTTCCTGCACGCGGGGCTGTTCCACGTCGGGTTCAACATGTACCTGCTGTACCTGATGGGCCAGATCCTCGAGCCCGCCCTGGGGCGGGCGCCCTTCGCGGTGGCCTACTTCTTCTCGCTCCTGGTCGGGGCCTTCGGCGTGCTGCTGCTCGATCCCAACCAACTCACCGTCGGGGCCTCGGGCGCCGTCTTCGGACTCATGGGGGTCCTGGTCGTGTACCAGCGCTCCCGGGGCCAGAGCATCATGGACTCCGGCCTGGGTGGCCTGCTGATCCTGAACCTGGTCCTGACGTTCGCGGTCAGCAACATCTCGGTCGGCGGCCACGTGGGCGGGCTCATCGGTGGCCTGGCCGCGGGTTGGATCCTGATCGAGTTGCCCCGCCGGTCCCGGGCCCTGCCCTCGTTCCTGCCCACCCTTGCCGTGGTGGCCATGGGCAGCGGGGCCTTCTTCGGCTGCCTCTGGGCCGCCGCCCAGTGGATGAACCCGGTGCTCGGCTGACCGCCGCGGTGGTTGCGAGGGGCGTGGTGTCGCGCCCCCGTCCGTCGGCGGTCCTCCTCAGGCTTCCTCGACGAGGGACTTCAGGCGTTTCAGGTTCCGGCGCCAGATGGCCTTCAGGACCGGGGCGCCGAGGGCGCCGCCGACCGGGCCGCCCATCCACCAGGGGAAGCGGAGGGTCTCGGCCCAGGCGAACGCGGTGGTGCCGGCGTCGGTGCCGGTGAGGGTGAACCGACCCTCGCCGGTGACCAGGCCCTCGTGGCGCACCCCCATGGACCGACCGGGCGCCCACTCGGTGATGGCCATGGCGTCGGTCAGGCGCAGCGGACCGACCTTGGTGTCGCAGTCGAAGGTCGTTCCCACGCCGGAGGTCTGGTCGGAGGTGAAGCGGATCGCCTCGGCGTCGGCCATCCAGTCGACGTGGGTGCCGATGTCCTCGATCCGGGACCACACCGCCTCGGGGGTGGCGGCGATGGTGGTGGCGACCTCGATGTGGGGCATCGGTGGTGAGGGTAGAGCCGGGTGGTCTCGTTACTGTCGGGCCATGGCTGCTGCGGACCCGTCGCCCACGCCCAACCCCAACGCCATGAAGTTCACCCTCGACGTGACCCTGCCCGAGATGCTGGACGTGCGCAGCGCCGAGGCCGCCGTGGGCAACCCGCTGGCCGAGCGCATCTTCGCCATCCCCGGGGTCGTCATGGTCTTCGGCACGGCCGACTTCCTCACCGTCAGCCGTGAGGAGGGTGCCGACTGGGAGGTCATCGTCCCCGCGGTCCAAGCGGTGGTCGCCGACGAGCTCTGAGGTCGTCGGATCCCGCGGGGTCCCCGGTTCCTGTCCCACCCCCCGAGCACACTGGGGCCATGAGATGCCACGAGTGTGACCAGGGGCTGGCGTGCTGCCACGCGACCTCGATCCTCCATGTCGACGGAACCACGGAGTGCCTCGGTGACGGTCCCTGCGATCTGGCCCACGGCCTGCACCGGTGGGCCGTCGGGTGCGACGAGGCGGGCTGTGGCTGCCGGGTGGAAGGGGCCGAGCCCCTCAGCCGCCTGCCGCTCGCGGCCTAGCGGAGTACACCGACACGTGGTTCGGGCTGGCGGCGGTGAACGGTCGACCGTCCCAGTCGGCCCACCGCTCGACGAGGGCGAGGCCGACGTCGGTCGCGACCGCGTCCAGTTGGTCCGGGAACAGGTAGCGGATGCGGTAGGGACGCAGGCGGATCCCCGCCTCGCGGAGGTCCACGAACTGGCCGGTGATCGTCTGCCCGACGGTGTCTCGGACCGCCACGCTGAGCACCACCCGGTCAGGCTCGATCGAGCGCACGGTCACCGGTCCGCCGGTCTCGTCGCCATCGGTGGGCACGAAGGCCTCGACGACCAGTCGTCCCGCAGGGGCGAGGGCCTCGGCCACCCACGCCAGGCAGGCCCGCTGCGCGTCCGGGGTGTCGAGGTTGAAGAACGTGTTGTAGGCGCAGAACACCACGGCGAAGCGTCCGGGGGCGACCAGGGCGGGCGCGGCCATGTCGGCCAGCACGAGCCGGATGTCGTCGCCCCCCGGCTTGTCCCGGAGCCGGTGCAGCATCGGGGCTGAAGCATCGATGCCCCACGTCGGCACGCCGGACCCGGCCAGGGGGAGCGCGATCCGACCGGTGCCCACCCCCAGCTCCAGGGCTTCGCCGTCGGCGGCGAGGTCTCGGACCCGGGCCACGGTCGCGGCCACGTCGGAGATGCCCTGGTACCAGTCGTCGTAGACGTCGGCGAACGCGTCGCCGTAGGTCGTCGGTCCGAACCCCGGGCGGGTCGGGGCGCCCGCGGCGTCGTCGGTCCCCGGGCGGGTCGCTACGACCGGCTGCTCGGCTGGGACCCTCACCGGGGCCAGTCTGGCAGTCGGGCGTGGGTTGCCCCGGTCACCGGGGTGCGGGAGGGCGCCCGATCGCGCTCCCGGAACGGGTGATTCGGGGTCGCCGTAGCCTTGGGGGGTGAGCGAGTCGGCCTACCTGGACTGTGCGGCGTCGATGCCGGTGCGGCCGGAGGCGGTGGCCGAGCTGACTCGTGTCCTGACCGAGCTCCCCGGGAACCCGTCGGGCTCCCACGCCTCGGCCCGGGCCGCCCGCCGGGTCCTCGATGACGCCCGCGACGTGCTGGCCGAGGTCCTGGGCTCCGGCCCGGGCGACGTCGTGTTCACGGGTGGGGGGACCGAGGCGGACAACCTCGCCGTGCTCGGCGCCTCCGGGGACCGCTCGGTGGTGATCTCCTCGGTGGAGCATCCCGCGGTGCGGGATCCCGCTCTCGGGCTCGGAGCCCAGGTCGTGGGGGTCGACGCCTGCGGACGGATCGACCTGGACGAGTTGGCCGAGTTGCTCGACGGCCTGGATGACGTCGGCCTGGTCTCGGTGATGCTGGTCAACAACGAGGTGGGCACCATCCAGCCCCTCGAGGCCGTGGCGGAGGTCGTCCGGCGTCACGCGCCCGGTGCCGCCCTGCACACCGATGCCGTGCAGGCCGTTTCCTGGGTCGACGTGGGCGAAGCCGCGGCAGGCGCCGACCTGATCTCGGTCAGTGCCCACAAGTTCGGCGGACCGAAAGGAGTGGGCGCACTGGTCGTGCGTCCGGGCGTCGGGCTGACGGCCCGTCAGGTCGGTGGCGGCCAGGAGCGGGAGCGGCGCAGTGGTACCCAGAACGTGGCGGGCATCGCGGCGATGGCCACCGCGGCCCGCCTCACCGCAGACCGGCGGGCGGAGGACGTCGCCCGGATCGCGACGCTTCGGGACCGTCTGGCCGACGGGATCCTGGCGGTCGTGCCCGATGCCGTGGAGACCGGGATCCCGGCAGGCGACCGTGCGGGCCGGGCCGCCGGCCTGTGTCATCTGTGCTTCCCCGGCGTGGAGGCGGAGACCCTGCTCTTCCTGCTCGACCAGGCCGGGGTGGCGGCGTCTGCGGCCTCCTCCTGTGCCAGCGGCGCCGCCGAGCCCTCGGCGGTCCTGGCCGCCATGGGCGTCCCGCGGGAGTTGGCCGCGGGCTCATTGCGCCTGTCCCTGGGCTGGGCCACCACCGATGCCGACGTGGACCTGGCTCTGCAGGTCGTTCCCGAAGCGGTCGCCCGGGTGCGGGCCGGCCGCCGGCGGGAGGACGGGTGAGGGTCCTGTGCGCCATGTCGGGCGGGGTGGACTCCTCGGTCACCGCCGCGCTCCTGGCCGAGGCGGGCCACGAGGTCCACGGGGTGACGCTGCGGCTGTGGGGTGGTGAGGCCGATCAGGGCTGTTGCTCGGTGGCCGATGTGGAGGACGCCCGCCGGGTGGCCGACCACCTGGGCCTGGACCATCACGTCTTCAACTTCGGGCCGGACTTCGACCGCCACGTCGTGGCGCCCTACGTCGCCGCCCACGCCGGGGGCCGGACGCCGAACCCGTGCATCGAGTGCAACCGGCACCTGAAGTTCGACCGCCTGCTCGAGCGGGCGGAGGTGCTGGGCTTCGACGCCGTGGCCACCGGTCATCATGCCCGCGTGGTCCGGCGAGCCGACGGCACCCGCCGTGTCGCCCGCGGCGCCGACGGGGCCAAGGACCAGTCCTATGTCCTGCACATGCTGGATCAGGCCGCGCTCGGTCGGGTCCTCCTGCCCGTGGGCGACCTGACCAAGGCCGAGGTGCGGGATCGGGCCGCGGACCTCGGCCTGCGCACGGCGGCCAAGCCCGACAGCCAGGACGTCTGCTTCATCCAGAGCGCCGCGGGTCGCCACGGGTTCCTCGAGTCCCGCATCGACCTCACGGCCGGCCGGGTCCTCGACGCCTCGGGCCGGCAGGTGGGGGCCGTGGCGGCGGTCGAGTTGGTCACCGTGGGCCAGCGGCGGGGCCTCGGCCTCCGCCGGCAGCAGGATCCCCGCTTCGTGACCGCCGTCGACGTGGCCGCGGCCACGGTCACCGTCGGCCGCAAGCAGGACCTGCTCGACGACGAGGTCGCCCTCGCCGGTCTCGTCTGGGCCGACCGGCCGGTCACGGGTGCGGTCCTCGTGCAGTGCAGCGCCCACGGCGAACCCCGTCCTGGGTCACTGGTCGGCGACCTCCTGGTGTGGGAGCGCCCCCAGCCGAGGGTCGCCCCCGGCCAGAGCGTCGTCTTCTACGACGGCGACGAGGTGCTCGGCGGCGCGATCGCCCGCTGAGGGGCCAGAGGTGTTCCGCTCAGCGCGTGATGGGCAGGGCGCGGGCCTCGGCCTCGGCCAGGAAGGCCCCGGCTCGGGTGGGGGCGACCAGGACGGCGGCCGTGGCGACCGACTCGACGGGGGTGCGCCCGTGGCCGCGGCGGACCAGGTCGGAGGGGTGCTGTAGCCGGAGCTCCATGATCAGGCCGCCGGCGCCCATGGTGAGGTCCTCGGCCTCGGTGTCGGCGGGAGCGGGGCCGACCGAGGCCAGGTCGGTCTTCGGCAGCAGGACGGGGTCGACCAGCGTCAGGGGGTCGTGGACGACGACGCCGCCGGGGACGAAGACGAGGAACCGGCGGGACAGGGCGTGCAGGGAGCGGGCCGCGGCGACAGCCAGGACCGCGCCCACGATGGTCGCCACGACGCCGAGGATCCCCTGCCCGGCGGCCAGCAGCAGCGGTCCGGCGGCCAGACCCGCCAGCACCGCCGCCACGGCAAGCGGTGCCGGACCGAGGGCGAGGGTCGGCGGCACCCTCAGGGGCAGGCGGCGCTCGGGTCCGTAGGACGATCCGTCGACCAGTTCGGCCCCCACCGTCGGCCACGCCGCCACCACCAGGACCAGCGCGCCCACCGCCACGGCGAGGACGTCGGCGCCCTCGACGCCACCCCGGGGAGCGGTGATGAGGGCGATCACCAGCGCTCCGGGCGCGCCGACCCGCAACGCGGTCAGGGACAGCGTCCGCGGCACCAACACGGCGAGCAGGACGGCGGCCCAGGCCAGCCACAGCTCGATCGCCACCACCGTCGCCACCGCCGACGAGGTGGTGTGCAGACCGTCCTCCACGGCCGGGCCCACGGTGACGGGGAGGGACAGCCAGAGGAGGCGAAGCAGGTTCAACGCGCCGGGTCGCACCGGGGGAGATTTGCCGATGGTGACCCCCGGTGGCTATTCACCACGGTGTGGGGGAGACCGAAACCGAGAGCGGAGCGGCCGGCGACACCGACTTCCCGGTGGCCACGGGAACGGCCACGGCCGTGGGCAGCCTTCCCCAGGCCGACCGCGACGAAGCCGTCGACCTCGTCCTCTCCGTCCTGCCCCGGCTACCCGCCGCGCCGTCGTTGCCGACCGAGTTCCCCGTCGAGGGCATGCTCGCCCAAGCCGCGTGGGGCCTCCGCGGGGTGGTCGTTGCCGAGGACGGCTCGCTGCGCGTGGACCCCGGCGCGCTGGATCCCCACCATCCCTATGCCACCGAGGACGGTGCCGGCGTCGGTGGCGCTCCGTTCGCCACGCTGCAGGTCTTCCTGCGGGCGCTGCGAGGCCGCCCCGGCCCCGTCAAGCTGCAACTCACCGGGCCCGTCACCCTGGGTCGTGCCCTCAACGACGCCGGCGCCGAGCCGGACCTCGCCTTCGCGGTGGCCGGGGTGGCGGTCCGCGAACGCATCGAGGCCCTCCTGGCCGCGGCCCGCTACGCCGTCGGCGACTCGGTCATCCTGCTGTTCCTCGACGAACCGGGCCTGAGCGGCAACGAACACCCACGCTTTCCCCTGTCGAACGAGTCGGTGGTCCAGCTCCTGTCGGAGTCGCTGGCCTCCGTCGAGCTCGACGCGGTGAGTGGTGTCCACTGCTGTGGCTCGACCGACTGGTCGCTGGTGACCCAGGCCGGCCCCCGCGTGCTCTCCGTACCCGTCGGCGCCCCGCTGGTGAGCCACGCCGGGACGTTCGGCCGCTTCCTCGAGCGTGACGGCTGGATCGCCTGGGGTGCGGTGCCGACCGACGAGCCCGTGGGGGAGACCGGAGACGGTCTGTGGCGCCGCCTGTCGGATCTCTGGTGCGCCCTGGTCCGAGAGGGCTGCGACGGCGGGAGGCTGCGTCGCCAGGCCCTGGTCACGCCCGCCTGTGGCCTCGCCGGCCACGGCCCGAGCCAGGCCGAGCACAGCCTGCGCCTCGCCGCCGATCTCGGTCGCCGTGTCCTCGGTCAGGCCATCGGGGTCCGCCTCCAGGTCGGCGCCTGAGTCGTCCAGGCCGTCGGTGCCCACCGGTAGGTTCTGACGGTGGCCACCCCGTCCGACGCCGAGGAGATCGCCGCCGCCGACCGCGCCCAGGCGCTGGCCGAGCAGATCCGGTTCCACAACGAGCGCTACCACGTCCTCGACGACCCGCTGATCAGCGACGCCGACTACGACGCCCTCGTCCGCGAGCTGCAGGCCCTCGAGGCCGAGTACCCCGCGCTCGGCCACCCCCGACTCGCCCACCCAGACCGTCGGCGGCGCCCCATCGACCACCTTCGCCCCCGTCGAGCACGCGGTGCGGATGATGTCCCTCGACAACGCCTTCGAGCTCTCGGAGCTCCTGGCGTGGGGCGCTCGCCTCAACCGTCGTCTGGACCTGGCCGAGGACGCCCCCCTGGACTACGTGTGCGAGTTGAAGATCGACGGCCTGGCGGTCTCGATCCGCTACGAGGAGGGTCGTTATGTCCAGGCCGCGACGCGGGGCAACGGCCGGGTCGGCGAGGACATCACCCCCAACGTGGCCACACTGGCCCAGGTCCCCGGCCGGCTCAGCGGCGATGCCCCCGACGTGCTGGAGATCCGGGGGGAGATCTACCTGCCCATCGCGGCGTGGCAGGCACTCAACGAGACCCAGGAGGCTCAGGGCCTCGCTCGTTACGTGAACCCCCGCAACACCGCCGCGGGCTCCCTGCGCCAGAAGGACCCGGCGATCACCGCCACGCGGAACCTGGCCCTCTGGGCCTACCAACTGGGTCAGGTCGAGGGCGGCCCCACGTTCACCAGCCACCACGAGACCCTCGACTACATCGGTTCGCTCGGACTCCCGGTCAACCCGAGGATCGAGGTGCTCTCGGGCCTCGAGGAGATCCACCGGTACTGCCAGGCCTGGCAGGAGAACCGGCACGACCTCGAGTACGAGATCGACGGCGTGGTGGTCAAGGTGGACGACCTGGCGCTGCGGGATCGCCTCGGCGCCACGGCCAAGGCCCCCCGTTGGGCCATCGCCTACAAGTTCCCTCCTGAGGAGCGGACGACCCTGCTGAGGGACATCATGGTGTCCATCGGGCGGACCGGAAAGGCCACGCCCTTCGCCGTGTTGGAGCCCGTGTTCGTGGGCGGGTCGACCATCGGCCTCGCCACGCTGCACAACCAGGACCAGGTGGGGGCCAAGGATGTCCGCCCCGGCGACACCGTCACCGTGCGCAAGGCCGGTGACGTCATCCCCGAGGTGGTCGGCCCGGTGCTGGGGCTACGCAAGAAGGGCCTGCGTCGATGGCGGTTCCCCACCGAGTGCCCCGTCTGTGGTGGCCCGCTGGTGCGCCTCGCGGGGGAGAGCGACACGTTCTGCACCAACATCGACTGCCCCGCCCAGATCGCCGGTCGCATCGAGCACTTCGCGTCCCGCGGGGCGATGGACATCGAGGGCTTCGGCGAGCAGCGGGCTCAGCTCTTCACCCGTCTGGACCCCGAGACCGGCCACCGCCTCGTCACCGACGTCGGCGACATCTACCGCATCGACTGGGACGCCATCCTGGCCATGGAAGGGTTCGGCGATATCGCCGTGCGCAACCTCCAGGAGGCGGTGGCGGCCTCGAAGTCCCGGCCCCTGGCCAACCTCCTCACGGGCCTGAACATCCCCCACCTCGGCGGCACGATGTCGGAGATCCTGGCGCTGGGCCTCGGCAGCCTCGATGCCATCATGGATGCCTCGGAGGAGGAGCTGGCGGCGGTGGACGGCGTCGGGCCGATCATCGCCCGCAGCGTGCACGAGTTCTTCCGGAGCGACGCCAACCGGGCCGTGGTCGACAAGCTCCGGGCCGCGGGCCTGAACTTCCAGGGTCCCGAACGCCCCGATCTCCCCCAGACCCTCGAGGGCAAGTCGGTGGTGGTGACCGGCACGCTCGACGGCTTCACCCGGGAGCAGATCGAGGACGCCATCAAGTCCCGCGGCGGCAAGTCCCCGGGTAGCGTGTCCAAGAAGACCACCGCGGTGGTCCTGGGTCGGGACCCCGGTCAGGCCAAGGCCACCAAGGCCGAGGAGCTGGGCATCCCCACCATCGACGAAGCCGCCTTCCGGCACCTCCTCGACACCGGCGAGCTCCCGCCTTGATCCTCAGCCCGCAGCTCGGTGGATCCCCCTGATCGGCCGGGCCGGCAGCGCCGAGGAGGGCGATGTCACGTCACGTTGAAGCACCAATCGACGTTGCGGGAGTCGGCCCGTGACTCCTCGACCCGCCAGATCACGGCGGTGACGCAGTTCTCGCCGGCGTCGTAGCGCTCGACGGCCTTGCCGTCGCCGGGGGTGTAGAGCACCTGGCCGAGGGACTCGAGGTTGGCGGTGTCGAGCTGGTCCTGAGGGATCTCGACGCCGTTGACGATCAGCACGCCGGTCCAGCCGGGGCGGAGGTCCACGCCGGTCACGTCCTGGCGGAGGATCTCGCTGCCGCGCGGCGGGATGAGCTGCTCGACCGGGCCGGTCTCGGAGACGGCGACGTCGTTGCTGCCGTCGTCCCGGTTCACCTGGCTGAAGGCGAACACCACACCGGCCAGGGCGCCGATGACCACGATGGTGATGAGGGTGCGGCGCAGGACGGGACTCACCCCGACAGTGTGCCGCGACCGGCACCCGCCCAGCCCTTAGCCTCGGACCCGTGTCCCTGACCCGCATGAACGACCAGATCGGTCGGGTGCTCGCGGGTCGGTACCGGCTCCTCGGCCCGATCGGCGCCGGAGCCTCGGCCCAGGTCTTCCTGGCCGAGGACACCCGGTTGCGGCGACGGGTCGCCATCAAGCTCCTGCACGAGTCGTACGCGGACGACGCCGCCTTCATCCGGCGGTTCCGGTCCGAGGCCCAGACCGCGGCGGCGCTGAACCATCCCAACCTGCTCGCGGTCTTCGACTGGGGTGAGGACGATGTCCCGTTCCTCGTCACCGAGTTCATCGCCGGCGGCTCGCTGCGGGCCATGTTGGACCAGGGTCGCCGCCTGAGCGTCGCGCAGGCCACCCTGGTCGGGCTGCAGGCGGCCCGCGGCCTGGATCATGCCCACCGCCAGGGGCTGGTCCATCGCGACCTGAAGCCGGCCAACCTCCTCTTCGGCGAGGACGGCCGCCTCCGCATCGCGGACTTCGGCCTCGCCCGGGCGCTGGCCGACGCCGCGGTCACCGAGCCCTCGGGCGCCGTTCTGGGCACGGCCCGCTACGCGTCACCGGAGCAGGCCCAGGGTCGCTCGTTGAGCGCACGCAGCGACGTCTACTCCCTGGCGCTGGTGCTCATCGAAGCCGTCACCGGACAGGTGCCGTTCTCGGTGGACACCACGATCGGCACCCTCATGGCCCGCGTGTCGGAGCCCATTCCCGTCGGCAGCCGCCTCGAGGTCCTGGCGCCGGTGCTGGGAGCCGCGGGTCGGGTGCTGCCCGAGGAGCGTCCCGACGCCGCGGCGCTGGCCTCGCGGCTGGTGCGGGTCACCGAGCAGCTGGATCCGCCGTCACCGTTGCCGCTGGCCGGCGCCATCGTCCTGCCTGACGCGGCGGTCGAGGTCGATCGGGACCCGACGCTGTTGCCCGAGCCCGGGGAGGGCACCTCCTCGGGGCCCGAGGAGGCCGGAGGCCCCGCCGCTCTGGCCCCGGCTCCGGGTCGACGGGCCCGACGACGCCACCGCCGGGCGGCCGAGCAGGTCGCCCGATCGGGCGGGGGTGTCCGGCGCTGGGGGCGGGTGGGGTTGCTCGCCGCCCTGGGGGTGCTGGTGGTGGCCGGCGGCCTGGCGGCGTACCTGCTGGCCTTTCCCGAGCACGAGGTCCCGGAACTGGAGGCGCAGCGCGTCAGTGCCATCGACTCTCTCGTGGGCGACCTCGGTTTCGACGTCCGACTGGTCGGGGCCCGCCGAACCGGCATCCCGGCGGGGACGGTCCTGGCCCAGGATCCGGCGGCCGGGGCGATGTTGCGAGAGGGCCAGACGCTCACCCTGACGGTCAACCGCGGTCCCGACTTCGTCGAGCTGCCCGGCAACCTGACCAACGTGACCCTCGGCGGAGGCTCGCGCCGAGCCTGCAGGCCGCGAACCTCCGAGTGGGCTACGTGGCCGAGAAGTACAACGAGCTGGTGGTGGCCGGGACGGTGCAGAGCGTCGCCTCACCCTTCGGGCGGGTCCCCCGCAACGAGCGCGGTCGACCTCGTCGTGTCCCGAGGGCCTCGGCCCCGGACGATCCCCGAGGACGCCGTGGGTCGTCCGTTCGCGGAGGTGGCGGCCCAGCTCGAGGAGCAGTCACTGACGGTCGTTCGCGAGGACGTCCCCACCCTCGACCAGGTGGAGGGGACGGTCACCGACATCGCTCCCGGTCCGGGCGCGACGGTCCCCCGGGACTCGACGGTCACGGTGTTCGTCGCCGTGGCCCAGGTCGAGGTGCCGGACGTGACGGGCCTCGACCCCGTCTCGGCGGCCGACGCGCTGGCCGGGGTCGGCTTGAGCGTGTCGCGGACCGTGGGACCGCCCAACCGCGATGTGGTCGACACCGATCCGGCCACCGGGTCCCTGGTCGATCCGGGCTCGTCCGTGGCGCTGTACACCCGACGCCTGGACTGAGCCCACCATCCACCACCGGGGGAGGTGGCCTCCCTAGCGTTCCTCCCGGATCGGGCCCGCTGGGGTGGCGTCGGCCGTGACGCTCCCCAGCCGCCACGACGCTGCCACCCCAGCCGGCTCGGTCCCCTGCCACCGGGGCCGCGCCCGATGCTCGTCGACCCCGCATCGCGGCTCCCACCGGGGGAACCCACCCTCGTTAGCCTCGGGTCGGTGACCGCCGAGCGCCCGCCCGACCTGTCGGTCGAGGCTCCCGGCGTGAGCGAGGAGAGCTCGGTCCCGTGGCCCCTCCTGCTCGGCCAGCGGGTCACCAGCAGGGCCGAGGACAAGGGGTGGTACCCCTGGGTCGTCCTGGCCACCACGCTGTTCGGCCTCCTCACGATCACCTTCACGATCACGATCCTGGCGGTGTCGATCCCCGGCATCGCCGAGGACCTCGACACCACCGAGAGCACCCTGACGTGGGTCATCACCGGCCCGCTGCTCGCCTTCGCCGTGGTCGGCCCGGCGGTGGGCAAGCTCGGCGACCGCAACGGTCACCGTCGCATCTACCTCATCGGCATGGCCGGTGGAGCGTTGTTCGCCGCCCTGTCGGCGCTGGCGTGGAGCGCTCCGGCGCTCATCCTCTTCCGCGTCCTCGGCGCCAGCATCGGCGCGGCCACCGGGCCGGCGTCCATGGCGCTCATCAACACCACCTTCCCCCGGGAGCGCCGGGCCCAGGCGATGGGGTACTGGACCCTGGTGATGGCAGGTGGCCCGGTCCTGGGCGTGGTGGTGGGGGGGCCGGTCGTGGAGTACCTGAGCTGGCGGCTGATCTTCGTGGCCCAGGTCCCGATCGCCCTCATCGGGCTCTTCGTCGCCATCGTGCTGCTGCCCGACACCGAGCGGGAGGAGCCGGCCCCCTTCGACCTGGCCGGCACCCTCCTGCTGGCCGCCGCCGTCGGCGGCGCCCTGGTCGGCCTCAACCAGGGCCCGGAGATGGGTTGGACCAGTCCCCTCGTCGTCGCCGGCTTCGCCCTGGCCCCGGTGCTGTTGGTCTGCTTCGTGTCGGTCGAGCGACGGGCCCTCGACCCCCTGTTGCCGTTGCGCTACCTCCAGAAGCGCAACGTGCGCCTACCCCTCGTGGTCGAGTTCACGAACAACTTCGCCTACATGGGCGGCTTCATCCTCACCCCGCTCCTGTTGGAGCAGGTGCTGGGCTACGGCGAGACCAGGGCCGGCCTGCTGTCGATCGCCCGCCCGCTGTGCTTCTCGCTCGCCGGCCCGATCGCCGGCTACCTCACCGTGCGGACCGGCGAGCGTCGGGCGGCGACCTTCGGCACGCTCTGCATCGCCTGCTCGATGGTCGGGATGTCCCTCGTCTCTCCGAGCAGCACGGACCTGCTGATCGTGGTGGCGCTGGCCCTGTCGGGCATCGGGGCGGGGGCGACCCTGCCCGCGATGGCCTCGAGCATCGCCAACGCGGTGGACGACCGCGACCTGGGGGTGATCGGAGCCGCCCAGCAGATGGTCTCCCAGCTCGGCGCCGTGGCCGGCATCCAGATCCTGCAGACCATCCAGGTCAGCCGGGAGGTGGTGGTGGGTGAGGTCGACGCCTTCGGTCAGGCCTTCCTGACCGCAGGCGGCGTCGCCCTCGTGGGCACGATGTGCGCCCTGGCGGTCCGGTCGACCCCGCGCCAGAGTTCAGCCACCGTTGTCCCCGCGATCACCTGACAGCCGCGGACAGCCGCGCCGCGGCTCGTCAGCCCGCACTGTCGGAGCGGAGCCGCAGCCGACCCCGTTCCCCGACGGCGACGCCGGACTGGCCGAGCGCGGCGAGGCCAGTCGGATGCGACGATCCGCTACTCGGTGATGTCCTTGATCCGTTCCTGGATCTCGGTCTGGATCGGGTCGGTGGGGGCCTGCTGGAGCAGCATCAACTTGCTCATGTCGCCCTGCACCTTGACCTTGCCCTGCATGAAGGCCTGCATGCCCACCTGGGCGTCACCGTCGACGGTGATGGCCTTGGCCGTCGCCCAGTCGGTGGTGACCGTCAGCTCGGGGTCCTCGAGGAGGCCGGTCTCCATGATGGCCTCGCCGCCGGAGGTGTCGAGGTGGGCGTTCACCGTGCCGTCACCGAACGGGACCTCGGTCACGACCTGGTTCATGCGGATGGAGTGGGCTGGTGGGCTGACCTTGTCGGCGAACTCGTCGCGGATGGCCTTGGCGGCATCCATCCACTCGTCGGACAGGAAGGGGTACTTGGCCACCGGGCACTCCTCGGTCGTGAAGGTCTGAGCGGCGGTGAAACTAGTCCAGTTGACCGGCTGGTCAAGCGGGGGCGGCGCGCGTCGGGCTGAGTAGCCTGCGGCCCGTGTCGGCCGGGAACCGTGACGAGCGCCTCATCGCGCGGGAGCGCAACCCCAAGTGGCAGAACGTCCCGCTGCTCATCGACATGTCGATCTGCATCAACTGCGACACCTGCATCCGCTGGTGCCCCCCGCAGTTCGGTGCCATCTTCAACCACGGCATCGACGTGGTGATCATCCCCGAGCTGTGCTCGGGTTGCGGGAAGTGCGTGGAGCCCTGCCCCGTGGACTGCATCTTCGAGGATCCGGAGTGGAAGCCCGCACCGGCGGACTGGTGGGAGGAGCCCGCGACCGATGACCCCTACCGATGATCGGCGGGCCGAACGGGCCGGACCAGGCGACGGGCCGTCAGGCGACGAGCCATGAGCGCTGACCGCCTGTGGCCTCCCCCCGGCGCCTCGGTGATCCCCGGCGCCGAGCCGTGGTCCGCGGCCGGGGGTCCGCACGGAGCCCTCGTGCTGCACGGCTTCACCGGCAACTGCGCCGGTGTGCGGCCCCAGGCCGAGGCCCTGCACGCCGCCGGCTTCGCCGTCGAGATGCCACTGCTCCCCGGCCACGGCACCCGGGTGGAGGACCTGCTGCCGTTCGGCTTCGACGACTGGTACGCGGCGGCCGGGTCCGCCCTCGAGGCCCTGGCCGAGCGGGTGGACCGGATCGTGGTGGTCGGGCTGTCGATGGGCGGGGCGCTGACCTGTGTCCTGGCCATGGAGCACCCCGAGATCGCCGGCATCGCGTGCGTCAACCCGACCACGCAGACCAACGACGAGATCCGCGCCACGGTCGAGGCCGTGCTGGCCGAGGGCAGCGACCTCATCCCCCCGATCGGCTCCGACATCGCCCTCGAGGGGGCGACGGAGAACGCCTACCCGGCCACGCCGGTACCGCCCCTGCTCACCATGTTCGACGCCGAAGCCGGGTTCTCCTCCCGGCTGGACGAGATCGCCTGCCCGACCCTCGTGCTCACCAGCCGCCAGGACCATGTCGTACCTCCCGCCGACAGCGAGTTCCTGGTCAGCCGGGTGGCGGGCCCGGTCGAGCACGTGTGGCTGGAGCGGAGCTACCACGTGGCCACCATCGACCACGACGGCCCTGAGGTCTCCCGTCGCATCGTCGAGTTCTCCCGGAGGGTCACCGCCTGAGGGCCGAACCCCTTGGGGAGGCTCCGGTGGCCGCCCCTACGATGCCCCGGTGCCCCGCATCACCCCTGACGACGTCGCCCATGTCGCCCGGTTGGCCCGTCTGCACCTGACCGAGGCCGAGCTGGTCACCTTCACCGGCCAGCTCGACGCCGTGCTCGACCACGCCGCGGACGTCGAGGCCCTCGACCTCAGCGATGTACCGCCGACCTCGCACCCCTATCCGTTGACCAATGTGGTGCGGGAGGACGTCGTGGTCCCCGGTCTCGACCGAGACGAGGTCCTGGCCCAGGCTCCCGTGGTGGAGGACAACCAGTTCCGGGTTCCACCGGTGCTCGGGGAGGCCCCGTGAGCGCCCGGGGGATCGCCGCCGCGGTCCGCGCCGGCGAGCGCTCGGCGCGAGACGTGCTCGAGGAGCACCTGACCGTGATCGACGACCGGGAGGGGGAGCTGCACGCCTTCAACCTGGTGCTGGTCGACGAGGCCCGGGGCGCGGCCGATGCCCTCGACGCCCGGGTGGCGGCGGGCGAGGACCCCGGTGCCCTGGCCGGGGTGCCCGTCGTCCTGAAGGACAACCTCTGCACGCGGGGGATCGCCACCACCTGCTCGTCGAAGATCCTCCAGGGCTGGCAGCCCCCCTACGACGCCACCGTGGTCGAGCGGCTGGCCTCGGCCGGCGCGATCCTCGTGGGCAAGACCAACCTGGACGAGTTCGCCATGGGCTCCTCGACGGAGAACTCGGCCTTCGGCCCCAGCCGGAACCCCCACGACCCGACCAGGGTGCCCGGCGGATCGTCCGGCGGCAGCACGGTGGCGGTCGCCGCAGGCATGGCCTCGATCGGTCTCGGCTCCGACACCGGGGGTTCGATCCGCCAGCCCGCCGCCCTCTGTGGTGTCGTCGGCATGAAGCCGACCTACGGCCGGGTCTCCCGCTACGGCCTCGTTGCCTTCGCCTCCTCGTTGGACCAGATCGGCCCGATCGCCACGACGGTGGCCGACGCCGCCACCGTCTTCGAGGTGATCGGCGGTCACGACCCGAAGGACTCCACCTCCATCCCGGAAGGCCCACCGGTCGTCACTCCCCAACTGGCCGGAGGCGTCGACGGACTCCGGGTGGGGCTGGTGACCGAACTGATGGGGGCCGAGGGCATGGCGCCCGACGTCCTGGCTCGGACCAGGGAGGCAGCCGCTGCCCTCGAGGCGGCCGGGGCCACGGTGGGCGAGGTGTCGGTCCCCGCCGCGGTCTACGGCATCACCGCCTACTACCTCGTCGCCCCGGCCGAGGCCTCCAGCAACCTGGCCCGTTACGACGGCGTGCGCTACGGCCTTCGCGTCGATGCCCCGAACACGGCGGACATGAACGAGGCCAGCCGGACGGCGGGGTTCGGCGACGAGGTGAAGCGACGGATCATGCTCGGCACCTACGCCCTCTCGGCGGGCTACTACGACGCCTACTACGGCAAGGCCCAGAAGGTGCGCACGCTGCTGATCCGGGACTTCGAGCGGGCCTATGAGGACTTCGACCTCCTCTTGTCACCGACGACGCCCACCACGGCCTTCCCCCTGGGCGAGAAGACGGCCGATCCCCTGACCATGTACCTCAACGACGTGTGCACCATCCCGTCCAACCTGGCCGGGCACCCGTCGATGTCGGTGCCCTTCGGGGTGGGCGACGACGGCCTGCCGGTGGGCGTGCAGGTCCTCGCCCCGTCCCTGGGGGAGACCACCATGTTCCGGGCCGCCGCCGTCCTGGAAGGAGCCGCGCCATGACCGAGTCGTCCACCGGGATCGAGGGGTGGGAGACGGTCGTGGGCCTCGAGGTCCATGTCGAGTTGGCCACCGACACCAAGCTGTTCTGCGGGTGTCCCAACGCCTTCGGCTCCGAGCCCAACACCAATGTCTGCCCGGTCTGCCTCGGGCTCCCCGGCTCCCTGCCGGTGCTCAACCGCACCGCCGTCGAGTACGCCATGCGTCTCGGGCGGGCGCTGGGCTGTCGGGTCGAGCCGTCGAGCTTCGCCCGGAAGAACTACTTCTACCCGGACATGCCCAAGGACTATCAGGTCAGCCAGTACGACCGCCCGATCAACGTCGACGGCGTGCTCGAGTTGCCCGACGGCTTCCGCGTGGGCATCGAGCGGGCCCACATCGAAGAGGACACCGGCAAGTCCACTCACGTCGGCGGCGGCGGTCGCATCCACGACGCCGCCCACTCGCTGGTGGACTACAACCGGGCGGGCGTCCCGCTGGTCGAGATCGTGAGTCGGCCCGACGTGCGCACCGCGGAGCAGGCCCGGGCCTATGCCAACGAGCTGCGGGGGATCCTGCTGGCCACCGGCGTGTCCGATGCCCGCATGGAGGAGGGCTCCATGCGGGTCGATGCCAACGTGTCGGTCCGCCGCGTCGGTGACGGGACGCTCGGTACCCGGGCCGAGGTCAAGAACCTCAACTCCATCCGTTCCCTCGGCCGGGCCATCGACTACGAGGCCCGCCGCCAGGTGGACCTCCTCGAGTCGGGGGACCGGGTCGTGCAGGAGACGCGCCACTGGAACGAGGAGGACGGACGCACCCACACCCTGCGCTCCAAGGAGGAGGCCTACGACTACCGGTACTTCCCCGAGCCCGACCTGGTGCCGCTGGCCCCCGACGCCGGATGGGTGACCCGGATCGATGCCGAGTTGCCGGCCCTGCCCGCCGCCCGCCGCGCCGCCTTGGCCGAGGCCGCGGGAGTGGGCACCGCCGATGTCGCCACCATCGTGGACCGGGGCCACGACGACCTCGCCGCGGCTGCCATCGCGGCCGGGGCCGAGGCCCGCACGGTCCTCAACCGGGTGGGCAACGACCTCTCCGGGGACCTCGGGGCGCTGGATGCCGCGGGACTGGCCGCCCTGGTGGCGATGGAGACCGGCGGCGAGCTGACCGCCACCCAGGCCAAGCAGATCCTGGCCGAGCAGGTGGCCAGCGGTCGCCCACCGGCCGACATCGCCGCCGACCTGGGTTTCGAGGCCATGGACACCGGCGCCCTCGAGGCCGTGGTCGACGAGGTCATCGCCGAGCACGCCGACGATTGGGCCCAGTTCGTCGAGGGCGACGACAAGGCCCGGGGCAAGCTCACCGGCTTCTTCGTGGGCCTGGTGATGAAGACCACGAAGGGCCAGGCCGACGGCAAGGCCGTCACCGCCCTCCTGCGCCGGCGGGCCGGGTCGTGAGCGAGCGGGACGCGGCGGGGCCGAGCGGCCCGGCGGCGTAGCCGCCAGGAGCGGAGGCCCAGCATGGCGGTCCAGCCGCCCCCCGACCGGTTCCGGGAGGTCCTCGACGCCTGTGCGCTCGGCTTCGGGGCCCCCCGATGGAGTGACGACGGCGTCGAGCGGGAGCGGTCGCTCTGGGAGCTCGACCGCACGTGGGTGGCCGAGGACGGCGACCACTACGTCGCCACGACGACCGCGTACAGCTTCGAGATGACCGTGCCCGGCGGGGCCCGTGTCCCCGTCGCGGGTGTGGCCCAGGTCGCCGTGCTGCCGACCCACCGGCGGCGGGGGCTCCTGCGGGAGGTCCTGGGCGCGGTGCTGGCCCAGGCCGCCGAGCGCGGTGACCACTACGCCATCCTCAATGCCTCCGACACCGGGATCTACGGTCGTTTCGGGTTTGGCCAGGCCGACCGGGTGCTGCGGATCGAGCTGGACACCGACCACGTCGAGATCACGGGCCCCCCGGGCGCCGGACGGGTCCGGCTGGTCGACGCCCACCGTGCCCATGGGCTGCTGGCCGGCCTGTACGACCGAATCGGTCGCGGGCGACCGGGGGCGGTCGGCCGGTCGGCGGTCTGGTGGACCTACGTCCTCGACGACGAAGCCTCGTGGAAGGGGGTCGGCGATCCCTTCGTCGCCGTTCACGAGGACGAGGCCGGTGAGCCGGACGGCTACGCCATCTACCGCAGCACCGAGAAGTGGGACCGGGGCCACGCCGTGGGGACCGTCGAGGTGCGGGAGCTGGAGGCCGCCTCGCCCGAGGTCGAGGTCGCGCTCTGGCGGTTCCTCTGCGACATCGACCTGCGCACGCGGGTCGTGGCCTACCCCCGGCCCTCCGACGACCCGCTCCGGTGGCGTCTCACCCGACCCCGCCGGGCCTGGGTGACCGAGACCCTCGACCTGCTCTGGGTCCGACCCCTCGACGTGGCCGCCTGCCTGGCCGGCCGGCGGTATGCCGTCGAGGACGAGCTGGTGCTCGCCATCGGCGACGAGCTCCGCCCGGACCAGGCGGGGACCTACCGGGTGACGGGCGGTCCGGCGTCGGTGTCGTCGGTGCGGGTGGATGGTGTCCCCGACCTGTCGATGGACGCGGCCGCGCTCGGCTCGATCATCCTCGGCGGCATCGACGCCGGTGAGCTCCTCGCGGCCGGCCGGATCACCGAGCACACGCCCGGTGCGGGCGACCGCGCCGAACGGTTCTTCCGTTGGCGACCCGCCGCCTTCTGCAGCACCACCTTCTGACCTTCCCAGAACGGGACCTTTCGCCCTTCGGGGCCGTCGTGGGCGGTTGTAGCGTCCGGGTCATGGGGACCACGCTCTGTCTGGACGGCAACGACGCGGTCGCGCGGGTGGCCCACGCCCTCGCCGAGGTCATCGCCATCTACCCGATCACCCCGGCGTCGCCGATGGGGGAGGCGGCGGACACCTGGAGCGCGGCAGGGCGCACCAACGTGTGGGGCGGGGTCCCCGAGGTCGTGGAGATGCAGTCCGAGGCGGGGGCGGCCGGCACCCTGCACGGCGCCAGCCTCAAGGGCGCGCTGGCCACGACCTTCACCGCGTCTCAGGGCCTGCTGCTGATGCTGCCCAACCTGTTCAAGCTGGCGGGCGAGCTGTCCCCGGCGGTGGTGCACGTCGCGGCCCGGTCGGTGGCCACCCACGCCCTGTCGATCTTCGGTGATCACAGCGACGTCATGGCCGCCCGCACCACGGGCATGGCCATGCTCGCCTCGTCCTCGGTGCAGGAGGCCCACGACTTCGCCGCGGTGGCCCACGCCGCCGCCCTGGCCTCGCGGGTCCCGTTCCTTCACTTCTTCGACGGGTTCCGCACCTCCCACGAGATGAACCGCATCGACGTGCTGGACGACGAGGACCTCCTGGGCCTGGTCGACGAGGACGACATCGCCGCCCACCGCCTCCGCGGGCTGGACCCGGACCGTCCCGTGCTGCGGGGCAGCGCCCAGAACCCCGACGTGTTCTTCCAGGCCCGGGAGGCGGCCAACCCGTTCCACGCTGCGGTGCCCGCGGTGGTCGACGGCATCTTCGCCGACCTCGCCGCCCGTACGGGTCGCCGCTACGGGTTGGTGGAGTACCGGGGGCATCCCGGCGCGGAGCGGGTGCTGGTGATGATGGGGTCGGGGGTCGGCGCCGCGGGCGAGGCCGTCGACGTGCTGGCTGCGGCAGGTGAGCCGGTGGGGTTGCTCACCATCCGGTTGTTCCGCCCGTTCCCGGCCGCGGCTCTGCTCGCCGCCCTGCCGCCGTCGGTCACCCGGATCGCCGTGCTCGACCGCACCAAGGAACCGGGATCGGTGGGCGAGCCGCTCTTCCTCGACGTGGTGGCCGCACTGGCCGAGGGTCACGCCACTGGGGCCCGGGCCGAGATGCCCCGGGTGGTGGGGGCCCGCTACGGCCTGGGGTCCAAGGAGTTCACCCCGGCCCACGCCAAGGGCCTGCTCGACGAGTTGTCCGCCGACGACCTCCGGTCCCCCGTGACGGTGGGCATCGTCGACGACGTCACCCACACCAGCGTGGATCCCGATCTGGGCTTCCGCGTCCCCAGCACGACGGTGCAGGCGGTCTTCCACGGGCTGGGCAGCGACGGGACCGTCGGCTCCACGAAGGCGACGGTCAAGATCCTGGGCGAGCACACCGACCTGCACGCCCAGGGCTACTTCGTCTACGACTCCCGCAAGGCCGGGGCGGTCACCGAGTCCCACCTCCGGTTCGGCCCCGACCCCATCGCCGCCACCTACCTCATCGACGGTGCCGACTTCGTATCGGTGTCCCAGTTCGCCTTCCTCGAGCGGCGGGACGTGCTGGCCCGGGCCCGGGCGGGGGCCACGGTCCTGGTGAACAGCCCCCACGCTCCTGACGAGGTGTGGGACCACCTCCCGGTCGAGATCCAGCAGGAGGTGCTGGACAAGGACCTGGTCCTGCACGTGGTCGACGCCGACCGGGTGGCCCGTGAGGCGGGGATGGGCAACCGCATCAACACCGTCATGCAGCCCTGCTTCTTCGCCCTGTCCGGGGTCCTGGAGCCCGAGCGGGCCCTCGCCGCCATCCGGGCCCAGATCGAGCGAACCTACGCGAAGGCGGGACCGGCGGTCATCGAGCGCAACCTGGCCGCCGTGGACGCCGCGCTCGGTGCGTTGGCCCCGGTTCCGACACCCACGACCGTCACCGCGGACGTCGGTCGCCCGCCCGTGGTGCCCGAGGTGGTGCCGGACTTCGTCGAGCGCATCACGGCCCGTCTGCTCGCGGGCGAGGGCGACCTGCTGCCGGTGAGCGCGCTGCCGGTCGACGGGGCCTTCCCGACGAACACGGCCCGCTGGGAGAAGCGGTCGCTGGCCGCCGAACTGCCCATCTGGGAGCCGTCGCTGTGCATCGACTGCGGCAAGTGCGCCCTGGTGTGCCCCCATGCCGCCATCCGCATGAAGGTGATGCCCCCCGAGGACCTGGCGGAGGCGCCGGAGGGATTCCGCTCCAAGGGGTTCCGGTCCCGGGACCTGCCGGACCACCGGTTGGTCATCCAGGTGGCCCCCGACGACTGCACCGGTTGCGGGGTCTGTGTGCAGACCTGTCCGGCCCACTCGAAGGAGCAGGTGAAGCACAAGGCGCTGAACATGGCCCCGGCGGGTGACCATCGGGTGGCCGAGCGGCTGGCGTTCGACTTCTTCGTCGAGGTGCCTGAGCTCCCGGCGACGGCGTTGGCCCCGGCGTCGGTCAAGGGCTCCCAGGTCCGCCAACCCCTCTTCGAGTTCTCCGGCGCCTGTGCCGGCTGTGGCGAGACGCCCTATGTGAAGCTGATCAGCCAGCTCTTCGGTGACCGGATGGTCGTGGCCAACGCCACGGGCTGCTCGTCCATCTACGGCGGCAACCTGCCCACGACCCCGTGGTCCACCGACCCCGAGGGGCGGGGACCGGCCTGGGCCAACTCGCTGTTCGAGGACAACGCCGAGTTCGGTCTCGGGTTCCGGCTGGCGCTGGACCAGCACGAGGCCGAGGCCCACCGGCTGCTCGAGCGGTTCCGGCCGGACCTCGGTGACGACCTGGTGGCCAACCTGCTGTCGCCTCCCGGCCGTGACGATGCGGCCGTGGCCGACCGGCGGATCGCCGTGGCCGAGCTGGTCGAGGCCCTCGAAGGCGTCGACGGTGACGAAGCCGCCCGGCTGCGGGCGGTGGCCGGAGACCTGGTGCCGCGCAGCGTCTGGATCGTCGGCGGTGACGGCTGGGCCTACGACATCGGGTTCGGCGGCGTCGACCACGTGCTGGCCAGCGGTCGCAACGTGAACCTGCTGGTGCTCGACACCGAGGTGTACTCCAACACCGGGGGACAGGCCTCGAAGGCCACGCCCCGGGGCGCAGTGGCCAAGTTCGCGTCGGCGGGCCGCGGCACCGCCAAGAAGGACCTCGGTGACGACGGGCGGGCCTACGGCGACGTCTACGTCGCCCAGGTGGCCATGGGGGCCAACGACGTCCAGACGGTGAAGGCCCTGCTCGAGGCCGATGCCTGGCCGGGCCCGGCGCTGGTCATCGCCTACAGCCCCTGTGTCGCCCACGGCATCGACATGAGCCAGACGATGGTCCACATGCGCGATGCCGTGCACTCGGGGCACTGGCCGTTGTACCGCTACCGGCCCGGGGGCGACGAGCACGAGCACCCCTTCCAGCTCGACAGCCACGTCCCCGACCGGCCGTTCCGGGACTTCGCCATGACCGAGGGCCGCTTCGCCATGCTGGCCCGCAGTGACCCGGAGCGAGCCGAGGTGCTCTTCGCCGAGGCCCAGGCTGACATCGACGAGCGCTGGCGGTACTACGAGCAGCTGGCCGGCGTCGAGCGCACGATGACGGCACCGGCGGAGGAGGAGGGATCGTGACCGACCTGACGACGTTCTACCTGGGCCTGCGCCTGCGCTCGCCCATCGTGGCCTCCTCCAGCCCGGTGACCGGCGACCCCGACGCGTTGTTGGCCCTGGACGACGCCGGGGTGGGCGCGGTGGTGCTCCCCTCGCTGTTCGAGGAACAGGTCGTGCACGACGCCCTGGAGGTCGACCGGATGCTGGCGTCGGGGGCGGAGGCCTTCGGCGAGGCGTCCGGCTACTTCCCCGAGCTGGACACCTACAACACGGGCCCCGACCACTACCTGGCCCGGGTCCACCAGGCCAAGCAGGCCCTCGAGGTGCCCGTCATCGCCAGCCTCAACGCCGTCAGCGGTGGGGGCTGGGTGACCTACGGCCGGATGCTGGTCGACGCCGGTGCCGACGCCCTGGAGCTCAACGCCAACCTGGTGGCCACCGATCCCGGCGTCACCGGGGCGCAGTTGGAGGATGACCTGGTGGCGATGGTGGCCGGCGTCGTGGACGCCGTCCCGGTGCCCGTGGCGGTGAAGCTCGGCCCGTTCTGGTCCTCGCTGCCGCAGTTGGCCGTCCGCCTCAGCGACGTCGGGGTGGGGGCGCTGGTGCTCTTCAACCGCCCCTTCGCCCCCGACCTCGACCTGGAACGGCTCGAGGTCGTCCCGACGCTCACCCTCAGCGAGCCCGACGACCTCCATCTGCCGCTGCGGTGGGTGGCCCTGCTGGAGGGCCGGGTGGACGCCGCGCTGGCGATCACCACGGGCGTGCACGACGGTGCCGGAGTGGCCAAGGCCCTCCTGGCCGGCGCGGATGTGGCCATGATGGCCTCCGCGCTGCTCCGTCACGGTCCGGGTCACGTCGCCACGGTGCTGGCCGACCTGCAGGCCTGGATGGCGGCGCAGGAGTACGAGTCGGTCGACCAACTCCGGGGCTCGGTCTCGGCCCGGGGAGTCGCCGACCCGGCTGCGTACGTCCGGTCCAACTACCTCGCCGCGCTCACCAGCTACGCCTCGACCTTCCCTGCCTGAGGGCTGCCGGGACGGTCGTCACCGATGGTGGCCGTGGGCCCGGGCAGCCCGGGCCACGCCCTCGTCGTGGGTGGGCTCACTCGGCGCCCAACCGGACCCAGCGGTCACCGTGGAAGCGGTGGCCGAGGACCACCGCCCGGGCGAGGAAGAGCACGGCCAGGGCGGCCCAGAGCCAGCCGATGCCGAGGTCCAGCACGAGCACCGCGGTGGCGGCCGGGGCGAAGACGACGAAGGCCAGGATCATGGCCTTGGCCAGGAAGGCCAGGTCACCGGCGCCGATGAGGATGCCGTCGAGGGCGAAGACGTAGCCGTTGAGCGGCTGCAGGACGGCGACGTAGAGGATGAGGGTTCCGGTGAGGGCCAGGACCGCGGGGTCGTCGGTGAACACCTCGCCCAGCACGGGGGAGAGCACGCCGAGCACCAGCCCGGCCCCGATGCCGGCGAGGACGGCCCACTCGATCATCCGCTTCCCGGCGGCCCGGGCGGTGACGCCGTCGCCCGCCCCGAGGAAGCGCCCGGTCAGGGCCTGGCCGGCGATGGCGACGGCGTCGAGGGCCAGGGCCATCAGGTACATCAACTCGAAGGCGATCTGGTAGGCGGCCAGCTCGGCGGTGCCGATGCGGGCGGCCACGGCGGTGGCCAGGGTGAAGGACCCCCGCAGCGCGGCGGTCCGCAGGAACAGGCTGACCCCGGCCCGGCCGAGGCCGGCGATCGTACGGGCGTGGGGCCACCACAGGGTCCGGTGCTCCCGCGTGGCCCGCCGGATCATCACCACGTAGATGGACGCGGCCAGGAGCTCGGCCACCACGGTGGACAGGGCAGAGGCCCCGATCCCGAAGCCGAGCCCGAAGATCCACCAGACCTCGAGCACCAGGTTGACCAGGGCGGTCCCGATGGCCACGAACAGGGGGGTCCGGGTGTCCTGGAGGCCCCGGAGGTAGCCGGTCCCGGCCAGGATCACGAAGGTCACCGGGAGGCCGAGCACGCTGATCTGCAGGTACACCCGGGCGTTCTCGGCCACCGCGCCCTCGCCGCCGAGGAGGCTGATCAGTGGGTCGGCCGTGACCCACAGGATCGCCGAGAGGACCACGCCCAGGCCCACGGCCAGCCACAGGGACTGCACGGCCTGGTGGGCGGCCCGGCCGTGCTCGCCCGCCCCGATGAGTCGGGCCACCGCCGAGGTCGTCCCGTAGGCCAGGAAGATGAAGACGGCGAAGCCCGTCGCCAGGACGGCGTTGGCGATGGTCATCCCCGCCAGCTCGTCGGTGCCCAGGTGGCCGACCACGGCGGTGTCGGTCAGCCGGTACAGCGGCTCGGCGATCAGCGCGCCCAGAGCCGGCAGGGCCAGCCGGTAGATGTCCCGGTCGTACGGACTCCGGCGCAGGGCCCCACCGAGTCGGGCTCTCACGGCCCCAGTGGTCGAGTTCCGGCCGGGGGCGGGGAGATCACCCACCAGGACGGAGGGGGGCGAGGGCCGGGGTGGGCCCGTCGCCCGCGATCACGTACAGGTCGATCCGGTCGTCCTCGCCGTCGGTGCGCAGGAACTCCGGCGGGGCGAGGCCCCAGAAGCGCCGCCGGCCGGGATCACCGGTGGTCTGCAGCTCGGCCCAGGCGCCGATGCGGCCGTTGACGACGATGGCCAGGTCGAGGGGCTCACCGGTCCGGACGGTCCCGGCCACGTAGACGTCCTGCTGGGCCGTGGCCGAGCTGCGGTAGCCCCCGTCGAGGTCCAGCTCGACGTCGAGGGCGCGGGTCGCCGCGGTGGGGAAGGCGTCGACCCGGCGGCCGACCAGGTCCCCGTGACGGCCCCAGCGGTAGAAGCGCAGGTCGGGGTCGTCGCCCTCACCCGGCGGGGGCTGGGCCAGGAGGTCGGCGAAGCCGGCGGTCCCGTCGATCAGGCTGTAGCCCGCGGCGTTGGGCTCGAGGCGGTTGAACCCCCAGTCGTAGACCCGACGCTCGTCGGGTCCCGGTGGGGGCTCGGAGCCGAGCAGGGACACCCCGTCGACGCCCTCGGGGAGCTCGAAGCCGAGGACCTCGGCCACCGTGGGAAGCACGTCGACGGTCCGGGCGGGCCGGTCGTCGATCCGCCCGTCGTCCTGGCCGGGCGCCTTCACGAGCAGCGGCACCCACAGCACGCTGTCGGCGTTGGCCGTCGACACCCCCCGAAGCGGCTCGCCGGTCTCGAACGCCGCGCCGTGGTCGGCGGTCACGATGATCAGGGAGTCGTCGTAGGTCCCGAGCTCCCGGAGCCGGGCCAGCAGCAGCCCGACCATCACGTCCGCGTTGCGGGCCTGGAGCAGGTGCCGTTGGCGGCCGAGGTCGGCGGCGAACCGGGTCGTCCAGGAGTACTCGGCGTACTGGTCCAGCCCCTCGGCGATGAACCGGGCCTCGTAGGTCAGGCCCGAGGGCAGGTGGTACCAGGGCTGGTGGGGGTAGACGGTGTGGATGACGTCCAGGGCGGGGTCCTCGGCCGCGGTCATCCCGGCGGCGAACTCGCTGACGGTGGCGGGAGCGTCGGGGTCGCTCTGGCGGATGGCGAAATCGACCTGTCGGTCGTCGCCGCCGCCGAAGAGCTGACGCTGCCACAGGTCCAGGGCATCGAGGGTCAGCTCGCGCAGCGGGTTGCCCGGGGCCAGCGCGCCCTGCCCGCAGAGGCCACCCGGGCAGAGCGCGGTGACCGACTCCTGGACGTGGAGGTCATGGGTGTCCCGCAGCAGCGTGAAGATGTTGTCCGGATGCTCCTCGAGGGTCGGCAGCAGCCCGACCTCGTCGGGATAGCGACCGGTGAGGATCGGGGGGACGGCCTCCGGCGTCGTGGGGGACACGCCCGTGGTGTTGCGGAACCACGTCGCGTCCTCGGCCAGGAGGGCGAGGTTCGGGAACTGCTCGGGCTCGATGCGGTTGCCCTCGTCGAGCAGCGATGCCAGCGGGAGCTCGTCGAGGACGACCAGCAGGACCGGGGCCGGGTTCCCGATCGCGGCCGTGCCCCCCGCGGTGGCGTCGGCATCCAGGACCAGGCCCCGCACGGGATCGGTGGCCAGGAACCAGGTCCCGAGCAGGAGGGGGAAAAGGCCGAGGTACTGCAGCCACAGCCGAACACCGGTCCAGCGAGTGACGGCGGCCCACAGCGCGGTGCCCCCCGCCAGGGCCAGGAACACGGTGACCGGCCCGGGCAGGCCGGCCTGGCCCAGCAGGCGGATGACGACCAGGACCCCGAGAGCCCCGAGGACCACGAGGTGGGTGGTGTCCCGGCGGGCGATCCCGGCCCGGGTGCGGCCGAGCAGGCCCACGGCCTCCTCGATCAGCAGGAGGGTGAGGGGCAGCCCGAAGAGGACGAGCAACGCGACCCCGACGACATCGGCCGGGCCGGCCCGGCGCGTGACGAAGACGTCGGCCCCGGCGCGCAGGGCGGTCAGCACCGGCTCGGCCAGGATGATCCCGCTGAGCCCCAGCAGTTCGGCGAACCGGCGCGCCCGACCGGGCGAGGTGGGGGCGTCGGTCACGGCGGGATGCTACGCAGCCCGGAACCAGGGTGGACCTCGGCCGTCGGGAGCGACACCCCGGGCCAGGTGGTCACGGACAGACGACGAGGGGGCCCCGATCAGCGGGCCCCCTCGTGTCGCCGTGTCGGGTGACGGCCAGGCCACGATGCAGTAGACGCGGGCGCGGAGGCCTGCGCGGGCGGTCTCCTTCGGCCCCGGACGGCCGAACACCGATCGGTGGCGACACGAGCTTGGTTACCCTCGGGAACGTGAGCGACGAGAGCGTTGTCGGGGGCCTGAAGCCCCGTTCCCGAGAGGTCACCGACGGCTACGAGCGGGCCCCGGCCCGGGCCATGCTGCGGGCGGTCGGCATGACCGACGACGACTGGGAGAAGCCCCAGGTGGCGGTGGCGTCGTCCTGGAACGAGGTGACGCCGTGCAACCTGCCCCTCGACCGGCTGGCCAAGCGGTCCAAGATCGGCGTGCGCGACGCCGGGGGCTTCCCCATCGAGTTCACGACCATCGCGGTGAGCGACGGCATCTCCATGGGCCACGAGGGCATGCGGGCGTCGCTGGTGAGCCGGGAGATCATCGCCGACTCCGTCGAAGCGATGATGCACGCCGAGCGCCTGGACGCCTTGGTCACCTTCGCCGGCTGCGACAAGTCCTTGCCGGGGATGCTGATGGCGGCGGCCCGGGTCAACCTGCCGTCGGTCTTCCTCTATGGCGGGTCGATCCTGCCCGGTCAACACAACGGTCGGGCCCTCGACATCGTCAGCGTGTTCGAGGCCGTCGGGTCCTTCGCGGCCGGCGACATGGCCGAGGCCGAGTTGGACCAGATCGAGCGCAAGGCGTGCCCGACCGAGGGCTCCTGTGCCGGGATGTTCACCGCCAACACGATGGCGTCGGTGGCCGAGGCCATCGGCATGTCGCTGCCCGGATCCGCCTCGGCTCCGGCTCCCGACCGCCGCCGGGACGACTTCGCCTACGAGTCGGGCCAGGCGGTCGTCGAGCTGTTGCGCCAGAACATCCGCCCGCGCCAGATCATGACCAAGGAGGCGCTGGAGAACGGCATCGCCGTGGTGATGGCCCTCGGTGGCTCGACCAATGCCGTGCTGCACCTGCTGGCCATCGCCCACGAGGCCGAGGTCGAGTTGGAGCTGGAGGACTTCAACCGGGTGGCGGCCAAGGTCCCCCACATCGCCGACACCAAGCCCCACGGCAACTACCACATGACCGACATCGACCACATCGGCGGCGTGCCGGTGGTCCTGGCCCACCTGCTCGAGGCGGGAGTCCTGCACGGCGACTGCATGACGGTGACCGGCAGGACGATGGCCGAGAACCTGGCCGACATCGCCCCGCCGCCGCCGGACGGCACGGTCGTCCACCCGCTGAGCGATCCACTGCACGACCGGGGTGGCATCGCCGTCCTGCGGGGTTCGATGGCCCCCCAGGGCGCGGTGGTCAAGGTGGCGGGCATCGACGTCGACCGCTTCGACGGCACGGCCCGGGTCTTCGACGGCGAGGCGGCGGCGATGGAGGAGATCCTGCGCGGCGGCATCAACCCGGGCGACATCGTGGTCATCCGCTACGAGGGCCCCAAGGGCGGTCCCGGGATGCGGGAGATGCTCGCCGTCACCGGTGCGCTCAAGGGCGTCGGCCGGGGGGCGGACACCGCCCTGATCACCGACGGCCGCTTCTCGGGCGGGACCCACGGCTTCTGTGTGGGCCACGTCGCCCCCGAGGCCGTCGACGGTGGTCCCATCGCCTTCGTGGCCGACGGGGACCGCATCACCATCGACACGGTCAGCCACGTCATGGACCTGCACGTCGACGACGCCACCCTCGAGGCCCGCAGGACCGACTGGAAGATCCCCGAGCCCCGCTACACCCGCGGCATCCTGGCCAAGTACGCCGCGCTGGCCCAAGGCGCCGAGAAGGGCGCCATCACGATGCCCTGAGCGCCGGTGGGGCGACGACAACGAGGCGTACTCACTCCCACGGGTCGCCCATCGTTCATCGGAGGCAATAAGGGGCGGAAGCCGCCCCTCATTGCCTCCAACGAGGGGGATTGCCGCAGGAGGATGACGGGCCGACCGCCGGGGGGCCCCTAGCCCCAGGCGCCCGTCTCCCGGGCCTCGGGGGCCATCCAGTCGTGCCGGCCGTCCCGAGCGGCGGTGGCCGAGACCTCGGTCAGGTGCTCGGGCACCGCCAGGCGGTGCTCGTCCGGGACGGGCCACGGCGGCCGGGGCACGATCAGCGGGGTGGGCAGCCGGGCCAGGGCCGCAACGTGGTCCTCGACCGAGGCGTGGTAGCCGGGGTCATGGAGCTGGGCCCACTTGTCGGCGCCGACGATGACCACGTCGTAGGGCTCGGCGATGTCGGCCACGAGTTGGAGGTCGGTCACGACCACCTCCAGCCACGGGCGGGTCCGGCCGGCCAGCTCGATGGCCCGCACCCGCTCGCGGAGGCGCAGGGAGCCCTGGTCCTCCTTGCCGATGGCGACCTCGGAGATGACCAGGTCGACCCGGTCCAGGCCATGGGCCGACCAGGCGGCCTCGGCGATGCCGAGGTGGGCGATGGTCAGCGGATCGAAGGATCCGGGGTATGCGGCTCGTCCTCCCACTCCTAAGAGCTTGCCCCGGTCGAGCCGACGGGAGCTACGATGCCATCGATGTCCCGCCGTCCCCGTCTCATCGTCGTAATCACCTAGCGCACGCCTTCCCCCCTCGCGTGCGCTCACGACCTCCCCACGGGGAGGTCGTTGCAGTTTTCGGCCCCACTACCCTTCGGAAGCGCTCATGACCAGCAACGGCAGCAACAACGGAAGCAACGAGACCCTCAACGGTGGGCAGGCCCTCATCCGCGCGCTCGAACTGGAGGGCGTCGAGGTGATCTTCGGGCTCCCCGGTGGGGCGATCCTGCCGGTCTACGACCCGATCATCGACTCGCCGATCCGTCACGTCCTCGTGCGCCACGAGCAGGGCGCCGGGCACATGGCCCAGGGGTACGCCCATGTCACGGGCCGACCCGGGGTGGCCATGGTCACCAGCGGCCCGGGGGCCACCAACATCGTCACGCCGCTGTGCGACGCCTTCATGGACTCGATCCCGATGGTGGTGATCAGCGGCCAGGTGGCCTCGGCGGCCATCGGCAGTGACGCCTTCCAGGAGTGCGACACCACCGGGATCACCCAGTCGGTGACCAAGCACAACTTCCTGGTGACCTCGGCGGCCGACATCCCGCGGACCATCCGCGAGGCGTTCCACATCGCCACGACGGGACGACCGGGCCCGGTCCTGGTCGACATCCCCAAGGACATCGTCGACCCCCAGCACCCGAACTCCGCCCTGGAGTGGTACTGGCCCGAGGAGCTGGACCTGCCGGGCTACAACCCGACCACCAAGGGTCATCCGAAGATGATCCGCCAGGCGGCGGAGCTGATCAGCCAGAGCCGGCGCCCGGTCATCTATGCCGGCGGCGGCATCCTCAAGGCGAGGGCCGCCGAGGCCCTGCGGGAGTTGGCCGAGCTGTGCGACCTGCCGGTCGTCACCACCCTGATGGCCCGGGGCGCCTTCCCCGACAGCCACCCGCTGTGCCTCGGCATGCCCGGCATGCACGGCAACTACACCGCGGTCACCGCCATGCAGCGGTCGGACCTGTTGATCGCCCTGGGCAGTCGCTTCGACGACCGGGTCACGGGGAAGCTGGACGGCTTCGCCCCCGACGCGAAGATCATCCACGTCGACATCGACCCCGCCGAGCTGGGCAAGGTCCGGCGGCCCGACGTCCCGATCGTGGGGGACTGCCGCCTGGTGATCGAGGCGCTGGTCGAGGTCCTCGAGGCCAAAGGTGGTCTCGAGTCCCAGCCCGATCGCAGCGAGTGGCGGTCGACCCTCAGCGGGTGGCAGGAGACCTACCCCTTGACCTACCAGCCCTCCGAGCCCGGCGAGGGGCTCAAGCCCCAGTACGTGCTCGAGCAACTGCGGGACCTGAACCCCGAGGACACCATCGTGGTGTCCGGGGTCGGCCAGCACCAGATGTGGACCAGCCAGTACTGGCGGTTCGAGGAGCCCTACACCTGGGTCAACTCCGGTGGCCTCGGCACCATGGGCTTCTCGGTGCCCGCCGCCATCGGGGCCAAGGTCGGGCGGCCGGACAAGACGGTGTGGGCCGTCGATGGTGACGGGTGCTTCCAGATGACGGCCCAGGAGCTGGTGACCGCCGCCGCCGAGCGGATCCCGGTCAAGGTGGCGATCCTGAACAACGCCTATCTCGGCATGGTCCGCCAGTGGCAGGAGATGTTCTACGACGAGCGCTACAGCGAGGTGTACCTGTCACCGGACCTGCCCGACTACGTCAAGTGGGCCGAGGCCATGGGCTGTGTCGGTCTCCGGGCGGAGTCCCCCGAGGAGGTCGTCCCGATCATCGAGAAGGCCAACGCCATCAACGACCGGCCGGTCGTCATCGACTTCCGGACCGACGCCCGGGAGAAGGTGTACCCGATGGTCGCCTCGGGGACGACGAATGACACGATCATCGTCGACCCGACCCAGGGCGAGGGTGGCCACTGATGCCCGCGCTCACCCACACCGGTGGCGCTCGTACCCACACGCTCTCGGTCCTGGTCGAGAACCGGGCGGGTGTCCTCACCCGCATCGCCGGCATGTTCGCCCGGCGGGGGTTCAACATCTACTCCCTCGCCGTCGCCCCCACCGACGACGAGCGCTTCAGCCGGATCACGATCGTGGTCGACGTGGAGTCCAAGCCCCTCGAGCAGATCACCAAGCAGCTGCACAAGCTGATCAACGTCATCAAGATCAGCGAGCTGGGCCCGGGCGAGGCCGTCGAGCGGGAGCTCATGTTGGTCACCCTGAAGGCCCCGCCCGAGACCCGGGGGCAGGTCATGGAGCTGGCTCAGCTCTACGACGCCGAGGTCCTCGACGTCGGGGTCGATTCGATGACCGTCAGCCTGGACGACGAACCGGGGCGCATCGACGACTTCGAGGAGCTGTGCCGGCCCTACGGCATCGTCACCGTCCAGCGCACCGGCCGGGTCGCCCTGCCGGTGCTCACCAAGGCCCCCCGCTAGATCGTCAACCCACCCCGTTCTGGCGCCCGACAACGGCGCCAGGACGCCTCAATCAGGCGCCGGTACGGCGTGGCAAGGAGAACAACGTGGCAACCGTCTACTACGAGAAGGACGCCGACCGGTCGGTGATCGCCGACCGCAAGGTGGCCGTCCTCGGCTACGGCTCGCAGGGCCATGCCCACGCGCTGAACCTGCGGGACTCGGGCGTCGACGTGCGCGTCGGCCTGCGCGAGGGCTCGTCCTCGAAGGCCAAGGCCGAGGAGGCGGGGCTGAAGGTGCTGTCCATGGCCGGCGCCGCCGCCGAGGCCGACCTCATCATGTTCCTGCTGCCCGACACCGAGCAGCGGGCGGCCTACGAGGAGCACGTCGCTCCGTCGCTGAAGGCCGGCGACGCCGTCTTCTTCGCCCACGGGTTCAACATCCGCTTCGGCGAGATCACTCCGCCGGCCGACGTCGATGTGGCCATGGTCGCCCCCAAGGGCCCGGGACACCTCGTGCGCCGCACCTACGTCGAAGGTGGCGGCGTGCCCTGCCTCATCGCCGTGGAACAGGACGCCACGGGCAACGCCCGGGCGCTCGCCCTGGCCTACGCCGACGCCATCGGCGGCACCCGGGCGGGCGTGCTGGAGACCACCTTCACCGAGGAGACCGAGACCGACCTCTTCGGCGAGCAGGTCGTCCTGTGCGGCGGGCTGACGTCGCTGGTCCAGGCCGGGTTCGAGACGCTGGTCGAGGCCGGCTACCAGCCCGAGTCCGCCTACTTCGAGTGCCTCCACGAGGTGAAGCTCATCGTGGACCTGATGTACGAGCAGGGCATCGCCGGCATGCGCTACTCGATCTCGGACACGGCCAAGTACGGCGACCTGACCCGGGGTCCCCGGGTCATCACCGACGCCACGAAGGCGGAGATGAAGAAGATCCTCGAGGAGATCCAGTCCGGCGAGTTCGCCAAGGAGTGGATCGCGGAGACCCGTAGCGGCCGGGAGAACTACACCCGGATGCTCAAGGAGGGCGAGGAGCACCAGATCGAGCAGGTCGGCGCCGAGCTCCGGGGGATGATGCCCTGGATCTCCGCCGGCAAGCAGTCCGTCCAGGACGCTTCCGGGGGCTGATCGCCCGCTTCTGGCGTCGGTTGGTCATGCCTGGCGTGACCAACCGACGCAATTTCGGGATCGGTGGTGGTGGTCAGCCCGCGGGGCGGTCCGCGGGCAGCTCGTAGACGAACAGGGCCATGGCGCCGCTCGTCGCCCGGGTGGTGGAGCCGGCGTAGGCGAACTCGTCGCGATGGACCAGTTCCATCTCGGCGCCCGTCGGGGCGCCGAAGATGTCGTCGACCAGGGCCCGGGCCGTCGGGTCGTCGCCGTCGACCAGCGTCCCGTGGTTGGCGATGTGGGTCACGCCTTCGGCCCTGAGGAACCGGCCCTCGGTGCCGGAGGCCACGGCGGCCGCGAACTGGCCGCTGTTGACCACGCCGTCGAGGTTCACGACGGGCTGGTCGGTGAAGCTGCCGAGCACCCCGGCATCCCAGGAGGCGATGACGGCGTCGTCGGGCACGTTGGCGGAGATCCAGCGTCCGGCGTCGCGGTTGGCCTCCTGGATCGAGCGGAGGTCGGGGTCGGTGAACTGGCGTCCCAGGAACAGAAGGCCACCCAGGAGGGGAAGGAGCAGGATGGCCTGCACGGCTCGCAACGAGCTCGGTCCCTCGTCGGCCGCACCGTCGAGCAGGTCGGCGGCGCCGTGTAGGAGGAGGGCGAGTCCGTAGAGGACGAGGGGAGCGAAGTACCAGAGCCACTGCTGCTGGGAGAGCAGGGTGTAGTACCCGACGAGGCCGATGCAGAAGGGGACGTACCAGCCCGTGGCGGCCAGCAGGGCGGTCAGCCGGTCGAACCGCTCGCTGGGGGACAGGTGCCGAAGCGACCGCCCGGCGAGGAACGACACCGCGACCACAGCCAGGACCGCAAGGGCGATGCCGGGGGTGAGGTCGACTCGCTTCACGTCACCGCTGATCTGCATCGGGCGACCGAAGGCCAGCTGGTTGGCGATCACGTAGACCACAGCCGTGATGGCGGGGGCGGCCACCAGTTGGGTCAGCCGGTGGACCCCCTCGACGCCCAGGCGTCGGACGTCGGGCAGGACCCAGAGGGCGCAGATCATCGTGAGCAGGGCGGCGTCGGTGCGCGCCAGGAAGGCCAGCGCCAGGAGGGCGCCGAACCGGCGGCGCCCCGTGGGGTCGGCGTCGGTGACATCGAGGTCGGGCGCCCGGGTCAGCAGCAGGGCTCCGACGAGGACGACCAGTCCGGACTCGAGGCCGGAGGCGACGGTGCGGAGCACGAAGGGGTTCCCGGCGACGAGCACGACGACCACGGCGAGGAACGGTGACGGCCGACGGACCTGGCGCACGATCAGCACGACGGCACCGATCCAGCACCCGAGTTGGATGGCGAGCTGGACCCGCATGGCGGCCATGACCTCGAGGCCGACCAGCCGGGGGAGTACGCACACGGCCTGCCAGAGCGGGTGGTAGCCGTTGGTGGCGTTGATCGTGTCGAAGGTCGACCCGTGGCCCGCGGCCAGGTTCCGCCCGATCTCGGCGTAGTACCAGGCGTCGTCGAAGGTCAGGGCGAAGGGGGCGTCGGACCAGACCAGGATCACCGTCAGCCAGGCCAGCCCGGTGGCGACCGCGGCCGATACGAGCGGCCTGGTGTCGGTGTCCGCCCGCGTCGGGGCCACGGTGATCGCCACGGTCACCCATCGGCACGTCGGCCCCCGGCGTTACGCGTAACGTCGGATCGTGGCGGGGGTGGAGGGCGTCACGGTCGATCCGGGCGACGCAGGGATCTGATCCTCCGCCACTTCCTCGAGATCGACCCCTGGCCGTTCGGGGCGATCACGCGGGACTGACGGCGGTGGCCCTCCCCCGGAAGGAGACCCACCGCCGCCGCGCCCGGCCCACGCTCAGGCGACTCGGATGCTCGCCACTCGGTTGGCCGAGCCGGGTTGGAAGAGGTGCCCAGCACCGTCGATCGACGCCATGTACGCGGCGTCGCCCGCTACGGCCGCTGAGGCCCGGTCGGTGGCGGCGGCGTCGTCGTGGACGGCGGCCCAGGTCACCTGGCCGAACGTGCCGTAGTCGTCGGCCAGGAACGCGCAGCCGGTGCCCGTGGCTGCGGTGTAAGCGTCGGCGATCTCGACGCCCCACGCCATCGCCTCGCCGATCTTGCCCTCGGCCGGCGTGGCGGTGGTCACCTCGGCCCAGCCGCCCATCGGCGGCGATCCCTCGGGTTCACGGGTCATGTGCACGATCGAACGCAGCACATCTTCGAACGGGGTCGTGGCGAACGCCTGGCCGGCACCGGCCAGGTCGAGGAAGGCCGAGTCGGCGGCCAGCTTGGCGGTCTGCTCCGCCAGCTGGGCGCGGGACTCGACCATGGCCGACCACGCCACCGTGCCCAGCGGATAACCGAACACCCCCTGCCAGAGGCTCACCTCGACGTCCATGATCTGGTTGACCTTGCCGGTGATGTCCACCGCCCATTCGACGGGTTCGACCGGCCCCCCGGTCAGTGTGGCGACTCGCGAATACAGGTGCATGTCGTATTTCTCCCCCGAGTCCCACCCGCAACCGGAGTGGCCCCTGTCAGTGGTTCCCTGCGGTCACCGTCGCGCCGATCACCCGAAAAGGAAAGGGCAGCGGTCACATCCGGGCGGTGATCACGTTCACATGGTCTCGGAGAAGGAGACCTCGCCTTCGCCGCGGAGGACGTTCTTGAGGAGCTTGCCGCTGGCGTTGCGCGGGAGCTTGTCCTGGATCAGCTCGACGTAGGCCGGGACCTTGAAGTTGGCCAGGACCGCGCCCACCCACTCCTTCACCTCCTGCTCGGTGAGGGTGTGGTCCGCCTGGACCTGGACGACCGCCTTGACCTCCTCGCCCAGCTCGTGGTGGGGGACGCCGATGACGGCGGCGTCGGCCACGGCGGGGTGGTCGACCAGACGCTGCTCGATCTCGACGCAGTAGATGTTCTCGCCGCCCCGGATGATCATGTCCTTGGCCCGATCGGTGATGAAGAGGTAGCCGTCCTCGTCGAGGTGCCCGATGTCGCCGGTGTGCAACCACCCGTCGATCACCGTCTCCGCCGTCGCCTCGGGCTTGTTCCAGTAGCCGGGCATGATCAGCGGGCCCTTGATGAGGACCTCGCCGGTCTGGCCCTGGGGCACCTCGTGGCCGTTGGGGTCCACGATGGCCAGGTCGACCACGGGCACGGGCGGGCCCACGGAGTCGGGCTTGTCCACGGCGTCCTGGCCCGAGATGACCGTGGCCACCGAGCTGGACTCGGTGAGGCCGTAGGCGTTGGAGGTGCTGGTCACGTTGGGGAACGTCTCCCGGATCTTGCGCTGCAGCTCGTCGGCGGAGGGCGAGCCGCCGAAGGCCACCGAGGTGACGGTGCTGGTGTCGTAGTCGTGGCGGGCGGGGTGCTCGCAGACCCGCCAGACCATGGTGGGCACCGTCGCCCAGATGGTCACCCCCTCGTCCTGGATGAGCTGGAGCGCGTGGTCGGGCTCGAAGCGGCCCTCGGGGATCACCAGCTTCACTCCGCCGAGCATCCCGACCACGAGGCTGCTGTGGCAACCCGAGACGTGGAAGAGGGGGGAGGTGAGCAGGCCGACCGTCTGTCCGCCGCCGCCGCCCGCGCCCTCGGGTGCCGCCATGGCGTTGGCCACGGTGGTGAAGATGGTGTTCTGGAGGTTGGCGACCATGTTGCGGTGGGTGGAGATGGCGCCCTTGGGTCGGCCGGTGGTGCCCGACGTGTAGAAGATGACGGCGGGGTCCCCCTCGGCGATGGGGTTGTCGGGGAAGTCGTCGGTCGGCGCCGCCGTCAGCTCGGCGAAGGAGCGGATGCGGGGGTCCTCGTACGCGTCGGGGTCGGCGTCGATCAGGTAGATGCGCTCGAGACCCGGTGCCTGGTCCAGTTGGTCGGCGATGCGCTCGAAGCGCTTGGCGTCGGCGACCAGCACCTTGGCCCCGCTGTCGTCGAGGCCGTAGAGGACCTCGTCGGTCTTCCACCAGCCGTTGAGCCCGACGAGGATCGCCCCCAGGTCGACGGTGGCCCAGAAGGTCAGGCACCACTCGGGGTTGTTGGCCGAGAGCACCGCCACCCGGTCGCCGGGGCCGACGCCGGCGTCCCGGGCCAAGGTGTGGGCCACGCCGTTGGCCTGGCGAACGAACTCGGCGTAGCTCCACCGCTTGTCGCCGTAGACGAGGAAGTCCTGGTCCCCCCGGTCGATCGCCGCCTTCGGGACCTCCCGCAGGGAGGGCATGCGGTCCTTGTAGACCTTCATCTCCATGCCGTCGACCACCTCGGTCACGACCTCGAAGGCCCCTCCGGGCCCCGTCAGCTGCGCTCGGATCTCTGCCAACGTCGTCATCCCGCCATTCTGACGACTTTGCGGCAGATCCCGGGCAAAGCCCGGCGATCTGCCGTTGGATCTTCCTGCGGCAGCGTCCGCTCCGGTGACTGTCAGACGTGCTGACCAGCATTGGGCATGCCCGAGACCCTGGATGCACTCCTCGCCCGATTCGCGCAGCCTCGCCACGGGGTGTTCACCCGAGCGCAGGCCCGTCGCATCGGTTTCTCCGACGACCAGATCGATCACCGCCTCCGAACGGGACGTTGGCTCGCCCTGACCACCGAGGGTCTGATCATCGCTGGCGCACCCATCACGTTCGAGGCCCGCCTCCTTGCCGCCACGCTGTCGGCGCCGGGTGCAGTCGGGTCACACGCCGCGGCCGCCCAGCTCTGGGGGATGCCGGACATCCCTCGGGATCACATCGTGGTGACCATCCCTCGGGGTGGCAACCACCGGATACCGAGCGCCCGGGTGTGTGAGTCCACGGACCTCCAGCCTCGCGATGTCCGTCACCGGAAGGGGATCGACGTCACCTCCCGTGAGCTGACGATGTGCGATCTCGGTCGGGTCCTGAGCACAGGTCGGCTCCGCCACGTCTACAACGACCAGTTCCACCGCGGCCTCGTCACGCTGCCGGGCGTCTACGGCGTCTTCTACCGCTACGCCCGTCGGGGGCGTCGTGGCATCGGCCGGGTCCGCCAGGTGCTCGAGCAGTACGGGCCCGGTTTCGCGGTCCCTGAGAGCGAGCTCGAACAGCGGACCGTGGTCCTGCTCCGGGAGGCAGGCTTCCCGATGCCGGAAGGACAGGTCATACTGTCGTTCTGGGAGTCGCTGCTCGGGCGGGTGGACTTTGCCTACGTCGACGAGCGCATCCTGATCGAGGTCGACGGTCGGCTCTTCCACGGACCCGAGGTCCATGAGTCCGACCGGGAACGGGACAACGCTGCCGGACTGGCCGGCTGGCGGGTGCTCAGGTTCACGTGGAAGATGGTCACCCGGCGCCCGGACTACGTCCTCGCCACGATTGCCGAAGCCCTCCGTCAGGCCCACCAGCAGGTTGCCGCCGCAAGTTGATCCTGCGGCAGCGGCGGCGAAATAGCCGGGGATCTGCCGCAGGGTCGCCTCAGAGGGCGGCTGCGACGTGGTCGATGCAGGCGGTGAGGGCCTCGATGTCGGCCGGGTCGACGGCGGGATACATGCCGATGCGGAGCTGGTTGCGGCCCAGCTTGCGGTAGCTCTCGGTGTCCACGATGCCGTTGGCCCGTAGGACGGCGGCGATGGTGTCGGCGTCGACGCCCTCGAAGTCGATGGTGCCCACGACGGGCGAGCGCATGGCGGGGTCGGTCACGAAGGGCGTGGCGAAGTCCCGCTCCTCGGCCCAGCCGTAGAGCGTGCGGGCCGACGCCTCGCTGCGACCGGCGGCGAACTCGAGGCCACCGTTGTCGGCCACCCACCGGGCCTGGGCCTCGGCCAGGAAGATCGTGGCCAGGCCCGGGGTGTTGTAGGTCTGGTCCTTGCGGGAGTTGTCCAGGGCGATCTTCAGGTCCAGCGACGGCGGGATCCACCGTTCCGAGGCCGCCAGCCACTCGATCCGTTCGATGGCCGCGGGTGAGCACACGGCGATCCAGAGCCCGCCGTCGGCGGCCAGCGCCTTCTGGGGGGCGAAGTAGTAGACGTCGGTCACGGACAGGTCGACCCGCAGGCCGCAGGCGGCTGAGGTGGCGTCGACGAGGACCAAGCCGCTGTCCGACGGTCGGGACACGGGCATGGCGACGCCGGTCGAGGTCTCGTTGTGGGTCAGGCAGTAGGCGTCGACGCCGTCTTCGGCCACGGGGTCGGGGTGCGTCCCCGGGTCCGAGGCGATGACGGTGGGGTCGGCCAGGTGCGGCGCGGCGGCCACGCCCGCGGCGAACTTGGACGAGAACTCACCGAAGGACAGGTGCTGGCTGCGCAGGTCGATCAGCCCGAAGGTGGCCGCATCCCAGAAGGCCGTGGTCCCGCCGTTGCCGAGCAGGACCTCGTAGCCGTCGGGCAGGGCGAGGATCTCGGCCAGCAGGTTCCGCAGGCTCCCCACGACGAACCGCGCCGTCGCCTGGCGATGGCTGGTGCCGAGGTAATCGGTCCCCGTCGCGGCCAGCGCGGCCAGCGCATCGGGGCGCACCTTGGACGGACCGCTGCCGAACCGCCCGTCCGCCGGTTTGATCGAGTCGGGGATGGTGATATCTGGGGTGGGGCCGCTCACGACCTGTCACTATCGCGGCGACATCCCGAAAGGACCAATCCATTGATCGAAGCGTGGGCCACTCGGCCGGACGGCGAAGCCGCTGGGCGTGCGTACTGATGCCGTCCGAACGCCTCTCCACCCGGGTCACGGCGATCGCCCCCTCGGCGACGCTGGCCGTCGACGCGAAGGCCAAGGCCATGAAGGCCGCCGGCGAGGACGTCATCGGCTTCGGTGCCGGTGAGCCCGACTTCCCGACGCCCGATCACATCGTGGCGGCCGCCATCGAGGCCGCCTCGGACCCCGCCACGCACCACTACTCGGCCACCCCGGGCCTGCCTGCCCTGCGGCAGGCCATCGCCGACAAGACCCTCCGGGATTCGGGCTACGAGGTCAGCCCCAGCCAGGTCGTGGTCACCAACGGCGGCAAACAGGCCTACTACGAGGCCATCGAATCGATCATCAACCCCGGCGACGAGGTCCTGTTGCCCGCGCCGTACTGGACGACCTATCCCGAACCCGTCGCGTTGGCCGGTGGCACGTCGGTGGTCCTGCCCACCGACGAGGCAGCGGGCTTCCGGGTCACCGTCGACCAGCTCGAGGCCGCCCGCACCGAGCGCACCAAGGCGTTGGTGTTCGTCTCGCCCTCCAACCCCTCGGGTGCCGTGTACCCGGCCGCCGAGGTCGAAGCCATCGGCCGGTGGGCCGTCGAGCATGGGATCTGGGTGATCACCGACGAGATCTACGAGCACCTGGTCTACGACGACAACGAGTTCACCTCGCTACCCACCCTCGTGCCCGAGGCCGCGGACCAGACCATCGTGCTCAACGGCGTCGCCAAGACCTACGCGATGACCGGCTGGCGGGTGGGCTGGCTCATCGGTCCGCCCGACCTCGTCCAGGCCGCGTCGACGCTCCAGTCCCACCTCTGCTCCAACGTGGCCAACATCACCCAGCGGGCCACGATCGCCGCCCTGGAGGGGGGCCTGGACGATGTCGCCCGCATGCACGCCGCCTTCGACGAGCGCCGGGTGATCATCCACCGGATGCTCAACGAGATCGACGGCGTGAGCTGCATGCGCCCCCAGGGTGCCTTCTACGCCTACCCGTCGTTCGAGGGGGTCCTCGGGCGGGAGATGGCGGGTCAGACCCCGACCTCGACCCTGGAGCTGGCCGACCTGATCCTGGCCGAGGCCAAGGTGGCCTTCGTCCCGGGCGAGGCCTTCGGGTCGCCCGGCTACGCGAGGTTCTCCTACGCCCTCGACGCCGACGACATGCAGGAGGGCATCCGCCGCATCGCCGAGTTCCTCGCATGACCCCCTCGTTCTGGCGCCCGATTGAGGTCCCCGGGCGCCTCAATCGGGCGCCAGAAGCGGGGGAGGGGCCCAGCCGGTCGAACTGGCGCCTCATCGCGGCGCGGTGACGCCTCAATCGGGCGCCAGAACGGTGGCGTACGGGGCGTGGCCGTCGCCGATCTCGACCGACCTGCTGGTCGCGGGCGCCGTCGGGTTGAGCGAGGTGCAGGCGGACGGCGACGACCTGTGGTGGAGCGAGTCCCGCCCCGAGGAGGGCGGCCGCGTCCAACTCGTGCGCCGCACGCCCGACGGGGCGACCACCGACGCCCTGCCCGACGGTTTCGCGGCCCGGACCCGGGTCCACGAGTACGGCGGCGGGGCCTGGCGGGTCCACGACGGCACCGTCTACTTCAGCAACTGGGCCGACCAGCGGCTCCACCGCCTCGACCCCGGCGGCGAGCCCGTTGCGCTCACCCCCGCGAGCTGCCGGTACGCCGACATGGACGTCGCTCCGGACGGCAGGTGGCTCGTAGCCGTTCGGGAGGATCACCGCGGCGACAACGAGGCCGTGAACGAGATCGTCCGCATCGACACGACGACGGGTGAGGAGCAGGTCCTGGTCACCGGCCCCGACTTCGTGGCCTCGCCGCGACTGACCGACTGGCACGTGGTCCGGCTCGCCTGGACGCAGTGGAACCACCCGGACATGCCGTGGGACGCCGCCGAGGTGTGGGTGGCCGAGGTCGACGCCGATGGTCTGGTCGATCCCCGGCGCCTGGCCGGCGGACCAGGGGAGTGGGCCTCCCAGCCGACCTGGGCAGGTGGTCGCCTGTGGTTGACCAGCGATCGGCCGACGGACGCGACGGGTGCACCCCTCGTCGATGCGGTGGGGCCCCTGCCGGGTCGGCGGCCAGGGCGGAGCACGGCCGCACGTCCCGTCAGCGACGAGCAGGTCGCTTCGGGTACGGGCGAGTCGGGGGCCCCTGCCGATCAGAGCCGGTTCGCCGAGGTCTACCGCTGGGACGGCGGACCGCTCGAGTCGGTGTCCGGAGGCTCCACGGTGCGGGACGACGGGATGGCTCAACGCCCGGGGGGCGACGTGGCCACCCCGCCGTGGGTGTTCGGCATGCGTCGGCTCGTCCCGGAACCCGAAGACCGCGGCCAGCCTGGAGGACCGGAAGGTCCTCCGGTCAGTGCGTCGGACCAACTGGAGTGGGACGCACGCGGCATCGCCGCGATCAGCCGGGGTGGCGTCGACCACCTCGTTCGCTACGCGGACGACTATGAGGAGGACATCCCCACGCCCTACACGGCGTGGTCCTCGCTCACGCCGACCGCCGATGGGTTCGCCGCCGTGGCGGCCTCGTTCAACGCCGAGCCGGCGATCGTCGTGGGACAGGTGGCGCCGCGGCCCTCGGACACCTCTGCGCCGGCCCCGGACCCGGTTGCGGTCGCTGCCACCCGTCCGGCCGAGGTCGCCATCGAAGTCGTCCGCCCGCCGCGGGACCTGGGCCTCAGGGCCGACCAGATCAGCCTCCCGGAGTCGATCGACTTCCCGTCTGCGGCCGGGCGGACGGCCCACGGCCTCTACTACCCGCCCACGAACCCCGGCTGGGTCGGGCCCGACGGCGAGAAGCCACCGCTCCTCGTGGACATCCACGGAGGGCCGACCAGCGCGGCGCGGAGCCAGTTCCAGCTCGGCGTGCAGTTCTGGACCAGCCGGGGTTTCGCGGTGGTGGACGTGAACTACGGCGGCTCGACGGGCTACGGGCGGGAGTACCGGGAGCTCCTGAACGGGCAGTGGGGTGTGGTCGACGTCGAGGACTGCGTGGCCGCGGCCACCCACCTGGCCGAGCGGGGCGACGTCGACCCGGAGCGCATGGCCATCCGGGGCGGCAGCGCCGGCGGATTCACCACGCTGGCCGCCCTCGCCTTCCACGACACGTTCGCCGCCGGTGTCAGCAAGTACGGCGTGGCCGACCTGGCCGTGTTGGCCCAGGAGACCCACAAGTTCGAGTCCCGCTACCTCGACAGCCTGGTCGGCCCGTGGCCGGAGGCTGAAGCCCTCTACCGGGAGCGCTCACCCCTGTTCCACGCCGACGGGATCCAGGTCCCGCTGCTGGTGTTGCAGGGCCTCGAGGACGAGGTGGTCCCGCCCAACCAGTCCGAGCTCATCGTCGAGGCCCTGAAGGCCAACGGCGTGCCCGTGGCCTACCTGACCTTCGAGGGCGAGCAGCACGGCTTCCGCAAGGCGGAGACCATCGTGGCCGCCGCCGAGGCGGAGCTCGGCTTCTACGGCCAGGTCTTCGGCTTCGACCCGCCGGGACTCACCCAGCCCGTCCCGCTGACCTGACCTGTTCCGAAACCGATCTCCGGACCCTGACCGGCGGGTCGGGTCGCGACGGGTCAGACGCCGGCGAGGACGTCGAAGAGGGGGACGTCGATGGCGCAGGCCTCGTTGCCGTAGGCGACCAGGACGGTGGCGGCCTCGGTCGCCTCGGTCTGGGCGGCCTCGGACACCGAGGCTCCCTCGGCCATGGCGTCCAACGCCAGCTGACCGTAGGCCGCCACCGCCGACAGCGGGCCGGCCACCCCCCTCGGGGCGGTCTCGGCGATGGCCAGGATCTCGTCCACCTGCTCCTGGGTCGGATCAGCCTCGGGGTCGATGTCGGCCAGGCCCTCCAGGTCCTCGCACAGGGACTCGACGTCGTCGGCCTCGAAGGTCGTGTCGGCCGGAGGCGCCTCGGTCGTGGTCGTGGTGCGGTCCACCGCCGTGGCGTCGGCGGACTCGCCGTCGTCGCCGCCACACGCGCTCAGGGCCAGCGCTCCGGCGAGCAGGGTCAGCAGCAGTCGTCGCACCAGTGGGTCCTCTTCGTCGTGGAACCGGGGACGTTATCGGTGAGTCGCGGGACCTGGGAGGATGGCCCGATGGGCGATCTCGGGTACCGCAGTGCCTCGGCGAGCGCCGAGGGTCACGGGGCGACGACCGAAGTGCGGTCGGCGACGTTGGCGCGGGGCGGCGCCCCCGACAGGATCTAGGCGTGCCCCGCGTCCTCGTCACCGAGAAGATCGCCGATTCCGGCCTCGATCGCCTCCGCGAGGCGGGCCATGAGGTCGATCTCCAGCTCGACGCCACTCCCGAGGCCCTGCCCGACCTGGTACGGGGCGCAGCCGCGCTGATCATCCGCTCCGCCACCCAGGTCACCGCCGAGGTCCTCGAGGCCGGAACCGATCTGGTCGTGGTGGGGCGGGCGGGCATCGGGCTGGACAACGTGGACACCGAGGCCGCCACCCGCCAGGGCGTCATGGTGGTCAACGCGCCGCAGTCCAACGTGCTGTCGGCGGCCGAGCACACGATTGCCCTGCTGCTGGCCCAGGCCCGCAACATCCCCGCCGCTCATGCCGCGCTGGTCGAGGGGCGGTGGGAGCGGTCCGAATGGGAGGGCGTCGAGCTCTCGGACAAGACCCTCGGCATCGTCGGCCTCGGCCGCATCGGTCGGCTGGTGGCCCAGCGGGCGCTGGCCTTCGGCATGCGCCTCATCGGTCACGACCCCTTCGTCACCCCTGACCGGGCCCGCCAGATGAGCGTCGAGGTCATGGGCCTCGACGAGGTCCTGGCCCATGCCGACTTCCTGACGCTGCACGTGGCCAAGACCCCCGACACATTGGGGATGATCGGCGTCGAGTCGCTCAAGAAGGTCAAGCCCGGCATCCGCATCATCAACGTGGCGCGGGGCGGCATCGTCGACGAGCAGGCTCTGGCCGACGCCGTCCTCGACGGCCGGGTGGCCGGTGCGGCCATCGACGTCTTCGCCGAGGAGCCCACGACGGCTTCTCCGCTGTTCGGCGTCCCAGGGGTGGTGGTGACCCCCCATCTGGGGGCCAGCACCGCGGAGGCCCAGGACAAGGCCGGCCAGACCATCGCCGAGCAGGTGGGGTTGGCTCTCGCCGGGGACTTCGTCCCGTTCGCCGTGAACGTCTCGGCGGCCGAGGCCTCCGAGACCGTGCGGCCGTTCCTTCCGCTGGCCGAGCGCCTCGGTGGGCTCTTCGCGGCCATGTTGCCGGAACTACCGGACGAACTGCGGGTCGAGTACCACGGCCAGCTCGCCGACTACGACACCCGCATCCTCACGCTCTCGGTCCAGAAGGGCTTCTTCGGTCGTCTGACCGATGAGCCCGTCTCCTACGTGAACGCGCCGGCCGTGGCCGATCTGAAGGGCCTCACGGTCACCGAGGCCAAGACCAGCACCACCCAGGACTTCGTCAACCTCATCACGCTCCGGGGCGGGGACCACGCCATGGCCGGGACCCTCACCGGCCTCCAGGCCAAGCCCCGGATCGTGATGGTCGACGACCATGCGGTGGACGTCCCCCCGGCCGACCACATGCTGGTCGTCCGCAACGACGACAGCCCGGGGGTCATCGGCCTGGTGGGCACCGTCCTCGGCGAGGCCGCGGTCAACATCGCCGACATGGATGTGGGCCAGTCGCCCGACGGCGTCGCCGCCCTGATGGTGCTGGCCGTGTCGACCGAGGTCCCCGACTCGGTCCAGGACGAACTGCGAGCCGACGCCCGCATCAAGGGCGTCCGCAGCCTGGGCTGAGTCCCTCCTCGCCGCCGGTGCGGCTCCTGCCGGCTACGCCGGCTGTCGGCGACGGGTTGGGTAGTGCTGCTCCGCTCCGACTCCGCCGCCTGGGTTGAGCTCAGCGCAGGGACTGGCGGTGGCCGTCGGCCTCGGCGGCCTCGGGCGTGGCGTAGCAGCGGTCGGGCACCGTGCGCTCGTAGAGCACGCCGTCGGGGACGTGGAAGATGCCGCTCTTGCGCTTGAGCTTCACCGGGTAGCCCTCCGGGCAGCCGCCATCCGCGGTCGGTTCGGCCCAGGCCGGGTCAGCCGCCGCCGTGGGTGCGGGAACCGACGGGGCGGACTTCGGGGCCACGGGGGTCGGGGGCGCGGTCGGCGAGGCGGAGGGGGGAGCGGGTCGCCGGCGCAGGATGGCGATCACCGCCGCAACCACTGCCGCGAACGTCACGAGCATCACCAGGCGCTTCATGTCCGGCAACCTACCCAGGCCGGGTCCGAGAATCCTGTTTCGGGTGGGCCGGGCCGCGGCGGAGCGCGGGTGGGGCCAACCCGGACGTGGGATCAGGAGGTGCGTCGGGCGAGGAGGCGGAGCATCTCGCGGGCGACCATCGGGCCGGCGTTCTGGTTCTGGCCGGTGACGAGATCGCCGTCGACCACCCAGTGGTTGGCGAACGGGTCCCGGAAACGGGTGGCCGACTCGAACCGGGCGCCGGCCCGGCGCAGCTCGGTCTCGGGGTGGAACGGCGTCCCTTCGATTCCCAGTTCGTGGACCTGCTTGTCGGTGACCCCGCTCACCCGGCGGCCCTCGACCAGGGGCCGCCCGTCGGGTGCCGTGGCCCGGCACAGGCCGAGGGGGCCGTGGCAGACCCCGCCCAGCACGGCCCCGGTGGTCGCCGCCTCGGTGACCTTGTCCGCCAGCACGTCGGAGGTGGCGAAGTCGAACGCTGCTCCCCAACCCCCGGCGAGGAAGACGATGTCGTAGTCGCTCATGTCGAGCTCGCCGATCGGACAGGAGTCGGTGACCTTGGCCCGCAACACCGCGTCGCCCAGGAAGCGATCGTCCTCCGGGGAACGGAGCACGGGTTTGAGTGACATCGGGTCGACGGGGATCACGCCGCCGGCCGGGCTGGCCAGGTCGACCTGCAGGCCGGCGTCGAGGAACAGGTAGTACGGAACGGTCATCTCGGAGGCGAACACCCCGGTTGGCTTGCCCACGTCCAGGACGCCGTGGTTGGTCGCCACCACCAGCGCCCGACGGCCGGGAAGGTCGAAGGTCGTGGCATCGGGGTCCTCGGGATGCATGCCCAGGCGCCGGAGCGCCCGGCGCAGCAACCGCGCCGGCCGGGGCGGGATCACGGGCTCGACGCGGGGGTTCGACCGGCGGGCCGCATACGGCCAGGGGGCGTTCCGCTCGGGGACGTCGGTGGCTCGCTGCTCCTCCAGACGGTGCCGGAGGAGGGAGAACACCTCGGCCGCGTCGGGATCGTCGAACCGGTTGACCGCTTCTCCGGGGTCGCGGTCGAGGTCGTAGAGCTCCCACTGGTCCGGCAGGGGATCGGTCCGGTAGGTGGGGCCGCCGAGACCTTCCGCCGCCCGGTGCCGGACCTCGGGCTCGGTCCAGGTGGCGGGGTCGTCGAAGGTCCGCACGAGCTTCCAACGGTGGCCGCCGCCCCCGGTGGCGGCCGTCTCGGCCACGCGACCGACGATCGCCTCGAAGTTGGCGGCGACGTGGGCCGGGACCTGGATGCGCAGGGGTGCGGGTGGATGGGCCGTGCGGTGGAGTCGCCGGGCCACCCCCGAGGCTCCGCTGTCGCCCTCCAGCATGTTGTCGCGGGTCATCAGGTAGACGGTGCGGTCCGGGTCCGGCGCCGCGCCGTCGACCACCGGCAACAGGTCGGTGCCCGGGAGGGGGTGGACCTCGCTGAAGTCGGTCGCGAGCTCGACGGCGACCGTCACGGGGTCGAGGCCGGCGGCAGCCAGCACGGTCGGGACGAGGTCGACGTGGGAGGTCACCTCCTCGACCCGCCCCGCCGTTGTGGGCCGGCTACCGACCCGGGCGACGGTGAAGGGGACGCGTGTGGCCTCGTCGTACAGGTTGAACCACTTCTGGTGCAGCCCGCCGTGGGCCCCCAGGAGCTCACCGTGGTCGGAGGTCCGCACCAGGACCGCGTCCCCCGTGGTGCCCTCGGTCACGGCCTGCCGCACCCGGTCGACGGCGCCGTCGACCTCGGCGTGCAGCCGGTGGTACAGGTCCCGGTAGGCCTGGGCATTCCGGGAGTAGGCGCGGGCGACGACCGCGGGTGGTCCGTAGCCGGAGGGGTAGGCGGCCCGGTAGGCGATCTGGGCCGCGGGCTTGGCGGCGAGGTCCTCGTGCTCGGTCGGGGCCTCGGGGACCGGCGGGGGGTCGAGGGGCGAGGGCAGGTCGCCCAACGGCTTGGTCCGCACCCACAGCGGGAAGAGCACGATGTCGTGGGGGTTGACGAAGCTGGCCACCAGGCAGAACGGCACCAGGGCATCGGCGTCACCGGCCCTTCGTCGGGCGTACCGGTCCTCCAACCAGGCCACGATGCGCTCGGCGATGAGGGGGTCACGCACGAGCCCACTGTTGGCCATCGACGGGCCGTGGGGCTCGGGTCCGACCCAACCGGAGAACCCGTAGGGGCCGAGGGGGTCCGCGTCGAGGTAGGCCCGGACCGCGGCCGGGTCGACGGTGCCGTCATCGCGGTTGGTGACCAGGGCCTTGCCGGTGGCGGGATCGGTGAGGTCGGCGTGGCTGATGTGCCACTTGCCGTCGTAGTGGGTGTCATAACCCCCGGCCCGCAGCCAGTTGCCCAGCGTGGGCACCTCGCCCGGCGGCAGCCAGCGCATCCGGGAGTCGTCGGCCATCTTGCCCAGGCCGTCGGTCTGGGTCACCCCGTGCAGGTCGGGGTACTGGCCGGTGAACAGGGTCGGGCGGCTCGGCACGCAGGCCAGCGAGCCGGTGTAGTGGCGGGCGAAGGTCACGCCGTTCTCGACGAACCAACGTTCCCCGGCGAGGGTCTCCCGTCGCCAGGCGGCGACGGCGGGATCCTCATAGGGCGGGGCGGCCCGCTCTTGGTCGGAGAGGATGATGACGATGTCGGGTCGACGGTCGGTCATGGCCGTCCTTCCCGAAGGTGGCGGGCGAGGCCGGCGAGCATGCCGTCGGAGGCCATGGCCAGGCGGCGGGCGAGGAGGGGCGCGACCACGCGGCCCGGTGGCTTGGGTCCGGGGTCCACGGTGCTGGTCAGGGTGACGGCGGTCCGGTCACCGGACGCGAGGAGGGTCCATCGGTTGGTGGCCCCGCCCACGACCGGGGGTAGGCCCTCGAGGGCGTAGGTCAGCGCGCTCGGCGGGTCCCATTCGGTCACCCGCTCGACGAGGACGGTGCGTCCCGTCTGCACCCGTCGGGCCGTGCCGACGCCGTCGGTCTGGTCGGTCACGTAGCACGAGTGCTCGACGTCGTCGGCCCAGGCGCTGAGGCGGTCGAAGGCGGCCAAGGCGCTCCACACCTGGTCCGGCGACGCGGCCACGGTGATCGAGCGCTCCACGGCGGCGGCTCCCATGACGCATGTCTAGCAGCCGTCCCCAAAGTGGCAGTAGGAGTGTCAGTAGTTGAGGGTTGACGTTTCGGCGATCGAGGGCGACACTGCCCGGGATGCGTTTCGACCGTCGCGCCCTGGACCTCCTTCTTACGTAAGGCGAGCACCCCCATATCGGTGCTCGCCTCGCCTCCTGAACCCGGAAGGGTCAGGGGGCTTTTTCGTTTTCGAGCCCGGGTCGCACGATCGACTCCATCCCCCCGATCCCCAGAAAGGCCACCTCAATGCAGGACAGCAAGCGAGTCGTCATCTTCGACACGACGCTGCGGGACGGCGAGCAGTCGCCGGGCATCTCGCTGGACGTCGGTGAGAAGCTGGAGATCGCGGACCAGCTCGCCCGCCTGGGGGTCGACTACCTCGAAGCCGGTTTCCCGGTGGCCAGCCAGGGAGACTTCGAGGCCGTCGAGGCCATCGCCAAGGCCGTCCGCGGCCCGGTCGTGACCGGTCTGTCCCGGACGGCGCTGAAGGACGTGGACCGCTGCTGGGAGGCGGTGCAGCACGCGGAGAAGGCCCGCATCCACGTGTTCATCGCCACCTCCGAGAACCACATGCAGAACAAGCTGAAGATGACCCCGGAGCAGGTCAGGACCGAGGCCGGCTCGGCCGTACGCCACGCCCGGGGCTACACCGACGACGTCGAGTTCTCGCCCGAGGACGCTTCCCGGTCCGACTTCGAGTTCATGTGCGAGGTGCTGCAGATCGCGGTGGACAACGGGGCCGGGACGCTGAACATCCCCGACACCGTGGGCTTCTCCATCCCCCAGGAGTTCGGCCGGCGCATCGCCGACATCCGCGAGCGGGTCTCGGGGGACTACGTGATCTCCGCCCACTGCCACGACGACCTGGGTATGGCGGTGGCCAACTCGCTGGCTGCGGTCGAGGCCGGCGCCCGCCAGGTCGAGGTCGCGATGAACGGCATCGGGGAGCGGGCGGGCAACGCCGCCCTCGAGGAGATCGTCATGGCCTTGCGCACCCGGTCGGAGTACTTCGGCGGTCTGGACACCAACGTCCGGGCCGAGGAGCTGGCCCGGACCAGCCGCCTGGTCAGCCGCCTCACCGGGTACCCCGTCCAGTACAACAAGGCCGTCGTCGGCCGGAACGCCTTCGCCCACGAGGCCGGCATCCACCAGCACGGGATGCTGGAGGACCGCACCACCTACGAGATCATGGACCCGAACGCCGTGGGTCAGGACACCTCGCTGGTCCTGGGCAAGCACTCGGGGCGTCACGCCTTCAGCGACGCGCTGGCCAAGATGGGCCTGACGGTGCAGGGAGATGCCCTGAACCAGGCCTTCACCCGCTTCAAGGAGCTGGCCGACCGCAAGGTGGAGATCACCGACGCCGACCTGGAGGCCATCGTCGCCGCCGAGCTCAACGTGGCCGCCGGCGATGCCTTCGAGCTGTCCAGCATCGAGTTCCACGGCAGCAACGTCGGTCCGGCCACCGCCCGGGTGGTCCTCGTGCGCACCGACGGCGGCGAGGAGGTCGAGGCCGCCGGCGAGGGGGACGGGATGATCGACGCCGCGGGCCAGGCGATCCGGGCCGCCACCGGGGTCGAGGGCCGGCAGACCGACTTCAACGTGTCCTCGGTGACCGGTGGGGTCGACGCCCTGGGTGACGTGGTCATCCAGTTCGAGTCCGAGGGCACGAAGGTGTCCGGCCGAGGCGTGTCCACCGACGTCGTCGAGGCCTCCGCCCGGGCGTTCCTCAACGCCGTCAACAAGGTGATCCGCATCCGCGACCGCGCCGAGGTCCGGGACATCGAGACCGGGCCGTGACGGTCTACATCTGACTGGCTTCGCTGCGCTCGGCAAGTCCGGCGTCGCCGTCGTGGAGCGTCGTCGGTGGCTGCTTCGCGGCGACTCCGCAGCCTGACGGCCGGCGGTGGGTGGTCAGCCACTGTCGGCCGGGTCCGGCGGGACCGGCATCTGGCGTTGGCACTGGTCCTGGAGCGACCGGAAGGAACGCGATGTCGGCTGGGCCGGGCAGGGCCGGGATCTGGCGTTGGTCTTGGTCATAGAGCGACCGGAAGGAACGCAATTCGGGCGGCGGCGGCGCGCCGGGAGCTCGACTGCCCTCGACGGCGAGCGGCGCGACCCGACGCCCCCGTGGTTGCGTCGGTTGTCGTTCCTCGGGCAGGGGAGGCTCAGAGGGCCAGCTCGCCCAGGGGTTCGAGGGTCGCCAGGGAGCTGGTGACGAGGGTGTCGGCGCCGATGGTGAGGAGGGTGTCGCCGACGACGACGTTGCGGCGGACCTCCTGGCCGTCGGGTACCTGGATGCGGCCCTGTTCGGTGACGTGGTCGGGGCCGACCGACAGGACGATGGACCGCGCGTAGGTCAGAGGGAGGACCGCTTGGGCCGTCGGGCCCCAGTAGAGGAAGGCCCGGTGGTCCCACTCCACGCCCGAGCTCATGTTCGGGAACACGACCTGGTCGACCCGGGTCGGGTTCGTCGGGTCACTCACGTCGAAGACCGACGCCTGCAACCCGAGCGTCCGGCCGTTCGCGTCGGCATCCTGGCCGATCCCCAGCAGGTGCCCCTCGTCGATCGGGTGGAGGTAGGCGGAGTAGCCGGGGATCTCCAGCTCACCCCGCAGGACGGGATCGGTCGGATCACTGAGGTCGACCACGAACAGGGGGTCGGTCTGGCGGAAGGTGACGACGTAGCCGGTGTCGCCGACGAAGCGCACGGAGTAGATCTGCTCGGTTCGACCGAGGCCTTCCACCGCGCCGAGCTCGACCAGGGCCTCGCCGTCGGTCTCCAGCACCGTGACCCGACTGGCGGCCTGTTCGCTGCTCGACCAGGGCGCCCCTGTGGTCGTGGCGACCCGCAGCCGGTCCTCGTGCTCGGAGAGGGAGAACTGGTCGACCAGGTGGCCGGGGACGACGCCGGAGGCCACCCAACTGGCCGCGCCCGAGCCCGTGATGTCGAAGCGGTGCAGCGCCGTCTCGTAGTCCTCACCCTCCCAGGGGGCAACCGTCGTCCCGCCGGGTCCGGGCTCGTCACCCGGCCCGACGGGCTGGGGCCGGCTGGTGGCGACGTAGAGGCTCTCGGCTGACGCGTAGACGGTCTGGCCGTCGGCCATGACCGTCGCCGCCGGGGGCACGGCCAGGGGCTGGGTCAGGTCGACGGTGAGCACGGAGAGGAAGCCGAAGCCGGCGAACTCGCTCGGTCGCTGGACGGTGGCGCAGTCCACCACGTCGACCGGGGCGTCATCGAGGGTGGAGCCGGGCAGCCAGTCCTCGAGGGTGGCCTCCTCGATGACCCGGCGGTTGGCCTCCTCGGCGATGGCCCGGGCCTGGGGGCTGTCGTCGCTGGGGTAGACGAACGGGAAGGCCGGATGGGTCGCGGACACGACCACGCGGGCGGTCTCACCGATCAGGCGGGCACTCAGGTAGCCGCCGACCAGCTCGAGGGTGTGGACGATCTCGGGGGCGTCGGGATCGCTGATGTCGATCTCGCTGAGCACCGAGCTCATCGCGCCATACGGCGACCAGGTGGAGGCGACGTCCTCGGCGGGGTACGCCTCCTCGTTGCCACCGATGGCCAGGACCCGGTCGCCCACGACCAGGATCTCCTGGCCCCAGCCCGGGAGGCGGACGGTGCCGCGGGCGCTCGGCCGGTCACCGGTCAGGTCGACGATGCGTAGGACGTCGTCGTCCACCAGCACCATCCGGTCGGCGGTGACCTTGACGATGTCGGGCTCGTCGACGAAGGCCTCCTGGGTGTTGGTCCCCGAGGTGGGCACGGTGGTGGCCGGGGCGGGAAAGGCCGACTCGTTGAACCGGCCGGCTGACGCGACGTCCTCGGCCGCGGCGATGTCGTCCTCGAAGGTGATCGGGCCGTAGTACCCCTCGCCCTCCAGCCCGTAGGGACCGACCCGGTCGAGCGCCTCGGTGCGCAGGTGGTCGAGCAGAGCGTCACAGCTCGCGAACGGCGTCAGCGCCGCCGCCAACGTCACGGGGCCGAGGTGGACCCCGTCCGCGCCCGACTCGGCGTGGTCGCCAGTGCTGCAGCCCGCTCCGAGCAGGGCGAGAGAGAGGAGGATGAGGGCGATCCGTCGAACCATGCCCCCTAGGACGATCGCCGACGCCTCCCCGGTTCCCGGGATGTCGAGGTCAGGTCAGGATCTCGTCCACGGAGCGTTCGGCGGACTCGACGGCGCCGTCGAGGTACCCCATCCAGTGGGTGGCGGTCTCGGTGCCGGCCCAGTGGATCGGGCCGACCGGCTCCCGGAGCGCAGGGCCGAAGCGGGTCCAGGCCCCCGTGGGGAAGTGCGCGCCGTAGCAGCCCCGGGTCCACGGCTCGGCGGCCCAGTCCCGCTCCACGTAGTCGATCGGCGTCGCCGCCTTGGGTCCGAACCAACGGACCAGGCAGTCCACGAAGGCCTGCCGGCGGGCCGTCGGCGACTTCTCTCCCCAGTAGAGGGCGTGGGCCCCCTCATAGAAGCCGACGAGGATCCCGGGGGCGTGGCCGGGCACGGAGTTGTCGAAGGTCAGGCTGACGGGTCCGACCGTGGAGGCCGCCTGGGCGCTGAGGCCCTCGGCCCGCCACCACGGTTCGTCGTAGGCCACCATGACCTTGATGACCTGGCCGTGGGGGAGCTGCTGGGTGAGCTGGTCACGGTGGGTCGGGAGGGCCGGGTCGTAGTCGATGCGGCCGGCCAGGTTGGGGGGTGCGGCCACGATCGCGCGAGACCCGGCGAAGGATCCGGCGTCGGACTCGACGGTCACGCCGTCGTCGCCCCACGTGATCCGACGCACGGGGGCCGACAGGACCACGGCATCGCCGAGGTCCTCGGCCAGGCGCTCGCTGACCCGCCAGGTGCCACCGACGACGCGGTCCTGTTGGGCCCCGCCGTGGACGCGGATGATCCGCTCGAGGCCGTTGCCGGAGGCGATGTAGACCAGCCAGTGCAGCAGCGACATGGTGTCGGGCTCGGTGGCGAGCGCGGCCGCCGTGACGATGTCGTGGAACGACCTTGCCTGGCCGGTGCGGACGCGGCGGTCCAGCCACGAGGCGAAGGTCATGGCGTCGAGGGCGGCGGCGCCGGGCGTGGCCCAGGGGGCGTCGCGGTCGACGGTGTCCACCAGCTTGTCCAGCGCCCGCTGGGCCTGGAACAGGTCGGCCAGGGCGAGGGGGCTGAACGGCGGTGTCTCGCCCCCGTAGCGCTTCACCTTGCCCTCGGCCAGTTCCACGACACCGTCGCCCTCGTCGTAGGTCGCGTGCCGCTCGAGGTCCAGCTCGTCGATCAGGGCGTTGATGCGGTCCTGGGTGGGGCCGACCCACTGGCCGCCGACTTCCACGGTGACCCCGGCGATGGTGTCGTTGAGGGTGCGCCCCCCGACCCGGTCCCGCGCCTCCAGCACCACGACGGACCGTCCCGCCGCCTGCAGCCGCCGACCGGCGGTCAGCCCCGCGACCCCGCCCCCGACCACGACGACATCGACTCGATCAGCCATCTCGGGCCACCAGGACGACGGGGTCAGGCACGCACCGACGGTAGCCAGGCTGGACGGGTCGTCTCATAGGTGTCGATCTCGGTGGCGTGCTCCAGGCTGAGGCCGATGTCGTCGAGGCCGTTGACCAGGCGGTGCCGGGTGTCCTCGTCCATCTCGAAGCCCGCCTCGATGCCGGCCGCCGGTGCCGCGACCGTGCCCCGCTCGACGTCGATGGTGAGCTCGAGGGTGGGGTTGGCCTCCACGGCCCGCATCAGGGCCTCGCCCGCCGCGGCGTCCACCTGCACCGGCACGAGGCCGCACTTGGTGGCGTTGTTGCGGAAGATGTCCGCGAAGCGGGGGGAGATGACGGCCCGGAAGCCGTAGTCCTGGATGGCCCAGACGGCGTGTTCCCGGGAGGACCCGGTGCCGAAGTTGGGGCCGGCGACCAGGATCGAGGCCCCCGCGTACTGCTCGTCGTTGAGGACGAAGTCCCGGTCGTCGCGCCATTCCGAGAACAGGCCCCGGCCGAAGCCGGTGCGCTCGACCCGCTTCAGCCAGTCGCTGGGGATGATCTGGTCGGTGTCCACGTCGGACCGGTCGAGGGGGACGGCGGTCCCGGTGACCACGCGCACGGCTTCCATGTCAGTCGTTCTCCAGGTCGTCGGGTCGGCAGGTCGTCGGGGGTCGAGAAGGTGCCGGCGATGGCGGTGGCCGCGGCCACCGCAGGTGAGACCAGGTGGGTGCGCCCGCCCCGGCCCTGACGACCCTCGAAGTTGCGGTTGCTGGTCGACGCCGCCCGCTCGCCGGGGGCGAGCTTGTCGGGGTTCATGGCCAGGCACATCGAGCAGCCGGGCTGGCGCCAGTCGAAGCCGGCGGCGGTGAGGATCTTGTCGAGGCCCTCGGCCTCCGCCTGCGCCTTCACCCGCCCCGAGCCGGGGACCACAAGGGTGCGGACCCCGTCGGCCACTCGTCGACCCTCGGCCACCTCGGCCACCGCCCGCAGGTCCTCGATGCGGCCGTTGGTGCAGGAGCCGATGAACACGGTGTCCACCCTGACCTCCCGCAGGGGGGTGCCGGCCTCGAGACCCATGTAGGCCAGGGCCCGCTCGGCCGCGTCCCGTTCGGAGGCTTCGGCGAAGTCGTCGGGTGAGGGCACCAGCGCATCCAGGGCCACCACCTGAGCCGGGTTGGTCCCCCAGGTGACGTGGGGGGCCAGCGTGGCCGCGTCGAGCACCACCTCCTTGTCGAAGGCCGCGTCGTCATCGGTCACCAGACGGCGCCAGTCGGCCACGGCGTCGTCCCAGGCGGTGCCCGACGGGGCCGACGGGCGCCCCTCGAGGTAGGCGAAGGTCGTCTCGTCGGGGGCGACGAGGCCCGCTCGGGCCCCGGCCTCGATCGACATGTTGCAGACGGTCATCCGTCCCTCCATCGACAGGGCGCGGATGGTCGAGCCCCGGTACTCGATGACCGAACCGATCCCGCCGCCGGTGCCGATGCGGCCGATGATGGCCAACACGACATCCTTGGCCGTCACCCCGGCAGGCAGGTCGCCCTCCACGGTGACCGCCATCGTCCCCGGGCGGCGCTGGGGGAGGGTCTGGGTCGCCAGTACGTGCTCCACCTCGCTGGTCCCGATGCCGAAGGCGAGCGCCCCGAACGCTCCGTGGGTGGAGGTGTGGGAGTCGCCGCAGACGACGGTCATGCCCGGCTGGGTGAGCCCCTGCTCGGGACCGATGATGTGCACGATCCCCTGGCCGGGATCGCCCATCTGGTGCAGGTGGACGCCGAACTCGGCGGCGTTGGCCCGCAGCGTCTCGACTTGCGTGCGTGACGTCGGGTCCTCGATGGGACCGAGCGTGGTGGGGACGTTGTGGTCCTCGGTGGCCACGGTGAGGTCGGGGCGGCGGACGGTCCGGCCCGCGAGCCGGAGGCCGTCGAAGGCCTGAGGCGAGGTGACCTCGTGGACGAGGTGCAGGTCGATGTAGAGCAGGTCGGGCTCGCTGCCGGCGCCGCAATGCACGACGTGGCGGTCCCAGACCTTCTCCGAGAGCGTCTTGGCCATCAGGGTCCTCGCGTAGTTGTCTCGAATAATGAGACTAGGATCTTGCTTTGTGGAACCCAGGGTAAGCGGTGTCGGCACGATCGACAAGGGGCTGCGGGTCCTGGATGCGGTCGAGGCGTCCGGGCCCTGTGCCCTGTCCGACCTGGTGGTCGCCACCGGCCTGTCGCGGGCCACCACGCATCGGCTGGCCGTGGCCCTCGAGACCCACGGCCTCCTGCGGCGGACCGCCGACGGCCGCTTCGCCCTCGGCCTCCGTCTGGTCGGCCTCGGACGGGCGGCGGCCGACGGGCTCCCGCTGGCCGAGGCCGCCGGCCCCGCGCTGCTCGCCCTCCGGGACGCCACCGACGAGAGCGTGCAACTCTTCGTCCGCGACGGGGATCAGCGGGTCTGCGTGGCGTCGCTGGAGTCACCCCACGGCCTCCGTACGATCGTGCCGATGGGTGCCGCCCTCCCGCTCGACCGCGGATCCGCCGGCCGGGTCCTGACGGGGCCGACCACCGGATGGGTCGACAGCGTCGAAGAACGGGAGCGGGGGGTGGCGTCGGTCAGCGCCGCGGTCCGGGACCTCGACGGCACGGTCATCGCCGCGGTCAGCGTCTCCGGCCCGATAGAGCGCACCACGCGAACCCCCGGCGAGCGGTACGGCGCCGCCGTGGACGCCGCGGCCCGCGCCATCGAGACCGCCTCGCGGTGAGGCCGTGACCGACGCCCCGCTGCTGGCGGCCATCGACATCGGGACCAACTCGGTCCACCTCGTCGTCGCCCGAGCGGTCGCCGCGGACCGCTTCGAGATCATCGCCCGGGAGAAGGACATGGTCCGGCTGGGCCACGGCGGCGGGGAGATGAAGCGGCTGGAGGACGATGCCGTCGACCGCGCCGTCGCTGCTCTGGGCCGACAGCGGGCCATCGCCGAGGCGCACGGCGCCGAGGTCCGCGCCGTGGCCACCAGCGCGGTGCGCGAGGCGGAGAACCGTCATGTCTTCCTCCGGCGGGCCGCCGTCGAGGCCGGGGTGCGGGTCGAGGTCATCTCCGGCTACGAGGAGGCCCGCCTCATCCACCTGGGGGTGCTGCAGGCGGTTCCCGTCTATGACCAACGGGTCCTGGTGGTCGACATCGGCGGCGGCAGCACCGAGATCGTCCTGGGCGAGGCGGACCAGGCCATCGTGGCCCGCAGCCTCAAGCTCGGCGCCATCCGGTTGACCGACCGCTTCTTCCCCGGCGGCGCCGTCAAGTCGCGTGCGGTGACCCGGGCCCGACGCCATGTCCAGGGTGTGCTCGCCCCGATGCAGCGGGAGATCGACCGCTTCGACGTGGCCGTGGCCAGCTCGGGCACCGCGGAGAGCGTCGCCGCGATGGTCCTCGCGGCGCGGGGTGTGGAACCCGTCCCGACGCTCAACCAGGTCGTGGTCTCCTCCGAGGAGCTGGCCGAGCTCGTCGAGACCCTCCTGGCTGCCCCGACCGTTGCCGGTCGCCGCAAGACGCCCGGCCTCGACTCGGGTCGGGCCGACATCATCGTGGCCGGGGCCCTCGTGCTCGAGGAGGTTCTGGGGGCCTTCGGCGCCCCCCAGGTCATGATCTCGGAGTCCGCCCTGCGCGAGGGTGTCCTGACCGACACCTACCGGCGGTCCCACGGCGGCTCACTGCACCACCTGCGGGACATCCGCCGCCGTGGCGTCCTGCACCTGGCCGAGCTCACCGACGACGACCCCGAGCACTCCGAGCGGTCGGCCCACCTCGCTCTCGACCTGTTCGACCAGCTGGCCGACTGGCACGGCCTCGACGACGGTGCGCGCGAGTACCTGGAAGCGGCGGCTCTGTTGTGCAATGTCGGCCTCTTCATCTCCCATTCGGGGCACCACAAGCACAGCTACTACGTGATCCGGAACTCCGAGCACCTGACCGGGTTCACCGACGCCGAGATCGAGGTCATCGCCCAGGTCGCCCGCTACCACCGCAAGAGCCCGCCCAAGGCCAAGCACGAGACCTTCGCCGCGCTGGACGATGTCGATCAGCAGGTGGTGCAGACCCTGGCGGGGATCCTGCGGGTGGCCATCGGCCTGGACCGCGCCCACCGCGGCAGCGTGAGCGCCGTCCGGTGCCTCGAAGAGCGGAAGCGGATCGTCATCGAGATCGAGCCCGCCGAGGGGGCCGACACCGACGTCGAGGTCTGGTCGGCCGAAGAGCGGAAGGGCCTGCTGGCGGAGGTCCTCGGCCGTCGGGTGACCGTGAGGGCGACGACCACCCTCAGCGAGGGGTGACGGCCCGACCGGCGACATCCCGGGTCGCGGCCACCAGCGCGGGGACGAAGACCTCCGCGTCGACCACACAGCCGCCGTGGTCGATCGGGACCGGGTGGATGACGGCATCGGGGATGGCGGCCGCCAGCTCGGCCTGACGGGACGGTGGCACCACGCGGTCCCGATCGGTCAGGACGACCGCCGTGGGGACGTCGACGGATCCCACCCACTCGTGCGAGGAGAACGCGCCGATGGCCCGGCCGGCCTCGAGCACCATCCGGGGGTCCCCCGCCTCGAACTGGTCCCGGGCCCAGTCCGACAGGCCCGGGCGTCGGCCGATCACCCGCCGCGCCGCGTTCATCCGGATCGGCGCGGGCACGATCCTGGCCGCGGTGGCCATGGCTCCCAACGCCGCGAAGCCGCGGGCGGAGGAGCGGTTGCCCCGGAAGTGGTGGGCGGTGGCACCGAGGACCAGGCCCGCCACCCGGTGGCGATGGCGGTGCCAGACCAGTTGGGCGACCAGGCCCCCCATCGAGTAGCCGATCGGGATGAAACGGTCGATGCCGAGCAGGTCGGCCAGGGCCACCACGTCATCGGCGCAGTCAGCGAGGCAGAAGCGCCGACCGCTCCGGATGCCTCGCCCGTGGCCGCGGTGGTCCAGGGCGACGACCCGGAAGTGCTCGGCCAACGGCTGGTAGGCGGGGAACCAGTTCAGGTCCGCCGTCGCGGTCCAGCCGTGCAGGAGGACGACGGTCGGGGCGTCGTCGCCCACCTGGCTCGCCTGGTCCCGGTGGAAGGTCGTTCCCCGGCCGGGGAGGTCGACGGGGCCACCCGGAGGAAGGGGCGGTGTCACGTCTTCACGCTCGTCCTGGGTTCCACCGCGGCCGTCGTCGGGCGCTAGTCGCCGACGGAGACGATCTCGACGCGCAGGATCCCGCCGGGCGTCTCGGCCTCGACGACGTCGCCGACCTGCGCGCCCACGAGGGCCTGACCGATGGGTGAGCCCGGTGACATGATCTCGATGCCGTCCCGCTTCTCCTCGATCGAGCCGAGCAGGTAGGTCTCGACCTCGTCGTCGCCCTCGTAGCGGATGCCCACGACCGAGCCGGCGGCCACCGTGCCGTCACCGGGGCCGCCCTCCACGATCTCGGCCCGCTCGATCATGGCCTCGAGGTCACGGATGCGGGCCTCGGTCTGGCCCTGTTCCTCCTTGGCGGCGTGGTAGTCGCCGTTCTCCTTGAGGTCGCCGAGCTCGCGGGCGGCCTCGATGCGCTTGGCGATGTCGATGCGCCAGACCGTGGTCAGGTGCTCGTGCTCGACCTTCAGCCGGTCGAAGGTGGCCTGCGTGAGCTGGATGTTCTCCGCCATCCGGAAAAGGCTAACGGGGACACGAGTGCCTACTGCTGGTCGATCTGCAGGTCGCCCTCAGGAGCGGCGAGGTTGACGATCCGGCGTCGACCCCCGACACTGGGGCCCGTGCAGCGCCACCTCGCGCCCATCGTCGTCATTCCCTAGCGCGCGCCGATCCCGGCACGCGCTCCTCGACCGTCCACCTCGGTGGGCGGTTTCTTCGTTCCCGGGGCGGGTACGCCCCTGTCGGCCCACCGCAGACCCGTTGACCCACCGCAGAGAGGACCCGACATCGTGACCCACCGCATCGGCGTGATCGGCGGCGACGGCATCGGCCCCGAGGTCGTGGCCGAGGGCCTGAAGGTCGTCGCGCGCCGCGGGCGTGGATCTCGAGACGGTCGACTACGACCTCGGCGGTGCCCGTTACCTGCGTGACGGCGTGGTCCTGCCCGACGAGGTCCTGGACGAGTGGCGAGGGCTGGATGCCCTCTTCCTGGGTGCGGTGGGCACACCCGAGGTCCCGCCCGGGCTCATCGAGCGGGGGTTGCTGCTGAAGATGCGCTTCGCTCTCGACCTCTACGTCAACCTCCGGCCGTTCCGACACCCGCCCACCGTCGACTTCCTCGTGGTGCGGGAGAACACCGAGGGGGCCTACGCCGGAGAAGGCGGGTTCCTGCGCAGGGGCACTCCGCACGAGATCGCCACTCAGGGCTCGGTCAACACCCGGATGGGGGTCGAGCGGGCGGTCCGTTACGCCTTCGACCTGGCCCGCGGCCGCGAGCGGCGCCACCTGACCCTGGTCCACAAGACCAACGTGCTGACCTTCGCCGGGGACCTGTGGGAGCGGACGTTCAACGAGGTGGCAACCGAGTACGGCGACGTCGAGACCGCCTATCACCATGTCGACGCCGCCTGCATCCACTTCGTCGCGGACCCCGGGCGGTACGACGTGATCGTCACCGACAACCTGTTCGGCGACATCCTCACCGATCTCGGGGGCGCGGTCTCCGGGGGGATCGGGCGGGCCGCTTCGGCCAACCTCAACCCCGCCCGCACCGGACCCTCCATGTTCGAGCCCGTGCACGGCTCGGCCCCCGACATCGCGGGGACCGGGACCGCCGATCCCACCGCGGCGGTGCTGTCCGCGGCGATGATGCTCGACCACCTGGGCGAGGCCGATGCCGCCGCCCGGATCAACAAGGCGTGCGCTGAACCGGCGCCGCAGGGGAGCACCGCCGACATCGGCGATGCCATCGCAGGAAGAGTCTGAGATGCCGATCGACACCGTGGACAAGATCTGGATGGACGGCGAGCTGGTCGCGTGGGAGGACGCGCAGATCCATGTCCTGACCCACACGCTGCACTACGGCTGCGGCGTCTTCGAGGGCATCCGGGCCTACGAGACCCCTCGGGGGCCGGCGGTCTTCCGCCTGGACGAGCACATCGATCGGCTCTTCAACTCGGCGGCCATCTACATGATCGACATCCCGTTCGACCGGGACCAACTGATCGCCGCCACGGTGGAGACGGTCCGGGTCAACGGGGTCCGCTCCTGTTACATCCGGCCCCTCGTCTACCTCGGCTACGGCGAGATGGGACTGAACCCCCTCCCGTGCCCGGTCAATGTGGCCATCGCCATCTGGCCCTGGGGCACCTACCTCGGCGACGAGGGCATCGAGAACGGCATCCGGCTGAAGATCTCCTCGTGGCGCCGACACGACCCGAACACCATGCCTCCGGCCGCCAAGGGCACCGGGATGTACATCAACTCGTCCATGGCGAAGGTGGAGGCCCTCAAGTCGGGCTACGACGAGGCGGTGATGCTCTCACCCCAGGGCCACGTGAGCGAGTGCACGGGCGAGAACATCTTCATCGTCGAGCGCGGCGCCATCATCACCCCGCCCACCTCCGCGGGGGCCCTGGAGGGCATCACCCAGGACTCGGTGCGCCGCATCGCCGAGGACCTCGGCATCGACTACCGCGTCGAGCACCTCCTGCGCAGCGATCTGTACACCGCGGACGAGGCCTTCCTCAGCGGCACCGCGGCGGAGGTCGTGCCCATCCGCTCGGTGGACGACCGCGAGCTCGGGGACCCCGGTCCGGTGACCCGTCAGATCCAGGAGACCTACTTCGCGGCCGTGCGCGGGGAGGACGATCGCTACAAGGACTGGCTGACCCATGTCGACGACTAGCCCGGTCACCCCGCCCGCCGAGCGCCAGCCGGCGGCGGTGGAGATCTACGACACGACCCTGCGTGACGGCAGCCAGTTGGAGGGCATCTCCCTCACCGTGGACGACAAGCTGCGCATCGCCGAGCAACTCGACTTCCTCGGGGTGGGCTACATCGAGGGTGGCTGGCCGGGAGCCAACCCCAAGGACGACGAGTTCTTCCGCCGGGCGGCCACCGAGCTGGAGCTGTCGACCAGCGAGCTGGTGGCGTTCGGTTCCACCCGCCGGGTGAAGGGCAGGGTCGACGACGACCAGACCCTGGCCAACCTGCTGGCGGCGGGCACCGGAGTGGTCTGCATCGTCGGGAAGTGCTGGGACTACCACGTGACCGAGGCGCTGCGGACCGACCTCGACGAGGGCGTGGCGATGGTCCGGGACTCGATCGAGTACCTGGTCGCCCAGGATCGGCGCGTGTTCTTCGACGCCGAGCACTTCTTCGACGGCTACAAGGCCAACCCCGAGTTCAGCCTCCGGGTGCTGGAAGCCGCGACCATGGCCGGGGCCGACTGCCTCGTGCTCTGTGACACCAACGGCGGCTCGCTGCCCTTCGACGTCGAGCGCATCGTGGGGGAGGTGGTGGACTACGTCGACGCCGCCGTCGGCGTCCACCTCCACGACGACACCGGCTGTGGCGTGGCCAACGCGCTCGCCGGTGTGCGGGGCGGCGCCTCCCATGTCCAGGGCACGATCAACGGCTACGGCGAGCGCACCGGCAACTGCAACCTCACCACGATCATCGCCGACCTGAGCCTGAAGATGGGGGTGGCGACGATCCCGGCGGACCGCCTCGAACGGCTGACGCCGGTGTCCCACCACATCGCCGAACTGGTCAACATCAGTCCGGACCCCCAGCAGGCCTTCGTCGGTGCCTCGGCGTTCGCCCACAAGGCGGGGCTGCACACCAGTGCCATCGCCCGCCGCCCCGACGCCTACGAGCACATCGACCCCGACCGGGTCGGCAACGGCACCCGCTTCGTCGTGTCCGAGCTGGCCGGTCGGTCGACCATGGAGCTCAAGGCCCAGGAGCTCGGCCTCGAGATGGACGGTCCGGCGCTGTCCGAGGTGGTCGACCGACTCAAGCAACTCGAGTACGAGGGGTTCCACTTCGAGGCGGCCGACGGCTCCCTCGAGTTGCTGATGCGCGACGCCACGGGCTGGACCCAGCCGTTCTTCAAGCTGGAGTCGTTCCGGGTGACCGTGGAGCACCGCGCCCCGGCCGACGGCTCGAGTGGCGTGCGGGGCGCGGAGATCGTCACCGAGGCGACGGTCAAGGTCGAGGTCGACGGCCGACGGGTGATCGCCACGGCCGAGGGCAACGGCCCGGTCAACGCGCTCGACGAGGCCCTGCGCGAGGCGATGGCCATGGCGGGGGCCCACTCGGTTCTGAGCGGGGTGCACCTCACCGACTACAAGGTGCGGGTCCTGGACACCCAGAAGGGCACCGGGGCCGTGACCCGGGTTCTGATCGACTCCACCGACGGCGAGCGGTCGTGGTCGACCATCGGGGTCAGCGAGAACATCATCGAAGCCTCCTGGCAGGCTCTGGCCGACTCGATCATCTACGGCCTGTTGCACGACCGGGCCTAGAGTCCCCGGTCCATGGCTGCTCCGGAGTACGTCCCCGTCGAGGCGCTCGACACCACTCGCCTCTACTCGGCGCCTCCCAGGGTGCTGGGCTCATGGGTGACCGATCGACCCGCCGAGCTGCACGCCGGCCAGGAGCGCGGCGCCCGACTGGGCAGCCCCGGACCCGACCAGGGCTTCGGGCTCACCTTGGCCGAACGGTTCCGGGGCAGGTTGGCCCTGCGTCCCGGCGAGCACGAAGACGACGCCATGGCCGGCGCGCTGGCCGTCGCCCTCAAGCGGGCCTCGCTGTTCGGCCGGGCGCCCGTGATCCACGACCTCACCGTCGCGTTCACCCTCTTCGGGTTCCTCGACGGGCAGGCCGACGACGAACTGGTCGCCCTGCGCCGGACCTACTTCGAGGAGGCGGCCAACCCCCATCACTACGTCGAGCAGCGCCGCATCGCCGACCTCGTCCCCGAGTCCACGCTGCGCCTCGGGCCCGCCGAGGTGGAGGCCGGCAGGTGGAAGGACCTGCTCGACCTGTCCTGACGGCTCCGAGCCGAAATTGCGTGACTTCCGGTCGTCAGGCGACCACAGCTGACGCAATGTCGCCGGGTGGGCCGGGCTCAGTCCCGGTCGGTGCCGGCGGAGAGGGGGAAGGCCGCCAGGATCCGAGGCTCGGACCCGTCGACCTCGGCCGCCGGTTCAGCAGGCACCAGCGAGTCCCAGTCGATCTCGTCGCCGTCCTCGTCGGAAAGGTCGTCGTTCCCCCTGTGGTCCTGGGCCGAGCGTGGGCCCGGGCCGTGTCGGGGGACCCGGACCAGGGCCCCCACGCCGAAGGCGACCACCCCGCCGGCCAGGAGCGCGGCCAGCAGGGGCGAGAGGAGCAGGGCCAGCCCGAGCGCGGCGCCGACGGTCGCCCACCCGGCGTAGGGGGCCAGGCCCTCACGACGGGGCAGCGCCAGACGACCGAGGGCGACACCCGTGACGCCGGCACCCACGGCGGTGGCCACGACGGCGCCGGCCGCGAGCACCACGGCCAGCACTGAGCCGAGCAGGCTCAGGGCGAGGACGGCGATCAGGAAGGGGGCCCCGGCCAAGAGGACCGTTCCCCGCGCGATCGACCGGCCGGGCCGGCGAACCGCAGGCGCGGCGGCGTGGGTCAGCGGTCGCCGGGCGACGGCGATCAGGGCCAGCACGGCGATCCCGGCCGCGGACCAGGCGCCGAACCACACGAACAGGGGGACCGAGGTCAGGACCTCGAGACTCCCGGCGTCGCCGATCTCGCCCCGGACCGTCGCCCGGGGCGACACGCGGGCGGGCTCGGAGGTGCGGAGGGCGCCGTCGACCTCGGCCCCGCGGGTGACCACCGCGTCACCCCGGACCACGGTGACGTCGCCGCGGACGGTGCCCTCGATGCGGGCGCGACCGTCGAGGAGGAACACGTCGTCCTCGACCGTGCCGCGGACCACGACGGTGCCGTGGAGCCCGTACACATCGTCGTGGACCTGGCCCTGGGGCACCTCGGCCCGACCACTCACCAGCACCGTCGTCGGTTGGCCGTCGTCCTCGACGAGGTCACCCCGGGTGACCACGAGAACCGCCAGCGCGAGCGCGCCGCCCAGGACAAGCGCAAAGAGTGCTCGATCAGTCACTCTCCGTGTCATATCGACCATGATGCCGCATTCGGCCGCCTGGGGGAAGGCCCGAGCCGACCACGCACTACGGTCGCCCCTCGTGCAGATCCCGGTGGGAACCCTGACCTTCGACGTGACCGTGGCCGGGCCCGAGGACGGACCGGTGGTCATCCTGCTGCACGGGTTCCCCCAGACCTCGGCCTGCTGGCATGGCGTGGTGCCGGTTCTGGCCGAGGCCGGCCATCGCGTCCTGGCCCCCGACCAGCGGGGCTACTCGCCGGGCGCCCGTCCCGACGGGGTGGCGGCGTACCACTCCGCCGAGCTCACCGCCGACGTCCTCGGGCTGGCCGATGCCGTCGGAGCGGACCGGTTCCACCTGGTCGGCCACGACTGGGGGGCCAGCATCGCCTGGCAGCTCGCCGCCCGCCACGGTGACCGCCTGCTCTCCCTGACCGCCCTCTCGGTGCCGCATCCGCTGGCGTACGCCACGGTGCTGGCCAGCCCGGCGACGGATCAGGAGCAGCGGTCGTCCTACTTCCCGATGTTCCGCGAGGAGGGGGCCGAGGAGGGTCTCCTGGCCGACGACGCCACCGGCTTGCGGATGATCTACACGCTGAGCGGCCTGACCGACGAGGAGGCCGCGCCGCACTTCGCCGCGCTCTCGACGACGGAGGCACTGGGCGCGGCCCTCAACTGGTACCGGGCGGCCGGCGGCCACCTGATCGACGGGCTGGGCCCGATCACGGTGCCCACCCTTCACGTCTGGAGCACCGAGGACCCGGCCCTCGGCCGGGAGGGGGCCGAGGCCACCGGCGACCACGTCGACGGGCCCTACCGGCTCGTCGTCCTGGACGGGATCGACCACTGGATCCCCGATCACGCCCCGGACGCCCTGAACGACCTCCTGGTGGGACACCTCGCCGGCGCCTGACCGAGGCGGCCTACCGTGCGGTGATGCAGAGCATCCGGTCCCGCAGGGAAGCCGTCGTGCGCGAGCACATGGAGGCCGAGAACCGTCACGACTTCGATGCCGTCATCGACACCTTCGCGCATCCCCGCTACGAGCTGATCGCCACGGGGCAGGTCCATGACGGCGAGGAGGAGGTGCGGGGGTACTTCGCCTCGACCCGCGGCGCCTTCCCGGACCAGCGCAACGAACTCATCGCCCTGCACTCGACCGACGACGGCGTCTGGGTCGAGTTCGACCTCCTCGGCACCCACGAGGGCCCGTTGCTCGGCTTCGAACCGACCGGCCGCTCGTTCCGTTGCCGGATGGCCGCCTTCTTCGCCTTCGAGGGCGACAGGATCGTCGCCGAGCGCGTCTACTTCGACGCGATGACGATCCTCGGTGAGCTCGGTCTGTCGAGCGACCTCGGCGCCTCCTGAGGCTGCGTCGCGGCGCGAAGCAGCAAGGGGGGCCGTTCCACGACGGCGACGCCGGAGTTGCCGAACAAGCGGGTGCGCCTTGGCCCGACGACGCGTCGGATCTGATCAGGGGTGCGCCGCCGCGGATCGCGAGCGGGGCCGCTCAGTTCAACAACGGGAGGACGTCGCGGCCGAGGGCGGCGAGCTGGTCACAGAACTCCTCGAGGGTCCGGCTGCGAGGACGGACCTGCACGTGGCTGATCCCGAGGTCCTTGAACTCGCGGATCCGCCCGGCCACCTGGTCGGGGGCGCCGCTGATGGTCCAGGGACCCACGTCCCAGGTGGGTTCGCCGATGTAGAGCGGCTCGCAGATCGTGCCGAGGTCGATGGGGTCGTCGCCTCGGGCAGCCTGGCGGTGCGCCATCAGGTACTCGATGGCGCCCGCCAGCTCGTGGCGCGGGGTGCCCTGGGGCAGCCAGCCGTCGCCCCGGGTCGCGGCCCGCCGCAAGGCGGGCTTGGAGGACCCGCCCACCCAGATGGGGAGGACCTCCTGACGGGGCCGGGGCCGGAGGCCGACGCCGTCGACGCGGAAGTGCTCGCCGGCGAAGTCGGGGTACTCGTCGGTGAAGGCCGCCCGCAGGACGTCGATGCACTCGTCGGTGACCGCACCGCGGTGGGCGTAGTCGGCTCCCAGCGCCGTGAACTCGCCTTCGACGTGGCCGGTGCCGACGCCCAGGACCGTGCGGCCGCCGGACAGTTCGTCGAGGGTCAGGAACGCCTTGGCCGCCACCAACGGGTGTCGATAGGCGGGCACGAACACGTGGGAGAGCAGCCGGAGGCGCTGGGTGCGCCCGGCGACCCAGGCCAGGGTGGCCACGGTGTCGTACCAGGTGGTCTGCATCCGTTCCGCCGGCTCCCGCGGGACGGCCACGTGGTCACACACCGCAACATAGAACAGGCCGGCGTCCTCGCAGGCGGCCACGACGGTGGCCAACTCCTCGCTCCCGGTCCCCTCCTCCCATGCTTCGGCATAGATCCGGCTCTGGGACTGGATGGGCAGTTGCAGGCCGACCTCGAGTCGGCCCGGGGCGATGATCGAGGTCACTTGCGGATCGTGCCACAACGATCACCGAAGGCCCGAAGTGAGCCTCACTCGTCACCCCCGGCGGCCTGCTCCTCGGCTTCGTCCACCTCGTCGCCATCCTCCGGCGCCGGTCGACCGAGCCACCGACTGAGCGGGTCCGGAGGCAGGGGGATGGCGGCGAGTCGATCATCGTCGTCATCGTCGGCCGCGTCGGTGGCCGTGTCCCCGGGACCCATGGCGCCGTTGTACCGAGGTCCCGCCCGAGGGCGCATCCGTAGTGCTACGGATCCCGGTCGAGGCGACGGGAGGCCTCCATGGCCAACTCCACCCGCGACGAGATCCCGAGCTTGGTGTACACGTGGCTGAGGTGGGACTCGACGGTGCGACGGGAACAGAACAGCTCCTCGGCGATCTGGGCGTTGCTCCGCGAGCCGGCCAGGAGGGTGAGGACCTCCAACTCCCTGGCGGTGAGCGAGTCCCAGCCGAAGGTGTCCCTCGGTCCCGGGGTGGCATCGGTCTCCGGCTCGGCCCGCCCGGGGAGGCGCGGTGGCGCCACGCCCGCAGCCCTGATGACGGGGTCGGCCGCCGCCCGCTGCGCGGCGGCCTCGTCGGTTCGTCCGACGGCGTCGAGGAGGGCGGCGGCCTCCAGGCGCACGAGGGCCGACTCGACGGGTCGGGCGGCGCCGGAACGGGATTCGATGCGGCGCAGGGCGAGCAGCACGGCATCGGGGTCACGGTTCGCGAGGCCCCGGCAGCGTGCTTCGACCGCCGGGGCCAAGGAACCTGGTGACCGGCTTGCGACCTCCGCCAGAACCGACAGCACCCGAGCGGTCCGGTCGCGGTCGTCGACGCCGACCGCGACGCGGATCATGTCGGGCGCGACGTCCCAGAGGTAGTAGTCGAGGCCCTGCTCCTCAAGTCCGTCCCAGAGGAGCGCGAGGTGGTCGGCGGCAGTCCTTGCGTCGCCCTGCGCCTCGGCCAGCAGCCCTCGGGCCCAGGCGATCTGATCGGTCCCTTGGCCGCTCAGCCCGGCTGCCGCCTCGGCGGCCACGAGGCTGGTCTCGCCCTCGTCGAGGTGGCCGCGAGCGATCGCCAGGCGGGCCAGGACACACCACAGCCAGACGTCGGCGACGGATCCCCCCTGGTCCCGGCTGTGGGAGAGACCGGCGCGGGCCTCGGCCGTCGCCTCGTCCCCGTCGCCGGTCCGCTGTCGGGCGCGGGCCCGGAGGAGGTGGCGCAGGGGGACGTCCCACACGAGACCGAGTCGCTCACCGAGCCGGTCCGCCTTGTCGAGGGCATCGAGGGCCTCGGCGTCCCGGTCGGCCCACAGCAGGACCTGGGCGTAGAAGACGTAGGGGATGTTGCGATGGGCCTCGAGGTCACCGGCGACGTCGGCCCGACTCGCCGCCCGGCGGCCGAAGTCGAGGCCGTCCTCGATGTCACCCTGGAGGGCTCGGATCCACGACATGGCCGCCAACACGAAGACCTCGGTCGCCACATCGTCGGTCTGGCGGGCCAGCACTCCCGCTCGATCGGCCAGGTCGGCGGCCCCCCGGAGATCACCGCTCAGGAGGAGAGCCACCGCGCCGTCGGCGAGCGCGGCCGGGTGAGGGTCCGGGCCTGCGCCGGCCGACTGTTCGAAATGGCGCGCCGCCTCGCTCAGCCGGCCCTGAAGGAAGAGCGCCTGGCCGAGGAGGTAGATCAGGGATCGGCGGAGGTCATCGTCGAGGTCGGGTCGGGCGAGGCAGAGCTCGGTGAGCGCCTGGCCCTCCTGGAGCTGCCCGGAGAAGACCTTCGCTTCGGCCAGCCGGGCCTCCACGCCCGGTCGCTCCGGGTCGCTCGGCCCGAGGATCTCGGTGGCCCACGCCAGGAAGGAGGCCGCGGTGGTCGGTGCGGTGACCCGGACCTGCTGGGCGCCGGCGACGAGCCAGGCCACCGCGTCGTCACCCCCCGTGCCGGTGGTGCGCTGCACCTGAGTGGCGATGTCGAACGCCTCGGCGTCGGTTGCGGCGAGCGCGCGGGCGGCTTCGACGTGCATGGCGGCCCGGGCCGACGGCGGCAGGGCGGTGTAGATGGCCTCCCGGACGAGGTCGTGGGAGAAGCTCAGCGAGTCGCCGGCGGCGTGCAACAGCCCGGCAGCCACGGCCTCGTCGACGTCGGTGGCGAGCTCGATGCCCCTTCGGTCGACAAGGGGCGACACGATCGCGGGGTCGAAGGTCCGCCCGAAGACAGATGCGGCGCGGAGGAACTCGACGGTCTGGGGGCGGAGGTGGTCGAGGCGGCGCAGCACGGCGCTGCCGAGGTCGGCCGGGTCGTCCTCACCGTCGAGCTCGACGGTCCCTCCGGAGGACCGGAGGCGCCCGACGGCGCTGTGGGCGGTCACGAGCTCGATGGCGAGGAACGGGTTCCCGCCGGCCCGCCCGACGTCGGCCCTCAGGGCCGGCCCGGGGGTCCCACCCACCAGGTCGGCCACCACCTCGGCCATGGGTGCCGGAGCGAGGGCACCGAGCTCGATGTGGTCGGCGCCGTGGTCCGCCATGGCGCGGATGCAGCTGGCGAGCACCGGACCCTGGGGATGGCCTCTGGTGCCGATGGCGACGACGATCGGAAGGGTCCGGGCTCGTTCGGCCAGCGCGGCGACGACCCGGAGGGTGTCGTCGTCGGCCCAGTGGGCATCATCGATGATGAGCGCGAGGGGGTGCCGCGCGGTCTCGTCGTCGATCAGGGCGAGAACGGTGTCGAGGACCCGGAAGGCGACCTCGCCGGCCATCGGGAGGCCGTCGTGGTCGAGCCCGTCGTCGCCACGGAGTTCCCGGCCGATCCGGGCCGCGGCGGGGTCATCGCTGTCCGGTCTGAGGCCGAGTGCTTTGGCCAGGGGTCCGAACGGCCGACCCTGGCCCAGTTCGTCACCCCGGCCCGCGCGGAGCGCGAACCCGGCGGCATCGGCCCGGTCGGCCAAGTGGGCCAGCAGGGTGCTCTTGCCGATCCCGGGCTCCCCCTCGACGACGATCAGCCGGCCCGAGCCCCGGCCCAGCGCGGTCGACGGCCGCGTCGATGTGGTCCAACTCGACCACTCGGCCCCGCAGCCCCTCCACGGGCTGAGCCTAGGACCCGACCGCCGCCCGGGTCGGGCAGCCGGGGGCGCTCCCGGTGGGGCCACGGAGGCCGCCAGCCCCCGGTCCGGTGCCGCCGGGATATCCGTAGTGCTACGGATGCCCCCGGCGGCCCGCCTCTGGGACCCTCGATCCATGCGCCTCCGCCGACTCCTGCTCGCGTCCGCCCTGCTCGCCGGACTGGGGGTGATCTCGACGGGTCCGCCGCCCGCCGCGGCAGCCTCGGCCTGCACGTTCACCCAGGTGACCGACACCACCGGCTTCCACATCGTCGGTCAGCCGTCGGTCAGCGAGGACGGCACCCGGGTCGCGTTCCGCAGCAGCAAGGACCTCACGGGGGCCAACGCCGACGGCAGCGTGGAGATCTTCCTCTTCGACGACGGCCCCGACACCGTGACCCAGCTCACCTCGTCCGCCGCCGGGACCGGTTCCAGCCCGTCCATCTCGGCCAACGGCTCGCGGGTGGCGTTCAACTCGGCCGCTGACCTCACGGGCGACAACGCCGACGGCAACGACGAGATCTTCTTCGTCGACGTGGCCGGGCCGACCGTGACCCAGGTGACGAGCACGACCGGCGGGACCCTCGCCAACCTGACCCCGTCGATCAGCGACAACGGCGGGAAGATCGCCTTCGTCTCCGACATCGACGTCACGGGTGACAACGCCGACGGGAACAACGAGGTGTTCCTCCACACCGTCGGCGGCACCACGACCCAGGTCACCGATTCGGTCGGCGACGTGGGGTCCGGCGTCGTCGACCTGAGTGGCGACGGCACGACGATCGCCTTCATCTCCGACGACGACCTCACCGGCGGCAACGCCGACGGGACCGGCGAGGTCTTCCTCCGCGCGCTGGGCGGGGGTGCCACGACGCAGTTGACCGACACCGGTCTCCTCGAGACCGTCAGCGAGCCCAAGGTCTCCGATGACGGCGGGACCGTCGTGTTCGGCTCCGACGCCGACTTGGTCGGCCAGAACGCGGATGGGAACCCCGAGGTCTTCCAGTTCCGCAACGGGACGGCCACCCAGCTCACCGTGACCACCGGCGGCAACGCCTTCGCCGCCAACATCGATCCGGACATCAGCGACGACGGTGCTCGGATCTCGCTGCGCACCGACCGGGACCTCACGGGCGACAACACCGACGGCAACGACGAGGTCGTTCTGCGCGACACCGCCGGCGGCGCGTTCACGACGGTGACCGACACGACCGGTGGGGCGCCGGCCAACAACGAGGCAGCCGTGGACGGTGACGGCTCCCGGGTGGCCTTCGTCTCGACCCGTGACCTGACGGGAGCGAACGTCGACGAGAACCTCGAGCTCTTCGTGGCCGACTGTGGTGCTCCGACGTCGCAGGTCTGTGACGGCCAGGCCGTGACGGTGGACCTCGGCAACGGGGGCTCGCCGACGGGTGGGGCGGATGTGATCCTGGGTACGGCGGGGGCGGACTCGGTGAACGCGTTGGGTGGCAACGACCGGTTCTGTGGGTTGGGTGGCAACGACGTGTTCGTGGGGGGCGGGGGCAACGATCGGGCCTTCGGCGGGTCGGGTCGGGACACGCTGCGGGGTGACGGGGGGCTCGACCGGCTCGACGGGGGTGGGGGCAATGACCGCCTGGTGGGCGGCGCGGCGGCGGATGTGATGCTCGGTGGTGCCGGTAACGACGCGTTCTTCGGTGGTGGTGGCAACGACCGGGCCGTGGGTGGTGCCGGTGCGGATGTGGCGAGGGGTGACGCGGGGGTCGACCGCCTCGATGGTGGGAACGGCAACGACCGTCTCTTCGGTGGCAATCAGCGGGACCTGCTCTTCGGTGGGGCCCGTGTCGACCTGCTGGACGGGGGGTCGGGCAACGACGCCCTCAACGGTGGTCCGCAGCGGGACACCTGCATCGGCCGCCAGGGCCGGGACACCGCGAGGGCCTGCGAAGTCCGCCGGAGCATCCCGTGACCGGCTTGCGGGGTCGACACCGCGCCGGCGCGGCAGACGGGCCATCGACAGGAGGGACGAGTGAGATGACGAGGCACGAGGAACGAGAGCGGCAGGGACCCGCCCGGCACCGCCGGACCGGCCGTCGGGGAGCGGCGGCCGCCTCCCTGTTGGTCGGTGTGGTCCTGATCGGTGTTCCGTCGGCGGCGGACGCAGCGCCCCAGGTGCCTTCGGCGACCGGGCGGGTGTCGGTGCGCAGCAACGGGGCCGAGGCCCACGGGAACAGCTTCGTCCAGGACATCTCCGCCAACGGACGGTACGTGGTCTTCTCCTCGTCGGCGCCCGACCTGGTGCCGGGGGACAACAACGGGGACTCCGACGTCTTCGTCCGGGACCGCGCGGCGGGGACGACGGAGCGGGTCAGCGTCTCGAGCGCCGAACAGGAAGGCCACGGCATCGCCGGTGAGGCCGCGATCTCCGACGACGGCAGGTTCGTCGCGTTCGCGTCGACGGCCGAGGACCTGGTGCCCCTCGACGACAACACGATGACCGACGTGTTCCTGCGCGACCGCCAGCAGGGGACCACCGGCCGCATCTCCGGTGGGGTCGGTCCCGGCCAGAGCAACGGCGACTCCAGCTCGCCCGCTGTCTCCGGTGACGGGACCGTCGTGGTCTTCGAGTCCGATGCCGCCAACCTGGTCGGCGGTGACGGCAACGCCGTGGCCGACATCTTCCGCTACGACATCGCCACCTTCGCGACGGAGCGGGTGAGCATCAGCACGACCGAGACCGAGGCCCACGGCGCGTCCCGCGAGCCGGCGGTCAGCGCGAACGGCACCGTCGTCGCCTTCCAGTCCGATGCCACCGACCTCATCGGCGCCAACGACACCAACGGCCAGCGGGACGTCTACGCCCGCCGTGACGCCACCGGGGACACCATTCGGATCAGCGTGGGGGCGGGTGGACTGCAGGCCGTCGGCGGTGGGTCCTTCGTCCCATCGATCAGCGCCGACGGCACCCGGTTCGCCTTCGAGTCCGACGCCGAGAACATCGTGCCCAACGACGGCAACGGGACCCGTGACGTCTTCTTCCGGGTCCCGGCGGCGGGCCATACCGAGTTGGTGAGCGTCAATCCGGCCGCCACCGCGGCCGACGGGTTCTCCGGCGCCGCATCGATCCAGGCCGACGGCACGCGGGTGGCCTTCGACAGCGAGGCGACCGACCTGGTGGCCAACGACACCAACGGTGCCGTCCAGGACGTCTTCATCCGGGATCTCGTCGCCGATCAGACCCAACTCGTGAGCCGCCGTCCCGGGGTCGTGGTCGGCGGGGCCACTGCGGGCCCGTTCATGGCGGCGAACGGGATCGTCGCCATGGCGAGCGAGGCCACGAACCTGGTGGCCGGTGACGGCAACGGGTCGATCGACGTGTTCGTCGGGGGCGAGGTCTGTGACGGCCGGGTCGTGGACGTGGACCTCGGCAACGGGGGCTCGCCGACGGGTGGGGCGGATGTGATCCTGGGTACGGCGGGGGCGGACTCGGTGAACGCGTTGGGTGGCAACGACCGGTTCTGTGGGTTGGGTGGCAACGACGTGTTCGTGGGGGGCGGGGGCAACGATCGGGCCTTCGGCGGGTCGGGTCGGGACACGCTGCGGGGTGACGGGGGGCTCGACCGGCTCGACGGGGGTGGGGGCAATGACCGCCTGGTGGGCGGCGCGGCGGCGGATGTGATGCTCGGTGGTGCCGGTAACGACGCGTTCTTCGGTGGTGGTGGCAACGACCGGGCCGTGGGTGGTGCCGGTGCGGATGTGGCGAGGGGTGACGCGGGGGTCGACCGCCTCGATGGTGGGAACGGCAACGACCGTCTCTTCGGTGGCAATCAGCGGGACCTGCTCTTCGGTGGGGCCCGTGTCGACCTGCTGGACGGGGGGTCGGGCAACGACGCCCTCAACGGTGGTCCGCAGCGGGACACCTGCATCGGCCGCCAGGGCCGGGACACCGCGAGGGCCTGCGAAGTCCGCCGGAGCATCCCGTGACCCGCGGGAGGTCTCGGCGTCAGGGAAGGGGCGGGTCGTGGGCCAGGTCGCCGTCGGCGGCCCGGGGGTACCACGAGTCGAGGTGCTCGGCCCGGTAGGTCTGCCAGCCGAGGTCGCCGTCGGAGGGCACCCGGATGCTGAGCACCACCTCGTCGGTGCGACGGTCGACCTCGACGATGAGCACGGTGTTGCGGTCCACCGACCGGTCGATCACCGCGCCGTGGGTGATCAGGACGTGGTCGTCGCCGAGGAAGTCGGCGTCGCCGAGGAAGTCGGCGAACGCCGGGCCGCTGGGCGTGTCGAGCCGGTGTTCCCAGACCTGGCGGGCCGTCCAGGTCCCCGGAGGGCCCGACCGGTCGAGGGCATAGAGCACCGCCCGGCTGTAGGGCGGCGGTGCCGCGGACTTGTCGTCGCCGGCGACGGGGCGCTCGGAGCCGTTGTCATAGATCAGGATGGTGCCGTCGGGTTGCACCTCGGGGGCGTGTTGGCGGAAGAACCACTCCCCCTCGGTCAACTCGAAGTCGAGGCCGGGGCCCAGTTGCCAGAGCACCTCACCTGCGGGGCCGTCGGCGTCGGCCCGCCACCGCAGGGCCATCACCGAGCTGAGGTTCCGGGCCGACACCAGGACCGTGTTCTCGGCCTCGAACAGGGTCGCGGCGTTGGCGTGGGACCAGTCGACGAACACCCGGTCACCGGTCGCGATCGCATCGATCTTGAGGTTGCACTGTTGAGAGCCGGGCTGGACCCGCGGGTCGATGGCGTCGAACAGGCTCACCTGATGGACGACCTCGCCGCCGGGGGTGTACTCGATGACCACGTCGCCGCGCTGGGGACGGACTGTCGGGTCGTCGAACGGCTCGGGTGGGCAACCGGGATCGGCGAACCCGCGGTAGGTCCGGATCTCCTGGCTGAGCGCCAGGAAGTTGCCGTTGGGCAGGCGGTCGGCGACCTCGTGGTGCAGGCGTGGGGTGTCGATGACCACCGCGTCGTCCGTGTAGGTCTGGTGGCCGAACCGGTCGTCCTGGCCCACCCGCACGCGGGAGCGGGTGGTCCAGTCGTGGACGACCTCGCCGAGGACGTCGATCTGGCGGGCCCCGATGTTGCCGAAGTTGTAGAGCAGGTCGCCGTTCGGCAGTTGGCGGGCGTCGGAGATGAGTTGGTCGTCCTGGTGGTACCAGACGACCTGACCGTCGTGGTCGACGGCGACGAGATTGCCGGGGTGCTCCACCGACAGGTCCGAGGGTGTGATGTTGAACAGCGTGACGCCCGGGCGGGGTCGGCCCGCGACCTCGGCCTCGACCGGCGGCAGGTCGCGGGGCAACGACCCGGTGCGGAACGCCAGGGGCCCGTCCAGCGAGGCGAAGACGGGGTCCCCGGCCAAGGTGATGGCGTAGGTGGTCGCCGGACGGAGTCCGACGACGGCGATCCGGTGCCGACGCCGGGGCCGGCCGGTCGGGGGGACCACCACCCGCTGACCGCGCGCCTCGGCCACGAGGCGAGGACGCGTGGGCTCATCGGTCACCACCCGGACCACCGTGGTGAGGACGCTGTGGGGGCCCGCCTCGACCTCCACTCGCACACCGTCCCCGGCGACCTGGAGGGCCGACGACGGCTCGACGACGGGAGGACCCGATGGGGTGGGTTCGCCGCCGCCGGCGCACCCGGACAGGCCGACGAGCAGGAGGAGGGCGGCCGATGCCCGCCGGAGGGTCACGGACGCGAGAGGGTAGGGCCATGGAGACACGCTTCGAAGGCCGGGTCGCCCTCGTCACCGGGGCGGCGTCGGGCATCGGGCGGGCCACCGCCGAGCGCCTGGCGGCGGAAGGCGCGACGGTGGTCGCGGCGGACCGTGACGCCGCGGGCCTGGCCGACACCGTTACGGCCATCGAGGCGGTCGGGGGCCGGGCCGAGGCCCGGGAGCTGGACGTGACCGACCCGGAGGCCGGCACGGCGTTGATCGACACCGTGGTCCGCGATCACGGCCGTCTCGACGTCCTGGCCAACGTGGCGGGCGTCCTGCGCTTCGCCCACGCCACCGAGCACACCCGGGCCGACTGGGACCAGACCCTCGCGGTGAACCTGTCGGGCCCGTGGTTCCTGATGCAGGCCGCCCTGCCCCACCTGGAGGTCACCCGGGGCAACATCGTCAACGTGGCGTCAGCGGCCGGACTGGTCGGGCAGGCCTACACCTCGGCCTACTGCGCGTCGAAGGGCGGCCTCGTCCTGCTCACCAAGGCCCTGGCCGTGGAGTACGCGACCCGCAAGGTGCGGGTCAACTGCGTCTGCCCTGGTCAGGTGAACACGAACCTGCTGGCGGACTTCGCCTTCCCCGAGGGGGCCGACCAACGACTGATGGACAAGCTGCTACCGCTCGTGCGCGGCGCCCACCCCGACGAGATCGCCACGCTCATCGCGTACCTGGCATCCGACGAAGCCCGTTATGTCACCGGGTCGGCCTGGCCGATCGACGGGGGCCAGACCGCGAGCTGAAGGCTTGGCCGACCCGCGGCCTAGCCTGACGACCCGTCAGATCCACCACCCCCGGGGGCGCAGAAGATGAGGGCCATCGTGTTCGACGGCAACGAGGCGGCCGTCGCCACCGACGTCGAGGTGCGGGACCCCGCGCCCAACGAGGTGAAGGTGCGCATGGTTTCCGCCGGCGTGTGCCACAGCGACCTGTCGGTCATCGACGGGACCATCCCGTTCCCGCCGCCGGTGGTCATGGGCCACGAGGGCGCCGGAGTCATCGAGGAGGTGGGCTCGGAGGTCGCGGGACTCACCCCGGGAGATCACGTGGTGATGACCACGCTGGCCTACTGCGGCTCGTGTCCGTCCTGTGACACCGGCAATCCCACGTGGTGCCGGGAGAGCTTCGGCCAGCTCAACCAGCCCTTCACCGTGAACGGCGAGCCGGCCTACCAGTTCGCGGCCAACTCGGCCTTCGCCGAGTACACCGTGGTCGGCTCCCGCCAGGTCGTCAAGATCGACCAGAGCGTCCCGCTGACCTCGGCCTGCCTCATCGGCTGCGGCGTCATCACCGGCGCCGGCGCCGTGCTGAACCGGGCCAACGTCCAACCCGGCCAGGACGTGGCGGTGTTCGGCGTCGGCGGCATCGGGCTCAACGTCATCCAGGGCGCCCGCATCCGCAACGCGGGCCGCATCATCGCGGTGGACACGCTCCCGCAGAAGGAGGAGCTGGCGCGGACCTTCGGGGCCACCGACTTCGTGCTCGCCGGCCCGGAGGCGAACGCGGTGAAGGCCGTCCGGGAACTGACCGGTGGCGGGGTCGACTGGTCCTTCGAGTGCGTCGGCCACCCGGCCGTCATCGCCGATGCGGTCAAGTGCCTCGACTGGGGTGGCAACTGCGTGATCATCGGCGTACCCGGCCCGGAAGCCGAGCTGACCGGCATCCGGGTCAACCACCTCATGCAGATCGACCGGGGGATCATGGGCTGCCGCTACGGCTCGACCAAGCCCCATCGGGACATCCCGCTCTTCATCCCGCTCTACCTCGATGGCCGCCTCAAGCTCGACGAGTTGGTCACCCAGACCTATCCCCTGGAGGAGTTCCAGACCGTGGTGCACGACATGCACGAGGGCAAGCTGGCCCGAGGGGTGCTGACCTTCTGATGACGACCTCCTATGACAGGTTCGCCGACAAGGTCGCCATCGTCACCGGGGCCGGCTCGGGCATCGGCCGGGCCGTGGCCGAGCGCCTGGCCGCCGAGGGTGCCTCGGTCGCGGCCTTCGACCTGAACCGGGATGCGGCCGAGGCCACCGTCGCCGGCATCGTGTCCGCCGGCGGCCTCGCCACGGCCCACGGGGTCGACGTGAGCGACGAGGACTCGGTGGCGTCCGGCGTCGACGCCGCCGTCGGTGCCCACGGGCGCCCCGAGGTGGTGTGCAACATCGCCGGCGTCGGCACCTTCGCCTGGAGCCACGAGATGTCCCTCGAGGCCTGGAACCGGATCATCGGGGTCAACCTCACCGGCACCTTCCTCATGTGCCGGGCGACCATCCCCCACCTGCTGGACGGTGGTGGGGTCATCGTCAACACGGCGTCCACCGCCGGCCTCTTCGGGCAGCCGTGGAGCGCGGCCTACTGCGGCTCGAAGGGCGGGGTGATCCTGCTGACGAAGGCCATGGCCACCGAGTACGAGGAGACCGCGTTGCGGGTCAACGCCGTGGCCCCGGGAGGCGTCGAGACGCCGATCCAGAAGGACTTCTACGACGTCCCCGATGGGGGCGATGGCAAGAAGCTCTACAAGATGATGACCAAGAAGGGCATGTGCTCGCCCGAGGAGGTGGCCGGCACCTTCGCCCACGTGGCCAGTGACGAGTCGGCCTACATGAACGGCTCGATCGTGGTCATCGACGGGGGCATCACCGCCTAGCGGCAACGAGGTGGGAGGGACAGACATGGGGACCTACTGCGTCACGGGCTCGGCCCGCGGCATCGGCGGGGCGATCCGGGCCCGCATCGAGGCCGAGGGCCACACGGTCATCGGCGTCGACCTGGCCGGCCAGGAGGTCGAGGCGGACCTGGCCGCGCCCGACGGGCGGGCCGGCGCGATCTCGTCCGTCCGGATCGCGGCGGGTGATGCGCTCGACGGGCTGGTGGTGTGCGCAGGCCTGCCGCCGACCTTCGAGCCGACCGAGACGATCGCCCAGGTGAACTACTTCGCCGCGGTCGAGCTGCTCGACGCCCTCCGCCCGCTCCTGGAGCGGGCCGAGTCCGGCACGGCCGTGGCCATCTCGTCGAATTCGCTGGGCACGGTGCCCGAGGCCGACGAGCCGCTGATGGGACCCCTCCTGGCGGGGGACGTGGACGCCGCGGTCGCCGCGGCCTCGGCTCTGCACGGCGTCGAGGTCTACGGGATGTCCAAACGGGCACTGGCCCGGGCGGTGCGCCACCGGGCGCCGGGTTGGGCCGAGGCCGGCGTCCGGCTCAACGCCGTCGCTCCCGGTGCCACCCAGACCGCGCTGTTCCAGGCCACCCTCGACGACGCCGAGATCGGGCCCTTCGTCGAGGACTTCCCGATCCCCGTCGGGCGGCGGGGCACCGTGGAGGACATCGCCGAGGCGGTGTGGTTCGTGCTGGAGGCCTCCTTCATGGTCGGATCGGTCGTGTTCGTGGACGGCGGGAGCGACGCCCAGATGCGCCCGGACGTGGTCTGAGTCGTGCGCCTCTCGTTGACCATCGCCGGGCTCCACCGGACGTTCGGTCCGGATCTGGACCACTACCTCGACCTGGCCCGGGCGGCCGACGAGGTCGGCATCGACCAGGTGGTGCTCGCCGACCACGTCGTCATGAGCCGCAACACCGACGCCTACCCCTACGGCGAGTTCGCGTTCGCCCCCGAGGAGCCCTGGGTCGACCCCCTGGGCCTGCTCACCGCCATGGCCGCGATCACCTCCACGGTGCGGCTGGCCACCGGGATCCTCATCACCCCGCTGCGGACGCCCGGGTCCCTGGCCAAGAGCGTGGCCACCCTCGACGCCCTCTCGGGCGGACGGGTCGACCTCGGCGTCGGCGTGGGTTGGCAGCGGGAGGAGTACGCGGTGGCCGGCGTCCCCTGGGAGGAGCGGTGGGGGCGCCTCGACGACGGGCTCCGGGCCTGCCGGGCGTTGTGGTCGAGCTCGCCGGCGTCGTTCTCGTCGCCCAGCGTCAGCTTCGACGAGATCTGGTGCGAGCCGCGTCCCGCACAGGAGCGGCTGCCCCTCTGGCTGGGGGCCAAGGCCACCGAGAAGAACTGCGCGCGGGTGGCCGACTGGGGCGACGGCTGGATGCCGCTGGAGGCCCGGAGCGGCTCGCCCGAGCTGTTCGACGGCATCGCCCGCCTCCGGACGGCCTTCATCGCGGCCGGACGGTCACCCGACGAGCTCCTGGTCCGGGCCGGGATGCCCTTCGTGCGGGGTGACGACGGCTTCGACTTCCCGGCCACCCGGGAGGCCGCGCTCGGCTTGGCCGAGGCCGGCGTGACCCACTTCTCGGTGAACCTGCGCCGGAGCATCACGTCGGCCACCGACGCCCGGGCGTTCCTCGAGCAACTGGCCGAAGGCCTGCTTCCCCTGGCCTGAGGATCGGACCGGTCGAACGAGGCGCCTGTCTCGGCTCCATCCTCGGCCACCGGGTGCGGGCCGCTGCCCGGGTGACGCGGATCTGACCGGTCGTCAGATCCGCCCCTAGCCTGCGAGCCGATGGACCTCCGGTACACCGACGAGGAAGTTGCCTTCCGGGACGAGTTGCGGGCCTGGCTGGTGGAGGCCGTTCCCGCCGCGGGATCGCCGCCCGACGAGGACGACTGGGCGGCCACCCGGGCCTACGATGCCGCCTGGCAGCGCACGCTGTACGACGCCGGCTACGCGGGGATCAACTGGCCCGAGGCGTACGGCGGCCGGGGGGCCTCGCCCGTGGAGCACCTGATCTTCCTCGAGGAGACCGAGCGGGCCGGCGCCCCCTACGTCGGCACCAACTTCGTCGGGCTCCTGCATGCCGGACCGACGATCATGACCGAGGCCTCCGAGGCCCAGAAGCAGTTCCACCTGCCGGCGATCCTCAAGGGCGAGCACTGCTGGTGCCAGGGGTTCTCCGAGCCGCAGGCCGGTTCGGACCTGGCCAGCCTGCGCACCCGGGCCGTGCAGGACGGTGACGAGTACGTCATCAACGGCCAGAAGATCTGGACCAGCCACGCCCACGTGGCGCAGTACTGCGAGATGTTGGTGCGTACCGACCCCGACGCCCCCAAGCACCGGGGGATCTCCTGGGTCATCGTCCCCATGGACACGCCGGGCATCGACGTCCGGCCCCTGGAGACGATCCGGGGCGGTGCGGAGTTCAGCGAGGTCTTCTTCGACGACGTGCGCATCCCCGTGGCCAACCGGGTGGGCGAGGAGAACGATGGCTGGCGGGTGGCGATGGTGACGTTCAGCTTCGAGCGCGGCACGGCCTTCGTCAGCGAGATGCTGTACTCGATGCAGCTGGTGGCCGACCTGGCTGCCTTCGCCAAGACGGTGACCAGCCACGGGGCGACCGCCTGGGAAGACCGGGGCCTGCGCCGGGAGATCGGCCATCTGGCCGCGGAGCTCGACGCCCTGTGGGCCCTGACCCGCCGGAACATCAGCCAGGCCGCCCGCGACGGCGTGCCCGGGGTGGGCGGCTCGGTGTTCAAGCTGGCCTACTCGGAGGTCCGCCAGAAGCTCGGCGACCTGTCCGACCGCCTGCTGGAGCGGGCCGCGCTGTCCATGGACGACCTCGCCGGGCTGCCCAACGGCCGCCACGTCCAGGGCCGTCTCCACGCCCTGTCGATCTCCATCGCCGCCGGCACCACCCAGATCCAGCGCAACATCGTGGGCGAGCGCGTGTTGGGCCTCCCGAAGGAGCGTTGATCCATGGATCTCGAGCTGAGTGAGGACGAAGCGGCCCTGCAGGAGGGGCTCCGCTCCTTCCTCGACGGCCGATTCGACATGGCCGCCGTCCGGGCCCAGGCCGAGGGGCTGGACCGAGGGCGGTGGGCGGAGCTGGCCGATACCGGCGTGTTCGGCCTGCGCCTGCCAGAGGCCGAGGGTGGGGTCGGGCTCGGCATGACCGAGGCCGTGCTCGCGTTCGAAGAGCTGGGCCGCGCGCTGGTCCCGGGCCCGGTGCTGGCCAGCCACCTGGCCGCCGGCCTGGTCGCGGGCGCCGCCGACGGCACCGCCGTCGTCGGCCTGGTCGAGCGTCCGGCCACGGTGATGCTCATCGAGCACCTCGATGCCCTCGACCTGCTCCTGGCGATCGACGACGAGGGCGTCTGGGGCATCGGGCGCGACGGGCTGAGCGCCGAGCCGGTCGCCCGTCCCCTCGACGTGCTCACGCCGCTGCACCGGGTCGACGGGCTGCCGTCGGGCGAGCTGCTCGCCGGCCCCGAGGTGGCGTCGCGTTGGCGTCAGGAGGGCGCGGCCCTGACCGCGGCGGCGCTGCTGGGCATGGCGGCGCGCACGACCGAGCTGGCCGTGGCCTACGCGGCCCAGCGCGAGCAGTTCGGCAGGCCCATCGGATCGTTCCAGGCCGTCAAGCACCTCTGTGCCGACATGCTCACCCGGGCCGAACTGGCCCGGGGAGTCGTCTACGCCGCCGGGGTCACGCTGGACGGACGGGGGGTGGATGACCCGGCTCGCCTGGTCGCCGCGGCCAAGATCACCGCGGGCGAAGCGGCCAAGGCCAACGGCAAGGCCTGCATCCAGATCCACGGCGGGATGGGCTTCACGGCGGAGGTCGATGCCCACCTCTACCTGAAGCGGGCCATCGTGGCCGACACCTGGTTCGGCTCCGTCGACGCCCACTGCGAGGCCGTCGCGATCGCGCTGTGAGCCTTGCGTGGCCTCGCTGCGCTCGGCAACGCCGGCTCCGCCGATGTGGTGGGCGCTCGGTGCTGCTCCACTCCGTTCCGCAGCGGTGATCGCGCGCGGTGGCCCTTGCGTGGCTTCGCTGGGCTCGGCAACGCCGGCTCCGCCGATGTGGTGGGCGCTCGGTGCTGCTCCACTCCGTTCCGCCGCCTCCGGGGTCCCAGAACCCGCCTGGCGCGACACCAGTCAGCCCAGGAGGTCCGTCGCGGGGCGAGTGAGACGGCGGCGGGTCTCGATGCGGTCCCACGCCATGACGACGAGGGCGACGTAGCCCCAGCCGATGAGGATGTCGGCGAGGTAGTGCTCGGCGGTGAGCACGAGCACGAAGGCCATCCCGACCGCGTAGGCGGCCAGCAGGGTGCGCCCGAGACGACCGAACGACGGCCAGAGGGCCCACGCCACCAGGGCGGTGTAGCCCGCATGCAGCGACGGCACCGCCGCGACGACGTTGGCCGTGCGCTGGCCCATCTCCACCAGGTCCTGGGCGATGTCGAGGTTGAGCTTCGACCACCCCCGTGGCGCAGTGCGGGCCACAGGGCCGATCTCGCCCATGCGGTAGGCGAGCCAGGGGGGGACGGCCGGGTACAGCACGAAGGTGGCCGCGGCCAGGAAGCTCAACGTCACGAATCGGCGGACGTACTGCCAGTAGCGCTCCCGATCGCGAAGCCAGAACACCGCGGCCACCATGAACGGCACGAAGAAGTGGGAGATGTAGGTGAGGGTCACCGGGACCTCCCACCACGAGACCGGACCGGGGGAGTACAGCGCCCGCTGCAGTCGGACCGTCGGGACCTCGCCGAGGCCCAACCACTCGTCGACGCGGAGCTGAGGATGGACATGGGCGCTGATGCCCAGCAGGTCCTCGGCCGCCCCACGGGTCAGGTCATAGAGGATGAGCACCAGCGCGACCGGCAGCCAGTCCCGCAACACCCGCCACAACCCACCCTGGGGCGACCCGACCGAGAGCACGACCAGGCCGCCGGCCAGCCACAGGAAGATCTGCTCCCGGTCGAGGGGGATGCCCTCGGTGCCCCACCAGGCGACCAACGCGCCGGCGTAGAGGCCGATCGCCGCCGCCCGTGCCACCCGCTGCCATTCGGGTCGAGGGGGCGCGCTCGGCACGGGCGGGGTCGTGGGGGGCGGGGGCAGGACCGCGGGTCCGGTGATGGTCACGACCAGCCCGGAAGCAGCAGCCGCAGGTCTGCGGCGCCGGGGGACAGGGGTTGGCCCACCAGCAGGGGGTACAGGAAGAAGAACGCGACCACGGCGCCCATGGCAAGGAGGGGGGCCGCCCACCGTCGCACCCGCGGGAGTCGATCCAGGGCCAGCGCGATGGCCAGGGCGAGCAGCGGGACGAGGGACACGGCGTAGTACGTGTACACCTCACGGCCGGTCAGCATCCAGGGCAGCCATTGGGCGGCGGCCAGCGCCAGCAGGGCCCCGGCCGCGTCGTCGCGCCGCCGGGCCGTCAGGACGGCGAGGGCCATCAGGGCGAGGAGGCCCATGAACCAGGAGACGGGATTGGCCAGGGCGATCAGCCGGGCCTCGGTGGGCTCGTCGGGGTCGGCGCAGACGCCGTCGTCGAGTGCCGCGGGGGCGGCGTCCATCTCCGGCAGGCAGGGCTTGCTGAACAGGTCGGACGGGTCGGACTGGATGGCCCATGACCAGGCGGGGGCCGCTTCGGGGTTGTCGGTGTCGAGCCCGGCGTGGAAGTCCACGAGGGTCCGCTGGTGGTCGATGAACACCGTGACCCGCTCGGGCAGGCCGAGGTGGCAGGGAGATTCGTCGCCGCAGTGGGCCAGACCGGCCCGGGTGCGCTCGGCTCCGGCGAACCAGGGCGCGTAGGAGACGACGTAGAGCCCGACGGGGACCAGGGCCAGCACCGCCAGCGCGCGGACCGTCACGCCCCGTCGGGGTCTTCCCGTCGGCGCGGCCCGTCGCTCGAGGCTGACCAGCACGATCGCGGTGACCGGCCAGGTCCAGGCCGCTCCCCACTTCATCGCCGTACCGAGCCCCAGGAGCATCGCCGCGGCCCAGCGCCAGCGGCGGAGCCGCTCGGGGTCGTCGCGGTCGGACAGGGCTCCCAGGACGCACCACGCCGCGCCCGTCGTGGCCACGGCGACGAAGCCGTCGAGCAGGGCGAGGCGGCCGGTGACGAACGCGATGCCGTCGAAGGCCACCAGGAACCCGGCCAGGAACGCCAGGCCGCCGTGGTCGGTGACCTTCCGGGCGGCCGCCCAGGTGACCAGGACGAGGGCGATGCCGGCAACGAGCGCCGCCGACCGCCAACCGATCGGTGTGAACCCGATGACCCGGATGCCGCCGGCGATCAGCCACTTGGCCAGGGGGGGATGGGCCGGGGAGGACTCGACGCCATGGCGCAGCAGGTCGGCGGCGTCGAGGGCGTAGTACACCTCGTCGAAGACCATCGCCCGCGGTCGACCGAGCCGGGGCAGCCGGGTGAGCAGGACCAGCCCCACCAGCGCAGCCGGCGCCGCGGCCACCCGGAGCCGGTGGGCGGTGGTGGGCTTCACCGCCCCAGCCGGCGGCAGCGCTCGACGAGGCGAGAAGCGGGAGACAAGGGTGTCGGGTCACGGCCGGGGCCGAAGTCGGCACGATCGATGGCTGCGTCCAATGTGGCGTACCAGGCCGCGGGATCCTCCACCAGGACCAAGGGGGAGAGGCCGTCGCCCTTGTCCTCGGTGGCCGCCTCCCCGCCGAGAAGCCCCCCCGCGTTCAGGGCGCGGGCCGCCACCCGTTCGCGCAGGCTGGCGCAGGTGCGTTGTTCCTCGGCGGTCTGGTCGTGGTCGAGACCGGGCGCGCCGCAGCCGGTGAAGAGGACGGTCGCCACCAGGGCTGGCGCCCAGGTACGCCGGAGTCGGTGGACCGAGACGACGCCGATCGGGGGACCCTAGCGACGGCCCCGCCCCCGCCGTCCGCGTGCGTCCGCCCGTCGCCCGGGGCACCCGGTCGCTCTTCGGACGGTCGACCGCACCGGCTACGGTGCGCAGCGGCCGGCGCGACGGAAAGAGGTAGGGAATGAGCGATCAGGGCGGACCGACCGAGGCCAACTGGCTGCCGGATCCCCACGGGCGCCACGAGTACCGCTACTGGGACGGCACGGCCTGGTCCGACCAGGTCTCCGACGGTGGGGTCGTCTCGACCGACCCACCCGGCGATGCCCCCACGGTGGCCACCGACGCGGTCGCCGGAGCGGGTACGGCCCCCCAGCCCGTCGCCGGCCCTCCGACCGAGGGCGCGCCGGTCGGGCCTCCCGGTACCGGCGTCCCCTACGTGCCGCCGACCGAGGAGGGCAAGAACAAGTTGCCGATCGGGCTCATCGCCCTCGTCGGCCTCGGCGTGGCCGCCGTGGTGGCCGCCCTGGTGATCTTCCTCGGTGGCGGTGACGACGGGGGGAGCGAAGATGCCGCGAGCTCCGACGACCTCTCCGCCTCCGACCTCTCGGACCTCTCCGACCTGTCGGACTTCTCCGTGCCGGACTTCTCGGACTTCTCCGTGCCGGACTTCTCGGACTTCTCGGACTTCAGCTTCGACTTCTCCGACGACTTCAGCTTCGACCTGCCCAGCGACCTGGTGCTCGGTTCCCCCGAGGACCCGTCGACGTTCATCCCCGACTACGGATCCGACGCCCGGTTCACCCAGCTGGCCGACAGCTGCTTCGGCGGGGACCTGGCCGACTGCGACGAGCTGTACCGCATCACGCCCATCGATGCCTCCACCAACTCCTGGGAGGGCTACGGCGCGACCTGTGGCGGCCGCCTGGATCAGGAGAACCCCGGCGTGTGCGAGAGCCTGGGCTGACCGGACCGGATCCCGACGCGTTCGGGACCCACCGTCGCGAGGTCCGGGACGGGCTGTCGCTGGCGTTCGTGCGTGAGGGCATCGGCGGGTATCCGCTCGTCCTCCTGCACGGCTACCCGGAGACCAAGCGCATCTGGTGGCGCAACATCGCCCCGCTGGCCGCCGCGGGCTACGAGGTGATCGTGCCCGACCTGCGGGGTCACGGTGAGAGCGACCTCGACCCCGAGGACCGCTATGACATCGTCACCTACAGCCGGGACATCGAGGTCCTCGTGCGTGACGTCCTGGGCCATGGGCGGTTCGGTGTGGTGGCCGGTGACGTGGGTGCGGTGGTGGCCTACGACCTGGCCCTGCGGGTCGAGGGCCTGGTGGAGGGGCTCTGCTGGTTCAACACCGCGCCCCCCTTCCTGATCGAGGAGTACCAGGCGGCGGGGATCGAACTGACCGGCTTCGCCGACGTGGAGGCCCGCCCGGAGACCGACTACCAGCTTCGTCAGGGCCAGGACCCCGACGCCCTGGCCGCGGAGCTCGACCACGAGGACCGCCGCCGTCGGTACATCGGCGACTTCTACGGCCATCGCCTCTGGGGGAGCCGGGGTTCGTTCAGCCCGGCCGACGTCGACTTCATGACCGAACCGTGGGCCGAGGAAGCCCGCCTTCGGGCCGGCTGGGCCGTGTACCAGATGGCGAGTGGCACCCGGGTGGCCGAGGAGGTGCCCCGGCTGTTCGAGACCATGCCGGTGCCGACGCTGCTGCTCTACGGCCCCGAGGACCAGGTCGTCCCGGAGCAGTTCATGGCCTGCTGCGAGGTGGCTTTCACGAATCGGGTGGGTCCCGTGGTGGTGCCGCGGGCCGGGCACTTCCTGCAGTGGGAGCGCGCCGACGTGCTCAACGGCCTCGTCGCGGGTTGGTTCGCCCAGTTCCGGCTGGACGGCTGACGATACGGTCACGCGGGAACCGCTCACCAGGGGGACGAGATGGACCTGATCCTGCGCAACGGCACGGTGATCGACGGGACGGGGGCACCGCGGCGGGAAGCCGACGTGGGCGTGACCGACGGCCGCGTCGTGGCGGTCGGCTCCGTGCCCGCGACCGACGGTGCTGAGGAGGTCGATCTCGGCGGCCTGGTGCTGGCGCCGGGCTTCGTCGACATCCACACCCACTACGACGCCCAGGTCCTCTGGGACCCGGACCTGACGCCCTCGTGCTGGCACGGGGTCACCAGCGTGGTCGTGGGCAACTGCGGCTTCGGGATCGCCCCGACCCGTCCCGAGCACCGCGAGACCATCGCCCGCACCCTGGAGAACGTCGAGGGCATGGCCTTCGAGGCCCTCGTCGAGGGCATCGACTGGACCTTCGAGACCTTCCCCGAGTACCTGGCGACGATCGACGGACTGGCCAAGCGACTCAACGTGGGGGTGTTGGCGGGGCACACCCCGACCCGCCTCTACGTGCTGGGGGACGACGCGTCGGATCGGGAGGCCACCGAGGCCGAAGTGGCCGAGATGACGGCGATCATCAAGGGAGCGCTGGAGGCCGGTGCGGTCGGGTTCTCCACCTCCGGTGCGCCGACGCACGCCGGGGCCCACGGCAAGCCGGTGCCCAGTCGCCTGGCCGCCCACGCGGAGATCGAGGCGCTGGCCGCGACCATGGGCGAGGTCGGCCATGGCGTCATGCAGGCCACGGTCGGCGCCGATCTCTTCATGGACCAGTTCGCGGAGATCTCGCAGTCGACCGGCCGGCCGGTGTCCTGGACGGCGCTGCTCTCGGGTATGTGGGGCGAGGGGGGCGCGGCCTCGATCCTCGACGCGACCGCAGCCCGGGGCGGCGAGGTCTGGCCGCAGGTGGCCTGCCGTCCGTTGGTGATGCAGGTCACGATGGCCGATCCGTTCCCGATGGCGACGATGGCGTGCTTCCAGGAGGTCCTGGCCGTGTCCCACGACCAGCGGGCCGCGGTCTACCGCGACCCCGGCCTGGCGGGAGCGGCTGCACGCGGACCGGTCGATGTGGGGCGATCGCCTCACGAAGGCCACCATCGAGGAGACCGTCCGCCATCAGGACCTGCTCCATGGCCCGACGGTCGCCGAACTGGCCGCCCGGCGCGGCGTCGATCCCTTCGACCTCATGATCGACCTCGCCCTCGAGGACGACCTGGCCACCCGCTTCCGGATCGTGCTGGCCAACGACGACGAGGAGGAACTGGCGACCCTGCTGCAGGACGAACGGACCGTGTTGGGCCTCTCCGACGCCGGGGCGCACGCCAGCCAGCTCTGTGACGCCAACTTCTCGACCCACCTGCTGGGCGTGTGGGTCCGCGAGCGGGGGGTGCTCAGCCTCGAGCAGGCCGTGTGGCGCCTGAGCGGTCAGGCGGCGGAGGTGTTCCGCCTCGAGGGCCGCGGCCACATCGCGGAGGGAGGCGCGGCCGACCTGGTGGCCTTCGACCCCGACACCGTGGCGTCCGACCCCCTCGAGCGGGTCTGGGACCTGCCCGCCGGAGCCGATCGCCTGATCGCCCGCAGCCGGGGGATCGAGCACGTCTGGGTCAACGGCACGGCCATCCGTCGTGAGGGTCAGGATCTCGACGCCCGACCGGGCGTCCTGTTGCGCGGCACCCCCTGAGCCCGGCCGGGCGGGTGAATTGAGTAGCCGCTACTCACAGCGGCCGCTGTCCCGATGGGGGATGATGGCGTCATGACCACCTCCATCCTCATCATCGTCGTGTTGTCCGTGGCGGTCCCGCTCATCATCACGTTCGTGGTCCTGAGGAACGTGCGGAAGGCCTTCGGTGGGTCCAAGGAGGACCAGGCCAAGGCCCAGGACCTCGTGGCCACGGGATCGAAGGCCAGGGCCAAGATCCTGCGGATCCAGCCCACGGGGATGATCGTCAACGAGATCAACATCCAGTGCCTGGTCGACTTCCAGCTCGAGCCGATCCGCGGCGGCGCGCCGTTCAACGGCCAGAAGAAGATGATGATCAACCAGACCCAGATGCCCCGCGTCGGGGACGTCTGGCCGTGCTGGTACGACGCCGCCGATCCCACGCTGTTCGCGGTGGGCATGCCCGACGGTGCCTCACCGGAGCAGATCCCGGTGTTCCGCGAGTTCGGAATCCCCCATCCGCTGGACCCGAGCACGGGAGGGGCGACCGGAGGCAGTGACCGGGTCGCGGACCTCGAGCGTTTGGCCAAGCTCCGGGCCGACGGCGTCCTCACCGACGCGGAGTTCGAGGCCGAGAAGACCAAGCTCATGGGTTCCTGAGCCCCCGAGGCTCAGGAACCGGCCGGGCCCGGCCTACCCGACGGGGTTGGTCGCCGTCAGGTCCCGGGGCACGATCGAGAAGCCGGTCCAGTGGGCGTGCATGTGCGGCTCGTCCTCGTCCCGAGGCAGGTGGTGGAACGAGGCGCCGTACCAGACGACCACGTCCTGGACCGCGATGCCCTCCTGGTTGACGAACGCCGACACCTGGTTGTTCGGCGCGCCGGAGCAGACGCCGGTGGCGGGGTTGTGGCTGGCGAAGACCTCACAGCGGCGGTGGCGGGTGACGTAGAGCTCGTGGTGGGTGAACCGTTCGTAGCTCGGTCCCCGGAAGACGTGGTCGGAGTTGGGCAGGATCTCGAAGGAGATCGGATGGTTGTCGGCGTTGGTCTCGACCCGGTCCCGTACCCGCCAGCTCCGGAAGGACCGAGGGGCCACCCGCCGGGCGACCTCGGTGGTGAACGCCCGACGGACGTTGTTGAAGCGGGTCCGGGCCGAGGCGTAGTTGGCCTGCAACTCCTGTACCCGGTCATCGAATCGGGTGCCGGCGACGTCGAAGTCGAGCCGCCAGTAGAAGTTGTGCATGTGGGCCACGGCATGGCGGCCCCCACCGACCGGCCAGCCGGCGGCGGCGGGGCCGGTCGTGCGCTGGAGCGATCCGGTGGCGCCGACCTCGGGGCGGATCGTGCCGTCGTCGTCGAAGTTCCAGGCCACGACGTAGTTGTAGGCCCCGATGTGGCTGACGCTGAAGAGGTTCAGCGTCGTCGCCTGCGCCTGCTGGTCGTAGTCCTTGTGGGCGTAGCCGGTCGGTTGTTCGGTGACGCAGACGACGTTGAGCGCGCCGTCGGCCAGTCGCTGCCCGTTCGGGCAGTCCCCGGCCTGCAAGTCGTCGATGTACCAGTCGTAGCCGAGGCCGAAGTCGGAGAGGTCGTGGAAACGAGCGGCGTTGTCGTCGTAGGGGACGTGGATCTGGGCGAGGCCGGCCTGGCCCAGGATCTCCACGGGTTGGCCCCCCGGCGGGGTGTAGGTGACCTCGTGCAGGACGATGCCTTCGCGGTCGCGTCGCTCCCAGCACATCTGCCAACGCGCCCCGTTGGCCATCGCCTGGTCGACGAAGTAGCTGCCCGAGCAGTTGAAGTCCGCGGCGGCATCCGCCGCGTTCATGGCGACCGGGACGGCGGCGCCGAGGAGCACCACGGCCACCGCGGCCGCGACCGTCCGCAGTCGGTGGCCCCGCGGGGCTTCGGCGGGGGCCTCGACCGACCTGTCCGGCACGGGCGTCGGAGCGGTTGTGGCCCGCGTCGGCCGGGTCACGGGAAGATCCCGGTGTCGCTGATGACCTGTTCGGTGGAGAGGTCGACCACGGGCAGGACCTCGACCAGGAGGTCGTCGGTGGTCCGGATGAAGAGCTGGGCGCAGCGATGTCGACCGCACGCCGAGGCCTGACGGCCCGAGCCCGGTATCGAGTCGCCGAGGAAGACGATGGGTTGCACCAGCAGCTCGGTGGTGGGGTCGGTGAGGTCCTGGCCCGTGGCCTGGCGGTAGGCGGTGGCCAGGAGGGGTCGGAACTCGGCATCGGCGAGGGCGAGCTCGAGGGCCCGTTCCCCCTCTTCGGGCACGAGGGGGAGCTGGGTGTCGGCCAGCACGGTGCTGCGCTCGACCGTGCCGCTCGCGACGTCGATGATGCTCAGGGTCAGGACGTCGTCGTCGTAGGAGTAGACGTACACATCGGCCCGGCGGCGGCCATCGGCGGCCGCGTTCTTGGGCTCGTCGTGGCGCTCGACCAGGAGGACGACGTCGTCGGTGCCCACACCGGTCGCCTCGCCCGGGTTCGATCCCCGGGCGAGATCCAGGGCGACCTGGCTCTCGTCGGTGGAGAGCGGATCGGTCCCACGGGGGGTGCCATCGGTCTGGGCGCCGGCGATCGTCACGCCCAACGCGGTGAGACCGGCCACGCCGAGGCCGACCAGCAACCAGGCGCGGCGGGTGAGGTGGGGCACCCCCGGACACTACTGGTCGGGTACCGAGGGCACGCAGCGCGGGCTAGAACATCGACCCATGGGACTCGGACTCGAGGGCAAGGCAGCACTGGTGACCGGAGGCGGCAGCGGGATCGGTTCGGGCTGCGCCCGCCGTCTCGCGGCTGAGGGGGCGGTGGTCACGATCTGTGGCCGCAGCCAGGAGCGGCTGGACGAGGCCCTGGCGGACATCGCCGGTGACGTCCAGGCCGTGACCTGCGATGTGACCGACGAGGACCAGGTGACGGCCACGGTCGCGGCGGCGGCCGAGCCGACCGGGAGCCTGGACGTGGTCGTGGCCTCTGCGGGTGGCTCCTCGACGATCGGGCCCATCACCCAGGTCGACACCCAGGCGTTCCGGGACACCATGGACCTCAACGTGGTCGGGACCTTCCTGGCCCTCAAGCACGCCGCCCCGGTGATGATCCGGGGCGGCGGTGGGTCCTTCATCGGCATCTCCTCCATCGCGGGCTCGACCACCCACCGCTGGTTCGGCGCCTACGGGCCGTCCAAGGCGGGGATCGAAGCGCTGGTGAAGATGGGTGCCGACGAGCTGGGGGCCTCCGGCGTACGGGTCAACGCCATCGCCCCTGGCCTGGTGGCCACGGAGTTGGTGGCGACGATCACCGAGGGCGGCCCGGTCCTCGACGACTACCTGGACCAGATGCCGATCGCCCGACCGGGCACGGTCGAGGACATCGCGGCGGCAGCCGCCTATCTCGCCGGGGATCAGTCGACCTGGGTGACCGGCCAGGTGCTGCACGTCGACGGGGGCCACTCGTTGCGCCGGGGACCGCTCTATCAGGCCTTCCTCGAGCCGGTGTTCGGCGAGGACGGCCTGCGGGGCGTGATGCCGTGAGCGGGGAGGAGCACTACGACGAGTTCGGCTTGTTCCACGAGAACGCGGCCGAGGTGGGGCTGAGCCTTCCCGCAGCCTTGTCGGTCGAGCGCGTCTCGGTCCCGGTCGACGGCGACCGGCGGGTGAGCGCCCTGGCCTGGGGGAACGGTCCGCCCGAGATCGTGTTGGTGCACGGCGGCGCCCAGAACGCCCATACGTGGGACACCGTGGCCCTGGCCCTCGACCGCCCCCTGCTGTGTGTGGACCTACCCGGCCACGGTCACTCGGACTGGCGGGCCGACCACTCCTACTGGCCGCCGCACCTCGCCGACGACATCGCCCTCGTGGTCCGGGAGCTGGCGCCCTCCGCGGAACTGGTCGTGGGCATGTCCCTCGGGGGGCTGACCTCGATCTGCCTGGCGGCCCAGCATCCCGAGCTGGTGCGCCGCCTGGCCGTCGTCGACGTGACGCCCGGGGTCGACCACGCCAAGGCCGAGCCCATCGTGACCTTCGTGTCCGGCCCGGAGTCCTTTGCCTCCTTCGACGAGATCCTCCAGCGCACGATCGAGTTCAACCCCACCCGGTCCGAGTCCTCGTTGCGGCGGGGCGTCCTGCACAACGCCCGCCCCAACGGCGACGGCACGTGGACCTGGCGGTGGGACGCCATGCGGGACTGGAACTTCCCCGAAGGCGAAGAGCCGGACTTCGGCACCCTCTGGGACAAGGTCGATCAGGTGACCGCCCCCCTGCTGTTCCTCCGCGGCGGCGCGCCGGGCAGCGTCGTCGGCGACGAGGACCAGGCCGAGCTCCTCCGCCGCCAACCGACCACCGCAGTCGTCGTCGTCGAGGGCGCCGGGCACTCCATCCAGGGCGACCAGCCCCTCGAACTGGCCCGCCACCTGGACGCCTTCCTCGCCCCCTGACCGACAGGTGGACAAGGCCGGAGGGACCCGTACCGGGAGGCTCGCCGGGTCACCAGCGGGGCCGCCGGTCGACGGTCGGGTCCGAGATGTTGACCTAGCGTCCTGGGCATGACACGACTGGACGGACGGGTCGCGCTGGTCACGGGCGCGGCTTCGGGGATCGGGGCGGCCTGCGTGGAGCGGTTGTCGGCGGAGGGGGCGATGGTGGCCGGCCTGGACCTGGCCGCGGCTCCCGACGGCTCCGATGCCGCGTCGTGGCACGAGGTCGATGTCCGCGACGAAGCCGGCCTCACGGCGGCGGTCGCCGCCACGGTGGCGGCCCACGGGCGCCTCGACGCCGTCGTCACGGCGGCCGGCGTCGCGGGCGGAGGGCCTGTTCACCTGGTCGACGCGGCCGAGTGGGACCGCGTCCAGGACATCAACCTGAAGGGCACGTTCCTGACCTGCAAGGCGGCACTCGGCCCGATGCTCGATGCCGGTTCGGGCGCCATCGTCACCGTCGCCTCGGTCGAGGGCCTCGAGGGCACCGAAGGGGGCAGCACCTACAACGCATCCAAGGGCGGGGTGGTCCTGCTCACCAAGAACCTGGCCCTCGACTACGGGCGTCGAGGCATCCGGGCCAACGCCATCTGCCCGGGTTTCGTCGACACGCCCCTCTTCCAGTCGGTCTTCGCCGACGAGCACATGACGCCGTTCCGGGAACGCATCCGGGAACAGCACGAGTTGGGGCGCTTCGGTCGCCCGGAGGAGATCGCCGCGGTGGCGGCGTTCTTCGTCTCCGACGACGCGTCGTTCGTGACCGGCCAGGCGCTCGCCGTCGACGGTGGGTTCACCGCCGGTCACTCGGTCGGGATCAAGGGACTCATGGGCCTGGACTGATGCCGGCACCGGGGGAGGCCCTCGGGCCCTACACGTTGGTGCGGCCACTGGGCACCGGTGGCATGGGCGAGGTGTGGGCGGCCACTGCGACCGACGGCGTCGAGGTGGCCGTGAAGCTCCTGCCCGAAGGGGCGCTGGCCGATCCGGCGGCCCGGGCCCGTTTCGCCCGGGAGGTCGTGGCCGCGCGGCGGGTGTCGCATCCGAGCGTGCAGTCGGTCCTCGCGGCCGACGGCGAGGCGCCCCGACCGTGGCTGGCCACCGCCCTGGTCGTCGGGCCGACACTCGCGCAGCGGGTGGCAGCCGACGGCCCGCTACCGGGTCCGGAGCTCCAGGCCCTCGCCCTCGGGATGGCTGATGCCCTCGCCGCGGTCCATGCCGCCGGTGTCCTGCACCGTGACGTCAGCCCGGCCAACGTCGTGCTCGGTGTCGATGGCCCTGTGCTGGTCGACTTCGGCATCGCCCGCTTCGCCGAGGCGACCACGCTGACCCTCACCGGCACGGTCATGGGCACGGCGGGCTGGCTGGCCCCCGAACTGCTGCGGGACGAAGAGGTCGGCCCCGCCGCCGACCTGTGGTCGTTCGGCGCGGTGTTGGCGTACGCGGCGACGGGCCGGCCCCCGGCGGACGGCAGTCGGGCGGAGGTGGTCCTGCGCAAGGTCCTCGACGACGACCTCGACCTGCGCGGCCTGCCCCCGTGGCTGGAGCGCACCGTGCGACGCTGTCTGGACCCCGACCCCACCTGTCGCCCCACTGCGGCCGAGGTCCGGGCCGAGTTGACGCCGGGAGGATCGGCGTCGGCGACGACGTCCCGCCTGGCGCCCACCGTGGAGGCGCCCGTGGAGGCGCCGCCGACGGCCACCGTGCCGACGGCTGCCGTCCGCGACGAGGTGGCCGAACCTGCTGGGTCACCGCCGGCCTGGACCCGGGTGGTGCTGCGGGTCGCGGTGCTCGGCGTGGGGGTGCTCCTCGGTCTGCTCGCCCCGCCGCTCCTGGTGGTGATCGCGATCGCGATCGCGGTGCTGGCGGCCATCGGTCTGCGGGTCTGGGCCGAGGAACGGGCCGTGGCGCGCCGTCTCCCGGTAGGCCCGGCGACGATCATGGGGGCGGTGGCCCTGGCGGCCGTCGCCTCGCTGGCCCAGGTCATCGGCCTCCTTCTCGCCGTCCTGGCGCTGATCGGCCTCGCGGTGCTGTTCTTCGTGGTCGGTGGCGACCTGGGCTAGCCGCGAGTTGAGTGGTTTCCCGGTCGTGGGCGAGACTGCCCACTAGAACCGGTTCTACTCATCGGGGGACGCGGATGTACGTCGGGTATGACGAAGAGCAGCAGGCCCTTCGCCAGCAGCTGCGGGACTACTACACCCACCTGCTGACACCGGAGGTCCAGGAGTCCCTCGTGGGCTCCATGGGCGTCGGCCCCGCCATGCGCAAGGTCGTCAAGCAGATGGGCACCGACGGCTGGTTGGGCATCGGCTGGCCCGAGGAGTACGGCGGCAAGGGCAAGACCCAGCTCGAACAGTTCATCTTCTTCGACGAGTCCATGCGGGCCGGTGCCCCCGTGCCCATGCTGACGATCAACACGGTCGGCCCCACCATCTTCCGCTACGGCACCGACGAACAGAAGGAGCGGTTCCTCCCCCCGATCCTGAAGGGTGAGATCCACTTCTGCGTCGGCTACACCGAGCCCGGCGCCGGCACCGACCTCGCGGCGCTCAAGACCCGAGCCGTGCTCGACGGTGACGAGTACGTCATCAACGGCCAGAAGATCTTCACCAGCCTGGCCAGCGACGCCGACTACTGCTGGCTGGCCGTGCGCACGAACCCCGACGTGTCCAAGCACAAGGGCATCTCGATGATCATCGTGCCGATGGACACGCCGGGCATCACGGTCCAGCCCATGGACCTGATGAGCGAGCACGACATCAACCAGGTCTTCTACGAGGACGTGCGGGTCCCGGCCGCGAACCTCGTCGGCGGCGAGAACAACGGCTGGTCGCTCATCACCAACCAGCTCAACCACGAGCGGGTCACCCTCTGCTCGTCGGGGATGCTGGAGCAGACCTACGAGGAGACCCTGCGCTTCGCCCAGGACACCAAGCTGGCCGACGGCCGCCGGGTCATCGACCAGGAGTGGGCTCAGCTCAACCTGGCCCGGGTGCGGGCCGGCCTCGAGTTCCTGCGCCTCGTCAACTGGAAGGTGGCCTGGGGCGCCACCGAGGGCCATCCCCTCGACATCGGCGCCGCCTCCACCATCAAGGTGTTCGGCACCGAGTTCTACCTGGAGGCCTTCCGCCTGCTCATGGAGGTCATCGGCCCGGCGTCCTACCTGCGCACCGGCTCGCCGGAGGCCCTCCTGCACTCGCGCCTGGAGCGCAACTACCGCAGCCTCATCATCCTCACCTTCGGTGGGGGCGTGAACGAGGTGCAGCGGGACCTGATCGCCATGTTCGCCCTGGGCCTGCCCCGGGCCGACCGATAACCGGGGGACCCACAGACCCATGGACTTCTCGTTCAGCGAAGAGCAGCAGGCCGTCTCGGACCTGGCCGCCCAGATCCTCGGCGACCAGTCGACCAACGACGCCCTGAAGGCCCACGAGGCCACGGGTGAGCCGTACCCGGCCGGCCTGTGGTCGGCTCTGGCCGACGCCGGCCTCCTCGGCATCGCCCTGCCCGAGGACGTCGGTGGCAGCGGCCTCGGCTTCCTCGAGGCCTGCCTGGCCCTGGAGCAGATCGGTCGCCGGACCGCCCCCGTCCCGTACTTCGCCACCGTCATGGCGGCGCTGGCGGTGGACGAGTTCGGCTCCGACGACCAGCGCCAGGCCCTCCTGCCCGGCGTCGCCGACGGCAGCCGGGTGCTGACCGTCGCCCTCACCGAGACGGGCACCGGTCCGCTGGCGCCGATGACCTCGGCTGACGGGGGCGCCCTTTCGGGGTCGAAGCTCCTGGTGCCCTTCGGCACTCAGGCCACCCATGCCGTGGTTCCCGCCCGCTCCGGCGAGGAGGTCGGCCTGTACCTCGTGGACCTGTCCGGCACCGGCATCACCCAGGAGGGCCTGGACGCCACCTCGGGCCTGCCCGCCACCCGTCTCGACCTGGAGGGCGCCGCCGGCGACCCGCTGGGCTCAGGCGGCGCCGACGACGTGGCCTGGCTGGTCGAGCGGGCCTCCGCCGCGCTCTGCACCACGGCCATCGGCATCTGCGAAGAGGCCCTCCGGCTCACCGCGGAGTACACCAAGACCCGCGAGCAGTTCGGTCGGCCCATCGCCACGTTCCAGGCCGTGGGCCAGCGGGCGGCCGACGCGTACATCGACACCGAGGCGGTGCGTCTCACCGCCTGGCAGGCCGCCTGGCGCCTGAGCGAAGGCCTGCCCGCCGCCGAGCAGGTGGCCATCGCCAAGTTCTGGTGTGCCGAGGGCGGCCAGCGGGTCGTCCACGCCGCCCAGCACCTCCACGGCGGCATGGGCGTGGACCGGGACTACCCCCTGCACCGCTACTTCCTCTGGGCCAAGGAGCTGGAGCTCACCCTCGGCGGCGCCACGCACTCTCTGCTGGGCCTGGGCCGGATCCTCGCCGACGAACCCGTCTGACCCCTCGTTCTGGCGCCCGATTGCGGTTCCATGACGCCTCGATCAGGCGCCAGAACAGGATGGTGACTGCGCCGGAACCCACGGGGGCGGTCAGACGGGGCGGATGTCCATGGCCAGGACGGTGGCCAGGTCGTCGACCAGCGCCTCGGGGATCTCGATGCGGGCCTCGCCCTGGGGGTCGCTGTTGAGCAGCTCGTCGATGACGGCGCAACGGGTCGTGAAGGCCAGCTCGGTGCCCGTCGCCAGGTCCAGGATCCGCTCGATGCGCTTGATCGGGACGCCCCGCACGGTCACGGTGTCGTAGGGGCGCTGGACGCAGATCAGGTGGTGCCGGTCACCCTTGCGGGTCGAGGGGCCGTACCACTGCCAGGGCTCGAGGCCGGGTCCCACGTCGTGGACGGCCGAGGCGTGTCGGTCCATCCAGCCGGCCACCGCGGCCAGTCGGGACGCCTCGGTGGGGTCCAGGGAGCCGTCGCCCCGGGGGCCGACGTTGAGCAGGAGGTTCCCACCCTTGCCGACGGTCTCGCACAGGGCGTGGACCAGGTCCCGCTCGCTCTTCCAGTCCTGGTCCGCGGGGACGTGGCCCCAGCTCTCGTTCATCGTCATGCAGGTCTCCCAACGGCCGTCCGGGGCCGTGGGCGGGACGAACTGCTCGGGGGTCGTGTAGTCGCCGACGGTCGGGAGACGCTCGTTGACCAGGATGTCCGGCTGCAGCTCGCGGATCAGGGTGTCGAGCTCGTCGGCCCGCCATTCCGGGGCGGTGCGCTCCCAGCCGCCGTCGAACCAGAGGACGGCGATCTCGCCGTAGCCGGTGAGCAGCTCGCGGACCTGGCCGAACAGGTCCTCGAGGTACCGGGCCCACGCCTCGGGCTCGGCCCGGGGATAGGCGATCAGCATGTAGGGCCGGTCCTCGTCCCGGAATGCCGGGTAGTCGGGGTGGTGCCAGTCCGACAGGGACAGGTAGAAGCCGACCTTCAGCCCTTCCGCCCGGCACGCGTCGACGAACTCCCGGACCAGGTCCCGGTCGAGCCCGGAGTCGGCGGGGGTCAGGCTGGCGTGGGCCGACGGCCAGAGGGCGTAACCGTCGTGGTGCTTGGTGGTGAGCACGGCGTACCGGGCTCCTGCCGCGGCCGCGGCGGCGCACCACTCCCGGGCCGCGCCGGGTGCCGGCGCGAAGTCGGCGACCGAGGCGTAGTACGCCGCGACAGGGCACTCACCGCTGTGGGCCAGGACCGCGGTGCCCCCGACCAGGGGCCAGGACAGCTCCCGGCCGGCGGTCGACGAATGGGTCCAGTGCACGAAGAGGCCCAACCCGGCGCCGTCGAACCAGCCCTGGCCGTCGTCCCCCACGGGTCGGGACCGTAGCCGCCGACGGACCGGGCCCCGGGAGGCGCCTATTGTGACTAGAACGTGTTCCAGTTCTGAGGGGGCCTGGTGTGAGGTTCGCGCTGTTCTACGAGATCCCGGTGCCGAAGCCATGGGGCCCCGACGACGAGTACGAGGCCTACCAGAACACCATCACCCAGGCCGTGGCGGGGGAGAAGGCGGGTTTCCACGCCTTCTGGACCGTCGAGCACCACTTCCTCGACGAGTACTCGCACTGCTCGAACCCCGAGGTCCTCTACGGAGCCATCGCGGCGAGGACCGAGCGGATGCGCCTGGGCTATGGCGTGCGCCTCATGCCGAAGCCCTACAACCACCCGGTACGCACCGCCGAGTCGGTCGCGGTGCTCGACCTGATCTCCGACGGCCGGGTCGACTTCGGCACCGGGCGCTCCTCGACCCGCGCCGAGCTGGAGGGCTTCGACATCGACGTCGACACGGCCCGGGAGCAGTGGGCCGAGGCCATCGGCCACGTCGTCACCTGCTGGACCAACGAGGACGTCGAGCTGAACGGCAAGCACTGGTCGATGCCGAAGCGAAACGTCCACCCCAAGCCTCGCCAGAAGCCCCACCCGCCGATATTCGGTGCCACCAGCAGCGAGTCGGGCCACTACGAGGTGGGCAAGGCCGGCATCGGCCTGTGCTCCTTCACCGTGGGGGTCCCGCCCGAGGAGCTCACCCCCCGCATCGAGAACTACCGCCGGGGCCAGGCCGACTGCGTCGAGCCTCTCGGCGCCTTCCGCAACGAGGAGGTGGCCACCTTCACGATGGTCCTCTGTGCCCCGACGAACGAGGAGGCCGACGCGGCCGCTGAGGAGTCCTTCACCTGGTATCCGGCGGCCGGTGCCCGCCTCATCGGGTCCGTGGCCGAGTGGCTCCAGGAGAAGGAACAGGCCCTGGGTACCTACGACTACGCCGGCGACGCCAAGAAGTTGGACGACGACGGGATGCTCGACCTGCTCACCTACGAGTTCATCCGGGACTCGGGCTCGGCGGTCGTCGGCGACCCCGGGCGCTGCCTGGAGATGGCCGAGCGCTACGAGGCCGTCGGGGTCGATCTGCTCCTCTGCCTGGTCAACCCCTACAAGATCGCCCACGAGCAGGTGATGCAGACCATCGAGCTCATGGGCGAGCACGTGATCCCGGCCTTCGACTGATGACCACGACGGAGTGGACGGTCCACAACGCGGTCGCCGACCCCGCTCCGATCCGGGCGTTCAACGCGGTACTGGGCGTGGCGGACGGCAAGCTCGCCCGTCGGTTGTTCTCCTTGGACCCCGCGGACCTCTGTGCCGCCGCCCGCGAGCAGTCCGGCCTCGACGACCTCGGCCCACCGACCTACTGGGACGGCCTCGTGGCCTTCACGTCGTCGTTCGAGGAGGAGGGTCGGCCCACGGCCATGGGGCGCGCCGCCATGCGCAAGCAGCTGGTCGACGCCCTGGCCGCCCGGGCCCGGGTGTTCGCCTGGGCCGCCGAACACCCCGAAGCCATGGCCCGACCGGTGCTGCCCCAGCTCATGATCTGCGGCCTGCCCCGGACGGGCACGACCTACCTCAGCTTCCTGTTCGGTGCCGACCCCCACAACCGCACGCTGCGCTACTTCGAGGCGCCCGACCCGGCCCCGCCGCCGATCCAGGGCCGGGAGGCGGAGGATCCCCGGATGGCCGCCTCGTACAAACAGCTCGAGGGCCTGGCCAAGCTCGCCCCCGGCTTCCAGGCGATGCACCCCATGGAGCCGGAGGCCGCCACTGAGGTCGTGACCCTGCACGCCCAGGAGATGACGAGCGTCCAGCTCGAGACCCAGGCCCACGTCCCCTCGTACTCGGCCTGGATCGACGCCCAGGACCTCCGGGGGGTCTACCGCTACGAGCAGCAGGCCCTCAAGGTGCTCCAGCACGGCTATGACAGCCGACGGTGGAACCTCAAGACCCCCGCCTACCTCATGGGCTTCGACGCCATCTTCGAGGTCTACCCCGAGGCCCGGATGGTCTGGACCCATCGCGATCCCGCCGAGGTCGTGGTCTCGGTCTCCAGCCTGAACGCCGCCCTCCACCGGGTGATGTGCCGTGACGTGGACCGGGTGGTGGTGGCCCATCACTGGCTGGAGCGCCTGGCCGGCATGGTCGACCGGGCCATGGCCTACCTGGACGCCCAGCCCGACGCGCCGATCACCCACCTGCACTACGGCGACCTGACCGCCGACCCGGTGGGTTCGGTCGAGCGGGTCTACGCCGACCTCGGCTTCGAGCTCGACGACGAGGCCCGGACCGCGGTCACCGCCGCCACCCGGCACCACCGTCAGGACAAGCACGGCCGCCACCGCTACCGGGCCGAGGACTTCGCCATCGACCCCACCATGATCCGGGACCGATTCGCGGCCTACTGCGAGAGGTTCGCCCCGTGAAGTTCGGCATCACCATGTTCCCGACGGACCTCTCGATCGGCCCGATCGAACTGGCCCGGGCCTGCGAGGAACGGGGTTTCGTCTCCCTCTACGTGCCCGAACACAGCCACATCCCGGCCAGCCGGATCACCCCGGCCCCGGCCGGTGAGCCGCTGGGGGAGGAGTACTACCGCTCACTCGACCCCTTCGTCGCCCTCACCGCCGCGGCCGCGGTCACCGAGCGCCTGCGGATCGGCACCGGCATAGCCCTCGTCGCCCAGCGGGACCCGATCGTGACCGCCAAGGCGGTCGCCTCCCTGGACCTCGTGTCGCGGGGCCGCTTCGTGTTCGGCATCGGCTTCGGCTGGAACGTCGAGGAACTGGCCGACCACGGTGTGGCCTTCGGTGACCGACGGGCCGTGTGCCAGGAGCGGGTCGAGGCCATGAAGACCATCTGGACCCGGGACGAGGCCGCCTATTCGGGCGAGCACGTCGAGTTCCCGCCGACGTTCTCCTGGCCCAAACCGGTCCAGAAGCCCCATCCGCCGATCCTCCTCGGCGGCGGCGGCGGCCCGAAGCTGTTCGAGGCCATCGCGGCCTACGGCGACGGCTGGATGCCGATCGGCGGGGCCGGGGTGCGCCGGGCCCTGCCCCAGCTGCACGCCAGCATGGAGTCCGCCGGCCGGGACCCGGCCGAGCTCACGATCATCCCCTTCGGCGTCATGGCCGACGCCGGCAAGCTCGACTACTACGCCGGGATCGGCTTCGAGGAGGTCGTCTTCCGCGTCCCACCTGCCCCCGCCGACGTGGTCCTTCCGATCATGGACCGGCTCGCCACCTTCGTGGAGGCGTGATGCCGGCTCCGGCCCGCCGGCGCCGTTCAGGGTGGTCTGCGCCGCATCCCCTCGCGGCCACGCGCACCCGGAACGCCTCAGTCCAAGAGCGCTTCGACGTTCTCGGGGGGTCGGCCGAGGATGACGCGGTCGCCCCGCACGACGACGGGGCGCTCCATCAGCGCGGGATGGGCCACCAGCACCTCGATCACCTGCTCGGCCGTCTCGACATCGGCCGAGGTCAGGCCGGCCTCCTTGAACTCGGGGTCCCGGCGCACGAGCGAGGACGGCTCGACGCCGGCGCCGGTGACGATCATCTGGAGGGTGGCTCGGTCCGGTGGGGCCTGCTTGTAGAGAACGATCTCGGGTTCGACGCCGTGGTCCTCGAGGATCCCGAGGGTCTGGCGGGACTTCGAGCAGCTCGGGTTGTGGAAGATCACGACGTCATCGGCCATGGCCAGAACCTACAGAAAACTAGAGTCGGATCCAGTGGCTGATCTCTCGGTGGCGGACCTGACCGTCGGCCAGGCGGCGCGGCGCCAGCGGGTCATCGACGCGGCCCTGACGTTGGGGTCCGAGGGGGGCTATGAGGCGGTCCAGATGCGGGACGTGGCCGCCACCGCCGGCGTCGCCCTCGGCACCATCTACCGCTACTTCACGTCCAAGGACCATCTCCTGGCGGCGGCCATGGTCGACTGGTCGACCGATCTCGAGCGGCGCATCGCCCCGCGCCGCAACCGCTCCGGCCCGACGGCCGATGCTGTGGTCGAGGTGATCCGCCGAGCCACCCGGCCGATGGAACGCGAACCCCAGCTGGCGGCGGCGATGGTGCATGCGGCAGCGGCCAACGAGCCATCGGTCACCGCCTGTCAGCAGCAGACCACCGACACCATCGAGCGCGTCCTCACCGCGGCGATGGACGGCACCGATCCCGCCCGGAAGGCCCGCGCGGCGCGGGTCCTGGCCCACGTGTGGAACTCGAGCATCCTGCGCTGGGCCAACGGCTCCGAGGCCGTCGGTCAGATCGGCGACGACCTCGAGGACGCGGCCCGCCTACTGCTGGATTGACCATTCGGCGCCGGGGATCGGGGCCGGATTCCGGCTGAGGGCCCGGGTCGCCCCATCGGGTGGTGCGGTGTCACGGACGGGGCCTGGGTTCGCTCCTCACTAGAACGCGTTCTAGTATCGCCGGTCGTGGATTTCGACGACACGCCGGGCGAGGCTGCCTTCCGGGCCGAGGCCCGGGCGTGGCTCGCAGCCCATGCGGAGTTGCGTCGACCCGACGCCCGCCCGTCGCTGGCCGCGGCCAACGACGAGGGTCACGTGGAGACCTGCCGCCGGTGGCAGCGCACCCTCTACGACGGGGGGTGGGCCGGCATCACCTGGCCCGAGGCCCACGGTGGACGCGGTGGCACGCCGAACGAGGCCCGCATCTTCGCCCAGGAGGAGCGCAGGTTCGATGTCACCACCGGCATGTTCTCGGTGGCGGTCAACATGGTCGGCCCCAGCCTCATCGCCCACGGCACCCCCGAGCAGGAGGATCGCCACCTCGACGCCATCCTCCGGGGCGACGAGCTGTGGTGTCAGCTGTTCAGCGAGCCGGGGGCCGGCTCGGACCTGGCCGGCCTGCGTACCCGCGCCGCGCGGGACGGCGACACCTGGGTGGTCAACGGACAGAAGGTCTGGACCTCCGGCGCCCACAACGCCGATGTCGCCATGCTCCTCGCCCGCACCGAGCCGGACAACCCGAAGCACCGCGGCATCACGTACTTCCTCCTCGACATGGCGACGCCGGGCATCGAGATCCGGCCGCTGCGCCAGATCACCGGTCACGCCCACTTCAACGAGGTGTTCCTGACCGATGTCGTGATCCCGGCGGAGAACGTCCTGGGCGAGGTGAACGACGGATGGCGGGTGGCCCAGACGACGCTGGGCAGCGAGCGGTCGATGATCGGCGGTGGCGGGGCGTCCACGGGCATCGAGCAACTGGTCGACCTGGCTCGTGGCTTCGGCCGGTCGGGCGAGCCGATCGTCCGTCAGGACATCGCCCGGGCCTACACCCGCCTGCGTCTGCTGGAGTTCCTGGGCTACCGGGCCCAGACCGCACTCAGCCACGGACAGCAGCCCGGTCCCGAGGTCTCGGTCATGAAGCTGGCCATCTCGGACCACGTGGAGCGCACCGGCGACCTGCTCATGGCCATCGAGGGGCCGGCGGCGACCCTGGGCGGCGACGACGCCCCCCGCGACCAGGTCGCGCAGTACCAGTTCCTCGGCCAGTGGTCGGTACGCATCGGTGGCGGCACCGACCAGGTGCAGCGCAACGTCATCGGCGAGCGGGTCCTCGGCCTTCCCCGTGAGGCCCGGACAGACAAGGATGTCCCGTTCCGAGAGCTACAAGGGGCCTAGATGCACCTCCAGGAGACACCACAGCAGCGGGCCCTCCGGACCGAGCTGCGGGCGTACTTCGCCGACCTGCTGAGCCCCGAGGTCCGGGCCGAGATCGGCTACCGGGGCGAGGGGGGTGCCGGGTGGCGGCGGATCGTCCGCCAGATGGGCTCCGACGGGTGGCTGGGCATCGGCTGGCCGGAGGAGTACGGCGGCCAGGGCCGACCGGCCACCGACCAGTTCATCTTCTACGACGAGGTCCAACGAGCGGCCGCCCCGGTGCCCTTCGTGACCCTGAACACCGTGGGCCCGACCCTCATGCGCTACGGCTCCGAGGAACAGAAGGCCATCTTCCTGCCCCAGATCCTCGCCGGCGAGGTCAACTTCGCCATCGGCTACACCGAGCCCAACTCCGGCACCGACCTGGCCTCGTTGCAGACCCGGGCGGTGCGGGACGGCGAGGAGTACGTCATCAACGGGAACAAGATCTTCACCAGCGGGGCCAACGACGCCGAATGGGTCTGGCTGGCCTGTCGGACCGATCCCGACGTCCCCAAGCACAAGGGGATCTCCATGATCCTGGTGCCGACCGACGCCCCGGGGTTCTCCTGGACCCCGATCGTCACCGTCGGCGACAACCGGACCACAGCCACCTACTACGACGACGTGCGGGTGCCGGTCACCAACCTGGTCGGCGAGGAGAACGGCGGTTGGCGGATGATCACCACCCAGCTCAACCACGAGCGCATCGGCCTCGCCGCGCACTCCGCGGAGGCCTTCGAGTTCTACGACGGCGTCCTGGCGTGGGCCGCCGACACGCCGGCGGCCGGCAGTGACCCTGCCACCAAGCGGGTCATCGACGTGCCCTGGGTCCGCATCGACCTGGCTCGCTGTCATGTCCTGCTCGACGCCATGAACCTGCTCAACTGGAAGCTGGCCACGGCGGTGGCCGACGACGACCTGAACCCCGCGGATGCCTCCGGGGTGAAGGTGTACGGCACCGAGGCGGTGGTCGAGGTGTACCAACGGTTGCTGGGAATCCTCGGCGGCGCCGGTTACCTCCGGGAGGGTTCGCCCGGCGCCGTGTTGGCCGGGCAGGTCGAGCGGGCCGGTCGGGCCGCCCAGATCAACACCTTCGGCGGTGGCGTGAACGAGATCCAGCGCGAGATCGTGGCCTGGATGGGCCTGGGCATGAAGCGGGGGTCGCGGTGAGCGAACCGCAGGCCGTCGACCCGGAGGCGTTCCTGGCGCGCCTGCGGGAGTTCGAGGGACGTTCGGTGGGCCCGCCGGTGGCCGGTGACGACCCGGTCAACGTGCCCATGATCCGACACTGGGTCGAGGCCATGGGGGACACGAATCCGGTCCATCTCGACGACGACGCGGCCCGGGCCACGGGTCGCGACGGGATCGTCGCCCCGGCGGTGATGCTCCAGGTCTGGTCCATGAAGGGCCTGAAGTCCCAAGGCCCCCGGGAGGACAACGAGCAGAGCGCCCTGCTGGGGTTGCTCGACGAAGCGGGGTTCACCTCGGTGGTCGCCACCGACACCGAGCAGGAGTACCGACGGGAGCTGGTTCCCGGCGACGAGTTGACCACCACGGCCTTCATCGAGAGCGTCTCGGAGGAGAAGGCCACGGGTCTCGGTGTCGGCCACTTCGTGACCACTCGTACCGAGTACCGGGACCAGGACGACGAGCTGGTCGGCTCGATGATGTTCCGCATCCTGAAGTTCAAGCCTCGGCCCAAGGCCGCGCCGAAGCCCGACCGTCCCCGTCCGGCGGTCAACCTCGACAACGCCTTCTTCTTCGAGGGAGCCAAGGAGGCCAAGTTGCTCCTCCAGAGGTGCGCCTCCTGTGGGGAGCTGCGACACCCGCCCGGACCCATGTGCCCGAAGTGCCGGTCCGTGGAGTGGGACACCGTCGAGGCCGGTGGACGGGGGACCGTCTACAGCTTCGTGACCAACCACCACCCGCAGGTCCCGTCCTTCGACTACCCACTCGACGTCGCCCTCATCGAACTGGAGGAGGGGGTGCGTCTGGTCAGCAACGTGATCGACATCGATCCCGGTGAAGTCCGGATCGGGATGCCGGTGGAGGTCACGTTCGTGGCCTTCGACGACGATCTCACCCTGCCCCAGTTCCGACCCGTCGGGAGCGCCTGAGCCATGGACTTCAGCTTCACCGAGGACCAGGACGCCGTCAGCGGCCTGGCCGAGCAGGTCTTCACGGGACGGGCGACCGTCGAACGGGTCAAGGCCGTCGAAGCCACCGAGGACCGCTTCGACCGCGAGCTCTGGAAGGAGTTGGGCAGCACCGGGCTGTTGGGGATCGGCCTGCCGGAGGCCCACGGAGGCGCCGGCCTGGGCCTCGTCGAGGTCGCGCTCGTCCTGCAAGAGCAGGGCCGGCGGGTGGCGCCCGTGCCCTACTGGCCGACCGTCGTGCTGGGCGCCCTCGCCCTCGCCGAGTTCGGTACCGAAGCCCAGCAGAGCCGTTGGCTGCCCGTCGTGACCACCGGTGATGTGGTGCTGACCGCCGCCCTGGAGCCCGGACCGGGGGGTGAGGCCCTGGTGCCGACCGTGACGGCTGAGGTCGAGGGGGGCCGGTGGCACCTGGATGGCACCAGCCTCAGCGTGCCTGCCCTCCCGGTGGCCGACGCCGTCCTCGTGCCCGCGGCGACCGACGACGGCCCGCGCCTGTTCCTCGTCGAGGCGACCGGCGCCGGGGTGGGCATCGAGCCGGTGGAAACGACCAGTCGCAGCCGCCACGGTCACCTGACCCTGACGGGTGCGCCGGCCGAGGCCCTGGACGACGACGGTGGCGCCCTGCGATGGCTCTACCAGCGGGCGCTGGTCGGCCTGGCGGCGATGCAGCTGGGCGTGTGCGAGGAGGCGATCCGCCTGGCGGCGGAGTACACGTCCGAGCGGGAGCAGTTCGGCAAGTCGCTCTCGACCAATCAGGGTGTCGCCCTGCGGGCCGCCGACGCCTACATCACCATCGAGGCCATCCGGGCCACCCTGTGGCAGGCGGCCTGGCGCCTCGACGAGGGCCTGCCCTCCGCCGAGCAGGTCGAGGTGGCCCACTGGTGGGCCTCGGACGGGGGGACCAAGGTCGTCCTGGCCACCCAGCACCTGCACGGGGGCATGGGGGCCGACATCGACTATCCCGTCCATCGCTACTTCCTCTGGGGCAAGCACATCGGGGACCTGCTCGGTGGGCCGAGCGCCCACCTGGCCCGCCTGGGGGACCTCATCGCCGAAGGAGCCGGACATGCCTGACCTGGCCCCCACCCGGGCCTTCGCCGACGTGGCCGTCGGCGACGAGCTCACCCCGCTGGACATCCCCCTGACCCGGACGGTGATCGTGTCGACCGCCATCGCCACCCGGGACTACCAGGACGTCCACCACGACCCGGCCCTGGCCGTCGAGCGGGGCTCGCCGGACATCTTCATGAACATCCTGTCGACCAACGGCTTCGTGAGCCGGTTCGTCACCGAGTGGGCCGGGCCGGGCAGTCGGCTGAGCAAGTTGTCCATCCGGCTCGGCGCCCCCAACTACCCGGGCGACACCATGGCGTTCACCGGGTCGGTCGAGGCCAAGGACGTGACGACCAACACCATCACCGTGGGTCTGGTCGGGGCCAACTCGATCGGGGCCCACGTCACCGGCAAGGTCGAGGTGGTGCTGCCGTGACCCCGTCGAAATTGCGTTGCCCGTCGTCGTCCAGCAGCCACAAGGAACGCAGTTCCGGAGGAACCCGGTGAGCGGGGACGTCGGGTTCGTCGGGACCACCGCCGTCGCCGGGATCGGCGCCACCGAGTTCTCCAAGGCCTCGGGGCGCTCGGAGATGCAGCTGGCCTGCGAGGCCACCGTGGCCGCGCTGGCGGACGCCGGCATCGAGCCCTCCGAGGTCGACGGCATGGTGACCTTCACCGCCGACACCAACCCCGAGATCGAGATCGCCCGCCTGACCGGCATCGGCGATCTCCAGTTCTTCTCGCGGATCCACCATGGCGGCGGCGCAGCCTGTGGCACGGTCCAACAGGCGGCCATGGCGGTCGCCGGAGGAATCGCGGACGTGGTGGTCGTCTACCGCGCCTTCAACGAGCGCTCCGGGCATCGTTTCGGCACCGGCGTCCAGGACCGCCCCCTCGCGGCCAATGCCGAGGCGGCCCACTTCAGCTGGTACGCCCCGTTCGGCCTGCTCACCCCCGCTCAGTGGGTGGCCATGTTCGGCCGCAGGTACATGCACGAGACCGGCGCCACGAGCGAGGACTTCGGTCGGGTGTCGGTGGCCGACCGCCACCATGCGGCGAACAACCCGAAGGCGTTCTTCTACGAGCAGCCGATCACGCTCGAGGACCACCAGAACAGTCGGTGGATCGTCGAGCCACTGCACCTGCTCGACTGCTGTCAGGAGAGCGACGGGGGCCAGGCCCTGGTCGTGACCTCCCTGGAGCGGGCCCGGGACCTGAAGCAGCCGCCTGCGGTCATCGTCGGGGCGGCCCAGGGCTCGGGCGATGACCAGCACATGATGACCTCGTACTACCGGGACTCGATCACCGGCATCCCGGAGATGGGCCTCGTCGCCCGCCAGCTCTACGAACAGGCCGGGATCGGGCCCGACGACATCCAGACCGCGGTCCTCTATGACCATTTCACGCCGTTCGTGCTCTGCCAGCTCGAGGAGTTCGGCTTCTGTGGCAAAGGGGAGGCCAAGGACTTCGTCCGCGACGGCCACCTCGAGATGGACGGCCGCCTGCCCACCAACACCCACGGTGGCCAGCTGGGTGAGGCCTACATCCACGGGGTGAACGGCATCGCCGAGGGTGTCCGTCAGGTCCGGGGCACGTCGGTCAACCAGGTCGACGCCGTCGAGAACGTCCTGGTCACCGCCGGCACCGGCGTCCCCACCTCGGGGATCGTCCTGAGGCCTGACGGGTAGCGCTGCCGGCGCCGAGACCGAGGCAACGACGGGGGCGTCGGGTCAGGCGGCCGGTCGTCCGGGGCGGCGAGTCGGCCCCTGGCTGTTCTGGCGTGGGTTCTGGTCGCTGGACGACCGTAAGTCACGCCGTTTCGGCTGAGCTGCCGGTCTGGCTGTTCTGGCGTGGGTTGTGGTCGCTGGACGACCGTAAGTCACGCCGTTTCGGCTGAGCTGCCGGCCCTGGCTGTTCTGGCGTGGGTTGGGGTCGCTGGACGACCGTAGGTCACGCAATTTCGGTCAGAGAGGCCGCTTGGCTTTGGTGCCGCGGAGGGCCGTCGGCGGCATCCCACGCCCCCTTTCTCGCCTCGCTTCCTGCGGCCCGGTCACCAGCCCTTGAAGTCGGCGTCCCGGCGCTCGACGAAGGCGGCCACGCCCTCGCCCATGTCGTGGGTGTGCATGACGTGCTCCTGGGCCATCGCCTCCTCGCCGAAGGCGGTGTGGCGGTCCTGGTCCACGGCCCGGTTGATCAGCCACTTGGTGGTGGCGATGGCCCGGGTCGGTCCCGCGGCCAGCCGGTTCGACCAGTCGGTCAGCGTCGCCTCGAGCTCGTCCGCGGGCACGACCTCGTTCACGATCCCCAGGGTGGCGGCGTCCTCGGCCGGCAGCTCGTCGCCGAAGAAGGCCAGTTCCTTGGCCTTGTGGGGGCCGACCGCCTTGGTGAGCAGGTAGGGGCCACCGGCGTCGGGGATGATCCCCCGGCGGACGAAGACCTCGATGAGCTTCACGCCCTCGGCGGCGATGACCAGGTCGGCGGCCAGGCTGAGATGGGCGCCCAGGCCGGCGGCGGTGCCGTTGAGGCCGACGATGACCGGCTTCTCGCAGTCGAGGATGGCCGAGATCAGGCGTTGGGCCCCGGTGGCGATCATGCGCATGGCATCGCCCACGATCCGGTCCGGAGCGCCCTCGGGCTTCGCCGGGCCGTCGCTGCGGTCCACTCGCAGGTCGGCGCCGGTGCAGAAGTGACGACCGTTCGCGGTCAGGACGACGCAGCGGACGTTGGGGTCGGCGCTGGCCGCGTCGAGGTGGTCGATGAGGCGGTCGCGCTGGTCCGGGGTCACCGAGTTCCCGGCGTCGGGGCGGTTGAAGGTCAGCCAGGCCACGCCGTCGCGGACCTCGTGGAGCAGATCTTGTTCGTCGGACACGGCGGCGACTGTACGTGACCTCATCGATCTCTCTGTTCTGGGCCCCATCATCCGCGCCGGGGCGCGGGTCGTGGGGCCCAGAACGGGCTCGGGAGACCTCGCTCGGTCGTCGCGCCGGGTTCGGAGCCCCCGCGGACGCCTGCGTAAGGTAACCAGCCGCACGTGACCCCGGCGTCAGCTCCGTGGCGCGCACCGACGAGAGGACAGAGATGAGCGGGTACCTGGAGGGCAAGGCGATCGCCGTCACGGGGGCCGGCCGGGGGATCGGCCGGGCCGTGGCCCTGGCCTGTGCCGCCGAGGGCGCCAGCGTGGTGGTCAACGACTACGGCGTCGCCCAGGACGGCAGCGAGCCCAACAGCGAGGTGGCCGACGCCGTCGTGAAGGAGATCACCGACGCCGGCGGCACCGCCATCGCCGTGGCCGACTCCGTGGCGGAGATGGCCGGGGGTGAGCGCATCGTGAACACCGCCGTGGAGGAGTTCGGCAAGATCGACGGCGTGGTCTGCCCGGCCGGCATCCTGCGGGAACGGATGCTCTTCAACATGTCCGAGGACGAGTGGGACCCGGTCATCGCCACCCACCTCAAGGGCACCTTCACCGTGTTCCGCGCCGCGGCGGCCCGCATGAAGGAGCAGAAGTCGGGCTCGCTCATCGGCTTCACCTCCGGCGCCTTCGCGGGGTCCGTGGCCCAGGCCAACTACGCGGCGGCCAAGGGCGGCATCGTCTCCCTGGTGCGTTCGGCCGCCGCCGGCATGTACCGCTACGGGGTGACGTCCAACGCGATCGCCCCGGTGGCCAAGACCCGGATGTCCGAGCAGGTCCCCATGGAGCTCCAGATGGGCGAACCCGAGGACGTGGCGCCGATGGCGGTCTACCTCTTGTCGGACCACGCCCGGCACATCACCGGGCAGGTGTACACCGTGAACGGCCCGACGATCGCCGTGTGGAACCAGCCCGCCGAGGTCCGCTCCATGGAGAACGAGGGTGGTGGGCGCTGGAGCCCCGAGGCCATCGCGGCCCGCATCGACGGCGGCGTGGGCCAGGAGCGCATGGGACTCATCGACAAGCTCGAGGAGTACCGCCGTGCCGCCGCCGCCGGCGACAAGCCCAACCAGTGACGAAGGAGCTGGTACCGGTTGCCCGAATGTCGGGCTGCGGAGCGGAGCGGAGCAGCTCGGGCGACGTTCCACGACGGCGGCGCCGGACTGGCTGAGCGCAGCGAAGCCGGTCAGATGTGACGACGGTTGCCTGAATGTCGGGCTGCGGAGCGGAGCGGAGCAGCTCGGGCGACGTTCCACGACGGCGGCGCCGGACTGGCTGAGCGCAGCGAAGCCGGTCAGATGTGACGACTGCTGCCCTTGATGCGCAGGGCGCTGGCCATGACCCCGGTGGAGAAGGTGTGGCAGGTGTCGGTCATGCCGTGGCCGACCTCGTCGGCCCTGTCGTAGTCGTCCAGGTCCATGAGGCGACCCAGGCTGATCCGGCAGGCCCGCCGGAGGGCGATCACGGCCTCGGCCGTCTCGAGGTCGAACGTGGCGTTGGCCCAGGCCAGGAAGCCTCGGCCCATGGGCCGGTCGGTGAAGGGGGCAGGGTCCAGGATGGTCTGGGCGTCGACGGTCCAGTCCAGCAGCGGCGTGCCGTCACGGCTCAGGTGGGCCGTGGTCCGACCGCCCTCGCCGCGGTCGGGGACGGCCATGTCATAGCGCCGGTGCTCTCGGCCCGCGCCCGCCTGGGCGATGGCCAGACCGGCCAGGTCGAACCAGTGGGTACAGCTCGACCGAGGGTCGCCGTGGCCGTGATGGCCGGTGGCATCGGTGGTCACCGGCGCCCCCACGAGGTCGCGTAGTGGGCCGAGCGCGTCCGGACAGGTCGTCCAGGGATGACGCACCGCGGTTCCGTCCAGCGCCGTCACCTTCCCCCCGGCGTGGGCGATGCTCACCCGGAAGTGGTGGAAGTCGTCTTCCATCTCCCCGCGCACCAACCCCGGTGACACCGTGACCAGCTCGATCCTCCGGCGGTACCCACCTCCGTCGCTCACCCGGCCCATCGTCGCACGACATCGACCGGAGGCCTGTCGTTCACCCGTGCCGCGCTGGTCGACGCGCTCGGCTCCGCCGTCGGCGGCATCGCCGTCGTGGGACCGCCCGCCAGGTCACGAGGCGGCGTTCGGGTGCCGCGAGGTACCGGAGGCGGCCGCCGGGGGACTGCTCACGATCGACGGGACCCGGATCTCCCTCGCCGACGGTGTGGGCCCGGAGCGGGGCACGCCCCGCCGGTCCGGTTCAACCGCCGCCCCAGCATCAGGATCGTGACCCGAGCCGGACCGTCAGGGGAATCCCGGCTTGAAGATCATCAGGTAGAGCATGACCAGTATGAGGAGGTTGAGCACCGCGCCCGTAGCGCCGATGCGCTTGCCCAGCGCCTCGAGCTCGACCGCCTGAGGCGGTGGCCCGGCCTGGCCCGGCGGCCGACCCTCGGTGGTGGCCAACTCCTCTGCCAACGCGTTGGCCTTGCGGATCGCCGGGTTCATCACGCCGTGGGAGAGCCCGATGGCGATGATGAAGAAGAGCATCGAGAGGCTGATCCACAGGTCGCTGAAGCTGATCGTGTCGTCGTCGGCCAACAGGACCAGGAGCACGCCGAAGACGAAGATGAAGTAGATGAAGATCTCCGCGATCTTGCTCACCGCGAAGTTCGCCTGGTTGATCGCCACGCCCTCGCGGCCGGGGCGCTGCTGGGCCTGTTGGGCGTAGATGCCGTTCAGCATCACACCTCCCAGCCCGACGATGGCGGTGATGATGTGCAGGAAGAGGACCAGCCCGTAGACGGTCGAGTCCCCTCCCACTTGAAGAACCGTTGCGGTGGTCATCGTTGTGTCCCTGGATCGACTGGGGGCGAGCTTAGGTCGGTTCGTCGGCCAGACTGGGCGACGTGAGAGACGGCGACGTCACCGTTGGCCTCGACATCGGCACGACCTCCGTCAAGGGCCTGGCCGTGGACGACGACGGCCATGTGGTGGCCCAGGTCCGGGTGCCGCACGTGATCGGCATTCCCTCCGCCGACCGCTTCGAGCACGACGCGAACCGGGTGTGGCGGGACGGGGTGCGCCAGGCCTGGCGTGAGGTCTCGGCCGGCCTCCAGCCCGTGGGCGTCAACGTGGTGGCCATGGTCCCGTCGCTGGCGGCGGTCGATGCCCGTGGCCACGCCCTGACCCCGGGCCTCCTCTACGGCGACGAGCGCGGTCGCGCCGGGCGTCGGGACGACGGCACGGCCGGCGACGCGGGTGAGCTGCTCGGGTTCCTGGGCTGGTGCCGGGAGCAGGCCCCTGATGCTGCGGGCTTCTGGCCGGCCCAGGCCGTGGCCAACCACGCGCTCGGTGGCGAGGGGGCCATGGACTCGATCAGCGCGATGGCCGCCCATCCGCTGTTCGACGGCACGGGGTGGGACGAGGCGCTGCTGGCCGAGTCCGGGGTCGCGGGAGACCGGATGCCCCGCGTGGTCAACGGGGACACCCCGATCGGCGAGGTCGACGGCGCCGCCATCGGCCCCGGGGGCATCGACGCCTTCGCCGAGCAGTTGGTCGCCGGCGCCGACGAGCCGGGCGACGTCCTGGTCATCTGCGGCACCACGCTGATCACCTGGATCGTCACCGAGGAGTGGGTCGAGGTCCCGGGGCTGTGGACGATCCCGCACTCGACGCCGGGCCTGACCCTGATCGGCGGTCCGAGCAACGCCGGCGGGCTGTTCCTGAACTGGGCCACCCACCTTCTGGCTCGGGGAGACGAGCCGGTCCCGGACCAGGTGCCGGTCTGGTCCCCCTACGTCCGGGGCGAGCGGACGCCCCTGCACGACCCCGACCGGCGGGCCGGGGTCGACGGCCTGGACCTCACCCACGGCCCCGGGGCGTTGCGCCGAGCCGCGTTCGAGGCCGCCGGGTTCGTCGTGCGCCACCACATCGACCTGGCCGGCGTGCCGGCCCGCCGTCTGGTCCTCACCGGTGGCGGCACCCGCGTCGCGGAGTGGGTCCAGGCCCTCGTCGACGGCACCGGCCTGCCCGCCGACCTCGTGGCCGTCCCCGAAGGCGGGGCTCTGGGCTCGGCCTTCTGTGCCCGCCTGGCCGCCGGTCTCGAGACCGACGCCACCGCCGCCCGACGCTGGGCCCGTTCTGACCGCCGCGTCGAGCCTGACCCCGCCTGGGCCCCGGCCTGCGCGACCCGGTACGAACGGTTCCGGGAGCTCGCCGATGCCTGACCCGCGCCACCTCCCGTTCTGGCGCCCGATCGAGGCGTCATGACGCCTCAATCGGGCGCCAGAAGCGTGGATGACGGTCGACTGCTGGAGGGGAGGGTGGCCCTGATCACCGGGTCGGCATCGGGGCAGGGGCGGGCCGCGGCGCTGCGCTTCGCCGCCCACGGGGCCGCGATCGCCATCGTGGACATCGACGACGAGGGCTCGGCCGAGTCGGCCCGGCAGGTCGAAGCGGTCGGGGCCGAGGCCGCGGTGATCGCGGCCGACGTGTCGGTGAAGGCCGAGGTCGAGGCGATGGTGGCGGCGACGGTCGAGCGGTGGGGCCGCCTCGACGTGCTCTACAACAACGCCGCGGTGCAGATGTCCGGGTGCCTGGTCGAGTGCTCTGAGGAGGACTGGGACCGAACGATCGCCACCAACCTCGATGCGGTCTTCTGGGCCTGCCGGGCGGCGCTGCCCGTGATGCTCGCGGGGGCGGGCGGCTCGATCATCAACACGGCGTCGGTGCTGGGTCTCATCGGCTCGGAGGGCTACGTCGCCTACGGCGCGGCCAAAGCGGGTCTGGTGGCCCTGACCCGCCAGATCGCCGTGGAGTACGGGCCGTCGGTGCGGGCCAACGTGATCGCCCCGGGCTCCATCGACACCCCCCGGTTCCAGAAGGTGGCGGCCGAGATGGACGACCCCGAGGGGTTCGTGGCCGGGCTGGCCAGGACCATCCCGCTCCACCGCCTGGGAACCGCCGAGGACGTGGCGTCCATCGCCCTGTTCCTGGCCTCGGACCTGTCCGCCTACGTGTCCGGCGCGGTCGTCCCCGCCGACGGCGGCCTGGCGGTCTACCGATGAGCCAGGGGGAACCGCTCCTCCTGGCCACTCCTCTCTGGTGTGGAGAACGGACGGGAGTGCCCCGAACGGGCTCCGGCGGGGAGGAGGGCCGGTGAGCCGGGTGGCGCTGGTCGTGGGCGGCGCCTCGGGTCTCGGGGACGCCATCGCCGAGCGGCTGTCCGACGACGGCTTCCTGGTGGTGGTCGCCGACCTGGACGAGTCCGGTGCGGTCCTGACCGCCGGCCGCATCGGCGGGGTCGCCCATCGGGTGGATGCCCGAGATGACTCCGCCGTGGCCGGGATGGTCGAGCGGGCGGTGGGCTTCGGGAAGCTGAAGGCCCTCGTCCTGTCCGCCGCCGTCGAGACCCGGGCCCCGCTGCTGGAGACCACCGACGAGGCCTGGCGGGAGGTCATCGACACGAACCTCAAGGCGCCGTTCCTCTGCCTGCGCCACGCCGTGCCGGCCATGGTCGAGTCCGGTGGCGGCTCGGTCATCGCCCTGGGCTCCACCCTGGGCCAGATCGTGGCCCCGCAGTACCCCGCCTACTGCGCCAGCAAGTTCGGCCTCACCAACCTCTGCAAACAGGTCGCCATCGAGCACGCCCCCGACGGCATCCGGGTCAACGTGGTGGCCCCGGCCGCCACCGAGGTCGGCCTCTTCGCCCGGGTGGCCGAGGCCACCGGTGATCCCGACGGCATCAAGGCCTTCGTCGCCGGCAGCGTCCCCATGGGTCGCCTCGGCACCGCCGCCGACGTCACCGCCCTGGTCAGCTTCCTCGCCGGCGATCACAGCGCCTACCTCAGCGGCGCCGTCATCCCGTTGGACGGCGGCCTCGCCGCCCGTCGCTCCTGACCCGGTCGCCCACCCCGAATCGGGAGAGCGTCCGGCCTAGGGTCTGGTCATGGCGAGATCCGTGGATGACCCGCATCTGGGGGTGCTGGAGCGTCGACGGGGCCGGTGGTGGGGCGAGGTCGAGATCGACGGCGATCGGGTGACCCTGGCCGTCGTCGGTGGACGGGCGGGGCCCGAGTCCGCGGCGCTGGCGGTGGCTCGTGGTGCCGCCGACGAACTGGGCGCGGCGAGGACGGAGCTCGAGGAGGCCCTGGCCGACCATCGGGAGCCCTGGGGGACCACCGAGGACCGGTGGTCCATCGAGTGGGCGAGCGTGGCGCCGGTGGACGGGGTGCTCACCCTCGAGCTGGGCCTGCAGGTGGCGTGGGACGACGACCACACGCTGGGTGCCCGCCTCCGCCGCGGCCAGCTCCTCGAGCTCAACGGCAGCGTCCTGGGTCCGTGACCGGCCGAGCCGGCCTGGGCCCGGGGGAGGGCCGATGACGGTCGAGGGGTTCCGGGTCCTGGATGCGGACGCCCACGTGGTGGAGCCGCCACAGGTGTTCGCCGAGTGGTCCGAGGTGGGGCCCGCGGTGATCGACCTCGCCCCCGACACCCCGATGATCCCGTGCGGGGACGCCGAGGTGATCGCCGATCAGATGGCCCATGGATTCGACGCCCCGTCCTACCTGCGGGCCATGGACGCCCAGGGCATCGATGCCGCCGTGCTCTACCCGTCGATCGGCCTGTTCGTCCCGTTCCAGCCCGAGCTCGACGCGGCCCGGAGCGCCGCGGCGTGTCGCTCCTACAACGACTGGCTGGCGGGCTACTGCGGCGAGGGCGAGAGCCGATTGGCCGGCATCGCCCTGGTGCCGTTGGCCGACCGCGATCTTGCCGTCGCCGAGGCCGAGCACGCCGCCGCCCTCGGGCTGGTCGGTGCCCTGGCCCGACCCAACCACCTGTACGGCCGCAACCTCGGCGACCCCTACCACGACCCGCTCTACGCCACCCTGGCCGAGGCCGGCCTGGTGCTGGCCGTCCACGAGGGCCTCGGGCTGCGGGGCCCGACCATCGGGGCCGACCGCTTCCCGGGGTTCGCCGCCCGTCACCTGCTGTCGCACCCGATGGAACAGATGGCCGCAATGGCCAGCCTGGTGCTCGACGGCGCCCTGGCCCGCCACCCCGACCTGCGGGTGGCCTTCCTCGAGTCGGGTACCGGCTGGCTGCCGTACTGGCTGCAGCGCCTCGACGAGCACCAGGAGTGGATGGACCCCGGTGCCGTCAGGGCGAGCGCTCTGTTCGCCCGCCAGGGCGCGATCTCCACCGAGGCCGACGACGCCCTCACGGCGTCGGTCGTGGAGCGGGTCGGGGCCGACCACGTCGTGTGGGCCAGCGACTTCCCCCACCCCGATGCCCGGTTTCCGGACGCCGCCGTTTCCTTCGTCGCCGAGGCGCGGTCCCGGGATATGAGCGACGCCGATCTGGCAACGGTGCTGTGGGACGGGCCGCGCGCCTTCTACCGCCTGGCCGACCGCTTCGGCTGAGGCGGCGGCCTCCGGCCCAGCCGTGACCCGCGGTGGCCCACGGGGGAACACACGGTGGACTCGGCGGGTGCCACGGTGACCTAACCTGACACGCGTGTCAGCTCCGATGCCGGTGGTGGACGGTATGGCCTTCGACGCCATGGCGCAGTTCACCGCCGTCGCCGGGGACGTGCGCGACCCCTATCCCGACCTGGTCCGCATGCGGCGGGAGCGGCCGGTGGCGGCGACCCTCATGTCGTCCTTCATGGACGGCATGGAGGAGACCAGCTACATCGTCCACCGCTACGACGACGTCGTGGCGGTGCTGCGGGACAACGTGACCTACTCCTCCTCGGCCATCCGGGAGCTGATGGCGCCGGTGATGGGCGACCACGTGCTGGTGGGGATGGACGAGCCGGAGCACAAGCGTCTGCGGGCTCTCGTCAGCGTCGCCTTCCGTCAGCGCAGCCTCGAGGCCTGGGAGCCCTATGCCCAGTCGGTCGTGGACGGCTACCTCGACCAGGTCGTCGCCAAGACCGGCGACGACGGGGGGCGCGCGGAGTTGGTGCGGGAGCTGACCTTCCCCTACCCGATCCAGGTCATCGCCAAGATCCTCGGCGTCCCGGCCGACGAGACGGGGACCTTCCACGAGTGGGCCTGGTGGATCATCAACGTCGCGGCCGATCCGGACAAGGGGCTGGCGGCGTCGGCAGCCATGAAGGACTACCTGGCCGGGGTGCTCGAGGCGCGTCGCCGCCACCCGGGCGACGATGTCATCAGCCAACTGGCGCACGCCGAGCTCGACGGTGAGCAACTGGGCGACGAGGAGATCTTCTCGTTCATCCGCCTCCTGCTGCCGGCCGGAGCCGAGACCACCTACCGGGCGACCGGCAACCTCCTGTTCGCCCTGCTGGCCAACCCCGACCAACTCGCCGCCCTCCGCGACGACCGCAGCCTGATGACCCAGGCCGTGGAGGAGGCCATCCGTTGGGAGTCCCCGCTGCTCATCACCGCCCGGAGCTCCGCGGTCGACGGCGAGGTGGCCGGCACCCACATCCCGGCGGGTCACCAGGTCGTGGCCCATGTCGGGTCGGCCAACCACGACGAGACCCGCTGGGACTCCCCGGAGCGGTTCGACATCTTCCGGGAACAGAAGCCCCACGCCGCCTTCGGGTTCGGGCCCCACATGTGTCTGGGCATGCACCTGGCCCGCATGGAGATGCGGGTGGCGGCGGGCGCCGTGCTCGACCGCCTTCCCGCCGTCCGGCTCGATCCGGCGGCCGAAGACGTGCACATCCACGGCGAGCGTTTCCGCTCGCCGACCGCACTCCCCGTCCTGTTCGGGTAGACCGGTCCCGTGGAGATCGAGATCATCAAGGAACGCTGCATGGGGTCGGGCAACTGCGCCTTCTGGGCGCCGGCCACCTTCGACATCGACGACGAGAACGTGGCGTTCGTCGTCGATCCGGAGGGCGATCCCGAGGCGAAGGTCCGCAACGCCGCCGAAGGCTGCCCCACCCAGGCCATCGTGCTCTCGTGACTTCGCTCCGGCCGTGACGCTGGGGGTCAGCGAGGACCACCGGGCGCTGCACCAGACGGCCCGACGCTGGGTCGATGCCCGAGCGGTGCTGCGGGCGGCCAGGGACACCCTCGACGCGCCCACCGACGCCCTCCCACCGTTCTGGGACGAACTGGCCGATCTGGGCTGGCTGGGCCTGTCGGTCGACGAGGCCCACGGTGGTTCCGGTTGCGGCCTCGCCGAACTGGCCGTCGTGCTCGAGGAGTTGGGTCGGGCCTGTGCCCCCGGACCTGTCGTCCCGACGGTGCTGGCCGCCGTGGTCATCGACCGCCTGGGGGGAGACGAGGCACGCGCCGACCTGTTGCCCGGCCTGGTCGACGGCTCGACGCCCGGTGCCGTGGCCTTCGCGTCGGACCCCTCCTCGGACGAATGGACCAGCGTGCTCGGCGGGGCCACTGCTGGGGTGCTGGTCGTGCCCACACCCGAGGGGTGGACGGTCCATCGCCCCGACGCCCTGGAGGTCGAGGAGCACAAGAGCCTCGACCCGACGCGGCGTCTGGCCACCGTCCGCCTCGCCGGCACGCGCGCCGGCCTCCTCCTGGGCCCCGGGCCCCGTCCCGGGCTGGTCCGGGACCTGGCCGCGACACTGCTGGCGGCCGAGTCGATGGGCGGCGCCGCCTGGTGCGTCGAGACCGCCGCGCGCTACGCCCGGGACCGCGAGCAGTTCGGGCGGCCGATCGGCCAGTACCAGGCGGTGAAGCACCGCTGCGCCGACATGCTCGGTGCCCTCGAGTTGGCCCGGGCCGGCACCTGGGACGCCGTGCGGGGAGGCGACGAGGCCGAGGTCGCCCTGGCCATGGCCGTCACCGGGGCCCTGGCCGCCGACGCCTTCGCCACCTGCGCCCAGGGGTGCGTCCAGGTCCACGGGGGCATCGGCTTCACCTGGGAGCACGACGCCCACCTCTTCCTGAGGCGGGCCATGGCCACTCGTCAACTGCTCGGTGGACCGGACCCATGGCACGCGCTGGTGGTGGAGCGGGCCCAGGGAGGGGCCCGCCGGTCGATGACCGTCGACCTGCCGCCCGAGGCCGAGTCGCACCGGACCCGCGTGCGCTCCTTCCTCGACGACCTCCGATCCCGCCCGCGCGAGGAGTGGGACACCGTCATCGCCGACGCCGGCTACCTCGTCCCCAACTGGCCCGAGCCGTGGGGCCTCGACGCCGACGCCACCCACCAGTTGGTCATCGACGAGGAGTTCCGTGCCGCCCGTGTCCGCCGTCGCCACCTGCAGGTGGGGGCCTGGGTCCTGCCCACGCTGGTGGCCCACGGGACCGCCTCCCAACAGGAGCGTTTCATCGCCTCGACCCTGCGCGGGGAGATCCTCTGGTGCCAGATGTTCAGTGAGCCCGGCGCGGGCTCGGATCTGGCGTCGCTCACGACCCGGGCCGAGAAGGTCGAGGGCGGCTGGTCGATCACCGGGCAGAAGGTCTGGACGACGATGGCCCACATCGCCGACTGGGGGATCTGCCTCGCCCGGACGAACCCCGACGCCCCCAAGCACCTCGGCATCAGCTGCTTCCTGGTCGACATGGCCGCTTCCGGCCTGGACATCCGACCGCTCCGTGAGCTCACCGGGGCCGAGATGTTCAACGAGGTCTTCCTCGACGCCGTCTTCGTGCCCGACGACCTGGTCGTGGGGGAGGTCGACGCCGGCTGGGAGGCGGCCCGGACCACGCTGGCCAACGAACGGGTCTCCATGGGCAGTGGCTCGTCCTTCGGGCCGGGGGTGGAGGGCCTGCTCGGCCATGCCGCTCACGGCGCGTCACCGGTCGTGATCGACCACGTCGGCCGTCTGCTGGCCGAGAGCCATGCCCTGGCGGCGCTGGGCCTGCGCTCCACCCTGCGGGCGCTCAGTGGGGACGAGCCCGGTCCCGAGGCCAGCGTGCGCAAGCTGCTCGGGGTCGAGCACGAACAACGCATCCAGGAACTCGGCCTCGGTCTCCTCGGTCCGGCCGGGGCGATCGACGAGGGCGACGGCGCCGCATGGATCGGCGGCTATCTCGGCAACCGGTGCCTCTCGATCGCCGGTGGCACCAGCGAGATCCAGCGCAACGTCATCGCCGAGCGCCTTCTCGGCCTCCCCAAGGACCCTTGAACCGCCCGACGGTCGCCTTCGACCTGGACGGCACGCTGTCGGACTGGGAGGCGGCGATCCGACGGGCCGAGCCCCAGCACGCCGACCGCCTGCTCGAGGTGCTCGACCGGCGACACCCCCGTGAGGACGGCCATCTGGTCGACGGGGCCCACTATCTGCTCTTCGTCGTCGGGGAGGAGATCTGGGCCGAAGCCCTCGGGACCGCAGAGGGCGCCGCCGAGGCGGCGGAGGGCTTCATGGCCGCCTTCCGCGCGGTGGCCTACGGGGAGGTCGATGCGGTGCTGACTCACCTCGGCGAGCAGTATCGACTCGCGCTGGTGACCAACAGCCCCCGCGCCCACGCCGCCTTGGCCGACATGGGCCTCAGCGATCGTTTCGACGTGGTCGTCGAGATCCCGCCGGACCTGCGCAAGCCACGCCCCGAGGGCTTCTGGCATGCGGCTGAGCGACTCGGCGTCGACCCCGTCGACCTGGTCTATGTCGGCGACAGCTACCGCTGTGACGTCCAGGGCGGGCTGGCGGCCGGGGTCCGGCCGGTGTGGGTCGACCGCTGGGACACGGCCCTACCGGTACCCGAAGGCGTGGCCCGCATCACCGACCTGACCCCTCTGCCCGGCGTCCTGTCCTAGCGTCTGACCCATGGCACAGGTACCCACGGTCACCGGATCGATCGACACGGCCGACCTCGGCCCCACCCTGATGCACGAGCACGTCTTCGTCATCAGCCCCGAGATCATCCAGAACTACGGTGACTACTGGGACGCCGAGGAGCGCATCGCCGACGGCGTGGCCAAGCTGAACGACCTGGCCGCACGGGGGATCCGCAGCATCGTGGACCCGACGGTCATCGGCCTCGGGCGCTACCTGCCGTGGGTGCAGCGGGTGGCCGAGCAGGTCGACCTGCAGATCGTGGCCGCCACGGGCCTCTACACCTACAACGACGTCCCCTTCTACTTCCACTACCGGGGCGTGGTCTTCGACACCGACCCCGACCCGATGGTCGGGATGTTCGTCAAGGACATCACCGACGGCATCGCCGACACCGGTGTGAAGGCCGGGATCATCAAGTGCGCGACCGATCGGGACGGTCTCACCCCTGGCGTCGAGCGGGTCCTGCGGGCCTGCGCCCGCACCCACCGGGAGACGGGCGTCCCGATCACCACCCATACCGACGCAGGGACGTTCCGGGGGCGGGACCAGCAGCGGGTGTTCGAGGAGGAGGGCGTCGACCTCAGCCGCGTCGTCATCGGTCACTCGGGTGACTCGACCGACCTCGACTACCTGCGGGAGCTGATGGACAAGGGTTCGATGATCGGCATGGACCGCTTCGGGCTCGACGTGCTGTTGCCGTTCGACGACCGGGTCCAGGTGGTGGTCGACCTGTGTGCCCAGGGCTACGCCGACCGCATGGTCCTGGCTCACGACGCCGCCTGCTTCATGGACTGGTTCACTCCCGAGGTCGAGTCGATGATGGCGCCCAACTGGCACTTCAACCACATCTCCGAGGACGTGCTGCCCGAGTTGCTGGCCCGCGGCGTCACCCAGAACCAGATCGACCAGATGCTCGTGGCCAACCCCAAGCGCCTCTTCGACCAGACCACCCCCTACTGAGGGGATTCGTGGCGCAGTCGCGCGCGGAGGGCGAACTTCTGGATCTTGCCGCTGGCGGTCCGGGGGAAGTCCGGGACCTCGCGGAGCTCCTCGGGCCACTTCTGGCGGGCCAGGCCGGCGGCCTCGAGGTGGGCCCGGATGGCGGCCAGATCCGGGGACACCGACCCCGGGGCCGTTCTCACGAAGGCACAGCCGTGCTCGCCGAGGCGCTCGTCGGGGGCCGCGACCACGGCGACCTCGGCCACGCCGTCCATCCGCACCAGCAGCTCCTCGACCTCGGCCGGGCTGACGTTCTCCCCACCCCGGATGATCACGTCCTTGGCCCGGTCGGTGATGGTCAGCCAGCCGTCCTCGTCGATCACGCCGATGTCGCCGGTGCGGTACCAGCCGTCGGCGTCGGTGGCCTCGGCGGTCAGTCCGGGGTCCGTGTAACCCGAGAAGAGGTCCGGGCCTCGGCTCCAGATCTCACCGGTCTCGTCATCGAGGCGGAGCTCGACGCCGGGCAGGGGATGGCCGTCGGTCGTGATCCGCTTCTCCCGCGCTTCGTCGTGGCGGGCGCCCGTGGTCGAAGGGTGCTCGGTCGAACCGTAGGCCCGGTAGGTCTCGATGCCGAGGGCCGCCGCCCGCTCACCGACCGCCGCGGGCACGGGTGAGCCCCCGAGCCCGATGGCGGGCATCAGGGCGATGTGCTCCTCGCCGAAGTGCGGGTGTTCGAGGAGGCTGAGGAGGAAGTAGGTCGACCCGCTCCCGGCGGTCATCTCGTGCTCGACCATGAGCGCCAGGATCGTCGCCGGGTCCCAGCCGTCGACCAGGGCGATGGGCTGGCCCCGCCACACCGGCAACAGCAGTCCGCCGAGCATCCCGATGGCGTGGCCGACCGGCGCGCCGATCAGCAGGGGCAGGCCGTGGTCGGGCTGGACGGACCCCAGTTGACGGATCTCGGCTCCCAGCGTCCGGTGGGCGTGGACCACGCCCTTCGGGTCCGCGGTCGTGCCCGAGGTGTAGGCGATGAGCGCGGGCGCGGCGGGATCGACCACGGCCGGCTCGGTCACCGGCGCGGCGTCGTCGACGACATCGGCGAAGGCGGTCCAGCCCCTGGCGTCGCCCCCGACGACGAGCACGTGTTCGAGGGCAGGCAGGTCCTCAGCCAGCGCGCCGATGACCTCGAGGTGGTCCTGGTGGCCGCTGCGGTCGGCGGTCACCAGGACCCGGGCCGCGGACTGGCGGAGGATGTAGCTCACCTCTTTGGCCCCGTAGAAGTGGACGATGGGCACGACCACGGCGCCGAGGAGGGCGGCGCCCCAGAACGTGGCCGCGGCCTCGACCTGGTTGGGCATCCAGAAGGCGACCGGGTCGCCCGCGCCGATGCCCCGGGCCGCCAACGCGCCCGCCACCCGTCGGGCCATGGCGGCGCCGTCGGCGAAGGTCCCGTCGTAGGGCCGCGTGTCGGAGAAGAACCGCATCCGCTGGTCGGGTCGCGCGGCCAGGCCGTCGGCCAGGACCTTGCCGACCGAGTCGTCGGTCCACCACCCCGCGTCCCGGTAGCGCCCCGCCAGCTCGTCGGGCACACGCCGGAGCCCCCAGTCCGCCATGCCACGACCGTAGACCTACGATCGTGACGTGACTGACGAGGACTGGACCTTCCCCTTCGCGGGCCCGAGGCACGAGGCCGGCTGAGGTGACGACCACGCCTCGTCCCGACTTCCGGATCCTGCCCCGCGTCCACGACGACAACGAGTTCTTCTGGACCTCGGGAGCAGACGGGCGACTGCGCTTCCTGCGCTGCGGCTCGTGCGGTTACCGGATACACCCGCCCGGCCCGGTCTGCCCGGTCTGTCACGCCAGGGATGTCGTTCCCGAGGCGGTGGCGGGCACCGCGGTCCTGCACACCTACACGGTGAATCGGCAGGCCTGGTTGCCGGGATTCGACCCGCCGTATGTCGTGGCGATCGTGGAGTTCCCCGAACAGGAGGGCCTCCGCCTCACCACCAACCTCGTCAACTGCGCCCTGGAGGACATCCGCATCGGCATGCCGGTGACGGTGGTCTTCGAACAGTGGGAGGACGTCTGGCTGCCGCTCTTCGAGCCGGCATGAACCCACTCCTGGCCCAGGCCCCACCGGAACCCGACCTCACCCGACCGATCGCGGTCGTCGCCGTGGCCGCGGTGGTGATCATCGTGACGGTCCTGATCCAGGTCGTGACCGCCCGACGCGTCGGGCGGCCCGCCCCGCCCGAGGACCTCCAGGCCTGGCAGGAGACCAGCGGCCGCCTTCTCGACCGGTGGATGGACGGGGTGGAAGGTGAGCTGGAGACCCGCCGCACCGCGCCCTTCCCGGACACGGTCAGCCCGACCGAGGACCCGCGAGGCTTCGACGAGGCGGTGGCCGGCTGCCCGAACCTGGTGCTGGCCGACGACATCGCCCAGCTGCGCTCCACCGCCGCGACCCTGTTGGCCCGGGCCCGCTCGGGAGATCCCATCGGCCCCGAGGTGGCCGAGGCCGAGGCCGCCTACCTCCGGGCCAGGGAGAGCGCCGAGAGGCACCTCCGGGAGGCCACCACGCCGCCGGCCCCCCAGTAGCGTCGCCCCGATGCGACTGCGGTACTCCGAGGAGGACGAGGCGTTCCGGGCCGAGCTGTTGGCCTGGCTCGACGAGCACCCGCCGCCCACGCCGGACGAGCGGGTCGGCCGTCGCTCCAGCGCCGACATGGCGCCCTGGGCCCGCCGATGGCAACGCACCTTGTTCGACGGCGGGTGGCTGGTGCCCGGCTTCCCGCCGGCGTGGGGCGGACGCAACGCGTCGGCCGTCCAGCAGATGGTCTACTTCGAGGTCTTCTCGGACCGGGAGATCCCCCGATCCGCCAACCCCCAGGGCCTGTCGATCGTGGCGGCCTCGCTGCTGGATCACGGCACGGCCGAGCAGATCGAACGGTGGGCCCTGCCGACCCTGCGGGGTGAGCTGGCGTGGTGCATCGGGATGAGCGAGCCGGGAGCAGGCAGCGACCTGGCCGGTCTGTCGACCCGGGCCGCCCTGGACGGCGACCAGTTCGTCGTCAACGGCCAGAAGGTCTGGACTTCGGGGGCCCATCATTCGGACGGGTCGGGCTGCGCTCCGCGCCGGTTCCTGGGCGGACCAGTACCTCCGGGCCTTCGCCGGAACGATCGCCGGCGGCACCAGCGAGATCCAGCGCAACATCATCGCCGAGCGCATCCTGGGCCTGCCCCGGCGTTGACCAGCGCTAGGTTCTGCGCACCATCCGGGAAGGATGCTTCACCGAGGAGGTCCGCGATGGACCCGACCCAGAGCTACTACACCGCCGGCGACCTCGGTGAACGCGTCCTGGACGCGCTCGCGGGGGCCGGCCACGACGTCGACGCCCTCGATCCCGAGGCCCTCGGGCCCTTCGAGGAGTTCCACACCTTCGGGGCCCTGGCCACCGACGCCCTCGCCGAACTGGCGGGGATCAGTGCCGACGACCGGGTGCTGGACCTCGGCTCGGGCATCGGCGGACCGGCCCGCCGTCTGGCTCGGACACGCGGCTGCCGGGTGGACGGCATCGACCTGACCGCCGAGTTCTGCTCGGTCGCTTCGGACCTGAACGTCAGGACCGGGCTGGACCGGTTGGTGACGATCCACCACGGCGACGCCCTGCACACCTCGTTCGACGACGGCACCTTCGACGTGGCCTGGACCCAGCACGTCACGATGAACGTCGAGGACAAGGCCGGCCTCTACCGGGAGGCCCGGCGGGTCCTGCGACCGGGGGCTCGGCTGGCGTTCTTCGACATCATGGCGGGGCCCGAGAAGCCCATGCACTTCCCCGTGCCCTGGGCCGACACGCCCGACATCAGCTTCCTCCTGGAACCCGAGGAGGTTCGAGCGCTCGTCGAGGCGGCGGGATTCGAGGTGGCCGCATGGCTGGACCTCAGCCAGGACGCCATCGCCTTCTTCGAGGCCATGGCCGCAGGCCCGGCACCGACGGACACGCCGCTCGGGCTGCCCCTGATCATCCCCGACTTCCCGGCGAAGGCCGCGAACCTGGTGCGCAGCTTCAACGAGGACCGGGGCCGACTGGTCCGAGCGGTGGCCACCGCGGTCTGATCGGGCTCGCCGGTCGGGCTGACTACCGTGTCGGCTCCGGACTGCCGCACTGAGGGGGACCGTGCCGATCCACTACGAGGACGCCGTCGACCACACGGTGGTCATCACCATCGACCGACCCGAGGCCAAGAACGCCCTCGACCTGTACCACTTCCGAGACCTCGCGGCCGCGTGGCGCCGCTTCGCCGAGGAGGACGAGGCCTGGGCGGCGATCATCACCGGGGTCGGCCGCAACTTCATGGCCGGCGCCGACCTGAAGACCTACATCCCCCAGATCACCAAGCTCCACGAGGACATCAGCGCCGGAGGCATCGAGGAGATCGACGGCTGCAAGCTGCGGGACGGCACCGACGCGGTGCTGCGGGGCACCAAGATCTACAAGCCGATCATCGCGGCCGTGAACGGCCCCTGCGTGGCCGGGGGCATGGAGATGCTGGGCGGGATCGACATCCGCATCGCCACCCCCCACGCCCGGTTCGGGGTCATGGAGCCAAAGCGAGGGCTCTTCGCCGGCGGCGGCACGACGGTCCGCCTGCCCCGGCAGCTGGCCTTCCCCGCCGCCATGGAGTTCCTCCTCACCGCCGAAGCCTTCCCCGCCGAGCGCGCCCTGGAGCTCGGGTTGCTCAACGAGATCGTCGACGAGGACGAGTTGCTCGACAAGGCCAGGGACTGGGCGGCCCGCATCAACGCCAACGGACCGCTCGCGGTGCGGGCCACCAAGGAGAGCGTCCTACGGGGCCTGGCCACCGACATGCGGGAGGCCTACCGGATCGAGTCCGAGCTGGGGTCGGTCGTCTTCGGCAGCGAGGACGCCAAGGAGGGTCCGCAGGCCTTCGCCGAGAAGCGGCCGCCGAACTGGCAGGGGAGGTAGCCCGAGGATGGCGGTCGACCCGCGGAGTCCCTGTGTCATCGGTGTCGCCCAGTACGTCTCGCGCCCCGAGGACGGGCCCTGCCCCGAGCCGTTGGCCATGTGGGAGCGGGTGGCCCGGGACGCGGCCACCGACAGCCGGGCCAGGGGGGACGTGCTGGGGTCGGTCGACAGCCTCCAGGTGGTCTACTGCCAGAGCTGGCCCTATGACGACCCGTCCGGGCGCCTGGCCGAGGCGCTGGGCCTGGACGCCGCCCACCGCCTCTACTCCGGCATCGGTGGAACCACGCCCCAGGTCCTGGTGAACGATCTGGGTACGGCGATCCTCGCCGGTGACCTCGACGTGGCCGTGGTGTGCGGTGCCGAGGCCCTCGACACCAAGCGCCGGCTCAAGAAGGCGGGCGAGAGGCCGGCGTGGAGCCACCGGGATCCCGACCCGCCGCCCTTCCCGTTCGAGGCGCCCTTCCACCCGGCCGAGGTCGCCCACGAGGTCTTCCAGGCCTTCCTGACCTTTCCGCTCTGGGACGTCGCCCGCCGGGCCCGTCTCGGCATCGATCCCGTGGCCTACCGGCGGGCGATCGGCGAGCTGATGGCTCCGATGACCCGGGTCGCCGCCGCCAACCCCTACGCCTGGTTCCCGGTCGAGCGCTCGGTCGAGGACCTGGTCCACGCCACCACCGAGAACCGCATGGTCGCCTACCCGTACACCAAGTACATGGTGTCGATCATGGACGTGGACATGGCGGCGGCCCTGGTCCTGGCCAGCCACGAGGCCGCCGACCGCCTGGGTGTCCCCCCGGACCGCCGGGTCTACCTACGGGGATGGGCCTACGGCTGTGACCCGGTGTATGTGGCCGAGCACGACCAGCCGTGGCGCTCGCCGGCCATGACCGAGGTGTACGCCACGGCCCTCGGGGTCGCGGGCCTCGGGGTCGACGACCTCGCCCACCTCGACCTGTACTCCTGTTTCGCCTCGTCGGTCCACCTGGCCCTCGATGCCCTGGGGCTCGTCGCTGGTGATCCCCGGGGTGTCACCGTCACCGGCGGGCTGCCCTTCGCCGGCGGGGCGGGCAGCGACTACCAGACCCACGCCATCGCCGCGATGGTGGATGTCCTGCGGGCGGATCCGGGCGCGGCCGGCCTCGTCACCGGGGTGGGCATGCACCTCACCAAGCACGGTGCCGGCGTCTACAGCACCGAGCCCGGCCCGGTGGTGCCCCCGGACCTGGCCGGGCTGCAGGCCCGCCTCGACCGAGCCCACCCGCCGGTCCCGATCACCGACACCGCCGACGGCAGGGCGACCGTGGCGACCTACTCGGTGGTCCACGGCCGGGACGGCGGGGCCGAGTCCGGGCTGGCCGTGTGCGATCTGCCCGACGGCAGCCGGACCTATGCCCGGGTCGAGGACGCAGAGGTCCTGGCGCTGATGGAGGCGACCGAGTGGGTCGGCACCGAGGTGGTGCTGTGCTCGGGCGAAGGCAGGCGGAACACCCTCGAGCCGTCGTCGTGACCCGCTGATCGCCCTCCGGCGACCGAGGCGAGCGCGGGGCGCCCGGCGCGACCGGTCGCTAGCGTCGGCGTGATGGAGGCCGAGACGGTGCTGATCACCGGCGGCAACACCGGGTTGGGCCTGGAGACGGCCGTGGCGCTGGCCGCCATGGGGGCATCGGTGACCATCACCTCACGGGACGCGGCGCGGGGCGAGGCGGCCCGGCGGGAGATCAGGGACCGCTCGGGCTCGGACTTGGTGGAGGTGATGGCCCTCGACCTGGCCTCGACGGCGTCCATCCGGGCCTTCGCCGAGTCCTTCCTGGCCGACCATCCTCGCCTGGACGTGCTCGTCAACAACGCCGGGCTCATCCTGAGCCGACGGTCCGAGACCGAGGACGGGTTCGAGACCACCTTCGGGGTGAACCACCTCGGCCACGTGCTGTTGACCGAGTTGCTGCTCGACCGGCTGAAGGCCGGCGCGCCCTCCCGCATCGTGATCGTGGCCTCCGATGCCCACAAGTTCGCTCTGGACGGTCTGAAGTTCGACGACCTGCAGTGCCATGGGCGCTACTGGTCCTACCGGGTCTACGGCCGCTCCAAGCTGGCCAACGTCTACTTCATGCGCGCCCTGGCCAGGCGACTCGAGGGCACGGGGGTGACCGTGAACGCCGTCCACCCGGGCAGCGTCGCCACCCGCTTCGCCCGCGACGGCGACACCCGTCTCTCGACCGCGCTGACCACCGCCGTGGCCCGACCGTTCTCCCGGACACCCGAGGAGGGCGCCAGGACCCAGGTCAGGGTCGCCTCGGATCCGGAGCTGAGCGGCGTCACCGGCACGTACTTCTGCAACTCCGAGCCCGCCGACGAGCGCCTCTCCAGAGTCGCCCGGGACGACGAGGCCGCGGAGCGCCTCTGGGTCGTCAGCCGCGAGCTGCTCGGCCTCGGTCCCTGACCGGACGGATGGCGGCGCTACTGTCCTCGGTGTGAGCGACACCGGCGATCCCACCCGACTGGACACCCCGGCGGTGCCGGGTGCCGGGCCCGACGTGACCCCGCCCGAGGGCACGCCGGTGACCCCGGGCGCCGACCCCACCGGCGACCTGCACGTCGCGGTCCCGCCCCAGCCCCCGCCCCCGGGTGGTGGCGACGCCTACGGCGGTGGGGGTGGTGGGGGTGACGGCGAGGGCTTCGGCCCCGGGCCCGAAGAGGAGGAGGAGCCGCCCTGGTACAAGGCCACCTCGGTCATCGTCCTCGGGGTGATCATCCTCGTGCTCGTGATCGCGATCGCCGTGGCGCTGGCCTCGGGTGGTGGTGGCGACGACAGCGGGGACGACACCACCACGACCGAGGAGACGACCTCGACCACGGGCTCCACCACCACCTCCAGCTCGACCACGAGCTCGTCGACGACCAGCACCACGTCGACGACCACCACCACGACCACCACGACCACGACGACCACGACGACCACCCCGCCGCCGACGACGGTGCCGCCGACGACGGTCTGAGTGGGTCCGGGCGGCGGCCCGGTCCCGCCCGGTGCTCCCCGGGCACGAAATTGCGTTCCTTCTGGTCGTCAGGCGACCGCAGCTGACGCATTGTCGACGCCTGCGGATCGTGGATCACTGAAAGTGTTTACTTGGGTCACGTAGCGTGGTAGATCTGGTCGTGGCCTCGGCGGAGGCCCGGATCGGACGAAGGCGGGCGCGGACAGATGCGGCGGACCACGAAGGCGGCGCTGGTCGTCCTCGGCGTCGGGGCGGCCATGGCGGGCCTCACCCGGGCGCCGGGCCAGGGCCCTCCGCACCAGCAGGCCCCGCCCGGGGCGAGCGAGGCCCGGGCACCACTCGCGGCGATCGCGTCCTCGGTCCGGGGCACCGTGGCGGTCGCGGTGGAGTCCGGGGCCACCGGCGGACGACCCCACGACCCGGGCGGGCAGGCCGAGGCGGCCACGGGGCGGACCCTGCCGCCACCCCCGGGGACCGAGGCGGCCGAGGGAGCGGCCGAGTCGGTCATCGGCGTCGACGGACGGTTCTGGCTCCGGGACCGGACCACCGTGTACCCCAACGCCGCCATCGGCCGGATCGACTTCCGTCAGGGCGGGCACAGCTACTGGTGCACGGGCACCCTGATCGACGCCGACACCGTCCTCACCGCCGGCCACTGCGTGCACGACGGCCTGTCCGGTGCCGACGGCTGGTCCACCTCGGTGCGGTTCGCGCCCGGGGCCCAGGGGAACCAGGCGCCGTTCGGCGCAGTGCCACAGCCGGGAACTGCTCACGCTTCCCGGCTGGTATCGGCACGGAGGGGAGTACCAGGACCTCGGCATCGTCCAACTGGACTGCCGGATCGGTGAGACGGTCGGCTGGTACGGGTACCGCGCCGTGGAGGGCCGCCGGGGCCTGGCCGGGGTGCGGGTGCACGTCCGGGGCTACCCGGGCGACAAGGTCTGGAGCACGTTGTGGACCATGCGGGACCGCGTCCGCGTCTCCCAGGGCCTGATGGCCTTCCATGCGGCGGACACCTACGGCGGGCAGTCCGGCTCCCCGATGTTCAACTTCAGGCGCGGCAACGGGGTGTCCGGCCCCTTCATCGTGGCCGTCCACGCCTACGGCGCCCACCCCGGCGGCGCCCACACCAACCTGAACCACGGCCCCCGTCTCACGGTGGCGCGCACGGCTCTGATCGCGGCCCTGGCCGCGGATTGAGCCCGGGGCCGGCCGAGGAGGGCTTCCGCGCGATCGAGGACCCGACGATCTAACCTCCGACCGGCAGATCGATCGACGCGGAGGATCCCCTTGTCTCGGTTCAAGAAGCGCTCATTGGCGACTGCGGCGTTGGTGTTCGTCGCCGGTGTGGGTGTGGCGGCGGGCGGTGGCCCGGCGGCCAGCCAGGCCCCCGCCGAGGCCACGCCCCCGACCCTGCAGGCCATCACCCTGCCGGAGGGCTACGCGGTGCCGCCGGTCCTACCCGGGACCGTCCAGGTCAGCCCGGCCAGTCCCGGCACCGGCGCCGAGAGCCTCGACCCCCAGCAGAACGACGGTGAGGCCGGCGATCCCCTCGAGGCCTTCGCCGAGTCGGTCATCGGCCCCGACGGCCGTCGGCAGATCAACCAGACCACGGACTACCCGGCCCGCGCCATCGGCCAGATCGAGGGCAGCGACGACCTGGCGGGCAACTACATCTGCAGCGGGTGGCTCATCGACCCGAACACCATCCTGACCGCGGGGCACTGCGTCTACCCTCCCGGCACGGTTCCCGGGAACCTCGCTGAGACCCTCGAGTTCTTCCCCGGACGCAACGGCAACACCGACCCCTACGGGTCCTGCTTCGGGACGACGGTGTTCTCACCGACCCTCTGGACGCAGAGCTACAACGAGTACAACGACTGGGCGGTGGTGCACCTGGACTGCGACATCGGCGACACGGTCGGCTGGTTCGGCTACTTCAGTCGCGGCGGCCGACTGGCCCTGCGGGACCTCCCCGCTCGGGTCCAGGGCTACCCCGGCGACAAGCCCTTCGGGACGATGTGGGGCATGCGCAACAGGATCCTCACCTCGCAGAAGAAGATGGTCTTCTACAGCATCGACACCTTCGGCGGGCAGTCGGGCTCGCCCGTGTACCAGCCCAACCGGCCGGACTGCGGCGGGCCGGGCGTGCCCGGTCCCTGCGGCATGGCCATCCACGCCTACGGCCTCCACGGCGGTGGGCCCCACGGCATCCGCAACCACGCCCCCCGGATCACCAACCCGCGGTTCGGCCTGATCAGCGACATCGCCGCCGACAACGACGGCCCGTGAACCGTCCTCTGGTCGTCGGCGCCCTGGCCGCCGTCCTGGTCCTGGCCACCGTCGGCTGCGGGGACGATGACGGTGAGGAGGTCGCCACGACCGGGACCACCGAACCGGCGACGTCGATGACCGCCGGCGCCGCGGCGGTGACCGTGGCCGAGGCGACCGGCCTGCCCGAGGGCACCGAGGTCACGGTCCGGGCCTTCGTGTTCCAGCCCGACGAGGGTGCCACCGTGCTGTGTGACACCTTCGGCGAGTCGTACCCCCCGCAGTGCGTGGGCGCCACGCTCGTGACCAACGGTCTCGACGTGAACGCCCTGCCTGGACTCGAGTCCAGCGCCGGTGCCGACGCCGTCGCCCCGGCCACCTGGACCGCTCAGCCCGTCGAGGTCACCGGGACCCTGGCCAACGGCGCCCTGCAGGTCGGCTGACCCGAGGGGTCATCCGGCTTCGCCCTCGAGGCGGAAGGTGTTGACGTAGTCGATGCGCAGGGCGGGATGCCACGCCCAGGCGTCGTAGGCGGGCGAGCCAGGCGGCCCCAGGCGCTCCTGCACCAGGGGCGTCATCGACTGGTAGGTCGCCTCCGGCTCGTCGGTGGCCATCTCATAGAGGTGGAGGTACCGGGGCTCTCCGCCGCCCACCTGCTCGTACGGCGTGATCATCCGGTAGCCGGGCACGGCGGCCTCGGCGATGTGGCGGAGGTGCACGAAGTCGCCCCAGTCCCGAAGGTCCTGGCCCTCCTCGGGGGTGCGGGGGCTGATGAGCACCAGGAGCAGTCCGGTGGTCCGATCTGCGCCGATCACGCCCTGGCCGGGTCGCGGCGTGACCGCGAAGTGCAGGCCGGTGGTGCCCTCACCCGGAGCGGGAGGGGCGAAGCCCGGGCCCACCTCGTGCAGGCCCAGCGTGGCGAACTCGGGGAGCCGCCTGGGTAGGTCGTTGCGTCCGGGGCGCTGGTTGGACCACCACGTCGAGCGTTCCACCGCGGGGAGCGCGGCCACGACCGGCACCCGTTCGACGCCGTGGGTCGTCGTCGGCTCGCCCGCCAGCTCGAGGTACAGCTCCGGTGTCCGGCGGTCCTCCACGCGGATGGAAGCTACTGCGGGACGGGGAACCTATTCTGCGCCGATGCCCACTGATCCGGCTCTCGCCGAGGAACTCGTCGCCACTGTCCGCCGTTGGGTGGCCAAGGACGTCATCCCCCACGCGTCGGAGCTCGAGCACGCCGACGAGTTCCCCGAGGCCATGGTCCGCCAGATGCGGGACTTCGGCCTGTTCGGGGCCACGGTCCCCGAGGAGCACGGCGGTCTCGACCTCGACGTCCTCACCTACGCCCGCCTCGTGGAGGAGTTGGCCTACGGCTGGATGTCGCTGTCCGGGATCCTCAACACCCACACGATCGTGGTCAACCTGGTCAAGCGCTTCGGGACCGACGAGCAGCGGGCGCAGTGGTTGCCCGGAATGGCCACGGGGGAGATCCGCGGCGCCTTCTCGCTGTCCGAGCCCGACTCGGGAAGTGACGCCCAGGCCCTGCGCACCAAGGCCGTGCCCGATGGCGACGAGTACGTCGTGGACGGCACCAAGATGTGGGTGACGAACGGGGAACGCGCCCAGGTCGTGGCTCTGGCGGCCCGCACACCCGAAGGCATCACCTGCTTCATCATCGGCAAGGAACCCGGGCCGCGCTTCGAGGGCATCTCGGTCAGCCGCAAGATCGACAAGCTCGGCTACAAGGGCCTCGAGACGGTCGAGATGGCCTACGAAGGCCATCGGGTCCCGGCCGACACCGTGCTCGGTGGTCCCGACAACCTGGGCAAGGGGATGCACCAGATCCTCAGCTCCCTCGAGCTGGGACGCATCAACATCGCGGCGCGCGCCGTCGGGGTCGCCCGGGCGGCCTTCGACGCCGCCCTGGCCTACGCCCAGCAGCGGGAGACCTTCGGGGTGCCCATCGCCAAGCACCAGGCCATCCAGTTCAAGCTGGCGGACATGGCCACCAAGCTCAAGGCCTCACAGTTGCTGGTGCGTGACGCGGCGGAGATCCTGGAGTCCGGGGTCCGAGCCGACGTCGAGGCGGGCATGGCCAAGCTGTTCTGCTCGGAGGCGGCGCTCGAGATCGCCACCGAGTGCATGCGCATCCACGGCGGCATGGGCTACACGGCCGAACTGCCCGTCGAGCGCTACTACCGCGATGCCCCGCTGATGATCATCGGCGAGGGCACGAGCGAGATCCAGAGGGTGGTGATCGCGCGCGGGCTGCTCCGCCGGGCCGAGGCCGGCGAGTCGGTCCTCTGATGCGCGCCGCCGTGGCGCGGCTCCGCTACCGGTTCGACAACGCGATCTCCCGGGGCACCCTGCCGGTCATCGCCTGGTTGGCCACGGCGGTGCTGGCCGTCATCGTCCTCGGCGCCCTCCTGCTCACGGTGTTCCGGGCCGACATCTCCGATGAGCGCGACCCGGGCTTCTTCGAGTCCCTGTGGCAGACGATGGTCCGGGTCCTGGACGGTGGCACCTTCGTCGGCGACGCCGGGTGGGGCCTGCGCCTGCTGACGTTCCTCGTCACCCTCTTCGGCATCACCGTCGCCGCCCTACTCATCGGCCTCATCGCCACGGCCATCGGCGAGAAGGTCGAGGACCTGCGTCGGGGCCGTAGCCCGGTGATCGAGACCGATCACACCCTGGTGTTGGGGTGGTCGCCCCGGATCTTCACCGTCGTCTCGGAGATCATCACCGCCGACGAGAGTCGAGGCGACTCCGCCATCGTGGTCCTGGCCGACGGCGACAAGCAGGCGATGGAGAACGAGCTCGGCCAGCGCGTCCCCGACGCGGGCTCGACCCGGCTCGTGGTGCGTTCGGGGGACCCGTCGAGCCTGGCGGATCTCGATCGGGTCGGCATCGAGGGCGTCCGGTCGGTGATCGTCCTGGGTGGCATCGAGGCCGACGGTGATGCGCACGTGGTCAAGACCGTCCTGGCCGTGCTCATCCGTCTCGGCGAGCGGAGCGTGCCCGTCGTGGCCGAGATCTCCGACGCCGAGACCGGCCGGGCCCTCCGCGATGCCGGCCCGGGGTGCGTGCTGGTGGTCCGAGCCGCCGAGATCATCGCCCGGGTGACGGCCCAGGCCTGTCGCCAGTCGGGGCTCTCGGCGGTGTGGCAGGACCTGCTGGACTTCGCCGGCGACGAGATCTACTTCCACCCGGCCGACGACCTCGTCGGGCACACCTTCGGCGAGGCCCAACTGGGCTTCGAGCACGCCGCGGTGCTGGGCCGTCGGTCGGCGGACGGGACCGTCACGGTCGGTCCGCCGCCCGGGACCCGGTTCGTCGCCGGCGACGAGGTCATCGTCCTCGCCGAGGACGACGATGCGGTGGCCTTCACCGGTTTCGTCGAGGCGCCGCCGCCGGGAACGGCCGCAGAGGCCGACGACGACCGGGGGACCGAGGACCTCCTGGTCATCGGCTGGAACCCGATGGCCCCGATGATCATGGAGGAGCTCGACCGGTTCGTGGCGGCGGGCTCCTCCGTGGACGTCTTGGTCGACGGTGATCTGACGGTCCTCGATCGCGTCGAGGGCGCCGACCTCGAGAACCTCGCTCTGACCGTGCTGCCCGCCGAGCGGGCGAGCCTGGACTGCCTGGCCCAGCAGGTCCACGTCCGGGAGTACGACGCCGTGCTCATCCTCGGGTATCGCTCACTGGGCTCGGCGGCGGCGGCCGACGCTCGGACGCTGCTCAGCCTGCTCCTCGTCCAGCAGGCCTCGCGGCGACCGCTGCGGGTCGTCACCGAGCTGCTGGACTCCGCCGACATCGACCTGGCGATGGCCTCCGGCGGCGACGACTACGTGGTCAGCGACGCCCTGTCGGGCTACCTCATGGCCCAGCTGGCCGAGAACCCCGGTTTGAGTCAGGTCTTCGACGCCCTCTTCGCCGGCACCGACGTCCTGCTCCGGCTGGCCCCGGCGGGGGCCTACGGAACGGGATCAACCAGCTTCGCCGCGCTCGTTGCTGCGGCCCGAGCCCGGGGCGAGGTGGCGTTGGGCTACGTCATGGCCGAGGGCACGCAGGTGGTGCTCAACCCGATGAAGTCCGAGCCGGTCGAGCTCACCGCCGCCGACCGGGTGGTGGTGATCAGCGGGCGGGCGGGATGAGCACGGTGTCGATCACGTGGATGATGCCGTTGGAGGCGACGACATCGGTGGCGGTGACCGTGGCGTCGTTGACCATGACGGTGTCGCCGTCGACGGAGATCTGCACATCGGCGCCGTTGAGGGTGGCCACGGCCTGACCGTCGAGATCGACGACATCGGCGGCGGGCACCTCGCCGTCGATGGCGTGGTAGGTGAGGATCGCCGTGAGGGTCTCGGTGTCGGCGAGCAGCTCCTCGGCGGTGAGCCCGAGGTCGGCGAGTGCCGCCTCGAAGGCGGCGTCGGTCGGGGCGAAGACGGTGAAGGGGCCGTCGCCCTGGAGGGTCTCGGTCAGCCCGGCCGCATCGATTGCGGCCACGAGCGTGGTGAAGTCCCCGGCGGCCTCGGCCGTGGCGACGATGTCGGCGACGGCTGCGGTCGTGGCGGTCGCCGGGACCTCGGTGGTCGGCGGCACCGTGGGCACGCTGACCTCGTCCGGGCTCTCGCCGCTGATCGACGGCGTCTCGGGCGTGTTGTCGCTGCAGGCCGTGAGGCCCCCTCCGGTCAGGGCCAGGAGGGCGACCAGGGTGCCCAGCACCCGTCGGACGGGGCGCGAAGTGGTGCGAACATCGGATTCCACGCCAGTGGAACTACCACTTCTGGTGGGGGTGACGCCAGACTGGGGCCGTGCCCTGGTTGTTCCTCATCGCCGCCACCATCGGTCTGCTGTTCACCCTCAACGCCTTCCGGCCGGTCCGACACAACCGTTGGTTCTTCGGCCAGAGCTTCTTCGCGGCCTGGCTGACCACCGAGCTGGCGGGCCACCACCTCTTCTGGCAGGCGGTGCTCACCGTGTTCTGGATCGCCGTCGGCGGTCTCGAGTCCTGGCCCGGCTGGGTGGCCCTCGGTCTCACCTTCGTGTCGTGGATCGGCCTGATGATCCTCCTCGGCCAGGGATACCGGGCTGTGCGGCAGTTGCAGGACGCTCTGGGTGACCTGTTGCCGGTCGGGCCCGCGCCGAGCGTGCCGTGGAACCAGGTGGTGCTTCCTGTGCGGAAGCGGCGCAAGGGCGTCAAGCGGGAGCGCAACGTCGAGTTCGCCCGCGCCGGCGGACGGGTCCTGAGGCTGGACGTGTACCGGCCAGAGGCCCCGGCGAGCGGCCGGCGCCCTGCGATCCTCCAGGTGCACGGCGGCGCCTGGGTCATCGGGGACAAGCGGGAGCAGGGCATTCCGCTGCTCGGGCACCTGGCGGCCAACGGCTGGGTCGGGTTCAACGCCAACTACCGGCTGAGCCCGGCAGCCACGTGGCCCGACCACCTCGTCGATCTCAAGCGCGCGGTGGCCTGGATCCGCGAGCATGCCGACGAGTACGACGTGGATCCGGACTTCATCGCAGTGACCGGTGGGTCCGCCGGTGGGCACCTCACCTCGTTGCTGGCCCTCACCGCGGGTGATCCCACCTACCAGCCCGGCTTCGAGGAGGCCGACACCTCGTTCCAGGCCGCCGTGCCGTTCTACGGCGTCTACGACTGGACGAACCGGCTGGGGATGTCCCATCCCGACATGCTGCGGCTGTTCCTGGAGCCGTGGGTGATGAAGGCCTTCTACGCGGACGAGCCCGAGAAGTTCCACGCCGCCTCGCCCGTGGACCGGGTCAACGCCGCCGCCCCGCCGTTCTTCGTGCTCCACGGCGACAAGGACACCCTGGCCCCGGTCGAGGACGCCCGTCACTTCGTCGAACGCCTGCGGGCGGTCAGCCCCGAGCCGGTGATGTACGCCGAGTTGCTCGGTGCCCACCACGCCTTCGACCTCTTCGTCTCGACCCGGGCCAAGCCGGTCATCGAGTCCGTCGAGCGCTTCCTCGCCGCCGTCCATGCCCGAGCCGGGGGCGTCGGTGCGGCCGTGCCCGAAGCCGACATCGCGACCAGTGGTGTGGGTGACGAGTCCGTCGAGGTCCTGAAGAGCTGACCCGTGCTCAACCCCGGGCTCCCGTGACCGACGGGAACCCATGGTGCTCATGCTGGGAATCGCGATCGGAGTCCTCGTGGTGGGCGCGGCCGCCGGCGCCCGTCACCGGGCCCGCTCCCGATGGGTGAGCCCGTACACCGACCTGGCGACGGCCATGCGATCGGTCACCCGGACCGAGCCGAGCGACTTCCGGCCGACCTCGGGCCTGCTCGCCCTGCACCCGGCTCCGAGGCCGCGCCGGGCCGAGCTGGTCGATCTCAGCGAGGCCCGCTCCCTGCGCGCCGTGGGCTGACGGAACGGCCCGCCGAACCCGGCTGGCTCCGACTGGAACGCGTTCTACTAACCTCAGGTCTCCTGCTCGGGCGCGACGGCCCGGTCCTCAGAACCCAGGGAGATCAAGCATGCGCGGTGCGCTCTTGCGCAACACCGGTGACGACAGCCTCGAGGTCGTCGAGGACCTCGAGATCGGGGATCCCGGGCCCGGTCAGGTGAAGGTGAAGATCGAGGCCACCGGGGTCTGCCACTCGGACCTCTCGGTCAAGAACGGCACCATCCCCCAACCCCCACCGGTGATCCTCGGCCACGAGGGAGCGGGCATCGTCACGGCCGTGGGCGAGGGCGTCCCCGGACTGGCCGAGGGCGACCACGTGATCATCGCCTGGTCGCCGCCGTGCGGCCTCTGCGTCGACTGCGTCGACCGCAAGTCCCCGCACCTGTGTCAGGCCTTCCTCATGAACATGGCCGTCCCGAAGTACACCCTCGACGGTGAGGACATCTACGGCATGGCCGGGGCCGGCACCTGGGCCGAGGAGACGATCATGCCCTGGCAGGGCGCCATCAAGATCGACGAGGACGTGCCCTTCGACGTGGCCTCGCTCATCGGCTGTGCGGTGATGACCGGGGTCGGGGCCGCCATCAACACCGCCAAGGTCGTCCCCGGTTCCTCCGTCGTGGTCTTCGGCTGCGGCGGCGTGGGCATCAGCGTGATCCAGGGTGCACGGGTGTGCGGCGCCAGCGAGATCGTCGCGGTGGACCTCGTGGACGACAAGTTGGACACGGCGAAGAGGTTCGGGGCGACCCATGCGGTGAAGCCCGACGACCTCGCCGCCCTGCAGGGCGAGCTCACCGGCGGCGCCGGCTTCGACTACGCCTTCGAGGCCATCGGCAGCCCGGTCACCATGCGGTCGGCCTATGACGCCATCCGCCGCGGCGGGATGGCCGTCATCGTCGGTGTCGGCCGGGCCGAGCAGACCTTCGAGCTGAGCGCCTTCGAGATGTTCTACAGCGAGAAGACCCTGGTGGGGTCCTACTACGGCTCCACCGACGTGCGCTCGGACTTCGCCCGCATCATCCGCCTGTGGCGGGCCGGCAAGCTCGACCTCGAGGCCATGGTCACCCGCACGATCGCCCTCGACGACATCAACGACGCCCTCGGCGCGATGGAGCGGGGCGAGGTCGTCCGCCAGGTCATCACGCTCTGATCGGTCGATCCGTGACGCGACTCATCGGGTTCCTCGCCGTGGCCGTCGTCGCTCTTGGCGCGTGCGGGGGCGACGACGGGAGCGAGGCGGGCTCGGTTGCCGACACCGGTGATGCCGAGGCCTTCTGCGAGCGTCTGGTCGAGCTCGACGACGCCGAGGGGCTGGACCTCGAGGCCGACGCGGCCCTCGCCGCCTTCGACGAGCTCGTCGACCTCGCCCCCGAGGAGATCGACAGCGACCTCCGCCGTGTCCAGCGGGCGCTCGAACAGCTGAGCGAGTTGGACGAGAGCGACCCCGATGCCTTCGGTGCCGCCTTCGAGATCGTCCTCGACCCCGCGTTGAGCAGTTCGATCGAGGACTTCACCCAGTACGCCGAGGACGAGTGCGGTGTGGAGGTGGAGGGGGGCGACGGGTTCGGGGACCTCAGCGCTGATCTCAGCGGCGACTTCTCCACCGACCTCTCCAGCGACGGGGCCGATGGCGAGGACGACGAGCCGTCGCCGTCCCGGGCCCTCAGATCCTTCCTGGACGAGGAGTACCCCGACTACGCCGATCTGGCCTCCGGGATCAGTTCGGTCTCGATCGGTGGCGGTGACGTGCAGCTGACCCTGCTCCTCGACGAGTCCGTCGACAGCGACACCGCGGTGGCCATCTGCGAGGCGACGCTGGAGTTCGCCGACGGCGCCGAGATCCTCCAGATCGAGGTCGAGGTCCAGGACCCCGACAACGCCGCTTTGTCGACAGGTGATCTCGTCGACGGTTGCCAGGCGGCATGATGTGTCCCCCGACGTCTCCGAGGAGCTGAGCATGCGCATCGTGGTCGACTACGACCTGTGTGAGAGCAACGCCATCTGCATGGGCATCGCCCCCGAGGTCTTCGAGGTGCGCGACGACGACTTCCTCTACCTGCTGACCGAGACCCCCGGCGAGGAGTTGCGGGCCAAGGTCGACGAGGCCGTCCGCCGCTGCCCGAAGCAGGCCATCAGCATCGCTGAGGGCTGAGGTCCGGCGCTGGACACCGTCGCCGTCGTCGGCGGCTCGTTGGCCGGCCTCCGGGCCGCCGAGACGCTGCGGGAAGAGGGCTACGACGGGACCGTGGTCGTCGTCGAGGCCGAACCGGGCCGGGCCTATGACCGCCCGCCGCTGTCCAAGCAGGTCCTGGCGGGCACCTGGGAGCCGGGCGACGCCCGTCTGCCGGTCGACGTGGACACCCTCGAGGTGGACTGGGAGCGGGGCCGGCGAGCGACGGGCCTGGACCTCTCCGGCGGTCGCCTGAGCCTCGACGACGGTCGGCGCATCGCCTTCGACGGCCTGGTGATCGCGACGGGAGCAACCGCCCGTCGACTTCCCGGCGGGGAGGCAATGGCCGGGGTCCACGTCCTGCGCACGATGGAGGACTGCCTCGCCATCCGGGCCGACCTGGAGGCCTCGCCCGGTCGGGTGGTCGTGGTCGGTGCGGGGTTCATCGGTTCGGAGGTGGCTGCCACCTGTCGCCAGGCCGGCCATGAGGTGACCGTCGTCGAGGCATTGGCCGTGCCCATGGAGCGCATCCTCGGCGCCGATCTGGGGTCACTCACCGCCGACCTGCATCGGGAGCACGGCGTGCGGGTCCGGCTCGGGGTCGGCGTCGAGGCCCTCGAGGGCGGGGATCGGGTCGAGCGGGTGCGCCTGAGCGACGGCTCGGTCATCGACGCCGATGTCGTCGTGGTCGGCATCGGTGTCACACCGTCGACGGGCTGGCTGGAGGGTTCGGGCCTGGCCCTGGACAACGGCGTGGTCTGCGACGAGACCCTGCTGGCCGCCCCGGGCGTCGTCGCCGCCGGGGACATCGCCCGGTGGCCCAACGCCCGCTTCGGTGAGGTCATGCGGGTCGAGCACTGGGAGAACGCCCTGGAGCAGGGCGCGGCCGCTGCCCGCCGTCTCCTCGCCGGTGACGGTCCCGGGGAGCGCTTCGAGCCGGTGCCGTGGTTCTGGTCCGACGTGTACGACCACAAGATCCAGTTGGCCGGCCGTTCCGGGCCCGACGACACGGTTCGCATCGTCCACGGCCGCGTCGAGGAGCGTCGGTTCGTCGCCCTGTTCGGACGGGGGGGAAGGGTCGTCGGCGTGCTCGGCGTGAACCGTCCCCGTCACGTCATGGTGTGGCGGCGGCGCATCCTCGACGCCATCACCTGGGAGGACGGCTTGACCATGGCGGCCGACGAGGAGGCGGCGGCCGGGTGACGGTGACCACGGCCTGCCTCCTGGCGGTGTTCGTGGTGTACGCCGCGGGCAACTGGTGGGCCGTCGAGTCCGGCAACCGGCGCCTGGAGTGGCTGTGCAAGCCGGCGGCCATGGTCGCCCTCATCGGAGCCGCCCTCGCCCTCGCCCCCGACGACCCGGCGGTGAAGGCCGCGTTCGTGGTCGGCCTGGTCCTCTCCCTGGCCGGTGACGTGTTCCTGATGTTGCCCTCGGACCGCTTCCTGCTCGGGCTGTTGTCCTTCTTCGCCGCTCACCTCGCCTACGTGGTGGGGTTCCTGCTCGCCGGGCCGGAGCCCGCCCTGCTGGCCCTCGGCCTGCTCGCGGTGCTCGCCGGCGGGGCGGCCGTCGGCCGGCCACTGGTCCGCCACGTCCAGGCGGGGGACCAGGGCGACATGGCGGTACCGGTCATGGCCTACATGGGCGTCATCTCCGCCATGGTCGTGACCGCGTCCGGGGCGGGCAACCCCGTCGGCATCGGCGGCGCCCTGAGCTTCTACGCCTCCGATGCCACCCTCGGCTGGAACCGATTCGTGGCCGAGATCCCCCACGGTCGCCTCGCCGTGATGGTCACCTACCACCTCGCCCAGTTCCTCCTCGTCCTCAGCCTGATCTAGGAGCAGCGAACTGGCGCCTGATTGAGGCGCCGGAGCGCCTCAATCAGGCGCCAGAACGAGGACCGGCCGGCGACCGAGGCCCCTCAAGGCCAGGAGACCGTGAAGCACCGCTGCTCGAGGGTGCCGGGCGACCAGTGGCCCCAGGCTCCGCCCGCGGCCCGGCGGGTGCGTTCGGTCCAGGCGATCACGTCATCTCGGGCGACGCGCCGTACGACCTGGCGGATCCCGCCTTCGTGCACGACGTAGCCGGTCCACGTGCCGGGGTGGTCCTTGGGTGAGCCGGTCTCGGCGACCACCACTTGCCGGTCGCGCCTGGTCCGGTGCCGGTGTGAGTGCCCGCTGACGACGAGGGTGGCCGGCCCCGCGGCCGCCACGACATCCAGGAGGCGTCGGGCGGCCGGGGAGGGCACGCCCGGGGGCCAGTAGGTCGAAAGGGGGATGGGCAACAGGTGGTGGTGCAGCACGACCATGGCCGGGCGGCCGTCGATGGCCTCGCCGAGGTGCGGCAGCACGTGGTCGACCTCTCCGCCGTGCGCGCCTTCGGTCGTCGAGTCCACGAGGACGAGACGGAGCCCCGGCAGGTCGACGGTGCGGAGGCCGTCGGGCGCGGTGAGGCCGAGGTCGCCGAAGGCGTCGACGTGGTCGACCTCGCGATGGGACTTGACCTCGTGGTTCCCGGGTATGGCCTCGGTGGGCAGGCCGGCCTCGACGAGCACCTTGTCGAGCAGGTCGTACTCCTCCTCGGCGGCCTGATCGACCAGGTCGCCTTTGAGGACGAGGTGTCGGGCACCCCACTCCCGGCCCTCGACCAGCGCGGCTCGGGTGCCCCGGGTGGTGTGCTCCTCGTCGACGTCGCGCTCGCGCATCTTGCGGACGAGGCCGAAGTGGTCCTGACCGAGGTGCATGTCCGACAGCGTCATGAAGCGGTAGAGCTCCGGGCCGGGCGGCGGGGTGGGGGTGTGGACGCTCAGGCGCCGGCCGCCGACATCGATCACCAGGGGGGTGCCCGGCGGCAGGCCATCGAGGCCGAGCGTCCCCGGACCGCCGCCGGCCTCGAACGCGGCCTCGGTGACGACCGATCCGTCGGCCGTGGTGGCCCGGGCGGTCACCTCACCGGGGCCGAGTGCGGCCCAGCTGAGCTGGAGCGCGTCGGGCTCGACGGCGAAGACCTGGAGGCGTCGGGCGTGGATCACCCGGTTCCCGTCGGCCCGGTCAGGTGGGACTCGAGGCGATCGGCCTCACGGGCCCGGTACGCGACGTTGACCCGTAGCCGCTCACGGGCCTGCAGGAGCTGCTTCTCGCCCTGGGGCACGGGGTGGTCGTCCAACCAGCCCTCGATGACCTCCGCCAGCGGCCCGTCGTCCATGGCCCGGATTCCCGCCAGCATCCGGGCGATGCTGTTCGACGGGAAGCGGGCGTTGGCCTCGTCCCAGTGCTCGACGACCCAGGCCCAGGCGTCGGCCCCCCGCTCCCGGTTGGTCAACGCCCGTCGGATCACATAGGGCGCGTTCTGGGACCGCACCTGGTCGGTCAGGGTCAGATCCAGGGTGCGGCCGAAGAGCCCGGGATCCTCGAAGTCGGCCAGGAGGTAGAGGTACCGCTGCTCCTCCTGGGGGTCGGCGGCCTCGAGGAAGCGGGTCAGGAAGGCCTCGTAGTCGGCCGGGTCGCCGACCTCGGCCAGGATCCCGGCAGCCGCCGCGGCCAGGGCCGGGTCGACCGACGATCGATCGGAGAGGTAGCCCCGGTGGAGGTCGGTCGCTCGTCGTCGGGCGTCGGGGTCCTCGGCCAGGGTCCCGAGCGCCCCGAAGAGCACAGCCCGCAACTCGGCGTCCCGATCGCTCTCGCCCGCGACAGGGAGGGGGCCGAGGCGGTCGTAGGCCGGTCCGATCAGGGCACTGGCGAGCGCGGTGAACCGCGTCCGAGCCGGTCCATCGGTCAGCCGTCGTAGGCTGCGCAGCACCCCCACGACGCGTTGCCAGACGGTGAGATCGGTCTCCGCCGTGAAGCCCAGGACCACGTCCAGGACGTCAACGGCCGTCACCCGGCCGGCCAGCGCGGCGGCGGCGAGGTCGTCGAGGAACTGGTAGCGCTCGACGGGCTCGAGCACGGTGTGGGCCCGTTCGGCCAGGGCGCCCCGCAGGGCGGGGGAGTAGTCGACCCGGTAGAACCCGGAGCCACCCCGATTCACCACGACCCAGTCGGCGCCGCCGGTCAGGAGGACCTCGGCCCGGTCGCCGTCCAGCAGGAGCCGTTCGGTGTGGGGGTCACCGCCGTCGGTGCCCCAGGCCACGAGGACGGGGACCTCCCAACGGGCCGGCTCGGCCCCCGGCAGGTAGGTGAACCGCTCCTGGGTCAGCACCAGCGACTCGCCGACCCGATCGGCGCCGAGAAGGGGGTACCCGCCCTGGAAGATCCAGGTGTCCATGATCCGGCGGGTCGGGTCGCCGGTGGCCGCCTCGATGGCGTCCCAGAGGTCGGTGGTCTCGGTGTTGGCGTACTGGTGGGTCTCGAGGTAGCGGCGGATGCCGTCCCGGAAATCCTCCTCGCCGAGGTACTGCTCGAGCATCCGCACCACGGCGGCGCCCTTCTCGTAGGTGAGGACGTCGAACATGCCCTCGGCGTCCTCCGGGGAGGTGACCTCGAACTCGACCGGACGGGTGGCGTGCAGGGCGTCGGTGTCGAGGGCCTCGGACCGTGAGACGCCGAAGCTCACCCAGCGCTCCCAGTCCGGCCGGAACGCGTCGGTGGTGGCCATCTCCATGAACGTGGCGAATGCCTCGTTCAGCCAGATGCCGTTCCACCACGCCATCGTGACCAGGTCCCCGAACCACATGTGGGCCAGTTCGTGGGCGATGACGTCGACGACGTTCTGCAGGTCGGGCTGGGTGGCCTTCGCCGGGTCGACCAGCAGGAGCACCTCCCGGAAGGTGACACAGCCGAGGTTCTCCATGGCCCCGAAGGCGAAGTCGGGCACGGCGACCAGGTCCAGCTTGTCGCCGGGATAGGCAATGTCGTACCAGGCGGCCAGGTGGTCGAGGCAGAAGGCGCCGACCTCCAGCGCGTAGCGGGCCAGATCGCCCTTGCCGACCGGGTGGACGACGCGGAGGTCGACGCCTCCGGCGAGGACGGGGTCGGTCGCCTCGAGGGGCCCGATGACGAAGGCCACCAGGTAGGTGGACATGACCATGCTCTCGGCGAAGTGCACCCGGACCCAGCCGTCTTCCAGGTCCTGGCGGGCCACCTCCCGGGCGTTGGAGACGGCCAGGAGGTCGGCGGGCACGTCGAGGGTGACGGCAAAGGTCGCCTTGATGTCCGGCTCGTCCCAGCAGGGGAAGGCCCGGCGGGCGTCGGTGGCCTCGAACTGGGTCGTGGCCAGCACCCGTTCCCGGCCCTTCTGGTCGCTGAAGGTGCTGCGGTAGAACCCTCGGAGCTGGTCGTTGAGGATCCCCTGGAAGCTCAGCTCGATCCTCGCCGGACCGACGGCGAGGGCCTCGTCGAGGCGGAGGTGGAGGCGCTCGGAGGCCTCGTCGAGCTCGGGACGGGCCGCCCGGCGCTCGGCGCCGACGACCACCTCCACCTCGTCGAAGGCCAGTTCGGCGGCATTCAGCACGATGACGTCGGTCGCCTCGTGCACGGTCACCTCGATCCGGGCCGTCCCGCGGAAGGTGGCCGCGTCGAGGTCGGGACGCAGCGTCAGGTCATAGCGGGACGGCGTGACCGTGCGCGGGAGACGGTACGGATCAGGGGTAGTCGTGTCGGGCACCCGGCGAGGCTACCGATGCCCGGCTGTCCGCCCGGAGCCGCCCGTCGTTAGCCTTCCTGGCTTCATGACCGACAAGACCTACGACGTGGTGGGCCTCGGCAGCGCCATCGTCGATGCCATCACCCACGCTGATGACCAGTTCCTCGATGAATGGGGGATCGAGAAGGGCGCGATGACCCTGATCGACGAGGAGCGGGCCCACCTGCTCTACGACGCGATGGGCCCGGCGTCGGAGACCTCGGGCGGGTCGGCGGCCAACACCGTGGCCGGGGTGGCTTCCTTCGGGGGGCGGGCGGCGTTCATCGGCACCGTGCGCGACGACCAGTTGGGCGAGATCTTCCGTCACGACATCCGCTCCGGCGGCGTGGACTTCGACGTCCCCGCCGGCACCGAGGGGCCGTCGACGGCCCGCTGCCTGATCCTGGTCACCCCCGATGCGCAACGCTCGATGAGCACCTATCTCGGCATCTCCTCGCTGGTGGACCCGGCCAACGTGGACGACGACCTCGTCGCCGCCGCGAAGGTCGTGTACTGCGAGGGCTACCTCTGGGACATGCCCCAGACGATCGAGGCGATCAAGAAGGCCTTCGACCGGGCCCGAGAGGCCGGGGGGAAGGTGGCGTTCGCCCTCTCCGACGGGTTCTGCGTGGACCGGCACCGGGAGGACTTCCTCACTCTGGTGGACGAGAGGGTGGACATCCTCTTCGCCAACGAGTCCGAGATCTGCTCGCTGTACCCCGGTGACGGCTTCGAGGACGCCATCGAGGACGTGCGCTCGCACTGCGAGACGGCCGTGCTCACCCGCTCGGAGCAGGGCTCGGTGATCGTCACCGCGACCGAGACGGTCCGGGTCCCGGCCCATCCCACCGAGGTCGTCGACACGACCGGCGCCGGGGACCTCTACGCCGCGGGGTTCATCCACGCCTACACGCAGGGACGGGACCTCGGCCTGTGCGGGCGCCTGGGCTCGGCCGCCGCGGCCGAGGTCATCAGCCACCTCGGGGCGCGTCCCCTCGTGCCGCTCACCGAGATCGCCGACGCCGTCCTCGTCTGAGGCCGTCCTCGTCTGAGGCCGTCCCTGCCGACGCGGCGATACTGGACGGACCGACGCCCCAAGGAGCACGCTGGGCCATGACCGCGACCGACCGCGACATCCTCGACCGGGACCGGGCCGACGACGTCGACGCCATCCTCGGGGCGTCGCCCACCGACGTGAACGAGGTGATCCACGCCGTCGAGGACGGCGCGGATGCCGTCTTCACCTGTTGGACCTGCCCCAGGCCGAGAACGCCTTCCAGCAGATGCTCTTCTCCGAGATCGTGCCCAACACCAAGAAGCTGGGCCTCCTCGACGCGGGCGATGGTTGGCTGCGGGAACGCTTCACCGAGATCGGTGTGATCCAGTTCGAGGACTGGGACGACACCGGCGAGGAGTACGAGGCCCTCGACGACGTGGCCAAGGACCGCGTCGGCGCCTGAGCCCGGCATCTAGCCTCGCCCCATGGCCTACACCTGCTTCGAAGTCGACGTCACCGACGGGGTCGCCCACCTGATCCTCAAGCGGGCCGACGAGCTCAACACCATGACCGCCGAGTTCTGGCAGGAGCTGCCCGAGATCGTGGAGCGCCTCAGCCGGTCCGGCGAGGCCCGGGCGCTCGTGATCTCCTCCACCGGCCGTCACTTCACCGCCGGCATGGACCTGTCGGTGTTCACCGGCCAGTCCTCTCTGCTCGGGGCGGCACCCGCCGACGCCGAGCTCGGCCGGCAGCGTTCGCAGTTGCGCCTGAGCGCCGCTTTGCTCCAGGACAGCTTCACCGTGCTGGAGCGGGCCCGTATGCCCGTCCTGGCCGCCATCCAGGGTGGCTGTGTCGGCGGTGGCGTGGACATGGTCTGTGCCTGCGACTGCCGCTACGCCACCACGGACGCCTTCTTCGTGATCATGGAGACCAACATCGGCATGACCGCTGACGTCGGCACCCTCCAGCGCCTGCCCAAGCTGATCCCCGAAGGCGTCGCGCGGGAGTACGCCTACACCGGGCGTCGCATGAGCGCGCAACGGGCCGTCGAAGTCGGACTGGTCAACCAGCTCTTCGACACCCAGGACGACCTCGTGGCCGGGGTGCTGGAGATCGCCGCCGAGATCGCGGCCCAGAGCCCGTTGGCCGTGTGGGGCACCAAGGAGATGGTCAACTACGCGCGGGATCACTCGGTGGCCGACGGCCTGAACTACGTCGCCACGTGGCAGACCGGCATGTTCCAGGGGGCCGACATGATGGAGGCCTTCGCCGCCAAGGCCGACAAGCGGGACCCGGACTACCAGGACCTCCTGCCCGAACCGGGGTTCGACGAGATGTAGTGACCACGGGCGGGATCGACCCGAGCCTTTTCGGCATCGGGTGTGTCGGTACGGTCACGGGCGGGACCGACCCGCCGGAGTTCTCGGTCGCCGTCTCCGTCGAAGGTGAACCCCGCTCGTCGGGCTCTTCCTCAGCCCTGCTGAGAGCGTCCCCGGTCGACGACAGCCTGGCGGCGCTTGGCGATCTCCTCGGGGTCCCAGCGGTTTCCCGGCCAGGCGGCCGCCCGTCGGCCCTCGATCTCCCAGCCCTCGGCGACCGTCGTGGCCACGACCTCGCGGTAGGTGCCGAGGATCTGGCGGACGCCGGGTTGGTCGTTGGAGACGATGTCGGCGGCCAGGGCCCGGGTGAATGCGAGCAGTTCCTCGTGGGGGACCACGTGGTTCACCAGGCCCCAGGCGAGGGCCTGTTCGGCGTCGAGGTAGTTGCCGGTGACGCTCATCTCCCGGGCGCGACGCACACCGATGGCCTGGGGGAGCAGCACGGTCAGGCCCCAGCCGGGCATGACCCCGACCCGGGCATGGGTGTCCGCGAACCGGGCTCGGTCCGATGCGACGAGGAAGTCACAGCCCAGGGCGACCTCCAGCCCGCCGGTCACCGCGACGCCGTTGACGGCGCCGATGAGCGGCTTGGCGTGCGGGGGGAACGGCCCCTGCCGTGACTCCACCACGGCCCCGATGGCGTCGGAGGCGTCACCGTGGCCTCCTTCCGCCGCTTCCTTCAGGTCGACCCCGGCGCTGAAGGCCGGGTCGGTGCCCGTGAGGATGATCACATCGACGGCGTCGTCGGCCTCGGCGGCCCGCACGTGTTCCGGCAGGAGGCGCAGGACCTCGGTGTTCAGGGCGTTGCGGGCCTCCGGACGGTCGAGGGTGATCGTGGCCACCCGGTCGGCGACCCCGTAGCGGACGGCGTCCCCCATCTCAGCCATCTCCTTCCGCGGGCAGATAGACCAGGTGCAGGTCGCCGAGGCGAACGAGCGTGCCGGCGATCCAGCCGCCCATGGCGGCGAAGTCCTCGTCGAGGGTGGAACCGTCCTCCAGCTTCTTGTTGTCGAGCAGGTAGAGGCCCTCATAGCTGACCTCCAGCGCCCACTGCCGGTCGTCGAGCTCGCGGGTGTAGAGCACTTCGAGGGTGGGGGCGGAGCGTTCGAGGGGCAGGGAGCCGATGGCCGGGCTCTCCTGGGGCAGGACGTCGAGGATGGCCCGGGGGTCGGGCTCGGCCGAGAGGCGTTGGATGCGGAGGACGATCTCGATCTGGATGGTCGGGCCCTCGTCGAACTCCTCGCCGATGTACCACGAGCGGTAGGCGGTCTGGGCCCAGGTCGGCCATTCGAGGGTGATGTCGGCCCGCACCCGTGGTGGAAGGCCCTCGCCCGGCAGGCCGTAGCTGGTCTGCCAGGTCAGGTCGCCGAGCAGGACGTCGGCCTGGAAGCGTTCCTCGAAGGCCTGACGCTCGAGCAGGTTGTTCTCGAAGACATCGCGGAGGGCGCCGATGGCGTCGGTGAAGACGTGGTCGAGCACGGTGCCACCCTACGGCCGGGAGCAGGGGGGTGGCGGCGACAGGAAGGCCACGGGGACGGGGAGGCCGAGGGCTTCGTGGCGGAGGGTGGCGATGCGGCGGCCCGGTTGGACCGCGTCGGTCACCGGCCCCAAGCGCTCTCCGAGGAGCGTCGCGGTGGCGTCGATGTCGGCCACCGTGAGGGCCAGGCCCCAGAAGGCGGCCGGACCGGACTCGATGGTGCCGGGCCGCCCGATGACCTCCAGGATCACCTCGCCGACCCGGAAGAACCGTTGTTCCATCCGGCCGGCGTCCCGGATGCGGCGGAGATCGATGCCGACGGCGGCCAAGGCCCGTGTTGTCCGCTCGAGGTCGGGTGAGGCCACGACGAGGTGATCGACCGCCGTCGCCGTGTTCGGGTGAGCCGTCGTCGGTGGGACAGGGCCTTCGCCCGGGGCGAGCGTGAGGAGGCCGTCCACGACGCCGTCGTCGACGCCGGTGAGCGACCACGCGACGATGCCGGTCGCGCCGGTCGCGCCGGTCGTGGTGATTCGCACCCCGCCGAGTCGGACCCCGTCGTCGCCGACGGCGAATCCGGCCGCCGACCAGGCGGCCAGGTCGCCGGTGACCGAGAGCGCGACCAGCGCCGGGGCATCAGCTCCCATCGAGCAGCTCCGGATGGGACCGCACCCAGTCGCCGGCGCCTTCTCGGGCTTCGATCTCGGCGGGGATGGCGAGGTAGGCCTGACGGTGGTCGCGGAGGCGGAGCCGGGCCCGGCCGTAGTCGGTGAGGTACCGGGCCAGGAAGCGGAGCCGGCCGCGCTCGGCGTACTGGGCCACGTGCACCAGTTCGTGGGCGATGAGCTTGCGGTTGGCCTCCTGGCCCCGGCCCAGCAGCACCTGGTGGCCGAGGGTCATCCCACTGGAGCCCGGCGGCAGTACCCGGACGCGGTGCAGGCGCGCCCGCAGGACGGCGGCGCGGGGGACGTGGTCGTACTCCTCGACCTCTGCCCGGCTCAGCCAACGACCCACGACGCCCATCGTCGCGCGACCATGGACCCATGGCCGATCCTGACGATCCTTTCGCCCTCGCCGCCGCGGCGGCCGATGCCTTCACCGCCACGGTCGGGGTGGGGGCCCACGACGTCGCTCTCGTGCTCGGCTCGGGCTGGGGGCCGGCGGCGGATCGCATCGGGGACACCGTCGGGGAGGTCACGGCCAGCGACCTGCCGGGGTTCCCCCGCTCGACGGTCGCCGGGCACGGCGGCACGATCCGATCCCTCGATGCCGACGGGACCGCGGTCTTGGCCTTCTTCGGGCGGGTCCACGGCTACGAGGGCAACCCCGTGTCCTCGGTGGTCCACAACGTGCGCACCGCGGCGTCGGCTGGTTGCCGCACGATCGTGCTGACCAACGCCGCGGGTTCGCTTCGAGAGGAGTGGCACCCGGGTCAGGCGGTGCTCATCGCCGACCACCTCAACCTCACCGGCCACTCGCCCCTCGCCGGCCCCGAGGCCCCTGAGCCCTACGGTCCGCGCTTCTGTGACCTGACCGAGGCGTGGTCACCCCGCTTGCGGACCCTGGCCCGTGAGCTCGACCCCAGCCTGCCCGAGGGGGTCTACGCGGGGCTGAACGGCCCTCAGTACGAGACCCCCGCGGAGATCCGGATGCTGGCGACCATGGGGGCCGACCTGGTGGGCATGTCGACCGTGCTCGAGTGCATCGCCGCCCGCCAGGCCCGCCTGGAGGTGCTCGGGCTCTCGCTGGTGACCAACCTCGCCGCCGGCCTGTCGCCGGCGCCCCTGGACCACACCGAGGTCCTCGCCTCCGGCGCCGACGCCGGCGACCGCCTCGGCGGCCTGCTGGCCGACCTGGTGCGACGGCTGTAGGGCGACCGTCGGCCCGTGCGGGCTGGGGAACCGAGGCAACGGCAGACCTCGAGGCTCTGCCTGTCGGAATCCGACAGGCAGAGCCTCGAGAGCCGCCCACCTCTGGTTGCCTCGGTTCTCGCCGGCTCGAGGTCGGGGAGGCGCCGAGGGCCTGGCGCCGGACGGGCCCGACGATGGAACCGTCAGTAGGCCGTGGTGCGGCAGCGGTGACGCTTCTCGGCCTTGGCCTCGGGACGGCCGCCGCGGTGCCAGAGGGCCATGTCGACCTGGCCGGCGGTGGCCTCGCGGAGGCCCCGGTCGTGCAGGGCGGCCACAACCTGCTCGACGGCGTGCACGGCCACGGCGCGGATCTCAACCTCCTCGATCGAGTCGTGCACCAGGAGCTCCTCGGCCTCGATGCGGGCCACGAGGGCGTCGTCGTAGGCCAAGACGCCGGCCATCCGCAGGACGTGGGGGACCAGGTTGTCGGCGAACATCGTGAGCCGGTCGAGGTCGTCGAAGTGCCCGGGACCCTCGCCGCCGAAGGCCAGCGACAAGTCGACGGCGGTGATCTGGGCCCGCTTGAACAGCGGTACCCGTGCACCGCGGTGGGGGCTCACGTCCCGGTACATCTTGTGCTCCCAGGCCAGGAGCTCGACGAGGCGGTCCGCGGAGTGGTCGGCGGCTCCGACGAGGTCGAGCGCCGAGCCGAATCCCTCGATCACCTCGCCGAGGCGGACCCACGACGCGGCGAACAGGTCCATGAGGTCGGCCGCCGGGCCGCCGGGGTCCTGGCCGAACAGGTCGGCGCACCACAGGCCAGTGGCGGCCTTCATCTCGGTCACCGTCACCCCGCCCCGGTCCCTCAGCGCTCCGGCGATCGTGTGGTAGCCGGACAGCCCGGGGGCCTTGGCCAGGACCGGGAACCAGCCCGAGCCGAAGTTCACCGCGTCGAGGGCGAGCACGAAACGGGCCCGGTCCTCGTCGGTGTCGCCCACCGCGTGGTGGGCGGGGTCCTCCGGGTCGGTCACCAGGCCGTCGGAGGCCAGGTCGTCGGCGAGCAGGGCGACGGCTTCAGGGACGAGTCGGACCTGGTGGGATCGGGCCGCGACGCGTGCGCAGCTCTCTCGGATCTCGTCCAGCACCGCCCGTAGGGTACGGACCTGTGTCTGCTGAAGCCGAAGCACCCGGGGGGCACCCGGCGATGACCCTCTTCGAGCGCTGCCCGCTGGTGTTCACCGCCCATGCCGCGGAGTCGGCCTACCTCCGGGAGCGGATCTGTGCCTTCGTGCTCGACCGGGGTGCGGTGCCCGTGAACCCCTGGATGATGGGTGGCTACTTCCTCTATGGCCTGGTCGACAAGGACCAGGTGCGCCGGGCGAACAACAACCTGCTCCTGCGCAGCGACGAGTTGTGGGTCTTCGGTCCCGTCTCCGACGGCGTCGAGGTCGAGGTCGCCTGGGCCGAAGCCAACGAGGTCCCCGTTCGCTGGTTCGAACTGGACCACTACGGGGAGGCGATCACCGAGCGGGAGGAGCGACCGTCGTGACCGTGGCGGAGGAGGCCGAGGCCTGGTGGGCCCTGGACCCCGATCCCGAGACCCGGGCGGAGTTGCGGGCGCTGCTGGAGTCGGGCGATGAGGCCGAACTGGCCCGCCGGTTCGAAGGTCGCCTGGCGTTCGGCACGGCCGGGCTGCGGGCACCGCTGGGGGCCGGGCCGATGCGCATGAACCGCGTCGTGGTCCGCCAGGCCACCGCGGGGCTCGTCGGGTACCTGCCGGAGGGGGCGACGGTCGTCGTCGGCTACGACGCCCGCCACAAGTCCGACGTCTTCGCCCAGGACGTGGCGGGAGTGGTCGTCGCCGCGGGCGGCCGGGCGCTGCTCCTGCCCCTCCCGTTGCCCACCCCCGTCCTGGCCTTTGCGGTTCGTCACCTGGGAGCGGACGCCGGGGTCATGGTCACCGCCAGCCACAACCCGCCGGCAGACAACGGCTACAAGGTCTACCTGGGCGACGGCGCCCAGATCGTCCCACCCGCGGATGCCGAGATCGCGGCCGCCATCGACGCCGTCGCCGCCGCGGGACCGATCGAGGTGGCCGGGCCCGACGACGCCGGCATCGAGGTGCTCGACGCCACGCTGCTCAGCGCCTACCTCGATGCCCTGGTGGCCGGGAGCCTGGTCGACGCCCGGGCGGTGGACGTCGTCTACACGGCCATGCACGGGGTCGGACGTGACACCTTGCTGGCCGCCTTCGGCCGGGCGGGGTTCCCCCCGCCGAACGTGGTCGTCGAGCAGGGCGAGCCCGACCCGGACTTCCCGACCGTGGCCTTCCCCAACCCCGAGGAGCCCGGGGCCCTCGACCTGTCCCTGGCCCGGGCCCGGGCCGCTGGAGCCGACGTGGTCCTGGCCAACGATCCCGATGCCGACCGGCTCGGGGTGGCCGTGCCCACCGAAGACGGCGCCGATTGGCAGGCCCTCACCGGTGACGAGATCGGTGCGCTGCTGGCCGACCACATCCTGCGCAACACCGGCGGCGACGACCGGTTGGTGGTGACCACCGTCGTGTCCTCCCGCTTGCTCGGTGCCATGGCGGCCGCTCACGGAGTCCACTTCGCCGAGACGCTCACCGGGTTCAAGTGGATCGCCCGTCCCGCTCTGGCCCACCCCGAGTGGCGTTTCGTGTTCGGCTACGAAGAGGCCCTGGGCTACCTGGTGGGCGACGCGGTCCTCGACAAGGACGGGATCGGCGCGGCGCTCGCCTTCGCCGGGCTGGTGGCCGACCTGAAGGCGAGAGGCCGGACGGTGCACGACCGGCTGGCGGCGCTGGCCGAGGAGCACGGCCTCCACGCCACCCGCCCGCTCACCCTGCGCTTCGAGGGCGAGGACGGCCTGGCCCGGATCGCGTCGGCCATGGCCGCGGTGCGAGCGGACCCGCCGACCGCGCTGGCCGGCCATGCCGTCGAGTCCCTGCGGGACCTCCTCGAGGACCCGGACCTGCCGACCACCGACGCCCTCATGTTCGGCCTGGGCGACGGGTCCCGGGTCGTGATGCGCCCGAGCGGCACCGAGCCCAAGCTGAAGTGCTACCTCGAGGTGGTCGAGACCGTCGACGGCGACCTAGCCGCGGCCCGCACCCGGGCCGACGTCGCGCTCGGTGCCCTCGTCGACGACCTCGACACCCGGCTCAGCACCTGACCGGTCGCGTCCCGGGGTGACGGCTGATCTCGTCCCCGACGGCGCGCGTCACCCCGAAGGACGGTGCGCCGGCTCCGGGTCACGGCCGATGTCGTTGCCGACAGCACGCGTCCCCCGGAACAATCGGGGTGGCGGTGGGGTAGACCTGAGGGATGGACGCGCTGGTGGTGGTCGGTCCCGACGAACCTGCCGAGCACCTGGTGGCCCGGGCCCGCCGGCGGCTCGACGTGGATGACGTGTCCGACACCGCCTCCCTCGTCGCCGACCTCCGCTCGCACCGACCCCGCCGCCTGGGGGTCACGGGCGGTCCCGGCGCGTCGGAGCTCGCCGTCACGCTGCACGATGCCGGGCTGCCGGTGATCCTCTACTCCGACGACCCGGTCGACGGCCCGGTTCGCGTGCTGCCGGTCACCGACCCGGGGCCGCCCATGGAGGTGGCCGACCGGCTGGAGGACCTGGTGGGGGAGACGCCGTTGGTCCGCCTGGACCGCATCGGCCACGACCTGGACTGCCACTTCCTCGCCAAGCTCGAGCTGTTGAACCCCGGGGGCAGCGTCAAGGACCGGCCGGCGCTGGCGATGGTCGACGCGGCCGAACGCGACGGGCTCCTCCAACCCGGCGGCACCATCGTGGAGCCGACCTCGGGCAACACGGGTGTCGGCCTCGCGCTCGTGGCCGCCCGTCGGGGTTATCACTGCGTCTTCGTGATGCCGGACAAGATGAGCCCGGAGAAGATGGACCTCCTGCGGGCCTACGGCGCGGAGGTCGTGGTCTGCCCGACCGCGGTGGCCCCCGAGCACCCCGACTCCTACTACTCGGTGGCCGAGCGCATCGCCGCAGAGCGCCCCGGCGGGTACTCGCCGAGCCAGTACTGGAACGCCGAGAACCCCGCCGCCCACGAGCGGTCCACCGGCCCCGAGCTGTGGCGTCAGACGGCGGGCCGCATCACCCACTTCGTCGCCGGCATCGGTACCGGGGGCACCATCAGCGGCATCGGTCGGTACCTCAAGGCCCAGAACCCCGACATCCGCATCATCGGGGCCGACCCGGTGGGCTCGGTGTACTCGGGGGGCACGGGTCGCCCGTACATGGTCGAGGGCATCGGCGAGGACTTCTGGCCGGGAACCTACGACGGCTCGGTGGTCGACGAGGTGGTCGAGGTCAGCGACCGGGACTCGTTCCTCATGGCCCGCGCCGTCACCCGGACCGAGGGGCTGCTCGTCGGTGGCTCCACGGGCACCGCGGTGTGGGCGGCCCTCCACGTCGGCCGCTCCCTGCCCCCGGATGCGGTGATGGTCACCCTTGTCCCCGACAGCGGGCGTGGGTACCTGTCCAAGATCTACAACGAGGACTGGATGGCGGACTTCGGCTTCCTGCGTGTCGGGGAGCACGCCGCCGGTGACGTCCTGGGCCGGAAGCGGACGGACCTGCCGGCGCTGGTGCACGTGCATCCGGACGAGAGCGTGCGCACGGCAATCGAGATCCTGCGGGAGTACGACGTCTCCCAGCTCCCCGTGGTCCAGGCCGAGCCGCCCGTCGTGCTCGGGGAGATGGTCGGCGCGGTGCGCGACGTGGCCCTCATGGACGCCGCCTTCCATGATCCCGGCGTGCTCGAGCGCACCGTGGCCGACGTCATGGAGCCCAAGCTGCCGACGGTCGGTGCGGGCCAACCCGTCGACGACGTCGTGGCCCTGCTGGAGCAGGCGCCGGCGGTGATGGTCCTCGACGCGGGCCACCCGGTGGGGGTCCTGACCCGCTCCGACGTGCTCGAGTTCATCGCCGGCTCCCGGGCCCGGCCGTGACCGAGGATCAGGGGTTCGAGACCCGGGCGATCCACGCCGGCCAGGACCCGGACCCGGCCACTGGCGCGGTCGTGGCCCCGATCCACCTGGCGACGACCTTCGCCCAACACGAGCCGGGCAAGGCCACCTTCGAGTACTCGCGCTCGGACAACCCCACCCGACGGGTGCTCCAGGAAGCGGTGGCCTCCCTGGAAGGGGCGAGCCACGCCTTCGCCTTCGCCAGCGGGATGGCCGCCGAGGACGCCGTGCTGCGCTCCCTGCGCCCGGGCGACCACCTGATCGTGCCCGATGATGCCTACGGTGGCACCTGGCGGCTGATCGACAAGGTCTACGGCCCGATGGGGATCACCCACACGGCGGTGGCCCTGTCCGATCTCGACGCCGTGGCCTCCGCCTGGCGGGACGAGACCCGACTGGTCTGGGTCGAGACCCCGTCCAACCCCCTGCTGTCCATCGCCGACATCGGCGGGCTGTCCGGCCTGGCCCATGACCGCGGTGGCCGTTGCGTGGTCGACAACACGTTCGCCACGCCGTTCCTCCAGCGTCCGCTGGAGCACGGCGCGGACGCGGTCGTGCACTCCACGACCAAGTACCTCGGGGGTCACTCCGATGTGGTCGGGGGCCTGGTCGCCGTGCACGACGACGAGTGGGCCGAGCAGCTGTTCTTCATCCGCAACGCCACGGGCGCGGTGTCGTCGCCGTTCGCCGACTACCTGGTGCTGCGGGGGCTGAAGACCCTCGCCGTGCGCATGGAGCGCCACTGCCGCGCCGCCCACGACGTCGCGGCCTTCCTGCTCGACCACCCCCGGGTCCGGGAGGTGCGCTGGCCGGGCCTGGCCACCCACCCCGGCTACGAGGTGGCCCACCGCCAGATGCGGGACTTCGGGGGGATGGTCAGCTTCGTGGTCACCGGCGGGGCCGAGCAGGCCGCGGCGGTCGTCGCCCGGACCCGTCTCTTCACCCTGGCCGAGTCACTCGGCGCGGTGGAGTCACTCATCGAGCAGCCCTCGGCCATGACCCATCTGTCCGTGACCGGCTCGCCGTTGGCGGTCGATCCGGCGCTGATCCGCCTGTCCGTGGGCCTGGAGACGGTTGAGGATCTTCTCGTCGACCTGGATCGGGCCCTGGGTCAGCACTGATCGGGGTCGGGGCGGCCTCAGGTGATCTCGTCGATGATGCCGACGACGACCGATCTGATCGGGCCGGTGGCCAGGTCGAAGATCTGCCGGGCCGAGCTGCCCTCGTCGCAGATGAGGACGCGATCGCCCACCCCGGCGTCGACCACGTCGACGGCGATGAGATACCCGTTCGTGGCCCCGTCGGCATCGACCAGATCGCACAAGAGCAGCCGTTGGCCCTCGAAGAAGGGATGGCTGACCGGAGAGACCACCGTTCCCGCGACCTGGGCGATCTTCACGGGCCGTCCTCGGCCAGCGCCACATGGTCGACCAGGCCCACGATGGCGTGGTCGACGGGAACGAACCGTTCGGGCAGGGCCTCGGCCGCTTCCCGCGAGGCCACGAAGTACACGACCTCGCCGGGGCCGGCCATGGCCACCGCATCGGCGGCCACGACGGGTTCTCCGTCATCGCGCTGGTGCTTGTCCAGGGGTTGCACGATGAGGAACTTCACTCCGTCGAGGCCTTCGGCCCTCACGGTCGCCACGACCGGGCCCAGGACGCGACCCAGCTGCATCAGGACGCCCCGTCATCCCGTCGCAGGTGGGGGTTGAAGCGGAGCTCGGCGGCCAGGTTGTCCCACATCTCCCGATGGAGCTGAGGGATGACCGCGCTGGCGATGAGCTGATCGCCCGACTCCGTGCTGGCGGCGGCGCGCTCCACGGCGATCTCCACGTCGGCCACCAGGCCCGTGAACAGGCAGTAGGCCTTGCCGCCGAGGTCGTCGGCAAGGCGAAGGGCGAGCAGCGACACGTCTGCGGCCTTGACGCCGGCGTCGGCCGCGACGATGGCGGTGGCCGAGGTCGACGTCTCGATGATGCCCAGCGCATCTCCGTCGGCCGGAACGGCGACCTCCGCCGTCGTGACGGCGAGGATGACCGCCGGGTGCACATCGGCGAGGAACAGCGAGTCGAGCACCATCTCGACGCCCGCGGCCTCCAGCGCGACCTCGACCGCGGCCGTGGCCCCGCCGACCAGGACCAGGTAGCGGCCGGGGTGGACCGTGCCCGCGTGCAGAGAGGAGACCGGCGACGACTTGACCATGGCATCGGCGGCCACGATGCCGGCGGCGATGGACTCGAGCTCCAGGAGCCCGATGGCGGGGTCGAAACGAGCGTCGGCGTCAGACAATGCGCAGCGCTCCGACCACGGTCACGCGCCGAACCCGGGAGAACGTTCGGGGCCGCGTGAGGCCCTCGCCGGTGGGGCTGGCGATCGAGAAGGACGTGAATCCCTCCCCACCCTGGCCGAGGCCGGCGTAGTTCGAGCCGTTGGCGACCAGGATCGAGCAGTTCATCGCCTTGGCCATCGTCGTGATCGTGTCCACGTTGGTCGAATGGATCGACGCCGTGTGCCGGAAGCCGTGCTCGGAGCGCACGGCGAGCTCGATGGCTCGCTCCACGTCCTGGACCCGCACCACCGGCATGACGGGCATCATCTGCTCGGTCCAGACCAGGCTGTGGTCCGAGGGGACCTCGGCGACCAGCAGCCGGACGTCGTCCTCGACGCTGACACCGATCTCGCCCAGGAGATCGGTGGCGTTCTTGCCGATCCACGCCGGATTCATCGCCCCGGCCTTGTTCGGTGCGCCCATCTGGGTGAAGATCACCCGCTCGAGGCGGCGGAGCTCATGCTCCTTCAGCCGGTAGGCGCCCGACTGCTCCATGGCCCGAACGAGGGCGTCGGCGACGGTGTCGACGACGATGGTGGTCTTCTCGTCGACACAGATGATGTTGTTGTCGAAGGACGCGCCGTCGACGATGTCCCGAGCCGCCTGCTCGATGTCGGCGGTCTGGTCGACGACGGCAGGGGGGTTGCCCGGACCGGCGGTGATCGCCTTCTTCGGGGTGCGGAGGGCCTCGGCGACCACCGCCGGCCCACCGGTGACGAGCAGGACCCGGACGTCGGGGTGGGCCATGAGCTCCCTGGCCGACTCGAGCGTGGGGTTGGGGATGGCCGTGATGAGATCCGGCGGTCCGCCGGCACCGACGACGGCGTGGTTGAGGAGCTTGATGTTCTCCACCGAGACCTGCGCCGCGCTCGGGTGCACGTTGAACGTGGCCGCGTTGCCCGCGGCGATGATCGAGATGCTGTTGTTGATGATCGTCGAGGTCGGGTTCGTGGTCGGGGTGATCGACCCGATCACCCCGTAGGGAGCGAACTCGGTGACGGTCATGCCCTCGTCGCCGGTGAGGGCCTGCGGCTCGAGGTCCTCGGGTCCGGGTGTCCTCATGGTGACGAGCCGGTTCTTCTTGACCTTGTCCTCGGGCCGGCCCAGCCCGGTCTCGGCGTGGGCCATGTAGGCCAGCCGCTCGCCTTCGCGCAGCATGGCCGCCCGCATGGCTTCGACGATCACCCGGCGCGACTCGAGGCCCATCTCCCGGTACGCCGTGTACGCCGTCCGAGCCGCCCGGACAGCCGTGTCGATGGTCGGGTGGATTCCGTCGCCGAGCAGCGCCTCGGCCGCGCCGAGCTCGTCGAGGGCGCGGAGCGCGGGGCCCGGATGAGGGGTTCCCTCGGCCGCGGCGACGCGACCCCGTACCCGGGCGATGATCGACTGGACCTCGTCGTCGTTCAGCAGGTCGGGCTCACTTCACGTAGACCGTCGTGCCGTCGACATCCCACGTGTCGACGATGGCCATGATGACGGCATCACAGGGACGGTTCTGGGTGATGTCGGTCTGGCGGGCCGAGCTGCCTGATGCGTACATCACCACCTCGCCCACACCGGCGCCGACGGCGTCGACCGCGACCACTGCCCCTCCGGTGTCCGCGTTGTCGACCCCGACCTGGCGGACCAGGAGGAAGGTGAGGCCCTCCATGAGCGGCTCCTTCTGGCTGGCGACGACCGTGCCGGTCACCCGTCCGAGGAGCATGGGGCGCTCACCTCCTCGAGATCGGCACGGCGGCTCCGGGTCGGCACGGACTCAGCTCGACTCGTCGGGCCGGCCGAGAGGGAGTACGGAGTCGATGTTCTCGTGCGGGCGGGCGATGACGTGGGTGGCGATGACCTCGCCCACCTTCTCGCCGCCCCGGACGCCGGCGTCCACCGCGGCCTTGACCGCAGCGACATCGCCGCGGACCACCGCGGTGACATAGCCGCCGCCGGTCGACTCGTACGAGACGAGTTCGACCTTGGCCGCCTTGACCATCGCGTCGGCGGCCTCGACCATCGCCGGAAAGCTCCTGCATTCGATCATGCCGAGCGCTTCAGCCATCACTGGTTCCCTTCAGTTGCCTGGGTTGATTGCGGACCTGCTTCTCTTTGCCCGACGGCCTCATTCGCGGCCGTCCAGACCCTCGAGCGCGGCGACGGCGGCGCGCCACCCCACGTCGATGTCGCGCTCCTCGCCGCCGAGGTACACGCGGCCCATGGCCCCTGCGGCCCGGACCTCGAGCACGTTGACGTCGGCGGCCTTCTCGGCCTCGTTCGTGGCCAGGGCCGCATAGGCGGCGGGTTCGCACTCGAGCACGTACAGGGTCTGGCCGGGCACGATCATCTGGCCGTGACGCATCCTGTTGATGAGCTGGGCGTGGTGATCGTCGATCCGACGGATGATCTGGCTCGACAGGATCTTCGGTTTGAGGCGATCGGACTCCGTGAGCTCGATGGCGTCGAGGATGGCGGCACCGGCCGCCCGGACCTCTGCCTGGTCCGGCGAGTGGATCTCGAGGAGGCCGTAGTAGCGCTCGATGATCTGCATGCCGGGTTTCACGCCGGTGGCCTTCAGGGCCACGTCGGTGAGCCGGTTGATCTCGATGCCGGGCGCGACCTCGACATAGAGCGAGGCATCGTCGGCGAGCGGGAGAAACCCCTGCGCCACCGTGCCGAGGAAGGCTGCGTACTGGGGTTGGAGGCTGTCCAGGAAGGCGAACGTCCGGATCTCAATACCTGTCGACACCGTCGTCCCCTTCGTTCCCGCCGACGATCTGGACGCCGGCTGAGGCGCCGATGCGGGTGGCGCCGGCGGCGATCATGTCCTCGACATCGGACGCCGTGCGTACGCCACCCGACGCCTTCACCCCCATGTCGGGTCCCACAGTCTCGCGCATCAGGGCGACGTCGTACACCGTGGCGCCCCCTCCGCTGAACCCGGTGGACGTCTTCACGAAGTCGGCCTTGGCCTGCTTGGCCAGGCTGGAGGCGATCACCTTCTCCTCGTCGGTCAACAGCGCCGTCTCGAGGATCACCTTCACGATCGCCCCCGACTCATGGGCGGAGTCCACCACCTTTTCGATGTCGGTGCCCACGATGTCGTACTGACCGGATCGCAGCGCGCCGATGTTGATGACCATGTCCACCTCGCGGGCGCCGTCGCGGATGGCTCGGCGGGCCTCCATGGCCTTGATCTCCGAGGTGGACGCCCCCAGGGGGAACCCGATGACCGAGCACACCTTCACGTCGCTGCCGCGCAGGTTGGTGGCGGCCCGCTTCACCCAGGCCGGGTTCACGCACACCGATGCGAACTGGTACTGCTCGGCCTCCTGGCAGAGCGTGTCGATGTCCGAGGCGGTGGTCTCCGGCTTGAGCGCCGTGTGGTCGATGTACTTCGCCATGTCGATCGGTACCAGCGAGGCGTCGCCGTGGAAGGCGACCCGGTCCGCCCCGTTCCCGATCACCTGGCGCAGGCCTTCGGGCGAGTCGCAGCGGTCGGCCTGGCTGGCCAGTGTGCTCAGGACCTCGTTGGTGATCAGCTCGACGAGCAGCTCACGGTCCAGGGGCTGATCGGTCATGCGTCACTCCTGGCGTAGATGCCTTCGATCTCGCCGATGAGAGCGACCCGCCGGAGGTGACGGTCGCCACCCCAGGGGGTGGCCAGCCACTCCTGGACGATCTGCCAGGCCAGTGCGTCACCGGTGAGGCCGGCCCCCAGCGTGAGCACGTTGGCCCGGTTGTGCTCCCTGCTGTTCCTCGCCGTCGAGAGGTCGTAGCAGGCCGCGGCGCGCACCCGGGGCACCTTGTTGGCCACCATGGCCGAGCCGATGCCGGCTCCGTCGATCATGATGCCCCAGGTGCACTCGCCCCGGCCCACCCGACGGGCGACTCGGTGGGCGAACTCGGGGTAGTCGCAGGCTTCGGCGCTGTCGGTGCCGCAGTCCTCGACCGTCCAGCCGGCCTCGGCGAGCTTGGTGACCAGTGCGTGCTTCAGCGCGTAGCCCCCATGGTCGGCGCCGATGGCGATGCGCTCGCTCCCGTCGGCTGCGGCCCGATCGCCGGGCGCTTCGACCGCCGGCCCGTCGAGCACGCCGGCCAGGACGCGTTCGACGAGTGTCCGGACCTCGGTTTCGAACTCAGGTCGTTGCGCAGGCATGGCTCCACCAATGGGTCACTGGTGGAGCCTACGTGCCCGCCGAACCGCGAGCCCGAAGCGCTCCTGTCCTGGTGGCTGTCCGTGGTGGTCCTGCACCCGGTCGAGCCACCCGAACGGGGCGGGAACGCCCGACGGCTACTGGTTCCCGAACTGGCGATCGCCGGCATCGCCGAGGCCGGGGAGGATGAAGCCCACATCGTTGAGGCGTTCGTCCACGCTGGCCGTGACCACGACGGCGTCCGGGTAGCGCTGGCCGAAACGGGCGATGCCCTCGGGCGCGGCCAGGACACAGACGACGATGATCGATCCCGGGTTGGAGCGCTCGATGATCTCGACGGTGTGGACCAGCGAGCCCCCTGTCGCCAGCATCGGGTCGAGGATGATCACCGGTCGACCGGCCAGGTCCGGGGGGACCGTGGTCATGTACTCCTCGGAGTCGAGGGTCTCCTCGTCCCGCCGGAGGCCGACGAAGCCGACTTCCGCGCTCGGCAGCATGGTGAAGGCGGCGTCGAGCATGCCGAGACCGGCCCGCAGTACGGGGACGATGAGGGGGACGGGATCGATCCGGACCCCCCTGGCCGGGGCCAGGGGGGTCCGGACCTCGAACGTCTCGGCCCCGAGGTCGCGGGTGGCCTCATAGACCAGCAGCCACGACAGCTCGGACAGGGCGCGCCGGAACTCGGGGCGGGGCGTGGCCTCGTCGCGCAGGGCGGTGAGGCGTTCGGCGGCGAGCGGATGGTCCACGACGGTCGTCAGCACGCCCGAATCATGGCCCAGGAGGCACTGGTACGGTCCAAATCGTGACGCGGGAGAACTGGGAGATCACCGGGGCGTACCACGAGCTGATCGATCTGTTGTCGAGCTTCGACGACGAGTTCATGGTCGGGCCCGACAACGTGGCCGACGACGAGCAGCTCGTGGTCATGGGCTACAAGTGGATCTTCTCGATCCTGCAGGTGGCCATGGACGTGTACCTGTGGGGGGACTCGGCGGCGCCCCGCTTCGTCGACATCGTCGGCGCCTACAAGAAGTGGGGCGGGGACAACACCGACGCCTACTACCAGTTCGCCCCGGTCGACCCGGCCCGCACGTACACGGTCACCGGGACCACGGGCGACGCCGTCTACTTCTCATTGACGGTCTACGGCGGCCCGAACGACGGCAACTACACGACCCGGATCGTGGGCTCGGTCAACGATCGGGACCTCGAGATCGGCCCCGACGGCGAGTTCGAGTTCCTGATGGGACCCGAGCGCCCCGAGGGCTACGACGGTGTCTTCCTGGAGATCGACGGCGACGCCGTCCACGCGATCACCCGGGACTACCTGGTCGACGCCAAGACCCAGCGCCGGGTCGAATGGCGCATCGAGGCGTCGGACCGACCGGCGACCTACCGGGAGTCCGACGGCGACGCCGCTCGTCGGTTCCGGGCGGTCATCACCTGGCTCAAGGACCAGGCGGCGATGATCCCCATCCCCGTGGGCCAGCAGGACGACGTGGACGCGACGCGCCACCTCGGCCACCGGGCCAACCCCGACAGCAACCAGTTCGACGACCCCTATCCGGTGCCCGAGGACAACTTCGGGTGGTCGGCGGGCGACGCCGCCTACGCCTTCGGGAAATGGGACCTCGCGCCTGACGAGGCGCTGGTCATCGAGGGGACCGCACCGGAGTGCGCCTTCTGGAGCCTGAACCCCTGGAGCCCGTTCCTGCACTGCTTCAACTACGACTACGAGCGCCTGACGATCAACCACGGCAGCGCTGTGCTGAACGAGGACGGCTCCTTCACGATCGTCCTCGCCCACGAGCAGCCCGACCATCCCAACGGCCTGTCCCTGCAGGGCAACCGCCGGGGGTTCCTGTGCTTCCGCTGGTTCCTGCCCGAGTCGGTCCCGGACCCCGTCCGGACCCGGGTCGTCAAGACCAGCGAGATCGCCGACCTCTGACAGGAGTCAGAGGCCGGCGAGCAGCGCGGGGAGGTCGCGGATGGTGGCGAGCTCCCAGAAGCCCTCGTGGGAGGCGTCGGCGTCGGCCAGCTCCATCTCCCAGGTCAGCTCGTACTCGATGTGCACGGCCCGCCCGCCGAGGGCGAGCACCGGGAGGATGTCGGACTTCACCGAGTTGCCGACCATGACGAAGGTGGCCGGATCGATCCCGTACCGGTCGAGGATGCGCCGGTAGGTGGGCTCGTCCTTCTCGCCCACGATCTCGACCTGCCACATGTCCTCGGCCAGGCCGGACCGGGCCACCTTGGACTCCTGGTGGAACAGGTCGCCTTTGGTGATGATCATCACCCGGTAGTCCCCGACCAGCGTGGCGACCGTCTCCGCCACCCCGTCGAGCAGTTCGACGGGGTGCTGGAGCATCTCCTTCGCGCCGGTGATGATGTCCAGGATCACGCCGGTGGGGACACGGCCGTCGGTCACCTCGATGGCGGTCTCGATCATCGAGAGGGTGAAGCCCTTCACCCCGTAGCCGAAGACCTGCAGGTTCTCCCGTTCCCGGGCCATGAGCCTGGCGTCCAGCTCGTCGGGATCCGCCTGGCCCGCGAGGAGCGCCTTGAAGCGATCCTGGGTCATGACGAACTGGTTCTCGCTGTGCCACAGCGTGTCGTCGCCGTCGAGGGCCACCACGTCGATCACGCCCCCCTTCTAGCGGCTTTAGCCTGAGCCGGTGCTGTTGTGTGTCGGAGACCTGATCGAGGACGTCGTGGTGTGGCTGCCGGGCCCCATCGCCCTCGGCTCCGACACCGAGGTGACCATCACCCGGGAGCGAGGGGGAGCGCGGCCAACGTGGCCGCCGCGGCCGTGCGCACGGGTGGGGCGGCCCGCTTCGTCGGCCAACTCGGAGACGACGCGCTGGCCCACCGGCTCCTGCACGGGCTGTCCGTCACCGGGGTCGACGTCGTGGCCCGCTTCGGGGGTCGGACGGGCTCGATCGTCGTCCTGGTCGACTCGACGGGGGAGCGCACGATGCTCACCGACCGGGCGGCGGCCACGGAGTTGGCCGCCGCCGAGGCCGACTGGCTGGACGGCGTGGACGTGCTGCACCTCCCCGCGTACTCGCTGTTCACCGAGCGCCTGGCCAAGAGCTGCCTGGCGCTGGCCGCGATGGCCCGGGAGCGGGGAATCCCGCTGTCCGTCGACCCCTCGTCCGCGGCGCTGCTCGAGGGCTACGGGGTGGATCGGTTCAAGGCCCTGCTGGCCGACCTGCAGCCCGCGATCCTGTTCCCCAACGCGGACGAGGCGGCGCTGCTGGACGGCGACGGCCCACCCCCGGGTGTCGACCTGACTGTCGAGAAGCACGGCCCGGACCCGGTGCGTCTCATCACCGCCGCCGGCGTCACCGAGGCCCCGGTGCCGCCGGTGACCGGGGTCGTGGACACGACCGGGGCCGGCGACGCGTTCGCGGCCGGCTTCCTCGTCGCCTGGACCGCCGGCGAACCCCCCGAGGCCTGCGTCGCCCGGGGCAACGAGACCGCCGGTCACGTCCTGCGAGGCCCCGGCGGCGACGCCTGGTACCCCGCATGACCCCGACCAGTCCCCGTTCTGGTCACTCCGCTCCGGTGTGGGGAACAGCCGAGGAGGCCCAGCACCGATGAGGGGAGGACGGGAATGATCCGGATCCATGAGGAGGTGGCCGACGCGCTGGCCGACCGGCTGCCGGTGGTGGCGCTGGAGTCGACGATCTTCAGCGAGTTCGGCCTGCCGCCGCCGGTGAACCGGGAGTGCCTGGAGGCCTGCGTGGCGGCGGTGCGGGCCGGTGGGGCCGTTCCCGCGCTGACCGTCGTGCTGGACGGCGCGGCCTGCGTCGGTCTCGATGCCGGTGAGTGGGAGCAGGTGCTCCTGGCCGACCAGAAGCTCGGGGCGCGGGACGTGCCGGTAGCCGTGGCCGGTCGCTGGCCGTCCGGGGCGACCACGGTGTCAGGTGCCCTGTCACTGGCGGCGGCGGCTGGGATCTCGGTGTTCGCCACCGGCGGCATCGGCGGCGTGCACCGGGACGTCGGCGAGACCGGGGACATCAGCGCCGACCTGCCGGCCATCGCCCGCTACCCCGTGACCACGGTGACCGCCGGGGCGAAGGCGTTCCTCGACCTGCCCCGCACGGTCGAGTACCTGGAGACCCTCGGGGTGCCGGTCCTCGGCCTGCGCTGTGACGAGTTCCCCGCGTTCTACAGCCGCACCAGCGGCGTCCCGTTGCCCCACCGGGTGGAGACCACCGCCGAGGCCGCCGCCGTCGTCCGGTCGGCGCGGGACCTCGGTCACGAGGGCGGCCTGGTCCTGGCGGTGCCGGTGCCGGAGGGAGCCGCCCTGCCGAGGAAGGACGTCGACGAGGCCATCGAGTCCGGCCTCCAGCAGGCCCACGCCGCCGGCGTGAGGGGCGCCGAGGTCACGCCCTTCATCCTCGGCCGCCTGGTCGACGCCACCGGCGGGAGCACCCTGGACGCCAACGTCGCCCTCGCCGTGAACAACGCCAGTGTGGCCGCGGACCTGGCGAGCGCGCTGGCGGCGCGTTGAACGGCGAAACCGGGCTGAGCTCATCGAGCGATGAGCCGATCGCCTGGACGGCGGGGGCGCGGTGGGCGGTGCCGGCGGCGGTGGGCATGGTCGTGGTCTGCGTCGCGCTGTCGGTGGCGGTCGGACTCGTGGTGCCGGCGATCGCCGGGGTCGTGGCCGGGTTGCTCATCGTCGAGTTCCGGCGGATCGAGGTGACGGTCGACGAGACCCACCTCTGCACCGCCTTCGCGTTCCCGGGGCTGATCCGGGTACGGATCCCGCTGGCCGACATCGAACGGCTGGAGTACGTGGCCGACCTCCGGCCGGTGCGCTACGGCGGCTGGGGCTACCGGGGGAGCCTGCGGCTGCTCAAGAAGGCCGCCGTCGTCCTCCGCCGGGGCCCGGCGGTGATCTTCGCCCTCAGCGGTGACCGGCGCTACATCGTCACCGTCGACGACGCCGAGTCCCTGGCCCGCACGGTCCACGAGCGCATCCAGAACCGTCCTCGTCGGACGTGACAGGTCCGAGGCGCCCTACGAGATCGACGCCTGGGGTCGCCGCGAGCGCAGGTGCCCTCTTTCTGGCGTCGGTTCGGGTCGTCAGGCGACGGAAACGAACGCAATTTCAGAACGGGTGCGGGTCCCGGTGGATCAGCTGATCATGCGACGGCGGCCGCGAGGAGCTTCTCGTAGGCGGGTTTGACGACGGCGTCGATGATCTCCAGGCGCTCGTCGAAGGGGATGAACGCACTCTTCAGGGCATTGATGGTGAGCCACCGCATCTCGGGCAGGCCCCAGCCGAAGGCCTCGTGCAGGCCGGCGAACTCACCGGACATGGAGATGTCGCTCATCAGCCGGTTGTCGGTGTTGACCGTCACTCGGAAGCGCAGGTCGTGCAGCGCCTTGATCGGGTGTTGGGCGATCGAGGCGACCGCGCCCGTGCCGACGTTGGAGGTCGGGCACATCTCCAGGGGGATGCGGCGGTCCCGGACGAAGGCGGCCAGCCGCCCGAGGTGGGCCTCACCGTCGGCGTCGTAGGTGATGTCGTCCACGATGCGCACGCCGTGGCCCAAGCGCTCGGCGCCGCAGAACTGGATCGCCTCCCAGATCGACGGCAGCCCGAAGGCCTCGCCGGCGTGGATGGTCATGTGGAAGTTCTCCCGCTGGACGTACTCGAAGGCGTCCAGGTGGCGGGTGGGGGGGAAGCCCTTCTCGGGCCCCGCGATGTCGAAGCCGATCACACCGATGTCCCGGTGGCGGACGGCGAGTTCGGCGATCTCGGTGGAGTGCGCCTGCTGGCGCATGGCCGAGAGCAGGGAGCGCACGGTGATGCCCCGTCCTCGGGCCCCGGCCGCGAACCCGGCGGTGACGGCGTCCACGACCTCGTCCATGGTGAGCCCGGCCTCGACGTGCTGTTCGGGCGCGTAGCGGATCTCGGCGTAGACGACCCCGTCGGTGGCCAGGTCCTCGGCGCACTCGGCCGCGACCCGCTCGATGGCGTCCCGGGTCTGCATGACCCCGACCGTGTGCTCGAAGGCCTCGAGGTACTCCTCGAGGGAGTTGCCGCCGGCGCCGCGGGTGAACCAGCGGCTCAGGTCGTCGACGTCGGTGGTCGGCAGGGCGGCATAACCCTGCTCGGCCGCCAGCTCGATGACCGTGGCGGGCCGGAGCCCGCCGTCGAGGTGGTCGTGGAGCAGGGCCTTGGGCGCCTGCCGAATGGTCTCGAGGTCGAGGTCGGCTCCCATGGCTGGATGGTAACGACGACGGCCGCCGTCGGCCTGCGCCACCACTCGCCCCGACCAGGCCGGTGCCCAGGATCTCGCCGCGCCATGACTCGGGCCAAAGGCTCTGCCTCTGGGTGTCCGAGGAGCCTCACCCGACCGGCCGGAGGGGCAGGTCCGGGCGCTGGAGCCAGTTGTCGTCGGGGTAGTCGGCGGCCCGCTCGATGACGTGCAGGGTGTAGGCGTGCCGTGAGCGGTCGGACCGGTTCGGCCCCGACCGGTGGGGGAGCGCCCCGTTCAGGACGACAAGGGTGCCGGTGGGCACCTCCAGGGGCACCAGGCCGTCCTCGGGGTAGGGCGAGGCGTCGAGGACCTCCATCAGCGTGCCCCCGTGCCCGTCGCGCCGGAAGCGGGACTTCACCGGGATGTCCTGGCCGCCGGGCAGGGCCCACAGGCACCCGTTCTCGAGGGTCGCCTCCTCGAGGGCGAACCAGAAGCCGGTCACCGACCTCGGCTCGGTCCACAGGAAGGTGTGATCGGTGTGGCTGGTCACCTCACCGCCGATGCGGGGTTGCTTGAAGATGTACATCGACTGCAGGATCGTCGGGTCGTCGTAGCCGAGGTCGTCGCACAGCTCGGCCAGCTCGGGGGTGTGGCTGAAGCGCTCGAAGACCGGTTCCAGGTCGTGCATGGCGTGACCCAGCTTGTTGATCGAGAGGCCCTTGGCCTGTCGCAGCTCGCCGGCGGCGTCGAAGGCCTCCTCCTCGAAGAAGAACCGGGTCTTGTCGCCCGAGGTGAGGAAGTACTCGTCGCTGTGGCGGCTCTGCTCGTTGGTCGTGAAGATCGACTTCACCCCCGCGTCGGGCTCGAAGTCGTCGACCAGCGCCTCGGCCCGGGCCTTCAGCTGGCCACAGGCCGCGACCGACACGAAGTCCCGGAGAACCAGGAAGCCATCCCGCCGGAAGTCCGCCAGCTGGTCCGCGCTCAGCACGCCTGCACGCTACCGCTCCCCTTCTGGCGCCCGATTGCGGCGCCTGGACACCACGATCGGGCGCCAGAACGCATCTGTCGGGGTCAGTCGGCGGTGATGCGGTCGAGGACCAGCGGTGGGGGTTCGGCGGGGTCCGGGCCGATCGTCCAACCGTCGGCCAAGGCCTCGCGGGCGCCGGCGAAGCGATGGGGCTCATCGGTCCGCAGCTCGAGCAGGGGCTCGCCGGCCCGGACGACGTCGCCGACCTTGGCGTGGCAGATGACTCCCGCGGTCGCGCTGACGGCGTCCTCCTTGCGGGCCCGCCCGGCACCGAGGCGCCAGGCCGCCACGCCCACCGCTCGGGCGTCGAGGCGCTGGAGCACGCCGTCGGCCTCCGCGTCGACCATGTCGTTCTCGGCCGCCACCGGCAGGGGGGCGTCGGGGTCGCCGCCCTGGGCGGCCACGATGGCCCGCCAGCGGTCCATCGCTCGGCCATCGGCCAGGGCTTCGGCGGGGTCGATGTCCAGGCCGGCGAGGTGGACCATCTCCCGGGCCAGGGCCAGGGTCACCCCGACCACGTCGGCGGGACCGCCGCCGGCCAGCACCTCGACGGACTCCTCGACTTCGAGGGCGTTGCCGGCGGTGCGGCCCAGGGGTTGATCCATGGCGGTGAGCAGTGCGGTGGTGCGCACCCCGTGGGCGGTTCCCAGTTCGACCATGGTGCGAGCCAGTTCCCGGCCCCCCTTGTCCGGGTCGGGGATGAACGCGCCGGAGCCGATCTTCACGTCGAGGACCAGGGCGTCGGTGCCCTCGGCGATCTTCTTGGACATGATCGACGAGGCGATGAGCGGGATGGACTCGACGGTGGCCGTGGTGTCACGCAGGGCGTAGAGCCGACGGTCAGCCGGGGCCAGGCCGGGGCCGGCGGCGCAGATGACGCCCCCCTCGGCGGCCAGCAACTCGAGGAACTCCTTGTTGCTGAGCGTGGCCCGCCAACCGGGGATGGACTCCATCTTGTCCAGGGTTCCGCCCGTGTGGCCCAGGCCCCGGCCGGAGAGCTGCGGCACCGCCAGCCCGCAGGCGGCGGCCACGGGGATGAGCGACAGGGACACCTTGTCGCCCACGCCGCCGGTCGAGTGCTTGTCCACGGTCGGTCGGGTGATGGTGGACAGATCGAGGCGTTCGCCCGAGTCGATCATGGCTTGGGTGAACGTGGCCAGCTCCTCGGGCTCCATGCCCCGCCAGAAGATGGCCATCGCCAACGCCGAGGCCTGCTCGTCGGCCACGGTGCCCTCGGTGTAGGCGGCCATGAACCAGCGGATCTGATCGTCCGACAGGCGGTTGCCGTCCCGCTTGGTGCGGATGACGTCGATGGCGGTGTGCGTGCTCACGGTCCCTCCTCAGAGGTCGTCGGGCCCGAAGGCGTGAGGGAGCAGCTCACCGAGGGTCAACGGCCCGTCGGGCGTGTCGATCAGCAGGGCCCGGCCCCCGAACTCGTAGAGGACCTGCCGGCATCCCCCGCAGGGCATCAGCAGCTCGCGGCGGTCGGCAGCGAGACAGGAAAGGGCCACCAGCCGACCTCCGCCCGAGGCCGCCAAGGCCGAGGCCACGCCGGACTCGGCACAGAGGGTGAGGCCGTAGGAGGCGTTCTCCACGTTGCAGCCCGAGATCACCCGTCCGTCGTCGGTGACCGCGGCGGCCCCCACACGGAGCCCCGAGTAGGGGGCGTAGGCGGCGCGGCCCGCGGTCTGCGCCGTGTCCCGCAGCTCGTCCCAGTCGATCGCCGGACCGTCGCTCACTCGACCTGGCCTTTGCGCCACGGCCGGCCTTCCTGCGCCGGCGGCCGGAGGCGCTGGGAGGCGATGCTCAGCACGAGGAGGGTGATGACATACGGGGTGGCCTGGATGAACTCGGGCTGGACCTTGTCGCTGGTGAAGTACCACAGGCCGACGAGCAGACCGAGCACGGCGGCGATGACGGCCTGCCGCCGCCGACCCTGCTTCAGCAGGATCGCGGCATAGGCGATCGCGGCCAGGGTGACGAAGAACAGCAGGGCATGGACGGCGGGCCGGTCCCGCAGCTGCAGGGCGTCCGCGAAGCCGAACAGGCCTGCGCCCGCGGCCGCGCCGAAGGGCATCCAGTTGCCGAAGATCATCGCGGCGAGGCCGATGAACCCGCGGCCACCGGTCTGGCCCTGGCGGTAGATGCCGGCGGCTTCGATGGCGAGGAAGGCCCCGGCCAGGCCGGCCAGGCCTCCGCTGATGAGCACGGCGGCGTACCGCATTCGGTACACGGGCACGCCCAGGGAGTCGGCCCCGGTCGGGTTCTCGCCGCAGGAACGCAGCCGGAGGCCGAACACGGTGCGCCACAGGAGCCACCAGGTGAACGGCACGATGAGAAGGGCGATGAGGGTCAGGTACGACAGGTTGTGGGTGAACCCGCGCGCCAAACCGGCGAGGTCGGACACCAAGAGCCAGCTCTTGTCCTCCAGCCAGCCGAGCACGTCAGGGGACTGCCAGCCGAAGAGGTCGCCGCCCGCGAGGATCGGCACGTCGAGCTTGCCCACGCCCTCGACCCGCGGCGACTGGGTGGCGCCCCCGCCGGGGACCCCGTCGTAGACCTCGACGGACAGGTAGCGGGCGATGCCGCCGGCCAGGGTGATGATGGCCACCCCGGAGATGATGTGGTCCACCCCGAAGGTGACCGTCGCCGAGGCGTGCAGCAGGCCGGCGGCCATCCCGCCCGCCACGCCGATGGCGACGCCCCACCACGGCCCGTACTGCCACGCGCCCCAGGCCCCGAACCAGGTGCCGAGGATCATCATCCCCTCGAGGCCGATGTTGATGATCCCTGACCGCTCGGCGTAGAGGCCGCCGAGGGCCGCCAGCCCGATGGGCACCGCGAGGCGCAGCGTCGTGGCGAAGGTGCCACTCGAGGTGAGGTCCGGGTTGTCGGTGATCCACCGCACGGCGGCGAGCAGGAAGAACAGGCCGCCGGCGAGGATGAGGGCTCGGCGCTTCATGCCGGGGCCCCCGCCGGGCCGATCTCGGTCGTCTCTGTGGGTGGCGGGCCCTCCTCGCCGATGAGCTGTCGCTGCTGGCGCTCGATGACCCGCTGGACGAGCTCGTAGGCGATCACCACGGAGAGGACGATGACCCCCTCCATGATGACGACGATCTCCTTGGCGATGCCCTCGAGGTCGAGGATCTGCGCACTGCGGTCAAGGAAGGCGAGGAGGAGGGCGCCGACGCCGATGCCGAGCGGGTTGTTCCGGCCGAGGAGGGCGACGGTGATCCCCGCGAACCCGAGGCCTGTCGGGAAGTCGAGGCCGTAGTTGTGGGAGAAGCCGAGGAGGCTGGACATGCCCACCAGCCCGGCGACGAGCCCGGAGAGCATCATCCCCTTCACGATCATGGAGTCCGAGGCCACGCCGCTCGCCTTGGCGGCCAGTGGGTTGAGGCCGCTGGCCCGGAGGTCGAAACCGAAGCGGGTCCGCCAGATGAGGATGTAGTAGAGGATGCCGACGAGCACGGCGACCAGGACGAAGCCGCCGACGTCGGCGTTGGGGCCGAGGTGGAAGATGTCGGGGAACCAGCCGGACTCGGGGATCTTCTCGGTCTGGAGGTTCAGGGTCTCATCGCCCCGGTCGAGGAAGTGGTTGGCCAGCAGGTAGCTCACCAGTGACACGGCGATGAAGTTGAGCATGATCGTGGAGATCACCTCGCTCACCCCGCGGGTGACCTTGAGCACGCCCGGAATGGCGCCCCAGGCCATGCCGGTCGCCATGGCCGCCACCAGGATCAGGCTCACGTGGAGGACGGCGGGGAGCTCGACCGAGGCCCCGACGTAGGCGGCCACCAGGGCGGCGATGGTGAACTGGCCCTCGACCCCGATGTTGAACAGGCCCATCTTGAAGGCGATGGCGAAGGCCACACCGGACAGGTACAGGGGGACGGCCCGGTCGATGATCGACGCGATCGACCCCTCGGTGGTGCCGAAGTCCCACATCAGGCGGAAGGCCTCGATGGGGTCGCTCCCGCTGGCTCTGAGCACGAGGCCCGAGATGAAGAGGGCGAACAGCACCGCGGCGACCGGCGCCAGGAGGCGGAGCAGGGGAATGGTCAGGCGCTGCATGTCAGGCGGCCTCGCCGCCCCGGGCCCCGGTCATGTACGAGCCCAGTTCCTGGGGGGTCACCTTGGCCGGGTCCAACTCGGCCACGATCCGTCCCCGCAGCATCACCAGCAGGCGGTCGGAGAGGCCGATCAGCTCTTCGAGGTCGGCGGACACCAACAGCACGGCCATCCCCGCGCCGCGGGCGTCACGCAGGTGGTCCCACACGGCGGCCTGGGCCCCGACATCCACACCCCGGGTCGGGTGGTTGGCGAGCAGGACCCGGGGGCCCGCGGTCAGTTCCCGACCGACGATCAGCTTCTGCTGGTTGCCGCCGGAGAGCGCGAACCCGGCCACGTCGACCCCTGGGGTGCGGACGTCGTAGGTGGCCAGGATCTCCTCGGTCCGGCCCTTGGCCCCCGGCCGGTCGATCCACGGTCCCTTGGCGAACGGGGCCTGTGTCTGGTGGCCGAGCATGGCGTTCTCCCAGATGGGGGAGCCCATCAGCATCCCGCGGCGGTGACGGTCCTCGGGGATGTAGCCGATGCCGGCCTCGCGGCGTCCCCGGGTGCGCAGTGCCGCGATGTCCTCACCTCCCAGGGCGATGGCGCCCTCGACGGTCGGCACCAGGCCGAGGATCACGTCGATCAGCTCGGACTGCCCGTTTCCCTCCACCCCGGCGATGCCAACCACCTCGCCCCGGTGGACCGCGAACCCGACGTCGTGGAGCAGGTACCGCTCGTCCTCCCTCACCGAGACGTCGCGCAGTTCGAGCTCGACCACGTCGGTGACCGTGGAGTCACGGGTCTCGGGCACGGGCAGCTCGCTGCCGACCATCAGCTCCGCCAGCCGGCCGGCGGTGACGTCCTTCGGGTCGACGGTGGCCACGGTGCGCCCGGCGCGCAGGACGGTGATGGCGTCGGCGATGGCGAGCACCTCGTCGAGCTTGTGGGAGATGAAGATGATGGTCTCGCCCTGGGCCTTGAGCTCCCGGAGGTTCTCGAACAGCTCCTCGATCTCCTGGGGGACGAGGACCGCCGTCGGCTCGTCGAGGATCAGGATCCGGGCGCCCCGGTAGAGCACCTTGATGATCTCGACCCGCTGACGCTCGCCGACGCCGAGGGTCTCCACCATCTCGTCGGGGTGGACCTCGAGGCCGTAGGCCGCGGCCAGCTCGTCGATGCGCTCCTTGGCCTGTCGGAAGTCGATTCGACCCACCGAGGCCGGCTCGTCGCCGAGGATGACGTTCTCCAGCACCGTGAGCTGATCGGCCAGCATGAAGTGCTGGTGCACCATCCCGATGCCGGCGGCGATGGCGTCCTTGGGAGAGCGGTAGGTCACCGGCTCGCCGTCGACCGCCATCGACCCCTCATCGGGCGGCTGCATGCCGTAGAGGATCTTCATGAGGGTGGACTTGCCTGCGCCGTTCTCGCCCACGAGGGCGTGGATCTCGCCCCGTCGCACCGCGAGGTCGACGCCGTCGTTGGCGATCACCCCGGGGAAGCGCTTGACGATCCCCTCGAGCTGTACGGCCATCGTCTGGTCCGCTTCCACCTGCCTCCTCACCATCCCCGTCGCCCCTGAAAACGCTGACGGACCCGGGCACACTAGCCCGGGTCCGTCAGTCGGATTTCCTGCAGGGGTGGTCTCACCCCCGGCGATCAGCCCTCCGGGACGGTGGGCACTTCGATGTCGCCGCTGACGATCTGCGCCTTCAGCTCCTCGAGCTCGGCGATGGTCTCCTCGCTGAGGAAGTCACCACTCGTGGAGTAGCCGACACCGTCGACCGAGAGGTCGAACACCGTCGTCTGCCCGCCGACCTCTTCGCCGGCGACCGCGGCGGCGATGGTGTTGTACACCGCCACGTTGACCTGCTTCAGCATGGACGTGAGGATCACGTCCTGCACCGCCGGGTCGGCGGTGTTGTACTGGTCGGAGTCCACGCCGATGGCCCAGACGTCGTCGCCACCCTCGCGAGCGGCCACGGCGGCCTCGAACACGCCACCACCGGAACCACCGGCCGCGGCGTAGACCACGTCGGCGCCGCTCTCGTACATGCTGGTGGCGACCTCGTTGCCCCGAGCGGGGTCGTTGAAGCCGTCGAAGTCCGGCGGCTCGGTGAGGTACTCGACGTCGACGGTGATCGCCGGGTCGACGGCGGCCACGCCGGCGGCGAAGCCGGCCTCGAACTTCTGGATCAGCTCGATGTTCACGCCGCCGATGAACCCGACGTGGTCGGTCTCGGTGGTGAGGGCCGCGGCGGCCCCGACCAGGAACGAGCCCTGCTCTTCGGCGAACACCAGGTTGGCCAGGTTGGGCAGGTCGTTGGCCGCGTCGTCGACGATGGCGAACGTGCTGTCCGGGCAGTTCTCGGCCACGGCCGCGATCGACTCGGAGTACAGGAAGCCCACGCCGATGATCAGGTTGGTCTGGTTGTCACACAGCAGCTGCAGCAGCTCCTGGCGGTTCTCGCCCCCTTCGTCGGGCTCGAGCTCCTCGGCGGAGATGCCGAACTCCTCGACCGCCTGGTCGAGGCCCGCCGCCGCGGAGTCGTTGAAGGACTGGTCGCCACGGCCACCGAGGTCGTAGGCGAGGCCGACGGTGAGGTCGCTGGTCTCCGTCGCGGTGTCGTCGGTCGCCGTGTCCGAGCTGCTGTCGCTGTCGTCACCGCAGGCGGCGGCGAGCAGCATGAAGCCCATCAGCAGCCCGAGCAACGCCCTGAGCTTGCGGTGTCTAAGCACGTGTTCTCCCCTTGTCACATCTTCGTGTTGTCTGGCGGACGCTCGTCCGCTCGAGGGCAACGTAGCCGCGCGGCCCACCCGGTGCCCAGGGGAGCCGGCGACGGGCCGGTGGACTCAGCTCGGATCGGTGGTGCCCGGGGTGGTCGCCGCGGGCGGCGGGGTGGCCTCGAAGTCCGGCACCCGGGCGAGGACGCCGGTCACGAATCGACGCAGGCGGAGGTCCCAGTTGGCGTCGCTCGGCTCGGTGCGGTCGAGGTAGTAGGTGGCGATGGTGTCGGCGTGGTCCCCGCCCGTCACGTCCAGCAGATGGCCGACGTGGGCCGCCATCAGCTCGATGTTGCCCTCGGGGGAGCGGGGATCGACGGTCGCGGTCCCGGCGATGAGCTCCTCGTTGATCCACGACAGCAGGTTCGGGTCGATGCGCCCGATGCCCATGTCACCGTCGCCGTTCACCGACGCGTTGTCCCAACTCGAGATGGTCCAGGCCAGCGACTCGAGCAGCGCGGTCGGGACCCCGTACTCCTCGGCCAGGCGATCGAAGAGCGGGGCCTGTTGGGCCACGACGGGATCGGCCACCAGCCGCTCGGGCCACTCGTGGCCGTCGACGGGGATCGGGGGGATCTCGAGGACCTCACCTGGCTCGAGGGAGTCCGAGAGCTCCATGCCGAGGGCGTCGAGGAGGTCGTCCACCGGGATGCCGTGGAGGTCGGCGACCGCAGTCAGGGTGTCGCCGGTGCGCACGGTGTACCGCGACGGGGCGTTGCGATCCCTCGGGGAGTCGCCGGAGCCGGTCTCGTGGGGGCGGAGGACGACGAGTGCGGCGATGGCCACCACGGTCGTGAGGGCCGCGGCTGCCAGCACGCGACCCGACGGCCTGGCGCGTTGCGTCGGCGTCGGGACCACAGGAGGACGGAGCGGGCCCTGGCCGACCGACGGGGGAGTGTCGGTCACAGAGATGACCCCAGGATGGAGTCGGTTCCCCCGAGTGTCAACGCGACCCACGACCGTCGGTGGTTCTCGCTCATTCTCATAACAGCAGGTAGGGTGGGAACCGATGGGAACCGACCTCCAGACCTCGGTGGCCGATCGCCTGCGCGAGTGGGACCAGCGTTACACCAAGGGTCGACGGGCCCTCGTCGACGTGCTGGAGGCCGCGACCCGGCCACTCACGATCCAGGAGATCCTCGGCCGCGACAAGGCCCTGGCCCAGAGCTCGGCCTACCGCAACCTGGTGATCCTGGAACAGGCCGGGGTGGTGCACCGGGTGCTGAGCACCGACGACTTCGCCCGCTTCGAGCTGGCCGAGGACCTGACCGACCACCATCACCACCACCTGATCTGTTCCCAGTGCGGCCAGGTCGCCGACTTCACCGTCGCCCCCGAGGTCGAGGAGGCCCTCGGCCTCGCCCTCGGGCGGGCCGCCGCCGCCGCCGGCTTCCTCGCCCACGACCACCGGCTCGACCTCATCGGGCAGTGCCGCCGGTGCGCCTAGGGCCGCGGGCCCGGTAGGTCGATCCCCCGCCGACCGGTACCCTGCCGGTCATGTCGAAGCGCACCCAGAAGCGACGCCTGCGCGCCCGCCGCAAGAAGGCGAATCACGGCCGCAAGCCCAACGCCGGTCGCAAGCGCTAGTCAGCCTTCGGCTGCTGAACGGCTCGGTCGCCCAACGGGCGGCTGGCTGCTGGGCCACGGCGGTTTCGACGGCGGGGGCCGGAGGCTCGCCGGGGCCCGCGATCCCGACCCCCCGGTGCACGCCGGCCGCCCGGGTCAGTTGGGGTGGTGGTGGGTGGAATCGTCGAGGAGCAGGGCCTGCTCGCCGAAGCGGAAGACCATCGGGCCGTAGGCGGCGGACAGGTTGGTCTCGGTCAGCACCGCCCGTGGTGTCCCCTCGGCCACGACGCGCCCGGCCAGCAGGAGCAGGTGGTCCGCGGCGGCGGCGTCGGCCAGGCTGTGGGTGCTGGCCACCACGGTGTGGCCCGCCGCCCGTTCCTGGTCGATGACGGCCACGATGCGCTCCTGGGACGGCAGGTCCAGGCCGGTCAGGGGTTCGTCGAGCAGCAACAGGGGTGCGTCCTGGGCCAGCGCCTGGGCCACCAGCACCCGTTGGCGTTCGCCACCGGAGAGCGAGCCGAGTTGGCGCCCGGCGAGATGGCCCACATCGAGGCGGGCCATCGCCTCGGCCACCGCTGATCGGTCCCCCGCGGTCAGTCGCCGCCAGGGCCCACGCCGGGCATAGCAGCCCATCGTCACGACCTCGATCGCGGAGATGGGCAGGTGCCGGTTGGCGTGGAGGTGTTGGGGGACGTAGGCGATCTCGTCGCGACCGACCCCGATGCGCCCCTGCACCCGGAGGACCCCCTCCCTCGGCGGATGCAGCCCGGCGATGGCATGGAGCAGCGTGGACTTGCCCGAGCCGTTGGGGCCGATGAGGGCCGTGGTCCGCCTCGCGGGAACCGTGAAGGTGGCGTTCCGGAGTGCGACCTTCTGGCCGTGGGCCAGGCTGAGGCCGACCGCGTCGACCGCCGCGCCGCCGGTCGCTTGTGAACGGGAATGGTTCTCGGTAGAGTCGGCCATGTGAACGGGAATCATTCTCGCCCCAGACGACCCGGTCCGCAACCCGCCCGTCTGCGGGTCACGGTGGCGCTCGTGGCCCTCCTCGTGCCCTCGGCGGTCGGTTGCGGTGGCGGGGGGTCCTCCGCCGACGGCCCCCTGGTCGTGGCCACCCACAGCCTGCTGGGCGATCTCGTGGCCAACGTGGCCGGGGACGAGGCGGCGGTCGAGGTCCTGATGGCGCCCGGCACCGATCCCCACGAGTTCGAGCCGTCGGCGGCCCAGGTGGCCATGCTCAACGAGGCCGACCTCGTGGTGGCCAACGGGCTGGGCTTCGAGACCGGCCTGACCGATGCGCTGGCGTCCGCCCCCGACGACGGTGTCCCCGTGCTCGAGTTGGGCGAGTCCCTCGATCCCCTCCCGTTCGCACCCGGCGAGGGCGAGGACCCCCACTGGTTCACCGATCCCCTGCGGATGGCCCGGGCCGCCGAGCTGGTCGCGGTCGCCATGGCGGACGTGGCGGGAGTCGATCGGTCGGTCGTGGCCGACCGAGCGGGGGCCCACGCCTCCGCTCTCCGCGACGCGGATGCCGAGATCACCGACGACCTCACCGCGGTCCCCGACGACCGTCGGCGCCTCGTCACCAACCACGAGGTCTTCGCCTACTTCGCCGACCGCTACGGCTTCGAGGTGGTGGGGACGGTCATCCCGACCGGGTCGACGCTGGCCGAGCCCTCCTCGGCCGAGCTCGCCGACCTCGTGGCGGTGATCGAGGCCACCGGCGTGTCGGCCATCTTCGCCGACACCTCCTCCTCGACCGATCTGGCCGACGTGCTGGCCGCGGAGGTCGGCGACGACATCGAGGTCGTCGAGCTGTTCTCGGAGTCCTTGGGCGGGGAGGGCTCGGGGGCCGAGACCTACCTCGAGATGATCCACACCAACGCCGACCGGATCGTGGGTGCCCTGGCCTGAGGGCGGGGGCGACGAGGTTCACTGCCGACGATGGACTGGCTGACCGAACCGTTCGGGTTCGCGTTCATGCAGCGGGCGCTGGTCGCCGGCCTGCTGGCGGTGGCGATGACCTCGACCATCGGCACCTGGGTGGTCATCCGGGGCATGACGTTCGCGGGCGACGCGTTGGCCCACGGCGTCCTGCCCGGCATCGCCGTCGCCGTCCTGATCGGGGTCGACCCGAGCATCGGGGCCTTCGTCGCCGCCCTGGTGATGGTGGCGTTGATCAGCCTGGTGAACCGGCAGTCCGGGCTGAGCGAGGACACCGGCATCGGTCTGCTGTTCGTCGGCATGTTGGCGCTCGGCGTGGTCGTCATCTCCCGCTCGGAGGGTTTCGCCGGCGACCTGACGTCCTTCCTGTTCGGCGACCCGCTCGGGGTGACCGCGGGCGACCTGCGGTTCCAGGCCGCCGCCCTGGCCGTGGTGCTCGCCGCGGTGGTCGCTCTGTACCGCCCGATGCTCGTGCTGTCCTTCAACGACACCAAGGCCGGGCTGCTCGGGCTGCGGCCCGGCCTGACCCACCTGGCGATGATGGTCCTGGTCGGGCTCGCGGTGGTCGCCTCGTTCCAGGCCGTCGGGACGCTCATGACCTTCGGCCTGCTGGTGGCGCCGCCGGCCACGGCCGTCCTGCTGGCTCGACGGGTCTGGCTGGTCATGGTCGTCGCCGTGCTGCTGGGGTGGGGGGCCGTGGTGGCGGGACTGCTCGTCTCGTACCACCACGACACCGCCGCGGGTGCGACCATGAGCGGCTTGGCGGTGGCCGGCTTCTTCGTCGTGCTCGCCGCCCGCGAGGTCGCCCAGCGACTCGCCCGCCGCCGCTCGCCGGCCTCGGCCTGACGGTCCCGTTCCGGCCCCGGATTCGGTTGCCCCACCCGCCGGATCAGGGGCCAGGAGGCGGTGTCAGGCGGTGGGGTGGGCGGCGGTCCAGGCCACGAGGTCGTCGGCGCTCATCGTGTTGACCACATCGTCGGCCTCGACGCCGAGGCGGGCGGCCTTGTCGCACCCGTAGGCCTGCCACTCGAGCTGGCCAGGGGCGTGGGCGTCGGTGTCGATGGCGACCTTGCAGCCCCATTCCAGGGCGTTGGCCAGCATCTCCTCGGGCGGGTCCTGGCGCTCGGGCCGGCAGTTGACCTCCACCGCCGTTTCGAAGCGGGCGCAGGCCGCGAAGACGATGTCCTCGTCGAAGTCCGAGCCGGCGCGGCCGCGGCCGGCGACCTTGCGGTTCGTGCAGTGGCCGAGGATGTCGACGTGGGGGCTGGCCACCGCCATCACCAACCGCTCGGTCATCTGCCGGCGGGGCAGCCGGAACTTGGAGTGCACGCTGGCCACCACGACGTCGAGGCGTTCGAGGAGGTCCTCGGCCTGGTCCAGGCCGCCGTCCTCGAAGATGTCGACCTCGATGCCGGTGAGGATCCGGAACGGGGCCAGGTCGGCGTTGAGGGCGTCGATCTCCTCGAGCTGGGCCAGGAGCCGATCACGATCGAGGCCGTGGGCGATGGTGAGGCGGGGGGAGTGGTCGGTCATGACCAGGTACTCGTGGCCGAGACCCATGGCGGCCCGGGCCATGACGGCGATGGGTGCTCCACCGTCGGACCAGGTCGAGTGGGAATGGCAGTCGCCCCGGAGGGCGGACCGCAGGTCGGCCCCCTCGCCCGGGTCGAGAGGGGACGTGTCCAGTTCGGCGAGGTAGGCCGGCGGGTCGCCGCGGAAGGCCTCGGTGATGACCGCCGCGGTCTTCTCGCCGATGTGCTCGAGGTCGGTGAGGGTCCCGGTGGCGACCCGGCGCGCGAGCTCGTCGTCGGACAGCGTGCCGACGACCTCGGCGGCACGGAGGAAGGCCCGGACCCGGTACGGCGGGGCCAGCTCGCGGTCGAGGAGGTAGGTGATCTGTCCGAATGCCTCGTCGACCGCCGCTCGCCCCGACTTCTCACTGGCCACGGCCCCGAGGCTAGGAGGTGGGGGCGGCCGTAGCCTTCGGCGGGATGGAGCGCTTCGGGTTCGTCGGTCTCCCCAATGCGGGCAAGTCCTCGCTCTACAACGCGCTCTCGGGCGGCTCGGCCCTGGCTGCCCCGTACGCCTTCGCCACCACCGATGCCAACGTCGGCGTGGCCAAGGTGCCGGATCACCGGCTGGAGGCCCTGGCCGAGATGAGCGCCTCCAAGAACGTGGTGCCCGCGGCGGTGCAGTTCGTCGACATCGGCGGGCTCGTGGAGGGGGCGAGCAAGGGTGAGGGCCTCGGCAACAAGTTCCTGGCCGGGATCCGGGAGGCCGACGCCATCGTCTACGTCCTCCGGGCCTTTGACGACCCCGACGTCCCGGGCCCCGTCGACCCACTCGAGCACCTCCGGGTCCTGGAGATCGAGTTGACCCTGGCCGACCTCGATTCGGTCGAGTCCCAGATCCAGAAGCGGCGCAAGGCCCTGAAGGGCGACCAGAGCCTGGCCGGCGAGGTCGCCGCCCTCGAAGCCGCGTTGGCCGTGCTGAGCGACGGCACGCCGATCTACCGCAGCGATCTGAGCGCCGAGCACCGGGCCGCCCTGCGGCCGTGGTTCCTGCTGACCAACAAGCCCGTCATGGCGCTGGTCAACCTCGACGAGGACCAGATCGCCGATCCTGACCCCGTGCTGGACCCCGTGCGCGAGGAGCTGGGCGGGGTGGCCGAGGTCATCGGGGTGTGTGTGCAGCTCGAGGCCGAGGCCGCCCAACTCGACGCGGAGGAGCGGGCCGACCTGCTCGACGCCTACGGGCTCGGCGAGGGTGCCCTGGCCCGCTTCGTGCGGGCCGCCTACCACCTCCTCGGGCTCCGCACCTTCCTCACCACCGGCGAGAAGGAGAGCCGGGCGTGGACCTTCCGGGCCGGAGCCAAGGCCCCCGAATGTGCCGGGGTGATCCACACCGACTTCGAGCGCGGGTTCATCCGAGCCGAGACCATCGACTGGCAGGAGCTGCTGGACATCGGGTCGTGGTCGAAGGCCCGGGACGTGGGCAAGCTCCGCATCGAGGGCAAGGACTACGAGGTCCGCGACGGCGACGTCCTCGAGTTCCGCTTCAACGTGTAGACCAGAACCGTGCCCTGGCTGCTGCGGGATGACGAGGTGCTGGCCACGCTGGAGGTGGCCGAGGAGCGGCGCTCACGTCGTCGGGGCCTGCTCGGGCGCGACGGCATCGAGGGGGCGCTGCTGCTGCGCCCGGCCCGGGCGGTGCACACCGTGGGGATGCGGTTCGCGATCGACGTGGCCTTCTGTGACGCCGACCTCCGCGTCGTGCGCACGGTGACGATGCCCCGCAACCGGGTGGGGCGTCCCTGCCTGAAGGCCCGCTGTGTCCTCGAGGCCGAGGCGGGGACCTTCGCCCACTGGGAGCTGCGCACCGGTGACCAGCTCGAGGTCGAGGCGTGACCGCACTTGCGGTGGCGCGGGACCGGGGACGGGACGGGGGAGACCGAGCGTGACCGTCCCCGCCCTGGTCCTGGTCGGCACCCCCATCGGGAACCTCGGGGACCTGTCGCCCCGGGCGGTGGAGGAGCTGGCCCAGGCCGACGTGGTGGCCTGCGAGGACAGCCGGCGAACCGGCCGCCTGCTCCAGCACGCCGGCGTGCGGGCCCGGGAGCTGTTGGTCGTCAACGACCACAACGAGGCCCAACGGGTCGGCGAGGTGCTGGACCGCCTGGCCCGGGGCCAACGGGTGGCCGTGGTCACCGACGCCGGGATGCCCGGCATCAGCGATCCCGGCGAACGACTCGTGCGGGCGGCATCCCGAGACGGGTTCCGGGTCGAGGTCGTCCCCGGCCCGTCGGCCGCGGTGGCCGCCCTCGTGGCCTCCGGCCTGCCGACCGCCCGCTTCGTGTTCGAGGGCTTCCTGTCCCGCAAGGGGGGAGCTCGCCGCCAACGCCTGGCCGAGCTGGTCGACGAGCAGCGGACCCTGGTCTTCTACGAGGCCCCTCACCGCGTCGCCGCCACCCTCGCCGACCTGGCGGCCGTGCTCGGGTCGTGGCGCCGGGTAGCGGTGGCCCGGGAGCTCACCAAGCTCCACGAGGAGGTGTGGCGCGGCCCCCTCCACGAGGCCGTCGCGTGGGCCGAGGCGACACCCCCACGCGGGGAGATCGCCCTGGTCGTCCAAGGGGCGCTGCCCGCGGGACCGGCCGAGGCGGCCGCGGTGGAGGCGGCGGTGCAGGCCCGACTCGATGCCGGCGACAGCGCCCGGGACGCCGCGACGGCCGTCGCCGCCGAGCTGGGTGTGCCGAAGCGACAGGCCTACGACGTGGCCAACCGCCTCAGCTGAGCGGGGTTCACCGGTTCCTGTCAGACCCCTTCTGCATGATGGGGCCATGGTCATCGCCATCGTCAGTGCCCTGCTCGTGGGCGGCCTCGTCGCCGTGGCCGTCCTCCGCGTCCTGCCCGATCACCTCCGGCGCCACCTCGCCGTGGAGCGGGAGGCCACGGTCCAGGCGGCCGTGGACACCGTGGTCGCCGTCGCCGGTGACCGCCTGGACCAGCACGCCCGGGCCGGCGCGGCCGAGCTGGACCTGCGCACCCAGGACATCAACCGGCAGTTGGTCCAGGTCACCGAGCTGGTGGCCACGCTGCAGAAGGACCGGGCCAACCAGCACGGCGAGCTCCTCAGCGGCCTCGACGCGGCTCGGCGGGCCAGCACGGAGCTGGCCGGCACCACCGGTCAGCTGCGCGAGGCGCTGGCCAGCCCCAAGGCCCGGGGCGCCTGGGGTGAGCGCATGGCCGAGGACGTCCTGCGCCGGGCCGACCTGGTCGAAGGGATCAACTACCGCAAGCAGACCTCGGTGGTGGGCGGCCCGACGATCCCGGACTTCACCTTCCTGCTGCCCCGGGATCACGTCCTGCACATGGACGTGAAGTTCCCGATCGACAACTACCTGCGTCACCTCGACGCCGGCAGCGAGTTGGAGGCCGACCAGGCGGCCAAGGCCTTCGTGCGGGACGTGAAGCAGCGGGTCAAGGAGCTGACCGGTCGCGGGTACATCGATCCCGAACACACCGTCGACTTCCTCCTCCTGTTCATCCCCAACGAGAGCGTCTATGCCTTCATCCACGAACAGGACCCGGGCCTGATCGACCACGCCATGGCCCAGAAGGTCGTCCTCTGCTCGCCGTTCACCCTGTTCGCCCAGCTGGCGGTCATCCGTCAGGCCATGGACAACTTCCTGGTCGAGCAGACCTCGACGGAGATCCTCCGCTGCCTCGGCGGGTTCACCGAGCAGTGGTCCAAGCTGAGCGGCGCCATCGAGAAGGTGGGCCGGGGCATCGAGACCACCCAGCGGGCCTACGACGACCTCAACGGCCCCCGCCGCCGCGCCTTCGAGAAGAAGCTGGGCGAGATCGACGACGTCCGCAACCGAGGTGGCCTGACGGCCGTCGACCTGGCCGTGGTCGACGACCCGGTCCTCGACCTCGGCCCCCGCGCCGACCGCCGGGCCGGTTGAGTCCGGGCGCAAACCCCCGGAGGGGGGTCGGCGGCCGTCGGTAGCCTCGCGGGGTGGGACGCTTCTATGTCACGACACCGATCTACTACGTCAACGACGTGCCTCACATCGGTCACGCATACACCACGGTCGTGGCCGACAGCCTCGCCCGGTGGCATCGACTGCTCGGCGACGACGTCTGGTTCCTGACCGGGACCGACGAGCACGGCCTGAAGGTGGCCCGAGCCGCCGAGGAGCACGGCCTCAGCCCCCAGGAACAGGCAGATCTCACCAGCGCCCGCTACCGCGAGGCCTGGGATCTGCTGGACATCAGCAACGACGACTTCATCCGCACCACCGAGCCCCGCCACCACATCGCGGTTCAGGAACTGCTCAGCGCGGCGAAGGCGAACGGCCACGTCTACAAGGACGCCTACGAAGGCCTCTACTGCGTGGCCTGCGAGGCCTACTACACCGAGGAGGATCTCCTCGAGGGCAACTGCCCGATCCACCGGCGCCCGGTGGAGCACCTGAGCGAGGAGAACTGGTTCTTCTCTCTCTCCGCCTTCGAGCAGCCGCTGCTGGACTGGTACGCGGCCCACCCCGGCTTCGTCGGTCCCGAGGGCAAGCGGAACGAGGCGCTCGGCCTGATCCGGCAGGGTCTGCGGGACATCTCGATCAGCCGGTCGTCCATCACTTGGGGCGTGGAAGTCCCCTGGGACCCCGAACACGTCTTCTACGTCTGGTACGACGCGCTCATCAACTACGCCACGGCGGTCGGGTACGGCAGCGACCCCGAGCGCTTCGCGACGTGGTGGCCCGAGGCCCACCACGTCATCGGGAAGGACATCCTGCGCTTCCACTGCGTCTACTGGCCCGCCCTGCTCCTGGCCGCCGGGCTCACCCCGCCCAAGCGCATCAGCGTGCACGGCTTCCTGCTCGTCGGGGGCGAGAAGATGTCCAAGACCAGCCTCAACCAGATCGCCCCAGCCGACCTGGTCGCGGACTTCGGGGTGGACGGCTACCGCTACCACTTCCTGGGGGCCACCCCCTTCGGGCCCGACGGCGACTTCAGTTACGAGGGCATGGTCGAGCGCTACAACAGCGACCTGGCCAACAACCTGGGGAACCTCCAGGCCCGGGTGGCCACCGTGGTGGGCAAGAAGTGCGACGGCGTCGGCCCCGCTCCGAGTCCCGACAGCCCGCTGGCGGCGGTGGCCGCGCTGGCCTTCGACGAGGCCGCGGCGGCCTGGGACCGGGTGCAGCCCTCGCTCGCCCTCGAGGCCACTTGGCGACTCATCCGCGAGACGAACGCCCATCTGGAGGCCAACGAGCCGTGGAGAGCCGACCCCGGCGCGGCGGTCGACGCCGTGCTCGGTGACGCCCTCGAGGCGCTGCGCATCGTCACCGTGCTGGCCTCACCGGCCCTGCCCGAGACGTGCACGGAGATCTGGCGCCGGCTCGGCCTCGACGGGCGACCCGAGGACCAGCGCCTGCCCGCCGCGGCCGAGTGGGGGGGCTACCCGGGTGGCCTCACCGTGGAGAAGGGCGCCCCTCTCTTCCCTCGGCTGAGCGCCTGAGCCGGTGCGCTGGACCGACGACCACTGCCACCTCGGTCACCTCGGCCTCGACGACGAGTCGGCCCTGGCGGAGGTGCTGGGCCGCGCCGCCGCCGAAGGGGTGACGCGGCTCGTGGACGTCGGCACCGACGTGGCCGACTCCACCGCCGCGGCGGACCGGGCGGCGCGGCACCCCGCCGTCTGGGCCACCGCCGGGGTCCATCCCCACGAGGCCCGGCACGGCATCGAGGGCCTCGAGGCCCTGCTGTCCCGGGCGGAGGTCCGGGCGGTGGGCGAGTGCGGCCTCGACTACCACTACGACCACTCGCCGCGCGCGGTCCAGCGGGAGGTCTTCGCGGCGCAGATCGAGATGGCCCACCGGCACGGGCGGGCGCTGGTCATCCACACCCGGGAGGCCTGGGACGACACCTTCGCCGTCCTGGAAGCCGCAGGCGTCCCTGAGCACACGGTCTTCCACTGCTTCAGCGGCGGCGTCACCGAGGCCGAGCGAGCCGTCCGATTGGGGGCTCACCTCTCCTTCAGCGGGATCGTGACCTTCCCGTCGGCGGCGGAGGTCCGTGATGCCGCCCGGCTCTGCCCGGACGACCGCCTCCTGGTGGAGACCGATGCCCCCTTCCTCACCCCCGTGCCGCACCGGGGTCGCCCGAACCATCCCGCCCTGGTGACCCTGGTGGGTCAGAAGGTGGCCGAGGTCCGCGAACAGGCGCCGGCGGCCGTGGCCGAGCTCACCTGGGCCAACGCCACCCGCCTCTACGATCTGCCCGACTGAAGTCGGGAGCCGGCCCGCAGAGGGGCGGGCGACGGGTGGCGTGAGGTTGCGATTGTGTTACGTTCAGTCGATCCCGTCGGCGTCCTGCAGGGAACCTCGTTGTCCTCACATCCCCCGTTCCGCCTTCGCTTGACGCTGGCGTTGCTGGTCCTGGCCCTCGTCGGCACGACGGTCGGCGCGGCCGTGCTCTTCAGCACGAACCAGGCCGCGCCCACGACCATCGAGGTGGCCGACATCGGCCTGACCGGTCCCCCCGTGGTGGGTGGGATCGACTACAACCCGGCCGCGGCGGAGACCGCAGGGTCCGGCATGCGGCTGGGTGTGCTGGACAAGGACGCCGCCCGGCGGGAGCAGCGCGAGGCCGCCGCGGCCCGTGAGGCCGAAGCCCTCAGAGCGCTGGCCGACGCCGCCGAAGCGGAGGCGATCGCCGCGTATGCCGACGCCGTGGCGGCGGCCGCGGCGAATGAGGAACCGGACCGCCCGACACCGGCCGGTGTCCCCCCGCCGAACGACGACGGCGACGGTGGCGGTGGCGGTGGCGCCGTCGGTGCATCCCTCTACGAGAAGCTCGACAACATCGCGACCTGTGAGTCCGGTCGGAACCCCCGGGCCCACAATCCCGAGGGTCCCTGGTGGGGCGCGTTCCAGTTCCACCTCGAGACGTGGCAGACCTATGGCGGTGGGGGCAACCGGGGCCGGGACATCCTGAACCACAGCTATGAGCAGCAGCGGTCCATCGCGGCGAACTTGGCTCGGGCCCGGGGCTTCGCCGGCTCCTGGCCGTCCTGTGCCGCCCGCTACGGCTACACCTGAGCCCTGCTCACCCCGACCCAGGCTCGCGATCTCCTCCACCGGCACGGGCTGACACCCAGCCGGGCGCTGGGACAGAACTTCGTCGTCGACCCGAACACCGTGCGCCGCATCGCCCGGCTGGCGGGGATCGGTCCCGATGACCACGTGGTCGAGATCGGTGCGGGTCTCGGCGCGCTCACCCTGGCCCTGGCCGAGACGGGTGCCGCCGTCACCGCCATCGAGGCCGACCCACAGCTCCTGCCGGCCCTGGCCGAGGTGCTCGGCACCCGGCCCGTCCGCGTGATCGGTGCCGACGTGCGCCGCGTGGACTGGGACGACGCGCTGGCCGGGGCCGACCAGTGGTCGCTCGTGGCCAACCTGCCCTACAACCTCGCCACCCCGATCGTGCTCGACGTCCTGGCCGAGGTGCCCCGGGTGCGACGTCTGCTGGTGATGGTCCAGCGCGAGGTGGGTGAGCGGCTGGTCGCTCCGGCCGGCTCCCGCACCTACGGCATCCCGTCGGTGCTGGTGGCGCTGCGGGCGCGAGCCGAGGTCGTGGGCCGGGTGTCGCCTGAGGTCTTCCTTCCCCGGCCTCGGGTCGAATCGGCCCTGGTGCGGATCGAGCGCCTCGACGCCCCGGCCACCACCGCCGACCCCGAGGTGCTCGTCGACCTGGTCCGGCAGGCCTTCGGGAACCGCCGCAAGATGCTGCGACGCTCACTCGAGGGCCGGGTCACCGAAGCGCAGTTCGCCGCCGCAGGGGTCGCTTCGGACACCCGCCCCGAGCAACTCGACATCGAGGCCTGGGGCCGGCTGACCGAGGCGGTCGGTGGGTGAGCGCCCCCGCAGTGACGCTCACGGCCCCCGCCAAGCTGACCGTGTCGCTGCGGGTGACCGGTGTCCGTGGGGACGGCCTCCACTTCATCGACGCCGAGATGGTCACCCTCGACCTGGCCGACACCCTCGTTCTGGTGACGGAAGATGCGCGTGGAGCGGCACATTCGGTCACCAGAACAGATGATCCGGGGTCACGGGTGACCTTCGTGGGGCCGTTCGCCTCGGGGTTGGCGGCCGGCGAGGACCTGGTGACCCGGGCGTTGGCGCTCGTCGGGCGGAACGCGACGGTCGAGGTCGACAAGCGGATCCCGAGCGGAGCCGGCCTCGGTGGGGGCTCGGCCGATGCGGGCGCGATCCTGCGCTGGGCGGGCCATGACGATTCCGGGGCGCAGGCCCGGCTCGGCGCCGACGTGCCCTTCTGCGTGCTCGGCGGTCGGGCTCGGGTGACCGGCATCGGCGAGGTCCTCGAGCCGCTGCCGTTCATGGACCGGACCTTCACGCTCCTGACCCCGCCCGTGCACTGCGCCACCCCGGCGGTCTACGCCGCCTGGGACGATCTGGGCGGGCCGACCGGTGACCACGGCAACGACCTGGAGCCCGCGGCGCTCGTCGTGGCTCCCGAGCTGGCGCGGTGGCGTGACGAACTGGCGGAAGTCAGCGGTGCCGTCCCGATGCTCGCGGGGAGCGGCTCGACCTGGTTCGTCGAGGGGTCGTTCCCCGGCGCAGGTCGTCAGGTGGTGCAGACGACCCCTTGAGCGACGTGGCGCTACTTGCCGGCCCGGCGCTGCCAGCGGGTGCGCTTCAGCATCTTCTTGTGCTTCTTCTTGCGCATGCGCTTGCGGCGCTTCTTGATCAACGATCCCATGTCGGCGGTGAGGCTACCGGTCGGTGAACCCCACGGGGTCCGGGGACCTCAACGGGTCTGGGGGAAGCCGAGGTCGACACCTCGTTCGTGGGGGTCGGGCCAGCGCACGGTGACCGCCTTGGCCCGGGTGTAGAAGCGCACCCCCTCCATCCCGTGGATGTGGGTGTCGCCGAAGAGCGACGCCTTCCAGCCCCCGAAGGAGAAGTAGGCCATGGGCACCGGGATCGGCACGTTGACCCCGACCATGCCCACCTGGACGTCACGGTGGTAGGTCCGTGCCGCCCCGCCGTCGTTGGTGAAGATGGCGGTGCCGTTGCCGTACTCACAGGCGTTCACGAGGTCGAGGGCCTCGTCGAAGGTCTCCGCCCGCACGACGCTGAGGACGGGACCGAAGATCTCGTCGAGGTACACCTTCATCTCGGGTTGCACCCGGTCGAACAGGCAGGGCCCCAGCCAGTAGCCGTCCTCGGCTCCCTCGACGGTCAGGTCGCGGCCGTCGACCACCAGGTCGGCACCCTCCTCGACCCCCAGGTCCACGTAGGAGCGCACGCGGTCCCGGTGCGCCTGGGTGACCAGCGGGCCCATGTCCACGTCGTCGTCGGTGCCAGGACCGGTCTTCAGGGCATCGATCCGCTCCACGATCGCGGGCACGAGGCGGTCGGCCACGTCGCCCACCGCGACCACGACCGAGATGGCCATGCAGCGTTCACCGGCCGATCCGTAGCCGGCGCTGACCGCGGCGTCGGCGGCCTGGCCGATGTCGGCGTCGGGCAGGACCACCATGTGGTTCTTGGCTCCGCCCAGGGCTTGGACCCGCTTGCCGGCACGCGTCCCGGTCTCGTAGACGTGACGGGCGATCGGGGTGGATCCCACGAAGCTCACCGCCTCGACGTCGGGGTGCTCGAGCAGCCGGTTGACCGCGGCGGCGTCGCCGTGGACGACGTTGAAGACACCCGGAGGCAGGCCGGCGTCGGTGAAGAGCTCGGCCAGGCGAACGTTGGCCGCCGGGTCCTTCTCGGAGGGCTTGAGCACGAAGGTGTTCCCGCAGGCGATCGCGATGGGGAACATCCAGAGCGGGACCATCGCCGGGAAGTTGAACGGCGTGATGCCGGCGACGACCCCGAGCGGCTGGCGCACCGAGAAGGCGTCGATGCCGGAGGAGACATCTTCGGACCGTTCGCCCTTCAACAGGTGGGGCAGGCCACAGGCGAACTCGATCACGTCGAGTCCTCGGGCCACCTCGCCCTTCGCGTCGGACAGGACCTTGCCGTGCTGGCCGGTGATGAGGGCGGCCAGTTCGTCGGTGTGGCGGTCGACCAGGTCCCGGAAGCGGAACAGGATCCGGTTGCGGTGGGACAGCGACGTGTCCCGCCACCGGGGGAAGGCGGCCTTGGCCGAGGCCACGGCGGCATCGACGTCGTCGAGCGAGGCGATGGGCAGCGTGCCGGTCTGTGCGCCCGCCGCAGGATCGTGCAGGGGGTCGTGACGCTCGGGCATCCCTTCGGTCGCCCGGCCGTCGATCCAGTGGTGCAGCACCGTGGTCATGAGAGGATTCTTCCACGATGACCATCAGCGTCCTCTTCCTGGTCGGCCGTTTCCTGCTCGCGGTGCCCTTCGTGCTCTTGGGGATCGACCGGATGGTGTCCGCCGAGGCCCGTCCCGCCCAGCGATGGTGGGGGCTGGTCGCGTTGGCCGGTGCCGCCGGGGTGATCCTCGGGGCGTGGGGGGACGTCGCCGCCCTGGTCCTCGCCGCGGCGGTGGTGGGGGGCGGGACCACGGGGTTGCGGGGCCCCGAGTCCGACGACGAGGCCCGCCTCCTGCTCATCGGGCTCTTCGGCGCCGCCATCGTGACCGCCGCGCTCTACATCGCCGTCGGCGCCGCCCTCGACCTCACCCTCACCGGTCCGGTGTTCGACCTCGACCTGCGCTAGCCGTCGGGTCGGTACGATCCGGGCACCCTTGGGGGATCGTCCAACCGGCAGGACGCCAGGTTTTGGTCCTGGTAATCGGGGTTCGAGTCCCTGTCCCCCAGCTCTGGTGTGATTGGGCGCGGTTCGGCCGCGCGGTTGGCTAGAACAAGGGGGTGACGTCCCGCCCGCTGTCGGCCATCGTGCTCGCCGCCGGCGAGGGCACCCGGATGAAGTCGGACCGGCCCAAGCCGCTGCACCTGTTGTGCGGCCGGCCGATGCTCACCTACGTCCTGGACGCCCTCGGGGACTGCGACCTGGACCGGGTCGTCATCGTGGTCGGCCACCACGCCGAACGGGTCACCAAGCGCCTCCAGGACGAAGGCCCGGACCTGCTCATCAGCTTCGTCGAGCAGGAGGTCCAGCGGGGGACCGGCGATGCCGTCAGCGTCGGGCTCACCGGGTTCCCCGACGACCCCCTCGACGAGGACGACGGCGACGTGATCGTCCTCCCCGGCGACACCCCGCTGCTCGAGCCCTCGACCGTCAGCGCGCTCGTCGCGCTGCACCGGGAGCGGGACGCGGCCTGCACCGTTCTCAGTGCGGACGTGCCGGACCCGACCGGCTACGGCCGGGTCGTGCGGGGCCGGGAGGACCGGGTCGAGCGCATCGTGGAGGAGAAGGACGCCACCGGCGAGGAGCGGGCCATCACCGAGGTCAACACCTCGATCTACTGCTTCCGGCGCAGCGTCCTGGCTCCCGCGCTGCGCCGTACCAGTCCGGAGAACAGCCAGGGCGAGTACTACCTGACCGATGTCGTGCAGGTCCTCCACGAGGCGGGGTATCCGGTGGCCTCCCTGGTCATGGACGACCCGGTGGAGGCGGGCGGGATCAACGACCGGGTCCAGCTCGCGGCCGCCGAGGCCGTGCTCCGCCGACGCACCGCCGACCGGTGGCTGCGGGCCGGGGTCACCATGCTGGACCCCGAGCGCATCTCGCTGGACACGACGGTCCGGCTGGGCACCGATGTCACGCTCTTCCCCGGCACCCTCCTGCAGGGTGAGACGGTGGTGGGCGATCACAGCGAGATCGGGCCCAACACCCGCCTCGTGGACTGCGTCGTGGGCCAGAACTGTCGGCTGGAGCAGGTCGTGGCCCGGGACGCGGAGATCGGCGACGACTCGGTGGTCGGCCCCTTCGCCATGCTCGACCCGGGAGCCCAGGTCCCTTCCGGCAGCCGGACCGGGCCGTTCTACACTGCGAGAGCCGACGAATGAGCGGCGCCGTTGACCCAGACCCAGCCTGAGGGCCGCCCGTGAAGAACATCCAGGTCCCGACGACCAAGCAGCTCTATCTGGTGTCCGGCCGGTCCCACCCCGACCTGGCCGAGGAGATCGCCACCTGCATCGGCGTGGAGCTCGGTGAGCCCAACCTCTCGGAGTTCGCCAACGGCGAGATCCACTGTCGGTACAACGAGTCGATCCGCGGCGCGGACGTGTTCATCGTCCAGTCCCACACCCATCTCGACGGGCTGACCCTGAACGACTCGCTCATGGAGCAGGTGATCATGGTGGACGCCGCCAAGCGGGCCTCGGCCAAGCGCATCAGCGTCGTGTGCCCCTACTACGGCTATGCCCGTCAGGACCGCAAGGCCGAGGGCCGGGAGCCCATCAGCGCCAAGCTCGTCGCCGACCTCTTCCGGGCGGCCGGGGCCACCCGGCTGGTCAGCGTCGACCTGCACTCCGGTCAGATCCAGGGCTTCTTCGACGGTCCTGTGGACCATCTCACCGCCGCCCCGGTGTTGCTCGACTACTGCCGGAACGACATGCCCGATGACCTGGTGATCGTCTCCCCGGACACGGGCCGGGTGAAGGTGGCCGAGAAGTACGCCAACAAGCTCGGCGCCGACATCGCCATCGTGCACAAGCGCCACGTCGCCGGCCAGAAGAACGCGGTCGAGGCCCGTGAGGTCATCGGTGACGTCGAGGGGAGGCCCTGCGTGCTGCTCGATGACATGATCGACACCGCCGGGACCATCGTGTCCGCGGCGGACCTGCTCATCGAGCGGGGGGCGTCGGGGGTCTGGGCCCTGGCCACCCACGGCCTCTTCTCGGGGCCGGCGATCGACCGGCTGAAGAACTCCCGCATCGACAAGGTGGTGGTGACCAACACCCTGCCGCTGCCGTCGGAGAAGCAGTTCGACAAGCTCGAGGTCCTTTCGGTGGCCCCGGTCATCGCCGATGCCGTCCGGGCGGTCTTCGAGGACACCTCCGTCTCGGAGATCTTCGACGGCGAGAACCTCTCCTGACGGCTCGGCGCCATCCGCCGGTAGCCTTTCGGGTCGCAGTCGCTCGCCCCTGAAACCGGAGTTCCCTGATGGACGTCACCCTCACCGCCGAGACCGGCCGCGCGCTGGGCAGCCGCTCGTCGCGCCGCCTCCTGCGGGACGGCAAGGTGCCCGGTGTGGTCTACGGCCTCGATCAGGACACGATCCCGGTCGAGGTGGAGTGGCCCGACCTGCGGACCGCCCTCACCACCGAGGCGGGGCTCAACGCCCTCATCACCCTCGAGGTCGACGGCCAGGAGGACCTGACCATCATCAAGGACCTCCAGCGGGACCCGGTCCGGCGCGCCGTGGTCCATGTCGACTTCCTGCGGGTGTCCCGCGACGTCGAGATCGAGGTCGAGGTCCCGATCGTGGTCGAGGGCCACGCCGAGAACGTCGAGCGCGAGGACGGCACCGTGGCCCACCTCCTGTTCTCGGTCCCGGTCTACGCCATGCCGGGTGCCATTCCCAACGAGCTCACCATCGACGTCTCGGCGATGGAGATCGGCGACGCCATCCGCGTGGGCGACCTCGACCTGCCCGAGGGCGTCCGCACCGAAGTCGACCCCGAAGAGGTCGTGGTGACCGCCATGGTCACCCGCTCGACCATCGAGTCCATCGAGGACGAGGAGGCGGCCGAGGCCGAGGCCGAAGCCGCGCTGGCCGAGGGCGAGGAGGCCGAGGGCGAGGGCGCCGAAGGTGGCGACGAGTCGGGCGGCGACGACTCCCCCGAGGAGTAGCCCATGCGCCGCCGCGGCGAGCGCGGCGAGCGCCGCGGCACCCCCGCCGACCTGCTGGTCGTCGGCCTGGCCAACCCGGGCCGGGACTACGAGGGCACTCGGCACAACGTCGGGGCGGCCGCCGTCCACCTGCTGGCCGAACGCCACGGCGCCCGCCTGAAGGGGCTGCGAGGGGTGCCCGCCAGTGTCGATGAGGTGAGTGTGGCCGGCCGCCGCCTGGCCCTCGCCGTCCCGACCACCTACATGAACGAGTCGGGCCAGGCCGTGCGTCCGCTGGTGCGCCGGTTCGGGCTGGAGGACGACCTGGCCAAGCTCGTCGTGGTCCACGACGAGCTGGATCTGCCGCCGGGCCGCCTCAAGGTCAAGGTGGGTGGTGGGCTGGCCGGCAACAACGGCCTGCGCTCCATTCGGGACCACGTGCACTCCACGGACTTCCTGCGGGTGCGGATCGGGGTGGGCAAGCCCTCCTCGAAGGAGCGGGGTGCCGATCACGTCCTCTCGCGCCCCGGCAAGCGGGAGAGCCTGGAGTTGGACATCGCCGTGCGGGAGGCCGCGGATGCCGTCGAGCTCATCCTGAGTGACGGCGTCGAACGGGCCATGGAGCGGGTCAACAGGTGACCCTCCGCTCGCTCCCCGCTCTCCTCCGGGACGAGCCCGTGCTCACCGAGGTCCTCGGGGCGACGACCACGACCCTCACCGTGCCCGAGGCCGCCCGGGCCATCTTCGTTGCGGGCCTGGCCGAGCTCTCCAGCCGCCACCCCATCGTGGTGGCCACCCCCACGAGCACGGAGGCGGAGCGGTTGGCCCACGACCTCCGGGTCTTCTGTGGCGAGGAGGGGGTCGACGTCTTCCCCGCGTGGGAGACCCTGCCCTTCGAGCGCGTCAGTCCGGCGGTCGAGACGATGGGCCGCCGTCTGCGCACGATCTGGCACCTCACCGATCCGGACCAGTCCCCCCGCGTCGTGGTGGCCCCCATCCGGGCCCTGGTCCAGCGCCTGGGTCCCCATGTCGAGGACATCGCCCCGGTGGTCGTCGGGTCCGGGGACCGGATCGACCAGCAGGGCCTCGTCGAGGAACTGGTGCGCCTGGGGTATCGCCGGGAGTACCAGGTCGAGCACCGGGGTGAGGTCGCGGTGCGGGGCTCCATCGTCGACGTCTTCCCGTCCACGGCGGACCAGCCCGTGCGCATCGACCTGTGGGGCGACGAGGTCGACCGCCTCAGTGAGTTCTCCGTGGCCGACCAGCGCTCCACGGTCGACCGCGCCGTCGTGCACCTGTTCGCCTGCCGAGAGCTGCTGCCCACCGACGACGTCCGGGAACGGGCGGCGGGCCTCGTCGGGACCGAGCCCTGGGGACGCGAGCAATGGGAGCGGCTGGCCGAGGGCCAGACCTTCGACGGCATGGAGTCCTGGATGCCCTGGCTGGCGGGGGAGGAGCGACTGCTCTCGGACCTCCTGCCCGTCGACGCCCTGATGTTGGTGGTCGAGCCCGCCCGCATGCGGGACCGGGCGGCCGACCTGCTGGCCGAGGAGACCGACCTGGCCACCACGCTGGCCCGGACCTGGGAGGCCGGTGACCGGGAGTTCCCCCAGCTCCACCTGGACTTCGAGCGGCTGCTGGCCCACACCGACGCCCCCGTCTGGGCCTTGACCCCGGTGCCCGAGGGCCCGTCCTCCCCCGAGGTGACGGCCGCCGCCTGGGACCCGGTCATCGGCGACGGCGCGGTCCTGGCCAAACAGCTCCGGGACCTGCTGGCCGACGACTACCGCCTGGTCGTGGCCGCGGACGGCGACGGGAGCGCCGATCGAATGGTCGAGGTCCTGGCCGAGCACGACGTGCTCGTCAGCCGCGACCGGGAGGGCCGCGACCCGCTGCCCGCACCCCGGACCGGCGTCGCCACGGTGGCCCCCCTGGAACGGGGCTTCATCCTGCCGGGGGCCAAGCTCGCGGTCCTCACCGAGCGGGACATCACCGGCCGGCGCCGGGCCCACCGTCCCGCCCGCCCTCGCCAGCGCGACGCCCGGGGCTTCTTCGACGACCTGACCGAAGGCGACCACGTCGTACACCACCAGCACGGCGTGGCCCGCTACGGCGGCATGGTGCGGCGGGCCATCGCGGGCCACGAGCGGGACTACCTCGTGCTCGAGTACCGCAGCGGGGATCGGCTGTATGTCCCGTCGGACCAGATCGATGCCGTCCGCCATTACACCGGTGGGGACAGCCCCTCCCTGAGTCGGCTCAACGGCTCGGACTGGCAGAAGACCAAGGCCAGGGTGCGCTCGGCGGTGGCCGAGATCGCTCAGGAGCTGGTCGTCCTCTACCAGAAGCGCATCACCAGCCCGGGAACGGTCTTCGGCCCGGACACGCCCTGGCAACAGGAGCTGGAGGCGGCCTTCCCCTACCGGGAGACCCCGGACCAGTTCACCGCCATCGAGGCGGTCAAGGCCGACATGGAGGCCGAGTCGCCCATGGACCGTCTGGTCTGTGGTGACGTGGGCTTCGGCAAGACCGAGGTCGCCATCCGGGCCGCGTTCAAGGCCGTGCAGGAGGGCATGCAGGTCGCCGTCCTCGTGCCGACGACCCTCCTGGCCCAACAGCACGGCCAGACCTTCGGGGACCGCTTCGCGCCCTACCCGATCCGGGTCGAGGTCCTGAGTCGTTTCCTGACCGCCGGCCAGCAGAAGGCGGTGATCGAAGGCGTCGGCCTGGGCACCGTCGACATCGTGATCGGCACCCACCGCCTCCTGTCGGGAGACGTGCGCTTCGCCGATCTGGGTCTGCTGATCGTGGACGAGGAACAGCGCTTCGGCGTGAGTCACAAGGAGGCGATCAAGGAGTTCCGGGCCGACGTGGACGTGCTCACCCTGACCGCCACGCCGATCCCCCGGACCCTGGAGATGAGCCTGACGGGCATCCGGGACCTGTCGATCATCAACACCCCGCCGGCGGACCGGCAACCGATCCTCACCTATGTCGGTGACTACGACGAGCGGGCCGTGGCCGAGTCCATCCGTCGGGAGCTCCTGCGGGAGGGCCAGGTCTTCTTCGTGCACAACCGGGTCGAGGACATCGAGCACGTGGCCCGGGGCCTGAAGGAGCTGGTGCCCGAGGCCCGCATCGCCGTCGCCCACGGCCAGATGGACGAGGGCAGCCTGGAGAAGGTCGTCATCGACTTCTGGGAGGGTCAGTACGACGTGCTGGTCTGCACCACCATCATCGAGTCCGGCATCGACATGCCCACGGTCAACACCCTGGTCGTGGACCGGGCCGATCTGTTGGGCCTCGGCCAGCTCCACCAGATCCGGGGCCGGGTGGGCCGGGCCGGCCAGCGGGCCTACGCCTACCTGTTCACCCCGCCCGACCGGTCGTTGAGCGAGGACGCCTACGAGCGCCTGCGCACCATCGGGGAGTCCACCGAACTGGGCTCGGGCTACAAGATCGCCATGCGGGACCTCGAGATGCGGGGGGCGGGCAACCTGCTCGGCACCGGCCAGTCGGGCCACATCGCCGCGGTGGGCTACGACCTCTACTGCGAGATGGTCACCGAGGCGGTGGCCGAGCTGAAGGGCGAGGAGGTCCGTGAGCCCGCCGAGGTGAAGCTCGACCTGCCCCTCGACGCCAACCTGCCCTCCGACTACGTGCCCAAGGAGGAGTTGCGGCTCGAGGCCTACCGGCGGCTGGCCTCGGTCAGCGATCCGGTCCAGGTGGCCGACATCCGGACGGAGTGGGAGGACCGCTACGGACCGGTTCCCGAGGCCGCCGTGGCGCTGCTGGAGGTGGCCCGACTGCGCGCCGCCTGCCAGCGGGCCGGGGTCACCGACGTCGTGGTCACCCGCAACCAGGCGTTCTCCGGCCCCTCCCACGTGGCCAAGCTCGGGCCGTTGGACCTCGCCGAGAGCAAGCAGATCCGTCTCCAGCGCCTCCTGCCCAAGGCCGTCTACAAGGAGGACACCGGCGAGCTGCAGGTCCCGGTGTCCAAGCCCGACGAGGTGGCGCCGGCCCTCGTGGCGCTCCTGGCCGAGCTCGTCCCGGCCTCCCCGCTGGTCAGCGCCGGTGCCTGATCCCTACGATCCCCCCATCGTGAAGCGCCTCCTCGTCCTCACCGCCGCGTCGCTGCTCTGCCTCGGACTGCTCGGCTGTGCCCCCGACGACGAGTCCGCTCTCAGCGTCAATGGTGACGACGTCCTCACCGTGGGCGCCCTGACCGACGAGCTCGACCAGATGCAGGGTCAGGACGACTTCCTCACCGCCTCCGACGCCCGGGGCCAGGGCGGATCCCCCGAACGACCCAACCTGCGGTCGGGGTTCGTCGGCGTGGTCCTGTCCAACCACGTCTTCAACGCCTTGCTGGCCGAGGAGCTGGCCGCGGAGGGGGTCGAGGTCAGCGACGCCGACGTCGAGGAGGGAACCACCCTGCTCGAGGATCAGTTGGCGGCGCCGCCCGAAGGCGTGGCGCCCCTCGCCCTCGACCAGGTCCCCGGGGACTACCGCCAGACCCTCATCGATCTCTACAGCAGCTTCGTGGCCCTCGTCGGGGCCCTCGACGACGACCCCCAGGCGGCCCAGGACCGGCTGTTCGAGGCGCGGCTGGCGGCCGAGGTGGAGGTGGCCCGGCGTTACGGCCGCTGGGACGCCGAACAGGGCAACGTCATCCCGCCCGAGGGCCCCGTCGCCCCCACGACCGCACCCCTCCTCACCCCGGTCGGCTGACCCCCGACTGGAATTGCGTCGATCGGTCACGCCAGGCGTGACCGATCGACGCCAGAACCGGGTGATCGGCCTACCTTGGCGGCGGTGAGCCGTGTCGTGGTGGTCGGATTGGGGCCGGCGGGACCGGAGCTGCTGACGGCCGAAGCGATCGCCGCCATCGAGCGGATCCCGCACCGGTTCCTGCGCACGACCCGGCACCCTGCGGCGGTGGCGGTGCCCGAGGCGGTCGGCTTCGACGATCGCTATGAGAGCGCCGACTCCATGGATGCCGTCTACCGCGGCATCGTCGAGGACCTGGTGACCGCCGCCACCGAGCACGGTGAGCTCCTCTACGCCGTGCCTGGTTCGCCCTCCGTGGCCGAGCACACCGTCGAGCTGCTGCGGTCCGATGACCGGGTCGAGCTGTCGGTCCTGGCGTCGGTGTCGTTCCTGGACCTCGCCTGGGACCGGCTCGGGATCGACCCGGTCGCCGTCGGGGCCCGGCTGATCGACGGTCACGACTTCGCCGTGGCCGCGGCCGGCGCGACGGGCCCGCTGCTGGTCGGCCAGTGCGACCGGCCGACGGTCCTCTCCGGCATCAAGCTCGCGGTGGAGGACGGCCCGACCGTCACCGTCCTCCAGCACCTCGGACTGCCCGACGAATCGGTCATCGAGGTGCCCTGGGCCGATCTGGACCGGGTCGTGGAACCCGACCACCTGACCTCACTGTGGATCCCGGCCCTGGCTGCGCCCGTCGCCGCGGAGCTGGTGGCCTTCGCCGAGGTCGTGCGTCGGCTGCGAGCGGAGTGCCCCTGGGACCGGGAACAGACCCACCAGTCGCTCACCCGTCACCTGATCGAGGAGAGCTACGAGGTCCTCGACGCCATCGACCTGCTGGGCGTCGACGAGGACGAGGGCTACCTGGCCCTCGAGGAGGAGCTGGGCGACCTGCTGTTCCAGGTCGTGTTCCACGCCACCCTGGGGGCCGAGGAGGGCCGGTTCACCCTGGCCGACGTCGCCCGGGGCATCCACGACAAGCTCGTGCTGCGCCACCCGCACGTGTTCGCGGAGATCGAGGTCGACGGGGCCGACGAGGTGGTCAGCAACTGGGAGGCCATCAAGCAGGTCGAGAAGGGCAGGGACAGCGTCTTCGACGGCATCCCCCGGGCCCTGCCGGCCCTGTTGTACGCGCTCAAGATCGACAAGAAGGCCGTCGCCCGCGGCCTGGTCGAGCGGGTGCCCCCGCCCGGGGGAGACGACCTCGGCGCCGAGCTGCTTCGGTTGGTCATGCGGGCCCGGGACGCGGGCCTCGACCCCGAGGACGCCCTGCGCCGCACCGCCAGGGCCTGGCGCGACGCACTGAGTGCCGCGGAATCGGCCGGCTGATCGGCTAGAAACCTCTCTGGGGAACACGGGCCACTCCAGCCACAGGAGCAACACCAACGTGAGCCTTCGCGTGTCGCGGTCAGGACCGGATTGGCCTCGCCCCCGCTCAACACCGATCATGGCGCCTGCCCACCGCGCCCCGCGGCTCCGGGCCCGTAGGTCCCCCCACCGCAAGGAAGCAGCGACGATGAGCGAGATCACCCACGTCGTGGGCCGTGAGGTCCTCGACTCCCGAGGCAACCCGACGGTGGAGGTCGAGGTCGTCCTCGACTCCGGTGCCCGGGGCCGGGCCATCGTCCCCAGTGGCGCCTCGACCGGCCAGTTCGAGGCGGTCGAGCTCCGCGACGGCGGTGACCGGTATGCGGGCAAGGGCGTCCAGACCGCGGTCGGCTTCGTCAACGGCGAGCTGGCCGGCCTCCTCTCCGGCCTCGACGCCATGGATCAGCGTGACATCGACCGGCGGCTGATCGACGCCGACGGGACCGACAACAAGGCCCGCGTCGGCGCCAACGCGATCCTCGGGCTCTCGCTGGCCGTGGCCAAGGCCGCGGCCGGCGAGCTCGAGGTCCCGCTCTACCGCTACGTCGGTGGAGCCAACGCGCACGTCCTGCCCGTGCCCATGATGAACGTCATCAACGGTGGGGCCCACGCCGACAACAACATCGACCTGCAGGAGTTCATGATCCTGCCGGTCGGGGCCGCGTCCTTCGCCGAGGCCCTGCGGTGGGGTGCAGAGACCTACCACTCCCTCAAGTCCGTGCTCCATGCCCGTGGGCTGTCGACCGCGGTCGGCGACGAAGGCGGGTTCGCGCCGAACCTGGCGTCGAACGAGGAGGCCCTGGCCGTGCTGGTCGAGGCCATCGAGCAGGCGGGCCGGACCCCGGGCGAGGACATCGTGCTCGGCCTCGACACCGCTTCGAGCGAGTTCTTCGATGCCGCCGACCGTCTGTACGTGTTGGCGGGCGAAGGTCGGTCGCTGTCCTCGGCGGAGATGGTGGACTACCTGACGGCGCTCTGTGACGCCTATCCCATCGTCACCATCGAGGACGGCATGGACGAGGAGGACTGGGACGGCTGGGCGGCGCTCACCGAGCGGCTCGGGTCCCGCATCCAGCTGGTCGGCGACGATGTCTTCGTCACCAACACCGAGCGCCTGGAGCGCGGGATCCAGACCGGCGTCGCCAACTCGATCCTGATCAAGGTGAACCAGATCGGATCGCTGACCGAGACCCTCGAGGCCGTCGAGATGGCCCACCGGGCCGGCTACACCGCAGTGATGTCGCACCGCTCCGGCGAGACCGAGGACACCACCATCGCCGACCTGGCCGTGGCCACCAACTGCGGTCAGATCAAGACCGGCGCGCTGGCCCGCAGCGATCGCGTGGCCAAGTACAACCAGCTCCTCCGCATCGAGGAGGACCTCGGTGAGGCCGCCGCGTATCCCGGAGCGGCGGCCTTCCCCCGCGAGGGGGACCTGAGGATGCGCAAGCCGCGGAGGACCACCATCGCCCTGGTCGTCGCCACCCTGGCGGCGGTGGGCTACATCATGTTCGTCCCCGCCCGGAACTACGTCTCCCAGCAGGCGGCCACCGACGACGCCGAGACCCAGCTGGCCCAACTCGACGCGCAGGTCGCCGATCTGGAACAGCGGCGGGTGGACCTGGAGGACCCCGAGCAGATCGAACAGGTCGCCCGCGAGCGCTTCAACCTCGGGTACCCGGGCGAGGAGGTGTTCGCGGTCCTGCCCGCGCCGCCCCCGCCGCTGCCCATCCCCACCGGTTGGCCCTTCGACGTGCTGCGGGCGGCGGCGGCGTCGACCGGCGCCCTGGGCTGACCACGCACTCGTCTGGGTAGATTCGCCCCACCGTCGAGTGGGGAGCGCTGTGGGACATCCGATCGAAGCCAGTGGACTCGTGCGCAACTTCGGCTCGCTGGTCGCCGTGGACGGCGTCGACCTGCAGGTCCGCAACGGCGAGATCTACGGGTTCCTCGGGCCCAACGGGGCCGGCAAGTCGACCACGGTGCGGATGCTGACCACCCTGCTCACCCCGTCGGCGGGTACCGCGCGGGTGGCCGGGTTCGACGTGGTCAAGGAGGCGGGCATGGTCCGCCGCTCGATCGGCGTGGCCCTGCAGGACGCCGCCATCGACCCGCTCATGTCGGGGCGTGAGCTGCTCCAGCTCCAGTCGATCCTGCACGGGATCCCGCGCAAGGAGGCCGACCGCCGTTCCGGGGAGCTCCTGGAACGGGTCGGCCTGACCGCGGCGGCCGATCGACGGGTGGGCACCTATTCGGGCGGCATGCGCCGTCGTCTGGACCTCGCGCTGTCGCTGGTCCACGAGCCGGCCGTGCTCTTCCTCGACGAGCCCACCACCGGGCTGGACCCGATGAGCCGCATCGCCCTCTGGGAGGAGGTGCGCCGACTCAACCAGGACCAGGGGATGACGGTGTTGCTCACCACCCAGTACCTCGAAGAGGCCGATCAGTTGGCCAGTCGCATCGCCATCATCGACCACGGGCGGATCGTGCGGGAGGGCCCGGCCGCAGAGCTCAAGGCGGCGCTGGGCGCCCCCACCGTCCAGATCGACGTCGCCGCGGGCGACGAGGACCGCGCCCGCCAGGCCCTGGCCGGGGTCGGTGAGGCCCGGACCGGACACGGCGCGGGGGTCTGCCTCGGCCTCCCCGGCGGGGCATCGCAGATGGCCGAGGTCGTACGGACCCTGGACCTGGCCGGCATCGCGGTGGAGCGCTTGGAGCTGCACCAGCCGTCGCTCGACGACGTGTTCGCCGATGCCACGGGCCGTCGACTCGAGGGCGCCGAGGAGACCCAGGTCGCCTCATGACCGACGCCACGGTGGCGGCCGGTCTCGCGGAGTTCCACGCGCAGCCCGTCGCCCAGATCCGGGTACTGGCCCGACGCTCGGTCACCGCGACGCTGCGTCAGCCCGCGGTCTGGTTCCCCGCCCTCCTCTTCCCGCTGATGCTGGCTGCGGTGAACGCCTCGGCGTTCAACCGGGCCACGGCCCTGCCCGGGTTCCCCCCGGTGGACTCCTTCTTCGACTTCCTGCTGCCGGCCAGCATGATCCAGGGGGTGATGTTCGGCGCCGTGGCCGGGGGCAGCGACATCGCCTTGGACATCGAGGACGGCTTCTTCGAACGGCTCCTCGCCGCGCCCATCTGGCGACCGTCGATCCTGGTCGGGCGGTTGGCGGGCGGGGCCGTCCTCGGGGCCATCCAGGCCCTCCTCTTCACCGGCGTGTTCATGGTGTTCGGTGCCCGAATCCACTCCGGCGTGCCGGGCTTCCTCGTGCTCCTGCTGCTGGCGATGCTCATGGCTGTGGCGATCGGCGGGGTGACCGCCGCCGTCGGGGTCCGCACCGGCTCCCAGGAGACCGTGCAGAACTCGTTCCCGTTGATCTTCATCCTCCTGTTCCTCAGCTCGGCGTTCTTCCCGACCGAACTGATGACCGGCTGGTATCAACAGCTGGCCGAGGCGAACCCGGTCACCTGGGTCATCGACGCCGCCCGTCACCTGGTCGTGGTCGGCTGGTCGTGGTCGGATGCGGCCGTCGCCCTCGGTACCTCCGGCACCCTGGCGGTGCTCTCGGTCTCGACCGCGGCGTGGCAACTGCGCAAGCGGCTGGCGGCGTCGTGACCGCCGTGAGCACGTCGTCGGCCGAGGTCCCGAATCGCGTCGGCACGATCGCGGTGGCGCGGACGCTGGGCAATCGCAGTCTCGTGCGGATCCGCCGGATCCCGGCCGCGGTCATCCCGACGGTGGCCATGCCCGTCTTCCTGCTGATCTCCTTCAGCGGGGCCTTCTCGTCGGTGGTGGACATCCCGGGCTTCCCGACCGACTCGATCCTGGCCTGGGTGGCCCCGTACGCCGTGATCCAGGGCGCCGCCTTCGCGGGGGTGGGGGCGTCCCAGGCCGTGGCCGCCGACCTCGAGAACGGGTTCTATGACCGGCTGCTGATGTCGCCCAGCTCTCGGTTCAGCCTCATGCTCGGTCCGCTGTCGGGCGCGATGGTCCGGGTGCTGTTGCCGTTCGCCGTCGTGCTGGGCGTGGCCGCTCTCGGAGGGCTGCGGCTGACCCAGGGTGTGCGCGGCCTCCTGATGATGCTGCTGACCGCTGAGGGCGTGGCGCTGATCGCCACCTTCTACGGCCTGACGCTGGTCTACAAGTTCCGCACCCAGCGTTCGGGCTCGCTCGTGCAGGTCGGGGTCTTCGTGGTGATGTTCCTGTCGATCGGCCAGGTCCCGCTCGCGGTGATGCAGGGCTGGCTCCACGGCGTCGCCACCATCAACCCCATGACCAACCTGCTGCGCATGGCCCGGCAGGGCTTCATCGGCGAGATCACCTGGGGCGACACCTGGCCGGGGCTGGTGGTCATCCTGGTCGGCACCCTGGGGTTCGGGCGCCTGGCCTACCGCAACCTGAACCGACTGACCCAGGACTGACCGCTCCTGGCCCCCGATTCGGTCGCCCTTGGCCGCCGAGAGCGGGCCCGGGACCGGGTGGTCAGGCGGTGGCCTCCTCGAGGGCCCGGCGGACCAGCACCCGGGCGAGGTGCTCCCGGTACTCGACGCTGCCGTTGAGGTCGCCCGGCGGGCTGGTGCCCTCATGGGCGACGGCGGCAGCCTCCGCAGGGGTGGCGCCGTCGGCCATGGCCTGCTCGGTGGCGGTGGCCCGAGTGGGTCGGGTGTCCATGTTCACCAGTCCGATGCCGGTGCGGCCGTTGTGCACGGCGGCCACACCGACGATCGCCCAGTCCTGGGCCCGGCGGTTGAACTTCTGGAAGGACCAGCCGGCATCGGTGGCCTTCGGGATGCGGACCTCGGTCAGGAGCTCATCGGGGCCCAGCGCCGTCTCCAGGAAGCCGGTGAAGAAGTCGTCGGCCGCCACTCGGCGCTCCCCGCCGGGGCCCTGGATCACCAACTCGCCCCCGAGGGCCAGGAGGACGGCGGGATGGTCGGCGGCGGGGTCGCCGTGGGAAAGCGCCCCGCCGAGGGTGCCGCGGTGGCGGACCTGGGGATCACCGACCTTCGAGGTGGCGTGGGCCAGCAGGGGCAGGTGCTGGGCCAGGACGTCGCTGGTCTCGATGGTGTGGTGGGTGGTCAGGGCGCCGATGGCGATGGTGTCGCCGTCCTCGCGGATGTAGGACAGGTCGGTCAGGCGACCGATGTCCACGAGCACGGCGGGCACGGCGAGGCGCAGCTTCATCAGTGGCAGTAGCGAGTGGCCGCCGGCGAGGAGCTTGGCCTCGTCGCCGTGCTCGGCCAGCAAGGACACCGCCTCGTCGGCCGATCCGGCCCGGACGTAGTCGAAGGCGACAGGGATCACGAGCGGGCCTCCTGGATCGCCGCCCACACCCGGTTGGGTGAGGCGGGCATGTCGATGTCGGTGATGCCGTAGGGCGACAGGGCGTCGATGACGGCGTTCATGACCGCGGCGGCGGACCCGATCGTGCCCGCCTCGCCGATCCCCTTGACCCCGAGGGGGTTGGTGGGGCTCGGGGTGACCGTGGAGTCCAGCGTGTAGGACGGCGCCTCCACGGCCGACGGGACGAGGTAGTCGGCCAGAGACGCGTTGGCGAGGTTGCCCTCGGCGTCGTAGCTCGCCCCCTCCCAGAGGGCCTGGGCCACACCCTGGAGGATCCCCCCGTGGACCTGGCCCTCGACGATCATCGGGTTGATCTGGTTCCCGCAGTCGTCCACCGCGACGTAATCCCGCAGCCCGATGTCGCCGGTCTCGGTGTCGAGCTCGACGACGGCCACGTGGGTCCCGAACGGGAAGACGAAGTTGGGTGGGTCGTAGGTGACCTGCGCCGTCAGGTTGGGCTCCATGCCGTCGGGCAGGTCATGGGCGGTGAAGGCGGCCATGGCGACGTCGCCGATGGCCACCGACCTGTCGGGGGAGCCCCGGACCCGGAAGGATCCCTCCTCGAACTCGATGTCCTCGGCGGCGGCCTCGAGCTGGTGGGCGGCGATGGCCCGGGCCTTCTCGAGCACGATGTCGGTGGCCATGTGCACGGCCGTTCCGCCGACCGCGAGCGAGCGGGACCCGTAGGTGTCGAGGCCGAGGGCCGAGACCGAGGTGTCGGAGTGCAGCACCTCGATCGCGTCCGGGTCGACCCCGAGCTGGTCGGCCACGATCTGGGACCAGGTGGTCTCGTGGCCCTGGCCGTGGGGGGAGGAGCCGGTGACGACCTGCACGCTGCCGGTCGGCAGCAGCCGCACCGTCGCCGACTCCCAGCCCCCGGCGCCGTAGTTGAGCGAGGCCAGGACCCGGCTCGGGGCCAGACCACACATCTCGACGTAGGTGCACAGCCCGATGCCGAGTTGCACGGCGTCGCCCTCGTCCCGACGGCGCTGCTGCTCAGCGCGCAGCTCGGTGGCCCCGGCCAGCTCCAGGGCCCGGTCCAGGGTCGGCTCGTAGTCGCCGCTGTCGAAGACCAGGCCGGCAGGGGAGTCGTAGGGGAACGCGTCACTCGGGATGTAGTTGCGGCGCCGGATCTCTTCGGGGGTGACGCCGATCTTCCGGGCCAGGGCGTCCATGGCCCGTTCGATGGCGTAGGAGGCCTCGGGTCGCCCTGCGCCCCGGTAGGCGTCGGTCGGTGGGAGGTTGGTGAAGAGGCCCCGGCAGGTGAACGAGTACGCCGGGATGTCGTAGACGCCGTGGTACAGGAAGGCGCCGAGGAGCGGGATCCCGGGCGTGACCAACTGCAGGTAGGCCCCCATGTCGGCCAGGAGCTTGGCCCGCACCCCGGTGACCTTGCCGTCGGCGTCCGCAGCCAGCTCGATGTCCTGGACCTGGCCGCGCCCCTGGATGGTCGACGACGCGGCCTCGGAGCGCTCCTCGGTCCACCGCACGGGCACTCCGTGGTGCTTGGCCAGGATGACGGCGAGCAGCTCCTCGGCGTAGACGTTCAGCTTGCAGCCGAATCCGCCACCGACCGACGGGGCGATGACCCGGACCTTGTGCTCGGGCGTGCCGGTGGTGGCCGCCACCATCAGCTTCAGGATGTGGGGGATCTGGGTGGCGGACCAGATGGTGATCTCGCCTCCCTGGGGCTGGGGCACGACGGCCACGCCCCGGGGTTCCATGGCCGAGGGGATCAGGCGCTGCTGGAGATAGCGCTCGGTGACCGTGTGGGCAGCCTCGGCGAAGGCCTTGTCCACGGCGTCGGGATCAGGGATGAGCTCCCAGACATAGGAGGTGTTGGAGGACAGATCGGTGTGAGCGAGGACCTCGTCGCCGGCGGCCTCCTCGAGATCGACGACCACGGGCAACGGGTCGTAGTCGACCACCACGGCCCCGACTGCGTCCCGGGCCGCGTAGCGGCTCTCGGCCACCACGACCGCGACGGCGTCGCCGACGAAGCAGGCCTCGTCGACGGCCACCGGCAGGTGCTCCGGGGTGACCATGTCCTCGGTGACCGACCAGGCGCAGGGGAGAGCGCCCATGCCCATCTCGACCAGCTGGGCCCCGGTGTGGACGGCGACGACACCGGGGATGGCCGCGGCGACAGCAGTGTCGATGCTGTCGATCCGGGCGTGGGCAAAGGGGCTGCGGACGATGCCGAGCCAGAGAGCACCGGTGAAGGCCAGGTCGTCGATGTAGCGGGCCTCACCGGAGAGGAGCTCGGGATCCTCCTTGCGGAGCATGCGGGTGCCGGAGACCGTCATGCGGGGCCTCCTTCCGAGCCGGCGGCGGCCATGACCGCCTTCACGATGTTGTGGTAGCCGGTGCAGCGGCAGAGGTTGCCCTCGAGGCCCTCGCGCACGGCACCTTCGTCGAGCCCCGGCTGTTCCTCGATGAGGGAGACGGCGGCCATGACCATGCCGGGCGTGCAGTAGCCGCATTGCAGGGCGTGGTTCTCGTGGAACGCCTGCTGCATGGGATGCAACTCGGTGCCGGCGGCCAGGCCCTCGATGGTGGTGATCTCCTCGCCGTCGGCCTGGACCGCCAGCATCGTGCACGACTTCACCGACTGGCCGTTCACCAGGACGGTGCACGTCCCGCAGGACGAAGTGTCACAACCGACGTTGGTCCCGGTCAGGCCCCGGACCTCCCGGAGGTAGTACACGAGGAGGAGTCGGGGCTCGACCTCGTGCGTCGCCGATGCGCCGTTGACGTTCACGGACACTTCCATGGGTCACCCCCGGTGATCGCCGTCTTCTCTCATCCTCGCGCAGCCTGGCGACTTCTGCCCGTCCGCCTGGGCCAGGCGGGGGCACGGGCCGGCGGCAGGGCGATCGCGGTTCGCCACCGCCGCCCGAAGGCGTTCCGCGGAACGTCTTCGTCGACGGCGCCGCACCGGGCCGCGTGCGGATCACGGTCCCGTGGTCGCCCGACGGGGCCACCCGCGTAGCCTGGAGCCGTGGGGACCAGCCCGACCGAGGTGGCGGAGGCGCTCGCGGCGCACGAGTACCTGGCCGACGACGGCCTGGCCACGGCGATCTTCCTGGCCCTGGAGCTGCAGCGCCCGCTGCTGTTGGAGGGCGAGGCCGGCGTGGGCAAGACGGAGGTGGCCAAGGTCCTGGCCCGCTGGACCGGCGGCGAGCTGATCCGGCTGCAGTGCTACGAGGGCATCGACGTCGCCCAGGCCGTCTACGAGTGGGACTACAGCCGCCAGCTCCTTCACCTACGCACCGCCGAGGCCACCGGCCGGGCCGAGGGGGCCGCGACCGAGGCGTTGGAGGACGAGCTCTACACCGAGCGGTTCCTGGTGCGGCGGGCCCTCCTGCGGGCCATCGACCACGCCGAGGGCCCGCCACCGGTCCTGTTGATCGACGAGGTCGACCGGGCCGACGACGAGTTCGAGGCGTTCCTGCTGGAGATCCTCTCCGACTACCAGGTGACGGTCCCCGAGCTGGGCCCGTTCTCGACCCCGACCCCACCCGTGGTGATCATCACCTCGAACCGCACCCGGGACGTGCACGACGCCCTCAAGCGCCGCTGCCTCTACCACTGGGTGGAGCACCCCGACTTCGATCGGGAGGTCGCCATCGTGCGTCTGCGGGCCCCTGAGGTCGCCGAGGGCCTGGCCCGCCAGGTGGCCGGCGTGGTCGAAGAGCTGCGGGAGCTCAACCTGTACAAGCCGCCCGGCGTGGCCGAGACCATCGACTGGGCCCAGGCGCTGGCCGCCCTCGGTCGGGCCGACCTCGACGAGGCGACCGTCGGGGCGACGCTGGGCACGGTCGTGAAGTACCGGGAGGACCAGCAGCGGGTCCGGGATGCCGGCATCGGGGACCTCATCCGCCAGGCGATCCTGCGCGGTGCTTGAGACCGAGGTCGCCCTGGCGCCCGAGCGGGCGGCGGTGGCATTCGGTCGCGTCCTGCGGGAGGCCGAGCTGGACGTACCGGTGGACAGCGTCCTGGCCTTCGTCCGGGCCTGGGAGGCCGTCGGCTCCGACGACCGGAAGCTCGTCTACTGGGCCGGGCGTTCGACCCTGGTGCACCGTCCCGAGGACATCGGTGTCTACGACGCCGCCTTCGCCGCCTTCTTCGGCGGCCACCGACAGCTCGCCCCCGGACCCCCCCCGCCCCCTCCCGTGCCGGTGCCGGCCGCGGGCGACGACGGCGCGGGCGAGGGGGACGAGGACGGCCCCGACGAGGACCGGCCCACCCATGTCGTGCGCTGGTCGCCCGGTGAGGTGCTGCGCCACAAGGACTTCGCGGCATGCACGGACGACGAACGGGCCGAGGCGATGCGCCTGCTGGCCCAGCTTCGCGTCCGACGCGCGCAACGGCCGTCGCGCCGCCGCCGCCCCACGTCCCGACCCGGCCGCTGGCCCGATCTGCGCGCCAGCACCCGCGCGGCCATGCGCTCGGGGGGTGAGTCCCTCGACCGACGCTGGCTGGACCCCGGCGAGCGCCCCCGCCGCCTGGTGCTGCTCGTGGACGTCAGTGGTTCGATGGAGGCCCATGCCCGAGCGTTGCTCCGCTTCGCCCAGGTCATGGTGGCCGGCGGCACGCGGGTGGAGGCCTTCGCCATCGGCACCCGGCTGACCCGGGTGACCCGGGAGCTGTCGTCCCGGGACCCCGACGCCGCACTACGGGCGGCGAGCGACGCGGTCGTCGACTGGTCGGGAGGGACCCGCCTCGGGGCGTGCCTGCGCCGCTTCAACGACGACTGGGGCATCCGGGGCCTGGCCCGGGGTGCCACCGTGGTCATCCTCTCCGACGGTTGGGACCGGGGCGAACCCGAGGTCCTGGGGGCCGAGGTGGAGCGCCTCCACCGCGTCACCCACCACCTGATCTGGGCCAACCCCCTGAAGGCCAGCCCCGGCTATGAGCCCCTGGCCCGGGGGATGGCCGCGGCCCTGCCCCATGTCGACCAGTTCCTCGAGGGCCACTCCCTGGCCTCGCTGGAAGACCTCGCGGAGGTGATCGCCGAATGAAGGACCTGCTCCCGGACCTGGACCGGTGGAAGGCCGCGGGCCAGAGGGTCGCCCTCGCCCGTGTCGTGGACGTCGAGGGCTCGGGGCCCCGCGGCCCCGGCGCGGCCATGGCGGTCAACGAGGAAGGTGAGGTGACCGGCTCGGTGTCGGGGGGCTGTGTCGAGGGCGCGGTGGTGACCGAGGCGCTGGACATCCTGGCCACCGGCGAGCGGCGGATGGTCACCTTCGGCTACTCCGACGACGATGCCTTCGCCGTCGGCCTGACCTGCGGCGGCACCGTCCACCTCTTCATCGAGCCCCTGGACTGGTAGCGGCGTGAGCCTCTACGACGAGTTGCATGCGGCCCTGGAGGACGATCGGCCCGTGGCCCTGGCCACGGTCATCGACGGTCCGGGTGTGGGGGCCAAGCTCCTCGTCGGCCCTGACCGCGAGCCGACGGGCACCCTCGGCAACGAGGACCTCGACCGGGTGGTCGGTCGCGACGCCCTGGCCCAGCTCCAGGCCGGCAAGACCGACCGCCGGAACTACGGCGCCCGCGGCGAGCCGTTGGAGACGGCGGTCGATGTGTTCATCGAGGCCTTCGCCCCGCCGCCCCGGATGCTGATCTTCGGCGCCGTCGACTTCACCGCCGCTCTGGCGGGCGCGGCCAAGTTCCTGGGTTTCCACGTCACGGTGTGTGACGCCCGGGAGGTCTTCGCCACCGAACGCCGCTTCCCGATGGCCGACGAGGTCGTGGTCGACTGGCCCCATCGGCTGGTCGACCGGACGGGGGACCGCCTCGGGCCGGCCGACGCCATCTGCGTCCTCACCCACGACAACAAGTTCGACGTCCCGGCCATCATCGCGGCGCTGGCCACCGACGTCGGCTACATCGGGGCCATGGGCTCCCGTCGCACCCACGCCAAGCGGGTCGAGCGACTGCACGACGAGGGGGTCACCGACGACCAGCTCGAACGGGTGATGGCCCCCATCGGCCTCGACATCGGCTCCCGTACCCCCGAGGAGACCGCCATCTCGGTCTGCGCGGAGATCATCGCCCTGCACACCGGCCACACTGCCGGCTCCCTCAAGGCCACCGAGGGCCCCATCCACTAGGCCACCGGCAGCCACCGGACTCGTTCTGGCGCCCGATTGAGGCGCCATGGGCCCACGATCAGGCGCCAGTTCACGGGGTGCGGTCAGCCGGCCCGATCTGCTGGCCTCGCGGCCGCCGGCGCGGCCCCGAGTCGTCGCCCCGGCCACGAGGTTGCCAGAATGCCCGGGTGACCGAGGCACCGGACCCCCTCGTTTCGGATGCCGAGCGGGAGCGGGTGGTGCAGCGCCTGCGCTCGGCCTGTGCCGACGGGCGGCTGAGCCTGGAGGAGTTCTCCGACCGGGTGGGAGAGGTGTACGGCGCCCGGACATCGGCCGCTCTGTCCCGGGTCACCGACGACCTTCCCGCCGTCGTCGAACCCGACGCGCCGGCCATCCGGCCCAGCCGTTGGGTCGTGGGCGTCCTCAGCGGGGCCCGACGCTCGGGGCCGTGGCGCCCGGCCCGGCCCACGCGGGTCCTGGCCGTGCTCGGCTCCTGCCAGATCGACCTCACCGGCGTCGACCTCGACGCGGGGGTCCACATCGTCGCCACCGCCGTCCTCGGCGGCATCGAGGTGCTGGTGCCCGAAGGCGTCGGGGTGGACTTCGGTGGCTTCGCCTTCCTCGGTGGGCGCGACGACCGGACCACGGCCCATCGCGGGGGTGCCCCGGTCGTACGGGTCGACGGTCGGGCCGTGCTGGGTGGGGTCACCGTGCGGACCCGCCCCTTCAGCGCCCGGTGACCACGCTGGCGGTCGTCCTGGCGGCGGGCGACGGCAGCCGCTTCGGCGGCCCGAAGCTCCGGGTGGACCTGATGGGCCGTCCGCTCGTCAGCTGGGCACTCGAGGCGGCACTCGAGGCGGATCTCGACGAGACCGCGGTGGTCGTCGGCGGAGAGGACCTGACCGGCGTGGTCCCGTCGGGGATCAGCGTCCTGGCCAATCCCGACTGGACGGCGGGGCAGGCCACCTCGCTGCTCACCGCGGTGGCCCATGCCGAAGCCTGCGGTCACGATGTCCTGGTCATCGGCCTCGGTGACATGCCGATGGTGCCATCCGAGGCTTGGCAGGCTGTCGCCGCCGTCGACGCGCCGATCGCGATCGCCGACTTCGACGGCGATCGGCGTCCTCCGGTGCGCCTGGCCCAGGAGGTGTGGCCGCTCCTGCCGACCGAGGGCGACGACGGGGCCCGGGTGCTGATGCGGGCGCGTCCGGATCTGGTGACAGCGGTACCGTGCGCCGGAGATCCGCGGGATGTGGACACCGAGGGAGACCGGGACCAATGGAGCTGACCAACGAGTTCGACGTCGAGGTGCCCGTCGAGGAGGCCTGGGCCGTCCTGACCGACCTCGAGCGCATCGCCCCCTGCATGCCGGGTGCTCAGCTCACCGAGGTGGAGGGCGAGGAGTTCCGGGGAACGGTCAAGGTCAAGGTCGGGCCGATCACCGCGCAGTACAAGGGCGTGGCCCGCTTCGCCGAGAAGGACGATGTCGCCCGTCGGGCCGTGATCGACGCCCAGGGCCGGGACACCCGGGGCCAGGGCAACGCCAACGCCCTCATCACCGCCTCGCTCGCCGCCGAGGGGGCCGGCACGCGGGTGACGGTGAACACCGATCTCAAGCTCACCGGCAAGGTGGCCCAGTTCGGTCGGGGCGCCATCGCGGACGTGAGCGGCGCCCTGCTGGACCAGTTCGTGTCGTGCCTGGAGCACGACCTGCTGAGCGGCGATGCCCTGGCCACGGGCGACGACGGTTCCGACGACGGATCGACCGCCGAGCCGGTCGCCGCGTCGACGTCTGAGGAGTCGGCGGGGGCTCAGGCGGCAACGGCCGGGGCCGAGCCCGCCGCGCCCGGCGTGCGCAAGATCGACAGCGCCGAGGCCGAAGCCGTCGATCTGCTCGCGGTGGCGGGGGGCACGATCGCCAAGTACGCCATCGGTGCCATCGTGGCGGTGGTGGTGGTCGTGTTCCTGCTGGTGCTGCTGCTCACGTGACGGTGGTGGCTCCGAGCGCGGCCGATCGGGAGGCGGTGGCCGACCTCCTCGGTCGGGACCCGCAGGGCGCCTTCGAGGTCGTCCTACGCGACGCCACGGGTGCTCCGGTCGTGATCCGCAACGCCCCGCTGCTCGACGACGGCACCCCGATGCCCACGCGGTACTGGCTGGTCGGCGCCGCCGAGCGGATCGCGGTCGGGCGCCTCGAGGCGGCTCAGGGGGTGCAGCGGGCCGAGACCGCCGTCGATGCCACCGAGGTGGCCGGGGCCCACCGCCGCTACGCCCTCGAACGCGACGCGGCCCTCCCCGTCGGTCACGACGGTCCACGGCCCTTCGGGGGCGTGGGCGGCACCCGGCAGGGGGTCAAGTGCCTGCACGCCCACTACGCGTGGCTCCTGGCCGGCGGCGACGACCCCGTGGGACACTGGGTGGCCGACCGCCTGGCGGCCGGAGAGGGCGAGCCCTGAGCGTCGTCGCCGCCATCGACTGCGGCACCAACTCCACCCGGCTGCTGGTCAGCGATGATGGCCTCACGCTCGAGCGCCGGATGGTCATCACCCGGCTCGGTCAGGACGTCGACGCCACCGGTCGCTTGGCGCCCGAGGCCATCGAGCGCACCACGGCGGTGCTCCGGGAGTACCAGGAGGTCATGGACCGGCTGGGCGTCGAGCGGGTGCGGATGACCGCCACCTCGGCCGCCCGCGACGCGCGGAACCGCGACGAGTTCTTCTCAGCGGCCGAGGACATCGTCGGCGTGGCACCCGAGCTCCTCTCGGGCCTCGAGGAGGGGCGACTCTCCTTCGCCGGCGCCACGGCCGAGCTCGATCCCGCCCTCGGCCCGTTCCTGGTGGTGGACATCGGTGGTGGTTCCACCGAGTTCGCGGTGGGGACCCAGGAGTGCGAGGGCGCGATGTCGATCGACATCGGGTGTGTCCGCATGACCGAGAAGTTCCTGGACCACGACCCGCCCCGGGCCGACGAGCTGTCGGCGTGCCTCTCGGTGGTGCAGACCCATCTCGATGACGTGCTCCGTGAGCTGCCGGCGCTCACCGAGGCCCGGACCTTCGTCGGCCTGGCCGGGACCGTGTCGACGGTGGCCGCCGTGGAACTCGGCCTGGCGACCTATGACCGGGACGCCATCCACCACCTCGAGCTCTCCCACGAGGCCGTCGAGGACGTGTTCCGCACCTTGGCGACCGAGACCCGGGCCCAGCGCCTGGAGAACCCGGGCATGGAGGAGGCTCGGGCGGACGTGATCGTCGGCGGCTGCTGCATCCTGGTGAAGCTGATGCGGCACTACGGGCTGGCGACGTGCCTGGTGTCCGAAGCCGACATCCTCGACGGTCTGGTCGCCTCCATCGCCTGACCTACAGTGCCCGGCCGTGAGCGGCGAACACCCCGGGCCGAGGTCGGGACGATGAGCACGCTGCTGGGACGGCGGGTCCTCCTGCGCCCGCTCAACGTGAACGACTTCCCGGCCTGGTCCGAGGTCCGTACCCGAAACGGGGACTGGCTGTTGCGGTGGGAGCCGCGACGGCTACCCGGCCAACCCGATGTCACCACCGACAGGGACGCGTTCTCGGTGCGCTGCTCGGCCCGGGAACGGGAGCGCCAGCTCGGCACCGGCTACGGGTTCGGCCTGTTCGTCGAGGGGCGATTCGCCGGGGAGATCAACCTGTCGTCCATCCAACGGGGACCGTTCCAGAGCGCCTACGTCGGCTACTGGATCGACGAGGCCGAGGCCGGGAACGGCTATACGCCCGAGGCGCTGGTGGTCCTGGCCCGGTTCGCGTTCGACGACCTCCGGCTGCACCGGATCCAGGTGGCCATCATCCCCCGCAACGTGTCGAGTCGCCGGGTCGTGGAGAAGCTGAAGGTCCGCGACGAGGGCATCGCCGAGCGCTACCTCGAGATCAACGGCGTGTGGGAGGACCACGTCCGCTACGCGATCACCACCGAGGAGTGGCAGCAGCGGCGCGACGACCTCCTCGCCCAGTGGGTCGACTGACTACTTGCTGCTGATCCGGGCCTGGATGGCGGCCAGCCGCTCGGCGAACGCGGGCTGGTCCATCGACCAGAGCTGATCGGTCAGCTCCCGCTCGACCGCGGTGGCGTGGTCCTCGACCGTCGCCATGTCCGCGACCGTGGCCTTGACCCGCTGGGCCAGCTCCCGGGGCGCGGCGGCCGCCTTGGCGGCCATGGCGTGGGCGGCCCCGAGCAGGTCGGCGCCGGGATGGCAGCGCCAGACCAGGCCCACCCGCTCGGCCTCGTGTCCGTCGAGCACGTCGCCGAAGACGCCGGCGGCCATCGTGGCCTGGACACCGGCGATGCGACGCAACATCCAGGTGTAGCCCCCGCCGGGATGGATGCCCAGGGCGAGGAAGCGGGTGTCGAAGCGGGCGTCCTCAGCGGCCAGGCGCACGTCACAGGACAGCGCCATGTTGAGCCCGGCGCCCACGGCAGCGCCGTTGACCGCGGCCAGCGTCGGCAGCCGGCAGCGACTGACGCGGAGGAAGCCCTCGTAGATCCCGCGCAACCCCTCTTCGCGGGAGGCCCCCAGGTGGGACAGGTCGGCCCCGGCGCAGAACGCGGGTGGGGCGCCGGTGACGATCACCGCGCCCACGCCGTCGTCGGCCTCGAGGGTGTCGAAGGCCTCGACGACGCCCTCGACCATCGCCCGGCTGATGGCGTTGCGCTTGTCGGGTTCGTTGAGGGTGACGGTGGCGACGCGGTCGACGACGTCGACCAGCACGGACCGGCTCACGGTGTGGGGTTCTCACGGACGACGGCGGGTGAGTGCTTGAAGAACTGCTCGACGTCGGCCTGATAGGTGTACTCCGGGTCGGCGGCGCCGACCGTGGATCGGAGGCGCAGGGCCCGGGCGAAGTCCTCCACCGCCCCGGCGGTGGTGAACTGGTAGCGGAAGCCGGCGTCCACCAGCTTCGAGCCGTCCACGCCCCGGCCATAGCGCAGGAGGTCGAGCGTCTCGGGCGGGATGTCATAGCCCACGGCCCGCAGGGGGAGGGCCGCGGCCCCGGTGGCCAGGGGCGGCAGGGGCACGGTGCGCTTGCCACAGATCGTGGCCACTTCGCTCCAGGGCAGCATCCCGTCGCCGGCGACGTTGTAGATGCCCGCCAGGTCGTGGCTCAGGACGAAGAGGATCGAGCGAACGACGTCGACCTCGTGGACGAGCTGGAAACGCGGGTCGAAGCCGAAGATCGAGGGCACCAGGGGCAGGTTCAGGAGGTGGCTGATCGGGGTCCGGATGGCGGGGCCCAGCACGTTGCTGAACCGCAGCATCGACACGGTCACGTGCGGGTTGTCCACCGCGAAGTCCCGGACGTAGTCCTCCACCGCCAGCAGGCTGCGCTCCACGGCCGTCTTGGGGTGGCGGGTGCGGGTCATGTCCTCGCGGAAGAAGGCGGGGTCCTCCCGGTCCGAGCCGTAGACCAGCGAGGAGGACTTGACCACGACCCGCTCGACGGTGCTCTCCGGGGCGGAGGCGGCCGCGAAGAGGTTCATCGTCCCGATGACGTTGATCTCCTTCATCGTCCGCGAGGAGACGACGCCGGAGTTCATGACCAGGAACGTGTGGATGATGGTGTCCACCTCGGTGGCGGCCACGATCCGGTGGAGGATCGAGTAGTTCTGGTCCACGCGGACGAACTCGGTGCGCTCGAGCTCGACCTCCGGGGGCTCGGTGTCCAGCCCGACGATGACCTCGACGTCCGGGTCGGCCTCGAGCTGCTGGGCCACGCGGCCGCCCCAGAAGGAGCTGAGCCCGGTGACCAGGACGCGGCGACCCATGTTCAGCCCTTCCAGACCGAGCGGCGGGTGCGGATCATGTCGAAGAGCTGGTCCTGGATGCGCTGGCGGATGTCGTCGGCGGCATCCATCACCTTGCTCCGGCTGTAGCGCTCCTGGTCGGCAGGGACGTCGAAGGTGATCGGGTCGAGGACCCGTAGCCGGAACTTGGCGGGCAGGGGAGCCATCAGCCCGAGCGGACCGAGGGCCAGCATCTGGGGGGTGATGGGGACATAGGGGAGGCCGAGGGCCTTGGCCAGCGGGTTGATCTTGGCGATGATCGGCATCGCCTCCTCGGAGCCGACCACGGCGATGGGGATGATCGGGACCCCCGCCTTCATGGCGATCTCCACGAAGCCGCCCCGACCGAAGCGGCGCAGTCGGTAGCGCTCGGAGATGTGCTTGCCGGTGCCCTTGGTGCCCTCCGGGAAGGCCAGCACCAGGGCCCGCTTGTCCCGGAGCAGGCGGTACGCGTTGTCGGGGTGGGCGACCACGCCACCGACTCGTGACCAGAGCGTGCCGACCACGGGAAGGGACTTGAACAGGTGGTCGGCCAAGCCGTAGACCGGGCGCCCCAGCTCGGTCTCGATGCCGTGCATGATCACCGGCGCGTCGGAGGGGATCGCTCCCGCATGGTTGGCCACGAGCAGCCCGCCGCCGTTCACGGGGATCTTCTCGAGTCCCTCCCACTCGGCCCGGAACCAGGACCGGTAGAGCGGGTCATAGAGGGCCCGGGCCAGCTCTCGCATGTGCTCGGATCGGCCCCATTCGTCCACGTCGCCCCGTCGGGCCGGGTCGTCACGCCCGGCGGCCGAGCGGTCGACCGGCAGGTGCACCAGCGTGCCGCCGGCGGTGTGGTCCGTGTCACCGTCGGCCGGGACCGAGGTCGTGTCCGCGGGAGTGTCCACGGGGGTGTCCTCAGAGCCCATACGACGATGGAGGCTACCGGTGCGTCCGCTGGTCATGAGTCCCGGAAGCGGCCGTGACCTCGGCGGGACCGTGAGCGGCGCCGATCCGCGGGGAGCCCCGACGCCCGGCGGTCTAGAACCCACCCCGTTCGTCATCGAGCCATTCCTGGCCTTCGGGGCAGTCCTCGGCCAACGGGCACCAGCCACAGGCGGGCCCCGGCTTCCTGACCAGATCCCGGTCCGGGTCGGTCAGCTCGACCATCGCCAGCACGCCGTCGACGGTCCGGGCCACGGCGGCGTCGAGCAGGTCGACGGTGACCTCCTCGGGATCGAGGCGGCCCGAGTCGAGGTAGTGGGTGGCCAGCCTGCGGGGCGGAACGCCGAGGCGGATGGCCTCGATCAGGGCGTAGAAGCGGAGGTCCTCGCGGTGGGAGGCATGGGCCCGACCGGTCTTCAAGTCGACCAGGACCTTGCCCGCCCGCTGTCCCTCGGCTCGGCCGAGGGACAGGTCGACCTTGCCGGCCAGGACGATGCGACCGGCGCAGAGGTCGACGTACAGCTTGCTCTCGGGGGCGGGGCGCCACTTCGGGTTGAGCGGGGGCCAGCAGTCCAGGAACTTGACCAGCCGGTCGTTGGCCTCGGCCTTCACCTCGGCCCGTTCCGCCTCGGTTCCGGTGCGGAGCCACTCGGCCACCCACTGCTCGCCCCGCTGGTCGCTGTGCTCGAGGCGCGCGACCGCCTCGTCGATGAGGTCCAGCGGATCGTGGTCACCGGTCAGGTTGATGCTGAGCTCGATGGCCTTGTGGGCCACGACCCCGCGGGCGTTGGCCGCCGACACGACGAACACCTCGTCGGCCCGGTACTTGGCCTCACAGCCGTGGACCTCCCGGAGGCGGTGCTTGCTCACCCAGATCGGGTCGTCGGGGTCGACGTCGGCCACGGCCCCGGCCAGCGCGTCCTCGAGCCGAGCCCGCAGTTCACGGCGGAGGTCGGGGTCGAACTCCGGCCGGTCGGCCTTCGTTGCGCCCAGCATGTCCACCACGTCCTGTTGGGCGGGGTTGAGGGTGAGCCGTTCCATTTCACCCGGAAGGTACGCCATCGTCGTGACCGGCAGGGGGAGGCCCGATGACCGTCACCCCCCCCGGGGAGGATGGTGTCGATGGAAGCCACGTCGGTGCGGTTCGCGGAAGCGGTGAAGAGCCTGAGCGACGTGGCGCGCCGGCAGGGCCTGACCGTTCCGGCCTTCCGTAGCCCGCCGCGGCTGGCGGGTTGCGAGCGCACCATCCGGTGGCGCGCCGACGGCGGGGCCACGATCGCCATTCGTCTGCGGGGTCGGCTCTGGGTGCAGGTCCTGGCCGACATGGTCGACGGCGTCGTGGCCGCCAACGGCCTCCAGGGCCCCGCCGCCGACCGGGCCCGCACCGCCCTCTGGACCGCGGTGGAGGGCGGCGGCCTCCAAGCCGCCTGAACGGGTGGTGGTTACGGTGAGGTGGTCGGCCCGGGTGGCGTAACTGGCAGCCGCGGGGGGCTTAAACCCCCCTGGCCCTCACGGGCCGTGCGGGTTCGAATCCCGCCCCGGGCACCGTCACGCCGCTCTGCCCCGCTCCGTTCCGGCTTCGCCGATGCGGCTGGTCGGGAGTGCTGCTCTGCTCCGCAGCGTCCGGCAGCGGTCAGGCGGGTTCGAGGTGGGCACGGATGGCGGTGCCGGACTCGGCCAGGAAGCCCTTGTCGCGGGCGAAGGCGACCATGGCGTCGAAGCCCGCTCGCCAGTCGTCGTCGTCGCCGTCGTCGGCGGCGGCCAGGGCGACGACGGCGTCGGCCCGGATCCAGGCGTGGTCGCCCTCGAGGTGCCCGTGGGGGGCCAGCACGTCGGCCAGACGGTCGTCGTCGACCTCCCCGCCGGCGACCGCGACGTGGAAGCCACCGAAGTCGGCGGGTTCCACGAGGGTCACCCTCGCGGTGTCCAGGTCGGCGTGGATGATCACGGCGGCGAAGGTAGCCCGACCGGCGTCCCCCAGAACGAAACTGCGTCGATTGGTCACGCTCAGCGTGACCAATCGACGCAATTTCGGGGTCAGCGGCGAACGCGGGCGAACCAGGGGTCGTCGATGGTCGAGTAGCGATCGAGGCCGGGCCACTCGATCCAGGCCGCGACCCGGCCCCGCAGTCGTGCGCCGGGGGCTCCGGTCACCGGCGTACGGGCCCGGCACGTACGGGCCCGGCCCGGATCGAGGACGAAGGTACGCGGGCAGTCGATCGCTCGGAGGGAGTGCGGGCCGTCGGTCAGGTTGTAGATCCGGAGGCGGTCGAAGAGCGAGGAGTTGCGGACCCGGATCCGGAGCAAGGGGCGTTCCCCGGCGGCCACCCTCTGCCGTACGGGCCGGACGTCGAGGGTCGCCTGGTCGTACTGGATCCGCAGACGCACGCCGCCCCGACGGCCCGGGATGAGGGAATCGACCGCGAGGTGATACCGCCCGCCGCGATCGACCCGGAAGCCGAAGCCGTGGCCGACCGACTCGGGAGCCGGCGGGCTTCCGGCCCCGGCCGCCAGTCGACCTCGCGCCGAGGCGACGCGGGTGAGCCGACCGACCGTCGGTCCCCGGTACACCCCCATGACCTCGCGGAAGGTCGACTCGGAGGTGACGGACACGAAGCCGGAACGGGGCGCGATGATCGTCCACCACACCGATGCCGAGCCCATCGAACCGCCGTGGCGCGGCTCACCGGCCTGCCGGGTGGCCCCCAGGTTGTGGCCGCGTAGCGGGCGGGAACTGGTCGCCTCGAAGGTCGGGAGGCGCACCCGACGAGCGTCGGCGAAGTGGTTGTTGTCCGGTCGCCCGACGGCGGCACCGCCCGGATCGACATCCAGGGTGATCGACGGCCCGCACGTCGGGCTGAAATCGGTGAGGGCGACCCCGCTCACCAGTCCCGAGTTCCGGTCGCTGGACGGCCGGCTGTGCGGGTCGAACACGCTGTTGGGAGGGTCATCGGAGGGGTAGGGGTCCTGGGCGTCGGCATCGCCGTCCTGCCGCCAGGCGTCGCCCGCCTCCTCGACGTCGACCAGCCGAGCGGTCTCGTCGGCGTTGTCGTACCGCGACTCGTCGATGTGCCACACCAACGCACCACAGCCGGCCACGGCGACGTCGTAGCCCTCCTGTCGCCGGTTCTCGACCAGGAAGTACTCACCGGTCCCGCCACCACCGAGGAAGCCGATGTCGACGCCATCGGGGTTGTCCAGGACCTGCAGGACGTCGTCGGTCGTGGCGGCCGAGCCGAGAGGGAGGTCGTCACTGGGCACCGCCGAAGTCGGTGTCACCCATCCGACCTGCCAACGGCTGAACGGGTCGGGCCTCGGCGGCCGGGTGCCGTTCGGTTCGCCGTCGAGGGCCAGCCAGTGCAGGCCCATGACACTCCAGGTGTCGACCCCGCGGCTGCTGCCGTCGGCGTCGTAGAGGTCCAGCAGACCGATGTCGTGGCCGAACTCGTGCACCCAGATGCCGAGGGTGGCCTGAGTCGGGCCCATGTCGCACTGCATCTCACCTGCGGTGAAGAAGCCGCCGTTGACGGTGCCGTCACCCACCACGACCGAGGTGGCGCCAGGGTCGACGGTCGTCAGCGGCGAGCTCAGGCTGTTGCGGTGCGCCCAGATCGAGGGCTCGTCACAGCCCTGGGCCGCCTCGGTGCCGGCGATGACGATCCCCAGGTGCAGTTCGTCGGGGGACAGGTGGCCGTCACCGTTGCCGGCCGCGTCGTAGGCGGCGAAGTCGACCGAGGCGTCGGCGGCCTGGATGGCCTGTCGGGCGACGGCGTTGAACGCGAAGAAGGAGCGGCCGCTGTTGGGATGGGTCCGGGCGAGTTGGACGGTCACGACGCCGTCGTCGGCGGTGCCGGCGGTCTCGGTGGCGGGTTGGAGGTCGAGGGCGCCCGAGGAGACGTCGTCGTAGTAGTCCGCCACGCTCTGGTCCGTCCCGAAGAAGAGGTCGGTCCAGTCGGCCGTCGTCGTGGTGAGCGGCCGGTCCGTGAACTCGACCAGGATCACCAGGACGTCCTGGGTGCCGACGGCGGGTGGGGTGGGTGACGGCGCCCCCTCGGCGCTCTCGGCCCGTTCGGTTGCGGCCTCGGCCAGCGCGACCTCGTCACGGAGGTGGGGGCTGAGCTCGGCTGACGGGGTCGGGATGCCGGACGGGCCGGGGCGCAATCCGGTCGGCCGGAGTCGGCCCTGGGAGGTCGGGGCCGCGAACGTCCACTCGCCGCCGGGGGCGCGGACCACCGTGTAGCCCGCCTCGGTCTCCACACCGTTGACGTACTCATCGCCGTACAGGTGCCCGGTGAACGTGGTGCCGTCGGGTTGGGTGAAGGTGCGGGGGGTGGGGTCGGCAGGGGATGCGCCGGCCGGATGGCCGAGCGCGGTGACCAGGCCGATGGCGGAGCCGAGGAGGAACAACAGGAGCAAGAGCCGCCGCACCGGCGGCACGCTACTTCCTCGTTCTCTGCGGCAGCAGGCGTCGGGCCAGGTCGAAGAGCGAGCGCCCGTCCTTTGCCGGGTCGGCTCGGGCCGCCACCGGTCGGCTGGTCGAGCAGACGAAGGCCAGTGCGGCGGCGGCGAAGAGGTCCCAGCCCGGGGCCAACTCGCCCTCCACGCTGTCCGGGTCGACCGTCCGCCTCACGTTCATGCCTTGGACGAGGGCCATCAGCACCACGGCCATCGACTCATAGGTGAACGGCGGCCGCGGCTCGAGCCCGTAGGCCGAGAACCACTCGGCGAACAGCTCGGCCCACCGATGGCTCACCTCCCGGGACTGGTCGCCCAGTCGCTGGTTGATCTCGGTGTCGTCGTAGGCGAGGAGGGCGAGGGTCAGGCGTTCCCGTTCGGCGGGCGCAGCCAGCCCCTCGTAGCTGATCGTCGCCGCTCGTCGCACGAGCTCCTCGAACGCGGGGTCGGTCTCGGCCGCTTCGGCCACGGCCTCGCCGGCGTGGTGCACGGCGGGGAACTCCTCGGGGGAGAGCAGCAGCTCGAGCAGGTCGTCGCGGTAGTCGTCCTGGCTGTCCCAGTAGTGGTAGACGGCGCCGATGCTGAGGCCCAGGCGGTCGACGATGTCGGTGATGCGGAGGTGGTCCAGCGGCTCGCCCAACGGGTGCTCGTAGAGGTGGTCCCGGCCGGCTTCGAGCAGGACCCGCCGCCCCTCGTCGGGGGGCAGGCGGCGCCGCCGGGTGCGCCGGGTTCGAGGGGCCATGGGCGCGACGTTAGCCAGCTGTCATAGAAGCCACTAGGTACTACGGAGTGACGCCCGGAAGCGGGCGGCGGTCGGCGCCGCGGACGATTCAGGTCCCGAGGACGTGAGCGAGGCCGTCCACGACGCGGTCGATCTCCGCGTCGGTGATGACCAGCGGGGGACACATGGCCAGTGCGGTGCCCAGGGGCCGCACGATCACGCCCTCGGTGAGGAGGGCGTCGCGAGAGGCCGGGGCCGACACGCCGTCGTTCAGCTCGACCGCCCACACCGCACCCTCGCCCCGTACCGCGGCGACCAGCCCGTCGGCCTGCAGGCTGCGGAGCCCCTCCGCGAGGCGGGCGCCGACCGCCAGGGCCCGTTCGAGGAGGCCGTCGGCCTCGAGCACGTCCAGGTTGGCCAGGGCGGCGGCCGCCGCCGCGGCATGGCCCGAGTAGGTGTGTCCGTGGCGGAGGACGAAGTCCGGGTCGGACTCCAGCGCGGCGTGCACGGGACCCCCGACCACGACCCCGCCCAGGGGCACATAGCCCGAGGTGACGCCCTTGGCGAAGGTGACGAGGTCGGGGCGGACGCCGTAGTGCTCGGCGCCGAACCAGTGCCCGAGGCGGCCGAAGGCGCAGATGACCTCGTCGAGGATGAGGAACGCGCCGTGGTCGTCACACAACCGCCGGAGCTGGCTCAGATAGCCCTCGGGCGGGGGGAACACCCCACCCGCCCCCTGGACCGGCTCGCTGATGACGGCCGCCACTTCGTCACCCCTTTCGGCGAACAGGGTGGCCATGGCCTCGATGTCGTCCCCCGGGACGGTGACCATGTCGGGGAGCAACTCGCCGAAGCCGACCCGGTTGTCCGGGATCCCCTGGGCGGAGGTCCCTCCGTAGGTCACCCCGTGGTAGCCCTCGGACCGGCTGACGATGAGCTTCCGTTCGGGCCGCCCGGCTCGGATGTGGGCGGCCCGGGCCAGCTTCATGGCCGAGTCGACCGCTTCGGAGCCCGAGCTCACCAGGAAGACCCGCGGGTCATCGACGGGGGCCAGGTCGGCGAGGCGATCGGCCAGGGCGTCCGCCGGCCCGTTGGTGAACGGATCGAAGCAGTGGTAGGCGTGCAGGGTCCGGAGCTGCGCGGTCACGGCGTCGACCACCTCGGTGCGGCCATAGCCGACGTTGGCGAACCAGAGGCTGGCCATCGCGTCGACGTACTCGTTGCCCTCGGAGTCCCAGACGAGCGCGCCCTGGCCCCGGGTCACCGTGATGAAGTGGTCGGTGGGCGACGCCGGCTTCGCGAACGGGTGGAGCAGGGCGGGGAGTCCCTTGGGTGAGGTCGTCATGAGGCTCGTTCCTTCTCCTTCAGCTCGCGGCGCAGGATCTTGCCGCTCGGGTTCTTCGGGATGGCGTCGACGAAGTCGACCTCCCGTACCTTCTTGTAGGGCGCCACCCGCTCTTCGACGTGGGCCATGACGTCCTCGGCGGTGAGCGTCGAGCCGTCGCACCGGACCACGAAGGCCTTGGGGATCTCGTCGGTGCCGTTGCCGGAATCCTTGGGGATCACCGCGGCGTCGGCCACGTCCGGGTGCTCGATCAGCACGGCCTCCAGTTCGGCCGGGGCGATCTGGTAGCCCTTGTACTTGATCATCTCCTTGGCGCGGTCCCGGATGGTCACGTAGCCGTCTTCGTCCACGGTGACGATGTCACCGGTCCGCAACCAGGTCCCGTCGGCGTCGGTGAGGAGCGTCTCCGCGGTGGCATCGGGGCGCTTGTAGTAGCCGGCCATCACCTGCGGCCCCTGGATCAGCAGCTCGCCGGTCTCGCCCACGCCGAGCTCGTCGCCCGTGGCCAGGTCCACCACCTTCTGGCGGGTGTCCGCCACCGGCGGACCGACGGTGCCGGGCTTGTCCTGGCCGAGGAGGCTGATGTGGGTCACCGGGCTGGCCTCGGTCATCCCGTAGCCCTGCACCACTTCCACGTCGTAGTGCTCGGCGACGCGGCGGGCCACGTCGATCGGCAGGGGTGCGGCCCCCGACATCACGTAGCGGACGCTGCTGAGGTCGGCGCCGAGCTGGTCGCCCAGGTTCGCCAGCGCCAGCAGGGCGGGAGGGACCACGAAGAGGTTGGTGGCCCGGTGGCGCTGGGTCAGGTCGACGAATCGCTGGGGGTCGAAGCCGGGCAGCACGACCTGCTTGGATCCGCTGGCCAGACCGCAGAGCATCAGCACGGTCAGCCCGTAGATGTGGAAGAACGGCAGGAAGTCGATCATCACCGAGCCGTCGGGGATGACGCCGGTCCCGCGGATCTGGGCCACGTTGCTGGTGATGTCGTGATGCCGCAGCATGACGCCCTTGGGCTCGCCGGTGGTGCCCGAGGAGTAGGGGAGGGCGGCCAGGTCGTTGAGCGGGTCGACGGCCACCGGCGCCGGGTCCCCGCCGGATCCGTCGGCGAGCGCCCAGACGTCCGAGGTGTGGTGCAGGTGGTCATCGCGACCCCAGACCGCCCGGGTCGTCTCGGCGGTGGCGTCGGTGACGAAGACGACCGCGGGTTCGGAGTCGCCGAACTGGTGGGCGATCTCGCGCTCCTTGTAGAGCGGGTTGAGGGTCGTGACCGTCGCTCCGGCCAGGAGCGCGCCGTGGAAGGCGACGACCCACTCGGGCGAGTTCGGCGCGACGATGCCGATCCGATCGCCGGGCTGGACCCCCTCGTCCTGGAGCGCCCGGGCCATGCCGCGCGAGGCCTCCCAGATGCGGGCGAAGGTGTACTCGGCGTCGCTGATCCCGTCGACCAGGGCGACGCGCTCGGGCCAGGTGGCGGCCGCGCCCGCCAACAGGTCGCTCACCGGCACCTCCGGGTAGGGGGCGAGCGACGGCCGGGGCGAGTCCTGGGTCATGGCCGGGATCGTAGGAGCCGGCCGGGGAGGGCGCCGGAGAACTCGCCCTGCTCACGGACCACTTGCCCGTTGACGACCGTGGCCCGGTAGCCCTCGGCCCGCTGGATCAGCCGGCCGGCGCCACCCGGGAGGTCGTTGACGTACTCGGGCAACGTCAGGTCGAGAGCGTCGGGGTCCAGGAGGTTGAGGTCCGCGAACGCGCCCGGGGCCAGGACGCCACGGTCCCGGAGACCGAACAGCGAGGCCGTCTCGGAGGTGATGCGTCGTACGGCGTCCTCGAAGCTGAACACCTGGCGCTCGCGGACCCAGTACGACAGCAGGAACGTCGCCTGGCTGGCGTCGATGACCTGGCTGACGTGGGCCCCGGCGTCGCCGAGGCCGACCACGACGTCGGGCTGGGCGAACATGGCGCCGGCCGCCTCGAGGTCCTGGTTGAGGAACGGGTAGTTGTAGACCCGCCGTCCCTCGGATTCGAGGCTGAGCTCGACGAAGGCCTGGGCGACCGACACCCCCCGTCGGGCGGCCTCCGCGGCGAGGCTGTCCTCGGGCGTGTGGTCATAGCGGGCCCGGTCCAACGGCATCAGGAAGGTGTGCTCACCGGAATTGCCCAGCGCATCGGCCTCGGCCACCAGGGTCGCCCGTCGGTCCGGGTCGGCCAGGGCGGCCAGCTTCTCCTCCAGCGAGAGTGGGGCGAGGGCCTGCCAACCGGCGCAGAAGTCGAACGGCGTCCGGAAGCCCAAGCCGAGCAGGATCCCGATCTGGCGGGGTGAGGTCTGGGGTCGAAGTCGGGCGCCCGCGGCGTTGACCCGGGTCACGTGATCGAGGGCCAGCTCATGGAGGTGCGGGCCGGCGTTGGTGTGGGTCAGGCCGAAGGACACCGGCCGGCCACAGGACCGACTGACCTCGGCCAACAGCTCGATCTCGCGTCGGGTGCCGTCCTCGTCGACACCGTTCTGGGCACCGAGCATCGCCGCGGTCTCGAACACGCCCCGGCCGCGAGCGCGCAGGGGCTCGGCCAGGGCCACCAACTCCTCGACCCCGGCGAAGGTGCCGGGGACCTCCCGGCCGTCGGGCAGGGTGTGCAGGATCGTCCGTGACGAGCTGACGCCGACGGCGCCCCGGTCCAGGGCTTCGGCGACGTGGGCGGCCATCGCGTCGAGCTCGTCCTCGGTCGGCACGACCGAGTGGTCGAGGCTCCGGTCGCCCATCACGTTCCAGCGGATGGCGCAGTGGCCGACCATCCCGGCGACGTTGACCCCCTTGGGCAGGCCATCGAGGGTGTCGAGGTAGTCGCCGTAGGACTCCCAGTCCCACGGCAGGCCCCCGAGGATGGCGGCGGCGGGGATGTCCTCGACCGATTCCATCATCTCCGCCAGCCAGGCCCGGTCCTCGGGCCGGCACGGGGCGAAGGTCACGCCACAGTTGCCGATGACCACCGAGGTCACGCCGTGCCAGGAGGACGGGGTGGCCTCGGGGTCCCAACCCAACTGGGCGTCGAGGTGGGTGTGGGCGTCGACGAAGCCCGGCGTCACGGTCAGGCCCTCGGCATCGATGGTGCGACGGCCGGGGCCGTCGACGGCGCCGACGGCGACGATCCGATCGCCGTCGACGGCCACGTCGGCCGGCTGCCCCGGAGCGCCGGTGCCGTCGACCACGGTGCCGCCGCGGATGATCAGGTCATGCATGTGGGCACGCTAGTGGTGGCCCGTACCCTCGGGAGTCGGCCCTGCCTGCACCAATGATCCGAACCCGCCTCCTCCGCCCCGCTCTCCCCGTGCTGCTCTCGCTCACGGCGGCGTCGGCCGTCCTCGCCCCGGCGGTGGCGGCCGGGCCCGTGCCGGGGCCGGCCGACGAGGCGCCACCGCCGACGACGGAGGTCCCTCAGGCGCCGCCGACCACCGAGGTCCCGCAGGCGCCGCCGACCACCGAGGTCCCCGAGGCGCCGCCGGATGGAGCACCGATCGAGGCCGGCGGGTACGAGGCAGCACTCCCCGAGACCGACGGTCGGGAAGCGACACCCCTCGAAGCAGGGGGGCAGAACGAGGACGCCAACTGGGTTCCCTTCCTGGGCAACCACGAGCTCTGGTGCACGAGGGGCAACCCCGGGTACCCGGCGTGTGCCCGCCACCACTCCTATCCGGCCCTCGACATCGGGATGCCGGTCGGCACGAGGATCTACTCGGCCGGTCCGGGTCGGGTCACGGCGGCCCGCTCGGCGGGGGACTCCCGCGGGATCTATGTCGACATCCGCCACGACGACGGGATCCACTCGCGCTACCTGCACCTGTCGGTGGAGTTGGTCAACGTCGGTCAACAGGTCGAGCGGGGAACCCTCATCGGCCGGTCGGGCCGATCGGGCCGGGTCAGTTCGCCGCACCTGCACTACGAGGAGCGCACCGCGGCGGGCAACCTGAAGGACCCCGGCGCGATGTACGGCGTGGTGGGCGGACGCCTCCTCGCCTACCCGAACACCAGCGGCCGCACCTCCTGGTGGTCGACGCCCTACGGGACCCGGATCCGCAACCAGGGCTTCAACGTCGACAACACCACCCTGTACTGGGGTGGTCCCGGCGTGGCGACCGGGGACCTGAACGGGGACGGGGTCGCCGACCTCGTCGTCGGGGCGCCGGGTGAGGACACGACCGACCCGCCGTCGGCCGAGGTCCGGGTCACCCACGTCGACAGCGGCGGCGCGTTCGTGCTCTACGGGTCGGGGTCGGGGGTGACCGATGCCGGAGCCGAGCGAGTCCTCCAGGAGTTCAACGGCGTCCCGGGGGTCATGAAGAGCAATGAGGTGGCCGGGGCGGCGGTGGCGACCGGTGACTTCGACGACGACGGGTTCGACGACGTGGCCATCGGGGCTCCGGCCGCGACGGTCTCCCGCGCCCGGGCGGCCGGTGAGGTCATCGTCGTGCACGGGTCGGCCGAGGGCCTCCTCCCCAACCCGCGGGGCCTGCGCCTCATCGGCGTCGTCCCCGAGGGCGGCGACCAGTTCGGGGCTTCCCTCACGACGGGTGATTTCGACGGCGACGGGTTCGACGACCTGGCGGTCGGGGCCCCGGGCGAGGGTGTGGGCCGGCGGCCGGCGGCCGGCGCGGTGACCGTCTTCGGCGGCTCGGCCTCCGGCCTCGGGTCCACGGGCCGGGAGATCAGCTCGGCGCCGGCCGCGGTCGCCGGAAACCACGAGAGGGGCGACCGGCTGGGCGTGTCGCTGGCCGCGGGGGACACCAACGGCGACGGCATCGACGACCTGGCCGTCGGCATCCCCGGTGAGGACGCCCCCGACATCGGGTACCCGGTGAACGCGGATGGCGGTGCGGTCCTGGTCCTCCGGGGCCGGCCCACCACCTGGCGCCGGTCCGGACTGCGCGGCGACGGCAGTGTCGAGCTTCACCTCGACAGCGCCGGTGTGGCTGGTGACGGCCGGGCCCACGATCAGCTCGGCATCAGCATCGCGGTCGGTGACGTGCACGGTGACGGGTACGCCGATGTCGTGGCCGGCGCGATCGGCAAGGACGTGGGTCGGGCTCGTGACGCCGGATCGCTGCTGGTCCTGCGCGGCTCAGCCCGGGGGATCCGGCCTCGGGGCAGTCGGCACCTGACCGCGGCCTCGGCCGACGTGGCGGGTAGAGCACAGAGCGGTGACCACCTGGGCGCCGGCCTCGCTCTCAGCGACCTCGACGACGACGGCGACGCCGACCTGGTGGCCGGCATCGTCGGTCAGGTCGTCAGGAGGTCTCGTGACGCAGGGGCCGTCCTGGTCCTGCGCGGTGGTCTCGACGGTCTCACCGGCGCCGGCAGCCGGCAGTACCACGCCGCGTCGGCGGCCAACGGGTTGGCCGATCAGGCCGAAGTCGATGACGCGCTCGGGGCCTCGGTGGCCATCGGTGACTTCGACGGCAACCGCTACGGCGACCTGGTCGTGGGGGTTCCCGGTGAGGATCTGCCTGGCGCCCTGGACACCGGGTCCGTCGTCGTGGTCGCCGGGGTCGGGGCCCGTCTGGAATCGTCGGCCAGCCAGGCCTTCGACGGCAACAGCTTCCCGCCCGGCCCACCCCGCTCGAGCCGAGCCGAGCCGGGCGACCGGTGGGGCGGGCTCTTCCCGATCTTCCTCCGCTGACCCCCGGTCGGCCGGGTCTGATCGCCGCGTCGGTCGGTACCTTGATCGCCCATGGAGATGCCCCCCGGGCCGCCGGTGTCCGGCGCGCCGTCCCCGCCCCCTCCGCCCGCCGCCCCGTCATCGTCCCCCGACACCGCCCCGTCATCGTCCCCGGACGGGCCGTGGGGCGACGAGGCGGCCAACCGGCGATTCGTCGCCACCACCGCGGCCGTGGCCCTCGTCGCGGTGGCGATGATGATCGGCCTCTTCCTGCTGGCCCGAGGGGGCGAAGGTACGGCCTCGGCCCCCGACCCGGACCGGGTGGGGTCGCCCGACATCTCGAGCCCGGACCCGCGCGCCGACGAAGGGGCAGGAGAACCGGCGCCGCCGATCGACGAGGCTGCTCTGGGCGCCCTGGTCGGTGAGCTGAAGGGGATCGTCGAAGAGGTACGCGGCCTCGAGTTCCTGGAGGACGTGCCCATCGAGGTGCTCGACGACGAGGCCTACCGCCAACGCTCCCGGTCGGACTTCGAGGACGACATGATCGAGGGCCGTCAGGATCTGGAGAACGCCGCCGCGGCCCTGCGGGCGCTCGGCCTGTGGCCCGAAGCGGGCGATCCGGTCGAGATCGTCAGCCAGTACCTGTCGGTGGGCTCACTCGGCTACTACGACAGCGAGACAGGGGAGATGGTCGTGCGGGGGGCAGCCGACACGCCCAACCTGCGGATCACCCTGGTCCACGAGCTGACCCACGCCCTCGACGACCAGCACTTCGAGCTCTACCGCCCGGCGTTGGAGGACCGGCCCGATGAGTCCGGGTTCGCGTTCTCGGCCCTCGTGGAGGGCAGCGCCAGCCGGGTGGAGTCCGCCTACACCGACGGACTCAGCGACGCCGAGCGGGCGAATGCGGAGGCCGAGCAGCTCGGCTACCTCGACGGCGTCGACCCCTCGGACTTCCCGGGGATCCTGCTGCAGGAGCAGCTGTTCACCTATGTGACCGGGGCGGCCTTCGTCCAGGCGCTGTTCGACGACGGCGGCAACGTCGCGGTGAACCGCGCCCTGCGGCGCCCGCCGACCACCAGTGAGCAGATCCAGGAGCCGGAGACCTGGCCCGAGCGCGATGGGATCGTGGAGGTCCCGGTGCCGCCGGCCGACGGCGCGGTGGTCGACGAGGGCGCCGTCGGGCAGTTCCTCATCCACGCCCTGGCCAGCTTGGCCGACGAGGGCGAGACCACCCCGGAGTGGGACGGGGACAACAGCGTGCTGTGGCAGGAGGGGGATCGGGACTGCCTGCGCATGGCGGTGGCCGGTGACCTCGAGGCGCTCGAGGTCGGGCTCGAACCGTGGGCCGAGCAGGTCGGGGCCGAGGTCGAGGTGGACGGCGAGGTCCTCGTGGTCACGAGTTGCCGCTGACCGAGAGCCGGGCCGGTGTCAGCCGAGCTGGCCCAGGGCCTCGCTGTCGCCCACGGCGGTCTTGTCGGCGATCTGCTGGAGGAAGGCCTCGTCGGCCCCGGCGGCTTCCATCATCTGCTTCGGATAGGCCTTCATGGAGTAGCCCTCGGGCAGGGGGGGAGCGTCGTCCTCGCGGCGGGCCAGCACCTGTTCGATGACCGGTTCCAGCTCACGGGCCTTGGCCTCGCTCGCCGCGTCGTCCCGCTCCTTGAACTCGGGGAGCACCTCGGTGCCGAACAGCGTCAGGCTGTCCATGATGTCCTCGTGGCGGTTCCGGCCCGCCTGCATGACGAAGATCAGCTGATCGACGCCGGCCTCCTCGTAGCGGCGGAGGAACTCACGGAGCTGGTCCGGTGTGCCGACCGCGCCCCGCAGCCCCTCCCGTTCGCCGGAGACGAGCTTGGCGCCCAGGGTCTCCTGTTCGGCCGCGATGGCGGCCTCGGGGGAGTATCCCATGTCCTCCCGTCGCTCCAGGAACTCCTGCCAGACGTCGGTCGTGCCCGGTCGGTGCTCGCCGAAGATGTAGTAGTGGGCCAGGGAGTAGCCGAAGAAGTTGCCCCCCTCCAGGCCCATCGCGAGGGCCCGCGCTTCGTCCTTGGCGCACATCATCGGCGTCACGCAGGCGACCGCGGAGTTGACCGCCTTGCCGATGGCGACGCCCTTGTCGGCCATTCGGTCGCGGTAGTCCCCGACCCACTGACGAGCCTCTTCGGGGTCGATGAAGGCGAAGGTGAGCGCACCGATCCCGAGCTCGGCGGCCAACATGATGGTGTCCCGGCGGGAGCAGGCCACCCACAGCGGGGGGTGGGGCTTCTGCACCGGCTTGGGCACGACGTTGCGGGGCGGCATGGACACGTGGGTGCCCTCGTGGCCGGTGAAGGGTGTCTCGGTCAGGCAACGGATGGCGACCTCGAGGCCCTCCCGCCACTGGTCCCGCTTGAGCATCGGGTCGATGCCGAAGCCCCCCAACTCGGCCTCCGAGGAGGACTCGCCCGAGCCGAAGTCGACCCGGCCGTTGGAGACCAGGTCGAGCATGGCGACCCGCTCGGCGGTGCGGGCCGGGTGGTTGTAGCCGGGGGCGGTCTGGATGATGCCGTGGCCGAGGCGGATGTCCTTGGTGCGCTGACTGGCTGCGGCGAGGAAGACCTCGGGCGCAGAGCTGTGGGAGTACTCCTCGAGGAAGTGGTGTTCGACCTCCCAGCAGTACTCGATGCCCAGGCGGTCGGCGAGCTCGACCTGCTCGAGGGCGTCCTGGATCAACTGGCGCTCGCTGTCCTCGGTCCAGGGGCGGGGGAGCTGGTGCTCGTAGAAGATGCCGAACTTCATGCCGTGACCTCCTCGGTGGCCAGGTCGTCGAAGCGGGCGAGGAGATCCGCCCCGTCGGTCCGGTGGTCGGCGGCGTGGCCCACCTCGGCCCGGAAGGTCTCGATGGCGGCCGTTCGCCGCTCGCCCAGGGACTGGGCCAGCGCCCGCTCCCATGTGCGGCCGACGAGCTCGGCGCCGAGGTGTTCCCGGCGCTCGCCGACCACCGTGCGATCACGGATCTCGGTGAGGACGGTCTTGAGGTACTCGACGTGCGGCGTCTCGTCGGAGCGGATGTAGGACACGAGGCGGGCGGCCTCACCGTCGCCGGCGACCAGGTCGGGGTCGTCCAGCAGCGCTTCGGCCCACGCGAAGGTGTGGAACGCGCTGATCTCGATCAGCAGGAGCCGGGTCATGCGCTCGACGAGCATCTCGAGCTCGATCGAGACGTCGTCGGGCCACAGGCGCTGCGGCGGGGACGCGGCCATCTGCCCGATGCCCATGCGTTGGAGCATGACCTCGGTCTCGTCCTCGGTCGGCGGGTGGCCGAAGGCGATGTCCCGGGCGGCGAACCACATCTGCTTGTGACCCCCTTCGGCTCGTCCGTCCTCGGGGTCGAAGCCCGCCTCGTCGCGGGCGTGGGCCTCGAAGAGGCCGAGGCCGAGGTGGGCCAGCGCGGTGCCCTCGGTGTCCTCGGCGAAGGCGCTGCGGGCGTCGGGCACCGGCGAGAGCCGGAGCATCGCGCCGAAGCCCTCGACCGTGCCGATGCGGGTGAGCGTGTTGATGATCGGCTCGGGGAGCCCGGACTCGAGGAGGAAGCGGGCCTGGGCCACGTTGGGGTAGTGCCCGGGCCAGGTCTCCAGGGGCAGGTCCATGAGCGGGGTCCCGAAGGTCGACTCGTGGCCGGCCTGCCAGGCCGCGATGGCGCGAGTCCGGTACCGGGTCCGCGGCGACACGTAGCGACCGTCGGCGTCGAAACCACCGTGGCAGAGGACGCCGCCGGCGACGAGTGGTTCTTCGTAGTCGTGCGACGCGAGGAGCTCGGCCTCGTCGTAGGTGAGTTGCACTAAGCCCCCTTCACCGGCGATCCGATCACTGTATTGGGCCACCGAACTGGCGGTCGACTACGTGGTGCAAGCGCTCCTGGGCTGGCTCGACCACCGTTCGCCTGAGCGTGATGGGGAGGTGGAGCGTCGGATCACCGATGGCCTGGTCGCGCTGTTCCCGACCTGGTGGTGATGGTCGATCCCGCCTTCGCCGCCGTCGGGCGGGTCAGGGGCGAGAGGCCCGCGATGCAGGACCGCCGCGATTCGCGCGCGGCTGGACGCGGGGGCTGCTTGTCTAGGGGGGCCCGTCTCCGCCAAGGGCGCGAGCCCAGAGGTCGAGCAGGGCCACCCCCCTGCCGGCCCGGCCAGGTAGGTCCGGGCGGTTGCCGGCGATGGCAACCGCGACCCGTCGCCCGGGGTCGACGGCGAACTCGGTGGTGAAGCCCGCCCAGCTGCCGGCGTGCTCGAGGTGGTCGTCGAAGATGTCGATGCCGGCGCCGTAGCGCGGGCCCTCGCCGGTCGGGACCCCCTCCAGTTGGGCCCGCAGCACGTCCGCGCCGAACGGCGCCGTCGACCAGGTGTCGGCCCAGCGCACCAGAGCCGACGGGGTGGTCTGGACGGCCCCGTCGCCGACCTGCTGCCACAGGGAGTCGGCCACGACCCACGCGCCCCGGGGTCGCTGGTAGGACACCGCCTCGCCCTCGACCGGGGTCACGGGATCCATGACCATGGCGAGGTCCAGGGGGCCGAAGACCCGTTGGTCGAGGTAGGCCGGCAGCGAGGTGCCCGTGGCCCGCTCGAGGGCCACCCCGAGGAGGAAGTAGCCGGTGTTCGAGTAGGCCCAGTCCGTACCCGGCTCGAATTCGGGACGCCCCGCCGACGCGAGGGCGTCGAGCGCGTCCTGGGCGGTCGTCGGGTCCCCGTAGGTGAACCCGGCGTCGAGCAGGAGGCTGATGTAGTCGGGAAGGCCACCGGTGTGGTGGAGCAGGTGCCGAAGGGTTGCCGGGAAGCCGCGGTGGAGGGGGAGCTCGGGCACCCAGCCGCGGATGTCCCGGTCCAGATCGAGATCGCCGTCGCGGGCCGCCAGCAGGACTGCCAGCCCGGTGAACTGCTTCGAGGTCGAACCGATGTCGAAGCTGGTGTCGGGGTCGATGAGCGCGCCCGAGTCGAGCTCGGCGGTGCCGAAGCCCGCCGCATGGACGACCCGGCCCTCGTGGCCGATCGCCACGGAACACCCGGGGTCGCCCGCGTCGATTCCCCGGCTGAATCGCTCGGCGGTGATCTCGATCGCGTCGGCGACGGCGGCGCCCCATCTCATGCCTGGAGGGGGAGGACCGTCTCGGCCAGAGCGCCCAACTCGGCATCCCAGTCGTCGGGTTCGAGGATGGGCAGGACGACGAACTTGCTGGCCCCGACCTCGATCATCTGCTCGAGACGGTCCTTCAGGCCGTGGTGGCCCGACGGGATGATCTGGGTCGGATCGGTGATGTCCGGCCGCCGCTTCTGCACGAACTGGAGGAAGACGTCGGGGACCTCGCCGTGGGCATAGGCCACCAGCGCACCGAAGTGCTCGGGGTCGATCGAACGCCCGGCCTCCGCGGCGGCCCGGTCGATGACGGGGATGCCGGCGGCGATGTCGGTGGCATCACAGAACGAGGGCAGCCAGCCGTCGCCCAGGCGTCCGACCCGGCGCAGCTCCGAGGGGGCCTGTCCGCCGAGCCACACGTCCAGGGGTTGCTGGACGGGCCGGGGTCGCACGCTGATGCCGTCGAGGTCGAAGCGCTCACCGTGGTGGACGACCTCGTCCTCACACCACAGGCGGCGGAGGAGGGGAAGCGCCTCGTTGAACCACGGAGCCCGCTCCTCGCGCGCGACGCCGAAGGCCTGCTGCTCGCGGGGGTCGGCCACACCGAGGCCGAAGGCGGGCAACAGGCGTCCGCCCGACAGGCGGTCGAGGCTGGCCAGCTCCTGGGCCACCAGCACCGGGTTGCGGCCGGGGAGGACCATGACGCTCATCCCGAACTTGATCCGGCGGGTGCGGCCCGCCGCGTACGCCAGACCCACGACGGGGTCCGGGCAGTCGCCCGAGACCCGCTCACTCAGCCAGAGCGAGTCGAAGCCGTGGCGCTCGAGGCCGTCGACGAGCGGATCGAACCGCTCGGCGTCGTTGGTGACGGTCCGGGTGCCCAAGCCGAACCCGACGCGGATCTTCACGGTCCGTAGTCTCCCCCACGATGGAACGGTTCCGGTTGGATGGGCGAGTGGCGATGGTGACCGGGGCTTCGGCGGGGCTCGGGGCCCGGTTCGCCCGGGTGCTGGACGAAGCCGGTGCCTCCGTGGTGTTGGTGGCCCGCAGGGCCGACCGGCTGGAGGCACTGGCATCCGAGCTGGGCGATGCGCTGGTGGCCCCGGCGGACCTGGCCGACCTCCGCCAGCGCGAGGTGGTGGTGGCCGCCGCCCTCGAGCGCTTCGGCCGGATCGACGTCCTCGTCAACAACGCCGGCATCAGCGACGGACCGCAGCGCGCCGAGTCCGAGGATCCTGCGGCCTTCGCGCTCGCCGTGGAGGTCAACCTGACGGCCTCGTTCCACCTCGCCCGCCTCGTCGCCCCGGGCATGATCGAGCGTGGGGCCGGCTCGATCGTGAACATCGCCTCGGTCCACGGGCTCGTCGCCTCGTCGCCGAACCGTCAGGCGGGCTATGTGGCGGCCAAGGCGGGACTGGTCGGCCTGACCCGCGAGCTGGCCTGCCAGTGGGCGACGGCCGGGGTCCGGGTCAACGCCATCGCGCCCGGGTACTTCGCCACGGACCTGACCGAGGACATGATCGCGACCGACGCCGGACGGGAGTGGATCGAGCGGAACACGCCCATGCGCCGGGTCGGCGGCGAGGACGAACTGGACGGCCCCCTCCTCTTCCTGGCCTCCGGGGCCAGCACGTACGTGACCGGTCAGACGATCGCGGTGGACGGCGGTTGGACGGCCCGGTAGAGCCGGTGGGTAGCGTCGGACCCATGACGAAGTCCGACGGTGGGTTCCGCATCGAGCACGACTCCATGGGTGAGGTGCAGGTTCCCTTCAGCGCCAAGTACGCCGCCCAGACCCAACGGGCGGTGGAGAACTTCCCGATCTCGGGCCTGAGGATCGACCGCCGCCTGATCCGGGCCCTGGCGATGATCAAGGGCGAGGCGGCGAAGGTGAACGCCGGCTTGGACGAGGTCCCCGACGTGGACCCGGCGCGGGCCGACGCCATCGCCGCGGCGGCCGACGAGGTGGCCGACGGCCGGTGGGACGATCACTTCCCGATCGACGTCTTCCAGACCGGTTCCGGAACGTCGTCGAACATGAACACCAACGAGGTGCTGGCCACGCTGGCGTCCGAGAAGCTGGGGGAGGAGGGGGCCGTGCACCCCAACGACCACGTCAACGCCTCACAGTCCTCCAACGACGTGTTCCCCACCGCCATGCACCTCGCGGTGGCCGAGGCCCTGAGAGACGACCTCCTGCCCGCTCTGGGCCACCTGGCCGCGTCCCTGGAGAGGAAGTCCGACGAGTTCGCCCCGGTGGTCAAGTCCGGCCGCACCCACCTCATGGATGCCACGCCGGTCACCCTCGGCCAGGAGTTCGGCGGGTTCGCCGCCCAGATCAGCCAGGGAGCGGAGCGCATCGAGGGCGTCCTGGGCCGGGTCGGCGAGGTCCCCCTGGGCGGCACCGCCGTCGGGACCGGCATCAACGCCCCGCCGGCGTTCGCCCCGGCGGTGATCGCCGCGCTGGCCGAGCGCACGGGCCTGCCCATCACCGAGGCCCGCGACCACTTCGCCGCCCAAGCCAGCCGGGACGGCCTGGTCGAGGCCTCCGGCCTGCTCCGGGTGATCGCAGTGGCTCTGGTCAAGATCGCCAACGACCTGCGTTGGATGGCCTCGGGCCCCCGCACCGGCCTGGCCGAGATCCGCCTCCCCGACCTCCAGCCGGGCTCCTCGATCATGCCGGGCAAGGTGAACCCGGTCATCCCCGAGGCGGTGACCCAGGTCGCGGCCCAGGTCATGGGCAACGACGCCGCGGTGGCCTTCGGTGGGTCGCAGGGGACCCTCGAGCTGAACGTCTTCATGCCGATGATGGCCCACAACCTGCTCGAGTCGATCCGCCTGCTGGCCAACGTGTCGGCGGTCTTCGCCGACACCTGCATCGACGGCATCGAGGCCGACGAGGAGCGGTGCCGGGCCTACGCCGAGTCGTCGCCCTCCATCGGGACCTCGCTCAACCCCTACATCGGCTATGAGAAGGCCGCGGCCGTCATCAAGCGGGCGGTCAAGGAGAACACGACCATCCGGGCCATCGTCCTGGAGGAGGGCCTCATGACCGATGAGGAGCTGACCAAGGCCCTCGACATCGAGGCGATGACCCGAGGCGGGATCATCAAGTGACGACTTCGCGTCAGTTGGTCCCGTCCAGCGTGACCAGCTGACGCGATTCGAGGTCGGGGACGCTCAGCCGGCGGCGGGGGAGCCGGGGAAGGGGCCGGGGTCGCCGGGTGCCGGGATGCCCGGCGGGGTCCAGCTCATCTCGAGGGCCAGGTCGGTGGTCGCCGCCCGCCACTCCAGCGGGTCCCAGCCCTCGGCCCGGGACACCACCGTGAGATCGGTGCGGATGTGGGCGAAGACCGGCAGGGTCTCGGCCTCGAGGGCCTTGACCAGCTCGCGGTCGGGGTCGACGAAGGTGAGGAACTCGATGGCCCAGGGACCGAGGAAGCGGCGGGCGTCGCCGGCCTTGGCGGTCACCACGAAGGCCACCCGGCAGTCGGCCTGGGCGAAGGAGCCCAGGATCCGGCCGGCGGTCTCCAGTAGCCAGGCGCTCTCGTTGGTGTAGGGGTCCAGGACGACCAGGGCGAGGTGGAAGTTGGTCACCCACTCCGACAGCGGGCGGGCATCGCCCTCCAGCGGGGCCAGTTCGAGATCGGCGGGCGCCTGCGTGCTCGTCACGGCGACCGAAGGTACAGCGCCCGGTTCGGCGAACGCGAACTCCCGGGGTCGATACCGTCGAGCGCGATGCACCCGATCGAGCGTCTGCGCTACGTGGCCCGGGCCCACGGCGCCTCGCAGGCGGTGATGGTCACCGAGACGGCGGCAGCCCTGTGCTCGTTCGGTCGCGACCCCCAGGGCCTGGTCACCGCCTGTCGCCGCATCGTCGACCACCAGCCGGGCTCGGGCCCACTCTGGTGGCTGGCGGCCCGGATCCTCACCGCGGCGGACCCCGTGGGTGAAGCCCAGGCGGCCGCGCGGGAGATCGAGGAGGATCGCACCCCACGGGCCCTGGCCGATGCCCTTCCGGCGGAGGCCACCGTGCTCCTCCTCGGCTGGTCCGAGCTGGCCGCCGGTGGTCTGGATCGCCGAGGTGATCTCGAGGTGCTGGTCGGCGATGTGGACGGCACCGGAGCTGACCTCGTCCTCCGGCTCCTCCGAGCCGACGTGGACGCGACCGATGTTCCCCTCCGTGGGCTCGGGTCGGCGTCGGCCGAGGTCGACGTCGTGGTCCTGGAGACCACGGCGATGGGACCGTCGGGTTTCGTGGCCCCGTCGGGATCGCGGGCGGCGGCGTCGGTGGGCCGATTGTCCGGCGCCGAGGTGTGGCTGGTCGCCGGGGTCGGCCGTCTCCTGCCGGAACGGATGTTTGCGGCCCTGTGTGACCGCACGCTGTCAGCGGACAGCCCCTGGGAGGACGACGTGGAGCTCGTCCCGCTCGACCTGGTCGACCAGGTCGTCGGACCGGCCGGCCCGGCCCGTCCCCCCGACGCGCTCCGCCGGACCGACTGCCCCGTGGCCCCGGAGCTTCTGAGGCCGCTCTGAACCCGGCGGGCCGTGGCCGCCGCGGGACCTCCCGCCGTAGGCTGACCGCCATGTCCGCACGTACCAGAGATCTGCCGCGTCGCTCCTGTCTCTCCGTTCCCGGCTCCAGCGAGAAGATGCTGGGCAAAGGCCCGACCCTGCCCGCCGACATGGTCTTCCTGGACATGGAGGACTCGGTGGCTCCCCTCGAGAAGGAGGCCGCGAGGGGCAAGGTGGTCGACGCCGTCAAGAACCAGGACTGGGGCGAGAAGATCCTCTGCGTGCGGGTCAACGCCTGGGACACCCAGTGGACCTACGGTGACGTGATCGAGGTGGTCGGCAACGCGGGTGAGCGCCTCGAGGAGATCATGCTCCCCAAGGTCCAGACCGCCGGTGAGGTCGAGGCCATGGACCTGCTCCTCACCCAGGTGGAGAAGAACGCGGGCCTGCCGATCGGCCACATCGGGATCGAGGCCCAGATCGAGACGGCCCGGGGGCTGATCAACGTCAACGAGATCTGTGCCGCCTCGTCCCGTCTGGAGACCGTGATCCTCGGCCCGGTCGACTTCTCGGCTTCCATGGAGATGCCGTCGCTGTCCGGCGGCCTGCAGATCCCGGAGTACCCCGGCGACTACTTCCACTACGTGTTCATGAAGATCCTGATGGCCGGCCGGGCCAACGGCCTCCAGGTCATCGACGGGCCGTACGTGAAGGTCCGGGACTCCGAGGGCTTCCGGGACTTCTGCCAGCGGACCCAGATCCTCGGTTTCGACGGGAAGTGGGCCCTGCACCCCGATCAGGTGACGATCCTCAACGAGATGTTCTCGCCGACCCAGGAGCAGTTCGACCGGGCCAACGACATCCTCGACGCCTACGAGGAGGCGACCACCACGGGTGACCGCAAGGGTGCGGTGATGTTCGGCGACGAGATGATCGACGAGGCCTCCCGCAAGGTCGCCGTCAAGCTGGTGAGCCGCGGCGAGCGCGCCGGCCTGGTCCGCACCACCGACTGAGGTCGGTGGTGGCTCCGGATTCTTGCCGGATTCTCACCTCGATCCTTCAAAGGGTGTCACCCGGGCTGCCGATACTCAGGCCATGAGTGACGCCGATGACCCCACCGAGGCCGCCCCCACGACCGAAGGCGTCGAACCCGCTCAGCGTCGAGGGCCGGTCGGAGCCCGTGGCCGACGCGCCCGAGTCCGCGGTGGACGAACCGCCCCCGGGCCCCGAGCGCACCGTGACCCGCAAGGGGGCGGCGGTGGGCATGGCGTTGGCCCTGCTCGCCGGAGGCCTGCTCGGCTGGCTCGGTGCCGGTGCCTTCGATGACGACGACACCAGGCCCGTCTCCGCGTTCCAGCGGGGCCGCTTCGGTGAGGGCCGAGGCCCCGGTGGCAGGTTTCCCGGCGGCGGCTTCCCGGGCCACGGCTTTCCAGGTGGTGAGCACGGCCCCGCCGACGGGCGCGGCGACCAGTGGGACGGTCAGGGCGGGCGCCCGACGCCTCCGTGGATGCACGACGACGGCCGCGGCGGGTACCAGGAGGGCGACGCGGACGAGGACCGGCAGGACCAGGACCGGCAGGACCAGGATCGGCAGGACGAGGATCGGCAGGACGAGGATCGGCAGGACGAGGATCGGCAGGACCAGGACCGGCAGGACCAGGACCAGAGCGACGACGCCTAGCTAGGTGACCGCGGCGCCGGGGTCGGCCCGGGATCCGCTATGTCCAGCCACCGACCGGGCCGTGGCGCCCACCACCTCCTCGGCATCGCCGGCGATGCCGACCTGGGCCTCGACGGCGAGGTGGCGGAGGACGACGGTCTCGTCGTCGGACAGGGCGAGGCGGGGGCGACGGGCCAGGGTGTTGGCCGTGCGGTCGGTGGCGTAGGCGGGATCGCCATAGGCGGAGGGGACGAGGCGGGTGGTCAACTGGCCCAGGAATCCCCGCCAGGCGTGGCGATGGGCCGTGTCGACCATGGCGAGAGCGTCACCGTCGGGTCCCGCCATCGCCCGCCAGGGCCGGCCGAAGGTCTCGGCGTGCTCGTCCCGGGCGAGGAGAGCGCCGTCCAGGAGGAGCTCGATCAGCACGTGGGCGGCGCCCCGGGCGGGACCGCGACGCACGCCTCGGTCCCCGAGGGCCTGCACCAGGCGACGGTTCTGGTCTCGGAACCAGGCCAGCTCGTGGAACACCGCATCGGTCCGGTGGTGGAGCGCGACGCCGGCGCGGTGGCCGGGCGTACCCGCCGTGGCGAGGGGGACACGGGCCATGCGGGTCAGGTCCGGGGCCGCGGCGCCGAGCAGCAGCGCGCTGGTCGGCCGGTCGGCGACGAGTTGGGCCACGACCATGTGGGCGACGAAGTTCACGCGTGGCGACGGTACGGCCGTCCGGGAGCCCGGGCACCTTCTGGGCAGCTCTTGCCCATGCGGCTGCGGTCGGCGTCGCCCAGGACGGGCCTAGGGCACGTTCCTGGCTCTCCTGGCCTTGGCCGGGCGTGATCCTCGAACGGCATCCCCTAGACCTTGGGGGTGGACGGCGGGGACCTGGGGATCATCGTCGTGGCGATCCTCGCCGGATCGCTGGTCAAGAGCGTCTCCGGCATGGGGCTCCCGGTCATCGCCGTCCCGCTCATCAGCCTCGTCCTGCCCCTCGAGCAGGCGGTGGTGGCCACGGCCGTGCCCGGGTTGGCCGTCAACGGGCTGATCGGCTGGCGCGAGCGGGCCCATCGAGGCCAGACGCGTGATCTTCCGGTGTTGGCCACCGCCGGTGTCCTGGGCGCGGTCTTCGGGACCCTCCTGCTCGTCCACCTCCCCGAGGCGCCGGTGCTGGCGGCGCTGGCGCTCATCGTGCTGGCCTACGTGGCCTTGGCGGTGGCTCGGCCCGAGCGCAGCCTGGCCCCGGCGACCGCGACGCGGTGGTCGCCCGCGGTGGGCCTCGGCGCCGGCGTCATGCAGGGCGCGACGGGGATCTCGGGGCCGATCACCGGTACCTGGATCCACGCCTACCGGCTGCCCCGAGATGCCCATGTCTTCGCCGTGAGCGTCCTGTTCCTGATGGCGGGGAGCGGCCAGACGGTGTCGCTCCTGGTGGGCGGGGCCTTCGTCGGCCACTGGGCCGCGGCGCTGGTCGGGGTCCCCGTCGCGGTGGCCATGATCCCGATCGGCACCTCGGTCCGGGGGCGTCTGAGCGGCCGGGGCTTCGACCTGGTCGTCCTGGCCACCCTGGTGGTGTCGGCTGCCACGATCCTCGCGCGGCTCCTGGCGTGAACCCTTCGTCGGCCCGTCACCTCCCGGTCACCTAACGTCGGGCTCCAGACGCCATCGACCGGAAGGCAACGCGTGACCACTCCCCCTCGGGATGACGACCAGGTGATCGTGACGACCAAGGGGGGGGTGAGTGAGGCGGCCCGCCAGTACGCCGAGGCCAAGGTGCCGCGCCTGCGCCAGCACGCGCACGGTCCCGTCCTGATGATCCGGATCAAGCTGAGCCTGGCCGAGGGCCAGGATGTCGAGCGCAGCGCCATCGCGGAGGCCGTGATGGACATCGACGGTCGCATGGTCAGGGGCCAGGTGGCGGGCCACCGCATCGAGGAGGCCGTCGACCTCCTGGTCGATCGGATGATCCGCCAGCTCGACCAGGCCGCGGCCAAGGCCCGCTCCCGGGAGCGCCGTCCGGCCGCCGAGCCCGGGCCGCGGCCGGCCCGGTCGGCCCGGCCGCCCGATGAGCGGGAGGTCGTGGCCCACAAGTCCTTCGCCATCGACCGGGCGACCCTGGACGAGGCCGCCTTCGACATGGAGGTGCTCGACTACGACTTCTTCCTCTTCACCGATGCCGACGACGGTCGGGACAAGGTGGTGCACCGGGATCCCGAAGGCGAGGTCCGCCTGGCCACCGAACCCCCGAAGGAGACCGTCGAGGAGGCCCTCGAGCGTCTTGACGCCGGGGGCGAGCCCTTCGTGTTCTTCTTCGACACCGACCGTCGCCGTGGCGCGGTGGCCTACCTCCGCTACGACGGCCACTACGGCCTGATCCGCCCCGCCGACGGCTGACCGGCGCCCCGTGGCGGCGACCGCGGGAGTGGTTTACCGATGGGAATCGGGCATCCTGGGAGGCCGCCCGCCGGCCGTTTGTCGCACGCTGAGGAGCTCCCCGCCGCCCATGTCGTTCAAAGTCGGTGATCGCGTCGTCTACCCGCACCATGGGGCGGCGGTGATCGAGAAGAAGGAAAAGCGCAAGACCCCCGGAGCGGAGAGCGAGGAGAAGGAGTACCTCGTGCTGCGCATGGCCCACGGCGAGCTGACGCTCGCGGTCCCCTCGGACAACGCCGAGCAGGTCGGCATGCGTCGACCCATCGCCCGGGAGGACGTCGAGGACCTCTACCAGGTGCTGGCCAAGCGGGACGTGCGGGAGCCCTCCAACTGGAGTCGCCGGTTCAAGAACCATCAGGAGAAGCTGAAGTCCGGCGACGTCTACCAGGTGGCCGAGGTGGTCCGGAACCTCGCCCTGCGGGAGGCCGATCGCGGTCTTTCCGCCGGCGAGAAGTCGATGCTGGCCAAAGCCCGCAGCGTCCTGGTGTCCGAGCTGAGCTTCGCCCTCGACGTCTCCGAGGACGACGCCCTCGACCAGGTCAACGACCAGCTGACCTGACCGCGGCCGACCTAGAGCGGGTGCTCCCAGCCGCCTTCGAGCGGCTGGCCCAGCAGCGTGACCGCGGTGCCTGCGGTCGTCGTACCGATGGCGACCGGCGTTCGCAGGCCGGCGGCCGCGAAGGACTCGTGCACGCGCTCCGGTTCGGGGGCGGTGAAGCAGAGCTCGTAGTCGTCTCCGCCGCCGACGGCCTGCGCCATGGTGGCTCCCTCCGCGACGGGCACCGTCTGGAGGTCGATGCCGACGCTCGATGCCCGGGCGATGCGGGGGAGGTCGACGGCGAGGCCGTCGGAGAGGTCGAGCATCGCGGTGGCGCCGGCCCTCGCGGCGGCGACCCCTTCCCCGAGGCGAGGAACCGGGCGGTGGAGGGCGTCCGCGCTCGGTGCCGCTTCGCTCCGTTCGAGCTGCAGCAGGGCTGCGGCGGCCGCGCCGAGTGGACCGGTGACGTAGACGGTCTCCCCCAGGCTCGCGCCGGAGCGCAGGACCGGTCGCGTGGCGTGCCCGGTCACGGTGACGGCGATGAAGAGGGCGGGACCGGTCGAGGTGTCCCCACCCACGAGTGGGCAGGCGAATGCCTGGGCGCACTCGAGCAGGCCGGCCAGGAGCTCATCGGCTCGACCGGGCCGGGCCCGGGGCAGGGCCACTGCCGCCACCGCCGACTCTGGCGTTCCGCCCATCGCCGCGATGTCACTGAGGTTGACCGCCAGCGCCTTCCATCCGATGTCGGTCGGGCTCGCCCACGCGGAGCGGAAGTGCACGCCCTCCACCAGCAGGTCGGTCGCGATCAGTCGGTTGCCCTCCAGCACCGCACAGTCGTCACCCACCCCGACCTGCCCCGGCGGCCGGTCGGGCAGTCGGGCCGCCAGCCGCTCGACGAACGCGAACTCCCCCTCGCCGGTCACGTCGCTCCCGATCCCTCACCGAAATGGCGTGACCTGCGGTCGTACAGCGACCGGAACGAACGCAATTTCGATTGGTGCATCACGCCAGGCCGGCACGGCGAAGCATGGACAGGGGGATCCGGTCGTCGCCGGCGGCGAGGAGCGCGGCGCGTTCGACGTTGACCTCGTCGTTCTCGCGGGCGGCCCACTGGTCCCACGGTCCGGGAGGGACGGCCGACGGATCGCCGGCGGCGTCGACACAGGCGTAGAGGTAGGCCGACTGGGCCAGCAGGTCGTCGTGGCCGCCGAGTGGTCCGTGACCGGGGACGAGGCGGGGCCCGAGGGCGGCGATGTCGGCCAGGCTGTCGGCCCATGCTCCGGGGTCGGACTGGAACGCCAGCGGGGTGACCCCGAACGAGCAGGTCGCCCCCCCGAAGACGACGCCGGCCCGGGGCACGGCCAGGACCAGGTTCTCCTCGAGGTCACCCCGCACGAGTACGGCATGGATGTCCCGGGTGAGCTTGGTCCGCTCGGTCACCACGTGGGTCACCGGTCGGGTGCGTAGCTCGTCGTCCAGCTCATGGGCCTGTTCGGGGTAGAGGCGAGCCAGGACCTCCAGGTCGGGCGGCTGATCCAGGTGGGCGCTGATCTGGGTCGTCCCGTAGATCGCGGGCCGAGGGAAGTACGGCGTCCCGCCGGCGTACTCGAGGTGGCTGCTGGTGAGGACGAGGCGGCGGACCGGGGACCCGAGTGCCTCCACCGCGGCGGCGAACGGCTGGGCCTGGGACGGCACCATCAGGGCGTCGATGACCGTGACCCCGTCGTCCTCCACGACCACGCCGGCGTTGGCCCGGCCCGGCCCCGGGTCCTCCGCCAGCCAGGCGTAGACCCCTTCGTCCAGTTCGGTCAGCACGACGGTGGACGGGAGCTCACGACGGGGGCAGGTCGATGAGGAGGTGGCGGCTGACGTCACCGAGCAGGCGGAGGTGCATGATCCGCCGGTCGAAGCGCCAACCGTCACCTGTCCGGGCGAAGGTGTCCTCGTAGCGTCCGGCGACGATCGGCTGCAGCATCGAGTCGTCGGTGGCCTGGAACACGGTGAAGTAGGACTGGGCGGAGGCGGTGCTCAGGTCGACGGTCACCGCGACGTTGCTGGTGAGGTGGTGAGAGCGGGGGGTCCCGTCCTCGTAGCGGCGGGTCGTGGCGGTGTAGAGCGCCTCGACGGCCTCGGCCCCCGAGGCCAGGGGTGTCCCGTCCGGGGCGCACACCGAACCGGCGGCGAAGAGCCGGCCGACGCCGGCGAAATCGCCGTCGTCGATGCGCCGCGCGTACTCGAAGACGAGCGCCTCGATCTCCACCCGGTCGTCGGCCGCGGTCATGCGGCGGAACCTACCCGGGTCAGGTCACGCCGAGCAGAGACCGAGGTCGCCGGGGTGCGTGTAGCCGGGGAAGACGGCGTCCAGGGCCGGGTTGCCGATGCGCTTGGTCAGGATCTCCGCCAGCGGACGCCGGAAGTCGTTCTGGACCTCCAGGTCCCCGTCGGGGCCGTCCTCGAGTGGGCCGGAGGGGTAGTTCCCGTACAACCCGCCGTTGACCCCGCCACCCATGACGAACAGGGCACTGCCGCGGCCGTGGTCCGTTCCGCCGCTGCCGTTGACGTCGATCGTCCGGCCGAACTCGCTCATGGTCACGACCGTCACCTCGTCGCGCCGCGGTCCGAGGTCCTCGTAGAAGGCCGCCAGCGCCTCGGAGAGGCCGCCGGCGAACGAGGCGGTCAACCCGCCCGCCGGTGAGCCCATGGCATCGTGGTGGTCCCAGCCCTCGAGGTCGACGCAGGCGATCTTCAGGCCGACCTCCGCTCGCAGGAGGCACCCCACCTCGCGGAGCCCCCGACCCAGCCACCGCCCGGGGCCGCTGGTCGGGTAGAGGGCGCCGCGGGTGTCGTACTGCAGGGGGTCCTCAGCCGCGACGAGGGCGACCGCGCCGAGGGTGTCGGCTCCCTGCTGGACCAGTGGATCGACGGTGCCGTCGGGGTAGACGTGGCCGAGGGCGGTGTTGCCGAGGGCAGGCGACCAGAACCCCCCGACGTCGAACGAGTCGACCGAGCTCATGGCCAGGGCGCCCTTGTTGCCCCGCAGGCTCGTCGGCAGCGCGCTGTCGTAGGCGATGGCGGGCAGCGCCCCGTCCACCCCGGCCGAGGTCATGTGACGGGCGATCCAGCCGTCGGTCACCGCGAGCGAGGCCGAGCCCCGCTCCCAGTAGTCCGTGGCCTCGAAGTGGCTGCGGCTCGGGCTCTCGGAGCCGGGCATCCCCACGGCGTGGACGATGGCCAGGTCCCCGGCGTCCCAGACGCCCTTCAGTGCGGTCATGGCCGGGTGCAGGCCGAAGCTGTGACCCGAGAGGGTGGCCCCGAGGTCCAGGGCGGCGCCGGGGTTCGAGGCGTCGGGGGCCGGGACGGCCACGGCGTTGGCCGTCCCCGCGCCCCGCAGCGCCTGGTAGCCGACGGTGTCGCTGAAGGGGGGGACGAGGCTGAGTCCGTCGGCTCCGCCCCGCAGGAAGACCACGATCAACGCATCGCCGCTCGAAGGGTCTGCCGGGGTCGCGAAGGCATAGCGCGGCCAGAGGGAGGGGAGGGCCAGCGCGCCGGCGGCCGACGCTCCGGCGCCCACGAGGAAGCGCCGGCGGGTGAGGTCGACGGAAGGGGGCATCCCTATCTCCTCTGGAATCGGGGTAGGGCGAGCAGGAGGGTCATGAGGTCGTGGCCCTTCCAGTCCACGAGCCATTCGGGGACCGCGCTGTCCTCGACGGCCGGGACGTCGGTGAACAGGGCGAGGCAGGCGGCCCGCTCCGCCGGGCTGAGCAGGGCCGGGGTCTCGTCGTGGATCCGGTACAGCATCCGGGTGACCTGACCCCTCGAGATCGGACGGTTGGGCCGGAAGCGCCCGTCCGGATACCCCGTCACGTAGTTGTGGGCGACGCCCCAGCGGACGGCGTCCTCGAGGGTGGGCGGGACATCGCTGAGGCCGTGGGCGCGGAAGCCCGTGCGGCTCCCGTCCATGATCCACGCCGCGTTGATCACCTGGCGGCGGGGCATGGCCACCAGCGGTCGGAAGGTGCCGTTGGCATAGGGCGGGACGACCCCGCTCGCCGTCGCCCAGTTCACCGCTCCCGTGAGCCAACGGGGGACATCCCCCAGACCGTGGGCCGGGTCACCGGTGGGGCGACCGGCGATCTTCCAGAGCATGTTGGTCACCTCACCCCGGTTGATGTTGCGGTTGGGTCGGAACGTCCCGTTCGGAAAACCCCGTGCGTGGCCCTCGGCGGCGATCCAGCGCACGGCGTCCTCGACCCAGGCCGGGACGTCGGTGAACCCGTGGCCGGCGTGGCCCGTGACCACACCCAGGAGCCGCCGGGCCACGCCCTCGATCCAGGTGCCGACGGTGGGCCCCGTCGGGTGGAGGATCTCGGCCGCGTCGAAGGTCCAGCCGTGCAGCCAGGTGGCGGTCAGCGCGCCCGCGGTCTCCCATCGGCGCAGCAGCCCATCGGCGGAGATCCAGTCGGGCGCGGTGTCCGGGTAGCCGTCCGGTGTGTGGTGGCCCCACAGGCGCTGGCCGAGTCGTTCCAGGAACCCCCAGCCGTGGCCGTGGACGTGGTTGGCCAGGTCTCCCACGGGGTCGGGGTCCACCTCGCCTCCCATGGCGCGGGCGTAGGCGGTGAGGATCTCGAAGCCCCGGCGCACCTTGTTCCCGGACGCGGCGGCGAACTCGGCGGAGTGGAAGATGTGGCGGAGCACCGGACCGATGGCGGTGTCGTTGTCGGTGTAGACCTGGGCGGCGCTGCCGACCAGAGCCGGTGGTGGGGTGTCGGCCACGAACCGGCGGCAGAGCTTGTAGGCGAGGTGACGGGCCGTCGCCGGGTGGCGGGCCATCACCTCGAGCATGGCCACGCCGTCCTGGAGCCCGGCAGCTCCCGATCGGCCCGGCGTGCTGAACGCTCCGCCCAGGATCGACACCGGGCCGCTGTGGTGCATCCAGTTCTTGAACTGGAACGTGTGCTGGCCGGCGCTGGTGTCGACCGACCAACCCGACAGCACCATGGAGACCCCGCGCATGTCGGCCTCGGTGTAGGGCTGGACCCCGTCGATGATCCCCAGCGAGTGCAGCTCGAGCAGCTCCCGCCCGTAGTTCTCGTTGACCCCCAGGGCGCTGTTGGCGTTGCTGACGAAGTTGTCGAGGTAGACCAGCATCGCCGGGCTGTGGGCGCTGGCCTGGAGCAGGTCGGCGAACCGACCGAGGGCGTGGGCCCGGGCGACGGTCCGGTTGTCCATCGTGATCATGTGGTCCGCGGGGGTCTCGTCCAGGTTCAGGTTGAAGTGGTTCGTCCAGAACTCGACCATCACCTCGTGGAGCTGGCGGCGGCTGTAGAGCGCCCGCAGCAGCGTGCTGTGGGCCCGTTCCCCCAGGAGGCGGTACCAGCCGTCCTCGACGTCGTCCTGGTAGATGTGGTTCTGCCAGTTCGAGTTGCCGAGGGTCTGGTAGCCGGCGAGGAGCCGATCGACCTCGGGGTCCGGGATGGTGCTGGGAGCCAGCTGCCGGTCCAGCCACGCCGCCCAGCCGTCGTCGAGGACGTCGCGCTCGGGTCTGCCGGTTCCAGCCGAAGGTGGCCCGGGCGATGAGGTGCGTCTCGAAATCCCGAACCTGTCCCACAGGCACCAACGTCGACGGTCCTGCTCGTCGCCTTTAGGCCGTGCGGTCCCGGTACGGTGCGCGTGTGGAACCGTCCCCGGATCTGCAGGTGTTTCCCGAGGACTGGGAGCGGGCGCTCGCGGTGGTGGCCCACCCCGACGATCTCGAGTACGGCGCGGCCTCGGCGATCGCCCGGTGGACCGACCAGGGCAAGTGGGTCGGCTACGTCCTGGCGACCAGTGGCGAGGCCGGGATCGACGGGATGGACCCGGCCGAGGCCGGGCCGATCCGTGAAACCGAGGAGATCGCGTCGGCCGCGGAGGTCGGTGTGGACATGGTGGAGTTCCTGGGGCTGGCCGACGGGATGCTGACCTACGGGCTCGATCTCCGCCGGGAAATCGCCGCGGCGATCCGCCGCCATCGACCCGACATCGTGCTGTCGATCAACTACCGCTGGTCATGGGGCGGCCCCTCGGTCAACATGGCCGACCACCGCGTGCTGGGCGAGGCCCTGATCGACGCGGTGCGCGACGCCGGCAACCGCTGGGTGTTCCCCGACCTCCTCGACGAAGGCCTGACGCCCTGGCCCGGGGTCGGCCTCGCCGCCTTCAACGGTTCGCCCGAGGCCACCCACGCCGTGGATGTCACCGGTCACCTGGCGCGGGGCATCGCATCCCTCGAACAGCACCGGGCCTACCTGGACGGGCTCGGCGACGGCGGCACCCGCGCCGCCGACGTGATCACGCCGGCCGCAGAGGCGACCGGCTCCCGGGCCGGCGTCGAGCACGCGGTCGCCTTCGAGGTGCTCACCCTCTGAGTCCTGATCGGGAGCCACCACTACCCTCCCGGTCGTGTCCGACTACGTCCCTCCACTGGACGACATCAGCTTCGTCCTCAACCACCTCTGCGGCCTCGACGAGCTCAGCGCACTGGAGCCCTTCGCCCACGCCGACCCGGCGACCGTGCAGGGCATCATCGAGGAGGCCGGCCGGTTCATGGCGTCGGTCGTCGCCCCCCTCAACCACCCCGGTGACCAGCAGGGCCTCACCCTGGCCGACGGCGTGGTGACCACACCCGACGGCTTCAAGGAGGCCTACGGGCAGTACGTCGACGCGGGCTGGGGTGCCGTGCCCTTCGACCCCGAGTACGGCGGGGGCGGGTTCCCCTCGGTGGTGGGGGTAGCGCTTCAGGAACTGCTCACCACGGCGTCGATGGCCTTCTCGATGGGGCCGCTGCTCACCCAAGGGGCCATCGACATGCTCCAGCACCACAGCGCGGCCGAGCAGAAGGTGGTCTACCTGCCCAAGATGCTGACCGGTGAGTGGTCCGGCTCCATGAACCTGACCGAGCCCCAGGCCGGCTCCGACGTCGGAGCCCTGATGACCAAGGCCGTTCCTGCCGATGACGGGACCCACCGCATCAGCGGTCAGAAGATCTTCATCACCTTCGGCGAGCACGACCTGGCCGAGAACATCATCCACCTCGTCCTGGCCCGCACCCCGGACGCGCCGCCGGGCACCAAAGGGATCTCCTGCTTCATCGTGCCGAAGTTCCTCGTGGAGGAGGACGGTTCGCTCGGCGAGCGCAACGGTGTCACGTGCGTGTCGATCGAGCACAAGATGGGCATCCACGCCAGCCCCACCTGCACGCTGGTGTACGAGGACGCCGTGGGTTACCTCATCGGCGACGAGAACCAGGGCATGCGCTACATGTTCACGATGATGAACCACGCCCGCCTGTCGGTGGGCCTCGAGGGTCTCGCCCTGGCCGAGCGCTCCCACCAGCAGGCTGTGGCCTTCGCCAAGGAGCGCCTGCAGGGCCGTGCCGTGGGCGGTGACCCGGGCGTCCAGGCCCCGATCATCGAGCACGCCGACGTGCGACGGATGCTGCTCACCCAGAAGGCCCTCATCGAGGCCATGCGCGGCCTGATGTACCTGAACGGTCGCTCCATCGATCTCGCCCTGCACCATCCCGACGCGGCGGTGCGTCAGGAGCACCAGGAGATCGCCGACCTGTTCACGCCGCTGTCGAAGGCCTGGGGCACCGATATGGGCCTCGAGGCCACCTCGCTGGGCATCCAGGTCCACGGAGGCATGGGCTACATCGAGGAGACCGGAGCCGCTCAACACTTCCGGGACGCCCGCATCCCGCCCATCTACGAGGGCACCAACGGCATCCAGGCGATGGACCTGGTCGGTCGGAAGCTGCCGATGCGGGGCGGGGCGGTCGTGACCGAGCACCTCGACCGCATGGACGCGACCGCCCGGGCCCTCACCGGTTCCGCCGACGGGGATCTCGTGGCCGTCGGCGAGCGCCTGGCCGAGGGCGTGGTGGCGTGTCGGGAGGCCACCGCCTGGCTCATCGAGCACGGCCTGGCCGACCCCAACGACGCGTTGGCCGGCTCCACGCCCTACCTGCGCCTACTCGCCACCGTGACCGGCGGTTGGGTGTTGGCGGAGGAGGCCCTCGCCGCCCGCCGTCCCGATGCCGACGAGGCCGCGGGCTTCGGCGACGCCAAGGTGGTCACCGCCCGCTTCTTCGCCGAGAACCTGCTCCCGCCGTCGCTCGGCCTGGTCCACGCCGTCACCGCCGGGGCCGCCCTGCTCTACGCCGACCCGCTGTTCACCTGAGGTCGTCATGTCCCTGATCGGCCTGTTGGCATCGATCCCGAGCCCGGGGTCGAAGGCCATCGAGATCGGGCCGCTGTCTCTGCGGGCCTACGGGCTGATGATCGCGCTCGGCGTCCTGGCCGCGGTCGAGCTCGGCCGTCGGCGTTTCGCGGCGAAGGGTCTCGATCCCGACGGCGTATCGGCCATCGCGCTCTGGGCCGTGCCCGCCGGCCTCGTCGGGGCTCGCCTCTACCACGTCGTCACCGATTGGAAGCGGTTCCAGGGCGACTGGTGGTCGGCCTTCGCGGTCTGGCAGGGAGGCCTGGGCGTACCGGGCGGGATCCTGTTGGGCTCCCTGGTCGGGGTGTGGGTGGCCAAGCGACGGGGTATCGACCTGGGCTTGGCCGCCGACGCGCTGGCGCCGGCCATCCCCCTCGCCCAGGCCATCGGGCGGCTCGGCAACTGGTTCAACCAGGAGGTGTTCGGCCGGCCCACCGACCTGCCCTGGGGACTCGAGATCGAGCCGCAGTACCGGCCCGACCGGTATCTGGACAGCCCCACCTTCCATCCGACCTTCGCCTATGAGGCCCTCTGGAACCTCGCCCTGGTGGTCGTGCTGTTGTGGTTGGACCGGCGAGGCGTGGTCCGGCGGGGCCGCCTCTTCGCCGTCTACGTACTCGGGTACGGGCTCGGGCGGTTCTGGGTGGAGTCCCTGCGGTCCGACGCCGCCAGCCTGGTCTTCGGCGTGCGGGTGAACCTGTGGACCAGCGGGCTGCTCGTGATCGGTGGGCTGGCCTGGTTGCTCTGGCCCTCAGGCGGAGACGAGGTCGACGACGCCGTGGTCGACACCGTCGAGGACGGGGACGGGGTCGACGTCGAGTAGATCGATGTGGCCTCTCCCCCCGATGGTGTCGGCCAGCCGGTGGTACGGGTGGAGGTGGGACAACTGGTCGACCGGGCGGTCCGGCGGGTCCATCAGCAGCTCTCGGACGTCGTAGGCGATGGAGTAGACCCGCAGGCGGTCCCGGAGCCTCGGATTGGCGAACAACGCCGGGTAGTCCTCGGCCAGCCACCCGGGCACATCGGCGTAGTCCCCCGGAAGGGTGACCTCCTCGTAGTCCTCGGCCACGTGCAGGAACGGGAACGCACAGAAGCGGAGGAAGACGTCCAGCTCGAGGTCGGGGGCCGCGGTGCGGGCCCACTCGAAGTCCAGCAGGCCGGTGATGTGCTCGCCGTCCCACAGGATGTTCTCGAAGTGGATGTCACCGTGGATCAGGGTCGCCGCGGGTACGGGATCGAGGGCGACCAGGCTCTCGCGCACGAGCGTCTTGGCCTGCAGGATCAGGACCGGGTCGACGTGCTCGAGATCCTGGGCGGCGTCCAGCCCGCTCATGAGCCGGTCGACCGAGCCCGGCCCCGCGCTGGAGGCGAGCAGTTGGGGACTGGCCACCTCGGGGAGCGACTCACCCAGCACGTAGCCATGGAGTTGCCGGAGCCGTTCCGCGAGCTGGCTGATGGCGCGGCGCCGGTCCGTGGTCGACATCGCCGGCCAGCAGCGGCTGAGCACCTGCCCCGGCAGACGTTCGGTGATCATCCAGTCGGCCCCGACGATCCCGCCGTAGGCCACGATCGGCGGGCAGCCGACCCCGGCGGACAGCAGCATGGTCGCCAGCGTGGCCTCTCGCCAGAGGCGGGGAACCGGGTGGCGGTTCACCCGCACGATGTGGCGGCCTGCCAGCCACACCTCGTTGGTGACACTCGAGAGCGGATGGAGCTCGACGGAGGGGTCGAGGCCGGCCTTCGCCAGTGCGTGGCGGGCCCGAGCCATCGCCAGGCCGTTCCTGTCCGAGCCGCTCATGTCCCTGAGTACGGCGCCGGAGGGACCGTCCTTGACGCCTCCGAGGCCAAATGGGTCGGGTGGCCCGGGCCGGTCGGCCCAACGGTGGTCACCACGGTCACCCCGGGCCCTCTCAGGCCGGCGTCCCGGCCAGGGCGTCGAGATAGCTGCGGCCGGCGAGGACGGCTTCGAGACGGTGGTAGGCATGGTGGCCCGGGAGCCGGTCGACGGGGACCGGCGGGGGGTAGAGCAACAGCTCGCGCACGTCGTAGGCGAGGGCATAGACCCGCATCCGGTCGAACTGTCGAGGGTGGGCGAACAGCTCGGGGTACGCCTCCGCGAGCTGCCACGGGACCTCGGCGTACTCCGCGGGCGTGGCGTGGTACCGCTGGGCCTCCTCGACGAACGCGTTCGGGTGGGCACAGAAGCGCAGGATGACGTCGAGGTCGAGGTCGGGCGACGCCGGACGGGCCCACTTCCAGTCGAGCAGCGTGTGCACGCGGTTGCCGTCCCACATCAGGTTGTCGAAGTGCGCGTCGCCGTGGACCATCGTGGTGGCCCGGAACGGCTCCAGGGACAGCGTCAGATCACGCACCAGCGCCAGGGTGTCGGTCATGAGGCCCCCGTCGATGTTGGGTAGGGCCGTGAGCTGGCCGATGGCCTCGACCAGGCGTGCCGTCGGCGACTCGAGGTCGACGCTGGCGAGTAGTGGCGGATCATCGATCTCGGGCAACGCCGCGGGGGCGGGGAGGCTGTGCACGGTCTGCAGCAGGTGGGCCAGGTGCTGGATGGCCAACCGGCGCTGGGGTGCGGCCAGATGCGGCCAGGCCTGGCTGAGGACCCTGCCGCGGGGGCGGCGGAGAATCAGCCAGTCACCGCCGGGCTCGCCGCCGTAGACCACGGCCTCGGGATAGCCGAGCGCGGGCGGCAGGAGGCCGGCGATGGCCATCTCCTTCTGCAGCCGGCAGTCCTGGCGTCGGTTCAGCCGGATCAGGTACTCGTCGGACAGCCAGACCTCGTTGGTCACGGACCGCAGGGGATCGAGGCTTCCCTGCGAGGGCAGGCCGGCGTCGGCCAACGCTTGGCGGGCGCGTGCCTTGGCGAGCGCGCTCACGGGACGACGGGGGCGACAGCGGCGGACACCCTCTCTACGTCGGTCGAGCCCTGCCGTTCGTGAGCACGGGATCCGCCACGTGCGGCCGGGCGGGTGGCGTTCGATCTCCGCAGGGTGGCGGCAGAGGGACCCGCCGCTCAAGGCGACCCCGGGGCGTCGCCGCGATCGGCCTCGGTTCAGGCGCCGTCCCAGAGCATCGGGTCCCGCCCGGCGCCCAGAACGGCCTCGGCCGGCGTCTGCTTGTCGATGTGGCCGATCAGGCCGCGGTAGATGCCGTAGCCGACCAGTTCCCGCAGGCGGGGCGGGAAGGTCGCCACGAGGTCGGGGGGCAGGCCGAGTTGCTGGTTCTCCTGCTGGCGGATGAAGCCGGCGCAGTAGTTGGCCGCGATGCCGATGCGGTCCTCGGTGGTGCTGTTCGCGCCGCCGCCGTGCCACAGGCTGCCGTGCCAGACCAGCACGCTCCCCTGGGGCATCTCGGCCGGGACCGAGTCGTAGGGGCGGCCGTAGTCGGGGTCGTGGTCGCGCCGGTGGGAGCCCGGGATGATCCGCGTGGCGCCGTTGGCCTCCGTGAAGTCGGTCAGGGCCCACATGGTGTTGCAGACGGTTGGGGCGTGGGGCTTGGCGAGAGGGATGACCTGGTCGTCGGCATGGATCGGCTGGGCCACCTCCTCGGGCTGGATGCGGATGGAGGAGAGCGAGCTCATCAGGCAGCCCCGATCGAGCACGCCTTCGACCAGCGGCAGCACCGTCGGGTCGATCGCCAGTTCCTGCCAGAGCGGCCCGTGGGCGAGGAGGTTGTAGACCCGTAGGGTCCGGGATCCTTCGAAGGAGTTGTTCGCGGGCTGGGTCCCCCGGTCTCGCTCGAGTCGGTCGAGATCGGCCACCAGCGCCCGGGCCTTCCCGGCGTCGAAGACGTGCTGAAGGACGGTGTAGCCCTGTTCGGTGATCTCCCCGGCCGGGTCCATGCCCATTTCTTACCTCGTGTTCCGGACCCGTTGGGCCCGATCTCCGGGTAGGCACTCGGGGTGACGCCGTTCGAGGAGGCCGTGGCCGAGGTACTGGCGGGTCTCGGGCCCGGTGACGTGGTGACCTATGGCGAGGTGGCCGCGGAGGCGGGCTACCCGGGGGCGGCGCGGGCGGTGGGGCGGTTCCTGGCCACCCACGAGGGTCAGCCGTGGTGGCGGGTGGTGACCAGCACGGGCCGCCTCGTTCCTCGGCACACCGACGAGCACGCCCGGCGACTCCGGGCCGAGGGCGTACGGGTCGGGGAGGGACGCGTCATACTCACCTGATGGCGATCTACGACCACTCCATCCACGCGCTCGACGGCAGCGAGGCCGATCTGTCCGACTACGAGGGCAAGGTCGCCCTCCTGGTGAACGTGGCCTCCAAGTGCGGGCTCACGCCGCAGTACGAGGGCCTGGAGCGGCTGCAGGAGACCTATGGCGACCGGGGCTTCACCGTGCTCGGCTTCCCCTGCAACCAGTTCCTGGGCCAGGAGCCCGGCACCGCCGAGGAGATCGCCGAGTTCTGCTCGGTCACCTACGGGGTGTCCTTCCCGCTGTTCGAGAAGATCGAGGTCAACGGCGAGGCGCGCCACCCGCTCTACGCGGAGCTGACCGAGGTGGCCGACGCGGATGGCGAGGCGGGCGACATCCAGTGGAACTTCGAGAAGTTCCTCGTGAGCCCCGATGGCACCGTGGCGCGGTTCCGTCCCGGCGTGGAACCCGAGGCCCCGGAGTTGATCACCGCCATCGAGGCCCATCTCCCCGGCTGAGCGCGGTGGTGGTCCGCCCTACCGAGGCCGCTGTCGGTCGGCGGCTCGGCCCGTACCTGGTGAGCGCACTGGTCGCCGTGTGGGCCGTCCTCGGCCTCGCGCTGGTCATGATCATCGGGCTCGAGGCACTGACCATGGAGGAGCGCTGCCCTGTCCCGGGTCTGGTGCAGACCTACGGCGAGGTCAGCTGGCAGGCCTGGCCCCCCGGCGAGGTCTGCACCTTCGGCAACATCCGTCTCGTCGAGCCGACACCCGCACGGGGCGTGGCGATCGTCGTCGAGATCGTTCTGGGCATCGTGCTACTGGTCCTCTGGCGCCGTTCGCGCCGCGCCCCGGATCCCGACTGGTCGGCCTGAACCGGCCCCGGTCCCCGATTCCCGCGGTCGCAGCGGTACACTCGGTGGTCGAAGGTTCTGCATCCCCCGCCCCGCAACCTCCGGGCGCCGGATGGAACCTCTCGGGTTGTCCTCTCTCTTGTTGTTCGCCGAGGGCGGCCCACCCCCGAACAACCCACAGACGGAGACAACCCGATGAATCCCACGTTCGAGTCGCTCGGCGTGGCCCCCGACCTGGTCGAGGCCCTCGCTTCCCGCGGCATCACCGAACCGTTCCCCATCCAACAACTCGCCATCCCGCCCGCCCTCGAGGGCCGGGACGTGTGCGGCAAGGCCAAGACGGGCTCGGGCAAGACCCTGGCCTTCGGCCTGCCGATCCTGGGCCGGGTGACCGAGGCCGAGCCCCGGCGCCCCCGGGCACTGGTGCTGGTCCCCACCCGTGAGCTGGCCCTCCAGGTCTGCGATGAGCTCAAGCCCCTCTCCACCGAGCGCGGCGTGAAGGTGATGGCCATCTACGGGGGCGCCCCGATGGAGAAGCAGGTCGCCGACCTCGAGAAGGGCGCGGAGGTCGTCGCCGCCACCCCCGGTCGCCTCATCGACCTGATCGACCGTGGCGAGTGCTCGGTCGCCGACGTGGAGATCATCGTCCTCGACGAGGCGGACCGCATGGCCGACATGGGGTTCCTGCCCCAGGTCGAGTGGATCCTGCGCCGGATCGACAACGAGCACCAGACCATGCTGTTCTCGGCCACCCTCGACGGCGTGGTCAACGGCGTGATCAAGCGCCAGTGCACCGACCCCGCCATCTGCGAGGTCGAGTACGCCCAGGTCACCGTGGAGGAGATGCACCACCGCTTCCTGCACGTCCACGACATGGACAAGGTCCGGGTGGCTGCCGCGATCGCCCAGGGCACCGATCGTGCCCTCATCTTCTGCAACACCAAGCGGGGCGCCGACCGCCTCGAGCGCAACCTGGAGAAGGAGGGCGTCGACGCCGCCGCCATCCACGGCGATCTTCCCCAGCGGGTGCGCGAGCGGGCGCTCAAGGACTTCGACGACGGCAAGCTCCACGTCCTGGTGGCCACCGACGTGGCGGCCCGGGGCATCCACGTCGACGACATCGACGTGGTCATCCACTACGACCCACCGTCGGACCACAAGGCCTACCTCCACCGCTCCGGGCGCACCGCCCGCGCCGGCGAGTCCGGCGTGGTGGTGAGCCTCGTGCTGTGGAACCAGGAGCTCGAGGTCAAGCGCCTGCAGACCCGCATCGGCGTGGTCGACCAGCCGATCGTCGAGGTCTTCTCCAACGACGATCGCCTCGGGGACCTCCTGGCCTGGGATCCCTCTTCGGAGCTGGAGCCTGCCTGATCGCCCCACCCGGGCCTGGCTCGCCGACCTCCGGGCGTGGGCCACAGCCCGGGATGTGGCCGCCCGGCCCCTTCTGGCCGGGTTGACCCGCTCGCTCTTCACCCGTGAGGGGCTGCGCGGGACCCAGGTCGAGTTGCTCGATGCTGAGGGCGTCGATGGCTTTCCGCCGACGCCTGGCAGCGCGGGTGCCGATCTGCTGGGCCTGGCCCACGAGGCCCTGCTCGCGCCGGCCGATCGCAAGGGGCGGGGGGCGCACTACACGCCACCGGCCATCGCCGATCGGCTGGTCGCGCTCACCCTGCCGCCGACGGTCGACCGTGTGCTCGACCCGGCGTGCGGGGGCGGGGCCTTCCTGTTGGCGGCCGGCCGGGCCCTCGTGGGTCGGGGCCTGTCGCCGGCCGACGCGGTGTCCCGCCTGCGCGGCGTGGACGTGGACCCCTTGGCCGTCGAGGTGGCCCGGGCCGCGACGGCGCTCTGGTCCGGGGGCACGGCCGCGTCCGTCGTCGAAGGCGACTTCCTCGTTCCGGCGCCTGCTTCCGCGGTTCTGGCCGCCGGCTCAGGCGCCCGAGCGGGCGGGTTCGACGCGGTCGTCGGGAATCCGCCGTTCGGGTCGCCGCTGCGGACCTCGACGCAGCGGTCGGGACCCTCGCCGGGGGCCTACACGGACACCGCCGGGCTGTTCCTGCTGCGGGCGCTGGAGGTGCTCGGCCCGGGCGGCCGGGTCGGCCTCATCCAACCCCAGTCCGTGCTCACCTCCCGGGACGCGGCGGGGGTGCGGTCCGCGATGCGGGAGCAGGTGGCGTTGCGGGCCCTGTGGGTGGCGGAGAAGAAGGTGTTCGCCGCATCGACCCACGTGGTGGCCGTCGTCGCGGAGAAGGGTGGATCGCCGGGTCCGGTCGACCTCTACGGTGGTCCGGATGTCGAGTTGCGGGGCACGGCAGCCTCGACGTCCTGGGGCGTCTTGGGGGCGAGGGCGAAGGGCCTGCCCGCCGTGGACCTGGGTGACGGCCCGACGGTCGGCTCCGAGGCCACGGCCACGGCCGGCTTCCGGCACCACTACTACGGCATCCTGGGCCACGTGGCCGAGGACGGGCCGGGTGCCCCGCTGGTCACCACCGGGCTGATCGACCCACTGCACTGCGCGTGGGGCGAGCGCACGACCCGCATCGGCGGTCGGAGGTGGGCCCGCCCCACGGTGGACCTCCATGACCTGACCCCCGACCTGAAGGACTGGTTCGGGGCCCGCGGGGTCCCCAAGCTCCTCGTGGCGGGCCAGACCAAGGTGGTCGAGGTCGTCGTCGACGAGGCGGGCGTCCTGCTCCCATCGGTGCCCGTCGTCTCGGTCGAGGCACCCGCCGAGCAGCTGTGGGACCTCGCCGCGGCCCTGTCCTCGCCACCGGTGACGGCGTGGGCCTTCGAGCGGGCCCTGGGCACCGGCCTGTCCTCGGACACGATCCGGCTCTCGGCCAAGCTGGTCCTCGAGGTGCCCCTCCCCGTCGACCGGCAGGCATGGACCAGAGCCGCCGAGGCCCTGCGCTCGGCCGCCTCGTGCGAGGAACCCGCCGAGCGGCGAGCCGCGCTCGTGGCCTACGGCCGACTCGCCTGCCGCGCCTACGGCGTCGACGACCGGGGAGCCGACGGGCTGCTGGCCTGGTGGTCCCGCCGACTCCCCTGAGCCGGGCCGACCGAACGCAGGGACGGGGGCGTGGGGCCGCGCTGCGGTTCATTGGAGGCAATAAGGGGCGGAAGCCGCCCCTCATTGCCTCCAATGGCGGTCCGCGACGGGCGATGCGAAGCGGCGGGCGTGGTTGCCGCGGAAGAGCGGTGAGAACGGGTGCTCGGCTGGGCTCGTTGGCCGCCCGACGCCGCCGACGACGTGCGGCCCGTCCCGACGTCGCCGTCCTCGCCGCCGTCGCCCCGGCTCGAGGTCGGGCGGGCGCGGCGGATCGACGCCGGAGGACGCCCCTTGCCCGCCTCGGTCTCGGTTGCCGTCACTAGGGTCGGGCCATGAACGGCCATGACCTGCGGGCACGGTTGGGCACCGGGGAGCCGGTGCTCATGCCTGGGGTGTGGGACGCCCTGTCGGCCCGCCTGGCCGACCAGGCGGGTCACGAGGTGGCCTTCCTCTCGGGCTACAGCGTGTCGGCCACCCTCTTGGGCCTGCCCGACTTCGGGTACCTGACCCAGGGGGAGATGGCCGAGGTCGCCCGGCGGGTGTGTCGCGCCGCGCCCGAGCTCATGGTGATCGTCGACGCCGACACGGGATACGGGAACTCGCTCAACGCGATCCGCACGGTCGAGCTGTGGGAGGCGGCGGGAGCGACCGGGATGTTCCTCGAGGACCAGGTCTGGCCCAAGAAGTGCGGCCACATGGCGGGCAAGGCCGTGGTGCCGGTCGAGGACTGGCTGTCCAAGCTGAAGGCCGCGGTCGCCGCCCGCAGCCACCTGCACATCACCGCCCGCACCGACGCCCGAGCGGCGGTGAGCCTCGACGAGGCCATCGACCGGGCCCGGCGGGCGCTCGATGTCGGTGTGGATGCCGTCTTCGTCGAGGCCCCGGAGTCCCTCGCCGAGTTGGAGCAGATCGCCGAGGCCCTGCCCGACTGCGTCCGGGTGGCCAACATGATCGAGTCGGGCAAGACCCCGCTGCTCACCCCGGCCGAGCTCCACGACCTCGGCTTCGACCTGATCGTGGCGCCCCTCGGCGGCCTGTACGCCGCGGTCAACGCCCTGCGAGGCATCTACGCCACCCTGGCCGAGAAGGGCACCCTGCGCGATGACCTCGATGGCCTGCTGTCCTTCGACGAGTTCAACGCCCTCGTCGACCTCGACTCCCACTACGAAACCGAAGAACGCTTCCGATAGGAGTCCCGTCGGGGGTAACCTCCCCGGCCAAGACATCAAGAGCGATCCGGGCGACCGGGTCCGGCAACCTGGGGCGGACACCCAAGGTGCCACCCACCTCGGTGGGGATGTGGCCTCGCAGGAGGCAACGAAGTCGTCCCGTTCGACGTGCCGCAGTGTCCGCCCCCTGAGTGAGGAAGGCGGTGCGACATGACCGACGGCAGCCGTGAGCTACCGGTCACCGGCGCGTGGCGCCCGGGTGACCCCCCTGGCCGCCGGCACTTCCTCGCCCTGCCCGAGGGTCGCCCGTTCGTCCTGGAGGGCGGGGGACAGCTCCGGGGGGTCACCGTCGCCTATGAGACCTGGGGTGAGCTGGATCCCTCCGGGGCCAATGCCGTGCTGGTGTGTCACGCCGTCACCGGCGACAGCCACGTGACGGGTCGGTCGTCGGCCGGGCACCCCGCGCCCGGCTGGTGGGACGCGATGGTCGGTCCCGGGCGACCGCTGGACACCGACCGCTACTTCGTCGTCTGCGTGAACGTGTTGGGGGGCTGCCAGGGCACCACCGGACCGGCCTCACTGGACCCGGCGACCGGCCGCCCCTACGGCGCCGCGTTCCCCGTCGTGTCGGTCCGGGACATCGTCCGTAGTCAGGCGGCGGTGGCCGACCACCTCGGCATCGCCCGCTGGCTGGCGGTGGTGGGCGGGTCCTTCGGCGGGATGCAGGTGCTCGAGTGGGGGGTCATGTATCCGCTGCGGGTGCAGTCGCTGGTCCCGATCGCCACGACGGCCGCCGCGGGTGCCTGGCAGATCGCCTTCAGCCGGGTGGGGCGCCTCGCGGTCCAACTCGACCCGAAGTGGCGGGGCGGGGACTACTACGACGCCGAGGCCGGTGACGGCCCGCATGCCGGGCTGGCCCTGGCCCGGATGATCGCGCACATCACCTACCGCAGCGACCAGGTGTACGAGTCCCGGTTCGGGCGGGACGGCCTCGAAGTCCTGGATGAGTTCCTCCTCGAGCAGCGCTTCGAGGTGGAGGGCTACCTCGACTACCAGGGTGAGAAGTTCGTCCGCCGCTTCGATGCCAACAGCTACCTCCGGCTCAACCGGGCGATGGACCTCCATGACGTGGGCCGCGACCGGGGAGGACCGATCCGAGCGCTGAGCCGCATCGGGGTGCCGACACTGAACCTGAGCATCTCGAGCGACTCCCTCTACCCGAAGCACCAGCAGGAGGCGATCCACGCCGCGTTGGTGGCCGGGGGGGCGCCGAGCCACCACGTGACCATCGACAGCCCCCACGGTCATGACGGCTTCCTCATCGAGGTCGATGCCGTCGGTGGGGTGCTCGAGGAGTTCCTGACCCGAGTCGAGAAGAACGATCTGGAGATCACCGATGCCTGACCCGACCGACACCGGTCCCGACGAGCGGCCGACGCTGCACCTCGAGACCCGAGCCATCACCGGGGGTCGCGCCGACCAGGGCGGGGCACTGGCGCCGCTGCTGTGGCCCTCGACCACCTTCGAGACCGAGACGGCGGACGAGGCCGCGACCCTGGCCAAGTCGGTCGACCCCGGCCGGTTCTACAGCCGCCACGGAAACCCGGGTGTCCGGGCCTTCGAACAGGCCGTCGCCGACCTCGAGGGCGCCGAGGCGGCCCGGGCCTACGCCTCGGGCATGGGCGCGGTCACCGGGGTGATCCTGGGCATCTGCTCCGCGGGTGACCACATCGTCGCCCAGCACCAGCTCTACTCGCAGACGACGTCGATCCTGCTCGGGATCTGTCCCCGCTTCGGCATCGACGTGACCCTGGTGGACGGCACCGCCCCAGGGGCCTTCGCGGCCGCGGTGCGCCCGGGGAAGACCACCCTGGTGATCGCCGAGACCCCCGCCAACCCCCGCCTCGACCTGGTCGACCTCGACGAGATCGGGGCCATCAAGGGCCCGGTGACCTGCGTCGACTCGACCTTCGCCACCCCCCTTGGCCAGCAGCCCCTGGCCTACGGGGCCGACCTGGTCCTGCATTCGGCGACCAAGGGGATCGCGGGCCACAACGATGCCAGCCTCGGGGTCGTCTGCGGCAGCCAGGAGCTGATCGACTGGCTGTGGGGTTTCGCCATCTTCCAGGGAGCCAACGCCTCGCCCTTCGACGCCATGAACGGGCTGCGGGGCCTGCGCACCCTCGGGGTCCGCCTGCGGCGCCAGAGCGAGTCGGCGCAACAGCTGGCCGAGCTGTTGGAGGTGTCGCCCCATGTCGATTCCGTCCGTTACCCCGGGCTCGAATCCCACCCCCAGCGGGACCTGGCCAAGCGCCAACTGGCCTACACCGGCGCCGTGGTCGCCTTCGACGTGGCGGGTGGACGGAACGCGGGCAAGGTCTTCGTCGAGTCCCTGGATCTGGTGCGCATGGCCACGTCACTCGGTGGGCCCGAGACGATCGTGTGCCACCCGGCGTCGACGACGCACCAGAGCCTTCTGCCCGAGGAGCTCGCGGCGGCCGGCATCGGGCCCGGGACCATCCGCCTCTCGGTCGGCCTCGAGCACGCCGACGACCTGGCGGCGGACATCACTCAGGCGTTGGCCGTGGGAGCCGAGTCAGCACAGGACTAGGGCGAGGTGGGGGCGTCCGGGTCCATGCTGTCATCATCCCCCCGTGCCCGAGATCCTCGAGATCGAGTACTACCGGCTGTACGCGGTGGAGGCCCTGGGTCGGACCGTCGCCGAGGTCCACGCGGACGATCACTGGTACCTGAAGGAGGGACTCGACGGGCCGACGGCCAGGTCCGCCCTCGTCGGGCGGACCCTGACTGCGGCCCGGCGTCGTGGGAAGCTCCTCCTCCTCGACACCGACGGCGGTGAGGGGCCGGTCCTGGGCCTGCGCTTCGGCATGACCGGCCGCCTCGTGGTCGACCATGCCGCGGCGCTCGACGACCTGATCTACGGGAGCAACCGGGACGAGCCGGGGTGGGATCGGTTCGCCCTCGAGTTCCGGGGCGGCGGCCACCTACGCATGCGGGACCCCCGTCGCTTGGGTGGGGTCAGCCTGGACCCCGACGAGGAGGCGCTGGGTCCCGATGCCCTGGGTCTTGCTCTCCGCGAGCTTCGGCACGCCCTGGGCGAGAGCTCGGCACCGCTGAAGGCACGGCTGATGGACCAGCACCGGATCGCCGGCCTGGGCAACCTGCTCACCGACGAGATCCTCTGGCGGGCGGGGCTGGATCCGCAACGGCCGGTCCGTGGCCTCGATGACGACGAGGTCCGGCGACTCCACCGTCACATCCGGGCGGTTCTCGACCGGCTCTGGGCCCGGGGTGGCTCCCACACCGGCGACCTGCAGGCCGAGCGACACCGCGACGGTCACTGTCCGAAGGACGGGACGCGGTTGTCCCGCCGCAGCATCGGCGGGCGGACCACCTATTCCTGTCCGCTCCATCAGCGATGAGCGCGGCGGTGGGGCCTGCCGGGAAGCCGGCAGAGGCGGGCCACCCTGCTTGCCAGCGATACGCTCAGCGCTCGTAATGCCCCCGTCTCCCGCTCCGACCCGGCCGCGTCGCGCCCTCGTGGTGCTGGTGCTGGTGGTGATCCTCGCCCTCGGCCTCAGCCCCACCATCACCGCGGCGCAGGTCCCGACGACCTCGACGCCGGGCGTGCTGGTGCCGGGACCGACCTCGACCCCCTCGGCCCCGGCGACGACGGCGCCCACCACCACGAGCGAGCCGGCTGCCGACGACGGCGGCTTCCTGGGTCTCGGGCTGGATGCGAACGAGAAGGTCTGGATCATCGTCGGTGGCCTGGTGGTGATCGCCCTCGTCCTCCTCGTCCTGACCGTCATCTACTGGCGGCACACGCGGCCGGGCCGGCGCTCCGAGGACGATCCGTCCGATCCGGTCGACGATCGGTCATCGGGCAAGGACGAGAAACGTCGACGACGGGCGGAGGCCAAGGACCCCTCCGGTGATGCCGGGGAAGAGGACGGGCCCCGGGATCCCTCCAGCGGCCCCCTCGATCTCGACGCGTTGCTCGGCGCGCCCGACCCGGGCCGCTCGGTCTTCGGTTCCCCCGATGAGCCGGAGGACTCCTCCCGCTAGGTTTCCGGACCATGGCTGATGACCTGGACGTGGACGCCATGATCGAGCGCTTCCGGGAGCGGGCCGCCGCGGTCCGTCAGAGGAACCTGCCGCCGGTCGGCGGCGACGAGCGCACCGCCTTCATCAAGCAGGCCCAGGACGACTTCCAGGACTTCGCCATGTTGGGGGACGCCGAGGCCTCGATCGAGGACGGCTTCTTGGTGCTCCGGGTGGACCTGAGGCCCCCCGACGCCAGTGCGGACGGGTGACCTCGGGTCGCCTCCGCCTCGAACGGGCCCTCGCGGCCATCGACGCCGCCAACGCGGACGACCCCCACGCCATCGACCTCGGTGGTCGGCGGCGACCGAAGGAGTTGGCCCATGCCGAGCTGATGACCGCATGGATCGAGCGTCTCGTCGAGACCCCGACCGACGCCCAGCGCCTCGCGGCGCGGGCCCATCACCTCCGTCGTTGGGTGTCACCCCGCGCCGGGTATCCGGACGGCCGGGCCGGCTACCTCGCCTGGCGCCGGGACCAGGCGGCCCGTCAGGCGGACGAGGTGGCGGCGATCCTCGCCGACTGCGGGTACGACGGGAGCACCGTCGAGCGGGTGCAGGCGATCATCCGCAAGGAGGGCCTGCGTCGCGACCCGCAGGTGCAGGCCCACGAGGACGCCCTCTGTCTCGTGTTCCTCCAGACCCAGTTGCCGGACCTGGCCGACCGGCTCGGGCCCGTCAAGGCCGCTGACGTCCTGGCCAAGACGGTCAGGAAGATGAGCCCGCGGGGTCGCCACGAGGCTCTCGAGCTCGAGCTCTCCGCGGCGGGACGGTCAGCGGTGGAGCAGGCGCTGGCTAGCGTGGAGCCGTCACCACCCGGAGGAACCTGATGTCTGACCCCGAGGATCCGACGAGCGAGGTGCCGCCACCCCCCTCGGCGTCACCCGCTGACCCGCCGCCCGCCGACCCGTCGCCTGCTTCGGTGCCGCCGGGGTCTGAGGCTGCGCCGCCTGCCCCGGTGCCGCCGCCGCCTGCTTCGGTGCCGCCGCCGCCGCCTGCTTCGGTGCCGCCGCCGCCTGCTTCGGTGCCGCCGCCGCCTGCTTCGGTGCCGCCGCCGCCTGCTTCGGTGCCGCCGCCGCCTGCTTCGGTGCCGCCGCCGCCCGCTGCCGCGCCGCCGCCGCCTGCTTCGGTGCCGCCGCCGCCCGCTGACCGCGCCGCCGCCGCCTGCTTCGGTGCCGCCGCCGCCCGCTGACCCGCCGCCGCCGCCTGCTTCGGTGCCGCCGCCGCCCGCTGACCCGCCGCCGCCGCCGCCGCCGCCGTGCCGCCGCCTGCTGACCCGCCGCCCGGTGCCGCCGCCGCCACCGGCCGAGCCGGAGCCGCCTGCGCCGAGTGCTCCCGAAGTCGGGGCGACGCAGATCATCAGGGTTCCGGTGATGCCCGATGCCCCGGGGTCCCCCGCGGCACCGGTGCCTCCACCGGCGGTTGCTCCCGGGGTGGTGCCTCCGCCACCCGTTGCGCCGGGGACGCCGGCTCCGCCCCCCGCTCCCGCGCCCGTGGCACCGGCGCCCCCACCGGGCGGCGTCGCCCCGCCTCCGGGAGTCCCGGCCGCGGCTCCCGCCGCGGCCTACGGGGTGCCCGATCCCCACGGCCTCGGTGCCGCCGCCGGCCGATTGTCGGGTGCCTCCCGCAAGCACGGCCGGACCGCGTTGGCGCTGTTGAGCGTCGTCCTCCAGGAGGGTGACCTCGTCGAGCAGGTCCTGGTCGGCCACTACCACGGCGTGGAGGGCGCAGCGGCAGTGGTCGGCGCCGACCTGGTCCTGGTCAATGCCCGGGAATGGCAGCCCGAGGTCGTGCGCGTCGCGCTCGTCGGCATGGGCGTCCAGGGGATGGCCGACGGCCGCAAGGCCAGCCTGGCCTTCACCAGCGGGGCGACACAGGACCGCTTCGACGGCGTCGCCGACGGCGAGTTGGCCGTCGAGTTCGCCAACCGGATCCGGCACAAGGCAGCCGGGGGGTGAGCGAGGAGGGTCGCTACACTCCTTGATCCGTGCGGTAGTAGCTCAGTTGGTAGAGCGCAACCTTGCCAAGGTTGAGGTCGCCGGTTCGAGCCCGGTCTACCGCTCCACGCAGGCCCCCCACCAAGGTGGGGGGCCTCGTCGTCGCCGGGGCGGTCTACGGTCCGGGGATGACCGATGATCTCGCCCGCCTCGATGCCGTCGCCCAGGCCGACCTCGTGCGCACCGGAGCGGCCACCCCACTCGAACTGGTCGATGCCGCCATCGCCCGCATCGAGGCCCTCGACCCGCAGATCAACGCCGTCATCCACCGGCGCTTCGAGCTGGCGCGGGAGGAGGCGACATCCCTCGACCTGCCCGACGGGCCGTTCCGGGGCGTGCCCTTCCTCCTCAAGGACCTGTGGCCGACGTCCGCGGGCGACCCCTTCCACATGGGGATCAAGGCGTTCAAGGAGGCGGGCTACCACCATCCTGAGGACGCCAACCTGACCAAGCGGTACCGGCAGGCCGGCTTCGTCATCCTGGGGCGGACGAACACCCCAGAGCTCGGGCTGGTGGCCACGACCGAGCCGCTGGCCTACGGGCCGACGCACAACCCGTGGAACCCGGACCACGGTCCTGGGGGCTCCAGCGGGGGAGCGGCGGCGGCGGTCGCATCGGGCATGGTGCCGTGCGCCAATGCCTCCGACGGTGGGGGTTCGATCCGCATCCCCGCGGCCATGTGCGGCCTGGTCGGCCTGAAGCCGTCCCGCGGCCGGGGTTCCATGGGCCCGCTGCGCGACGAGTGGGGCGTGTCGGTGCAGCACGTGGTGTCCCATTCGGTCCGGGACACCGCGGCGGTCCTGGACGCCACCTGGGCGCCGTTCCCCGGCGACGGGGTGATCGCTCCGTCGCCGGTCCGACCGTGGGCCGAGGAGATCGGTGTCGAGGAGCCGCTGCGCATCGGGCTGCTCGACCACGCCCTGGGCGGCGTGCCGACCGACCCGGACTGCGCGGCGGTGGCCCGTCGGGGGGCCGATCTCGCCGCCGGTCTCGGCCACCACGTGGAGGAGGCCTACCCGGACGAGCTGGACCGGATGGCGGACCATGGCCCGCTCGTCACCACCCTGTGGGCGGTCGGGGCCAAGGCCAGCCTCGTGTCGTTGGCGCCGCTGTTGGGCCGGGAGCTGACCGAGGACGACGTGGAGCCCGGCACCTGGGCGCTGGCCGAGTGGGGCAACAGCACCACGGGTGTCGAGGTGGCCGTGGCCCAGGGTCGCATGGCCGCCGTACGCCGCGACCTGGCGGCCTGGTGGGAGGACTTCGACCTGCTCATCACGCCGACCACGGCGGCCCCGCCGCCGCCGCTGGGCCAACTGGTGGCCACCGACGACGAGCCCCTCCGGGGCCTGATGGGTTCGACCCCCTACGCCGCCTTCACCGCCGTGTTCAACCAGAGCGGCCAGCCCGCCATCTCGTTGCCCCTCCATCGCACGGCGGAAGGCCTACCGGTCGGCGCCCAGTTCGTCGCCGCCTACGGCCGCGAGGACCTGCTCATCCGGATCGCCGCCCAGCTCGAGGCCGAAGTCCGCTGGGGGGACCAGCGGGCGCCGATCCACGCCTGAGCCGGTGACCGACCGGGCCAGAGTCGGCGCCATGACCCCGCGGCGTGGGCGCTGGCGGATCCGGGTGACCGGCGTCGTCCAGGGGGTCGGATTCCGGCCCTTCGTGCATCGCCTGGCCGACGATCTCGGGCTCAGTGGCACCGTCGGCAACGACGACGCCGGCGTGGTCATAGAGATCGAGGGGGAGGAGGACCGGCTGGAGGTGTTCGCCCGTCGGCTCCAGGGCGAGCCCCCACCCCTGTCCCGCGTCGAGGCGGTCACGGTGACCGACCAACCGGTGACGGGCAGCATGAACCCCTTCGCCATCGTGGCGTCGTCCGCCTCCACCGGTGACCGTCGGCCGCTGATCCCTCCCGACGTGGGGGTCTGTGCCCCCTGTCGGTCCGAGGTCGCGGATCCTGCCGACCGGCGCCACCGCCATCCCTTCGCCAACTGCACCGACTGCGGGCCCCGCTACACGATCGTGCGGGACCTTCCCTATGACCGGGCGGCCACGACGATGGCCGCGTTCGCCATGTGCCCGGCCTGCGCGGCCGAGTACGCCGACCCCACCGACCGGCGTCACCACGCCCAGCCGGTGAGCTGTCCCGACTGTGGCCCCCAGCTGAGCTTCGCCGTCGTGGGGGGCGCAGTGGAGTCGGGGACCGATGCGGTGCTGGCGGCGGTCCAGGCCACCCTGGTCGCCGGCGGCACGGTCGCCCTCAAGGGAGTGGGCGGCTACCACCTCCTGTGCGACGCCACCTCCGAGACCGCGGTGACCCGGCTACGGAGGCGCAAGGCCCGGGGGGACAAGCCCTTCGCCGTGCTCGTGCCGGACCTCGACGCGGCACGCCAGCTGGCGGACCTCGGGATCGAGGAGGTCGAGGCGCTGCGGTCGCCCGCGGGTCCGATCGTGCTGGCCCGCCGCCACGAGGTGACGCCGCTGGCGCCTTCGGTGGCTCCGGGCATCGACCTGGTCGGCCTGCTCCTGGCGTACACCCCGCTGCACATCCTGCTGTTCGAGCCGGTCCCGGGACACGACGTCGTCCCGCCGCGGTTCGTCGTGGCCACGTCGGGCAACCGGGCTGACGAACCCATCTGCCACGAGGACGACGATGCCCGCATCCGGCTGGGTCCCGTCGTCGATGCGCTCTGCGCCCACGACCGGCCCATCGCCGCGCCCTGTGACGACTCCGTGGTCCGGCTGATGGCCGGTCGCCTCCAGCCGGTGCGGCGGGCCCGCGGCTACGCCCCACTCCCGGTCGACCTGCCGGTGGCGGTGCCGGCGACCCTGGCCGTGGGCGGCGACCTGAAGAACACCTTCTGCCTGGCCGAGGGTCGGCGGGCCTGGCTGAGCCCCCACCTCGGTGACATGGGGAACCAGGAGACCTTGGACGCGTTCGATCATCGGGTCGAGGCCTTCTGCCGCATGCTCCGCATCGCCCCCGTGATCGTCGCCGCCGACGGTCATCCCGGCTACCTCAGCCGGCGCTGGGCCCGGGAGCGGTACGGGGGCACGGTGGTCGAGGTCCAACACCACCACGCCCACGTCGCGGCCCTGATGGCCGAACAGGGCCTCGACGGCGCCGGCCCGGTGCTGGGGGTCGCCTTCGACGGGACGGGCCACGGGGTCGATGCGGCGGGCGTCGGGCAGGCCTGGGGTGGCGAACTGCTGATCGCCGACTACGAGCGGGCCGACCGCGTCGGTCACCTCAGGGCGCTGCCCCTCCCCGGTGGCGACGCCGCGGTCCGCAACCCCTGTCGGGTGGCGCTGGCCTGGCTGCAGGCGTTGGGGATCGACGCCCCCGCCGACCTCCCCTCGGTGGTGGCCGTCGACGGCGTGGAGCGTGAGGTCGTCCGCCGTCAGGTCGACCTGGGCCTCGGCGGTGTCACCACGACGAGCGTGGGCCGGCTCTTCGACGTGGTCGCATCGCTGCTGGGCGTCTGCCACCGGGCCGGTTACGAGGGGCAGGCGGCCATGGAGCTGGAGGCGCACGCCGGGCGAGGTCGACCCGGGTCGGTGCACCTCGCCTTCGGCCGGGGCGATGACGGCGTCATCGACCCGGCGCCGGTGCTGGCCGCGATCGTCACGGCGTGCTCCTCGACGTCGGTCGACGACCTGGCCCTGGCCTTTCACCAGGCGCTCGCCGACGTCGTGGCCGAGTCCGCGTCGGCCGTGCAGCGCCGGTTCGGTGCGATGCCGGTCGCCCTGACCGGCGGGGTGTTCCAGAATGCGATCATGACAACCCTCACCCGGCAGCGCCTCGAGGCCGAGGGCCACCACGTCCTCACCCATCGCGTGGTTCCCCCCAACGACGGCGGGCTCAGCCTGGGCCAGGCGGTCGTGGCCGGTCGCCGCCGTCAACGGGTCGAGGCCTGAGATGTGCCTGGGCCTACCCGGCCGGATCCTCGAGGTCCATGACGACCGGGGTACCCGCATGGCCACCGCCGACTTCGGCGGGGTGACCAAGGAGGTCTGCCTGGTCTACGTCCCCGAGGCCGAGGTGGGCCTCTACGTGATCGTGCACGCCGGCTTCGCCATCACCCTGCTCGACGAGGTGTCCGCCCTCGAGACGCTGGCCATGATGGGCGCCCTGGGGGCGATCGAGGCCGAGCTCGGCGGGGGCGACGAGGCGTGAAGTACCTGGAGGAGTTCGGTGACCCGGTCCTGGCGCGCAATCTGCTGGAGGCCATCGCCGCCGGGACCACGCGGCCCTGGGCGGTGATGGAGGTGTGTGGCGGCCAGACCCATTCGATCATCCGCCACGGCATCGACCAGTTGCTGCCCGAGGACATCGAGCTGATCCACGGTCCGGGCTGTCCGGTCTGTGTGACACCGCTGGAGACCATCGACCGGGCACTGCGCATCGCGGCCCGGCCCGAGGTCACGTTCTGCTCGTTCGGCGACATGCTGCGGGTGCCCGGCAGCGGGGGTGACCTGTTCGGGGTGAAGGCGGCCGGCGGTGACGTCCGCGTCGTCTACTCGCCGCTCGACGCCGTGGCGCTGGCCGAGGCCGAGCCCGACCGTGAGGTGGTGTTCTTCGGCGTGGGCTTCGAGACCACGGCCCCGGCCAACGCGATGGCCGTGGTCCAGGCCCGGGACCGGGAGGTGGGGAACTTCTCGATGCTGGTCAGCCACGTGCTCGTGCCGCCGGCCATCGAGGCGCTGATGACCGCGGGAGCGGGGCGCATCGACGGCTTCCTCGCCGCGGGCCACGTGTGCACGGTGATGGGCACCGGGCAGTACGAGGCGCTGGCCGCCCGCCATGGGGTCCCGATCGTGGTGACCGGCTTCGAGCCCCTCGACGTGCTCGACGGGATCCGCCGCTGTGTCGCCCAACTGGAGGCCGGTCGGGCCGAGGTGGACAACGCCTACCCCCGTGCCGTGCGAGCCGAAGGCAACCCGGCGGCCCAGGCGGTGCTGGCCTCGGTGTTCGAGGTGTGCGACCGCCCCTGGCGGGGGATCGGCCCGATCCCTGACAGCGGCTGGCGGCTACGCGACGAGTTCCGGGGCTTCGACGCGGAGGCCCGTTTCGACATCGGTGAGATCGAGGTCGAGGAGCCCGAGGCCTGTCGTAGCGGCGAGGTGCTCCAGGGCCTGATCAGGCCTGACGAGTGCGAGGCGTTCGGCGCGACCTGCACGCCCCGAACTCCCTTGGGGGCGACCATGGTCTCCTCGGAGGGCGCCTGTGCCGCCTACTTCAGCTACCGCCGGGCGGGGACCCCGGTGGCCTTCCGGGATGGCTGAGTCCGTCGATCCCACGGGTTGGACCTGCCCACTCCCGCTCCGGGACCACGACCGGGTGGTCCTGGGCCACGGTGGGGGTGGGGTCCTCACCGCCGACCTGATCGAGCACCTGTTCCTGCCCGCCTTCGGGCCGGCGGCGGCCGAGGCCACACCCACCGACGCCGCCGTGCTGGACCTGGCGGGGCGAGGGTCGCGGCTGGCGTTCACCACCGACAGCTACGTCGTGCAGCCCCTGTTCTTCCCTGGCGGTGACATCGGGGAGCTGGCGGTCAACGGCACCGTGAACGACCTGGCCATGAGCGGGGCCGTCCCCCTCGCTCTGTCCTCCGCGTTCGTGTTGGAGGAGGGCCTCGAGCTGGAGGTGCTCGGGCGGGTGGCGACGTCGATGGGTCGGGCGGCCACCCGGGCCGGTGTCGGGCTGGTGACCGGGGACACGAAGGTGGTCGAGCGCGGCCACGGTGACGGCCTGTTCGTCACCACCTCCGGGGTCGGGGTGGTCGCCGAGGGAGTCGATCTCGGCCCCCATCGCATCCGGCCCGACGACGTGGTGGTCCTCAGCGGTCCGATCGGTCGCCACGGCATGGCGGTGCTGAGCGTGCGGGAGGGCCTCGAGTTCGGCACCGACCTGCGTTCGGACACCGCGCCCCTGAACGGGCTCGTGGCCGACATGCTCGCGGCCCCGGCGGAGGTCCACGCCCTGCGCGACCTGACCCGTGGTGGTCTCGCCGCCTCGCTGCACGAACTGGCGGCCCTCGCCGGCGTGGGCATCGAGTTGGACGAGCCGGCCGTGCCGGTGCCCGAGGCGGTCCGGTCGGCCTGCGACCTGATGGGGATGGATCCCCTGCACGTGGCGAACGAAGGGACCCTGGTGGCCTTCGTCGCCCCCGACGGTGCCGACGCACTGGTCGCCGCCATGCGGGCCACCGAGGTGGGGCGGGAGGCGATCGTCGTCGGTCGGGCGCTGGCCGAACACCCCGGCGCGGTGCTCGCCCGCACCTCCCTCGGGGCCACGAGGGTCGTGGATCGACCCCTGGGCGAGCAGTTGCCCCGGATCTGTTGAGGTCGGTCGCGTCAGGGCGAGAGGTCGGCGTGGGTGGCCGTGAGCTCCTCGTGCACCGCCCGGGCGACAGCGGGAACCGCCCGGGCGACCGCCGCGGTGAGCCCGTAGCCCGGTTCGAAGCAGACCCCCTCGACGGCGAGGACCACGAGCCGGCCCGGTCGGCGTCCCAGCGCGGCGCCCAGGGCCCAGGCGTCAGCCACGCCGGCGCCGTGGCTGCTGGTCGGAGCGGCGAGACCGCCCAGCCCCCGGGCATCCTCGTCGTCGTCCACGACGAGGCGATGCACGGTGCCGGCCGGTTCGCCCGAGCAGATGGCGTCGACGAGGACGACCAGTCCGACACCGTCCCAGGCCTCGACCAGGCGGGCGGGTTCTCCGTCCAGTTCGATCGCGACGGTTCGGGGGCACAGAGCGCGGGCACGGTCGACGACCGCCGGTCCGACGCCGTCGTCGCCCGCGAAGCGGTTGCCGATCCCGATGACCAGCGTGCGGCTCATCGTCGCCGCACCCGGAGATCGAGGAAGTGGGTGGCACAGGAGATGCACGGGTCGTAGTTGCGGATGGCCTGCTCGGCGAGGTGGCGGAGGGCGTCGTCCTCGAGGTCGAGTGACCCTTCGACGAGATGGAAGAGATCGTGCTCGATCGTGGCCTGGTTCTGGGAGGTGGGCGGGGTGATCTGGGCCTCCACGATCAGGCCCGACTCGTCCAGGCGATACCGGTGGTAGAGCAGGCCGCGGGGGGCCTCGGACACCCCATGGCCCTCGCCGGCCCGGGGTTCCACGGTCACGCTGGGGGCGTCGGGCTCCTCCCATCCATCGAGGATCGCCAGGGCCTCGACGCAGGCCTGGAGGGTCTCCACGGCCCGGGTCACGATGCTGCGGAAGGGATTGCGGGTGTCGGGTCCCAGGCCGACGGCTCGGGCCGCGTCCCGCGCCGGCTCGGCGAGGGTGTCGAAGCCGAGGGCGAGTCGGGCCATCGGGCCGACCAGGTAGTTGCCCCGGTCGAGGAGGCGGGCGTGGAGGGCGGTGGTGTGGGCGACGGGCTCCTCGGCGATCGCCGTGCCGAATCCGGCGGCGTCCACGGCCAGGCCGGCGTCGCTGACGACCTTCCCGTCCATCACGGCGTAGCGGTCGGGGTGGGTGAGGGCCACCATCTCGTGGTCGTGGGTGAGGTCGGGGAACTCGAAGCCGCCCACCCAGCCCACGACCTCGGTGGCCAGGTCGATCGCCCGCAGCACCCGCTCGCGCAGGGCCCTCCGCTCGGCTCGGGACGGCAGTCGGTAGAAGCCGCCGACCTTGATGTTGACCGGATGGATGGCCCGACCGCCGATCACCTCCACGATCTCGTTGCCGATCTTCTTCAGTTCGAGGCCGCGTTCCACCTCCGCTCGATGGGCCTGGGCCAGGTCGATCGCCCCCTCGAAGCCGAGGAAGTCGGGGGCGTGCAGCAGGTGGACGTGGAGGGTGTGGCTCTCGATCCACTCGCCGCAGTACAGGAGCCGTCGCAGGTCGTGCAACGGGCCGTCCACCCGGACCCCGCAGGCGTCCTCGATGGCCAGGCAGGCGCTCATCTGGTAGGCGACGGGGCAGATCCCACAGATCCGGGCGGTGATGTCGGCCGGTTCGGTGTAGGCCCGACCGACGAGGAAGGCCTCGAAGAAGCGCGGCGGCTCATAGATGCGGAGCTGGACGTCGCGGACCTCGTCACCGTCGATGTCGACGAACATCGCGCCCTCCCCCTCCACCCGGGCGAGAGCCTCGACCTCGAGTCGCCGGCCGGCGGGGGCGCGGTGGGTCATCGTGGTCCTCCGGCTTCTGCGGCTCGCTCGGCGGCCTCGGCGAAGGCCGGCGCGCCGACGTTGAAGGTCTTGAAGAGGCGCTGCAGCAGGTCGGTGGCGTGCCCCTGGGCCAGCAGGGTGTCGATGAGCGCCCCCGTGTCCGCCGACTCCGACGGGCCGAAGCATCCGAAGCACGCCCGACGGTAGGCGGGGCAGAGGGCGCCGCAGCCGGCGTGGGTGACCGGGCCGAGACAGGGGGCGCCCTCGGCGACCAGGACGCACGGGTGGCCGGCCTGCTTGCACTCGACACAGACCGAGTGCGAGGGCAGGTCCGGCGTGCGCCCGACGAGCAGGGCGCCGATCGTCTCGAGCAGTTGGCGCTTGTCGATCGGGCAGCCGCGGAGCTCCAGGTCCACGGCGACGTGCTCGGCGATGGGCGAGGAGCGGTCGAGGGTGGCGACGAAGCGGGGATCGGCGTAGACGATGGCGGCGTACTCGCGGACGTCGGCGAAGTTGCGCAGCGCCTGGATCCCCCCCGACGTGGCACAGGCCCCGATCGTGACCAGGACGCCGGACTGCTCCCGGATCTCCTGGATGCGCGCCGCGTCGTCGGGTGTGGTGACGGAACCCTCGACGAGCGACACGTCGTAGGGTCCGGCCACCTGCGCCCGGGTCGCCTCGAGGAAGTAGGCGATGTCGACGGCACCGGCGATGGCCAGTAGTTCGTCCTCGCAGTCGAGAAGGGTGAGCTGACAGCCGTCGCAGGAGGCGAACTTCCAGACGGCGAGGGACGGGCGGTTCACCATCCTCGGACCTCCAGGAGGGGGGCGGCGGCGGGCCAGTCCAGGATCGCGCCGGTTCGGCAGAGCAGGACCGGGCCGAGCTGGCACCGGCCGCACTGGCCGATCCCGCAGGCCATGTTGCGTTCGAGGGAGAGCCGGATGGCGTCGTCGGGGACCCCGAGGCTCACCAGGCGCTGGGCGGTGAAGCGCATCATGGGCTCAGGACCACACACCACCGCGGTTGTCGCCGGTGCGTCGGCCAGGGCCCGGCTCAGGGGGGCGGTCACCAGACCGACCTCACCCGACCAGCCGGGGGCGTCGAGGTCCACCGTCGTGTGCACCTCGATGCCGGCGTCGGCCCAGCGGGCCCGGTCGGCCGTGTACAGCAGCGCCTCGGGGGTCCGGGCACCGATGACCACGGTCGTGCGGCGGCGGCTGGTGAGGGCGGCTTCGATCACCGGACGCACCGGGGCCAGACCGATGCCGCCGGCGACGACCAGCAGGTCCCGGTCGTCGTCGGGGTCGACGTCCCAGCCGGTGCCGAAGGGCCCTCGGACACCGAGGAGGTCGCCCACCGCAAGGGCCGCGAGCGCCGCGCTGACCGCGCCGACGGAACGGATCGTGTGCTCCTGGACCCCGGTCCCCAGGCCGCTGACCGAGATGGGGGCCTCGCCCACGCCGAAGGGCCACAGCATGTGGAACTGGCCGGGAACGGCCTCGGGCAGCGGGGCCTCCACGGGCTCGACCACCAGCGTCACCACGTGGGGGGCCTCCGGGCGACGTTCGATCACCCGATACGGCGACGGGGTCCAGGCGGACGCGTCGGCGGGGCCCGCGGTGGTCACGGTCATGGCGCCCGGTCCTCTCGGTAGAGGTCGGCCAGCCGGAGTCGGCTGGCGTGGAGGCGCTCGCCCAGCAGGGAGGTCACGCCGTGGCGCAGGACCCGGCCGAGGGGGTCATCGCCGTCCATGAGGTCGCGCAGGGCCGCGGCGTCCAGGTGGAGCAGGGCGACATCGGTCATCGCCCGGGCGTCCAGATCCCATCGGCGGTGGGGGAGGGCCCAGGACACGCCGACCGCGTCACCGGGCCCGAGGGTCTCGATGACCACATCGCCCCGCCCCGCGGCGTGCAGGCTGAGGGCCACGTGGCCCTCGACCACGACGTGGAGGGCGTCGGCGGGATCCCCGGCGCGCAGGACCCGTTGGCCGGCGGAGACCTGGACCCGTTCGGCCATCGCCGCCAGCCGGCGCAGGTCGTCGTCGCCCGCGCCGGCGAAGAGGGGCGCCCGGACGAACGGCTGGGTGTCGCTCATGACGCCGTCCCCCCGGTGGCGTGGATCACCGAGGCCTCCTCGGTGAGGTCGATGCCGACCGGGCACCAGGTGATGCAGCGACCGCAGCCCACGCAACCCAGCTCCCCGAACTGGTCCTCCCAGGTGGCCAGCTTGTGGGTCAGCCACTGCCGATAGCGGTCGCGGACCGTGTCCCGCACGCTGCCCTCGCCGAGGTGGGAGTGGTCGAGGGTGAAGCACGACTCCCACCGGCGCGACCGTTCGGTCCACTCGCCGGCCAGGTCGGTGCGGTCCTCGACGGTGGTGCAGAAGCAGGTGGGACAGACCAGCGTGCAGTTGCCACAGGACAGGCAGCGGGAGGCCACGTCGTCCCACCGGGGGTGCTCGAGTTGGCCCAGGAGGGCGTCGTGCAGACCCTCCTGGGGAAGCTGGCGCTGCTGGTCCCGGGCCCGGTCGATCGCGGCGGTCGCCGCGGCGTGGTCGGCGGGCGTGGCGGGGGCGGTGTCCACCCGGGCGAGGAGGTCGGCGCCACGGTCGGTGCCGGCCTCGACCAGGAAGCGGTGGCCCCGGTCGTCGTGCAGTTCGGTCAGGGCCAGGTCGTGGCCCTCGGTGGCCTGCGGGCCGGCGCCCGCCGACACACAGAAGCAGGTCTCGGCCGCCCGGGTGCAGTTGGCGGCGATGATCGTGGTGGCCCTGCGGCGGCGAACGGCTCCGGTGTCCTGGCCCTCCTGGGCGACGCGGTCGGCCACGTCGATGCCGCGGACGTCACACGGGCGGATCCCGATCAGGGCGAGGGGGCCCTCGTCCTCGGCCGGACCCTCGCTGGTGAAGGTCCCGTCACCCCGCCGGATCGTGACGAGGGTCTCGTGGGGTGGGTGCAGGAACCGGCGGGGGGAGCCCATCGTGATGACGTGGCCGAACAGGAGCGGCTCGTCCAGGGCCTCGAGGCGGTAGTGGCCGGGGCCCTGGTCGTCAGCGGTGCCCGCGGGCAGGTCGGCGACACCCGTGATCTCGTCGAGGTCGATCACCTCGCCCGAGCGGGTCGGGCCGACCACCCGGTGGCCGTCCTCGGCCAACATCGCCAACAGGGCGTCCAACCCCGCGAGCGTCAGGATCCCGGTCCCCGGCACGGGTCCATCTTGGACCATCTTCGGCCGTTCCGGGTACGGCCGAACGTCCCGAGCCCGGACCGCTGGTCGTCGGGACGAGCCATCCGGCCTCGCTGACCGACCTGGCGTTCTCGAGGTCGTGGAGCGACCAGAAGGGACGCCATCTCGGATGGGGCCGAGCCCGCCTCCGGGTGTGCCACCGACGGCCCGCAGCCTCGTCCCGAGCGGTTGGCCCCCGGTAGGGTGGCCGATCCTGGCGGCGTGGCCGAGTGGTTTAGGCAGGGGCCTGCAAAGCCCCGTACCCGGGTTCGATTCCCGGCGCCGCCTCCAGAACCGAACAGGCTGGTGGACACCGAGCTGATGCCGATTGCCGCGCTGGTCCTCTACGTCGTGTGGTTCGCCCTGGCCTTCGGTCTGCGGACGGTGATCCACCTCCGCCGCACCGGTGCGAGCGGGTTCAAGGGCGTGGGTGGTCGGCCCGGGTCGTTGGAGTGGCTCGCCGGCGTGCTGTTCTCCGTGGCTCTCGTCGTGGGTGTCGCCGGCCCGGTGGCCGCCCTCGCCGGGTTGGCGCCGCTCGTGGACGCCGAGTGGCTGCGGTGGTCCGGGGTGGCGGTCGCCGCCTTCGGCATCGTGCTCACGCAGGACGAGACCATCCCGGCGGTCGACCTGGCCGAGATGCAGGAGGCGGTGAAGCTTCTCCCCGAGGAGGCGATGCGGAGCCCGGGGGCGTTCGGCCCGGCGATCGAGGTGGCCGAGGAGGCCTCCGCCCAGGATGTGCTGATCGCCTTCCTGGGCCGCCGGCCCTGAGCGACCTGCCACGATGAACGGGTGGAGCCTGACCCGCGAGATGTCGAGGCCGTCTGTCGTCTGATCACCACGGGCCGGGAGACGGGCGAGCCGCACGAGATCGAGATCTGGTTCGCGGCCCTCGGGGACTCGCTCTACCTGATCAGCGGTGGTGGGCTGGACGCCGACTGGGTGCTGAACCTGCTCGCCGATCCGAACGCCGAGGTCCGGGTGGGGGAGGAGACGATCCCGGTCGTCGGCCGGGTCCCGGTCCATCCGGGCGAGGAGCGCACGGTGGCGGTCGACCACCTCTACGACAAGTACGGCGAGCAGGTGACGGGGACCAGGGACGAGTGGCACCGGTCGGTGCTCGTGGTGGCGCTGGACATCCATCCCCACACGAAGTGAGTCAGCTGTCGATGAGTCCCTGAACGGTCTCGGACAGGCGGTCCGGGGTCATCTCGCCGAAGCCGGTCCGTTGGACCGAGCCGTCGTCGTCGACGAACAGGAACGACGACCGGATCTCGGCCCCGAACTGCAGCCAGAGCGATCCGTCGGGGTCGACCACCTGGTCGAAGCCGTCGGTGCCGGTGTCGGCGACGAACGCCTGCATCTCCTCGACGGAGGCCTCGGCCGCGATGCCGAGGAACGCGACCTCATCACCCAGTCGGGATTCGACCTCGGCGACCGCCGGGGCTTCGCGACGACACGACGTTCACCAAGGGGACCAGAACCACACGACGAGGTCCTGGTCGGCGAAGGCCGACAGGTCGACGGTGCCGCCGGCGACGGCCTCGGCCTCGCCGGAGAAGGCGTCGCGGTCGAGTGGGCCGGCGGCCTGCAGGGACTCGCCCCCACCGCAGCCGGCCATCAGACCCATCAGCACGAGGAGGGGAGCAGCCCGGCGGAGCACGCCCCGACCGTACCTCCGGGTCACTCGAGGTTGTCCGCGGCCACGAAGCCGACCGCGGCGGCCCCCGTGGCGACGGCGAGGACCACGAAGCGAGACCGGCTGGGCAGGTGGCGGTAGGCCAACAGCGTGGCGACGGCATCGCCGACGTCGGCGACCGCGGATGCCCGCACCCATTCGGGGGCCCGGGGGTCACCGCGATCGAGGGCGTTGATCACCCCCAGACCGAGCACGAGGTCCCGCATGCCGAGGCCACGGGCGAGCAGCTTGGCGCCGGGAAGGGATCCCGTCGCCCCCGTCCACGGCCGGGTCACGACCTGAGGGGCGACGAGGAGGGCGGCGCCGACGGCGACCCGACCGGCGGCGGTGATCCGGGCGACGCTGCGGTGGTCCATCGCCGCAAGTGTGGCAGGGGGCTTCTCGGATGCGACCGGCGGGCCTCGGTCGACGCCCTGGTATCGTCGTCGGTCCGGGGCCGTTGGCGCAGTTGGCTAGCGCACCTGCATGACGCGCAGGGGGTCGGGGGTTCGAGTCCCTCACGGCCCACTCCAGAGAAGCCCCAGGTCATCGTCCGGTCAGGGGGGATCGGCGACCTGGGGCTTCTCTGTGTCCAGTTCTCGAGCGAGGGGGACCTCATGGTCGTGGATCGTGACGAGGTGGTGGGCCGTCCGACGGGCGCCGCCACCGTCCACGTGGAGCGAGGGCCGGTCACGGCCTTCGCCCGGGCGGTGACCGATGGCAACCCGGTCTATGGCGACCGCCGCGCCGCCACCGTGGCCGGGTTGGACGGCATCCCCGCCCCGCCGACCTTCACCTTCGCGGCCCTGGGTTGGGGCACCTTCCCCGAGGATCAGCCCGAGGACCCCACCGGCGGACGGAACCCGATGGGCGAGGTCATGGGGGCCCTGATGGCCGAGGGCGGCCTCATCCTCCACGGCGAGCAGGAGTTCACCTACCACCGCCCCGTGGTGGTGGGCGACACCCTGCACCACGAGGGTGAGGTCGTGGACCTCTACACCAAGGAGTCGGGCGACCGGACGATGACCTTCCTGGTCATCGAGAACCGCTTCACCGACGACGACGGCACCCCGGTGGTCACCGAGCGCTTCAACCTCATCCACCGGTCCTAGGAGGCGACACCATGGGAACCCACCCCATCCCCACGCTGGCCTGGGAGGACCTCGAGGTCGGCGCCGAGGCCCCGTCGGTCAGCCACGTGCTCGAACGCTCCGACCTGGTCCGCTACGCCGGGGCTTCCGGTGACTACAACCCGATGCACACCGACGAGGTCGCGGCGCAGGCGGCCGGCCTGCCCAGCGTGTTCGGCCACGGCATGTTCTCGATGGGCCTGCTCGGCCGGGCGCTCACCGACTGGGCCGGGGTCGGGAACCTGACCCACTACAAGGTGCGGTTCACCAAGCAGACCTGGCCCGGGGAGACCCTCTGCACCACCGTGGTCGTCACCGCCAAGCGCGAGGAGGACGGCCGCTTGCTGGTCGACGTCGATGCCTCCCTCGCCAACCAGGACGGCGAGGTCAAGGTGACCGGCTCGGCCACCGTCATCGCCGCCTGATCAGACCCCGCCGAGAAGGGCCAGGCCGGCGGCAGCCACGGCGATCCCGGCCAACGTCCGGTGGACGCGGGACCGGGCCACGACCGGGCCGAGGGCGACCCCGACGAACTGCAGCCCGGCCGTGGCGATCAGGAACCCGGCGACGTAGAGGGCGGGGGACGCGGCAGCCGGGACCTCGCCGCCGTGGGCCAGGCCGTGGAACAGGGCCGCGACGCCGACGAGGACCGGCAGGGCGCGGGCCTCGAGGGCCCCGGTGGCGGCGAGGAGCGCGACCCCGAACAGCACCACGGTCACCGCCACGAACAACTCGGTCGAGGCGATCGTCACGCCGAGCACGCCGAGTGTGCCGCCGACGCCCATGGCGCCGAGGAAGGTCACGGGCAGGCTCAGCCGAGGCAGAGGGCTCCGCAGGAGGTAGGCGAGGGTGCCGACGACCGTGATGGCGATCAGGTGGTCGACGCCGAGGACGGGATGGGCGAGGCCGTCGAACAGGCCACCGCCGCCGGTGAGGTGAGCGAGGGTCATGGGTCCGAACCTAGCCCGCGTCGGTGTCCCCGTCGCCGGACCGTGTCCTCCCCGTCAATCGTCCAGGTCGGCGAGCACGGCGTCGGCGGCGTTGCGGCCGTTGAGGCTGCAGACGCCACCGGCGGGATGGGTGGAGGCGCCGCACAGGTAGACGCCGTCCATCGCGGTCCGGGTCGGGAACCGGTTGGTCCACATCTGGTCCGGCGTGCACTCGCCGTGGAAGATGTGGCCCGCGGTCAGTCCCACCTTCTGCTCCATGTCCGGCGGGCCGAGGACCTGCACCTCCTCGACGCAGTCCTCGATGTCGCAGTACTCGCCGATCATGCCCAACACGGTCCGGCCGATCTCGTCCCGGCGGCTGTCCCAGGTCCCCTCGGCCAGTTCGTAGGGGCCGTACTGCACGAAGGCGCTGAGGGTGTGCTTGCCCGCGGGGGCCACCGAGGTGTCGTAGGCGGAGTGGAAGTAGAGCTCGGCGAATCCGGGAACGACCTCGCCGCGGGTGCAGGCCTCGAAGGCGGCCTGGGCGTCGTCCATCGGCGCGGCGATGGTCACCGGGGCCTGGTTGGGCCAGATCTCGCCGGGAACGGCGGTCCAGTCCGGGAGGCGGGACAGGGCGCAGTTGACCTTGAGGACGGGGCTGGTGATGCGCCAGCTCCCCACCCGTTCGCGGAACGCGTCGGGGGCCGAGGCCTCGAGGAGGCCGAGAGTGGCCTTCGGGTCCGCGTTGGAGATGACGGCGCGGGCCCGGATGAGCTCACCGCCCTCCAGGCGGACGCCTTCACCGGGGATGATCTCGGCCACGGGCACCCCGGCGGCCAGCACCGCCCCCAGGTCGCGGGCCGCCTCGGCGATGGCGAAGGAGATGGCGCCCATGCCGCCCTCGACATAGCCCCAGGCCATGGGCACGCCCTCGAGCTCGCCCAGGAAGTGCATGAGCTTGACGAAGGCCGTGCCCTCGTCGTGGGGACCGGCCCAGGCGCCGATGACGCCCTGGCCGTAGAGCGCCCGCTTCAGCCGCTCGTCGCTCACGTGGCGGTCGATGACCTCGGAGATGGGCGTGTGGAACAGGGCCTCGATCATCTCGCGGTCGTGGCCCAGCATCTCCTCCAGCTCGGCCCGCTCGGGGGCCTCGCCGACCCAGGCGTCGCGGGGGCCCTTGCGGAGGGCGACGCGCATGCGGTCGAAGAAGTCCTCGTAGGCGAACTGCCCGGCGATGTCGGCCTCGGAGAAGCCGTGGGCGGTCATGTCGGCTGCGGTGCGCGCGTGGTCCTGGAACTGGGCATAGCTGGTGCCGTCCTCGAAGGGGCACCAGATGAAGGGCTCGGCGACGAAGACCTTGTACCCGTAGTCCCGCAGGCGGAGCTCGGTGATGACCCGCTCGTCGAGGAGTCCGACCACGTAGGCACACGGGCTGACCCGGTAGCCGTCCTCGGCGAACGGGGACTCCAGCGTGCAGGCTCCCCCGAGGCGCTCGCGGGCTTCGAGCACGAGCACCGACTTGCCGGCGCGGGCGAGGTAGGCGGCGGTGGTCAGGCCGTTGTGGCCGGCGCCGACGACCACGGCATCCCAGTCCCGGGCCGCCAGGTCGGCCACCGGCATGGGTAGGCCCACCTGCCCCATGGCGGCGTGGATGTCGCCCGGCACCGGCTCAGCCCTTCAGCGCCGTGGCGAAGGTGTCCAGGTTGGCCAGGAACCGGTCGACGTCGTCATCGGTGTGCTGGACCGAGAGGGTCCACTGCTCGCACTTGCCCCACGGCGGGAGGAACACGCCGCCGTTGTGCTGGAACAGCCAGTGCACGTGGCCGTAGCGGCCGTCGTAGCCCATGAAGTCCCGGTAGTTGTTGATGCGGTCGGGAGAGAAGATGACCGCGCCCTTGGCCCCGAACGCGCTCACGTAGCCCTCCATGCCGTGGCGGGCGAGGACCTCCTCGGCCCCCGCCGTCATGCGATCCCGCAGGTGCTCGATGTGGGCGTGGGCTTCGGGGGTGAGGACCTCCAGCAGCGTGGCCTTGGCCGCCGCCATCGTCAGCGGGTTCCCGTTGAAGGTGCCGACCACCTCGTAGGTGTCGTCCTCGACGACCGCCATGACCTCCTCGGTGGCACCGATGGCGCCGCAGGGCAGACCGCCGCCCATGGACTTGGCCAGGCAGACGATGTCGGGAGTGACCCCGAACCGCCCGGTGGCGCCGCCCTCGTGGACGGTGAGGCCGGTCTTCACCTCGTCGAAGGTGAGCAGCACGTCGTGGGCGGTGAGGAGCTCCTTGAGGTCGGCGAGGTAGCCCGGCGGGGGAGGCACGACGCCGATGTTCATCATCATCGGCTCGATGATCATCCCCGCGATCTCGCCGGGATTGGCTTCGAGCGCCTCCCGGACGGCGCCGACGTCGCCGTAGGGCACGACCAGGGTGTTGGCCGCCACCTCGGGCAGCACGCCACCGTGGACGGGGACCGACGCCGGGTGATCGGGGGGCCCGGCGTCCTCGAAGTCGGGGTACACCGACACCTGCACCGAGTCGTGGTGGCCGTGGTAGCTGCCCTCGATCTTGAGGATCTTCTTGCGCCCCTTCACCACCCGCATGAGGTTGAACGCGGCCAGCGTGGCCTCGGTCCCCGAGTTGGCGAAGCGCCACTTGGGCTGGTCGAAGCGTCGGGCCAGGTTCCGGCTGACCGGGACGAGGTCCTCGACGGGCTGGGCGAAGTGGGTGCCGAGCGCGACGCGCTCCTGGACGGCCTTCACCACCGCCGGGTGGGCGTGGCCCACGAGCATGGCGCCGAACCCGTTGTGCAGATCGACGTAGGTGGTCCCGTCGACATCGGTGATCTTGGAGCCGAGGCCCTTCTCGATCCAGATGGCCCGTGGGGGGGCATCCTGCCAGGAGGAGGCGACGCCGCCGGCGAGGTACTGGCGGGCCTCCTCCATGATCCGGGCCGACGCCGGCGTGCGCTCGAGCACGGCCGCCTCCTGGGTGGCGATGAGGCCGTCGATGACGGCCAGTTCCTCTGCGGTGCCCGCGGTGACGGTCATCGGGTGAGCTCCTCGGTGTTGGGGGGGAAGGGGACGTGGGCGGGCAGGCCGCCGTCGCGGTAGGTCTGGGCCAGGAGCCGCACGAACTGGGTGACGGCGTCCTCCTCGTCGGAGAACGGGCCCGGGCGGTAGCCGCGGGAGGCCACGCCCCGCTGCACGCCCTCACAGGCGGTCCAGTCCTGGCGGTTGGTCAGGTCCCAGAAGTCCACGGCATAGGCCGGGTCGAAGTCGGGTCGGGCCAGCGCCTCGGGATCGAACAGCCACTGGCACTCCACGAACGTGCGGTCCGGGCTCAAGGGCTCGACCCGGTGGGTCATCACGTAGTCGGGGTGCAGGCTGATCAACAGGTTGGGCAGCACCCCGATGTAGTGGACCCGGCGCCGCCAGGTGTCGTCGAGGCCGGGGAGCACGACCCCGCCGCTGCGCCCGTCGAAGGACATGGTCTCGGCGTCATCGGCCAGGACCATCCAGCCGCCGATCCACAGGCCCTCGTGGTCCTCGGAGTTCTCGCCGCTGTTGGGCGGGCTGACCACACAGAGCTCGGGGTGGATGGCCGGACAGTGGAAGCACTCGTGGTAGTTCTCCACCGGGAGCTTCCAGTTGGCCGCCATCTCGTAGGTGTGGCCGGCGCCGACGACGAGGCCCTCGGGGGCCCACCGTTCGATCTCGGCCTCCAGGCCGCCCAGGTGCTGTTCCAGCGGGCGGGCATCCCCCGACGCGTTGACGAAGACCCACCCGTGCCACTCTTCGGTGCGAACCGGGACCAGCGGGTGTTGCGCCGGGTCGAAGCCCGGGGGCTCGTCGTAGCGGGGGGTGAACCTGAGCGTGCCGTCGAGGGCGTAGGTCCAGGCGTGGTACGGGCAGTGGATGGCGTTGCGGCGGACCGTGGTGTTCTCGGGCTGGAGCTCGTGGCCCCGGTGCTGACAGACGTTGTAGAAGCCGCGCAGCCTGCCGTCCTCGCCCCGGACCAGCACCACGCTGTCGTCGCCCACCCGGAGGGCCCGCCGGTCACCGGCGTCGGCCAGATCCGCCGACCGGCCGGCACAGATCCAGGTCTCGGCGAAGAGGTGTTGACGTTCCCATGACAGGACGGCCTCGGCGGTGTAGGCCTCGGCCGGGAGCATGCGGCCCGGGGCTCCGGGGGCGAGGATCGCCTCGAGGCCGACCGGATCGACCGGGGCGGCAGAGCGGATGTCCATCGGGGTCAGTCTCCTGTTCGGCGCAACCGCCGGGCGCGCTTCTTGTCCTTCAGGATGCGCCGGGTGCAGAGCAGCCCGGGGATGCCGGTCACCCCGCCGCCGCCGTGGGTGGCCGACGAGCACTGGTAGAGGCCGCTGATCGGCGTGGTGAAGTCGGCGTAACCGGGGGCCGGCCGCATGTGGAACAGCTGGTCGGGCGAGAGCTCGCCGTGGAAGATGTTGCCACCGATGAGGCCGTACTCGTTCTCCATCTCGTAGGGACCGATGACCTGGCGGTGCAGCACCGAGGCCTTGAAGTTCGGCGCCAGGTCGTTGTAGCCGTCGATGACCCGGTCCGCGTAGGCCTCCAGCTCGGCGGGGTCCGGCTCGGTGGACCACGACTCGGGCACCCACTGGGTGAACAGGGACATCACGTGGGTGCCCTCGGGGCACAGCGACGGGTCGACCGTCGACGGGATGACCCCGTCGGAGAAGGGGAGGGTCGAGGCCTTCCCCCACCGGGCCTCCTCGAAGGACTTCTGCAGGTGGTCGATGGAGTGGCAGAGCTCGACGGAGCCGCTGAGCTTCTCCTTGTCCGGCGGCCCGGGCCAGGCGTCGAAGTCCGGTAGCTCGGACAGGGCGACGTTGACCTTGACCGTGCCCGACCGGCTGCGCCAGTGCTCGAGGTCCCGGACGAAGTCGTCGGGCAGGTCGTGACGGTCCAGGTGGCGCAGGAAGGTGATCTGGGGGTGGGTGGCCGCGACGACGATGTCGGCGGCCAACTCGGTGCCGTCGGCGAGGGCGACCCCGGTCACCTTGCCGTTGAGGGTCTGGATGGCCTCGACGGGTGCGTTGGTGCGGATCTCGGCCCCGAAGGACTCGGCCGAGGACGCGATGGCGTCGGACACGGCGCCCATGCCGCCGATGGGATAGCCCCACTTGCCGAGGTGGCCGTCGCCGACGTCGCCGATGGTGTGGTGCATCATCACGTAGGCCGTGCCCGGCTCGTCGGGGCCCGCCCAGGTCCCGATGACGGCGTTGATGGCCATCAGGCCCTGGACCTCGGGTGACTCGAACCACTCGTCGAGCACGTCGCGGATGGACATGGTGAAGAGACGGGTGGCGTCCGCGGTACCCCGGACGTCGAGACCGCGCAGCCCCCACGCCAGGCGGACCTGCTCCAGCAGGTCCTTGGGCCGTCGGGACCCGACGCTGGGGGGAGTCGACAACAGGAGGGGGGCCAGGACGTCGGCGACGCCGCCGATCCAGGCGTGGTAGTCGCCGAGTCGCTCGGCGTCCTTGCGGGAGAACTTGGCCACCTCGTCGTGGTCCAGGTCGGGGTCGTCCTCGGCCAGGAGGTAGCGGCCGTCGGGGAGCGCGATGAAGGTCGGCCCCATGGGGATGACGTGGTAGCCGTGGTCGGCCAGGGCCAGGTCGTTCAGGATCGTCGGGGGCATGAGGCTCATCACGTAGGAGAGCGCGGTCATCTTGAAATCGGGGCCCCACGGGGTCTCGGTGGTGGCCGCTCCGCCGAGGTTCTCCCGGGCCTCGAGGACCACGGGCTCGAGGCCCGCCCGGGCCAGGTAGGCGGCGGCGACGAGGCCGTTGTGGCCACCGCCGACCACGATGGCGTCGTACCTGCTGCTCACGTCCGGCTCCCCTCGTGACCTAACATCGGGTAGACACTACTAACTGATTGATCAGTCAGTATACGACGGGTCGGGGGGCAGGCATGACGTTCCATCCACGAGAGCGCTCGGTCCGAGGGGGGCTCGACCGGCGCACGTTCCTACGGCGGTCCGCCTATTCGGCTGCGGCGGTGACGCTCGGTCCGAGCCTGCTGGCGGCCTGCGGTGGTGACGACTCCGGGGGCGGGGGCGGGAGCGGGGGCGTGGCGCTGTCCCGACCGGACAACCCGGTGACCTTGCCGACCTTCGACGACATCCCGATGATCGCCGACGGTCTCGAGCCCGAGTCGGGGACGTTGAAGGTCTTCAACTACGCCGAGTACATCGCGCCGGCCACGCTCCGGAGGTTCCGGGAGCAGTACGGCGTGGACGTCGAGGTGACGACCTTCACCAGCATGGACGAGGCCATCGCCCGCCTCTCGAGTGGGCGGGCGGACTTCGACGTCTTCTTCGCCACGACCGACGTCATCGGGAAGGTCACCCTCGGCCGGCTGCTGCAGCCGCTCAACCCGTCGTACCTGGGCAACTCGGTCAACGTGTGGGACGAGCTCCAGGACCCGTTCTATGACGTGGGGGCCCAGTACAGCCGGCCGTACACGATGTACACCACGGGCATCGGCTACCGGATCGACCGGGTCGAGCAGCCGCCGGGCGACTACGCCAACCCCTACGACATCCTCTGGGACGAGGCCTACCGGGGAGACGTCTTCCTGCTGGAGGACGACCGCGAGGTGTTCGGCATGGCCATGCTGCGGGCGGGACAGACCGACGTGAACACCGAGGACCCCGCGGTCGTCGAGGCGGCGCTGGCCGACGTCCAAGCGTTGGCCGACGCGGTCAACGTGCGCATCGGCATCGAGGCCTACACCGTCCTGCCCGAGGGTCGGGCCACCGTGCACCAGGCCTGGGCCGGTGATGTGGTGAACGCCCAGTACTACCTGCCGCGGGGGGAGTCGATCGAGAACATCGGCTACTGGTACCCCGCCGAGGGCGGGGGGATGATCGGCTCGGACCAGATGACGATCCTGGCGGCGGCCGAGCGCCCCGTGCTCGCCCACCACTTCATCGACTACCTGCTCGACGCCGACAACTCCCTGCGGAACTTCTCCTGGCTCGGCTACCAGCCGCCGCAGAAGAGCATCGACCCGGCGTCGGTGGTGGCCGACGAACTGGTCCCCGCCCACCTCGACACCACGGTGATCCGCCCCGAGGACTTCGCCACCGGCTACCAGCTCCTCCAGCTCACCCTGGCCGGCGAGCGCATCTGGGACGACGCCTGGTCGACGTTCACGGCGGGGGCCTGAGCCTCGACGTGAGCGAGCGGCGAGGGGGCGCGCGGGACCGGACGCGGGCGCTCTGGCCCACCCTGGCCCTGCCCGGAGTGGGCTGGCTCGTGGTGTTCTTCCTCGTGCCGTTCTACGCGGTCCTGGCCGTGGCCTTCGGCGACCTGGACCCGATCTTCGGCAACGCGGTGCCGGTGTGGAACCCGCTGCAGTGGGACCCGACGATCTTCAACGACGTCCTCGGGCGGGTCGTCAACGCCGAGCTGCGGGAGGTGTACCTGCGCACCTTCACCTATGTCGCGACCGCCCTGGCCATGAGCTTCGCCATCGGCTACCCGGTGGCCTACTACGTGTCCCGCTTCGGCGGTCGCCGCCGCGGCCTCTACCTCGGGCTGATCCTGGCCCCGTTCTGGATCAACTACCTGATGCGGATGCTGGCCTGGATCAACCTCCTGCAGGCGGATGGCTACGTCAACGACATCCTGGGGGCGCTGCACCTCACCTCGGAGCCGATCCGCTGGTTGGAGGGGCGGGCGCTCACCGTGGTCTTCGGCCTGGTGTACGGCTACCTGCCGTTCTTCATCCTCCCGCTGTTCGCCGCCCTGGATCGCATCGACCGGAGCATCATCGAGGCATCCCGAGACCTGGGCATGGGGCCCCTGCGGACGTTCCTGCGGGTGACCCTGCCCATGTCCAAACAGGGCGTGCTCGCGGCCACGGTCATCACGGCCCTGCCGATGATGGGGGACTACTACACGGCCGACCTGTTGTCGGGCTCGCCGCGCACGAGCATGATCGGCAACCAGATCGAGTTCTACCTCTTCGAGGGGTCCCAGAAGAACGCCGGAGCGTCCCTGGTGATCATCCTGTCGATCCTGCTGATGGCGGCCATGGCCTACTACCTGGTCCAGACCGACCGCGCCACCCGGCAGCTGCAGCGGTGAGTCGGTGGTGACCCCGTGATCGCGCGCGTCCAGGCCTGGTGGTCGAACCCCTGGCGACGACCGGTCTTCCTGGCGACCGGGTTCTGGGTCTACGTGCTCTGGTCGCTGGTCCCGGTCCTGATCGCCATCCAGTTCGCCTTCAACGACGGGCGCTCGCGCAGCACCTGGCAGGGCTTCTCGCTGCGGTGGTGGTTCGAGGACCCCGACCGCTCGCTCTGGAACGACCCGTCACTGCGTGAGGCCATGGTGAACAGCCTCTGGCTGGCCGTGGTGACGATGCTCATCGCCACCCCGCTGGGGGTGGCCCTGGCCCTGGGGTTGGCCCGGTGGCGGGGCCGGACCGCACGCGGCTCGAACCTGTTGATGCTCGTGCCGCTGGCCACGCCCGAGATCGTCATGGGCACGATGCTGTTCCTGGTCTTCGACAACCTCTACACGTCGATCCCGTTGGGCCGGCCGGCCATGTTGCTCGGCCACGTGACCTTCTCGGTCTCCTACGTGGTGATCCTCGTCCGGGGCCGGTTGCTGACCATCGGCCCCGACCTGGAGGAGGCCGCGCAGGACCTCGGGGCCTCGCCCATCGCGGCGGTGCGCACCGTGCTCCTGCCGTTGCTGGGCCCCGCCATCTTCGCCAGCCTGATGATCGTGTTCGCCACCTCGATCGACGACTTCGTGATCTCGGCCTTCCTATCCGCCGACGCGTCCAGCGAGACCATCCCCATCAAGATCTACTCCACGGTCCGGGTGGCCCCCACCCCGGCCCTCAACGCCCTGGCCACCGTGATGCTCCTGGGCACGACGATCGCCATCGCCTTCGCCGTCCTGGCCATGCGGGTGTTCCGCCGCGGCGAGAAGGGCAGCGCCGTCGAGGACTTCGCCCAGTTGGACCTGTAGGCCCTCGAGGGCGGGGTGGTCAGCTCAGCTTCACGTAGATCTGCTTGGACTCGAGGAAGCTGTCCAAGCCGTAGGGGCCGAGCTCCCGGCCGACGCCGGAGCCCTTGAACCCGCCCCAGCTGGCCTCGGTGGGGGCGGGCTGGGAGGCGTTGATCCACACGGTGCCGGCCCGGATGGAGCGGGCGGCGCGGAAGGCCTTGCCGACGTCCCGGGTCCAGACGGCGGCGGCCAGGCCGTACTCGGTGTCGTTGGCCGCCCTGGTCACCTCGGCGATGTCGTCGAAGGCCAGGACGGTGGCGACCGGGCCGAAGATCTCCTCGCGGGCGATCGTGAGGTCCTGGGTCCCGGTCTCGAAGATGGTCGGGGGGACGAAGTAGCCGTCCGCCAGGGCGGGATCGGCGGGAGCCTCGCCGGCGTAGGCCAGCCGAGCGCCCTCGGCGGTGCCGGTGTCGATGTAGCCCTGGACGCGATCCCTCTGCTTGGCGGACACGAGCGGGCCCATGGTCACGTCCGGATCGAAGCCCGAGCCGATCTTGATCTCCCTGGCCGCGTCGATCATGCCGGCCAGGACCTCGTCGTAGACGGGGCGCTCCACGAAGATGCGGCTGCCGGCCGAGCAGACCTCGCCCTGGTTGCCGAAGATGCCCCACGCGCTACCAGGGATGGCCTCGGCCAGGTCGGCGTCGGCGAAGACGATGTTCGGGCTCTTGCCGCCGAGCTCCAGGGTGACCCGCTTCAGCGAGTCGGCGCAGGTCCGCATGATGTGCTGCCCGATCGCCTTGGAGCCGGTGAAGCTGATCTTGTCCACCTCGGGGTGCTCCAGGAGCGGCTGACCGGCGTCGGGGCCGAGGCCCGTGAGCACGTTGAGCACGCCGGCGGGGACCCCCGCCTCCTCCGCGACGCGGGCCAGCCCCAGGGCGGTCAGGGGCGTCTGCTCGGCGGGCTTGAGCACCACGGTGCAGCCGGCGGCCAGGGCCGGAGCCACCTTCTGGCTGGCCATGAGCAGCGGGTAGTTCCACGGGACGATCAGGCCGCAGACGCCGACGGGTTCCTTGACGATGAAGCTCATGGCGTCGGGGCCGATGGGCGGGATGTCGCCGGTGATCTTGGTGGCCCAGCCGGCGTAGTACTCGAACATGAACGCCGACTCCTCGATGTCCCACACGGCGTCCTCGTAGGGCTTGCCCGAGTCGTGGGTCTCGAGCTTGGCCAGTTCGGCGGTGTCCCGCCGCAGGATCGCCGCCATCTTGAAGAGCAGGTCGGCCCGGTCCCGCTCGGCGACCGCGATGCCCCAGGTCCCGTCGTCGAAGGCCCGCCGAGCGGCCCGCACCGCCCGATCGGCGTCCTCGGTGCTGCCGGCGGGGATGGTCGCCAGCACCTCGCCGGTCGCAGGGTCGACGGTGTCGAAGCGGGCGCCGTCGGCGGCGTCCACCCACTGTCCGTCGATGTACATCTGTCGGGCGTCAGCCATCGTTGGTCCCTCCGTCGGGATCGGTGTCGGGTTCGTGGTCGAGGACGTCGGGCACCAGCACCCGCAAGGCCTCGGCGGGCAGGGTGACCGACACGGGTGTGCCGGGCGGCCACTCCGGCCGGCCCCCGTGGTTGGCCACCATGGCCTGGAGGGCGGCCCCGTGGGGCAGCCGGAGATGGACCTGGGTGGTGGGGCCGACGTAGACGAGTCGTTCGACCATCGCGGGCAGGATGTTGTCACCGTCCGGTTCGCCCTCGGCGACCAGCACGCGCTCGGGGCGGATGACCACCTTGACCGGGCCCGTGCAGGACTGGTCGCCGGAGGTGGCGGCGAGGCGGAAGCCCCCCAGCTCCACGACCCCCCCACCCTCGACCCTGGTGCAGTCGGCCTCCAGCAGGTTGGCCACCCCCAGGAAGTCGGCGACGTAGGCGGTGCGCGGCTCGTCGTAGACCTCGTCGGGGGTCCCCACCTGCTCCACCCTGCCGTGGTCCATGACCGCGAGGCGGTCCGACATGGTCAGGGCCTCCTCCTGGTCGTGGGTGACGTAGATGAAGGTGATGCCCACGTCGTCCTGGAGCGTGGTCAGCTCGGTCTGTAGTGCCTTGCGCAGCTTGGCGTCGAGGGCGCCGAGAGGCTCGTCGAGGAGCAGGACCTTGGGTTGGAGGACCAGCGCCCGGGCCAGGGCCACCCGCTGCTGCTGGCCTCCGGAGAGCTGGGCCGGGCGTCGTTCGGCGAAGGTCTCGAGCTGGACGAGGCGCAGGGCCTCGAGGACCCGCTCCTCCCGGACGGCCTTCGACTCGCCGTTCTTCTGCCAACGCAGCCCGTAGGCCACGTTGCGGGCCACCGAGAGGTGCGGGAACAGGGCGTAGGACTGGAAGACCGTGTTGAGGGGTCGGCGGTGGGGCGGGGTGGCGGCCAGGTCCTCGTCGTCGAGCAGGATCTGGCCGCTGGTGGCCTGCTCGAAGCCGGCGATCAGGCGCAGGGTGGTCGTCTTGCCGCACCCCGAGGGCCCGAGGACCGAGAAGAACTCACCCGAGTCGACCTCGAGGTCGATGCCGTCGACCGCCGCGAAGTCGCCGAAGCGCTTCACCAGTTCGACCAGTCGAACGGTCCCCCCGTGCATCACCCGAGTCTAGGATGACTGAGTCGTCAGTCAGTAACGAACTCGAGCAGAGGTGTCGCGATGCCGGTCCGCCCCACGCCCCGATCCCTGGCCGACGAGTTGGCTGATCGACGGGGTCGACCCGCCGCCGCCGCCCGCACGCTTCCTGGGCACTGGTACGCGGATCCGGCTCATCACGCCCTGGAGATGGAGCGGGTCTTCGGCCGCTCCTGGGTGGGGGTGGCGGGCACCGACGCCGTGGAGAAGCCGGGCAGCTTCCTGGCCACCAGCCTGGGTGACGGCGTCCCGGTGCTGATCGTGCGGGGTGACGACGGCGTGTTGCGGGCCTTCCTCAACGTCTGTCGTCACCGCGGTGCTCCGGTGGCCGAGGGCCGTGGGACGGCACGGGCCCTGTCCTGTCCGTACCATGCGTGGGTCTTCCGCCTCGACGGCAGCCTGTCCCGAGCGACCGGCGTGGGCGAGCCCGACGGCTTCGATGCCGAGGACTTCGCTCTGGCCCCGGTGTCGGTGACCACCTTCGCCCGGACGGTGATGGTCAACCTGGACCCCGAGGCGGTGGCCTTCGATCCCGGCCCGTTGGTGGAGGGCCTGGCGCCGTACCGCCTCGAGGACCTGGAGCTCGGCCGCACCGACTGCTACGAGGCCGCGTTCAACTGGAAGGTGCTGGTCGAGAACTACTCGGAGAACTACCACACGCCGTTCGTCCACCATCAGCTGATCACGGCGGGTTACGAGTACCCGATGGAGACAAGAGGCGACGTCGTCTTCGCCTGGGACCGACCCCTGACACCCCGGGACGCCACCGAGGAGGCCCTCGCCGTCGCCACCCCCGGTGGACCCGGGTGGGAGGACGTGGCCGGCGAGGTGTCACCCGAGTCGTTCATCAACGGCAGCTACCTGACCGTCTTCCCCAACACGATGATCTCGGTCTTCACGGGGTTCGCGGCCACGTTCCGGGTGACTCCCACTGGTCCTTCGACCTCGACGGTCGAGCGTGACTACCTGTGGCACCCGTCGGTCGGCCCGGAGCGTCGTGAGGCGGACTACCAGGCGACCCGGGAGGTCGTGGTCCAGGACCTCGAGATCTGCGAGGCCCTGCAGCGGACCTACGACGGCGGGCTCTCCGCCGACGGTGTGCTGTCCACCGAACACGAACAGGGCGTGCACCATGTGCACCAGCTCCTGTTCGCGGCCCTGGCCGGGTCGGGCTGAGTCGATGGCCCGCCGGACCCGCAAGGACGTCGACGAACGCCGGGCCCAGATCCTCGATGCCACCCAGGAGGTCGCCCTCGAACGCGGTCTCGCCGACCTGCGGGTGGGTGACGTGGCCCAGCACCTGGGCATCAGCTCGGGCCTCGTCCACTACCACTTCTCGTCCAAGGACGAGCTCCTGGTCGAGATGCTGGGCAACATGGCCACCTCCGACATCGCCCGGCTGCAGGAGACGGTCGCCGCCAGCGGGGACCCGGTCGATCGGCTCGACGGGGCACTGCGGGAGTACCTCCCCGCGTCCGGCAGGGACGAGTCCTGGGCCCTCTGGATCGACTGGTGGGACGAAGCCCTCCGCAGCGAGGCCCTGGCCACCATCTCCTCGCAGTTCGACACCGCCTGGGCGGGGATCCTCGAGGAGCTGATCGAGTCGGGTGTGGCCGACGGCGTCTTCGACAGCAAGGACCCCCACGGCGCGGCCTGGCGCCTCTCGGCCCTGCTCGACGGTCTCGCCATCCAGGTGGTCCTGCCCCGGCGGACCCTCAGCCGCCGCGAGATGCTGGACCACGCCCGGGTCGGTGCCGCCCGCGAGGTCGGCCTTCCCAGAAGTGCCTTCCCCGATTGAGCCTCGACCCGGCTCAGCCCACGTGGAGGGCCTCGGCGGTGTGGCCCCGGAAGCCGGTCACGGTGTCGGCGACACACAGCGCGTCCAGCGCCGCCTCCTCGACGGCTTCGATCACGGCCACGAAGAGGGGGTCGATGTGCCGGTGGCTCACGACGGTCCGCTGGATCGTCGGCGCCGACGGTCGTCGCTCGCCGCGCACGGTGGTCGAGAACGCCGTGAAGATCTCACCCGAGCCGTGATGGGCCACCGACCCGCCCCGGGCCAGACCCAGACCGGCCCGCCGGGCCAGGCGGGTGCAACCGTGGGCGTCGAGGGGCGCGTCGGTGGCGATGATGACCACGCAGGATCCGTCGGGGTCGTCGCCGGCGGCCCGGAAGCCCTCCGCCTGAAGACGGCGGCCGAGCGGGTCGCCCGCCACGGTGAGCTCGGGCAGGTCGCCGTGGTTGGCCAGGACCAGCACGCCGACCGTGGCCTCCAGCTCCTCCACCCGGCGCGAGGCCGAGCCGATGCCCCCCTTCACCCCGAAGCTGACCATCCCGGTTCCCGCGCCGACGACACCCAGTGCGACCGGTTCGCCGGTGGCGCCCTCGATCGCCGCTCGGCAGTCGGCCACGGTGACCGCCCGCAGCCGGGCCTCATCGAGCCAGGAGTCGTCGCACTCGCCGACCATGGGGATCAGCAGGTGGTCGGCACCGGCCTCGGGCACCGCCGAGAAGAGGTGGTCAACGACGGCGTCATAGCCCCGGCCCACGGCCCCGGTGCTGGTCAGCAGGATCGGCGTCTCCACCTGGCCCCACTCGGCGGCCTTGATCGACCCGGTCAGTTCGCCGGTGCCGTTGAGGACCGCCGAGCCCGAGGCCATCGGCCGCCACCACAGGTCCGCCGGGTCGCCCGGGAGCACGGCGGTCACTCCGGTACGGGTCGTCTCCCCGTCCCAGCGGGTCACGTGGCCGACCCGGACCCCGACGACGTCCACGATGGAGTTCGTCGCCCCGGTGGGCCGGACGCCGATGTCGATGCCCCGCGCGAGCGCGGGGACGGGGTGGGGGAGGTCCGTGGCTCATGACCGATGATCGTGGCACCTCGTTGGGGATGCCGGTCGTGTGGGACGAGCGTCACCGCCGCCATGACGTCGGTGGCGGGATCTGGTTGGGCGTGGCGCTGCCGTCGGACGAGACCCCCACCCGGGGTGACACGTTGCGGGACGCCTGTCTCGCCGCGGGTGGGGTCATCTGTCCCGCGGTCGACCATGGCGATGTCCCCGTCCTGGCCGTGCACACCCCGGAGTACGTGGCGTTCCTCCGGCGGGCCCACGCGGACTGGGTGGCGGCGGGCCACGACGTGGATCCGGGCCAACCCGAGGTGGTGCCCTATGTGTTCACCCTGCCGCAGGCCAGCTCGGGACGACCGGTACCCCGGGCCACGGCCATTCGAGCCGAGGTCGGCCACTACGCGGTCGACACCATGACCCCGATCGGCGCCGGGACCCACGAGGCGGCCCGGGTCGCGGTGGATGCCGCGCTCACGGCCGTCGACCTCGTCCTCGCCGGATCACCAGCGGCCTACGCCGCGGTCCGGCCACCCGGCCACCACGTCGGGCCCGGGTTCTACGGCGGGTCCTGCCATCTGAACAACGCCGCCTGTGCCGCCCAGCACGTCGTGGACCGGGCGGGCGTTCGGGTCGCGGTCATCGACATCGACGCCCACCACGGCAACGGCACCCAGGAGGTGTTCTGGGGTCGGGAGGACGTGTGGTTCGGCTCGGTCCACGTCGATCCCGGCGCGGGGTGGTTCCCTCACACCGTGGGCTTCGCCGACGAGACCGGGGGGGGACCGGGGTCGGGCGCCAACCGCAACCTGCCGATGGCGCCCGGGACGGGTGACGGCCCCTGGAACGACGCCGTGGACGAGCTCGTGGCGCGCGCGGTGAGCCATGGCGCCGAGGTCCTCGTGGTGAGCCTCGGTGTGGATGCCGCCGCCGGGGACCCCGAGAGCCCGCTGGAGGTGACCCGCTCCGGCTTCGCCGCGGCGGGCCGTAGCCTCGCCACCCCTGGCCTCCCCACGGTCTTCGTGCAGGAGGGCGGTTATGACCTGGACACGCTCGGCGACCTCGTGCTCGCCGTGCTCACCGGCTTCGAGGAGACCCATGGACGCTGAGCACCCACCTTGGTCGGGCACCGTCGAGCGCGGCGGGCTGCCGATCCCACCTCGCGCCGATGTGACCCCCGCACCGCACTGGCGCCTGGAGGCGGTGGCCGCGACCGAACGGCCACGGGACCTGGCGCTCGCCCCCGACGGCCGTACGGCGGTGTTCGTCTGGGACCGGGAGACCTCTGATCTCTGGGCCCTCGACACCACCACGGGGCACACCCGTCGGCTGACGACCGGACGGGTGCTCGTCGCCTACTGGGAGGACACCCGCCCCTCGGTGTCCCCCGACGGCAGCCGGGTGGCCTACGCGGACGAGGGCCGGGTCTGGGTGGTCCCCCTCGCGGGTGGCCCACCGAAGGCCGTGATGGAAGGCGGTGACCCGGTGTGGACGCCGGACGGGCTCCTCCTGGCCACCGTCGAGCGCGAGCGGTGCACCGTCCTGGTCCAAGTCGATCCCGACGACCCGTGGCCGGTCCCGGTCGCCTCCGGTGACGGGGACTGCTGGGCCGCCGATCCCTCGCCGGACGGCACCAGGGTGGCCTACGTCTTCTCGCCCCACGCCGACCGCAACCGGTCCGCCGTCCATGTCGTCGACCTCGACACCGGCGAGGGCCGGCCGCTCACCGGCACACCCGAGCACCACGACCGCGGGCCGGTCTGGTCACCCGATGGCACGACGCTGGCGTTCACCGGCGAGCGGCCCGGTTGGCACGAGGTGTTCCTGATCGGCGCCGACGGCAGCGAGGATCGCCAACTCACCGACGGGGGCCACAACTGGTCCGACCTGGCCTGGCATCCCGACGGGGACCGGCTGGTCGGGGTCCGGGACCGCCACGGTGTCACCGACCTCGTCGTGGTCGAGGTGGCCGACGGCGCGCTCGACGTCGTGGGCGAGGGCGGTTCCTGGGGTCAGCCCCTGTGGTTGGCCGACGGCCGCCTGCTGGTCACCCACGAGTCCTTCACCCGGGCTCCTCAGCTCCGGGTGGTCGAGCCCGGGCGCTCACCGGAGACCATCCTCGCCCCGACGCCGGCCGCGGTCACCGCCGCCCCCCACCTCACCCCCGAGCCCGTCACCTACGTGAGCTTCGACGGTCGGGAGATCCCCGGGTGGCTGTACCGCCCCAGCGGCGCCGCCGCGGACGACCCGGTGGCGGCCGTGGTCAACCCCCACGGCGGGCCCACCGATCGCGATGGCGACGAGTGGTACGGCGTGGCCCAGTACTTCCTGGACCGGGGCTACGCCTGGTTCCTGCCCAACTTCCGGGGGAGCACCTCCTGGGGCCGCGACCACGAGTACGCCAACCACGGCGACTGGGGCGTCGGTGACACGAAGGACTGTCTGGCCGCGCACGACTTCCTGTCGTCCCTGGACTGGATCGACGGCGACCGCATCGCCATCTTCGGCGGGTCCTACGGGTCCTACATGGCCCTGTGCGCGTGCGTCGACGATCCCGAGCACCGCTACCGGGCGGCCCTGACCAAGTACGGCGACTGCGACATCTGGACCTCCTGGGCCCAGGGCGACCGCGGTGGTGTCCAGGACATGGAGCGCCAGATGCCCCACCCGAGCCTCGACCGACAGGCCTATCTCGACGGCTCGCCCATCCATCGCATCGACCAGTTGGAGGTGCCCATCCTGGTGGCCCACGGCCTGCGGGACGAGCGGGTGCACCCGGCGCAGTCCGAGGAGTTGGTCGAGGCCCTGCGCCGGCTGAACAAGACCTTCGAGTACGTCACCTACCCCGGTGAGGGCCACGGCTTCCTGAGCGCAGGGCCACAGGTCGACTTCTATCGCCGCCTCGAGCGCTTCCTCGACTGGGTCCTGATGTGACGGGCCCGCTGACGCGAGTCTGGCGTGACCACGCGGCTGCTTGTACTGACCTATGGTTCAGTAATGGGGAGAGCATCGGGACGTATCGGACTGGCTGCGCTGTTGGTGGCGGCCCTGCTCGCAATCGGTGCCGGTGGCGCCGGAGGCCAGGAGGAAGGCGACAGCTCGACCACGTCGGCTCCCGACGACGCGGAGCTGACCCTCACGGTCGGGCTCACCCAGGAGATCGACTCACCCAACGTCACGGTGGGCTACACGGTGGCGGCCTATGAGGTGTGGAACCTCCAGTACGCCACGCTGACCGACAAGGCAGCCGACGACTTCGAGACGATCCCGGGTCTGGCCGAGTCCTGGGAGGCCTCCGACGACGGCCTGACCTACACCTACCGCCTGCGGGAGGGCCTGCTGTGGTCCGACGGCGAGCCCCTCACCGCGGACGACGTCGCCTACACGATCAACCGGTCCCGGGACGAGGAGTGGTTCAACCACTACTCGACGACCCAGAACCTCGAGGCCACCGCGGTCGACGACGTGACCCTCGAGATCACCACCTCGGTGCCCGACCCCAAGCTGCCGACGATGGACGTCTACATCGTCCCCCAGCACATCTACGAGGAGATCTCCGCCGACGACCTCGGCACCTACGAGGCCACCGACGGCGTGGCGTCGGGCCCGTACTCGCTGACCGACCTCCGTCGGGGCCAGGACTGGACGATGGAGGCCAACCCCAACTACTGGGCCGGCGAGCCGGCGATCGACCGGGTCATCTTCCGGGTCTTCACCAATGCGGACGCGATGGTGGCGGCCCTCGAGCAGGGCGAGATCGACGCGGCCCACAACATCCCCTCCGGCAGCGTCGAGCGGCTGGAGCCGAACGCCGACATCGAAGTCGTCCAGGGCCAGCAGGGGGGCTTCGACGAGTTGGCCATGAACGCCGGCGCCGGAGGCATCGGTGACGGTCATCCTGCCCTCGAGGACATCCGGGTGCGGCAGGCCATCGCCCACGCCGTGGACAAGGAGACCATCGTCGACCGGGTGCTGAACGGCCTCGGCGAGCCGGCCGACGCCATGTCGGTGTCGCCGGACACCAGCTGGACGCCGGAGATCGACGATCCCTTCGAGTTCGACCTCGACGTGGCGAACCAGATGCTGGACGACGCCGGCTATGAGGACACCGACGGCAACGGCGTCCGGGAGATGCCCGGCGGCGGCGAGGAGCTGAACCTCCGCTGGGCCGTGCGTTCGGAGTCCGAGGTGGCCCAGCCCATCTACGAGCTGGTCAGCGGCTCGCTGGCCGAGATCGGCATCGAGACCGAGATCGAGACCTACAACGACACCCAGCTGGGGCCGGTCGTCGGCCGCGGTGAATGGGACCTGTTCGTCTGGGGCTGGGTGCCGTTCGTGGACCCGGACCCGCAGCTCTCCTACTTCCTCTGCGACCAGGTCTCCACCGACCCCGAGGACCCGCTGAACTACTACAACGACGCCAACTGGTGCAGCGAGGACTACGACGCCCTCTACGAGGAGCAGAACCAGGAGCTGGACCGTGACCGCCGCCAGGAGATCGTGCACGAGATGCTCACGCTCTTCTACGAGGAGGCGTCGTATGCGGTGCTGTACTACAGCCCGGACCTCCAGGCCTACCGCACCGACCGGTTCGAGGGCTGGGTGAAGCAGCCGGCGGAGATCGGTCCGGTGCTCTTCTCCAACAGCTCACCCACCTACGCCCAGCTCGAGCCGGTCGGCGACGACGGCAGCGGGGGCGACGGTGACAGCAACACCGGTCTCCTGATCGCCCTCGGCGTGGTCGCGATCGTGGTCATCGGCGGTGTGGTCTTCGCCGTCGGCCGCCGGGGCAGCGCGGACGAACGCGAATAGCCCGGAGACCAGCGGACGGAACCGGGTGGGGACGATGGCAGCTGAGCAGTGAGCGCACGTCTCGTCGGGCGCAAGGTGCTCGGCGCCTTCGTCACCCTCGTCTTCGTCGTCGTCTTCAACTTCTTCCTGTTCCGGGTCGTGGAGAACGACCCGGTCGGGACCCTGGTCCGCGGCCGCAACCTGACCACCGAGCAACAGCAGCGACTGGCAGAGGACTTCGGCGTCGACCAGCCGCTCCCGGAGCAGTTCCGCCGTTACGTCGTGGAGACCGCCCAGCTCAACTTCGGGCTGTCCTTCGAGACCCGCGAGCCGGTGTGGGACGTGATCCGCTCGAGGATCTGGCCCACGGTGGTCCTCGTGGGCATCTCCGCGGTGCTCTCGGCGGTGATCGGGACCTGGCTGGGCATCCACGCCGCGTGGCGGCGCGGGAGCTCGTTCGACTACGCGTCGACCGGCTCGACCATGCTGCTCTACTCGATGCCGGACTTCTGGCTCGGCCTTCTCCTGTTGGTCCTGCTGGGCAGCAAACTGCCCTGGTTCCCGACGGGGGGGTTCACCGACGCGGGGAGCGACGCCACCGGCTTCAGTGCCCTGCTCGACCAGGCCCATCACATGTTCCTGCCCGGTCTCACCCTGACCCTGGCCTACATGGGCGAGTACGCCATCATCATGCGGTCGTCGCTGCTGGACACGATGGGTGAGGACTACCTCGTCCTGGCCCGGGCCAAGGGCATGCGGGATGCTCTCGTGCGCCGTCGGCACGCGGTCCCCAACGCCCTCCTGCCGTTGGTCACCCTGATCGCCATCAACTTCGGCTTCGTGCTCGGCGGTGCCATCGCCGTCGAGTCGATCTACTCCTGGCCCGGCCTGGGCCTGGCGACCTACCAGGCCATCCGCGCCCCGGACCTGCCGATGCTGCAGGGCCTCTTCCTCGTGCTCAGCGCCGCGGTCATCCTGGCCAACCTGCTCGCCGATCTGGCCTACGCGTACCTGGATCCCCGGGTGCGGACGCAATGACCGCGGTCACGCTCTCACCTCGGCGGGTGGCATGGATCAGGCGCCGACGGGCGTTGGGGCGCACCTGGGCCCAGTACCGGGCGAGTCGGCCCGGGATGCTCGGGCTGACGATCCTGCTGATCTTCGTGGTCCTGGCCCTCGTCGCCCCGCTCCTCTCCGACAGCGACGGCCTCGTCGCCAGCAACACGGTGCAGAACCCGGCCTGGGCAACCCCGGGCGAGTTCGGCCCGCTGGGCACCGACCACCTCGGGCGCAGCGTCGCCGCCCAGTTCGTCTGGGGGGCCCGCATCAGCCTCTTCGTCGGCCTGACCGCCACGGTGCTCACCATGATCTTCGGTTCGCTGGTGGGCATCCTCGCCGGGTTCTTCGGCGGGCGTCCCGAGTCGCTCCTGATGCGCCTGACGGAGTGGTTCCTGGTGATCCCCTTCCTGCCGCTGGCCATCGTGTTGGCGGCGATCCTCGGCCCATCGGTCCAGAACATCATCCTGGTCATCGCCATCACGTCCTGGCCCTCCACCGCCCGCTTGATCCGATCGCAGGTCCTGACGGTGAAGCAGCGGCTCTACGTCGACCGTTCGCGGGCGCTGGGCGCGGGCAACTGGCACCTGACGACCCGCCACATCCTGCCCAACGTGTCACCACTGATCCTGGCCAACACCACCCTGACGGTGCCCGTGGTCATCCTGACCGAGACCACGCTGGCCTTCCTCGGCCTGGGCGATCCGGACCGGGCGTCCTGGGGGCGGACCCTCGACGAGGCCTTCTCCGCCGGGGCCATCGGCCGTGACGCCTGGTGGTACTACCTTCCGGCCGGGCTCGGGATCGTGGCGGTGGTGCTGGCCTTCACCCTGTGCGGTCAGGCGCTGGAGGAGATCCTCAACCCCCGGCTGCGGGCCAAGACCTGATGGCGCCGATCCTGCAGGTGGAGGACCTCCACGTCACCTACCAGACCGAGGCCGGGTCCGTTCCCGCGGTACGAGGAGTGGACCTGACCCTCGACGAGGGGGACACGCTCGGCCTGGCCGGCGAGTCCGGGTGCGGGAAGTCCACCCTGGGCGGATCGCTGCTGCGGGTCCTGCCCGACAGCACCCAGGTCACGGGTCGGATCCTGCTCGACGGCGAGGACGTCCTCGCCATGAAGCCCGGGCAGGTGCGAGCGGTGCGCTGGACGGAGATGGCCATCGTCTTCCAGGGCGCCCTCCACGCCCTCAACCCGGTGCAGCGCGTCGGGGACCAGATCGGCGAGGCCATCGAGCTGCACGAGAAGGTGTCCTCGTCCGAGCTGAAACGCCGGGTGGGGGACCTCCTCGACCAGGTGGGCCTCACCTCCCGTCGAGCCGATGACTACCCCCACCAGATGTCGGGCGGGCAGCGGCAGCGGGTGATGATCGCGATGGCCCTGGCCTGTGATCCACGCATCCTCATCGCCGACGAGCCGGTGACGGCGCTCGACGTGATGGTCCAGGCCCAGGTGCTCAACCTGTTGGAGGAGCTCCAGCGGGAGCGCCGCCTCGCCATGATCTTCATCACCCACGACCTGTCGGTCCTGGCGGAGGCCTGTCGGCACCTGGCCGTGATGTATGCCGGCCGGATCGTGGAGCATGGTCCCAGCGAGGAGGTCTTCGCCGCTCCGTTGCACCCCTACTCCCGGGCCTTGGCCGCCGCGTTCCCCACCATCGGCGATCCCGCCGACCGCCACCGGCCCAGCGGTCTCGGCGGCGACCCGCCCAGCCCGAACCGGCTGCCCGAAGGCTGTCCGTTCCATCCCCGCTGCCCTGACGTCCGGCCGGGTTGTGACTCGACCGATGTCGAGCTGTGGACCGCCGACACCGATCGCACCGCGGCCTGCGTCCTGGCGCCCGGGGCCCCGACGAGCCCACCCCGATCCGAAACTGCGTCAGTTGGTCACGCCGGGCGTGACCGACCGACGCCAGATGGAGGCGACGGCCGGTGACCGCACCGCTCCTGGCGCTCGAGCAGCTCTGCGTGCGCTTCGGCGACGCCCGGGCCTGTGATGGGGTGGACCTGGAGATCCGGGCCGGGGAGGTCGTGGCCCTGGTCGGGGAGTCGGGCTGTGGCAAGACGACCCTGGCCCGCACGGTGGTGGGGCTCGAGCAGCCGTACTCGGGGGAGGTCCGCTTCGAGGGCGAACCCATCCCTGTGGGGTCGCGCCGGTCCAAGACCTACCGCCGGGCGGTGCAGATGGTCTTCCAGGACCCGACCGGTGCCCTCAACCCCCGGCAGACGATCTACGAGGCTGTCGCCGAGGGCATCCGCATCCAGGGCCTCCACGGGGTGGAGGAGGAGCGGGTGGCCGAGGCCCTCTCCACCTGTGGCCTGCGCCCGCCCGAGGACTTCTTCCTCCGCTACCCCCATGAGGTCTCCGGCGGCCAACGCCAGCGGGTCGTCATCGCCGGGGCCATGGCCCTGGAGCCGCGGCTGATCGTGGCCGACGAGCCCGTCTCGGCCCTCGACGCATCGGTGCGGGGCGAGATCCTGGCCCTGATGCTGAATCTGGTCCAGGAGACCGGCGTGTCCATCCTGGCCATCACCCACGACCTCGGCCTGGCCTGGAACATCGCGGACCGGGTCGCCGTCATGTACCTCGGCCGCATCGTCGAGTTGGGCACCACCGAGCGGGTGCTCGAGGACCCCCAGCACCCGTACACCAAGGCGCTGATCTCGGTCGTCCCGGAGACCAAGCAGATGCGTCAGCAGATCCTCACCGGGGAGCCTCCGGACCCCAAGGCGATCCCCGACGGCTGCCGCTTTCGGCCCCGGTGCCCGCTGGTCCAGTCCGGTGATGCGGGACGACTGGGCATCCTGGCCCGCTGTGAGGCCGAGGACCCTCCGCTCCTGGCCCTCGGCGAGGCCCACGCCACCGCCTGTCACGCGGTCGAGTCCTCCGAATCCGCCGGTTGAGGCGACCGAGGCGAGAACGGGGGCGAAAGCCGCCCCTCATTGCCTCCAACGCACTCGAGGCGACCGCCGAGGGTGAACCACGAGGGCGGGAGGACTCGCGCCCTACTGCAGGTGTCTCGGGATCACCTCGTGCCAGCGGCGGCGGGCGAAGGGCACGCCGTCCTCTTCCACGTCGAGGTCGATCTCGACCTCGTACTCGTCGGCGGTGGACCGCACCGAGAGCCGGGCCGAGGCGGCGACGGTCGCCTCGGGCCAGGTGATCTCGAACCTCGCGGTGCCCTCGGCGCCGGCGTCGGCGGGGTCGAGCGTCGACACGTCGACGGTGCCGGTGTAGGCATCGTGCATCCGAGAGCCTCGGCGGCCGGTGTAGCGGTGGCCGTGGTCGTCCCGGGCCGAGCGCCGTCGGCCCAGCACGTCGTGCTCGATCCACCACCGCATCGGGGGTTGGGGGGCCTCCTCGTCGAGGTCGGGGCCGTGCGTGTCGCCCTCGGTCGGGGGGTCGGTGAAGCGGGGATGCGGCAGGTCGGGGCGTTCGGCGATGGGCAGGTCGAGCCGGATCGAGGCCTGGTCGATCTCGATCCCCCCGATCTCCGGCGCGGGCCAGGCGTTGGGCCAATCCGACCGCGAGACGGCCAGCCGCACCTCATGACCGGGATCGAAGTGCCAGGTCGTGGCCTCGAGGTCGATGGTCAGGTCCGTCCACTCGCCGAAGGGGACCTCCCGGGGCTCGGTGGAGGACTCCCGGTGGGTCAGGTTCAGGAACCCCCTGGTGACGAGGGCCGAGGAGCCGCCGGGGAGGCCGTCGGCCAGCTTCGCCGACAGGGTGACGACCGGCTGGTCGCAGCGCACCCGCAGGTGCAGGCGCGGGTGGCCGAGGACGTCGATGGCCTGGGCCGGGGCCGGCCAGCGCAGGAGCAACGACCGGGCCTCGTCGGCGGCCTGATCGGTGGGCTGGCCCCAGGGCAGCGCTCCGGCGCAGGAGTTCCACGCCGACTCACCGACGTCATGGGCCTCCGGGAGCCTCAAGACCCCCTGGCCGTCGACCCGGAACGAGGCGGTGGCGTGCTCGGGCGGCGGCCAGGACGGCAGGGCCCACCAGTCGCCGGGGTGTTCGGCGAGGTCGGGGGCCGGCTCGATCGCCTCCCGGACGTAGACCTGGATCGGTGGGGCCGTGTCGACGCCGTTGTCGTCGCCCCGGAGGTGGTGGCCGAACCAGGCGATGAGCTCGGGCACCAGATCGACGTGGGGACCGGGGAGGGAGGATGCCGTCGACATGTGGCTCCAGGGCCCGGCCAGCAGGCGCTTGGGGCAGGCCAGGGCCTCGAAGGTCCGGAACGTGTTGTTGCGATAGCCGTCGGCCCAGCCCGCGACCAGCATCGTGGCCGCCTCGATCCGGTCGTAGCCGGCCTCGGACTCCGGGGGCCGTGTCCCTGCCCGCAGGGAGCCCTTGCGCCAGTAGGGCGAGTCCACCTGCTCGGTGAGCCAGCGCAGGACCCACGGCTCGGTGTCCTCGATGCGTCGGAGCCAGGCGTCCCGCCACCCGTCGCCGTGGAGGGTCGGGACCGGCGGCAGGGCGTTCATGGCGATCATGTAGGTCGGGTAGTCCACGAGATCGAGCGCTCGCAGGGTGCCGCCGGTGTAGTGGACGTCGTCGGTGAAGCAGTCGTCGGTGGCGTAGATGGCACAGATCGCCCTCAGGGCCGGCGGGCGCCGGGCCGCCATCTGCAGCGAGTTGAAGCCCGAGTACGAGGTCCCGTACATGCCGACGGCGCCGGTGGACCATGGCTGGTCGGCCAGCCACGCGATGACCACGGCGAGGTCGGACTGCTCCTCGGGCGGGTACTCGTCGGTGGCGATGCCCTCCGAGGACCCCGTCCCCCGCACGTCGAGGCGGGCGACGGCGAAGTCGCCCTCCTCGGCCAGGCGTCGGTACTCACCGAAGTAGGACGAGGTCAGGTCGTCCTTGCGATACGGCAACGCCTCGAGGAGCACCGGCCATGGACCGTCACCGTCGGGATGTACGAGGGACACGGCCAGCCGGATCCCGTCCGCCATCTCGATCCAGGTGTCGTCGTCGCGCACGCCCGGGGATATCTACCATCTCCCGGGTGAGCGACGGGCCGGGTCTCCAGCGGGCACTGCCCCGGGACGCGTATGTCGATGACGGCGTCTGGGCCCTGGAGCGGGAGCGGCTGTTCGCCCACCAGTGGTGCGCCGTGGCCCGCCGCGAGGACATCGCCGGACCGGGCGACGTCCTCGCGGTGGAAGTGGCCGGGGAGTCGGTGCTGCTGGTACGGGACCGGGACGGGACCCTGCGGGGGTTCTACAACCTCTGTCGTCACCGGGGCTCCACCTTGCTCGATCCCGGTCCGGACGGGGCACCGTGCTCGAGCCATCTCACCGGGGGCATCCGGTGCCCCTACCACGCCTGGACCTACGGCCTCGACGGATCGCTCAGGCGGACGCCGTTCGTCGAGGAGGTCGATCGCGACGCCTTCGGCCTGCACCCCGTCGGCGTCGACGCCTGGGGCGGGTGGGTGTTCGTCCACCTCACGCCGGAGGCCGCGGGCTCCCTGTCCGACCAGCTCGGTCCGATACCGGAGCGGGTGCGGCGTTACCCGTTGGCCGACCTCCGTCGTGGCGCCCGGGTCGTCTACGACGTGGCGGCCAACTGGAAGGTCATCGCGGAGAACTACAACGAGTGCTATCACTGCGGCCCGGTCCACCCCGAGCTGTGCGACCTGGTGCCCGCTTTCCGCGGTGGCCGCGACCTGGACTGGGAGGGCGGTGTCCCGCACCGCGACGGGGCCTGGACCTTCACCGAATCGGGTACCTCGGTGCGGGCGCCCTTTCCGGACCTCGACGGGGACGAACGGGTCCGCCACAAGGGCGAGTTGGTCTATCCGAACGTCCTGCTCTCTCTGGCCGCCGAGCACGTCGTCGCTCTGGTGCTGGCGCCGCTGGCGCCCGGGCGCACCCGCGTGACCGGCGAGTTCCTCTTCGCCGCCGAGGAGGTCGACCGCCAGGAGTTCGACCCGTCCGACGTGGTCACCTTCTGGGACCGCATCAACCGCCAGGACTGGCTGGCCTGCGAACGGGTACAGCGGGGCATGGGTTCCCGCGCCTACTCCTACGGCTGGTTCGCGCCCATGGAGGACGACAGCGCCGACATCCGTCGTTGGTACGGCCCACTGATGGGCGGGGGATGACCGACACCGACACCGACGTCGTGGTCATCGGCCTCGGCGGGTTGGGGAGTGCGGCCGCGTGGGCCTGTGCCCGGCGGGGTGCCGACGTCGTGGGCCTCGAGCGGTTCGAGTGGGGTCACGAGCGCGGGGCCAGCCAGGACCAGTCGCGCATCATCCGGCTCAGCTATCACACCCCGGCCTACGTCCGACTGGCGAGAGCGGCCTATCCCGCGTGGGGACTGTTGGCCGAGGACACGGGTGAGGTCGTGGTCGAACGCACCGGCGGCCTCGACCTCTTCCCACCCGGCGCCGCCATCGAGATGGCCGACTACACGGCGTCGATGGACGCCGAGAAGGTGCCCTACGAGGTGCTGACCGGGCCCCAGATCCGGGAGCGGTGGCCGATCTGGTCGGGCCTGGGCGACGACGTCGCGGCCCTCTACCAGGCCGAGACCGGCTTCGTCGCCGCCAGCCGGGCCGTCGCCGCCCTCCAGCGAAGTGCCGTCGACCACGGTGCTGACCTCCGGGACCGGTCGCCGGTGACCGATCTCCGCGTCGAGGACGGGACCGTCGTCGTGGCCACGCCGACCGGCACCGTCCGCGCCGCCCACGCCATCGTGGCCGCCGACGCCTGGACCAATCAGGTGCTGGCGCCGCTGGGGCGCGTGCTACCGCTGACCGTCCTCCGGGAGCAGGTCACCTGGTACGAGGTCGATGATGCCGCCCGCTTCGCCGGCGACCGATTCCCGGTCTGGATCTGGATGGACGATCCGTCGTGGTACGGGTTCCCGGCCATGGACGGCGCCATCAAAGCCGCCCAGGACTGCGGCGGGTCCCCGGTCGACCCCGACACCCGCACCTTCGAGCCCGACCCCGCGAAGGAGGCTGCCCTCGGGAGCTTCCTCCGCGAGCACGTCGGCGTCGGCGTCGGCGCTGTGCGGTCTTCGAAGACGTGCCTCTACACGTTGACCCCCGACCGGGACTTCGTCCTCGACCGGGTCCCGGAGGCGCCCGAGGTGCTGGTCGCCCAGGGTGCGGCCCACAGCTTCAAGTTCGCCGCCTGGTTCGGCCTCACCCTCGCCGAGTTGGCTCTCGACGGAAGGGCGGGCGCGGATCTCTCCCCCTTCCGGATCGACCGCCCGGCGCTCACCGACCCCGCCGCCGAGGTCAGCTGGCTCGTCTGAGCTCACGGTCAGCCGATGCGGGCCAGAGCCCGTTCGAACAGGCCGACGGTCATGGCGTGGAGCAGATCTCCGGTCTCCTGGGGCGCCCGTCCGCCGAACGCCCGGGCGTGGGTGCCCTCCAGGATGATGCCGAGCTTGTAGCAGGCCAGGACGGCGTACCAATCCACGGGGCCGAGATCGCGGTCGAGGCACGTGCCGTAGTGCTCGACCAGCTCCGACGGCGCCGGGAAGCCACGGTCGTCGACCTGGGGCGGCGGGCCCGGTGCCTCGGGGTCGGGCCAGGTGGCCAGGAGCCAGCCGAGGTCGATGAGGGGGTCGCCGATGGTGGTGAGCTCCCAGTCCACGACCGCCGCCAGCTCCGGCCCGTCGTGGCGGAACAGGACGTTGGCCAGGTGGAAGTCGCCGTGGATGATCCCCGGCACGTAGGACGCCGGTCGGTGTTCGTCCAGCCAGTCGGCCACGTCGTCCACTCCCGGGATCTCGGGACCGGGGTAGCCCTCCATCGCCGAGTAGGACTCGAGCTGGCTGCGCCAGCGGCCGACCTGGCGTTCGAGGTAGCCCTCCGGGCGCCCGAGGTCCCCCAGGCCGAGGGCGTCGTGGTCGAGGGACCCGAGGGCGGCGATGGCCTCGACCATGGCCAGCCCCATCCGGTGCCGGATCGCCGGATCGCCGGCGTGGAGCGGCGGGAGCCCGGTGGCCGGGTTGAACCCGTCGACGAACTCGGTCAGGTAGAACGCCGCGCCGAGCACCTCGGTGCCCGGGCAGGCGGCGACGACCTCGGGGTGGGGCACCGGCCCGCCCGCCAGCGCGGTGAGGACCCGGGCCTCCCGGCGCATGGTCTCGTCGCTGTTGTCCCGCTTGTGCTCGGGCGGACGGCGCAGGACGTAGGTCTGGCCGGACCGGTCGAAGCGCAGGAGGATGTTCTGGGTGCCGCCTCCCAGCAACTCGGCCCGCTCGATCGGCCCGGCGCCCAGGTCCTGGCGGTCCATCCAGGTCGCCAGGGCCTGCAGGTCCACGGGGAGGTCCATCGCGGCCATGATGGTCGCTGATGCTGAGCCTCGACCCCATCGGCTTGACCTCCGCCCTCCAGGCCTCTGGCGCCCTCGACCCCTCGGCCCGGGTCACCGAGGTGGCTCAGACGGCGGTCGGAACCGGGCAGATGGGGGACTGCCTGCGGTTGGCCCTCACCTACGACCGGACCGTCCCGGCCCCGGCCACCCTGGTGGCCAAGCTGCCCTCGTCGAACGAGACCAGCCGGGCCACCGGCATGGCCATGCGGACCTACGAGGTGGAGGTCTGCTTCTACCAGGAGCTGGCCGCGGACCTGCCGGTGCGCTCACCCCGCTGTCACCACGCCGAGATCGACCACGCATCAGGCGACTTCGTGCTGCTCATGGAGGACCTCGCGCCGGCGGAGCAGGGCGACCAGGTGGCCGGCTGCTCGGTCGACCAGGCCCGGCTGGTGCTCGCCGAAGCCGCCCGGCTGCATGCCCCCCGGTGGGGGGACCCGACCTTGGACCGGCTGGAATGGCCCGTGCGCTGGTCTCAGGAGTCCCAGGACGCCATGCACGCCATGGTGACGGTGCTCTGGCCCAACTTCGTCGAGCGCTACGGCGAGGCGTTGGACGACGACGTGGTGGCGATGGGGGAGCGGTTCGTCTCGCGCCTCGGCGCGTACTACGCCTACCGGCCCCGGCCCCACACCGTGACCCACAACGACTTCCGCCTGGACAACCTGCTCTTCGGCACCGCCGAGGGCGGGCCGCCCGTCGCGGTGGTCGACTGGCAGACGGTTGGGATCGGGCCCGGCCTGGGCGACGTCAGTTACTTCCTCGGCGCGGGGTTGTCGGTCGAGGACCGGCGAGCCCACGAGGAGGACCTGGTCCGGGAGTACCACCGGGGCCTGGGCGAAGCCGGGATCGAGGGCTTCGACTGGGACCGGTGCTGGACCGACTACCGGGCGTTCGCGTACGCCGGCTTCCACATGGCTGTCCTCGCCTCGATGATCGTGGAGCGCACGGACCGGGGCGATGCCATGTTCCTGGCGATGGCCGGCCGCCACGGCCGTCAGATCCTGGACCTGGGCAGCGAGTCCCTGCTGTCATGAGCGGCGTCGGTCGCTTGGAGCGCATCTGGGTGAAACGGGCCCTGCGGGGTCCGATGGACGCCGTCGGATCCGCCGACCTGCAGGTCGGCACCGGGATCATCCCACCAGCGAGCTGACCACTCAGGTCGGCCGGGGGCGGGACCACCAGCGAGCTGACCACTCAGGTCGGCCGGGGGCGGGACCACCAGCGAGCGGCGGTGCCGAGGGCGATCAGCCCGGCGCCGATGGCGGCCCAGGACAACGCGGCCAGGCCTGTCCGGGGGAGCCAGGGCACCGGCGGCTCGTCGGGTGCGGGCTCATCGACCCGAGGCGGGGGTGGGCCGCCGCCGACGTCGTCACGGTCGTCGTCGGTGTTGTCCTCGGGGTTGGGGTCATCGGGATGCGGGGCCGTGGCGGTGTTGTGCACGACGGTGCCCGGGGCGACGTCCGGACCCACCCGGGCGACGATGGTGAGCTCCCGGGCCGCCCCCGATGCCAGGTCGAAGGCGGGCCAGGTGACCGTGTCGGGTTCGGTGTAGGTCACACCCTCGGAGCCCCCGAGGTAGTCCAGCTCGTCGGGCAACTGGTCGGACACCACCACGCCGTGGGCATCGCCCGGGCCGGTGTTGCGCACCTCGACGGTGTAGGTGATCTCCTGGCCGGGGGCGACCAGGGTGAGCCCGTCGTCCTTGTCCACGACGAGGTCGGGGTGGTCGAGGGGCACGACCGAGGTGTCCCGGTCGTTGTCGGGGTTGGGGTCGCCGGGATGCTGGACCGTGGCCGTGTTGTCCAGGTCCGCGTCGTCCTGGGCGACTCGGCGGACGTCAGGGGTGGTCCGGGCGGTGACGGTGAGGTCCCGGTGCTCGCCGACGGCGAGGTCCATCGCCGGCCACCGGACGGTGCCGTCGGCGGTCATGGCGCCGCCCTGTCCCGCGCTGATGAAGGTCAGACCCAACGGCAACGAGTCGGCCACGGAGTCCACCCCCGCGGCGACGCTCGGGCCGTGGTTGGTGACCCGGACCGTGTAGGTGAGCTCGTCTCCCGGTCCGGCCACGGTGGCATCGACGGACTTGTCGACACCGATGTCGGCACAGGGCCGGACCTCGAGGGGCGTCGGGTCGGGGAAGGCCGGGGTGGCGGGGTACTCCGAGAGGACCTCGGTACCGAAGTCACCGGTCAGGTCCGTCAACCGGGCCTGGTTCATCACGGTCACGGCGGCCAGGTCCGCCGGCAGGGCCACGTCGACCCGGATGGTCCCGCGGCCGCCATGGGGAACGTCGAAGTCCTCGATGACGAGGCGGTCGGTGCCGCCGTAGTCCAGCACGTCGCCGCCGAACGGGTTGACCAACGTCCCCGCCACGAAGGTGCGGCCGTCGTCGGGGAGTTGGTCCTCGAAGTCGACGTTGACGGCGTCGGCGGCCTCCGGGCGGGTTGCCGGCGGCGGCGAACGGTCGGGCCACTCGATCGCCTCGCTGGTGACGTCGTACCGGTAGGTGACCGTGGTCCCGGCGCACGCCGCGCCGGGCTCGACGGTCTTCTCCAGGCCGAGGGTGAAGGGACACGACGCCCCGTCGGAGTTGCCCACCTCAGGGCCGTCGGCCACGACGACCGGGGTGGCGGCGGTGATGTCGTCGATCCGGTAGAGCGTGTCCTGGCTCCCGGTCGACGCCCCGGAGCCGTACAGCCACATCCGCCCGACGGCATCGAAGAAGGACGAGCCGGCGTTGGCCGGCGTGGTGAAGGTCGGTCCGACGGCGCGGGCGGCCCCGGTCGTGGGATCGATCCGCACGATGCGGTCGCGGGTGGCGCTGTGGGCATAGAGGGCCCCGTCGACGGGGTTGAGGGCCACGTCCTGGAGGTCGTTGTTGCCGACCGACGGGTGGGAGAACGTGCGCACCACGGTCGGGGGATCGGTCGTGACGTCGATCTCGGCCCAGGTCCCCGGCACCGTGCCCCGCGGGGTGCTCGGCGGGGCGTTGTCGCCCAGCACCAGGTAGCGGCCGTCGGCCAGGAAGGTGCCCACGTAGGTCAGCTCCCACGAGGCCGGGGCACCGGTGGCCGGGCCCAGCGTCTGCTCGGCGCCGTCGGCGGAGACCCGCACGATGGTGTGGGGGGCGTTGCGGTCCATCCCGTAGAGGTAGTTGTCCCGGGGGTTGTGGCCGAGGGCATTGGCGACGAGGCCGCCGTCGCCGACCGCGGTGAGCTCGCCGGTCGCCTGGTCGACCCGGGTGAGGGTCATGTCGTCGGGTGAGCCCGTGGTGATGTAGAGACCGCCGTCGCAGGCCAGCGGGGCCTGGCCGCCGGCGGGCTCGGTGGCGGCGACGGCGATGGCCAGCACCGTGACCAGCACGACGACCAGGCCGAGCAGTCCCCGGCGGGAGAGGGAGGGGCGGGCCCAGGAGGCGGACATGGTGGTGACCTCAACAGGAGATGGTAGGGAACTGCACGAGATCATCTTCAAGTGGTGAGTGTGTGTCAAGGAAAAGTATGGAAATACCTAGACATACGTCCTCGGTTCTCCACGGGGCCCATCCCTGGCTACGGTCGGGCGATGGACGGAGCCCTGTTGGAGGGTCGGGTGGCGATGGTGACCGGAGGCGCCGGAGGCATCGGCCGGGCCACGAGCGCGCGGCTGGCCGCCGAAGGGGCCACGGTGCACGTGGTCGACGTCGATGCCGACCGGATGGAGGCCACCGTCGCCTCGGTGCCGAGGGCCGTCGGTCATGTCGTCGACGTGACCGATCCCGCGGCGGTGGACGCACTGGCCGACGCGGTGGGTCGGGTGGATGTCCTGGTCAACAACGTGGGCCATTGGGTCCGGGTGGTGGACTTCGCCGATTCCGGTCCCGACGACTGGGACGTGCTGCACCAGGTCAACTTCCTGCACGTGCTGCGGGTCACCCGGGCGTTCCTGCCCGGCATGGTCGAGGCGGGTTCGGGGTCGATCGTCAACGTGTCGTCGATCGAGGGAGTACGGGGCTACCCCCCGGACCCCGTGTACGCGGCCTACAAGGCCGCGGTGAACCACTTCACCCGTTCGCTCGCCGTCCAGGTGGGGGACCGGGGAGTCCGGGTCAACGCCATCGCCCCCGACGTCACCGATTCGCTACAGGTGCCCTATGACCGCATGGTCCCCGAGGACCAACGGCACCTCTGGCCCCGCTGGGTCCCGGTCGGCCGCATGGGCGTACCCGAGGACCAGGCCCGGGTCGTGCTCTTCCTGGCCTCGGACCAGTCGGCCTTCCTGACCGGCCAGGTCCTGAACACCGCAGGAGGAACCGAGGCCGCCGGCGGCTGGTTCCGCACCGATCGCCCCGGCACCGGCTGGACCAACCGCCCGATCGACCCGTAGGCCTTCGGTTCTGGCGCCCGATCGTGGTGCTGGGGCGCTGCTATCGGGCGCCAGAACGAGGAGGGGTCGGCTGCTTACGCGGGGGTGACCTCCACCGGGACGCCGTTGAGGACGGCGTTGCCGGAGAGGGGATCCAACTCGGCGCCGTCGGTCAGCAGGTTGACGTTCACCCCGGGGCGCTTGCCGGCCACGGCCATCTCCACCCCGGGCAGGTCGTGGCCCCAGCCGTGGGGGAGCGACACCACGCCGGGCCGGATGCCGTCGGTGACCTCGACCGGGGCGTCCAGCGTGCCCACGCGGCTGGTCACGCGGGCGCTGGCCCCGTCGGTCAGGCCGAGGCGTCCGGCGTCGTCGGGGTGCAGCTGCAGGGTGCAGCGGTCCTTGCCCTTCACCAGGACGTCGACGTTGTGCATCCAGGAGTTGTTGGAGCGCACATGACGCCGCCCGATGAGCACCATCGTCCCGTTCACCGGTGCGTCGAGGCTGGCCGCCAGTCGCTCGAGGTCGGCCCGGATGGGGTCGCTGAGCAGCTCGACCCGGCCCGACGTGGTCTTGAGCACACCGGGGAGCCGGGGTTCGAGGGCGCCGAGGTCGATGCCGTGCGGGTTCGCCTCCAGCTCGGCCAGGCTGAGCCCCCCGGGGTCGAGACCGAAGCCGTCGCCGTAGGGGCCGGCTCGCAGCATGAGGTCGAGCAGTCGCTCCTCGGGCGGGTGGTGGGCCACCGCGGCCCGGATCTCCTCGGGATTCCGGTCGGCGATCGGGGAGTCGGCAGCCGTCTGGAGCGACGACAGCAGGCCGTCGAAGAGCAGGTCGTCCACGATGGCCGGATCGGCCGAAGCGCCTTGTCCCGCCGCGATCAGCGCCAGTCGGGCCAGGATCTCGTGCTCCGGGACGACCTCGGGGTCCGGCAGCGTCGGTGGGGAGTAGTTGGCCACGTTGCGCACGGCCAGCCCGTAGAAGGCCAGGTCGTAGTGGCCCCGGGTGAGGGCCGACGGCGGCGGCAGGATCACGTCCGCGTGGCGGGAGGTCTCGTTGATGTACGGGTCGACGGCGACGTGGAAGTCGAGGTCGGCGATGGCCGCGTCGAGGCGGCCCCCGTCGGGTGTGGACAGCACGGGGTTGCCCGCCACGGTGATGAGGGCCCGCACCTGGTCCTCGCCCGGGGTCTCCATCTCCTCGGCGAGGGAGGCCACCGGGATCTCGCCCCGGACCTCCGGGAAGGCGCGCACCCGGCTGCTCCAACGGCCGGTGGTGAAGCCCCGCCCCCCGCCCTGCTGGCCTCGGCGCCGGGCATGGGCGGCGAGGGGGAACATCGCCCCCCCGGCGCGGTCGAGGTTGCCGGTGACCAGGTTGAGCGCGTCGACCGCCCAGGCGGCGAGGGTGCCGAACGCCACGGTGTGGGTGCCGATGCGGCCGTACGCGACGGCCGTGGGTGCGGCGGCGAACGCGCGCGCCGTCTCCCGGATGGCGGCGGCGTCCAGGCCGGTGACGTCGGCCACGGCCTCGGGGGTGAAGGCGGCGACCGCGGAGGGCAGGTCCTCCAGTCCCTCGGTGTGCGGGCCGGCGGCACCGGCGTCGCCCAGGCCCTCCTCGAGGACCACCTGGACCATGGCCAGCAGGAGATGGGCGTCGCCTCCGGGCCGGATGGCCAGGTGGTCGTCGGCCTCCTCGGCGGTGCGCGTGCGGCGGGGGTCGACCACGACCACCCGGCCCCCGCGCGCCTGGATGGCCTTGACCCGGCCGGGGAAGTCCGGTGCGGTGCACAGGCTCCCGTTGGACTCCCAGGGGTTGGCGCCGAGCATCAGCAGGAAGTCGGTGCGGTCGAGGTCCGGAACCGGCATGGCGCCGGGATCGCCGAACAGCAGGCCCGACGAGACGTGCTTGGGCATCTGGTCGACCGTGCTGGCCGAGCAGAGGTTGCGGGTGCCGAGGGACTGGATGAGCGGACGGAGGTACAGGGCGCCGCTCAGGTGGTGGACCGAGGGGTTGCCGAGGTAGAGGGCGACGGCGTTGCGTCCATGGGCCTCCCACACCCGGCCCAGGCCGGTCTCCACGGCGGTGAACGCCTCGTCCCAACGGACCTCCCGCCAGCCGTCACCGTCCTTGACCACCGGAGCCCGCAACCAGTCGGGGTCCTCGTGGAGTTGCTTCAGCGTGGAGCCCTTGGGGCAGATGAAGCCATGGCTGAACACGTCGTCGCGATCGCCCCGGATGCGCTTGACCCGATCGCCCTCGACGGTGATCTCGAGGCCGCAGGTCGCCTCACAGAGCGGACAGGTCCGGTAGGCGATTCGCTGGTCCCCCGTGTCGGTCATGCGGGCAGTCTCGCGCTCTCGGCGCCGTAACGTGCGGGGATGGTGGTCGGCGCCGAGCGTTGGGAGGGCGATGTGGTCCTCGCCGACGGGGGTGTGGTCCACCTGCGTCCCATTCGACCCGAGGACGCCGATGCCGTCGTGGCCTTCCACCAGCGCCAGTCGCCCGAGAGCCTCTACTACCGCTACTTCTCACCCAAGCCCACCCTCACCGCCGACGAGGTCGAGCACCTCACGACCGTCGACCACGATCGCAACGTGGCCTTCGTGGCCTTCGACGGTGACGAGCTCATCGGCATCGGCCGGTACGACGAGCGCCGTGGCGGCAACGAGGCCGAGGTGGCCTTCCAGGCCGACGAGGGTCACCGGGGGCGCGGCCTGGCCACCGTCTTCCTCGAATACCTGATCACCGCGGCACGCGAGGCGGGATTGGACGGGCTGGTGGCCCAGGTCCTGCCGGAGAACCGGCGGATGCTGAAGGTGTTCGAACGGGCGGGGTTCGAGGCCCACCGGCAGTTCGCGGAGGGCGTGATCGAGGTGGAGCTCGGGTTGACGTCCACCGAGGAGGCCCGGGCCGCCATCGAGGACCGTGAACAGCGGGCCGAGGCCCGGTCGGTGGCGGGCCTGCTGGCCCCGAGCGCGGTGGCGGTGATCGCGGCCGAGGGGGCCATCGGTGACCCCGCCCGAGCCGCCCACGCCGAGCTCTTGGCCCACGGCTTCGCCGGACCGATCGTCCGCGTGGGGACGGCCGGGGCATGGGATGATCCCGGGCCGGCCCGCATCGAGGACGTGCCCGAGGCGATCGACCTCGCCGTCGTCGCCGTGGACGCCGGTGATCTGTCCTCGGTCATCGCCTCCTGCGGGGCGAAGGGCGTGCGGGGCGCCGTCCTGCTCACGCCGACGGCGGAGGCGCCCGCGGATCTGGTGCTCACGGCGCGGCGGTCCGGGATGCGGCTCCTCGGCCCCGGGGCCCTCGGCGCGGTGAACACGGCGCCCGACGTCCGGCTCCACGCCTCGCCGCTGGTGGCCGAGATCCTTCCCGGCCCCCTCGGGTTCCTGAGCCAGTCCGGCTCCCTGGCGGCCGCGCTGCTCCGGCGGGCGAGCCTTTTCGGTCTCGGCTTCTCGAGCGTGGTCGCGGTCGGGGACAAGGCGGATCTCTCGGCCAACGACCTCCTCCAGTACTGGGAGCAGGACGGCGTCACGCGGGTCATCGCCCTCTACTTGCAGTCCTTCGGCAACCCGCGCAAGTTCAGCCGCATCGCCCGTCGGGTGTCGCGGTCCAAACCCATCGTCGCGGTCAAGAGCGGGCGGGCCCCCGTCGACGGCGACGGTCAGGAGTGGCCCGACGACATGGTGGACGCCCTCCTGGCCCAGACGGGGGTGATCCGTGTGGACACCACCGAGGAGCTCCTCGACGTCGCCCGGATCCTCGCCGACCAACCGGTGCCGGCGGGCGGCCGCACCGTGGTCGTGGCCAATGCCCTCGGCCCGGCCGTGGTGGCGGCGGATGCCTGCGCCGGCGGCGGACTGGCGGTGGAGGGCACGGTCCTCTTGACGCCGGGATCCGCCCCCCAGGCCTGGGGCGACGCGGTGGGTCGAGCGCTGTCCGACGGTGCCGATGCCGCGTTGGTGGTGTGGGCCGACGAGGCCGGCGAGGCTTCAGGGCCGGTGTTGAAGGCGGTCGGGGTCGCGGCGGCCCAGGCGGGCAAGGCGGTCGTGGCGACCACCGTCGGTCGTGAGCCGACCGTGGGCCTCGTTCCCGCCTTCTCCTTCCCCGAGCGGGCCGCCCGCAGCCTGGGTCGGGTGGCCGCGTACGGGGCCTGGCGGGGGCAGCCCGCAGGTGTGGTGCTCACCTTCGACGACATCGACGCCGATGCCGCCCGGGCGCTGGTGGCGGCCGTGCTCGCCGACAGCCCGGATGGACGGCCCCTGGCGGTCGAGGAGGTCGCTTCCCTCCTCGAACCGTTCGGCCTGCGCGCGCCGGGCGGTCGTGTCGTGAGCGACGCCGATGGTGCCGTGGCGGCCGCGGCCGAACTGGGGACACCTGTGGCCCTCAAGGCGCTCGGGGTGGAACGGCTCGGCAAGGTCGAAGCCCAGGGCCTGGCCCTGGACCTGAACGACCGCGCCGAGGTCGGGGCGGCCTACGACCGGATGGTCGAGCACCTGGGCGGCGGGATGGCCCAGGCGCTGGTCCAGGCGATGGTCCCCCCCGGGGTCGATGTGCTGGTCGACCTCCACCAGCACCCGCACTGGGGGTCGACGGTCAGCCTCGGCGTGGGGGGTGCGGTGGCGACCGTGCTCGACGATCGGGTTCAGCGCGTCGTGCCGCTCACCGACCTGGACGCGGGCCGCCTCCTCGAGGCGTCCCCGGTGTGTCGCCTCCTCGATGACGTCGGCGGCGGGAACCGGGCCGTCCTCGAGGAGGTCGTGCTGCGGGTGTCCGCCCTGGCCGATCTCCTGCCCGAGGTGGCGAGGCTACGGCTGAACCCGGTCATCGTGGGCCCCGAGGTGGCCTGGGTCACCGGGGCGTGGGCGAAGCTGCGACCCTGGGTGCCCGGGCCCGACCCGGGTCTCAGGAGGTTGTGATGAAGGCCGTCGTACTGGAGTCCCACGGTGGCCCGGAGGTGCTGAGCCTCCGGGAGGTCCCCGATCCGACTCCCGGGCCTGAGGAGGTCCTGGTGGCGGTGACGGGAACGGCCGTGAACCGCGCCGACCTCCTGCAGCGGATGGGCCTCTACCCCGGGCCGCCGGGCGAGCACGAGATCCCCGGCCTGGAGTTCGCCGGGCGGGTCGCCGGGGTCGGCGAGCGGGTCACGACCTGGGCCGAGGGCGACGAGGTCATGGGCATCGTGGGAGGTGGCGCCTACGCCGAGCGCCTGTGTGTCCACGAGCGTCAGGCCCTGGCGGTGCCGCCGGGGCTCGGTCTCGCCGATGCCGCCGCCGTCCCCGAGGTCTTCCTGACCGCCTATGACGCCCTGGTGGTCCAGGGGGGCCTGACCTCGGGGCGCTCGGCTCTGGTCCACGCCGGCGCCTCCGGTGTGGGCACGGCGGCGATCCAGCTCGCCCGGGCCATCGGTGCCCGGATCGTGGTGACGGCTTCGGCGGCCAAGCTCGACGCCTGTCGGGAGTTGGGCGCCGATCTCGCCGTGGACCGGGTCCATGAGGACTTCGTCGAGGCCGTGGCCGAGTTCACCGGCGGCGCGGGCGTCGATGTCGTCCTGGATGTCGTCGGGGGTGACTACGTCGATCGGAACCTCCGGTGCACCCGTCCGACGGGCCGGGTCATCCAGGTCGGACTCATGGGTGCCGGCGGGGCCGAGGTGTCGATGGGGATGCTGCTGTCCAAGCGCATCTCCCTGATCGGCACCGTGCTCCGGGCCCGTCCGATCGAGGAGAAGATCGCGGCCACCCAGCGTTTCGCCGCCGAGGTGCTGCCCCGCTTCGTCGACGGGAGCCTGCACGCCGTGATCGACTCCCGCTACCCCCTGGCCGAGGTGGCCGACGCCCACCGGCGCATGGAGGCCAACGCCAACGTCGGCAAGCTTCTCCTCGACGTCGGACCGTGAGGTTCCACCGACGCGACGGGGGCGCCGGTCAGCGCTGGTGGAGGGGCAGGAACTGACGTTCGGGGGTGCCGACGTACACCTGGCGGGGGCGGGCGATGCGCTGGCTCTGCTGGAGCATCTCCTGCCAGTGGGCCAGCCAGCCCGACACCCGGGGGATGGCGAAGAGCACGGGGAACATCTCCTGGGGGAAGCCCATGGCCTGGTAGATCAGCCCCGAGTAGAAGTCCACGTTCGGGTAGAGCTTCCGGCTGATGAAGTACTCGTCCTGGAGGGCGACCTCCTCCAGCTTGAGGGCGATGTCCAGCAGGGGGTTCTGACCGGTGACCCGGAAGACCTCGTCGGCGGTGCGCTTGATGATCGTGGCCCGGGGGTCGAAGTTCTTGTAGACGCGGTGCCCGAAGCCCTGGAGCCGGGTCTCGCCCGCCTTGACCTTGGCGATGAAGGGCTCGACGTTGTCGTAGGTGCCGATCTCCTCGAGCATCTTGACGACCGCCTCGTTGGCCCCGCCGTGGCGGGGACCGTAGAGCGCCGAGGCGGCGGCCGAGGTGGCGATGTAGGGATCGGCGTGGGCGCTGCCCACCACCCGCATGGCGGTGGTCGAGCAGTTCTGCTCGTGGTCGGCGTGGAGGATGAACAGCACGTCGAGGGCCCGGGACAGGACCGGGTCGGGCTGGTACCGGGGCTCGGCGATCTTCCACATCATCGACTGGAAGTTCTCCGTGAAGCTGAGGGAGTTGTCCGGATAGACGAACGGCATGCCCTGACTGAAGCGATAGGCCCCCGCCGCCAGCGTGGGCATCTTGGCGATCAGTCGGGTGATCTGCTCGAGGCGGGTCGCCGGGTCGTCGATGGCCTTCGCTTCGGGGTAGAAGGTGGACAGGCCGGCAACGGTGGCCACCAGGATCCCCATGGGGTGGGCGTCGTGGTGGAAGCCCTCGAGGAACCGCTTGCGGATGTTCTCGTGGATGAAGGTGTGGGTGGTGATGTCGTGGATCCACCCGTCGAGCTGTTCCCGGTCCGGCAGCTCGCCGTGGATCAGGAGGTAGGACACCTCGAGGTAGGTGGCCCGCTCGGCCAGCTGCTCGATGGGGTACCCCCGGTAGCGCAGGATCCCGGCCTCGCCGTCGAGCTCGCAGATGGCACTCTCGGTCGCCGCCGTGGTGGAGAAGGCGGGATCCAGGAACCACACGTTGGGCAAGAGCTTCGACCACGCCGAGGCATCGACGCCGCCGTTGGTGATCGGGATGTCGATCTGCTGGCCCGTGCGGTTGTCGGTGATCGTCACGGAGTCGGGCATGGCTACGAGGTTACGTGGTCACCGTCGTGCTCAGGTCGGGGTGGGAGGGTGGAGGCCGGGTCGCCCGGCGAGGCCGTCGGCCACGACCTCCAGGAGCAACTCGCGCACGGCGGCGGCAGGGGAGGACAACAGCCCGCGCCGCCGCTGGGCCAGACCCACGGATCGGGGCTGCAGGCCCTCGACGGCGATCACCCGCCACGGCTCGTGGGCACCGGCGGGCACAGGTGGGACCGCGGAGGCCGGGAGGACGGCTGCGCCGAAGCCGGCGATCACCAGCGAAGCCAGGAGGCGCATCCCGTCCACCTCGGCCCGGGTCCGGAGGCGGACGCCGACGGCCGCCGACTGGATGTCGAGCTCGTCCCGGAAGGCCGTCCCTGTCGGCTCGAGGAGCAGGTCGTGGTCGGCGAGGTCGGCCAGGTCGACCCGGGGTGAGGCCCCGAGGGGGTGGTCGGGGGGGACGAGCAGGATGCGGTCCTCGTCGAAGAGGGGCTCGGTCTGGCTCTCGAGGCTCTCCGCGGGGAGGTTGACGATGGCCAGGTCGAGGTCGCCCCGGTCGACCCGCGGGAGCAGTGAGGTGGTGGTGGCGTCGACCAGGACCATGCGGACCTCGGGGTGGTGCTCCTCGAGCGCCTCGAACAGCAGCGGTGCCAGCCAGCGGGCGGTGGTCCCGATCATGCCGAGCCGGGCCGTGCCCGCCACCCGGGCGCCCAGGGAGGCCACGTCGGAGGCGACGGCCTCCAGCTCGGCCCGGATGCGGACGGCTCGGGTGATCACGGCCTCGCCCTCCTTGGTGGGTCGGCCGGTGGCCCGGTCGATCAGGGTGGCGCCGAGTTCCTTCTCGAGGCGGGCCACATGGGTCGAGACGTTGGACTGCACGGTGTGCAGGACTCGGGCGGCGGCGGAGAACCCGCCGTGTTCGGCCACGGCCACGAGGGCGTTGAGCTGTCGGAGGTCCATCGCGAGAAGTGATGTTACCTATCTGTAACAACTGCTTGACCGATCATGTGAACCTGTGCACAATGCTCCCACAAGCGAAGCCGAGGAACCGACCTTCCCCCAAGGTCGACTCGGCCAGTCCCGAGCGCATCGGTCCCCCCCAACGCTCTCGGGACGCAGCAATGAGGAGATCGGCTCTTCCCCCCGAGCCGATCTCTTCGCTTTTTGGCCGTGGTCCCGGGGAGGCGGGAGCGGTAGGTTCGCTCCCCATGGCTGGCGCGGCGTTCTTCGACTTGGACCGGACCTTGCTGATCGGGGCCTCGGGGCCGGTCATCTCCACCGCGCTGCGGGACGCCGGGGTGATCACCGCGCCGACCATCCCGGGCGAGGGGCTGTTGTTCAAGGTGTTCGATGTCATCGGCGAGACCATCCCGGCGATGCTGCTCACCCGGCAGGCGGCCAAGGTGGCCAGGGGCTGGGACCAGGCCACGGTCCAGGCCGCCGCCAAGGAGGCGGCTGACGAGCTGGTCGACCGGGTCCTGCCCTATGCCCGGCTCCTGATCGCCCAGCACCGGGCCGAGGGGCGCCCCGTGGTGATGGCCACGACCACGCCGGTCGACCTGGTGACGCCGCTGGCGGAGCTGCTCGAGTTGGACGACGTGATCGCCACCCGGTACGGGCTCGATGACACCGGTGGCTACGACGGGACCATCGACGGCGAGTTCGTGTGGGGGCCGGGCAAGCTCGCCGCCGTGCGGGCGTGGGCCGCGCCCCGAGGCATCCGCCTCCGGGATTCCTACGCCTACTCCGACAGCTTCTATGACATCCCGCTCCTCAACGCGGTGGGCAGCCCGACCGCGGTGAACCCGGACCTCCGCCTGGCCGGGGTGGCCGCCGTCCGCCGGTGGCCGGTCCTGCACCTCGACGTGCCGCCCGGTGTGCCGAAGCTGGGCGGACTCGAGCCCCAGCAGGTGCTGCAGGCCTTCGCCCGACCCGAGCTGTTCCCCTTCGCCCGGTTCCACATCGAAGGCGTGGAGCACATCCCGTCGAAGGGTGGTGGCCTCGTCTGTGGCAACCACCGGAGCTACTTCGACCCGTTGGTGATGGGCATGACCCTCTCCAAGAAGGGTCGACCGGTCCGCTTCCTCGGCAAGAAGGAGGTCTTCGACGCCCCCGTGATCGGCGGCCTGGCCACGGCCATGGGCGGTATCCGGGTCGACCGGGGCACGGGCTCCGATGAGCCGCTCGAGGCCGCCGCGGCGGCGCTCGCCGCCGGTCAGCTCGTCGCGCTCATGCCCCAGGGCACCATCCCTCGGGGCCCGGCCTTCTTCGACCCCGAGCTGAAGGGCCGGTGGGGGGCGGCCCGCCTGGCCGCCCAGACCAGGGTCCCGGTCATCCCCGTGGGGCTCTGGGGCACCGAGAAGGTCTGGCCCCGCAACGCCCGGCTCCCCGACGTCATGAACATCACCGATCCGCCGGACATCACGGTCACGGTCGGGCCCCCGGTCGAGCTCTCCTACGAGGACCCCGACACCGACACGGCCGCGATCATGGCCGCCATCGTCGCGCTCCTGCCCCCCGAGGCCCGCCAGCGCCGTGAGCCCACCGGCGAGGAGCTGGCCCGAACCTACCCGTCCGGCTGGACCGGCGACCCCGACGCCGAGACGGAACGCCGCCCGGGGACGGACTGAGGAGGATCAGCCCTCGGCCCGAGGTCTCAAGCGGCCGCGGGATCGGCGGGTTCGACGCGTCGCCAGTGGAAGAGGTAGAGCGCGATCCCCACGCCGAGGAAGATCAGGCCGCTGAGGAGCTCGTCGATGGCCGCCTGCCGCGCCTGGCTGCGGAGCTCGTCCTCGGTGGCTTCGATCACCTCGTTGGTCGCGTCGAGGCTCTCGTCGTCGAGACTGCCTTCGAACTGGCTCGCGGCGCTGTTGACGCCGGCATCGACCAGCCCGAGGATGGTAGTGGCGAACCGGGCCACGGGGTCGCCCTGCTGGGCGATGTCCGGCGAGGCCACGTGGACGATGCCCTGGGCGGTGTTCACTGCCCCCCACGTCCCGACCAGGATCCCGATGAGGCAGGCCAGGTAGTAGAAGGTGGGCCGCACCCATGGCGGGCCGGTCAAGCCGATCGCGGGGCGCGGGGCCTTTGGCCCCGCTTGCGGCGCAGCGGCCGAATGGGTGGCCGGCGCCCCTCGCGGCGTGATCGGTGGCGTCGTCGGCGGGGGCGGGAGGTTCGGTGCCGGCCCGGCCGGCTGGTCGCTCATCGAGCCGAAACCCTACTCGCACACCGGTGCGGCCGCCGCCGCAGCACCGCAGCCGGCCTCAGCCCTCGGCGACCTTCTGGCGGATGAGGTTGAGGGCGCTGCCGGCCCTGAACCACTCGATCTGCTCGGGGGAGAGGGTCTGGACCGCGTCGAAGTCGACGGTGGTGCCGTCGGGTCGGGTGATGCGGCACGACACCGTGCCCTCGGGCTGCAGGTCGGCCAGGCCCAGGACCGAGATGCGGTCGTCCTCGCCGATCTGGTCGTAGGCGGCGGGGTCGGCGAAGGTCAGGGCCAGCACGCCCTGCTTCTTGAGGTTGGTCTCTGCGATGCGGGCGAAGGAGCGGGCGAACACCACCTTGGCGTTGCGGAAGCGGGGTTCCATGGCGGCGTGCTCCCGTGACGAGCCTTCGCCGTAGTTCTCGTCGCCGACGGCGGCCCAGCCCTGGCCCGCCTCGTGGTAGTGCTGGGCGATCTCGGGGAAGGGCTTCACCGTCCCGTCGAGCTGGTCCTTGCCCTCACCGGCGATCCCGGTGTGGGCGTTGACGGCTCCGAGGAAGAGGTTGCCGCTGATGTTCTCCAGGTGGCCCCGGTACCTGAGCCAGGGCCCGGCGGCCGAGATGTGGTCGGTGGTGCACTTGCCCTGGGCCTTCACCAGGACCGGCAGGTCGAGGTAGTCGTCGCCGTCCCAGGCGGCGAAGGGCTCGAGGAGCTGGAGCCGCTCGGATTCCGGGCGCACGACGACCTGTACGTCGGCGCCGTCGACGGGGGCCTCCACGAAGCCGCTCTCGCCGGGGTCGAAGCCCCGGGCGGGGAGCTCCTCGCCGACGGGGACGACCAGCTTCACCTGTTCACCGGCGTCGTTGGTCAGCGTGTCGGTGACGGGGTCGAAGTCCACGGTGCCGGCCAGGGCCAGGGCCACGACCGTCTCCGGGGAGGTGACGAAGGCCAGGGTCGAAGCCAGGCCGTCGTTGCGCTTGGGGAAGTTGCGGTTGTAGGAGGTGACGATCGTGTTGACGTCGCCTTCGGAGACGTCGGATCGGGCCCACTGGCCGATGCAGGGGCCGCAGGCGTTCGCCAGAACGGTCGCTCCGATGCGGTCGAAGTCCGCGAGCAGGCCGTCGCGTTCGATGGTGGCCCGCACCTGCTCGGAGCCGGGGGTGATCATCAGGTCGGTCTTGGTGCGCAGGCCGTTGTCGGCGGCGTGGCGGGCGATCGAGGCCGCTCGGGTGATGTCCTCGTAGGACGAGTTGGTGCAGGAGCCGACCAGGGCGTAGCTGATCTCCTTGGGCCAGCCCTCGGTCTCGGCCTCCTCGCCCAGGGCGTTCACCGAACGAGCCCGGTCCGGGGTGTGGGGGCCGTTGATCAGGGGGCGCAGTTCGCCGAGGTCGATCTCGATGACCTGATCGAAGTACCCGGCGGGGTCGGCCAGGACCTCATCGTCGGCCCGCAGGTGCTCGGCCACCGCATCGGCCAGGTCGGCATGGTCCTCCCGGCCGGTGGACTTCAGGTAGCGGGCCGCCGCGGGGTCATAGGCGAACAGCGACGTGGTGGCGCCGATCTCGGCGCCCATGTTGCAGATGGTCGCCTTGCCGGTGGTCGAGATCGAGTCGGCGCCGGGTCCGAAGTACTCGACGATGGCCCCGGTGCCGCCCTTGACGGTCAGGATCCTGGCCACCTCGAGGATCACGTCCTTGGAGGCGGTCCAGCCGTTGAGCTCGCCGGTCAGGTGGACCCCGATCAGCTTCGGCCAACGCACGTTGAACGGGAAGCCGGTCATGACGTCCACCGCGTCGGCCCCACCGACGCCGATGGCGACCATGCCGAGGCCGCCCGCGTTGGGCGTGTGGCTGTCGGTGCCGATCATCATCCCGCCGGGGAAGGCGTAGTTCTCGAGCACGACCTGGTGGATGATCCCCGAGCCCGGCTTCCAGAAGCCGATGCCGTACCGGGCGGAGACCGACTCGAGGAAGTCGTAGACCTCGGCGTTGCCCTCGACCGCGGCCTGCAGGTCGGTCTTGGCGTCGACCCGGGCCTGGATCAGGTGGTCGCAGTGCACGGTCGCGGGGACCTCGGCCTCGTCGAGGCCGGCGGTCATGAACTGGAGCAGCGCCATCTGGGCCGTGGCGTCCTGCATGGCGACCCGGTCGGGACGGAGGTCGACGTAGGACTTCCCCCGCTCGGTGGCCTGGTCCGGCCGGTCGAGGTGGTTGATCAGGACCTTCTCGGCGAAGGTCAGGGGCCGCCCGAGGCGCTCCCGGCCCCGGGTCACCCGCTCGGGCAGGCGCCCGTAGACCCCCTGGATCAGGTCGATCGGCGTGCGGGCGGTCTCGGCCATTGCGGTCCCCTTGGTGGTGGAGGCGTTGGGTTTCTGGCGGTCTCGGGTTGCTTCTCGAAGCGAACCATACAAGTATAAGACAAGTGCGCCACCATCGCTACCGGGAGATCGCCGACTCCCTGCGCCGACGCGTCGAGGCGGGGGAGTTCGTCGCCGGCGGCCTCCTGCCCAGCGAGGCCGACCTGGTCGAACGCTACAAGGCCAGCCGGGTCACGGTCCGACGAGCCCTGGAGGACCTCCGGACCGAGGGCCTGGTGGACTCCCGGCAGGGCTCGGGTTGGTACGTGGCCACCGATCCGCTGCCCCAGAACCTGGGTCGCCTCGGCACCATCGAGGACCAGCTCCTGGCCTCGGGGCGCAGCAGCGAGCGGCGCATCCTGGACTTCGCCTTCGGGCCCGCGCCCCCCGACGTGGCGGAGGTGCTCGGGGCGACCACCGTGCTCGAGACCCGGCGCCTGAACCTGGCCGACGGCGAGCCCTTCGCCCTCGTCACCGTGTGGTGTCCCGAGGGGCTGGCCTCGGGGTTCTCCCGCGACGAGGTCGAGGCCCGTCCGTTCTACGAGCTCCTGGGGGTGGAACTGGGCTCGGCCCGTCAGCGCATCCGGGCCGGGGCGGCCACGGTCGAGGAGGCCGAGCTGCTGGGGATGCTCCCCGGGGGGCCGGTGCTGCGGTGTCGGCGCCTCACCGAAGCCGCCGACGGGCGACCGGTCCTGGCCTCCGAGCACACCTTCCCCGCCCACCGGACCGAGTTCGTGGTCGACCTGGCGACCTCGGAGCCCTCGATCGCCCCCAGCGGCCTACGGCTGGTCGAGGAGGGCTGACCCTCAGCCGTCCGGCTGGCTGGTCACCTTGTCGCTGCCGGGTTCGCCCGCCACCTTGTCCGGTGGCTCGTAGGTGAAGTACAGGACGATGAGGAGCACGACGAAGAGCGCCAGGGTCGTCAGGCCCGCGACCAGGCCGGCCTTGGCCCGCTTGCGGTCCCGCGCCCGATCGACATCGCCGGGCCCGATCTCCCGCAGGAGCCTGCGGCCCAGGTAGATCCCGGCGGCGGCCAGCGAGAGCATGATGACCGGGATCGGGACGACGATCAGGAACAACAGCGAGCCGAACCCGCAGAGCATGGCGATGAGGGGCCGGCGGTCGGCCGAGCCGGCGGCGGGGACGGCCTCGGGCGGGGGCGGCCCACCGTCGAGGACCTCGGGGGTCAGGACCTCGCCGTCGGTGTCGCCGCCCGTGGGCTCGTCGTCGGGGCTCACCACTGGCCCCAGTGGGTGCGATCCGCCGCCGAGACCCGGCTGGCGGGCTTGAAGTCGGTTCCCAGGGTGTGGGCCACCGGGATGAGGCCGACCTGGGTGACCGACTCGTAGGGGATGCCGAGCAGTTCGGCGGCTTCCTGCTCCTGGGGCAGGTGCAACGTGGTCCAGACGGTACCGAGGCCCCGCTCCCGAGCGGCGAGCATGAAGCTCCAGACCGCGGGCATGATCGAGCCCCACATCGACGCCTGGATGAAGGACGGTGTCCCCTCGTTCATGCGCCCGTCCATGCAGGGGATGACCCAGACCGGCACGTCCTCCAGCCGCCGGGCGAGATAGGTGGCCGAGTCGACCACGGCGCCGAGGCGATCGGTGCGGGGGTCGTCGTCGGCGTAGGGCGACTTCCTGGCGTCATCGCCTCCGTAGAAGGCGAAGAAGTTCGTCCGGTAGTGGTCGGCGATGGCCTTCTTCACCTCGGCGTCGGTGACCACCACGAAGTGGTAGGTCTGGCTGTTGGAGCCCGTCGGGGCCTGGATACCGATGTCGAGGCACTCCTCGATCACCTCGCGCTCGACCGGCCGGTCGAAGTCGAGGCGCTTGCGCACGGCGCGGGTGGTGGTCAGCACCTCGTCGGCACTCAGGTTCAGATGCACGGCGGCCCAGGGTAGGCAACCCGGCCCGGTCATCGGTCGTCGGCGCCCGCACTGCGGCACGACGTCGGTTGACGGGGGGACCCTTCAGGACGGCGGGGCGACGAGGGTCACGACGGCGAGGACCCCGAGCACGCCGTTGCGGGCGACGTCGGTCCAGGCGAGCGGGTGGCTGCGGATGCCGCCGAAGCAACGGCACGGTGCGGTCGTGCCCGCCCGCAGCAGTCGGAGGATCAGCACGGTGAACACGGCCAGGAGGCTCAGGGCCACGAGGGCCCCGCCGACCGGGGCGACGAGGAGCAGCACGGCCGTGGCGATCTCGACACTCGCCACCTGTACAACCCGCGGCCCGGGTCGGGAGAGGCCCAGCGCCGCGAAGCCGTCCTGGGTGGCTCGGAGGTCGGCGAACTTGGTCCCACCGGCCCAGGCGAAGACGACGGCCAGGGTCACCGGGGCGATCCAGCGCATCGGGGTCCGGTGGGTCAGGCCACCGAGACCCGGTGAGCCTCGACCCGCTGGTGGCGCTCCGGACGGTCCCAGGGCAGGACGTGCCAGAGCATCTCCGCGGCCTGGTCCCAGACCTTGAGCAGTTCGGCGGCGCGCAGCGAGCCGGTCAGTTCGAGGTGGCGCTCGACCAGCCATCGCACGTCGGCCAGGTCGTCGGGCTCGGGACGCAGGGCCTCGACCAGGTCGGTGTTGATGCGGGCCAGGACCCGCTCGGTGTCGGGGTCGAAGACGAAGACCTGGCCACCGGTCATCCCCGCACCCAGGTTGTGGCCTACGGCGCCGAGCACGACGACGGTGCCGCCGGTCATGTACTCCGCACAGTGGTCGCCGGTGCCCTCGACCACGGCGAGGGCACCGGAGTTGCGCACGGCGAAGCGCTCGCCGACGGCCCCGGCGACGAACAGTTCGCCGGCGGTGGCGCCGTAGAGACAGGTGTTGCCCGCCAGCACCGGATCCCCGGCGTCGTCGTCGGGGGGGACGATGACGATCCTGCCGCCGCCCATGCCCTTGCCGACGTAGTCGTTGGCCTCGCCGAGGAGGGTGAACTCCGCGCCATGGCTCAGGAAGGCGCCGAAGCTCTGGCCGGCCGAGCCCTCGAAGCGCACCTTGGCCGTTCCCCGGGGCGGCAGGGCGCCGTACTCGAGGGCCACGGCGCCGGCGAACGCGGCGCCGACGGACCGGTCGGCGTTGGTGATGGCGTAGTCCAGCTCGACCTCGTCACCGTCCCAGACGAGCTGGAAGGCGTCGTCGCGCACCCGGTCACCGAGCGGGGAGCGGGGGTCGAGCATGGGGATGCGCTCGACGAAGTGCCGCGGCTCGTCGAGGTGTTCAGGGGGCTCGATGACGTAGCCGAGGTCGAAGGAGTCCGCGCGGCTGTCCCCGGTGACGGGCTGGGTCAGCAGGTCGACCCGGCCGATGACCTCGTCGAGCGTGCGGGCCCCGAGGCGGGCGAGGTGACGGCGCACGTCCTCGGCCACGAACAGCAGGTACGCGGCCACGCCTTCGGGCGTACCGGTGAAGTTGGCCCGCAGGTGGGGTCGTTGGGTGGCCACCCCCGGCTTGCAGGTGTCCTTGTGGCAGGCCCGCAGCATGATGCAGCCCTCGGCGATCATGGCCGAGGTCCCGAAGGAGTACTCGTCGGCGCCGAGCAGGGCGGCCACGATGACCTGGCGGCCGGTCTTGAAGCCGCCGTCGACCCGGACGCGGACCCGGCCGCGCAGCCCGTTGTCGACCAGTGCCCGTTGCGTGTCGGCCAGGCCGAGCTCCCACGCCATCCCGGCGTGCTTGATCGACGAGAGGGGGCTGGCGCCGGTGCCGCCGTTGGCCCCCGAGACGTGGATGACGTCGGCCAGCGCCTTCGCACAACCGGCGGCGACCGTCCCGACGCCGTCCTCGGCCACCAACTTCACCGACACCTGGGCCCCGTTGACCTGCTTGAGGTCGTAGATGAGCTGGGCCAGATCCTCGATGGAGTAGATGTCGTGGTGGGGCGGGGGTGAGATGAGGCCCACGCCGGGCTGGGTGTGCCGCAGCCGGGCGATCTCCTCGGAGACCTTGTGGCCGGGGAGCTGGCCGCCCTCGCCGGGCTTGGACCCCTGCGCCATCTTGATCTGCAGCTCATCGGCGTGGACCAGGTACTCGGGCGTGACGCCGAACCGGCCCGAGGCGATCTGCTTGATGCGGGAGTTCTTGTCGTCGCGTCCCTGGCCGCGGGTGTAGTAGCGGTAGGGGTCCTCGCCCCCCTCGCCGCAGTTGGACAGGCCACCGATGAGGTTCATGGCCTGGGCCAGGGTCTCGTGGGCCTCCTTGGACAGCGCGCCGTGGGACATGGCTCCGGTCGAGAAGCGGCGGGCGATGTCCGCCGCGGGCTCCACCTCGTTCAAGGCAACCGGCGCGCCGGACTCGACCAGGGCCAACAGGTCGTGCAGTTCGGTCGGCGGGCGATCGTCGACCAGGGCGCGGAACGACTCGTAGAGGTCGTAGGACTCGCCGTTGACGGCCCGCTGCAGCAGGTGGGCGGCAGTCATGTCCTGGAGGGCCTGGTCGGTGGGCTCCTTGACCAGAGTCAGGTCGTTGAGGGCCTGCACCACGTCCTTGCTGTGGGCGTGGTACTCGCCCCGGGTCCGGACCCGGTAGTAGCCGGGAGCGACCAGTTCGCCCGACGCGTGCAGGTCGAGGGCGTCCTGGCCGAGGTGAGCCCAGGTGACCCCGCTCACCACCGACGGCGTGCCACGCAGGCAGAGATCCACGACCTCGTCGGCCAGGCCGTTGACCTCGAAGATCTGGGCTCCGCGGTAGGAGTCGAGCGTGGAGATGCCCATCTTGGACAGGATCTTGAGCACGCCGGCTTGGATGGCGTCGAAGAAGTGGCCCTGGGCCTCCGGCCCGGTGGTGTCGTCGTCGCTGTTGTCGGCCCAGTCCGCCAGCGTCTCCAGGGCGAGGCGGGGACAGACGGCATCGGCGCCGTAGCCGACGAGCACGGCGAAGAAGTGGGTGTCGCGGGCGTCGTCGGCCAGCGCGACGAGGCTCACCTCGCTCCGGCGCTTCAGCTCTATCAGCCGGTGGTGGGCGGCGCCGACGGCGAGCACCGAGGGGATCGGTGCCCGGGCGGGATCCACCGCGGCGTGGCTGATGACCAGGATCTCCGCCGCGGCCCCCGCGACCGTGATCGCCTCGACCTCGTCGGCCAGTCGCTCGACTCCGGCTCGGAGGCCGTCGACGCCGTCGGCCACGGGGAAGGTGGCGTCGACGGTCACCGCGCGGAACGGCGTCCGACCCGCCACGAGGTGGTCCACGGCATCCGGGTAGAGCAGGAAGGACTCGAGGCGGAGGAGCCGGGTGGCGTCCTCGTGCTCGGTGAGGATGGGCGCCCGTGGGCCGAGCAGCGTGCGCAGTGACATGACCCGGTGCTCCCGCAGGGGGTCGATCGGGGGGTTGGTGACTTGGGCGAAGCGCTGCTTCAGGTAGTGGTGCACGGGACGGGGGCGGCCCGCCAGGGGCGGCAGGGGGGAGTCGTCGCCCATGGAGAAGGTGGGCTCCTTGCCCTCCGCGCCCATCGGCCGCAGCACCATCTGCAGCTCCTCCTGGGTGTAGCCATGGATGGCCTGGCGGGTGTCGATGTCCTCGGGCACCCGCTGCAGCGGCTCCCCGGGACCGAAGGTCAGGAAGCCGTCGTGGGCCCAGTGCGAATACGTGTTGCCGGCCGCCAGCCGCTCTTTCACGGCCTCGTTGCGCTGGACCCCGCGGGTGGGGTCCACGAAGAGGATCTGGCCCGGGCCGAGTCGACCGCGCTCGACCGTGCCGCGGCCGCCGACGTCCACCGCACCGACCTCAGAGGAGCAGACGACCAGGCCGTCCTCGCAGATGGCGTAGCGGAGGGGGCGCAGGCCGTTGCGGTCCAGGGCGGCCCCCACACCGATGCCGTCGGTGAAGACCAGGCCGGCCGGACCGTCCCAGGGCTCCATGAGCGCGGAGTGATAGCGGTAGAACCCCCGGATCTCCGGGTCGAGGTCCACGGCGTGCTCCCAGGCCTCGGGCACCAGCATGGCCAGGGCGTGGCGGATGTCGCGCCCGCCTCGGGTCAGCAGCTCGAGCGCCTCGTCCAGCTTCCCCGAGTCCGAGGTGTTGTCGTCGAGCACGGGCCGGAACAGCTCTTCGGCGCCGAGGCCGGCTTCCTCGGTGCCGAGCACCGAGCGGGCCAGCATGCGGTTCCGGTTGCCCTGGATGGCGTTGATCTCGCCGTTGTGGCAGATGGATCGGAAGGGCTGGGCTCGCTCCCAGGTGGGCAGCGTGTTGGTGGAGAAGCGCTGGTGGAAGATCGTGAAGGCGGCCTCGTAGGTCGGATTCGCCAGATCCCGGTAGAAGTCGGCGAGGTGGTCCGCCGCGGCGAGGCTCTTGTAGACGATCGTCCGGTACGAGCAGGAGACGGCATAGAGGCCCTCGACGCCGGCGAGGTGGCGGCGGATCCGGTAGGCGGTGACCTCGTTGCTGTAGGGGCCCTCCGCCGGGGGAGCGATGACAGCTTGGAGGATCTCGGGCCGGGTCACCACGGCCATGTGGCCCAGGACGGAGTCGTCGGTCTCGGGCTTGCGCCAGTCGATGACCTGGACGTGCTCCGCGGCGCAGGCGTCCTCGACCAGGGACTTGGCATCGGCTCCCCGGACGAACAGCGTGACGACGCCGTTGCCCTCGCCGAAGAGCGCGGGCGGGATGGGGGTGAGGACACCGCAGCCGTCGGAGGTGAGGCCGTCGGCCGCGGCCGCGCCCCGGTGCTTCACACAGGCCAGGCCGTGCAGGGCGCGGGCGACGATGTCGCGTGAGGCCCGACCCTGGGCATCGGCCACGAAACCGATGCCACACGCGTCGAACTCCCGCATCGACTCACTCCTCCTGCTGGGTGGGCCGCGTCGGGCCCGATGGCGGACTGCTGGCCCGTTCCCAGGGCGCGAAAGTCGGCGGTGACAGGAGCGCGGCGCCGTTGCCTGAGCCCGGGAGGGCGTCTGGGGAGTGTAGCCGAGGCCGATCTGAACCTCGCCAACGGAATGACTCCCGAAACCGATGGCAACGATCGGGAGGGGGGTCGGGCCACCGTGCCGTCGGGGGCCTACACCCTCATCTGGCGTCACTTGTGGTTGCTCTACGACCGCAAGCAACGCCTTTTCGGGACGTCGCCGCCGGCGGGCTCGGAACCGCCCTGGTGTGATCGGGTGGCCCGACCGGAGCTCTAGACCTTGGGCCAGCGCCGCCGTTGACGGGCGCGGCCCTTGCGGTCGCCCAGGGCCCAGGCCCGGCGCCACGTGGGCGCATCGGGGCCGGTCAGCGCGGGTGTGGTGCCGGTGTGGACCCGTTGGCGGGCGGCCCACCAATCCGTCGTGGACTCGTCGGCCAGGGCGGCCACGGCGGCCTCGATGCGCTCGTTGAACGTGGTGCTGGACTCGCCCTCGTGCGCGGCCATCGGATGACCGAACGTCAGTCGGGTGTGGGCGGGCTTGGGGTACTTCATGCCCTTGCCGAGGATCTTGCCGGTGCCGGCGATGTGGACCGGTACCACGGGGACCGAGCAACGCAGGGCCAGGTAGGCGGCCCCGCCGCGGAACTCCTGGCCCCAGCCGTCGGGAGATCGGCCGCCCTCGGGGAAGAGGGTCAGGCTCCAGCCCCCGTCGATGAGGGAGGCGGCCTGGTCGGCGCCGCGGCGGCTGACCTTGGACCGCTCGATGGGGATGGCCCCGATGGCGAGCGCCGACAGGGCCGAGGTGATCGGCGTGCCGAAGAAGTAGTCGGCCGCGGCACCGACGAACATCTTGTTGCGCCAGGGCTCGGGGATCGAGCTGAGGAGCAGCGGGGTGTCGAGGTGGCTGTGGTGGTTGGCGACGAAGATCGCCGGGCCCTCCAGCGTGCTGAGCCGGTCGACGCCGCGGAACTGCGGGTCGGCCAGGGCCTTGGCCGCCGGCTTGACGACGGTGTTGAGCAGGACCAGCCGGGTGGCCCGGGCGGGCCACCGGCGGGCCCAGGTCGTGTCGTAGGCGCCCCCCTTGCGGGCCTTGACCACGGGCGGCTCCACGCCCCGGGGGATCGCCGGCGCCCGGTACGGGAACGGCAGCGACCGCACCAGCCGCGTCGGCGCGAACCGGACCTTCATCGGTCCGGCCTCCAGGCGACGGATGGGGGCCGACCGGTCATGTCACGTCGGCCAGGAGGATGGGCGGGTTGTGCAGGTGGGTGACCGTGGGCTGGGGGCCGACGACGTCGGTGGCCATCTCGAAGGCGTCCTGCAGGGTCGAGGCGGGCTTGAAACCGAGGCGGCGGACGGCCTTCACGTCGCCGCCGACGATGATCACCCCGCCCAGGTGCTGCAGCGCATGGCTGCCCCAGTACCACATGTAGAACGGGTGGACGCCGTGGTAGGCGTAGGACGTCCGGTACAGGTGGCGGTACCACTCGTCCTCGGCGAAGGCCTTCTCGAACTTCTCGACCTCGACCGGGTCGGTGGTCTCGGACAGGATCTGCTCGAAGAAGTCGATGTAGCTGGGGTGGTGGACCGGGTGGAACTCCCACGGCGTGGGGTGGGTCATGATCAGCACGCCGCCCTCGCGGACGATGGGCTTCCCCCGGTACAGGTTGAAGAAGTACCCGAGGCCCAGGCACATCACCAGGATCGGGTTCATCACCGAGTTCACGTTGTAGGGGCAGATGTAGGGCAGCCCCATCGTGAGCACGTCGGTCTGGCCCTCCACCGCCACCAGTTGCTGGGCATGCACGTTCTGGGTGGTGACCTCGTGGACCGGCCCGACCTCACCCGCCTGCACAGAGGTCAGGGCGTAGGGCGCCTTCCAGGCGTTGAACACCTTTCGCCGCGCGGTGGCGGGCAGTCGGTCGAGGCCGGCCTTCATGCCGATGAACGAGGCCCGGTCGGCCATCGTCCACTCCCACTCCCGCTTCTGCAGGACCGAGAGAGGCAGGTCCCCGCCGAAGGTGTCGTTGTTGACCGTGGTCTCGATCTGGAAGATCTTCACGCCGGCCTTGCGGATGACGTCGCCCATGCGCCAATTGGAGTGGTGGAGGGCCGAGCTGTGGCGGTCCATCAGCGATCGGGAGTGCTGGAGGGTGTGGACGTTGTGGTGGTGGCGCAGGCTGCGGTAGCTGGCCAGTCCCGTGGCGGTGCTCTTGTGGCCCCCGTCCATGGCCACGAGGTTGATGTTCACGTAGACCAACAGGTCGCTCTCGGCCGCGCGCTTGGAGATCTCGACCTCCTCGCCCTCGTCGGTCTCGCCGAGGAAGGCGAGGTTCTCGGGGTCCTCGGCGTCGAAGTTGTAGAGGAGGCCGTCGGGGGCGAAGGCGTCGTAGACCCGGTCACCCACCGCATGGCGCAGTTCGGCCTCGGTCATGCGCCGATGGAGCGCGAGGGCGGCGATCAGGTGGACATCGTCCACCCCGGCGGCGGCGGCCATGTCCAGGACGGCCTCGATGATGCGCTGCCGGATGTCGGGGCGCCGCATCGGCGGCAACGGGAGAGAGATGTCGTCGAAGGCGATCGTGAGCTTCATTCCCGGGGTGAGCAGGTCCGGTAGGGGGGCGCAGTCCCCGAGGGGGTTCAGCAGGGCCTGGCGGATGGCCTCGTCGGGGTCCTTCAGGCCCGGAAGCGGTTCGGCGGGATAGACGATCCGGGAGCGGCCCACCGGGAGCCGCTCCAGTCGCAGGGTGTCACCGTGGTGGAACACCACCGGCGGGGTCGAACGGTCGACCTCGAGGACGAATCCTGGCCTGCTCAAAGCGATTCACGCTCCCGTTCGTTGCGGAGGTCGAAGGCGATCTTGACCGAGCCCCGGGACCCGGCGTTGGCGGCGTGCTCGAGCGCATCCTGGTACCGGTCGAGGGGGTAGGTGGCCGACACGAGGCGACCGAGGTCGGCGGCCTCGACCAGGTCGAAGGCGAGCTCGAAGGTCCGCCGGCCACCGGCCTGCCGGCCGTAGGCGTAGGCGCCGACGAGAGCGACCTCCTTGTGCCACAGCGGCGTGAGGTCCAGGGACACCGTGCCGGGCATCCCGCACAGCACGACGCGGCCACCGGCCCGGGCCACGTCGATGCCGGTGGCCATGGTGTCGGCGCGGCCGACGCAGTCCACCACGGCGTCGGCCCCGCGGGTGAGGGTGTCGCCGATGACCATGGCCCCGGTGGCGCGGCGCACGGCCCGATGGGCTTGGTCGGGATCGACGACGAGGTCGGCGCCGAGCTCCTTGGCCAGACGGGCCTGGTGGGGGTACCGGGCGGTGGCGATGAGGGTGCCGGGGGATCCCAACCGACGCAGCGCGGCGACGGTGAGCAGACCGAGCGTCCCGGCGCCGAGGACCACCTGTACGCCGCCCTCGCCGGCGGCCAGTGCGGCCCGTACCGCGCAGGCCGTGGGCTCGACCATGACCGCGGCCTCGTCGGTCAAGCCGTCGGCCACGGGATGGAGCTGGTCGGGATGGGCGACGAGCAGGGTCGACCAGCCACCGCCCGTGTCGGAGCAGAACCCGGTCTGGAGGCCGGGTTCGAGGTGACCGAAGGCCACCCGCTCACACCGGCCGACGTCGCCCGCCTCGCAGGCGCCGCAGGGCGGGTCGATGCCGCGGGCGACACAGCCGAGGACGGCTTCGAGCACGACCCGGGTGCCGTCGTCGCGGTCACCGACCACCTCGTGGCCGGGGACGAACGGGAAGGAGACGATGGGCTCGAAGTAGCGGGAGCTGCGACCGTCCACGGTGGCCAGGTCCGACCCGCAGATGCCTGACAGGCGGGGCCGGACCCGCACCCACTCGGGTGCGGGGAGGGCGGGCACGTCGGTGTCCCGGAGGCGCAGCGGCCCCCAGGCCCCACCCCGCCCGGGAGCGACCGATCCCGCGATCCGGGCCGCCGCGTATCGAGGCAGGTTCCGCTCGAACTGCAGCGCCTTCATGTCGGGACCCCGCTGGTCGGGGTGAGGCGCTCGAGGCTGCGGGCCAGCCAGCCCGCCTTGCCGCCGGGGCGGGCGGCGAGGGGCAGTGGCGGGCGGGGACCGCCGGGGGACTTGTCGAAGTGCTCGACGAGCCACCCCCGCTTGCGGGCCAGCGCCGCCAGGCGGGTCTCGGGGTTGACCGCCACCGGGAACCCGACGGCATCGAGCATGGGCAGGTCCGAGGCGGAGTCGGCGTAGGCCACGGATTCGGCGAGGGAGAGGCCCTCGGCCGCGGCGTAGTCGGCCATGGCCTGCGCCCGGGCCTCGCCGGTGGGCGGCACGTCCCGCATGCCGCCCGTGTACCGGCCGCCCTTCTGTTCGAGGGACGCGCAGACGATGTCGTCGAAGAGCGGGCGCAGCGGTTCGACCACGAAGTCGAGGGCACCGGTGATCAAGACGGTGCGGTGGCCGAGGGCCCGGTGTCGACGGACCCGGCGGATGCCGGCAGGGAAGGACTTGGTGAGGATGAGGTCGCTGAACATCTGCCACGCGTCGGCGTCGATCTGATCGACCGGCGCGTTCTCGTAGCGGCGGTAGAAGTGACGGAGGAAGTCGCTGCGGTCCCGCTTGTCGAGGGCGAGCAGTCCGGGTCCCTCCCGCACCATCTGGGCCACGAAGCGAACGCGGTCGGTCTGAGGAAGGCGCCGGGTGGCCAGCCACGAGTACGAGGCCACGACGTTGGACGCGATCAGCGTGTTCTCGAGGTCGAAGGCGGCGAGGTGGCGCTCCGGGGACAGCACCTGGTCCCGGAGCCGGGCCTGGCGGTCCGAGGTGGTGCGTCCGCCTCCCTCGGTCCGCACCCGGGCCTGGGTGACGATCGACGGCAGGTGGATCTCCTGCACGTAGGTCGGCCAGTCGATCGTGCGGGGATCGAAGTCGAAGGCCTCGCGGTCGCCGTCGTCGAGGCCGTCCCAGCGCGCCAGGAGGTTGTCGACGCCGTAGACGGCCTCGCACTCCGCGTAGGCCCCGTAGAGCTCGACGTAACCGATGGCGTTCTCGGCCTGCTCCCGTCTGGCCTCCAGGCGGGACGAGAGCTCGGCCTGGCGGCCTCGGAGCGGAAGGCCCGAGAGGAACCGCTCGGTCCGTTCCAGGGTGGTCTTGGCCCGACGGAGCTGGGACTCCACGCGGCCGCGGCCGGGGAAGGACCAGTCACCGGGGACGATGGGCTGGCCCTCGCGGTCATAGAGCGGGTGCTCCTTGAACCAGCTCGAGGTCAGGTCGACGAGCTCTCCGTAGCGGAGGGGGTTGATCGAACCCGAGGCGACCTGGGTGACATCGACCCGCCCGTCGGCGGCGGGACCGGTGCCGGCCACGGCGATGATGGCGGCCGCGACCTGGTCGACGGGGATGACGTCGACGATGCCCTCCGGGACGCCCGGGAACTGTTTGAGGAGGCCCCGCGCGTAGGAGATGATCACCGGCTCGGCCATCCGGAACCCCCGGATCCAGCCCGGCTTGGGCTCAGCCCAGGCCGACTCGATGATCGAGGGGCGCACGATGCTCACCGGCACCGCTCCCCGGGTCTCACACAGCGCCCGCTCGCCGAGGGCCTTGGTGTAGGCGTAGGCATCCGGCCAGCCGAGCGAGGCGGCCCGCGCCCGGCCCGCCTCGGCCATGCGGTCGGTGACCCAGCGGGTCCGGAACTGCTCGGTCTTGTCGGCCAGCAGCGGGACGCCGGCGGCCCCGAGCTCCTGGCGGGCCTGCTTGCGGTAGTCGGCCAGGTTCTCGGGCGTCCGGCTGGCGGCTTCGACGTCGGTGCGCATGCGGCGAGCGGCGTCGACTTCCCCCTGCCAGGAGACGTCGGTGAAGAAGTCGCTCTCCTCGACCAGTTCCTCGGGGGCGGCGCCTCGCCGGCTTCCCGCTACATAACAGGTCGAGACCGCGACCAGGTGGGGGGCGATGCCCAACTCGTTGAGCACGTCCACGATGCGGGTCGGTCCGAGCAGGTTGACCTCGACGGCGGCGTCGAGAGGGGAGTCGAAGGAGACCGTCGCGGCCGAGTGGATGACGATGTCGCAGCCGGCGAGGGCGGCTCGGCCCTCGTCGTCCAGGCCGAGGCCGTCGGTGCCCACGTCGCCGGCGACGGCGGTGACCCGTCGGTCGAGCGTGGCCTGGAAATCGTCACCCCACCGTTCCCGCAGGCGGTCGAAGGCGTCGTTGCGGAAGATCTCACGGCTCGCCCGGCGGGTCGGGTCCGAGCGCCGTCCTGGCCGGATGAGCAGGACCAGCTCGCAGCCCGGAGCCGAGCGCAGCAGGCGCTCGACGAGGGCGGTGCCGAGGAATCCGGTGCTGCCCGTGACGGCGAGGCGCTTGCCGTCGAGGCCCTCGGCGATGCTCATGTCCAGCCCTCTTGGCGGCTGACGCCACCGGGCCGGATGGCCCCCGCTCCGCTCATGTCCAGCCCTCTTGGCGGCTGACGCCACCGGGCCGGATGGCCCCCGCTCCGCTCATGTCCGGATGTTCTACCATCTGGTAAGTGACCGCCTCCACCCGTGACCGGGCGCTGGACGCCGCGTTGGTGTCCTTTGCCGCACGCGGCTACGAGGCCACGTCGCTCGACGACGTGGCCGGCGAGGTCGGCGTGTCCAAGCAGGCGGTCCTCTACTACTACCCGTCGAAGTCGGCCCTCCTGGATGCCGTGGTGGACCGGAGTGCCGCCGAGCTCACCGCCGCGCTCGAGGGTGCCCTGGCCGGCGCCGGCGAGGGATGGGCCCGCGTCGAGGCCGTGGTGCGCTCCGTCTTCCGCCTGGCGCTGCGACGCCCCGAGCTGCTCGGGCTGCTCCGTGAGGTCAGTCGCCTGGGGCCGCCGGCGGCACCGCGCCTGATGGCCGCCCTCGATCCACTGGTGCAACGGGCCCGGGACTTCCTGGAGGTGGAGATGGCTGCGGGCCGGGTGCGGGCGACCGACTCCCGCCTGCTGCTTCTGTCGGCCTACTCGACGGTGATCGGCATGGCCACCGAGGTCGAGGTGCTGCGGGGCCTGGGCGAGGAACCCACGCTGCGTTCCCTGGCTCGCCGCCGACGCGAGCTGCTCGACTTCCTGCACTCCGCACTCACCGCGGCTCCCGTCCCGGGTGTGGCGCTCGACCTCCCCGCGCTGGCGTCGAGCTCGTCGACCAGGGCCCGGTGAGCTGGTCGAAGCGGCCATCGGTCGCCTTCGACCGAGCCGTCGGGTACTACGACGCCACTCGGACACTCAGCCCGGAGGCCGCCGCGCGGGTCACGACGGTGTTGGCCGACGCCCTCCACGGCCAGGGGACGGTGCTGGAGATCGGGGTGGGGACCGGACGCATCGCCCTGCCCCTGGCGGCGGCCGGAGTGGAGGTGCTGGGCATCGACCTCTCCGCACCGATGTTGGGCGAGTTGGTCGCTCGTTCGAGGGTGGTTCCGGTGGCCCGGGCGGATGCCACGGCGCTCCCGTTCGCCGACGACTCGTTGGGCGCGGTGATCGCCAGCCATGTTCTGCACCTCGTGCCCGAGTGGCGGGAGGCGGTCCAGGAATGCCTCCGGGTCCTTCGTCCGGACGGGGTGCTCCTGTGGGCCCGGGGCGGCCACGGTGTCCCCGGCCAGGCCGTGGCCCAGGTGTTCGCCGATGCCGCGGGCCTGGACCGCTCACCCGCCGGCCTCGACGAGGTCGAAGGACTCGACGCCTACCTGCGCAGCAGGCACTGGAAGGCGACGTGGCTGCCCGAGGTGATCGACGACCGGCCGCTGTCGACCGAGGAGTTGATCGACCAACTCGAGGCGGGCCAGATGGCGTGGACCTGGCCGGCCACCGATCAGGACCGGGCCCGGGGTGCGGTCGCGGCCCGGGCGTGGGCTGCAGCGCAGCCGGAGCCGAGCGATCGGCCCCGTCCCCTCGGCCGACCGGTCCGGTTCCGTCGGTACGCCGCTCTGTAGCGTGACTCCGATGACGGCGTCGGTCACGGTCTTCGACCCGTTGCTGGGGGCCGAGGGGGCCGAGGCGATGCTCCGGCTGGCTGAGGCCTTCCGGACCTACCGCACCTACAGCGCCGAGCGGACCGAGGACAACTACGGGGACCTGCCCCAACGGATCGATGCCGCGTCGAACTACGTCCGGACGGGGGGTCGCTTCGGGCGCCGGGGGGAACCCCTCGCGACCCTGGCCGACCGCACCAACTACTTCCGGGAGACCTACGCGTACGGCGAGGAGATCCGGGCGCCGGGCATCGAGGGCTTCCTGGGTCACGAGGGCCTCCTCGAGGCCGCCCGCCGGCTGCACGGCCGTCCCGTGATCGTCCCTGCCATCGTCTACGCGAACCTCCTGCTCCCGGGCCAGGAGTTGGCCGTGCACACCGACGTGCCCGAGTTCCGCGGGGCCAACCGGATGCATCTCCCGCAGTGGCTGATGGTCGTGATGCACCACTCCGGGCTCTTCGAGGGCTGGCGCATGCCCATCGCCACTGCGGTGGCCTACTTCGGTGATGCGGCGGAAGGGGACTTCGCCCACTACCCCGACGGGGTCGACGGCGCCGCAGTGGCCCTGCCGGTCCGCCATGACACCGCCGTGCTCCTCGACACCGACAGCGTCTTCCACGGCGTCGACCGGGTGGGGTCGGCCGACGCATCGGTCCCTCCCCTCGGTCCGGCTCCCGAGCTCCGCTTCGTCGGCGAGGACCAGTGGGCCCTTCGCGGCGCGGACCCCGAGCCGGTCTCCTACCGGTGGGACGACTTGAGGTTCTCGGTGTCCTGGAAGGCCTACTGCTTCGCCGACGAGGCGGAGCGCAAGACCTGGGCCGCCCATGCCGACGACCTGACCCTGCCGGTCATCCTCGACTGCCTCGACGCGGACCTGCGGGCGCAGGGCCGACTCGGCGGGGCCCGTCCCGATCCCAAGGAGTTCGCCGGGATGTTGATCCGCGAGTACGTCTGCTTCCCGGACCCTGGGCCCGGGTGAGGCGGGCCCGCTGACCCTCCCGGGCCAGGCTGGGTCAGAGGACCTCGAGGTCCTCGATGCCCTCCTCGGGCTCGGGGTAGCGGAGGTCGAGGGACTCGAGGGTGTCGACCAGGACCTGGGAGACGGCGAGGTTCCGGAACCACTTGCGGTCCGCGGGGATCACATACCAGGGGGCGGCCTCGGTCGAGGTGCGCGACAGCGCCTCCTCGTAGGCGTCCACGTAGTCGTCCCAGTGCTCTCGTTCGGCGAGGTCTCCCTTCTCGAACTTCCACTGCTTCTCGGGGGTGTCGATGCGAGCCTGGAGGCGCTCGGCCTGCTCCTCCTTGGAGATGTGGAGGAAGAACTTCCGCACCGTCGTGCCCTCGTCGACCAGCTGCTGCTCCCAGGCGTTGATGTGGTCGTACCGGCGGCGCCACCGCTCCTCGGGGATCAGATCGTGGACCCGGACCACGAGCACGTCCTCGTAGTGGCTGCGGTTGAAGATCGTGATGTGGCCGCTCGCCGGCGTGTGGCGGTGCACCCGCCACAGGTAGTCGTGGGCCAACTCGTCCTCGGTGGGCCTCTTGAAGCTCGCCACGTGGACCCCCTGGGGGTTGGTGTGGCGGAAGACGTGGCGGATCGTGCCGTCCTTGCCGCCCGTGTCCATGGCCTGGAGGACCACCAGGACCTTGTGGCGGCCGTCGGCGTAGAGCAGGCCCTGCAGCTCCTCCAGCCGTGCGCACAAGAGGTCGTGAGCCTCCTGGCCGTCGTCCTTGTCGCCGTCGAAGTCGCCGGTGTCGCGTGGGTCCGATGCTCCCAGGTCGACCGTCGCCCCCGGCGCGATGCGGAAGGGGTCGGGTTCCACGCGGTCGACCGACATCAGTCCTCGGTCAGGGCGCCACGGGTCGTGCGGCTGGTCCGTCGGGTCTTGGTTCGGCGCTCGTGGCGCTCGAGGGCCAGTGCCACCAGCTCGTCGATCAGCCGGTCGTAGGGCAGGCCGGAGGCGGCCCAGAGCTTCGGGTACATCGAGATCGGCGTGAAGCCGGGGATGGTGTTGATCTCGTTGAGCAGTGGACCGCGCCCACCCTCCTCGTACAGGAAGTCGACGCGGGCCATCCCCTCGGCCCGCAGGGCCCGATAGGCCTGGAGGGCGAGGTCCTGGAACTGTGCCGCGACCTCGGGGGGCAGGTCGGCGGGGATGGTCAGTTCGGCCTGCCCGTCGAGGTACTTGTCCTCGTAGTCGTAGAACTCCGCGGCCGGCGTGACCTCGCCGGGTACCGAGACCCGCAGGTCGGTGTTGCCGAGGACGGCCAGCTCGATCTCGCGGGCGACGACGGCTTCCTCGACCACGACCCATTCGTCGTAGCTGAAGGCCAGCTCCAAGGCCCGGTCCAGCTCCCCCCGGTCGTGGGCCTTCGAGACGCCGACCGAGGACCCGAGGTTGGCGGGCTTCACGAAGCAGGGCAGCCCGAGCTCGACCTCGATCTCATCGAGTGGCAGTTCGTCGAGATCGCTGTTGCGGTAGGCCAGCCAGCGGGCCTGGGGTATGCCCTCGGCGGCGAGGACGTCCTTGGCCATCGCCTTGTCCATGGCCACCGCCGAGCCCAGCACCCCGGCGCCGATGTAGGGCACGCCGGCCTGTTCGAGCAGCCCCTGCAGCGTGCCGTCCTCACCCATGGGGCCGTGCAGGAGGGGGAAGACGACCACCGTGTCGTCCGCACCCGTCGGGACGATGGCCGACTCGTGGTCGATGCGGGTCCCGGTCGCCGCGAGGGCCTCGGGCAGCGCGGCGGCCCCCTGCTCGATGGCGGCGCGGGCGTCCTCGGCCCGCACCCACTCACCGTCGCGGGTGATGCCGACCGGCTCCAGGGTGTACCGGGTCGGATCGGCGGACCCGACGACGTGCTTGGCCGTCACACAGGACACGTCGTGCTCGGCGGACTGGCCGCCGAAGAGCACCACGAGGCGGACTCTCCCGGACGCGGGTCGCTCGCTGGTCACCTCGGTCACGGTACAACTGGTGGGTGCGCCTGACCCTGGAGGAGATCGCCCGGGTGACCGGTGGTCGCCGCACCGGACCGCCGGAGCTCGAGGTCGACGGCGCGACCATGGACAGCCGGGCGCTGCGCCCGGGCCAGCTCTTCGTCGCCCTCCGAGGCGAGCGGGACGGCCACGAGTTCGTCGCGGGCGCCCGGTCTGGTGGCGCGGGGGCCGTGCTGGTGGAGCGTGAGGTCGACGGGTTGCCGTCGGTCGTGGTGGCCGACACGGCCGTGGCGTTGACCGCTCTGGGGGTCCGGGCTCGGGACCGACTCGACGAGGTCGTCGTGGACGGTCGCCCCGCGGCGGTCATCGGGGTGACCGGCTCGGTCGGCAAGACCTCGGTGAAGGACCTCATCGCCAGCGCCACGGCCCCGTCTCGCAGCACCACGGCCAGCCTGCGGTCGTTCAACAACGAGCTGGGGGTCCCCCTGACCCTGCTCGAGGCCCGTGACGCGACCGAGGTGGCCGTGATCGAGATGGGTGCCCGAGGGCCGAGCCATGTGGCCGACCTCTGCGTGGTGGCCCGACCGACGATCGGGGTGGTCACGGCGGTCGCCCTGGCCCACACCGAGGCCTTCGGCGCGATCGAGGAGGTCGCCCGGGCCAAGGGTGAGCTGGTGGAATCCCTGGGCGCCGAGGGGACCGCGGTGTTGAACCTGGGTGACCAGCGCGTGGCGGCGATGGCCTCCCGCACGGTCGCCACCGTCCTGACCTACGGCGTGGACCAGGGCGATGTCCGGGCCGAGGGGGTCGTGTTGGACGATCACCTCCGGCCCCGGTTCGCGCTGGTCACGCCGTGGGGCGGGGGCGAGATCGACCTCGAGGTGCGGGGCCGTCACAACGCCGAGAACGCCGCGGGCGCGGCGGCCGCGGCGCTGGCCGCGGGAGCCGACCTCGACGGCGTGCTCGAGGGACTGGCGGCGGCGACGCTCTCGCCGTGGCGGATGGAGTTGGGCGTGACCCCACAGGGGCTTCGGGTCCTCAACGACGCCTACAACGCCAACCCGACCTCCATGGCGGCCGCGCTCGAGGCCCTCGCCCACCTCGAGGCCGAGCGTCGGACCGCCGTGGTCGGCCCGATGGCCGAGCTGGGGGGTCACGCGGTGGCCGAGCACCAGCGGATCGTCGAGCTGGCGCGCCGGTTGGGGATCCGGCTCCTGGCGGTGGACACCGAGGAGTACGGCCCCGGGGCGGAGGTCGTGGCGGGCGTGGAGGGGGCCGTCGCCGCGCTCGGGGCCCTCGGCCCCGACGACGCCGTGCTGGTCAAGGCCAGCCGGGTGGCTGGCCTGGAGCGCCTAGCCCAACGGCTCCTCGAGGCCTGAGCGGGTGCCGCGGGCCCGGAGGCCGCTCGGCTCGCTGGTGAAGAGGTAGGCGTACAGCCCGAGGAGAGCGGCCATCCCGGCGCTGAAGAGCATCACCGTGGTGACCGAGGTGGCTTCGATGACCGGCCCGGCGATCAGCCCCCCGATGGGAACGGTGCCACCGAAGCACATGACCCACAGGGCCAGGACGCGGCCCCGCACCCGATCGTCCAGCTGTTCCTGGAGCACGGTGGACAGGGACGTGACCGTTCCGAAGTAGGCGATGCCCACCACGACGGTCACCGGAAAGGCGAGGGCCGGCGTGCGGATGAGGGCCAGCGTGGCGACCGTGACGGCGAAGAGGGCGAGGCCCTGACGGACCAGGCGACGCTTCGAGTGGCCGGCGAAGACCGTGCCGATCGAGAGCGAGCCGATGACGGCTCCGGTGCCGAGGCAGGCATAGAAGAGCCCGAACGCGGCGCTCCGTCCGTCGATGCCCAGGTTCCGTTCGGCGATCACGGCCATCTGGGTGACGAACGGCAGACAGAGCAGCGAGAACAGCGCCATCGTCAACAGGACGCGACGGATGGTCCGGTCCTGGCGGGCCACGACGATGCCACCGAGGAGGCGGCGCATCCCTTTGGGCTCTTCGGGGTCCTTGTCCACCCGGGGCAACCGGATGACGACGAGCACGCCGATGACGATCAGGTAGGTGGCGGTGTTGACCGCGAAGACCCACGACACCCCGACGGCCGCGTACAGGACGCCGCCGATCGCCGGGCCGATCACCCGGGAGGCGTTCATCTGCGCCGAGTTCAGGGAGATGGCGCCGGGTAGGTCGCGACGGTCGACGAGGGCCGGTAGGGCGGCGGAGTAGGTGGGGGCGTGGATGGCCTGGCCCACGCCGATGGCGAGGACGACCAGCACGAGTGCCGTCGTGTTCGGGTCGTCGCCGACGGTGAGCCAGGTGAGGGCCGCCGACATGACGAGCTGTTCGACGGCGACGACGATGAGCAGCCGTCGGCGGTCGAGCACATCGGCGAGGACGCCGCCGATGAGGGAGAACACGAGGAGCGGCCCGAGCTGGGCGAAGACGATGAGACCTACGAAGCTGGCCGAGTCGGTCAGCTGGAGGGCGAAGGCTCCGAGGATGGCGTTCTGCATCCAGGATCCGACGTTGGAGCCGAAGGCGCCCCAGTAGAGCCGCCGGAACGTGGGGTGGGCGAGCGCGGCCCGGGCGGTCCCGGGAGCGATGGTCCGATCGGCGTCGACCAGGGCGTCCTCGGCGTCGGCGGCGCCGAGGCGGGGTTCGGGCATCGGGGCGAGGGTAGAGCGGCCCCCCGGCCGGCGGCGCCAACCCCTTGTCCTTCGGGTGCTTCGGCCGATGTCTGTGGGGGGAACCGGCGTCGAGGTGTCGGTCGCGGGTTCACCGGGTCGATGACGGTGCGACGAGGAGACGATCGGGTGAGGACGGTGGAGGTCCCGAGGGTGCACCGGGACGGGCCGCCGGGCGCTCTGGACTGGATCCGCGACGCGTTGTGGACCGCGGACGCCGACGTCCAGCTGCTGCCGGTGGGCCGGGAGGACCCGCGGGCCACGTGGTTGGCCCGACCCGACGGCAGGGACCCCGAGCTCCTGGTCCCGCTGGCATCGGACCGCGCGGCGGGCGCGGTCAGTCGCCGCTTCTGGGACGGCATGAGCCCGGGCCGACGCGCTCGTCAATGGCTCGGTGAGGCGGCGTTGCGTACGGGCCTGGCCCGGCGCGCCTGGCCCGGCCGGGTCGCCCTGGTGGGCGCGGCGTCCGATCTGGCCGACCCCGACCGGTCCCTGTTGGCCCACCTCGCGGAGGTGCTCGGCCAGCCCCACCTGTTGGCCGCGGTCACGGCCCGCCCGGCGCACTACAACGCGAAGCCGGTCCTGCAGCTCTTCTCGCCCGAGGGTCGGCTGATCGCCTTCGCCAAGGTGTCCGTCGACGACGTCAGCGAGGGGTATGTCCGGACGGAGGCGGACTGGCTCGAGCGCGCCGCCGGGGCGGCGGCTCCGTTGCGGGCGCCCCGGCTCCTGGCCACTCCCCGTTGGCAGGGTCGGCCGGTTGCGGTGCTGGAGCCCCTCGCGCTGCCCCGCGTTCCCCGCCGGACCGCGGGCTGGGCGCGGGAGGCCGTCGCCGCCGCCGTCGCCGGACTCGGCCCGCCGGAGATCCTCCCGGTGGCGGCCTCCGGTCCGGTCCGTCGGTCACGGGACGAAGCCGAGCGCCATGGCGACGAAACACTCGCCACCCTGGTGGACGAGGTGCTGGCCCGTCACGGCGGCCGCGTGGTCGAGGTGGCCCCCTGGCACGGCGACCTGAGCCCCTGGAACACCGCCAGTCGACGCAACGAGGTCCTGGTGTGGGACTGGGAGTTGGCGGGAGAGGCCATGCCGGTCGGCTCCGATCTGCGTCATGAAGCGGTGATGGTGGCGACCCACCTACGGGGTCACCTCGCCGGTGCGGCCCTCGCCCCGCTGGACGTCGATGATCCGGCGGTGGCGCTCTACCTGCTGGAGCTGGTGCGTCGAGACCGTGGCGCGTCCCGGGCCGGTCGGGTCGACGCCGAGCACGCCCTGGGGGCCGCGGCGGCCGCCCGGCTGGCGGGAGAGGCCGGGCGATGACCGCTCCCACCACCGACCGGCCACCCGCAGCCACCACCGCGGCCGCTCGGGGCGGGGCGCTCAACCTGGCCGGTTCCGTGGTCAGCATGGGCCTCAACCTGACCCTGGTCGTGCTCGTCGCCCGCGAGTACGGCGCCGCCGGGTCAGGAGTCTTCTTCGCCGGCGTCGCCCTGTTCACGATCCTCGGCACGATGGTGAAGCTCGGTTCGGAGACGGGCCTCGTCTTTTCGATCTCGCGGCTTCGCGCCCGCGAGCGCTGGGGCGACGTGGTGCCGACGATCCACGTGGCGTTCTGGCCGGTCCTGGCCCTGTCCATCGTGGTCGCCGGTGGTCTGGTCGCCGGTGCCGATCTCCTCCCCGGACGGGGGCCGGGCACCCCCGACGGCGACTTCGTGGCCGTCATGCGGGGCCTGTCGCCCTTCCTGCCCGCGTTCGTGTCGGTCCAGGTCCTGACCGGGGCGACCCGTGGCCATGGGACCATGGCGCCGACCGTCCGCGACGTGTCGATCCTGCGTCCGGGCCTCCAGGCGGTGTTGATGGCCGCGGTCGCCTTCCACGGCGACGGCCTGGTGGCCCTGGCGGTGGCGTGGGGCCTGCCCCTGGTCATCACGTCGGTGACGGCCGGCTGGAGCCTGCTGCGGCTGGTCTCCCGGGATCCCCGTGGTGGGCCACCGTCGCCGGGGCTCGGTCGTGAGTTCTGGTCCTATGCCTCGGTCCGGGGCTTCGCCCAGACGCTGCAGACCACCCAGGACCGGATCGGCGTCGTGGTCGTGGCCGTGGTCGCGGGCCCGGCCGTGGCCGGGGTCTTCGTCGTGGTCGCCCGGATCATCGGCGGGTTGAACCTGATCATCTACGCGGTGGGTCAGGCCATGAACCCGGAGATCGCCGCGCTCCTGGCCCGCCACGACCGAGCCGGCGCCGAGCGCGTCGTCCAGCGGATCACCGCGTGGACGATGTTGTTGGTCTGGCCCATCGCCGTGCTCCTCATCACCCACGGCGACGTCGTGTTGTCCCTCTTCGGTCCGGACTTCGTCGTCGGCTCTTCGGCCCTCGAGCTGCTGGCCCTGGCCATGATCGTGTGTACGGCCTTCGGCCACCTCGACAACGTGTTGTTGATGGGCGGGCGGGCGCGGCTGTCGCTCATCAACGTCGCGGTGTCCCTGGTGCTGATGGTCGGGCTCTACGCCGTGCTGACCCCCCGCTACGGCCTGATCGGCGCCGCCGGGTCCTGGGCCATCGGCCTGCTGGCCTACAACCTCGGCCCCTGGCCCTACGTCCGCCGCTCGTTGGGCATCCAGGGCCTCGGCCCCGAGGCCCTGTTCGTCCTCCCGGCGACCATCGGCGTGTTGGCGACCGCCGCGTTCGGCCGGGTCATCCTCGGCGCTTCCTGGCCGGCCACCCTGCTGACCTTCGCCGTCGCCGGCCTCGTCGGTCTCCTCGCCGTTCGGCAGTACGCCGGACCCCTGCACCTCGTCGAGCTGCGGGAGGTCGTTCGTCCCTTGAGCGCGCATCGTGAGTCTGGTACCACTTAGAGTGAGGTCGATCCGGACGGGACGGCCTCGGCATCGAGGGCGACGGATGGTCCGCACGCCCGGATGGCGAGGAAGGACGGGCGATGACCGCGACAGTGACCACAGGGCCGCCACGGCCCGTCGGGCCGGACCGCCTCCGGCTCCTCCTCGTGGCCTCTGGCGGTGGTCACCTCGGTCAACTGCTGCCCCTCGAGCCGTGGTGGTCCGGTCACGACCGCACCTGGGTCACCTTCGACACCGCCAGCGCGGCCCGGGTGGGTGACGACCCGGTCCTCTTCGCCCATCATCCCACGACCCGCAACATCCCGAACCTGATCCGCAACCTCGCCCTGGCCTGGCGGGTGCTGCGCCAGGAGCGGCCCGACGTGGTGGTCAGCACGGGCGCCGGGGTGGCCGTGCCGTTCTTCCTCATGGCCAAGCTGCTGGGGATCCGCACCGTGTTCATCGAGGTCTACGACCGCATCGACAGCCGCAGCCTCACCGGGCGGCTGTGCCGACCGCTGTCGGACCTGTTCCTCCTGCAGTGGGAGCGCCAGCGGGAGCGGTACGGCTCGGGCACCGTGATCGGAGGGCTCTACCCGTGAGCGGACCGAGCATCGTGGTCACCGTCGGCACCGACCACCACCGATTCGACCGGCTGGTGCACTGGACCGACCGGTGGGCCGCCACCCATCCCGGCGTCGACGTCTTCGTGCAACACGGGACGGCGGTGGCTCCCGAGGTCGCCCACGGTGCGCCCCTGGTCGATCCCGGCGAGCTCCGCTCCCGCGTCCTCGCCGCGACCGCAGTGGTGACCCACGGTGGCCTGTCCTCGATCATGGAGACCCGCGCGGCGGGAATCCTTCCGATCGTGGTCGCCCGCGACCCAGCCGCCGGTGAGCACGTCGACGGTCACCAGCAGGCGTTCACCGCCCAACAGGAGCATCTCGGCCGGATCGTCCTGACCTGCACCGAGGCTGACTTCACCGCCGCGCTGGACCGCGCGTTGGCCGATCCGTCCTCGTGTCGTCTGCCCCCTGGCGGCGCCGATGTCTCCGCCACCGTGGCGGAGGTGGGCGCGCTCGTCGAGGACCTCGTGCACCGCCGCCCTTCCCGGTACCGACGTTCTCGCTTCCGAGGGCCCGCCCACGACCGACGAGAGGCTTCCTGTTGAGCGCCATCGAGACCCCGATCGCAGGGAGGTCGGCCGGAGCCGGCGTCGAGGCGCCCCCGACGGTCACCGCGATCGTCGCCACCCGGGGTCGTCCCGAGCTCACCCGGGCCCTGGACGCGATCGTGGGCCACGACTACGGCGGCCGCCTCGACGTGCTGGTGGTCTTCGATCACTGCGAACCCGACCCCTCGCTCGCCCGGGCGGGCGTGGACGGAGACCGCCGGGTGCAGGTCCTCGTGAACGAGCGCACGCCCGGACTGGCCGGGGGGCGCAACACCGGGTTGCTGGCCGCCACCGGCGACCTGGTGGCCTTCTGCGACGACGACGACGAGTGGCGCCCCGGAAAGCTGCCGGCCCAGGTCGCGGCCCTGGACGCGCAGCCCCGGGCCCGGATGGCGACGTCCGGCATCGAGATCCGCTACGGGGACCGGCGGAGGGTCCGCGTCCCGGTGACCGAGACGATGACCTTCGAGGGGTTCCTGCACGACCGCCAGACCGAGGCCCATCCCAGCACGTTCCTGTTCGAGCGCGCGTTCCTGCTCGACGAGGTCGGCTTCGTGGACGAGGAACTGCCGGGAAGCCTCGCGGAGGACTACGACTACCTGCTCCGGGTGGCCCGGCTCGGACCGATCGCGGTCGCCCCCGAGCCCCTGGTGACGATCCACTGGGGCGAAGCGTCCTTCTTCTCCCGTCGCTGGCAGATGACCTACGACGCGCTCGACCACCTGCTGGGCAAGTACCCCGAGTTCGCCGAACACCCCCGCGCGCTGGCGCGCATCCGAGGCCAACAGGCCTTTGCCCTCGCCGCGCTGGGGGACCGCTCCGGTGCCCGCCGACTGGTCCGGGAGACCCTCGGACTGCGGCGCACGGAGAAGCGGGCCTATCTGGCCCTGCTCATCGGCACCGGCCTGGTGAGCGGTGAGCAGGCGATGAAGGCCGCCAACTGGTTCGGCCGGGGGATCTGAGGCCGTGGCCCCCCTCTCCGCCGACCACAGGGGAACCGATCCCGAACGGGGCGCCGGGGCCGGTCTCGGCTGGCGCCTGCGGCGGCCCGCCGTGCCCGCGGCCAAGTGGGCGCTGCGCCAGTTCGGCGTGCTCACCGCCGGTGGTCGCGTCCTCCCGGACTTCCTGGTCATCGGGGCCAAGCGCGGCGGCTCGACCTCGCTCTACCGCAACCTCGTCGGGACCGCCGGTGTCCTACCGCTCTTCCCCCGTCCGGCTCGGATCAAGGGCACCTACTACTTCGACATCGAGTACCACCGCGGGGAGCGCTGGTATCGATCCCACTTCCCCTCTTCGGCCATCCGGGATCAGGCGGCGGTCCTCGGTCCCGTCGCGGTGGGTGAGGCCTCGCCGTACTACCTGGCCCATCCGACCGCGGCCACGCGCGCCGCCGAGCTCGTTCCCACTGCTCGGATCATCGCCGTGCTCCGCGACCCGGTCGCCCGAGCACACTCCCACTACCAGGAGCGGGTCCGTCAGGGCATCGAGACACTGCCCACCTTCGCCGCGGCGATCGACGCCGAGGCCGGAAGGCTGGAGGGCGAGGTCGAGCGGATGCAGGAGGACCCGGGCTACGTGAGCTGGAACCACTTGAACTTCGGCTACCTGGCCCAGAGCGACTACGCGGCCGGTCTGCGCCGGTGGCTGGTCGCCTATCCCGCCGACCAGGTGCTCGTCCTGTGCTCGGAGGACCTCTACCGTGACGACGCCGGCGTGCTGGCCGAGGTGCGGGCCTTCCTCGGACTCGAGGACCGCCCGACGGGCGAGACCCGACAGTGGAACCGGACCGGTTCCTCGGACCTGGATCCCGGCCTCGCCCACGAGTTGACGGAGCGTCTGGCCCCGAGCGTGCAGGATCTCCGGGCCCTGATCGACTGGCCCGACGACCGCTGGGCCAGCACCGTCCCGGCTCGGTAGCGCCGGCCACGGGCTCAGGCCACGGGTGTGGTCGACCCCCTGAGCCGCGGGGCCCGGATCGTGCCCGAGCCGGGAACCGCGGGGACGCGGGCCTCGCGATAGGCCACGGAGGCGGCCACGACCAGGATGAAGAGCTGATGGGGGATCTGACCGTAGAACAGCATCTCCAGCAGGCCCAGGACCAGTACCACGTGGGCGGCCAGGCCCAGATCCGTCGTGGGATTGCGCGTCCGCCACACGAGCACGCCGAACATGGTGAGCCAGAGGCCGGCGGCGATGAAGCCGTGGGAGAACATGACCATCCAGAACTGGCCGTGGGTCCCCACCGACTGGGCCGTCTCCTCACTGGGGCGGGGAGCACCGTGGCCGAGGAACGGGGACTCCGCGGTGCGGGCGATCGTCTCCTCGTAGAGGATCGTCCGGCGTTCGTCGGAGTCCGCGGTCCGGCTGCCGAGCGCTTCGCGGACGGGGTCGCCCAGAGGAGTGGCCACCACCAGGGTCCCCACCGACAGCAGGCCCAGGATGACGAAGACCAGGCCCCGCGACCGACCGCGACGGTTGCGGCGAAGCACGGTGTAGAGGGCCCCGATGGTCAGCAGGACCCAGAGGCCGCGGTTGAGTGACAGCAGGATCGGCACCACCGAGGCCAAGAGGCCGATCCTGATCACGCGTCGGGAGGGGCGGATGCCGGGCACCGTGAGGGCACCGATGGCGAAGGGGGTGAGCAGCGCGATGGCCGAGCCCCAGCCGTTGGTGTAGAAGTACGGCGCCTTTGGCCGGGTGAGGACGCCGGTGAAGGACTGCTGCACCTCGGCGAACCCGGGGGTGATCATCGAGTGGACCAGCTCGTTGGCGGCCAGCTTCCCGGGGAGCACCGAGGTGACGGGCGAGGCGAACTCGACGTGCGGGAGCAGGATCCCCAGCCACCCGCCGGCAACCGTCGCCAGCCAGAGGACCACGACCATCCCGACGAGGCGGCGGACGCCGATCTTGGCCTCGGTGTTGGCGAGGTAGAGCCAGAGGATCCCCCCGGCCAGGTACCAGCTGCTCCGCAGCAGGTAGCCCGCGAGGCGGTCGGCGCTGTCGATGCGGACCACCGATGCCGCCACGAAGCAGCAGAAGACGGCGTACAGCGGGAAGCCGCGGGGCAGCTGGAGGTGGCGCTGGGCCACCAGCCACGCCGCCATGGGCACCGCCAAGGCCAACCAGACCACCCCCCCGAGGCCGAGGAGCCACCACAGCGGGTAGCCGGCGATCATGGCGGTGACGGCCCACCCGGCGGGTAGGAACCGTCGACGGCTCCCGACGGAGCCGTCGGCGGGCCCGACGGTTGATGGCGGTCGTCGCCGGGGTCGGCGCCGTGGCCACGGCCACGACGACTCAGATCCGGGTCGGCGCGGTGGCGGGGGCCGGGGCGTGGCCCGGGGTGGGGGTCCGCGCCTCGACCACCACGGCGCCGAGGAGGGGGGCGTTGGCCAACCGGAGGCGGCTGACCGCCTCGCTCAGCTCGGGCTCGGAGCTGTGGCGTGGGTCGACGGCGAGGATGACGGCGTCGGAGGCCGACGCCATCACGACCGCGTCGGCCGTCGACCCGACCGGAGGGCCCTCGATCACGATCAACTGGAACTCGCTGCGGATCGTGGCCAGCTGGTTGGCCAACCGGTCGGCGGAAACGAGCTCGGACGGGTCCGGCCCGGGGCGCCCGGCGGTGACGACACAGAGGGTCTCGATGCCGCTCCAGCCCTGGAGGACCTGGTTGAGGGGCCGGGTGCCGTTGAGCACCTCGGCGAGGCCCTGGTCGTTTCCGAGCCCGAGGCGGTCATGGAGGCGGGGCTGGTGCAGGTCGCCGGCGATGAGCAGAGCGTCCTGTCCCGTGAGCGCAGCCGTGGCGGCCAAGCCACCGGCCAGGCCGACGGTGACGCCTCTCTCGACCGCCGAGGTGACGAAGACCACTCGGGCGCCGGCCTCGGCGAGTCGGGGCCACAGCGTGGAATGGAGACGGCGAAGGGCCTCACCGGCCGGTCCGCCGAGGGCAACGGCGTCGAACGCGGGCTCACCGGCGTCGTTGGACAGGCGAGGGATGTTGCCCAGCAGCTCGACGTTCAGGCTGATCAGGGCGTGGGAGGGATCCCGCCGACGGCGCCGGTCGCTCGGCTCGGGCGCCGGCGCTGCGGTCGGTGGCTCCGGGGTCGTCGGCTCCGGCGATGGCGGGGCGGCGGCGGCCGGTTCGGGGCGCGGTGCGGTAGGCAGGGGTGGGGACCGGGGCGCCGGGTCGCTGATCGCTCCGCGAGGGCAGGGCCGGGACGGCCTGCGGTCGGGCCGGTGAGGCGGGCGACGGCCCGGGTTCGGTGGCGAATCGGGGTACGGGCTCGACGGGAGGCGTGGGGGCCGGCCCGGAGCGGGCGGGGAGCGCGGAGGCCACCGCGGCCGGGCGCGGCATCTCGGTCGCCGGAGCCGGAGGTGTCGGCCCTGGTGGCATCGACTCGACGGCGGCCACCGCGGGAGGCGCGTCGTCGGTCGGGTCGGGACGGGAGCCGAGGTTCTTGCGCTCGAGCACGAAGGCGATCGTGAGGGCCAGCACGAGGCCGATGAGGGTGCCCCCGGTCACGTTCAGCAGGAGGCCGGGGCTGGACGGGCTGGTCGGGACCTCCGCCTCGTCGATGATCGTGCCGGGGTCCACGGTGTCGGACGTCAGGTCCTGGAGCTGGCGCTGGAGCCCGTCCTGGGCACCCTCGAGGGCCCGGAGCCGGCCGCTGAGCGCGGTGTACCGGGCCGAGCCCGGCGTCAGCGACTCGATCTGGGCCTCGACCTGGTTCATCTCCCGCGCGTTGGCCGACTGCTCGGCGACCAACTGCTGGCGGGCCTGGCGGGTGGCTTCATCGGCCTGCGACGCCCGGAAGTCCAAATAGGCCTGGGCAAAGGCGCCCGCCCCGCGGTATGCCGTCTCGGGGTCGGTGTGGGTGTAGCGGATGGCCAGGATGGTGGACTCGCCGACGGGGTCGACGCTGACACGGTCGAGCAGGTCCGACGCGGTGGTGTCGGTGCGCAGGCTCCGCTGGGCGAGGAGAGCCACCGCCGAGGACTGGGCTATGCCCCGCTCGGTGTCGATGTTGACCTCTTCGCTGGTCCCCGCGCCGGGATCGAAGATGGCGGTGACCGAGACGCGGGACTCCGCCGTGTAGACCTTGGTCGACAGCACGCTGTAGGCCGCCCCGAGCAGGGCGAAGGCGATGACGACGACGGCGATCAGCTTGCGGCGCCGACCCATGGCCGCGAGGTAGTCCTCGAACTCGACGAGGTTCTCCTGGCTCATGGCCCCCCGCCGTGCGGTCCGCGTGAGGTCCGCCCCTCGATGCTCATGGCCCGTCCTGTCGGCAGGGCCGGGCGGCCGGTGAGCTGCGACGCCGGCTCAATATGCGCCTTTGGACCACAGCACGGTCGGGATGGTGCGGGCCAGGATGCCGAGGTCCACCAGCAGCGACCAGTTGTGGACGTAGTAGAGGTCGAGCCGGGCGTACTGGTCGAAGGAGGCGTCGCTACGGCCGTGGACCTGCCACATCCCGGTGATGCCGGGCTTGACCCGCAGACGCTCGCGCAGCTCATCGTCCCAGTGGATGGCTTCGGACGGCAGCCCCGGCCGAGGGCCCACCAGGCTCATCTCGTTGCGGATCACGTTCCAGAGCTGGGGGAGCTCGTCGAGTGAGGTCCGGCGCAGCCCCCGACCCACCCGGGTGATCCGGGGATCGTGGTCGATCTTGAACAGAGGGCCGTCGGCCTGGTTGAGCTCGGCCAGTTCGTCGCGCAGATCGTCGGCGTTCGCCACCATCGTGCGGAACTTCCAGATCCGGAACGGACGGTTGCCCCGTCCCACCCGCGTCTGGCCGTAGAACACCGGTCCTCGGGAGTCGAGCTTCACGGCCAGCGCGGTCAGGGCGAGGATCGGGCTGAGGGCCAGCAGACCGAGGGCGGCGCCGGCGAGGTCGAAGGTGCGCTTGGCGGTCGCCCGCCAGCCGTTGCGCACGACCGGTTCGACATACATGACCGGGAACGGCCCGATGGGCCGGACCCGCAGGCGGCGGTGGTCCACGTCGCGCAGGGTGGAGGTCATCTCCACGTGCACCCCCGCTTCGACGAGCCGCCGGAGCAGTCGGGTGGACAGCTCGGTGTCCATGGCGGAGGCGGCCACGAGCGCCGTGGTCGAACCCGAGGCCAGCGTCTCGGCGACGAGGTGCTCGGCCACGGCCATCGGGTCGCCACCGGGGCCAGGGTCGATCACGGCGGCGACGCGGTAGCCGGCGGTGGGATCGTCGTCGAGGACCCGGCGCAGGGCGGCGGCCTCACCGTTGCGGCCGATGATGGCCACCTCCCGCAGCAGCAGGCCTCGGCGGCGGGCGGAGCGGAAGGCGGCTCGCGCCACCTGGCGCTCGGCGGTGACGGCCAGGGCGGCTCCGAGGGTCGCGGCGACCAGCCAGGAGCGCTCGGTGGTGACGGCCAGGGCCCAGCCCGTGGTCACCAGCGTCGTCCCGGTCAGGGCGGCCGCCGCGGCGATGCGGCGGACCTCCTCCCCCTGCAGCTCGGTGAAGCGGGCCTGGTAGAGGTGGGTGACGGTGCCGGCGGCGACGAACACGACGCCGGCCACGACCGCCCAGGAGATCGACGGCTGTGGGCTGTTCTCGCTGAAGGCCGGCCCGACCAGGAGGAAGGCGAGCACGACGGCCAGGCCGTCGACCACGCGCAGCACGAGCTTCGAGTTCGTCGACAGGAACCGGTACCCACCCGCCCGGGTCGGGGACAGGGCCGTCCGCGGCGGGGTGACCGTCGCCGCTGCCATCGAGATCTCCGGCTCCGAAATCGCCGTCATCGCCACGCTCCCACCAGAATCGTCCGCCTCGCGGCCGAATCGCTCACTTAGAGTGATATCAGCTCGCAGAGCGAAGAACAAGGCACTCTTCGTGGTCCATGTCAGCACGCGTGGTGCTGGTATGGCCACGAACGGTGGGATCCTGGGCGGTCAGACCACCTCGTGGAGCTCCCGGTACTCGCGACCCAGGGCCTCGGCGACCACCTCGTGGGTGACGTGACCGGCATGGGTGTTGATGCCGAGGGACAGGATGGGGTCGGCGGCGGCGGCGGGGATGCCTCCGGAGGCGAGCTGCACGAGATACGGAAGGGTGGCGTTGGTCAGGGCGAAGGTCGAGGTGTTGGGTACGGCCCCGGGCATGTTGCCCACCGCATAGTGCACGACCCCGTGGACCTCATAGATCGGCTCCTCGTGGGTGGTCTCGTGGATCGTCTCCACGCAGCCGCCCTGGTCCACGGCGACATCGATGATCACCGCCCGTGGTTTCATGCCGGCCACCATGTCCTCGCTGATGAGGACCGGGGCCCGACCGCCGGGGACCAGCACGGCGCCGATGACGAGGTCGGCCCGCGCCACCGCCCGCTCGACGGTGCCCCGGTTGGAGGCCAGGGTCGAGATGCGGCCCTGGTGGATCTGGTCCACGAAGCGGAGTCGGTCGAGGTTCTTGTCGAGGAGGACCACCTCGGCTTCCATGCCGGCGGCGATCCAGGCCGCGTTCCAGCCGACGTTGCCGGCCCCGATCACCACGACCCGGCCGGGGGCCACCCCCGGCGCGCCGCCGAGGAGCACACCCCGGCCACCGTTCTCCCGCTCGAGGTAGTGGGCGCCGATCTGGGTGGCCATGCGCCCGGCCACCTCGCTCATCGGGGCCAGGAGCGGCAGCGCGCCGTCGTCGGTCTGCACCGTCTCGAGGGCCACGCCCGTGACACCGGCCTCGAGGAGGCCATCGGCCACCTCCGGGTAGGCGGCCAGGTGCAGGTAGGTGAAGAGGACCTGTCCGGGCCGATAGGCGGCGATCTCCTCGGGCTGGGGCTCCTTGACCTTGCAGATCAGGTCCGCCCGCTCGACCACCTCGGCCGCCGAGGGGACGATCTCGGCCCCGGCGGCGGCGTAGGCCGCGTCGGGGAGCTCGGAGTTGACCCCGGCGCCGGCCTCCAACAGGACCGAGACCCCGTGCTGGGCGAGCTCCCGTACGCCGTCGGGGGTGATGGCCACCCGGTTCTCGTTGTTCTTCATCTCTCGGGGGACCCCGACCAGTAGCGCCATTCCCAACTCTGCCATTTCCACGGTTAGCTTGCCGACGATGAGCCCGAGGATCGCCGTCGCTCCCGAGGGGGAGCGGCCCTGGCTGGCCGATGCCGTGGCATCGGGAGGCGGCGAGGTGGTCGATCCGGGCGAGGCCGAGGGGGTGGTGTGGGCCTCGACGGGCGGAGCGAGAGATCTCCGGGAGTTGTTGGACCGGCACCCCGGCATCCGCTGGGTGCAGCTGCCCTGGGCGGGCATCGAGCCCTTCGTGGGGGTGCTGGACGAGACCCACACCTGGACCTGCGGCAAGGGCGTCTACGCCGTCCCGGTGGCCGAGCACGCCCTGATGCTGGGCCTGGCCGGACTCCGGGGCATGGGCACCTATGCCCGGGCGTCGGCCTGGTCCGGCCCCCGGGGCGAGAACCTGGTCGGCGCGAAGGCGACGATCCTCGGCGGGGGAGGCATCACCGAGGAGTTGCTGGCACTGCTCGCCCCCTTCGGCTGCCGGGTGACGGTCGTGCGTCGTCATCCCGCCCCGATGGCGGGGGTCGAGGACGTCGTCGGCCCGGACCGACTGCTCGATGTCCTGCCCGGGCGGCGCCTGGTGGTCCTGGCCCTGGCCCTGACCGACGAGACCCGGGGGATCATCGACGCGAAGGCCCTGGCGGCGATGGACGACGACGCCTGGCTGGTCAACGTCGCCCGCGGGGCCCACGTCGTCACCGACGACCTGGTGGCCGCGCTCCAGGCGGGCGCGATCGGCGGCGCCGCCCTCGACGTCACCGACCCCGAGCCCTTGGCGGACGGTCACCCGTTGTGGGCCCTGCCCAACTGCCTCATCACGCCGCACGTGGGCAACACGCCCGCCATGGCCGTGCCCCTGCTGTCGGCCCGCATCACCGAGAACACCCGCCGCTTCGGAGCGAGCGAGCCCCTGCTCGGCCCGGTGGAGCCCGCGCTGGGCTACTGACCGCCGGTACTGGTCCCAGCGCGCGCAACGGCCCGTCCCCTGGGGACGGGCCGTTGCTGTGGTTCGTCGATCGGGACCGGGTGGTCGCGCCAGGCGTTCGGTCGAACCCGGAGGCGGCTCACCCCTGGTCGGGTGCCGGACCCCACTGCACCGGTGGGCGGGACAGGTGCGGGTGGGTCTCATGGACACGGGACGCCGGGGTGGTCGACGCGCTGCCGAAGGCTCGCGATGGGTCGGGACCACGCGATCCCGATCGACCGATCGTCTCCGCCGGGGACACTCCTGGTGCACCCGACGGGTCAATGGCCGGGTGGATCGGCCTCCTCGTGGGCTTGGACCATGGACCGGACCTCCTGGTGGTGAGGTGGCTGGTGTGTCCCCCCGACCTTCCTCCGGACCCTGCCGCCTGTCAAGGGGGTACACGCGCGCGACCGCGGGCGTTCCTACGCTGGTGGCGCGAACCACTACGACACACTCGGGCTGGTCCCCTCGTCCACCGATGAGGAGGTCCGGGCGGCCTACATCGAGCGCGCGTTGCGGTATCACCCGGACCGCCATGAGGGCCAGGACCTCGCCGGCCGGGCCGAGGCCGAGCGGCGCATGCAGGCCGTGAACGCGGCGTGGGCCGTGCTCGGTGATCATGGGGCAAGGGATGCCTACGACGCCGAACTGGGCCTCCTGGCCGAGCCGGTCCCGGATGATCCTCGGCGTCGGTCGCCGGCCGTCGCGGGCCCCGTCGGGGTGCGGGCGACCCTCCGCCGCTTCGCCCCCGTCCTGATCGTCGTCGCGCTCCTCGCGGCGATCTTCGTGTTCACCGCCTATGCGGGTCCCGCGCCGAGCTGAGCGCCGGCCCTACCGGGCGACGAAGTACTTCGCCCGGGGGTGGTGGCAGATGAGGGCACAGGTGGTCTGTTCGGGCTGGAACTGGAAGCCCGTGTCCTCGCTGACCTCGATGCCCAGGCGGGCGCCGTCGAGGATCTCCCACGCCTTCTCGTTGTCGGCCAGGTCGGGGCAGGCGGGGTAGCCGAACGAGTAGCGACCGCCCCGGTACTTCTGACGGAACAGGCCGTTGAGGTCGGGGCCGTCCTCGTGGGCGAAGCCCCACTCCTCGCGGATGCGGCGGTGCCAGTACTCGGCCAGGGCCTCGGCCATCTCCACGCCGAGGCCGTGCAGCAACAGGTAGTCCTGGTAGCGGTCAGCGGCGAACAGCTCGGCGGCGCGCTCGCTGACCGGCGCCCCCATGGTCACGAGGTGGAAGGCGGCGTAGTCGGCCTCACCGGAGTCCACCGAGCGGAAGAAGTCGCTGATGCAGAGGAACGGCTCGGCCTTCTGGCGGGGGAAGTTGAAGCGGGCCAGTTCACCCGTGCGGGTCTCGTCCTTCCAGATGACGAGGTCGTCGCCGTCCTTGTTGGCGGCGAAGAACCCGTAGGCCACCTGGGGCACGAGCAGGTCGTCGGCTTTGGCGATGGCCAGCTGTTCGCGGAAGGTCGGGCGGATGCGTTCCTTGAAGGTGGCGTCGTCCTCGCCGTTCTCGGGACGGAAGTGCCACTGGTTGCGGAACAGCGCCGTCTCGTTGACGTAGGCGGCCACGTCGTCGATGGCGATGCCCTTGACCACCCGCGTGCCGAGGAAGGGCGGCTCGAACACGGGGTTGTCGTCGGCCACCTCGGGTGAACGCCCGGGGAGGTCGGCAGGCGGCTGGTCGCCGGAGGCGAACTGCTCCTTGATCCGGGAAGGGACCCTGGAGTCGCTGGGGACCAGGCCCCAGTCGCCCAGCTCCTCGCCGGATCGGCGGGACTCGCCGATCCGGTCCATGACATGGAGGCCCTCGAAGGCGTCCTTGCCGTAGAAGAGACGCCCTTCGTAGACCTCGCGCAGGTCCCGTTCCACATAGGAGCGGGTCAGGGCGGCACCGCCGAGCATCACCGGGATCTCGGCCAGGCCCTGGGCGTTGAGCTCCTCGAGGTTGTCGCGCATGATCAGGGTGCTCTTGACCAGCAGGCCACTCATCCCGATGGCATCGGCGCTGACGGCCTTGGCCTTCTCGATCATCTCGGTGATGGAGATCTTGATGCCGAGGTTGTGGACCTCATAGCCGTTGTTGGTCAGGATGATGTCGACCAGGTTCTTGCCGATGTCGTGGACGTCGCCCTTGACGGTGGCCAGCACGAGGCGGCCCTTGCCGGCGTCGTCGGCCTTCTCCATGTGCGGCTCGAGGTGCTTGACCGCGGCCTTCATGGTCTCGGCGGACTGCAGCACGAACGGCAGCTGCATCTCACCCGAGGCGAAGAGCTCGCCCACGACCTTCATGCCGGCCAGCAGGGTGTCGTTGATGATCAGCAAGGCCGGGGTACCGGCCGCGAGGGCCTCGTCGAGATCGGCCTCGAGGCCGTCGCGTTCGCCGTCGATGATGCGCTGGGACAGGCGTTGTTCGACCGGCCATCCGGACCGGTCTTCCTTGACGACCTCGGTGGCCTCCACGTCCTCGAAGAGGGCGAGCAGCACGTGCAAGGGGTCGTAGTCGGGGTCGGTGCCGTCGCCACCGGCGGTGCCCCGGCGGTCGTACACGAGGTCGAGGGCCACCTGGCGCTGCTCGTCGGGGATCCGGTTGAGCGGCATGATCCGCGCCGCGTGGACGATGGCGGAGTCGAGGCCCGCCTCGACGCACTCGTGCAGGAACACCGAGTTCAGCACGTGACGGGCGGCCGGCTTGAGTCCGAAGGACACGTTGGACACGCCGAGGGTGGTGTGGACCCCCGGGAGCTCGGCCTTGATGCGGCGGATGGCCTCCATCGTGGCCAGGCCGTCGCGGCGGAGGTCCTCGTCACCGGTGGAGAGGGGGAAGGTCAGCGCGTCGAAGACGAGGTCCGACGGCTCGAGCCCGTAGCGGTCGACGGCGATGTCGTGGAGGCGGTGGGCGACGCGCAGCTTCCACTCGGCGTCGCGGGCCTGGCCCTCCTCGTCGATGAGCAGGCAGATGGCCGCGGCGCCGTAGTCCTTGCACAGGCTGAACACGCAGTCCATCCGGGAGCCGGGGGCCTCACCGTCCTCGAGGTTGGCCGAGTTCAGCAGGGAGCGGCCGCCGATGTGCTGGAGCCCGGCCTCCATGACCTGGGGCTCGGTGGAGTCCAGCACGAGCGGAGCGGCGACCTGGGTGCCGAAGCGCGAGGCCAGCTCGTCCATGTCGGCGGTGCCGTCGCGGCCGACGTAGTCCACGCAGAGGTCGAGGACGTGGGCGCCCTCGTTCAGCTGCTCGCGCCCCATCAACGTGCAGGTGTCCCAGTCGGCCTCGAGCATCGCCTCGCGGAACTTCTTGGAGCCGTTGGCGTTGGTGCGCTCGCCGATGATCAGGAACGAGGTGTCCTGTTCGAAGGGCACGTGGCTGTAGATCGAGGTGGCGCCGGGCTCGTGGACCGGGGTGCGGGGGGCCGGGGTCAGGTCGCGGCAGACCTCCACGACCCGCCTGATGTGTTCGGGCCCGGTGCCGCAGCAGCCGCCGACGACCTGGACGCCGAGCTCGGTGATGAAGCGCTTGTGGTGATCGGCCAACTGGTCGGGGGTCAGCTCGTAGGCCATCTCCCCGTCGATGACCTGGGGCAGGCCCGCGTTGGGCAGGCACGAGATGGGCATGCGGGCGTGCTGGGAGAGGTGGCGCAGGTGCTCACCCATCTCGGCCGGCCCCGTGGCGCAGTTCAGGCCGATCACATCCGGGCGCAGCGGGTCGATGGCGGCGAGGGCGGCCCCGATCTCGGTGCCCGGCAACATCCGCCCGGTGAGCTCGATGGTGACCTGGACCTGGAGGGGGACCTCCTTGCCCTGACGGGCCATCGCCCGTCGGGCCGCGATCATCGCCGCCTTCAGGCCGAGCAGGTCGTACTGGGTCTCGATGATCAGCAGGTCGACTCCGCCTTCCAGGAGCCCGTCCATCTGTACCTGGTAGGCGTCCCGGAGCTCGGCGAAGGCGATGTGACCCAGCGACGGCATCTTGGTGCCCGGGCCCACCGACCCGGCCACGAAGCGCGGGTGGTCGGTGGTCGAGATGTCGTCCACGACCTCCCGGGCCAGGCGGGCGGCAGTGACGTTGAGCTCGTGGGTCCGGTCGGCGAGGCCGTACTCGGCCAGGGGGATGGCGAAGGCCCCGAAGGTGTTGGTCTCGACCACGTCGCAGCCCGCGTCGAGGTAGGCGGCGTGGAACCGGCGGATGGCGTCGGGTCGGGTGATCACGAGGAACTCGTTGCAGCCCTCCAGCTCGGCGCCGCCGAAGTCGTCCGCGGTGAGGTCCAGACCCTGCAGGAAGGTCCCGGTCGCCCCGTCGTAGGTGACGACGCGTTCGTTCACGAGATCGAGGAACCCGGCCATCCCGAGAGGCTACCGAGGGTCGGTCTCGGCTCCCTGTGGGGTTTCGGTTCGTCGTCTGAATCGTGCCCGGACGCGGTCGACGACCGACCGCGAGGTCCTGGGCTTGGTCCGGTCCTGGCCGGTGGCCTCGAGGTAGATGGCCTTGCCCGCGCCGAGGAGCGGCACCGCGACGAGGGCCCCCGGCACACCGGCGACCGAGGCACCGACGATGGCGCCGACCATCGTCGTCGGCGCGGAGAGGTCGACGGCCTCCCCGACGATGATCGGGCTGAGGATGTGGTTCTCGAAGTTGAGGTAGAGGACGAAGGCGATCAGGCAGATCACCCCGGTCGTGGCGCTCTCGGTGAACCCGAGGAGGACGAAGGGGGCCCCGGCGAGAGCGCCACCGATCTGGGGGATGAGGCTGACGACCGCGGCCCACAGCCCGAGGAGCGGGGCGAGGGGTACGCCCAGGATGAGGCCGATCGACAGCACGTAGAGACCGTGGAGCAGGGCGACGAACAGGGATCCGGCGAAGTACTTCCCGACGATCTCGTAGAACTGGCGGCCGGTTCGGTCGACACGGGGGCGGTGTCGCTCGGGGGTGAGGCGCTGGACGGCACCGACCAGCCGGTCGCCGTCGAGCAGGAGGCTGATCACCACCAGGCCGGTGGCCATGGCGGCGAGGAGGCCCGACAGGATCGACTCGGCCCGATCGCCGATGTCGGCGTCACGCCCGGCGAGGGCCTCGGGCAGGTTGTTGAGCCAGTCCTCGACCTTGTCGGGGACGTCGTTGCGGGCCAGGGTGTCGCCGACGAGCGGGAGCTCGGTGAGTTGGTCGACGACCTCGGGCAGGTCCTCGCTCAGGGTCCGCGCCTGGCGCGAGGTCTCCGGCCCGACCAGCAGGGCGACCACGGTGATCGAGGTGAAGAACGCCGCCAGGACGAGGCCGACCGCGACCCCCCGCCGCAGGCCGACGGACTCCTGGACGCGGTCGACCAGGGGATCGAGGGCGAGGGCCAACAGGGCGCCGATGACCACGAAGGTGAGGGTCCGGCTCGTGGCGCTGACCACGGCGAACACCGCGACCAGGCCGATCACCCCGGCACAGGCCAGCGCGGCCGAGCGCCAGTCGAGCTCAACCGTGAGGAGATCCTCGGGGGCGGCCGGCCCTCCCTGCTCGCCACTCGGCACCTGGGTACGGTAGGCCGGGATGGAGGGGCTGTCGGGGGACACCACGAGGCTGCTGCGGTTCACCCCGGCATCGGTGGTGCGGGCAGTGGGGATGGTGGCCGCGACGCTGGTGGTGCTGGCGGTGTTCCGGGCGGCGACCCGCCCCCTGGGCTGGCTGGTCGTCGCCGGGCTCGGGGCGGCGCTCCTCGGGCCGTTCGTGCTCCTGCTCCAACGCATCCTGCCCCGGGGCCTCGCCGTCGTCGGCGCACTGCTCATCGCCGCCGCGGCGTTCGGGGCGGTGGCCTACGTCGCGGTCGAGGACCTCGGCAACGAGCTCGACCGCGTCCAGCGCATTGCGCCTCGGGCCGCGGGGGAGATGGAGCGCTCCGAGCGCTTCGGTGAGTTCGCCCGGGAGATCGCCCTGCGCGATCGGGTGAAGGCCTTCGTGGACGAGCTCCCCGACCGGCTGCGGGGTGGTGACGACGTGGCCGCGATCCGGTCGGCGGCATCTCGTGGGGTCTCGTTCCTGATCACCTTCGTCCTGTTGCTGTTCCTGCTCGCGTCGGGACCGAGGTTCATCGATGCCGGATTGCGTCAGTTGGGCGACGAGAGCCGACGGGAACGGGTGCGGGCCGTGCTGGTCGAGGCGTACGGCCGCTTCTGGCGCTACGTCGCCGCCACGCTCGGGCGGGCGGCACTGGCCGGCCTGTTCACCTATGTCGTCGTGCGCGTCGCCGACCTCCCCGCTCCGGTGATCCTCGCCGTCTGGGTGGGTGCCTGGAGCATCGTGCCCGCGGTCGGCGTGGTCATCGGCTCGCTGGCGGTCGGCCTGATCGCGGTGCCGGAGTCCTTCTCGCTGGCCGGATGGCTGATGGTCCTCTTCGTCGGCTACCAGGTCTTCGACGCCGTCGTGCTCGAGAAGCGGATCGACCGGCGAACACTGCACCTGGGGTCCTTCGGCACCTTCGTCGCGGCCGCGCTGGGCCTGGAGGCCTACGGCCTGGGAGGGCTGGTGGTCGCGGCTCTGCTCGCCATGTTCGCCGCCGCGGTCGTCCGCACCCTGACCGCCGCCGGGAGCACCGGCTCCCTGCCCGGCCCGGTCGCCACCGGCGAGGTGGCCCCGGTGGCTGGATAGCCTCGCCGCCGCGTGAGCATCTACACGAAGAAGGGCGACGACGGCACGACGGGCCTCCTCCACGGCGGCCGGGTGCGCAAGGACGCCGAGCGCCCGACGGCCTACGGCGAGGTGGACGAGGCCCAGGCCGTCCTCGGTGTCGTCCGGGCCGAGGCGGGCCGTGAGCTGGCGGAGATCGTGCTCGGACTCCAGCGGGATCTCTGGGTCGTCATGGCCGAGTTGGCCACGGCCCCCGAGCGCACCGACAGGTTGGTCGACGGCCGGACCCGATCGACCGAGGCCATGGTCGACTCCCTGGGGGCCCGCATCGACGAGATCTCCACCCGGTTCGCGCCACCCACGGAGTTCGTCGTGCCGGGCGAGACCTTGGTGGCGGCCCACCTCGACGTGGCCCGGACCGTGGTCCGCCGGGCCGAACGCGCCGCGGTGGCCGCGCTCGGTGAGGAGCCCTCGTGGGTGATCCCCTACCTGAACCGCCTGAGCGACCTCCTGTGGATCCTGGCCCGCTGGCAGGAGGGCGAGTCACTGACGACGAAGTCCCTACCCGAAGGATGACGATGATCGAGTTCTCCATGGCCGACGACGCGGGCGACGTCGAGGTGCTGGTGTCCGGGTTGACCGCGGCCGGCATCGCCGAGGCCCCCGACGGCTTGGGCGAACACCTCGCGGCGCGTGGGTTCGAGGCGAAGGCCGGGTCCACCGTTCTGGTGCCCCGGGACGGCGGGGGCTCCCTGCTGCTGGTCGGGCTCGGTGAGGGTGAGGTCGGGGACCGGGCCCTCTGTCGCGCCGCGGCGGACGCGGCGAAGGCGCTCGGTCACTACGCCGCGGCGGCCACCACCCTGCTGGCCGATGCCGACCGGGTCGACGCCCGGGGGGCCCAGGCCCTGGCGGAGGGCTTCGCCCTCGGCGCCTACCGCTACGGCGTGTACAAGTCCGACTTCGAGTCCCACGAACTGGCGAGCGTGCGCGTGGTCGGCGCCGGCGGCGACGTGGCCGACGGCCTGGCCCGGGGTGCCCGGGTGGCCGAGGCCGTGATCGTGGCTCGGGACCTCGTGAACGCCCCCGGCGGCGACCTGACGCCGCCCGTGCTCGCCGACGAGGCCGTGGCCCTCGGTGAGGCGGGCGGACTGACCGTCGACGTCATGGACAAGGCCGCCATCGAGGCCGCCGGGTTCGGCGGGCTGCTCGGGGTCAACCGGGGGTCGCTGCACGAGCCCCGCTTCATCCGGATGACCCATGCCCCGGATGGGGCGACCGGCCACGTCGTGCTCGTCGGCAAGGGCATCACCTTCGATGCCGGAGGGCTGTCCATCAAGACCGCCGACGGCATGTACGGCATGCACGGTGACATGGGTGGTGGGGCTGCGGTCATCGCCACGATGTCCGCCGTCGCCGAGCTGGCCCCGGGCGTGAGGGTGACCGGCCTGGTGCCCGCCACCGACAACATGCTCGGCCCGGACGCCACTCGGCCCGGCGACGTCCTGACCATTTCGAACGGCAAGACCGTCGAGGTGGTCAACACCGACGCCGAGGGTCGTCTGATCCTGGCCGACGGACTGGCCGAAGCCAGCAAGGAGGCCCCGGACGCCGTCATCGACCTGGCCACGCTGACCGGCGCGTGCATGGTGGCCCTCGGGCCCCGCATCGCGGGCCTGATGAGCAACGACGACGATCTGGCCGTCAGGGTGGCCGCGGCCGCCGAAGGGGCGGGGGAGCGGGTCTGGCGCCTGCCGCTGCCTGCGGACATGGAGAAGGCCATCGAGTCGCCGGTGGCCGACATCAAGAACATGGGCAACCGCTACGGCGGAGCGCTCGCCGCGGGGCTGTTCCTCCAGCACTTCGTCGGCGAGGGCATCCCGTGGGTCCACCTCGACATCGCCGGCCCCGCCTGGTTCGACGAGGCCGACGGCGAGAACCCCAAGCACGCCACCGGCTTCGGCGTCCGCACCCTCCTCGAGCTCCTGAGCACCTGGTCGGACTGAGCCCCGATCCGAAACTGCGTCGACTGGTCACGCTGGGCGTGACCGATCGACGCCAGATCGGTCTCGGGTCCGGGAGGCTCACCGGATCTCGACCGGGTCGGCCTCGGCTTGCTTGGCGGCGACAGCCGCGTCGCGGTGGCGATCGAGGGCCCACGCGACCGCGGCGCTGGCCAGTGCGGGGTGGTACTGCCAGCGGTGGAGCTCGCGTTCGACCCGGTCGGGTTCGTGGCCGGTCTCGAACAGGCTCAGGGCCAGGCGGCGAGCCCGGCGTTGGGTCTCCTCGAAGCGGTCGGTGACGAGCAGCTGCTCCTGCCAGTCGCGGTGGGCCTGCTGGACGGGGCGGGGCAGACGGGCCACCTGACCGCGGTTGAGCGGCGGGATGCGCCGGCGGACGTCGATGCCGTCGTGGCCCACCATCCGGGCGAGGCCGAAGCGGACGGTCCGCTCGATGGCCCGGTGGATCGGGGAGTGCACGCTGGTCGGCCGGCCGAGACCGAGGTGGCGGGCCGTGCGGTCGAGGTCGAGGTCGAAGCCGTCGGGCTCACGGTCGAGGCGAAGGGCCACATGGCGCAGGAACCACGTGGTCGACGGGCCGAGGATCCCCAGCCAGAACTGCTCGACGTACTGAGAGCGGGCGTCGTGGCCGAGGCGGTCGATGACCGTGTCCGCCCAGGGGCGCAGGTGCAGGAGGGTCGGTGGCGGGACAGGTTCCATGCCAGCAGTAGATCATTACATATGATTTCAGTCAATAACAGTGTCTCAGGGCTAGATGTCGAACACGCCGTCGAAGAGGAGCCCGAACCCGGCCAGGACGAGCAGCCCGGCCAGGGCGCGCGCCGCGCCGTCCAGCACCCGGTGCCGGGCCGATCCGGGCCGGACCGGGATCGACGCGACGCCGGGGACCGTGGCGAGCGCGAAGGCGAGCACGATCACCGCGACGGTGGCGGAGCGGTCGACGGATGCGGTGACGGTCAGGAGGGCGAGACCCGGGGTGAGGAGGGTGGGGAACGCCACCGGGACGAGCGCGGCCTGATGGCCGGGGAGCGCCGGGCGGGGTCGGGGCATGGGCCAACCGACCAGCAGCACGCCGGTGGCCACGAGGAGCAGGCCGGTGGCGATGCGGGCGGTGGCCGCGGCGATCCCGACGAGATCGAGCAGGGGGTCGGCGAACCCGGCGAAGGCGACCGCGGCGATGAGCGTCAGGCCGGCGCCGAGGGTCGCCACGAGTAGGCGGCCCCCACCACGCGTCGGGCCCGACTCGTCGTCGCCCGGCAGCACCGACCTCGCTCGGGGAGCGTTCACCACACACACGGCGGCGAGCACGAACAGGGACAGGGTCACTGGTCCTCCAGGGCGGGAAGGGCGGCGAGAAGGGCGGAGACGGCGTGCTGCTGGTCGTCCACCTGGGTGATGCCCGGTCGGAACCACGCGCCGTCGACCCGGGGGTCGTCGCTGTGGGCCTGACGGGTTACGAGCATCCCGGCGACGCACGCCAGGCGCTCGTCGACCGTGGCGCGGTCGACCTCGAGATCGGGGTCCTGGGCCGCCAGGCGCCGGATCCCGCCGAGGCCCTCCCCGAGGGTTCCGACACCCGAGGGCAGCGCGTAGGGTCCGCGCGTCCAACGCACCAGTCCGGACGCCCGGCGCTGGGACTCGTACCGGACCTGCAGGCCGAACAGCCCGGCCTGGCGCCGGGCGTAGGCCCGCTCGTCCGGGGTGAGGTCCGCCGGCCACGCCGCGATCTCGTCCCAGGCGTAGGCGCCCCAGTGCTCCGACACCGGTGGGAAGCGGCGCTCCACATCGTCCCGCGCGGTGGCGAGGTAGGCGGCGATCCCGCGGGCCGGCTCGTCCCATCCCTCGTCCGGGAACTCGGCGTGCAACCGGGCCAGCGCCCAGAGGACCTCGCCGGTGTAGAAGGGGGACCGGGAGCCCTCGACCGGCTCGTCGGCCGCCAGGTCCCAGAAGGCGACCACGGCGCCCTCCTCGGTCACCGTCGAGGCCAGGAACCGCCCGAGGTCGCCGAGGAGGGCGTCGTTCTCGGTCGAGCCCGTCGCCCGGCGGTGCTCCACCAACGCCGCGACGAACAGGCCGGTCCCTCCGGTGTCGGCGGTGAACGCGGCCCGGTCGTCCGCCAACCGGGTGAGTTCGCCCACGGCGTAGCGGGTCGCCCCGGCGGCTCCTGCGGCCGCGTCGTCCAACCCCGCCGCCGCCGCCTGCTCCAGGGCCAGGAGGGCTCCCGCGTGGCGCACGTCGTTGTAGCCGGGGAGGATGGCGGCCTCGTCCCGGTCGTAGCGGTAGAGGAACCGCCCCGACGGCTCCTGATTGGCGGCCAGCCAACTGACCCCGCCCTGGGCCGCGGCCCGGGCCTCGGTGGCCGTCACCGTCGGGCACCCCTCCGGATGAGCGGCAGCCGCGACGACCGCCAGCCCCCCGACCCACGCCAGCGCACCCGCGCCGACCCGCCGCCACACCGAGGTCCCCAAGGTCCCTGAACCTAGCGACAGCCGTGTCCACGGCTGACCGACCGGCGCGCGAGTCGGGTGCCGCGGTGTCCGGCCGCCATGGACTCCTACGCTCGGGGGGCGTGACGAACCGGGCGCGGTGGGTGGTGACGGTGGTGGCTGTCGCCGTGGTGGCGTCGCCGGCGGTGCTGCCCGACCCTGCGGACGACTTCCCCCTCTCGACGTATCCGATGTTCACCGCCGACCGGGGGCGGGTGGTCGACCTGGACACGGCGGTGCTGGTCGATGTCGACGGTCGCCACCGCCTGTCGCCCGAGGTCGTCGGTGGCACCGACGAGGTGATCGCGGCCGCGGTTGCGGTGTCCCAGGCCGTCGCCGGGGGACTCGCCGCCCTGGCCGACCTCTGCGCGGACATCGCCGACCGCATCGACAGCACGGGCACGGTCGAGATCGTGACCGAGCGCCATGACGCCGTGGACCTGCTCCGGGACGACGCCGAGCCCCTCGCCACGACCGTCCACCACGAGTGCGACGGGTCGTGAACCAGATCGCGCCGGCCCGGCGCCTGGCCGCCTTCCGGCTCCTCACGGGGTGCTTCGCCCTCGTCTACCTGCTCGTCCGGCTGCCGTACCTCCTGGACCTCACCCGGCTCCGCTCCACGCGGTGGGACCCACCGGGAATCCTCGGTCGGCTGGGGTCGCCGCCGTCCTCGGCCCTGGTCGTCGCGGTCCTCGGTGTGGCCCTGATCAGCGGTGGGGCCTATCTGGTGGGCTGGCGGTTCCGCTGGACGGGGCCGGTCTTCGCGCTGTCGCTGCTCGCCGTCCTCAGCTATCGCAACGGCTGGGGCCAGCTCTTCCACACCGACAACCTCCTCGTCCTGCACGTGCTGGTGGTCGGCCTGAGCCCCGCTGCGGATGCGTGGAGCCTCGACGCCCGGGGCCGCGCCGACCCGGCCGACGACGTCCGTTACGGCTTCGCCCTCCGGTTGGCCGCCGTGCTCACCGTGGCCACCTACGTCGTCACCGGGGTCGCCAAGCTCCGCTACGCGGGTGGCGACTGGCTCCGCGGTGACACGCTCCTGCACCAGATCGCCTTCGACAACGCCCGCAAGAAGGTCCTGGGCGACGGGTACTCGCCCCTCGCGGGGGCGGTCGTGGGCCATCCCGGCCTCTTCGGGCCGATGGGCCTGTTGACGCTGGTGATCGAGTTGGGTGCTCCGCTGGCCCTGCTCGGTCGACGGTGGGCCGCGTGGTGGGCCGCCTCGGCCTGGCTGTTCCACGTCGGGATCGTGGCCCTCATGTGGATCGCGTTTCCGTACCCGCTCAGCCTGATCGCCTTCGCCCCGTTCTTCCGGATCGAGGTCCTGGGCGAATGGGTCCTCGGGACGGGCCCGGTTCGTAGGATGGCCCCGTCATGAGCGCTCTCGAGGAGGCCTGCCGCCTGGTCGCCGAGGCCGACACCGTGGTGGTCCTGACCGGGGCCGGCATCTCGACCGACAGCGGCATCCCCGACTTCCGGGGCCCCAACGGGCTCTGGACCAAGAACCCGGGGGCCGAGAAGACCGCCACCCTCCAGCACTACCTGGCCGACCCGGAGGTCCGGAAGCGGGCGTGGCGCAACCGCCTCGACTCCGAGGCCTGGGCGGCCGAGCCCAACGCCGGCCATCGGGCCCTGGTCGACCTGGAGCGCCAGGCCAAGTTGCACACCCTGGTGACCCAGAACATCGACGGCCTGCACCAGGCTGCCGGGAGCGACCCCGACCTCGTCGTCGAGGTCCACGGCACCATCCGCGAGGTGGGGTGCCTGACCTGTGGGGAACGGGCGCCCATGGAGCGGGCGCTGGAGCGGGTGCGCTCCGGAGAGGAGGACCCGGAGTGCCGCACCTGTGGCGGGATCCTCAAGTCCGCGACCATCTCCTTCGGCCAGTCCCTGGTGCCCGAGGACCTGGACCGGGCGGAGCGAGCGGCCCGGGCCTGTGACCTCATGCTCGCCGTGGGCTCGACCCTGAGCGTCTACCCCGTGTGCGACGTCGTCCCCCTGGCCAAGAGCCGGGGCGCGGCCGTGGTCATCCTCAACGCCGAGCCCACCCAGTTCGACGACCTGGCCGACGTGGTCCTCCGCGAGTCGATCAGCGACGCCCTGCCGAGGATCGTGGGCGGTCCGGCAGGCGCCTGACCCGAATCCGTCGGGGTCGAGGCTGCGGAGCGGAGCGGAGCAGTTCGGTGGATGGGTCGCATCGGCGGAGCCGGCGGAGCGGAGGCGGAGCGATGTGACAGAGGCGGGGATCCGTCGGGGTCGAGGCTGCGGAGCGGAGCGGAGCAGTTCGGTGGATGGGTCGCATCGGCGGAGCCGGCGGAGCGGAGGCGGAGCGATGTGACAGAGGCGGGGATCCGCCGGGGTCGAGGCTGCGGAGCGGAGCGGAGCAGTTCGGTGGATGGGTCGCATCGGCGGAGCCGGCGGAGCGGAGGCGGAGCGATGTGACAGAGGCGGGGATCCGCCGGGGTCGAGGCTGCGGAGCGGAGCGGAGCAGTTCGGTGGATGGGTCGCATCGGCGGAGCCGGGAGGCGGGAATCCGCCGACCAATGTAATAGTTGACCAGATCGCTAGGCTTTTGATCCACTCCTGCCGGCACGACACGAGGTCGACGTACCGATGTCCAACTTCCGCGAGTTGCTGAGCCAGACCAAGGCCCGCATCCGAGAGATCTCCACCGAGGAGGCCGAGGCCGCCCGCATCGCGGACGGCGCCGTGGTGCTCGACGTCCGCGAGCCCGACGAGTACGAGCAGGGGGCGATCCCCGGCTCGGTGCACATCGCCCGGGGTCACCTCGAGAGCCAGGTCGAGGGGCGGCTGCTCGACAAGGGCGCGCCGGTCATCATCTTCTGTGCCGGCGGCACCCGTTCGGCGTTCGCCGCCGAGACGCTCGGCCAGCTCGGCTACGGCGACGTGGTGTCGGTCGCCGGGGGCTTCAACCGTTGGAAGGACGAGGGCCGGGACTGGAAGGTCCCCTCGGTCCTGAGCCCGGAGCAGCGCAACCGCTACCAGCGCCACCTCCTGCTGCCCGAGGTCGGGGTGGAGGGCCAGCAGCGGTTGCTCGGTGCCCGGGTCCTGTTGCTGGGGGCCGGTGGCCTCGGCTCACCGGCCGCGCTCTACCTGGCCGCGGCCGGCGTGGGCACCATCGGCATCATCGACATGGACGTGGTCGACGAGTCCAACCTGCAGCGCCAGATCCTCCACAACATGGACCGCATCGGCGAGCGCAAGGTCGACTCGGCCAAGAAGACCTTGACCGCCATCAACCCCGATGTGGACGTGGTCACCTACGACATGCGCCTCGACGCCGACAACGTCGTCGAGCTGCTCTCCCAGTTCGACGTGGTCGTCGACGGAGCGGACAACTTCCCGAGCCGTTACCTGCTCAACGACGCGTCGCTCAAGACCAACACGCCCGTCGTGCACGGCTCCATCTTCCGCTTCGAGGGCCAGGCCACGGTCTTCAAGCCCTTCGACGGGCCCTGCTATCGCTGCATGATCCCCGAGCCGCCGCCGGCCGAGCTGGCGCCGTCCTGCGCGGAGGCGGGCGTCCTGGGCGTGCTGCCCGGGATCATCGGCTCGATCCAGGCCCTGGAGGCCATCAAGCTCATCCTCGGTGTCGGCGACGACCTGTCGGGCCGGCTGTTGGCCTACGACTCCCTCGAGCAGTCCTTCCGCACCTTCAAGGTCAACCGTGACCCCGAGTGTCCGGCCTGCTCGCTGGAGCCCGACCAGATCGTCATCGCCGAGTACGACGAGTTCTGCATGCCCCACGCGATCTCGGCCGGCTGACCCTCCATCTGCCCCACCGGCCGTGGGGAGTTGACCGGACCGGCTCGTAGGATCGTCGCCCGTGTCGAACGCCGAAGCCGTGCCCGAGCACGCCGGCACCGGCCCGGCGTAGCGGTGTTCCTCGTCGTCGGGCAGCGCCCGGCGGGCTCCGGCGCCGTCGCCGACGCCCTCGGCGCCCATCCGGACCTGGTGGTCGTGGGCACCGGTGAGCTGATCGTCCCCCTCGCCTTCCTCCTCGAGCGCGTCCGCGACCCCGGTGCCGCCCGCCGTCTGTTCGGCGGCCTCGTCGTGGCCTCGCGGGAGTTCGACGACGGCATCGGCCGCCACCTGGGCGCCGACGAGGTCCACGCCGCCCTCGAGGGGGTCCCGGTCCGCCTCGGTGCGCTCCTGAGCTCCCTCTACGACGCCGTGGCCACCGCGGCCGGGGTCCAGGCCGCGGGCACGGTCCTGCCCCGAATGGGGATGGCGGTGCTGACCCGCACGGGTCTCCACGAGGCGGGCATCCCCTACATCCACGTGGTCCGGGACATCCGCTCGATGGTGGCCGCGGGTCAGGGCGGTGGTGAGGGTCCGGCGATCGCGGCCCGGCGCTGGGACACCCAGAACCGGATGTTCCGCCAGCGTTGGGGGACCGACCCCGCCCGGTACCGGACGGTGCGCTACGAGGACCTCCTGGCGGATCCCGCCGGCACGGTGCGGGACGTGGGTCACTTCCTCGGCGCCGAGGGGGTCCCGACGAGGGTGCCGGTGCCCCCGGACGGACCCGTCGAGGCCCTCGATGCCGCCACCCGCGCCGCCATCACCGTCGAGGCCGCCGAGGGCCTCTACGACTTCGGTTATGACCCCCCGGCCGGCTCGCCCCGCCGTCTGGTGCGGGCCGTGACCCGCCGGGCCGACGCCGCGATCCGGAAGAGCCGACAGGGCGTCGCAGCCGCCGTGGGTCGGGCCTGGGTGCTCCGGGCTCCGGCGCCGGGCCTGCCCTCCCGCCGCGACGACGACCTCGCGAAGGCATGGTGCAACGTGTGCCGCTGGGCGGGCGAGGCCTTCAGCGGCGTGCCCCACGCCGAGAGCGCCGACTGCCCGCGATGCGGGACGATCGCCCGCCAGCGGTTCCACCTCCACGGACTCGGGCTCGAGGCCAAGACCGGCGGGCCGCGGGTCCTGGAGACCGCCCCCCGCTCGGCCGGCCAGTACGCCCGGGCCATGGGCCGCTGGTACGACTACTCGGTCCTCGATCCCTCCCCGGGCCCCGGTCCGCTCGGTCACCTCGCCGACATCACCCATCGCCCCGCGAGGTCGGCTGACTGCGTCCTCAGTGCCCACGACCTGCAGACCGTCCGGCACCCCGACGCCGTGCTGGCGGAGTTCGCCCGTGTCCTGGCCCCCGGCGGGGTCCTGCTGCTGCAGGTCCCGGTCCTGTCAGGCTCCACCACGGCGATCGAGGTGGCCGACACCGCGGCTCCGGGTACGGCGCGTTGGTCCTTCGGCGTGGATGTCCACGAGCGGGTCACCGCCGCGGGATTCGAGACCGACCTCCTGGTGACCGACGAGCTGACCGAGCTGGTCGGTGCCGATCCGGCGACCTGGGCCGGCGCGCCGGGCAGTGGGGAGGTCGATGCCGAGTCCCTCCTCACCGCGCTGGGCGACGCCACACTGAGCGCGGTGGCCGACCGACGCACCGCCCGGCGGGCGGGCTGGCTCCCGTCCGTGCTGTTCCTGACCATCCGCGGGCGGCGGCCGTCCGGGCGGGCGGCGTGATGTTCACCGTCCAGGGCATGCCGAGGTCGGGAACGACGCTGCTGGCGCAGTGCCTCAACGCCCACCCGGCCATCGTCGTTCCCGACGAGACCGACTTCATGGTCCCGGCGGCCCATGCCTTCTGCCTGATCGACGACCCCGAGGTGGGTCGCAGCTTCCTGGCCGACCTCATCACCGCCACGGACCGCTTCGATGCCACCCTGGGGCGTTGGCTCACCCCTGAGCGGGTACGGGCCGAGATCGCCGCCGCCCCGTACCGCTTCGATGCCCTGATCGCTAGCCTCTATGCGGCTCTCGCCACCGAGGCGGGCGCCGCGCTCGCGGGCGACAAGTCACCCAACGACCTGGCGCAGAGCGAGATCCTGGGCCATGCCGGCTTCTTCACCGGCTCGGTGCGCACGGTGCACCTGGTGCGGGACCCGCGCGACGTCATGGTGTCGATGGCTCGACTGGGATGGCTGAACGGACTCGATGTGAACTACGCAAGCCAGTGGCGCACCGCCAACCTCAACCTGCGACGTCGGTTCGAGGGCCGGGAGGACGCCTACCTCGTGATCCGCTACGAGGACGTCGTCGCCGAGCCGACCCCCGTCTTCGCGCGGATCTGCGAGTTCCTCGGTGTCGAGTTCCTGCCCGAGATGCTGAGCGAGACGGCGCGCTTCTCGCAGTTCCCGGAGCATCGGGGGATGAGCCAGCACGCGGCGACCTACCGTCCCATCGCCGCCGACAGCGTCGGACGGTACCGCCAGGTGTTCGACCGTCAGACGCTGCTGGAGGTCGACGACCGCGCCGGCGAGGCGCTGGCCGCGTTCGGCTACTCGAGTCGATGAGGAGTCACCGATGATCACTGCCACGGCCGAGCTCTGGGACTACCGGACGCTGGTCACCAACCTGGCCAACCGCCAGATCCGCTCGCAGTTCAAGCAGAGCTTCCTGGGCAACCTCTGGTCACTCATCAACCCGTTGGCCACGCTGGCCGTGTACACGATCGCCTTCGGCGTGATCCTGAACTTCAGCCGGACGACCCCGACGGCCTACAACTCCAGCCTGCAGAGCTTCCCCCTGTACCTCTTCTGCGCCCTCATGTTGTGGTCGCTGTTCAACCGGGTCGCCGTGGGGTCGATGACGGCCTTCACCCAGTCCGGGAGCCTCCTGCGGAAGGTCTACTTCCCGGCCGGGGCACCGATCGTGGCCCATTCGGTGGCCCAGATCCGCCAGACCATGCTCGAGGGCCTCGTCACGATGCTCATCTTGATCCTGGTCGGGAACACGCCATGGACCTTCGTGCTCTGGCCACTGCTCCTGCCCTTCATGCTCGCCTTCGGCATGGGCATCGGGCTGATCCTGAGCCTGTTCAACGCCTATTACAAGGACGTCTCCTACCTCGTCAACATCCTCACCCAGCTGCTCTTCTACTGCACGCCGATCATCTACTCCCTCGACCGGGTCGGCGACACCGAGGTGGCCGGTATCCCGGCCACCACGCTCCTGGAGCTCAACCCGCTCACCCAGTTCGTGACGGTCTCGCGGGATCTGCTCTACACCGGCGAGCTACCGGGTGCCGGGCGGGTGCTGGCCATCGTGGCGATGTCGATCTCGAGCCTGCTCGTCGGCTGGGCCGTCTTCATCCGGTACTCCAAGGACGTGAGCGAGGTCGTATGAGAACGAGGTCACCGCGATGAGCGACACCAAGAGCGCGATCCGGGTCGAGGACGTCTCCAAGATGTTCCGGCTCAGCCAGAACCGGGCGGGCTTCGTGAAGGAGGCCCTGCTACGCCGCGAGCGCACCGACTTCCGCGACTTCTGGGCCCTCAAGGGTGTGTCCTTGGAGATCGAGGAGGGCTCGATGCACGGGGTCATCGGCCACAACGGCTCCGGCAAGTCCACGCTGCTGCGCCTGATGGCCAACATCCATCGGCCCACGTCCGGCCGCATCGTGACCTCCGGCCGCATCTCGGCCCTGCTCGAGCTGGGTACGGGCTTCCATCCCCAGCTCAGCGGGCGGGAGAACATCTACCTCAACGCCTCGATCCTGGGGATCGGCGCCCGAGAGATCGAGAGGCGGATCGACGACATCATCGACTTCGCCGGTATCGGCGAGTTCATCGACTCCCCGGTGCGCATCTACTCGAGTGGCATGAAGGTGCGGCTCGGGTTCTCGGTGGCCGTGCACGTCGACCCGGAGATCCTGCTGCTCGACGAGGTCATCGCCGTGGGCGACGAGCGCTTCAAGCGGCGGTGCTTCGACCACGTCTACGAACTGCGCAAGTCGGGGGTCACCATCGTGCTGGTGACCCACAGCCTCGGTCAGGTCCAGTCCCTCTGTGACCGGGCCACCTGGCTGGACGGGGGCGAGGTCCGTGAGGACGGCGACGCCATCGAGGTGGCCCGCAGCTACCTGCAGCAGGTCAACCAGGCCGAGTCCGATGCCGGCGACGGCGGGACCGACCCCGATCTCCAGGCCCGCGGTGAGCGGCGCGGGACCGGTGAGATCACCGTCGAAGGGCTGACCTTCGTCAACGCCCACGGCAAGGTGACCCCATATGTCAACTCGGGTCGGCCCCTCCAGGTCCGGCTTCGCTACAAGGTGGCCAGCGAGGTCCGGAACCCGGCGTTCGGCCTGCAGTTCCACACCGACGGCGGGACCCTGGTCACCGCGCCGAACAGTCGCCGGGCCCGCTTCGAGGCAGGGACACCATCGGGCGAGGGGGAGGTCCTCTACAAGATCCCCCGCATGCACCTCACCCCTGGCACCTACCACGTGACGGCCGGGATCTACGACGAGAACAACCTCCACGTGTACGACGAACGCCAGCGGGAGTTCGAGCTCCGGGTCCAGCCCGGCGACGCCCCGGACACGGTCGGAATCCTCGACCTCGGCGGCGAGTGGGCCAAGCCACTCCCGGGCGCGAGCGCCGAGCGCAAGGCCTAACTGCCTGGTGGGCCATCGAGACGCACCCGCTTGGCTGCAGGAGCGCAACCCGCTCCCCGACGGGACCCTCACCGTCGGGGCCGGCCTGATCATCAACGGCATCGCGGCGTACGCGTTCCTCGGCCTGGCCGGGCGGAGCCTCGGCGCCGAGGCGTTCGAGCCCCTGTCGGTCCTCTGGGCGATGATCTACCTCCTCAGCCCGGGGTTCTTCCTCCCCCTCGAGCAGGAGGTGAGCCGGGCGCTGGCCAACCGGTGGGCCCGGGGGGTGGGCGTGGGCCCGCTGATCAACCAGGCGGGCACCATCGGTGCCGGCCTCCTCGGGGCGGTGCTCGTCGGCACGGTCCTCGCCGGCCCGTTCCTGGTCGAGCACCTCTTCGACGGCCAGGTGATGGTGCTGGTCGGGCTCCTGTCGGCCCTGACGGGCTATGCCGCGGTGCACCTGGCTCGAGGGACGCTGGCCGGGCTCGGGCGGTTCCGGGGCTATGCCGCCTACTACATCTATGAGAACTCGCTGCGGTTGGCGGCCTGCGCGGTGCTCGTGGCCCTCGACGTCGACACCGCCGGCCCGTACGCGCTGGTCGTCGGCCTCGCCCCCGCCTTCGCCCTGGCGCTGGCGATGCGCAAGGAGCGCAACCTGCTCTCGCCCGGTCCCGCCGCTCCCCGCAGCGAGTTGACCGCGGCCCTCGGCTCCCTGCTGTTCGCCTCGATCCTGTCGGCGTTCCTTCTCTACGCCGGTGTGGTCGCGGTCAGCCTCCTGGCCGAGGACGATCAGGCCGGGGACGCCAGCGTCTTCCTGGCCGGGCTGGCCATCGCCCGCGTGCCGGTGTTCCTGTTCCAGGCCGTGCAGGCCGCGCTGTTGCCCAAGCTCTCGGCGTTGGCCGGCGCCGGTCGCTTCGAGGACTTCCGTTCCCGACTGTGGAGCCTGCTGGCGGCCGTGGCCGCGGTGGGTGCCGCGGGAGTGGTGGGTGCCCTCCTGCTCGGTCCGCAGGTCATCCGTCTCCTCTTCGGTCCCGACTACGAGATCTCCCGCACCGACCTCTCGTTGCTGGCTCTCTCGAGCGGGGGGTTCATGCTGGCGGTGGCCCTGGGCCAGGCGCTGATCGCCCTCTCGGCGCAGTCCTGGGTGGGCATCGGCTGGCTGGTGGGCTCGGTCGTCTTCGTCGGGGTGACGCTGGCCGGCAACGACCTGTTCCTCCGGGTCGAGGCCGGGATGGCGGCGGGCTCGGCCGCCGCCGCGGTGGTCATCGGCGTCCTGGCCGAGATCCGCCTGCGCGCCCGCCTGGTCGAGCCGGCGCACTGAGACGCCTCAGCGGGCGGGGCGAAGCTCCAGTCGACTGAAGGCCACGCCCAGCTGCCGTCGATCCGGCGCGCGTCCGAGGGCCGCTGGTGACGTGGTGGACCCGACCGAGAAGCTCAGGCGGGTGGCCCCGTCGGCGGTGGTCGTCGACGCCGGCAACCGTCCCCGGAGCACCAGGGGCGGTTCCCCGTCGCCCTCGGCCCTGAGGGCCACCTCCGCGGTGCCGATGTGTAGTGACAGGTCGGCCAGCACCTCGGCGGTGATGGCTTTCTGGACGGTCAGAGCGACCTCGAGCTCGCGGTCACGGCGCAGTGGGAGGAAGAGGCTGGCCTCCGGCCGAGGCCCGATCCAGCGGAATCCGGCACCGGTCACCGGGTGGGTCTCGGGCATCTGCCAGCCGAAGCCCGGCACCGGCCCCGAGAAGTCCAGGTCGATGATGTCGGTGGGGTCAGCGGAGAAGGGGCTCCGGTCCACCCGGGAGGGCGTCGGCGACGTGGCGTCGAAGTGGGCGAGAGCGGTCTCGTGGAGCGCCCGGTCGAGGCTGGTCAGCTCCAGGATCCGATCCAGGACGCCGGACGACAGGTCCTCGCGGCGGACGCGGTCCTCAGAGACGTTGACCCGGTCACCCGAGTGCTCGGTCATCCAGTCGAACAACGGCCATCCCAGCACGTCCATGAGGCGTTGCACCGAGGCGTCGAAGCGCTCGACCAGGCCGACGAAGGCGTAGCTGTCGAGCTGCCGACGGGCTGTGGTCAGCGGGTCCAGCCCGAGCTCGGCCACCTGGGCCTCCATGTCCTTGAGGCTGTCGCAGGGAAGGGCATTGGCCAGGATCCACCGGGTCTGCAGATCCCGGACGGTGCCGGTGGTGTCGGGGTCGTGCAGGAACGTCTCGAGGTCCATCGTCATGGCCGACCGATGGAGTCGGTGCCGGTCGTTGCGGCGGATGTAGTCGTAGGTGGAGAGCGTGCGTTCGACCGGGTCCCGCAGGAAGGTCACGATCCAGGGCCGGGTGGGCAGCCACTGGCTGAAGGCCAGGAGGTGGCCGCGGAACAGGCGGTACTGCGCCAGGTCGGTGCGGGGGAGGGTGAGGAACTGCTGCCAGGTCTGCGGAGGGCAGATCTGGCCCTGGCCGAAGTGGGTCTCGAGGATGCGGGCGAGGGTCGAACCGGCCGTCTTGTGGATGTGCAGGAAGTACAGGCGGTCGTCGGGCCCGAAGCCCAAGGCCGTCTCCGGTGCGGAGACCTCGAGGGTCCGCAGGGCTCGGCGCCGACGGCGGCGGGTGAGGGGGGAGCGGAGCGGCACGGCAGGGGAAAGGCGGGACGATCCCGGACAGAGGGACGATACCCGCGGGGCCTCGAGTGACCCTATCCTGGACGGCGTGCGGCCGGGTCGGTACCCGGCGGGCGTTGATCCTTCCCCCTTCCATGACCCCTCCGACGCACCGCACTTCATCTCTCGGAGCGACCAGCCGGTGATCCTTCCCCCTTCCATGACCCCTCCGACGCACCGCACCTCCTTTCTCGGAGCGACCAGCCGGTGATCCTTCCCCCTTCCATGACCTCTCCGACGCACCGCACTTCATCCCTCGGATCGACCAGCCGGTGATCGACTCGACCTCGGTTGACCGGGACACGATGCGGCACCGGACCGGTCGGGTGGGGGCCCATCTGCTGGCTCGCGGTCCCGAGTTGCTCGCGCTGTCCGCTCTGGCCGTCGCCCAGCCGCTCCTCGACCTGTTCGGTCAGAACCCCGAGTTCTTCGTGGCGTCGGGTGCTACGCGGCCCGAGATCGTGGCGTTCGCGCTGATGGTGGCCTTCGGGGTGCCGGTGTTCGCCCTGGTCACCGAGGTCGTGGCGCTGGTCGTGGCCGGGCAGAAGGTCGCCGCGGTGGTGCACTGGCTCTGGTTCGGCCTGCTGGGGTTCGTCTTCGGGGTGGCCTTGGCGTCCGACCTGGGCCAGGACGGCGTCGTCATGGCCGTGTTGGTGGGCCTCGCGGTGTCCGTCGGCCTGGTCCTGGTGCGGCGCCGTTTCGCCGGTGTGGGCCTGATGCTGCGCTACCTCGGGTTCGCACCCGTGGCCTTCCTCGCCTTGTTCCTGTTCACCTCGGCCACGGGTGAACTGCTGCGGGCCGGCGAGGCGGGCGCCGCCGCCGACGTGCGGGTCGGCGGGGACGCCCCGGTGGTCATGGTCATGTTCGACGAGCTCCCGTTGGCGAGCCTCCTGCAGGCCGACGGGACGATCAACCGAGACGCGGTTCCCGAACTTCGCCCGGCTGGCCGACGCGGGGACGTGGTACCGCAATGCCACCAGCGTGTCGGCCAGCACCGTCCGGTCCGTTCCCGCGGCACTGGCGGGCACCTTCCCGGAGGAAGGGTTGGTTCCGACCTCGAGCGACTACCCCGAGAACATCTTCACGCTCCTCGGCGACAGCTACGAGATGGACGTCCACGAGACGCTCACCGACCTCTGTCCGAGCAGCATCTGCGTCACCGAGGACGACGCCGGCGTCGGCGACTTCTTCACCAGCCTCCGGCAGTCCCTTCTCGACGCCAGTGTGGTGTACGGCCATGTGGTGCTCCCGCGGAGCTGGCGCTCGGGCCTGCCCACGGTGGATCAGTCCTGGGAGGGCTTCCTGGAGACCGACCAAGGGGCCGACCTGGCTGCGGCCTCGGTCGATCCCGGGTCATGGGATCCCGACGGGCTGGCCGATGAGGACCGGACGACCTTCTTCGCCCACATGCGCAGGCAGAACCCCGAGGTGTTCGCCGGCTTCAAGGGTGACGCCCTCCTCAGCGCGATCGAGGATGCGACGTTGGCCCCCCGGCGCCTGTTCTTCGCTCATGAGGGGTTCCCGCACTTCAACTGGGAACGCACGCCGGAAGGGGGCGTCTACACGGGGGAGCACGGTCCTCCGGGCACGGTCGACGGTCGCTGGCAGGACGACCCCTATCTGCTCCGTCAGGGCTTCCAGCGTCACCTGCTCCAGGTCGGCTACGCCGACAGCGTCCTCGGTGAGCTCATCGACCGGCTGGAGGGCGCCGGGCTCTGGGACGACGCGTTGGTGGTGGTGATCGCCGACCACGGCATCGCCTTCCAGGAAGGCTCTCCCACGCGGCAGCCGACCGGCCGCAACCTGCAGGAGATCTATCGGATACCCCTCCTCGTCAAGGCCCCTGGCCAGATCGAGGGCCGAGTCGATGATCGAAACGCGATGCTCATCGACGTCGTGCCGACCATCGTGGACCTGCTGGACATCGAGGTGGACTGGGATCTCGACGGGCAGTCCCTCGTCGGACCGCCCCGGACCGACGCCACGAAGCCGGTCATCTACTCCGGCCCACCCGAGGTGACCGGTGGGTTCGACGAAGTGGTGCAGACCGCGGCGCGCAACGCCTTCCTCGTGCCCTTCGACGGACCGTGGCCGACCGTGGCCCGGGTCGGCCCGAATGCCGCGCTGGTCGGCCGCGACCTGCGGGACCTGCGCCTCATCGGACCATCGGCCCTGCGGTGGACGGTGGACGAAGCCGACACGCTGGCCGACTACGACCCCGGCGTCGACCCCATCCCGTTGGTCCTCCACGGCCGCGCCACCCCTGTCGGCCGCGAGCCGCCCACTCAGGGCCTGCTGGTGCTGAACGGTCGGGTGGTGGGCGCCCTCGCGCTGGACCCGGTGTCGGACGGGGGCGAGGGGGAGCTGTCGTTCTCGGTGCTCATCGACCACTCGCGGCTGCGGCCGGGTGACAACGCGGTCCAGCTCCTCGTGAGGGACGCCGACGAGCCCCTGCCCAGCTGGCGGGTGGCCGTCGCCGAGGGATCCTGAGGTCGGTGTTGATCACGTAAGGCGGTGTACTCGACCACTCAAAGTGGTTGCCTGGCCTCCGATGGTCCTGGCACATGCCTTCTCGTGTCCCCTGGATCCTCGCCGTCGCCGTCGTGGGCGCACTCGGCCTGCCCGGTCTGGTCCTCGTCGCGAGGGCTGATGACCCCCCTGCGGCCCCGGTCCTGCCCGAACTCCCGTCGGTGGCCGAGGACGTCGACGGCCTCTATGACCAGGACGGCTGCCTGCGCACCGGCCCGGCCGAGGTCGACTGCTCGGTGCGGGCCGCCGAGGTCGACGCCGCCCTGAGGGAGGGCGGCGCGAACGAGACCCGCCACCTGGAGGGCTTCGTCGGCTCCCGTTGGCTCGCCCGGGTGGACGGCAGGGGACCGACCGTGCTGTCGGCCACCGTCGAACGTTCGGAGAGCGGCGCGTTCGTGGCCTCGGGCCTGGCTCGTAACGAGGGTCTGGAGGTCCTGGCCGACCTCGAGGTGAGCGCGCGCCTGCTCGACGCCGCCGGAGAGGAGCTCGAGGTGGTCACGACCACGAGCCCGGTGCACGACATCCGGCCGGGTGAGCCCGTTCCCTTCGTCCTGCGGGCCCAGGTGGCCACGGCCGCCGTGGCCCGGGTCCAGTGGACGGTGGCGGGCGGCGCCCTCGGCGACCCGGGGCGACGGAGCCTGTCGTGGACGCCCTACTGGGAGCGGCCCGCGGGTGGCGACCCCGTCGACCTCTACCTGTACCAGGACGGCGACGGGGTCCGTCCTCACCTGGTCTTCGGCGGCGTCGAGTCGCTCACCGACCGGCCCCTGGCCCGTCCCGAGGTCGTGGTCGCCTGGTTGGGCGCTGACGGGCGACTGGTCGAGATGGTCACCGCGCCGGTGCGGGGGCCCGGCGGTGGCCCGCTGGCCGGCATCGCCGGTCGGGCCGCAGCCGACGCGCTGGTCGTGGCGGCCGCCCCTCCTGACGGGGCCGAGGCCCTCGTCTGGGTCCAGGGCTCATGAGCCGGGGACTCGGGCGCGTCGTGGCTCTGGCCCTCGTCCTCGGCCTTCTGGTGGCACTCGTCCCGCTGGGGTCGACGGCGACCCCGGCGACGGCCGCACCGACCTTCGGCGACGACCCACTCGACGATGTCCTGCACTGGGCCGCCCGGGAGCGCCGCTGCGGGTTGACCACCAACAAGCTGGCCGCGCTTGATGCTGGCCCCGACCTTCCCGGAGACCGGGAGCCCGTCGGGTCAGGCGCCGTCGCCGATGACCCTCTCCCGCTGGGACAACCAGTCGGGTCTGCACTCCTTCCGGACCGTCGCCCGGGAGCCCAGGGCGTTCTGGCATCCCGGCGTGGGCATGTGGCAGTTCGACTCGGCCGGCCTCGGGGCACCGCTGACCGCCGCCCAGCGGATCGACACCTATGTCGTCGCCGCCCGGACCGCGGCCACGATGGCCGCCCGCTGGTGCACCAACCCGACCCTGGCGTACGTGTGGGCGCCCTGGTACGGCTGTGGGGCCTCGACCTGCCGGGGCATCTTCCGCTCGATCTACCGCAGCGGAACCGATCGGCTGGTGGGCGTGGCCCACGACACCGCGGTCCACGCCCGCGGGGGCATGGTGTCGCGGACCTGCACCGGAGCGGCCCGGAGCGGTTCGTTCACCTGCTGGCGGGTGGCTCCGGCTCGAGCCGAGGGCTACGCCGGCTTCGCCGTGCCCGGGTTCGGACCGGCCCCGCTGACCGCGCCGTTCTATGTGTATGCCGCCAACGGCCGGGAGTACCGCCACTGGCTCCGGGCCGACACGGGCTACCCACAGGACATCTGGGCCTCCCGCCCGCTGGGCGCCAACGCCCGCAACGCACTCAGCTGGCACCGGGGCGCGGCCCTGGTCGACCTCGGCGGTGGCGGGGGCGGCGGTGGTGGTGGCGGGGGTGGGGCGGGGTTCGGCGACGTGCCGACCCAGGTCTGGTACCTGGACGCGCTGACCTGGGGGCTCGATGCGGGCATCGTCACCGGCTACCCCGACAACACGTTCCGGCCGGGTGGACCCATCACCCGGGCCCAGGCCGTGATGTGGCTCTGGACCGGCGCCGGAAGGCCGACACCCTCGGTTCCGGTCGCCGTCACCGACGTCGCCGCCGGGGCCTGGTTCGCCGATGGGCTGGCCTGGGCACTCGGCGAGGGAATCGTGTCGGGCTTCCCCGACGGGACCTTCCGACCGAACGAGCCGGTGAAGCGCAGCCAGCTGGCGGCGATGGTCTGGAACCGCGCCGACCGACCGGTGCCGGCCGGGGCCGGGGCCTTCACCGACGTGCGGGCCGGCGTCTGGTACTCGGCGGCGGCGAACTGGCTCACCGAGATGGGCTACGCGTCCGGCTTCCCCGACAGCACGTTCCGGCCGGCCGAGCGGGTCACCCGGGCCCAGGGCGTCAGTTGGTTCCACGCCGCGAGGCCCTTCGAGGACGTGGCGCCGGGGGCCTGGTTCCGGGCGGAGGTGGACTGGGGGCGCTTCCGGGCGGTGGTCTCCGGCTATGCGGACCACACCTTCCGCGGCGACCTGGCGGCCGACCGGCGCACGACGGTGGACATGGTGTGGGCCCTCATGGCGTCGCCGGGAGCGGTCGGCGGCCATGGGTTCAGTGACGTCGCGGCCGGCGACCCCGCGGTGGGCTGGGCGGCGACGGCGGGGGTCGTCACTGGCTATCCCGACGGCACCTTCCGGCCCGGTGCGCCGGTGACGCGGGCCCAGGCGGTGATGATGCTGTGGAAGGTGGCTGGTCGCCCGTCGCCCACGGGACCGCCGCCCTTCACCGACGTGCGCGCCGACGAGTGGTTCGCGGACGGCCTGAGGTGGGCGGCGGCCGAGGGCATCGTCAACGGCTACCCCGACGGGACCTTCCGGGGCGAGGACTCGGTGAGCCGCGCCCAACTGACCGCCCAGATCAGCGCCCTGGCCCACACCCGGTCCGCCTGGGCTCCCGGCACGGCCATCCCCCGCACGGTCGACTTCACCGGCTGATCCTGTCGGGCCCGTCCGGCCCGGCCCTGCGGCTCAGCCGAAGGTGTCGACGCAGAACTGCCCGGTGCCCAGGTCCTGACGCGCGGCACAGGTGTCGCCGTAGGCCTCGTAGCCACTCCCCGAGGCCGACTGCTGGTAGAGCGTGTCGCAGGCGGCGAAGTCGCCGTCGAAGCAGGCGTCGGCGAGGGCGTCGAGGGCGGGATCCGAGCCGTACTCGGTGATGGCCTCGGCGGGCGGGGCGCCGGGGCTGGCGTCGGTGGGGACGTCGCTGCTGAAGTCGTCGGAGAAGTCTCTGGTGACGTCGTCGGAGAAGTCGCTGGTCAGCTGATCGGAGACGTCGCTGGTCGGCTCGCCGGAGGCACCGGCGTCGTCCACGAAGCACTCGAGGCCGAGGTCCTCACCGAGCCCGTCGACCTCGGATTCCAGCTCGGCGTTGTCCTCCGCCAGGGACTCGATGGCGTCATTGTCGTCGTCCTCGGCCGCGGCCTGGAGGTCTTCGAAGAGCTCGACGCGCTGCTCCAGGACCTCCAGCAGTTCGTCGACGGTGTCCTGCAGGTCCTCGGGCGGGCTGAGCTCGCTGAGGTCCTCGACGCCCTGGGAGGCGATGTCGACGGCCTCGCCGGCCTGCTCGGCCAACTCCTCGGTCGTCGCGGGCTCGCCGATGGCCTGGATGTCGTCGCTCACCTCCAGGCAGATCTCGTCGAACTGGGCGAGGAAGTCCTCCTCGCTGAGGGAGTCCTCCCCGCCACAGCCCGCGGCGATGACCGCCAGGACACCGATGAGCAGGAACCAGGTCGACCGAGGGGCCTTCGCCGTCATGGCCGCGCACGTTAGCGGGCGGTCGCGGCTTCGATTCGAAACCCGTCGGTCAGGCTCGGAGGTGGTCGACCAGCCGTCGGAGCGGCACCTCGTGGTGGTCGAGCAGCGGGACGCCGCTCAGCCGCAACGCGGCGTTGTCGAGCACCGAGTTCGCAGGTCGGGGCGCGGGTCGGGGCGGGTCGAGGTCCGCGGTGGCGATGGGTTCGACGCGGCCCGGGTCCTCGCCGGCCGCCCCCAGGACGGCCCGGGCGAACTCGTACCAGGACACCGCGCCCTGGTTGGTCACGTGGAACAGCCCCGAGCGCTCTTCGGTCACCAGGCGGGCGATCATGGCGGCGAGGTCGTCCGCGAAGGTGGGGTGACCTCGTTGGTCGGTGACGAAGCGCAGCGGACCGGGTCCGGCGGCCAGGCGAAGGATGGTCCCGACCATGTTCGAGCCGTGGCGACCACAGACCCACGAGGTGCGCACGACGAGGTCGCCGTCAGCCAGCTCCAACTCGCCGCCCCGCTTGGACCGTCCGTAGACCGAGCGGGGCGAGGGGGTGTCCCACTCGTGGTACGGAGCGTCCTTGGTGCCGTCGAAGACATAGTCGGTGGAGAGGTAGCAGACCCGGGCCCCGACCCGCCGGGCGGCTTCGCCGACGAAGCGGGTGCCGAGGGCGTTCACCCGTAGGGCCCGGTCGGGATCGGCCTCACAGGCGTCGACCGCCGTCCACGCCGCGGCGTGCACGATGGCGTGCGGCGATTCGGTGCCGATCGTCTCGTGCACGGCGTCTCGGTCGCCGACATCGAGGGTGTGGTGGTCGAACCCGACGACGTCGTGGCCGGCGAACGCGTCGAGGAGCTCGGTGCCGACCTGCCCGCCGGCGCCGGTGACGAGGACCTTCATCGGGTGCGGGTCATCACGAGCCGAGTAGGGGTTCCCACCACCAGCGGTTGTCGCGGTACCACGCCACGGTGAGGTCGAGCGCCTCGTCGAGCTCGTGGCGCGGCACCCATCCCAGGGCGCGGACCTTGGCGGTGTCGATCGAGTAGCGCCGGTCATGGCCGAGCCGGTCCTCGACCGGCTCGATCATGGACTCGTCGTGGCCCAGACGGCCGAGCAGGCGCAGCGTGAGCTCCTGGTTGGTGATCTCGTTGCCCGCCCCGATGTTGTAGATCTCGCCGATCTCGCCGCCCCGCAGGACCAGGTCCACGGCCTCGCAGTTGTCGTCCACGAAGCACCAGTCCCGGACGTTGAGCCCGTCGCCGTACAGCGGGACCTTGCGCCCCTCCAGGAGGTTCGTCACGAACAGCGGGATGACCTTCTCGGGGAACTGGTTGGGCCCGAAGTTGTTGCTGCTGCGGGTGACCACCACCGGCAGGCCGTGGGTCTCGTGATACGCCAGGGCGATCAGGTCCGAGCCGGCCTTTGCGGCCGAGTAGGGCGATCGCGGGGCGAGGATGTCGGTCTCGGTGAACGAGCCCTCCTCGATGGAGCCGTAGACCTCGTCGGTGGAGATGTGCAGGAATCGCTCCACGCCGACCTGGCGGGCCACGTCGCACATGACGTTGGTGCCGCTGCAGTTGGTCCGGACGAACTCGTCGGGATTCACGATCGACCGGTCGACGTGGCTCTCGGCGGCGAAGTGCACGACCCGGTCGTGACCCGACAGGGCGGCGAGGACCGCGTCCCGATCGCAGATGTCGCCCTTGACGAACCGGAACCGGGGATCGTCCTCGAAGGGGCGGAAGTTGTCGGTGTTGCCCGCGTAGGTGAGGGCGTCGTAGACGGTCACCTCGTCGTCGCGGTTGGCCAGGGCCCAGCGGACGTAGTTGGAGCCGATGAAGCCGGCGCCGCCGGTGACGAAGAGCTTGCTCATGGGGAAGTCCTCAGGGGCGGAGGTCGGCGTGGGGGCGGCGACCGGGATCGAGGGCGTCTCGGCGGGGGTTGGTGCGGTCCCGCTCGGACAGCACCGGGTCGGTGACACCCCAGTCGGCGTCGACGGCCGGGTCGTCCCAGGCGACGCCGAGCTCGTCGGCCGGGTTGTAGTACCCGTCCACCAGGTAGGTCATCGTCATGTCGGTGAGCGCGGCGAAGCCGTGAGCCACGCCGGGCGGGATGAACACACCCCGGTGGGGGTGGGTGCCGTCGGCGTCCTCGCCGAGATCGAGTACGAGGGTGTTGCCGTCGGTGGGGGAGTCCTCGCGGAGATCGTGGAGGACCACCCGGGCCCGGCCGGCGGGGACGTACCAGTAGTCGGCCTGATGGAGGTGGTAGTGCAGGCCGACCACCGAACCCGCCCGCCGGTCGCTGCGGTTGGCCTGGACCATCTCCCGGCCCTGCGGGAACCACTCACGTCGGTAGGTCTCCACGAAGACCCCGCGCTCGTCACCGAACACCTTCGGCTCCACGACGAAGACGTCGCGGATCGTCGGGGACTCGGTCACTTCGGCCATGGCACTCACCTATTCGATGTCGACACGGGAGTGATCGCCGAGCATGAGGCGTGTCGCCCGGGGCACGCGCCCCGAGCGGACGACCTCGACCTCTCGGCCGATCAGCGAGTCCTGCACGTGGGGGATGTTGACGATGCGGCTGTCCTCGAGGATCACCGAGTGCTCGACCTCGGAGTCGAGGATCTCGCACCTGGCGGCCACCGAGGAGTAGGGGCCGACGTAGCTGTCCACGATACGGGTACCGGGCCCGATGATGGCCGGGCCCCGCACGGTGCTGTTGACGATCTCGGCGCCGTCGTCGACCACGACCCGACCCTCGACCAGGGACGTGTCGTCGATGTGGCCCCGGTTGGCGGGCTCCAGTGTCTCCAGGATGAGCCGGTTGCCCTCGAGGAGCGGGTCCAGCTTCCCGGTGTCCTTCCACCAGCCGTCGAGGATCTCGTGGCGGACGCGCTTGCCGTTGTCGATGAGCCACTGGATCGCGTCGGTGATCTCCAGCTCTCCCCGCGGCGAGGGTGCGATGGCGGCGACGGCCTCGTGGATCGTGGCGTCGAAGAGGTACACGCCCACCAGCGCGAGGTCCGACGGCGGCTCGTCGGGCTTCTCGAGGAGTTGCAGGACTTCGCCGTCCGGACCGATCTCGGCCACCCCGAACCGTTGTGGGTCCGGCACCCGGGCCAGCAGGATCTGCGCGGTCGGCGGGACGGTCTCGCCGCCGAGCGACGGGGCCGAGGAGGCCGTCCGGTCGGCTTCGAAGCTCTCCACGAACTCGGCGATGCCCTGCCGGAGCAGGTTGTCGCCGAGGTACATGACGAAGTCCTCCTCGCCCAGGAAGTCGGCGGCGATGAGGACGCAGTGGGCCAGGCCCAGCGGCTCGTCCTGAGGGAGGTAGGTGACCTCGAGGCCCCAGGTCGAGCCGTCACCGACGGCAGCCCGGATCTCCTCGCCGGTCTCCCCGATGACGATGCCGACCTCGTGGATCCCGGCCTCGGCCATGTCCTCGAGGCCGTAGAACAGGATCGGCTTGTTGGCCACGGGCACCAACTGCTTGGCGCTGGTGTGGGTGATCGGTCGCAGGCGCGTGCCGGCCCCGCCGGAGAGGATGAGGCCCTTCACGGGCGTCGTTGTACCACGCCCCACCGCCGCCCCCACCGGTCGACGGTGGCGCATGCCCGAGGCGGGTCGCCCTATCCTCACGCCCCCGTGTCCCCTCGTGTCCGTGCCGTCGTGCTCAACTACAACGGCGGCCGTCATGTCCTCGACTGCGTGGCAGCCCTGCGGGGGACCGACTGGCCCACGGGCGATCTCGAGATCGTGGTGGTCGACAACGCCTCCTCGGACGGCAGCGACGGTGAGATCCGTCGTCGGTTCCCCGACGTGGAGATCCGCCCGACCGGGGCGAACCTCGGCTTCCCGGCGAACAACGTGGCCATGGGCGACCTGGAGGGTTTCGATCACGTCGCCCTCGTGAACAACGACGCCTTCGTGGATTCCGGGTGGCTCGGCCCGCTGGTCGACGCACTGAAGGCCGACGAGGGGTTGGGTGCCGCCTGTCCCCGGATCCTCTTCGCTCCCCGGTTCCTCGACCTCACCCTCATCTCGCCGACGTTCCGGCCCGGGACAGGGGACGGACGGGACCTCGGGGTGCGCCTTTCGGGGGTGGAGGTGGACGGCGAGGACCGCTGGCGGGAGGCCCAACGGGTCGAGGGCTTCTGGGGCCAGGAGCATGGCTCCGGCGAGGAGACGCGCTTCGAGTGGACCGGTGAGCGGGCCTTGGTCCGGATCCCGGTGCCCGAGGGTTCTGCGGGGTCGACGTCGATCACGCTTCGGTTGCGGCTGGCGGCCGAGGCGGCGAAGGAGGTCACGGTCGCGAGCGGCTCGGGCCCGGTGGAGGTGGCCGTCGGGCCGGACCCCGCGTGGGTCGAGGTGACCGTCACGGGTGAGCCCTACGACGTGGTCAACAACGTCGGGTCGTTGCTGATCGAGGGTGGCTACGGCGCCGACCGCGGCTACCTGCAGCGGGACGAGGGCCAGTTCGACGCACCGGCCGACGTGTTCGCCTGGTGCGGTGGCGGGGTGCTCCTGCGGCGGCGCTACCTGGAAGAGGTCGGTCTCTTCGACGAGCGCTTCTTCCTGTACTACGAGGACACCGACCTGGCCTGGCGGGGCCGGAGTCGCGGCTGGCGTTACGGGTACGTGCCCGATTCCCGGTTCCGTCACATCCACGCCGCCAGCAGCGGGGAGGGCTCGGCCCTCTTCCAGCACTTCGTCGAGCGCAACCGCCTCCTGATGCTGGTGAAGAACGCGCCGTTCGGCCTCGCCGTCGGGGCCGTGGTCCGGTACCTGCTGATCACCGCCAGCTACGCCCGACGTGACGTGGCGTCCCCGATGCTGCGGGCGCACCGGCCCAACACCGTGCTCCTGCGCCGCCGGTCGAAGTCGTTCCTGGCGTTCCTCCGCCTGCTGCCGGCGATGCTGGTGGCCCGCTTCCGCAACCGGCGCAAGCAGGTGGTCGATGACGTCGACCTGGTCGCTTGGGCGGTGCCCCAGCCCGGGTCCGGGCGGCCGGGCGACCCCGAGAGCGGGGACGGATGAAGGTCGGGGTCTACAACCGCTACTGGCGCACCGGGGGTGGGGCCGAGACCTACGGGGCGGCCGTGGCCCAGGTGCTGGCCCGTCACCACGACGTCGACCTCCTCGGCCCCGACGAGGTCGACCTCGACCACCTCGCCGAACGGCTGCGCCTGGACCTGTCCGGCATCGGGATGGTCGTGCTCCGGGACCGGCCGGGCGCGGTGTTGCGGGCCAGCCGGGGCTACGACCTCTTCGTCAACGTGTCCTTCATGAGCGACGACGACGCCGGGGCGCCCCACAACCTCTACATCACCCACTTCCCGGCCCGGTCGGCGGGGGACCTGAACGTCGCGCAGCGGCTGGCCATCCGGGCCCTCGGCCCCCTCGTGCGGGCCCAGGCGGTCGACACCGCCTGGGGAGAGGGCTTCTACCGCGGGAGGGGCGCCGCCCTCGGTACTTCTGGACCGCGGCGGAGGCGTCGTTCTTCGTGGAGGCCAGGGCGGACCGGGACGTCGCCGTGCGCCTGGTCTTCCGGGACCAGCGTCCAGTGGGCCTCCCGCCCGCAGAGGTGGCGGTCGAGGTGGAGGGGGAGCCGGCGAGGAGCCTGACCGTCGAGGCCGGCCCTTCGCGGCTGGTCCGCCGACGGGGGACGCCGGTTGTCGTGACCGTGCCGGCCCGGTCGCGGTCGGGTGAGATCGAGGTCAAGATCCGATCGACGACCTTCGTGCCCGCCGAGCACGGCCAGGGTGACGACGACCGGGTCCTGGGCGTCGCCCTGAGCACCCTGCACACCGGCGAGCGGGTGCGGGACCGGGTCGGGGCCACCCTGGGGGCCTGGCTGCCGTTGCTGTACCGGCCGTTGCCCAACAAGAACTTCCTCGACAGCTACGACACGTTGGTGGCCAACTCGGAGTTCACCCGGGGGTGGATCCGCCGCTGGTGGAACCGGGATGCCACGGTGCTCTACCCACCGGTGCGCTTGCACGAGCCGGGGGCGAAGGCACCGATCATCCTGGGGGTGGGGCGGTTCTTCGCCCCGAAGGCCGGGCACTCCAAGAAGCAGCTGGAGATGGTGGAGGCGTTCCGGCGCCTGGTCGCCACGGACGCGGCCGAGGGGTGGTCACTGCACCTGGTCGGCGGCTGCAGTGAGGCGGATCAGGGCTATCTCGACCACGTGCGGGCCGCGGCGGTCGGCCTGCCGGTCGAGTTCCACGTCGATGCCCCGGGTGGCGAGCTGGCCGACCTGTACGCGCGGGCCTCGGTCTTCTGGCACGCCACGGGCCTGGGCGAGGACGCCGAGGACGATCCCAACCGGATGGAGCACTTCGGCATATCGATCGTCGAAGCCATGTCCGCCGGCGCGGTACCCGTGGTGCTCGGTCGGGCGGGCCCCGCCGAGATCGTGGCGTCCGGCGTGAGCGGGCGGCACTTCTCCGACCTGGACGACCTCGTGTCACAGACCGTCGGGCTGATCGAGGATCCGGCGGAGCGGGCCCGGCTGTCGGCGGGGGCGGTCGAGCGGGCCCAGTACTTCGGCCTCGAGGCCTTCGCCGAGCGGCTGGACGCCATCGTGGGGCGGGCCACCGCGGGCGGGGTCCATTGGAGGCAATGAGGGGCGGAACCCGCTCCCTATTGCCTCCGATGTGTCGGTGCGCCCGGCGGTGGGTCAGGCCCTGATGGCCTCGAAGGTGAGGAACATGTAGCTGGGGACGAAGCCGAGGCGGGCGGCGGTGGGGCCGTCGGCCACGCTGAGGAGGTCGTCGGCGACGGAACCGCTGAGCAGCGAGGTGACGTCGAACTCCTTGGAGGTGCCGGCGCCCCAGTCCCGGTCGCCGGCGTCGACCCGGCGCTTCCAGTCCTCGGTGCAGAGGAGGGTGGTGGTGAAGCCGCGGTCACGCAGTCGGCCGGTCAGGTCGGGGCCGAAGCGCCAGAACACCGGCGTGTCGTCGCCGTGGAACTCGGGTTCGGTCGGTGGGGCGGTGGCGCCCTGGAGGACAGGGACCTGCAGGTACATGCGACCTCCGGGAGCCAGGACGCGGGCGATCTCGTCGAGGGCGGTGTCGGTCTCGGGGACGTGCTCGAGCACGTGGGGCGTGAGCAGTACGTCGAGGGAGGCATCGGGCAGATCGATGGCCTGGAGGTCGATGCGCACGGTGCCCGCGTGGGCCCGCTCGTCGAAGTCCGAGCAGGTGTAGGTGAACCAGCGGTCCATCGCCCGCCGGTAGTCGGCCCCCATGCGGGGGCTGGTCTCGAGCAGTCGGGTGCGCAGGCTCGGCGGGGTCCGTCCGACGAAGCTCCAGAAGAGGAACCGGTCGCGGGCGATGCTGCCGCAGCGGGGGCAGGTGGCGAACTCGCAGTGCTGCGGGCCCTCGAAGGACGAGCCGGTCCAGCGGCAGATGTTGCACCACGCGGTGGCCCGCTCCTCCTTCGCGACGGTGGCATCCCAGGGTGACGGAGCGGTGTCCACCCAGGACGTCGCCTCGGCCTCCGTCGCCGGGGTCGCGCTGGCGTCGCCGCCGCGGACTCGTCGTCGGACGGCGTCGATGTACCGCTGGCCACGCATGCGGCCGGGAGGCTACCGGGGGATGTCCCCGGCGGGGACCTGCTGCACGGAGGGTGAAGGTGAACGGGGTGTCGACCCACTCGGGGCGGAAGGGCCTATCCTCTGCACCCCGGGCCCGGCCCGTCACGCCCGCCCGACCATCCCCTCTCGAAGGAGCCCCCCTCGCCCATGCACGCATATCTCGATCCCGGCAGCGGGAGCATGCTGCTCGGTCTCCTGGCCAGCGGTCTCGCCGGCATCGTGGTCGTCTTCAAGACGTTCGGCCATCGCATCAAGACCGCGCTCATGTTCTGGAAGAAGGACGAGCCCGCCGTCGCCGAACCCACCGTGGCCGGCGATCCCGCCGAGGACACCGACGCCGCGAGCACCGCGGCTTCCTGAACCCCTGCCGGGCACGTCGAGCGTGCCCGCCGGTGACCGTCCGGACCTCGAGCCCCACAGGCCCCGCCATGTGCCCCACCGTTGCCCCCGATCCCGGGTCCTTCCGCGACCCGACGAGCCGGGTCTACCTGTCCGAAGGCGCCGTCTGGCGAGGTCTCGACGTCGCGGCGCTGGCCGACTTCGAGGCGTTGGCGGCCACCCCGTTCTTCGCCGATGCCGTGGCCGCGGGCCAGGTCGTGGCCACGGAGTTGACCACGGACCGGCCCGAGGGCCTCTCGGGCTGGGCGGGGGTGCTACGCCACGAACGCATCCCGGTCATCTCCTATCCCTATGAGTGGTCCTTCGAGATGTTGCGGGACGCCGCCCGGCTGCAACTCGACCTGGTCGGCGCGGCGCTGGCCCAGGATCTGACCACCAAGGACGCCTCGGCCTACAACCTCCAGTTCGTGGGTTCCACGCCGCGCTTCATCGACCTCGGGTCCTTCGAGCGACTGCGCCCGGCCGAGCCCTGGTACGGCTACCGGCAGTTCCACATGCACTTCCTGTTGCCCCTGATGCTGCAGGCCTATCGAGGCATCACGTTCCAGCCATTGCTGCGGGCCGATGTCGAGGGGGTCAACCCGGTCGACGCCCGACGGATGATGTCGTTCTGGGACATCCTCAGCCCCCGCAAGAAGGGGACCCTGCTCCACGTCTCGCTCCAGGCCCGCGCCGAGAACGCGTCGAGCGAGCGCGACGTCAAGTCCGAGCTCAAGGCCTCGGGCATGAAGAAGGAGCTCCTGGTCGCGCAGATCAAGAGCCTCCGCAAGCTGGTCGATCGGCTCCGCCTGCCCAAGGCCGAGACCGAGTGGTCCGGCTACAGCGACCGGTCGCACTACTCCGATGCCGACCTGCGGGCCAAGGAGCAGTTCGTGTCCTCGGTCGCGGCGGCGGTGCAGCCGAAGCTGGCCTGGGACCTCGGGGCCAATGACGGCCACTTCTCCCGGCTGGTGGCCCAGCACGGGGCCTATGTCATCGCCGCCGACGGAGACCACGAGGCCGTCGACGGGCTCTACCGGTCCCTGCGGGCCGAGGGCGACGAGCGGATCCTCCCGCTGGTGCTGAACCTGGCCGACCCCTCACCGAGCCGGGGCTGGCGGGGTACGGAACGGCTGGCCTTCACCGACCGTAGCCGCCCCCAGCTGGTCCTCGCCCTGGCGCTGATCCACCACCTGGTGATCAGCCGCAACGTGCCGATGCAGGAGTTCGTGGACTTCCTGGCCGACACCGGCGCCCCGCTCGTGGTCGAGTTCCCCACCCGCGAGGACCCGATGGTCCAGCGCCTGCTGCGCAACAAGCGCGAGGGGCTCCACGGCGACTACACCGTCGAGGACTTCGAGGCCGCGTTGGGCCGTCGGTTCGCCGTGGCCCGCCGCGAGGAGCTGCCCTCCGGCACGCGCCTCTGCTACCACGCCACCCCGAAGTGAGCCGAGGGGTGGACCGCCGCCCAGGTCACCGGGCACGCTGAGGCCCCGTGTTCCTCGTCCTCGGCCAACCCCGCTCGGGCACCACCCTGGTGGCCCAGTGCCTGAACGCCCACCCGGACCTGGTGGTGCCCGACGAGACCGATCTGGTCGTTCCCCTGGCCTTCCTGGTGGACCGCATCGAGGACCCCGACCTGGGTCGTGACCTCGCGGCCACGTTGATCACCCGCGGGCGTCGCTTCGCGGCCAGCATCGGGGAGTACCTCGAGGTCGACCGGGCGGCGGCGGTGGTGCGTTCGGCTCCGTGGAGCCTGAACGGCATCCTGACCGAGCTCTACGCCGCCGTGGCCGATGCCGGCGGCGGCCGCCTCGGGGGCGACAAGTCCCCCAACGACCTGAAGTTCCTCCGCATCCTGCTCACGGCGCACGCCTTCGGCGAGAACCTGCCCGTCGTCCACGTCGTGCGGGACATCCGCGACGTCATGGCGTCGTTCCAGGACCTGGGCTGGGCTCAGGGCCTGCCCGAGGGGATGGTCCGGATGTGGGTGGCCAACAACCTCATGGTGGAGGGCAACGTCACCCGTCAGGGCAGCCCGTACGTGCGGATTCGCCACGAGGACGTGGTCGCCGACCCCGTCGGTGCCTTCTCGCGCGTCTGCTCGACGTTGGGGGTCGACTGGGACCCCGGGATGATCGACGACGAGCGCCGCTACCGGCAGTTCAGGGGGCACGAGGGCATGGCCCAGCACGCCCAGACCTTCCAACCCATCAGCGCCGACCGCGTCGGCCGCCACCGCGAGGCCCTGGACCCCACGATCATCGCCCGCATCGAGGAACTGGCCGCCGAGGGACTCGAGGCCTTCGGCTACCTCTGACCGGTACTGGCGCCCGATGGCGGCGTCGGGACGCCTCGATCAGGCGCCAGAACGGAACTGCTGCAGCAGTCGCTGGGCGGCGGCGGCAGGGGAGAGCGTGCCGGCGGTGACCTGGGACTCCAGATCGGGGGCCAGTCCGGCGACGCCGGGGTCGGTGCGCAGATCGTCGAGGAGGGTCTCGCGGACCTCGTCCCAGAGCCAGCTGCGGGCTTGGGCCGACCGGCGCCGGGCGAGTTCGCCGTCATCGGCACGACGGTCGTACACGTTGCGCACGGCATCCCAGGCGTCGTCGATGCCCTCCCCGGTGAGCGCGGAGCAGGTCACCACCGGCGGGGGGTCCTGGCCGTGCAGGAGGTGCACGGCGTGGCGGTGGTCGGCGGCGGTGCGGTTGGCGGCGGGGACGAGGTCGCCGTCGGCCTTGGTGACCACGACCACGTCGGCCAGCTCCATGATCCCCCGCTTGATGCCCTGGAGCTCGTCGCCACCGGCCGGAGGGACGAGCAGCACGAACACGTCGACCATCTCGGCCACGGCGACATCGGATTGGCCCGACCCCACGGTCTCCACGACGACCACGTCGAAGCCCGCGCCCTCACAGAGCAGCAGGGCCTCTCTCGTCCGGCGGGCCACGCCGCCCACGGTCCGACCGGAAGGGGAGGGGCGGATGTAGGCCGCCTCCCGGCGGGAGAGCTCCTCCATCCGGGTCTTGTCGCCGAGGATCGACCCCCCGGAGCGGGTGCTGGACGGGTCGACCGCCAGAACGGCGACCCCGTGGCCGGCATCGACCAGGTGCAGCCCGAGGGCCTCGATGAACGTGGACTTGCCCGCTCCGGGTTGGCCGGTGATGCCGACCCGTACCGCCCCGCCGGTGGAGGGGAGGAGCTCCTCGAGCAGGCTGACGGCCTCGGTCCGGTGGTCGGTCCGCTCGGATTCGACGAGGGTGATGGCGCGCGCCAGGGCCCGACGGTCACCGGCTCGGACAGCCGAAGCCGTGGTGGGCACGACGCTCAGGGCTGGCCGAGGAGCTCGAGCACCCGGCGGGCGGCCTGGGGGATGTTGGTCCCCGGGCCGAAGACGGCGGCCACGCCGGCCTCGTGCAGTTGGTCGTGGTCACCCGGGGGGATGACGCCGCCGCAGACCACCAGGACCTCACCGGCCCCGGCGGCCCGGAGCTCGTCGATGAGCTGGGGCACCAGCGTCTTGTGCCCGGCCGCCTGGCTGGAGACCCCGACGAGGTGGACGTCGTTCTCGACCGCATCCCGAGCGGCCTCGGCGGGCGTCTGGAAGAGCGGGCCGACATCGACGTCGAAGCCGAGGTCGGCGAAGGCCGTGGCGATGACCTTGGCTCCCCGGTCGTGGCCGTCCTGGCCCATCTTGACCACCAGCATGCGCGGCCGACGACCGCGCGCCTCGGCGAAGCGCTCCACCGCCGCCTGGGCGGTCTCGAAGTCCTCGAATCCCTCCGCCGCCGCACCGTAGACCCCCGAGATCGACCGGATCTCGGCCTTGTGGCGGCCGAAGACCTCCTCCATGGCGTCGGACATCTCGCCCACGGTGGCCCGGGCCCGGGCGGCGTCGATGCAGAGAGCGAGGAGATCGCCGTCGCCCCGGGCCCCCTCGGTGAGGGCGGTCAGGGCGGCCTGCGTGGCGTTCTCGTCCCGGTCGGCCCGGACCCGGGCCAGGCGCTCGACCTGCCGGCGGCGCACGTCGGTGTTGTCGATGTCGAGCACGTCCACTTGGTCGGGGTGCTCGGCCACGTACTTGTTCACGCCGACCACGACCTCGTCGCCCCGGTCGACCCGCGCCTGGCGGCGGGCGGCGCTCTCCTCGATGCGGAGCTTCGGCATGCCGGAGGCGACGGCCTCGGTCATGCCGCCCAGCTCCTCCACCTCCTCGATGAGGGCCCAGGCCTTCTCGGCCAGGTCGTGGGTCAGCTTCTCGATGTAGTAGCTGCCGGCCAGGGGGTCCACGACGTTGGGCACCCCGGTCTCCTCGGCCAGGATCAGCTGCGTGTTGCGGGCGATCCTGGCGGAGACGTCGGTCGGGAGGCCGAGGGCCTCGTCGAAGGCGTTGGTGTGCAGGCTCTGGGTTCCACCCAGGGCGGCGGCGAGGGCCTCATAGGCCGTGCGCACGATGTTGTTGTACGGGTCCTGTTCGGTCAGGGAGACCCCCGAGGTCTGGCAGTGCGTGCGCAACATGAGGGACTTCTCGTTCTTCGGGTCGAAGCGCGCCATGACCCGGGCCCAGAGCAGGCGGGCGGCCCGCAGCTTCGCCACCTCCATGAAGAGGTTCATCCCGATGGCGAAGAAGAAGGACAGGCGGGGAGCGAACACGTCCACGTCGAGGCCCCGGGCGTGGGCGGTGCGGACGTACTCGAGGCCGTCGGCGATGGTGAAGGCCAGCTCCTGGTCGGCCGTCGCCCCGGCCTCCTGCATGTGGTAGCCGGAGATCGAGATCGAGTTGAACCGCGGCATGTGGGTGGCGGTGTGCTCGATGATGTCGGCCACGATCCGCATGCTCGGCGCCGGCGGGTAGATGTAGGTGTTGCGGACCATGAACTCCTTGAGGATGTCGTTCTGGATGGTCCCGCTGAGCTGGTCCTGGGTGACGCCCTGCTCCTCGGCCGAGACCACGTAGCAGGCCAGCACCGGAAGGACCGCCCCGTTCATGGTCATGGAGACGCTGACCTCGTCGAGGGGGATGTCGGCGAAGAGGATGTTGGTGTCCTCCACCGAGTCGATGGCGACCCCGGCCATGCCCACGTCGCCCTCCACCCGGGGGTGGTCCGAGTCATAGCCCCGGTGGGTGGCGAGGTCGAAGGCCACAGAGAGGCCGGTCTGGCCGGCGGCCAGGTTGCGCTGGTAGAAGGCGTTGGACTCCTCGGCGGTGGAGAAGCCGCCGTACTGGCGCACGGTCCAGGGCCGGTTCGCGTACATGGTGGCCCGGACGCCGCGCACGAAGGGCGGGAACCCGGGGAGGCCACCGAGGTGGTCGACGCCGGTCAGGTCGGCCTCGGTGTAAAGCGGGGAGACGGGAATGCCCTCGGGGGTGGTCCAGGTCAGGTCGTCGGGGCTGGTGCCCCGCAGCTCCTTCTCGGCCCGGGACCGCCAGGCAGCGGGATCAGGTGCGTCCATGATGCGGCCAAGGCTATGGGGTCGCCGCGCCCGGCGAGGACCCCGAGGGTCACCGCTACGCGGTTGCGGCGGCGACGATCGCCGGCGCGGGGAACGACACCCGGCCGGAGCCGTCGACGTAGCGACCCAGGCAGTGGCGAGCCTCGTCGAGGATGGCGGCGTAGGCGTCGTCGTCGATGCGGTCGGCCAACGTCCAGCCCCGGATGTCGGTGTGGACCCAGTCCTCCAGCGACGGGAACGCCGCCGTGCCCTCGTGCCGCCTGACCTCGACGTCGGGAAACACCGGGGCGAGCAGCTCGGCAACGGCATCGGTCGTGCCGAGCGTGAACGGGGCCCGCAGCGCGGCCGCGGCATCGTCGTCCACCACGCGCGCCAACAGGTCGGCCATGTCCGCATAGCCGGGGCTCTCCTCGATGGCGGACCACGTTGCAGCGGCGACACGGCCGCCAGGCCGGAGGACGCGGGCCATCTCGCCCAGGGCGGCGGTGGCGTCGTCGACGAACATCAGCACGAATTGGCTGAGGACCCGGTCGAACCGGCTGTCGGGGAAGGGCAGCTCCTCGGCGACGGCCCGGCGCCAATCCACTGTCGTCGATCGGGCCCGGGCCACGGCCAGCATGCCGTCGTTGCGGTCGACGCCCGTGACCGCGTCGGTCCGTTCGGCCGCGGCTCGGGCGAGGACGCCCGTACCGCAGCCCACGTCCAGCACCCGGTGTCCGCGTCGGACGCCGGCGGCGTCGAGCAGGGTGTTGGTCCACTGTCCGAAGAGAGCGGGCACGAAGAACTCGTCGTAGACCTCGGCGGCAGCGCTGACCACCTGGCCTCGAGCGGTGTCGCCGTCGGTCATGCGGCCATGGTCCGCAGACGCCGCGGGGACGTCCAGCGCGAAATGAGTACTCGACTGGGTCGACCCGATTTGGGACCATCCTGACGTGGCCTCGTACCGCCAGTACTGCCCGGTCGCCAGGGCGACGGAGCTGGTGGGCGAGCGCTGGACGCTCTTGGTCGTGCGTAACCTGATGTTCGGGGCGACCACCTACAACGACATCGCCCGCGGTGTGCCCCACATGTCCCGGTCGATGTTGACCAAGCGCCTGCGTGAGCTCGAGCGCAGCGGCATCGTGGCCACCGCGCCGAAGGCGAACGGCCAGGGATCCGTCTACTCCCTCACCGACGCCGGGCGAGACCTGCACGAGGTCATCGACGCTATGGCGGGTTGGGCGGAGCGTTGGGCGGACGTCCGCCCCGAGCACACCGACCCCGGCTTCGCCCTATGGATCTGGTGCCAGGTCCAGCTCAATCGCACGGTGCTGCCCGACGAGCGAACCGTCGTGGCCTTCGTGTTCCCGGACGAGCGGCCGCCGAACCGGATGTTCTGGCTGCTGGTCGAAGGCCAGGATGCCGAGGTGTGCCTGACCGACCCCGGCGGGGAGCCCGCTGCCGAAGTCGTCGCCGGATCCCGGGCTTTCGTCGACTGGCACCGGGGCGAGCGCTCGTGGCGGGACGCCTTACGGCAGGGGGACATCGTCGTGAAAGGGCGTCGATCGGTCGTCCGGTCCCTGCCGTCATGGAACCTGCGGCCGTAACCTGCGGGGGTGGCGAGGCGCTTCGTGATCATCGGTGGAGGTCCGGCGGGCAATGCCGCGGCCACTCGGGCGGCGACCCTCGGGGCCGAGGTGACGCTCGTCGAGCGGGACATCATCGGCGGGGCCGCCCACCTCTGGGACTGCGTGCCCTCCAAGGCCATGATCGCCACCGGCGGAGCCATGTCCTATCTCCACCGGGTCGAGCAGATGGGCCTGCGCGAGGTCGGCGCCGAGATCGACCTCGAAGCCCTTCGGGAACGACTGACCTCGATCGAGGACCGGCTCGAGGCATCGGTCACCGACCTGCTCGACCGTCAGAGGGTCCGCATCCTGCGCGGCACCGGCCGCCTCGCCGGCCCCAACACCGTGGTGGCCGACACCGCCGAGGGCGAGATCACGGTGCCGGCCGACGCCGTGCTGCTCAGCACCGGTAGCCGCCCCCGCATCCCGGACTGGGCCGAACCCGACGGCGACCGGGTCCTGACCACCCGCCAGGCGTACCCGCCGAAGGTCCTGCCCGAGCACGTGGCCGTGATCGGCTCGGGGGTCACGGGGGTGGAGTTCGTCCACCTGTTCGCCTCTCTGGGCTCGAAGGTGACCCTGATCGTCAGCCGACAGCAGGTGCTGCCCCAGAAGGACCCGGAGGTCGCGGCCGCGCTGGAGGAGAACTTCCTGGCCCGGGGCGTCCAACTCCTCAAGGGCGCCCGGGCCGCAGGTCTGGAGCGCCGGGACGACGGGGTGACGGTCGTCTGCGACGACGGTCGACGCGTCGAGTGCTCCCACGTGCTGCTCGCCGTCGGCTCGCTGCCCAACTCGGACGGTCTGGGCCTGGGAGACGCCGGCGTCGAAAGCGAAGGTGGCTATGTGCCGGTCGACCGGCACCTTCGCTCCAACGTGAGCCACATCTACGCCGCCGGTGACCTCTCGGGGAAGCTGCCGCTCTCGTCGGTGGCCGCCATGCAGGGGCGCAAGATCGCCGACCACGTCATGGGCCTGCACACCCGTGAGCACCGGCACCTCGACTACGACAAGGCCGCGTCGGCCATCTTCACCGAGCCCGAGATCGCCGATGTGGGTCTGGCCGAGGCCGATGCCTTCGCCGAGGGGCGGAAGGTCCGGGTCACCAAGGTGCCGTTCTCGGCCAACGCCAAGGCGATGATCAACGACGCCACCCCGGGCTTCGTGAAGCTGGTGTCGGACCCGGCCACGGGCCAGGTCCTGGGTGGATCCATCGTCGGGGCCTACGCCGCAGAGCTCATCTCGGTCGTGGCCCTGGCGGTGAGCGCCGGCCTGACCGTGACCGACCTCGACGACTCGCTCTTCGTCCACCCGACGTTGTCCGAGTCGTTGGCCGAAGCCGCCGACTAGGCGGCACGGAGCCTCATGAGCGCGGTGAGGGCCACGGGACCCGGCGACGCAGTGGTCTGGAGCGACTAGCCGTGGGCGTGCTGGTGCTGGGGATGCACCGCAGCGGGACGTCCGCGCTCACCCGCGTCCTGAACCTGCTCGGGCTCGACGCCGGTCGGGACGTGCTGATGGGGGCCAGCGAGTCGAACCCGACCGGCCACTGGGAGGTCGAGGCACTGACCTCGTTCAACGACCGGCTGCTCGATGACCTGGGAGGTCGCTGGTCGGCGCCGCCGTCGACTGACCCGGAGCATCTGATCGGGCTGGCCGACGGGTCCTGGGGGGCCGAGGCCGCGGATCTGCACGCCAAGGCGTTCGCCGGCACCTCCTGGGTGTGGAAGGACCCCCGGGTCTGTCTGCTCCTGCCCTTCTGGCGGACGGTGCTCGGCCGCTCCGAGGAGGCGGCGCCCCACGAGGTCGTGGCCCTGCGGGACCCGACCGAGATCGCCGGATCGCTCGCCGCCCGGGACGGGATGGCCCTGTCCTACGGCCTGGCGCTCTGGGAGCGTTACACCCGCGACCTGCTCGCCTCCCTGGAGGGACAGCGGGCCTGCTTCGTGCACTACGAGCGGCTGCTGGCCGAGCCCGAGGGAACGGCGCGCGAGCTGGTGGCCTTCTGTGCGGATGTCCTGAGCGACGAGCCCGACCGCCTGGCCGGGATCAGTGCCTACCTGGACGGCGACCATCGCCACCAGCGACCGACCGGTCACGAGGAGATGTCGCCCGCCCAAGAGGACCTGGACGAGGCCCTGTTGGAGCTCTCCGGCCCGGTCGAGGCCTTCGCGGCCGCGGGTCTCCCCCCGGAGACCCCCAACCTCCAGCTGGCCTTCCACGAGGCCAAGCGCCTGTCGTTCTTCCTCGAGGAGACCGACCGGCTGACCGAAAAGGTCGACGCGCTGGAGGCCGAGCACGCCCGCCGCGTCGAGTCCTACGAGGCGGAGCTCGAGAAACGATCAGCCGAAGCGTCGGCCCTGGCCGAACAGGTCACCGCCATCCGCGCCGAAGCCGACGACTACCTCCGCCAGTTGACCGAGCTCCGCTCGAAGCTGGCGGTGAGGGTCTACACCCGGGCCAAGGGGCTCCTGGGGCGCTCCGCCTGACCGCCCGCCCCGGCGTCAGTCCGGGCGTCAGTCCGGCCGGGCCCGGTGGGCGATGGTGCGGGCGGTGAGCGCCACCCGGCGGCCGGCTCGGGCGAGCAGCCCGGGTGGGGTGATCTCGAGGGCGCCAGGCACAACGAGGTCGGAGCGCAGCGTCTCGAGTCGGTCGCGCAGGCGGGTGTCCTCGACGAGGTCGCCGGAAGCCAGGCCGGCCTGGACGTCCTCCTCGCTCAGCACCAGGCGTTGGTACGCCTCGTCGAACTGGCCCCGACGTTGGATGGTGTGCCAGTCCCGCCAGGCCTTGCCGGTGGCATAGCCCAGCTCCTTGTTCTTCGCGTAGGCCCCTCCACCGAGCACGATCTTGTTCTCGTACTGGGCTTTCGAACGGATCGGGAGGTGGAAGATCTCGATGCGGCCGTCATCGAGTGGATCCAGGTTGGGCTGACCGTCGACGGCCACCCAATGCGCTCCCTGCCCGACGCCCATGGACGGATGGCCCCGGTGGCACACCTTGGGGGCGAAGGTCGACGACTCGATCCCGGGCGGGGGCATCGAATGGGCCTGGCGCACGGTCATCCGCATCCAGGGCGGCTGGTCGTCGTCGGGGCGGGCGACCAGGTTGTAGCGCCAGGCGCACAGGGCCTCGACGTCCTCGGGCACCGCAGCCAGGGTCGACGCGAGGTCGCCGTGCCGTGGCCACCAGAACTCGTCGGCATCGTTGTTGATGACCCAGTCGGCGTCGTACTCGCGGGCGGCCAACTGGGCCATCCGGGTGACCCAGCGGCCCTGGGAGTAGTCGTCGTCGGTTTCGTGGATCACCCGCGCCACCCCGGCTTTCTCGTAGCGCCGGAGGAGCGCGGTGGTGCCGTCCACCGACCGGTTGTCGGTGACGATCACGAAGTCCACGCCCGCCGCGAGATGGAACTCCATGTTGGCGCCGACGAGGTCGGCCTCGTCACGCACGAGGAGGGTCATGACGATCGTCACGGGGTCGATACCGTATCGGCCGTGACCGTTCCCGAAGCCGGCATGGACGTGGCTCCGGTCTTCTTCTTCGACCGTGGGGAGCTGGTGGCCCGGGGAGAGGCGCTGGCGGACCGGTACCGCACCAACCAGCCGTTCCCCCACGTCCATCTCGACGACTTCTTTCCCCCCGGGGTCCTACGGCGGGTGATCGATGAGTTCCCGTCTCCCGGCGCCGAGGCCTTCGAGCAGCCGGACAACGACTACCAGGTGAACAAGCTCGGACGGGTGCAGGACAACGATTTCGCCGGGGTCAGCCCGTTCATCCGCAACCTCCTGGCCGAGCTGAACAGCCGCGCGATGCTGGACTTCCTGGAGGCACTCACCGGGATCGAAGGTCTCATCCCTGATCCGCATTTCGAGGGCGCTGCCCTCCACCAGATCCTGCCGGGCGGGAAGCTCGCCGTACACGCCGACTTCAACCGCGACCTCCGTCGAGACCTCGAGCGCCGGGTGAACGTCCTGATCTACCTGAACGAGGACTGGGACGAGGACTGGGGCGGCCATCTGGAGCTGTGGAACCGGGACATGACGGCCTGCGTGTCACGCATCGCCCCGCTCGCCAACCGGTGCGTGGTGTTCAGCACCAGCTCGACCTCGTTCCACGGGCACCCCGACCCGTTGACGTGCCCCAAGGGGGTCACCCGCCGGTCGATCGCCCTCTACTACTACTCCCGGGGTCGGGACGACGGTCCGGTGGACTTCCACGGGACGCTCTGGCAGGCCCGCCCGGGCCATGACGACCCTGCCAGCGGGGATCAGGTCGCTCATCCCGCACCGGTCGAGGACGCCGCGCCTGCGGCCCCCCGGTCGGGGGCGGGCTGGAAGGCCGGCCTGAAGAGGTGGTTGCCCCCGGCCGTGGTCGACGGCCTCCGTCGCCTCCGCCGCGCCTGACGGCACGCATCACCCGGTGAGCAGCTCCCGGGCCGCTTCGACCGCTTCGGCCGGCGTGTCGGCCCACTGGACCAGGCCCGACTGGTGGGTCCAGGCGTCGTGCACAGAACGGACCTTGCCGTAGGAGTTGTCCATCGCCACATGAGGGATGCCCTGGAGCAGGCTGAGGATGTGACCGTGGAGCCGGTCGGTGATCACGACCCGACCCCGAGCCAGGATCGAGCACCCACGGAAGGCCCAGGCCTCGGCGAGCGGGCCGAATGTGGCGGCGTTGGGACGCCACAGGTGGTGGGCCCACGGGGATCCGGCTTCCAGGTGAGGCAGCAGCCAGGCGTTGGCGCGGCGCCGTACCCGGTCGGCCGGCGACCAGGGCGGCTCCTCGGGCACCGGGGCCAGCCAGTCGAGGGCCTGGACGTCGAGGTCGGCGGGCACGTCGAGGTCGAAGGGGGCGGCCTCGGGATCGGTGCGGCGCAGCCAGAGGACGTCGACCTCCGCAGTCCGGGTGCGGGCGAGCGGCCCGAGGGCGAAGGCCGGATCGGGAGAGAGCACGATCGGGACGTCGAAGTGCTCCCGGGCGTAGTCGTAGGTCATCGGCTCGCGGGTCATGAGCGTGAAGTCCGAGTGGGACTCGACGAGGCGACGGTGGCGCTCGCGGTTGGCCGGGTCCTGGAAGTGGATGCTCTGGGGGAGCTGGACGGTGCGGATGTCGGCCAGCTCCGCCAAGAGCCGCTCGCGGGTCGTCGCTTGGCGGTGGGGATACAGGTCACCGAAGTTCGCACCGGCATGGATCAGGATCGTGCCCTGGCCCAGGGTCCGCCGGAGCGCTCGGGGCTCATAGGAGGCCCACGACGCCCGATACACCACCTCGGCACCGATGCGTTCGAGCGCCGCCATCTCACCCAGCCAGAGCGCCGGATCGCCGGCATTGCCGTGGTTCGGGAAGTTGACGACGGCGACGCGCTCCCCCCGGGCCACGAGGCTTCCGAGGGCCTCGTCGAACCCCTCGGACCAGGCCTGGATCAGGCGGGCGTCCGGGTGGCTGGGGGCGGGTCGCAGGGTCACGGTCGGGGTGGAGGCGGTCGGTGCCCATGGTGGGGTCGACCCTGGCGCAGGCTATAGCTGTGTCCGTGGCCCAGAGCATCTCCTTCTCGGACGTACGGGTGGACGATGGTGAGGTTCGGGCCGTCGTCCACGTGCCCGGCGAGACCGACACCGACCTGTGGTTCCGGGTTGTGGGGGCGACACCGGTCGCAGCCCCCGAGGCCTTCGTCGCCCTGGCCCTCCCGGTGGCCATGGCCCGGGGGCTGTCGGTCGAGTCCCCCGGCCCGCTCAGCAAGGCCTTCGTCGACGGAGCCACGACGTGGCAGTCGGTGTTCGCCACCTGGTACCCGGACCGGCTGGAACCCGTCGCGATCGCGGCACGCGAGCGCCGGCCCAAGCGCAAGTCCAAGGGCGTGGGTTGCTTCTTCACCGGCGGTGTCGACTCCTTCTTCACCGCCCTGCGTCACCTCCACCGCATCGATCGTCTGGTGTTCGTCTATGGCTTCGACGTGCCGCTGGAGCAGCTGCCCGACCTCCGGCGGGCGGTGACGACCGGTGTCCGGGCGGCGGCCGAGGAGCTCGAGCGACCGTTGGTGGAGGTCGAGACCAACTTGCACGATTTCTCCGACACCATGGGCTCGCCGTGGGGAACGACCTACCACGGGGCGGCACTGGCCGCCGTCGCCCACCTCCTCGTCGCCGATCTCGGCGAGGTGTTGGTCGGCGCCACGCACACCTACGCCGATCTCTTCCCGTGGGGCTCCCATCCGGTCGCCGACCCGCTTCTCTCTGGTGACCGGCTCCAGCTGGTCCATGACGGGGCCGACGCCGACCGGGTCGAGAAGACGATCGCGGTGGCCTCATCACCCGTGGTCCGCCGGCACCTCCGTGTCTGCTGGGAGAACCGGGACGGGACCTACAACTGCGGCCGGTGCCGCAAGTGCATCCGCACCCAGATCGCATTGCGCATCGCCGGTCAGCTGGACGCGGTGCAGACCCTGGACGCCGACATGGACCTCGACGCGGTGCGGGCGATGCCGCTGGGTGATGTCAACACGGTGGCCCGCCACGCTGAGCTGATCCGCCACCTGCGCCGCATCGGCACCGAGCCCGAGCTGCTGGCGGCCTGCGAGCAGGACGTGGCGGGTCATGATCCCGCGGCCACCCGGTGGGGGACGAGTGACTGGACGGCACTGCTGCCCCTGCTGTTCGAGCCGCCCGGGAGTCCGGCGAGCGGCTCCTGACGAGGTCAGGTCGGATGCAGCGCGTCGGTCGCTCGGGTCAGGGCCGTCCGGTCGAGCTTGGTGAACGCCTCGGTGCGCTCGGCCACCACCGCATCGGTGAGGTCCGAGCGCCGTGCGTCGCCGGAGCGGTTCGTCGAGGGCCACTCGAGTACGAACTTCTCGGTCACCGACCCCACCGGAAGGTCGAGGAAGCCGAACAGGGCGGCGACCCGGGCCGGGCGGGTGTCCGGGTCGTCGGTGAGGGTGTCGATGTCCACCACGAAGCGGTCGGCCGGATCGATCCCCAGACCGGCCTGCGCCGACCGGACCTGCTGCTCGAGGAAGGCCTCGGGGCTCCGGTCTCCATGGTTGGACCAGGTCAGGTTGGACGAGTAGACCGCGACCGGGTCGCGGACGGTGAGCACCCACCGGGGCCGGCATGTCCCGAGGGCCCGGGCGAACGCCTCGTGGTGGAGTTCGGCGTTGGGCTGTTTGAAGCCATAGCGCGGGTGGTCGGCCAGGTCGTCCCGTCGGCGCAGACCGGTGGCCAGCACCGTGCGGAGGAGGTGGCTGATCCGGGCGTCGATCACCTCCGGCCCGACGTGGAGCCGCTTGCGGCCGAGGAACCCGCGCAACTCGTCGAGGAACGGGAAGAGGCTGGGAAGGCGAGCCGGGTTCATCTCCGGGTAGAGGAAGAGCTCGTCGGCGGTGTTGAGCAGGCGGCGCAGCAGGGTCGTCCCCGAGCGGGGCATCCCCCCGACGATGACCGGACGCACCGCTGGCGGTTCGGCCACGGCTACTCGATGATGACCACGACGTCGCCGGAGCCCACGGAGTCGCCGGGGGCGACCTTGACCTCGGCCACGGTGCCGCCGGTCTCGGCGTTGATGTTGTTCTCCATCTTCATCGCTTCCAGCACGCAGACGGCTTGACCGACCTCGATCTCGTCGCCGACCTCGACCAACACCTTGACGATCGTGCCCTGCATGGGGACGGTCACCGTGCCGGCTCCGGCCGCGCCGCCGTCACCGTCGGCGGCCGCGGCCCGACGGGGACGCGCCGCCCGCGTCCCACCGACGGCGACCGGCCCGACGGCGGACTCGGGAACCCAGACCTTCACGGCGAAGCGCTTGCCGTTGACCTCGACGTCGACGTCACGGCGGACCTTCGGCTCGGCCGCGGGGTCCTCGCCCGGAGCGGACGACGTCGGGGCACTCACACCGGACAGGTCGAGGGTCTCCTCCACCCATTTGGTGGAGTGCCGGGCGGCCGCGAAGTCGGGGTGGGACAGGATGGCCACGTCGGCGGGGGCGGTGGTCGCCACGCCTTCCACGACCAGCTCGTCGAGGGCCCGGAGCATCCGCTTGCGGGCGATCTCGCGGTCTGCTCCCCAGACGATGAGCTTGCCGACGAGGTTGTCGTAGTACTGGCTGATCTCGTCGCCCGCGGCGTAGCCGCCGTCCCAGCGCACACCGAATCCCTGGGGAACGGTCAGGGCGTCGATGCGACCGGGGGAGGGCAGGAAGGCTCCACCCGCAGGGTCCTCGGCGTTGATGCGGACCTCGATGGCGTGGCCCCGGAGGTCGATGTCGTCCTGGGTGAACGACAGGGGCTCGCCGGCCGCCACCCGGAGCTGCTCGGTGGCCAGGTCGAGACCGCTGACCATCTCGGTGACCGGGTGCTCCACCTGCAGCCGGGTGTTCATCTCCAGGAAGTAGAACTCGCCGTCCTGGTAGAGGAACTCGACGGTGCCGGCGTTGACGTAGTCACACGCCTTGGCCACCCGCACCGAGGCGTCGCCCATCGCCCGGCGGATCTCGTCCGGGAAGTCGGGCGCCGGGCTCTCCTCCACCAGCTTCTGGTGGCGGCGCTGGGCCGAGCAGTCCCGCTCGCCCACCCACACGCAGGTGCCGTGGGTGTCGGCGATGATCTGCATCTCGATGTGGCGGGGCCACGTGAGGTAGCGCTCGAGGTAGATCTCGTCCCGGCCGAAGTAGGCCATGGCTTCGCGCTGGGCCGAGTCGATGGCGTGCTCGACGCTCTCGGCGTCCTTCACGACCTTCATGCCCCGACCGCCACCGCCGTAGGCGGCCTTGATGGCCACCGGGTAGCCGTGCTCGTCGGCGAAGGCGTGGACCTCGGCGGCAGTGGTGATGGGCTCATCGGTCCCGGGGACGCCCACGACGTTCGCCGCCGTGGCCGCGTGACGGGAGGAGATCTTGTCGCCCATGACGACGATGGCTTCAGGCGGGGGCCCGATCCAGGACACGCCGTCCATCTCGCTGATGGCCCGGGCGAAGTCGGCGTTCTCGGAGAAGAAGCCGTAGCCGGGATGGACGCCGTCGGCCCCGCTGCGGGCGATGGCGTCGAGGATGGCCTCGGTGTTGAGGTAGCTCTCGGCGGCGGTTTCGCCCCCCAACGCGAACGCTTCGTCGGCCAGGCGGACGTGCATCGCGCCCCGGTCGAGCTCGGAGTAGACGGCCACGGTTGCGACGCCGGCCTCCTTGCAGGCACGGATGACGCGAACGGCGATTTCGCCTCGGTTGGCGACCAGGACCTTGGTGAGCACCCCATAGGGTTATCGGAATGCGGGGCCGCGACGCCAGAACCGGTCTCTCCGACGGTCAGGTCCAAGCGCTGGAGACCACGCGATTCCGGGTCCACTGGATCGACGAGACGGGCTCGACCAACGACGATCTGATGGCCTCGGCGGCCCAGGGTGCGCCCGACGGCAGCGTGCTGATGGCCGACCACCAGACCACCGGGCACGGTCGTCGGGGGCGCACCTGGGAGGCACCACGGGGGTCGTCGCTGCTCGTCTCGATCCTCCTCCGGCCCGAGCTGGATCCCGATCACCTCCACCTGCTGACCATCGCGGTCGGCGTGGCCGCCGCGGAGGCTGTGGACGAGGAACTGGCCGTCACCGTCGGGCTGAAGTGGCCCAACGACCTCGTGGCGGCCACCGCGGCCGGCGAGCGGAAGTTGGGCGGGATCCTGGCCGAGGCCGCATGGTCGGGTGACGAACTGGATGCGGTCGTGATCGGCCTCGGGTTGAACGTGGACTGGCCCGACCGGGTGCCCGAGGAGTTGACGGACATCGCCGTCGCCCTGAGCCAGCTGACCGACGAGGTCCTGGACCGCGGTGATCTGGTCGTCGCCCTGCTCCTGCGCCTCGAGGCGATCCTCGTGGACCCGGCGCGCTCGGCCCTGCTGGAGCGATGGGCCCACCTGGCCACGACCCTCGGTCGCGACGTCCGGGTCGAGCTGGCCTCGGGCGCGATCGTGGTCGGCCGGGCCACCGGCCTGACCGAGGACGGTCACCTCGTGGTCGAGACCGATGCCGGGGTCGAGGAGATCACGGCCGGTGACGTCCAGCACCTCCGTCCCGCCTGAGCGCCGGCGGCGGTAGACACTCGGGATGGAGGCGCCCTATGTGCTGGTCTGCAACTGCTGCGGACGTCGCTACCCCGCTGGGGGTGAGTACCGGCTGGACTGCTGTGCCGAGGGGATGCTGGTGGCCGAGTACCCCCGCCTGCAGGTCCGGGACCACCTCCAGGGCCTGTGGCGGTTCACCGACTGGCTCCCGGTCGAGGAGCCGGGGACCGGGAACATCGGCGGGACCACGTTTCGCAGCGAGGGCCTGAGTCGACTCCTCGGCCTCGACGACCTGTGGGTGGCGTTCAACGGCTGGTGGCCGGAGCGAGGGGGGCACTGCCCGACCTGTTCGTTCAAGGACCTCGAGGTCGCTCCCACGCTCCAGCGCCTACTCGAGGCCGAGGCCGCCGGGGTCATCGTGGCCACCGCGGGCAACACCGGTCGGGCCTTCGCCGAGCTGGGCGCCGGGGTCGGCTTCCCCGTGGTCGTGGTCACCGCCGAGGCCCACGTCGAGCGCATCTGGCGATCAGGCCTCCCGACCGCGTCCTCGACCGCCGTCGTCGGGATCGCCGGCGGTGACTACAACGACGCCATCGAGGTGGCGGCCGAGGCTGCCGCCGTGGTGGGGTTCGAACTCGAGGGCGGGGTCAAGAACGTGGCCCGCCGGGACGGGATCGGCACGCTGCTGCTGGATGCGGTCACCACGATCGGGCGGATGCCCGATCACTACGTGCAGGCGGTGGGCGGTGGGCCTGGGCCCATCGGGGTCTGGGGAGTGGCCGAACGGCTGGCGGCCGACGGGCGCTTCGGCGGTGGACAGCCCCGGTTCCACCTGGCCCAGAACGCGACCCACCACCCGGTCCACACGGCGTGGCAGGCGGGGCGTGCCGGCATCGAGCCCGATGACGTGCCCGGGACGGGCGAGGGGGCCTATGCCGACGTGCTCGTGAACCGGAATCCCGCCTACGGGTTGCGGGGCGGGCTCTACGACCTCCTCGTGGCCACCCAGGGTCGGACCTACGCCGTCGGGGCCGAGGACGCCGCGGCCTGGCGGGACACCTTCACCGAGGTGGAGGGCATCGACATCATGGAGGCCCCGGCTGTCGCGCTCGCCGCGCTGGCCCAGGCGGTGGCCGCCGGTGAGGTCGCCCGCCATGACGTGGTGCTCCTGTCGGTCACCGGTGGGGGCGTCGAGCGACGGCGCCGGGAGGCACCCCTGCGGGGGCCTTCCGACGTCGTGCTCGCTCCCCGCGAGGAGGCCGTTGCGGCCGTGGCGAAGGCAGCCGATGGGCTCGGCTGAGGTCGCGCGCGAAGTAGGGCGCTACCGCGACGCCACGCCCGGCTCGGCCGCTCTCTTCGCCGAGGCGCAGCGTTCTCTCCCGGGCGGGGACTCCCGCAGCACGCTCTACTACGCCCCGTACCCCCTGGCGATGGCCCGGGGCGCCGGAAGCCGGGTCTGGGACGTCGACGGCCACGAGTTGGTCGACCTGACCAACAACCACACCGCCCTGGTCCACGGCAACGCCCATCCACTGGTACTCGATGCCGTTCGGGTCCAGCTCGACCGCGGCTCGTGCTTCTCGGGCCCGGTCGCCCTGCAGGTCGACGTGGCCGACCGGCTCACCGCCCGGATGTCGGGCCTGGACCAGGTCCGTTTCTGTGCCTCGGGAACCGAAGCCACCCTCCATGCCGTCCGGGCGGCCCGGGCCTTCACGGGGCGCCTGCGCATCGCCAAGGCCGAGGGCGCGTATCACGGGAGTCAGGACGACGTCTTCGTCAGTACCCACCCCCGTCCGGATCAGGCCGGTCCCGCCGACCAGCCGTTCGCGGTGGCGCGGGCCGACGGCCTCCATCGGTCGGCCCTGGCCGACACGGTCGTGTTCCCCTTCAACGACCTGGGCGCCACCGCGTCCATCCTGCGGGAGGCCGGCCCGGACCTGGGGGCCGTACTGGTCGAGCCGGTCATGGGCTCGGCGGGGATGATCCCGGCCGAGCCGGGCTACCTGGCTGGTGTCGCCGAGGTGGCGACGGAGGTCGGCGCCCTGTTCGTGGTCGACGAGGTGGTCACCCTGCGCCTGGCGCCGGGGGGTGGTCAGGCGTGGGCCGGGGTCGAGGCCGACCTGACCTGCTTCGGCAAGATGCTCGGCGGCGGGTTCCCCCTCGGTGCCTTCGGCGGTCGGGCCGATGTGCTCGCCGCGTTCGACCCGACCCCGGACGGCGGCCCGGCCGTGGGTCACCCGGGCAGCATGAACGCCTGGGCCGTCGGCCTGGCGGCGGCCGCGGCGACGCTGGACCTGCTCACGCCGGCGGCCATCGCCGAGTTGGGGCGACAGGGCGACGAGCTCCGGTCGCGTCTGGCTGCGGTGGCCGGGGAGCGTGGTGTGCCCCTGGCGGTGACCGGGGCCGGGTCCCTGCTCGGTCTGCACTTCACCCCCGACCCGGTACGGACGTTCCGGGACACCTGGGCCGAAGACCGCGAACTGGCCCGAGGGGTGTTCCTCGGCCTGATCAACGAGGGCGTCCTCATCGACCCCCGTGGGGCGGTCTGCCTGTCCACCGTGACCACCGACGCCGACCTCGACCTGGTGGTGGCGGCGTTCGCCCGCGTGCTGGACCGCGTGGTCTGATCCGGGGCATTGGAGGCAATAAGGGGCGGTTTCCGCCCCCTATTGCCTCCAGCGCCCTGCTGATCGACCCCAGCCGTCCCGGCTCGGCACCCTGGGTGGCCAGGCCGGCCGGATGGTCGCCGAATCGTGGTCGTCGGTCGTCGTCGGATGCCATCGGCCCCCGGCCCGACGACGGAGCATTCCGCGGAACGCTCAGCCGGCGAGGCGTTCCGGGAAGTGGCGTTCCAGCAGCGGGGTGCAGTGGGCGAGGACGCGGTCCTGCACGTAGGTCGGGTCGAGCTGGTCGAGCAGGCCGGAGCGCTCCGGGGCGGCGTACTCGTGGGTGCGGTTGGCATCGAGGCTCGAGAGGGGCACACCGGCGAAGGCCGCGAGGTCGCCGAGCCTCGACCCGAGCTGGTCGGTGCGCACCACGAGCAGACGGTTCTCCGGTACCACCGCGAGGGCCTCTTCGTTGCGCTCGGCCCAGGAGTGCAGGTACCCGTCGAGGGTGAACAGCCCGTGCTCGGCCAGCGCCTGCTCCTCGCGGGGGTGGACCCGGTCGGCGCCGAAGCGGATCTGCCGCAGGCGGAGGTAGGCGGGAGCGGGATCACCGCGGAGCGAGTGATCGATCAGCGACGTCAGCCAGTCGTAGGGGTCCCGGATGGTCAGGACGAACCGGGCCGCGGGCACGACCTCGACGAGGTGTTCGACCACCAGCCCGTTGAGGCCGGCGGAGTTGACCTCCAGGCGCAACCGCCGTTCCCGGGAGCGCAGGTAGCGGCGCAGGTCGGCTGTTTCGGCCCGGCCCTCGGCCACGGCGACGAGGAGCTCGACGAGGACGAGGGCCTCGGGCTCGTGCGCGGTGCGGTAGTGCGCGGCGAACACCGCCTCCAGCGAGTGGGTACCGGACTTGGGCGAACCGATCCCGAAGAGGCGCAGTCGCCGCCGGTGCCACCTGCCGCGCGCCGAGACGACCGGTGCCATCAGAGGCCGAGGCGACCGAGCAGCTCGCCGCAGTGGTGGGCGATGCGCTCCTCGAGGTAGGCCGGATCCAGGTCGGCCAGGGCCTCGAAGCGGCCCGCGGCCGGAAACGAGTGCACCCGGTCGTGGTCGAGGCTCTCGGCGGCGACGTCGCAGAAGGCGGCCAGGTCGTCCAGACGCTCGGCGAGGTCCTCGGTGCGCACGACGAGCAGGTCGTCGGCAGGAACCGCCTCGAGGACCATCCGGTTGTGCCGGGCCCAGGAGCCGAGGTAGCCGTCGACGGTGTAGAGCCCCCGGTCCCGCCAGGCGGCCTCCTGAGGTGGATGGCTGAGCTCGGCGGCTCGGTAGCGCAGCTCCCGCCAGCGCACCCAGTGGGGTGGGGTCTCGTGGGCCAGTGAGTGGTTGGCCATCGAGTCGAGCCAGGCGCGCGGCTCCCGTACGGTCAGGACGTATCGACTGCCGGGGAACAGGTCGACCAGGTCGGCCACCACCTCACCGTTGACCAGCGAGGCGTCCATGTCCAGGGCGAGGCGGGCGTCCCGATCGACCAGGTGGTTCCGGACGTCCCGGAGGGTCGCCGTCCCGTCGGCGACGGCGAAGAGGACCGCCATCAGCTCTTTGGCCCCGGCCTCGTGGGCCGCGCGGTGATCCCGCGCGAAGACCGCCGCCACCGAGTGGGTGCCGGTCTTGCCCATGCCGACCCCGTAGAGGCGTTGCCGACGGCTCACGGGTCGGAGGTCAGGGCCATCAGGGCCGCGAAGGCCTCTGCCGCCTCGGAGGTGAGCGGACCGGGGCAGGCCGGTAGGGCCCGCCCGTCGACGTTGGCGATGGGCTGGACGTCTCGGGTGGAGGAGGTGAGGAAGGCCTCTTCGGCGCGGGCGAGGTCGTCCATGCTCACATCGGCTTCGACGGCATCGGTCGTCTCGAGTACCAGGTCCCGGGTGATGCCGGCCAGGCAGCCCGAGCTCAAGGGCGGGGTCACCAGCCGCCCGTCGACGCCCACGAAGACGTTCGAACCCGTGCCCTCGCACAGGTTCCCGGCCAGGTTGGAGAACAGCGCCTCCCCGGCCCCCCGATCCGTGGCGTGGGCGAGGGCGACGACGTTCTCGGCATACGACGTCGTCTTCAAGCCGGCCACCGGGCTGCGTTCGTTCCGGGGCCAGGGCACGACCACGACGGAGGCATCCGGCGGCCAGGTCCCGGCCGGACCGGTGGCCATCACCACGGTGGGCCCGTCCTGGCCCCGGGCCGAGCCCAACGGGCCCGGTCCGCCGGTGACGGTGATCCGCAGCCGACCGACCCCGGGTTGGTTGGCTTCGACGACCTCGGCCACGCCGGCCCGGAGCTCGTCGTCGGTCACGGGGATGTCGAGCCCGAGCCCGGCGGCCGATTGGCGCAGACGGGCCAGGTGCCGGGTGAGGGCGAAGGCCGCGCCGTCGATGACCTTGGCCGTCTCGAAGACCCCGTCGCCCACCAGCAGCCCGTGGTCGGAGGCATGGAGGGCGGGCCGGTCGCCCGGGGCCAGTCGACCGTTCAGCCAGATCGCGTTCATGTCCCAACCAGGGCGCCGGAGGCCACCGCCAGGAGGTTCCGGGCCTTCAGCTCCGACTCCCGCCATTCGGCCTCGGGGTCCGAGTCCCAGGTGATCCCCCCGCCGGTGCCGAAGTGGAGCCGACCTCCTTCCAGCCAGAAGGTACGGATGGCCACGTTGAGCTCACCCACCCCGGTGTCGGCGTCGACCCAACCCACCGCCCCGCAGTACACCCCTCGGGGAACGGGCTCGAGCCGCTGCAGGTGCTCCACCGCCGCCAGTTTGGGGGCGCCGGTGACCGATCCGGGCGGAAAGGCCGCCTCCATCAACTCGGGCCAACCCACGCCGGGGCGAAGACGGCCCTCGACGGTGCTCACCAGGTGGACCAGGCCGGGGTGGGGCTCGACCCGGCACAGCGACGGCACGCGCACCGAACCGAACTCACCCACCCGACCGAGGTCGTTGCGCACCAGATCGACGATCATCACGTTCTCGGCGCGGTCCTTGGGCGTGAGACGGTCCGCGGTCGCCGCCGTGCCCTTGATCGGCGAGGACCACACGCGGTCGCCTTCGCGGCGGAGGAACTGCTCGGGCGAGGCCGACGCCACGGCGAGGTCCGCGCCGGGGACCCGTACCACCGCCGAGTAGGGCGCCGGGTTGCCCACGGCGAGCGCGGCGCCGAGCGCGGCGATGTCCCCGCTGCTGCCCGCACCGGGGACGTGCGGCGCGGACAGGCGCCGGGTCAGGTTGACCTGGTAGACGTCGCCGCGCCCGATGGCGTCGCGGATCGCCCGGACCCCCGCCTCGAACCCGGCCTGGTCCAGAGAGGAGGTCCACTGGTCGGCCCGGGGGCCTCGCCAACGCTGACCCGGCCACGGCACGGCGGGTCGGACCGAGGCGAATCGGGCGCACACCGGGACGCCGTCGAAGGGAGCCACCACGGCCCAGAACCCCTCACCGTCGAGGGCGGAGAGGTCGTCGGTGACGTCGGTGAGGTCCGTGGCCAGGCGGTTGCCGACCACGGCCAACGCCCCTTCGGACCGGACTCCGTGCACCCGGCGGAGGCTACGGCGCGACCACCGCCGCCGCCTCCGATCCGGCCCGGCCGGCCGTTAGGCTCGACCAGATGGCCGGTCGACGGGCGCGTACGCGCCGCACCTGGCCCCAGCGTCTGCTGATCACGTTCAACCTCGGCGTCATCGCCGCGAGCCTGGTCGCCGCGGGGGCCCTCGGGTACCTCAACGTGAAGCTCGACCAGATCCCGCGCATCGACCTCGCCGGACGGCTCACCCAGGAGCCGGACGACCCGGGGGAACCCCAGAACTACCTGCTGGTCGGCACCGACAGCGCCGCCGGGTTCGGGGAGGACGACCCCCGGGCCGCGGGCCGCGAGAACCTCGGCGTCCTCTCCGACACGATCATGCTCCTCCGCGTCGACCCCAACTCGACCCAAGCCCGGATCCTCTCCTTTCCCCGGGACCTCTGGGTCACCATCCCGGGGGCGGGGGAGCAGAAGATCAATGCCGCGCTCCCGGCCGGCGGCGCCCAGACCCTGATCGACACGATCACCGCGAACTTCGACATCCCGGTCCACCACTACGTGGAGGTCGACTGGCTGGGGTTCGAGAACCTGGTGGCCGCCGTCGACGGTGTTCCCATGTACTTCGACAAGCCGGTGCGCGACCCGAGCACGGGCCTGAACATCCCCCACGCGGGTTGTGTGACCTTGAGCCCGGAGCAGGCCCTGGCCTTCGCCCGGTCCCGCAGCCTGGAGTACTCCGAGGACAGTGGTGCCACCTACGCCGTGGACGGCTCCGGTGACCTCGGGCGCATCTCCCGCCAGCAGGCGTTCGTCCGCGTGGCCATCCAACGGGCCATCAACCAGGGCGTCCGCAACCCGATCACCCTCAACTCACTGGTGAACGTGGGCATCGCGGCGGTCGGCGCGGTGGACAGCGAGTTGACCCCGGACGACCTCATCACCCTCGGCACGGCCTTCCGTGACTTCGAGCCCGAGCAACTCCAGACGATGTCGCTCGACGTCTATGACGACACGGTGAACGGGGCCTCGATCCTGCGCCTCCAGGACACCGACGCCAACCAGGAGCGCATCGACCTCTTCAAAGGCCTGGGTGACGGGGCGGCCGGGACGGCGGGCTCGATCCGGGTCGCCCTGAACAACGGCACGGGCGACACGGGCCAGGCGACCGAGGCGGCCGACGGTCTCGCCGCGCTCGGCTTCGACACGTCGCCGGGGACCGGGGACGCCGAGAGCTTCGGCTTCACCCGCACGCTGGTCCGGTACCAGCCCGGGAACGAGGCGGCGGCGGAGTACGTCGCTGCACAACTGGTGAACGGTGCCGATCTACAGGAGGTGGGATCCACCTATGTCGCCGACGTCATCGTCGTCACCGGTACGGACTACGCCGGGGTGAAGGACAGCCTCCAGCCGCCGCCCACGCCGTTGGACACCTCCGGCGCCAGCGCGGTTCCGGGCACCACGCCGCCGTCGGCGGGCGACGAGTCAGTGACCTCCACCACGTACGCGTACGGTGAGGTGCCGAGCGCCCCTGCCGACCAGAGCTGCGGATAGGACCATGGCTGACATCGCTGTTGTCGGAGCCGGGTACGTCGGGCTGACGACCGCGGCCTGCTTCGCCCACCTGGGGCACCGGGTCGTCTGCGCGGACATCGACACGGACCGGGTCGCGACCCTGTCCCAGGGCGAGGTCCCCATCGTCGAGCAGGGCCTCGACGCCGTCGTGCGGGAGGGCCTGGACAGCGGGCGCCTGAGCTTCGTCGTCGGAGCCCCCGAAGCCGCCCGCCAGTGCGAGTTCGTCTACCTGGCCGTGCCCACGCCTCAGGGCGCCGACGGCAGCGCGGACCTGAGCTACATCGAGGGCGCAGCCCGCGAGATCGGACCGGTGCTGGCGCCCGAGGCCGTCGTCATCAACAAGTCCACGGTGCCGGTCGGATCGACCGGCGTGGTCGAACGGGCGCTGGGTCGGGCGGACGTCTATGTCGTCTCCAACCCCGAGTTCCTGCGGGAGGGCTCGGCCGTCCAGGACTTCCTGCACCCCGACCGCGTGGTCATCGGCGCCGACGACCAGATGGCCGCCATCCGGGTCTCCGCGCTGTACGTCGGTGTCCCCGCGCCGCTGATGGTCACCGATCCGGCTTCGGCCGAGACCATCAAGTACGCCAGCAACGCCTTCCTGGCCACCAAGCTCTCGTTCATCAACGCGGTGGCCACCATCTGCGAGGAGGTGGGCGCGGATGTCAACGACGTCGTGCTCGGGATGGGCTACGACAAGCGCATCGGCCACGACTTCCTCCGTCCCGGCCCGGGCTACGGCGGTTCGTGCTTCCCCAAGGACACGTCGGCTCTGGTCCGCATCGCCGAGGACGCGGGGTACGACTTCGGCCTCTTGCGCAGCGCCATGGAAGTCAACGAGGAGCAGTTCGACCGGGTCGCGACCCGGATCGCCGGCCTCGTCGGTGGCGATCTGCAGGGTCGGCGGGTCGCCCTGTGGGGCCTGACGTTCAAGGCCCGCACCGACGACCGTCGCGAGTCACCGGCGCTGCATGTGGCCCGGCGCCTGCTGGCCGCCGGCGCCCAGTTGACCGCCCACGATCCCACCGTGGAAGCCGGCCCGCTGCCCGAGTTGCCGGACCTGGCGGTGGCCGCGGACCCCTACGCCGCCTGCGAGGGGGCCGAGGCGTTGGTCGTGCTCACCGAGTGGGACGAGTTCCGCTGGTTGGACTTCGACAAGGTGGCCTCGGTCATGGCCAGCCCCCGGGTGATGGACACCCGGAACCTGCTCGAGCGGGCGGCCCTGGTGCGCCGGGGCTTCGAGTACGTCGGCCTCGGTCGCTGAGCATGGCCCGCGTCGTGGTCACCGGTGGGGCCGGCTTCCTCGGCTCGCACCTCTGTGCCGCGCTGCTCGGGCGGGGCGACGAGGTCGTCGCCGTGGACAACCTGAGCACCGGCCGGGTGCAGAACATCGAGCACCTCTTCGCCCACGAGGGCTTCCGGTTCGTTCGTCACGACGTCTCGGAGTACCTGTGGGTGCCCGGTGAGGTCGACGCCGTCCTGCACTTCGCCAGCCCCGCCTCGCCCCGGGACTACCTGGAGTTGCCCATCCAGACGCTCAAGGTGGGCAGCCTCGGCACCCACAACGGCCTCGGTCTGGCCAAGGACAAGGGCGCCCGCTTCCTCCTGGCCTCGACCAGCGAGGTGTACGGCGACCCGCAGGTCCACCCCCAGACCGAGGAGTACTGGGGCCATGTGAACCCGGTCGGCCCCCGAGGGGTCTACGACGAGGCCAAGCGCTTCGCCGAGGCGATCTCCATGGCCTACGCCCGGACCCACGGCATGGCGGTACGCATCGTGCGCATCTTCAACACCTACGGTCCCCGCCTGCGCAGCCAGGACGGCCGGGTGGTGTCCAACTTCATCGACCAGGCCCTCAAGGGCGAGCCGCTCACCGTCTACGGCGACGGCACCCAGACCGCGCAGCTTCTGCTACGTCGACGACGAGATCCGGGGCTTCCTGGCCCTGCTCGACAGTGATCTCGAAGGCCCGTGCAACATCGGCAACCCCGACGAGTTCACCGTCCGGGAGCTGGCCGACCTGGTCGTCGAGATCACCGGCAGCGACTCCGAGATCGTCCACGAGCCTCTGCCCGTCGACGACCCCGCCAAGCGCCGCCCCGACATCACGAGGGCCCGCACAGAGCTCGGCTGGGAGCCGGAGATCCCGCTCCGGGAAGGCATCGAGCGCACCGTGGCCTGGTTCCGCGACGCCTGAGTTGGCCTCGCTCGCGGTCTCAGCGCTCAGCGGACGCGTTCCTCGGCTTCTTCGCGGTGGGCGAGGTACCAGTCGACGGTCGCCCGGAGGCCCTCGCGCAGGGGCGTGCTGGCCTTGAAGCCGAACTCGGTGGCGGCTCTCGTGGGGTCGACGCGGCGGCGGGGTTGGCCGTCGGGGTAGCTGCTGTCCCAGACGATCTCGCCCTGGAACCCGACGGTCTCGGCGATGAGCGGCACGAGGTCCCGGATCCAGGTCTCCTCGTCGGCGCCGAGGTTGACGGGCCCGCCGTCGTCGTAGCGCTCGGCGGCCTGGAGGATGCCGTCAGCGGCGTCCTCGACGTAGAGGAACTCCCGGCTGGCGTTGCCCGTTCCCCAGACCACGATGTGGTCCTCACCGGCCTCGTGGGCCTCCACGCACTTCTTGATGAGGGCGGGGATCACGTGGGAGACGGCGGCGTTGAACTTGTCGCCCGGACCGTAGAGGTTGGTCGGCATCAGGTAGATGACGTCTTGGCCGTACTGCTCCCGGTTGGCCTGGGCCTGGGCCAGCTGCGCCAGCTTGGCGATGCCGTAGGGGGCGTTGGTCTCCTCGGGGTAGCCCGTCCAGAGCTGGTCCTCGGAGAAGGGGACCTCCGCGTGCTTCGGATACGAGCAGATCGTGCCGACCATCACGGTCTTGGCCGTTCCGCGGCGGCGGGCCTCGTCGAGCACGTAGGTGCCCATCAGGAGGTTGTCGAGGTAGAGGTCGGCCGGGCGTTCCCGGTTCGCCCCGATGCCACCGACACGGGCCGCCAGGTGGATGACCAGGTCGGGGTCGACGGCGTCGAACAGCCGGACGGCGTCGTCGGCCCGCCGCAGGTCGTACTCGTCGCTACCCGGAGCCGAGACCAGTGCCGGCTCCTGAGCGCGGACCCTGGCGAGCACGGCCCGCCCGAGGAAGCCCGAGCCACCCGTGACGAGGACCCGCTTGTCGGTCAGGAATCCGGCCATCGCCTCAACGGTACCGGCGCCCGACTCGACCCGGATCCGATCGGGGCAGGAGGGTGTCGGCGTGGTTGCGAGGACGAGAGTGCCCGGAAGGGGTCCCGGGCTGCGAGACTCCGCCGGTGCGGCTCGCGGTGACCCTCGAACAGTGCTGGCACCGCGTGCCCGGGGGGACGGCGACCTCGGTGTTGCACGCCGTCGATGCTCTGGCGGCCCGAGACGACGTCGACATCGTCGGCGTCGCCGCCCGACACCGCCGACGACCGCCGGAGCCCTACCAGCCTTCGGTCCCGGTCTGGGAGCTCGGCTTGCCGCGGCGGGTGCTCTATGAGGCCTGGCACCGCCTGCGCCGTCCGGCGGTCGAGCGGGCGACCGGTCCGGTGGACGCGGTCTGGGCGAGCGCGGTGGCGGTACCGCCGCGGCGGGCGCCATTGGTCGTCACCGTCCACGACCTGGCCCCGCTGCACCACCCGGAGCACACGCCGAGACGCGCCCGGGGCTTCTACCGGCGGGCCTTCGACCTGGCTCGGACAGAGGCGGACCTCGTCTGCTGCCCGTCGCAGGCCACCCTCGAGGACTGTGCCGCCCACGGCTTCGACCGGGGCCGTCTGCGCCATGTCCCGTGGGGGGTGACCGTCGTGGAGCCCAGCTCGGCCCAGGTCGGCGACACGCTGACCCGCCATGGCCTCGAGGGCGACTACGTCCTCTGGGTCGGGACCGTCGAGCCCCGCAAGAACCTGCCGGTACTCGTCGAGGCCTTCGGCCGCATCGCCCGGCCGGGCCTGACCCTCGCCCTCGTCGGACCCGACGGCTGGAACGAGGACCTGGCGGCGCTCGTCGCCGGCCGTGACGACGTCAAGGCGCTGGGTTTCGTCAGCGACCGCGACCTGGCGGCGTTGTACGCCGGCGCCGAGGTCTTCTGCTACCCGAGCCTGTTGGAGGGCTTCGGCTTGCCCGTGCTGGAGGCGATGGCCCAGGGTGCACCGGTCGTGACCGCGGCGGGAACCGCCACCGAGGAGCTGGTCGAGGGCATCGGTGGCGCAGTCGACCCCCGGGACCCCGAGGCCGTGGCCGAAGCGCTGGCGACGGTGCTCGACGACCCGGCGGAACGGGAGCGACGGGGGTCCGCCGGCCGGGCCCGGGCCGCCGAACGGACCTGGAACGCGACCGCGGCGGCGATGATGGACGTCGTGCGCGAGGTCACGACATGACCGACCCGCGTCGGGTCGGGGTCAACCTGCTCTGGCTGGTGCCGGGTGTCGTCGGCGGGAGCGAGGAGTACACGGTCCGGACGCTCGACGGCGTCCTGGAGGTCGCTCCACCGGACATCGACCTCGTCTTGTTCGCCCTCCGCCCGTTCATCGAGGCCCATCCCGAGCTGACCGAACGGATCGAGACCGTCACCCTCTCGCTGACCGGCCGGGACAAGTCGGTGCGGGTCGCGGCCGAGAGCTCCTGGCTCGCCTACCAGTGCCGCCACCAAGGGGTGGCGATGGTCCATCACGCCGGTGGGATCCTGCCTGCCATCCGGTCGGTGCCCGGCCTGTTGACGGTGCACGACGTGCAGCCGCTGCTGCATCCGGAGAACTTCGCCCCGGCCAAGCGGGCCTTCAGCCGGGCGGTGCTGCCCCGCTCGGCCCGGGCGGCCCGTCTCGTGGTGACCCCGAGCGAGTACAGCCGCCAGGCCTTGCTCTCGGTGATCGAGCTGCCCCCCGAGCACGTCTGGATCGTTCCCCACGGCATCCCCACGCCGTCGATCGGCCCGGGCCGGGAGGAGGACCTGGCTCAGGTCGAGAACGCCTTCGGCCTCAGGCCACCCTTCTTCGTCTACCCCGCCATCACCTACCCCCACAAGAACCACCTCACGTTGGTGCGGGCCTTCGCCCGGGTGGCCCGGGAGCACCCCGAGGCCTCGCTGGTGCTCACCGGCGGGGAGGGCCAGATGGAGGGGGAGATCCACGAGACCATCGCCGACCTCGGGCTGCAGGGTCGCGTCCATCGTCTCGGCCGCATCCCCTGGTGGGATCTCGCGGCCATTCTCCGTCAGGCCCACGGGCTGGGGTTCCCCTCCCGCTTCGAAGGGTTCGGCGCCCCGGTGATCGAGGCCATGGCCCGGGGGTGCCCGGTCGTCGCCGCCGACGCCACCGCGCTGCCCGAGGTCGTGGGCGACGCCGGGGTCCTGGTCGACCCCGATGACCACGAGGCCTGGTTCACCGAGCTCGTCCGGCTGCTGGAGGACGACGAGCACCACGCCCGTCTCGTCGCCGCCGGCCTCGAGCGAGCCGGGCACTTCGAGCGCGGCAGCCTCGGCCGAGGCCCTGCTCGCGGCGTATCGCGAGGTGCTGTCGGCCTCGTGAACCTGACCGTCATCGTCCCTCACTTCACCCCCGACGTCGCCCCGACAGGCGAGGTGATGACCAGCATCGCCGAGCACCTCGTGGCCCGGGGACACCGGCTGCACGTCGTGACCTCACTGCCCTGGTACCGCCACCACCGCATCGAGCACGGTTGGCACGGCCGCCTGGTCCGCACCGAGACCACCGACTGGGGGCGGATATCACGGGTCCATCCGTTCCCGACCGACAAGACCGACATCCCGGCCCGGGCCCTGGCGTTCGGGGGTTTCACGGTCCTCGCCGGTCTGGTCGGTCTGGTCGGACGGCAACGTCCCGACGCGGTCCTGGCCATGTCACCCCCTCTGACCCTCGGCCTGGCCGGTTGGCTGGTCGCCCGGGCGCGGCGGGCGCCGTTCGTGTTCAACATCCAGGACGTCTTCCCCGACGTGGCCATCGAGGCGGGAGTGATCGCCGGCAAGCGGGCCATCGCCGGCACCCAGGCCCTGGAGCGGTTCACCTACCGGCGCTCCGACGCCGTCACGGTCCTCTCCGATGATCTGGCCGACAACCTGCGGGCCAAGCTGAAGCCCGCCGACCGCGAGCGCATCCGGGTCATCCCCAACTTCATCGACATCGGGCGGGTCGCCCCGGGGGACCGGCACAACGACTACCGCGCCGAGTACGGCCTCGGGGAGCGCCAGGTGGTCATGTACGCCGGGAACCTCGGCTACTCCCAGCCCGTCGGCCTGGTGCTGGAGGCGGCCCGCCGGTTGGCCGGTCGCGACGACCTGGTCTTCGTTGTCAACGGCGCCGGTTCGGCCAAGCTGGCGCTGGAGGAGGAGGCGGCCGACCTGCCCAACGTGGTGTTCGTCGACCTCCAGCCCCGGGAGCGCCTGGCCGAGGTGCTGGCGGCCGCCGATGTCCACCTCGTGCTGCTCCGGTCCGGTTTCGCCCGCTCCAGCGTCCCCTCGAAGCTCTATTCGATCCTTGCCGCGGCCCGGCCCCTGGTCGCCAGTGTGGATCCGGGCACAGAAGTCGCCCGCGTGGTCGAGGCCGTCGGGGCCGGGATCGCCGTCCCTCCCGATGACCCCGAGGCCTTGGTGGAGGCGCTGCTGAGCTTGATCGACGATCCCGCCGCCGCCGCGGAGATGGGGTCCGCGGGCCGTCGGTTCGTGGAGACCTGGCCCTCGCCGGCCGACATCGCCGAACGCTACGAGGAGCTGTTCACGGAGTTGCGGGCGGGGCGCTGACGCCTCCGGCGGCGCGGGCGATACCCTCTCGGAGCCATGGGCAAGGCCTCTTCCGCCAAGAAAGTCGCACGAGCGCAGCGAGCCGGAGGTCGCGGGGCCGGCGGCGGCCGACAGACCAGCCTCTTCTTCCCCGCCACGATCACCGTGGTCTGCGTGCTGGGGGTCTCCCTGATCTTCTACGCCCGGACCCAGGACCAGGCCACGGCACTGGACCCGGGGATCAGCGACCACTGGCACGCCGCCTACGGGATCGACATCTGCGGGACCCTCGAGCCGCCGTTCACCGACGACTCCGACCCCAACGGCACCCACACCCACGGCGACGGGGTGATGCACATCCACCCGGGAGCGGCCCAGCAGGTCGCCCGTGCCGGCGAGGACGCGACCATCGGGGTGTTCCTGAACGCGGCCGGCGCCCAGCTGACCGACGACTCGCTCACGTTCCCCGGTCCGGACGGTGAGCCGGTCACCTACACCGAAGGTGAAGACCAGTGCGACGGCGAGGACGGCCAGCTCCAGGTGGCCTACTGGGCCAACGCGTCGGAAGCCGGCGACACCGATCCCCAGGTCTTCACCGAGAACCTGGCGGACATCTTCTTCAGGAACGACCGGGAGGCGTACACGGTCGCCTTCGTGCCCGCAGGAAGCGACATCCTCGTGCCCGCCACGGTCGACCAGCTCGACGAGTTGGCCGGTGTGGACGGCGGCGGCACCGTCACCGCCCCGAGCACCACGGCCCCGGCCGAAGGTGGGCGCGGCACGACCCCTGGCGACACGACCCCGACGGTGCCGCCCGCCGGATGAGGGCGGTCGTCCTGGTCGGCGGCTTCGGCACCCGCCTCCGACCTTTGACCCTGGGCACCCCGAAGCAGATGCTGCCCGTCGTGGACCGCCCCATGATCGAGTGGGTCGTGGGCCATCTCGCCGAGCACGATGTCGACGAGGCGGTGCTGGCCCTGGGTTATCGCCCCGACGCCTTCCTCGCGGCCTACCCGGATGGCGAGTGCGCCGGGGTGCGACTGACCTACGCCGTGGAGGACGTTCCCCTCGACACCGCGGGGGCCATCCGCTTCGCGGCGACCGAGGCCGGCATCGACGATCGCTTCCTGGTCCTCAACGGTGACGTCCTGACCGACCTGGACATCGGTGCGCTGCTGGCGTTCCACGACCGGGGTGGGGGGGCGGGAACGATCCACCTCCATCCCGTGGAGGACCCCTCGCGTTACGGCGTCGTGCCGGTCGACGGCGAGGGACGGGTTCTCGAGTTCGTCGAGAAGCCGTCCCGCGAGAGCGCTCCGTCGAACTGGATCAACGCCGGCACCTACGTGCTCGAGCCCGAGGTCCTGGACCTGATCGACCCAGAGGGCCCGGTGTCCATCGAGCGGGTGACCTTCCCGGCGTTGGCCACCGACGGGCGGTTGTTCGGCTTCCAGAGCGAGACGTACTGGCTCGACGCCGGCACCCCCGCCACCTACCTGCAGGCCCAGCTGGACCTGGTCGACGGCCACCGGGCCGAGACACCGGCGGCGGTGGCAGTTGATGCGTCCGTCGCCGACGGGGCCAAGATCGAGCACTCGGTCCTCATGAGTGGTGCCTCGGTGGCCGAGGACACCGTCGTGGTCGACAGCGTCCTGCTTCCCGGTGCCCGGATCGCGGCCGGAGCCACGGTCCGGGACGCCATCGTGGGTCCCCGCGCCGTCGTCGGTGCCGATGCGGTGGTCGAAGCGGGGACGGTCCTCGGCGACGGCGCCGTGGTCGAGCCCGGAGAAGTGCTGACCGATGTCCGCCGACCCGAGTCGGCCTGATGCGCGTCGGCGTCGAACCCGGGGGAGTGCCGGTCCGATGAGGTGCCTGGTCACCGGTGGCGGCGGATTCATCGGCTCGACCCTGGTCGACCGCCTGCTCGCCGACGGCCAGGAGGTCGTGGTGCTGGACGACTTCTCCAGCGGGTCGGAGGCCAATCTCGTCGCCGCCCGGGAGGCCGCCCCCGAACGACTGACCGTCCACGTCCAGGACATCCGCGAGGACTCCACGACCGCAGTGGTGGCCGCGGCCGGGGCCGAAGTGGTCTTCCACCTGGCGGCCCAAGCCGATGTGCGGGTCTCGGTGGCCCGACCGGCCCACGACGCATCGATCAACGTGATCGGCCTCCTGCGCGTCCTGGAGGGCGCCCGTGCGGGCGGGACCCGCAAGGTGGTCTTCGCCTCCAGCGGGGGGACCATCTACGGCGAGCCGGACCCCTCGGTGCTGCCGGTCGACGAGTCCCAGCCCGAGGTCCCCATCGCCCCCTACGGGGTGGCCAAGAAGGTGGGCACCGACTACCTGCGGGCGTACCGGGCGGTTCACGGCCTCGACTGGACCTCCCTGGCCCTGGCCAACGTCTACGGCCCGCGTCAGGACCCTCACGGTGAAGCCGGGGTCGTGGCCATCTTCGCCGGGCTGCTCCTGGCGGGGAAGCCCTGCACGATCTACGGCAGCGGCGAGGCCACGCGGGACTACGTCTACGTGGACGACGTCGTGGACGCCTTCGTCCGGGCGGCCGGCGCCGGCGGCGAGAACCTGTTCAACATCGGCACGGGCCAGGAGACGAGCGTCAACGCGCTGTACGCCGCGATGGCCGCCAACGAGGGCGTCACCGACCCACCGGCCTACGCCGAAGCCCGTCCGGGTGAGCTGGACCGATCCTGCCTCGATGCCGCCAAGGCCTCGCGGGAGCTGGGCTGGTCCCCGCAGGTGGGCCTGGCCGACGGTGTCAAGGCCACCCTCGACTGGTCCCGGAGCCGCTGAGATCCCGACGAGGACGGGTCTTTTGGCCCGTTGCGACCCGGAGCCGACGTTGTAGGAAGGCAGGGACCCTGATGCCGCGCGACGAGGAGCCCCCGATGACCATCGGTGACAACCCTGGACCGCAGACCTTGGTGGTGGGCGTGGACCGCTCGGAGGGGTCGGCGCGGGCAGTGGCGTGGGTGGCCGACTTCGCCCGCCGGTGCGGCGGCGAGGTGGTCGCGGTCCATGTGCTGACCTATGACCACGAGCTGCTGGAGGACCTGTCCCTCGACACGGTGCGCAACTGGCGGCAGGAGTTGACCGATGAGCTCCGCGCGACATGGACCGCGCCACTGGAGGGCGTGGAGCACCAGAGCCTCGTGGTGGAGGCCGGGTCGACCGCGGCAGGCCTGCTGGAGGCGGTGGCGGATGTCGGCGCCGACCTGGTCGTCGTGGGCGCGCACGGTCGGGCCGGCCTGGCGAGTCGGATGCTCGGGGGCGTCAGCTACCGGGTGACCCACCAGTCGCCGGTTCCGGTGGTCGTGGTCCCGCCCGACTGGACGCCGGCCCCGACCACGGCCTAACGGAAGAGGTCCTCGGACGGGGAGCGGATGATCTCGTCCTTCACGCTGGACTCGCGGAGCCACGACGCATCGATCCCCCGGACGATCGCGACCGGGACGCCGCCGGCCTTGCCCATCACCAGTTCGGCGGCCGCCGCGATCTCATCGGCCACGGCGACCTCGGTGACCTGCAGCAGGTGACCGGCGACGTCCTCGGTGCCTCGGAGGTCGACCACGGCGGCGATGCCCGCGCAGCCGATGGCCACATCGACCAGGCCCTTGCGCCACGGACGTCCGAACGTGTCGGAGACGATGACGCCGACCTCGGTGCCGGACGCGTCCCGAACACGGTCCCGGATCCGGCGGGCCGAGCGGTCCGAGTCCCGGGGGAGCAGGGCGGCCACGCCGTCGCCCAGGTTGGAGCGGTCGATGCCGGCGTTGGCGCAGACGAAGCCGTGAGCGGTCTCGCTGATGACCAGGTCGCCGCGTCGGCGCAGCACCCGGACCGACTCCTCCTCGACCAGGGCCTTGTGACCGAGGGGGTCGTCGGGGTCGACGGCCACGAGCCGGCCCTCGGCCTTGGACACGATCTTCTGAGTCACCACCAGCACGTCGCCGTCCTGCACCTCCGCAGCCGCGACGACGAGCGTGGCGATGTCGTCCCCCGGGCGCACCTCGGGGATCCCCACCACCGCGATCAGCTCGACGCTCATGGACCGACGTCCTCCGCCCGTCCTGGGTGCCGCATCGGGTGCGGGGCACCCCGAGATCGCTTCCAGAACGGCTTTTCCCAGGTCAGGGTCATGCGAGGACCACGCGGGCCAGGGCGGCAGCTTCGGGGGGGCCGTACATCATCGTGGGGGCGACCACGGCCTCGATGCCCTCGGCGGTGACCGCGTCGGCCAGGTCGGCGTCGGCCTCGTCGATGACGAGCCTCGCGGCGAGGGGCGCGTACAGGCGGGCGACGCCGACGACCGAGGCGTCGTGGCCCAGCTCGGCGAGCAGGCGATCGGCGGGGCCCTTGACGGCGGCCCCGGCGATGATCGGCGACACGGCCACACACGCCTCCCGGCGGGCCTCGACTGCTTCCCGCAACTCGGGAACCGCCAGCACCGGGGCGATGGAGACCAACGGGTTCGAGGGGGCGATCACCACCCGGTCGGCGAGAGAGAGCGCGGCGAGCGCGGTGGGGGAGGGGGCGGCCTCGGTGGCCCCGGCGAAGCGGATGGCGGTGGCCTCCACGTCGTGGTGCCGGCGCACGAAGTAGTCCTGGAATCCGATCTCGCCCTCGTCCACGACGGTGATCATGGTCCGTACCGCGTCGTCGCTCATGGGCGCCAGCGAAAGCCCGAGGTCCCAGGCGGCGACGATCTCCGCGGTGACCTCGGTGAGGGTGGCGCCCTCGCGCAGACGCTGGGTGCGGTAGAGGTGGGTCCCGAGGTCACGGTCACCCAGGCTGAACCAGGTGATGCCGCCGTAGCGCCCCAGGGCTTCCATGGCCTGCCACGTCTCGCCGACCAGGCCCCAACCCGTCTCGGGGTTGACCGCTCCAGCCAGCGTGTAGACGATGGTGTCGACGTCCGGGCTGATGTGGAGGCCGTGCAGCTCGACGTCGTCGCCGGTGTTGACCACCGCGGTGATCGAGGCCGGGTCGACCACCTGCGCCAGCCCGCCGAGGAGGCGGGCGGCACCCACGCCCCCGGCCACCACCGCCACGACCGTCACCGGCTCAGGAGATCCCGCGCAGCTTGCCGTTGAGCAGGTCCAGGTCGGCGCTGACCATCATGGTGACCAGGTCCTCGAAGCCGACCTTGGGCGCCCAGCCCAGCTCGGCGCGGGCCTTGGTCGAGTCCCCGACCAGCAGGTCGACCTCGGCGGGACGCATGAACGCCTCGTCCATGACCACGTACTGCTCCCAGTCGAGGTCCACGTGGCCGAAGGCCACCTCACAGAACTCCCGCACCGAGTGGGTCTCGTTGGTGCTGATCACGTAGTTGTCCGGATGGTCCTGCTGGAGCATCAGCCACATGGCCTCGACGTAGTCGCCGGCGAAGCCCCAGTCCCGCTGGGCGTCGAGGTTGCCGAGGCGCAGCTCCTCGGCCTGCCCGAGCTTGATCTGGGCCACGGTGTGGCTGATCTTGCGGGTCACGAACTCCATCCCCCGCCTGGGGGACTCGTGATTGAACAGAACGCCACTGGAAGCATGGAGTTCATACGATTCGCGGTAGTTGACCGTGATCCAGTGGCCGTAGAGCTTGGCCACGCCATAGGGGCTGCGGGGGTAGAACGGGGTGGACTCCTTCTGGGGGACCTCCTGGACCTTGCCGAACATCTCGCTGCTCGAAGCCTGGTAGAAGCAGATGTCGGGATCCACGATCCGGATGGCGTCGAGCAGACGGGTCACCCCCAGCGCCGTCGTCTCTCCCGTGAGGACCGGCTGCTGGAACGACGTCTGCACGAAGGACTGCGCGGCGAGGTTGTAGACCTCGTCCGGCCGGTGCGTGGAGAGGATCTCGATCATCGAGATCTCGTCGAGGACGTCGCCCGGCACCAGGGTCAAGCGGTGCTGGAGGTGGGCGATCCGCTCGAAGTTCACGGTGCTGGACCTCCGAACCATGCCGACCACCTCGTAGCCCCGGTCCAGGAGGAACTCCGCGAGGTAGGAACCGTCCTGGCCGGTGATCCCGGTGATGAGCGCGCGTCGGGCCATGGGTGCGGTTCTACCCGGAGGGAAGGGCCGTGTCTGCCAACTGGGTTGGCAGACGAGGACCTACCCTGGGAGACATGCCACGGCGTCCCGCGGTCGAGTCCCTGGGTCGCCGCATCGCCGATCACCGGGGCAAGCGGGGCTGGACCCAGACCGACCTGGCCGAGCGCCTGGGCATCTCCCGGGTGGCGGTGTCCCACCTCGAAGCCGACATGTCGACACCGGGCGAGCGCACCGTCGCCCTGCTGGCCGGCCTGTTCCACCAGGAGCCGAACGATCTCGTGGCGGGCACCAACTATCCCCTGGCCAAGGTCGACCGGTTGCCCCCCGTGGTCAACCAGTACACCGAGGCCGAGCACCAGGTGGCCCTGTGCGAGACCGACCTGGCCTGGATCGAGCGGGGCTCGTCCCAGTACGGCGACCAGCGCCTGGCCCAGTGGGACGTCGCCCTGCGCGCCCTGGCCCAGGACTGCGACCGGCACGACCGGGACCTGGTCGAGGTGTGCCGGCGGAAGGTCCGCCTGCTCCTGGACGAACGCGCCGCGGGCTGAGGTTCAGATCTCGCGGACCCGTTTGCGCCAGTCGTCCAGGACGTCGGCCAGGGTCTGGTCGAGGCTGATCTCCGGCGACCACCCTGTCGCCTGGCGGAGGCGGGTGCAGTCACCCCGCAGCGCCGGGGTGTCGACCGGTCGGAGGAGGTCGGGATCGGCGACCAGGGTCATCGGGCGGTCGGCGAGAGCGACCAGCCGGTCGGCGATCTCCTGGATCGCCACGTCCCGGCCCGAGCACACGTTGTAGGCCTCACCGGGGACGCCGTGCTCGGCCAGGAGCCGGTAGGCCCGGACCACGTCCCGGACGTCGGTGAAGTCCCGGCGGGCGCTCAGGTTCCCGACCGGTACCTCGGATTCGCCCTCCACCTCGTTGCGGGCGATGCGGGAGGCCAGGGCCGAGGCGACGAACCGATCGCTCTGGCCGGGGCCGAGGTGGTTGAAGGGCCGGGCCCGGATCACGCCGAGGCCGTGGCCGAGGTGGGCCTGGAGGGCGACCAGGTCCGCCGAGGCCTTGCTGGCGCCGTAGGGGCTGACGGGCCGCAGCGGGCGGTTCTCGCCGATCGGCAGCTCGGACTCGGGCACCTGTCCGTAGACGTCGGCGCTGGCGACGGCGACCACCCGGGCGACATCGGCCCGCACCGCAGCCAGGAGCACGTTCATCGTGCCCTCGGCGTTGATGCGGAAGGTCTCCACCGGACTGGACCACGACCCGCCCACGTCGGCCTGGCCGGCGAGGTGGTACACGACCTCGGGGCGGACCCCGGCGAGGAGGTCGTCGATCCCCTCCGGGTCGAGGATGTCCAGGCCCAGGTGACGATCGGTCTCGTGGACCTCGTCGCCCGCCGCCCGGAGGCCGGCCACGAGGTGGCGACCGACGAAGCCGGCTGCACCGGTGACGAGGGCTCGCACCGCCGAGAGTCTACGGACCGCCGGAGCGGCCGCTCGCCGCTCGCCGGTAGAGGTCGATCATGCCCTCGGCGTAGGCGTCCCAGGAGTAGCGCTTCACCCGCTCCCGGCCTCGGCGCACGAGTCGGGCCCGGTGCGCCTCGTCGGTGAGGACCCGGGACAACGCCTGGGCCAGCGCGGTCGGGTCACGCGCCTCCACCAGGTCCGCCGCGTCGCCCAGCACCTCGGGGATCGCCCCGACCGAGGTGCTCACGACCGGGACACCGACTTCCATGGCCTCGAGCGGCGGTAGTCCGAAGCCCTCGTAGAGCGAGGGATAGGCCAGCACCGCAGCGTCCCGCAGGAGCGCGGCGCGGGTCTGGCCGTCGACCCAGCCGGTGACGCGGATCCGCTCCCGGTGTCGGGAGTTGGCCACCGCGGTGTGGATGGCGTCGGCCCCCCAGCCGTCGGCCCCGGCGACGACCAGGCCGAGGGCGGGGTCCTCGCCCGCGAGCAGGTTGAAGGCGGCGACGAGGGTCGGGAGGTCCTTGCGGGGCTCGAGCGTGCCGAGGGCGAGCACATAGCGTTCGCGCCCGGCATGGGCCCGGCCCGCGCCCGGGGGCGCGACGGGGACCACGTCCACGCCGTTGGCCACCACGACGATCCGCTCGGGGTCCGCTCCGAGATGGTCGACCACCTCGGCGGCGACCGCGGCCGACGGCGTCTGGATCCAGACGCCCGCGGCGACCGCCCGCCGGAGGAGCGCCGGGTAGGTCAGCACGTCCGCCGTGCACAACTCCGGGTGGTGGACCGCCGTGAGGTCGTGGACGGTCACGATCCGGGCTGCGGCGCGAGTCGGAGGCACGACGAAGTTGGGCCCGTGAACCACGTCGACCGGGCCGGTCCAGAGCTCGATGGGGGGCCAGTCGGCATGACCCCAGGCCCAGCGGAGGGGGCGGGCGGCCATGGGCCGACCCGTGGCGCGGACCCCGGGCGGCACCACCTCGGGGAGGCGGCCGCGTCCCCGCCAGGACACCGAGAAGGCGACGACGGAGACCTCCGCTGCTCGTCCGAGACGGTCGAGCAGGGCTCGGGTCACCCTTCCCACGCCGGTCGGTTGGTCGAGCAGCGGGGTCGCGTCGATCGCGACCCGCGGGGTCATCCCGGTTCCGGCCTCGCCGGTCCGGCGAAGCGGCGATTGAGCTCTCGCCCCCACTCCCGGCGTTGGACCTGGGCCCTCTGCACGGTCAGCACCCCGGCCCCGACGCTGACGTACAGGGCCTCGCGAGCCACGGCCAACGCGGCCCGGACCGGCGCGAGAATCGGGAGCGACGACATGGAGCCACGATACTGCCAGGCCGGGTGAGCGGCGGGGCCCCGGAGCCCGCGACGATCAGCCGAGCACGTCCACAGGGTGCCAGCCGGGGTCGGGGCGGCACCGCTAGCCTGCGCGGATCGTGGACGAACCCGCTGCCGACGCCGCGGCGCCAACCCCCGGTCCGATCACGCCCGCCGTCGTCGCGGTCGTGGTGACCCACGAACCCGGTCCGTGGTTCGAGGAGAGCCTGCGCGCCCTCGCGGACCAGGACTACCCCGACCTCACCGTCCTGGTCATCGACGCCGGCAGCACCGAGGACCCGACCCAGCGGGTGGCGGCGGCCTGTCCGTCGGGATTCGTCCGCCGGATCGACGTGAATCCGGGATTCGGCCCGGCCGCGAACGAGGCGCTGGAGACGGTCGAGGGCGCTCGCTATCTGCTGTTCTGCCATGACGACGTGGCCCTGGGCCCGGGGACGGTGACGGCCATGGTGGAGGAGGCCCGCCGGTCCAACGCCGGCATGGTCGGTGCCAAGGTGGCGGACTGGGGCGACGATCGCCAGCTCCAGTCCGTCGGCATGACGGTCGACCGCATCGGCCATCCGTCCTCCTACGTGGAGGAGGGCGAGTACGACCAGGGCCAGCACGATGCGGGCCGCGACGTCTTCTACCTCCCCGGCGGCTGCCAGCTCATCCGGGCCGATCTGTTCGCCACCCTGGGCGGGTTCGACCCCGCCTTGGCCTTCTACGGCGAGGACCTCGACCTCGGGTGGCGGGCGCGAGTGGCCGGGGCCCGAATCGTGGTGGCGCCCGCCGCCCGGGTCCGTCACGTCGCCGACCTGCCGGCCCGCCGCCCGGACCTGGACGCCCATCGCCTCACCGAACGCCACCGGCTGCGGACGGTCCTCACCTGCTACGGCCTCGGCACCCTGCTCTGGATGGTTCCGCTCTTGGTGGTCCTGTCCCTGGTCGACCTCGGGGCCGGTCTGATCACGGCTCGGGCCGGTCGGGCCCGCGCCGCGGTCGGCGCGTGGACCTGGAACCTCGCCCGGTTCTCCGCGCTGGTCGGTCGCCGCCGTCGACTCGGCCGGCTTCGGCGTACCTCGGACCACGACCTCCGGGCCCTGCAGGTGCGAGGACTGGCCCGGGTCCAGGCCTACCAGCACCGGGAACGCCCCGGCCGACGTCGGTCGGCGGTCACCACCCTCCGCCAAGGCGTGGTCGACTTCGTCCGGTCCGGACCGAGTGGGATCTCCACTGCGGTCTGGGTCGTGCTCGGCCTGTTGCTGTTGATCGGCAGCCGCCACCTGATCACCCGCTCCATCCCGGCCGTCGGAGAGCTGGCGCCCTTCCCGGGCGGACCCAGCGAGCTGTGGAACGAGTTCTTCTCCGGCTGGCGGTCATCGGGCCTCGGCTCCGATGCGCCCGCGCCGACGGCCTTCGCCGGGCTGGCCGTCTGGGGCACGATGTTCTTGACCGTGATGGGTCTGGCCCGCACGGTGTTCATCCTCGGGATGATCCCCCTCGGCGGCTTCGGCGCATGGCGCCTCCTCCGGGACACTGGATCGGCCTACGGCCGGGTCACCGCGCTGGTGGTGTACGTGGCGTCTCCGGTCGCCTACAACGCCTTGGCCGACGGGTCCCTGCGCGGGCTGGTGGCTTTCGCGGCGGCGCCCTTCCTGCTCCACGGCCTCGTCCAGGCGAGCCGACTCGAGCCCTTCAGCGGCGAGGGGCGCACCCCGGTCCAGGCCGGTCTGGCTCTCGGGTTGGTGACCGCGGTGGGCGCCATGTTCCTGCCGCTACTGGTCGTCGTGCTGGTCATCATGGCCCTCGGGCTGGCCCTCGGGATCCTGTTGACCGGCCAGCCGGGCGCGGCCGGCCGGGTGGTGGCCGCCGGCCTGATGGGTGCCGGGGTGGCGATGGTGCTCCACATCCCGTGGAGCCTGGATCTCCTCGGCTCGGCGACCGACTGGACGACCCTGGGCGCCACCCGCGACGGCGCCGGCACGCTCACGATGTCGCAGATACTCCGCTTCGAGTCCGGGCCCGTCGGGGCGAGCGTGGCCGGTTTCGCCTTCCTGGCCCTCGCCGCGGTGCCCGTGGTGATCGGTCGCACCTGGCGGGCCACGTGGGCGGTCCGGGCCTGGGCGTTGGCCGTGGTTGCTTGGGGCGTGCTCTGGATCGGCGAGGCCGGGTGGTCGCCGGTGGCCCTGCCGGCGCCCGAGGTGCTCCTGGCCCCGGCCGCGGCCGGGATCGCCGTGGCGGCCGGCCTCGCCGCCGTCTCCTTCGAACGCGACGTGGTCGGCCAGGGGTTCAGTTGGCGCCAGGCCGGCCTGGTCGTCGGGTTGGTGGCCCTGGTCGTCGGTCTCGGGCCGTTCCTGGCCGCCACCGCCAACGGCCGCTGGCACCTGCCCCGAAACGACTTCGATGTCGCCCTCAGCTTCCTGGAGGCCGAAGAGGAGGACGCCCCCTTCCGGGTCCTCTGGCTCGGCGACCCCGATGTGCTGCCCCTCACGGGCTGGCGCCTCAACGAGGCCACCGCCTACGCCACCTCCGACAACGGCCTGCCGGACGTCACCGAGTTGTTCCCGGGGAGCACCGACGGCGGTACCGAGATCCTGGCCGAAGCGTTGCGTACGGCCACCAACCGGGAGACCAATCGTCTCGGCGACCTCCTGGGACCGATGGGCATCCGCTACATCGTTGTGCCCGAACGCCTGGCCCCCCAGCCCTTTGCCGACGAGGAGTTCCCGCTGGACCCGCCGGTCCGCGATGCACTCTCCAGCCAACTCGATCTCGTTCAGATCAATGTGAACCCGGCGGTCACGCTCTATGAGAACGACGCGTGGATTCCCACCCGAGCGCTCTTGCCCAGCTCTGACGCCGGTGACCTGGGCTCCGGGGAGGTCACGCCCGAGGAGGCCCTCGCCGCGTCGACGGCCACCGACTTCGGCTCCGCCACCCCGGCCCTCGGCGACGAGAGGGGCCCGACGACCTACCGCGGCCCGGTCGACGGCCAGGGCGAGCTCTATCTGGCCTCCGGTCCCACGTCGGGCTGGCGGCTGGAGGTCGACGGCGAAGCAGCCGACCGCCGTACCGTCTTCGGCTGGGCGAACGCGTTCGACCTGCCCCGGGGGGGCACGGCGACGCTGAGCTTCGACCGCCCGCTCAGCCGTTGGCTGTTCCTCGTGGTCCAGGCGGGCCTCTGGCTGTTCGTCATCTCGCGGGTTCGGCGACCGACCGGCGCCCGCCCGCGCTCGGAGGCCCCGTCGTGACCTTCTCCCGTTGGCCCGCAGTGGTGATCCTCCTCGCCCTGCTCACCGGCGCCTGGGTGGTGGACCGGGACCACGACCGCGACCTGGGCACGGCGGAGGACGCATCGACCCCCCTCGAGGCGCAGGGTTACCTGCCGGTGAGTGCACCGGATGGAGCCCTGCGCAGCACCTGGTACTGCGCAGGGGGAACCGCATCCTCCGACGGCCGGGCCGACACGACCATCGTGGTGGCCAACGCCACCGAACGTGAGCTCAACGGATCGGCCACGATCTTCCCGTCCATCCCGACCCAGCTGGTCCCCGAGGAGGACCTGACCGGGAGCACCGACACCACCACGCCCACGACCGAGCCGCCGCCGACGACCGGGGTCACGGGCTCCTCGACGCCCACGACGGCCCCGCCCCTGACCGAGGAGCCGGTGCCGGTCGAGCTGACGGTGCCCGCCCGCGACCGGGTCGAGTTGCGGCTGGCCGACACGGTCGAGTCGCCCTATGCCGCCGCTCTGGTCGAGCTTCCTGGCGGCGCGATCTCGGTCGAGCAGCGGGTGGACGGCCCCAACGGTGCCGACGTCAGCCCGTGCACGACCCAGGCCTCCGACACCTGGTTCTTCGCCTCCGGGCGCACGACGGCCGACGCGGTGGAGACGCTCGCCTTCTTCAACCCCTTCCCGGATGCCGCGGTCATCGACGTGACCTTCCGCACCGAGGAGGACCTGCGCACACCGATCCAGTTCGAGGCCTACGCGGTCCCCGCGCAGTCGCTGGTGGTGGAGGACATCGGGGACCTCGTGACCCGGCGGGACCACGTGTCGGTCTCGGTGGTCGCCCGCTCGGGCCGGCTGGTGGTGAACCGGATGCTGGACCTCGACGGGACCGAGGGCCCGCGGGGCCTGGAGGTCGCCGCCGGAGTGGCCCGACCCGCGACGACCTGGTACTTCCCTGACGGGGTCGTGGCCGAGGGCGTGCGGGAGACCTTCGTGGTCTACAACCCGGGGGACACGGCGGCGGAGATCGACCTGGTGGTCGAACCCGACGAGCCCGAGCGCTTCGGTGCCATCGAGCCCTTCGGCCTGACGATCCCTCCCGAGGGCTACCAGGAGGTCGCCGTCCAGGACGAAGAACGGATCGGTACCGCCCTCAGCGGGTCCGAGGGTGCGAGCGTCCTGCGCCACGGCGCCCGGGTGGTCTCGGTCAACGGGGTCCCGGTCGTGGCCGAGCGCATCATCGAGGGCGACGACTCCACGGCTCGACCGGGCTTCGACCTGGTGTTCGGTGCCCCGCTCCTCATGGAGTCGGTGGTGTTCGCCGCCTCGGCGCCGGACCAGTCCATCGTGGTGGCCAACCCATCGGGGAGCACACCGGTGCGGGTCACCTTCCGCTCGGTGGAGGGCGGGACCCTGGGCGAGTCGCCGACGGCCACCGACCTCGAGGTACCGCCTGCCGGTCGGCTGGTGGTCACGATGGAAGACCTCGGCCTCGGCCCGGATGTGGCGCTGCTGGTCGAGGCCGACGGACCGGTGAGCATCGAGCGTCGGATGGTGACCGGTGACCCGGCGAGCTCGACGGGGGCCATCGGGGTGCCGCTGGCGGGCACCGTGTCCGAGCCCCCCGACCCGTTCGGCTGATGGGACCTCCGTCGTACCTCGGGCGCCGGCCCGCCACTTCTGGCGGCGGGGTGCACAGGGTCGGGGCCCACCGACGATGAGCCGGGTGCTGCTGGGGGTGGCCCTGGCGGCGATCGTGGCGCTGGTCGCCTACGTGCTCCAGCGCCGTCGGTCAGGGATCGCGCCGGTGGTGGAGCGCCACCACGTGCCCACGGGCGTGGATCGGGCCGACTTCGAGCGTCCGGGTGTGGACTGGCTGGTGGTGGTCTTCACCGCGGCCTCGTGCCACACGTGTGCCGCGACCTGGGAGGTGGCCCGCCGACTGGAGTCGTCCGCGGTGGCAGTCCAGGAGGTCGAGGTGACGGCCCAGCCGGCGCTGCACGAGCGCTATGGCATCGACGCCGTTCCCACCACCATCGTGTGCGACGGCGAAGGCGGGGTGGTCCGTTCGTTCCTGGGCCCGGTCGGTGCGACCCACCTCTGGGCCGCGGTGGCCGAGGCCCGTTCACCGGGGTCGGTGCCGCCGAGCTGTGGTGCGGGCCATGAGGGTGACCCGACGGCGGGCGGCCCGACCGACTAGTTGGGGGGCTCGAGCCGATCCTCGGGGACGGTGACCGTCTCGCCCGAGCCGTTGCTGGCGGGTGCACCGGCGGCCGCGCCGATGAGGCGCTCGACCTCGGAGCCGTCGATGGTCTCGTGCTCCAGCAGGGCCCGGGCCACGAGGTCCAAGCCGTTGCGGTTGGTGGTCAGGGTGTCCCGGCAGCGTTCTTCCTGGTCCCGCAGGATCTTCTCGACCTCTTCGTCGATGATCCGGGCGGTGTCGTCGCTGTAGTCCCGGGTGTGCATGAGGTCCTCACCCAGGAAGACCTGGCCCTGGGAGCCCCAGGCCATAGGTCCGACCCGTTCGCTCATGCCCCACTCGCGGACCATCTTGCGGGCCAGCTCCGTGCTGCCCACGAGATCGTTGTTGGCCCCGGTGGAGTAGACGCCGAAGACGAGCTCCTCGGCGATGCGTCCTCCCATGCGGACCACGAGGCTGTCCTCGATGTAGTCCTGGCGGTGGATGTGGCGCTCCTCGGCCGGGAGCTGCTGGGTCACGCCCAGAGCCATCCCCGTGGGCAGGATCGTCACCTTGTGCACCGGGTCGGCGTGCTCGAGCACCGCGGCGCAGACGGCGTGGCCCGCCTCGTGGTAGGCGATGGCCTCCTTTTCGTCGTCGGACAGCACCATGGAGTCCCGGCGCTGGCCCATGAGGACCCGGTCGCGGGCCATCTCGAAGTGGCGCATGGCGATGGCGTCATCGCCGTCGCGCACGGCGAAGAGCGCCGCTTCGTTGACGAGGTTGGCCAGATCGGCACCGCTCATGCCGGGCGTGCCCCGGGCCACGACGTCGAGGTTCACGTCGTCGTGGAGGCGCTTGTGGACGGCATGGACGCGGACGATGGCCTTGCGGTCCTCCAACTCGGGGAGGGGGACGGTGACCTGGCGGTCGAAGCGGCCCGGCCGCAGCAGGGCCGAGTCGAGGATGTCGGGCCGGTTGGTGGCCCCCATCATCACGATGCCCTCGGTGGCCTCGAAGCCGTCCATCTCGGCCAGCATCTGGTTGAGCGTCTGCTCCCGCTCGTCGTGACCGCCGCCGAGGCCGGCGCCCCGCTTGCGACCGATGCTGTCGATCTCGTCCACGAAGATGATGGCCCGACCCATCTTGCGGGCCGACTGGAACAGGTCGCGGACCCGGCTGGCGCCGACGCCGACGAACATCTCCATGAAGTCCGACCCGGTCACCGACAGGAAGGGCACCCCGGCTTCGCCGGCCACGGCCCGGGCGATGAGGGTCTTGCCGGTCCCGGGAGGGCCCACCAGCAGGATGCCCTTGGGGATCCGTGCGCCGATGTCCCGGAAGCGTTCGGGGTACTTGAGGAAGTCCACCACCTCGGTGATCTCCTGCTTGACCCCGTCGTAGCCGGCCACGTCCTCGAAGGTCGTGCCCGGGCGTTCGGTCGAGTAGGTCTTGGCCTTCGAGCGGCCGATCGACATGATCCCGCCCATCTGGTTCTGGGCCCGGCGGCTCATCCACCAGAAGAACCCGATGATCAGCAGGATCGGCAGGGCGAAGGAGAGGATGCTCCAGAGCGGGTTGGGCGTGGGCGTCTCGTAGGTGACCTCGACGTCGTTGGCCCGCAGGGTGGCCAGGTCCTCCTCGGGGATGCCGCTCTGGAGCGGACCGGTGGTGGTGAAGGAGGAACCGTCCTCGAGCTCGCCGGTGATCTTGGCGTTGGTGTTGTCGAAGGTGATCGCGGCGACTTCACCCTCGCCCGCCTGCTGCATGAAGTCGTCGTAGGCGATGCTCTCGCCGTCGTCACCCCCGACCAGGGTCGTCAGCAGGAACGAGGCCAGGATGACCCCGACCAGGATCCACAGCGACCAACGGGGCCACGGGGTGGATCCGCCGGACTTGCCGTCGGCGTTGCCGCTCGGCGGGGGCGGCGGCGGGGGCGGAGGAGGCTGCGCCATCCGCCCATCGTAGAGGTCGACATCCCCGATCCGTGGGTCGGGTCGAACTAGCGTTTCGGTCCTATGGCCCGACGCTGCGCGCGGCCCACCTGCCCGGACGGGGCGGTGGTGACCCTCTCCTATGACTACACCGGCCGCACCGTCTGGTTGGACGTCCTGGCCCTCGACGACGACCCGGCCAACCACGACCTCTGTGCGCGCCACGGCGAGCGGGTGACCGCGCCGCAGGGCTGGGCCCTGCACGACCGCCGCCCCGTGACCCCGGTGTGGCTCGCGGCCGACAGTCGGGCCTCCTGACGTTTCGGCGCGTCCCGGCGGCCGCCACACTGCTCGGCCCCGGCCCGCACGGCCTGCGGGTGAGCAGCGAGAGGTCCCGACCATGACGGTGAACGCGGAGGTCCCGGCTCCGACCCTGCCCCCCACGCGGTGGGGGATCGGCGACGCGCTGCTGGGCCTGCTCATCGCCAACACCGCCGCGCTGTTCATCGGCGCGGCGATCCTCGCCGCGACCGGTTACGTGCAGGAAGGGGCCGACGGCAGGCTGCCCCTCGCCATGATCGCCGTGCTCCAGATCCCCCTCTGGGCCGGGTACCTGGGGATGCCCCTCTACGCGGCCCGGCGCAAGGGCAACGGCGTGGTGGCCGACTTCGGCCTCCGCATGGAGCGCTGGGACGTCCTCAAGGGAATCGGTGTCGGCCTCGCCACCCAGCTCGTCGCCATCCCGTTGGTCTACGTCCTCATCTTCGCCCTCACCGACGCCCTGGGCTGGGAGTTCGACCAGGACCTCTCCGCCGCCGCCCGGGAGCTGACCGACAAGGCCACCGACCCGCTCGGGGTCGTCCTCCTGGTGCTGATCGTGGCCATCGCCGCGCCCGTCATCGAGGAGCTCTTCTTCCGGGGCCTGCTGCTGCGTTCCTTCGAGAAGCGCTTCGGCCGGGCCTGGGCGCTCTGGGGCTCGTCGTTGATCTTCGGTGCGGTGCACCTGCAGCTGCTCCAGCTGCCCGCCCTGGTCCTCATCGGTCTCGTCCTGGGCTGGCTCACCCTCCGCACGGGCCGCCTCGGCCCGGCCGTCTGGGCCCACATCGCCTTCAACAGCGTCGCCACCGTCACCCTCCTGGTCGGGGCGACGTAGGCGCGGAACGTGAGATGAGTCGCTACTTACCGTGATATGTGCCTCAAGCCGGCGCCGTTGGCTCCGATGGGTGGGGCAAGCGATCACGGAGAGTGAGTATGAGGCAGGAGCGATGCCCGGGTTGCGGGCGCGCGTACGTGGAGATCAGCCTCGAGGTCGGGGGCCGGATCATGACGCTGCGCTCCTGTTCCTACTGCGACACGCGCCAGTGGTACACCCCCGACGGGGAAAAGGCGTTGGACGGTGTTCTCGCCGACATCAGTGCCGACACCGGTCGAAGGTGAAGCCCGCCGCCTGAACCGGGCCCGTCCCTGCGAAGATGGGGCCCCCATGGGCTCCCGCCTGACCGCTCTGCGCGCCCGGATCGTCGCCGCGCCGCTGGAGAGCTGGATCACCGCCGCGGTCGTGATGGGGGCCGTGGTGTTCACCTTCGCCCAACTGCACCCGAACCTCATCTTCAGCACCACCACGCCCACCGGCGGGGACATGGGCGCCCACGTGTGGTCGGGCACCTACCTACGGGACCACCTGTTGCCGCACGGCCGCCTGAGCGGGTGGACGCCGGACTGGTACGCCGGCGCCCCGGCCTTCCACTTCTACATGGTGGTGCCGTTCCTGGCGATCCTGGCGCTCGACGTCCTCCTGCCCTACGCGGTCGCCTTCAAGCTGGTCGTGGTGAGCGGCGTGGTGCTGATGCCGGCGGCGGCCTGGGCCTTCGGCAAGCTGGCGGGGTTGTCCTTCCCCGGGCCACCCATGCTCGCGGCGTTCACCGTCTTCTTCCTGTTCGACAGCAGCTTCACGATCTACGGCGGCAACATCGCCTCCACGATGGCCGGCGAGTTCGCCTTCGCCATCAGCCTGTCGCTCTCGCTGGTGTACCTCGGGCTCGTGGCCCGCGGCCTGCAGACCGGGAGGCACCGGGCCCTCGCGGCGGTCCTGCTCGCCCTCGTCGGGCTCTGCCACCTGATCCCCGCGTTCTTCGCCCTGGCGGGGACGCTGGTCATCCTCGCCCTCCGTGCCCGCCGCTCGTCGGTGCGCTGGGTGCTGACCGTGGCGCCGGTCGCCGGGCTGCTGGGCGCGTTCTGGGCGCTACCGTTCGCCTGGCGTCGGGCGTACATGAACGACATGGGCTGGGAGAAGATCCAACCCTGGTCGAACCACGGACTGTGGACCGCCGACTGGTGGGCCCGGGTGGGCGACTCGCTCTGGCCCTGGGACCTCCGGGTCTTCTGGTTGCTGGCGATCGTGGGGATCGCCGGGGGGATCGCCGGCCGCAAGCGCCCCCATCTGTTCCTGGGCATCATGGCCGTACTGGCGGGCGTGGCCTTCGTGCTGCTGCCCCAGACTCGGCTGTGGAACGCCCGTCTCCTGCCCTTCTACTACCTGTGCCTCTATCTCCTCGCCGCGCTCGGTCTGGTCGAGATCGCCCGGGCGCTGGTGGCCCGGTTCGCCCGCGAACGCCCCGCCACCCGCCGGAAGGTCCTGCAGGTGTTGCCGGTGGCCGGTGTCCTGGTCGTCCTCGTCCTCACCGGCATGGCCCTGCGCACCCTCCCGTTCGGCTCCACCAATGCCCGGAACCAGTACGAGTGGTTCGGCCTCACCAGTCGGCAGGACAACTTCGTCGACGGGTGGGCCCGCTGGAACTTCACCGGCTACGAGGGGCGGCAACCCAACGCCGACGGTGGCGGCTACCACGAGTACCGGGCCCTCGTCGAGACGATGAAGGAGGTCGGGGCCGAGGAGGGCTGCGGCCGGGCCATGTGGGAGTACGAGCCCGAGTTGGTCCGCTACGGCACGCCGATGGCGCTCATGCTCCTGCCGCACTGGACCAACGGTTGCATCGGGTCGATGGAGGGCCTCTACTTCGAGTCCTCGGCCAGCACGCCGTTCCACTTCCTGAACCAGTCCGAGCTCTCCGCAGTGCCCTCGCGGGCCCAGCGCGACCTGCCCTACGGGCCCCTCGACGTCCGGCGAGGGGTCGAGCACCTCCAGCTCATGGGGGTGAAGTACTACCTGACCACCTCGGACACGGCCCGGGAACAGGCGGCCGAGGTCGAGGCGCTCACCGAGGTGGCCGCATCGGGGCCGTGGACGGTCTTCGAGGTCGCCGACTCGGAGCTGGTGGCACCGCTGGTGAACCAGCCCGCCGTGCTCACCGATGTGGGTCCGGGTCAGGGCGAGTGGCTGGAGCCGGCGGTGGACTGGTACCTCGACACCCCGTCCCACGACGTCCTGCTCGCGGCCGACGGCCCACGGGAGTGGCCGAGGATCGAGGCGGGGGAGGAGCCTCCTACCGTTCCCGTCGCGCCCGTCGCGGTCACCGCCATCGAGGCCGGTGACGACCGCATCAGCTTCGACGTCGACCAGATCGGCCAGCCGGTGCTGGTGCGGGCGTCCTACTTCCCGAACTGGGACGCCTCGGGGGCCGAAGGCCCGTACCGGGTGACGCCCAACCTCATGGTGGTGGTGCCGACCGACACCCACGTCGAGCTCCACTACGGCTGGACGCCGGTGGATCTCATCGCCTGGCTGCTCACCTTGCTCGGCATCGGGGGCGTGGTGTTGCTGGCCCGGCGACCCGACCTCGAGGTCCCCGCGGCACCCGAGCCGGTGTCCACCTCGGTCTTCGGTGACGACCCGCCCGAGGTCGACGACGACGAACCCGGCCCCTCGGCCGCCGGGGCCCGCGACGAGCCGGACGACCTGGCCGGCGCCGCCGGGGAGGGGCCGGCGCTGCTCGACGAGGTCCCGGTGGGCGCAGGGGACTGATGCGCCGAATGGGCCCGGGGGTGGCGGTGGTGGTCGCGACCGCGGTCGACATCGGGGGGCTGCTCGCCCTGCGGGAGACGATGGGCTGGCCCATACCTCTGGCCGATGCCCTCGCCCTGGCCGTGGCCGCACCGGTGTCGTACGTCCTGCATCGGGCCACGGACCGGGGCGCCGACCCCTTCGTGCGCTGGGCGCGGGACCCCGTCGGGTTCTCCCGCGTGGCCGTCGTCGCCGGTGTGGTCGACGTGGCGGTGCTGTCGATCCTCGTCGCGATGGTCGGCGAACCGGCGCTGCCCGTCCTGTTCGGGCTCAAGGCGGTCGCGGTGGGTGTCGCCGCACTGGCGCGCGTCGTGGGCCATCGCCGGATCCTCCTGCGGGCGGTCCAGGCCGGTCAGGCCGCACCGTCGGCTCGACCGCCGGCCCCCGGCGACCGTCGGCTCTCGGTGGTGTTGCCGTCCTTCCGCCAACCCGAGGAGGTCGCGGCTGCCGTCGGGCGGGTGCGGGCCGCCCTGACCCCCGCCCTCGGCGCCCACGAGGTCGAGGTCATCGTGGTCGACGACGGCTCCGGCGACGACACGGCGGACCGCGCCGAAGCCGCCGGAGCGGATCGAGTCGTGGTCCATCGGGAGAACCGGGGCAAGGGCGCGGCGGTCCGATCCGGGGCGGCGGTGGCCCGGGGCCGGACGATCGCCTTCACCGATGCCGACCTGGCCTATGACCCCGCCCAGCTCCTGGCGCTGCTGGACCGCGTGGAGGCGGGTTGGGACGTGGCCGTGGGGAGCCGCCGCCACACCGATGCGGTCACCCTCGTGCGGGCCCGGCGCCTGCGCGAGGCGGGCGGGCGGATCATCAACCTCCTCACCCAGGCGGTCCTCCTGGGTCACTACCGCGACACCCAGTGCGGCCTGAAGGGCTTCCGGGCCGACGTCGTACCCGTCGTGCTCGGCCAGGGCCTCATCGACGGGTTCGCGTTCGACATCGAGCTGTTCCACCTCGTCGAGCGCAACGGCCTCTCGCTGGTCGAGGTGCCCGTGCAGGTGGTCAACTCCGCGCGGTCCAGCGTGCACGTCGCCCGCGACGGCGTCCGGCTGGTGCGGGACCTCTTTCGCATCCGGCGCAACGCCGCCGCGGGCCGCTACGCGGCCACCTCGGACCTCCCGGACCCGCTACCGGAGGGTCGCGGCTCGGTAGGCTGAGCGACTTGGCCGCTTCGCCCCCCCGCTCCGCCGCGCCCGTGGCTCCGGACCGCCTGGCCGCCGTCTTCAAGGCCTACGACATCCGGGGGCTCGCCCCCGAACAGCTCGACGCCGACCTGTGTGCGGCGGTCGGTGCGGCTTTCGGGGCCTACGTGGCCGAGTCCGACGGCGCCGAGCGGGTAGTCGTCGCCCGGGACATGCGGCCCACCGGCCCGGCCCTGGTGGAGGCGTTCGCCGAGGGGGTGACCAGCCAGGGCCTCGACGTGGTCGACGTCGGGCTGGGCTCCACCGACATGCTCTACTTCGCCGCCGGGGTCCTCGACGCCCCGGGGGCGATGTTCACCGCCTCGCACAACCCGGCCGGTTACAACGGCATCAAGCTCTGCCTGTCGGGTGCCCGCCCCGTGGGGGAGGAGACGGGTCTGGCCGACATCCGCGCCCGGGCCGAAGTCGGGGTTCCGCCGGTCGGCGCCCCGGGCGCCCGTCGCGAGGACGAGGTGCTCTCCCGCTTCGCCGACCACGTGCGCTCCTTCGTGCCCCTCGACTCCCTGCAGCCCCTGAAGGTCGTGGCCGACACCGCCAACGGCATGGGTGGCCTCGTGGTGCCCGCCGTGTTCGAGTCGCTGCCCTTCGAGGTGGAGATCCTCTTCCCCGAACTGGACGGCACGTTCCCGAACCACCCGGCCGACCCCATCCAGCCCGAGAACCAGCGGGACCTGCAAGCCCGCGTGCTGGCGACCGCCGCCGATGTCGGTCTGGCCTTCGATGGCGACGCCGACCGGGTGTTCCTGGTCGACGAGCGGGCCCAGCTCCTGTCCGGCTCCCTGACCACGGCGATCGTGGCCGACGAGATGCTCAGCCGCGAGCCGGGGGGCACGGTCATCCACAACCTGATCTGTTCCAAGACCGTGCCCGAAGTGGTACGGGAGGCCGGTGGCGAGCCGGTCCGGACCCGGGTCGGGCACTCCTTCATCAAGGCCGTCATGGCCGAGACCGGCGCCGTCTTCGGCGGGGAGCACTCGGGTCACTACTACTTCCGCGACAACTACCGCGCCGACTCCGGGCTCATCGCCGCGCTGGTGGTGCTCGACGTGCTCGGACGATCCGGGAAGCCGTTGTCGGAGTTGCGGCGACCCTACGAGCGCTACGCCGCGTCCGGTGAGATCAACACCGAGGTCCCGGACCCGCGAGCCGTCATCGATGTCGTGGCCACCCGCTTCGCCGACGCCGACCAGGACCGCCTCGACGGACTCACCGTGGACCTCGGGGACTGGTGGTTCAACCTGCGACCGTCCAACACCGAGCCGCTGCTCCGACTGAACCTCGAAGCCCCCGACGCGGAGGCCTGCGCCCAGCGGGTGGCGGAGGTGCGGGCCATGATGGAGCAGGCGGGCCGGGACCTCGGTCCGGCCTGAGTCGACGTTCGCACCCGACCGACCACACCCGACCGACCACACCCGACACTGGAGAACCCATGGCGCTCGACCCCCAGCTCCTCGAGATCCTGGCCTGCCCCGAGGACAAGGGCCCGCTGCTCTACTTCGAGGACGAGGCCCTGCTCTACAACCCCCGGCTCCAGCGCAAGTACCGCATAGAAGACGACATCCCCGTGATGCTGGTCGAGGAGGCCGAGTCCGCCGACGACGCCGAACACGGGCGGCTGCTCACGAAGGCCGACTCCGCCGGCATCGAACCGACCTTCGGTGACGCGTGACGACCGAGCGGCGGAGCGGGTCGGCGGGCCGCAGCGGCCGGCAAGGCGATGAGCCATGAGCACCGAGCGCGTCGACACGCTCGGGATGTTCGAGGCGGCCGCGGCCTTTCCCGAACAGATCGAGACCGCCATCGCCACGGCCCATGCCGCCGAGGGGCTGCCTGACGGGGAGCACATCGACAACGTGCTGGTCCTCGGCATGGGCGGCAGCGGGGTGTCGGGTGACCTCCTGGCCCACATCGCCGGGCCGTTCATGCCGCTGCCGGTCGTCGTGGTCAAGGGCTACGAGCCGCCGTCCTATGTCAACGACCGGACGCTGGTGTTCGCCATGTCCTTCTCGGGCGACACCGAGGAGACCCTCGAGGCGGTGACCACGGCGGCCAACGCCGGCGGTCGCGTCGTGGGGATCACCCGCGGCGGCGCCCTGGGCGAGGCCTGCCGGTCCTGGGGCGCACCGATCATCGGCATCGCCGACGACATCCCCCAGCCGCGGGCCGGTCTCGGCGCCCTGGCCGCGCCCATGATGATCACCCTCGAGCGCCTCGGCCTGTTCCATGGCGCCGAGGGCTGGCTCCGCTTCGCCATCGAGCAGCTCAAGGTCCGCCGGGACAAGCTGGTGCCCGCCGGGAACGCTGCGGAGCAGCTGGCCGACGCCTTGGCCCGCCGGGTGCCGATCATCTACGGCGGAGGTGGACTCGGCGGCCTGGCGGCCACGCGCTGGAAGACCGAGTTCAACGAGAACAGCCGGTCGCCGGCCTTCGCCAACACCAACCCCGAGCTGTGCCACAACGAGATCGCGGGCTGGGGCCAGAACGGGGACCTGACCCGTCAGGTCTTCGCGCTCGTCAACCTCCGCCACGACTTCGAGCACCCGCAGGTGACGGCTCGCTTCGACGTGATGGACCCGTGGCTGGACGAGGTCGTGGGGGACATCTTCGAGGTCCGGGCCGAGGGCGAGGGCAGCCTGGCCCAGCTCCTGGACCTCTGCATGGTGGGCACCTTCACCAGCCTCCACCTCGCCGTGCGCGAGGGCATCGATCCCGGCCCCGTGCCCGTGCTCGACGAGCTCAAGGCCGCCCTCACCGACTAGAGGCCTGCGCACGGGGCCTGCGCCACTACCCTCTGACACCGGGCTGACCGTGAGGCGTCAGTGGACCCCAGCCCCCGCACGAGAAACCCGAGAACCCCGCCCGAAAGGCACAACGATGTCCACGAACACTGACGCGCGTCCGACCACGGTCGCCGACGGCGACCACAAGGTCGCCGATCTCTCCCTCGCCCCGTTCGGCCGCAAGGAGATCCAACTGGCCGAGCACGAGATGCCCGGCCTGATGGCCCTGCGGGCCGAGTACTACGACAGCCAGCCGCTCGCCGGGGCCCGGATCATGGGCTCGCTGCACATGACCATCCAGACCGCGGTGCTCATCGAGACCCTCACCGCCTTGGGCGCCCGGGTCCGCTGGGTGTCCTGCAACATCTTCTCCACCCAGGACCACGCGGCGGCCGCCGTCGTCGTCGGCCCCGACGGCACCGTCGACAACCCCACCGGCGTGCCGGTCTACGCCTGGAAGGGCGAGACCCTCGAGGAGTACTGGTGGTGCACCGAGCAGGCGCTGGTGTGGCCCGACGCCGACGAGGGACCCAACATGATCCTGGACGACGGTGGCGACGCCACGATGCTGGTCCACCTCGGCACCGAGTACGAGCGGGCCGGAGCCGTGCCCGATCCATCGACGGCGGACTCCGAGGAGTTCGAGGTCGTGCTCCAGACGCTCACCCGGACCCTGGGCGAGGACCCCAAGCTCTGGCACCGCATCGGCCAGGGGATCAAGGGAGTCACCGAGGAGACCACCACCGGCGTCCACCGCCTGTATGAGCGCCATGCCGCCGGGTCGCTGCTCTTCCCCGCGATCAACGTCAACGACTCGGTCACCAAGTCCAAGTTCGACAACCTCTACGGCTGCCGTCACAGCCTCATCGACGGGATCAACCGGGCCACCGACGTGATGATCGGCGGCAAGGTCGCCGTGGTCTGCGGCTACGGCGACGTCGGCAAGGGCTGCGCCCAGTCCCTCCGCGGCCAGGGCGCCCGGGTCATCGTCACCGAGGTCGACCCCATCTGCGCGCTCCAGGCCGCGATGGAGGGCTTCCAGGTCACGACCCTCGAAAACGTCATCGACACCGCCGACATCTTCGTGACCGCCACCGGCAACAAGGACATCATCTCCGCCGAGCACATGGCCCGGATGAAGCACCAGGCCATCGTGGGCAACATCGGTCACTTCGACAACGAGATCGACATCGCCGGCATCAACAGGATGTCCGATGTGCAGAAGGTCGAGGTCAAGCCCCAGGTGCACGAGTACGTGTTCCCGGACGGGCACTCGGTGATCATGCTGGCCGAGGGTCGGCTGCTGAACCTCGGTTGTGCCACCGGCCACCCGAGCTTCGTGATGTCGAGCAGCTTCACCAACCAGGTGATCGCCCAGATCGAGCTGTTCGCCCACACCGACGCCTACGAGCTCGGTGTCCACGTGCTGCCCAAGCACCTCGACGAGAAGGTGGCGCGTCTGCACCTGGATGCCCTCGGGGTGAAGCTGACCGAGCTCAGCGAGGACCAGGCGGCCTACATCGGCGTGAAGCAGTCGGGTCCCTACAAGTCCTCCCATTACCGGTACTAGGGCGTGGACGACCTGGAGGGGAAGGTCGCGGTCGTCACCGGCGCGGCCAGCGGGATCGGTCGGGCCCTGGCCGACCGCTGGGTGACCGAGGGCATGAAGGTCGTCCTGGCCGACATCGAGGGGATCCCCCTCGAGGCGGCCCGGGACGAGCTCGATGCCGCCGGAGCCGACGTCCTGGCGGTACGGACCGACGTGTCCGACGCGGCGCAGGTCGACGCCCTCGCCGCGGCCACTCTCGAGCACTTCGGTGCGGTGCACCTGGTGTGCAACAACGCCGGGGTGGGTGGTGGCGGCCTGAGTTGGGAGGCCGGCCTCGACGAGTGGGACTGGGTCCTGGGGGTCAACCTCCTCGGGGTCGTGCACGGCATCAGGTCCTTCGTGCCCCACCTCGTCGCCCAGGACGAGGGCCACGTGGTCAACACGGCCTCGATCGCCGGGTTCGCCTATGCCCCGATGATGGGCCCGTACAACGCCTCGAAGGCGGCGGTGGTCGCGATCTCCGAGACCTTGAAGGCAGAGCTGGGGCTGCAGGGCTCGAAGGTGGGCGTGAGCGTGCTGTGCCCGGGCTGGGTCAACACCCGCATCCATGAGTCGGACCGCAACCGGCCGGGTGGTCCGGTGACCGATGGCCTCCTCGCGGAGGGCCGCGACATGATGAAGCAGGTCCTGGCCTCCGGGAAGGAGCCCGACGAGGTCGCCCACCTCGTGGCCGCCGCGGTGCGGGAAGGCGCCACCCACGTGTTCACCGGCGACGAGTGGATCGACCTGGCCCGCAACCGCATGCAGACCGTCCTCACCGAGTTGCCCGCCGGCGCCGGGAACTGACCGCGGCACGCAGATGTCACAGGATCCGATCCCACCCACCATCGAGTGGGTCGGGGGGCGGGTCCGTCTGATCGACCAACGTCTGCTGCCCGGGCGCCTCGAGCTGGTCGAGGCCGCGACGGTGGCCGAGCTCGGTGGGCTCATCACCACGCTCGCGGTCCGTGGCGCTCCCGCCCTCGGCGCGGCCGGTGCCATGGGCGTGGCGCTCGCCCACGTCCGGGGCGAGGACACCGCCGCGGCGGCCGCGGCGTTGATCGCCACCCGGCCCACCGCCGTCAACCTGGCCTGGGGGGCTCGGCGCGCCCTCGGCGCCGCGGATCCGGTGGCCGAGGCGGTCGCCATCGCGGCCGACGACGTGGAGCGCTGCCGGGCCATCGGTCGCCACGGCGCCTCGCTCGTCCCAGAGGATGGACGGGTCCTCACCCACTGCAACGCCGGCGCGTTGGCGTGCGTCGGCTACGGCACGGCACTGGGGGTCGTCCGGGGCGCCCAGGAGGCGGGGCGGCGGCCCCGGGTGTGGGTGGACGAGACCCGACCGGTCCTGCAGGGCGCCCGGCTCACCGCTTGGGAGCTGGGCCGCCTCGGCATCGCGCACACCCTGGTCGTCGACGCGGGGGCAGCTTCGCTGATGGCCGGCGGCCTGGTCGACCTCGTCGTGGTCGGCGCCGACCGCATCGCGGTCAACGGCGACGTGGCCAACAAGATCGGCACCTACTCCTTGGCCGTGCTGGCCCGCCACCACGACGTGCCCTTCTACGTGGCCGCCCCCCGGTCCACCTTCGACCCCGACTGCCCCGACGGCGCGGCCATCGTGGTCGAGCTCCGGGACGCCGACGAGGTGACCATGGTGGCGGGCACCCGCATCGCCCCCGAAGGCGTCGAGGTGGCCAACCGGGCCTTCGACGTCACCCCCGCCGACCTGGTCACCGGCTACATCACCGAGGACGGCATCTCACCCGAGGCGTGACGACCGCCCGACGGCATCTCACCCGAGGCGTGACGACCGACCGACGGCATCTCACCCGAGGCGTGACGACCGCCCGACGGCATCTCACCCGAGGCGTGACGACCGCCCGACGGCATCTCACCCGAGGCGTGACGACCGCCCGACGGCATCTCACCCGAGGCGTGACGACCGCCCGACGGCATCTCACCCGAGGCGTGACGACCGCCCGACGGCATCTCACCCGAGGCGTGACGACCGCCCGACGGCATCGGAGCCTGTCACCCCCCGCTCGTAGGTTCACGAGATGCTGCTGGCGACGCCCTGTGTGGCCTGTGACCGCGACGACGGTCCGGTGTGCGCGGCCTGTGCCGCGGCGTTGACCCCCGTCGGCACCCATGAGGTCATCGGTCTCGATCGGACCTGGGTCCTCATGGTCTACGAGGGCGTCGGTCGGGAGTTGGTCCGGGGCCTCAAGTTCACGAACCGTCGGGCCGCCCTCGGTCGCCTGGCCTCATCGGCCGCCGCGCTGGTGGACCGATCGGTGGACGCCGTGACCTGGGTGCCCGCCAGCCCCGGCCACCGTCGGGCACGGGGCTATGACCAGGGTGCGCTGCTCGCCCGACGGGTCGCGACATCCCTCGACCGACCGGCTCGGCGCCTGCTGACCAGAGTGGACGACCGACCCCAGACGGGGCGGAACCGCTCCGCCCGCCTCACCGGTCCGGCCCTGAGGGCGAAGGGGAGGGTCACGGGCGTGGTCCTGGTGGTGGACGACGTCCTGACCACGGGTGGCTCACTGGCGGCGGCCGCCCGCTCACTGCGCGGTGCGGGGGCCGCCTCGGTCTACGGGCTCGCGCTGGCGGCCACGCCGGGTTGAGAGGGCCGGTTCACCTGCCGATAGAGGGGGCGTGGAACTGCTCCTGGACGACGCCGACCCGTTCTTCGGGGGCGATGACCTCCCGGAGTTCTTCGGGGGCGATGACCTCCCTGACGACCCCGTGCGGGTCGTCCTCGGCGACGACAACGGGCTGTACCGCCGGGGGCTGTTGACCGCTCTCGAGGACGAGGTCGACCTGGAGGTCGTCGCCGAAGCCGGTCCGGGTCCCGACCTGATCGCCGCCGTGCGGGCGCTCGCCCCCGACGTGGTGGTGTGCTCGCTGAGCATGGGCCACGCCGGAGGCGTCGAGACCACCTACGCGATCACCGAGGTGATGCCCCTCGTCCGGGTGGCCGTGTTGACCACCGACCAGGATCCTCGGGACAAGACGGTGGCCGCGGTCCGGGCCGGAGCGCTCGGCGAACTGGACAAGGTCGACGCCCTCGAGGAGGCCGCTCGGGTCATCCGGGGCCTCCACGGCGGCTGGCCCGTCCTCGGAACCGCAACGTGGGTCGGCGTGGCCGCGGAGGTCCCGACCTGGTTGGCGCCGGGTGATTCCCTGGGGACGCGTGAGGGCGTGGTCCTTGCCTCGCTGGCCGAAGGCGGGGACTGGGCGACCGCCGCCGGCCTCGCCGGGATCCGGGCCGAGGCGGCCCGCAACCAGGTGCGCAACCTCCTGGCCCGGGGACGGGCCACCGGCTACCCGGACGCAGCCCAGGCCGCGCGGGGGGCGGGGCTGGTGGGTGCCTGAGGGTCCCGCGGGCGCCCCGGTAGCCTCCATCAACCGTGGGTGCTCTCGACCGTTTCCTCCGCGCCGGTGAAGGCAAGAAGCTGCGCGCGCTCGCCGCACTGGTCCCTGACATCGGGGCGTTCGAGCCGGAGATGGAGGCGCTCGACGACGACGGCCTGAGGGCCAAGACCACGGAGTTCAAAGGTCGGCTGGAGCGGGGCGAGGACCTCGACGATCTGCTCATCGAGGCCTTCGCCGTCACCCGCGAGGCGTCCCGCCGGGTCCTCGGCCAGAGGCACTACGACGTCCAGCTGATGGGCGGGGCCGCGTTGCACTTCGGATGGGTCGCGGAGATGAAGACCGGCGAGGGCAAGACCCTGGTCTCCACCCTGCCCGTCTACCTCAACGCGCTCGCCGGCCAGGGCGTCCACCTCATCACGGTCAACGACTACCTGGCCACTCGTGACTCGGAGTGGATGGGCCAGGTCCACGAGTTCCTGGGCCTGACGGTCGGCCTGGTCGTTCCCGGCGAGAGCGATCCCGAGCACAAGCGCCGCCAGTACGGCGCCGACATCACCTACGGCACCAACAACGAGTACGGCTTCGACTACCTGCGGGACAACATGGCCCTCTCCCGGGACCGCCAGGTCCAGCGGGGCCACAACTTCGCCATCGTGGACGAGGTGGACTCGATCCTGGTCGACGAAGCGCGGACCCCGCTGATCATCAGTGGGCGGATGGCCGACGCGGCCAAGCTCTACTACCAGTTCGCCGGGGTCGTGAAGACGCTGCAGCGTGAGGTGGACTACGAGGTCGACGAGGAGAAGCGCGCGGTCGCCCCTCTGGAGTCGGGGATCGAGAAGGTCGAGGCCCAGCTGGGCATCGAGAACCTGTATGACGAGGTGTCGGCCAACCTCGTGCACCAGCTCCAGGCCGCCCTGCGGGCCAAGGAGCTCTTCAAGCGCGACAAGGACTACATCATCCAGCGGGGCGAGGTGAAGATCGTCGACGAGTTCACCGGCCGCGTCCTGGACGGCCGGCGCTGGTCCGAGGGCCTGCACCAGGCCGTCGAGGCCAAGGAAGGGGTGAAGATCAAGGAGGAGAACCAGACCCTCGCCACGATCACGCTCCAGAACTACTTCCGCCTCTACGACAAGCTCGCCGGGATGACGGGTACGGCCACCACCGAGGCGGCCGAGCTGGCGGGGACCTACGGCCTCGACGTGGTGCCGATCCCGACCAACCGGCCGATCGACCGCCTCGACCAGGCCGACCTGATCTACAAGTCCGAGGACGCCAAGTTCGACGCCGTGGTGGACGACCTGGCCGAGCGTTACGAGGCCGGCCAGCCCTGCCTGGTCGGCACCGTCTCGGTCGAGAAGTCCGAGCGGCTCTCCCGCGAGTTGGAGAAGCGCGGTGTCCGTCACGAGGTGCTCAACGCCAAGCAGCACACCCGGGAGGCCGAGATCGTGGCCCAGGCCGGGCGCCTGCACTCGGTCACCGTGGCCACCAACATGGCCGGACGAGGCGTCGACATCATCCTCGGCGGCAACCACGAGTCGCTGGCCCTGCGGGACCTGCGGGCCGAGGACCTCGACCCCGACGAGACCGATGGCGCGGCCCGCCTCGCCGAGCTGACCGCCAAGCACAAGGCCGAGACCACCGCCGAGGGCGAGCGGGTCAAGGAGCTGGGCGGTCTCTACGTACTCGGCACCGAGCGTCACGAGAGCCGTCGGATCGACAACCAGTTGCGGGGCCGGGCCGGTCGCCAGGGCGACCCGGGCGAGAGTCGCTTCTACTTGTCGCTCGAGGACGAGCTCATGCGCCTGTTCGCCACGGGGGCCATGGACTGGGTGATGAACAAGTCCCTGCCCGACGACGTTCCCATCGAGTCCAAGATGGTGTCCAAGGCCATCGAGCGGGCCCAGACCACCGTCGAGCAGCGCAACGCCGAGATCCGCAAGAACGTTCTCAAGTACGACGAGGTCATGAGCGAGCAGCGCCGCGTGATCTACGCCCGCCGCTCCCAGATCCTCGACGGCGCCGACCTGCGCACCGAGGCCCTGGAGTACCTGGCCGAGGCCGTCGACACCGCCATCGGCACCTTCTGTGTGTCGGACTTCGCCGAGGAGTGGGACCTCGAGGGCCTGGCCGCTGAGGTCCGCACCCTGTGGCCGGGTCGTTTCGATGTCGACGACCTGTCGGGCGCCGAGGGCACCGACGCCCTCTATGAGTTGCTCATGGCCGAGGCCGTGGCCCACTACGAGGCCCGCGAGGCCGAGGTCGGTCCCGACACCATGCGCCAGCTCGAGCGGGAGGTGATGCTGCGCATCATCGACCAGAAGTGGCGTGAGCACCTGGCGGACATGGACTACCTCCGGGAGGGCATCAACCTCCGGGCGATGGGTCAGAAGGATCCGCTGAACGAGTGGCAGCGCGAAGGCTTCGAGATGTTCGGCGTGATGATGTCAGGGATCGCTCTGGACTTCGTCCGCTACCTGATGCACATCCAGGTGACCATCGAGCGTCCCGAGGACCGCCAGGAGCCGGCCCTGCGCGACGTGGCCTACTCGGCGCCCGAGGATCCGGTCCAGGGTGCCTCGGGCATGGCCCGGGCCGCCGGCCCCGAGGTCGGCGCCGCGGCCCCCCAGGCGGTGGAGGAGCCGGCCAACGTGCCCACGGTCAAGAGCGAATGGGACAAGACGGGCCGAAACGAGCCCTGTCCCTGCGGGTCGGGCAAGAAGTACAAGCTCTGTCACGGCCGGTAGGCCGAGCCCGACCCGATGAAGGACTTCTCCGCCGACGTCGCCGCCCTCCGGCGTCGCCTCCGCGCGGCCGAGGGCTACCTCCGGGCCGACGACCTGCGGGCCCGTCGTCCCCAGCTGGAGACCGAGGCCTCCCGCCCCGACCTGTGGGACGACCCCGCCGAGGCCCGCAAGGTCACCGGTGAGCTGGCCGCGGTGGTCGATGACCTCGACCTCGTGGACCGGTTGACCGGCGAGGTGGACGACGCCGCCACCCTGGCCGAGATGGCCCGGGAGGAAAAAGACGAGTCCCTCGAGCCCGAGATCGACGAGGCCGTCGCCGCGCTGTCGGCCACCTTCGACGAGCTGGAGCTGCGGGCGTTGTTCCAGGGTGAATACGACGAGCGTGACGCGGTGGTCGAGGTGCACTCCGGTGCCGGCGGCACCGATTCCCAGGACTGGGCCGAGATGCTGGCCCGCATGTACCAACGCTGGGCGGAGGCCAAGGGCTACAGGATCGAGATGGAGGAGGCCCAGGCCGGCCAGGAGGCCGGCATCAGCTCGGCCACCTTCATCGTCCAGGGCCGCCACGCCTATGGATGGCTGCAGGGGGAGGGCGGCGTGCACCGCCTCATCCGCATCTCGCCCTTCGACAGCCAGGCCCGCCGTCACACCGCCTTCGCCTCGGTGATGGTGGTGCCCGCGCTCGACGAGGCCGACGACGAGATCGACATCGACGAGAAGGACCTGCGCATCGACACGTACCGGTCCTCGGGCGCCGGCGGCCAGCACGTCAACGTGACCGACTCCGCGGTGCGCATCACCCACCTGCCCACGGGGATGGTGACCTCCTGTCAGAACCAGCGCAGCCAGCACCAGAACCGGGACAAGGCCATGGTGATCCTGAAGGCCCGCCTGGCCGACCTGCGTCGCAAGGAGCACCAGGACCACCTCGACGAACTGGCGGGCGACCAGCGCAGCGCCGAGTGGGCGAATCAGATCCGCTCCTACTTCATGCATCCCGAACAGCGGGTCAAGGACCATCGCAGCCACGTCGAGGTGGGCAACATCCAGGCGGTGCTGGACGGTCAGCTGGACGACCTCATGGAGGCCTACCTGCGGTGGTCACGGGCCGAAGGGGCGGGCGGGTGATGGCCGCCCATCCCGCCGATCGGCCCGGAGCCACTGGTAGATTGCGCCGTCGAGTACGCGGCCTCGGGCGGGACTGCGCTCTGCATCACGGCACCAGCCAACGAACTCCGACCCTCCGGTACCCGCATCCCCCCTCATGATCAAGCTCGAGAACGTCACCAAGCACTACATGGGCGGGCAGGTCGTCGCCCTGAAGGAGGCCAACGCCGAGATCCAGAAGGGTGAGTTCGTCTTCCTCGTCGGCCCCTCGGGCTCGGGCAAGTCGACCTTCATCCGCCTGTTGAACCACGAGGAGGTCCCCGACGAGGGCCGCATCTTCGTGGCGGGCAAGGACATCGTGAAGTTGACGCCGTGGAAGGTGCCCTATCTGCGGCGCAACATCGGGTGCGTCTTCCAGGACTTCAAGCTCCTGCCCAACAAGAGCGTCTATGAGAACGTGGCCTTCGCCCTCGAGGTGATCGGACGGCCGAACAACGTCATCCGCAGCCAGGTGCCCGCGATCCTGGAGCTGGTCGGGCTGGCCGAGAAGGCCAAGAACATGCCCCACGAGCTCTCGGGTGGTGAGCAGCAGCGGGTGTCGATCGCCCGGGCGTTCGTGAACCGCCCGCTGATCCTGCTCGCCGATGAGCCCACGGGGAACCTGGACCCGAACACCTCGGTGGGGATCATGCGCCTGCTGGACCGGATCAACCGCACCGGGACCACCGTGGTGATGTGCACCCACGACCGCTCGATCGTCGACAGCATGCGCCGCCGCGTGTTGCAGCTGGACCGCGGGGTCATCGTCCGCGACCAGGCCCGCGGCGTCTACGAGTAGCCGGCGATGGCGATCAAGGTCACCTACCTCTCCCGTGAGGTCGGCATCAACCTCAAGCGCAACATCACCCTGACGATCGCCACGATCGCCACGGTGGCCGTGTCGCTCACCCTGGTGGGTGTCGCCTTCCTGGTCGGCCGGGGCGTCGAGGGGGCCCAGCGTCAGTTCGAGGGCGGGGTGGAGTTCATCGTCTTCATGAACCCCAACGCCACCGCCGCCCAGATCGACGCGGTGCGCACCGAGCTGGACGACAACCCCCAGATCCGTTCGGCGGAGTTCTGCGACCAGGACTGCGCCTACGCCGAGTTCCAGGAGCTCTTCGCCGACGACCCTCAGCTCATCGAGAACGTCGAGCCCGAGATCCTGCCACCGTCGTTCAAGGTGAAGCCGGTCGACGCAGAGACCGACTCGGTCGAGGCTCTCGGGGCGGTCTTCGAGACCCAGCCGGGCGTCCGGGAAGTGGCCTTCTCCAGCGAGGCCCTCAAGCAGGTGGAGAACTTCTTCGGCTTCCTGTCGTCCCGCTCGGCGGTGGCCGCCGCCCTCCTGGTCGTGGCCGCCACCCTGCTGGTGCTGAACACCATCCAGATGGCCATCTTCAACCGGCGGCGGGACATCGAGGTCATGAAGCTGGTCGGGGCCACCAACTGGTTCATCCGGATCCCGTTCATGGTCGAGGGCTTCATCCAGGGCCTCATCGGCTCGCTGTTCGCCATCGTCCTGACCCGCCTGTTCATCGGCGATCTGCAGAACCAGGCCTCGGGTGACAACGCCGGCATTCTGTCGACCTTCGACGTCAGCAACAGCGACATCGCCATGGCCTCCGTGGTCCTCTTGGTCGCCGGTGCCTTCGTCAGCCTCCTCGGCTCCGGCATCGCCGTCAGCCGCTTCCTCAAGGTCTGACCCGGCTACCGCCCGCCGGTCGGGTTCGCCGGCAACCGGCGTCGGATGCGGTCGTTCCGCGAACAGCAGGGACGCGATGTCGTCCCTGGCCGACGGCTGGGCTGGCCAGACCGAGTTCGGCGGCACCGCCCCCGTCGGCGTCGATTCGTCCGGCAGCAGGCGTGAAGTGGTGCCGATCGCCTGAAGGCCTCACATCCACGCCCGGATCGCGGCGGTGACGCCGGCGGCGCTGAGGACGACGATGAGGAAGGGCGCCCGGAGGGCCACGGCGACGATGCCGGCGAGCAGGCCTGCGGCTCGGGCGTCGAGGACGAGGCTCGTGCCGTCGGCGAAGGTCTGGACCACGACGAGGGCGGCCAGGAGCGCCGGCGGGAGCAGGGCGGTGACCTCGGTGAAGGTCCGGGGCACCCGCACGTGGTCGAGCACGAGCAGTCCGGCCGCCTTCAGCCCGTAGGCCAAGGCCCCCAGCAGCAGGATCGCCGTCCAGCTCACGTCCGCCTACTCCGAAATTGCGTCAGTTGGTCACGCCAGGCGTGACCAACTGACGCAATTCGGGAGGTCATGCGCCGGCCTCGCGACGGACGTAGAGGTAGGCGGGGACGATGCCGAGGGTGGCCAACAGGATCGGGGCGCCCGCGGGGGCGAGGGGGATGGTCACGAAGGCGATGGCCCCGCCGCCGACGGCGGCGATGAGGCCGGGGCGCTTGCGCAGGTGGGGCGCCATGAGGGCCACGAATCCGGCGGGGAAGGCGGCGTCCAGCCCGAAGGTCTCGGGGTCGCCGATGGCCTTGCCGCCGACGGCCCCGGCCAGGGTGCCAAGGTTCCACAGCAGGAAGACCGCGAGGCCGGTGAACCAGAAGGCTCTCTCGGACTCGGCCCGCTCGGTCTGGGCGACGGCCATGGCGGTGGACTCGTCGATCACCAGTTGGGCCGCCACGAGGCGCCGGAACCGGCCCCCCGGCAGGATCGGGTGCAGGACCAGGCCGTACAGGCTGTTGCGCGCCGCCAGAAGGGCCGCCGAGGCGAAGGCCGCGGCGGATGTACCACCCGAGCTGATGACCCCCACGGCGGCGAACTGCGAGCCACCGGTGAAGACGAGGAGCGACAACACCTGGGTCTGGGCGACGCTGAAGTCGTTCGCCACGGCGAACACCCCGAAGGCCACGCCGAAGACACCGACGGCGAAGGCGACGACGAAGCCGTCTCGCCGGCGGAACGTCTGGGGGGTGTCGGGAGGGGGAGCAGGGTCCATCATGGCCGCGCGGCCATCATGGTCGACGGTGGGCTACGACGAGATCGACCATCGGGTGCAGGCCGGCGCGGCCACGATCACCCTGGACCGACCCGAGAAGGCCTTCCCGGACTGGGACCCGCCGGAGTTCCGCTGACGCGGGGGTTTGTCCGGCCGGCCTCGTCCCCGTTGTTCGTCCATGGCCGCCACCAGGTCGTCGCCGGCGGCGGGGTCGATCTTCGGGGCGATCATGGCCCCGCCGCCTACGATCCGGCCCAGTAACGATGCCGAGGAGGCAGACAGATGGGTCAGCAGGTCCGCGGGGTCGTGTCCCGCGCCAAGGGTGAGCCGGTCACGATCGAGACCATCGACGTCCCCGATCCCGGCCCGGGCGAGGCCGTCGTGGCCGTCAAGGCGTGTGGGGTCTGCCACACGGACCTGCACTACCGGGAGGGAGCCATCAACGACGAGTTCCCCTTCCTGCTGGGCCACGAGGCCGCCGGCGTCGTCGAGTCCGTGGGCGACGGGGTCGAGGACGTCGAAGCGGGTGACTACGTGATCCTGGCCTGGCGGGCTCCGTGTGGGACCTGCCGCTCCTGCGTGCGGGGCAAGCCCTGGTACTGCTTCGAGTCCAAGAACGCGGCGCAGCCCATGACCCTCGACGGCGCCCCGCTCAGCCCGGCCCTGGGCATCGGGGCCTTCGCCGAGAAGACCCTGGTGCACGCGAAGCAGTGCGTGAAGGTCGACCCGTCAGCCCCCCCTGAGGCCGCGGGCTTGATCGGCTGCGGGGTGATGGCCGGCTTCGGTGCCGCGGTGAACACCGGGGAGGTCCGGCGCGGTGAGACCGTGGCCGTGTTCGGCTGTGGTGGCGTGGGTGACGCCGCGATCATGGGTGCGGCGGTGGCCGGGGCCCGCCAGATCGTCGCCGTGGACCTCGATGACACCAAGCTCGAGTGGGCCCGGGGCTTCGGCGCCACCGACACCGTGAACGCGGCCGCCGGTGACCCGGTGGAGGCGATCCAGGCCCTCACCGACGGCTTGGGTGTGGACGTGGCCATCGAGGCCATCGGCCTGCCCCAGACCTTCGTGCAGGCGTTCAACGCCCGGGACCTCGCCGGCCGCCTGGTCCTGGTGGGCGTGCCCTCCCCGGAGGTCACCGTCGAGTTGCCGATGATCGAGATCTTCGGTCGGGGCGGCTCCACCAAGTCCAGCTGGTACGGGGACTGCCTGCCCACCCGCGACTTCCCGTTGCTGATCGACATGCACCTCAGCGGCCGCATCGACCTCGGGAAGTTCGTGAGCGAGACCATTCCCCTCGACGGCGTCGAGGAGGCGTTCCACAAGATGGAGCGGGGCGAGGTGCTCCGTTCGGTCGTGGTCCTGTGACTCTGCGCATCGACAACGTGGTCACCTCGGGGACCTTCACCCTTGATGGTGAGGACTTCGAGGTCGACAACAACATCTGGCTGGTCGGCGACGACGACGAAGTGATCGTGGTCGACGCGGCCCATGACCACGAGCCGATCATCGACGGTGTCGGCGGACGCCGGGTGATGGCGGTGGTTTGCACCCACGGTCACAACGACCACATCAACGCCGCGGTGCCCCTGGCCGACGCAGTCGACGCCCCGATCTGGCTGCACCCCGACGACCGGATGCTCTGGGACGTGGTCTGGCCGGACCGTCCCCCCGACGCCGATCTGGCCGACGGTCAGGTCATCGAGGTCGGCGGGTCGAACCTCGAGGTGCGCCACACGCCCGGGCACTCACCGGGGGGCTGCTGTCTGTCGTCACCGTCCGACGGTGTGGTCTTCTCCGGAGACACCCTCTTCAACGGTGGCCCGGGGGCGACCGGGCGGAGCTTCTCGGACCACGCCACCATCGTGGCCAGCATCCGAGCCCGGCTGCTCGACCTGGCGCCGGAGACGGTGGTGCACACCGGCCACGGCGACGACACCACGATCGGCGCCGAAGCCGCCCGGTCCGCCGACTGGTGACCGGGGGAGTCCGGGAGGTCGACCGCGTCGTCGAAGCCGTCCACCCGGCTTCCACCGCGGAGGCTCTCGTCGAACTCATCCCCGGCGCCGAGCGCCACCCTGTTCCGTCTCTGCGAGAGGTGACGGCGTGGCCCCGGCTGGATCGGGAGTTCCTGCGGAGTGCCGTGGCGTGAGTGCGGTCGGGCGGCGGCTTCCGGCGTCGAGGAACGAGAACCCCGCTGCCGGACGGCCTCAGCCCGAGTAGTCGGGCTCGTTGCCGGCTCGCCACTTGACGTTGCAGCCGATGCTGGGGACCTGGTCTGCGGGAACGGTCCCACCGGCGAGCAGCGCGTCGACCGCGGCGACGAGGTCGGCACCGGTCACGGGCAGGCCGTTGGCCGGCCGGGAGTCGTCGAACTGGCCCCGGTAGGCCAGGCGCCGGTCGCCGTCGAACACGAAGAAGTCCGGCGTGCACGCGGCCCTGAACGCCTTGGCCACCTCCTGGGAGGGGTCCAACAGGTACGGGAACCGGAAGCCGTTGGCCACCGCCTGGGCGGCCATGTGCCCAGGGCCGTCCTGGGGGTAGTCCTCGATCGCGTTCGACTGCACGGCGACCACCGCGGCGCCCCGGTCCATGAGATCGGCCGTGACCTCGCCGAAGCGGGCCTCGACGTGCTTCACATACGGGCAGTGCGGGCAGAGGAAGGCCACCACCAGCGCCGGGGCGCCCACCGCGTCGTGGGTGGACCAGGTGGTCCCGTCGGGTCCGGAGAGGGTGAAGGCCGGCAGCGAGGAGCCGAGCGGCAACATGGTGGACGGCGTGGCAACCATGGTCGTGTTCTACTCCTCGTCACGGGAATTGCGTCGGTTGGTCACGCCAGGCGTGACCAACCGACGCAATTTCGGGCTGGTGGCGGTAGGCAGGGGCGAATGGGCGAGTGGGTGGAGGTGGCCGACGCCGTCGCGGCGGGCCAGATCGTGGACGCGGCCCATGGAGAACGCGACCTGGTGGTGTGGCGCACCCTTGACGGCGAGCCCTGTGTCATGGAGGCGCGGTGTCCCCATCAGTGGTCCCACCTGGGCGCCGAGGGCGTGGTGGACGGCCCTGAGATCGTCTGCGCCGCCCACTTCTGGCGCTTCGACACGGCGGGGCGCGGCACGAAGGTGGGCATGACCGGCCGCCGGGACCCCAAGGCCGACATCGCCGTGTTCACCTGCCGGGAGGTCGACGGCCGCATCGAGGCCGACCTCCCCACCGAGTAGAACGATGGCGTGAGCGAGATGGAGGGCCGGCGGGTCCTGATCACCGGGCCGACCGGACAGGTCGGTCTGCCCGTGGCCCTCGCCCTGGCCGAGCGCAACGAGGTCATCGGCGTGGCCCGCTTCGGGGACGCCGGCGCCCGGGAACGGCTGGAGTCGGCCGGCGTGACCTGCATCAGTGCCGACCTGGTCGCCGGTGACCTCGCGGGCGTACCGACCGCCGTCGACCACGTGGCCAACTTCGCGGTGGCCAAGACCGGTGACTTCGATCGTGATCTCGCGGCCAACGTGGAGTCCCTCGGCCTGCTCATGCACCACTGCCGTGAAGCGACTTCGTTCCTGCACTGCTCGTCGACCGCCGTCTACCAGCCGAACGGCCACCACGACTTCGCCGAGACCGACCCGTTGGGCGACAACCACCGGCCGTTCGGGTTCCTGCCCACCTATTCGATCGCCAAGATCGCCGCGGAGGCCATGGCCCGCTACGGCGCCCGCCAGTGGGATCTGCCCACGACCATCGCCCGGCTCTCGGTGCCCTACGGCGACAACGGCGGCTGGCCCGCCTTCCACTTCGAGATGATGCTGTCCGGCCAACCGGTCCCCGTGCACGAGGACGCCCCCAGCGAGTTCAACCCCATCCACGAGGACGACATCGTCGCCCAGGTGCCGCAGCTGCTCGAGGTGGCCTCGGTGCCCGCCACGGTCCTCAACTGGGCCGGTCCCGACGCGGTGAGCATCGAGGACTGGTGCCTCCACCTCGGCGATCTGGTCGGCATCATGCCGACCTTCGCCCCGACCGCCGACACCATCGAGAGCGTCCGGGTGGACACGACCCGGATGGACGACCTCATCGGCCCCGCCGAGATCGACTGGCGGGAAGGGCTGCGCCGGATGGTCGAGGCCCGACGCCCGGAGCTGTTCAGTGACTGATTCCGCCGATCTCCTGCCCCGTACGGACCTGACCGGCCGCATCGCCCTGGTGACGGGCTCGTCCCGAGGCCTCGGCGCCGCCACCGCACAGCGCCTGGCCGCGATGGGAGCCGAAGTGATCGTCACCTACCGCAAGCAGGCCGAGGCCGCCGCGGCGGTGGCCGCGGCGATCGCCGACACCGGCGGGCGGGTGCACGTGCAGCCCCTCGACGCCGGCGACATCGAGTCCGTCGATGCTCTCTTCGACTGGATCGGAGCCGACGGGCCGGGCGGTCTGGACATCTTGGTGGCCAACGCCGCCGCCACCAGCCTCAAGCCCCTCCTGGAGCAGGCGCCGCACAACATCGAGCGCACGTTCGCGATCACCGTCACCGGCTTCCTCCATGCGGTGCAACGGGCGGTGCCCCTCATGGAGGCCCGTGGGGGTGGGCGCGTCGTGGCCGTCTCGGGCATCGACACGGTCTCCTGGGCGCCGGCCCACGGCCTCCTGGCGGCCGCCAAGGCCGCGATGGAGATGCTGGTCACCTATCTGACCGTGGAGTTGGGCAAGCACGGCATCACCGCGGTGGGGGTGAACCCCGATGCGTTCTTCGGTGACTCGCTCAAGCTGATGCTGGGCGACCACTACGACGTGATGCTCGGCATCCACGAGCGGAGTCATCCGCTACGGGAAGCCGCGACGCCGGAGGCGATCGCTGAGGTCGTCGCCCTGTTGTGCACCGATGCGGCCCGCTGGATGTCGGGCCACACCGTCATGGCCGACGGGGCCGCCTCCTTTGCGGCCCGGGGCACCCTCATCGCCCAGACCGCGACGCTGCCCCCGGACATCCAGCGCCGCCAGGCCGGCCTCGAGCCGACGGCGTCGGACCTGCCGTCCCCCGGCGCGGCCCCCAGTGTCCCCGATCTCTAGGACGGGCCGGCCTCGAGCCGACGGCCGGCGACGCGGCGGGACGGGCCGTCGTGGCGCCGAGACCACAGGGTCCCCCGGCCCGCCAGATCGGGACTTCCGGCCCTCGGAGCCCGCTCGGGGGATCCCTAGGTTCGAGGCATGAAGCGACTGGTCATCCTGGGTGGCGGGACCGGCGGGACGATCATGGCCAACCGGTTGCGATCGGAGTACTCGCCCGAGGCCCTGTCGATCACGGTGGTGGACCAGGACGACCACCACGTGTACCAGCCCGGCCTGCTGTTCGTCCCGTTCGGACTGGCCGATCCCGAGGAGATCTCGCGGACCCGGCACCGCCAGTTCCACAAGGGCATCGACTTCCACCGGGCCGAGGTGGACCGGGTCGACATCGACATCGACCGGGTGTACCTCACGGACGGGACGACGTTGGACTACGACGTCCTGATCGTCGCGACCGGCGCCCGCCTCGTGCCCGAGGAGACCGAGGGACTCCTCGGCGACGGCTGGTTGGAGAAGGTCTTCACCTTCTACACCCCCGAGGGGGCCGCCGCGCTGGCTGAGGTCCTGGAGGACTTCGACGGGGGGCGCCTCGTGGTCAACATCGTCGACTTGCCCATCAAGTGCCCGGTGGCGCCCCTCGAGTTCGCCTTCCTGGCCGACTGGTACTTCACGCACCGGGGCGTCCGTGACGCGGTCGACCTGGTCTACGTGACGCCGCTGGACGGGGCCTTCACCAAGCCGGTGGCTTCGGCCACCCTCGCCGGCCTCCTGGAGGAGAAGGGCGTCGAGCTCATCACCGAGTTCAACACCGGAGAGGTCGACGGAGCTGGCGGTCGACTGATCAGTTACGACGAGCGCGAGGTCCCCTTCGACCTGCTCGTCACCATCCCGGTGCACAGCGGAGCCGAATACGTGGGCCGGTCACCGGGACTGGGCGACGACCTCGACTTCGTGCCGACCGACGAGCACACGCTGCAGTCGAAGGTCCGTCCCAACATCTTCGCCATCGGCGACGCGACCTCGGTCCCGGCATCCAAGGCGGGTAGCGTCACCCACTTCGAGGGCGAGACCCTGACCGAGAACGTGCGTCACTTCCTCGCGGGTCGCGACCTGGAGCCGGGCTTCGACGGTCACGCGAACTGCTTCATCGAGACCGGATTCCACAAGGCGCTGCTGATCGACTTCAACTACGACACCGAACCGCTCCCCGGCCGGTTCCCGAATGCGGCCGGGCCGCTCCCGCTCCTGCGGGAGTCGAGGCTCAACCACCTCGGGAAGCTGATGTTCCAGTGGCTCTACTGGCACGTCCTGCTCCCGGGCCGGGACATGCCCGGCATCGGTTCGGACCTCACCCTGTCGGGCAAGGAAAGCAAGGAGACCCCATGAGCACGACCACCGTCGCCGGCGTTGACGTCCAGGTCAACGAGGAAGGCTTCTTCGAGGAGCCCGAGGCCTGGACCGAGGCGATGGCCCCCGAGCTGGCCAAGGCCGAGGGCATCGACGAGCTGACCGACAAGCACTGGCAGGTGCTGCACTTCATGCGCCAGGAGTACTTCGAGAAGGGCACCGGACCGACGGTCCGGGTGCTCGGGAAGACCTCCGGGGTGTCGGTCAAGGAGCTCTACCAACTGTTCCCCAAGGGTCCGGCCAAGATCGCCGCGCGAGTGGCCGGCATCCCCAAGCCCCGCGGCTGCATCTGAACCAAGGAGGTCGCCAATGGGCGACGAACCGATCACCAAGGTCTCGATCATCATCTCGAAGGGTTCCCTCGACGGGATCTACCCGGGCCTGATCATGGCCAACGGGGCCCGGGCCGAGGGCATCGAAGCCAATCTCTTCTTCACCTTCTTCGGCCTCGACGCCATCCACAAGAAGCGCTACGAGCACATCAAGGTGGCCACCGTCGGCAACCCCGGCATGCACATGGCGACCCTGGTGGGGCTGCTTCCCGGCATGTCCTCCATCGCCACCCACATGATGGACAAGAAGATGGAGGCCCTCGACATCCCCGACATCCCCGAGTTCATCGAGCTCATCGGTGACACCGGGGCCGGGATGTACGCCTGCCAGGCCTCCGTCGACATGTTCGACCTCACCGAGGACGACTTCGTCGACCAGGTCGAGGACATCATCACGGTGGGCGAGTTCTACGAGAGGGCCGCCGGAGGCCAGATCATCTTCACGTAGGGCTCGAGCGCCGTCCCTCGTCGCCGGTGATGCACGAGAGGATGGCCCGGACCGACCGATCGATGTCGGCCTCGGTGGTCGACCAGTTGGACACCGAGAAGCGCATGGCCGCCCGCCCCTGCCAGAGGGTGCCGCCGACCCAGCAGGTGCCGTCCTCCTGTACCCGGTCGATGACCGCCCGCGTCACCTCGTCATCGTCGGCGAAGCGGACGAGGACCTGGTTCAGGACCACGTCGTTGAGGACTTCGACCTCCGCGGCCGCGGCGAACTGATCCGCCGCCCGGCGGGCGAGGGAGCAGAAGCGGTCCACCAGGTCCTCGACCCCCCGGCGACCGAGGGAGCGGAGGATGGCCCATGCGGGCACGGCCCGCGCCCGGCGGCTCATCTCCGGGTTCCAGTCCATGGGCTCCCGGTGGTCACCGGGCGGCAGGTACGCGGCCGAGGCGGCCATCGCGGCCCGGTGGGCCTCGGGGTGGGCGGTGAGGGCGACGGCGGCGTCGTAGGGGGCGTTCAGCCACTTGTGCAGGTCCACGGCCCAGCTGTCGGCGGCCTCGTGGCCATCGATCAGGTGGCGGTGACGGTCGCTGGCGGCGGCCCACAAGCCGAAGGCCCCGTCCACGTGGACCCAGGCGGCGTGCTCGTGGGCGATGGCGCAGACGTCGGCGATCGGGTCGAAGGACCCGGTGTTGACGTTGCCGGCCTGGGTGCAGACGATCGCGGGGCCGCCGTCGGCCTCGGCGAGGACCCGGGCCAGGTCGGCGGGATCCATGGCCCCCTGATCGTCCACCGCCGACACCACGACGCCGGCGGTGCCGAAGCCGAGGAGGCGCAGGGCCCGGTCGATCGCGAGGTGACGCTCGCCGCCGACGACCACGGTGACCCGAGGAGCGTCGGAGAGCCCGTCCCGCTCGACGTCCCAACCCGCCAGCCCGAGGACCTGGTGACGGGCGGCCATCAGCCCCACGACGTTGGCCATCTGGGCACCGGTGACGAAGCCACCGGATCCGCCCGCCGGTAGCCCCAAGAGCTCGCGCAACCAGTCGAGGGTCACCTCCTCGATGATCGCCGCCGCCGGGCTCATCACGTGGATGGCCGCGTTCTGGTCCCAGGTCGACACCAGCCAGTCGGCGGCGAGACCGACGGGCAGCGTCCCCCCGTTGACGAACCCGAAGTACCGCGGGCCCGCGGTCGCCACGACGCCCCCCTCGGCGCCCGCCACGAGTGCGTGCAGCGCAGCCAGGTTGCCCTCGCCCTCGTCGGTCAGGGGGGCACCGAGCGCCGAGCGGAGGGCATCGACATCCGCCGGTCGACCGACCGGACGCTCCGGCAACGAGTCGATGTAGGCGATGGCCGAGCGCACGGCTTCGGCGAGCAGCGGGTGGTCCATGGCCAGGAGTCTGCCCGGCCGGCTCCCGGTCCCGGGCCGGGCCGCGGCGTCGGTCTGCCAAGCTGGCGCCATGGCGATCGATTTCACCCTGACCCCCGAGTTGGAGGACCTGCGGCTGCGGGTGCGCGGCTTCCTCGAAGAGGTGGTCGTGCCCACCGAGGAAACCCTCGACGAGAGCGACCGCGAGGCTTACGTGACCGCGCTGCTGACCATGCGCAAGGCGGCCTTCGACGCCGGCCTGTGGGCCCCGCACATGCCCGAGGAGTGGGGCGGGATGGGGCTCAGCCACGTCGAGATGGCCATGGTCCAGGCCGAGGCGGCCAAGACCTACTACGGACCGTGGGTCCTCAACTGCCAGGCACCCGACGAGGGCAACATGCACACCCTCCTGGCGTGGGCGACGCCCGAGCAGGCCGAGAAGTACCTCCGGCCACTGTGTGACGGAAAGGCCTGGTCCTGCTTCGCCATGACCGAGCCCGAGGTGGCCGGCTCGGACCCGACCCTCATCCAGACCCGGGCCTACCAGGACGGCGACGAGTGGGTCATCAACGGGCACAAGTGGTTCATCTCCAACGCCCACCGGGCCAACTTCGCCATCCTCATCGCCCGCACCGAGGACGACCCCGACCTGCCCCAGGCGGCCAACTCGGCCTTCCTCGTCGACATCCCCAGCGAGGGCTGGAACGAGGTCCGCCAGGTCGAGACGATGCACGGCTCGACCGGGCACTCCGAGATCCTCATCGAGGACCTACGGGTCCACGACGACCAGATGCTCGGCGGGCGGGGGCAGGGCCACCTGTTGGGCCAGTCCCGTCTCGGTCCGGCCCGTCTGGCCCACTGCATGCGCTGGATCGCCCAGGCCGAGACGGCGCTGGACATGATGGTCGACCGGTCCCTGAACCGATTCTCCCACGGCTCGATCCTGGCCGAGAAGCAGGGCGTCCAATGGATGATCGCCGACTCCGCGATGGAGCTCTACCAGGCCAAGCTCATGGTCCTGCATGCGGCCTACAAGATCGACCGGGGTGAGGACTTCAAGTCGGAGGTCTCGATGGCCAAGCACTTCGTCGCCAACAGCCTGAACCGGATCATCGACCGGGCCATCCAGGTCCACGGCGCCCTCGGCTACTCGACCGACACCCCCTTGGCCCACATGTTCCAGCACGCCCGCTGGGCCCGCTTCGCCGATGGGGCCGACGAGATCCACCAGATGCGCATCGCCCAGCGCACCATCGCGGCCTACAAGGACCACGGCACCACCAAGGCCGCCACCGGGGATCTGCCGATCTGATCCCCGGTGTCCCGCTCCGGCTGCTGCGCCCTGCCTTCCGCCGCCCGCGCCGACGGCTAGCTCGGCTTCCGGCGGACGACCTCCACGACGGCACCGATCGTGAGTGGTCCGTAGACGTGAGGGAACAGGGTCCCGTCCTCGGCGGGCTCGTCGACGACCGCGGCATCGAGGCGCGCGGGGTCGATGGTGAGGACCACGACATCGTCCAGGTCGCCGTAGAAGCGCTCCAGGGTGCCCTCCACCTGGTCGGTGTAGGAGCAGTGGATGAACCCCTCCTCGGCCAGGCTCCGGTTCCGGGTCGACTGGACCGAGAGGCCGTCGGCCTCGAAACGGCCCCAGTCCTCCAGGGTCATGACGTGGTGGAGATGCCGCACCGCGGTCAGCTTCGCAGGTACCGGTCGTCGGCGTCGCCGAGGGCGACGCCCCGTCGGTGGGACGGGTACGTCGCCCGACGGTTCCTAGGCTGTGGCCATGGCCGGCTCCCGTTGGTGGTTCCTCCGGCGGCGGATCCTCAACGAGGCGATCCACCGGACCTGGGACTGGGTCCAGTCGCGGGGGGCGCTCTACCCCGGCACCGTTCGGGCCGAGCGCTTCGGGTCCTTCGGTGCCGGCAGCCTGGTCGGGTTCCCCCTGACGACGCTTTTCGGTGAGTCCTCGATCCACATCGGTGAGGGCACGCTGATCGCCGGCCGGGTGACGCTGTCGGCCGGCTACGGCCCCGGCCAGCCCGACCTGCCCGAGCGGGCGCTGGTCATCGGTGACCGATGCATGGTCAACTCCCGCTGTGGCCTGGTGGCCCACGAGTCCATCGAGATCGGCGACGACGTGTGGTTCGGCCCGGGCGTGTACATCACCGACGCCAACCATGGCTTCGAGGACCTCGACGTCCCGATCGGCCGGCAGTTGGGGGACCATCTGCCGGTGTCGGTCGGCCGGGGCTCGTGGCTGGGCCAGGGCTCGGTGATCCTGCCGGGAGCCCGGATAGGGCGTCACTGTGTCGTGGCGGCGGGATCGGTCGTGCGGGGCGAGGTCCCCGACCACACGGTCGTGGCCGGAGTGCCGGCGAAGGTCATCCGCATCCTGACCGACGGTCGTCCGCCGCACGACGACGGGCGTCTGGAGGCCTGGGCCGAGCCTCTGGCGACCGGCTTCGGCACCTGGCACGCCGAGGAGTGAGCGTGGTCTCAGGCGGCGGTGTCGGTGGCCGGCGGGACCGACTGCTCGCCCAGCGGGAGCGTCGAGTGCGTCGGTGACCACTCCTCGTCCGGGGACGCCGGATGCAGCGGTGGGTCGTCGAGCAGGTGCAGGCTGCGGGCGGGGATGGCTGCCAGCGTCACCAGGATCAGCCCTCCGCTGAGCACCAGGAACGCCGGTCGGAGCCCGACGGACTCGACCAGTGGGCCGACCAGCAGGTAGCCCACCGGTCCGGCCGCGTAGGCGGCTGAGGTGAGCACGCCGAACGCCCGCCCGCGCATCGCCTCCGGGGTGCGGGTCTGCATGGCGTAGTTCTGCAGCGGGGGGATCGGCCCGTAGAGAAGCCCGGCCAGGGCCGCGAAGAGCACCATGATCCCGAACGGGGGGAGGAGAGCCATGCCGAAGAGCGGGGCCCCGACCCCGGCGGTCGCCACGACGAAGGCGGTCCGGCGCCGGAAACCCCCACCCCACTTGCCGTAGGCCAGCGACCCGGCGATGCCGCCGACGCTGAGGGCCATGAGCACGGTGCCCAGGCGGGCGGGCTCGCCCTGGCTGTTGAAGTAGGTGGGCAGGATCACGCCCTCGACGGGCAGGTACAGCGCCACGATGGCCATGCTGAGCAGGGCGGTGGTCCGCAGCAGCGGCTCGTGGCGGATGAAATGCAGGCCCTCGACGGTGCCGGACCAGAAGCCCTCCGGACGTTCATGGGCCGCGGGGGTCCCTGCTCCGGGGACCCGGACCCGCGCGGTGAGGGTGAGCGACAACGCGAATCCCGCCGCCGTGACCCAGAGCGTGGCGGCGGCGCCGACCGTGGCGATGAGCAGGCCGCCGATGCCGGGGCCGATGAGGAAGGCCACGTTCCACACGGCCTCGTGCACCGAGTTGGCCTTTTCGAGGCCCCAGCCCGCCCCGTGGGCCGCCGCGGGCAGCAGGGTCTCACGAGCGGTGATGCCCGCGGGGTCGAAGGCCGCTCCGAGCGCGGCGAAGACGACGAGGATGGCGAGGGAGAGGCCGACGGTGGCATCGGCGATCGGGATGGCGGCCACCGCCAGCAGGGACAGGAGGTCGGACACCACCGCGGTGCGGCGACGGCCGAACCAGTCCACGACGGTCCCCGACACCAGGCTGGCGACGATCAGGGGCACGGCGGCCGCGGTGGCCACGGCGCCGGCCGCGGCGGCGCTCCCGGTGAGCTCGAGGGCCAGCCAGGGGAGGGCGACCATGGCCACGCCGTTGCCCACGCCCGAGACGAGGCAGGCCGCCTCGAGCAGCAGGAAGGAACGACCCTGGGGGCTCACCGATCCAGGGTGGCAGGTCGTACCGACGTTCCGCCCGTGATTTCGGTCACGTCGGGATCGACGGCGGCCGACTGGCTCGCCCACGCGCACGGGACGCCGGGCCGAGGAGCGTCTAGCCGGTCGGTCGGGGCCTTCTGGCCGATCGGCAGGCCGAGATCGTGTCGTGGTCGGGGAGTCTGCGAGAATCCGACGATGCCCGCGAGCCGCTCGACCACCGTCGTCGTGGTGGGCGGTGGCCACAGCGGCCTGGCGATGAGCCGGCAGCTGTCGGATCGGGGGGTCGACCACGTCGTGCTGGAGCGGGGCGAGGTGGCCAACTCCTGGCGCAGAGAACGCTGGGACTCGTTCACCCTGCTCACGCCCAACTGGCAGAACCGGCTCCCCGGGATGGCCTACGACGGCCCTGACCCGGACGGCTTCATGACCGGCACCGAGGTCGTCCACTTCTTGGGGGACTACGCCGGCCTGGTCGAGGCGCCGGTCCACACCGACACCGCGGTCACGAGCGTGCGGCGGGACGACGACCAGTACCAGGTCGTCACCGACCGGGGAACCTGGCGGTGCCGGTGCGTCGTCCTGGCCAGTGGGGCCTGCAACGTGTCGAGCCCCCCGGACTTCGCCGCCGCGGTGCCCGCCGGAGTCGAACAGGTGAACCCACTCGAGTACCACAGCCCGGACCAGTTGGCCGAGGGCGGGGTGCTCGTGGTCGGCGCCGCCGCCACCGGCATCCAGTTGGCCGAAGAGATCCACGCGTCGGGACGCCCGGTCACCCTCTCGGTGGGAGAGCACGTTCGGATGCCCCGGATCTACCGTGGCTGTGACATCCAACACTGGATGGAGGCGATCGGACGTCTCGACGAGCGCTACGACGAGGTCGAAGAGGTGCTCAAGGCCCGCCGAGTGGCGTCGCCGCAGCTCGTGGGCACCCCGGAGCGACGCACGCTGGACCTCAACCGCCTCACCGATGCCGGGGTCGAGCTCCGGGGAAGGCTCGGCACTGTACGCGACGGCGAGGCGCTGTTCTCGGGGGGCCTGCGCAATCACTGCGCGCTCGCCGACCAGAAGCTCGGGCGCCTCCTCGACGAGATCGACGAGTGGATCGACGACCACGGGGCCCACGGGCACGGGACCGACGACCGGATCGGGCCCAGTGAGCGATTCGAGGCAACCCGAGTCCCCCAGGGCGCCCCACTGACCGCCGACCTGCGCAGTGGGGGGATCAAGACGATCGTTTGGGCCACCGGGTTCCGTCCCGACCTCTCCTGGGTCGATCTGCCCGTCTTCGACCCCGGTGGCCGGCTCCGCCACGACGGGGGGGTGGTGGACGCGCCGGGCATCTACCACTTGGGCGCCACCTTCCTCCGCCGGAGGAAGTCGAGCTTCCTGCACGGGGCGGCCGACGACACCAGCGACCTGGCCGACCACCTGGTCGGCTATTTGGCCGGCACCGGCTGATCAGCGCTTCGTGCCGACATAGCCGAACACCTCGATACGACCGCGCAACGGGAGCCCCTCGCGCACTCGGGCCGCAGCGAGCTCGGTCGCCCGTTCGATGAACGCCGTCTCACCGACGCTCTGGATCGACTCGTAGGCCGGGCCGGTGGCGGCCAGTCCTCGGGCGTAGGCCGCGGGGTCGGCGTACTCCCAGGCGAACGGGACCTCGAAGCGCTCGGCGACGTCGAAGCCGCGCTCGTCGAGGAACGCCTCGCCGACGCCCGGCCGGCCGAGGTGGACCATGTCGGCCTGGTGCTGGACCGAGGACTCGCTCGCCCAGAGGAACGGGGCGAGCATCCAGCCGCCCGGCGACTTGCCGACGTTGCCCCAGACGGTGATCGCCAGGCGCCCGCCGGGTGCCAGCACCCGGTGTGCTTCGTCGACGGCTCCCGGGGTGGTCCCCCAGATGCCGCGGAAGCTGGTGACCGCGTCGAAGGACCCGTCCTCCCAGGGCAGGTCCTGCATGTCGCCGACCCGGATGTCGGCGTCGGGATTGCGGTCACGGGCCACGGCCACGAGGCGGGGCGACGCGTCGATGCCCGCACACGTGGCGCCGACGACCCCGGCCAGCTCGAGGGCCAGGCCCGAACCACAGGCGGCATCGAGAAGGCGATCGCCCTCTCCGAGCCCGAGTTGGTGGTGCACGGCGACGTATTCGCGACAGGCCGTCGGCTCCGACAGCGTCGCGAACTCCACGGCCCGCCTCCCCCATCCTTCATCGACCATCTCCCAGGACACGGCACGTCCCCCTTCTCGGCTGGTGGCCAGAGTAGGTGTCGTCCAGCGGTCCGGAGGACGGGCACTAGTCTGAGCCGCACTGATGGATGGAGGAGGCCCAGTGGCTGAAGAGATGAACGGCGTCCCGTGCGACAAGATGTTCGGGGCGATCACCAAGATGCGCGATGACGGCGAGCTCGCGCAGTTCCGGTTCTCCGCCCGGAACACCTGGGTCGAGGGCACCGCCAGCGAATCGTCGATCTACGAGTGGTACGGCATCGGTGCCGACCAGAAACACGTCGAGGAGTTCACCTACAAGGCGGACCACCCGACGCTGGGCCACGGCCACGGGCCGACCCCGCAGGAGTACGTGCTTCACGCGCTGGCCTCCTGCATCACCGCCGGTATCGCGACTGGCGCGGCCGCCCGCAACATCGACCTGCGAAGGGCCTCCTCCACCGTGAGCGCCGACATCGACGTCCGGGGGGTGCTCGGCATCGATCCCGACGTCCGCAAGGGCTTCAGCAACGTCGACATCGAGTTCGACGTCGACGCCGACTGTGACGACGAGTCCCTCGATGCGCTGGTGGCCGGCGGGGTGAAGTACTCGGCGGTCTTCGACATGCTCGCCAACCCCACCGAGGTGAACGTCACCCGCAAGGGCTGATCCATCAGGGGCGACCGAGCGCCGCCGGGACCAAGGCCGGAAGGCCCTCGACGCAAGGCGACGGTCAGACCTGGGTGATCAGGCGGAAGCCGAGCATCAGCGAGCGGTTCAAGAACGGCTCGAGCGTCGGGTCGGCCGTGTCACGGTACTGACCCATCTCCTCGACCGAGATGGTGTAGCGGAACCGGAGGATCGCCTTCCGCTCGACATCGGTCTCCACCGTGGGGACCTCGTCATCCAGGTGGTCCCCCCGGGCCGGCCGTACACCTCTGTCGCCTCCGAGCAGGCCACGCGGACCGTTCCTGAGAGCGGCGGAGGAGCATCTACGGTGGTGCATCTTGGACTGTGCGAGCTGTGGAGGGGCGAACCGCGACGGCGCCCGGTTCTGTGACCGCTGCGGCGGCGCTCTGGAGCCGGGGCCCGCCGCGGTTCCGCCGACGGTGGGCGACGGTCGGTACGTCATCGGTGACCCTTTGGGCGAGGGGGCCCGCAAGGTCGTCTACCGTGGGACCGACAGCCGCCTGGGACGCGACGTCGCGGTGGCCCTGATCAAGACCGAGGGGCTGGATGCCCACGGGCGGGCCCGGGTCCAGCGGGAGGCCCGGGCCATGGCTCGACTCGGGGACCATCCCCACGTGGTCGCGGTGCTCGATGCGGGCGAGGAGGACGGCCGTCCGTTCATCGTCTCCCAACTGCTGACGGGGGGCTCGCTGGACGACAGGTTGACGGAGGCGGACGGCGCGCTCGAGCCGAGCGACGCCGTCCGGATCGCCCGGCAGGTCGCCGAAGGCCTGGCCAGCGCGCACGGGCAAGGCGTGGTCCACCGGGACGTCAAGCCCGCCAACATCTGGTTCGACGGGGGTGGGAGCGCGCTGCTGGGTGACTTCGGGCTGGCGCAGGTGGACGACGAGGCTCGGCTCACGACGGAGGGGATGATCGTGGGGACGGCGTCCTACCTGGCGCCCGAGGTGGCCGTGGGCCGGGAGGCCGATGCCCGTAGTGACCTGTATTCCTTCGGTGCGGTGCTCTATGAGTTGTTGACGGGACGACCGCCCTTCGTCGGGGACCTGACCGAGGTCGTCTCCCAGCACGTGAACACCGCTCCTGTGGATCCGGCCTTCCACAACCCCGCGGTGCCCTCCGGACTGGACAGCCTCGTCCGTCAACTCCTGGCCAAGGACCCCGACGAGCGGCCCCGTGACGCCGCCGATGTCGTGGCCACCCTCACCGCGGTGGCGCTCGGTCCGGCCCCGGTCGCCGCCGCTCCGGCCAGCACTCCAGTCCCGGTCGATGCCCGGTTCGTCGGTCGGCGCCCACAGCTCGACCAGCTCCGCGGGGCACTGGAGGCCACCCTGTCCGGACGCGCGCGACTGGTGTTGGTGGCCGGTGAGCCGGGGGTCGGGAAGACGACATTGGTCGAACAGCTGGTGTCGGAGGCCAAGGTCCGGGGCGCGGAGGTGCTCTGGGGTCGGAGCTATGAAGGCGAGATCGGCGCGCCGTACCTCGCCTTCGCCGAGTGCTTCCGGGCCCACGTACGCGGCCAACCCGACGACGAGGTCCGTCAGGACCTGGGCGGAGCCGCCCCGGAGATCGCCACGCTGGTGTCGGAGGTCCGCGAGAAGTTCGGTGACGTCCCGACGCTGCCCCGCCTCGAGGGCAGCGCCGAGCGGCTGCGGCTGTTCGAGGCGGTGGTCGCCTTCCTGCGGGCCACCGCGCGACGCCGACCATTGGTGCTGGTCCTCGACGACCTCCACTGGGCCGACGAGCCGACCCTGCTCCTGTTGCAGTACCTGGCCCGCAACCTCGACCGCGACCGCATCCTGCTCGTCGGTACCTACCGCGACATGGAACTGGACCGCACCCATCCGCTCTCGGAGACCATCGGCGTGCTCCGGCGGGGTGACCTGATGGAGCGGGTCCTGCTGCGGGGGCTGGAGCGCGAGGAAGTGGCCGCCCTCATCGAAGCCACCGGAGGCCAGCCTCCGCCCGACACCTTCGTCGATGCCGTGTACGAGGTGAGCGAGGGCAACCCGTTCTTCGTGGCCGAGATCCTGCGCAACCTGGTCGAGAGCGGGGCCATCCGGATCGAGGACGGTCGTTACGTCGGTGACCCGGACAGCGTCGCGGCCAATCTCCCCGAAGGGGTGCGGGAGGTGGTAGGTCGCCGCCTCGATCGCCTCTCGGAGGACGCGAACGCGCTCCTCTCGGTCGGCTCGGCGATGCCCGGGGGGTTCTCTCTGGACATCTGCGCCGCCGTGGCGGGATTCAACCTCGATCGGGCGCTTGACCTCCTCGACGAGGCGCTGGCCGCCGTGGTGCTCACCGAGCGGGCCGACGCCTCGGGGACCTACGAATTCACTCATGCGCTCATCCGCCAGGCGCTCTACGGCGAGCTGTCCACGCCCCGTCGGGTCCGGATGCACCAGCGCATCGCCGAGGCGATCGAGACGAGGCACGGGGACCGCCTCGACGGGCATCTGACCGAGTTGGCGTACCACTTCTTCCAAGCAGCACCCGGGGGAGAGACCGAGCGGGCGCGGGACTACGCCCGCCGAGCGGGTGAACGGGCCCTGGACGGTGCCGCCTACGAGGAGGCGGCGCGGTACTTCGACATGGCCCTGCAGGTCATCGACCTCGACGAGGGGGCCGCACCGGGCGAACGGGGTGAGGTCCTGGTCCGGCTCCTGGAGGCGACCGAGCTGGCGGGCACTCGCTCGGCGGAGGCGCGCCGGCGCGCCCTGGAGCAGGCGCTCGACTGCGCTCGGGCCGCCGACGACCCGGTGCTGTTCACCAGGGCCCTCCTCACGGTGGGCCGCCGCAGCTTCGGAGGGGCCGAGCGGGCCGACTTCCACCTCATCGACCTCCTGCGGGAGGCCATCGATCGTGTACCCGACGACGACCACGCCAGTCGGGCCGATCTGGCGTCGTGCCTCACCCGACAGCTCTTCATCCACGACATCGCGGCCGCGGGTGACGCTTCGGCCCTCGCCATGGCCGAAGCCGATGCCTCGGGCGACCCGGCCGTGCGGGCGCGGGCCATGCACGCGGCCGGAGTGGGGGTCCTGCCGGGGACCACCGAGCTCGAGTTCGTGGAGCGGTTCCAGGCGTTGGCCGAGGAGGCTGGTGACCTCGAGGCGCAGTACGCGGCGGTGACCTCGCTGTTCTTCCGGCACCTCATCGAGGGTCGACGGGCGGAGTACGACCAGGCGCTGGATCGGCTGGCCGCGATCGCCGATGAGCTGCGGTCTCCTCGCTTCGACACCTCCCTCGACCAACACCGGGGCATGACCGCGGCGATGGACGGAAGGTTCGCGGAGGCCGAGTCGCTGTTCTTCAGCTCGTTGGCGGCGGCCCGCCGCATGGGCAACGACGTGATGGTGGCCAATGCCGGAGTCGGCCTGTACCAGCCCTGGCGGGAGCAGGGCCGTCTCGGCGACCTGTTGGACGCCACGCGTCGGGTGGCCGAAGCGCCGGATGCGCTGGCGAGTTGGCGAGGCGGGTTGGTCGGCGTGCTGGCCGAGATCGGTCGGACCGACGAGGCCGCCAAGGCGCTCGACACCGTCGACCTCGAGGCCGTACCCGACGACGTCCTGCGCACCTACACGCTGTGTGTGCTCGCCGAGGCTGCGGTGCTCATCGGTGATCGCGAGCGAGCGGAGCGGTTGAGGACGCTCATCGAGGACTCGACGGACGTGCACGCGACGATTGCCGGCATCGCCTACTGGGGTGCCCGCTCGCGCTACCTCGGGCTGGTGGCCCACCTCCTGGGGGACCTGGACGGGGCGGTCGCCCTCCTTCGTCAGGCCGAACAGGAGCACGAGGCGATGCGCTCGCCACCGTGGCTGGCCCGCACCCGGTACGACCTGGCCCGGGTGTTGATCGACCGTGACGGTGACGGCGACCGGGCCCAGGCCCGTCGTCTGCTCGACGCCGCCCTGGAGGTGGCGCGGGAGATCGGCGCGGCCCGCCTGGTGGAGCAGGCCCTGACCGAGAAGGTGGCCCTCCAGGGGCTGTCCGGTTCGGACCCGGGGAGCTCCATCGACATGGTGGCGGCCGCTGCCGCCGCGGACGCCGAGGACGTCACGGGCCGGGCCTCGGCCGCCGGACGGGTGACGGTGGCCTTCTCCGACATCGAGGGCTACACGCGCCTGACCGAGCGGGTGGGCGACGCCCGCAGCCAGGAGATCCTCCACGACCACAACGACCTGGTGCGAGCCGCACTCGCGGCCAACGGGGGGACCGAGGTCAAGAGCCAGGGCGACGGCTTCATGGTCGTCTTCGACCAGCCGACCGCCGCCGTCGAATGGGCGACCGACGTGCACCGGGCGGTGACGGCCCACGAGTTCGGCCCCGATGTCGAGGCGCTGCGCATCCGCATCGGCATGCACGAGGGCGACGTGATCTCCGAGGACGCCGACTTCTACGGTCGCACGGTCATCCTGGCGGCGCGTGTCGGCGCCGTGGCCAAGGGCGGCGACACCCTCGTCACCGACCACGTACGGGGTCTCCTCGGCGACGAGGTCTCCTTCGGCGAGCCCGTCGAGGTCGAGTTGAAGGGCCTCTCGGGCACCCACGTGCTGCACCGGGTCCGGTGAGGGTCAGGACTACATGAGTGCGGCGACGAACGTGTCGGGCTGCTCCATCGGCGGGTCGTCGGCGGCGCCGTCAATGATGTGCAGCGGCCATCCGAACCTGGTGCTCGCCGACTCGGCGATGCGCACGTTGTTCGCACGGTCACCGCGGCCCCACACGGGCTCGGTCGGCGTGGAGATCGACTCGAGCTCCGCCAACGGTATGGGTGGCACCCCCATCTCGCCCATGAAGGTCTTCATCGCGGCCTTGACGGCCGGGTTCCGGGCCCGGTTGATCGAGTAGTCCCGTAGCGCCTGCCATTTGTCGCCGAGTGCCTGTTCGACCGGCGCGGCGTCAGCGAGGCACTGGTTCATGAACCGCTTGTGGGATCGTTCGCCCGGGCGCAGCATGAAGCCGATGAGGCCGAGCGCGAACCGTGGGCTCGGCCGGAACCTGGCCAGCCCGAGCGAGTCGACCAGGACGAGCCGTTCGATTCGCCCCGGTCGGCTCGCGGTGTAGCGGGCGGCCACAGAGCCTCCGAGGATGTGTCCGACCAGCACCGGCCGCCCGTGGCAGCAATCGTCCAGCAGTGCGTCGATCCACGCGAAGACCCGCTCGGCATCGAGACCGGCGGGGTGGGTTTCGGACTGCCCATGGCCGGGGAGGTCCGGGGCGACGGTGCGGTGGGCCTTGGACAGGGCAGGGATCACGCGGATCCAGCGCTCCTTGAACTCGCCGGGCCCGTGCAGCAGGACGAGTGGCGGGCCCGAGCCGGCCGCGAGGACCGCGGTCGGTATGCCCGCGAGGTCGACGGTCCGCTCGGTCGCATCGAGTCCGTCGAGCAGCCGGCTGCGGGCGGACCCGCTCACGACCGGACTCCCGTCGTGAGGACCATCGGTTGGTCGATGGGTGTCCGACCATCCCGGACGTAGGGCTGCCAGGCCTCGCTCACCTGGGCCTCCATCGCGTGCTCGCAGCCTCGGGCGCGCTGGCGACGAACGGACCCATCGGAGTGAGGTTGATGTACTGCCACAGGAACTCGGCCGGCAGCGGGAGATCGAGGCCTGCGGTGTAGACGCCCGATTCGACCGCGCCGAAGCCGGCGTTCTGCAGCAGTGCGACGTGGGTGTCGGGATCATGCATCGAGAACACCATCCGTACGAACCCGGCCAGGTCAGTGCTGATGTGGTCGACGATGGCCTGTTCCATGAGCTCGAACGCCGGGGGGATGGGCCCGGCCGTGCTGATCACCACCCGGCCCCCGCCGGTCAGGACGCGGTACATCTCGGCGAGGGCGGCGGGGCGGTCTTCGACGAACATCAACGCGAGCTGGCACAGCACGACGTCGAACTCGCCGTCGGCGAACGGCAGTGCCGCAGCGTCTCCTTGGCGCCACTCGATGGGTGCGCCCCCGGGACGAGGCAGTGACGACGCCAGCTCGAGCATGTCGGGGGAGAGGTCGACACCGGCCACTGAGCCGCGATCACCGACCGCCTCGGCCGCGCGACCGGCGCTCCTGCAACGGCTGACGCTGTCTACGTGGCCCTTGCCGAGCGCTTTGGCTGTCCGCTTGTCACGGCCGATCAGCAGCTCGCCTCGGCACCGTGCGTCACCTGTTCGGTCGAGGTGCTCCACTCCTGACGACCGAGATGGCCGTTTGCGGACACCTCAGGCTTTGCCCCGACTGAATCCTCGGGGACATGCCCCAGCTCTAGCAGTCGGCGAGGGTGGCGTAGACGGCCTCCGCCTCGGAGCCGACGGATCGGACCGCGGTGTCGACTGCGGACACGTTCTCGCTTGTGATTTCACCTCCGAGTGTGGAGATCGCTTCCTCGAGGTCGTCGACGGCCTGTTGCAGCGCACCCACCTCGTCGGCTGCTGCATCGCTGGCTACGTCTCGGAGCTCGCCGAGGTCGTCCCGCACTTGCCCGACGGCCGAGTCCAACCCGTCGGTGCCCTCGGCCACGAGATCGAGGTTCGCGAGCGAATCGATACTCGCCCTGAGGGACTCGCCGGCGTCGCAATATCGATCCTGTGCCGATTCGTCGTCACCGCAGCCGGGAAGGACGACGATCGCGAGAAGTGCTGCGGCCGCAGCGTGTCCGATGGCCGAACGAGTGGACTGCGAAGGGTTCATGATCTGGACTCTAGACCGGGGCTCACGCCGACCGGACGGGTGAACTTGCTGTCACCCGGGGTGAGTCATTGGATCGGATCGGACGTGAGTCTCAGCGGTCGTTCTCGCAGCGTTCACCCAACGCGACCTGATCGAACGCCTGGCCGGCGACGACCGGAACTACGTGGTGCAGTGGGCCGAAGTCAGTATCGAGACGCTCTCGCGCGGGTTCGAACTCGACAGCGCGACCACAGAGCTCAACGACGTGTTCTTCGGTGGGGGAGCGGTGAGCTTGCTCCCGACGGTCTGGTTGATCCTGGTGGCCTCGGCGAACGGCGGGCTGATGTCTCGAACCGGGATGCTGAAGACGGCGATCGCGCCGCTCCTGCGATGGGCCAGGACGCCCGGTCGGCTGATCGTCGCGTCCGCGGCGACGACGACCGGCTTCAACCTTGCGATGGCGGACCCCTACGTGTCGATCATCGTGGGGGCCGAGACCTACCGAGATCGTTTCAAGCAGGCCCGGCTGGATCCGGTGGCCCAGTCGGCATCGATGGCTGCCTCGGGAACGCTGCTCTCGAGCATCATTCCGTGGAACGTGCACGGCGCGTTCGTCGCCGGGGTGCTCGGCATCGGGACGCTCAGCCTCGCCGGATACGCGGTCGTCATCTGGCTGACGCCGCTCGTGTTGATCGCCGCCGCTGTGCGACTCTCCCGCAAGGACGTCATCCCCACGACGTCGAATCCCGACGACGTGTACGGCACACCCCCCGACAAACCGCCAGAACGGCGAACGTCGATTTGAACCGATTCCTCCGGGCGATCCACGGCCTCGCAGCCGTCGCCCACCAGTGGACAGGAGCCTCGTGTTGGTCGATGGAGTGGCCCACGGGATCTGGAACGCGAATAGCTTCATCAGCGTGCGACCACCACCACCATCTGCTGCTGCTCGGTCGCGGTAGCGGGCCCCACACGAGCGAAGCAGGGTGAACCGAGTGAACGACACAACTCACGGCGAGACCATGGCCGGGGTGCAGGTGTTCTCCGCACCTTCGGACGCGCCTCGCGTCCGGTGGAGCACAGATTTGATCTCCGCGGGCCTCATGTCGGTGGGGCTGGTCCTGTTGATTCTCGTCGCCGCCAACGGGTCGACGCTCGACGACAACACGCTCGAGTTCGTCGGCACACTGCCGGGTTGGCTGCTCTGGCTCGGCCAGGTGGCCTACCTCGTCGGCCTGCTGTACGCGTTCGCATTACTGGTCGGGGTCGGGGTCTTCGCCCGTCAGCGGTTGGAACTCCTGCGTGACATGGTCCTGGCTGCAGTGCTCGCCATCGTCGTCGTTGTGGTCCTCACCCGCTGGATCGACAACCGCTGGCCGGAGTTGGCATTCTTCGACCTGCAGAGGACGAGAGAGACGTTCCCTGCGTTCTTCGTCACCACCTCGGCGGCGATCCAGGCCGCAGCCTCGCCGTGGCTCACCGCCCCGACGCGCAAGGCCGGATCGACGTTCATTCTCGCTGCTGTGGGCGCCTCCGTGGTGGGCGGAGTCACGACCGTCAGCGACGCGCTCGGGGGCCTCCTCGTCGGGCTGATCGCTGCAGCAATCATTCGGTATGTGTTCGGCACCTCGGCCGGGCTTCCCTCCACGAACCGACTGCGGGAGGGATTGGCCGATCTCGGTGTCCAGATGGAGACGCTTCGCTATCTCGACGAGCAGCCCATCGCAGCGCTCGTGCTGTCGGGAACCATGACCGACGGCCGGGGTGTGTTCGTCTACGGACTGGGCCGCGACTCGTGGAGCACCCGTCGGTGGGCCCGATTGTGGCGGCAGGCGTGGTACCAGGCCGACGACGCGCAGTACGGCTCGGATCGACGGCAGCAGATCGAGCACGAATCGCTGGCGTTGCTGTTGGCGGACAAGCACGGTGTCTCGGTTCCAGAGTTGGTGACGGTGGGGATGACCCGTCGCGACGACGCGTTGCTCGTCACCGAACTGGCCGACCACACACTGGCGAACGCGACGGCCGACGACGTCGACGACGACCTGCTCGACGCAGCCTGGGCGCTGCTCGGCGGTCTCCACGAAGCCGGGATCAGCCACGGATCGCTCGACGACATCCACATCTGGGTCGACGCGTCGGGCGGGCTGCAGTTGATGGGGTTCAGCGATGCTGCGATCAGCCCGAGCGACGCTCAGATCAACGAGGACGTGGCTGCAATGCTCGTCCTGACGACCATCGGCGCCGGCGCCGATCGTGCCATCGCTGCGGCCCGCAGAGCGAGGGGCGACGACGATCTCGTGGCGATGCTTCCGGTGCTCCAGATTGCTGCGCTGAACGCCCGGCTACGCAATCACGCAAAGCGTCACAAGCTCAAGATCAGCCATCTCCGCAAGCAGACGGCCGCGGCGCTGGGGGTCGACGTTCCCCCGACCGAGCAGTTGACACGCGTCACGTGGAAGAGCGTGCTCATGACGGCGTTCGTCGGGCTGGCTGTGTACACGCTCATCGGCGGGCTGGCCCAGGTCGGGTTCGACACGATCGCCGACAGCCTGGCCGACGCCCGTTGGAGCCTCGTTCTGCTGGGTGTAGCCCTCGCTGCGACGACGAACTACACCGACGCCGTCGCGCTGGCTGCGGTGTCACCGAAGCCGGTCCCGGTCGGCGTCACCACCATCGAGCAGTTCGCGATCGGCTTCGTCAACATCGCCGTCCCATCCGCAGCCGGTCGCGTCGCGACCAACGCCCGCTACTTCCAGAAGTTCGGCATCAGCCCGGTCACCTCGACCACCACCGGGGTGATCACTGGGTTCATCGGGTTCGTCGCGCAGGCCATCCTGGTCCTGCTGACGGTCGTCGCCGGCTCCGGCAGCATCGACCTGTCAGAGCTGCAGGGTGGCGGAGCCGTGCTCCGCCTCCTCGGGATGGCGGTGGTCATCTTCGTTGCGGGAATCGCCGTCGTCGCGGTCGTGCCGGTCTGGCGGCAGTGGGCATGGAGCAAGATCGACAAACCACTGTCGCAGATCCGCGACGCCCTGCGGACACTGAGGGAGCCAAAGGTCGCGCTGACGGCGCTCGGCGGCTCGATCGGCACCGAGGTCCTGTACGGCGCCGGATTCGCGATGTGCGTCGTCGCCGTCGGTGGCTCGGTGACCCTTGGACAGGCGATCTTCATCAACGTCACCGTCTCGCTGTTCGCTGGGCTGATGCCAGTGCCCGGCGGCGTTGGCGTCAGCGAGGCCGGCATGACCGCGGGCCTCCACGCCATCGGCGTCGCCAGCGGGACCGCGGTGTCGGCCGTCCTCATCTATCGGTTGGCGAGCTACTACCTCCCACCGCTGTGGGGCTACGTCAGCCTGCGCTGGCTGACCAACCACGACTACCTCTGACGATCTTGCTCGGTCACCGCACCGGGCGCGACCGAGCCACCCGGGTCGCTGTCCGGCCGGGGGACCGAGATCATCAGCTCGTCTGCCAACCCGCCATTCGACATCTCGGCGGGATGCAGACTCAGCGCATTCGAGCATGCCGACCCTGTTGATCGGCCAGCCGGAAAACCTTCCGAAACACCCAGGAGGAACTCGCGGTTGCGAGTCGAGAACGCCGACATCGCCCGATCGGTCCACGTCGCCATGTCGTCGTCGGTCATCACTCCTACCAGTCGAAGATCCATGCGTTCGCAGGCTGTACGTCGATTGCGTCGTGGGGGGAGCACTCGGTTGACGGTGGGGTGTACGTGGGCCGCAACATGGACTGGACGCCGACGTTCAACGAGTTCGCTCAGGTGTTGACCGTGCGGTCGCCGACGGACGGTTCGTATCGCACCGCGACGGTCGGTTGGCCCGGCATGACCGGAGCGATGTTTGCGATCAACGAACACGGCGCCTACGTCGACCTGCATGACGGCACCAGCATGGGGGGTTCGATCGTGTACATGTGACGACCACCGATCGTGAACGTCTACCTCGATCTCCTTGCCGAGACGGCGACGCTGGAGGGGTTGGTCACACGCATCAACGGCACCGCGCAGAGCACGTCGACCATCGTGACGGTGGCCGACGAAACCCGGGCCGTGTCGATGGAGTGCACGTCGCTCGGCGGAAACCGCCTCCGTGACCCGGGTGAGAACTCGCTGGTGGTGGTGAACAGCTTCCTCGACGCTGACTGGGGCCTCGGTGCGCGCGAGACCGTGAGCAACTCGCTGCGTCGATTCTCGAACATGACCGATCGCCTCGCCGAGCACCCCGGGACCGTGGACGCGGAGACCATCCGTAACCTGATGGACCTGACGCTGTTCGACAAGGACGGCAACTTCATCGAGGGCGGTGGGTGCACGAAGCCGACCAAGCAGGACGCCGACGCGACCAACTACCAGACGGTGGTCGACACCCGACGACGACAGCTGTGGATCAAGATCCCCTCACCTGACCACTTCGCGGACTGGACGCACTTCGACCTCCCAGAGCTGTGGGGTTGACCTCGCTTCGCTTCCCCGACTGACACGCCGATGTCGGTGTTGCCTGCCCAACAGGGCTCGGCTGAGGACCTGATCTCGGGGGCGCTCGATACCATCCAGCCGATTCTCGAGTATCTCGGCGTGATCGCGTTCGCAATCACCGGTGCGCTGGTCGCCGGCCGCAAACGAATGGATATCGGTGGTGTGCTCGTCCTCGGAGCGATCGTTTCGGTGGGCGGCGGCACCCTTCGTGACCTGCTCCTTCAGCGGACCGTGTCTGGGTCGAGGACCCAGCCTTCCTGGCCGTCGGCGTGGCGAGCGCCACGCTCAGCATTCCGTTGTTCCGCGTCGCTTCCACGCAGGTCAGCAAGGCCTACTGACTGGTCCAGGCCTTCGATGCTTTCGGACTTGCGCTGTTCGTCGTCACCGGCACCAATATCGCCCTCGTTGCCGGCGCGAACGATGTGGCCGCAGCGGTGATCGGTGTGATCTCCGGTATCGGCGGCGGGATGATCCGCGACATCCTCGCCAACGACATCCCCGGCGTGCTCACCGACGGACGCCTCTACATGGCGGCGGCACTCGCCGGCGCCATCACCTACATTCTGTTGCTCCAGCTGGACATCTCTGCGGTGTACGTGCTGTGGGTCCCGATCGTCATCATCCTCGCCCTCCGCTACGCCTCCCTGCGCTACAACCTCGGACTCCCGACCTTCATCATCGACGAATCCGCCGACCCAGGCCAACACGACAGCGACCACCCGCCGCCGACGTGAGGTCGCGTCACACCGATGAATGACGAACGACAGAACACGCCGCTCGATCGAAGCGCTCCCTGCTCTGAATCGCGTGTCGCGCGCGTGTCACGTGTTCTGAGATGCGGCCCTCAAACACAGCCTGACCTGGGCGTTTCTGCCCAGGTCAGTCGTGGAGCTGGAGGGAATCGAACCCTCGTCCGCGAAGTGCAGGACGTACGCGCTACGACCATTCCCGATCTACGGCTTGCGGTCGCCGAGAGGTCGGGTCCTCATGACCGCCGGGTCTTTCCCCGGTGTCAGCGGTCTTTCCCGCCGTCAGCGGTCTCTCCCTGCGGTCCTCCACTGCTTCTGTTGCCGGGCTGCAGTGGACAGGCCCCGCGTGCCATCACTGGTCGCTGGGACTCTCTACCTACTGACTGGGTCAGGCGGCGAGAGCGAAGTCGCCATCGGCGCTTCTTTGGGTGCCCCGTTTTAGGAGTCTGAGCAACTCCGGTCGCACACACGCCCAACGGTCTCCACGTCGAAACCGATCAGCCCCGTGTCGTCATCCTCGGATGTCAAGTGACTCCCGGGCACCGAAGCGCCCGGAATCACAGTCTACGGAGGCCAGGGACGGGTCATTGCCCCCGGCGGGCCCGGGCGACCTCGCGGCGGGCTTCGCGCTCGGCGTCACGGGTGGCGATGTGGTGGCGCTTGTCGACCCCGGTGCGGCCCTTCCCGAGGCCCAGTTCCATCTTGGCCCGACCGTTCTTGAAGTAGAGGGCGAGCGGCACCAGGGTGAGGCGGTCCTGGTCGACGCGGGCCTTGATGCGGTCGATCTCGAGGCGCTTGAGCAGGAGCTTGCGGTCCCGGTCCGGATCCAGGTCGGCGAAGGCACCGCTTGCGTGGCTGTAGGGCGAGATGTGCAGGCCGACGACCCAGGCCTCGTGATCGATGACCCGGGCGTAGGCGTCGCTGATGGTCACCTTGGCCTCACGGAGGGACTTCACCTCGCTGCCCTTGAGCACCAGACCGGCCTCGAAGGTGTCGAGGATCTCGAAGTTCCGGCGGGCCTGGCGATTGGTGGCCACGATCTTCACGCCGTCGGGTCGGGCCATGCCCGCCAGTCAAGCGGATGATCGACGCGTTCAGGCCTCCAGTTCTGACGCGCCGCCGGTTCCCCACCAGGAGGCCGTCAGCCGCAGGCCCTCGATCGATGCCCGCGGGAAGATCTCCTCGTAGGTGCGCTTGTAGCCGGTGTGGGCGATCTTCCACTCGCCGTCGACCTTGACGTAGTCGTCCTCGTAGAACGCCGCACCCTGGATGGTGATGTCCCACGCGCTCTCGACCACGGTGTCCTCCAGGGCCCAGGTGCCGTGGGCGGTGGAGGGGCCGGTCAGGGTGATCTCGGGGTGGTGCATGCGGTGTGAGGACAGGAAGGTCTCGGCCTTCATGGACTCGCTGATCCAGCCCACGATGGCCTTCCGACCCTCGTGGCGGTACTTGCCCGCGGAGTACTCCGCCACGGCGTCCTCGGTGAGGAGATCGCCCATCTCGTCCCAGAGCTTCTGGTCCAGGCACCGGGCATAGCGGTACTTCAGTTGCTTGATGGCCTCGATCTCGACGAGGTCCTCGGGCGTCAGGGGTCGCGTCATCGCCGCGGAGAGTACCGGTACGCTCCGCGCCGGCGTGAGCAGACCCGTGCTGAACCTGGATCGAGGCCCGTGGGCCCAGATGGTGGCCCACGCCTACGATGGCCTGCCGCTGGAGGCCTGCGGGCTCATGCTCGGACGCTGGGGGCGCAGTGAGGTGACGGCCTTCGTGCCCTGCGAGAACACCGAGGCCTCCAGTCGCATCTACCGGATCGACGACCGGGAGTACATGGCGGTCGAGGACCGTGCCGATGCGGCCGGTCTGGCGATCGTCGGCGTCATGCACAGCCACACCCACACCGATGCGTTCCCCTCGCCCACCGATGCGCGCATCGCGGACCCGGCGTGGAGCTACCTCATCGTCTCGTTGCGTCAGCCCGAGCCGGTCGTGCGCTCGTACCGGATCGGCGACGGGAACATCGAGGAGGAGTCGGTGGTTCTGATCGACCGGTAGAATCCCTACCAGTTCGGTCAACAATCGAGGGGGTGGAGCGCAGATGACGGTGCACGCATCGGTCCTGGACCTGATCGGGAACACCCCGATGGTGGACCTGAGTTCGTTCAGCCCCACGCCCGGCGTGGCGATCATCGGCAAGCTCGAGGGTCAGAACCCCGGTGGCTCGGTGAAGGACCGGATCGCCAAGAAGATGGTGGAGGAGGCCGAAGCCGACGGAACCCTCACCCCGGGCAAGGTCATCCTCGAGCCGTCCTCGGGCAACACCGGCATCGCCCTGGCCATGATCGGCAAGATCAAGGGCTACCCGGTCAAGATCGTCCTGCCCGGCAACGTCTCGCCCGAGCGGCGCCAGCTGCTCGAGGCCTTCGGAGCCGAGATCATCGACTCGCCGGCCGAAGAGGGCTCCAACGGGGCCGTCCGGCGGGCCGAGGTCCTCGCGGCCGAACATCCCGAGTGGGCCTTCCTGTACCAGTACGGCAACGAGGCCAACCCACGGGCCCACTACGAGGGCACGGGCCCCGAGATCTGGGCCGACTGCCCCGAGATCACCCACTTCGTCGCCGGCCTGGGCACCAGTGGCACGCTCCTCGGGGTCGGCACCTTCCTGAAGGAGCAGAACCCCGACGTCGCGGTCTTCGCCGTCGAGCCGCCCATCGGCGAGACCGTGCAGGGCCTGCGCAACATGGAGGAGGGCTACATCCCTCCCGTGTACGAGAAGTGGGGTGGCCAGGACCTGCTGGACGGCAAGCGCATCGTGAGGCCGCTGGAGTCGTTGGCGTACACCCGGCGCCTGGCCCACGAGGCCGGCATCTTCGCCGGCATCTCCTCGGGCGCGGCGTTGGCCGGCGCTGTTCGCGTGGCCGAGCGCATCGAGGAGGGCGTGATCGTGTTCATCATCTGCGACGGGGGCTGGAAGTACCTGTCGACGGGCGCCTGGACCGACGACCTCGAGGTGGTGGCCGAGCGGGTCGAGCGAGTCATCTACTTCTGAGCCGCTCCGGATCTCGCCCGCAGGGTTCTGCTCCCTAGGCTCCTCGGCGGTGCAGGATCGGCCCCTGGGGATGTTCGACAGCGGTTTCGGCGGTCTGACCGTGGCCCGGGCCACCATCGACCTCCTCCCTGCCGAGGACCTCGTCTACGTCGGGGACACCGGCCGCTATCCCTACGGCCCCCGGGACCTGGCGCAGGTGGCGGGCTTCGCGGAACAGATCACTCGGTACCTCGTGGCCGAACACGACGTGAAGGCCGTCGTGGTGGCCTGCAACACCGCAGCGGCGGCCGCGCTGACCCGCCTGCAGGTCGACACCCCCGTGCCGGTCATCGGGGTGATCGAGCCTGGGGTGCGCTCTCTCGTGTCGGCCACGAAGAGCGGTCGCATCGGGGTCATCGGCACGGTCGGCACGATCGGCTCGGGCGCCTACCAGCGCGCCGTCGAGGTCGCCGCCGGTGCTCTCGGCGTGGGCGTCGACCCGGTCTTCGCCGCCTGTCCCGGCTTCGTGGAGTTCGTCGAGCGGGGGGAGGCCGACAGCGACCAGGTCCACGTGTTGGCCGAGCGGCTGCTGGCTCCGGTCCGCGAGCGCGGGGTCGACACGCTGCTGCTCGGCTGTACCCACTACCCCTTCCTCGCCCGTACCCTGTCCGACGTGATGGGCCGGGACGTGGTGCTCGTGTCGTCGGCCGACGAGACGGCCTTCGCCGTGTCCCGGGTGCTCGCGGACCTCGGCCTCGGGCAGGTGGCCGCGGAGCGGGTCGGGATTCACCGCTTCGTCTCCTCGGGTGACGTCACGACCTTCACCCGCCTCGGCCAACGGCTGCTCGGGCCCGAGTTGGCCGCGGCTGAAGGGGTCGTGTGGGACTGAGCCTGACCGTCCTCGGCTGCGGAGGCACCTACGCCGGACCTGGCAACGCCTGCAGCGGCTACCTGCTCCGCGCCGAGGGCACCACGGTTCTGGTCGACCTCGGGCCCGGCGCCCTGGCCAACGCCCAGCGCCACATCGATCTCGTCGACGTCGACGCCATCGTCCTGAGCCATGAGCACGCCGACCACTGGACGGACCTCCCGGTGGCCCGCAACGTCTACCGCTACGTGCTGGATCGTCATGGCCTACCGGTGTTCGCCACGGCGGGGACCATGGCCATGGCCAAGATCTTCTGTCGCGCCGACGACTTCGAGTGGACCACGATCACCGACGGCGATCGGGCTCGCATCGGCGCCATCGACTTCCGGTTCAGCCGCACCGACCACCCGGTGGAGACCCTGGCCGTCCTGGCCGAGGCCGAGGGCGCCTCGGTGATCTACTCCGCGGACACCGGGCCGGGATGGTCGCCTGCGGCCTTCGGGGTCCGCCCCGACCTGGTGGTGATCGAGGGCACGTTCACCGAGACCGTGGAGCATCCGGTGCACCTGACCGCCGCCGAGGCCGGGGAGCGCGCCGCCGAGGCCGGCGCCCGCCGGATGGTGCTGACCCACCTGTTGCCGGGTACCGACCCGGCGGTGCAGGCGGCTTCGGCCGCCGCCACCTACGGCGGCCCCGTCGAGGTCGCCGAGCCCGGCCTGGTCTGCACGGTCACCCCCGCCGGGCAGTAGACAGCAGGCCATGACCAGCACCCCCACGCCGCGCGTCGACGGCCGCCTCCCCGACGAGCTGCGCCCGGTGAGCTTCGAGCGGGACTTCACCGACATGTCCGCCGGCTCGGTCCTCGTCAGCTTCGGCCGGACACGGGTCCTCTGCACGGCCTCGATCGAGGACGACGTCCCCCGTTGGATGCGGGGCAGTGGCAAGGGTTGGGTGACCGCGGAGTACTCGATGCTGCCGGGCTCCTCGCCCGAGCGCATCCGCCGAGAGGTCAAGGACGGAAAGCCGTCGGGCCGGACCCAGGAGATCCAGCGCCTCATCGGTCGGTCCCTGCGATCGGTGTGTGACATGGTCGTCTTGGGGGAGCGGTCGATCATGGTCGACTGCGACGTGCTGCAGGCCGACGGCGGCACCCGCACGGCCTCCATCTCCGGCGGCTACGTGGCCCTGCACGACGCCCTCAGCCGCCTGGTGGCCAAGGGCGAGCTGGCCGAGCACCCTCTGATCGAGAACTGTGCGGCCGTGTCGGTGGGCATCGTCGGTGGGCGCCCCCTGCTCGACCTGCCCTACGTCGAGGACTCGACCGCCGAGGTCGACATGAACGTGGTGATGACCGCGAGCGGTCGCTTCATCGAGGTCCAGGGAACCGCCGAAGGGCTGGCCTTCACCCGGGGCGAGCTCGACGAGCTGCTGGACATCGCCACCGGGGGCATCAACCGGATCGTGGCCCTCCAGAACGAGGCCGTGGCCTCCCCGCCCCCGCGGCGGTGACCCTCCGTCTCGTCCTGGCCTCGGCCAATCCCGACAAGGTGATCGAGATCGCCGCCATACTGGGCGGGGGCGTGGACCTGCAGCCTCGGCCGGCCGGGCTCGCCGATGTCGTGGAGGACGCCGACACCCTGGAGGGCAACGCCAGGCTGAAGGCCGTCGCCGTCTGCGCGGCGGCGGGGGAGGGGGCGGTGGCCGACGACACCGGCCTCGAGGTCGACGCCCTGGGTGGTGCCCCCGGCGTCCGAACCGCTCGCTTCGCCGGCGAGGAGGCCACCTACGCCGACAACGTGGCCAAGATGCTGGCCGACCTGGAGGGCGTGCCCGACGGGGAGCGGGGTGCCCGGTTCCGAACCGTCGCCCTCGTTCGCTTCCCCGACGGCACCGAGGTCGTGGCCGAGGGCGTGGTCGAGGGCGCGATCAGCACCGAGGCCCGAGGCGAGTGGGGCTTCGGCTACGACCCGGTGTTCATCCCGACCGATGGCGACGGCCGCACCTTCGCCGAGATGACCGCGGACGAGAAGCACGCCGTCTCCCACCGCGGACGCGCGTTCCGGGCTCTGGCCGACCAGCTGTCGAATCGTTCTGGCGCCTGATTGCGGCGTGATAGCGCCGCAATCAGGCGCCAGTACCGGTCACCAGTGGCGGAGGTCGATGGGCCACTCGTCGATGACCTCGTCGCCGCGGACCAGCAGGTAGCGCTGGTGGAGGGCCACCGTGGGGTCACAGTGGGCCGGCACGACACGGAGCCGTTCGCCGACCCGTGGTGACCAGCCGCTCTCAGGGACGAAGGCGAGGTGCTCGTCGGAGCAGTACAGGACCTCTGCGCCCGGCACCGTCGGCGGGCCGTGGTCCTGGGCCAGGGCCTTGATGCCGGCGTCGGCCACCGCCGCGCCCTCGCTGACCGAGATGACGGTCGTGTCGACGAACAGCGCCTGGCGGAACGGGAGGCCCAAGGCGGCGTAGGCGGTGTCCATGACGAGGAAGCTGCCCGCCTGCAGCTCGGTGACGGTGTCGTTCAGGTCCCAGGAGCCGGTGCCGCCCCCGGACACGACCTCGCCGCCGACCGCCGCATGGGCCTGCCGGGCCCGGGCCATGGCCCCCTCGACGAGGTCGGTCCGGGTGAGCCGATCGGGGTGGAGCACGGCGTGGGCCTCGTAGGCCATCACCCCCCGCACCGTGAGCCCCGCGGCCCTGGCCCGGTCCGCGAGCCGACCGGCGTCATCGGGGTGGCAGCCACAACGGAAACCCACGTTCACGTCGACCAGCACCTCGGGCACCCCGCCCCGGGCCGCGGCGTCGACGGTCTCCGCGGAGTCCACCGCGACGGTGACCCGGTTGCCGTCCTCGACGAGGGCCCCGAGGCGGGTGGTGTCGAGGACCTCGTTGGCCAGCAGGAGGTCGTCACCCAGGCCGGCGGCGGCGAGGCCCTCGACCTCCCGGATCGTGGCGCAGCAGAACGCCGTGTGGCCGGCGTCGGCCAGCCAGCCGGCGAAGACCGTGGACTTGAAGCACTTGACGTGCGGTCGCAGCGAGCTGCCGGGCCAACGGGTGGCCATCGCGGCAAGGTTGTGCTCGACGGCGTCGAGGTCGAGCAGCAGCGCAGGCGTCGTCAGGTCGTCGCTACGCATGGTGCGGGCGAGAGGACTCGAACCTCCAAGGGGCAGGGCCCCACCGGGACCTAAACCCGGCGCGTCTTCCAGTTCCGCCACGCCCGCGTGGCAACGAAGCGCCAACGGTAGCCTCCGCCCTCATGCCGCAGCCCTCCGACTTCCCGAACATCCCGGTGGCCCAGGGCCCCGGGGGCGACCCGGCCCAGGACATCTACAACCGCCTCCTCCGGGAGCGCATCGTCTTCCTGGGCCAGGAGGTGAACGACCAGATCGCCAACCTCATCACCGCCCAGCTCCTCTACCTCGAGGGCCAGGACGCCGAGAAGGACATCTGGCTCTACATCAACTCGCCGGGAGGCTCGGTGACCGCCGGCATGGCCATCTACGACACCATGCAGTTCGTCGCCCCGGACGTGGGCACCATCTGCATGGGCCTCGGCGCCTCGATGGGCCAGTTCCTGCTCTGTGCGGGCACCCCGGGCAAGCGTTTCGCCCTGCCTCATGCCCGCATCCTGATGCACCAGCCCTCCGGCGGGGTCCAGGGCCAGGCCTCCGACATCGCCATCCAGGCCGAGCAGATGGCCTACACCAAGAAGCTCATGGCCGAACGCATCGCCGCGCACACGGGACAGACGGTCGAACAGGTCCAGGAGGACTCCGAGCGGGACCGCTGGTTCACCGCGGACGAGGCCAAGGACTACGGGATCATCGACAACGTCGTGGCGAACCGGCGCGAGCTGAGCTGATCCCCGGGCACTACCCGGTGGTCGGTGCGGCCGTCGGGCCGGGCCTGACGGTGGTCGGGGGCACGTTCGCCGGCGCCGACGTGCTCGGCACCGAGGCCGCGTTGATGGCGGCCAGGTCGATGCGGCACACGTCCAGGGCGTAGCCGGTCACGGCCGCCTGGGCGGCGGTGACCTCCTCCTGGTCGATGCCCAAGGCGTTGATCTGCTGGGCGACCTGCGGGTCCGAGGCGTCGAATTCGTCGAGGATCGCGGTCACCTCGGCGAAGGTGTCGGCCAGCAGCCGCATCTCGGCCGCCACCACCGCGGGTGCCGCGTCGGCGAGGCGGGCGGTCGCCGCCACGGTGTCCTCGGGCCTGGCCGGCGCCAGGGGGTCGAAGACGGTCAGGTCCGCCTCCACGACGGCCCGTAGCTCGCCGCAGAACGCGTCCCGGCTGCCGGATGGCGCTCCGGTCCCCCCGACGTCGGAGCAGGCGGAGGCCGCCGCCGCCAGCGTGAACAGGACCAGGATCAGCCGACGGACGAGCACCGGAGGAGTATCCCCGATGCCGGCCCACCGACGGTGTCACCGGACCTGGGTACTGTCCGAGATGTGGCGCGGCTGATCCTCACTCCCTTCGGCCGACCCGCGCTCGAGGCGCTGGCCGACGTGGTGGCCGAGGTCCAGGGCGACGACCCGCTGGCCCCGGTCACCGTGGTGGTGCCCTCGGCGCCCGCCGCGGTGTCGGTACGCCGGGCCCTCGGTCGCCGCTCGGCGACCGGTGTGGTCAACGTGCGGACCCTGGCCCTGCCGCAGTTGGCCGAGCTGTTGGCCACGCCGCCGGCGTCGGGTGGAGGGCAACGACCGTTGACCCCCACATGGATCGCGGCGACGGTGCGGGCCGGGCTGGCCGACGCCCGGCCACCTCTCTGCCTCGTACCGTCGTCGGCCGCGGTCGAGGAGGCTCTGGCCCTCACCTTCGCCCGACTGCGGGAGGCCTCGGACCCCGAGCTCCGGGTCCTCGAGGAGCGCAGCGCTCGGGCGGCGGCGGTGATCGACCGGTACCGGGACCACCGCCGGCGCTTGGCCGAGCACCTCGACCGCCATGACGTCCTCGTCCTCGCCGCGGCCGCCGTGCGCGCCGGCACGGGCCTCCTCGGCGACCTGGGGCCGGTGGTGCTGTACCTGCCCCGGCGCCTGGGCCGGGCCGACCTCGCCCTGGTTGAGGCCCTCGCGGGCCAGACGGTGGTCACGGCTGTGCTGGGTCATACCGGCGATGACGACGGCGACCGACCCCTGCGTCGGCTTCTCGACCAGCTCCGCCCCCTCCTCGGTGGGCCCGAGGGAGGTGACACCCCGGTCCCCGTGCCGACGCCGGCTGGGGTGGTCCTGGCCCCCGATCCCGACGAGGAGGCCCGGGAGGCCGTGCGGGCGGTGTTGGCGCGGCTGCAGCGGTCCCCGATCGATCTCGACCGCGTCGCCATCGTCTCCCGGGTCGAGTCGCCGTACCGGCTCCTGCTCCATGAGCACCTCGAGACCGCGGGCCTGCCCCACCATGTCGACCTGCCGTGGTCCATGGCCCAGAGCACACCGGGCCGGGTCCTGCTCGGCCTCCTGGAGCTGCCCGAGCACGGGTTCCGGCGCGTCGATGTGGCGCGCTGGCTCCGGTCGGGGCCCATCCGGTGGCGAGGTCGTCCGGTACCCGGCTCCCGTTGGGATGCCGTGGCCCGCCGGGCCGGCGTGGTCCAGGGCCTCGACCAGTGGTGGGAGCGACTGGACCGTCGTCGCCTGGAGCTCCAGCAGGGTCTCGCCGACGGACGTCACGACGCGGACTACGTCGGGTCGCGCTCGCGGCAGCTGGACGAGCTGCAGGCGTTCGTGGCCGAGCTGGGCGAGCTCGTCGTGCCCGGGGCCCGACGGTCGTGGCGAGCGTGGTCGGAGTGGGCCCTCGACGTGCTCGAGCGGTTCCTGGTCGGTGAGGACGGCACGGCGGCGTGGCCCGAGCAGGATGTGGCCGACCTCCGGGTGGTGCAGGAACGGCTCGCCGTGCTCGGGGCCCTGGACGAGGTCGAGGGCCCCGCCGACGCGGCCCGGGTCCGCCGGGTGCTGGCCGACGAGCTCGGTCGCTCGCGTCGGCGGGTCGGCCGGTTGGGGCAGGGGATCCAGGTGGGTGACCTCGAGAGCGTCCACGGCCTCGACCTCGACCTCGTGGTGGTGGTCGGCATGGTGGAGGGCTGGTACCCACCCCGCCACCGGGACGATCCGTTGCTCCCCGACCACGAGCTCGGCGATGCCGGCTTGGCCGAGGCCCTCGGCCGGCCCGACCGGGCCGACGAGCGCCGAGATCACCTCGCCGCGCGAGCGGCCGCGGCCGAGGTCGTCTTCCTCGCCCCGCGGAGTGATCCCCGGAGCCAGCGTGAGCTCCAGCCCGCGCGGTGGCTGCTCGAGGAGATGGGGACCCTCGTCGGCCGACCGGTAGGGGTCTCCGACGTCGAAGGCCTCGGCGCGCCCTGGTTGCACCGGTCCCCGTCCTTCGAGGAGGCCGTGCGGACGGTCACCGCGCCGCTCGATGTCGCCGAACGGGATCTCGCGGCGCTGCTCGCGTCGACCACGGCCGGCGCTGCGAGCGTCCACGCCCACCCGGTCGTGGGTGCGGACCCCGGCCTGGCTCGGGGGCTCGAAGCCGTCGCCGACCGACGGGACCGCCGTTACGGGGAGTGGACCGGACGGGTGGGCCCTCGTGACGCGCTGGCGGTCCGCGACGAGGCGCTGGCCTCGGCCACCCGCCTCGAGCGCTTCGCCCACTGCCCGTTCCAGTACCTGCTGGGCAACGTGCTCCATGTGCGGGCCCACGAGGACCCCGTCGACGAGGAGGGGATCACCCCACGGGACCGCGGTTCGCTGGTGCACGAGGTCCTCGAGGTGTTCTTCGCCGCGGCCCTGGACCGGGATCCGGACCAGGGATGGACCGACGCCGACCTCGTGCGACTCCAGGAGATCGTCGACGAGGTGGGGGAGTCCTATCGGGCCCGGGGCATGACCGGCCGGGACCTGGGCTGGGAGTTGGAGTCCACGGCCATCCGCCGCTGGCTGGGTGCGGTCCTGGATCGTGACGCGGAGGAGCGCGCGGCCCGTCAGGCGCGGCCGGCGGCCGTCGAGCTGGTCTTCGGCGAGGAGTCCGAGCACCCGCCGGCCGAGGTGGGCCTGGCCGACGGTCGGCGCCTGCGCTTCAGGGGGGCCGTCGACCGGGTGGATCGCGCGGCCGACGGTTCGCTCCTCGTCATCGACTACAAGACGGGCAGGAGCAGCTCCTACCGGGCGGTCGACGACGATCGGCTCGACCGCGGGAAGCGGCTCCAGTTGCCGATCTATGCCGACGCGGCCCGCCGAGCCCTCGGCCCGCACGACGGAACGCCCCCGCCGGTGGAGGCCTACTACTGGTTCGTGGAGGAGGGCGGCAGAAAGGCCTGGCGGGGTGGCCCGATCGATGCCGCGGTGCAGGAGCGCTTCGAGGGTGTGATCGCGACGGTCGTGGAGGGCATCGAGGGTGGGGACTTCCCGGCCAACCCCGGCGCGGGCTCGTTCTTCGGCCCGGAGAACTGCTCGTACTGTGACTACCAGCGGGTGTGTCCGACGACGCGGGTCGACCTCTGGGAGGGTGTGCGGCGGGACGACGCGCTGGCTCCGTACGTCGACCTCGCCGAGGGCGAGCTCCCGTGACCCCTGCGGATCGTCCCCGGGACGACCTCGCCCGTACCCGCATCCGGACCGAGCTGGATCGCACCCTCTTCGTCGAGGCCGGAGCCGGGACGGGCAAGACGACCGCGCTGGTGGGCCGGGTCGCCGAGTTGGTGCTCAGCGGACGGATCGACTCACCCCGGGAGCTCGCCGCCATCACCTTCACCGAGGCTGCCGCCGTCGAGCTCCGGGACCGGGTGCGCCAGCAGCTCGAGGTCGAGGCTGATCGCATCGATCTCGACGACCAGGCTCGGGCCCGCGTGCAGTCCGTTCTGGCCGACATCGACGAGATGACCATCACGACCCTGCACGGATTCGCCAGCCGCCTGCTCGGGGAGTTCCCGCTGGAGGCCGGTCTGGCCCCGGGTTTCGAGGTGGAGGACGAGATCGAGGCCTCGGTGCGCTTCGAGCGCCGCTGGCTGGAACTGGTGGACGACCTCCATGCCGACGCCGGGCTGCGCGATGTCTTCGGCCGGGCCCTCGTGCTCGGCTTGGACCTCCGGCGCCTGTCGGAGGTCGCTGCCGTCTTCGACGACAACTGGGACCGCCTCGGCCCATCCCGACCGATCGGCCCGATGGCGACGGTCGACGTCGCCGCCGTGGTCGAGCCGTTGGCCGATGCCCTGGGCCACCTCCCGGCCTGCACCGACCCGGCCGACCTGCTGGCCGAGCACCTCGAGAACCAGATCGCGCCCGTCCACCGGGAGCTCGTCGTGCTCGCGGACCTCGGCGCCCCGGATTCCCTGCTCACCGCGCTCGTCCGGGCAGGGAAGCTGGGGACCAAGAACGGCAAGCAGGGCGTGTGGAGCGGCCACAAGCCCGAGGTGGTCGCGGCGCTGGCGGACGCGGAGACCGCCCGGAGCACCCTCATCCACGAACACCGCGGTGAGGTCCTCGGATTCCTCGCCGAGCGCCTGAGGGTCTTCGCGCTGGAGGGCGCCGAAGACCGCCGTCGCCGCGGCCTGGTGTCCTACCACGACCTCCTGGTGCGAGCCCGCGACCTCCTGCGCTCCGACGTCGGGGTCCGCACGGCCCTGAGTCGCCGATACCGCTACCTGCTCATCGACGAGTTCCAGGACACCGACCCGCTCCAGATCGAGATCGCCGCGCTGCTCGCCGCCACGGATCCCTCGGCGCCGCCGCAGGACTGGCAGGACATCGAGGTGGTACCGGGCAAGCTCTTCTTCGTCGGGGACCCGAAGCAGTCGATCTACCGCTTCCGGCGCGCCGACATCACGCTGTACTCACGCGCCCAGACGGCGTTCGCCGCCGACCCCGTCCGGTTGACGGCCAACTTCCGTTCGACGCCCGACGTCCTCACCTGGGTGAACCGGGTCTTCGGTGAGCTGATCATCGACGACGGTGACGCCCAACCGCCCTACGTGGACCTGACCGCGCACCGCGAGGGGTCGGGGACCCATCCCGCGGTCCTCGTCGTCGGCGGCCCGGTGAACGAGGGCACGATCGGTGACATCCGGGACGCCGAGTCCGAGGAGCTGGCGGGCCTGATCCGTCGGGTGCGGGCCGAGGCCTGGGAGGTGGGCCGCGAGGAGCGGGCCCCGGTGCGCTACGACGACATCGCGCTGCTGGTGCCGACGCGAACGCCGCTGGGTCAGATCGAGCGGGCCCTCGAAGCCGAGGGCGTCCCGTACCGCATCGAGAGCCGGTCGCTGGTGTTCCAGACCGATGAGGTCCGCGAGCTGCTCGCCGTCCTCGCCGCGGTCGACGACCCTGCCGACGAGGTCGCCCTCGTGACCGCCCTCCGTTCGCCGGGCCTGGCCTGCTCGGACGCGGATCTGGCGGACTGGCGCCTGGCCGGCGGGCAGTGGCGGATCGACGGCCCCGTGCCCGAGGGCCACGAGGACCATCCCGTCGCCCGGGCGCTCGGGGAGTTGAAGCGACTGCACGAGGTGCGGGACTGGAAGCCGGTGAACGAGCTCGTCGCCCAGGTCGTTCGCGAGCGACGGATGGTCGAGCTCACGCTCGCCCGTCGGCGACCCCGCGACCATTGGCGTCGCTACCGCTTCCTCACCGATGCCGCTCGGGCCTTCGTGGAGGCAGGGGGATCGTCTCTGGCCGAGTTCGTGGCCTGGGTCACCGCACAGGCCGAGGGACGGGCCGACCGGGTCGAGACCGTGCTGCGGGAAGCCGACGACGACGCGGTCCGCATCATGACCGTCCACGGCTCCAAAGGCCTGGAGTTCCCCGTTGTGGTGTTGGCCGGGCTGAACGCCGACCGGGATCCCCGGCCACCACTGGTCGTGTGGGGCCCGGCGCGCCCCGAGATCCGCTTGGGCAGTCAGCGGGCGGGCTACTTCGAGACCGATGGCTACCTGGCCGCACGGGAAGCCGACGAGCGCTTCGACACCGCCGAGCAGCGCCGCCTCCTCTACGTGGCCGCCACCCGGGCCCAGGACCACCTCGTGGTGAGCCTCCACCACAAGCCGGGCTACCGGAACCACGCCGCCGTCCTCCATGAGGTGTGTGCGGCCTGCGGCGACCTGCACGGCCGGCCCGACGACGACCAGTTGGTGTTCCCGCTCCCCGACGAGGAGGCGCCGGCACCTTCGGCGCCAGTGGAGTCGGCGGCCGCCGCCGATCGTTGGTCAGCGGAGCGGGCCGCGCTGCTCGCCCGCGTCCGGGCCTCCGGGGTGGTGGCGCCGAGTGCCCTCGGCCACGACGTGGTCCCGACGCCAGAACAGGACGTGGCGGTACCGGGTCGGGGAGAGGGAGGCAGCGCCCGGGGCCGGGCGGTGCACGCCGTGCTCCAGTCGGTCAGCCTGCCCGCGGCCGACGACCTCGACGACCTGGCTCGGCTCCACGCGGCGGCCGAGGGCCTCCCCGGCCGGTCCGACGAGGTCGCGGCCCTGGCCCGCTCGGCCTTGGCGGCCCGGGTCGTGGAACGGGCGCTCGCCGCGCCGAGGTACTGGCGGGAGCTGGCCGTGGTCGCCCCGGTCGGCGATCGCCTCGTCGAGGGCTACATCGACCTGGCCTTCGAGGCCGAGGGCGGGCGGCTGGTGGTCGTGGACTACAAGACCGACGCGGTGGTCGACCCGATCCGCCACCGGCTGCAGATCGGCGCCTACGCCGCGGCCCTGGCCCGGGCGACAGGCCGTGAGGTGAGTGAAGGCTGGCTGGTGTTCACCGGGCTCGACGGGGTCCACGAGCGCCAGGTCGACGACCTGGCCGGCGTGGTGGCCGAGGTGGCGACCCTGGTCGGGAGTTGAGTCGGCTCAGGCCTGGGCGGCGCGGGCCAGGCCCCGGAGCTCGCTGACCGCGTGCTCCAAGCCGTCGGGGTCCCGGTAGAGGGAGCTGCCGGCCACCAGGATGTTGGCGCCGGCGCCGGCGGCACCCGCGATGGTGGCCGGGCCGATGCCTCCGTCGACCTCGATGTCCACGTCGAGGCCGTGCCCGTCGATCAGCGCGCGGAGGGCGACGATCTTGGGTTCCATGGTGGCGATGTAGGCCTGACCGCCCCAGCCAGGGTTGACGGTCATCACCAGGACCATCTCGACCAGGTCGAGCACGTGGGCCACGGCGTCGACGGGCGTGGAGGGGTTCAGGGCCACCGCGGCCCGGGCGCCGGCCTCGGCGACGGCCCCGAGTGTGCGGTGCAGGTGCACGGTGGACTCGGCGTGGATGATGAGCAGTTCACAACCGGCGTCGACGTAGGGCTGGAGCATGAGCTCCGGGGTGTTCACCATGAGGTGGGCCTCGAAGGGCACCGTCACGTGGTCCCGTACGGACGCGATCACGTCGGGCCCGAAGGTCAGGTTGGGCACGAACTGCCCGTCCATCACATCCCACTGGATCCGGTCCACCCCCGCCTTCTCCAAGGCCACGCACTCCTCCCCCAACCGGGAGAAGTCCGCAGGCAGAACGGAAGGAACGATGGCGATCTGACGGGGCACGAAGAGGAGACTAGAAGGCCACCGGGGAGCCGTAGGCCGCGATCGGAGTCTCCGGGAGGGCCGGCCGCCACTCCTCGGACCGAGCGGGCCGCACCCGGAGGAGGTCCTCGGCCCCCGTCAGGGGCCGCGCCGAGAGGCGCAGGAGAAGTGGGCCCCCTGGGATTCGAACCCAGAACCTGCGGCTTAAGAGGCCGTTGCTCTGCCGTTGAGCTAGAGGCCCGACGCCCGGGGAGGGTAGCGGTCGGCACGGGTGCCGCCCGCCAACCTCCCGGGACTTCGGTATGGGGTGACCGAGGGGACTTGAACCCCCGACCTCCAGGGCCACAACCTGGCGCTCTAACCGAGCTGAGCTACGGCCACCAAGAGTCAGTCAGCATAGGGCGCACCACCCCGTCTACCCCAGGGGTAGCGTGAATGCCGCCCTCGTAGCTCAGTGGACAGAGCAGGACGTTTCTACCGTCTTGGCCGCGGGTTCGAATCCTGCCGGGGGCGCCATGCAGTGCCCCCTCTGGCCCGGACGAGGAGCCGTTCGGTGAGCCAGGGGGAAGGAGGTCGACTCGGGGCTCTGGCCCGGTCGGTGTCGACGCTGCCGGGGTACCGGCTGTCCGGGCTCCGCCAGGACCTGCCCGCAGGCCTGGCCCTGACGGCGTTGCTGGTGCCGCAAGGCATGGCCTACGCGACCCTCGCCGGGCTGCCGGCGGTGACCGGGCTCTACACGACCGTCGCCTGCCTCACGGCCTACGCCCTGGTCGGACCGTCCCGCATCCTGGTCCTCGGACCGGACTCGTCGGTGTCGCCCCTGATCTTCGCCGCTCTGCTCCCGCTGGGCGCGACCAGCGATCCCGAGACCGCGATCGCCCTGGCCGGGATGCTGGCCGTGCTGGTCGGCCTGATGGAGATCGCCCTCGGGCTCGCGCGGTTCGGTTTCGTCGCCTCGCTGCTGTCCAAGCCGGTGCAGATCGGCTACCTGAACGGCCTGGCGTTGGTCATCATCGCCGGGCAACTCCCGGCCCTGTTCGGCTTCTCGACGGACTCCGCGAGCTTCGCCGGTGACCTCTCGTCGTTCGCCCGCGGCCTCGACGGCGCGGAGCCGGCGGCCGTCCTGATCGGACTCGGGACGCTGGCCGTGCTCGTGGGCGCGAGCTTCCTGCCCACTCGGGTCCCGGGCGTCTTGATCGCGGTGGTGGGGGCCACGTTGGTGGTCGGGGCCTTCGGCCTGGCGGCCGAAGGCGTGCCGGTCGTCGGCGAGTTGCCCACCGGCCTGCCGGCCCCCGTCCTGCCGTGGACCGAGATCGCCGACGTGGGACCGCTCGCCCTCGCCGCCGTGGGCATCGTCCTGGTGTCGCTGGCGGACACCATCGCCGTCTCCACGGCCTTCGCGGCCCGGCGGGGCGAGCACGTCGATCCCGATCGGGAGATCGTGGCGGTGGGTGCGGCCAATCTGGCGACGGGGTTCTTCCGGGGCTTCGCGGTGTCCGCCAGCAGCTCGCGGACCGCTGTGGCCGAGGAGTCGGGCTCGGCCAGCCAGGTGTCCGGCCTGATCGGGGCCGCCGCGGTGGCCGGACTGCTCGTGCTGGCGCCGGGGCTGCTGCGCAACCTCCCCATCAGCGCGCTGGCGGCGGTGGTGATCGTGGCCGCGTTCCGTCTGGTCGACCTGACCACGCTGCGCCGCCTGGCCCGCGCCCGACCCACCTCCCTCGTGCTCTCGGTGGCGGCCACCCTCGGGGTCGTGGTCCTCGGGGTCCTGGAAGGCGTGATCGTCGCCGTCGGCCTTTCGATCCTGTTCTTCTTCCGAAGGTACTGGTGGCCCGAGGACGAGACCCTGGGACGGGTCTCGGGTCTCCGGGGCTGGCACAGCGTCGACCGCTATCCGGGGGCGGTGACCCTCTCCGGGGTCGTCATCTACCGCTTCGAGGCCCCGTTGTTCTTCGCCAACGCCACCGTGTTCCAGGAGCGGGTGCGCGACCTGATCCGGGTCGCCGACCCACCGGCGAGCCACCTGGTTCTGCAGTGCGAAGCGATCACCGACATCGACGTGACCGCCGCCGACGCGCTGGCTGTTCTGCACGACGAGCTCGCGGCCCAGGGCGTCGATCTGATCTTCGTCGAGCTGCGGGACCGCCTCCGCGAGTTGCTCATCGCCTACGACGTCTACGGCGATGTCGACGACGGTCCGTTCTACCGGTCGGTGAAGGAGGCGTTGTCGGCGATCACCGGTGAACGGTTCGGCGACATCGACCTGTCCTGAGGCTCACGCGGATGAATGGAGCGGGTGAGGGGAATCGAACCCCCGTCACCAGGATGGAAGCCTGGAGCTCTGCCATTGAGCTACACCCGCGTGGTCGGGGAGGGGAGATTTGAACTCCCGACCTCCTGCTCCCAAAGCAGGCACGCTGCCAAGCTGCGCCACTCCCCGTGGTTCGGAGACAGGCTAGAGGTAGATGGCGATGAAGTGGAGCAGGCCGCTGCTTGGCGGGATCCGGTGTGCATGCGGGTGACCTGGGTTCGGGTGATGTCCCAGTCGGGTCGGTCGCGGTCACCGGGATCACCGACAGGTTCGTCGGGGGCCGCTGACGCACCCTCGGCGGCACGCGCGATGATCGACGCCGTCGGCGAGCGGGCGAGAAGGTGATCGCCCCGCAGACCGGTCGAGTCGCCGGGGCGGTGGCGAGGCGCGTCCGCGAGCCCGCCTACTGGCGCAGCCTCCTCGGACGACCCCGGTACGTGAAGTCCTACGGTCTCGCCAACATCCGGGAGAAGGCCCGCTGGTTCCGCTCCCTCACCCTGTTCGAGGACGGACTCTCCGTCTGGCCGCCGATCCGGGGCGCCACACCCGAGTACCTCGTCGCCCAGAACTTCCTCGACGACGAGTTCGTCGATTTCACCGGCCCCAAGGTGTTCTGGAGCATCGAGCCCCCGATGGGCATGACCGACGAGACGAACCGGCTGTTGGCGTCGGGCGAGTTCGAGCGCCATCGCTACCGGTACGACCACCCCGACCCTGACCAGCGGCTCTACTTCCCCTGTCTGCCCGACGACCGGTCGGCGATCGTGGCCCGACTCGAGGCAACCGCCCATCAGCGTCGCCCCGGCCGGTGCTGCATCGTCGCCCGCTACGCCATCAGCACCGTCCCCGAGTCGCTCCAGGACGAGCGCCTCGCCGTGGTCCGGGCCCTCGGCTCCGACATGGACGTGTACGGCCGACCCCAGTACGACGGCACCAACGGGTGGGTCGGCTACCCGAACTACCTCGGCCCCGTCGCCGACAAGATCGGCACCCTGCACCGCTACACGTTCACGCTCGTCTACGAGAACTGCGACCTCCCCGGCTACGTGACCGAGAAGATCCTCGATGCCTTCAGGGCCGGCGCCGTCCCCCTCTACCGGGGTGGGGGCGGTCTACTCCCACAGGTCGTCCCCACCGGGTCCTACGTGGACTGCACCGATCGGACTCCCGAGGAGATCCACGAGTTGATCCACGCCATGAGCCAGGACGAGGTGGTGGCTCATCGACGTTCGGCGATCGACTTCCTCTCGTCGCCCGCAGCAGACCGTTTCACCGGCCCCTACTGGTCGGCGGAGGTGACACGGCGGCTCCGAGCCCAGGAGGGCGAGCGCGGAGACGACCCGCTCACAGGACCTCGACCCGACCCGGCGGGATCGCTCTTCCGATCGTGGCTCAGAGGTCGAGCACGCCCGCCATCCGGTAGAGGAAGCGGGCCACCTGGCCCCGGCTGATGTCGCGATCGGGCCGGAAGGTCCCGTTCTTGTAGCCGGTCAGCATCGGCGGTGCGGCTCCTGCTCCGTCGGGGTCACAGGCGGCCCAGTCCACGGCGTCGCGCACCCACGGGGGCACGTCGCTGAAGCCGTCGACCCCGCAGCCAGAGCCGGCGGCGGGCGCCGGCTCGGCCGCGAAGCGCCAGACCATCCGGACCACCTGGGCCCGGGTGATCGGGCGGGTCGAGCGGAACGTGCCGTTCCGGTAGCCCGTGATGATCGGTTGCTCCCCGGGTCCCTCCCCGGGAGGGTCGCACGCGGCCCAGTCGATGGCGGCCGAGGCGTTCACGTCGCTGAACAGATCAAGGCCGCAACCCGGGCCACCGGCGGGTGCCGGCGATCCGGCGAGGCGCCACAACCAGTTCACGACCTGGCCCCGGGTCACCGCTCGGGAGTGGCGGAACCGCCCGTCCGAGTAGCCGGTGGCGATCCCGTGGTAGCTGATCCAGGACAGAGCGTCGTCGATCCACGGGGCCGGGTCGCTGAAGCCGTGGGTCGGGATCCTCACGGGCACCACGAGTGGCGTTGAGGAGGCCGGGGGCGACTGGTCGCTGCGCGCCGTCGGTGTCGCGCTCCAGGACCCGACCACGGCGAACGCCGGCACGGCCGCGACATCGATCGTGACGGTGCACGCCAGAGGCGCCGAAGCCCCGACATCCAGGGCGATCGGACTCGGGGCGCCGTCACAGAGCGGATCGGTCAGGACGACGCCGGTGAGGTCGACGTTGCCGACGTTGGTGACCGTCAGGTCGACGTGGACCGGCTGCCCGGCGACGACGGTCGCCTCCTGGGCGCTCGCGGTCACCTCCAGCGCGGCCCGGCGCACCAGCACCTCGACCGGGTCGGTGGTCACCGGGTCGAGTTGATCGCTGTCCACAGTGGCGGAGAAGCCGTACGGGCCCTGGTCGGTGAGGGCGGTGACGTGGGTGCAGTCGACCACGACGGTGGCGTCGGGAGCGAGGTCGGCAACGGGACCCACACAGGAGGCCTCGTCCGCGGCGGTGACCGCGAGGCCGGTGAGGGCGACGTTGCCCGTGTTGTCGATCGTGACGTGGAGGTCGACCGCCTCGCCCGCGTCGACCTCGGTCTGGTCAGCGGACGCCGACACCTCGGAGGCGGGAGCGGGCGCCGCCACCGAGACCAGCACAGGGTCGGCGGTGACGCCCGTGGGGTCGAGTTCGGACGCCGTCAGGGTGACCTCGTCGCTCCAGGTCCCGACGTCGTCGGGGTCGACGGTGGTGTAGGTGCAGTCGACGACGCGGGTCTCGTCGGGGTCGAGGTCGTCGAGGTCGCCGTCGCAGGTGGTGGCGGCCGAGTGGCCCAGGTCCACGTCGGTGAGGGTGACGTTCCCGGTGTTCTCGATCGTGGCGTGCAGGTCGATGCCCTCACCCGCGACGACCGCGTCCTGGTCCGCGGCGGCGGTGATGGCGGCGTCCGCGGTGCCTGGGGCCAGGACGGCCACCTCGGCGGGGTCGGACTCGAGCGGGTCGACCTGGTCGCCGTCGACGGTGGCGGTCACCGACCAGGTCCCGACGTCGTCGGGGTCGATGGTGGTGTAGGTGCAGTCGACGACGCGGGTCTCGTCGGGGTCGAGGTCGGCGAGGTCGCCGTCGCAGGTGGCCACCGTCGGGTCGGTCGTGACCGTGAGGCCGGTGAGACCGATGTTGCCGGAGTTCTGGACCGACACGTGGAGGTCGATGGCCTCGCCCGCGGTCACCCGGCTCTGGTCGGCCGTCACCTCCGAGACCACGGACGGGGCCGGCGCAGCCACCTCGACCTCGACGGCGTTCGATCCGACGCCCTCGGGGAGCTCGTTCGTGGTCACGGTCGCGGTGTTCGACCAGTCGCCGATGTCGTCGGGGTCGACGGTGGTGTAGGCGCACTCGATGACCTGTTGGGCGTCGACGGCCAGATCGGCGACCGGGTCCTCACAGTCCGGCGCGGCGGGGGAGTCGACGGTCACTCCGGTGAGGGCCACGTTGCCGGTGTTGTGCACCGTCACCGTGAGGTCGATCGCCTCCCCGGCCACGACTGCGGTCGGCTCGGCGGTCTGGGTGACCTCGAGCGCGGGAGCCGGAATCGGCTCGCAGGTGTAGACCGCCACGTCGTCGACGAACCAGCCGTAGGGGTACGTCCCATGCTCGGCGTTCTCGCCGAGGCGGAAGCGGAACCGGACGTCCTGGCCACTGAGGGCGGCGAGGCTCGCCCTACTCGACACATAGCCGTGGCTCCGGCCGACGTACGCCGACATCCCGGCCAGAGGGTTGGAGCCACCCGGGGCCAGGGTCCCGTTGTAGCCGTTGGCGTCGAAGTGGCTCGCGAGGTCCTGCCAGGTTCCCCCGCCGTTGGTGGAGTACTCGACGACGCCACCGTCGCCGTTGCCGCCGCCCATGGTGTCGAAGTCGTACGCGTGCCGGAAGTGCAGGAAGGCGTTGCTCCCTGCCGGCAACGCCACGGCGTTGGCGGTCTGCACCCGGCGATCGGCCGTGGAGCCGAGGTCGAGGCCCCAGAGGCCGTCGTGGCCGGTCGTCGCGTAGTCGTGGCCGACCTCGGACTGGTAGGCCCAACGGTAGAAGCCACCGACCCCGAGGTTGACGGTGTCATAGGACCACTTCCCCGAGGCGGGGTTCTCGAAGTCGTCGCTGAAGAGGTTCTGGGGTTGGGTGCCGGTGGCGCACACCGGGGCCTCGGGCGCCGCGGCCCCCGGGGTGGTCGGCTGAGCGGCCATCTCGGTGGCGATCACCACCTTGTCGACCTGACCGCAGTCCGCGCCGGTGATCCCCGCGGTGCCGATCAGGTTGAGGCAGGACTGTGACAGTGCGAGGCCGAGGTCGGCGTAGTCGCTGCCCGAGGTCAGCATCGTGGTCAGGGCCTCGTAGAAGACGGTGGCCGTCTTGGTCTCGCCGAGGCCGGTGACGTCCTGGCCGTTGAAGGTCCCACCGTCGGTCATGAGGACCGCCGCCCGGTTGCCCACGCCGCTGTTGGTGTGGACCCCACCCCCGTCGTTGAAGGACGCGTCGGCGGTGTACTTCGCGCTGGTCATGCGGTCCGGGTCGCTGTAGGGGTGTGCGGTGGGGTCCGCCATGTCCCGGATGGCGCCGTTCGGGAGGTCCTCGCCCAGGCGCCAACGGACGCCCGCCGTGTCGGTTCCCGCTCCGTTGCCCAGGTCGACCAGTTCGCCGAAAACGTCGGACATCGACTCGTTGATCGCGCCGGACTGGAAGTAGTAGAAGAGGTTCGCCGTGTGCTCGGTGACCCCGTGGGTCAGCTCGTGGGCGACCACGTCGTCGGCCAGCGCGTAGCCCTGGCCGAAGGTCAGTTGCGCACCGTTCCAGAAGGCGTTGTTGTAGGGGCAGGTGAAGCCCGAGCGGCAGTACCGCACCCGGGACTCGATGGTCATGCCGGCACCGTCGATGCTGTCCCGGCCGAGCACCGTGGAGAAGAAGCCGTAGGTGTCGCCGGAGTAGTCGTAGGCCCGGTTCACCTCCGTGACCGCGTGGAGCGGGTCACCCTCCCCTCGGGTGTAGGGGGGGTCACAGGCCTCGGGGAGCGCAGCGTTGTTCTCGCTGTCACAGACGCCGCGGTCGAGGCCCTCGGTGAGGCGGCTGAACGCGAGCACCGCGGCGCCGGACTCGGCATCGATCAGCACGAGGTGGCGGACGGGCGGATCGTTGCCGGTGATCTCGAAGCGCCAGGTCAGGTGTGGCCCGAAGGGCGAGGGGGGACCGACCACCGACGGGTCATAGACCCACGCTTCGCCATCGTCTGCGGTGAGCGATGCCCTCGGGGCTCCGGTCGCCCGCGACGTGACCGCGAGGGCCGTGGACCGGGCCTCGTCCACGGGGACGCCGGTCTCGGTCGGCACGCTCTCGACCCGGGAGGACAGGTCGGCGAGGCTCGAGAGCACCCCACCGGTGGCGTCGACCTGGACCGAGGCCTGGGCGCCGAAGACGGGGATGCCCCCGATCAGCTGTTGGTAGCGAACGGCGAGACCGCCGTCGGCCCGGGGTTCGGTGCCGATCACCTCGAGGGTGCTGCGGTCCTCACCGAGGTCGTCGCCAAGGCGCGCCGCGAAGGCGTCGGCGGCACCGGCGGGGTCCTCGATGCCGAGGTCCAGGGGGGTGCCGGGGTCGGTGCCCACGAAGCGGACGAGGCCGTCGTCGTCCCGCTGGAGGTCGATCGAGCCGTCGGTCGCCCGGCCCAGGTCGTCGGCGAAGGCGTCGGCGACCGCCGCCGTGGCGCGGAGTCGTGCGGTGAGGGGCACCACGACGGTGCCGGCGACCACGAGGGTGGCCCCGACGGCGAGCCAGGTGCGGGCGGACGGGCGCACCGGATCAGCATATGCTCACCGAGAGCGGCGCGCTACGCGCCGCGCGTGGTGCCGGCCGGCCGCTCAGAACTGGAAGTAGATGAACGGGACGGTCTCGCCGCCGGAGAACAGCACGATCGCGACCACGAACACGCCGTAGAGCGCGCCCTGGAGCACCGGGGGCCACTCCAGCATCGGGGTGTGGGTGTCGCTGTTGCGTTGTGCGATGTCGATGGCGATCGTGACCGCGCCGAGGGCGGCCACGAGGAAGATCGCGCCCGGGTCGGTGCTCCCGCCCTGGAGCGTGAGGATGCCGGTGATCACCTCGAAGGCCTGGGTGAAGCTGGCCGCCCGGAAGAAGATCCAGGCGAAGACCACCAGCTGGAAGGTGCCGATCGCCGGGAGCACGTCGGCCCCGGTGAACCGTCCGACCCCGTTGTGGGCGTTGCCCGCGCCGCCGGCCCGCTCGGTGAAGGCGCGGTGCGCGCTCAGGTAGAGGCCGTGCAGCGTCCCCCAGACGACGAAGGTCCAGGCGGCCCCGTGCCAGAGGCCGCCGAGCACCATGGTCAGCATGAGGTTGCGGTAGGTCTCGCTCCGGCCGCCCCGGTTCCCCCCGAGGGGGATGTAGAGGTAGTCCCGCAGCCAGTTGGACAGCGAGATGTGCCAGGTGCGCCAGAAGACCGTGGCGTTTCGGGAGAGATAGGGCTGCTCGAAGTTCAGGGGCAGCTCGATGCCCAACAGCCGCGAGGAGCCGCGGGCCACGTCGGAGTAGCCGGCGAAGTCGCCGTAGATCTGTAGCGCGAACGCGTAGGCCCCGGCGAGCAGGACGAGCCACGAGGACGAGGTGGCGTCGGTGAAGGTCCGGTCCACGAACGGGGCGAGGGCGTCGGCGATGGCCACCTTCTTGAACAGGCCGAGGAGGATGAGCGCCAGGCCGGAGCGCACCTGTTCGGCCCGCAACGGGGCCCGTTCGTTCTCGAACTGGGGCAGCTGGATGTGGGCCCGGCCGATCGGCCCCGCCACCAACTGGGGGAAGAACGCCACGAACACGGCGAAGTCCAGCAGGTCCCGGGCCGGTTCGATCTCCCGGCGGTAGACGTCGAAGGTGTAGCTGATCCCGTGGAACGTGTAGAAGCTGATCCCGACCGGGAGCAGGATCCGCAGGGTCGGTTCGTTGGCCTCGAGACCGACCGCCGCCAGCAGGTCGGCCGCCGAGCCGATGAAGAAGTCGAAGTACTTGAAGAAGCCGAGCACGGCCAGGTTGAGGCCGAGGCTCAGGCCGAAGGCCAGCTTGCGGCGACGGTCGTCCTCCTCCATCGCGAGGTAGCGGCCCACGGCGAAGTCCACGCCGGTGGTGAGGATCATCAGGCCCAGGAAGCGCCAGTCCCACATGGCGTAGAAGAACCACGAGGCCGCCAGCAGCAGGACGTTCTGGGCGCGACGCTTCAGCTGCCAGTACACGACGAAGACCAGCGGGAAGAAGACGAGGTACTGCAGCGAGTTGAAGACCATGGCCGGGGCGGGAGCCTACTGACGGTCCCGTGGGGCCACGGAGACGAGCCGCAGGTGAGGCGACCAGCGAACACGGTGCGCCATCGCCCGCGCAGCGAGGCGACCGGCGTGCCCTCGGGACCAGGTTGGATCGGTCCCCTGGGGTTCTCTCGGGCACCAGTACACTCCGGCGCTCATGAAGGCCACGGTCGAGACCCTCGAGGGCAACAAGGTCAAGGTCTCGGTCGAGGTCGACGAGACCGAGTTCGATTCCGCGGTGGACGATGCGTTCCGACGCATCGCCCATGAGGTGCGCATCCCGGGCTTCCGACCGGGTAAGGCCCCCCGCCGGATCCTGGAGGCCCAGCTGGGCACGGGGTTCGCTCGCGAGGAGGCGTTGCGCCACGCCCTGCCCGACTACTACGCGCAGGCGGTCCGCGAGAACGACGTCGACGTCATCGCCCCCCCGGAGATCGACATCACCGCCGGTGAGGCCGAGGGCCCGATCGTCTTCGACGCCGTGGTCGAGATCCGTCCGGAGATCGCCATCAGCGGCCACGACGACCTGACGGTCACCATCCCGTCGCCCCTCGTGACCGACGAGGAGATCGACGCCCAGATCGACCGCCTGCGCCAGAACTTCGCCGAGCTCGAGACCGTCGAGCGCCCGGCCGTCGACGGCGACAACGTCACCATCGACATCGCCGGCTGGGAGGACGACGAACCGGTCTCGGGCCTCACCGCCGAGGACTACCTCTATGAGGTGGGCGCCGGTGCGGTGGTGGCCGAGATCGACGACCAGCTCCGCGGCGCCAAGGTGGGCGACATCCTCGAGTTCGACGCCGAGCACCCCGATCCCGACGGCGAGGCGGCACTGCGCCTGCGCATCCTGGTCAAGGAGATCAAGGAGAAGGTGCTCCCCGACGTCGACGACGAATGGGCCAACGAGGCCTCGGAGTTCGAGACCGTCGCCGCGCTCCGCGAGGACCTGCGCAAGCGGGCGGCGATGACCCGCGTCGTGATGGCCCAGATGGGCCTGCGCAACGCCGCGGCCGAGCGCGTGGGCGAGTTGGTCGAGCTCGACGACGTGCCCGAGGCGATGATCGCCGCCGAGATGGAGCACCGCCTCCAGGACCTGCTCATGCGCCTGGAGGCCCAGGGGGTCGACTTCGAGGGCTACCTCGCCGGCACCGGCCAGGACCAGGAATCGGTGGTGGGTGAGCTGCGGGAGGCGGCGGTGCTGGCCACTCGGGCCGACCTCGCGCTGCGGGCCGTCGCCGAAGCCGAGTCCCTCGAGGTGACCGATGAGGACCTCGACGAGGAGCTCGAGAAGCTGGCCGAGCGTGTCGAGCAGACCCTCGTCGAGGTGCGATCGGCCCTCGAGGAGGGCGACCAGCTCCCGGCGGTACGCTCGGACCTGCGCAAGCGAAAGGCGCTGGACTGGCTCGTCGAGCACGTCCAGATCGTCGACGAGGACGGCACGCCGGTCGAACGGGCCGATCTCGAGGTACCCGAAGCCGACGAGAACGAAGCCGACGAGAACGCAGAGGAGCAGGGTTGATGGAGCCGGTGCGCAACTACCTCGTCCCCACGGTGGTCGAGCAGAGCAACCGGGGCGAGCGTGCTTATGACCTCTACTCCCGTTTGCTCAAGGAGAACATCATCTTCCTGGGCACGCCGATCGATGACACGATCGCCAACCTGGTCTGCGCCCAGCTGCTGCACCTCGAGTCCGAGAACCCGGACAAGGACATCAACATCTACATCAACAGCCCGGGTGGGGACATCACGGCGCTGTTCGCGATCTACGACACGATGCAGTACATCAAGCCCGACATCGCCACCATCTGCTTCGGGCAGGCCGCGTCCGCCGCGGCCGTGCTCCTGGCGGCCGGCGCGAAGGGCAAGCGCCTGGCGCTCCCGCACTCCCGGATCCTGCTGCACCAGCCCTACGCCGGGGCCCAGGGCCAGGCCACCGACATCGAGTTGGCGGCCAAGGAGATCCTGCGCCTGCGGGAACTGCTCGAGGAGATCCTCGCCGGGCACACCGGCCAGCCGATCGACCGGATCCACGGTGACACGGACCGGGATTTCGTGATGACCGCCGCGGAGGCCCGCGAATACGGCATCATCGACGAGGTGATCGACGCGCGTTCGCTCGCCGACAACGGCGGACCGGTAGCGGCCGTCAGTTCCTGACGCCGACAGGGGGACCAGAGAGGTGGCCAAGTTCGGAGACGGGGGGGAGCTTCTCAAGTGCTCCTTCTGCGGGAAGTCCCAGAAGCAGGTCAAGAAGCTCATCGCAGGACCGGGGGTCTACATCTGCGACGAGTGCATCGACCTGTGCAACGAGATCATCGAGGAGGAGCTGGCTGAGACCTCCGACGTCAGCTTCGACGAGCTGCCCAAGCCTCGGGAGATCTTCGAGTTCCTGAACGACTACATCGTCGGCCAGAGCCACGCCAAGAAGATCCTCTCGGTGGCGGTCTACAACCACTACAAGCGGATGCAGATGGGCAATGGCGACAGCGAGGTCGAGCTGGCCAAGTCCAACATCCTGCTGATCGGGCCCACGGGCTGTGGCAAGACGCTGCTGGCCCAGACCCTCGCCCGCATGCTGAACGTGCCCTTCGCCATCGCCGATGCCACCGCACTCACCGAGGCGGGCTATGTCGGCGAGGACGTCGAGAACATACTGCTCAAGCTCATCCAGGCCGCGGACTACGACGTCAAGAAGGCCGAGACCGGGATCATCTACATCGATGAGATCGACAAGATCGCCCGCAAGAGCGAGAACCCGTCGATCACCCGGGACGTCTCGGGTGAAGGCGTGCAGCAGGCCCTGCTCAAGATCCTGGAGGGGACCACCGCCTCGGTACCGCCCCAGGGGGGGCGCAAGCACCCCCACCAGGAGTTCATCCAGATCGACACGACCAACGTGCTGTTCATCTGCGGCGGCGCCTTCGCCGGTCTCGAGAAGATCATCGAGTCCCGGGTCGGGCGCAAGGGCGTGGGCTTCGGGGCCGACATCGGCGGGATCGACCAGAAGGACCTCGGCTCGATCTATGGCGACGTGTTGCCCGAGGACTTCCTCAAGTTCGGGCTCATCCCCGAGTTCGTGGGCCGGCTGCCGGTCGTCGGGGCCGTGTCGAACCTCGACGCCGAGGCCCTGATCGAGATCCTGGTCGAGCCCAAGAACGCCCTGACCCGTCAGTACTGCCGCCTGTTCGAGTTCGAGGACGTCGAGCTGGAGTTCAAGGACGACGCCCTCGAGGCCATCGCCGAGCTGGCGCTGTTGCGGGGCACCGGGGCCCGAGGCCTGCGGGCCATCCTCGAAGAGGTGTTGAACGAGGTCATGTTCGAGCTGCCCAGCCGCGGGGACGTGTCCAAGTGCGTGATCGACCGGCAGGTCGTCCAGGACCACGCCGTGCCGACGCTGGTGCCGCGCAAGGACTCCGACCGACCCGCCCGACCCCGCCGGGCCGCGTCGTGAACCGGACGACCAAAGGCGCCCTCATCGGTGGTGGCGTCGGCGCTCTGGTCGCGGTCGCCCAGACCGTCCGGGCCGAGGACGACCCCCCTCAGGTGGTGGCCCTGCGGGCGGCACGCGGTGCCGCCGAGGGCGCCGCGGTCGGTGCTCTGGTGGGCTGGGTGCTGGATCGCACCTCGGCCTCGAAGGCGACGGGCGTCGCGGCCTACGCCGAGGTGGCCAAGGACCTCTGGTCAGGAGCGCGGGAGACGGCCGGACAGGCCTATGAGGCGACGCGTCCCCGGGTGGAGAGCGCCTATGAGGCGACCCGCCCCCGGGTGGAGAGCGCCTATGAGGCGACCCGCCCCCGGGTGGAGCACGCCGTCGAGGTGACCATCCCTGTGGTCGAGCAGGCCACGGAGGTGGCCCTGGAACTGGCCGAGCAGGCCACGGAGGTGGCCCTCGACCTCGCCGAGCAGGCCACGGAGGTGGCCCTGGAACTGGCCGAGGCCGCCCGCCGCCGCGCTGCGTGACGCGGCGCGGGCGTCAGCCGGAGCAGCTCGCATGTGCTTGCTGGATCGGCGGCGCCGGCGTTCCTGAGCACCGCGAAGGCACGCGAGGGTGATGGACCCGGCAGGAGCTCGCCGGTGGCTCGATGGTCACGTGAACCTCGAGGCCGGCACCGTCACCGCCGGTGTGGTCGACGACCTCTCGCTTGACCGCATGCGGGCTCTCGTCGGCGTGCTCGGTGATCCACAGACCGCCTACCCCGTGATCCACCTGACCGGGACGAACGGCAAGGGCTCCACGGCGCGGATGCTGGAGGCGATCCTGCGGGGTCACGGCCTGTCGGTCGGTCTCTACACCAGCCCTCACCTGGAATCGCTGAACGAACGCATCGTCTGGGACGGCCGGCCCATTCCCGACGACGACCTGGCCGACGTGCTCGGTGAGCTGGCGTCGGTCGAGGCGATGGTCGACGGTGACCTGACGTGGTTCGAACTGGTCACTGCGGCCGCGTTCGCCTGGTTCGCCCAGCAGGCGGTCGATGTCGCCGTCGTGGAGGTCGGCCTCCTCGGCCGCTACGACGCGACCAACGTCGCCGACGGCCTGGTCGCCGTGGTCACCAACGTCGGCCGTGACCACACCGATGGCGCGGAGGGTTGGCGGCGGGCCATCGCGGAGGAGAAGGCCGGCATCGTCGAGCCCGGATCCATCCTGGTGCTGGGGGAGACCGATCCCGAGCTGCAGGCCATCTTCGAGGCCGAGGGCCCCGAGCGGACCTGGCGGCGGGACCGCGACTTCGCCGCGGAGGACGCCCGGGTCGCGGTGGGTGGGCGGGTCCTCGACATCCGTACCCCCCGGGGCCGCCTCGCCGAGGTGTTCGTGCCGGTGCACGGGGCCCACCAGGGCGACAACCTCGCGTTGGCCGTGGCCGCGGCCGAGGCGTTCTTCGACCGCCCGTTGGACGGTGAGGTGGTGGGGGAGGCCTTGGCCGACCTGACTCTGCCCGGTCGCTTCGAGATCATGGGCCGGGAGCCGCTGGTCGTCCTCGACGGCGCCCACAACCCCGACGGCATGGCCGCGCTGACCACGACCCTCCACGACGACTTCGCCGACGTCCCCAGCACCGTGGTCGTCTTGGGGATGCTCAGCGGTCGTGATCCCGACGCGATGGTCGAAGCCCTGGAGCTCACCGCCCACGACGTGCTCCTCGCCACGGCACCGCCGACCGGCCGGGCGTTGCCTGCGGCCGAGGTGGGCGAGGCTGCCGCTCGGGCAGGGGTCGAGGTCGAGGTCGTCCCCGATGTGGTCGAGGCCCTCGGTCGGGCCCGAGCCATTGCCACCAGCGAGGACCGCATCATCGTCACCGGCAGCCTCTACGTCGTCGGCGCCGCCAGGGCCGTGCTCACCGGTTAGCCGCTTCGGCGGCGGCCTTGAAGCCTTCGTTCTCCTGCTGGAGGGCCTTGGCCAGGGCGCGGTGGGCGACCCGGCCGAAGAGACCGCTGCCGAAGCCCTCGAGGTCGAGCGTGAGGCGGTTCGTGCAGCCGGCCTGGGTGGGCGTGATGTGATGGCCGCCCCGCATGTGGATCGGGCCCATCTCGGCGTCCCATTCGAAGTGGTTCGGTTCGAGGCGGGTCACCGTCCACACCCGGGCCCGTTGGGCGGGTTGCCTGACCCGGGCCTGGCTGCCGACGGCCACGGGCCCCTCGTCGAGCCGGCTGATCTCGGTCATGGTCGGCGTGATGTCCGGCCACCGCTCGACATCGAGGGTCAAGGTCCACACCATCTCGGCCGGGGCCGCGACGGCGATCTCGTTCTCCAGATGCATCGGCGAAGGATAGATCCGGTTCTCGGCGTGTTCCGCGGAAGGATTTCCCCGGCCGGTAGCCTCGCCTGCCTCATGAACCGGACACTCGTCATCGCCAAGCCGGACGCCGTCGAGCGCGGCCTTTCCGGGCAGATCCTCGCCCGCTTCGAGGCCAAGGGCCTGAAGCTGGTCGCCGCCGAACTGCGCTCGGTGGACCGTGAGACGGCCGCCAGGCACTACGCCGAGCACGAGGGCAAGGGCTTCTACCAGGAGCTCATCAGCTTCATCACCCGCTCGCCGGCGTTGCTCATGGTCATCGAGGGGCCCGAGGACACCTGGCAGATCGTGCGCACGATGATGGGGGCCACCAACTCCGCCGAGGCCGCGCCGGGCACGATCCGTGGTGACCTGTCGCCCTCCTTCACCGAGAACCTGGTCCACGGCTCGGACTCCGCCGAGTCCGCCGAGCGCGAGATCGCCATCTGGTTCCCCGACCTGGCCTGATCCGGCGTGAGTTGGTCACGCTGGGCGTGACCAACCGACGCAATTTCGGACTGGTCGGGAGGTGTGACACGTGCGACGGGGGGCGAGTTCGCCCAAACGTTGCAGATTGGTTACAATCCCGTCCGGCGAGTGGAGTGGGGATGTCCGACCGAGCCTGGTCCTGTGACCTAGGCTGCGGGCAGCCGGCGCTTCGCTGACTGACAGCGACCCCATGAGGACCCTGATGTCCGACAGCATGTTGACCCAGGTCATGGGGCGGGACATGGCGGTGGATCTCGGCACGGCGAACACGCTCGTCTACGTGCGCGGACGCGGCATCGTGCTGAACGAGCCCTCCGTGGTGGCCATCAACACCAAGGACGGGCGGCCGCTGGCCGTGGGCTCGGAGGCCAAGCGCATGATCGGGCGGACCCCCGCCCACATCCAGGCTATCCGTCCCCTGGCCGACGGGGTCATCGCCGACTTCGACATCTGCGAGAAGATGCTGCGGTACTTCATCCACAAGGTGCACCAACGCCGTTGGGTGAAGCCCCGCATGGTCATCTGCGTGCCCTCCGGCATCACCGGGGTCGAGCAGCGGGCCGTGCAGGAGGCCGCGGAGTTCGCCGGCGCCCGCAAGCCCGCCTACATCATCGAGGAGCCCATGGCCGCGGCCATCGGCGCGGGCCTACCGGTTCAGGACCCGACCGGCAACATGATCGTCGACATCGGCGGCGGTACCACCGAGGTGGCGGTCATCTCCCTCGGCGGGATCGTGGCCGCCCACTCCTCCCGGGTCGGCGGGGACGAGCTGGACGAGGCCATCGGCTCCTACATGAAGAAGGAGTACAGCCTCGTCCTCGGGGAGCGCACCTGTGAGGAGGTCAAGATCGCCCTCGGGTCGGCCTGGCCGCTCAAGGAGGAGCTGGAGGCCGAGATCCGGGGCCGCGACCTGGTCAGCGGCCTGCCCAAGACGGTCACGGTCTCCACCGGTGACCTGCGCGAGGGCATCGAGGAGCCGGTGTCCTCGATCATCGACGCGGTGAAGTCCACGCTGGACAAGACCCCGCCCGAGCTGGCCGCCGACGTCATGGAGAAGGGGATCATGCTGGCCGGGGGCGGCGCCCTGCTGAACGGGTTCCCGCAGCGGCTGGCCCACGAGACCGGGATGCCCGTGCGGGTGGCCGAGAACCCACTCTTCGCCGTGGCCCTCGGCTCGGGGCAGTCGCTCGAGGAGTTCGAGGCACTCAAGGGGGTCCTCTTCTCGTCGAACCGCCTCTAGCGGTTCCCCTCCTGCCGTGTTGTCCCGAGGTTCGGGCCATTCCCGATTCACGCTGGCCGTGCTCGTGGTCATCTCCGTCACGGTCTTGGCCGTCGACCTGCTCGGTGTCGGTCCCGTCGACCTTGTCCGGGACACCGTCGGCGGGGTGCTGAGCCCCGTGCGGGCGGTCGGCGACGGCCTCTTCGGTCGCGACGACAGCGCGGAGGTCGAGCGCCTGCGCAACCGGATCGCCGAACTGGAGGGGGCCGAGGCCGCCGCCGCCAACGCCGAAGCCGAGTTGCGGCGTCTCCAGGAGCAGCTCGGCCTCGACATCCCCGCCGACATCGACCTGGTGGCGGCCAACGTCATCAGCGAGGCCGTGGGCAACTTCGACCGGAGCATCGAGATCGACAAGGGGGCCGACGCCGGCATCGAGGTCGACATGCCCGTGCGGACCCGGGCCGGGTTGGTCGGGGTGGTCGAGTCGGTGACCTTCACCAGCGCCCGCATCCGGTTGATCACCGACAACACCGTGAACGTGGGCGTCGAGCATTCCGAGAGTGGTGATGCCGCGGTGGCCCACGGCCAGGGTGAGGGCCGGCCCCTCCTCGTCGAGGATGCGTTCGAGGCGGGCACCGAGGTGTCGGAGGGCGATGTGTTCGTCACCGCCGGCACCGAAGGCAGCAACTTCCCTCCCGACATCCCCGTGGGGAGCGCCGTGCGGGTCCAGGGGGCGGCCAACCCCCTCGAACAAGAGGTCTTCCTCGAGTCCTATGCCGACCTCGGCCGTCTGACCCAGGTCGCCGTCGTGCTCTTCACGCCCGCGTCGGTCGCGACAGCACCGGCGGACCGGTGAGCTCGACCACCCCTCGGACCGCGGTGGTCCTGGTCACCGCCCTGGTCCTCCAGATCGTGGTCGTGCCGTGGGTGACCATCGCCGGCGTGCAGGCGGACCTGCTGCTCCTGGTGACCCTGGCCGCCGGTCTGACCGGTGGGCCGGATCGGGGCGCTCGCGTCGGTTTCGTCGCCGGGGTCCTCTGGGACCTCGTCGTGGCCGGCCCCTTCGGCCTGTCCGCGCTCACCTACTGCCTCGCCGGGTACTTCGTGGGGAGTGCGCAGCGCTCGGTGGTCGGCCCGACCTGGTGGGCTCCGATCCCCGGCGCCGGCCTCGCGGCGGCCGCGTCGGTGCTGTTCTACGCAGCCGTCGGGGTCATCCTCGGTCACCACGCGTGGCTCAGCACCGACACCCTCGTGGTCGCTGTCGTGGTCGGGGTGACGGCCGCGGTCCTTGTCCTGCCCGCGATGCGTATCCTGGCCTGGACCGAGGGGGAGTCGCTCGGCCTGCGGTTGCCGTCCCGACCGCAGCGCCGGGGGAGTTTCGCCCCCGGGCGCGGGCGGCGCAGATCAGTGACGACCGGATTCCGACGATGACCGCCACCCCCACGAGACCACCCCTGTGAACACCTCCACCGGCATGCGCCTGTCCGCGCTGGCGATCGTGGCGTTGTCGCTGATCGGCGCCCTCACGGCCCGACTGTGGTTCCTCACCGCGGTCGAGGGTCAGGCCGCGGTGCAGGCGTCCGACGCCAACCGCATCCGCACCATCCACATCCAGGCCCCGCGGGGAAGGATCTTCGATCGCAACCAGCAGGTCCTGGTGGACAACCGACAGATCCGCCAGGTCCGCGTCGACACGCGCGTCCTCGACGAGGCCGTCGAGTTCGACGAGGACGCCCGAAACGAGGTTTACGGCCGTCTCGCCGACCTCCTCGCCCTGTACGAGGTGCCGGTCGACCCTGACGTCCTGGCGAGGGCGGGGGAGATGGCGGGGGAGGCCCAAGACCGCGATCTGGCCGCCGAGGTCGCCGCGGGCCGATGGACCCCGGCCATGGTCGCGACCGCGCTGGAAGAGAACTTCGTCGGAGCCTTCGTGCCCACGCCCGTGGCCTCCGAGGTCCCCGAGGACCTGGAGATCCTGCTGGCGGAGAACCACATCCGGTACCCGGGCATCGACGTGGACCGGATCGCCGTGCGCGAGTACCCCCACGGAACCCTTGCGGCTCATGTCCTCGGCTACGTCGGACCGATCACCGGCCAGGAGGAGGTCGATGAGATCCAGGATTCGGCCAAGCCCTACGAACTGACCGACGAAGTCGGTCGGTCAGGGGTGGAGTCCACCTATGAGCGCTGGCTGCGGGGGACCCCTGGTGAACGCGTTCTCGAGGTCGACGCGACCGGCAACGTCGTCCGCCAGGTGAGCTATGTGGCTCCGGAGCCCGGCATGGATGTCGTGCTCACCCTCGACCTCCAGGTCCAGGCCCTGCTGGAGAACCAGCTCCAGGCCACGGTCGAGTCCAACGAGGCCCCCGGCGCCTCGGGCGTCGTGGAGGATCCCCGCAATGGCGCGATCATCGCCATGGCCAGCGTCCCGACCTACGATCCGGACGCGCTCGTCAACGGCATCAGCCAGGCGGAGTTCGAGGAGCTCACCGACCCCGAGGCGGGCAACGCCCTGCTCAACCGGGCCATCTCCGGTGAGTACGCGCCGGGGTCCACCTTCAAGGTGGTGACCGCCCTGGCGGGTCTCCGGGCCGGGCTCGTGGATCCCGGCACCAGCTTCTACGACGACGGCATCTACGAGGTGCAGGGCTGCCCCGAGTCCGATCCGTCCTGCAGCTTCCAGAACGCGGGAGCGGTGGGCACCGGCCAGGTCGCCCTCCAACGCTCCCTGACCGTGTCCAGTGACTGGTACTACTACTGGATCGGGGACAACCTCTGGGCCAACAACGAGCGCCTGGGTGATGACTACCTGCAGCAGACCGCCGCCGAGTTCGGGTTCACCGCGGAGACCGAGATCGACCTGGCCGCCGAGCGCGAGGGCTTCGCCTTCACCCCCGAGCTCGTGGCCCAGCTCCACGAGGACTACCCGGAGGACTTCCCGTTCGGGGACTGGACGGCGGGCAACACCATCAACATGGCCATCGGCCAGGGCGACATCGGCGTCACCCCGATGCAGCTCACCAACGCGTACGCCGCGCTGGCCAACGGCGGGACCCTGTACCGGCCCCACGTCGGCGGTGCGGCGTGGGCCCCGGACCCGGCCCAGAACACCTGGGTGCAGGACCCCCGGACGCCGTGCGCGGACAACGCCGGCGAGATCTGCACGGTGACCCCCTCCCAGGTCGGCTCGGTGGAGATCCCCGACGAGTGGCGGGACCCGATGATCGCCGGCCTGGTCGGCGTCTCCGGCGGGGAGGGCACGGCTGCGTCGGCCTTCGAGGGCTTCGACCTCGGTTCCTTTCCTGTCGGGGGCAAGACCGGTACGGCGCAGGTGTCGGGCAAGGGCGACTTCGCCCTCTACGTGGGGTTCGGCCCCGTCAGGCCCGGGCAGATGCCCGAGTACGTGGTGTCGGTGATCATCGAGGACGTCGGCCAGTTCGGCGGCGACGTCGCCGCGCCCGTGGCCCGCGCCGTCTTCGACGGACTCCGCGATCCGGCGATGCTCCCGATGATCGACTCCCGTCCGGCCACGCCTCTGCCCGCGACCTCCGCGGAGGCCGACGACAGCGCCACCTCCGACCCCGTGACCGAGGGGTCCGACCGATGACCGCCCCCTCCTTGGCGCGTGGCGGCCTGGCGTCGGCCCGGAACCGCTCGACCGCCCGGCGGGCGCTGGCCCTGCCCGACGCCCTACAGCACGTGGACTTCCTCCTGGTGGGCGCGACCCTCGCGGTCGCCGCGCTGGGTGTGGTGATGGTCTACAGCGCCACCCAGGGCAACGACGAGGCGCCGACGACCTTCTTCCTCCAGCGCCAGGCGATCTTCGTGATCCTCGGTGTGGGGCTCATGGCCGCCGTCGCCGCCTTCGACTACCGCCGTCTGCGGGACTGGGCCATTCCCATCGCGGGGGTCGCGCTGGCCCTGCTCTTCGGCGTCCTCACCCCGCTGGGCGCGAAGAACAAGGGCATCCAGGCCTGGTACGAGCTCGCCGGTTTCCAGCTGCAGCCCGCCGAGTTGGCCAAGCTGGCCCTCATCATCGGGTTGGCCGCGTTCCTCACGCTCGACCAGCAGGAGATCGACGGCAGGCGGCTGGCCACCATCCTCGGCATCGCGGCCGTGCCGATGGCCCTGATCATGCTGCAGCCCGACCTCGGGACCGTGCTGGTGTTCGGCGTGGTCACGCTGGCCATCGTCTTCATCGCCGGGGCCCGGCCTCGCCACTTCGCGGTGCTCCTGCTCCTCGGGATCATCGCGACGGTCGGGATCCTCAACAGCAACGTGCTGGCCGACTACCAGCAGAACCGGCTCACCAGCTTCCTCGACACGACCGAGGTGGGTAGCGATGCCCGCTACAACCAGGACCAGTCCCAGAACGCCATCGGGGCCGGCCGTCTGTCCGGACAAGGTCTCTTCGACGGCACCCAGACCGGCCTGGGCTTCGTCCCCGAGCAGCACACCGACTTCATCTTCACGGTCGTGGGGGAGGAGCTCGGCTTCCTCGGCGGTGCCACCCTGTTGGGCATGTTCACCGTGATCCTGTGGCGCGTCTGGCGTACCGCGCAGCTGGCGCGGGACGAGTTCGGCATGCTCGTCTGCGTCGGCGTGCTGGCCATGCTGCTGTTCCAGATCTTCGAGAACATCGGCATGGCCATGGGGATCATGCCCGTGACCGGCATCCCGCTGCCGTTGATGTCCTACGGCGGGTCCTCCATCCTCACCGCGTTCGCCGCCATCGGCCTGGTGTTGAACGTCCACATCCACCGGTTCGCCTGAGATCGTCACACTGGCGTGGCTCCGCTGCGCTCAGCCCCGCCGGCGCCGCCGATGCCGCGGGTCCTCTCGGCTGCTCCGCTCCGCTGCGCAGCGTTACCCGAAGGCATGGGTCCCTCGGCCAGGATCAACGGCCGGTAGCATGGTGCCGATCATGACCATCTGGCCCGAGCTGGAGCCGCTCCTGGGCGAGGTCCAGAAGCCGGCCCGCTACATCGGTGGCGAGTTGGGGGCGGTCACCCCCGAGCACGGTCCCGGGCGCGTGGCCTGGCTCCTGCTCTACCCCGACGCCTACGAGGTCGGGCTGCCCAACCAGGGGCTCCAGATCCTCTACGAGATCCTCAACGAGCGCCCCGACGCCGTGGCCGAGCGCGCCTACGCCCCGTGGACCGACCTCGAGGCGCGGCTCCGGGCCAAGGGTCTTCCTCTGTTCTCGGTCGACTCGCACCTCCCGGCCACCGACTTCGACGTCCTGGCCTTCAACCTCTCCGCCGAGCTCGTCTACACCAACGTGCTCAACTGCATCGACCTGGCGGGATCGCCGGTGCGGGCCACCGATCGCACCGGCGAGCACCCGATCGTGATCTGCGGTGGCCACTGCGCCTACAACCCCGAGCCGTTGGCCGACTTCGTGGACGCCTTCGTGCTCGGGGACGGCGAGGAGGTGGTCGGCGAGATCACCGACGTCATCGGCGGGTGGACCGCCGGACGCCGCACCGAGTCCTCGCGCCGCGACTGCCTGCGGGCCCTGGCCGGCGTCGCCGGGGTCTACGTGCCGATGTTCTACGAGCCGGTCTACTCCGGCGCCGATCTGGTGGCCATCGAGCCCACCGAGCCCGGCATCCCCGCGCTGGTCGAGAAGCGGACCGTGGCCGACCTGGCGGAGTGGCCCTATCCCAAGAACCAACTCGTCCCGCTGACCGAGGTGGTCCACGACCGTCTCAACGTCGAGGTCTTCCGCGGCTGCACGCGGGGCTGCCGCTTCTGCCAGGCCGGGATGATCACCCGCCCGGTCCGGGAGCGGCCCGCCGACCAGGTCCGCTCGATGATCCAGTCCGGGCTCCAGCGCACGGGTTACGACGAGGTCGCCCTCACCTCGCTGTCCACCGCCGACTACAGCGGCATCCAGGAGTCGGTCAAGGCGGCCATGGACGACGACGCCCCGGGTTGTGGCCGGGTCTCGGTGTCGCTGCCCAGCCTCCGGGTCGACGCCTTCACCGTGGGCATCGCCGCGGAGATCCAGCGCGCCCGGCGCACCGGGCTCACCTTCGCCCCCGAGGCCGGGACCTGGCGCATGCGTCAGGTCATCAACAAGCTCATCAGCGAGGACGACCTCTACGGCGCGGTCGAGTCCGCCTACTCCCAGGGTTGGCGGCGGATGAAGCTCTACTTCCTGACCGGCCTGCCGACCGAGACCGACGAGGACACCCTTGGCATCGCCCGCCTGGCCCGCAACTGCGTCGAGCTGGGCAGGACCCACACCAACAAGCCGTCCATGACGGTGTCGGTGGGCGGCTTCGTGCCCAAGCCCTTCACGCCTTTCCAGTGGTTCGGCCAGAACACCGACACCGAACTGCGCCGCAAGGTCGGCCTGCTGCGGGACGACCTCAAGCGGGACAAGGGCGTCCAGCTCAAGTGGCACGACCCGACCGCCAGCCTGGTCGAGGGCCTGATGTCTCGAGGCGACCGTCGCCTCGGTCCCGTCCTCGAGGACGTGTGGCGGGCCGGGGGCATCTTCCAGGAGTGGTCCGAGCACTTCGACATGCGCCTCTGGACCGACGCCATGGCCAAGCACGGCCTGGACATGGACTGGTACGTCCACCGTCACCGCCACGAGGACGAGGTCTTCGCCTGGGACCACCTCTCGGCCGGGCTGCACAAGGACTTCCTCTGGCAGGACTGGCGGGACGCTCTCGACGAGGTCGGCCTGGAGGACTGTCGGTGGATCCCCTGCTATGACTGCGGAGCCTGCACCGGCTACGGCATCGAGCACATCGTGGCCTCGGCCAAGCCGCCCGCCGGCGGCAGCCAGGGCACCGGTCAGGGCCTCGAGTGGAACAGCGCCACGCCGGTCACCCTCGGGGCCAAGCCGGTGGGGGTGGGGTCATGATCGACGAGCCCGCCGAGCGGGAGAAGGGCCCGGCCTTCGCCGAGGTGCCCGGGCCGACGGTCCGCTTCCGCTTCACCAAGCACGGCAAGGTCCGCTTCACCAGCCACCGCGACGTGGCCCGCCTGTGGGAGCGAGCTCTGCGCCGGGCCGGCGTCGGCGTCGTCTACAGCGAGGGCTTCTCGCCCCGGCCCCGCATGGCCTTCGGCCTGGCCCTGCCCACCGGCCACGCCTCCGACGGCGAGTACGTCGACCTGCGCCTCGACCACGAGCCCGACGAGGGCCTTCCCGTTCTCTGTGCCCGCCTCACCGACGTCCTCCCCGACGGCATCACCGTCCCGGCCGCCGAGGTGATCCCTCCCGGCACCCCCTCCCTGCAGGAGGCCGTGGTCGCCTGCACCTGGACCGCCGACCTCGGCGGCCCGTCCCTCACCCAGGCCGAGGCCGCCATCGCGGCGACCCTGGCCGCCGACGAGCTCCCCATCGAGCGGGAGCGCAAGGGCAAGGCACAGGTCGTCGACCTGCGCCCGGCCATCAACGAGTTGTCCGTGGAGGAGGACCCGGCCGACCAGGCCGTGGTCCTCACCGCAGTCCTGGCCACCCGTCCGGCGTCGTTCCGCCCCGAGGAACTGGTCGAAGCCCTCGACCCCTCGTGGCGTGTGCTGCGGGCGTGCCGCAAGAACCAATGGATCATCGACGAGGACGCCTGGCGAGAACCTGTGCCAATGGTCGTCCCGTCGTCGCGCGCCGAGGCGCGCGCGTCATGAGAAGGGACCCACCAGATGCCCGACGACCGCGATGCGGACCGGACCCGAGACCGAGACGACACCGAGCGGCTCCCTGACGAGCTCCCGGATCGGATCTCCGAGAACCGACCCTCGGCCGAGGCGGCCGACCGGGCCACCGTGCGCAAGCCCCAGATCGGCGACACGCGGCCCGCGCCGCCCGGCGAGGGCAGTGGGGACTCGACCTCAGCCGGGCGCGGCTCGGGTGGGGGCGGCGGTGGCACGTCATCGGGCGCCCGCCGTCGGCGACGTCGGGGCGGCCGCGGCCGTGGGGGCGGCGGTGGCCAAGGCGGTGGCGGCGGCCAGGGCCGGGGCGGCAACCGCAGCGGCGCCAATCGCAGCCAGGGCGGCCGTGGGGGTGGTGGCGGGGAGACCGTGACCCCGGTCGAGGCGCTCCTCACCGATGACGACGACGCTCCCGAGCTGGACGAGAAGACCTTGAAGCGGCGCCGCGGGCGGCGGCGCAAGGGGCGGGCCGTGGGCCGGTACTCCATGGCGGTGAGCGTCACCGCCGGCGTGACTCAGATCGCGGTGCTCGAGGGCCGCTCGCTGGTCGAGCACCAGGTCTCGCGACCCTCCGACGACATCAGCCAGATCCACGGGAACATCTACATCGGACGGGTGCAGAACGTCCTGCCCGGCATGGAGGCGGCGTTCATCGACATCGCCACCCCGAAGAACGCGGTGCTCTACCGGGGGGATGTCCAGTACGACCCCGAGGACATCGAGGAGAAGGGCCAGCCCCGCATCGAGCAGATCCTCAAGAACGGCCAGACCATCATCTGCCAGGTCACCAAGAACCCGATCGGGGCCAAGGGGGCCCGGCTCACCCAGGAGGTCTCCCTGCCCGGACGTTTCGTCGTGCTCGTCCCGGGCACCTCGACCTACGGCATCTCCAAGCGCCTGCCCGACAACGAGCGCAAGCGCCTGCGGGGGATCCTGGACGAGGTCAAGCTCGACGGCCACGGCGTCATCGTCCGTACGGCGGCCGAGAACGTCACCGAAGAGGAGATCACCCGGGACCTGAAGCGCCTCGTCGAACAGTGGCGGCAGATCGAAGCGCTGGCCAAGAGGTCCAAGGCCCCGGCCCTCCTCTACCGCGAGCCGGACATGGCGCTCCGGGTCATCCGCGAGGAGTTCAACCCCGACTACCGCTCGGTCACCATCGACGATCCCACCCTGGCCGACCAGGTCCGGGACTACGTCGACAGCGTCTCGCCCGGCTTGGGCGAACGGGTCGAGTCCTACGACGCCGACGCGGAGGGCCTGTCCCTCTTCGAGCGCCTCCACATCCACGAGCAGATCCACAAGGCGCTGGACCGGAAGGTCTGGCTGCCGTCGGGCGGCTCGCTGATCATCGAGCACACCGAGGCGCTCACCGTCATCGACGTCAACACGGGCAAGAACGTGGGCAAGTCGAGCCTCGAGGAGACGGTCTTCGTCAACAACCTGGAGGCCGCCGAGGAGATCGCTCGTCAGCTGCGGCTCCGCGACATCGGCGGGATCATCGTCATCGACTTCATCGACATGGAGGTCAAGGCCAACCGGGCCGCGGTGGGCAAGACCTTCCGGGAGGCCCTGTCCCGGGACAAGACCCGGACCCAGGTCTTCGACATCTCCGAGCTCGGCCTGGTCGAGATGACCCGCAAGCGCATCGGTGAGGGCCTGCTCGAGTCCCTGTCCTCGACGTGTCCCGCCTGTACCGGCCGAGGTCGGATCGTGGACACCGAGCTCGTCGGCGAATAGGCGAGGCCGCGAGTGACCAGTGGTCCCGCGCCGGTAGGCTCGTGCCTCCATGTACGCAGTCATCAGCACCGGCGGTAAGCAGTACCGCGTCACCGAGGGCGAACGCCTCGATGTCGAACGCCTCGGCGACCTCGACAGCACCGTCGAGCTGGCTCCGGTCCTCGTCGTCGACGGTGACCGGGTCGTCGCCTCCGCCGAGGCCCTGGCCAAGACCAAGGTGAAGGCCAAGGTCGTGGGCGAGGTCAAGGGCCCCAAGATCGTGGGCTTCACCTACAAGAACAAGACCAACCAGCGCAAGCGCTGGGGTCACCGCCAGCACTACTCGACCATCGAGATCACCGGGATCACCGGCGTCCCGAAGGGATAACGGACCATGTCGAAGACCAAGGGCGGCGGTTCCACCCGGAACGGCCGTGACTCCACCAGCAAGCGCCTCGGCGTCAAGGTGTACGACGGAACGGCCGTCAACGCCGGCGCCATCCTGGTGCGCCAGCGGGGGACCAAGATCCATCCCGGTGACAACGTCGGCCGTGGCGGCGACGACACCCTGTTCGCCACCGCCAACGGCACCGTGAAGTACGGCGCCCGCAAGGGCCGCAAGAACGTCTCTGTCCTCACCGACGGTTGAACCGTCGGGCCGCCTTCGGCGGCTGATCCTCGGTTCCCGCTGAAGACCGTGGCCTGTCCCACCTCGTCCGTAAGGTGAGGTCGTGACCAGTTCTCCTTCTGATTGGCCGGATGTGGCATGGGCCCATGCGCCCTTGCCGGTCGGAGAGGTCGGGGCGTTCGACCGAGCGGAGCGGGAAGCGCGGGAGGACTCGCTGCTCGCTCCGGGTGCCACCCGCGCGCTGGGCGCCGGCAGCCGCGCGTCGGCCGAGGACCCGGACCCGAACCGGACCTGCTTCGAGCGGGACCTGGACCGGATCCAGCACAGCCGGCCCTTCCGGCGGCTGGCGGGCAAGTGCCAGGTGTACCTGGCCCCCGACGACGACCATCTCCGCACCCGACTCACCCATGCCATCGAGGTCGGACAGGTGGCGGTCTCCATCGCCCGGGCCACCCGGCTCAACGAGGCCCTCACGCTGGCGTCGGCCCTGGGCCACGACTGCGGCCACGGCCCGGCGGGCCACGCCTCAGAGGACGCCCTGTCGCCGTACCTCGAAGGCGGGTACCACCACGCCGTGTACGGCGCCGATGTCGTCCTCCAGCCACTCAACCTCTGTGCCGAGACCCTCGACGCGGTCCGCAACCACTCCTGGAACCGCCCGGCACCCGCGACCCCCGAGGGCGAGGTGGTGGCCTGGGCCGACCGGATCGCCTACGTCTGCCACGACTTCGAGGACGCGGTCGACGCGGGCGTCGTCTCGGCCTCTGATCTGCCCGCCCTGGTCGTGGAGGCCGTCGGTGCCGAGCGCCGCGTCCAGCTCGGGAGCTTCGTCCACGCCATGGTCGAGACCATCGCCGAGACCGGCCGGGTGGGCCTGCGCCAGCCCGAGGCCGAGGCCCTGGCCGCCTTCCGGGCGTTCAACTACGAGCGCATCTACCTCCGGCCGGAGTCGGTGGCCCAGGCCGACCGGGTCAATGCCCTGCTGCGCCAGCTCACCGAGTGGTTCATCGAGAACCCCCGAGCCATCGGCGATGGCCAGGCCGTGGCCCCGGACTCACCCGAAGCGGCCGCCACCGCGGTCCAGTACGTCAGTGGCATGACCGACCGGTTCGCCCTCCGCCTGGCCGTCGACCGCCTCGGCTGGTCCGAGGCGGAGCTCCCCACCGGCGTCTGAGGGGGTTCGGGGGCCCGAATGGCTCCGGGGCGGGACCGGCCCCGCCGTATCCTCCAGCGGTGGCCGGATTCGTGGACGAAGCGCAGCTCTGCGCGAAGGCCGGCGACGGTGGCGCGGGCTGTGTGTCGTTCCGGCGGGAGGCCCACGTGTCCCGAGGGGGCCCGGACGGCGGCGACGGCGGCACGGGCGGTGATGTCTGGCTGGTGGCCGACCGCAACGTGGCGTCGCTTCTGGCGTTCCGGGACCACCCGCACCGTCGGGCCCAGAGCGGGGTCCACGGCCAGGGCAAGAAGAAGCACGGGGCCACCGGGAACAGCATCGAGGTCCCCGTTCCCGAGGGCACCCAGGTCAAGGACCAGGACGGCACGCTCCTGGCCGACCTGGCTCACGCCGGCGACCGCTGGCGGGCCGTGGAAGGCGGCCGAGGTGGTCGGGGCAACGCGAGCTTCCTGAGCAACCGGCGGCGGGCTCCGGCGTTCGCGGAGCAGGGCGAGGTGGTCGAGGAGGTCTGGTTCGACCTGGAGCTCAAGCTGCAGGCCGATGTCGCCCTCGTCGGGTTCCCCAACGTGGGCAAGAGCACGCTCATCGCCCGGGTCTCGGCCGCCAAGCCCAAGATCGCCGACTACCCCTTCACCACGCTCGAGCCCAACCTCGGCGTGGTCCGCACCGACGACGCCGAGTTCGTGATGGCCGACATCCCCGGCCTCATCGAAGGGGCGGCCGAAGGACGGGGCCTCGGCCATCAGTTCCTGCGCCACGTCGAGCGGGCCCGGGTCCTGGTCATCCTCTGCGACCTGGCTCCGGCCGACGGCATCTCGGTGGAGGACCAGCAGCGGATCCTCCTCGACGAACTCGGCCGCTACCAGCCTGATCTGGTCGACCGTCCCCGCCTGGTGGTCGGCTCCCGGGTCGACCTGATCGATCCCGCCGAGGCGCCCGATGGTCTGGACCTCCACGTGTCGTCGATCACCGGCGAGGGCGTCGACGACCTGGTCGGTCGCGCCGCCACCCTGGTGGCCGAGGCGCGGGCGGCCGAGCCGGTCGACGACGACGTCGGTGGCCCGGCTTTCGTCCTGCACCGCCCCGGGGCGGAGCCCTTCGACGTCCGTCGGGACGACGACGGGACCTTCGTGGTGGACGGCCGGGAGGCCAGGCGGGCCGTGGCGTTCTCCGACCTCAGCGACCTCCAGGCACTCGAGGTCGCCCACGGGCGCCTCAAGCGCCTCGGCGTCGACCGGGCCCTGGCCCGGGCCGGGGCCACCGCCGGCGACACCGTGCGCATCGGGGACCTGGCGTTCGACTACGAGCCCGAGGTCTGACCTGATGATCGTGGTGGTCAAGATCGGGACGTCGTCCATAACCGATTCCCACGGCGTCCTCGACCCGGCGTCGATCAGCGGGCTCTGCGCCCAGGTGGGGGCCCTGGCTCAGGACGGTCACCAGGTGGTGGTCGTGACCTCGGGGGGCATCGCGGCTGGCCTTCCCGCCCTCGGGCTCAGCGCGGCGAGGCGTCCCCGGGACGCGGTGACCCTCCAGGCCGCCTCGGCGGTGGGCCAGAGCCGTCTCATGGGCCTCTACGACGATGCCCTGGCCCACAGCGGGCTGACGGCCGGCCAGGTCCTGTTGGCGCCGAGGGACTTCATGATCCGCCAGCAGTACCTCTACGCCCGGGGGACCCTCGAGCGCCTGCTCGAACTGGGTGTGGTCCCGGTCATCAACGAGAACGACGCCATCGCCGACGACGAGATCCGCTTCGGCGACAACGACCGGCTCTCCGCCCTCGTGGCGCACCTGCTGGGGGCCGACCTGTTGATTCTCTTGACCGACACCCCCGGGCTGTTGACCGCTGATCCCCGCCTGGACCAGTCGGCCTCGCTCATCGAGGAGATCGTGGAGGTCGACCAGGAGATCGAAGCGCTCGCGGGCGCGACCGGCAGCGGCCGGGGGAGTGGGGGTATGGCGTCCAAGATCACTGCGGCCAAGATCGCCGCCTGGTCGGGCGTACGGGCCGTCATCGCCGACGCCCGGCGCCACGGGGTCATGGCCGGCGCCGTCGCGGGCGAGGCGGTGGGCACCGTCGTCCAGCCCCGGGACAAGCGCCTGCCCAGCCGCAAGCTCTGGATCGCCTTCGCCGTCGGGTCCTCCGGGACGGTAGTGGTCGACGCCGGGGCCCGCCGGGCGTTGGTGGAGCAGAACCGGTCGCTTCTGCCCGCCGGCATCGTCCGGGTCGAGGGTGCCTTCCACGCCGACGACGCCGTGGAGGTGGCCGGGCCCGACGGCGAGGTCTTCGCCAAGGGCCTGGTGCAGGTCGACGCGGCCAGCCTGTCCGACGCCGCCGGCAAGCAGACCGCCGACCTGGCCGAAGGCCTGCCCCACGAGGTCATCCACAAGGACGACCTGGTCGTCCTGCCATAGAACGAAATTGCGTCGATGGGTCACGCCAGGCGTGACCAATCGACGCAATTTCAGATCAGTCCTCGGTGGGGGGTTCCTCGGTGGTGGCGGGCTCCGGCTCGCCGGTGGTCAGGCCCAGCTGCTCGCGCATGGCGTCCAACCTGGCGTGGGCCTCGGTGGACCGGGTGGCCCGCTCGACCTCGAGCATGCGGTTCTCCACGGTGCCCTCGCTGAGCTCGGCCATGCCGGTGGCCTTGGCGTAGCGGGCCTCGATCTTCTCCCGGACCTGGTCGAAGGTGGGGACGTCCTCGCCGACCGTCTCGGACAGCGATGCCATGGCCGTGTTCATCTGCTCCTGCATCTTGGCCTGGTCGAGCTGGCCGAGGAGCTTCTGACGTTCGGTCAGCTTCTCCTGCAGGGCGATGCTGTTCTGCTCCACCGCGGCCTTGGCCTGCTCGACGGCCCGGGCGTTGTCCAGGTGGAGGGTCTTGAGGTCGTCGACCTCCCGCTCGATCTCGATGAGGCGGGTGGCGATGGTCTCCGCGGTGGTGGTGAATTCCTCGGACTTGTCGGCCTCACCGCTCCGGCCGGCTTCGTCGGCCATCATCAGTGCCTGGCGAGCCTGGCCGTTGACCTTCTCCAGCTCCTCCATCCGGCGGTTCAGCCGGAGCTCGGTCTGCTTCTGGTTGGCGATGACGTTGGCCGCCTGCTCCTTGAGTCGGCGGTGCTGGTCGTGGGCCTCGCGGATGGCCTGTTCGAGCTGCACCTTGGGGTCGGCTCGGGCCTCGAAGTCACCGCTGAGCTTGGCGGTCAGGTACTGCCACCAACGGCGGAAGAGCTTGATCATGGATCAGAGCCTAGGGGCTGGCCGGTGTCGAGGGCCGACGTCGGGCCCGGAGGCGGTCGAGGAGGTCGAGGGCGTCGGGGACCCGGAGCCCGATGAGCGCGAGGGCGTAGGCCACGATCCCGACCGTGACGCCCGTGAAGGTCCGCACCACGGCGCCCACCCCCTCGTCGGATCCCACGGCTCGGGTAACCGTCCAGACGACGACGGCCATGATCGCGGCGGCCACGACCATGCGTCCGACGCCGGTGAGCGTGCGCAGGCCACCGAGGCCACCGACGCGTCGGGCCAGCGCGACCATCGCGAGAACGGCCGCGAGGGTGTAGGCGAGCGCGTAGGCGAGCGCGAGGCCCTGTACCCCCAGGGCGCCGACCAGGGCCAACGCGGCGACGATGTTCACGCCGTTCTCGGCCAGGTTGAGCAAGAACGGGGTCCGCGTGTCCTTGAAGGCGTAGAAGCCCCGCAACGCCAGCAGGTACAGCGAGAAACCGAGCAGGCCCAGGGAGAAGGCCACGAGCACCTCGGCGGTGAGCGCGGAGGAGCCGCCGCCGAACGCGCCCCGCTCGAGGAGCATGGCCACCAGGGGGCGGGCCAGGACGATGTAACCGATGGCGGCGGGCAGGACCACGAGGGTGAGCAGTCGGAGGCCGAGCCCGAACCGGTCCCGGAAGCCGGGGAGGTCGCCCTGGGTGGCGAAGGCGGCGAGGTCCGGCATGAAGGCCGTCATGATCGAGACGGCGAACAACCCGTGGGGCAACTGGAAGAAGATGAAGGCGTAGGTGTAGGCCGACACGGCGCCGGCGCCCTCGCCGTTGGCCAGGGCGAGCACGACGAACAGGGCCACCTGGTTGGCCACGGCGTAGCCGATGGTCCAGCCCGAGAGGCGGGCCACGGTGCGGATGGCGGGATGGCGCCAGGCCGGGTTGAAGCGGATCCGGATGCCCGCGTGGCGGACCGCGGGCCAGAGGGCGACGGTCATGGCGACGATGCCGGCCGTCGTGCCCAGACCGAGCACGAGGAGCAGTCCCTGGTCGTCGGCCACGTCGCCGAGGGTCGTGTCGCTGCCGGCGACGGCGGCGAAGCTCAGGAGCACGCCGATGACCACGACGTTGTTCAGCACCGGGGCGTAGGCGGGGGCGAAGAAGGAGCGGCGGGCGTTGAGGAGCGCGGTGCCGAGGGTCATCAGGCCGTAGAAGAGGATCTGGGGCAGCAGCAGGCGCAGCAGCGGCACCGCCACCTCGGCCTGGGCCGCGGCTTCCGCCGGGGAGAGGCGCAGCGTGTAGACGTCGACGATCAGCGGGGCGGCGAGGACGGCGACGACGGTGAGCACACCCAGAGCGATGACCGCGACGGTCAGGACGGCATTGGTGGCGTCCTCGTCGCCCAGTTGGTCGTTCTCGACGAAGATCGGCACGAGGCTGGCCGAGAGGACGCCACCCAACAGCAGCTCGTAGATGATGTTGGGGGTGGTGTTGGCCAGGTTGTAGGCGTCGCTCAGGGCCGTGGCCCCCAAGGCGAAGGTGAGCGCGCCCACCCGCACCAGGCCCGACACCCGGCTGAGGCCGGTGCCGATGCCGACCACGGCACTGGACCGCACGAGCCGGGCCGTCGCCGGGCCGTTGGCGGCGACGGCCAGGTCGTCGGGTTCCGCGGTCGGGTCGCCCGGGACGCTCACGGGTTCGTCGCGCCGCTGCCGTCCGCCTCGTCGAGGGCGAGGCGGAGGGCCTCCATCTCCTCGAGGACGTCCTCGACATCGGTGGTCACCCCGCCGAGAGCACCCAGGTCACCGGGGTGGTCGGCGTCTACGGACAACTCGAGGGACCGGGCCACGGCCTCGTCGAGCCGGGCGTCCAGGAGGCGCAGGGTGTCCCGGGTCTCGTTCAGGACGCCGTCGATCCGCTCGGCGGTGGCCAGCTGGGCCTGGAGCGACTGAGCGGTGCGTTCGAGGCTGCTGCCCGCGGCCCAGGACTCGCCGGCATTGGCCTCCACCCGCTGGAGCTCGGCGAGGACGGCGCCGGTGTCGATCTGGCGGCGGACGTCCTCGAGGCGCTGCCCGCGCCGGGCCACCAGGCCGGCCTCGCTGACGCCGCGCTCCAGTTGGGCACCGATGCTGCGCAGCCGGTCCTGGAGGGGCCCCGGGGCGACATCGGCTGCAGCTTGACGGAAGCGGGACTGGGCCTTGAGGGCCTCCTGGACCGCGTGGCGCCATGGCTCCCGCAGGGAGAACGGGTCCACCTGACCCGGCCCCGACATGGAACGGTGCCGCCGGGCGACCGGGACGGCGACGGCGATGAGCCAGGCCAGGACGGCCAGGGTGAGCGCGCCGATGAAGCCGCCCCCGACGAGGATGCCCAGGGCGGCGCCGGCGCCGGCTCCGAGGATCGCCGGCGGTCGCATGCCGGCCACGACGGCGTCACGGGCGAGCAGCGGCAGCACGACGGTCAGAAGTTGGAGATGACGGCGGCGAGGACACGGTCGATGGTGGCGGGGTCCGAGGCCGTGTAGAGCGCGGCGTTGGATGCCTCGGCGATCTGTCGCAGGGTGGCCAGGTCGGCGTCGGCGCCGTAGGAGATGGGGAAGATCCGCACCGGCTCGGCTCGCTGGCCCTCGCTGCCCGAAGTCAGGGCGGCCAGCAAGTCGTCGAGCTGGTCGTCGTCGTCGCTCTGGTCGCCGTCGTCGTTGACCCCGTCGCTGAGGAGGACGACGGCGTTGATGCTGGCTGGGTCATAGGCCGCGACCGCGTCGTCGTACGCGGCCTGGGTGGCGGTGTAGAGGGGGGTGCCGTTCGTCGGGAAGAGGCCTTGGATCGCCGCGGCCAGATCCTGACGGTGGCCGCGGGTCATGGGTCCGGCGTCGACCAGGTCGACCACCTCGTCGGCGCCGTCGGGTCCGATCTCGGTGGAGAAGACCCGCAGCCCGACCACGTCGCGGTCGGCGAAGAGGTCGAGCGCGTTGGTCGCGGCCTCGATGGCGAGGTCCAGCTTGGTCGGCGTCGGGCGGTCGCCGGCCGGGTCCCCCATGGAGCCGGAGACGTCGACGACCAGTTGGACCCGGGCGGGTTTGCGCTGTTCGTCCCAGCGATCGAGCAGCTCGATCATCACCGGGGGCTCAGGGACCTCGAGCAGGGTCTGGGGCTGGTCGGGGTCGACGCCGTTGTCCGCGGTCACCGGGGCGTCGACGGCCACCTCGGGGTTGCCCGGGCGGAACCCGAACTCCAGGACCCGCTCCTGGTTGTCGGCTTCCTGGACGAAGGCCCCGAAGGCCTCGGCCGCTTCACGCTCGGAGTCGGAGACCCATTCGGCGTCCAGGACGAAGAACGGGTTGTCGGAGTACAGCGTGCCTTCTTCGGGATAGATGGCGACGAGGGGCACCCGCGGCGGCCGGGGCTCTTCGCCGGGCTGGAGCACACCGTCGGGGTTGCCCCGGTTGTAGTCGATGACCGATTTCTCCTCGACGGCGACGGCGGAGGCGTAGTTCAGGGAGTTGCCCCGTTGGTCGGCCCGGTACAGGTTGTTGAGGAACGTCAGGGTGGTGTCGCCGTAGTGGACCACGGCCGACTCGACCCCGGTGGCGAAGTCGACGACCTCCTGTTGGGCGAGGTCTTCGGTGGTCAGGCCCTCCGTCTTGCCGGTGGCCGCATAGCTCTGGGCGATGAGGGCGGAGAGCCCGCTGGTGGAGAAGTTGGGGTTGGTCTTGCCCAGCCGGAACGGGCCCCATTCGGGATGACCGAAGGCGGCCCAGCCCTGGCCGCCCGTTGCGAGATCGAAGATGTCGGTGAACCCGATCGGCTCCTCGGGCCAGCCGAGGGCCTCGGCCATCGGCTGGGGCATGGCGATGACCAGCGGGGTGAGCATGAACGGTGTGCCCTCGCCCGCGATCGGCGCGTCGCCGGCCTCGGTGAGGCGCTGGTCGACGATGGCCCCCCACGCGCTCGAGGCGGGGGACCACACGACCGGTCGTGGTCCCTCGGCGGCCTCGTCCCATCCCTCGGTCAGCAGGGAGGCGCCCAGGCCGGACGCCTTGGACTGGGGCCGGACGAAGACGCATTCGCCGTCCACCTCGGCCTCCTCGGAGGCGTTGAACGTCCGAGCCAGGTCGGTGAGGAGGTCGATCTTCTCCGACGACACGGCCATGTCCACCACGAGGCAGTCACCCGGGTCGCCGAGGAGGCCCTCGATCGTGGTCCCGTCGCCCGATGACTCGTCCTCCCCGCCGACCGCGCAGGCCGAGGCCAAGAGGGCGCCGAAGACGAACAAGGCGGCGATGTGCCTGATCACGAGGCCTCCCAGGCCGACCGGAGGGCATCGAGGACCCCGGCTGACGGCAGCGGCGCGCCGGGGCCGTCCCGGTCCCACCCGCCCTCGGCGAGGGCGGCGGCCAGCGCCGCGTCGTCCAACAGGTCGCCGAGGGCATCTGGGTCCGCGTCGGGGCCGGGAGCCAACACGACCGACGCCCGGAACATGGGTGCAGGGTAGAAGATGGTCAGGTCACCACCCTGGGCGGTGTCGGCCACGGCCTCGGCCTCGGTGCCGAGGGCACCGACGGCCCCGAAGGCCGCCCCACCCTGTTGGGCCAGACGCAGCAGGGCCGAGCCGGCCGTTCGGGTGGGCACGGAGTCCTCGAGGTCCCCCAGCCACCGCTCGTCGATGTCCTGGCCGGCGAAGCCCGGGTCCCCGAGGTGATCGGCCATCGCCTGGGCCAGGACGAGCAGGCCCGCGGCGCTGATGTCGGGGGGGTCGTAGCCGGCCTTGACCGGACCCCAGGCTGCTTCGCCGCCGTGGTCGGACCAGGGCTCGCCGGCGGCGTCGCCGAGGCAGGCCCAGCCCACCTCAGCGCAGGCCACCTCCAGGGCCGCGCCGCGGTCGTCCTGGGCCACGAGCGCCAGCCCGGTCGAGTACCCGGCGGCGATCGGGTCGGCGAACAGGTCGGTGCCGGTGGCGAAGCGCCGTCGGTCGTTCACCTGTTGTGGGAACGGGTCGAGGGTGAGCCAGGCGTCGGCGCCGAGCTCGGTGTCCACCGGGCCGAGCCGGTCGACGGTCTCGCCCACGGCCTCGATCTCGACCTCGGCCAGGCCCTCGTCCTCGAGCGTGCGGCAGACCGCGGCCAGTTCCTCGGCGCACAGGAGGCTCAGGGCGTCGTCGCCCCCGTCGGGGTCACCGGCATCCCCGCCGCTGCCGTCGATGAACGAGCGCACGAGCAGGGCCACGGCCACCATGAGGACGGCACCCAGCACCGCGAGGACCCGTCGCATCGGGGGCTGAGTCTAGGGAGCCGTCGGGACGGCGCCCGGTAGCCTCACCGGCCGTGGGACACAGCTCCGTCGTCGAACTCGGTCGCCGGGCGAAGGTCGCGTCCCGGGAACTGGCCCGGGCCTCCTCGGCCGACAAGGACGCGGCGCTCCAGGCCGCCGCCGAGCTCCTGGTCACGCGCCGCGAGGAGGTCCTGACGGCCAACACCGTCGATGTGGCCCGCGCCGAAGCCGACGGGGTGAGTCCCACGGTGGTCGACCGCCTCCGACTCACCCCGGCCCGCGTCGAGGCCATGGCCGCCGGCCTGCGCCAGGTGGCGGCGCTGGCGGATCCCGTGGGCGAGGTGCTCGACGGCTGGGTGCGCCCCAACGGCCTGCGCATCCAGCGGGTCCGGGTGCCCCTGGGGGTGGTGGCGATCATCTATGAGAACCGTCCCAACGTGACCAGCGACGCCGCCGGCTTGTGCGTCAAGGCCGGCAACGCGGCCTTCCTGCGGGGCTCCTCGGGGGCCATCGACTCCAACGTGGCGATCGCGGCGGTCCTGCGGGAGGGGATGGCCAAGGCCGGGTTGCCCGAGGATGCGGTCGTGCTGGTCGAGGACACCAGCCGCGAGGCCGCGGTCGAGTTCATGCGTCAGCGGGAGTCGATCGACTGCCTGATCCCCCGGGGTGGCCCGTCCCTGATCCAGTCGATCCTGGACAACGCCACGGTGCCCTACGTGATCGACGGCGACGGCAACTGCCACGTCTACGTCCACGAGGACGCCGACCTCGAGATGGCCCGCGAGATCATCGTGAACGCCAAGACCCAGCGGCCGTCGGTGTGCAACGCGGCCGAGACCCTCGTGGTCCACTCCGCCGTCGCCGAGGCGTTCCTCCCGGCCGCGGCCGAGGCCCTGGCCGGTGTCGAACTGGTGGGTGACGAGCGGGCGCGGGCCCTGCTCTCCGGTGCCGGGACGGCAGGGGAGGGCGACTGGGCTCAGGAGTTCCTCGACCTGAAGCTGGCGGTTCGGGTGGTCGACGACCTGGACGAGGCCATCGCCCACATCGCCCGCTACGGCTCGGGCCACAGCGAGGCCATCATCACCGGCTCGGTGGCCGCGGCCGACCGCTTCTGCCAGGAGGTCGATGCCGCCGCCGTCCTGGTCAACGCCTCCACCCGCTTCGTGGACGGCGAGGAGTTCGGCTTCGGCGCCGAGATCGGCATCTCCACCCAGAAGCTGCACGCCCGTGGCCCCATGGGCCTCCGCGAGCTCACCACCGCCAAGTACGTCATCCGGGGCGAGGGTCAGATCCGGAGCTGAGCCGCGGGGCATCCATCTTGACCAGCCGGTCAAGTCCCCTCGGTAGGCTCGGCCCCATGGACTACCGATTCGACGCCGTGGACCAGGTCCGGGCCGGGCTGGGCAAGGTCGACTACCTGGCCGACGAGGGCATCGCCGGGGTGGTGTACCTGGCCGACCGGTTGCAGAAGCCGGTGTTGGTCGAGGGGCCCGCCGGTACCGGCAAGACCCAGTTGGCCAAGTCGGTGGCGGAGATGACCGGCGCCCGTCTCATCCGTCTCCAGTGCTACGAGGGCCTCGACGAGGCCAAGGCGCTGTACGAGTGGAACTACAAGAAGCAGCTCCTGCGGATCCAGGCCGAGCGCAATGCCGAGGGCACCTGGAACGAGATCGAGGACGACATCTTCTCCGACGACTTCCTGCTCGAGCGCCCGCTGCTCGAAGCGATCCGCTCGCCGGACCCCGTGGTCCTGCTCATCGACGAGGTGGACCGGGTGGAGGTCGAGACCGAGGCCCTGCTGCTGGAGATCCTCTCGGACTACCAGGTGTCGATCCCGGAGCTGGGCACGGTCACCGCCACCCAGATCCCTCTCGTCTTCCTCACGTCCAACAACACCCGCGAGCTCTCCGAGGCCCTCAAACGCCGGTGCCTCTACCTGCACATCGACTACCCCGACATGGAGCGGGAGAAGGAGATCGTGCTGACCAAGGTTCCCGGCGTCGGTGAGAACCTGGCCGACCAGATCGCGCGCATCGTGCGCTCGATCCGACAGCTCGAGCTGAAGAAGGCCCCTTCGGTCTCCGAGACGTTGGACTGGGCTCGCACCCTGGTGCACCTGGGCGTCGAGCAGGTCGACGAACAGCAGGCCACCGAGACCATCACCATCCTGCTGAAGTACCAGGCCGACATCGCCAAGGCCATCAAGGAGTTCGGCGGCGACGGCCAGACCTGGACGCGCGGCGGCCCGGCCCCGAGCAGGACATGACCGACACGGGCCTCCGTGGCCCGAACGGCCCGAGTGGAGCGGGAGGCCCGGCGCCGGTGACCGCCGGAGACGCGCTGGTCGACCTGCTCAACGGCTTCATCATCGAGCTGCGGGAAGCAGGCCTGCCGGTCAGCCTGACGGAGAACCTGGACGCCATGCAGGCCGTTCGCCACATCCCCCTGGAGGACCGCGAGGCCTTCAAGTACGCGCTGGCGGCCACGTTGGTGAAGAACAACGCTCACTGGCGGGCCTTCGAGACGGTCTTCGAGGTCTACTTCTCCTACCGCGGCCGCGAGTACCGGATCGTGGACGACGAGGGCGAGCCGCTGTCGGACGAGGAACTGGCCGAGATGGCCGAGCTGATGGGCGCCGAGGGCCAGGGCGGCCAGGGCGGTCCCGGCGAGGCCATGAGCAACGAGGAACTGGCCGAGATGCTCTACCGGGCGCTCATGGAGGGCGACGAGGCCCTGATGCGGGCCCTCGCCCGCCAGTCGGTCACCCGGTTCGCCGGGATGGAGCCGGGGCGCCCCGTCGGGGGGACCTACTACCTCTACCGCACGCTGCGGAACCTGGATCTCGACGGCATGCTCGAGCGGCTCCTGGAGCAGGCGCAAGAGGATGCCCCCGCCCCGATGAGCGCCCTCGAGCAGCGCCTGGAGGAGGACGAGTACCAGACCCGGATCGAGCAGCTGAAGAAGGAGATCGAGGCCGAGATCCGCCGTCGCCTGGTGGCCGACCGGGGGGTCGAGGCCATGGCCAAGACCCTGCGCAAGCCCTTGCCCGAGGATGTCGACTTCATGCACGCCAGCCGGGAGGAGATGGCCGACCTGCGCAAGGCCATCTACCCGCTGACCCGCAAGCTGGCCGTGCGCCTGACCCGGAAGCGCCGTCACGGTCGCAAGGGCCCGCTGGACTTCCGCAACACGGTGCGTCACTCACTCAGCTACGGGGGGGTCCCGGCCGAGCCCAAGTTCCGCTATCCGAAGCCGGCCAAGCCCGAGATCTTCGTCATCGCCGACATCTCCGGGTCGGTGGCCGCCTTCGCCCGGTTCACCCTCCACCTCGTCTACGCCATCAGCAACCAGTTCTCGAAGGTGCGGTCCTTCGTGTTCATCGACGGCCTCGACGAGGTCACCCGGTTCTTCGAGGGGGTCGAGGACATCGGCGACGCCATCCACCGGGTCAACACCGAAGCCGACGTGGTCTGGGTCGACGGCCACTCCGACTACGGCCACGCCTTCGAGGTCTTCTGGAACACCTACGGCAAGGATGTGGGCCCCAAGACCACGGTGCTGATCCTCGGCGACGCCCGGAACAACTACCACGCCTCCCAGTCCTGGGTGGTGAAGGAGATCGAGCACAAGGCCCGCCACGTCTACTGGTTGAACCCCGAGCCCCGCAGCTACTGGGACACCGGCGACTCCATCGTGGGGGAGTACGCCATCCACACCGATGGCGCCTATGAGTGCCGCAACCTCCGCCAACTCGAGGCCTTCGTCGAGAAGCTGGCCTGACGGACGGCCCATGACCGAGCCCGAGGTCGAGGACGGGGACGCGCCCCCGATCGGCTCCGCCTCCCCCTCGCGCTTCGCTTGGCGGCTGGCCCTCATCGGCGTTGTTGCGCTCGTCGTGCGGTGGTTCCTGGTCCTGGCTGCCCGGCCGAGTTGCGCGACCGAGGGCGAGGGGGGTTGCTTCCAAGTGGCCGGTCTGGCCCTCTGGTACCACGAGCAGGCCCGTCTGCTCGCCGAGGGCCACGGGTTCGCCCACCCGTTCCAGTACCTCGACACCGGTGACATCATCCCGAGCGCCCTGCACCCGCCCCTGTACTCCGGGCTCCTGGGCCTGTTCTCGGCCGTCGGCCTGGACACCGTCACCCAGCACCGTCTGCTCTCGGGGATCATCGGTGCCCTGGCCGTGGTCGCCGTCGGCCTGCTCGCCCGTCGGCTGGGTGGGGATCGGGTGGGCCTCCTGGCGGCGGGGTCGGCCGCGCTCTACCCGGCCTTGTGGATCAACGACGGGATGCTCCAGCCGGAGTCGCTGTTGGCCCTGGTCACCGCCGTCGTCCTGCTGGCGGCCTTCCGGCTCGACGAGGATCCGAGCCCGCGCCGGGCGGCGGTGCTCGGCGGGCTGATCGGCCTGGCGACCCTGACTCGGCCGGAGATGCTGCTCTACGCGCCGCTCCTGCTCCTGCCGCTCGTGCTGCGCCGCTCCGAGCTGTCCTGGCGGGACCGCGGGGGCCGGGTGCTGGTCGGCCTCGGGGCCACCCTCCTGGTCCTGGCCCCGTGGCTGGTGCTCAACCAGGTCCGCTTCGGCCAGCCGTCGCTGACCAACAGCCAGGGGTCGGTGATCGCCGAGAGCAGCTGCGCGTCGACCTACTACGGCGAGTTCATCGGCTACCAGGCCAACTGCCACCCCGACTTCCCCCTGCCCGTCGAGTTCGATGATGAGGTCGAGCGCGAGGCCGAGCTGTTCGACCAGGCCTTTCCCTACGTCACCGACCACCTCGAGCGGGTGCCGCTGGTCGCCCTCGCCCGGACCGGGCGGATCTGGGAGCTCTACGCCCCCCGCCAGAACGCCTTCCTCAACGACTGGTACGAAGGCCGGGGCAAGCGGGCCTCGCAGGCCGCGGTGGTCGCCCACTTCCTCGCCCTTCCCTTCGCCGTGGCCGGCGCCGTGGCCCTGCGCCGCCGGGGGGTGACGCTGCTGCCGATGCTGGTGCCGATCGTCGCCGTCACGATCACCGCCGCCGCGACGTTCGGCCTGACCCGCTACCGCGTCCCGGCCGACGTAGTCATCGTCGTCCTCGCCGCCGTCGGCCTCGACCTTCTCGTCCGCCGCCTCCGGAGCGGGGACGACGACGAGGAGCCGTTGCCCGTCTAGTGCGGGTGAGCCTGCCCGATCTCAGGCGAGGTCGTCGAGGACCTCGTCGAACTGGTGGAACAGCACGGGGCGGTCGTGGTGCTCGCGGGCGAGGACGCCGAGCTTGCGGACCTTGGCCAGGAGCCGACGGGCCTCGCGGCCAGGCCAGGGGCGGGGGAGGAGCTCGGGGGGTAGCAGGGGGTCGTGGCGGACGACGTCCTGGAAGTCCACGAAGGTGGCCAGGGCGCCGGCCAGGAACTCGGCGTCGGTCAGCCGCTCGTGGCGGGCCCGCATCCCCTCGAGGGCCTCGGGGACATCGGCGTAGGCGACCAGGAACTCCTCGTAGCGCTTGGCGACGCCCTCGAGGTCCCACAGGCGGCCGGCCAGCACACGGGGATCGGACTGGCCACCGACGACGAGGTCGTCGGTCGTCGCGACCGTGACGTGTTCCTCGACGCCGAGACGTTCGACTTCGGCCGCGACGTCGGCCTCCCAGCGATGGGCCGAGACGAACAGACCGCCCTGCACGGGCGCGCCCCCGAGTTGGCGCAGCCAGTCCCGCAGGGTGTCGCGCGCGTCGCGTTGGGCCTCGGGCACGGCGAATCCGACGAGGTGCCAGCGTCGGTCCCAGCCGCGGCCGGCTCGGTCCTGCACGTAGGACAGCCGGTGGCGGTCCAGGTGGCCGGTCCAGAAGTGCGCACCACGGTCGGTGAGGGAGAAGACGGCATCGCGGCCCTCACCCTCCCGGGTGAACAACTCCTCGGCCACGAGCCGCCGCAGACAGGACCGCACCTGCTCGGCCGACTGGCCGCTGGCCCCGGCGACGGCGTACACGTCGTCGGCCCGGATGGTGCGGTCGGGCCGCGCCATGCCGAAGACCAGGACACGGGTCGGGACACCGGTCGAATCAGGCCCGGTCGTTCTGCTCACGACCTCAACTGTAGGTCGTCGGTCGGGGTCCTGCCCCACCCGCCGGAGCGGGGTCGTGGACCGACGGTAGTGTCGCCCACCGCATGCTCCTCGACGCCCGCGATCTCGCTGAGGGCGACGAGTTGACCACCGACGTCTGCATCGTGGGCGCAGGCGCAGCGGGGATCACCCTGTCCCGCTCGCTGAGTGGCTCGGGCCTGGATGTCGTGGTGCTCGAGAGCGGCGGGATGGAGATGGACGTCGCGACGCAGGCCCTGGCCGAAGGGTCTATGCCCGACGGTCGCTTCGTGAACGGCTTCGACCATGCCCAGGACATCCCCCTCGAGGCGGTACGTCTCCGTCAGCTCGGCGGAACCACCAATCACTGGGCGGGCTACTGCCGGCCCCTGCGGGTCGTCGACTTCGAGCGGCGCAGCCACCTCGCGCGGTCCGGCTGGCCGTTCTCGCGGGCCGAACTCGATCCGTGGTACGAACGGGCCCACGAGGTCGTCCGCATCGGGCCCTATGAGTACGACTGGCGCTGGTGGCGCGATCAACATGGCTTCCCCGAGCCGGTGATCGACGACGCCCAGTTGGAGGCCGGCCTCTACCAGTCCAAGTTCCCGTTTGCCTTCGGCGAGCAGTATCGCGACGAGTTGGAGCAGGCCGATGACGTCCGGCTCCTCCTCTGGGCGAATGCGATCGATCTGCCGCTGACCGAAGGTGGATCCGCTGTGGAGCGCGTCGAGGTCGCGACGCTCTCCGGCGTTCACTTCCGGGTCCGAGCCCGAACCGTGGTCCTGGCCATGGGCGGCATCGAGAACGCAAGGCTGCTGCTCGCGGCCAATCACGACCGTCCGGCCGGTCTCGGCAACCAGTTCGACCTCGTCGGCCGGCACTTCGCCGACCATCTCCTCGTGCCAGCCGGTTTCGGCGTCGTGGCCCGGCCGTTCGGCGACTTCGAGGGCTACGGCGGAATTCGCTACCCGCGAGCGACACCGGACGACCAACACGGGGTGCGATCGATCTTGTTGCTCGCCGACGACGTCCTGCGGTCAGGTGCGCTACAGGGGCTCGAGCTCCAGCTCATGGCCGGCCGCCTCGCCGACGGCGCACCGCGTCAGGACGAAGGGGTCACCGTGCCCGACGTCGCGGCCCTCGTCGAGCGAACCGATCCCGGCCCGCAGACCGTGGTCTACTTCCAGGCCCAGACCGAGCCCGTCCTCCACCCGGAGAACCGTGTGGTGCTCTCGTCCTCGGTGAGGGACGACCTGGGCGTTCCCGAGGTCGAGGTCCGGTGGCGGGTCCGGCCCGCAGACCTCGACAGCATCGAGGCCGGGTTGGCGCTCGTTGCAGCCCGGCTCGGCGCTGCAGGTCTCGGGCGGCTCCAGGTGGTCCCCGGGGGCATCCAGTACGACCCCGACCGGGTCGGCGCCGAGGCCGCCGACCGGTTCCGGGTCCACCTCGACCGCGATGTCCGCTCGCTGGCCCCTGACAGCGCCGTGGGCTTCCACCACATGGCGACCACCCGTATGGCGGCCAGCCCGCGCGAAGGGGTCGTCGACGCCGACCAGCGGGTGCACTCCGTCGACAACCTCTTCGTGGCCGGCTCGTCGAGCTTCGCCACGCCGGGCGCGAACACGCCGACGCTCACCATCGTGGCCCTCGCGCTCCGGCTGGGGGCGCACCTGCGTGACCGGGTGCTGGGGTGACGGCGCGCATCAGCCGGCGTCAGGCACTGTTCCTCCTGGCCGGGGGGACGGTCGCCGCCGGTGGCGCCATCGTGGCTTTCCGCCGTGACGGCGACGGCTCGCCGGACGAACCGCACCCTGACGGTCCCTCCTCGCCGGTGGTTTCCGGAGAGCTGGCGGTGATCGGCGAGCGGTACCTGACCCGGGTCCCCGATGAGGCCTCGACGGAGGTGCTGACCGAGCGCCTCGACCTCCCCGAGGGCCCCGTCCTGGGATCCTTCGCCGCGGTGCGGGCCCGGATCCATCGGGAGCTGGCCGAGGGCGAGGTGGTCACCGTCGACGGCTGGGTCCTGTCCGTGACCGAGGCCCGGCTGTGTGCGCTCGTCGCCCTCGGCGACTGACCGAGCCGTTCACGGGTCGGGCCGGCGATCAGAGGTGGAGGCCGCACTCCTTCTTGCTCAGGCCGAGCCAGCGTCCGGAGCGGGCATCCTCGCCGGCGGCGACCGGCTTGGTGCACGGCCAGCAGCCGATGGAGAGGTAGCCCCGGTCGAGCAGCGGGTTGTAGGGGACGTGGTGGTCGGCGATGTAGCCGGCCACTTCTTCCTCGGTCCAGGCGGCCAGCGGGTTGACCTTGACCAGGCCCCGCAGGTCTCGCACCACGATCGGCGCGTCGTGGCGGGTGGGGGATTCGTCGCGGCGCAGACCGCTCATCCACGCGGCCTTGCCCATCAGCGCCCGATCCAGCTGGCCGACCTTGATGGCCGAGCAGCAGTTCTCCGGGTCGACCTTCCAGTGCTCCTCGTCGTGGGGGGGAACGGTCATGAGGCGGAGGTTGAGGCCGTAGTGTCGGCGCACCCGCTCCACGGTCTCGAGGGTCTCGGGGAAGTGGTAGCCGGTGTCGATGAAGACGACCTCGATGCCCGGCTCGACCTTGACCGCCAGGTCGATGAGCACGGCGTCGGTCATCGACGCCGTGAGGCAGAGGTGAGGGGCGAAGGCATCCACGGCCCACTGGATGATCTTCGCCGCGGGCAGGTCCTCGAACTCCCGGTTGAGCTCCGCCAGGTCGCCGTCGCTGAACCAGGCGACGTTCCCGATCGGGGTGGAGTCGGCCATCAGGTCGCGCACTCCGAGTCACCGATCACGGCTTCATAGGGCCCGGTCTCGTCGTAGTCGACGTAGAACTCGGGGCCCTGGTCCGGGGTGGGGAACTCGTCGAGGTCCTTCAGCCCCACGGCCACGGCGGAGGGGCCGCCGACCCGTTCCAGCCACCGGTGGAACGTCTCACCGGCCTCGCGCTCGTCGGCGAAACGGCGCACGACCCGAACGGCGGCTTCGGGGGCGTTGCGGGCCGGCAGGCGCAGGGCCTTGCGGCCGAACTCGATGGTCTCCTGGCCCACGTAGCCACCGAGGAGCATCTGGTAACCGGGGGCGGCCTGGCCGTGGGCCCGCCGTTCCGCGCCGAAGAAGCCGATGTCGCTGGCGTGGTGCTGACCACAGGAGTTGGTGCACCCGCTGATGTTGGTGCGGACCCCGCCGACCTCGGCCAACCCCTCCTCCTCGAGGCGGGCGCCGATGGCGTCGGCCAGGCCTCGGGACTGGGTCACGGCCAGGTTGCAGGTGTCGGCACCGGGGCAGGCCACGACGTCGCGGCTGAGCTCGGCCCCGGGCTCGGCCATGCCGATGGCCGCCAGTCGGTCGTACAGGCGGGGGAGCCGGGCATCGTCGAGGCCCCGGAACACCAGGTTCTGGCGGTTCGTGACCCGGACGTCGGCCCCGAACTCCCGCTGGATGGCGGCCAGGGACCGGAACTGGGCGGCGGTGATGTCGCCCAGGCGGGCCCAGGCGTAGGCCGAGACCGTGCCCTTGGCCGATCCCCGCACGACATTGGCGTCCTCCCAACGCTCGTAGGGGTCCGTCCGGCGGATGGCGACCGGGGTCCCCTGGCCGACGGCGGTCGGCGTGACGCCGTCGGCGGTGCCGGCGGGCTCGTCGCCGAGCTTCTCGACCACGAGGGGCACGCCCCCGGGCCAGGTGGACGAGGCGACCAGCAGCTTGCGCTCCTTGAGGATCTCGGCCTGCAGCTCCTCCCAACCCATCGTGTCGACCAGCCACTTGAGTCGGGCCCGGAGCTTGTTCTCCCGGTTCCCGTGGTTGCCGAACACGCGGAGGATGGCCTCGAGGGTGGCCATCAGCTCGTCGCGGGGCGTGAACTCCTCGAGGGCGAGGGCGGGGTGGGGGTTGGCGCCGAGGCCGCCGGCCACGAAGACCCGGAAGCCGGCCTCGAGGGTGCCGTCGCCGCGCTGACGGGCGGCGGCGATGACCCCGACGTCGTTGAACATGGCCTGGCCGCAGTCGGTGGCGCAGCCCGAGAAGTTGATCTTGAACTTGCGGGGGAGGCGCTGGCCGAGGGGATGGCGCAGGAAGTGCTGGTGGGCGGCCTCGGCCCAGGCGCTGATGTCGAGGACCTCGTACGGGCACGCCCCGGCCAGGTGGCAGCCCTGGACGTTGCGCACGGTGTCGCCGCAGGCCTCCCGGCTGGTGAGGCCGACCGAGGCGATGTCGCGCATGAGGTCGGGGATGCGCTCCAGCGGGACGAAGTGGACCTGGATGTTCTGGCGAGTGGTGATGTGGCCCCAGCCCCGCGAGTACTCCTGGGCGATGTGGCCGAGCATGTCGAGTTGATCGGGGGTGACCGAGCCGTAGGGGAGCTTCACCCGGACCATCTGGTTGTGGCCGCCTTGGCGCTGGCCGTAGATGCCGTTGTTCAGGCGGAAGACCCGGAAGGCGTCCTCCTCGAGCTCACCGGTGAGGTAGCGGTCCAGCTGCACCTCGAACTTGTCGATGTCGGCCGCGGCCGCCGGGTCGATGGTGATGGTGGGCATGGTCCACTTTCGGGCCGCGGGAAGGGGGGTGCTCGTCGAGCTGAAACCCGACTGGAACACTCAGGATTCCCAGATCCTGACAAATCCGATCGACTTGGTCAAGAATCAGTGCCGTGGCACCCGTCACCGAACCCGGACGTGATCAGGGCGAAGGCGTGCTCCCGGGTGACCTGGCCGAGGGCGACGCTGATGAAGAAGACGTCCTCGATGGCCCGGGAGGTTCAGGACTCGAGCATCTCCGAGACCCGGAAGGCCAGGTCCAGGGCCTGTCCGGCGTTCAGCCGCGGGTCACACATCGTCTCGTAGCGCCGGTCGAGCTCGGAGACGTCGTGACCGCCGCCGAGGCACTCGGTCACGTCCTCGCCGGTCAGCTCCAGGTGGATGCCACCCGGCCAGGTGCCCACCGATCGGTGGGCGGCGAAGAAGCCCTCGATCTCCCGGCAGATGTCGTCGAAGTGGCGCGTCTTTCGTTCGCCACTGGTGTAGGTGTTGCCGTGCATCGGGTCGCAGGCCCACACGACGGGATGGTCGGCCTCCAGGACCGCCCGCAGCAGCGGCGGCAGGCGTTCGGCCACGTGGTCGGCGCCCATCCGGGAGATCAGGGTGAGGCGACCCGGGATGCGGGCGGGGTTCAGGGCCTCGCACAGGGCCACGGCCTCGTCGGGGGTGGCATCGGGCCCGAGCTTGGTGCCGACGGGGTTCTGCACGCCGGAGAGGAAGTGCACATGGGCCCCGTCGAGCTGCCGGGTTCGCTCACCGATCCAGAGCATGTGGGCCGAGCAGTCGTACCAGTCGCCGGTGAGGGAGTCCCGGCGGGTCAGGGCCTCCTCGTAGCCGAGGACCAAGGCCTCGTGGCTGGTGGAGAAGTCCACCTCGTGCAGCTGGGGCTCGGAGGTGGTGTCGATGCCGCAGGCGGCCATGAAGCGCAGGGCGCGGTCGATCTCGCCGGCCAGGCGCTCATAGCGCCGTCCCTCCGGGCTGGCCGCCAGGAACTCGAGGTTCCAGCCGTGGACGCTGGAGAGGTCGGCGAAGCCCCCCTTGGTGAAGGCGCGCAGCAGGTTCAGGGTCGACGCGCTCTGGTGGTATGCGGTCAGGAGGCGGTCGGGGTCGGGCGCCCGAGCGGCCTCGTTGAAACCGATGCTGTTGACCAGGTCGCCGCGGAACGAGGGGAGCTCGAGATCGTCGACGGTCTCGGTGTCGGCGGACCGGGGCTTGGCGAACTGCCCGGCGATGCGGCCGACCTTCACCACCGGCACCCCGGTGGAGTAGGTCAGCACGACAGCCATCTGGAGGATGACCTGCAGCTTGTCCCGGATGCTGTCGGCCGAGAACGCCTCGAAGGACTCGGCACAGTCGCCGGCCTGCACGAGGAAGGCCTCGCCGGCGGCCACCTGGCCGAGGCTCTCGGTCAGGGTGCGGGCCTCGCCGGCGAAGACCAGCGGCGGCAGACCCGCCAGGGTCTTGAGCGCCGCGTCGAGGGCGGCCTCGTCGGGCCAGGACGGCTGCTGGGCCGCCGGGTGGTCCCGCCAGGAGGATGGGGCCCAGTGTTCGGCCGGCACGGTGTCGCTCACGGCTAGAGGCTGTCGGTCCCGACCGGCGATCGCAACGCGATTACCGTCGCGACCGGCTCAGGCGGCGTCGATGGTGGCCGAGGCGTGGTCGCGGACCGTGTTCACGGCCCGCTTGACCAGGCGACGGGCGGCCTCGGCGGTCACCCCGAGCTCCTCGCCGACCTCCCGGTAGCTCCGCTTGCGCCCGTCGTGCAGGCCGAAGCGCTGCTCCACGGCGTAGCGGGCCCGGGCGTCGAGGACGTCGAGCAGGTCGGTGACCATCTGGGTCTCGGCCCGGTCCATGACCTCCTGCTCCGGACCGGCGTGCCAGTCCGGGATGAGGTCGACCAGCTCGTTGCTGTCGTCGTCGCCGATCGTGCGGTCCAGCGAAGTGGGCGTGGTGAGGCGGTGGAGGCGAGCGTGCTCCTCGTCGAGCTCGTCACCGTCACCCGAGGCCTGGCGCAGGGCCGCCCGGAGGCTGGCCGAGCGATCGCCGGGGAGGCGGACCAGGCTGGCCTTCTGATCGAGGGCCCGACCGATGGCCTGGCGGATCCAGAAGGTGGCGTAGGTGGAGAACTTGAAGCCCTTGCGCCAGTCGAACTTGTCCACGGCGTGCTCGAGGCCGAGGTTGCCCTCCTGGATCAGGTCCAGCAGCTCCATGCTCGGGGGGAGGGGGTAACGGCGGGCGACCGAGACCACCAGCCGGAGGTTGGCTCGGATGAAGCGGTCCTTGGCCGCGTCGGCGGCGCGGACGGCCTTGCGGACCTCGCGGCTCCGCTCGCCGGCCTCGAGGCGCTGGCGGGCCTCGGCGCCGGCTTCGATGATCTGGGCGAGCTCGCGCTCCTCCTGGGCGTTGAGGAGCGGCACGGTGCCGATCTCGTTGAGGTACTGACCTACGGAATCACTCATGGCATCTCTTCTCAACCCGGTTCCTCTGTCGGTCATTCCGACAGGACCCGGGCGGGCTGTATCGACGGTGGGGGAATGTGAACAACGACCCCGACTCGTACCCCGTTCCGCTGGGTACCATGACATCGGTCACAGCACGGCGATGACAGGACGACACCGACGTTCGGCACTGGGGAGCACCGGCACGAAGAGTCGAAGGAGCCGACGGGGCGAGGGGGGAGTCGGTTCGCTGTCTAGGATCGCGCACGGGCACACAGAAGTCCATTCTTTACGGGTGGATTACCTCTTTCGGCGCGCTCAGCGTCGACCTCAAGCACGGTGAGTGAGAGTTTCATGCGACGGCGCCTCGGGATCCTCGGCGGGACCTTTGATCCGCCCCACATCGGGCACCTGGCGATGGCCGTGGAGGTGCGCGACGCCCTGGCTCTCGACGTCGTCCTGATGGTGGTGGCCCATGTGCCCTGGCAGAAGGCGGGCGGGCGCGAGGTGAGCCCGTCGGAGGATCGGCTGGCCCTGGTGGAGGCCGCCGTGGCCGACCTGGACGGCGTCGAGGCCTCCGATGTCGAGATCCGGCGGGGCGGTCCCTCCTACACCGCCGACACCCTGGTGACCCTCGCGGCCGCCGGTCCCGACGACGAGCTCTGGGTGATCCTCGGAGCGGATGCGGCGGCCGGCCTGTCGACCTGGGAGCGGGGCGAGGAGGTGGCGGACCGGGCCCGGATCGCGGTAGCCGAACGCGAGGGTGAGACCGGATCGCCGCCCCCCGGGTGGTCATGGCGGACGGTGCCCATCACCCGACTGGACGTCTCGAGCACCGACCTCCGCGAGCGCGTGGCGGCGGGCCGGACGATCGACGTGCTGGTTCCTTCCCGGGTCCGCGCCGAGATCGCGGCCCGGCGGCTCTATCGTTCGGCCGAATGACTGTGGTGTCCCCCGACCAGCGCCCGCGGGGCGACGACCCGGTCGTGACCCCGACGGACGCCGACGACGCGGGCATGGGGCCCCGGCCCCGGCACCTCCCCGACGCCCTTCGGCGGGCCACCTGGCGCTTCTTCCTCTACGCGCCGGTGCTGCTCGTGCTGGTCGTGGCCGTGCCGCTCCTGGCGTGGAAGGGCTTCAGCATCCTGCGCACCGAGGACACCGGTGAGATCATCGGCGGTGTCGAAGACCCCGACGCACCCGGGTTCCAGGCGCTGGTGACCCCGACCCCGACCACCCTGCTGGCCGACATCGCCGCCGACGGGTCCCTGGCCGGGGTGACCCTCATCACGCTGCCCGCCCAGGAAGGCGGGGGCAACATCGTGTTCCTGCCCGTGGGAACCGTGTTGGACGTCCCCCTGCGGACCCCGCCGGAGGCCACCCTGGCGGACATCCATGCCGAGGGCGGCCTACCCGCGCTGGAACAACGGCTGGAGACGATGCTCGGTGCGGGCATCGGTGAGGTGGTCCGGGTGCCGGCCGGGCAATGGGCCAACCTCGTGGCCCCGGTGGCCCCGCTCAGGGTGCAGAACCCGGTGGCCGTCGACACGACCGGCGCGAACGGTCAGCCGTTGTCCTTCCCCGAGGGCGAGATCGTGCTGAACGCCGCCCAGGTCGGCCCCTACCTCCAGGCCGACACCGACGACCAGGCCGACACGGTCCGCCTCAGCCGTCACGAGGCCTTCTGGACGGCCTGGATGGCGGCCCTGGACGAGGCCGGGCCCGACGCCGTCCCGGGTGAGGGCGCGACGGGCATCGGCGGTGCCGTGCGGGGCCTGACCGGCGGGCCGCGCAACCTGGGGGTCCTCCCGGCGACACCGGTGCCGATCCCGGGAGCCCCGCTCGTGGAGAGCGACCTGTTCCGGCCCGACGTGCTGGCCATCCTGGCCACGGTCCCGGACCTCATCCCGTTCCCGACCGGCGTCGGCCGGTTGCGCACCCGACTGGTGATGGGGGTGGAGGGCCAGACCGATCGCCTGGGGGAGGTGGCGCGCACGCTGGTCCAGGCCGGCGCCGAGATCAGCGTCATCGCGAACGCCGAGGAGTTCGGTGACACCGAGACCGTCGTCTACTTCTTCGAGGAGAGCCAGCGGGAGAAGGCCCAGCGCCTGCTCGACGCGCTCGGCACCGGCCGGTTGGTCATGGACCCGGGGCTGAGCGACACCGTGGACGTCGTGGTCGTGCTGGGCCAGGACTACATCGACGGTCTCGGCGGAGTGACCACGGCGACCACGCTCCCCGGCGGGCCGACGGTGCCCCAGGGCGGCGCGCCCGCCGGCGGCATCCCCGGTGGTGTGACCCCGGGCGTACCCGGCGGTGATCCCGTTGGCTGAGAGCCTGAGCCCCGAGGTCCTCGCCGAGGCGGTGATCGCGGCGGCCAGGGCCGCTGACGACAAGAAGGCCTCCGACGCCGTCGTCCTCGACGTCGGCGAGGTGCTGTCGATCACCGGCTGGTTCGTCATCGCTTCCGGTGCCAACCCGCGTCAGGTGCGCACCATCGCCGAGGAGGTCGAGGCCCGGCTCAAGGCCGACTTCGGCCTGGCGCCACTGAGGGTCGAGGGCCTCGACGGCCTGCGTTGGGTCCTCTTGGACTACGGCGACTTCGTCGTCCACGTCTTCCATGACGAGGAACGGGACTACTACCAGCTCGAACGCCTCTGGGCCGACGTCGCCACCGTCGACTGGCAGCCCGAGGACACCGCCAACACCGCCTGAGGCATCTCGGGTGTCTTCGGGGTAACCGAGGAGTGGAGCTGAGCGGGCTCGAACCGCCGGCCTCCTGCATGCCATGCAGGCGCTCTACCAGACTGAGCTACAGCCCCTTGAGGGAGCGTCAGGTTACCAATCCGTACGCCGATGACACCGGATCCCACCTCAGAACCGGGTGGGGGCGTCGGTACGATCGGGGCCATGGAGACCCCGGGCCAGCCCTACGACCCGTCCGCGATCGAACCGCGCTGGCAGGCCCGTTGGCTCGAGGAGGGGACCTACCAGGTCGACAACGACGACCCCCGCCCCAAGTCCTACGTGCTGTGCATGTACCCGTACCCCAGCGGAGCGGCCCACATGGGCCACGTGCGCAACTACACCTTCGGTGACCTGCTGGTGCGCTACCGCACGATGAACGGCCAGGCCGTGCTGTCCCCGATCGGCTTCGACAGCTTCGGGCTGCCGGCGGAGAACGCCGCCATCAAGACAGGAGAGCACCCCCGGCCCTTCACCGACGCCAAGATCGAGGAGCTGACCTCGTCGTTGAAGCGCCTGGGCGCTTCCTATGACTGGCGAAGGGTGGTGATGAGCCACGACCCTTCCTACATCCGCTGGACCCAGTGGATCTTCCTGCGTTTCCTGGAGGCCGGCCTGGCCTACCGGGCCGAGGCGCCGGTCAACTGGTGCCCCGGCTGCCAGACGGTGCTGGCCAACGAGCAGGTCCTGGGTGACGGCACCTGTGAGCGCTCCGGTGACCTGGTCCAACGCAAGGACCTCGAGCAGTGGTTCTTCAAGATCACCGACTACGCCCAACAACTCCTCGACGACATCGACGACCTGGACTGGCCCGAGCGGGTCAAGACCATGCAGCGCAACTGGATCGGCCGCTCCGAGGGGGCCACGTTCCGTCTGCCGGTCGTGGGCCACCCCGACCTGAGCCTGGAGGTGTTCACCACGCGGCCGGACACCAGCTTCGGCATGACCTACGCGGTGGTGGCCCCCGAGCACCCGATCGTGGCCGAGCTGACCACCGAGGACCGGCGGGCCGAGGTCGAGGCCTTCGTGGTCCAGGTCACGGGGGCCAGCGAGCTCGAGCGCCTGAGCTCGGAGGGCCCGCTCGAGAAGCGGGGGGTCTTCACCGGAGCCCACGCCGTGAACCCCTTCACCGGCGAGGAGATCCCCGTCTACCTGGCCGACTACGTCCTGGCCACCTACGGGACGGGGGCGATCATGGCCGTCCCTGGTCAGGACCAGCGGGACTGGGACTTCGCCGTGGCCTACGACCTGCCCATCGTCCGCACCGTGGCGCCCCCGGCCGACTTCGACGGCGAGGCCTACACGGGTGACGGGCCGGCCATCAACAGCCAGTGGCTGGATGGCCTGGATGTGAACGAGGCCAAAGCCACGGCCATCGACTGGCTGGAGGATCGGTCCATCGGAGAGCGCACCGTGCAGTACCGCCTGCGGGACTGGCTGCTGTCCCGCCAGCGCTTCTGGGGTTGCCCGATCCCGGTCGTCTACTGCGACGGCTGTGGCATCGTCCCGGTGCCCGAGGCCGACCTGCCCGTCGTGGCCCCCGACGACGTCGAGTTCACCCCGAGCGGGGAGTCCCCGCTGAAGCACCACGAGAGCTTCCTGAACGTCGCCTGTCCGTCCTGCTCCGGCCCCGCCCGTCGGGAGACCGACACGATGGACACCTTCGTCGACTCCTCGTGGTACTTCCTGCGCTTCGCCGATCCCGACAACGACGAGGCCCCGTTCGGCCTCGACGCGGTAGCCGGCTGGCTCCCGGTGGACCAGTACATCGGCGGGGTGGAGCACGCCATCCTCCACCTGATGTACGCCCGCTTCTTCACCAAGGCGCTGGCCGACCTGGGCGTCGCACCCAAGGAGCTGCGGGAGCCCTTCGCCCGCCTGTTCACCCAGGGCATGATCCGCAAGGACGGCATGAAGATGTCGAAGTCCAAGGGCAACCTGGTGGCCCCCGAGGACTACTTCGATCGCTATGGCGCCGACGCCCTGCGCCTGTTCCATCTCTTCGTGGGACCGCCCCAGGACGACATGGACTGGGACGACGCCGGCATCGAGGGCTCCCACCGGTTCCTGGGTCGCCTCTGGCGGCTCGGCGTGGGCGAGGCGCCCGGCGCCGTCGTGGACCGCGACCCGACCCCCGCCGACCAGGAGATGGAGCGATCCCGCCACCGTCTGATCCAGCGGGTCACCGACGAGTACGAGCGCTGGTCCTACAACACCGCCGTCTCGTCCTTCATGCAGTTCACCAACGAGCTGTACGCCTACACCCAGAGCGCCGACGGCGCCCGGAGCCAGACCCTGGCCGAGGCCGTCGACACCGTGCTCCTGCTCATGGCGCCCATGGCGCCGCACATCACCGCTGAGCTCTGGGAGCGGCGCAACGGCAGCCACGTCCACACGCGGTCCTGGCCCGTCGCCGACCCGGCGATGACCACCGTCGCCACCGCCACGATGATCGTGCAGGTCAACGGCAAGGTCCGGGACCGCATCGATGTCGACGCCGACATCTCCGAGGACGAGGCCGTCGCCACCGCCCTCGCGTCCGAGAAGGTGCAGGCCCACCTGAACGGCGCCGAGCCCAAGAAGGTCGTCGCTCGGCCCCCAAAGCTGGTCAACCTCGTCGTCTGAACGTCCCGACGGTCAGCCCGCGCGGAGGGCCTCGACGACAGGGAGCCAGGTGTCGCGGTCGGTCTCGTAGGGGGCATAGAAGCTGATCCGGTCGACCAGCCCGCCCCACCGCTCGAGCAGGGCACCGGCCACGGTCTCGGGCTCGGCGACCACGGCGAAGGCACCCAGGATCTCGTCGTCGATGAGCTCACCCATCGTCGCCCACTCACCCTGCTTGGACAGGACGTTCAGCTCGCTCTGGAGGTCGCCCCAGCCGTGGTGCTCGAGCACCGGCCGGTAGGCCGGGGTGGAGCCGTAGAACGCGATCTGGCGGCGGACACCGACGGCGGAAGCCGCCATGGCGTCCTCGTCCGCGCCGGTGACGATGAAGGCCGGGATCGAGAGCTCCAGGTCCGAGCGGGACCGTCCGGCCTTCGCCAGGCCGGTTTCGAGGGCGGGGAGGGTCCGGTCCTGGAGGTACGAGGCCGTCGTGAAGCCGTGGCAGAGCATCCCGTCGGTCACCTCACCGGCCACCTCGGTCATCTTCGGCCCCACGGCCGCGAGGAAGACCTTGGGGTGGCCGAACGGGCAGGGTCCCGGGTTGAAGAACGGGGTCATGAGCGTGTGGGTGTAGAAGTCGCCTCGGAATTCGAGCTTGCCGTCGCCGTCCCAGCAGTCCCAGATGGCCCGGATGGCCAGGATCATCTCCCGCATGCGAGCGGCGGGCTGGGACCACGGCATGGAGAACCGCTTCGTGATGTGCGGCTTGATCTGCGAACCGAGGCCGAGCAGGAAGCGGCCCTGGGACTGCACCTGCAGGTCCCAGGCCGTGTTGGCCAGCGTCATGGGGCTCCGGGCGAAGGCCACCGCGATGCCGGTGCCCAGCTCCAGGCGCTCGGTGGCGTCCGCCGCCAGGACCTGGGGCAGGAACGGGTCGTGGCTGGTCTCCGCGCTCCAGGCCCCGTCGTAGCCCGCGTCCTCCAGGGACCGGGCCGTGTTCCCCGCGGCCGCGATCGTTCCCAGCCCGCCGTCGACCTTCATCGGATTGCTCCCCACAGCCTCGTCATGGCGGGGGACGGTAGTGGTTCCGGGGGCCGGTCCTGCCGGGTCGGCACCGGGCAGTACGGTGCGGCTCGCATGGCGACCGGGGGGGTTGACACGGCGAGGTGGCGCGAGCCGTTGCGCCGCTTCGGGCCCCCCGCTGCGGTCCTGGCGGCCCAGCTGGCCCTGTTTCCCGTGCCTGCCGGGGTCTTCCTGCGGGGCCTCATCGTCGGCCTGCTCAGCGCGCTCGCCGCGCTCGGGCTGGCCCTGATCTACCGGGCGAACCGGATCATCAACTTCGCCCAGACCGACCTCGGCAGCGTCCCCACGTCCCTCGGCGTGTACCTGATCGTCTTCTGGGGCTGGAACTACTGGGTGTCCCTGGGGGCCGGGCTGGCGGCCGCCCTCGTGGTGGGTGCCCTCGTCGAGCTGTTGGTCATCCGGCGCTTCTTCAACGCCCCCCGACTGATCCTGACCGTCGCCACCATCGGGCTGGCGACGCTCCTGGGCGCCTGCAGCCTCCTGCTGCCGCGACTGTGGGGTGAGCGCCCGTCGGCCCAGGCCCTCGACCTGCCCTGGGACATCCAGTTCACCGTGGATCCGATCATCTTCGGCGCTGACGAACTGGCCGCCCTGGTGGTCGCGCCGCTCGTCATGGTGGCGCTCGCCCTCTTCCTTCGTCGGACCGACGTGGGCATCGCCGTGCGCGCCTCCGCGGAGCGAGCCGACCGGGCCGCCCTCCTGGGGATCCCCGTCAAGCGGCTCCAGACGGTCGTCTGGATGGTCGCGACGTTGCTGGCCTTCAGCGGGGCCTGGCTACGGGCAGGGGTCGTGGGCCTGCCGATCGGGGGCAGCGTGTCGACCTTCGGCTTCCTCCTGCGGATCCTCGCCGCGTTGGTCATCGGCGGGATGGTCGACCTCCCGGCCGTGGCCTTCGCGGCGATCGCCCTGGGTCTGTTGGAGACCGGCATCGGGTGGAACGCCTCCAGCCCCTTGCTGACCGACCCCATCGTGGCCGCCGTGGTCGTCGTGGCCCTGCTGCTGCGACGACAGGGGAGGGCCCGAACGTCGCTCGAGTCGGTGTCGACCTGGCAGGCGGTCGACGAGGTCCGGCCGGTACCGGAGGTCGTCGCCCGTCTCCCCGAGGTCCGGGCCGTTCGCTGGGGTGGCGCCGCTGTGCTCGCCGCCGTGGTGCTGTGGCTGCCGACCTGGCTCTCACCCAGTGACGCCCTGCTCGCGTCGTCGGTGCTCCTCTTCGGCATCATCGGGCTGTCGCTGCTGGTCCTCACCGGCTGGGCGGGACAGGTCTCGCTCGGCCAGATGGGCTTCGTCGGCCTCGGTGCGGCCATCGGGGCCGTGGCCACCTCGGAATGGGGCCTGGACCTGAGCCTCGCCCTGCTCGTCGCCGGCGGCGCCGGTGCGGTGGCTGCCCTGCTCGTGGGCCTGCCGGCCCTGCGCCTGCAGGGCCTCCTGTTGAGCGTCACCACCTTCGCCTTCGCCCTGTCGATGTACTCCTATTTCCTCAATCGTCAGTTCTTCGACTGGATCCCCACGGGACGGATCGAGCGGGAGCCGCTGTTCGGACGGATCCACTGGGACTCGCCGACCGGCGTCTACTACGTGATCCTGGCCGTGCTCGTGCTGGCCATCTTCGCCCTGGTCGGGATGCGGTCGAGTCGGTTCGGGCGGGCCCTCGTGGCCCTGCGCGAGAACGAGGCGGGGGCCCAGGCCTTCGCCCTGCGTCCCCTGCGCCTGCGCATGACCGCCTTCGCCATCTCCGGCTTCCTGGCCGCGGTCGCGGGGGGCCTCTTCGTACACCACCAGCAGGCTTTCGGCCCCGACACCTACGGCCCGTTCCTCGGCTTCCTGGCCTTCACGATGGTGGTGATCGGCGGCCTCGGCTCGACGCTCGGCGTCCTGCTCGGCGCCGCCTACCTCGAGCTGACCTATCGCTTCGCCAGCGACCTCCCGGGCGACGCCGCGCTGTGGCGCCTGTTCTCGAACTCCCTCGGCGTGTTGCTGGTGCTGATGATCCTGCCCAGCGGCCTCGGCGGCCTCGTGTACCGCCTCCGGGACGCCGCCCTGCGGTGGGTGGCCCGCCGGCGTGGTCTGGTCGTCCCCAGCTTCGTGGAGGGTCCTGAGGCGGCCACCGAGGAGCCCGAGGTCCTCACCGATCCGGCGCCCGACCTGGTCGAGGCCGACCCGTGAGTCGGGCCCTCAGCGCCGTGGCGACCTGGACCCGGGGCGCGGCGACGGCGGTTCGCCATCCGCGACGGGCCCTCGACGCGCTCACCGGCCCCGGTCCCGTCTACGCCCTCCTGATCCTGTTCGGGCTCAATGCGGTCGACGAGCTGGACCGCACCGCCTTCGGCATCCTGCTACCGGAGATCCGGGACGCCTTCGGCCTCGACCTCACCGGCATCCTGACGCTGACCGCCGTCGTGGCCGCCGGGGCCCTGGTGCTGCAGATCCCCATCGCCCAGTACGCCGACCGCCACAGGCGGGTACCCGTCGCCCTCGGAGGGGCCGCGGTCTGGGGCTTCTTCTCGGTGATGACCGGGCTGGTCTCCACGCTCTTCATGCTGGGGGTGGCCCGAGCGGGGTCGGGAATCGGCAAGGCCGTGGTGGACCCCACGCACAACTCGCTGCTCGCCGACTACTACCCGCCGCACAACCGGCCGGGCGTCTACTCCTTCCACCGGGCGGCGAACGCGCTCGGCCAGTTCGTCGGCCCCCTGCTCGCCGGCCTGCTGGCGTACTGGTTCAGCTGGCGGGTCCCGTTCCTGGTGTTCGCCGTGCCGACCGCCATCCTGGTCGTTCTGGGCCTCAGGATGCGGGAGCCGGTGCGGGGTCACTGGGAGCGCGAGGCCATGGGCTCCTCGGGCGAGACGGTGGACGTGGAGGAGGACCCGGCCTCCTTCGCGGAGGCCTGGCGCACCTGCTGGAAGATCGCCGGTCTCCGGCGCATCTGGTACGCGCTCCCGTTCCTCGCCGCCTCCCTGATCGGCTTCGTGACCCTGGCCTCGCTCCTCTACGAGGAGGAGTTCGGCCTGAACGAGGTGGCCCGGGGGTCGGTGGCCGCCCTGGTGGAGCCCCTCCAACTCGTCGGACTCGTCATCGGGGCGAAGGTGGCCACGAAGTACGTGCTGACCGACCCCGGACGGATCCTCAAGTTCCTGTCGTGGATCTCGCTGGGGGCTGCGCTCCTGGCCGCCGTGTTCGCCCTCGCCCCCAACATCGTCGTGGCCGTCGCGGCCAATGCGCTGATCACCGCCGGGCTGGCCATCGTCGGCCCTGGGATCCTGGCCTCGCTCTCGCTGGCCATCCCACCCCGGACCCGGTCCCTGGGTTTCTCCATCGCCTCCCTGTGGGTGCTGCCCGGCCTGGTGGTGCTCCCCCTCATCGGGGCGATCGGCGACGCCTGGGGCATCCGCACCGGAATGCTCGTCATGACCCCGGTCTTCTTCATCGGCGGTCTGGTCATCGCCTCCGCCGGGGACCTCATCGGCGACGACATCCGCCAGGTGTGGCGGGTGGCTGCCGCCCGTTCCGAGGACCTCTACGAGCGCCGTCACGGCAGCCCCATGATCCTCATCGCCCGGGAGCTGGAAGTCGGCTACGGCGACGTCCAGGTCCTCTTCGGGGTGGACATGGTGGTCCGGGAGGGCGAGATCGTGGCCCTGCTGGGGACGAACGGGGCGGGCAAGTCGACACTGCTGCGCTCCATCTGCGGTGTGGTCGAGGCCGACCGGGGTGCGGTGGTGTTCGACGGGACCGACATCACCCATGCCCCCCCGTACGAGATCGCGGCGCGGGGCGTCATCCAGGTCCCCGGCGGGGCGGGCGTCTTCCCGTCCCTGACCGTGGACGAGAACCTCCGTCTGGCGGGATGGCTGCGGCGCCGAGAAGACCCGGAGGGCGCCGAGGTGGCGCTGGCCCGGGCCGTCGAGCACTTCCCGATCCTCGGCCGGCGGGGCCACGAACCAGCCGGGGACCTCTCCGGTGGCCAGCAGCAGATGCTGGCCCTCGGCATGGCCCTGATCGCCCGCCCCAAGCTCCTCATGATCGACGAGCTCTCCCTCGGCCTCGCCCCGGTCGTGGTCGAGCGCCTGCTGCCGTTGGTGCGGGAGATCCGGGACGACGGGGCCACGGTGATCCTCGTCGAGCAGTCGGTGAACCTGGCCCTCACCGTGGCCGACCGGGCCTACTTCATGGAGAAGGGCGAGATCCGCTTCGAGGGTCCCGCCGCGGAGCTGCTGGAGCGCCCCGACCTCCTGCGGTCGGTCTTCCTCGAGGGGGCCGGAGCCAGCGGGAGGGGTCATCCCTCGGCCCGGGTCCACCGGCGCGAACGGGCACCGTCGGGGGACGACACCGGGCCCGCGGTCGCCATCCACGGGCTCACCCGCAGCTTCGGCGGGCTGACCGCGGTCGACGACGTCACGTTCTCGGCCCGGCCGGGGGAGATCGTGGGCATCATCGGACCCAACGGGGCGGGCAAGACCACGCTGTTGGACCTGATCAGCGGCTTCGTCCCCGCCGACCGGGGCACGGTCCACCTGGGTGACGACGACATCTCCGCCTGCGCGGTCGCCGAGCGGGCCTGGCGGGGCCTCGGACGGTCCTTCCAGGACGCCCAGCTGTTCCCGTCGCTCACCGTCGAACAGACCATCGCCGTGGCCCTGGAACGCTGGATCGACGTCCGGGACCCGGTCAACCCGGCGCTGCGGCTGCCGGCGGCCTTCGACAGCGAGGAGCAGGTGCGGGAGCGGGTGGAGGAGCTCATCGAGCTGTTCGGCATCGGTGCGTTCCGCTCCCGCTTCGTACGTGAGCTGTCGACAGGCAGCCGTCGGGTCGTGGACCTGGCCTGTGTGGCCGCCCACCGCCCGACGGTCGTACTGCTCGACGAGCCCTCCAGCGGCATCGCCCAGCGTGAGACCGAGGCCCTCGGGCCCCTGCTGGAGCGGTTGCGCGACGGCCTCGGGGCCGCGCTGTTGGTGGTCGAGCACGACGTCCCGTTGGTCACCGGAGTGGCTGACCGGATCGTCGCCATGGACCAGGGAGCCGTCATCGCCGACGGGGTCCCGGAAGAGGTGTTGCGCGACGGCGCCGTCGTCGCGTCGTACCTTGGCAGTGACCGGCACGCGATCGCGCGTTCGGGTGTTTCACCGGGGGGAGAGACTTAGGCATGCAACCCAGCAGTGACCGTCCATCCAGCGGGGGGTCCTCCCGCTCCGTGCGCCGCTACGGCCCGATCATCGCCATCGTGGTGATCGTGGCCGTCGTCGGGGGCGTCGTGCTCCTGTCAGGAGGAGGTGACGACGACGAGGCCACCGAGGACACGGTCGCCACCGAGGGCCTCGGCGAGGGCGCGCTGTCGTTCTCCGACGCGGAGGAACAGGGCATCGAGGTCGACTGGCCCGACACCTGCGACACCGAGCGCGGCACCCTGGCCATTCCCAACTACTTCGCGCCCGAGTGCTACGCCCCCTTCGAGGGGGACAACGGAGGGGAGACCGACACCGGGGTCACGGCGGACACGATCACCATCGCCTACTACCAGTCACCGCCGAACCCGATCTCGGACTACCTGCTGGGCGGCTTCGGCATCGACGACACCAACGAGGACTCCCTGGCCACCATGGCGGCCTACGTCGACCTGTTCAACGACTACTACGAGACCTACGGGCGGACCGTCGAGGTCGTCGCCGTCGAGGGCTCGGGCCCGCCCAACGACGACGTGGCCGCCCGGGCTGATGCGGTGCGCATCGACGAGGAGATCGAGGCCTTCATGGTCTGGGGCGGACCGATCCTGACCGACGCCTTCGCCGACGAGTTGGCCGCCCGTGAGATCCCCTGCATCGGGTGTCAGATCGGGGAGCCGGACGCGTTCTCCCAGGAGCGCGCCCCGTACATCATCAACGTGGGCCAGTCGACCGACCAGGCCCGCGAGCACGTGGTCGAGTGGCTGTCGAAGCAGGTGGCCGGCCGTCCGGCGGCGTTTGCCGACGGCGCGCTGGAAGGTGAGGACCGCGTGTTCGGCACCCTCTTCCTGGAGAGCGACGAGGACGGGGCCGAGCAGAACGCCGTCACCCAGGAGCGCCTGGCCGAGGAGGGGGTCGAGGTGGCCGAGAGCGTCGCCTACCAACTGGACCCGGCCCGGCTCCAGGAGCAGGCCGCCAGCGCCGTCGCCCGGTTCAAGGAGGCCGGGGTCACCAGCATCATCTTCTCCGGTGACCCCATCGCTCCGGGCACCTTCACGGTGGAGGCGACCAACCAGGACTACTTCCCCGAGTGGATCATCACCGGCTCGGCCCTGGTGGACACCACCGTCGCGGCCCGCGGCTTCGACCAGGCGCAATGGGCGAACTCGTTCGGCATCAGCCCGCTGGCCGCCCGGGTGGACCCCACGGCCCAGGGCTCGTACTTCCTGCACGAGTGGTGGACCGGCGAGCCCCCCGCCGCCGATGGCTCGTCCGGGGTGATCCTGCCCACGCCCCAGGTGTTCTTCGCCGCCCTCCAGGCGGTCGGACCGGACCTGACCCGGGAGAACTGGGCCACTGCGCTCTTCGCCCTCCCGGCGACGCCTGACGCCATCAGCCAGGCCTCGCTCAACTGGGGTGACGACACCGAGTGGGAGACCACCGACTACAACGGGCTCGACAACTGGACCCAGATCTGGTGGGACCCCGAGGCCACCGGCCCCGACGAGATCCGCCAGGAGGGCCGGGGCATGTACACCTACGTGGACGGTGGCACGCGCTACCGGATCGGCGAGTGGCCCGAGGAGGACACCCGGGCCTTCGATCCCGACGGGGCCGTGGCCTTCTACGAGTCCCCCCCCGAGGGTGAGGAGCCGCCGGACTACCCGTCGCCCGCGGGCTGAGCGGCGGGCGAGGCCGGGGAGTCGGGCCTAGTCCTCCTGCTCGCGCAGGAAGCGCTCGAACTCCTCGGCCAGCTCGTCACCGGAGCGAAGCTGGATCTCGCCGCCGCCGTCGCCCTCGTCGGCGGACGCGGTGTCGACGTGGCGCTCGAGCTCGCGGACCAGGTCCTGGTGCTCGGCGCTCTCGGCGACGAGGTCGTCGAGTCGCGCCGAGGTCGACTCGGCTTCCCGGTCGAGGCCGGCGACGTCGAAGTCGAGGTCGGCGACCTCGCCGAGCCCCTCGACGAGTCGGGCGGCCGCGGCGGGGTAGGGCATGGCGGCGGCGTAGTGGGGGACCTGGGCCCAGAGGCCGAGGGCGGACATGCCCTGCTCGGCCGCCTGACGCTCGATGGCCGCCTGGACGCCGGCGGGAACGTCGAGGGTCCCGCGCACGAAGCCGGTGCGGCGAGCCATCTCCGGGGACGAGGCGGTGCAGGACAGCTGGACGGCCCGGGTGTGGGGGACCGGGGCGGGATAGGCGCCGAGGCCGAGCACCTGGGACACCTCGAGGGACTCGGCCAGGTCGACCACGGCCCGGGCGAACGAGGGCCAGTTGTGGTCGGGCTCGGGGCCGACCAGGAAGAGCACGTCCCGCTCCTGTCGGTCCCAGGCTCCCAGCAGCTCGATGGTCGGCCAGGTGAGGCCGGTGTTGACCCCGTCGACCAGGTGCATGACGGGACGCCGGGCACGGTGGTCGAGCAGGGTGTCGGCGTCGAAGGTGGCGACCGTCGTCTTGTGGGGGACCGAGGCCAGGATGCGCTGGGCGGCGGTGGCCGCGGCACCGCCGGCGTCGATCCAGCCCTCCAGGGCCACGACCAGCACCGGGTCGCTGCCACCGGGGTCCTCATGGAACTCGAAGAGGGTGCTGCTCACCTCAGGGCTCCAGGTCGAGGGTCGTGGCGGCCGCCGCGGCCAGGTTGGCGACGTGGTGGGTGAACATCTCGACGAGGCCACTGACGTCGGCGTCGCCCATCACCCCGGCCTGGTAGCGCTTGAGCACGCCCTCGCAGATGCAGGCCAGCTTCCAGAAGCCGAAGGCGATGTAGAAGTCGATCTGGCTCAGGTCCCGGCCCGAGACGGTGCCGTAGCGGGCCAGGAGGTCGGCTCGCGTGCCGAAGCCCGCCGCGGTGGTCGGGGCGTCGGGCGCGGCGACCAGCGTGTCCCCGGGCTCGGTCCAGTACATGCAGAGCTGGCCGACGTCGGCCAACGGGTCTCCCAGCGTGCAGAGCTCCCAGTCGAGGACGGCCTGGATCCTCCCGTCGGGGTCGAGGATGCAGTTGTCGAGCCGGTAGTCACCGTGGACGATCGTGGCCGGGCCCTGCTCGGGGATCGAGACGGCCAGCCGATCGTGGACGGCGTCGATGACCGGCAGCTCCCGGGTCTTGGTCTTCTCCCACTGCCCCTGCCACCGCTTGAGTTGGCGCTCGATGTAGCCGTCACGCCGGCCCAGGTCGCCCAGGCCCACGGCATCGATGTCGACGGCGTGGATCTCCGCCAGGACGTCGACCATGGCGTCGGCGGCGGCGGCTCGAGCCGGTGTCGGGAGCAGCTCGGCCGCGGCCCGGTCGCGCAGGATCGGGCCGTCCACGAACTCCATGACGTAGAAGGGGGCACCGTTGACCGAGTCGTCGGGGCTGAGGCCGATGACCGGGGCCACCGGCACCGCGGTGGCTGCGAGGGCAGCGATGATCCGGTGCTCGCGGCCCATGTCGTGGGCCGTCGCCAGCACGTGACCCAGAGGCGGCCGCCGGAGCACCCACCGTGTCCCCTGGGCATCGGTCACCGCATAGGTGAGGTTGGAGCGGCCACCGGCGATGAGGTCGAAGCTCAAGGGCGGGCGCGCGTCGGGGACCTGCTCGGCGAACCAGGCCGTCACCTCCTCGGCGTGGATCCCCTCGACCGGTGCGGTGCTCGTGCCCTCGGTGTCCGCCATCGGCTGCAACCTACTGCTACACCGGAATGCCCCGACCCTCGATCTCGTTGGACGCCATGATGAGCGAAGTGAACGATGTCACCGACGCCACCTTCCAGACGGCCGTGCTCGACCGTTCGAAGGACGTCGTCGTCGTGGTGGACCTCTGGGCGCCGTGGTGCGGCCCGTGCACGCAGCTCGGCCCTCTCCTCGAGAAGGTGGTCGACGCCACCGACGGCGAGGTCGAGCTGGTCAAGGTCAACGTCGACGAGAACCCCCAGATCAGCCAGGCCTTCCAGGTGCAGTCCATCCCGGCCGTCTTCGCCCTCAAGGACGGCGCCGTGGTGGGCAACTTCATCGGCGCCCAGGGGGAGGCCGCGGTGCAGGCCTTCGTCGACGACCTCGTCCCCAGCGACACCGACACCGCCGTCGAAGGCCTGCTGGCCGCCGGGGATGAGGCATCGCTCCAGCAGGCGCTGGAGCTGGTGCCCGACGACGAGCGGGTGGTGGTCGCCCTGGCCGATCTCCGGGTCACCGATGGCCGGACCGAAGAGGCCCTCGAGTTGCTGACCCGGGTTCCCGAGTCCCCGGAGACCCGGCGGGTGGCGGCCCGCGCCCGGACCGGTGAGACCGTTGGCGACCGCGACGAGATCAGCACTCGCCTCGACGGCCTGCTCGACCGGGTGAAGGACGATGAGCAGGCCCGTCAGGAGTACCTGGACCTGCTCGAGCTGCTCGGCCCCGACGACCCGCGCACCGCCGGTCACCGCAAGGCCCTGTCCCAGCGCCTGTTCTGACCCGACCGCATGGGAAAGCATTGAAAGGTAACTAAACTCACTCTCGCGCCTCCCCCGATCGTCGTCTGCCCTGGAGGAGCGCCGTGCCTGCGGAGCCCACCGATGCCGCCGGGCATCGTCCCGTCCATTCCCCCGCCGATCAGGTCGATCCCCTCGGGCTGACCCGACCGGTCCACCTGCGACCGACCGACCGCCTTCTCGGTCTGCTCAGCGATCTGGGGATCACACCGCAGGTGGCGGCCCTGGGTGTGGGGGTCGGCCTGGTGGCGCTCCTGGGTTGGTACTTGTTGCGTTCACCCGCGCCGGAACCGGCCGAGGCGGGCGTACCCCTCGCGCCCGCCGCCGCGCCCGCATCACGGGCCGGAGCCGTCGCGGTGCCGACCTCGGTGACCGGCGGCCCGGTTCTCGCCCATGCGGCCGGGGCCGTTCGCCGCCCCGGCCTCTATGAGCTGGCGGCGGGGGACCGGGTGGCCGACCTGCTCACCGCGGCCGGAGGTCCGTTGCCGGCCGCGGACCTCGATCGCATCAACCTGGCCGCGCCGGTCACCGACGGCACCCAGGTCATCGTGCCCCGCCGGGGGGAGCCCGTGACCGCGGTGCCGGCCCCGGCGGACGCCACCTCGGCGTCCTCGACCGAGGCGCCCGTGAACATCAACCTGGCGGGCCCCGAGGAGCTCGAGACGCTTCCGGGCGTCGGGCCGGCGACGGCGGCGGCGATCATCGAGTACCGGGACGCCGCGGGCCCGTTCGCCTCGGTGGAACAGCTCATCGACGTGTCCGGGATCGGGGAGGCCAAGCTGGCCGCCCTGATCGACCTGGTCACCGTCTAGGTGCTCGGGACCGGACCGTCAGAGGAACCTCAGGACCAGCACCATCACCAGCAGGCCGCCCACGATCCCGAGGACGACGCCGCCGGCGTAGACGCTCACCTCGCGCCAGAACGTCCGCCAGGTGGCATCCACGTCCAGGGTGGCCCGCCGGGCGGCCCAGACGCCGAACATGACCCATGCCGCCAGGCTCGACGCCAGCGCGAGGGCCACGTTGAAGGGCGACACGATCCACGGCAGGCCCACGGCCAGCGCGGTGGGGACGGCGAAGAGGACGAGGCCCCAGGCCCCGAGGTAGGCCTCACCGCATCCCGTGCCCTCACAGGGCCAGAGGCGGAGCACGAGGGTGGCGACGAGGCCGAGGCCGAGCGGAACCGCCAGCACCGCCACCGGGGCCAGGGCGCGGATCCGACCCGGTCGGGCGACCTTTCCCTGTGGCGGCCCGTTGGATCGGGCCGACGGGCCTGCTGCTGTCCGCGCCACACGATCACCGTACCGACGGGGCGTCGCTCCGCCGGGCACCCGTGAGCGACCGGGCCGCGGTCGTCCTGGCCCTCGCCGTGGCCCTCGGGGCCTGGTGGTCGGCCGCGGTGCCCCTGCTCCTGGGCCCGGTCGTGGTCGCCGCCGCGCTCGCCGGTCGCCGGCCGGTGCTCGTGTGCCTCGGTGGACTCCTCCTGGCCTCGGCCCTGGGTCATCGCGCCTGGGCGGGGCTCGGGCCACCGGCGCCCGAACGGGTGTCGGCCCGGATCGTCACGTTGGTGTCGGATCCCGTGGAGGATCTGGACGGGGTGCGGGCGATCGTCCGTCTGGACGGTCGTCGTCTGGAGATCGAGGTGCCACAGGAGCGGGCCTCACCACAGCTCGTCAGCGCTCTGGCGGGGGAGCGGGTCCCACTCTCGGGCCGGGTGGTGCCGGTCACGGGTCGTCCGGACCTGGCCGTGCGTCACGTGGCCGGCCGACTGCTGGTCGACGACGTCGGACCGATCCGGGCCGGTGACCCCGTGAGCCGACTGGCCAACGGCCTCCGCCGGATCGTGGTCCGGGGAGCGTCCCGGCTCGGGGCGGAGTCGACGGCCCTGCTGACCGGGATCCTGTTCGGCGACGACCGAGGCCAGTCGGCTGCGGTCACCGACGACTTCCGCGCCTCGGGCCTCAGTCACCTCTTGGCCGTCTCGGGCCAGAACGTGGCCTTCGTGCTGGTCGTGGCCGGCGTCGTCCTCCGGCGGCTCGGTCTCGCCGCCCGGTTGGCGGCGGTGATCGCCGTCCTGGCCTTCTTCGCCCTGCTGACCCGGTTCGAGCCGTCGGTCCTGCGGGCCACCGCCATGGCCGCGCTCGCCGCCGGCGGGACCTTCGGTGGGCGGGTGATCTCCCCGCCGAGGACCCTGGCCCTCGCGGTGACCGGCCTGGTCCTGGTCGACCCGCTTCTCGTGCACTCCGTGGGCTTCGTCCTGTCGGTCGCGGCCACCGGCGGGATCATCGCCCTGGCCGGGCCCCTCAGCGCGCGGGTACCCGGTCCCGACGTCGTGGCCGAGGCCGCGGGCGTGACCTTGGCGGCTCAGGTCGCCGTGGCCCCCATCCTGGTGAGCGTGTTCGGCGGGGTCCCGCTGGTATCCCTTCCCGCCAACCTCCTCGCCGGGCCGGCCGCAGGCCTGGTCATGGTCTGGGGACTCATCGCCGGCCCGGTGGCGGGGCTGGTCCCGGGGTCGGCGGCGGTCCTGCACCTGCCGACCGGGGTGGCGCTCGGGTGGCTCCTCTGGGTGGCGCGATCCGCGGCCGCCGCGCCCCTCGGCGAGCTCACGATCCTCCCGGTGTCGGCGCTCGTGGTCCTGGTGGGCGCAGCTCGGCGGTGGCGCAGGAGACCGCGGCTGGCAGCACTCGCCGGCGCTCTGGTCGCCCTAATCCCGGCGTTGGCCCTGGCTCGCCAGGTGCCCCTGACCGGTCGTCCGGTCGCATCGGGGGCCGAGGTCTGGCGCGACGAGGGGTCGGTCGTGGTCCGCCTCGACGGTCGGGCCCGCGACGATCGTGTGCTGGCCGGGCTGCGGCGCCTCGGGATCCGTCGCGTCGGTCTGGTGGTCCTGAGCACGGATGCCCCCTCGGCGAGGCGGGCGGCGGAGGCGATCGCGTCGCGCGGTCCGGCCGCGATCGTCGGCCCGGTCCCCGGTGGCGCTCCGCGCCCGTTCCTGCGCCACGGGCCGTTCACCGTCGAAGCGCTCGCGGCGAGCGGGGAGCGAGTCGAGTGGCTGGTCCGGGTCGACCGTGGGCGGGATGGATCGGTACGGTCGGCGGGTGCTCGTGGCGCTCGGTCCCCACCGCTACGACATCACCCACCGGGCGCTGGTGATGGGGATCCTCAATCGGACGCCGGACTCCTTCTTCGACCGGGGCGCCACGTGGGACTTCGACGACCTCCTCGCCGCCGCCGAGGCCCTGGTGGCGGACGGTGCGGACCTCCTCGACGTGGGTGGGGTGAAGGCGGGGCCCGGCCCGGAGGTGACCGAGGCCGAGGAGCTGGACCGGGTGGTCCCCGCGGTCGAGGCGCTGGTCGCCCGCTTCGACCTGCCGGTGAGCGTCGACACGTTCCGGGCGTCGGTCGCCGCGGCCGGCTACGCGGCCGGGGCGGTGATCGGCAACGACATCTCCGGCTTCGCCGATCCCGGCTACCTGGCCGCGGCGGCGACCGCCGGGGCCTCGGTGGTGACCACCCACGTCCGTCTGGCGCCCCGGGTGCCCGATCCCGCACCGCACTACGAGGACGTGTCGGCCGAGGTCTGCGCGTTCCTGGCCGATCGGGCGGCGATGGCGGTGGCCGCGGGGATCCCGCCGGAACGGGTCATGGTCGACGCCGGCCTGGACCTGGGCAAGACCCCCGAGCAGTCGGCCCTGCTCCTGAAGCATTCCGACGACCTGGTCTCCCTCGGCTTCCCCGTCTTCCTCTCGGCCTCCAACAAGCGGTTCCTCGGCGAGCTCGTGGGCACGGAGGTCCACGACCGCCGTGAGGCGTCGCTGGCGGCCCACGCCCTCGGCATCAGCCTCGGCTGTCGGATCCTGCGGGCCCACGACGTCCGCGGCTCCCGGCGCGTGGCCGACGTGATGGCTGCCATCCTGTCCCGGACATGAGCTCCGCCCGCATCCGCCTGGTCAAGGGCAGCGACGACACCATCCGGGGTGACGCCGTCCGGGACCTGACCAACCAGCTCCTCGGCGACTTGGATGCGGGCTTGGCCCTGGACCGGGTCGAGGGCGACGAGTACGAGATCGCCACCGCCGTCGACGCCGCGCAGACCGCGCCCTTCCTCACGGAACGCCGAGTGGTGGTGGTCCGGAACCTGGCCCGGTTCTCCGCCGACGAGCTCGCCCCGGTGATCCAGTACCTGGCCGATCCCCTGCCCAGCACCGAGCTGATCCTGGTCTGGGAGCGGCCGGTCGACGCGAAGGTCAAGCCGAAGCAGCTGTCCAAGAAGCTCACCGAGGCCGTCACCGCGGCCGGGGGTGAGGTCATCGACACCAGCGTGGGGACCGGCAAGGCCCGACAGAGCTGGATGGACGGCCAGTGGGCCGCCAGCACCCTGAAGGCCGACCGCGGCGCGAAGGACCTGGTCGCCTCCCACCTCGGCGACGACATGGACCGGCTCGCCGCCCTCATCGCCACCCTCGAATCGGCTTTCGGTCCCGGCGCCGGGGTCGGCGCCGACGACGTCGCCCCCTTCCTCGGTGACGCGGGCCAGTTGCCCCCCTGGGCGCTCACCGACGCCATCGACAAGGGGGACATCGGACTGGCCATCGAGCGGGTCCACCGCATGGTCGGTTCGGGAGGCATGCACCCCTTGCAGGTGCTGGCCATCCTGACCACCCACTTCCGCCGCATCCTCGCCCTCGAGGGGGCCGATGTGCGCAACGAGGCCGATGCCGCCGCCCGCCTCGGGATGAAGGGATCGACCTTCCCCGCCAAGAAGGCCCTCCAACGAGCCGACCGCCTGGGCTACGAAGGCAGCAGCCAGGCCGTCGCCCTCCTGGCCGCGGCCGACGTCGACCTCCGCGGGAAGACCGCGTGGCCCGACGCGCTGGTCCTCGAGGTCCTGGTCGCCCGCCTGGCCCGGCTCAGCCGCTGACCCGACCGTCGGGCTCGGTGACGATTGCGTGAGTTGTGGTCGTCAGGCGACCGCAGGTCACGCGATGTCGGGTGAGGGCGGGAGGACGATGGTTCCCGGGACGCGCCGGAGCCTGGGGCACTGCGGGAACAGGAGGCCGCCGCCCGGAGGGGGCGGTCGTGAGATCAGGCCTGGGCGGCGGTGGCGCGCTTCTGGAGGCGGGACTTGCGGCGGGAGGCCTCGTTCTTGTGGATGACGCCTTTGGCGGCCGCCTTGTCGATGGTCTTCATGGCCACCTGGAGCGCCTCGTCGGCGTTCTCGCCGCCGGCCTCGGCCGCCTTCACCCGGGTACGCACCTCGGAACGAACCTGCTTGTTGCGGACGCGCCGCTTCTCGTTCTGACGGTTGCGCTTGATCTGACTCTTGATGTTGGCCATGACGGCTGCGGAGGATACCGGGACGAGGCGCCGTGGCCCTACCCTCACCCCGTTCCGATGACCGACACGTCCCACATCCGCAACCTCTGCCTGCTCGCGCACATCGACCACGGCAAGTCGACCCTGGCCGACCGGATGCTGGAGGTCTGCGGCGCCGTCGAGGAGCGGGACATGCGGGCCCAGTACCTGGACACGATGGACCTCGAGCGCGAGCGGGGCATCACCATCAAGCTGCAGAGCGTCCGCCTGTCCTATGGCGACCACGTCCTGCACCTCATCGACACCCCGGGCCACGTGGACTTCGGCTATGAGGTCTCGCGCTCCCTGGCCGCGTGTGAAGGGGTGGTCCTCCTGGTCGATGCTGCGCAGGGCATCGAGGCCCAGACGCTGGCCAACTGCTACCTGGCCCTCGAGCACGACCTCGAGATCGTGGCCTGCCTCAACAAGATCGACCTCCCGGCCGCCGAGCCGGAGCTGCGGGCCGAGGAGATCGAGCACGTCCTCGGGATCCCGGCCGAGGAGATCCTGCCCATCTCGGCCAAGACCGGGGAGGGGGTCACCGCCCTGCTCGATGCCATCGTCGAGCGCATCCCGGCGCCGACCGGAAGTGAGGACGGTCCCCTGCAGGGCCTCATCTTCGACTCCCACTACGACCAGTTCCGAGGGGTCATCAGCTCGATCCGGGTCATGAACGGGCGCCTGGACACCGGCGACCAGCTCCGGTTCATGCACGCCGGGGTCACCCACGACGCCGACGAGATCGGGGTGCGCAAGCCGGTGCCCACACCGGTCCCCAGCCTCGGCCCGGGCGAGGTCGGCTACCTCATCGCCGGCATCAAGGACGTGGCCGAGGCGCGGTCGGGCGAGACGGTCACCAGCGGGCGGGACGGCGCCGACGAGCCCCTCGACGGCTACCAGGAGCCCAAGGCCATGGTCTTCTGCGGCCTCTACCCGGTCGAGGGCGACGACTTCGCCGACTTCCGCGAGGCCCTGGACAAGCTGATCATCGACGACGGCAGCTTCAGCTTCGAGCCGGAGACCTCCGGAGCGCTGGGCTTCGGCTTCCGTTGCGGCTTCCTCGGCCTCCTGCACATGGAGATCGTGCGGGAGCGCCTGGAGCGTGAGTTCGACCTGGCCCTGATCGCCACGGCCCCCTCGGTGCAGTACCGGGTCGAGACCAACAGCGGGACGGTGGTCGAGGTCGACAACCCCTCCGACCTACCCCCGGCCGGGGAGATCGAGGCCATCCAGGAGCCGTGGCTCACCGCCTCGATCATCACGCCGGTGGGCTACACGGGCACCCTCATCGAGCTCTGTGAGAGCCGCCGGGGGAGCCAGCAGCGCATCGACTACCTCTCGCCGGAGCGGGTCGAGATCGTCTACCGCCTGCCGCTGGCCGAGGTCGTGACCGACTTCTTCGACCAGCTCAAGAGCCGGAGCCAGGGCTATGCCAGCCTCGACTACGAGAGCGACGGCTACGAGGCGTCCAACCTGGTGAGGGTCGATGTCCTGCTCAACGGCGTGCCGGTGGACTCCTTCAGCACGATCGTGCACCGGGACAGCTCCTATGAGTACGGCAAGAAGATCGTGGCCAAGCTCCGTGAGCTGATCCCCCGCCAGATGTTCGACGTCCCCATCCAGGCCGCCGTCGGCGGGCGGATCATCGCCCGGGAGACGGTCAAGGCCAAGCGCAAGGACGTGCTGGCCAAGTGCTACGGCGGCGACATCACCCGGAAGCGCAAGCTGCTCGAACAGCAGAAGAGGGGCAAGAAGCGGATGAAGAACATCGGACGGGTCGAGGTGCCCCAGGAGGCCTTCGTCTCCGCGTTGCGCATCGACTGACCGACTCCGCCCGAACCGCCTCCTGAGCGGCATCGGGCGGCCTTCGCTCGGTAGGGGCGGGCACTGTAGGTTGCCGCCGAACGCATCGGCTCCGCCCCCGCCTGTGGCGGCCCCGAAGAAGGACTCGACGACCGCACCATGGACTTCGCACAGTTCCTCACCGAGATCCTGATCGTCCTGGTGGCCGCCAAGGCCGCGGCCGAGGTCTCCGAGCGCATCGGCATTCCCGCCGTCGTGGGCGAGATCCTGGCGGGGGTCATCGTCGGTCCCTCTGTCCTGGGCATGGTGGACGGCCACGACGAGGTCCTGGTCACCCTGGGCGAGCTCGGCGTCATCCTCCTGCTCCTCGAGGTGGGAATGGAGATGGACCTGGCCGAGCTGGCCAAGGTCGGGCGGGCGTCGTTCCAGGTCGCCGTCGTCGGCGTGGTCATGCCGATGGCCCTCGGCTTCGCCGCGATGGGTGCGGTCACCGACGACTTCAACACCAAGCTCTTCGTGGCGGCGGCTCTCACCGCCACCAGCGTCGGCATCACCGCGAGGGTGTTCGGTGACCTGAAGGCCCTGGCCACCACCGAGGCCCGTCTCGTGCTCGGGGCCGCGGTGGCCGACGACGTCATGGGCCTCGTGGTGTTGACCGTGGTCGTGCGGCTCGTGACCGAGGGCTCGGTCTCGATCGTCTCGGTCCTCGGCATCGTGGCCGGGGCCGTGGCCTTCCTCCTGTTCGGCGGACTGGCGGGCCTGAAGCTGGCCGGGCCCCTGTTCGACTTCGTGGAGCGCGTCTCCCGGTCCACCGGGACGCTGGTGGCGATCGCCTTCGCGTTCGCTCTCGGCTTCGCCCGTCTGGCCGAGGCCGCCGACCTGGCCCCGATCGTGGGTGCCTTCGTGGCCGGTGTCGCCCTCAGCCGGGTGGACGCCGCCCCCCGGATCAGTCGGGAGCTGGCCCCCGTCGGGCACCTGTTCATCCCCGTCTTCTTCCTGCAGATCGGCATCGTGGCCGACGTCGAGGCGTTCTTCTCGATGCCCGTGCTGCGGGACGCGGCGATCCTTCTCGTGGTCGCCGTGGTCGGCAAGCTGCTTGCCGCGGTCGGCGCCTTCGGCAGCCGCGGCGACAGGTGGCTGATCGGATTGGGGATGCTGCCGCGGGGCGAGGTGGGACTGATCTTCGCGGCCATCGGCCTACAGGCCGGGGTGCTGGGCGACGAGCTCTACGCCGCGCTGCTCCTGGTGGTGTTGGTGACCACGCTCGTCACGCCGCCGCTGTTGAAGTTCCGCTACGGCCGCCTGCAGTCGGCCGGGGGGCCGGCGGGACCGGCCGAGGGCTCGCCGGAACCCGAGGGGGGCTGGCTCCGCCGGGGGGACGAGGAGGTCGACCTCGCGGCCGAGCCCCCCGACGCCCAGCGCCTGAGCCTGGGTCTGGAGGCCGCCGTGGCCGTGGGCCGTCTCCGGCCCAGTCAGGCCCTGCTGGACTGGATCACCGGCCTGCCCACCGTGCCCTTGACCTTCGACGAGGGTTCCCGGCGGGCGCTGCTCCACCTCGTGAAGGAGGGCAACGCCCGTTCGTGGCGGTTCATGCTCACCACCGGGCTGCTGACCCGGGCCCTGCCCGAACTGGAGGCCGCGATGCGAAACGGGGAGACCGACCAGATCTCCCTCGACTCCAGCGCCGCCCACCGGCTGCGATCGTTGGAGCAGCTGCGCACCCTCGACCCCGACGACCCCGTCGCGGTCGAGGCCGCGAAGCTCGACGACGACGCCCCGATGCTGGTCGCCCTGCTCGCCCTGGAGGCCACCGACGGCGCCCCCAACCGGGTCGAGGTGGCCGTCGCCACCGCCGAGCGGATCGGGCTCGACGCGGGTCAGGTCAACCGGGTCCGGGCGCTGGCCGACGACGGAGACGTCTACCTGTGGTCCGGGATCCACCGCCCGAACGCCCCGACCGAGCCGGCCGTCAGGCCGCTGGCTGCCCACCTCGAGGCCAGCGACCGGGCCCGCGCCTCCTATCTCATCACCGCGCTTCGACGGGCGGACGAGGAACGCTGGGAGCACGAGCGACTGGCGGAGCTCTACGGCATGGTCCAGGACGCGCTCGGGGACGACTGAAGGCCGGGGCCGGGTGCCCGGAATGGCGCTCGGTATCATCGGCGGACCATGTCCCCCGAGCGCGCGCTGTCCTCGAGCAACACGTCGTCGGGGCTGGATGACCGCAAGGCGGCCATCCTGCGGGCGGTCGTCGAGGAGTACATCCACACGGCGCAGCCGGTGGGGTCGGGTCACGTCCTGGCCTCGAGCGGGCTGACGGTGTCCGCGGCCACGATCCGCAACGAGATGGGGGTTCTGGAGCGGGACGGCTACCTGCACCAGCCCCACACCAGCGCCGGACGGGTGCCCACCGAGAAGGGCTATCGCTTCTATGTGGACAACCTGGTGCCGCCCGACCTGCAGACCGCGGACGCCGAGCGCGTGCGGGCCTTCTTCGACCGGGCCCACGGCGAGATCGAGCGGATGCTGGGCCAGACCAGCGGCCTCCTGGCCAACCTGACCGACTGTGCCGCGGTGGTCCTCGGCCCGCCCTATGACGCCAGCCGCGTGCGCAGCACCCAGCTCGTCGCCCTGACCGAGCGGGTCGTCCTGGTGATCGTGGTGTTGGCCAACGGTGTGGTCGAAAAGCACACCGTCGAGCTGGCCGAGGGCATCGGCGAGGCCGAGGTCGCCCGGGCCCAGGCCCAACTGTCGGCTCACACCGAAGGCCGTCCGACCTCCGGGCTGGGACCGGCCCCGCTCATCGGCACGCCGTCGGTCGACGGGTTGGTGGCCACCGCCCTCGAGCTCATGGGCGGTGACACCAAGGCCCACGACGCCGAGCACGTCTTCGTCGAGGGGGCCTCCCGCGTGGCGTCGTCCTTCGAGGCCGTGGAGACCGTGCGAGAGATCCTCGGCATCCTCGAACAGCAGCTGGTCGTGGTCAGTCTCCTGCGCGACGTGATGTCGCGTGGGCTGACGGTGGCCATCGGCACCGAGACCGGTATGGCGCCCCTCGAGGAGTGCGCCCTGGTGGTCTCCCCGTATGAGATCGGCGGGGTGCCCGCGGGCACCATCGGGGTCCTCGGCCCGACCCGGATGGACTACCCCCAGGCGCTGGCGGCGGTGGCGTTGGTCAGCCAGCGGCTCAGCGACCGGCTGACCGAAGGCTGATCGGTGGCGGACTTCTACGAGTTGCTCGGGGTCGGCCGCGACGCGACGCCCGAGGAGATCAAGAAGGCCTACCGGCGCGTGGCCCGCGAGCACCACCCCGACGCGAACCAGGGCGATCCCGAAGCGGAGGCCCGGTTCAAGGAGCTCTCGGTGGCCTACGAGGTCCTCTCGGACCCGGGCAAGCGCCAGCAGTACGACATGTACGGCGAGGCCGGGCTGGGCGGAGCGGGTGGCGGTGACCCGTTCGGCGGGGGCGGGATCGGTGACATCTTCGACGCCTTCTTCGGCGGGGGCGGGAGCCCGTTCGGCGGGGGTGGGGCCGGTGGCGGCCGACAGGGGCCGGCCGGGCCGCCGAGAGGTGCCGACCTCGAGCAGGCGGTCGACATCGAGTTCACCGAGGCCGTCTTCGGCGTGCAGAAGGACGTCACGCTCCGCACGGCCGTGGCCTGTGAGATCTGTGAGGCCACCGGCGCCGCCCCCGGTACCTCACCCCAGGGATGCCCGGACTGTGCGGGCACCGGACAGGTGCGCCGGGTCCGTCAGTCGATACTGGGCCAGATGGTCACCGCCGCCCCCTGCGGACGTTGCGCCGGCATCGGCCAGATCATCCCCGAGCCCTGCGGGGGCTGTGACGGTGAGGGCCGCAAGGTCGACGACCGCACCTACACCGTCGACGTCCCGGCCGGGGTGGACAGCGGCTCGACCCTGCGCCTGAGCGGGCGGGGTGCCGTCGGGCCCCGCGGCGGCCCGGCCGGGGACCTGTACGTGCACCTGCGGGTGAAGCCCGACGACCGCTTCAGCCGGGACGGCGACGACCTGTCGGCCATCGTCCCGCTCACCCCGGCCCAGGCCGTGCTGGGCACGGACGTCGCCTTCGAGACCCTCGACGGTGTCGAGGAGCTGCGGATCCCCGCCGGTACCCAGAGCGGTGACGTGGTCCGGCTGAAGGGCCAGGGCGTGCCCCACGTCCGGGGCCGGGGTCGCGGCGACCTGCGCATCCGCTACGTCGTGCGCACCCCCACCGACCTCTCCGAGGAGGAGGAGCAGCTCTATCGGCAGTTGGCCGACCTCCGGGGCGATGCCGTGGCCGAGACCCGCGGGGGCGTGGGGCGACGGATCCGCGAAGCCTTCAAGTAGGTCGGGCGTGCCTCCGGGGACCCTCGGCCCCCTCGTCTTCGTGCACGACCTGCAGCAACCCGAGCTGACCGAGGCCGACCGCCGCCACCTGCAGAAGGCCTTGCGCCTCCGCACCGGCGACCCTCTGGTGGTGGGTGACGGCGCCGGCTCCTGGCGACCGGTCGCCTTCGGGCCCACCCTCGAGCCGACCGGCGAGGTCGTGTCCGAGGATCGTCCTCGGCCGGTCCTGACCGTCGGGCTGACCCCGACCAAGGGGGATCGGCCCGAGTGGGCGGTGCAGAAGCTGACCGAGTTGGCGGTGGACCGCATCGTGATCCTGCGCTCGGACCGCTCGGTGGTGCGGTGGGAAGGCGACCGGGTGGCCCACCACCTCGCCCGCCTGCGCCGCATCGCCCGGGAGGCGTCCATGCAGAGCCGGCGGGCCTGGCTACCGGAGGTCGTCGGCGTCGACCGCCCGGCCGACCACCCGACCGCGGTGTTGGCCGACCCGGACGGGCGCCCGCCGTCGCCCGAGGACCACGTCGTGCTGTGCGGCCCCGAGGGGGGTTGGAGCGATGGGGAACGGTCCGCCGCACCCGATCGCATCGGCCTCGGACCGGGGGTGCTGCGGGCCGAGACCGCCGCCGTCGCCGCCGGAGCCCTGCTCGTCGCGCTCCGTCAGGGGCTCGTCCGTCCCGCCTGACCGCTCACCGTGGTTGATCCGGCGCCTCCCGGACACGTACAGTGTTCGGCGTGGGAGGAACTCACACGGTGGGTGGTCATGGACCGGCACCCGTCAGAGAGGGCGGAGGGGCACATGGTCGCTGACATCGATCCGGCGGGGGAGTACGGACGCAAGGTGGGGGCGCGCCTCCGGGCCATCCGTCGCCAGAAGCGCATGTCACTGCAAGAGGTCGAGGCCGCGTCCGACCACGAGTTCAAGGCGTCGGTCCTCGGTGCCTACGAACGCGGGGAGCGGGCCATCTCGGTGCCCCGCCTCCAGCGCCTGGCCCGCTTCTACTCGGTGCCGGTGGACCAGCTCCTGCCCGGCAACGCCATGCCGGACTTCGGCCAGGGTGGCGGCGAGGTCATCGACCTCACCGACAGCCGCTCGGCCAAGGCGGTGCTCGGTTCGATCATCATCGACCTGACCCGCCTCGAGACCCTCTCGGGCCCCGAGGCCGACATGCTCAACCGCTACCTGTCGATGATCCAGGTCCAGCGCCAGGACTTCAACGGCCGGGTGCTCACCATCCGCCGTGACGACCTGCAGGCCATCGCCGCCATCCTCGGCACCGACGTGGACAGCACGCCGGCCCGCCTGGACGATCTCGGCCTCCGGCGGTCCCCCGCCGCCAGGACCTGATCCCTTCGGCGATCCGAACCGTCGGTCCGTACGCTCTGAGCTCTGAGGACCCCAGCAGTTGGTGACGCGCCGCGAAGTGGAACAGCAGCCCGGGCTCCGGCATCCGCGGAGCCGGCGATCCCGAGCGCAGAGCAGGATCGCCGCGGTCACGGCGTCTACGTGCACGTGCCGTTCTGTGCGCGGCGCTGTGACTACTGCGCCTTCGCGGCCTGGGACGACCGCCACGACCTGACCGGGCGCTACCTGGCGGCCCTGTGTCGCCAGGCCGAAGCCGAAGCCGTCGACTGCCCGCCCGTCACCAGTGTGTTCGTCGGCGGCGGTACCCCTTCGATGGTCCCGGCCGAGGGGCTCCTGGCCGTCCTCGCCGCACTACCGCTGGCGGAGGGGGCCGAGGTCACCGTGGAGTGCAACCCGGACACGGTGACGCCCGAGTTGGTCGACGCCTACGTGGCGGGCGGGGTCAACCGGCTGTCCTTCGGGGTGCAGTCGATGGTGCCCCACGTGTTGGCCTCCCTCGGCCGGGAACACGACCCGGACAACGTGCACCGGTGCGTCGAGTTGGCCCGTTCGTTCGGCCTGGACTCGTTCAACCTGGATGTGATCTACGGGGCGGCGGGCGAGTCGGTGGCGGACTGGCGGCACACGCTGGAGGAGGTCGTGGCCCTCGACCCGCCGCACGTGTCGGCCTACGGGCTGACCGTCGAGGCCGGCACCCCGCTGGCCGATGACCCGTCCCGGCACCCCGAGGACGACGACCAGGCCGACAAGTACGAGCTGGCCGACGACCTCCTGAGCGCGGCCGGGATGGGCTGGTACGAGGTCTCCAACTGGGCCCGGCCCGGTCACGAGTGCCGGCACAACCGGCTCTACTGGTCCCAGGGCGAGTACCTGGCCCTGGGGTGTGCGGCCCACGGTCACCGCGGCGGCCGTCGCTACTGGAACCTGCGTACGCCCGAGCGGTACGTCGAGGCGGTCGAGGCCGGCCGCACGGTGGAGGCGGCCGACGAGCGCTTGGACGGCGAGGCGCGACGGATGGAGGGCCTGCAGCTGGCCCTCCGGATGCGGGACGGCGTACCGGCCGAGTCCCTACCCGTGGACGATCTCGACGGCCTCGTCGAGATCGCGGGTGCCAACGCGGTGCTGACCCGGAGGGGTCGCCTGCTGGCCAACGAGGTCGCCCTGCGTCTCCGCTGACCGACGCCGGGTCCCGGCCAGGGTCCTGTCGGGTTGTTCATCCGGACGAAACACCCAGGTGACGACGGCGAAACGCACGGCCCCCAGACTCCCAGGGTCACATCGACTCAGGAGGGACCCGACCCCGATGGATTCCGGCGCGATCGCCTGGGTGCTGATGAGCAGCGCTCTGGTGCTCTTCATGACCCCTGGCCTGGCCCTGTTCTACGGCGGGATGACCCGCTCGAAGAACGTGCTGAACATGCTCAACATGAACCTCTACTGCATGGCGATCGTCCCCGTGCTGTGGGTGGTCCTCGGCTACACGCTGGCCTTCGGGGGCGGCGGTGACGGGGGTTGGATCGGCAACTTCGACTTCGTCGGGCTGAAGGACGTCTTCCCCGACCCGACGGGCGAGACGATCGTCTTCTCGGTCTTCCAGCTCACCTTCGCGGTGATCACCCCGGCTCTCATCAGCGGCGCGGTGGCCGATCGCCTGAGGTTCTCGGCCTGGGTCGTGTTCGTGCCGGTCTGGGCGCTGTTGGTCTACAGCCCGATCGCCCACTGGGTCTTCGCCGGTGGCTGGCTGGCCGACCTCGGGGCCCTGGACTTCGCCGGCGGTGCCGTGGTCCACATGAACGCCGGGGCCGCCGCGCTCGCGGTGATCCTCCTGCTGGGCAAGCGCCGGGGGTGGCCCTCGACGCCGATGCCGCCCCACAACCTCACGATGACGATGCTGGGCACCGGCATCCTCTTCTTCGGCTGGTTCGGCTTCAACGCGGGCTCCGCCCTCGCCGCCGACGGCATCGCCGCGGTGGCGTTCCTCAACACCTTCGTGGCGGCGGCGGCCGGTGGCCTGGTCTGGACCGCGGTCGAGTGGGCCAAGGACGGGCATCCGACGACCTTGGGCGTGTGCTCGGGGATCGTGGCCGGCCTGGTGGCCATCACGCCGTGCGCCGGCTTCGTCGGTGGTCTCTCGCCGCTCGTCATCGGGGGTGCGGCGGGGGCCATCTGCTTCCTCGCCATCTCCTTCAAGTACAAGGCGGGCTACGACGACTCCCTCGATGTCGTCGGCGTGCACCTCGTCGGTGGTCTGTTCGGGTCGCTGGTCTTGGGGCTCTTCGCCGACTCGGCGGTCAACACCGCGGTCGTGAACGAGGGCCTGTTCCTCGGCGGTGGCTTCGACCTGCTCGTCGACCAGGCCATCGCCGCCGCCGCGACCCTCGGCTTCGCCTTCGTGGTCACACTGATCATCGCCAAGGCGATCGACGTCACCATCGGGCTGCGGGTGAGCGAGCCCGACGAGCAGCAGGGTCTCGATCTCAGCCTGCACGCCGAGAGCGGCTACAACCTGGCCGACCACTCCTAGACGGCCTGGACGACGAAAGGAACGTGAGCATGAAGCAGATCACCGCGGTCATCAAGCCGTTCAAGCTCGACGACGTGAAGGACGCCATGAAGGGCGCCGGCGTGCAGGGCATGACGGTGACGGAGGTCAAGGGCTTCGGCCGCCAGGGAGGCCACACGGAGGTCTACCGGGGTGCGGAGTACCAGGTGGACCTCGTGCCGAAGGTCCGCCTCGAGGCGGTGGTGGACGACGGTGACGTCGCCCCCATCGTGGCGGCCCTGATCGAGGCGGCGGCCACGGGCGAGATCGGCGACGGCAAGGTCTGGGTGACCGACGTCCTGGAGATCACCCGCATCCGCACCGGCGAGAAGGGCGCCGACGCCGTCTGAGTGCGGACGAAGGACGCGTGACCGACTGACCTCAGACGGGTGGTGGCCCGGACGCGACGAGGGGCGGCCCGGAGGCCGCCCCTCGAAGATCGGATCAGCCCGAGGGCGTCCGGTCTAGTTGCCCGGGACGAACAGCACCTCGAGGGACCAGTCGTCGATCACGTTGCTGTTCGAGACACCGCTGCCGATGAGGTCCACGGTGTAGGTGCCGGCGGTCACGCTGGCCCCGTCGCTGGTCTCGCAACTGGTATCGAGCCCGTTCTCCGTCTGCGCGGTGCGGTCCGAGCCGCCCATCAGGGCACCGTCGAGGTGGAAGTGGCAGGAGTAGGTGTCGGTCACGGTCGCGTCCGGCTTGAAGCCACCGTTGATCATCAGTCGACCGGTCGACGGTGCGGTGATCGTCACGGTCTCGATGATCTGGTTGCTGTTGGTACCGGTGAGGTTCTGGTTCTCCTCGCTGGCGAAGCGGAGGCGGACCCTGGTGGCGTTGAGCGCCAGGTCTCCTCGCTGGACGCCGTTGTTGCGGATGTCGGCGCTGGTGACGTCGTTGTTGCGGATGTCGATGCTCCGCACGGAGTTGTTGACGATCTTCGCGCTGTTGACCGAGTTGTTCGCCACAGAGGCCGCGGCGATGCCGCCCGCGATGACGACGGTGGTCACGATCACCGAGGTGATGGCGACGGCCAATCGTGAGCTGAACACGCTGGAAGCATTGGTGGCCATTGTTGAAGTCCCTTTCAGTCGATGGCGCGGATAGCTGGCCCGCCCTCACAGCATCGCGCGTCGCTGCCGTCGCCGCGTCGAGGATGATGAGGCGACGGAATGGACGGCGGGAACCGTTCCGCTCACCGCCACCGGTTCCGGGGCTTCCTGCCGGGCGACGACCGATCGGTCGGGGCGCTCGTGCTCCACGTGCTCGAGGAGATGTTCGGGCACCGCGAAGGGCGCGGTTCGATGCCCTGGTCGTGGGTGCGGCAGACCACCTAGTGCCCGGGGACCCGGAGGACCTGGCCGGGAAGGAGCAGGTCGGCGTCGGCGGGGTCGACCAGTCGGTCGAGGTTGGCGTCGATGAGGGCGACCCAGGGTTCGATCACCTCGGCGTCCCCCGCGGGGCGGCCGAGGTGGGCGCTGGTGAGGCGCTCGGCGATGGCCCAGAAGCTGTCGCCGGTCCTGACCGTGACGGTCAGGGGTCGGGGACGCGGGTCCGGACGGGCCGGCGGAGGGTCACGACGCGGTGGAGGCAGGGGGGCCCTGGGCGCCTCGGGAACCACCTCCTCGTCGGGGGCCAGTCGAGGGGCGGGTGAGGAGGCGGCGGCGTCGTCGTCGGGGGCCATGACCGGAGCAGACGGGTTGGCGTGGGCGGTCAGGGGCGACAAGGGCAGGACGCCCACGGCCACCGCGGACAGGCCCACCAGACGCCGGATGGCGCCCGCGAGGCCGCCCGCAGTCCGGCGCCCGACCCAGCGCCCGACCGAGGCGGGCAGGACCCGGAGGCTGCTCAGGAGCAGGCCGAGGAACACGAGGGCGAGGTAGGCGGCGAGGAGCGCGGCGAAGCAGCGCAGCCCGAAGGCGGTGAGCGCGCCGGCCCGGGCCGACGGGTCGACGAGGGTCGACCCGGGCAGGGACCGGGGGAGCAGCGTGGCCGCCAGGATCGAGGTGAGGACCAGACCGAGGGCGCCGCGCCGCGCCGGGGCCCGCATCAGGGCGCCGGGACCGGGGTCGCGGTCCCATCGGCCCGGTGGACCAGCAGGAGGTCCTGGCCGGGCCCTGTCCGGCGCAGCAGGCCGTCGCCGTCGGGGAAGCGCCCGGCGAACCGGGCGGTGACCGGGGCGTCGGGATCCCAGCCGGGGAACAGCCAGAGTTCGCCGGCAGGAGGTCGCAGCAGCGCCACGGTGGCGAGTCCGTCGCCGTCCCAGTCGCCGACCCGCAGTTCGTCACCCGGACGACCCACCCGGTAGCGACGCTGGTCCACTTCGAGCCATCCCGGTCCGATGCGCACGGCGTTGGGACAGCCGTCGCCGTCGAGGTCGGCGGCGACGGGCGCACGCGTCGTCGGGCAGCTCGGCCGAGCGGTCGCGCCCGGGGCCGAGGCCGCCGGCGCTGCCGGGCTCGACGGCCGCCCGGCGGCACCCGCGACACCGAGCACGAGGACGACGAGGCCGAGGCCGAGGCCGGCGAGCAGGGCGGCCAGCCTCGGGCGCGCGGCGCGAGGCCGGCCGGCACCGCGGCGGGGTCGGTGCCGAAGGCGGACCGCGACGAGGTCGACCAGGGCCTGGGCCCGGCCCGGAGCGCTCGGGGTCGAGTGCGGGACCGCCACGGTGAGCGGGGCCGCGGTCCCCGTCAGCTCGCGGACGGCGTCGGCCAGAGCACGCGCCGAGGGGCGCCGACCGGGCTCGTCGTCGGTGGCCTGGTCGGCGAGCGTCAGCAACGCCCGGTGGCGATAGCCGAGCCACGGCACCCGGCGCCACGGTCGCCGGTCGGGGATCGGCTCCTCCTCCAGTTCCGGATCCAACAGGCCGCGCAGGGCCAGACCGATGCCCAGGACGTCCTCGGATGGCGCCCGATCGATCGGTTCGACACCGAGGCCGCAGAGCACGATCCGCTCGCCGGCCACGAGCACGTGCTCTGGTCGCAGCGCACCGTGGGTGATGCCGAGGGCATGCAGGTCGGCGACGGTGGATGCCAGGTCGGCGACCAGGTCGGCGGCCCGCTCGGTGGTGACGGGCCCGATCGTGGCCAGGGTCCGCGGGCCGACGTACTCGGTGACCAGGGTGGGGCCGTCGTCGGTCTCCCGGAGCGCGACGAACCGCACGACGCCGGGGTGATCGATCCCCGCCAGTCGGGCGGCCTCGGCGCGGATGCCGGGCCTGCCCTGGGTGTCGGTGGCGCGCTTGCAGGCCAGCGGCGGGCCGTCGGGGTCGTGCTCGATGCTGACGTGGCTGGTCATCGCAGGTGCGCCTTCGCCCGGGCCACCGCGTGCACGGCGACGCTCCTCGGTGCACCAGGGATCACCCGACCGAAACCGAGTGGCACCCGACCCCTGACCGTCACCGCAACGGAGCGGACCGCGGTCACCCGAGCCGTGACGGTCAGATCCGGGATCGATCGGTCGGTGTCGCCCGCCCAGGCGGCCAGGGAGGCGACTCGGGTGGGGTCGAGGCGGTAGCCACCACCCGACCGCAGGACGGAGGTGTCCAGGCCCACCGTGACGGCGTCGTTGGCCGTCGCCGCCGCGAGGTCGTCGGCCTCGCGGCGGGCCAGATGGAGGCGGGCCAGGTCCACGGTCACTGCGGCGAGGACGACCATGACCAGGAGTGCGGCCGGGAAGAACAGCAGCGTGCCGGCCCGGTCGCCGAGCCGCGTCATGGGGCGCCACCGCAGGCGGCGACTCCGGGCAGGCCGTCGCGATAGGGGTCGACCACCTCGGTGTGGGTCGAGCGGACCGAGGTCGCCGGTCTCGGGCCTCGCCACGGGACGAGCACGGCGGGAACGTCGAAGACGGCCTGGAACCGGGTGCGGGCGCAGCGGGCGAAACCCGTCCCGACGCGGTCGAGGCGCAGCGAACCCGGGTCCCGTCCGGCCCGGACGACCACGGCCCGGGCCGCGCTTCGGGCTCGCGTGTCGGCGAGCTCCGGAGCGGGTGACTCCACAAAGGCCCGGGTCGCCTCCCGGGCCGCCGTGGCGGTGACGAAACGGGCGTCGACGACGGCCCAGGTGTGGGCCACCAGGAGGATCCCGACCGTGAGGACGAGCAGACCGAAGGGCACGGCCTCGATCCCGGACACCTGTCCCGCGTCTCCGCGGAGCCGTCGGAGGGTCATGACGGTTGCTCGATCCGGGCCACCGCGCCCCGGTGGATGGTGGGGGACAGCCCGGGGAGGTGAGGTCCGGGAACGAGGATGTCGACGGCCCGGCTGTCCGGGGTGTCGGACCACCGAATGCGCGCTTCGGGGCCGAACCGCGCCCGCACGGCCGCCTCGGCTTGGCGGCGGGCAGCTTCACCCGCGGCGGCCGAGGGGGCTTCGGCCACCGCGTGCACGGCATCGGACGCGACCGCGGCCATCGCGGACGTCCGGTGCAGTCGAGCCGCGAGCTGGACGGTGGTCAGGAGCATCGTCAGGGCGACGGTGAGTCCGATCGCCGCGCTCAACGTGCCCGAGCCGTGCTGGGCCCTCAGCCGCCGATCTGGTTGATCTGCTCGTTGGTCTGGGCCTCGGCATTGGCCCATATCTGTTGGAAGCCGACCCACATCAGAGCACCCAGGAACGCGACGATGAGGACCGCGATGGCCGCGGAGATCACCCCCTCGCCGTGTTCGCCGTGAATGCGGCGGGTCGGGGCGTTCGGGCCGGCTCCGGACACGGGCATGGTGGGACCTCCGGTGGTGCATGGGTTCACGACCCGGCGAAGAGCCGGAGCGCATCGAGGAACGGGACGAGGAGCAGGAGGGAGCCGGGCAGGAGGGTGGCCACGGTCACCGGGACCCAGACCTGCTGGGACCGACGTTCCAGCCCGGCGAGCAGGTCGCGGTGGGCCTCACGGCGGATGCCGTCGGCCTCCTGTTCGACCAGGTGGTCGAGGTCGGTGGTCTCGCCGGCCAGGGTGAGGACTCCGACGAGGTGGGTGATCCCAGGAGCCCGCCGGAGATCGGCCCACTCCAGCAACGCGGTGCCTTCGCCGACTCCTTGCTGCAGGCGGCCCGTGACCCGTCGCAGGTCGTCGGCCAGCGGTCCGCAGCCCCGTTGGCCGAGGTGGCCGAGGGCGGCCGCCACCGATCGGCCGGCACCGAGGAGCATGCCGAGTTGTTCGGCGACGGTCGGCAGCTCGCGTGTGACCTGCTCGGTCTGGCGGCGTTCGACCAGGGCCAGCACGTGCTCGTGGCCGGCGAAGACGACGACCGGGGCGCCCAGCACGAACGCGAGGGAGGCCACGGGATGGAGGTGCTGTGGGATCGCGGCGGCCACGACTCCGGCCACCGCCAGAGCCCCGACCGCATGGCTGAGCTGACGGAACCGGAACGCCCCTGCATCCAGGGGGTGGTGGATCCGGCGCAGGCGTCGTTCGAGGGGCTCGGTCGCCCGGAGGGCGCGGGAGAGGTGATCACCAACCAGCAGCCCCAGGGGCGCAAGGCGTCGCCGGAGAGCCACGGGGTCGGCCGCGGGCAGCGGTCGCAGGTAGGGCGCCAGACGGGCTCGCGGCGTGGGGCGGCGGACGACGCGGAGACTCGACAGGGCCAGAGCGCTACCGCACCAGGCCATGATGCCGATGACCAGGCCGCTCATGAGGCGAACACCCGGGGCTCGTCGGGCAGGCGCAGGAACCGCCCGGCCCAGATCCAGCAACCCGCGACCATCGCCGCCGCGATGAGGCCGACGGCCTGACCGCCGGGCGAGGCGAAGGCGGCGCGGCCCGTGCCGACCGCCTGTCCGGCCACCGCCATCCCCAGGGGGACCACCACGACGAACCGCCGGGCGAACCGGGCGCCGGCCAGTTTCGCCGACGCGAGGTCGCGGGTGGACAGGTCCCGCCGGCGGTCCTCGGCCAACCGGGCCAGGCGCCGCCCCACGTCGGCCCCGCCGAGTTGGTGGGCCACCAGGAGCGTCTCGCAGACCACGTCGGTGGAGGCCTCGCCGAGTCGGTCCTTCAGGACCGCAAGGGTCCGTTCGAAGTCGGCTGACACCCGCCAGGCCCGACGAGCGGCGACGAAGGCAGCCGCCATCGGCTCGGGAACCCGGTCGCCGGCCTCGAACAGGGCCCGCGGTATCGAACGACCGCCGCTGGTGGTCAGTACCCGCACCTCCTCGAGCAGCCCCGGCCAGGTCCGTCGGGCCTGCTCACGCCGGGCCGAGTCGAGGGAGCGCCGGCCCATCGAGAGGCAGGCCGCGCTCAGCGCGCCCACGGCGAGTGAGACGGGACCGCCGATGGCGATCGCTCCGACGAGGGTTCCGAGCGCGCCCGCCGCTGCCGGCAAGGCGGTCCGGCGCACCAGCCGGCCGAGGTCGGTCCGGCGGCGGGGTCGGTCGTCCGGTGGGCGGGACCAGAGGAGGTGGACGCCGAGGGCGGCCACGCCGCCCCAGACCAGCGCCGTCATGGTGTACCGGCCGCGACGTGGGCCAGGATCGGTCCCAGGTCGATCCCCCGGGCGGCGAGACGTTCCCCCAGGCGCTCGGGGACGAGGCCGGACCAGCGCAGCGGCTGGTCCGGCCGGGGTCGGGTGACGAGGGGCGTCGTGGTGAACCGGCCGCTGTCTCCAGATGCGAGGTCCTCGACGGCGAGCACCTCGGTCACCCGGGGACCCTCGGGTCCGCGGGTGCAGTGGACGACCAGGTCGACCGCCTCGGCGACCAGGGTCGTGAGTGTGGCCGGTCCCAGGTTGGCCGCCTCCTCGGCCAGTTGGCAGATGAAGCGCAGGCGGGTCAGGGCCTGGGCCGCTGATCCCGCGTGGACCGTGGTGTAGCCCGTGACGCCGGAGGAGAGCGTGAGCAGCAGAGGGAGGGCCTCGTGATCACGGACTTCGCCGACGATCGCCACATCCGGCGCCATCCGGAGGAAGGCGGCCACCAGACGGCGGAGACCGATCTCGGGGCGATCCGGCCGCGACCCCCGGGTCTGCATGCCGGCCACGTTGGCCAGGGGGACCTCGGCCTCGAAGACCTCCTCGGCGACCACGACTCGGGACCGTGGATCGACTTCGGCGACGCAACAGGACAGCAACGTCGTCTTGCCCGCTCCCGGTCGCCCGGCCATCACCATCGAGGCACCGGCGCGGACCAGTGCGGCCAGGAGGTCGGCGGTGGGATCGTCGAGCATGCCGGTGGTCACCAGATCGGCCAGCCGCCGGTAGGCGACCCCCGTGAACTTCCGGATGTTCACCATCGTGTGGCCGCCGCGGCTGAGGTCGCGGTGCACGATGTGCAGGCGGGCGCCGTCCTCGAGTTGGGCGTCCTGGAGGCCGAGGGTCGGGTCCAGCTTGCGGTGCGCGCCGGTGGCGTCGTCCAGTATCCGGCTCAGCACCCGCAGGACGTGGTCGTCGTCGTGGAAGACATCGTCGTGGGGCCCGTCCAGGCCCCGGTGGCGCCGGACGAAGACCGCGTCGGGGGCGTTGACCATGATCTCCCAGACGTCTTCGTCGGCCAGCAGGGGGGTGAGGGGGCCGTAACCCACGAGGTTGCGCAGGGCCCGTTCGACCACGTCGTCGGCCAGGGCCACCGACCGTCGCCCTTCGCGGTGCTCGGCGTTCCATCCGTCGACGGCATCGGCGACCAGGCGGCCGAGCTCTTCGAGCCCGTCGGGGCCCGCGAGATCCAGGGCCTGCCGGTCGGCGCGCTCCTGGGCGAGGTGCTCGATGGTGGCGAGCGGCGAGGTGGGACTCACGACCGTGGTTCCAGCAGCGGCCGGACCTGGGCGACGACGCGGTCGGGCAGCGCCCGCGCCTCTCGAAGGCGCGGTTCGATGCCCCGGTCGTGGGTGAGGCAGATGGGCGCCGGCCACGACCCGCTCCCGAGGTCGTCCAGGAGGGCGAGCAGGGTGCGCCGGGCGGCCACTCGCCCGGTCCGCCGCCGGGGCGCGTGGTTGAGCACGGGGAGCAACCGGTCTCGCGCCAGCCCGTGGGCCTCCAGGTCCAGTAGGGTCCGGACCAGCCGGTGGATGCCGGTGGTGGACCACCGACCCACGACCACGACGGCGGCCGCCCGCTCCGCCGCCGCCCGGCCGAGTGCATTGCGTTCCTCGAGGTCGAGGGACCCGCTCTCGACCCGTCCGTCGAGATCGGGCCCGATGTCGGCGATGACGAGGGTGTCGGGGGTCTGGAGCGTCGCCATCACCTGATCGGCGACGGTGGCGTTGAGCACCGTCCACTCCTGACGTCGCCGCAGGCCGCAGAGCAGCTCGTAGCCGCCGGGCAGGCGCACCGTGGGCGGTTCCACGCCCTCGGCCTCGGTGTGGCGGAGCGCTTCGGCCAGCTCGAACAGTCCGTCGTGGCCGGGGGCCACCCCGTGACGGAGGTGCTGGTCCCCCTCGAGGTCCAGGTCGGCCAGGACCACCCGGCCGTGCGCTGCGCCTTCGATGGCCAGGGCCTGGGCCACGGTGGAGGATCCTGCGCCGCCCGGACCGGTGACGGCGAGCAGCGGCCCCGCCCCGGCCGCGGGGGTGGCGGCCAGGGCCGGGGGGGTGCCGCGGGGTGACCGGGACCGCGCGTGGGCATGGAGGACCGCGGCGAGCGCATCCGGGTCGAAGTCGGCCGGCAGCAGGGCGTCGGGGTCGAGACGCTCGGCGGCAGTCGTGAGCAGAGGGGTGGTGACGACGGCCAACGCCGTGCCCGCCCGCCGGACCTCGTCGGCGAGGATCCGGTCGACGCCCGGTAGCCCGACCTCGACGATGGCGAGGTCGACGCTCGCGTCGGCCACCAGGGCTCGCAGCTCGTCGGCGGACACGCAGGTCGTGGCCTCGAGGGGAAGGGTGGCGCCCGAGCCCCACCGGGCGACGGCTCGTGGCCACGCCGGCCCCGGTCGCCCCACGGTGGCGACGCGATGACGGATCACGTGATCGGCTCCGACGAGGACCGGGCGAGGGTGAGTCGACCCTCGTCGACCGCGGCCACGACGCCGAGCAGCTCCCGGCGCGAGGGCAGGCGGACCGTCACCACCAGGCCGTCGGTCTCGGCCAGGAGCGCGTCGGTCGTGCCCCTGACGTCGACGACGGCGACCCGCTCGGCCACGACTCGGGTCGACCCGGCCGGTGGCGTTGCGACGAGGTCGACCTGTTCACCGGGCCGGAGGCCCCCGCCCAGGGCCCGGTCGGCGCTGACGGCGAAGCTCAGGTCGATGCCCGTGGGTGGGCCGGCTCCGGCCGGTAGCACCTGGCTGACCAGCACGGGCTCCCCGACGGCCAGGGGGGCGAGGGTCCGGGCGCCGACCAGGTCCTCGACCCGGTCGAAGACCCGCGGGGTCGACACGGGCGGGAGGTCCACGGCCAGTACCTCGAGCAGGTCGGCGTTCAGGACCGTCCCCGGCGGCAGGTCCCGATCGACCACGACCATGCGGGAGCGGGGCGCGTCGTCGGCCTGTGCGTACGCCTGGCTCACGCCGAGGAGGGCGAGGGTGACCAGCAGCCCGCCGATGACCGCCCGCAGACTCGGTGCGGACCGAGACAACAGGGGAATGGGAGAAAGATGCTGAGACGACACTGATGGGCACCTTAGACCGCCAAGTAGTCATTCTCAAGATATTTCAGCCTCTGCATGTATGTGACAGCCTGTTTCCTGTCCCATGGCCTCTCAGGTGGTCCCGATCGACGTCGGGGGCATCCGCGGTCTTGTCACGCCCCCCGGGTACTGTCGGACCCATGGCAACCGAGATCGAGTGGCTGAGCACGGCCGAGGCGGCCGGACGCCTGGGGATCACCCCCCGGACCCTGTACCGCTTCCTCGACGAGGGACAGCTCCCGGGGTACCGCTTCGGGCGGGTCATCCGCCTGCAGTCCACCGATGTCGAGGCGTTCATCCAGAACAGCCGGATCGAGCCCGGCACCCTCGAGCACCTCTACCCGGATCCGTCCCCCAAGGCGGCCGCCACCGCGGACGACGAGACGTAGAGCGGTCCGGCCGGCCCCTCACGCTGCAGGGTGACCACGTCGGGACCGACCCCCGTCACCGTGCCGACGTGGCGAGCGCCGTCGGCCAGCACCAAGGTCAGGGTCGTCCCCACCCGGCGGGTCAGCGCCTCCAGGAACGTTCGCTCGACCCGCACCGGCCCCGGGCCGTCGTGGTCGCCCGCGGCCTCCACCGCCAGCACGGCCGAGAGCCTGAGGTAGCGCCATCGTTCGCGGTCCGCGAGGTCGACGTGGTCCGGGCCCAGCTCACGCACCGACCCGACGAGGGGACCGGTCACCGAGCTCACCCGCACGCCCCGACCGGCGCGGGCCAGGCGCTCGAGGACCGAGGCCGGGGTCGCCTCCTCGGCGCCCAGTTGGGTCCAGTCGGCCCGGGCCGAGCGGGCGTCGGCCGCCTGGGCCAGGCGGGCCTCGCGGGCCAGGGCCTCGGGGTCGAGCCGATCGCGCACCGCCGGGCAACGTAGATCCCCCCGGGCGCTCGCGCCACGGGGCGGTACGCTCGCCCGGACCGCGAATGCCCTCGTCACCCGTGAAGATCAACGTCCCCGGCAACCACCTGATGGTGGCCCTGCTCGGCCAACGTGACGAACTGCTGCGCCTGGTCGAGGCGGCGTTCGCCGAGACCGAGATCCGCGTGCGGGGCAACGAGATCACCCTGGAGGGGGACGACACCGAGTCGGTGGCCCGCCTCTTCGAGGAACTGGTCATCCTCGTGCAGCAGGGCCACGCCCTGGAGCCCGCCGAGGTGGTCCGCACCATCGAGATGATCCGGGCCGACGAGCGCCCCTCGGAGGTCCTCACCGCCGAGGTCCTGCGGGGGTTCAAGGGACGAACGGTGCGGCCCAAGTCCAGCGGGCAGAAGCGCTACGTGGACGCCATCGCCGACAACACCATCACCATCGGCATCGGCCCGGCCGGCACCGGCAAGTCGTGGCTGGCGGTGGCCACCGCCGTCCAGGCCCTGCAGGCCAAGGAGGTCGAGCGCATCATCCTCACCCGTCCGGCGGTCGAGGCGGGCGAACGCCTGGGGTTCCTGCCCGGGGACATGATGGCCAAGATCGACCCCTATCTCCGCCCGCTCTATGACGCCCTGTTCGACATGGTCGGGGCCGAGGGGGCCGAGCGCCTGATCGAGCGGGGCACCGTCGAGGTGGCACCGCTGGCCTTCATGCGGGGGCGCACCCTCAACGGCAGCTTCATCATCCTGGACGAGGCCCAGAACACCTCGCCGGAGCAGATGAAGATGTTTCTCACCCGGATCGGCTTCGGCTCCAAGGCCGTCATCACGGGCGACACCACCCAGGTCGACGTGCAGCACGGCCGGTCGGGCCTGGAGGGCCTCGAGCGCATCCTGACCGACATCGACGGCCTGGCCTTCGTGCGCCTGGGGTCCAAGGACGTGGTGCGCCATCGGATCGTGCAGGACATCGTGGACGCCTACGACAAGGCGGCCCAGAACCGCCCCCGGTCATGACCACCGACACCGGGAACCGGGATGCCGCGGCCCCGGTGGTCGTGGTGCGGGACGATCAGGCGGTCGAGCCGGTCGAGATCGACCGCTGGGCCGCGCTGGCCACCGCGGTGCTGAGGGCCGAGGGCGAGGCGGGCGAGCTGAACCTGCTGTTCGTGGACGAAGCGGCCATGGTCGAGCTCAACCGGCGGCACATGGGCCAGGAGGGCCCGACCGATGTGCTGTCCTTTCCCATCGACGGGCGGGGAGCCGGCGTCGAGGGCCTGCTCGGCGACGTCGTCGTGTGCCCGGCGGTCGCCCGCCGCAACGCCTCGACCCCCAGGGGCTCCTACGAGGGGGAACTGGCTCTGCTCGTGGTCCACGGCGTGCTCCACGTCCTCGGCCACGACCATGCGGAGGACGACGAGGCGGCGGTGATGCGGGCCGCCGAGGTCGCCCACCTGGCGGCGTTCGAGCGATGAGCCGCGACGGCGACCCTCCGAGTCCCGTGGGCCGGCGATGAGCACCACCGAGCTCCTGGCGCTGGCCGGGTCCGTGGTCCTGGTGGTGCTCGCCGCGGTCCTGGCCGTGGCCGAGACGGCATTCACCCATCTCGGTCGGGCCCGGGCCGCGGCCATCGACAACGCCCGGTCGGGAAGGACCAAGGACAAGAGCCGGGACGAAGACGGGGGCGTCGACGCCACCACCGAAGACCGCGACCCGGCCCACGCCGGCGTCCTGGTCGGTCTGCTCGAACGGCGGAGCCAGATCCTGAACCCGATCCTGTTCCTGGTGCTGATGTGCCACCTCGCGGTCGCCACGATCGTGGCCGTGGTGGCCTATGACCACTGGGGGCTCACGGGCGTCCTGGTGGCACTCGGGATCGAGCTCGTCGTCATCTACGTGGTCGCCGAGGCCGCCCCGAAGACCTGGGCCCTCGAGCGCACCGATGTCGCCGCGGTCCGGGTGGCGCCGGTGGTCCGCGGCGTGGCGGCGATCGCGCCCCTGCGCTGGGTGCTGGGGATCCTGATCGGCCTGGCCAACCTCTTGGTGCCCGGCCGGTCCCGCAAGGACGGGCCCTCGGTCTCCGAGGACGAGCTCCTGGCCCTGGCGGGGGTGGCCGAGGAGGCCGCGGTCATCGAGGCGAGCGAGCGGGCCCTGATCGAATCGATCATCGCCTTCGGCGACACCATCGCCCGCGAGGTGATGGTGCCCCGGACCGAGATGGTCACCGTGGGCGAGGACTTCCGCGTGGACACCGCCATCGAGGTGGCCATCGCCCACGGGTTCAGTCGGCTGCCCGCCTACGGCGACGGAGGGGTCGACGAGATCACGGGCATCGCCTACGCCAAGGACCTCATGCGGGCCGAGCGCGACGGCGTCACCGAGGAGCCGATCGCGGCGATGCTCCGGCCGGCGCGGGTCGTGCCCGAGACCAAGAAGGTGGCCGAGCTGCTACGGGAGATGCAGACCGAGCAGTTCCACATCGCCATCGTCATCGACGAGTACGGGGGCACCGCCGGGCTGGTCACCCTGGAGGACGTCATCGAGGAACTGGTGGGTGAGATCCAGGACGAGTTCGACGTCGAGGATCCGATGGTCGAGCCCGCGTCCGGGGGTGGGATCCGGGTGCATGCCCGCATGGCCGTGGACGAGGTCAACGCGCTGCTGGGGGCCGACCTCCCCGAGGAGGGGGACTGGGACAGCGTCGGCGGCCTCGTCTACCACCTGCTCGGTCGCGTCCCCGCCGAGGGCGAGTCGGTCGAGGTCGAGGGCTTCCGCCTCTCGGCCGAGAAGGTCCAGGGCCGGCGCATCGGCCGGGTGCGGATCATCCCGCGGCCCGGGCCGTCCGGGCCGACCGACGAGGGCGGGGTCGACGTCGACTGGGTGCCGAGCCGGTGAGGTCGGGCTTCGTTGCGATCGTGGGCCGTCCCAACGTGGGCAAGTCGACGCTGCTCAACACCATCCTGGGTCAGAAGGTCGCGATCACCTCGCCCACGCCCCAGACCACCCGCAGCCAGGTCCGGGGGATCCTGGACCGCACCGGCCCCGAGGGAGAGCCCGTCCAGATCGTGTTCCTCGACACCCCGGGCATCCACAAGCCCCGCAGTCCCCTCGGCCCCCGGCTCAACGCCGCCGCCGGCGCCGCGCTCGACGATGTCGACGTGGCCTGCGTCATGGTCGACGCCACGGCTCCCATCGGCCCCGGTGACAAGTTCGTGGCGGCCAAAGCGCCGAAGGACTCGGTGCTGATCGTCAACAAGATCGACGTCGCCCAGGAGGCCTCGACCTTCGCCCAGTTGCAGAAGGGGAGCGAGCTCGGCGTCGACTTCGCCGACTACTTCCCGGTGTCGGCCAAGACCGGCCGGGGGGTGGACGACCTGGTGGCGTATCTGCTGAGCCGGATGCCCGAGGGCCCGCCGTACTACCCCGAGGGGATGGTCACCGACGCTCCGGCGGCCTTCTGGGTGGCCGAGCTGGTCCGGGAGCAACTCCTGGTCCACCTCCGGGAGGAGATCCCGCACTCGATCGCCACCCGGGTCACCGAGTGGGAGTGGCCCCGGGTCCGGGTGGAGATCCTCGTCGAGCGCGACTCCCAGAAGGGCATCGTGATCGGCAAGAAGGGCGCCGTGCTCAAGGAGGTCGGCATCGCCGTCCGCCGGCAGCTCCCCGAGGGCGCCTTTCTCGAGCTCCAGGTCAAGACCGACAAGGACTGGCAACGCCACGATCCCACCCTCGACTCCCTCGGCTACGGCGCCCCGGGGCGCTGATCCCGAGCTCAGTCCGCGATCAGGTCCTGCAGGAAGGCCTCGGCCTCGCCGCGGTGGCGGGTGCGCTTCATGGGGGGGAGGGCGTTGACGATCGTCCACCGGTAGTTGGCGGTGGCGAGGCGGGAGTCGAGGACGGCGACCACGCCGCGGTCGGTGGACGTGCGGATGAGGCGGCCGGCGCCCTGGGCCAGCAGCGTGGCGGCCCGGGGGAGGTCGACGGTGGCGAAGGCCCCGGCCCGGGCCTGCTCCCGGCGAGCCTGGAGCAGCGGCTCGTCGGGGCGGGGGAAGGGCAGCTTGTCGATGGTGACCAGGCAGAGGGACCGTCCGGGGACGTCGACGCCCTGCCAGAAGCTCATGGTGGCGAACAGGGACGTGGCCTCGTCCTCCGCGAAAGCCGCGGTCAGAGCGGGCTTGGGCAGGTCGCCCTGGACCAGGACCGGGGTGTCGAGCTCCTCCCGGAGGGCGTCGGCCGCGGCCTGCATGGCCCGGTAGCTGGTGAACAGGGCGAGGGTCCGGCCTCCGGCGGCGGTGATGAGGGCCTCGAGCTCCTCGTGCATGGCCTCCTCGTACCCGGGCCGGCGGGGGTCGGGGAGGTGGGCGGCGCAGTAGAGGAGGCCGTCGGTGCCGAAGTCAAAGGGACTGCCGGCGTCCATCTCGTCGACGGCGTCTTCGGGGAGCCCGACGACCTGGGCCAGGCCGGGCGGGACGGTGGCGGAGGTGAGGACGGCGGTGCGGTGTTCCCAGACGAACTCGCTGAGCACGGGGGCCACGTCCAGGGGCGCCACGCAGAGCCGAGGCTCCCGCCCCGGCTGCTCGACCCAGGCCACCACGGTCGGGTTGAGGTCCATCGTCAGGTCGACGTCGCCCAAGAGGGTGGTGACCGCCTTCAACGCCCGCTCCTTGCGGGTCTTCACGCCGGCGGCTCCGGAGTCGATCCTGGCCAGCGCGGCACTGGCCTCGTCCAGCCGGAGGCGGGCGGCCGCCAGCACCGAGGCGAGGTCGTCGCTCAGGCCCTGGCGCAGGCGGCTGTCCACGAGGGGGGCCAGCGCCACCCCCAGCCGCTCACCGGCGGCCAGCAGCCCCTCCTTGATGGCTTCGTCCTCGATGATCCCGCCGATCACGTGGGCCAGGGCGGTGAAGCGGCCGCCGGTCAGCTCGGCCCCGGTCGTCTCCGACACCGTGTCCTCGAGTTGGTGGGCCTCGTCGAAGACGACCAGCTCGTGCTCGGGGAGGACCGCGCCACCCGCGGCGATGTTGGTGCCGTAGAGGTGGGTGTTCACCACGATCAGGTCGGCCAGGGCCGCCGCCTGACGGGCGTCCTCGGCGAAGCAGTCCTCGCCCCGGGGGCACTTCGATGCCCCGGGGCACTCGTCGGAACCGGTGCTGACCGCCGCCCACGTGGCGGCGCGGGGCTCCCGGGCCAGTTCGGCCCGGTCCCCGGTGGGGGAGGTCTCGGCCCAGTCGGCCAGCTCCTGGAGATCGGCGGTCGACGGCTCGTCTGCGGGATCCAGGGAGGACCCGAGCGACAGCTGCACCTCGCCGTCCATCGCCTCGTCCAACCGCTGGCGGCACAGGTAGTTGGACCGCCCCTTCAGCACCGCCCACGTGAACGGCCGCTCGAGATGGGCCTCGAGGGTCGGGAGATCCTTGGTCGCCAGCTGGTCCTGTAGGGCCTTCGTGGCGGTGGCGACCACGGTGCGCCGGCCGGAGAGGATCGCCGGGACCAGGTAGGCCAGCGTCTTGCCGGTACCCGTTCCCGCCTGCACCACGAGGTGGCGACCGGAGACGACGGCCTTCGACACGGCCGCGGCCATGGCCTCCTGACCCGGGCGCGAGGAGCCGCCGGGCAGTTCGGCGACCACCTGATCGAGGGCGGCGAGCACACGGTCGGACACGGCGCAGGACCGTACCGGCAGGGGGTGACGGGCCGAGGGACGGTCACCGGCGGCATCAGTCCGAGGGGGGTGTGCTCTGGTTAGGGTCGGGCCGTGGACGTGGACGGGATCGATCCCGCCCGGATCCCGACCCACATCGCCGCCGTGATGGACGGGAACGGGCGCTGGGCGACCCAGCGGGGGCTCAAGCGCACCGAGGGTCACGCCGCCGGCGAGGAGGCCCTGTTCGACGCCGTCGAAGGGGCCCTCGAACTGGGCGTGAAGTGGTTCACCGTGTACGCCTTCTCCACCGAGAACTGGCGGCGGCCGGCCGACGAGGTCCGCTACCTCATGGACTTCAACGAATCGCTGCTGTTGCGTCGGCGCGACGAGCTGAACGACCGGGACGTGCGCATGCGCTTCATCGGGCGCCGGGGCCGGCCCGTGCCCAAGCGGATCATCCGGCGGATGGACGAGTCCATCGCCCTCACCGAGAAGAACGTCACGATGACCCTGACCATCGCCTTCAACTACGGCGGCCGGGCCGAGATCGTCGACGCCGTGCGGGCGCTGGTGCAGGAGGGGGCCACGCCCCGCCAGATCACCGAGAAGGCCATCCACGCCAAGCTCTACGACCCCGAGATGCCCGATCCCGACCTCTGGATCCGGACCTCCGGGGAGCACCGGATCTCCAACTACCTGCTGTGGCAGTTGGCCTACTCCGAGCTGGTCTTCACCGACGTGCTCTGGCCGGACTTCCGGCGGGAGCACCTCTATGACGCCGTGCGGGAGTTCCAGGGTCGGGACCGACGCTTCGGCGGCCTCGAGGACGGTTAGGGCCGAGCCGATGAGCCTCTACCGGGAGCACGGCATCGTGCTGCGCACCTACAGGTTGGGCGAGGCCGATCGCATCGTGGTCTTCCTCACCCGGGGCCACGGCAAGGTCCGGGCGGTGGCCAAGGGGGTGCGCAAGACCAAGAGCCGCTTCGGGTCACGGCTCGAGCCGGTGAGCCACGTCGCCCTCCAGCTCTACGAGGGCCGCGAGCTGGACATCGTCACCCAGGCCGAGTCCGTGGACCACTTCCGGGCCGTCCGTGAGGACCTGGACCTCCTCGCCGGCGCCCAGGTCATGCTGGAGGCGACCGACCAGGTCAGCCAGGAGCACGAGCCCGATGCCCGCTTGTACCGACTGCTGCTCGGGGCCCTGCGGACGTTGGCCGGGACCGGAGGCGCCTTGGTCGTGCCCGCCTTCCTGCTCAAGCTGCTGGCCGCCGACGGGGTCCAGCCCCTGGTCGAGGAGTGCGCCTCGTGCGGCGAGGACACCTCGCTGGTGGCCTTCGACCTCGGCGCCGGCGGCCTGCTGTGCCGCTCCTGTCGAAGCGGCGTGCCCGTCAGTCCCGAGGCCGTGGACGTCCTCCGGGACGTGCTGGGGGGTCGCCTGAACGCCGCGCTGGCCCGTCCGGAGAGCGAGGCCACCCGGGAGGTGGCCCACCTGGCGACCACAGCCGTGGAGCACCACCTGGAGCGCCGACTGCGCACGGTTCACGCCCTCGACGATGCCTGAGCGCGGCCGTGGTACGGGGCGTTGGCTGTCCTAGGATCGAGAGCGGAGTGCAGGAAGCCTGGTCGGCCTGTCACTCACCGACCCCGTGGAGTCCCTGGAATGAGTGACAAGCGCCTGGTCCGTGTCCCCGTCGGGGCCCGGCGCCTCCCGCCCTACGACGACAACGAGTTCGTCCACGTCGAGGTCGTCAGCGGCATCGTGCTGGCCGTGGCGACGGTGGCGGCCCTCGTCCTGGCCAACACGGTGACGGACGGCTATGAGGACTTCTGGCATCGCAGCCTGACCCTCGGGCTCGGGGACTTCTCCATCACCGAGGACCTCCGTCACTGGGTCAACGACGGCCTCATGACGTTCTTCTTCTTCGTCGTGGGCCTCGAGATCAAGCGTGAACTGGTCGTCGGGGACCTCCGCGACCGCCAAGCCGCCGCCCTCCCGGTGGCGGGCGCCGCCGGCGGCATGCTCGTGCCGGCAGCCGTCTTCGTGGCCATCAACCTCGGGGGCGCCGGCATCGACGGCTGGGCCATCCCCATGGCCACCGACATCGCCTTCGCCCTGGCCGTCCTGGCCATCGTGGGGAGCCATGCCCCCAAGGAGCTGAAGCTGTTCCTGCTGACCCTGGCCATCGTCGACGACATCGGGGCCATCGCGGTGATCGCCCTCTTCTACGGCGAAGGGATCGAGCCCCAGTGGTTCCTCGGGGCGGCGGCCACCGTGCTCGTCATGCTCATCATGCGGCGGGCCTCGATCATGCACCCGGCCTGGTACGTCCTGCCCGCCATGGTCCTCTGGGTCTGCACGTTCGAGTCCGGCATCCACGCCACCATCGCCGGCGTGGTCCTCGGCGTGCTCACACCCACCGGGATCGTGGGCGGTCGTGAGGTGCTGACGCACCCTCGAAGACGGCCTGCACCCCTGGTCGAGCTTCCTCGTGGTGCCCATCTTCGCCCTGGCCAACGCCGGGGTCGTGCTCGACAGCGCCAGCATCGAGGCCGCCGCCGGCGGCGCCGTCGCGTGGGGCGTGCTCCTGGGCCTGGTCGTGGGCAAGCCGGTGGGGATCATGACCGCAGTGGCCATCGCGGTGCGTCTGAAGGTCGGCTCCCTCCCTGCCGGTGTCCGCTTCAAACACCTCTCGGGCGTCACGCTCATCGCGGGCATCGGCTTCACCGTGTCCCTCTTCGTGGCCGACCTCTCCTTCGAGGGCGTGCTCCTCGGCGAGGCCAAGGTGGCCATCCTGGCGGCATCGGTGCTGGCCGCCGTCCTCGGCTCGCTGCTGGTCCGCGCCACCGTGCCCGCGGAGTGGGACTAGAACGGCGCCCGGGGATCAGCCGATCGGGCGCCACTCCCCGGACGGCTCGTCGAACTGCAGCCACTGCTGCTTGCCCGGGTGCCACTGCAGGTAGGCCTGGCGGGCCGGGTCCCACTGGGGCTCGTAGGCCGAAGCCTTCTTCGCCGTGGTCTCGGCCTCGCCGGGTTCGGCCGCCTCGCCGACCCGTAGGGCGTCGCCGGTGGCGAGGGTGGTGACGGGCGCGGGCTCGTCGTCGAGGGCCTCCCAGCCCGTGGTGTCCACGCCCGCCGTGCCGGTCGGGTCCTTGCCGGCGGCCGAGCGGCGGACCACGTAGGTCCCGGCGACGAGGTCGCCGATGCGGCGGTTGGTGGCGGTGAAGAGGGCCACGAGGGCACCGACGATCGGCACCAGCTCGCCGGGGAGGGCATCGATCGGCAGGAGGAGCGTGCGGAGGAAGGCCCGGAAGACGCCGGGCCGGAGGCCGTCCCGGTTCACGGTACGGAGGCCGGTCAGCAGCTTGCCCACGGTCCATCCGAGGCGGCCCTGGATGACGACCAGGAACAGGATCATCACCGCGACCGACACCGCGGCGATCAGGATCAGCTCGTTGCGGTCGAAGACGAACAGGCGGTCGTCGAGGCGAATGGCGCGCTCGGCCCCCAGCGGGAAGGTGTCGGCCCACGGCTCGCCCGCCGGTCTGTCGACGCGGGACCGGGTGGCCAGCAGCCAGAACGGCACGGCCACCGTGGCGGCGTGGAAGACCACGTCGAGGAGGTGGGCGACGTAGCGCCGGAAGAGGACCGCGGTCGGCGGCTTCTCGATGAGGACGTCGGTCACCTGCCCTGTCTACCCCCTCAGCCCTCCGGAGTGGTGTCTCCCGGGTCCGTCTCGGCCAACGGGACCCAACCGGATTCGCCGTGGGTCAGCCAGCGACCGGACTTGGCGTGCCACAGCACGTAGCGCCGGTGCCGCCGATCCCAGATCGGTTCGTCGGCCGGTACGCCGGCGGGCGGGGTGGCCACGGCGGGCCGAGGCGGTGCGGCCGCCGGCGCGGGTCGGGTCCGGCTCGGGGTCCGGCTCGGGGTCCGGCTCGGGCTCCACCACCGGAGCGGCCACCGCCCCTCGGTCGGTCAGGGGCCGATCCACCGGCTGGCCATCGGCCCGCTTGTCGACGACGTAGGTGCGGGCCAGCAGGTCCCCGACGCGCTGATGGTGTCGGGTCAGCCGGGCGGAACCGTAGGCCACGAGGGGCAGGCCGGGGAGGATGTCGATGACCCAGGCGACGGTGCGCACGAAGGCCCGGAGGACACCGGTGCGGGATCCGTCGCGCCGCACGATGCGGAGGTCGGCGGCCAGGTGGCCCGGCGTCCAACCCCGGCGGGCCGGTAGGAGGACGATCAGGAACAGCACCGCGGCAAGCAGGGCTCCGAGGACCATCAGCAACTCGCTCTGGCGCAGGACGATCGCCGTGTCCCGCACGAAGACCCCGAGATCGCCGTCGTGCCACTCGAGCTCCAACCCGCCGCCGGCGCGATCCAGGGAGTACGCGTCGGCCAGCAGCAGGGCCGGCACGGCCGCGGCCAGACCGCAGAGGACCAGGTCGATGAACCAGGCCCCGCCCCGCCGGGCCACGACCGCGGTCGGGTCGGTCTGGGAGCGCCGCGTCACGGCGCCCTTCCTAGCACTGCGTCCGGTCGCGAAAGGCCCCGGCGCCGAGCACGGTCGCCGGTACGATCCGGGCCATGGCCCCCCCTGCCGACGCCGGATCCGACGCGTCCGACGACCGGATGCAGAAGATCGTCAACCTGTCCAAGCGCCGGGGGTTCGTGTTCCCTTCGGCGGAGCTCTACGGCGGCTTCCGCTCGGCCTACGACTACGGCCCGATCGGCGTCCTGCTGCTGCGCAACGTCAAGGACGCCTGGTGGCGTTCGATGGTGCAGCTGCGGACCGATGTCGTCGGGCTGGATGCCTCGATCCTCTCGCCGCCCGCGGTGTGGGAGGCCTCCGGGCACCTGGCCAACTTCACCGATCCGCTGGTGGACTGCCGGGAGTGCCAGTCCCGCTGGCGACTGGACAAGCTCGAGGACCCAGAGGTCTGCCCCGAGTGCGGCGCCAGGGGCAGTTTCACCGAGGCCCGGGCCTTCAACCTCATGTTCCGGACCCATGCCGGCCCGGTGGAGGGCGAGGGCCATGAGGTCTACCTCCGGCCGGAGACGGCCCAGGGCCACTTCGTGAACTTCGCCAACGTCCTGCAGGCCAGCCGCAAGAAGCCACCGTTCGGCATCGCCCAGGTCGGCAAGTCGTTCCGCAACGAGATCACCCCCGGGAACTTCATCTTCCGCACCCGCGAGTTCGAGCAGATGGAGATGGAGTACTTCGTGCCGCCCGACGAGGGCCCGCAGTGGTTCGAGTACTGGTGCCGGGAGCGGATGCAGTGGTACGTCGACCTGGGGATCCCGGCCGAGGACCTCCAGTTGCGCCATCACGACGCGGAGGAGCTCAGCCACTACTCGGCGGGCACCGCGGACATCGACTACCGCTTTCCATGGGGCTTCGACGAGCTCGAGGGGATCGCCAACCGCACCGACTACGACCTCAGGCAGCACGCCGAGCACTCCGGCGAGTCCCTCGACTACTTCGACACCGTCACCGAGACCCGCTACGTCCCTCACGTGATCGAGCCCGCGGCGGGGGCGACCCGCACCCTGATGGCCTTCCTGTTGTCGGCCTACGACGAGGAGGAGGTCAAGGGCGAGACCCGGGTCGTGCTGCGCCTCCACCACCGCCTGGCCCCCTACAAGGTCGCCGTGCTGCCCCTCTCCCGCAAGCCGGAGCTGACCGGCCCCGCCCGGGAGGTCTTCGACCGCCTGGCGCCCGAGTTCATGTGTGACTACGACGAGACGCAGTCCATCGGCCGGCGTTACCGTCGCCAGGACGAGCTGGGCACTCCGTACGCGGTCACCGTGGACTTCGACTCCATCGAGGACCACGCGGTCACCGTGCGGGAGCGGGACTCGATGGAACAGGAGCGGATCGCCATCGCCGACCTGATCGGCCATCTGCGCGGTCGCCTGGCCTGATGGGCCGGCCGGTCGGTGAGCCGGAGTACGTCCGCCTCAACCGGGCGTGGTGGGACGAGCGGGTCCCGATCCACGCGGCCAGTGACTTCTATGACCTCGACGGCTTCGTGGCCGGTCACGACACGCTGCTGGACTTCGAGTCCGAGGCTGTCGGTGACGTCGATGGACTCGACCTGGTCCACCTGCAGTGCCACCTGGGGATGGACACGCTCTCGTGGGCCCGCCGTGGGGCCCGGGTGACCGGGTTGGACTTCTCCGCCCCCGCCATCGAGACCGCCCGGGGTCTCGCCGAACGCCTCGGGATCGAGGCCCGGTTCGAAGTGGCCGACGTGTACGACGCCCTGGACGTGCTGGGTGCCACCTACGACATCTGCTACCAGAGCCTCGGCTCGCTGAACTGGCACCCGGACATGGACCGCTGGGCCGGCATCCTGGCCTCCCTGACCCGCCCGGGCGGTCGCTACTGCCTCCTCGAGACCCACCCGATGGCCTGGGTCCTCGACGACGACGGTGAGACGGTCGAGTACCCCTACTTCCCCGTGGCGGGTGGCCTCCGCATCGCCGACGAGGGGGGGACGTACGCGGACATGAGCGCGCCGACCACCAACAACGAGACCCTCGAGTTCAGCCACACGCTGAGCGAGGTGGTCCAGGCCCTGATCGACGCCGGGTTCGTGCTGGAGCGGTTCGCCGAGCATCCCTTCACCGTGCACGAGCTGTGGCCGTGGTTGGTGAAGCGGGACGGCCAGACCGCCACCTGGTGGGCGCCGGAGGGCCGGCCCGCCCTGCCGATGATGTACTCGCTCGTGGCCCGCCGGCCCTCCTGAGCGCCGATCGGGCCGTCGTTGCCGCTCGGGCGCCCGGGCGCTCGGTAGCGTCGGCCCCGATGCCTTGGATCTACGCCTTCGACCACCAGCACCCGAGACCGCCCAGGGACCTGAAAGACCTGCTCGGGGGCAAGGGGGCCAACCTGGCCGAGATGACCTCGGTGCTGGGTCTGCCGGTGCCGCCGGGCTTCACGATCACCACCGAGGCCTGTGTGGCCTACCTGGCGGACGGCTGGCCCGAGGGCCTGGACGCCGAGATCGCCGAGCACGTCGCCCGGCTGGAGGCGGCGATGGGCCGGCGGTTCGGCGACCCGGCCGACCCGCTCCTGTTGAGCGTGCGCTCCGGGGCCAAGTTCTCGATGCCCGGGATGATGGACACCATCCTGAACCTCGGGCTCAGTCCGGCGAGCACGAAGGGCCTGGCCGCGGCCACCGGCCACGAGTGGTTCGCGCTGGACAGCCACCGTCGGCTCATCCAGATGTACGCGGGCACGGTGGCCGGCGTCGACGGCGAACGCTTCAAGCACCGGGACGGATTGGACGAGGCGGGCCTGGCGGCCGAGGTCGAGCGCTTCGCCGCCGAGTACCAGGACGCGGTGGGCTCGCCCTTCCCCGCGGACCCCGTCGTCCAATTGAGGTCGGCGGTGGAGGCCGTCTTCCGGTCATGGAACACCCCCGCGCTCGACGCGTACCGGCGGCGGGAGGGCATCGCCCACGACCTGGGAACGGCGGTCAACGTGCAGGTCATGGTGTACGGGAACCGCGACGACCGCTCGGGCACCGGGGTGGGCTTCACCCGGGACCCGGCGACCGGGGCGCCCGGCCTCTACGGCGACTTCCTGGTCAATGCCCAGGGCGAGGACGTGGTCGCGGGAATCCGCAACACCGAGAGCCTCACGGCGCTCGGCGACCACTTCCCGGACCTGGTCGGCGAGCTGCAGGCCACCTTCGACCGGCTCGAGGCGCACTACCGGGACATGATGGACATCGAGTTCACCATCGAGCAGGACAAGCTCTGGATCCTCCAGACCCGGGTCGGCAAGAGGACCGGTGCGGCGGCCATCCGCCTGGCCGTGGCCATGAGCGGGGACGAGCGGATCGCGCTGACGCATGCGGAGGCCGTCGCTCGCGTCGAGCCGGGCCACATCGATCAGGTCCTGCATCCGCAGTTGGCCCCGCACCTCGACGACGACCGCCTGACGACGGGACTGCCGGCCAGCCCCGGCGCGGCGGTGGGCCGGGTCTACTTCACCGCCGACGACGTCGTCGGCGCGGTGCGGGCGGGGGAGCGGGCGATCCTGGTGCGTCGGGAGACCTCCCCCGAGGACGTCCACGGGATGGCGGTGGCCGAGGGTGTCCTCACCGCCCGCGGTGGGCTGGTGAGTCATGCCGCCGTCGTGGCCCGGCAGTGGGGCAAGCCCGCTGTGGTCGGGGCCCAGGAGATCGAGGTCGAGGAGCACTCGCTGCGGGTCGGGGACCTGACGGTGGTCGAGGGCCAGTACCTCTCGCTGGACGGGACCTCGGGCGCCGTGGTCCGGGGTGAGGTACCGCTGGCGGACAGCCGGCTGCCCGACGAGCTGCAGACCCTGTTGGGCTGGGCCGACGAGATCCGGGCCGGTCGCCTGGGCGTGCGGGCCAACGCCGACACCGCGACCGATGCCGCCCGCGCCCGGGAGTGGGGGGCCGAGGGCGTCGGGCTGTGTCGGACCGAGCACCAGTTCCTCGGGGAGCGCCTCCCGCTGGTGCGCCGGATGATCCTGGCCGAGTCCGACGAGGACGAGGCCGCCGCCCTGGCGCAGCTGGGGGCGCAACAGCGGACGGACTTCGAGGCCCTGCTGGAGGCCATGGACGGGCTGCCGGTGACCGTCCGCCTGCTGGATCCACCGCTGCACGAGTTCCTGCCCGATCTGGACGAGCTGATCGCCGAGGAGGCCCGGGGTGAGCTCGATTCCGAGACCCGGCCCCTCCTGGCGGCGGCCCGCCGCTGGCGGGAGCAGAACCCGATGCTGGGCATCCGTGGCGTCCGCCTCGCGGTCCTGCGGGAGGGCCTCTACCGGACCCAGGTGCGGGCCCTGCTGGATGCCGCCGAGGCCCGCGTGGCCTCCGGCGGGTCGCCGATCGTGGAGGTCATGATCCCCGTGGTGGCGGTGCGCGAGGAGCTGGCCCTCGCTCGTTCGTGGGTCGAGGAGGAGTTGGCGGCCCGGGCCGGCGGCGACCCCGGCACCGTCCACCTCGGCACCATGGTCGAGACGCCGCGGGCCTGTGTCCGGGCCCATGAGATCGCCGAGGTGGCCGACTTCTTCTCCTTCGGGACCAACGACCTCACCCAGTTGACGTTCGGCTTCTCCCGTGATGACGTCGAGGGCCCACTGATGACGGCGTACCTCGATCAGGGCCTGCTCCCCGCGGACCCCTTCGTCACGGTGGACGCCGGCGGCGTGGCGGACCTCATCCGCATCGGCATCGAGGGCGGACGGCGTACCCGGCCGGGCCTGAAGGTCGGGGTGTGTGGCGAGCACGGTGGCGACCCGGCCTCGATCGCCGTGTTCCTCGCCCTGGGGCTGGACTACGTCTCGTGCTCGCCGTTCCGGGTACCGATCGCCCGGTTGGCCGCAGCCCGCGCCGTACTCGCCGAGGCGGGCTGAACCCCGACCAAGGCCGGGCTCCGCCACTGGTAGCGTCCGGGTGATGGAGGTCGAGTGAGGTGGGGATCCTCGACGAAGACATCCAGCGGGTACGGGAGGCCACGGACATGGTCGCGCTGGTGACCGAGCACCTCCAGCTCAAGCGGGTCGGGCGCCGCTGGACCGGGCTGTGCCCGTTCCACGCCGAGAAGTCACCCTCGTTCTCGGTCAACGGTGAGGAGGGCCTGTACTACTGCTTCGGGTGCGGGGCCAAGGGCGACGCCATCACCTTCGTGCGCGAGATCGAGCACCTGGACTTCGCCGGCGCCGTCGAGCGACTGGCGGGTCGGGCGGGGATCACCCTCCACTACACGACCCAGGGCGAGGGCGAGGGTCGGTCCCGCAAGAAGTCGCTGGTCGAGGCGATGGAGGCGGCGGTGGCCTGGTACCACGAGCGGCTCCTGTCCTCACCCGATGCCGCCGAGGCCCGCAAGTACCTGCGGGGCCGGGGCCTCGACGGTGAGATCGTCCGTCAGTACCGCATCGGCTGGGCGCCCGATGACTGGGACCTGCTGGTGCGCAACGTCGGGATCGGCTTCGATCGGCTCGAGGCGGTCAACCTGGCCATGCTCAACAAGCGCAACCGTCGCCAGGACGTGTTCCGCAACCGGATCCTGTTCCCGATCTTCGACAGCCAGGGGGATCCCGTGGCCTTCGGTGGCCGGGTCCTGCCGGGCGGTGACGGACCCAAGTACCGGAACTCCTCGGAGACGCCGATCTACACCAAGAGCAAGGTCCTCTACGGGTTGAACTGGGCCAAGGGGGACATCGTCGCGAACGACGAAGCCATCGTGTGCGAGGGCTACACGGACGTGATCGGTATGGCCCGTGTGGGACTCGGCCGGGCCGTGGCCCCGTGCGGGACCGCCCTGACCGAGGACCACGTGCGCCTGCTGACCCGTTTCGGCAAGCAGATCGTGCTGGCCTTCGACGCCGATGCCGCCGGTGACAACGCCGCCGCCCGCTTCTATGAGTGGGAGGGCAAGTACGAGGTGGCCGTCCGGGTCGCCTCCCTCCCGGCCGGCCAGGACCCGGGCGACCTGGCCCAGAACGATCCCGACGCCCTGCGCCGCGCGGTCGAGGAGTCCGTGCCCTTCCTGCGCTTCCGGTTCGAGCGGGCCCTCGCCGGTCAGGACGTGGAGTCGCCCGAGGGCAAGGCCAGGGCCGCCGACCGGGTGCTCCCCGTGATCGCCGAGCATCCTGATGAGATCGTGCGCGACCAGTATGTGATGGACCTCGCCGACCGGCTCCGCCTGGATCCCGACCGTGTGCGGGGTCGGCTGAAGGTCGGTGCTCGGCGCGAGGTCGAGGTCGTGGAGCGCGTGGCCGAGCCGTCCGAGGCCTCGATGCGGGAACTGACCGCCCTGCGTCTGTTGGCCCATCGGCGCACGGAGGTCGAGGGGCACCTCGACCTCACCCTGTTCGGCGATCCCGTCGCCCGGTCGGCCTACCGGGCGCTGGCCGGGGCCGACACGGTTCAGGAGGCCATCGCCGCCACCGAGGACCCCTCGACGCTGCACCTGCTGCACCGACTGTCGGTGGAGGAGGCGGGCGACGAGCCGACCGCGGTGGATGTGGCCCTGCTCGTCAAGGAGGCGCTGGGTCGCCTGCGCCAGGACGTCGCCCACCGGGGGGACATCTCGCTGGCCCACGAGATCAACGGCCTGCTCGACCGGATCCAGCCCCCGGACGTGGACCTGACCGTCGTCGACAAGGCGCTGGAACTGCTGCGGGTCCACAGCCGTGGTAGCCCTGGGGCCGTGGGAGTCGACGATGAGTGACGCCGTGGCGTCGGCCTGGGCCGGGGTGCTGGACGCCGACGTGGCCCGCCTGCTCGATCTCGGTCGCGAGGAGGGCACGTTGGGCATGGAGGACCTCATGAAGGTCCTGGGCGATGTCGAGCTCTCACCGGAGCGCATCGACGGGATCCGGGCGGCCCTGGCCACCGAGGGCATCACGCTGGACGAGGACGACGACGAGGCAGAGGCAGAGGTCCCGGTCGTGGTCGAGGTCGATGACGTGGTCGATCTTCCGAGGGCGACCACCAGGGCCCGTCGGCCCAAACCGTCGCGGCCCCGGGGGGACGGCGAGCGAGGCTCCACGTCGGACCCGGTGCGCATGTACCTGCGGGAGATCGGCCAGGTGCCACTGCTGAAGGCCGAGGACGAGGTCCGCCTGGCCAAGCGCATCGAGGCGGGGATGAAGGCCTCGGTGGAGTTGGCCGATCACTCGGCCGCGGGGACCCTGGACGCCCTGGGCTTCGCCGAGCGCCGGGTGCTGGAGCGGGCCAAGAAGGACGGCGAGGAGGCGACCCGGGAGCTGACCCAGGCCAACCTGCGGCTGGTGGTCTCCATCGCCAAGCGCTACGTGGGGCGGGGGATGCTCCTGCTGGACCTGGTGCAGGAGGGCAACCTCGGCCTGATGCGGGCCGTCGAGAAGTTCGACTGGACCAAGGGGTTCAAGTTCTCCACCTACGCCACGTGGTGGATCCGCCAGGCCATCACCCGGGCCATCGCCGACCAGGCCAGGACCATCCGCATCCCGGTCCACATGGTGGAGTCGATCAACAAGGTCCACCGCATGCAGCGCCAGATGGTCCAGGAGCTGGAGCGGGATCCCACCGTGGACGAGCTGGCCGACCGGGTGGACATGACCCCGACCCGGGTGCGCGAGATCCTGCGCATCTCCCAGGACCCGCTGTCCCTGGACTCACCGGTGGGGGAGGAGGACGACTCCAACCTGGCCGACTTCATCGAGGACCTGCAGGCCGAGGCCCCGGCGGACGTGGCGACCCGCCACATGCTCAACGACGCCGTGCTCGCGGCCCTCGACGACCTGACCCCCCGGGAGAAGGAGGTCGTCCGACTGCGCTTCGGCCTCGACGACGGTCAGGCCCGCACCCTCGAGGAGGTGGGCAAGCAGTTCGGGGTGACCCGCGAGCGCATACGCCAGATCGAGGCCAAGACCCTGGCCAAGCTGCGCCACCCCCACCGCAGCCAGAAGCTGCGCGACTACCTCGAGGGGGGCTGAGCGTTCCTCAGTTGTTGGAGAAGTCCGCCGCCGGGTCCGGCACGTCCTCGATGAGCCCCCGCGCCCGCTCGGCCGCGGCGTTGAGGGCGTCGGACTCCCGGACCTGGTCGAACCAGGCGTTGATCTGCTCGTAGCGCTCCCGACCGGCCCTGCTGCCGAGGTAATACCCCACGGCGAACCCGATCAGCGCACCCGTCTTGAATCCCATCCCCCCTGCCTAGCGCACCAGCCGACCGGTCCCACCCCGGAGCGATGAGCTGTGACGGGGCCGATGAGCGCACTGTTATCCTCGCAGTCCCTTCCGGGGTAGCTCAGTAGGCAGAGCAGTGGATTGTTAATCCATTTGTCGGGAGTTCGAGCCTCCCCCCCGGAGCCAGGCCTTCGCCTCCGCCGCAGTAGCCTCGCGCTTCGTCCGAGACGAAGGAGCCGAGCGATGACGATGGTGGACCTGCCCAAGGCGGTGATGCGCACCGAGGCCGAGTGCCCGATGGTGGACGCCGGAGAGGGCGTCGAGCTGCAGTTGCTCCAGGTGGACATCGAGCTCGGGCTCTGGGTGATCCGCAACAGGTTCCAGCCCGGCGTGCGGGTGCCGACCCACAAGCACACCGGTCAGGTCTTCGCCTTCACCGAGACCGGGGCCTGGAAGTACGAGGAGTACCCGGAGGTCATGACCGCCGGCTCCTACCTCTTCGAGCCGGCCGGCTCGATCCACACCCTCGTGGTCCCGGAGGACAACGAGGGCCCGACCGAGGTCTGGTTCGCCATCTACGGCGCAAACCTGAACCTCGACGCCGACGGGAACGTCGAGTCGGTCTGGGACGCCGCCTTCATCCGCGACGGCTACTTCGCCCTCTGCGAGGCCTACGGGCACCCGCGTCCCGACGTCATCGGCGCCTGAGGCTCGGCCATGCGGGCGGTCGTGACGACCACCCTGGGCGGGCCGCTCGAGTCGGCCGACCTGGACGACCCGACGCCCGGGCCGGGCGAGGTGGTCGTCACCGTCGACTCCTGTGGCATCTGCGGGTCCGACCTGCACCTGGTCGACGCCCTGCCCCTCTCCGGTCACGTCCTCGGCCATGAGGTGGCCGGCCGAGTGGCGGCGGTGGGGGAGGGCGTCACGGGCTGGCGGGCCGACGATCCCGTCATGGCCCTCTCGCTGGCCACCTGCGGCACCTGTGCCGCCTGCCGGAGCGGGCGCCCCCGCAAGTGCGCCACGGCCCTGATGCTGGGGGTGGAGACGCCGGGGGGCTACGCCGAGTACGTCCGGGCACCGGCCCATGACCTGGTCGGCCTGCCCGACGGCTTCGACCTCCGCCACGGCGCCCTGGTGGAGCCGCTCGCGGTCGCTCGCCACGCCGTGGGCCGAGGCGGTCTCGTCCCGGGGGACAGCGCCCTCGTGGTCGGCGGTGGCCCCGTCGGCCTCGGCGTGCTCCTCTGGCTCAAGGCCCTGGGTGTCGGCTCGGTGGCCCTCTCGGACCCGCAGGCGGCGCGCCGGGCCAATGCGGCGGGCCTGGGGGCTGATGTCGTGGTCGATCCCGCGGCAGGCGACCTCGCCACCCAGCTGGGTGATGCCGGTCTCGTCGCGCCGTCGCTGGTCCTCGAGTGCGTGGGCCTGCCGGGTCTCGTCGACCAGGCCTCCGGCGTCGCCGCCGTGGACGGCCGGGTCGTCGTGGTCGGCGTCTGCATGGCCGAGGACCGCTATGTCCCCTACGCCGCGATGGCCAAGGAGCTCGATTGGCGCTTCGCCTTCTACTACTGCCGGGCCGACGTCGACGCCACCGTCGAGGCCATCGAGGACGGTGCCCTCGGACGTCGAGCCGCTGATCACCGCCGAGGTCGATCTGGACTCGGGCGCCCGCCCGGTTCGACGGCCTCAGACCGGCACCGACGACACGAAGGTCCTCATCCGGCCGTCGGGCCGACACCCTGGTGGTCCTGTCGCCCGTCGTCGAGCGCGTAGATTCGCCGGGCCGGACGGACCACCGACAAGGGGACAGGCGTGAAGGCGATACAGATGAGCGAGGACGGGCTCACGGTCGACGATCTCCCGGAGCCGGTCGCCGGTGCCGATGAGGCGGTCGTACGCATCAGCACGGCCGGCGTGTGCCACTCCGACCTCCACCTGGCCCGGGGCGACTGGATGGGGATCCCGCAGGCCGGTGGGCTGGGCCACGAGGCCATCGGCGTGGTCGACTCCCTCGGGCCCGGAGCCGAGCGCTACGTCCAGGAGGGCGAGCGGGTGATCCTCGGCCTCGGCGGAGCCGGCGGCGGCTACTGGTGTGGCGCCTGCCGGTACTGCCTGGGGGGCCGGCCGCGGCACTGCAGCCAGAACCAGACCGTCATGGGCACCTTCGCCGAGCAGTACGGGATCTGGGCCAAGGCCCTGGTACCGGTGCCCGACGGCCTCGATGACCGCGAGGCCCCGCTGGCCTGCGGTGGCCTGACGGCCTACAGCGCGGTGAGGAAGCTCGCGGCCAACGGCATCGGCCCCGGCTCGACGATCGGGGTGATCGGTGCGGCGGGCGGCCTCGGCCACTACGCGGTCCAGATCCTGGAGGCCTTCGGTTACCGGGTCCTCGGGGTGGACGTGGGCGAGGAGCGGCTGGCGTTCGTGACCTCGCTCGGTGCCGAGCGGGCGGTCAGCCCCGAGGAGGCCGCCGGGGTGGCCGGGGCCGAGTACGGCGGGGTGGACGCGGTCCTCGTGTTCGCCGCCCGGGTCGCCGGCTTCCACCTGGGGATCCAGATGCTCCGCCAGCAGGGCCTGTTCGTCGGCGTCGGCCTCCCGCCGACCAGCGACGGCAACTTCGAGATCAACCCGTTCGAGTTCTTCTGGCGGGACCCCACCATCATCTTCTCGGCGGTGGGCACGGTCCAGGAGATGCGGGAGCTGGTGGCCCTGGCGGCGGCGGGCAAGGTCAGCACCCACGTGTCGCGCACCGGCACGATCTCCGAGCTCGGGGACATCTTCGACGAGCTCGAATCCGGCGCCTACCTCGGCCGGGCGGTCCTCACCGACCTGTCCCGCTAGCTGTACTCGGCCGTCAGGTTGGTGACAGGCGGCTGAGTACAGCTAGCCCTGGCCCGTCGAGCAGGGAACCGCGCCGATGAGCCGTGGTCAGGCGCTGGTCAGGAGGGTGTCCCGCCGGAACACGACGTCGATCCACTGGCCAACGTCGTTGGGGTCGATGATGGAGAGGGTGGCGAGAAGCAGCCGGTCGTCGGCCTCGGCGACCTGGAGGGTCACGATGTCGGACCAGGCCCGTCCGTCCAGGGCGGTGTTCGTGTCGACGACGGCATCGAGGCGTGAGGCGTTCGCCTCGGCCGCGTCGGCGTCGTCGTGCAGGAAGGCCAGGATCAGTGCGGCGTTGTCGTCGGCGGACCGGGTGCCGGAGGCCAGCGCGGTGTAGCGCACGAGCGTGGACTGGTCGTCGGGCTCACCCGACGGGGGGTCCTGTCGGTAGGCGTCAGTATCGGTGGTGAAGATCGCCGCCAGGGCCTCTTCATCGTCCATGGCCCGGGCCAGCAAGCCGATCTCGGTGTTGCCCGCCAAGGAGTCGGTCTCGCCGGTGGCGGCGTCGATGCCGGCCTCGAGGGGGCTGGTCGCCCACGCCCACAGGATGGTGTGCTCGTCCAGCACGGCCATCCGGCCACCGAGGCCGTAGGGCCGGACCACGGTGATGTTCTCTATCGTCGGCTCGTCGTCCTCCCCCCACGAGTAGTACTCGACGCCGCCGTGTTCCTCGATCTCGAGTTGGTCACTCCACATAGGCTCGTCGTGCACCGCCTGGTCGATCGTCTCGGGGTCGAAATCGCCTTTGAACGCGTAGAGCCCTTCGAAGTCGTCCCCTCCGAGGGACTCGACCGCTCCCGTGACGTCGATCGGTGCCCAGCCGAGTTCCTGGCGCCACGCGGCGTCGTTGTAGGGCTCATTGATCAAGAACCCGTTCGGTCGGACTCCGAGACCAGGCTGGCCCTCCCGGCCGAACTCCAGCGCTACGAACCAGCTGTTGATGGTCTCCTCGTCCGCGCCGGGCTCGGGTCGCTCCAGCCCGCCCGCCTCGGCCGCCGCGCCGTAGTCGTAGACGATGACCAGGTCACCGGCGCCGGGTTCGTCGGGGATGAGGCCGACGAAACCCTCCATGGTGGCGTCGTCGGCACTGCCGTCGTCGGGCTCGCCAACCTCCTGGCTCGGGCCGTTGGCGTCGGCTGCGCCATCGGGACGTTCAAAACCGCTCTCGCCCTCGCCGCTACTGCCGCACGCGACGACGAGCACGATCGACAGGCCGAGCATGAACCGGCCCGGCCGCATCACCGAATCGTACCGCAGGGCGCCGGCTGGTGCGGTGAATCAGGCCCACTCGGCGGACCGATGTCTCCCTGGGGGCCGCAGGGCGCGGCCACTGGTGGGAGCGCGGGGGACGGGTTCTGTGACAGGGCTGCTCAGGTAGCGGAGGGAGGGGCCATGGGTGCCCTGGGGAAGAGGCTCATCTCGTCGGCGGTGCTGGTGGTCGCGGTGTTCGTTCTGGTGGTGGCGGGCCTGGTCCCGGCCGCCCAGGGCCAGGCCCCCGGGTCAGGGTCGGCGGAGGCGGGGAGTTCGGACTGGCGGCAGGTGAGCGCCGGGACCGCCCACACGTGCGGGATCCGCACGTCGGGCTGGCTCTACTGCTAGGGCTACGACGGCTCCGGCCAGTTGGGTAACGGTGGGGCCAACACGAGCGCGTCGACGCCGGTGCAGGTGGCGGGCGGCGCCACCAACCGGGCCACGGTCAGCGCCGGCGGCTACCACACGTGTGCCCGCAAGACCAACGGCCGCCTGTTCTGCTGGGGTTCCGACGGCCTCGGCCAGTTGGGCGACAGCACCACCTTCGCCAACCGGCCGACCCCGGTCGAGGTCTTCGTCCCCTGACCGACGGGACCCTGCACCGGTCTGGAAGACATCGCTCCCGGCGTCCGGTTCCTGTTGAGGTTCAGCCGCTTCAGGGCATCTTCACAGGTCAGAATGGCCTACTCTCCGAGCGCAGTGCTCAACAGGAGCGGAACCAAATAGCCCTGTGAGCAGGGGAAACATAGGGCCCGTAGCTCAATGGTCAGAGCAGGCGACTCATAATCGCTCGGTCGTGGGTTCGATTCCCACCGGGCCCACTGTTGGTCGGCATGTGTTGTCGGTGCCACCTGCGGGGCTGTGGTCGGTAGCGGTGGCCCAGCGCGGTCCCGGTCGACCACGAGTACTCCGGGCAGGGGACCGGGAGCACCGCTGGTTGGGGCTGGGGCTCTGTTGAGGTGAGGAGCGGCACGACGACTCAGACGTTCGGGGCCATGTCCTCGACGAGGATGACGATCAGGTCATGGGTCGCGGGATCGTTGGTGTTGACACCGATCGGCGTGACGGTGGCGCCGACCTCACCCACGAGCACGCCACCGGTCGAGTCGCCGGCGAAGGCCGCGTCGCCCAACCCGTCGATCTCCTCGTAGGTCTGGGTGGTCTCGGCTCCGAGCTGGGTGTTCTGGTAGATCAGCTCGTCACCGAGGAAGACCGTCAGCCCGGTGGCGCGGGGATCGATCAGGTCGATGGTCTGGTCCTGGGCCGACCAGAGGCAGGCACTGGGGGTGCTGGTGGCTGCGTCACCCGGCGTCGACTCGGAGGTCACGTCGGCGCCGAGGACCTCCTCGATCTGCTCCTCGGTCAGCAGTTCACACGGATCCCGATCGAACGGTGACGCCGCCGCCTCGGCAGTGGTGGTGGTCGGGTCCGTGCCGCCTCCCTCGTCGGAAGCGTCCACGACGTTGCCCCCGTCGTCACCGCACGCCGTGAGGGCGACGAGGGCGAACAGGAGAACAGGGAATCGAGGCAACCGGACCATGGCCATCCGCTTTCGGCACCGTCCTTCGCGGGCAACGATCGTCACGGCCGGACCCGATGCCCTCAGACGTTCGGGCCGGCGGTGGTCCACCAGTTCCAGAACTGGCGGAGGGTGGCGTCGTCGGCGATCCCCGCCTCGGCCAGGATGCTGAGGGCCCGGTTGGTCCACACCAGCCGCTCGGAGTTCTCCTCGATGAAGCAGGCCACGCGGCCGCTCTCCTGGGCGTCGATGAGGAGCGAGTTCTCGAAGGGGCAGCCGTTGGTCTGGCCGCTCTCCCGGCTGACGCCGGCCCCCTCGATCAGGCTGTTGTACACCGCCGCCGCGGCGGCCGTGTTCCGGTACTGGTTGTAGAAGACGAAGCGGGCGCCGCGGGGCGGGGAGCACTGCACCGAGGCCGTCTCGCTGGGACGCAGCTCGGCCCGACTGCACGTGGAGCGGAAGGGCGCGGGCACGTGGGTGAGCAACTCGGCCTCGAGCGCGTTGGGGAACTCCTCCACGGTGTCCTGCTCGGATCGGCCCACCAGGTCCGCCCACCAGGTGTAGAGCGCGGCGTCGGACTCGTCGGTGCGGGTGGCGATGCCGAGCAGCAGGCGCTCGTCTTCGGTCCACACGATGCCCGAGCCGCCCTGGCCGTCGCGATAGCAGGCGACCGAGCCGCCGCCTTGCCCGGAGCCCGTGGCCGCCGTCCAGTTGTGGGCGGCGTACACGTCGGTGGTGCAGTCACCACTGGTGTCGAGGGTCTCCGCCGCGGCGGCCTGGGCGGCGCGGTACTGATCCTCGAGGTCGCCGTCGTCGTCGAAGACCGTGAGGGCGAGGTCCTCGGCGCCCTCGGCCGGGTCACAGGAGAGGGCGGCCACGACGTCGTCGTCGTAGTCCGCGACATCCTCGAGCTCACAGCCCTCCAGGCCAAGGGCCCCGGTCACCTCCTCGAAGGTGCTGTCGGCGGCCTCCTGGGCCGCCTCGAGCTCGGCCTCCTGGGGATCCACGGTGGTGGGCGGGGGGCCGCTGTCGTCACCACCGCCGAAGAGAACCACGCCGCCGATGACGGCGAGGCCGAGCAGGAGGGCACCACCGACGAGTAGTGGGGTCTTCGATCGACCGCCACTCGAGGGGCCGGCGGTCGGGGCCGGTCGAGGCACGGGACCCGGCGGGAAGCTCGTCGTGGGGGAGGCGACGGTGTGGGCCGCTGGAGGGGGTGGCGGGGCCACCACAGGTGGTGGCAGCCCACTGGTGAGGAGGGCCCGTCGGGTGGCCTCGGCGAACTCCTCCCCGGTCTGGTAGCGGTCGGCGGGCTCCTTGGCCATCGCCTTCTGGATCACGGTGTCGACGGCGGGCGGCACCCCGGCCACCGTCGAACCCACGGAGGGCGGCGGCTTGGTGAGGTGCGAGGTGATCATCGAATGGATGTCCCCGCTGAAGGGGGCCATGCCGGTGAGGGTCTCGAAGAGCACACAGCCGAGGGCGTAGATGTCGGCCCGACCGTCCACGGCCTGACCGCCGAGCTGCTCGGGCGCGGCGTAGGCGAAGGTGCCGAGGAACTCGCCGGCCCCGGTCAGGCTGTCGCTGGCGGCCGTGCGCTTGGTCAGGCCGAAGTCCGCCAGGAAGCATCGGTCGTCCCGCTCGCGTATGAGGATGTTGCGAGGCTTCACGTCGCGGTGCACCAGGCCGGCCTCGTGGGCGGCATCGAGGGCTCCCGCGATCTCGGTGATGACCTCGACGGCCCGCTCGGCGCCGAGCGGGCCGCTCTCCTCGATGGTCTCGCCGAGGTCCCGACCCTCGATGTAGCGCTGGGCGATGTAGAGCTGGCCGTCCTGCTCGCCGGCATCGAGCACGCCCACGATGTTGGGGTGGTCGTCCAACTCGACGGCCAGGAGGGACTCCCGCTGGAACCGTTCCCGGTTCTTGTCGTCGGCGGACAACGCGTGGTTGAGCACCTTGAGGGCCACCTTGCGCCGCAATGCCGGCCGCAGGTCCTCGGCCAGGTACACGCTGCAGAAGCCACCGGTACCGAGCAGCCGCTCGATGCGGTAGCCACCGAACTCGGTGCCCTCGTCCATCGTCGTCATGGGACCGCCCGTCCTCAGGTGCCGCTCAGGCTGCGCTCGGCGTCTTCCCGGAACCAGGTGTGGGTTCCCTGGGAGGCGATGGCGGCGCCCAACCGGGTCAACGCGTGGGCGTAGGCCGCTCGCCGCAGATCGACGCCCAGGGTGGTGGCGAGGTCGTGGACGGCGGCGAACTCGCGGCGCATGGTCTCCTCGAGGCGCTCGTGGACCTCGGCCAGGCTCCAGGCCAGGCCACCACGGTTCTGGACCCACTCGAAGTAGCTCACCGTGACGCCACCCGCGTTGGCCAGGATGTCGGGCACGATCGCGATCCCGGCCGCGACCAGCACCCGGTCGGCATCGCTGGTGATCGGGCCGTTGGCCACCTCGATCACCGTCCGGGCCCGTATGTCCCTCGCGTTGGCGGCGGTGATGACCCCTTCGAGGGCGGCGGGGATCAGGATGTCGACGTCGAGCTCCAGGAGCTCTGCGTTGGTGATGACCTCGGCGTCGACCAACTGACAGACCGAGCCCTCGCAGTAGACGGCCCGCAGGGCCCGGGTGTCGTTCTTGTTCTTGACCAGGCTGGGGACATCGAAGCCCTCCGCCCGGTAGATGCCGCCCTGGCTGTCGCTGACCGCCACGATGCGGTAGCCGTCGGCGTGCAGCAGCGACGCGACGTGTTGGCCGGCGTTGCCGAACCCCTGGATCGCCACGGTGACCTCGGCCGGATCCCAGCCCTCCCGCCGCTCGAGCTCCTTGATGCAGTAGTAGGCCCCCCGACCGGTGGCGTCGTCGCGACCGAGACTGCCCCCGAGCTCGATGGGCTTGCCGGTGAAGGTGCCCGGGCACCGGCGCCGTTCGATGCGGGAGTACTCGTCGGTCATCCAGCCCATGACCATGGCGTTGGTGTAGACGTCGGGTGCGGGGATGTCGGTCTCGGGCCCGAGCACGTCGTGCAGGGCCTGGACGAACCCGCGGCTGACCCGTTCGAGCTCCAGGCGGGAGAGGTCCTTGGGGTTGCAGATGACCCCGCCCTTGCCCCCGCCGAAGGGCAGTCCGACCACCGCGCACTTGATGGTCATCCAGAAGGCGAGCGCCTTGACCTCGGAGACATCGACATCGGGGTGGAACCGGATGCCGCCCTTGGTCGGCCCCCGGGTGTCGTCATAGCGGACCCGGTAGCCCTCGAAGACCCGCAACGAGCCGTCGTCACGGCGGATCGGGATGGCCACCTGCATGACCGACTTGGGGTGGCGCAACCGCTCGAGGACTTCGGGGTCGACCTCGACGAGGTCCGCCACCTCGTCCAGCCGACGGAGGGCGTCGGTGAACACATCGGTCATGGTTGCTCAGCCTCGTCGATGGGAGTCAAAGGACAGGACGCGGGGGCCCACGAGTACGTGCATGCCCGGTGTGAGGGTCATGGGGGCGTCCGGGGGGATCGGGGTCCACTGGGTGGCCTCCCGGGTGGCCACGAAGGTCCCGTTGGCCGAACCGGCGTCGACGACCCGGACCTCCCAGTCGTGGAGCGTGACCCGGGCGTGGACCCGGGAGATGGCCCGCTCGGGATCGGGCAGGGCGATCCCCCGCACCGAGCCGGCGGCCACCCCCTGGTCGGTGTCGGGTTCACGGCCGATCACGATGTCGCGGTCCACCACATAGGTGCTGCCGTCGTCGAGCACCAGCACCCCCAGCGGGGGACGGGGCCCCTCGACGAGGTTGTGGGTCTGTTGGACCATGGAGATGCCGCAGGTGGCGCAATAGGGCGAGTTGGGGTCGTTGAAGTGGCCCCGGACGCACTTCACGCCCTGCACATGGGGCACCTCGGGCTCGTCGGACGCCGCTTCCTCCTCCGGGGCGTCCTCGCCGGCCACGGGCAGCGGCGCCCGCACGAGGTCCTCGTCGGGCTCGGTGAGGGACACCGAGACGAAGTCGGGAGCGGGCTCGGGCTCGGGCTCGGGCTCTGCCTCCGGTGGAGGGGCCGGAGGTGGGGGTGGGGCGGGGCTGGCGGCGGTTCGGGCTCTCGGCGGCCGGTTCGGGCTCCGGGGTGGCCGGGGGCGGTGCCGGTGGGGGCGGCGGGGTGGGGGCGGCGACGCCGGTGGCCACGCCGTTGCCCCGGGCCACACCGGCCTGGAGGTCCGACCACTCGTCCGCGGCCCCGGCGCCGTCGCGGGCCAGGGACCACTGGTCGGGTACGTGGTCGAGCAGGCGGTCCAACCAGGCCGCGGAGTCCCGGCCCGACAAGGTCTGGTCGCCGGTGTCGTCGTGGTACGCGAACTCGACGTCGCCGTGCAGGAGCACGGCCAGGCCGCTGCCGTCGGTGCCGACCAGTCCGAGCGGAGGGGCGTCGTCAGCCGCGGCCAGGAGGCCGGCGACGGCGCGGGTCGCCTTGCGGCCGGCGTCGGGCTGGCCCGCGACGGTGCGGACGGCGTCGAGGAAGGCGTTCACCAGGTCGTGGTGCTGATCGCCGGCCGGGAAGGCCACCGCGGTGAGGCCGGGGGCTCGGAGGACCACACCGTCGCCGGGGACCACCCGGAGGCGCAGGTCGTCGAGGGTGGTCATGGCGTCCACCCGCCCAGCAGGCGACCGCCGCGGAAGCGCCACCGGATGAAGAGGACCTGCATGAGGTTGTTGGCGAAGAGGTTGACCACGATCCAGGTGGTGACGAAGGCGACGAGGTAGGGCGCCGGCGTGAGGCCCTCGATGAGGGCCGACAGCGAGCCCGGCTCGGCGGTGTCGGATCCCAACGACTTCACCACGACGTAGGCGAGGATCCCCTCGTTGATGATGGTGATGTAGCCGAACAGGGTCGGCCAGTCCTTCTCCCAGCGGAACTGCATGAGCCCGTGGTAGACGACCTCCCAGGCCAAGCCGAGGACCAGCACGACCAGCAGCACCGTGAAGGTGACCTTGTAGACGTCGCTCAGCGCGGGGCTGCCCATGGCGTCGCTGTCGACGAACACCCGGGCCACCGGGGTGATCAGGATCGTCCACAGGCCACCGACGACCACGAGGAGGAAGATCCGGGTCTGGATGCGTCCGAAGAAGGTGGGGATCACGTCGCCACCTCCGGCGGTCGGCGCTTGAGCCATCGTCGCCACTCCCGCCAGGACCGCCGGACCCCGATGCGGGGCACGAAGCCCTGCTCGGCGAGGTCGTCGACGATGCGCAGGGCCACGTACTGCAGGCCCAGGAAGGAGTCGACGCCGGAGAAGTAGCCCCCGGCGGTGGCCGATCCGGAGGCGTACATCCGGCCCACCCCGTTGCGGGTGCCCCGCACCTCGTAGGTGGGTTCGACATCGAGCCGGCCGAGGGGGTTGCGCCCGGCGCCGGAGTGATCGAGCAGGTCGGCCAGCACGCGGTGCTCGCCGATGTCGGCCTCGAGCCCCGTGGCGTCGATGACGTAGTTGGCCGGGATCTGGTGCACACCCTGGTCGGTCTTCACCGTGCTGACCACCGTGCCGTCGCCGGGCACCACCGACTCCACGGTGCCGACCACGACCTGGTACCAGCCCTCCTTGCGTCCTCGCGCCAGCTGCTGGAGCCACAGCTTGCGCTTCGGCGTCGTGGTCCCGCCGTAGAGCCCGTAGAGCGTCTTGCGGTCCTCGCCCTCGGTGTGCTCGAGCCGGGACTTGAGCTGACCGCCCCAACCCGACTTCGGGATGTTGAACCCCTGGTACGCCCAGCCGTTGCGGCCTCGCCGGCGCATGAAGATGCTCGGGCCGTGCGAGGCGCCGATGTAGGTCCGCACGAGGTGGATGATCTGGATCTGGGAGCCCTGTTGGTCCCGTTCGTCGGTGAGCCGCTGCAGGATCCGGGAGGCCACGATGCCGTTGCCCCGCACGACCACGGTGCCGGGCCTCTGACGGAGCTCCTCATAGACGTGCTCGTGGGGCTCGTACGCGTTCAGCACACGGTGGTAGTCCTCATAGGTCGTGCGGTAGGCCTGCAGGTCGGGCAGGAACCGGAGCCCCGGGTAGCCCACCGCGACGTGGACATAGGTGCTGCGGTAGGCGACCCGCTTGGTGGGGGTCGACCCGGCCTCGGGGGTGAGGATGGTGAAGTACCCCCCGCCGTGACGCTTGCGGACCATTCGCACGAGTCCCTTGGCCGTGCGGTCCAGGTAGCCGATGCGCTGGGCCTCGACCTCGAGGGACTCGAACACCTGACCGGCCCGCGGCGTGTAGTAGTCGGTGAAGATGGGCTCGGTGAAGACCTGCCACAACGGGGCGAACTTGTCCTGGAACCCCTTCTCCTCCCGGAACTCCCGGTAGGCGTAGGAGGGCACGCCCCAGCAGTTGTCGGGGGTCGATCCGGCATCGGACCGGAGCCGTTCGGGCCGCGGGATCTGCGACACGCGGGTCAGGTACTCATAGGTGTCCCAGGGCCGGTCCAGCGCGCCGAGGGCGATGAACCGGTCCATCGGCAGGCCGGCCATCCGCAGGTAGTCGGCCAGCACGAAGCTGCCGATGCCCCCGCCGACCGAGACGATCGGGACGTCGACCACCGGGATCCCCGCGTCGGCCAGCATCTGGTCGGTCCAGACATCGGTGGCGATGAGCTCGTCGGTGAGGTCCCCGGCCTGACCCCGGGCGTCCTGGATCGCCGCGGCGATCTGCTCATGGGGCAGGTTGACGGTCTCGGTGTGGCTCACGTCAGTCGGTCTCCTTGGTCGCGGCCGAGCGTACGACGGATTCCGAGGGCGGATGAACGGTCAGGACGACCGTGGTCCTCGAGGCGATCACGCCCTCGACCAGATGGCGGTCCGCGGCGCCGACGACCACCAGCCGGGCATCCTCGACATCCGCGCCGGGCTCGCGGCGATGCAGGTCCTCGCCGCCGTGGCGCTCGGCGACGTCGGTCGCATGGCGATCCGCGCCGAGGAGCACGATGGGGCCCTCCGGGCGGGGGCTGGTGTCCACGGGGCACACGATCACCGGGCAGGGCGCGGACTCGGCCAACCGGGCGGCGAGGCCGGCCGGCGAGAAGCCGCCCGCGGCCACCACGATCAGGTCGACGCCGTCGGCGGCCAGGTCGAGGGCGGCCTGGGCGGGGTCCACGGCCCCGTAGGTCGTCGGCTGGACGGTCACCCCGTCGGGCGCCAGCGTGGCCAGGAGCTTGAGGGCCCGCAGCGAGGACTCGGCCTCCCGGACCTCGTCGTGCAGCCCGGCGGGCAGCTCGTCGTAGGGGGACAGGGGGATCGGTCGGAAGAGGACGACTTCGGCCGGACCTCCAGCCGCGAGCCGGTAGGCGATGTCGGCCACCGGGGCGGCTTCCTCGACGGTTCCCACCACGGCCAGGATCCGGGTCGTGTCGGCGGCGGTCGGGCCCATCGACGGCGGCCCGCCGGCGATCCTGGGCGAGAAGCGGTCGACCAGGGGCCCGGTCATCATCGTGGTCACGAGGGCCATGACCACCCCGGCCACCTGCATCGGCGGGGTGATGACCCCCTGGTTGAGGGCGATCAGGGCCACGACGAGGACGAGCAGCCCGCGGCAGTTCATCAGGACGCCGAGGACGTTGCCCTCCATCCAGGAGAGCCCGCCCATCTTGGCGAACACCGCGGAGCCCGCCCACTTGCCGGCGATGCCGGCCAGGAGGAAGAGCAGGATCGCCGGGATGTGGCCCGCCCGCAGCTTCGTGAAGTCGGTGTTGAGACCGGAGAAGGCCAGGAAGATCGGCAGGAGGATGACCGCGGTGACATCGGCCAGCCGCCGCGACATCTCCCGGAACAACCCCTGGCGGGCGGGCAGGACGGCGCCGGCGAGGAAGGCGCCGACGATCACATTGATGCCGATCTGGTTCGCGGCGTACGCCGAGGCGAACGTGAAGACCATGATGAGGCCCATCAGCAGGGGAGTGAGCTGACCGGCTCGTTCGTAGGACCGACCCAGCGGCTTCAGCAGGGGGCGGGCCACGAGGAAGAGCACGGCGATGTAGACCCCGGCGACGAGGAACTTCACCGCCAGCTTGGAGGGACCCTGGTCGGCGGCGACACCGGAGGCGACGGCCACCGTGAGGAACATCGCCACGGTGACCACGGCGGCGGCGGCCACCCCGGTGGCGCCCATCGGCGTCGCCGTCAGGTTCTTCTCCTGCAGGATCCGGGCCATGACGGGGAAGGCCGTCACGGTCAACATGCCGGCGATGAACAGGGTGAAGCTCATCTGGGAGGGGGCGGCGGCCGTGTCGAAGAACGGCACGAAGTCGGCGGCGTAGAGGACCGGGCCGATCACGAACGCCAGGCCGATGGGCACCGCCACCGCGCCGAACGACACCAGGCCGATGCTCCTGCCCTTGCCCTTGAGGGCTTTCCAATCGAGCTCGAGGCCGACCAGGAACATGAAGAAGACCAGGGCGATCTGCCCGATCATCCCGAGCACCCCGCGGGCCTGCGCGGGGAACAGACAGGAGGTGATGCTCTCCATCGCCGCAGGTGTGCCTTCGGCGGGGATGGGGGTGCCCGGGATCTGGGCACCGAGGGACTGCTCGCAGTGCAGGAAGCTCCACGAGTTGGTCCAGGTGAACACCGTGGCCCCGAGCAGGGACGGCCCCAGCAGGATCCCGGCGATGATCTCGCCGACGACCGTCGGTTGCCCGACCTTGTTGGCCAGACGGCCCATCAGCCGGGCCACCAGGAGGATGATGGCGATGTCCAGGAGGACGAAGCCCAGCACCTGCTCCGGCGTCAGTCCTGGTCGAAGCATTCGATCATCCCCCTGTGGTCGGGCTGCTGCGCAGCTCGTCGATCAGTGCGGCCAGCCGCGAGGCACCGTCGTCCCGACCCATCTGGACCCACAGCGTCGCCGCCACGGGAACCGATCGGCCGGGGGCACCACCCCGGATCTCCAGGCCCGGGTCCTCACCCCCGGCGACGACCACGCCCGATGCCTGCAGCGCCGCGACCGTAGCCGCGAGCTTGCGTCCGGGGTCCCCGTCGACCTGCAGCTCGCGTCCGCGCGCCCTCGACAGGCGGAGCCCGAGCTCCAGCACGGCCCGGTCGCTCTCGGTCCCGAGGTGGGCGCGGACGGGGCCATCGGTCCCGCGGCCGTCCACGAGGGCGAGCCGGGCGATCGGAGCCGCCGGGCTCTGGGTGCCCCCGGGTACGGCGTAGCCCGGGTCGTCGGGTACCAGCACGATGTCCGAGACGCTCTCGTCGGCGAGCAGGCCGAGGAGGCGACCGGGATCCTCGGTCGTGCGCGAGCGGGCGTACACGGGCACGCCCGCGGCCTCCACCGCGACCTCGAGGCGATGGAGCGCGTCGAGTGAGGTGGCCATCGCCTCGAGACCACCGCCGACCTCGAGGGAGCCGGGCGGCGCGCCGAACTGCACCAGGGCGACCTCGCGGGGGTCCTCGCCCGTCGCCATCTCGGCGGCCAGGGCAGCCAGCGCGGGACCCGGCTCGCCTTCCGGGGTGCCGACCAGGACCCGGAACGCCGCCGCCTCCTCGGAGCCGATGCGCTCGGCCTCGGCGATCTCCCGATCGACGAGGTCGGCGGGGTACAGGAGGCGGAGCAGCGGCTCGGTGATGACCGTGGTGAACACCGCCATCACGACCATGATCGTGAACATCTCCTCGTTGAGCACGCCCACCTCACGGCCGATCGTGAGGATGACGAGCTCGGTGAGGCCCCGGGTGTTCATCAGGACGCCGAGGGCCATCGCCTGGCGGGGCGCCACCCCCTGACTGCGGGCCGCCACCGAAGCCCCGACGAACTTGCCGGTGCAGGCGACCAGGACGACCAGGAGCAGGTACCCGAGCCCGTCGCGACCGATCCCGGTGATGTCCACCAGCAGGCCCGTCACCACGAAGAAGACGGGGAGGAGGAGGATGACGGTGATCTGTTCGAGGCGCTCGAGGATCTCGTGGAACATCTGGTGCGCGCCCTCCCGAGGGAAGATCGCACCGAAGAAGAAGGCGCCGAAGATGGCGTGGATGCCGATCTCGGAGGTCAGGTAGGACGAGACGAGCACGCCGGCCAGGACCGCGGCGAGGACGTCGGGGGTCAGCCGCTCCATCCGCTGGTACCGCTCGACCAGCTGCACGAGCAGCGGGCGCACGCCCAGGACCATCACCGCCCCGTACACGGCGGTGAGCACCAGGACCCACTGGGGGCCCAGGTCGCCCTCACCGACCACGGCCAGGACGGCGGCCAGCAGGGACCAGGCGAGGATGTCGTCCACCGCGGCACAGGCCAGGGTCAGCACGCCGATGCGCGTCCGGTGCATGTTGCGTTCGGTGAGGATCCGGGCCAGCACGGGAAAGGCCGTGACCGACATGGCCGCGCCGAGGAACAGCGCGAAGTCCAGCCACTCGACCTCCTGGCCGGCGACCACGCCGTAGGCGTCGTGGAGGACGGGCGAGGCGAGCAGGGCGAGGCTGAACGGGAGGATGACCGAGCTGAGCGAGGTCACCGCGGCCAGCCGGCCCTTGCCCCGGATCAGGCCCATGTCCAGCTCCAGGCCGATGATGAACATGAAGATGATCAGCCCCAGTTGGGCGATGATCCCCAGGAACGGGCGGGTGTCGAGCGGGAACAGCCGGGCGGGCAGGTCCTCGTCGATCAGGCCGAGCAGGCTCGGGCCGAGCATGATCCCGGCCACGATCTCACCCACGACCGCGGGCTGGTGCACCTTGCGGGCCGCCCACCCCGCGGCGCGGGCCACGACGATCACGATGGCGATGCCCAGCATCACCCGCGCCGCGATCTCCTCGGTGAGGCCTTCGGTCGCAGCGAAGAACGAGGTGGTGCTCACGGTTCCCTCTTCCCCGGTCGGGCGCGGCCGGCGAGCGCGGAGCGTAGCCCGCTCGCCGGAGGCGTAAGGTCCGGGCGCGCCGGGTGCCCACGCCCGGCGATCACCAAGGGGGGCCGCTGTGGAGACGATCGCCGACTACCGCCTCATCCGTTCGCTGGGCGCAGGCAGCCACGGGGAGTTCTTCCTCGCCGAGCCGCCGGGCCGCCTCGGCCTCGACGCCGAGTTCGTGGCGGTGAAGGTGATGGCCGGCCAGACCCAGGACGATGCCTTCCGGCGGGCGACGCGGGAGCTGCGGCACTTCGCCTCGGTGAAGTCCCCGTACCTCGTCGCCCTCTACGACGCCGGCCAGGAGGGTGGGCGCTTCTTCTACGCCGCCGAGTACCTGCCCCTCGGCTCCCTGGCCACGCCGGCCAAGCCGCTCGACCGGGGCCAGACGCTGCGGGCGGTGGCCGATGCGGCCCGAGCCGCCCACGTCCTGCACGAGGCGGGCACGGTGCACCGATCGATCAAGCCGGCCAACATCCTCATCACCGAGACCGGCGGCAAGTTGGCCGACCTCGGGCTGGCTCAGGAGCTGGCCCCGGGGATGACGGTCACCGGCATGGGCCCCATCGGCTCGGTGGAGTACATCGACCCCGCGATCCTGTCCGGAGATCGGGCCGGGCGCCCCTCGGACCTCTGGTCCCTGGGCGTGACCCTGCACCGGGCGATCACCGGCACCGGCGTCTACGGCGAACTGCCCGAGACCGAGCCGCTGGTGGCGATCCGCAAGGTGTTGTCCACCGACCCGGTGCTCAGCGATTCCCTGACACCGGCCGAGCGGGAACTGGTCGGCTCAGCTCCTGGCCAAGGACGCCGCGGACCGACCGGCGACCGCGCTCGAGGTGGCCGACCGCATCGACGCGCTGATCTGACCCGGGCGAGCTCCGTCCCGGGTGGACCACCCGCTACGGTGCTCGTCTCGTGAAGCGCCTTCTGTTCCTGTTGCTGGTGATGGGTGTCGTCGGTTCGGTGGCCGTGGGTTGCGGGGACGACGGCGCGTCGAGCGACCCGGCCGAGGTCCCGGCCGACGTCGAGGTTCTCGACGGTGACTCGGTCCAGATCGTGGCCGTCGACAACGCCTTCGACCCCGAGGCCGCTCAGGTGGCGGCCGGAACCGAGGTCACGTGGGTGCAACTCCGGCGTGAACGACCACAACGTGGTCCCCGAGGACGCCGACGCAGACTGGGCCATCGACGCCGAGGACTTCACGGCCGGCGACGAGGCGTCCTTCACCTTCGACGAGCCCGGGGTCTACCGCTACTACTGCTCGATCCACGGGACGCTCACGGCCGGTATGCCCGGCGTCCTCGTGGTCGAGTGACCCGATCGATCGATTCGACGACACCTCTCAGGGGGAGATGACCATGGGCAAGGGAGCGCGACGGCTGCTGGCGGTCACGATGGTGCTGGTTGCCGTTGCCGTGGCCACCGGTTGCGGCGACGACAGCGAGGACGCGGGCCCACCGCCGTGCGAGACCGCCGAGGGTGAGGCCACGACGATCAACGTCCCCGAGGACGAGGACACCATCCAGGAGGCGGTGAACGCCGCCCCCGCGGGGAGCCTCGTGCTGATCTCGCCCGGGACCTACGAGGAGGCCGTCGACGTCTGCACCGACGACCTGGTCATTCGCGGCCTCGACCGCAACGAGGTCATCCTCGAGGGGAACCTCGAGCTGGAGAACGGCATCCGGGTCATCGAGTCAGACGGCGTCGCCGTGGAGAACCTGACCACCCAGAACTACACCCGCAACGGCGTGTTCTGGACCGGCGTGGACGGCTACCGGGGCTCGTACCTGACCGCCGTCCGCAACGGGGACTACGGCATCTACGCCTTCGGCTCGGTCAACGGCACCCTCGAGCACTCGTACGCATCCGGGAGTCCCGACGCCGGCTACTACATCGGCCAGTGCTACCCGTGTGACGCTCTCATCGACGACGTGGTCGCGGAGTGGAACGGCCTCGGCTACTCGGGCACCAACTCGGGCGGGAACCTGCTCATCGTGAACTCGGTGTTCAACGAGAACCGGGCCGGCATCGTGCCCAACAGCCAGACCAGCGAGGGCTGTGGCCCCCAGAACGAGACGACGATCGTCGGCAACCTGGTCGTCGACAACAACAACAGCGACACCAGCGCGATCGGCGCGGCCGTCCAGGGTCACTGGAACGGGATCCTGGTCACGGGCGGCAACAACAACATCGTCGAGCGCAACCGGGTCGACAACCACGAGCGGGCCGGCATCGCCGTGGTACCGCGCCCCGAGGACGATCCGATCACCCCGCTGCCCGAGGAGTTCCCGACTGACTGCGTGGAGAACGTCGAGGCCGCATCGGAGGACGTGATGGCCGACGTGGACAACCCGCTGCTCTGGGATTCGGTCGGCAACAGCGTCGCGGGAAACGTCGTGTCCAACTCCGGGGCGTGGGACCTGGTCCTGCTGACCCTCGACGGCGAAGGCGACGGCAACTGCTTCACCGACAACGAGTGGGACGGGATCACGGCGCCGCCGGAGATCGACACGATCGTTCCCTGCGACGGCCCCCAGCAGTCCTTCGAGCCCGAGATCACCCGCTTCCTCGAGTTCGCCGACTCGAGCGGCAACCCGGAGTCTGTGCCCTATGAGGAGGTCGACCTTCCCGACCCGGGAGACCTCGAGAACATGCCCGACGCCGCTGACGCGCCGGCCGTGCCCGCCGGGCCGCCGCGCACCGTGGACCTGGCCGCCATCACGGTGCCCGACCTGCCATGACCCGACGCCGCGGCGTCCTCCGCGCGGCCGGGGCCACGTTCCTGGTCGCGGTGGCGGGCGCCGCGGTCCTGGCCGCCCGACCCGACGACACGAGCACCGCCGCGGCCTCGCCGGGGCCTCACGATGGTCGCTTCCACGTCGAGTGCGGCTTCAGTCACCGCCTCCCCGACGACCCGATCGTGTTCCCGGGGGAGCCGGGCGCGTCACACGAGCACCTGTTCTTCGGCGCCGACACGGCCGATGCCTTCTCGGACGCGGACTCCCTGGCGGCGGGGGACACGACCTGTGCCACCAAACAGGACACCGCGTCCTACTGGGCACCGGCGCTCTTCGACGGTGACCAGCTCGTCGAGCCGATCCGCTCGGTCGCCTACTACCGGGCCGCACCGGGCGTTGATCCCGAGGCGGTCGAGCCCTACCCCTTCGGGCTCATGATGATCTCGGGCGAGGCCACCTCGACCGAACCCCAGCCGACCGAGGTCGTGGGCTGGTCCTGTTCGGTCCGGGGCGACGTCGCCGAGAGCCCGCCGGACTGCGCCGGGACGCTGTTGCTGCAGGTGGTGTTCCCCGACTGCTGGGACGGGGAGCACCTCGATGTCGCCGACCACCGGTCCCACATGGCCCACTCGACGGATCAGGGCTGCCCGGGATCGCATCCGGTGGCCCTTCCCCAACTGGAGTTCCACGTGGAGTACCCGGCTCCGGACCCCGACGCCGAGATGCATCTCGCCTCGGGTGATCTGGTGACCGCCCACGCCGACTTCTTCAACGCGTGGGAGCCCGACAAGCTGGCCAACGAAGTGGAGTCCTGCATCCACCGCGACGCGTACTGCTGACTCAGACCTCGTCGAGCCAGGCCGGGGCGGCCTCGAGCAGGAACTGGCTGACGGCCAGGCAGCGGTCGAGGGTCTCACAGAGCAGTTCCTGGCCCACGAAGACCTTGGCCAGGCTGAGCTGGAGCTTGGCCACGATGGCCAAGCTGCGTTCCGGGGCGTCGGTGACGGCCGCGAAGCTGTCGATGGCCGAGACCTCCAGGGGCAGGTCCGGGCCCCCGACCCCGGCCATGTCGGTGGCCAGCACGAGCAGGTCCGGGGGGTGGGGGAGCGGGGGCAGGGCCCAGTTGAACAGGAGCGGGAACTGGTATTCGTCCGGCGGGTCATCGCCCTCGGGGATCTCCAGGACCTTGTCCTCGAAGGCCAGCAGGACCCGGGGATCCACCTCGAGGGAGAGGTGGAGGTCGAGGGGGCCGCCACAGGCCTCCTCGGGGTGCAGATCCACCTCCCAGGCCTGTCGCAGTGAGTAGGACTCCACGAAGTGACGCTCGTCGTGCACGTGGAACCCGTGGTCCACGGCATGGTCCTTGAGGTCGGCGATGAAGCCCGCGACGTCGATGACGGCCAAGGGCCCCAGCCTGCCACGTCGGTACGGTGCGGCGGCAATGACCGACGATGAACTGCTCGCGGTGCTCCACGAGGCGGCCTCGGCGGCCGTCGAGGCCACGGCCCGCTCGGGTGACTTCGCCATGATCGATGCCCGGCGGGGCCAGCACGTGGCCGACGTGGCCGCCGACGACGCCTCGTCGGCCATCCTGATGGACGCGGGACTGGGGGTGCTGAGCGAGGAGTCGGGCCGCCACCACGAGGACCGGGCGGTGACCGTCGTGCTGGATCCCCTCGACGGCTCCAGCAACGCCTCGCGTGGTCTGCCCTGGTACGCCACCAGCCTCTGCGCGGTCGATGAGGAGGGGGCCCGGGCCGCGGTGGTGGTGAACCAGGTCAGCGGGACCCGGTACGAGGCGACCCGGGGCGGTGGGGCCCGTCGGGACGGCGAGGCCCTCGTGCCCACGGCGGTCACGAGTCTGGGCGACGCCATGGTCGGCCTCTCGGGCCTTCCGCCGGCCTGGCTGGGTTGGCGCCAGTTCCGGGTCTTGGGCGCGGTGGCCCTGGACCTCTGTGCGGTGGCCGAAGGGCGGTTGGACGGCTACATGGACTGCAGCCCATCGGCCCACGGCCCCTGGGACTACCTGGGCGGGATGCTGATCTGCCAGGAGGCCGGTGCTGGGGTGGCTGACGCCGCCGAGCGGGATCTCGTGGTCCTGGAGCACGGCGCCCGGCGCACCCCGGTCGCCGGGGCCACCCCGGCCCTGTTGGCGGAGGCCCTGGAGGCCCGTCGGACCTTCCCGGTCTGAGCCTGGGGCCCCGCCCCGTACCCTGACCCGATGCGGCGCCGGCTCGTGCGCTTCCTCCTGGGGGTGTATCGACGACTTCCCGTCCTCGGGCGGCGATGGCTCGTGCGCACAGTCGCGCCGAGCTTCACCGTGGGGGCGATGGCGATCATCGAGCGCTCCGACGGCGCGGTGCTGCTCGTGCGGCACAGCTACCGCCGGCGCTGGGGCGTGCCGGGTGGGCTGATGAAGCGGGGGGAGCACCCGGAGAACGCGCTGCGCCGGGAGGTGCTCGAGGAGGTCGGCGTGGAGGTCGACCTGCTCGGCGAGCCGGCGGTCGTGGTGGATCCGGATCCGCAACGGGTGGACCTCGTGTTCCGGGGACGGCTGCGCGACGAGTCCGTCGAGGCCCGGCCGGTGTCGGTGGAGATCCTCGAGGTCTGCTGGTTCCGGCCCGAGGACCTGCCCGAGTTGCAGTTCGAGACCAGCGGGGCGCTCATGGCTCTGGCCCGGGCCTCCCGCAATCCCCAGAGCCCGCCCCTGCCGTCCCTGGGGTTGCTCGACCGTCATCGTCGGGAGGCCGGTTAGCTTCCGGGACGTGTCCTCCCGCCGTCACCTGCGGTTCCCGCTGTTCCCGCTGTTCCCACTGGTCGCCCTGGCCTTGCCGGCCGGGGCCTGCAGCTCCGCCGACGGCGGTCGCGCTGACGAGGCCGCCGCCGACACGGCGACGGGGGAGCTCGCGTTTCTGACCTACAACGTGGCCGGCCTTCCCCAGGAGGTGTCCTCGGAGAACCCCGAGGAGCACATCCCGCTGATCAGCCCCCTCCTGGAGCCCTACGACATCGTGGTCACCCAAGAGGACTTCGACTGGTGGACCGAGGACCTCGCCGAGCTCGACTTCGTGGACTACCACGAGCGCCTGCGGGCCGACACCACCCACGACTACGCCACCGGCCGACACCCAGGTCCGGCCGCGGTCGGCATCGACGGCGACGATCCGGACCGCCCCCTGCCCTCGGTCGGCGACGGGCTGGGTGTGCTCAGCCGCTTCCCGCTCCGCGCCGAGGTGCGGGTGCCGTGGACCCACTGCCGGGGCCTGATCGACAGCGCCAGTGACTGCCTGGCCATGAAGGGCTTCATGGTGGTCACCGTCGGACTGGCCGACGGCCTCGAGGTCGACGTCTACACCCTCCACGCCGAGGCGGGCAGCGACCCCGAGGACAACGTCCTGCAGGAGGAGCAGTTCGCCCAGTTGGCCGCCTTCATCGGTGAGCACTCCGCGGGCCGGGCGATCATCCTCGGCGGCGACACCAACCTGCACCTCGAGCCCGACGACGAGGACCAGGCCCACGACACGCCGGTCTGGGAGGGCTTCCTCGAGGCCACGGGTCTCACCGACGTGTGCTCGGTCGTCGACTGCCCCGTGCCCGGCGCCATCGACAAGGTCGCCTGGCGGGACAGTGATGGTCTGACCTTCGAGCCCCAGGACTTCGTCCACGAGAACGAGACCTTCTCCGGCCCCGAGGGCGAGGACCTGAGTGACCACCCACCGGTCTCGGTCGACTGGACCTGGACCACGGCCTGAAGCCGGGCGGTCTTCTGGCGCTCGGTACCCTGAGCGGGTCAGACCCGGCAGGTCGACGTGGATCCGGCGTTCGACCTGCATTCGATCGGGTCACTTCCGCCGAGGACCAAGTGCTCCGGTAGCTCGACTGGTACCGCTTGGACGGCTCGGTCCCTGACCGTCAGTGGCGCGACGTGGTGGGCATCCTGCGGGTGCGGAACGGCTCACTCGACGAGGGGTTACCTCGATGAGGTGGCGCTGGCGGTCGACCTGGTGGATGCGCTGAGCGAGGCACGACATCAGGCCGAGACGAGCGATGAGGCCGAAGGGACCCGCTCGGCCGAGTCGTAGGGTGTTGCGCCCGGGCGCTTAGCTCAGCTGGCTAGAGCACCTCCCTTACAAGGAGGGGGTCGGGGGTTCGAGTCCCTCAGCGCCCACCAACGTTTTCCCAGGTCAAAGGGCTATTTGGCCTGGGTGGATGGCAGCTCGGTCACGCTCAGACTGCCGCCAGTCCGCACTGAGTCCGCACGAGCATCGCGCCAGACGGAATCGAGCCCCTCGGCAATCTGCTCATCGAGGCCGTCAAAGAGGTGCCCGTACCGGTCCAAAGTGGTCACGATCGAGCTGTGGCCCATGCGTGCCTGTATCGCTTTCGGGTGCGCTCCCTGACCGATGGCGAGCGCCACCGCAGTGTGGCGCAGGTCGTGAAAGCGAAGCCCCACAAGCCCGGCCCGCTTCGTGGCCGTGGCCCACGCCCGACGTCGGAAGTTGCCCCGACGCATCGGCCCGCCCTCCCGGGCCGGGAACACCAGCCCGACCGGCTCGGCCCGCTCCTCGAGCTGCTCGCCCAGCATCCCGGCCAGGAACGTCGGCACAGCCACGGACCGCCGACCCGCCGCCGTCTTCGGAGGACCGAAAGACAGAACCCCGTTCACCTCAGTGAGTTGCTCGACCACGGCCACCTGACGGCGCAACAGGTCCACCCGCTCTGTCCTCAGACCTGCCAGCTCGCCCCACCTGAGCCCCAGGTAGGCCGCAGTCGCCGCGAGCACCCGATAGTGCTCGTCGGTGGGTCGACCAGGCCCACCACCTGCTCAGGGGTCAGGAACACCATTTCCCGCCGGCCCTCAGCCGGCAGAGCGACTCCATCGCAGGGGGACCGCGAGATCAGTCCCTCGGTCACCGCTTCGGCCATGACCTTCGAGAGCACCTGGCCGATCTTCCTCACCGTGGCAGGGGAGTGACGGCCGCGGTTGGCCTCCGCAATGAACGCCTTCACGTTCGAGGTCGTGATCTTCGCCAGAGCCATCGGCCCGAATCGGCGCTCGAGGTGATTCCGCACCACCCCTAGGTCCCGGTCGAGGGTCGATGCCCGAAGGTCGACCACCGTGGCCTCCCACCGCTTCGCCCATTCAGCGAAAGTGACCTGACCGAGGCGGGGGTCGATCCACTCGCCGCGGTCCTTGGCTGTCTCAACCGATCGGACCCATCGTTCCGCGTCCACTCGCCGGGCGAAGTGCCGAGCGTGCTCCTTGCCTGCTGGGTCCCGGTACCGGGCTCGCCACTTGCCGCTCGGTTGCTTCTGGATGCTCGCCATCTCAGGCCTCCTCGCCCATCTCGCGGGCGAGTCTTCGCCCGGTCTCTGTCAACTCGCCGCCGGCTTTCCGGTCGCTGGCCGGCCCCAGCACCGGGTCGGCGCCCTGCCGGGCTCGGTAGACCTTGTTCTTGAGGGCCGACTCGGTCTCGAAGACCCCGTCCTTCTCGAGGTACTCCTGGACCATCACTGGGTATGGCGCCCGAGGGTTCACCTTGAGCGCACGGACGTAGCGGGCGGCGACCACCGCGTAGACCCGTGGGTCGGTGCCGCCCCTGCCCGGTCGGCGCTTCGGTTGCGTCCAGGGCTGACCAATCGAAACGCCCAGCCCGGGGTCGGCCAGCCAATGCCGGATGGCGGTTTGCACATGAGGTGTCGATGCTGTTCACCGACGCCAAAGACCAGCTCGAGGTCGACGCATTCACCACCGGCACGGGGACCAACGAGCCGACCGGCATCGTCACCGCGCTGTCTGGCGGCGGCTCGGAGGTGTTCCACGCCACCAACAGCTCCGTGTCCGCGGCCGACGTTTACGCCGCCCTGGAGGCCGTACCGCCCCGATTCCGGCCCAACGCCCAATGGCTCATGAGTTTGGAGAACATCCACGAACTCCGCCAGCTGGACACCAACGGAATCTTGAGTCTGACCCTGGGGGACTTCACCCAGGGCTCGCCGGCCCGCCTCCTCGGCAAGGGCCTCAACGAATGCTCCGCCCTGGACACAACTCTGACCACGGCGACGAACAGCTTCGCGATGGTCGGTGACTTCGCCCGCCACTACCTCATCGCAGACAGATTGGGCGCAACCGTGGAATACGTGCCCCACGTCATTGGTGACGCCCAACGTCCGATAGCGACGCGAGGCTGGTTCCTGTGGTGGCGAACCGGAGCGACTGCCACGACGACCAACGGCTTCTGCCTGTCCTCGAACCCGGGCGCCTGAGTTTTCGGGTGGGGTCGGGGTTCGATGTCCCCCGGCCCCGCCCGCCTAGGTTCATCGCCCGGCTAGCAGAGCACCATCAACGTGAAACCATCGGTAGCGGCGCGGTCCTCTGGGGCGCCGGCGCTGTCGAAGGTCCGTACCCAGATGCCGTTGAGTTGGAATCCCTCGACGGCGATCTCGCCTTCAGCGGCGATGCCGCCGCCCTCGTCGGTAAGGGTGGCCAGCTTTCCGCAACCCTGGACCGACCTGTTGAAGGTGACCGAGTAGACGCCGACTCCGATCCGCGAGACACCGGTCACGCCCCGGCCGCTCAGCAGGGTCGCGCCGCCGGAGTCGGCGTCGACGAACGCGTAAAGGTTGACCAGGCGGCTCTTGGCAGCGTTGTTCATGTCGCCCACCCCGATCGTCCCGTTGCGGATGTCGGCGCTGGTGACGGTGTTCTGGCGGATGTCGACGCCCTGCACCGAGTTATTGACGATCTTGGCGCTGTTCACCGAGTTGTTCGGAACACTGAACGCCCCGACCGGCCCGCCACCCATCAACGTGACCGCCACCAAACCACCCGCGACAGCTACAGCCAATTGCGACACAAGCTTCTTCATGGCCCCTCCTTCGATTGTGTGAAGAACATGGTCGCACACTCTCGGCTATCCGCCCTCCCACCAGTAGCGGCCGTCCCGCCCCACACGTACCGGCCACCCGACTCGTCCACCACCAGCACGCCCGGCGGCTCGCCGGAGACCAGGCGCGAGGACTCGCCGTCCCGAGGTCCGCCCACGAAGGTGATAGTCACGCCCACGGAGGCCATCGTTGTCGATCAGTCCGCAGCCAGTCCGCGAATAGTCCGCAGGAGGATGAGAAACAGGGGTAAACAGCGAACACCGATGAGCACTCGGAATCGGATGTTTCCGCAGGTCAGAGCACAATTACCGCGGAATGGCAGGGGAGGGCGCAACCCCCTGTTCCTCCCTTACAAGGAGGGGGTCGGGGGTTCGAGTCCCTCAGCGCCCACTACCCGTTGTGGTTTCTACAACACTCTGTGCGACGTTCGCTCTGGTCAGCAGCGGGGTTTGAAGAAGGCACGAGGATCTTGACCGGTTGGCAACGGGGCAATGGTGGTTGCGACCTCGAGCGTGTTGGAGGCGTGCGAGCGGCGGACGACCAAGTCGCCGTCGTTACGGGCGGGTCTTCGTTGTCGCCAGGCGTCGCGCCACCCGATCAGAGGTGAGGAAATGGGGGGAATATCGGCGTCTTCGGTGGACGGCCCCGGGCACGTGATTATCGGGTGGCCTCAGCGGTCTCGAGGGTGCACGGCTTCGCCGGCAGTGCAGCGCGACCAAGAGCGCTACGGCTCGCGATTATCGATCGGGCGTGAGTCGGTTCTCGTAGATCCTCTCGGGGCTTGACGAGATCATCGGCGCGTTCAGGGCCCGCCAGCTCGACCACGTCGAGTTCCCCCAACATCTACCTCGACGCCGCCTACCTCCACATCCGCAACACCACCTCCCAGGTCGTCTCGATGGCCGTTGTTGTGGCCACGGGCGTCACCGCCACCGGTGATAGCGAGATCCGCGTTGCCTCTTGCCCACACCAGTCGGACTCGTACGTGCTCGGCCTTCGTCACGCTCGTGTCGCGTGGACCTTCTTCTCTGGAACCTGGGGCTGTCGCGTGCGAGTGTTGAACGATGAGCGAGGATGCGGTGATCGGTCGAGTCGGTGAGGGTGTTGTTGATGCTCGGGTCGGGCATGAGGGCACGCGGATTGATTTGGATGACGTCTCCAAGCGGTATCGGATCGGAGACGTTGAAGTCACGGCTCTCGACGGCATCAATCTGCACGTCGATGAGGCAGCCTTCGTCGCCATTGTGGGTCCATCGGGTTGTGGGAAGACAACGCTGCTGAACATGATCGGGGCGCTCGATACACCGACGTCAGGTTCGATACAGGTGGGTGGTGTGGACGTCAGCGGCGCGTCGCGGACCGATCGGGCGGTGCTTCGACGGCACACCGTGAGTTTCATCTTCCAGACGTTCAACCTGTTTCCGGGCCTCACAGCGGTCGAGAACGTGCAGTTCGGCGCCGACGCAGCGCAGCGATCTGACCCGGTGGGCCGGGCGGTGCGAGCCTTGGAGCAGGTCGGGTTGGGCGAACGCGATCGTCACTTCCCTCATCAGTTGTCGGGCGGTGAACAGCAGCGGGTGGCGATCGCACGGGCGCTGGCCTCGGACAATCCGATCCTCCTAGCGGACGAACCGACCGGAGAATTGGACTTCCGCACCGGCGTTCAGATTCTGCAGGTGCTAGAAACCCAGGCCCGTGCGGGAATGACCGTGCTTGTGGTCACACACAACCGTGAGATTGCCAGGGTGGCCGATCGGGTGATCGAGTTGTCGAGTGGTCGGATCGTTTCGGACGGGCCACCGGTCGGCGGCAAGGCCGATATCGGTGATCTGCAATGGTGACCGCGGCACGGAGCAGACTCGGCGGGTTCTGGTTGCGGTGGTCGTGGCGCGATTTCCGATCGCGTTGGGTTGCCGTGGTCGCTATCGCTCTGGTCTTGGCGATTGGCACCGGGGTGTACGCAGGGTTGGGGAGCACCGGCGAGTGGCGGCGGCAGTCCAATGACGCCAGCTTCGCGGCGCTCTCGATGCACGATCTTCGGGTCACGCTTAGCCCCGGGACCTTCACCGAGCAGGGTGGATTGGTCGAAGCCGTCGAGGAACTCGACGCTGCAACCTCGGTGACTGCCGTTGTCGAACGTCTTGTCGTGGACAGCCAGGTCGACACCGGTCCGATCGGCGGGACCGAATCGGTGCTGGTCTCGGCGCGTCTTGTCGGGATGACGTTCGGGCTCGCGCAGCCGGTCGACAGCGTCTGGGTCCGCGACGGAACGGCACCAGTCGACGATCAGTCGGAGCTCGGCTCTGCGGTGATGGAGGCCAAGTTTGCTGACTACCGCGGGCTTCCGAAACAGGGATCGGTCACGGTTGCCGGCGGACACACCGTGCCCTATTCCGGGCTCGGTACCGCTCCGGAGGACTTCTTCTACGAAGGCCCAGAAGGAACGATCTCCGCGGAAGGCGAACTTGCCATCTTGTACCTGCCGTTGGCGGCGGCGCAGGACATCAGCGGTCAGCCGGGAATGGTGAACGACGTCGTCCTCACGCTTGCCGATGGCACAGACCGTGACGTGGTTGAAGCCCAGCTCGCGACGATGGTCTCCGATCTGGGCCTGAGCGGCGTCGTGTCCACCCGCGACGACGCGGACGCGGTGCGCGTGCTGTACGAGGACATCGACAACGACCAACAGTTCTGGAATGCACTGTCCGCACTCGTGCTGGCTGCTGCCGCCCTCGCGGCCTTCAATCTGATCAGTCGAATCGTCGAAGCCCAACGCCGAGAGATCGGTATCGGAATGGCCTTGGGCGTGCCACGACGACAGCTCGCGATCCGACCGCTCATGATCGGCGCACAGGTCGCAATCCTTGGCACCATCGCCGGTCTTGGGGTCGGGCTCGTCGTGGGTAACGCGTTCGGGAGCCTCCTCGAGTCGGTCCGGCCGCTCCCCGAACACCTCACACCGTTCCAATTCGGCGTCTATGCACGGGCCGCAGCACTGGGGGTCGTGATCCCCATCGTGGCTAGCGCGCTCCCCGTGTGGCGTGCACTTCGGGTCGAACCAATCGAGGCCATCCGCACCGGCCACCTCACTGCCAAGACCAGCCGGCTCACCAGTTGGACCGGCCACCTCCGCCTGCCGGGTTCGACGATGACTCAGATGCCGATTCGCAACGTGTTGCGAACACCGCGCCGAGCCATTTTGACCGCCGTGGGAGTCGGCGCCGCGATCACCGCCCTCGTCGCAGTGCTCGGCATGCTCGACAGCTTCGATCGAGCGAATCAACAAGGCAACGACGAATTCACCAAGGGCAACCCCGATCGCATCGTCGTGCAGCTCGACACGTTCTACCCCGACGGATCCAACGTCGTCACGGCAATCGGAGACGACTCGTCAGTAGGTCACATCGATGCTGGTCTGCGCCTTCCCGCCACCGCACTTGCAGCGGACCCCGATGCCAACCTCGATCTGCTCGTGGAGTTCGTCGATCTCGACGAGGCGGTCTGGACACCAACGATCGAGGAAGGCTCCGCCACAACGGATGCGTCCCGTGCCGGAATTCTGTTGGCCCGCAAAGCTGCGGACGACCTCGCAGTGGACCTCGGCGGCACCATGATCCTGCGCCACCCGATCCGCACCGACGTTGGCGGCTTCGCCCTGGCCGAGACGGAACTCGTTGTAAGGGGGATTCATGCCAACCCGATGAGGACGTTTGCGTTCATGGATCTCGATGACGCCAGCCAGTTCGGCCTCGAAGGCGCAGTGAACGTAGTTCAGGCCTATCCCACCGAAGATGCCTCCAGGTCTGACGTCCAGCGGGCGGTCTTCGGCCTTGCTGGGGTGACATCGAGCCAACCGATCGCGCGGATCAGCGAGGCCATCGACGAAGCACTGGACACCTTCCTCAGCTTCCTCTTCGTCACCGCTGCAGCAGTGGTGACCCTCGCACTGCTGATCGCTTTCAACGCGACCCGGATCACCGTCGAGGAACGACAACGAGAACACGCCACGATGCGCGCCTTCGGGCTCCCGGTCCGAACGGTCATCGGTGTCGTCGTCAAGGAGAGCGTCATCATCGGCATCGTGGCCACCGGCATCGGTATCGGCGGCGGTCTCATCTTCCTCAGATGGATGCTGGCATCACTCGCGAGCACCACGTTGCCCGACGTCGGCATCGATACGTACATCTCCCCGGCAACCATCGGCGCCGCCGCCATCGTCGGCATCGTCGCCGTCGCAGCCGCCCCACTCTTCCTCGCCCGCCGACTCCAACACATGAACCTTCCTGACACCCTCCGAGTCATGGAGTGACGAGACCTCACCGAGGATCGACATGAAGTCGCCGTCACACTCGCAGTTGTTGCCGATCGGGAGTCGCTACGTCGCGGTCAGCGATGCTCGTCAAGAGCTCCTCCTCCGAGCGAACTGCAGACGAAGAATGGCATCGAGCGCACAGGGTCCATCATCAGGGAATCCCCAACCGCCGACGAGGCCAACGACCCGTTTGACCACTCGATCTCAGCCGCCCAGAATCGCCACTTCGAGAACGAGACGGTGTGCGATGACGACCCTTACCGGGTACTCGGTGATCGCGGGGAGGTGTATCTGTTGTCAGTTTCTCTCGGGTTGGGGTGGCCATCCTCGGCGGGCGCGTATCGGTGGCCCGGCTCGGCGGAATCGGTTGGCGACCGTTTGTGGGTCGATGCCGAATCTGGCGCCGATGGCGGCGAGTGAGAGCCCCGTGGCGTAGAGGTCGGCCGCCGTAGCCAGGGATCCGCTGGTCCATTCGGTTTGGGAGCGATGTCGTTCGACGTGGTGGCGATCAAGAGTTGCCGCGACGGTGCTCCGATGAAGCCGGTACCGGTCGGCGAGTCCGCCGATCGTTGCGCCTGCTCGGTAAGCGGCGATGAGGTCGTTGATGTCGGTGGGGGAGAGGTGTCGTTGGATGGGGTTTGAAGGCCGTCCCTTTTCCTCCGGTGGCAGTCGATGGGTGCTCTCCGGGGCCGTGCTGAGCCTGGATTCGACGTTCTCGGCATCGCCGTGACTGGCCGCGAACCCTTGTGCTGCAGCGGTTTCGATGGCTGCGGGAGGGTTTGAAAGCCGTCCCCAAAGGTCCACTCGTCGTTGTCGAAACGACAACGTTCGGCCGCGTCGCGCCCCTGGTCGCGGAGGGGGTTTGAAAGACGAGACGAGGGTCTGGGAGCGACCGACTCATGGTGCGAGCGTCTCCCCGATACGGGGAATGGGACAGCAAGTACGGCCGGGCAACCGCGAAGCCTGGGTCATGCCGGTTGTGCCGTCACCCACCCGAGCTCAGAGGTGATACGGACTCCGACGTGCGGGTCGTTCAGCGGCCCGATGATGTCTCGCAGAGCGTCGCAGAATGGGTCGTAGCCGATGGCCTCGATGGCGGGCACTGCGGGCCCGGCTGCAGCCAGGGCACGGACCGCGGTGTTGACATCGGGCCACTCGTTGGTCACGTCGATGGTGCCCTGCGCCTGGATCTCGAAGTGAGACCGCTCGAGCATGTCAACGGCGGCAGCGGCGGTTTCACCCAGTTGCATGGTCGCGCTCTGGTGGCTCGGAGGCGACAGCTCGATGATCGTGGCGAAGTAGGGGAGTAGACCCATGCGCTCGAAGGAACCCCAGTAGGTCATCCCGAACTGTCCGTCCCTGGTGAGCACCCGGTGGACTTCGGCGAGCGCGGCGTCGCATCCGTTCCAGATCCCGTTGAAGCTCGTGACCGCGTCGAAGCAGGCGTCGTCAAAGGGGAGGTCGTACATGTCGCCGACCCGGAAATCCGCCTCGGGGGTTCGGAGGCGGGCGAGGTCGATCAGCGCGTCCGACGCGTCGAGCCCGCTCACCGAGGCCCCTCGGCGGGCGGCGACATTGGCGGCTAGCCCTGATCCGCAGGCGACGTCCAAGAAGCGCGTCTTCTCGCTGACACCGAGTCGATCGAGCAGTTGGTCGTTCGCCGGCCGGGCGTAGGGCTCGAACAGGTAGGCCCACTCGGTCGCCCGAGCCCCCCACCCGCGCCCTGCGTTGGTCCACACGCGACGACGCTCGTCGGGGTCGATCGCAGTCTCTGTCTCCAGCGTGGCGTCCGTCATGTTTCTCCTTAGTTAGCACGAGCGGTCGTATTAGCTTGGACAGTACGACCGATCGTGCTAACTTGTCAATCGATGATGCTCGAAGCGAGCGACGCCGCCCGGCGGGTACGAGCCGACGGTCAACGCACCAGACGGTCGATTCTCGAGACTGCCGTTCGACTTGCCACCGTCGAGGGCCTCGACGGACTCAGCATCGGCAAGCTGGCCACCGCCACCGGCGTCAGCAAGAGCGGCGTGTACGCCCACTTCGACTCCAAGGAGGACCTGCAGCTCGCCACGGTGGAGACCGCCCGCGCCCTGTTCATCGATGTTGTTGTCGCCCCCACCCATGAGCTCGCCGGGCTCGACAGGCTCGTTGCGCTGTGCGACTCCTTCCTCGCGTACGTCGAGCAGCGCACGCTTCCGGGGGGCTGCTTCTTCGCTGCTGCTGCCGCCGAACTGGGCGGGCGGCCAGGCAATCTGAGAGAGCGCGTCGCGGAGAACCAGCGGGACTGGATGCACCTACTCACTGACGCCGCCGAAGAAGCAGCATCGCGGCAAGAGCTGCGCGCGGACACCGACATCGCAACCCTCGTGTTCGAGCTCAACGCCCTGGTGATCGCGGCGAACACCTCCTTCATCCTTCAAGAGGACCCGTCGGTGATCGCCCGGGCCCGCACCGCTGTCGAACGGGTGCTCTCTGCGGCTCGGTCCGATTGATGGCAGCGACGGCAGGCACATCTCCGGCGGCCGAGCTGCCACCCGATCCCGACAGTCCATGCAAGGGCCCGAGATCGCCCGTATCCCATGACCGGACTGCCCTCGTGGCCCCCTTGCAGCCCACGCTTCCCGGCCCTGAGCAGGCCCGGCGATCTGTGATGCGGTGCAGAGGCCAGTCGCAGACGGGAATCCGCCTGAACTTCGTCCCCGTGAGGTTGCCATGAACGCACCATTCGTCATCGCCGCGTCGAACGAGGGGGAGATCGACAATGGGATCGGTCGACTTCGCCTACTGCTCGAGCCAGGGCGCGCTCCGGGCTTCGCGATGTTCACCAACGACTTCCCCGGTCTGGGTGACGGCCCGCCAGCGCATCACCACGACAACTATGACGAGGCGTTCTACGTGCTGGCGGGTGAGATGGAGTTCTGCGTCGACGGCGTCACGGCACGCGTCCCCGAGGGGTCGATGGCCTTCGTCCATCGCGGGGCGACTCACTCGTTTCGGAATCCGAGCACCGAATCGGCCCGGATGCTGGTGGTCACCACCCCGGAGGCCATCGACCTGATCATCCGAATGGCCGAAGGCGCCCGCAATCCCGAGGCACTGCCGACCTTGTTCGCGCAGCATGACTCGGAGATCGACGGGCCACCTCTGGGTAAGACAGCCCAGTAGGCAACACCGACCACCCGGCCACGGCCAGCACCTCTGGTTGAGGCGGTGACCCGATGTCGTCGTCGGCGTCAGGGCGAGAGTGCGCTTTGGTGCCGTTGACAGTGGCCGACCGCCGGCAACGCAGACCCTGCCACTCGGGCGCCTTCGAACGGCAGAATCTATAGACCCGGCCAATCTGGAGGGTTTGAAAGCCGTCCCGTTAGGTCCACCATGTGATGTCGCGAGACATCCCGGACGGCCCGGACCGAGAAGCTCCCGCGCTCGGCAACCAGGAGCGCACACGTTGACCTCGCCGACGGCGGTCATGTGGTGGCGACCGAGGTGTTGACCGGGCGGCCCCGGATGGCAAGCCAGAGTCCGGCTCCGAGCTCGAAGGGCAGGTTCGGGAGGAACAGGTAGAGCGGGACGTCGACGCCGAACACGACCAACGTCTCGCTGACCAGGGCCAGTGGGGCGGCGACGAGACCCAACACCACGAGCGGTCGCGGGAGTATGCCGGAGCGTGCGAACAGGATGTAGAAGATGGTTGCGCCGGCTGCGAAGACCAGCGTGTGCAACGAGTAGGCGAAGGCCTGTGACTCGTAGAGCATCGTTGCCTGCGTGACGAGCGTGTCGGTCGCACCGGCGCCGGCGGCTTCTTCGCTGGTCCACCACAGCGCGAACACGAGCACTTCTCGCACAGCCAACAGTGCCGCCTCGATCAGGTACAGACCGAGCGCGATCGCAGCGACGTGCCGGCCATGGTGTCGCAGAACTCCGAACAGCATCACGCCAAGCGCCACGATGCCCCCGGCGGTGACCATCTCGCCGACGATGCTGGCCCGAAGCTGCCACTCGTTGGCGGCGATGTCGGCCATCGTGGCGGCCATGTCATCGGGGGCGGAGTTGGCGAGCAGGTCAACCGGTGCGAGCAGCAGCCCGCTGATCGCTGAACCGCTCGCCTGCAAGAGGAACGCTGCCCCCAACAACCGCAGTGCACGTGAGCCAGCGGCTTGGTCGGTGGTGAAGTCGGTCATGGATTCGTCCGTTCAGACCGTGTGGGAACGCTCGGCGCGTGTCTCGGAACTCGCCTGGTCGCCCGGTATCTGTTCCCGGAGCAGGAGCACGCCAACCCAGACGAACCAGACGATGAGGCCGATCCCGAACACGGCCCCGACGGCTTCGAGCGCAGGGATGACGGTAACGAGCCCCGCCACACCGGCGGCAAGGCCGAGCGCGTTCAGCGTGCGCGGCAGCACCGCGGTCTTCATGGCCGCCCAGCTCACCAGCAGGATCCAGACGCCGCCGACGATTTCGTTGCCGCCGCCCAGCCCGTTCTGCACCGAGTCGAGCGCGGACCACGCGGTCTCCGCCCCGGCAGGGTCGGTGTCGTTGAGGTCGGTGACCGTGCCGATCGCGATGTTGGAAACCATGCCGGCCGCGATCACGAGCCCCGCCCAGATGAGCCCGAACGCTCCCGAGGCCTGCGCCATCGCAGGCGACAGGGCCTTCAGGCGGTCACGCAGCGCCAGCACGAGCGGCACGAGCACGATCCCGAAGATGATGAAGATCACGACGTTCCAGATGTAGAGCGCCGCCTGGTGGTCGACCACGAACGCCGCGGACTGCTCTGGCGTCGGGTCCCCGGTGGTGTAGTCGGTGAGGACAGTTGCGAACATTGCGATCCCGAAAAGGAACGTTGACGCCGCGATCAGCGCGGCGATCCCAGCTGTCTTCGATTCCTGAGCCATCATCGTTCCCTCTCCGACCGCTGGCGGGTCTGGGTGTGGCTCACGACGAGTTGAGACGCCGCAAAGCCCCTTCACATTGAGCTGGTCACCGATCGAAACGACAGAGCCCTTGGTCCCTCCTCGTGACCTCTGCCCCTAGGACGCCGGCGGAGGCGACGCCAGAATCGATGGCCAGGAGGATTCGGCGTGGAGACAACGACCGCGACCTGGGCGATCGCCTTGATCGGACTTGGGCTCATCTCGCTGCTCACTCGCCATGTCGCGTGTCTTGATGCCAGGGGGTGGTGGGACCTTTGCCCCTGTCTGCCACGGTTCCGGCCCCTTACGATTCGGGCGTGGATCGCCCGGTGCTGTGCTGTGAGGATCTGGCTCGCCGGTTCGGTGACCGTGTCGCGGTGGCCGGAGTCGGGTTCGAGATCGCCGCGGGTGAGACCTATGGCCTGCTGGGGCCCAACGGTTCGGGGAAGACGACGACCATCTCGATGATCGCAGGGGTGCTCCGAGCCGACGAGGGCGTCGTGGAGCTGGCGGGCGAGCCGGTGTCGACGAGCGCAGGGTCGGCCAAGGGCAGCATTGGGCTCGTTCCCCAGGAGATCGCGCTGTACCGCGACCTGTCGGCGCGCGAGAACCTGCGGTTCTTCGGTCGGCTCCAGGGTCTCGGGCGCACGACGCTCGACCGGAGGATGGACGAGGTTCTCGAGGTTGTGGGCCTCGCCGACCGGGCGGACGATCCCGTCGACGACTATTCGGGTGGCATGCAGCGACGGGCCAACATCGCAGTGGGCCTGCTGCACGAACCGCGACTGCTGATCCTCGACGAGCCGACGGTCGGTGTCGACCCCCAGAGCCGCAACCAGATCCTCAGCTCCATCGAGATGCTGGGCGGGGAGGGCCTGTCGGTTCTCTACACGACCCACTACATGGAGGAGGCCGAGCGGCTGTGCGACCGGGTCGGAATCCTCGACGAGGGGAAGCTGATCGCCGAGGGCACGCGCCGAGAGCTTGTCGGCCGCATAGGCGACCATGACCGGATCATGGTCGCTGCTGAGGGCGACCTCGACGCAGCGGCTGCTCGTCTGAGTCAGCTCGACGGCGTCCTCGACGCGACTCGGCGGAGCGGTGTGCTCGAGGTCGAGGCCCGCGACGGGGCCGAGGTGCTGGCGCCGGTGGTGATCGAGGCGGAGCACGCGGGGCTCACGGTAACCAGCGTCGAGGTCCGAGAACCCGATCTGGAAGCCGTGTTCCTCTCGTTGACCGGCCGGGCGTTGCGAGCGTGACGTGCGCACCTGGCTGGTAGCCACGACCGACCTCCGCCGTCGGGTCCGCAACCGCTCGGCGATCATCATGGCGGTGGTGGCGCCGCTGGCGCTGGCGGTCCTCTTCGGGCTCCTGATCGGGGGGACCGACGACTTCGAGATCCGTCTTGGCGTGGTCGACCTCGACGGCTCCGAGCTCTCGACCGAGATACGGGAAGGCCTCATCGCCGAGACCGACGATTCACCACTCGTGGTGGAGGCACTCGACGACGAGGCCGATGCCCGCGCCAGAGTCGACGACGGCGAACTCGACGTCGCCATCGTGCTGCCGGCGGGGCTGGGGACCGCCAGCGCCGACGACCCCGTGGAACTCACCGTTCTCGAGAGCCCCGACCGGGCGATCAGCGCCGAGGTCGGCCGGGCGGTGAGTCAGTCGGTCCGCGCCGGCTTCGACCGGGTCAACCTCACCCTGGCGACCTCTCAGGCGATCACGGGGAGGTCCGGTGATCCGGACCTCATCGACCGGGCGGTCTCATCGGAACCGCCACTGCTGGTCGAGGAGCTACCGCCCGGCGGCGGTGACATCGATGCCACCGCGTACTACGGCGGTTCGATGTCGATCCTCTTCCTCTTCTTCACCGTCGGCTTCGCCACGAGGTCGGTGCTGGCGGAGCGCCAGGACGGGACACTCGACCGGCTGCTGGCGACACCGACGTCACCGGGTGCATTGGTGGGCGGCAAGGTGGTGTCGGTCTCGCTGCTCGCCCTCGGCGGGTTCGTCGTGACCTGGCTGGTGACCTCCCTGGTGTTCGGAGCTGACTGGGGTCCGCCCCTCACGGTTCTCACGGTGATCATCGCCACGGTCATCGCCATCGGAGGTGTCGCGCTGTTCGTCGCATCCCTCGCGCGGACCCCCCAGCAGGCCGACGCGGTGACCTCCGCGGTCGCGTTCGCCCTCGCCATGCTCGGCGGGAACTTCCTCGGACCCGGCGGCGGTCCCGGCGTACTCCAGACCCTCCGACTAGTGACCCCCAACGGGTGGGCCCTCCGGGCGCTCACCGAGGCGGGCGCCGATCGAGCCGGAGTGCTCTCGGTGCTTCCCGAGGTCGGTGTTCTGCTGTTGATCGGCGCGGCCCTGGGAGCGACGGGGCTTACCCGAATCCACCGGGTGGTGGTGCCATGACTCGCGCACGTCAGGCCTTGGCGTTCACCGCCGTCGTGTTCCGGCTGCTCGTGCGGGACCCGGCGTCGGCCTTCTTCATGTTGTTCCTTCCGATCGTCGTCATCGTCGTGGTGGGCACCGCGTTCGGTGGTCAGGGTCAGCTGACCATCGGCATCACCTACGAGGAAGGGGGCTCGCCCGCCGGTGGAACGATGGCCGCGGACCTGCGGGACGAACTCGAAGGAGCCGATGGCGTCGACGTGGAGGAGTTCGACGACGCCGAGGCCATGCGGCGGGCCATCCGACGCTTCGACCTATCGGGAGGGGTGGTGGTCCCGGCTGATCTGGACGCCCGCCTCGCCCGAGGGCCGGAGACCGTCGGGTTGTTCGTGCTGCCCACCGGCAGCGAGACATTCGCCACCCACGCGGCCCTCCAAAGCGCGCTCGACACCGTCGGCTCGCGGACCACCGCCGCGCGGCTGGTGGCGGAGAGCCCCGAGGTCGACTACGCCGCTGCCCTTGAGACGGCGCGGTCGCTCGATCTCGCCCCGGCCGTGGAGGTCGTCAGCGTCGACGTCGGCGACGTTGCTCAGGACCTGTCACGCTTCGCCCTGACTGCTCCGCAGAATCTGGTGCTCTTCACCTTCATCAATGCCTTGACGGCCTCGGGGTTGCTGGTCGTCGCCCGCCGGGACGCCGTGCTGCGGCGGGCGCTGGCCGCGCCCGTTCCCGTCGGTACGGTGATCGTCGGTCTGACCGCGGGCTGGTTCATCCTCGCGCTCGCTCAGTCGCTGCTGATCGTGGGCATCGGTGCCTTCTTCTTCGGCGTCGACTGGGGCGATCCTCTGGCCGCCGCCTTGCTGATCCTGCTCTTCGCTGTGGTCGGGTGCGGAGCCGGCCTCGTCGTCGGCGCCGCCGCTCGGGACGCCGACCGGGTTGGATCGCTCACGCCGATCATCGGGATCGTGCTGGCAGCCCTTGGCGGCTGCATGATCCCCGTCGAGGTCTTCCCTCCAACGATGCTCGCGGTCGCCCGGATCGTTCCCCATTATTGGGCGATGGTCGGATGGCAGAACCTGATCTTCGACGGTGGTAGCGCCACAGACATCGCCGGGTCGCTCGCCATGCTGGCCGCCTTCGGCGTCGCCCTCGTGGCCGTGGCCAGTTACCTCCTTCACCGGGATCTCACCGGTTCCGGCCGTCTGCGACCACGGGATCCCGAGGCGGACCCCGTCCTCAGCGAGTGACCGCGAGTGCGAACTGGAGTGCGGCCAGAACCACGTTGGCGGCGGCGCCTCCCGGGCTTGAGAACGCGGCGACCACCGCTGTGGTCACCGCCCACAACCTGACCCTGTCCCGCTTCGACATCGACTGGGCCTCCTCCTTCGTGACCGACCCCGATGCCGCGATCGACAACAGCCATTGGGTCGTTGGACTGCTCACACCGCACTCGCGCGGCTTGTACCGTGCCTCGCTGGCCGTTTCTGTCGCGTGGGACTGGGACGGCTTCGCTCAAGCGCAGGCGCACTACGCCTAGGTCGGTTTCGCACTGCCAGTCAACGCTCCGTGACCACGACCGAGGGTTCGAAGCCCACATCGAGAAGGGATCGAGAGATGCCTCAGCTGCTCCGAGTGCAGAACTTCTTCGTGTCGGTGGATGGGTTCGGCGCCGGTGAAGGCCAGAGCCTCGAACGGCCCTTCGGGCACGCCAAGAAGGCCAACCTCCCGGCCGACCTCGCCTCGTGGGCCTTCGCCACCGCGAGCTGGCCGAACCGGACTGATCCTGGCGGATCCCGAGGGCTGGACGACTACTTCGTACGCGACTTCGCCCGGAACATCGGTGCCGAGATCATGGGCCGCAACAAGTTCGGGCCCCAGCGCGGTCCGTGGGAGAACCTCGACTGGAAGGGCTGGTGGGGAGACACCCCGCCCTTCCACACCCCCGTGCTCGTCCTCACCCACCATCACCGACCCAGCTTCACGCTGGCCGACACCACGTTTCATTTCCTTGATGCGACACCAGCGGAGGCGTTGCAGCGGGCCACTGACGCCGCTGACGGCAAGGACGTACGGCTCGGGGGCGGCGTCGCCACCATTCGGCAGTTCTTGGAGGCTGACCTCGTCGACACCATGCACGTCGCGGTCGCGCCGGTCGAGCTCGGCCGCGGTGAACGACTCTGGACCTCCCCCGAGGGCCTGCTCGACCGGTTCCACCTCGAGTCCGTGCCGAGCCCCAGCGGCGTGACCCACCTTCTGTTCTGGCGCCGGTAGTCACCACTGACCATGGGCCGGGGCTGAAGTCGGCCCCGGATCGAAGTGCCGGTTCACAACGATGGCTCGAGGCGGACACCCCCGCGCTATCAGGCCGAACTGGACCGCATCTGTGGCGGCAAGCGCGAGGAGGGGCACAGTAAGGCTGTGGTTGCCGCGCTGGTTCATGAACCCGCGAAATCCCTACGACAAGCACGCGGTCGCCGTCTGTGTCGATGGCCTGAAGGTGGGCCATCTGTCGCGTGATGACGCCATCGCGTACCGACCGCTCTTGGCCCGCCTGGGGAAGAAGAAGATGGTCGGGCACCAACGGCCCAGGATGTGCCAATGGGCCCTGTTGGCGGCCGCGGATCTGGCACATCCTCGCGAGGTGTCACGCGGAAGTAGTTGCAGGCCAGCCGGAGCGAAGAGACCGTGAGCGATACACCGCAAGATCCTGGCTGGTGGCAGGCGAGCGACGGGAAGTGGTACCCGCCCCAGGACTCACCGACGCCAGGGATCAGGAGACCGTCAGAAGATCAGGCTGGAAACCCTCGACGACCGGAGCTGCCACCCGACGCACCGTGGTACCGGCGCGCCTGGGCCTCTTTTCGGTCTTGGCCGCTTGCAGGTCAGATCGCAGCCTGGGTCGGAGTCGCCTTCGCTGTCATGCTGATCATTGGATCCATCCTCGGCCCGCCACCCGAGGAGCAGGACGAGGAGTTCGCCGTTGTGGACACGACGACCGAGCCGCCTCCAGAGACCACCACCACAACTGCAACCGAGCCGCCTCCGCAATACCCAGCCTTGTTCTCCTACGAAAGCCGACTCGACCCCCAGGACGCAGTTGAGGAGCGCCAATACGACGCGTATGAAACCTGCAAGGACTTCATTGCTGACCGGCTCGCCTCACCGACATCAGCTAGCTACCCAGACTTCTTCGAGGACAACGGGGAAGTCGCGATCTGGCTGATGCCAAATGGTGACTACCGAGTCGACTCACAACTCGATAGCGAAGATTCATTCGGCGCATCCATTCGAACGCTCTTCAGCTGCCGAGTCGACTACGTCGGCGACAGCAGATGGCGACTTGCCGATCTCTCCCTTATCTAGCGAGCCGCACTGGACCCCTCCCGCCAGCAGCGCCCGTCCCCGCCACACATACCGGCCCACCGCCGTCATGGGCTGGCTCGACTACTGGCGTGTCGGCGGCGACCGACGGCCAGTCGTCGACGCCGCGGAATACTGGGGGCGTGCGGAAGCAGTATCACTTCTGGCCGGGTGCCGAGGGTCTCGACGCGTGGGATGTCGATCGCCTGATCGACATGAGTGCCTCGCTGGATTCGGAGGAGGTGCCGGTGGCGGCGATCGGGGAGGTCGACACGGTCTACTGGTTCGGGGAGACCCAGCAGCCGACCGTCCGGGAGGTGCTCGAGCACCTCCGGCTCATCCAGGAGGTCGATCTGTCGTACCCCATCATCCTCGGCCCCGATGGACGCGTGATGGACGGGATGCACCGCGTCGCTCGGGCGATTCTGGAGGGGCGAGAGACGATCACGGCGATCCGCCTGCCCGAACTCCCGGACCCTGACTTCCGCGACTGCAGCTCCGACGAACTCCCCTACTAGCGACCCTCGGCCCGGACGGGCAGTCGCGGAGCCCGGCGAGGTCGCGGTCGAGCACGTCGCACAGCCGGGGGGGATCTCAGAGCGCGAGGTGGAGCCTCAACGCTTCGTCGAGCGCCGCGACGTCTGGTCCGGAGAGCACCCCCACTCGTTGCCCCATGCGCTCGACAGCGATTGATCGAACCTGCTCGGCCTGCGCCTTCGAGTCGTGCGGGAGGCCCGTGCCCGTCGCGCCGAGGAGCACCTGGAACGGGTAGATCCGCTTGGTGTTGCTCGTCACCGGCACGACGGTCACGACCCCACGGCTGAGCCGGTTCGCCGTGGCGTTCGCCCCGTCGTTGCTGACGATCACCGCCGGGCGGCGCCTGTTCGACTCCGAACCTCGCACGGGGTCGAGGTCGACCCAGCGGATCTCCCCTCTGCGCATCAGCCGAGACCGTCCGATGTCACCGCATCCCACAGCTCCGCGTCGTCGCTGGCGGCCCAGTCGGTCCACGTCGCAGCGGTGCTTCGGAGTAGTCGTTCAGGTCGCGCGTGGCGAGAATGCGTTCGACCAGGTCGAGCGCGACCGCCGGACGCCCTTCGGCGAGGTGGAGGCGAGCGAGCGGAACGGCCGAGTCCTCGTGGTCATGCAGACCGTCGAGGAAGATCGAGGCGTCCTCGGTGCGGCCCTGACGTACACGCAGATCGGCGAGGCGACACAGCGCGGCCGCTCGTAATGCCTCTCGTCCGCCAACAGATCGATGGCCTGGTTCAGCTCGATCTCGGCGTCGGGCCATCGGCCAGCCGATACGAGGATGCCGGCGTAGTGGGAGCGGCAGTAGCCGGCAGCCGCGGTGAGGTTGCCGCGACGCACGACCTCATCGACGGCGTCGAGCCACTGCTGGGCCCGATCGACGTCGCCAGTGCGCTCGCAAGCGTTGAGCAAACCGCAGAGGCAGCCCTCGAGGACCGGCAGTTCCTGCACACCACCACCACAGATCATCGCCAGCGCCCGGTCGAGGTGGGCCATGCCCTCGTCGACGTGGCCTGAGAACACGAGCATCATTCCCAGGGACGCGGTGGCCTCGCACTCGAGGTCGACATCTCCGGCCTGGCGGGCAAGCTGGACGGCGTCGAGGTACTGGTCGCGCTGGACGTCGAGGTCGGTGCCCCGGCGGGCTTCCTCGCAGCGGATCCACCCGGCGGCTCGTTCGTCGGCTTCGTGTTCGAGCAGCGCGCAGGCTTGCGCGACCCATCCGTGGCAGACGGCCCACTCGCCGAACACCCAGCCCCGGAACCAGCCGACGGTGCGGGCGGCGCGAGCGGCGGCGGGCAGGTCACCAGCGTCGCGATAACGGGCGAACGCCTCCTCATAGCTGGCTAGTGCGGCCTGGTAGTCGCCCACCGCATGTTCCCTGCGGGCTCGGTCCTCGACCTGTCGTTCGGTCGCTTGCACCGGGACAGTCTCGCATCGCCGCGCGGCCGGCGATGCGTACCACGGATTCGGGTCTCAGATAGGGGCCAACCCCGATGCTTGTCGTCCTCGGTCGTGAGACGGTGGGCCGCATGCACGACGTACGCACCGCCGAGATCGCCGACGGGATCTTCCAGTTCACGACGTACTTCGACGCGATCGACTTCGGAGTCAACCAGTACCTCGTCCGCGGAGACGAGCCAATGCTCTTCCACACCGGCATGCGGTCGCAGTTCGACTCGGTGTCGGTCGCGGTCGCGACCGTGGTGCCGTTGTCCAGTCTTCGCTGGATCGGGTTCGGTCACGTCGAAGCCGATGAGTGCGGCTCGCTCAACCAGTGGCTCTCGGTTCCGCCCGCGGCGATTCCTGTGACAAGCGCGATCGGGTGCATGGTGTCGGTCGCGGACCTCGCCGACCGGCCACCGCGACCGCTGGCCGACGGTGAGGTGCTCGAGATCGGCGGGCCCCGGCTGCTCTGGATCGACACACCACACCTACCCCACGGCTGGGAAGCCGGCCACCTCCACGACGAGACGACCGCCACGATCTTCTGCGGCGACCTGTTCTCCCAGTGGGGGAGGTACCCCGCTTCGACTTCCGAGGACATCGCCGTGCCTGGAGTCGCCGACGACCCGGCCTACTCGTTGGCACCGTCGAGCCCGGCGCTCCTCCGCCGGCTCGGCGCGCTCGGCGCCCGAGACGCTCGCCCAGATGCACGGGCCGGCTTTCGGCGGAGACGGACGCGCCGCACTCGACGCACTCGCCGACCAGTTCGAAGCGCGCCTAGCGCTCGCCGTCGTAGCGCGGCCCGAACCCCGATCGAGCGGCTAGCGTCGGCGGCCACCGAGACGCCGCTGTCGGCGCAGTCAGACCAGGAGACCACCGTGCCGATCCAGCGCCTCGAGGGCCTTCACGCCGACGCTGCGGCCGCCACTCTGGGCGAAGCGTTCTTTGACGACCCGCTGCTGCAGATCGTTGCCCCCGACGAGGTGACGCGACGGCGTTGGGCGCCCTGGTTCATGAGCCTGCCATTGCAGTACGGGCTGCGATAGGGCGAGGTCTGGAGCAGCGACGACGCGTCGGCCGTCGCCGTGTGGGTGCCGCCGGGAAGTGGCGAGATGGGCCTTGGCCGGATGCTCCGGCTCGGCCTGGCCAGGATGCCGTTCCGCCTGGGGTTGGCGGGTAGCCGTCGGTTCATGCAGGCGCTGTCCGCGACGGAGCCCTTCCACAAGGCCGTCCATGGCCCGCACTGGTACCTCGCCGCGGTCGGCGCGCGCTCCGAATGCCAGGGCCAGGGGCTGGGGTCGGCGCTCGTGGAGGTGGGGACATCCCGCGCCGACGCTGCCGGCGTGTCCTGTTATCTCGAGACCGGGACGCAGTCGAACATCGATTTCTACGCGAGACGAGGATTCGAGATCGTGGGCCAGACGGAGCTCCTCGGTCACACGCTCACCGGAATGGTCCGCCAGCCAAGCGAACGATCGGATCCCTGAGACCCGGAGGCCGTCACCATGGGGCCGCGGCCGGCGTTTCCGGACAGCCCGGCCTGCGGCCGTGAGCGCATGAAGGGGCGGCTGGTGGGTCGGGCAGGCGGTTCGTAGTTCTGAGAGCATTGACCATGAGCCTTCAGTACCGGATCTTGTATCGCCTCGGGATCACGCCGTGGGAACAGATGGCAACGCTCCCCGTCCGAGAGCAGTTGATCGGACTGTTCGAGCGGGAGGAGCGGGATCGGGACGGCTCGCCCGGCACTGCCCTCGATCTGGGTTGCGGGAGAGGCATCTGGGCCGCGGAGCTCGCCCCGATCCCCACCGATGTGAGCGGAGCGCCAGCCGCAGTTCGAAACGCCGAGCCACGGCTCTTCCGCCTGCGTCGCAACCCCGCCGACGCGAGCGCCCTCGACCTATGACGCGCCTTCGCCGGCGAGGTACCGGACGTCGCCCTCGGCGGCTGGGGGAGCAATGGTGGAGGAATCCGACCGTTCGCGGGCCGTGGGGCCTCACCTACTGGTGGGCATTCGAACGCTTGGGGCTCATGCCGTACCTCCTCACCAGCGGGGGCCAGTTGGTCAGGGCGAGGCCGTTGGTTCCGGCTCCACGTAGCGTTCGGTGAGGGTGGTCAACGTCTCCAGGCACCCGGTGGCGCAGTCCGCCAGGATGTCGGCAACCGGTCGGATCTCGTCGATCCGCCCCGCCACCTGACCGCACAGGGCGATCGCCGCCTCCATGTCGCCACCGAAGTAGAGGTCGGCCATGTTGAGGAACTCGGCCATGGCGTCGCGCCCGGTGTCGAACTGGTACCCGCTGGACTTGTCGGTCCGTAGGGCCCGGAGCGCGGGGCTCGTGTGCTGGTTCAGGAACACGGTGTCGGTTTCGGCCGCCTGCAGGATCGACTGCTTCCAGTTCCCGTGTATCGGGGACTCGGCGCTGGCGACCATCGCCGTACCCAGCTGGATGCCCTCGGCGCCGAGGGCCAGTGCGGCGGCCATGGTGGGGCCGTCGACGAACCCACCCGCGGCGATGACCGGCACGTCGACCCGACTGACGACCAGCGGGAGCAGGACCATCGTGGCCACGGGACTGGGGTTCTTGAACCCGCCCCCTTCGCCACCCTCGACGATCAGTCCGTCGACCCCCGCGTCCACGGCTTTCAGCGCGGCCCGCAGGGTCGGGACCACATGGAAGACGGTGAGCCCGGCGCCCTTGAGTCGAGCGGTGTACTTCGTCGGGCTGCCCGCCGAGGTGGTCACGAACCTCACGCCTTCCTCCACCACGAAGTCGGCGATCGACGGGTCGCGGACGAAGGCCTGGGCGATGTTCACACCGAAGGGCCGGTCGGTGAGATCGCGGATCTTGCGGATCTCCTCGCGGATGATGTCGAGCTCACCCGACGACGTCTCGATGATCCCCATGGCGCCTGCGTCCGACACGGCGCTGGCGAGTGGGGAGCGGGCGATCCAGCCCATCGGGGCCTGGACGATCGGGAGGTCGACGCCGAGCATCTCGGTGACGCGGTTCGAGAACATGGAGGGCCTCCCGGAGGTTCGGTCGGGTAGGAGGTCGCCGGCCACCGGCGAGCGCCGGACCCTACAGCGCGACCTAACATCACAACAGCGAAGGTGATCACTGAGGTGTCTGTGCAGACAGAGGAATCGGGCGGCGCTGACGTGCCGGCGGACGTGGCGATGCTGATCGCCAGAGGTGTCGCCTCCGCGGTCGAGCCCGAGGGCGGTCTCGCGACGGTGCAGGTGAGCCTGCTCGGGGCGGTCCACGCCGCCCTGATGGGGGAAGCGGTCGATTTCTCGGTCCTGGACCCGCTCGGCCCCGACGCGCTGGCCGAGGCGCTCGCCGCCCGGCCCACGGCCTTCCGGCATCGGGTGGTGCACCTGATGGTGCTGGGGGAGCTGATCCTCCGACCGATCCCCCCCGAGGTCGCCCGACGAGTCGAGGACTATGCGAAGGCCCTCGGGATCGACGACCGGTTCGTCCGCATCGCCCGGCGGTACGCCCAAGGCGCCTTCGGCCTGGCCTGGCTCGACCTGCACCGCAGTGGTTTCGCCGAGCACTGGGAGCGGGCCCGGATGGACCAGCTGAAGACCGACGTCCGCCTCGAGCACCAGCTCGCGGCGGGGGTCGAGGACGAGGTCCTGGCGGAGCGGTGGATGGGCTTCGCCGGTCTCGCCCCCGGCACGCTCGGTCGCGGGGTCTGGGACATGTACCGGAGTCGGGGCTTCGGGCTGCCGGGATCGGTCGGCGGCGCCTCCGCCTACCTCGCCCAGCACGACTTCGTGCACGTGCTGGCCGACTACGGCACCAACCTGAACGGCGAGCTCGAGGTGTTCGCCCTCATCGGCCGGGCCGACCCCGATCCCAAGGGCTTCGCCTGGCTGGCGACGCTCATCGGCCTGTTCGAGACCGGCTATGTGGCCGATGCAGGGTTCTTCTCGGGTGACCTGGTCGAGCGACGGCTCGACCGCGTCGAGATGCACGTCCGCATCGCCGACGCGCTGCGCCGGGGACGGAACCTCTGTGAGCGGCTCGGCGTCGACCTCCTCGAGGTCGACTACCACGAGCTCGCGACCCGGCCGATCCCGGAGGTCCGCGCCGAGCTCTCCATCGACCCCAAGGGGGCCGAGGCGGTGTCGGCCGGGTCACCCGGCGCCTTCGACCTCGCGGGCATGTCCCGGATCCAGCAGGAGTACGCAGCATCCATCGACAGAGGAGGGGTCCAGCGATGAGGTTCGCCCAAGGAATCCGGGTGCGGTGCGACGACCCCGAGGGTCTCCTGGCGCTGCTCGCGGAGTGGGACGAGGCCCAGGCGACGACCGACGTCATGGGCTACATCGGCACCCGCCTGCTCGCGGACCGCGACGAACCCGGGGGCTACGTGATCCTCGCCGAGTTCGCCGAGGTCGACGGTGACCTCACCCCCGCCGCGGAAGCCGAACGGAACAACCAGCGGGAGGAAACCGAGCGCTGGGCCGAGAAGCTCCGCGCCATCGTCGACGGCGAGCCCGTCTGGACCCACTACGACGAGCTCTATCGCACGGGCATCACCGGCAGCCTGCGTACTGGCTGAGGAGGCGAAGGGGTCATCGGTCGCGGAAGCCCTTGCCGTCGAGGATCTTCCGGGCGTACTTGTCGACGCGTGCCTGGCGGGTCTTGGCCTGCTTGGCATCGGAGAAGTACAGGTTGTACTCGCGGCGGCGGCCAGGGGTCAGGGCCTCGAACGCCGCCATGAGCTCCGGGTCCTGGTCGAGGCGGTGCTGGAGCTCCTCGACCACGACGACCTCAGGAGCCGGGCCCACCTCCAGGCCCGCGTCCTCGACATCGATGGCCTCGGCGATGTACGCCGTGACGGTGTCGGTCAGCCGGGCGACGTCCTCGACCGAGGTGAACCGCAGGCGGCGAGCCGATCGCGAGTTCGGCCCTTGCGCCTCCAGCGCGCCTTCCGGATCCTTCAACAGGGCGCCCTTGAAGAACATGAGGGCGAGGAAGTCCTTCATCTCCTGGAGGATGACGATGTTCCTGCCCTCGTGGCGGTAGCAGGGCTTGGCCCACTTGATCTCCTCGGTCAGCCCACAGCTGAGCAGGATCGGCCGTAGCTCGGTCATCTCCTCCGGCCACCTGTCGGACCGGGCGACGTAGGCATCGACCTCGGGGTTCAGCACGAACCGACAGACTAGGAGCCCTACGGGAGGGGAGGGTCAGCGGAGTGACGCGGGCACGCCGATCCCGGCGGCCTCGTTCTGGGTCTTCCAGTCGGCCCGTGACATCCGGGTGACATCGACGTCGGTCGCTCGGGCGCGGAGGGCGCCGACGGTGGCGTCCTGCCTCTTGGTGTGGGCGAACGGGTCCCAGTCGAAGAACCGGCAGGCGTTCTCCCAGGTGATCTTGTGGACCTCGTCGTCGGCGCACCCGGCGTCCTGGAGCTCCTTCCAGGCGAACTCGGGGGACTCCGGCCAGGTCGTGTCGGTGTGCGGGTAGTCGCACTCCCACGCGATGTTGTCGATGCCGATCCGGTCCCGTAGCGCCAGGCCCGAGGGGTCGGTGATGTAGCAGGCCAGGATGTGCTCGCGGAAGACCTCGGAGGGCAGCTTCCCGCCGAAGTCGTCGCCATCGTGCAGCCAGCTCTGGTTCTGGAAGTGGCGGTCGATCCGGTCGAAGTAGAACGGGATCCAGCCGATCCCGCCCTCGGACAGGGCCACCCTCAGGTCCGGGAACCGGCGGAGCGTGGGCCCGAACAGCAGGTCCTGGGCGGTGATGGCGCTGATCTGGCAGGCCAGCACCATGAGGTGGTCGATCGGCGCCTCCTCGGGCCGCCGGATCACTTCGAACCCGGCACCGATGTGCAGGGAGAGGACCATGTTCTCGTCGCAGAGGGCGGCGATCATCGGGTCCCAGTGACCGGAGAGGAAGCTGGGGAAGCCCTGGACATGGGGGGTCTCCAGGAAGCTGATCGAGCGACACCCTTTCTTCCCGAGGCGGCGAACCTCCTCGACGGCGAGGTCGATGTCCCACATGGGGACGATGCCCTGGGGGATGAAGCGGTCGGGGTAGCTGCCGGCCCACTCGTCGATGGCCCAGTCGTTGTAGGCCCGGAGCGAGACGAGCGCGATCTCCTTGTCGCCGGCCTCGGTGAAGGTCCGGGCGTTGAAGCCCGCCATCGTCGGGAAGTTCATCGATCCCAGGATCCCGTTGGCATCCATGTCCTTGACCCGGGCGTGCACGTCGAAGCAACCGGGCCGGAGCTCGCTGTAGCTTCCCGGGTTGAAGCCCCACTCGTCCTTCGGCCAGCCCACGGTGGCCGCCATGCCGAAGGGTGTCGAGGTCTTCTCGCCCTGGAACACCCACTCGTCCACGCCCGCGTCGCTGCGCACGACCCTGGGAACCGAGTCCTTCCACTTGTCCGGGACATGGTTCTCGAACATGTCGGGCGGCTCGATCATGTGGTCGTCGATGCTCACCAGGATCAGGTCGTCCATCTGCATGCTGTCGTCCTCCTGGGGGTTGCCGTCGGCGTAGGTCAGGGGGCGGGAGCGACGAACGGCACGGTGGGCGCCGCGCTCCCGGGGTCGCTCCAGGCGCCCGGGGTGATCGCCAGGCGGTAGGTGGTCCGGGCGACCTGGCCCCGGGTGATGTTGTCGTCGGGCTTGAACTTCGTCGGGGTGATGCCGGTCACCAGGGGCAGGGGGTTGTCGGTGTTGGCCGCCCAGCGCACGGCTTCTTCGACCCAGGCGGGGACGTCGGTGAACGGATGGTTGGGATAGCCCGACACGGCAGGGCTGCCGACCGCGCGGTACTCCATGCGGACGACCTGGGCCCGGGTGATCGGGTCGTTGGGTTTGAACTGCGTGGCCGTGATGCCCGTGACGATGTTCTGGTCGAAGGCCCACGTGACGGCGTCGTCGACCCAGGCGGGGACGTCGGTGAAGGGGTGGTCGGGCAGGGGGCCGACATCGGGTTGGCCCATGAGCCGGTAGACCATGCGGACGGTCTGGGCCCGGGTGATGGGGTCGTTGGCCCTGAACGTGTCGTCGTCGTAGCCGGTCATGAGCTGGGGGTCGTTGACCGAGGAGGTGATCCACGCGATGGCGTCGGTGACCCACGCCGGGACGTCGGTGAGGCTGGAGAGCGGGTAGGTCGCCTCCACGGGGCCGATGTCGCAGGCACCCCCTGCGGGGAACGGCCGGGGAACCGAGCGGGCGTCAGCGGTGTTGGTCGGCGAGCAGTCGCCGTTGAGGATGGCGTCGACGAGCGGCGAACCGGCCAGCGGGTAGGCCGTGGCCACGAGGCCGCCGTTGTCCCGCAACGGCCCCATCCGGGGGTCCCCGGCGAAGTTCGGGGTGTCGGTGGGCTCGGGGCCGCCCACACCGGCGGCAAAGCAGGAGTCGTCGGTCGAGATCGTGTAGCCGGTGTCGCGCAGGATGTTGCCGCCACAGTCGACGTCGTCGGCTCCCGTGTCGACCAGTGCGCTGTGGGTGAGGACGTTCTCGGTGTCCGGCGTGCCGAAGTCCACCTGACTGACGCCGGTGGCCGGCCCGTCGTTGCCGCTGAAGAGGCTGTGGTCGATGAGGAGGTCACCCGCGGTGGTGATGGCCGCGCCCTGGACGAATGCGCCGGTGAGGTGGTTGTCCACGAAGGTCGAGTCCTCGACCGTGGTGGTGGCGGTGGCGTCGAAGGACTGGCCGACCCCCCCGGCGAGGGCGGCGGTGTTGCCGGAGAACGTGGAGCGCTCGATGGCCACGTCGGACGAAGCGATGTAGACACCACCGCTGCCGGCGGAGGACTCGTTGTCCGTGAGCAGCGAATCGGTGATCTCCAGCGGACCGGTGGCGTTGATCGCCCCACCGGCGGCCAGAGCCGAGCTGTTGTCGCTGAGGACCGAACGGTTGATGCTGACGGTGGCTGCGGCCCCGTTGCTGAGGATCGCGCCGGGGCCGTTGGTGCCGGCGTGTCCGGTGATCGTCGAGTCGTTGATCGTGAGGTCACCGCTGTTGGAGGCGAACACCGCGCCGCTGCCGGTGGTCGTCACCGAGTTCGTGATGGTGAGGTCGTTGATGGTCACCGGACCGCTGCCGGACAGGATGAGGGCCCGGACGTCGGCTCCGCCTGCGTCGAGCGTCGAGCCGTTGCCGTTGATGATGAGCGCCTCGGCACTGGTGTAGGTGGCCGCCTGCGTGACGGTCACGGTCAACCCGGGGGCGAAGTCGATGGTGTGGGGACCGGCTCCCGCCGCCGAGGCGTCGGCCACGGCCTGCACGAAGGTGTTCGGTCCGGTGCCGGCCGGACTGCTGACCGGGAAGGAGGCGGCCCCGGCTGGGTCGGGGGCGGGAAGGACCAGCGCCGCGCCGGCCAGGGCGACAGCGAGGAGGAGGCGGCGGATGGTTCGACCGGTCATGGGCCCCATGACAGCACACCGGCGGGCGGGACACACGAACCACTCGGCTGAGCGACCCACTTCTGTTGGTCCGGGAGTGCGGATGCGGCAGCATGCAGCATGACCGACATCACCGTCGAGCGCACCGACGGGCCGTTCGGGGCGCTCGTGTCGGGCCTCGACCTCCGCCGGCCACTGGACGACCCCACCGCCGCTGCCCTGCGGGGGGCCTGGATGGAACACCAGGTCCTGGTGTTCCCCCACCAGGACCTCCGGTTCTCCCACCTGGAAGCCGTGGCCGAGGCCTTCGGGCCGATCGGGGAGGACCCGTACTTCCGGCCCATACCCGGCCAGTCCCATGTCGTGGCCCTGACCCGGGAGGCCGACGAGACCACCCCGCTGTTCGCCGACGTGTTCCACTCGGACTGGAGCTTCCTGCCGTCGCCGCCGGCGGGGACGTTGCTGTACGGCGTGGACATCCCGCCGGAGGGCGGTGACACCCTCTTCGCCGACCAGTACTCGGCCTACGACGCTCTGCCTCCGTCGCTGAAGGACCGCATCGAGGGCCGGTGGGGCATCCACTCGGCCCGCCGGGGCTACTCCCGCCAGGGCCAGTACGGCGATCGTGACGTGGGCCGCTCCATGGCGATCGTCGCCTCCGACCGCGCGATGGCCACCCAGCGACACCCGTTGATCCGCATCCATCCCGAGACCGGTCGACGGGCGCTCTTCGTCAGCTTGGCCTACACGATCGGCATCGAGGGCATGGAGGAGGACGAGGCCAACGCCCTCATCCTGGAGCTGTACGCCCACCTCGCCACCCCGGCCAACACCTATCGCCACCGGTGGGCCCCGGGCATGGTCGCCCTGTGGGACAACCGGTGCGTGCTCCACTCGGCGACCGGTGGCTACGAGGGCCACCGCCGGGAGCTGCACCGTCTGACGGTCGCCGAGAGGCCGGCGACCCTCGTTTAGGGTTCGCCGCGGTGCCCTTCCTCCGACGTCGTCCGGCCGTCGTCGTCGTGCTCGCGGGACTCGCCGTGCTGGCCGTCGCGGGGCCGGCGGAGGCCGCGACGCTCGGCCGGGCCGCCTTGGCGTCGACCGAGGACCTCCTGTCCTGGTGGCAGGCGGCGGTCCTCGGGGTCGTCGAAGGCATCACCGAGTACCTGCCGATCTCCTCCACCGGGCACCTGCTGGTGACCTCCCGGTTGCTGGGCCTCCCCGACGCCGAGGGCAGCGCCGGCCTCGAGGCGGTGAACACCTATGCCATCGCCATCCAGTTCGGCGCCATCGTGGCGGTGCTCGGGCTGTTCTGGGCCCGGTTCCGGGACATGCTCCTGGGCCTGGTCGGCCGCAGCGACGAGGGCCGGCACCTGCTGATCACCCTGGTCATCGCCTTCCTGCCGTCGGCCCTGCTGGGGTTTGCGTTCGACGCGAGGATCGAGGACACGCTGTTCGGCCCCTGGCCCGTGGTGATCGCCTGGGTCGCGGGTGGTGGGCTGATCCTGGTGCTGGAGCGGACCGGGCGGATCCCCGACCGTGGGGTCGAAGCCGAGGTGGGCCACAACCCTCTGGGGCTGATCACCAATCGCCAGGCCCTGATCATCGGTCTGGCGCAGTGCGTGGCCCTCTGGCCGGGGACCAGCCGGTCGCTCGCCACCATCGTGGGGGCTCTCCTGGTCGGCGTGGCGATGCCCGCCGCGGTCGAGTTCAGCTTCCTGCTCGGGTTCGCCACCCTGTCGGCGGCGACCGGCTACAAGCTGGTGACCGACGGCGGCAACCTGGTCGAGCAGTTCGGGCTGGCCAACCCCCTCATCGGGGCGTTCTTCGCCTTCGGCGCCGCCGTCCTGGCGATCAAGTGGCTGATCACCTACCTCGAGCGCCATGACCTGTCGATCTTCGCCTGGTACCGATTCGCCGTCGCCGGGGTGGCGGTGGCGCTCCTGGCCGGCGGTGTGATCTGAGCGCGATGGGGCGGTCGACACCGAGGCGGCGGCTGGCGCGCCGGCCGGTTCGTCGTCGCGCCCGGAGGACTTCATCACCCGGGGCGAGCTCTGTGGATGCTGGTCGACATCGTCGCCAAGGGCGGCAACCTCCTGCTCAACGTGGGACCCGGTGGGGCCGATGCGCAGATCCCCGAGGAGCACGCGTCCCGGCTCGACTGGCTCGGGGCATGGATGGGTGCCCACGCCGACGCGGTGAGGGCCACCCGTCCGTGGGTGCGGCCGGGGGCCGCGACCACCGAAGGGGCTCCGGTGCGCTACACGGCCCGCGACGACGTCGTCTTCGCCCTCCTCGGCTCGGTCGATGGCCCCGTCACGCTCGCGGAGGTCGCCTCGACGCCGACGACCGTCGTCGAGGCGATCGACGGCCGGTCCCTGGGTTGGCAGGACTCGGCAGGAGGGCTCGTGATGGAGCCACCGACGACGCCGACCGGGTTCGGGCCCCCGATCGGCGTCATCGGAGGTCAGCCGACGGTGAAGGTGCCCTCGAGGTGCCAGATGCCGGTGAACTCGTTGAAGGCACCACCCTCGATCTGGCTCTGCCACTCCAGCACGAAGGCGCCCGTGGTCGGGTCGATGGTGCCGGTCGGCCCGGACGTCAGGCCGGGGTTCTCCCCGCCGGGCTTGGGCGCACCCTGGTTGAAGATCTCGCCGCCGTAGTAGGCGGCCAGGGCGCTCAGGTCTCCGGAGAGGACACCGTCGGTGGCCGTGACCTGCGGAGCGGTCGTCCCATCGATCTCGTCGGAGGCCGCGGAGAAGGCCAGGCCGAAGAACGGCACCGGGGCGATGATCGTCCCGCTGGTCGCGTTGCCGGCATCGTCGAAGGCCGGATCGGGAGCGGGCTGGAAGACGCCGGTGGTGAGCCCGCCGTCGGTCCCGGGCGAGAGGACGGTGAAGGTGGTGTCACCGCACACCGAGTCACCGTTCTCGATGAAGGGACCGTCCTCGACGGTGCCGCCGGGCTGGAGCATGCGGAAGGAGGAGCCGGCGGTCACGCCCGCATCGGCGCAGTCGCCGGGCGTGATGGCGAACGTGCCCACCAGGTCGCCTTCGAAGCCCGCCTCGGTCGCGGTGTCGCCGGCCGTGGTGTCGCTCGCGGCACTGCCGCTGTCGTCACCGCAGCCCGTCGCCAGCGCGGCCAGGGCGAGCAGCGCCGCCAGCGCGGCCAGACGGAGGGATCGGGATCGTTTCATGATGAGCTCCTTGTGCTCGGGTCGATGTCGTCGGGGGTCGGGTCCCCGGGGCGGGCGAGGATCGCCAGCACCACCAGGAGGACGCCGGGGACCACGAAGAACCAGGGGAAGAGGGGGAAGTCCGGTAGGGCGTCGACGGCCTCGAAGTTCTCGACGTTGTCGCTCATGACGCCGATCATCGGGGCGAAGTCGGTGACGATGGCCTGCCAGTCGTCACTGAAGGCGGCCACGGCGGGGAAATCGGACTCGGTGGCACCCCCGGCCACGGCGGCGGGCACCAGCACGTTGCGCAACTGGCCCTCGCCTGCGCCGAGGGTCACGAAGTAGCCCTGGATGTTCTGGACCCGAGGGCGGGTCATCAGGGGCCGGAAGTCGTCGATCATCTCGCCACCCTTCGGGGCCCGCTCGAACATCTGGAACGCCGCCGGGGCGAGCACCAGGCCGACGCCGACGAGCCCCACGACCCACGGGGCGACGATGGGCCGGTCGGGTCGGCGGACAAGGACCCATCCGGCCACCCCGCCGAGGATCAGGCCGGGGACCACGAAGAACCAGGGGAAGAGGTCGAACGGGGGCAGGGCCGCCACGGCCTCGTAGTTGTCGATGTCGGCCGACATCGTGGTCAACATGTCCGACATGTCGGCGTCGATGCCGGGCCAGGCCCCGATCAGGGCGGTGACCGAGGCCGACTGGGCCGGCCGGTCGCCGTCGCCGAGGCCGCCGGGATGAGGTCGTTCTGGGTCTCGGTGACCGCGGCGTCGATCTCGGCCAGGTCTCTCTGGAACTTCTCGATCTCCGCGAGGGTCATGTAGGGCTCGAAGGCGGCGATCATGTCGCCGCCCTGGGGGGCCCGGTCGAACATCGGAACACCGCCGCGCGGCGATCAGACCGATCGCGAGAGCGAGGACGCCCCACCACGGCCCGCGCCGCTGCGGTCTCGTCGTCGTTCTCGGCACTACCCACCGGCCCTTCCCGCCCGATCTCGGGCCCGAGGAGCCTACGAGGGTCGGGTCTCGGTGATCAGGGACCTTCGACCCTGTGACGCAGGCCGGTCGGCAGTGCTCCCGAGCCCGCCAGGAGAAATGGGCCGGATGGCTCAGTCAAGGCGGGGGCGGGTTCGGTCGATCCACCCCGCAGCGTCGGACACTCCGTCTGCGCACGTGGGAGGAACCATGTCCAGTAGATCGATTCTCGGGTTCGTGGCCTTGGCCGTGATCTCGTTGGTGGGGGCCCTGGCGCCCCCGGCAGGCGCGGTGGCGCCGACGGACCAGACGACGGCGCAGCTGACCCCGGAGACGGCGGTCAAACCGCTGGTCGGGGACTTCAACGGCGACGGGGCCGACGACGTCCTCTGGTACGGGCGGGGCCTGAACCCGGACTCGCTGTGGTTCAACAGCCCGGTCGACCCGGACACGCCGGACGGTCACCTGGACTCCTTCACCATCACCCCGGTGGCCATCAACGGCAACTACACCCCGGTGGTCGGCGACTTCAACGGCGACCTCATCGACGACGTGTTCTGGTATCAGGCCGGCCTGGGTGCGGACTCGGTCTGGTTCTTCAAGGCGGACAAGACCTTCACCAGCGTCGCGCAGTCGGTCAGCGGGTACTACCGGCCGATCGTGGGGAACTTCGTGGCCAACTCCGCGACCGAGGGCGGCGTGTTCGCTCCGGAACGGGACGACATCTTCTGGTACCCGCTGAACACGGCCAACAGCTCGCTGTCCACCGGGAACGCCAACAAGACGTTCTCGGTCCGCTCCTTCGGGGCGCGTCCGCCCCGTGGGGCCAAGACCCTGGTGGGTCAGTTCGAGCACGGCTCGGGTACGCCGACCGACGACATCCTCTTCTATGTCCCGGGGCGCATCAAGGACTCGATGTGGATCAGTGACGGCGTGGGGAACTTCGACCGCACGATCATGGCGATCAACGGGCAGTTCCGGCCCGTGGTCGGTGACTTCGACCAGCAGGGCACGCGTCGGGACATGCCCGCCGAGGCCGTCGGGAGCTACGGCACCCCCGGCAACGAGGTCCACGACGCAGCCGTCGACGCCTGCTGGAACGGCGATCTGGCCGCCTGTGACGATCTCCACATCGTGACCGATGAGCTGCTGCCGGACCTGGCCGACTACCACTACTACGCCGAGACCTGCGGCTACCGCCGTTCGCCGGGCGGACCGAACTGCGCCGCAACCGTCACCATCCCCCCCCGGCCCGTCGGTCTCACCGACATCGTGTGGCACGGCATCGGGACGAGGCCGGACAAGCTGTGGATCAACAACGGAAACGGCTTCGACGTGCACGGCGTGACCATCGGCGGCAACCCCGTCGCCACGGTCGTCCCCAACAGCGCCAACGGCCCGGTGGGCGGCGATCGGATCGTCTGGAACAGCCTGGCGGGCGACGAGACCGTCTGGGTGCTCCGGCCGGGAGGCACCAGCTTCAACTCCTACAACGTCCCGGACCGTGCCGGCAGTCAGCGTGCTCTGGCGGCGGACTTCACCGCCCTCGACCTCGACGCCCAGTACCAGCAGAACGAGGTCCTGTGGTACTCCCCGGGCGACGGGGTGGACCAGCGGGAGTCGCTGTGGCTCCAGCCCGGTGGCGCCTGGACCTGATCGACGACCAGGGGCAGAGCCCCGCACACGCGGCGAAGGCCGGGGACCCCGATCGGGTCCCCGGCCTTCAGCCGTCCAGGGGACGTCTCGGGCTCAGGCGCACCGCGGTGATGGCCCGGCCTTCCACGGTGAGCACCTGGGCGAACCAGTCGCCGAGCTCCACCTTCTCGCCCGGCTCGGTGGGGATGTGGCCCAACTCGTCGAGGACGGCGCCGGCGACGGTGGTGTACTCGCCCTCGGGGATGTCGACGCCGATGTCCTCGAGGTCGTGGACGGGGAAGCGGCCGGGCAGGACGAAGGACCCGCCGGGCAGTCGGCGGACGGTGAGGATGTCGCGATCGGACTCGTCGTAGATCTCACCGACCAACTCCTCCACCAGGTCCTCGATGCTCACGAGGCCCTCCGTCCCGCCGTGTTCGTTGACCACGAGGGCGAGTTGGTGGCGGTCGGCCTGCATGCGGCGGAGCGCGTCGAGGATCTGCACCGACTCCGGAAGGAACAGCGCCGGGCGGGTGTGGGCCGAAACGATGTCGGTCGGTCCGGCGACCAGGTCGCGGAGGTGGATGGTGCCGATGACCTCGTCGAGATCCTGGCCGGCCGCAGTGACCGGCGCGCGCGAGTGGCCGGCCTCGGCCAACAGCACGGCGGCCTCCCGACAGGTCAGGGCGCCGTCGACGAGCACGACGTCGGCCCGGGGGCGAAGCACCTGGCGCAGGGTCCGCTCCGCGGCTTCGAACGCCCCCTCGATGATCTCGCGTTGGTCGGCGGTGAACGTGGCGTGCTCGGCGATGATCCCCCGGACCTCCTCGGTGCTCATCTGCTCGGCTCGAGCGTCGGGGTTGCCGCCCACGAGGCGCACCACCAGGTCGGTCGAGCGCGACAGCACCCAGACGAAGGGGCGGGTGATGGCGGACATGACCGCGAGTGGCCGCGCCGCCAAGAGGCCCCAGCGCTCGGTGTTCTGCATCGCCAGGCGCTTGGGGACCAGTTCGCCCAGCACCAAGGTGACATAGGAGAGGACCAGGGTCACGACGATGACCGACATCGGCCCCGCCGCGTTCCCCAGGAAGCTCAGGGGCTCTTCGAGGGGCTCCGCCAGGGACACCGCCGCGGTGGCTGAGGCCAGGAAGCCGGCGAGGGTGATGCCGATCTGGATCGTGGCCAGGAACTGGTTGGGATGGTGGGTGAGGTGGGACAGGGTGCGGCCGCGTCGGCCCCCGGTCTCCTCGAGCCGTCGGATCTGGCTCTCCCGCAGTGACACCAGCGCCAGTTCGGTACCGGTGAGCGCGGCGTTGATCGCCACCAGGACGGCGACGAGGACGAGTTGAGGGCCGGTCCCGTTCACGAGGGTGAGGCTACGGGTCCGCCCGTTGGACCGACAGGATCCCGTGGTCGGTGCCCTTGAGAACCACCACGTCGGCGGCGGCGCGGGTCGGGGCGATGTGGTGTACGAGGTTGGGGTGGTTGACGCTGTCCCAGACCGCACGGGCCAGGTCGATGACCGCGGGGTCGTCCAGGTCGACCCAGGGCCGGTAGAACGACCACGGGTCATCGGCCGCCTCCCGGACCAGTTCGAGGAACCGCGCCGAATACCAGGCCACGATGTCCTCCTCCTCGGCATCGACGTAGACGCCGAGGTCGGCGAACGGCCGTTGGAGGGCCACGACCCCCTCGAGCACGAGCACGTCGGGGCGCTCGATCCGCTCGGGGTCGGGGAGCACGTCGTAGCGGTCGTGGGCGTACACCGGGACCGCCAGCGGGGACCGGCCCTGGCGGGCGAGGTCGAGCACCTCGGCGATCCGGTCCAGGTCATAGGTCTCCGGGTGGCCCTTGATCGCCACCAGGCCCCGGGCCTCCAGCACGGCGTTGGGATACAGGAATCCATCGGTGGAGAGCACCGCGACGCGGGCGCCGGCGGACCGGAGGTGGTCGGCCAGGCTCCCGGCGATCGTGGACTTGCCGACCGCGACCGGTCCGGCAACCGCGAGGACGACGGTGCTCTCGGGCACCACGACGATGTCGTCCACGATGGCGCGCAGGGGATCCGGGGCGGCCACCGCGAAGACGCTAGCCACCGGGCCGTGGACGACCGGGTGGTGACAAGGGCTACTCTCTGCGTTCAGCAAGCCACACGAGGGAGGACCCGCATGGGTCTGTTCGATCGCTTCAGGAAGACCGCGGCGGAACACGACGACGCGGCCAAGGACGCCATCGACGAACTGGCGGACGACGACACCGAGTAGTCCCCGGGCGCCGGCGGCGGGCCGGCGCGTCCACGCCAGGAAAGGCGGAGCGATGTCCCAGCCACCCGAACACCTCGACCCCCAGGCCCTCGGGCGCGTCGACTTCGCCGTCGTCCGCCGGGGCTACAGCGCCGAGCAGGTCGACTCGGTCCTGGAGCAGGCCGCCAACGCGTTGGCGGCCGCGCAACAGCGGATGGCCGAGCTGACCTCGGAAGTCGAGACCCTGCGGGACCAAGAACCGCCGCCCGACATCGCGGACCTGGACGACAACGAGCTCGTGCTCCGCCTCGGCGAGAAGACCGCCCGGGTGCTGGAGGCGGCACGGGAGAGCGCGGCCGAGCTCGAGCACAAGAGCCAGGAGCGGGCCACCGCGACGGTCAACCGGGCCAAGGAGGAGGCGCTGCGGGTCCGGTCCGAGGCCGAGCGCGTGATGCGGGAGACGCGGGCCCGGCTCGAGGGCCTGGAGAAGGAGACCGAGCGCAAGGTACGCGAGCAGCGCCAGGCGGCCGATGCCGATGGCGAACGGCTCCGGACCCAGGCCGAAGACGTGCTCCGCTCGGCCCGGGTGGATGCCCATGCGGTGGAACAGGCGGCGGCGGCCCGAGCCGAGTCCCTCACCCAGGAGGCCACCGAGAACGCGGCCCGGGCCCGGGCCAAGGTGGAGGCGCTCCTCACCACCACCCGGACCCAGGTCGAGTCGGCGCGCGCCACCGCGGAAGAGGACGCGGCCCGAGTTCGCCACGAGGCCGAGGCCGAGGCCGATGCCCGCCTGGCTCAGATCACCGATGCGGTGGCCGGCAAGATGGCCGAAGCCCAGGCGCGGGCCGATCGCATCGCCGCGCAGGCCGAGGCCGCCTACGAGGAGCGGGTTGCCCTCGGCCGTGAACGCGGGCGGGAGCTCATCGCCGAGGCCGAATTGAAGCGGGCCGAGGTCCTGCGCCAGCTGGCCCGGACCCGCCAGCGAGCCCACCTCAACCTCGAACAGCTCAGGGTCGGTCGGGAGCGGCTCCTCAGCGGGTACGAGGTCGCCCGGGCCACGATCGACCAGGCCACCGCCGAGCTGGACCGGTCGCTGCCGGAGGCCAAGGTGGTCGCGGAGCGCCTCACCGCCCGCGTGGGCGATGACGAGGCCCGCTCGCTGCGGGAACTGGAAGCCGAGTTCGAGCTGGAGCGGCTCGAGGACCTGCGGATCCTCGCCGATGACGACCCGGGTGCCCGGGTCCCGCCTCGGCCGCGCGCGGAGCCGGCCGACGAGTCGACCGAGATCGAAGAGGCGCCCACCGAGATCGAGGACCGGCCCGCCGCGAAGGTGTTCGACATCGAGGCCGAACAGGACGAGGTCGTCGATCTGACCGACACCGCCGAGGACCCCGCCTCGACGGCGTAGGCGGGACGCCCCGCCATGAACCCGACGGGATGCCCCGGTACATTGCGGGGTCTTGCGGACTGCACTCCGACTGCTCGTGGTGCTGGCCCTCGGTGCCGGCGGACTGGCCCTGACCACGGTGGCGATCGCGCCCCAGGTGGGCCAGCTCTTCACCGCGGGGTCGGTGGATCCTCCCGAGGTCAACCTCCGTCCGCTGGCCGAGCGATCGATCGCCTACGCCACGAACGGCTCGGTCATGGCCACCTTCCACGCGGCGGAGAACCGTCAGGAGGTGCCGCTGCGGCGCATCCCCGGTCCCGTGCGGCGCACGATCCTGGCCGTGGAGGACGAGGACTTCTTCCACCACAACGGCGTGAACCTCCGGGCGACCGTACGCGCCCTGTTCGAGAACGTCAGCGCCGGGGGCATCGCCCAGGGCGGTTCGACGATCACCCAGCAGCTCGTCAAGCTCTCGCTGCTGTCGCCCCGCCAGGACCTCAATCGCAAGGCCCGTGAGGCCATCCTCGCCATCGAGCTCGAGAAGACGATGACCAAGCGGCAGATCCTCGAGCGTTACCTCAACCAGGTGTACTTCGGCGGCGGGGCCTACGGCGTCCAGGCTGCGGCCGAGATCTACTGGGGCCAGAACGTGGAGAGCCTCGACTGGGGCCAGGCCGCGCTCCTGGCGAGCCTGATCCAGAACCCGGTGGCCTATGACCCCGTGCTCGAGCCGGAGGTGGCACGGGAGCGGCGGCGGGTGGCCCTCGACCGGATCGTGGAACTGGGCCACATCACCCAGGAGGAGGCCGACTTCTACGACGTGGCCCCGCTGCCCGAGGCCCGCATCGAGGTCCTGCCCGAGCCCAACGACTACTTCGTCGAGGAGGTCAAGCAGCAGCTCCTCGACATGGAGGAACTGGGGTCGACGTCGGCGGAGCGCTACAACGCCTTGTTCCGCGGTGGCCTGCGCATCGAGACCACCTTCAGCCCCGAGGCGCAGTTCCTGGCCCTCTCGGCCCGCAACAACGTCCTGCCCGACACCGGGGGACAGTTCACCGCGGCGCTGGTCGCGGTCACCCCCCAGACGGGCGCCGTCCGGGCGATGGTCGGTGGCCCGGGGTTCGACCGCTACCGGTACAACCTGGCCACCCAGGGGGCTCGCCAGCCCGGCTCCGCGTTCAAGATCTTCGTGCTCGCCGCCGCCCTCGAGTCCGGTCTGGTCCCCGATGACATCCTGAACGGCACCGGTCCGTGCACGTTCCCGAACCCAGGCGGCTACCCGGACCCCTATGTGGCCAACAACTTCGGGGGCAGCGGGGGCACCAACGGGTCGATCACCGCCAACACGACCTCCTCGTCCAACTGCGGCTTCCTCCGCCTGGGCCAGTTCGTCGGCCTCAACCGGGTCGTCGAGACCGCTCGGGCCATGGGCATCACCACCGAGGTGGATCCCCGGAACCTCTCGCTGCCGATCGGTTCGGAGGAGGTCCATCCCATCGACATGGCCGGGGCGGCCGCGGTCCTCGCCAACGGGGGCATCCGCAACCGGCCCTACTTCATCGAGCGGGTGACCGACCGGGACGGGAACGTGATCTTCGAGCACGACGCCCCCGGCCGGCAGGTCGTCTCCGGTCAGACCGCCTGCCTGGCCACCCAGGTCCTCGAGGCCAACGTCCAGGGCGGAACCGGCACGGCGGCGGCGCTGCCCAACATGGCCGTCGCGGGCAAGACGGGTACCGCCCAGAGCTTCGGTGATGCCTGGTTCGTGGGCTACACGCCGTTCCTGGCCACCGCGGTGTGGATGGGCAACGCCGAGGCGCGGGTACCCATGACCAGCGTCGGCGGTCGGTCGGTGACCGGAGGCTCGTATCCGGCCGAGGTGTGGCGGGCCTTCAACGAGCCCGCCCACAACGGTCTGGCCTACACCGGCTTCCCGACCTGCAACCCCACGCGCTCGGGGCGCGACCTCGGCAGCTTCTTCGAACCCGAACCGGAGGTCACCACGACCGAGAGCCCGACTTCTGACCCGCCGCTCCCGCCGACGATCACCTGTCCTGCCGGCTACCTGCCGGGTGACCTGGACGGCGACGGCACACCCGAGAGCTGCGTGCGGGTGGCCACACCCACGACCGTGGCCCCACCCCCGAGCACACCATGAGCGACGCGGCCGAGACCCGAGACCCGCCGTCGGCCCTGGAGCGCCTCCTGGCGATCCAGGAAGAGGACACGATCACCGACCAACTCGTGTACCGCCGCGACCACCTGCCCGAGCGCGACGCGGTGGCCGAGCACGAGCGCCGCGTCGCCGCGCTCGAAGCGGAGCGGTCGAGTCGCAAGGACCGCCACGACGAGCTGTCCGCCATCATCCGACGACTCCAGGGTGAGGTGGCGGCCATCGAGACCCGGATCGCCGAGGTCACCCGGACGATGCACTCCGGTGCGGTGACGGTGCCCCGGGAGCTCCAGGCGCTGCAGCACGAACAGGAGTCCCTGCGCCGGCGTCAGGACCACCTCGAGACCGAAGAGCTCGAGCACATGGAGGAGCTGGACCCCCTCACGGAGGTGGTCCTCGACATCGAGGCCCGCGGCGATGTGCTCGGCGCGGAGGGGGAGCAACTCGCCGAGGCCCTCCTCCAGGCCGAGGTGGATCTGGAGGAGGAGCTCACCGCGGTCACCGGCCGGCGGTCGGCCGCCGCCGAGGGGGTCGACGCCGAGTTGCTGGCCACCTACGAGGACCTCCGCGGCAGGCTGGGAGGGATCGCGGTGGCCCGCCTGGTCGGGTCGGTGTGCGGTGGCTGCCACCTGGGCCTCTCGGCCGTGGAGATCGACCGCCTCAAGCGGCAACCGCCCGACGCGCTCGTCCGCTGCGACGAGTGCGGCCGCCTGCTCGTGCGCTGAGGGCCCGATGCCGGTGCTCCTGTGGTTCGCCGGCGTGGCCTGGCTCCTGGTGTGGCGGGTGTTCCGGAGCCCGGCGGTCGACTACCGCCTCGTCGTCGTCGGCGCCTGCCTCCCTTCGATCGACCTCCTGATCGGGCGGGCGACACCGTTGCACTCGGTGAGCGCCGCGGTCGTCGCGCTGGCGGCGGTGATGGCGGTGGGCCGGGGCCGGCGACTGGCTCAGCGCCGGTGGCTCAGCATCCCCATCGGGATGTTCGCCCATCTCGTGCTCGACGCCACCTGGGCGGACACCGCCCTCTTCTGGTGGCCGGTGAGCGGCGCCGACCTCGCCGGCCTGGAGGTACCCGAGATGTCCTGGCCGGTGTCGGTCGCCCTGATCCTCGACGGCGTCGGCGTGGCGGTCCTGGTCGGGCTCTGGTTCCGGCTGGGGTTGACCGAGCCGGAGAACCGCGACCGGTTCCGGCGCACCGGTCACCTGGCCCGGGAACTCGCGTGACTGCGGCGGGCGAGATCGTCGTGGTCCGCCACGGCCGGACGGCGGCCAACGCAGCCGGGTTGCTCCTGGGACACCTCGATGTCGTCCTGGACGACCTCGGGCGGGCCCAGGCCGCGGCCGTCGCGGCCACGGTTCCCCGGCCGGACCTGGTCGTGTCGAGCCCGTTGCGCCGGGCCCGGGAGACCGCCGAGGCCTTCGGGCTGCCGGTTCAGATCGACGAGGCGTGGATCGAGCTGGACTACGGCGATTGGGACGGCCGCCCCTTGGCGGAGGTGCCGGCTGAGCTGTGGGACACCTGGCGGGCCGATGTCGACTTCGCCCCCCCGGGTGGTGAGTCCCTCGGGCAACTCACGGCCCGGGTCCACGACGCGCTCGACGGGTTGTCCGGGCGACTCGACGGTCGCCGGGCCGTCGTGGTCACCCACGTGTCACCGGTGAAGGCCGCCGCGGGCTGGGCACTGGGTCTGGGCCCGGAGGTGGCCTGGCGGACCTTCGTCGCCCCGGGGTCGATCACCCGCCTCGGGATGACCCCGCACGGGCCCACGCTCCGAGGTTTCAACCAGGCGGCGCCCCCGACCGGCAGTTGACCACGGGGAGTGGTCAGGTCAGGCTGGCCCCGTGGCGAAATCGATGCTGGCCCGGTTCGGGGCGTCGGTCGGGCTGTTGACGATCGTCCTGGCGGGCGCGGTGCTGTTGGGCGGGGCGGTCGCGGCATGGCTGCTCGTGACCGTCGACGACACCCCCGCGGCGGAGCAGGCGGCGACCGAAGCCGCCGACGTGGAACTGGTGCGGTGCGGTCAGACCCTCCGTCGCATGACGGCGAGCCTCCGCGTGGTCAACGGCTCGTCGGGCCCGAGCGACTACTTCATCGACCTCGAGTTCGTGCGGCGCCGGTCGAGGGAGGTCATCGAGGTCGTGCCGTTGGTGGTCGAGGACCTGGCGCCGGGAGACGCCGAGCGAGGGGTGGTGGCGTCCACCGGGCCACCGCCCCCGGCCTTCGCCTGCCGGGTGGGTGACGTCGACCGACTCTCCGCCTGAGCGCGCTCAGGGCCCGGGGGCGTCGACCCGACGGGCCCGACTCGGGGCCACCCGGGGTGGCTCGTTGGGCTGTTTGGGGTAGACGGGGGGCCACGGGGCGTCCATCAGCCCCGCCGCCATGTCGGCTTCGTGCAGGGCCAGGAGCGGCTCCAGGGACTGCGGTCGGTCGGCCATGTCGGCCCAGGGATCACCGTGGTCGGCCAGTCGGTTCGGCACCGTGGCGATGGTGAGCTCATCGGGCACGACGGTTGCGACATCATCCCAGGTCAGGGGCGTGGAGACCTGGGCGCCGGGTCGGGAGCGGGCCGACCACGCGGCGAACACCGTCTTGTGGGGGGCGTTCTGGTTGAAGTCGACGAACACCCGACGGCCGCGCTCCTCCTTCCACCACGCCGCGGTGATCAGGTCCGGACGGCGACGCTCCAGCTCCCGGGCGACGGCAACGGCGCCGGCCCGGACCGCATAGCTGTCCCAGTGGGGGAGGAGTCGGACATAGACGTGCAGGCCCCGGTTGCCGGTGGTCTTCGGGTGGGCCTCGATGCCGACGTCGTCGAAGAGCGCCTTCACCTCGGCCGCCGCTTCCCGGATGTGGTCGAAGGTGACGCCGGGTTGGGGGTCGAGGTCGATCCGCAACTCGTCGGTGTGATCGGGATCCGCACGGGTGTAGGGCCAGGTGTGGAACCCGAGGCACCCCAGGTTGACCGCCCAGAGGACGTGGGCCAGGTCGTGGGCGACCAGGGCGTTGGACGTCGTGCCGTTCGGCGTGCTCACCACCATCGTGGTCAGCCAGTCCGGCGCCCCCGCCGGGACCCGCTTCTGGAAGAAGGACTTGCCGCCGGCGCCGTCCGGGAACCTCTGCAGCAGCGTCGGTCGGTCGGCCATCGCGGCCATGAGGGGCTCGGCGACGGCCTGGTAGTAGGCGACGAGGTCGGCCTTGGTCTCGCCCCGCTCCGGGAAGAACACCTTGTCAGGACTGGTGACGCGCACCGTGTGGCCGGCTACCTCGAGCTCGACCACGTCCCTCGGGGTCATCAGCAGGTCTGGCCCTCGGGGGCGACCGGGACCTCACCGGCCACGGTGGTGGTGGGCAGATCCGGCAGGGGGGTGGTCGTGGTCGGCGCCGCATCCGGCGGCGCCGACGGTGGCGGCACCAGGGCGGTCTTCACGCCGGCGTAGTCGAATCCGGTCACCACGATCACGTCGGCGGCATAGGTCGCCGGAACCTGCTCGAGCCGGGCTCCGGCCTGGAACTGGCTGGCCACGAACTGGGCGGTCGCCTCCTGGCCGGGCGGGTGACGCACGACGGTCTCGGCGAAGTCGAAGCGTTCGGCGTCACCCGTGCCCGGCGAGGTGTCGAAGCCGAGGTTCCGGTAGGCGTCGGCGACGTCGGTGGCCTGACCGCTGGTGCCCGTACCGTTCTGCACCAGGATGGTGACGGAGGCCGCATCGGCGGCCCCGGCGGCGGTGCCGGGATCGGTGACGCCCCGGAAGATGTTGAGTCGGGCCTCGTTGTCCTCGTTGTCGACCACCCGCAGGATGCTCTGCTCGCCGGCGAAGTCGAAGTAGGTGTCGAGGGACATCGTCCGGAGCTCGTCGGCGTCGAAGCTCCGGAAGCGCTCGCCCAGGGCGATCAGGTCGTCCACGGCGAGGCCGGCGTCGATGGACACGCTCCCCAGCCCGGCGTTGATGAGGGCGTTGAGCGTGAGGGGATTGCGGATGCCCTTGTCGATGGCACGCTGGATGGCGGCCCGGATGAACGCCTGCTGGCGGGAGATCCGCCCGAGGTCCCCGGTTCCGTCGGTCTGCCAGTACCCCTCCTCCTCGAACTCGAGGTGGCGGGACCGGGCGAAGGCCAACGCCTGGTCGCTGGAGAGGTTGATGCAGCCGGTGCGCGTGATGTTGAGCCCCGTCTGGTCGTCCCGGAGCCGCTTGTCGAAGTAGAGGGGCACCCCGTCGACCGCATCGACCAGTTCCTGGAAGCCGCGGAAGTCGACCTCGACGTAGTGGTTGATGGGGATGCCGAAGTTGTCCTGGATGGTGCCGATCAGGGCCTCGCGGCCTGCGGACAGCGCCGCGTTGATCTTGGCCTCACCCCAGTTGGGGATGGTGACCCAGAGGTCCCGGGGGAAGGAGAGGATCTGGGCCTGGGCCTGGGTGGGGTCGACGCGCAGCACCATGATCGTGTCCGAGAGGACGCCTTGGTCGACCCGGGCGGCGGGGTCGCCGGCCTCCAGGCGCTCGGCGCTGTCGGTGCCGACCAGCAGGTAGTTCTGTGGTCCGCCGGCGTCGGTGGCGACCTCGTCCAGGACATCTCCGCCGAGGTCGAGGCGCTGGACCTGGTCGAGCTTGTCATTGGCGTAGCCGAGGGCCGCGGCCAGGCCCAGGGTGAGCACGACCATGACGATGTTGAACGTGAGCAGCAGGCGCTGCGGCCATGTCCGCCGTATCCGCCTGCCGTCCGCGTCCCGAGCCACCGCCCGAGAGGCTACCGACGTAGGCCCGCGAGGGTCAGTCGGCCAGCCTGGGGACGCTGAACCCCGTGGCGCGGCCGAGCAGCACGGCCCGGCTGACCGCACCGTGGCCGAAGCGCTCGTGGACGTCGTCGAGGACCGCATCGAGGGCGCCGCCGCCGCGGTGGTCGAACGGAAGGGCGAGCTGGACGGCGCCGCGGTCGTCGAGGTTGCCCACGGCCACCCCGACCAAGGTGAGCCCGCCGCGCTCTCGGATCACGGGTGCGGAGGCTCGCAGCAGACGGCGGACCGTGGCCAGCACGGTGGCGGTGTGGGCCGTGGCCCGCTCGAGGGTGTGGGACCGGGTCGCCCGACTGAAGTCGTCGAAGCGGAGGCGGAGGGTCACCGTGCGCCCGACCCGCTCAGCCCGACGCATCCGTCGTGTCACCCGGTCCACGATGGCCACGACGGTGGCGTCGACCTCGGCCGCCGAGGTCGGCCGCCGACCCAGCGCGCACTGGGATCCGATGGATCGGCGTCGCCGACCGGTCTCGACCCGTCGGGGATCCCGGTTGTGGGCCAGGGCGTGGAGGTGGTGGCCGGAGGCCCGCCCGAGCATCGCGGTCAGGTTGCCCTCCTCCAGTCGGGCCATCTCCCCGACGGTGCGGATGCCCCGTTGACGGAGCTTGGCCGCGGTGACCGGGCCGACGCCCCACAGTCGCTCCACCGGCAGGGGGTGCAGGAACGCCATCTCCCGGTCCGGGGGGACCACCAGGAGGCCGTCGGGCTTGCCGACGGCACTGGCCACCTTGGCCAGGAACTTGGTGCGGGCCACACCGACGGTGATGGCCAACCCGACCCGCTCCCGCACCGAGCGACGGAGACGGGTGGCGATCTCGACGGGGGTGCCCGACACCCGGCCCAGGCCGCCGACGTCGAGGAAGGCCTCGTCGATGGACAGGCCTTCCACGAGTGGCGTGGTGTCCTCGAACACCGCGAAGACGGCCTTGCTGGCCTCGCTGTAGGCCGCCATCCGGGGCGGTACCACCACCACCCCGGGGCAGAGGCGACGGGCCTGGGCGCCGCCCATCGCCGTGCGCACCCCGAACGCCTTGGCCTCGTAGCTGGCCGCCAGCACCACGCCGCCCCCGACGATCACCGGCCGCCCCCGCAGCCGGGGCGCATCCCGCTGTTCGACGGACGCGTAGAAGGCATCCAGGTCGGCGTGCAGGATGGTGGCTCGTCCTTCGGGCACGAACACATGTTCGCACAGCTGTCAAGGCGCCGGCGTCAGGCCATCCCGTAGGCGCGGATCGGGCGCAGGGTGACCAGGACGCGCTTGTCGGTCGCCATGGCCCGGCGGTAGTCGTCCCAGTCGTCGTGCTCGCCGACCATGGCCCGGTACAGCTCGACCAGCGAGTCCACCGTGGCGTCGTCGGGGGCGGTGGCCACCGGTGAGAGCTCGACGTCGGCCTCGATGACCACGTAGGCGTAGAAGTCCTCCTGGGTCACGTGCAGCGCGGCCCAGGGCTCGCGGCGGAGGTTGTGGTACTTGGCCCGGTCGGCCGTGACCGAGATGCCGACGGTCCCGTCGGCGAGGACGTGGTGCATCACGTTGGACAGCTGTGGTCGACCGTTGGTCCGGATCGTGGTCAGCACCGACCGGGTGTTGGTGCGGGCGAAGTCGAGGGCGTGGTCGAGTTCCATCACCGGTAGCCAACGCCGCTCAGGTCGCGATGTTCCGACCGGCGGAGTCGCGGCCCCGCGATGAGAGGCGCTGATCAGGGAAGGGGCCCGGGGTCGGGCGGGGTTCTTCGCTGGGCCCGGTCGACGGGCCCGGCGGGTGGAGGTCGGTGTTTGGTGTTGTGCTTCCAGCGGTTGTGGGGACCGCACTTGGTGTCGGCCTCGTCGACGTCGGTGGGTCCGCCGTCCTCCCATTCAGGCTGGTGGTCGGCCTGCAGCCGGCCTCCGGTGCGGTCACAGCCGTAGGGGTGACAGCAGCGTCGGAACCGGGCGCGAAGGGCATCGGCTTGGGCCGGGGTGAAGAGGCGCCGGGCCCGACCATGGCGCAGGGGGACCCCGTCGGGGTCGTGGAGGTAGCCGCGGATGGTGCCGGTGAGGAGGGCCAACACGAGGGTGTTGACCGTGACGACCGTCCCGTCCTCGAGTTCGTGGAGCGATGCGGGCCCGAGCTCGACCTGATGGAGGGCATCGTCGATGTCGGTGTCGGGGTCCCGGAGGCCGTCGCAGAGGACCTGGAGGAGTTGGCCCACGAGCTCGGTGTCGCCGTGGAGGTTGAGGACGAGGCGGGAGGAGCCGAGGTCGCCGTCGAAGGCCGCGGAGCGACGAGCCATGAGCAGCATGGCGTCGGAGCGGCGCTGAGGGTTGTCGCGCCGTAGCTCGGACGGCAGGGGCGTCCGACCGAGGCGCTCCTTGGCCTCGGCGACGTCGGCGGCGTGGAGATGGTCGACGAGGCGTTGGAACTCGCCGTGCCAGAGGGTGAAGTCCAGCGGCGGCATCCAGGCGTCGATGGCGCCACAGCCCTCGAAGGTGCGCGAGGCGTGGGCCCAGCGGTCCCGGCACTGCCGGGCCTCGCGGTCGGCGGCGTCGCGGGGCCGGTTGCGGTGGATGTAGTAGGTGACGAGAAGCTCGAAGTCACAGAACCGTCGGTCCCGGGCGATGTCGAGCAGGCGGGCCTCGTGCTCGTGATAGGTGTCGTCGTCGGTGTGGCGCCGCGCCTTGTCCAGGACGTCGACGTGACGGGCGGTGATCTCGCCGGCGGCCAAGGCCTCGGCGGCGAGGGGGTGGTGGAGGAGCCGGCGGGCCAGGCGACGCCGAAGCCCGGATTCGTCGATCTGCTCGCGGCAGTTGTGACCGAACCAGCCGATGACCGAGGCGTGGCCCTGGACCCGTTGCTCGTGGGTGGCCTCGAAGGCGGTGATGGCCGCCGCGTCGAGCGCCGCGAGCTTGTTGCGCATCCGACTGATGGCCACCAGGGTCTCGGCCTTGACCTCGCCGGGTAGGTCGTGGAGGTCGAGCTTGTTGGCCAGGTCCAGGGCGTGTTCGAGGTCGGCCAGTTCGCTGGTCATGCCATCGTCACCTCCCTGTGGAAACCATCAGGACATCAGAACACCTGTACGTTACCACCGACCCCTGACGAGAACCCGCTGATCGGGGCGGTCGACTCTCGGTCGTGGGCCGGGGTCAGGACTCCCGGCGCACGGGGCTCAGCCGAAGACGATCATCGCCTGGTTCGGGTCCTGGGGGTCCACCAGCACGTTGACGGTGGCGCCGGGTTGGGTCTGTGGGACGAAGGCCGGCGGCGTGGGCTGGCTGACCGACACCGACACCGACGTGCCCGACACGTCGACCTCGAGGTCGTACTCGATCACCGGCTCGTAGTTGACCAGCTGTTGGGTCGGCCGGATGGCGCTCACCGTGGCCGTGGTGCGCGTCCCGTTGGCGATGAGGTACTGGCTCTGGGCCACTCCCACGTTGAGGTCGGTCATGGCCTGGCTGGCCATCTGGATGCCCTCGCGCATGCTGGGTCGCTTGGTCCCCGTTGCCTGCTGCAGATCGTCGGCCTGCTTCTTCAGGCCCATGAGGTCCTTGAACAGTCCCATGACCCAGGTCTCCTCTGTGGACGGTCGGCGCCGATCGTAGGTGAGTCAGCAGCGAGCCGCCGGGCGTGGTGGCCGTGGACGGCTCGGGCGGATGTCCCGCTACGCCACAACTTGGACTCAGCTGTCTCGGCGGTGGGTGACGGTGAGCCGGCCTGTAGGCGGGGTTCTGTCCCCGGGTCCCTTGCGGGGGTCCCGGTGGGTGGCCATCCATCTGAGCGGCCTACCTGGGGATGGGTCCTCTTGCGAGGGCCCGGACGGGCCGTCCGTTCCCCGTCTTGGCCTTGCTCCGAGTGGGGTTTGCCGAGCCGCCCGGGTCACCCCGGACGCTGGTGCGCTCTTACCGCACCGTTTCACCCTCACCTGTGCGGGCCCGGAGGCCCGCCATCGGCGGTCTGTTTCTGTGGCACTGTCCTGCGGGTCACCCCGACCGGCTGCTAGCCGGCACCCTGCCCTGTGGAGCCCCGACCTTCCTCGACGCCGTCAAGCGACGCCGCGGCCACCTGGCCGGCTCACCGTCGTGACCATTGTGCCCGAACGGGACCGCCCTCGGTGATCTGGCGTCGATTGGTCATACCTGGCGTGACCGATCGACGCAATTTCGACTGGGGGTCGGGCCTCCTAGCCTCACGACGGTGGAGCACTGGGAGGTGATCGAGGCGGGGGACACGACCTGGCGCTTCGAGACCTCGTTCCTGCAGTCGAACTGGACCTGCCTGTGGGGCAAGGGGTGCCGGGGGATCCTGCCCGAGCCCGCGGAGGTGCTGAACCAGGGCTGTTGCTCGTTCGGGGCGGACCTCCAGGGGGACGAGCCGGCCACCGTGGCCACCCTGGCCCTGTTCCTCGCGCCCGAGCGCTTCCAGCACCACGGCGAGGCCGAGTCGGGCGGCGTCTTCAGCGACGACACGCGCACCAACACCCGGGTGCTCGACGGGGCATGCATCTTCCTCAACCGGCCCGGCTTCGCCGGGGGCGAGGGCTGCGCCCTGCACCTCGCCGCCCTCGCCGACGGCGACTCCCCCCTGGACTGGAAGCCGTCGGTCTGCTGGCAACTGCCGATCAAGGTCGACTGGGTCGACCGGGGCGGCGGCGGCGAGACGGCCACCGTCCGCCGCTGGACCCGAGCCGACTGGGGCGAGATCGGCGACGACATGGCCTGGTGCTGCACCGAGGCCCCTGAGGCCCACGTCGGGGACCGGCCCGTCATCGACACCCTGGCCGAGGAGCTCGAGGAGGTCGTCGGCCCCGAGGTCGTCGTGGAGCTGCGCCGCCGACTTCCGTGACCGCGAGCTGTCATCCGACGGTGATGGTCCCCGTCATGGTCGGGTGGATCTCGCAGTGGTAGCCGAAGGCGCCGGCCTCGTCGAAGGTCTGTTCGAAGATGCCACCGTTGCTGATGGTCCCCGAGTCGAAGGTGCCGTCGTCCGCGGTCACGGTGTGGTCGGGGCTGTCGATGCTGGCCCAGGTGACGGTGTCACCCACGGCCACGGTGAGCGCGTCGGGAGCGAAGGCGATGCCCGACAGGCAGACATCACCGTCGCAGGCCGCCTGGTCGGCGGGCGCCGTGTCGGATCCGCCGGTGGCGCTCGACGCGTCGCCGCCTCCGTCGTCGCCGCAGGCCGAGAGGGCCACCCCGAGGCCCAGCACCACGGCCAGTGCGCCGAGGGTGCGTCGTCGAGTGGTCATTCACTTCCCCCTTTGGTCGAACCCACGGCACCCTAGGTGGACTCGCGGGCCCGAGTGGCTCGGGGTCAGAAGTCGAGGGCGCTGAGGTCCTCGTGCCAGGCGGAGGCCCGCCGGATGGCGTCCCGCCATCGGTCCCGGTCGAAGGAGCCGATGGGCTCGTAGCGCTCGCCGGGGGACCACAGGGCCCGGATCTCGTCCAGGCCGGTCCAGGTGTCGACGGCCAGGCCGGCCAGGTAGGCGGCGCCGAGGGCCGTGGCCTCCCGTACCGGTGACACCTCGACCGGTCGTCGGGTGGCGTCGGCCACGGCCTGGACGAAGGTCGAGTTCTCGGTCATGCCGCCGTCGACCCGCAGCACGTCGATGGTGAAGTCACCGTCGGCCTCGGCGGCCCCGACCAGGTCGGCCCCGGTCTGGGCGACGCCCTCCAGCACCGCCCGGACGACGTGGCGGGCCTCGGTGCCCCGGGTCAGGCCGAACAGGCCGCCCCGAGCGCCGTAGTCCCACTGGGGCGTCCCCAGCCCGAGGAGCGCGGGCACGTAGACGACGCCGTCGGTCGTGTCGCAGGAGGCGGCCAGGGCGTCGGAGTCGGCGACCGCGTCGATGAGGCCCAGGTCGTCCCGCAGCCACTCCACGTTGGTGCCGGCGGAGAGCATGATCGCCTCCAGGCCCCAGGTGAGGTCACCGTCGACGCCCCACGCCACGATCGGGAACGTGCCCTCCGGGCCGCGGGTGTCGAAGGTCGGCCGTTCCGGGCCGACGACCACGTCGAGCATCCCGCCGGTGCCGAAGGTGATCTTGGCGTCCCCCGGCCGGGTGCAGCCCTGGCCCAGCAGCGAGGCCTGCTGGTCGCCGGCGAGGCCGGCGATGGGCGGGGCACCCTCCAACGCGGTGGCGGGGGCGATCACCCCCGTCGAGTCGACGACCGTGGGCAGCACGGACTCGGGGATGCGCAGCACTTCCAGCACCTTCGGGTCCCAGCGGTGGCCGTCGCGGGAGCGCAGGCCCGTGACGGCGGCGTTGCTCGGGTCGGTGACGTGGGTCGCCCCCCCGGTCAGGTGCCAGGTGATCCAGGTGTCCACCGTGCCGAATCGGAGGTCTGCGGACCGCTCGGGGTCGACCTGGTCCAGCAGGTGCCGGAGCTTGGTGGCCGAGAGGTTCGGGGCCAGGCGGAGGCCGTCGGCCTGCAGCACCAGGCAGTCGCCCACCGTGCGCAGGTCCTGCCAGCCCAGGCCGGGGGCCACGGGTTCACCGGTGGTGGGGTCCCAGACCACGGTGGAGGCCCGCTGGTTGGCGATGCCGACGGCGGCGACGGGCCCCGCTGCGCTCAGGGCCTGCCGGGCACAGGCCAACGTGGCCTCGACCAGCGCGGTCGCGTCGAACTCCACCAGCCCGGCCATCGGGGAGTCGGGCAGGGTGGCGATGCGGTGCTCGGTGGCGATGGACCCGTCGGGCCTCACGACCACCGCCCGCACGCTGCTCGTGCCCACGTCGATGACGAGGATGCTCATGTCGGTGCGAGTTCTAGCGCCTCAGCCCGAGGCCCGGGACCGCCGGGCGCGGAGGCTGTTGGCCACGATGCCGCCGACGGTCCCGATGGAGCTGGCCAGCAGAGCCGCGAACGTGATCGAGAGCCAGGACAGGCCCTCGCCGCTGATCAGGTGACGCACCGCCCCGACGCCCTGCACCAGCAGGTAGCCGAGCAGGGCGGCAGCGGCGCCGTGGGCCAACGGGGCATGCGGCTGGGCGCGGGCGGCGACGAGACCGCCGAGGAAGAAGGCCACCGTGATCCAGAAGAAGAGCGCGGGCACCCACGAGGAGCCCTCGAGGGAGTCATCGGAGTCGAGCAGCAGCCCGATGAGCGCCGGGGGCACGGCCAGGAGGATGGTCACCCCGGCCCCGGTCAGCACCGAGCGCGGTTCGAGACGGGGGAGCATGGTGGCGGTCACGGGCTCGTCACCGGCTCCACGTCACCTCGCCGAACGGGCTGGGCAGGCCCAGCTTCCCCGGGTTGAGGATCCCCTTCGGGTCGAGCGCCGTCTTGAGGTCGACGAGGGTGGCGAAGGCCTCACCCAGGGCCGAAGCCACGAAGCGGGACCGGTTGAGGCCGATGCCGTGGTGGTGGCTGAGGGCCCCGCCGCCGGCGAGAACGGCCCGGGTCCCGGCATCCCACACGGCCCGGTAGTACGCATCCTTGGCCTCCGGGGCGGGTCGACCGGCAAAGGTGAAGTAGAGGCAGGCGCCATCGGTGTAGGCGTGGGACTGGTGCGCGCTCACCGCCAGGGTGGACTCGACGGCGCCGACGGCGTCCAGGGTCGAGTGGTAGATCCGGTCGAGGTCGGCCCAGCGTCCCGTCACCTCCATGGTGTCCACGACGAAGTCCTTCGAGATCAGCGACTCGAGGGCGGCCACGTCGTTGCGGTGCTCGAGCCAGCGGCCGACCAGGGCCGCGTCCAGGCCCTCGGCCGAGGCGCACTCGTCGGCCACGATGCTCATCGTCGCGGCCACCAGCGCCGCATCCCCCTCGTCGAGGACGAGCAGGACGTGGCGCTCCCCGGTCTGGTAGCTGCGCTCGGCCTCGGTGGCGTCATAGACCCGCAGGACGGCGGGCCGCGCCCCCCGCTGGAGGATCCGACGGCAGGCCTCGTTGGCCGCGGCGAAGGAGGCGAAGCCGTACGCCGCCCGCTGCTCGTCCGCCGGCAGGGCATGGACGCGGACCCGCGCCCCGAGGATCACCCCGAGGGTGCCCTCGGAGCCGATGAAGACCTGGTTGAGGTCGGGGCCGACGGCGGCCCGCGGCGCGCCGCCGGTGTGGATGATCCGGCCGTCGGCGAGGGCGACGTCCAAGCCGACCGCCATGTCCTCGATCTTGCCGTAGCGGTTGGACAGCTGGCCGGCCGAGCGGCAGGCCAGCCAGCCGCCCACGGTGGAGAGGGCGATGGACTGAGGCCAGTGGCCCATCGTCACCCCGTGGTCGGCCCGCAGCGTCTCCTCGAGACGATCGCCGAAGGTGCCCGCGGCGACATCGAGGACCATCGAGGTGGTGTCCACCGATCGGATGCCCGACAGGGCGCACAGGTCGAGCAGGACGCCACCGTGGACCGGGACCGATCCGCCACAGACACCGCTGCGTCCGGCGGCGGCGGTGACGGGCACGCCGGCTTGGTGGCAGACCGCCAGGACCGCGGCCACCTCGGTGTCGCTCCGGGGGCGGGCCACCGCCGCCGGGCGCCGACCGACCTGACCGGCCAGGGCCCAGGTCATGGCCAGGGGCCACCAGTCCCGTCCGGCCTCGGCCCGCTCGGCGTCGTCGGTGGTGACCTCCGCACAGACGTCCCCGATTCGGGCCAGGAGGGCGTCGTCGACCTCGACGGCGGTGGCCTCGATGTGGTCACCGCTGCCGGCGGGATCCGGGCCAAGGGTGATCGGCGGCACCGGCCGACCGGCGGGCACGGGGGTGGCCATCAGGAGGCGGTGACCGAGTCGCCGAGCCCGGCGGCCTCGAGGTCGGCGGTGACCGCCGCCCGGTAGGAGTCGACCTCGGCCTCCCGCTCGGCCTCGGACCAGCCCAGCTCGTCGCCCACCAGCTCGGCTACGTCGGCCGCCGCGGTCGCCGAGGCCGACGCATCCAGGAGCCGCGCCCGGGTCCGGCGGCTGAGCACGTCGTCGAGGGTGGCCGCCATCTCGTACCGGGCGGCGTAGACCGCCTCGGCCCGGAGGTAGGGGAGCCCGGCCACCAGGGGCCGGGCCAGTTCGGGGTGGGTCTCGACCATGGCGAAGAGGACGGGGGATTCGCCGCCGTAGCGGCCGACGAGGTGCTCGACCTGTTCGACGGTCAACCCGGCGACGGCGGTCCTGCGGGCTGCCTCGTGGCCCTCGGCCCCCCGCAGGCTGAGGTTGCGGGTCCGGCTCCGACGGGCGACGCCCTTGGGCGCACGGCCACCCAGGTGGTCCATGACCTCGTCCACGGTGTCGGCGGCCATGTCGCGATAGGTCGTGAGCTTCCCACCGTTGACGCTGATGACCCCGGACTCCCGGGCCGTCACCTTGTGCATCCGGGAGAGGTCAGCGGTACGGGCGCTGGCCGCCGACTTGACCAGTGGGCGCAGGCCGGCCCAGGTACCGGTGATGTCGGCCGGGGTGATGGTGCCCTCGATGGCGCCGTTGATGGCCCCGAGGAGGTAGTCGACGTCCTCCCTCGTGCAGGTGGGTCGGTCGATGTCGCCGTCGTAGTCGGTGTCGGTGGTGCCGATGTAGGTCGAGCCGCCCCAGGCCACCACGAACACCGAGCGCCTGTCCTTGGGCACCGGGATGACCGCGGCGATGTCGTTCTGGACCAGGTCCCAAGGGACCGTGATGTGCACGCCCTTGGCCGGCCGGATGCTGTCGGGGTCCGAGCCCTCGTCGAGGGCGCGGATGTCGTCGGACCAGACGCCGGTGGCGTTGACGATGGTGTGCGCCCACACCGCGATCCGGCGACCGTCGGCCTCGACGGTCGCCCCGGTGACCCGGCCGGCGTCGTCCTTGGTGATACCGGCCAGCTCGGCGCGGTTGACCACGACGGCCCCGTGGTCGAGCGCGGCGGTGCGGGCCACGGTGAGCACGAGACGGGCATCGTCGGTCTGGGCGTCGTAGTAGAGGTAGGCGCCGGCCAGCCGGTTCCGGCGCAGGGTCGGCACGTGGGCCATGGCCTCGTCAGTGGAGAGCCGCTTGTGGCGCTTGCCGATCCGCAGGCCGCCGGTCAGGTCGTACATCCACATGGCCGAGCCCAGGGCCCGGGCCAGGCGCCGGTTCAACAGCCCGTCCTTGCTGAAGATGGGGATCAGGAACGGGAGCACCTTGACCAGATGGGGCGCGTTCCTCCGCAGGGTCTGGCGTTCCCGGAGGGCCTGGTAGACGAGTCGGATCTCGCCCTGTTGGAGGTAGCGCAGACCCCCGTGGACCAGCTTGGAGGACTTCGACGAGGTGCCGGCGGCGAAGTCGTCGCGCTCGACCAAGGCGGTGCGCAGGCCCCGCGATGCGGCATCGAGGGCCACACCGACGCCGGTGATCCCCCCCCCGACCACCAGCACGTCGAAGGGACCGGCGGCCAGGCGGTCGAGGCCCGCGGTGCGGTCGAACTCTCCGGGTCCGGTCATGCGCCGGTCAGCCTAGGAGGGACGATCGGCAGTCACTGGTCGCTTCCCGACAGCGATTGTCAGCTAACAGGGACAGGGTGCTACGGTCGGCGAAGTGAGGTCCCCGGACGAGTTGACCGCGGCGTTCCGCGAGCGAGGCCTTCGGGTCACGCCCCAGCGCCAGGCGATCTTCGGTGTCCTGTACGGGAGCGAGCGGCACCCGACCGCGGAGTGGGTCCACGAGGCGGTCCGCGTCGATCTGCCGACCGTCTCCCTCAAGACCGTCTACCAGACGCTCAACGACCTGGCGGCCATGGGTGAGCTGCATCAGCTCCACCTCGGTCCCGGGTCGGCCCGCTTCGATCCCAACGACGCGCCACACCACCACCTGGTGTGCGAGTCCTGCGGGGCGGTGGTCGACCTGCACGCCGACTTCACGAACCTCCAGGTGCCCGAGGGCCTCGGCCACGGGTTCCTGGTGTCCAGCACCGAGATCGTCTTCCGCGGGCGTTGTGCCGAGTGCACGACGGCCGGCGACGATGCCGGTGTGGTTGCCCACGCATCATCCAACACCTGAAGGAGACCTGCCCCCCATGCCTGATCTCAAGGGCTCGAGCACCCAAGCCAACCTCAAGGAGGCGTTTGCCGGCGAGAGCCAGGCCAACCGCCGCTACCTCTACTTCGCCCAGAAGGCCGACGTCGAGGGCTACCCCGACATCGCCGCGCTGTTCCGCTCGGTCGCCGAGGGCGAGACCGGCCACGCGTTCGGTCACTTCGACTTCCTGGCCCAGGTCGGCGACCCCGTCACCGACGTGGCCGTCGGCCCGACCGCGGACAACCTCCGGTCGGCCATCGAGGGCGAGACCTACGAGTACACCGAGATGTACCCCGGGTTCGCCAAGACCGCCCGCGACGAGGGCTTCGAGGAGATCGCCGAGTGGCTGGAGACCCTGGCCCGCGCCGAGAAGAGCCACGCCGGGCGCTTCAGCGCCGGCCTGGAGAACCTCTCCTGAGTCCGGCGGCCCGTCGGCCCCGGGAGCGCCCGCCGCTCCCGGGGTCTCGACGGCCTCGACGCCGACGACCCCCTCCATGAACCTCCCCCTGACCATCGACGACATCGTCGATCAGCGGGCCTACGAGCGTGAGCGCGAGGACTTCCGCCGCCACGTCGTCGCCCTGAAGCGGCGCCGCCGGGTCGGCGTCGGTCCCTTCGTCACCCTTGTCTTCGAGAACCGCGACACGATCCGTTTCCAGATCCAGGAGATGGCCCGCGTCGAGAAGATCATCACCGACGAGGGGATCCAGGACGAGCTCGACGTCTACAACCCGTTGATCCCCGGCCCCGGCCAGATCAGCGCCACCCTCTTCATCGAACTGACCGACAAGGACCAGCTGATCGAGTGGCTGCCCCAGCTGGTGGGCATCGAGACCGAGGTCGAGCTCCGGGTCGGGCCCTCGGGCGGCCACCGGGTGCGGTGTCGGGTCGACGAGGCCCACCTGGCTCAGCTCACGCGCGAAGAGATCACCGCCTCGGTCCACTACGTCCACTTCGACCTCACGGCCGACGAGGTGGAGGCCTTCGCAGAGGGACCCGTCGTCGCTGGCGGTGACCCATCCGAGCTATCGCCACGAGGTCGAGTTGAGCCCGGACACCCGGTCCGAGTTGCTCGACGACCTACGGGGCGGTGCCTGACGCTCCGTCAGGATTCCCTGACATCAGCGTCAGTTCGCCTTGCATCGCCGGCGGCATATTGCCGATACTGCGCCGTGCCGACCAAGGGGGGTCGGGCCCCGGGACAGGGGGCGACGAGGGGAGCTGAGCGGAACCGATGGCCATCGCCGAGATCTGGAACCAGCAGGCAGCGTGCCGGGGACTCGACCCGGAGATCTTCTACCCGACCTCAGAGGACGAGGCCGAGACGGCCAAGTCGGTCTGCGGCCAGTGTGCGGTCCGGCCGGCCTGCCTCGAGCACGCCCTCGGCCTCCGGGAGCGTGACGGTGTCTGGGGTGGGGCCACCGAGAAGGAACGTCGTCGCATCATCCGTCAGCGCCGTCGTTCCGGTTGACATGACGTCGTGACCCCGTCCTTCGCGGGGTGGCCTGTGGTCCTCGCCGAGGTGGCCGCGGGACACGACCTCGATCCGGACCTGGCCCATGCGGCCATGGGGCAGATCCTGGCCGGGGAGGCGACACCCTCGCAGATCGCGGGCCTGATCGTCGGCCTCCGCATCAAGGGCGAGACGGTCGAGGAGTTGGCCGCGTTGCGCCAGGCCATGCTCGACGCGGCCGTACGGATCACCCTTCCCGACGACATCGACCCGGTGGACACCTGCGGAACCGGCGGCGACCGCTCGGGCACGATCAACGTCTCGAGCATCGCCGCCCTGGTGATCGCCGGTGGCGGTGTGCCCGTCCTCAAGCACGGGAACCGGGCCTCGTCCTCGCAGTGCGGCTCCGCGGACGTGTACGAGGAACTCGGACTGACCATCGACCTCGGACCCGAGGAGGTGGCCGCGTCGGTGGTCGAGACCGGCTTCGGCTTCGCGCTGGCTCCCCGGTTCCACGCCTCGATGCGGCACGCCGGGCCCACCCGCAAGGAGTTGGGCATTCCCACGGCGTTCAACTTCCTCGGACCCATCGCCAACCCGGCCGGGGTCCGTCGTCAGGTGGTCGGCGTGGCCGACGGCGGCATGGCCGAGCGGATGCTCGGCGTGCTCGAGGCCTCGGGCACGACCCGGGCCCTGGTGGTCCACGGCGCCGACGGCCTCGATGAGCTGACCACCACCACCACGAGCAGCGTGCACGAACTGCGGGACGGCTCGGTGTCGGCCTACGAGGTCCATCCCGGGACCTTCGGGCTGCCCACCGCCGCCCCCGACGACCTGCTCGGCGGTACGGCGCCGGAGAACGCGGCGTCCGCCCGGCGGGTGCTGGCGGGCGAGCCCGGCCCGCACCGGGACATCGTGGTGCTGAACGCCGCGGCCGGCTTCGTCGTGGCCGACCGGGCGGCCGACCTGGCCGAGGGCGTGGCCCTCGCCCGAGCCGCCATCGACGACGGCCGGGCCGAGGCCAAGCTCGCCCAGGTCGTCGCGTCGGCGCCCGCCTCGCCGGTTGACGCGCTCGAGCTGTCGAGGCCCGGGCCGAGCTCAGCGGAGGGTGTGGTCGACGGCGTCGAGCTCCGCGTGGGCGTCGACCAGGGCGGCCAGCCGCTCGTAGGGGTCGCCCACGGCGTCGGGGTCCGGCGGGCGGCAGAGGGCCAGGGCCAGCCGGTCGAGCTCGTCGGCCTCGGCCCCCAGCGCCCGCAACGCCGCGGACCGTGATCGGTAGGGCTGGCGGGCGGCGAGCACCACGCGACGGTCCAGCTCGACGGCGTGGTCGGCCACGGCCGCCGGCAGGACGCGTCCGCTGCGGGCCGAGGCGACCCGCACCGTGGTCTGCAGGCGCCGGTGCAGCCGGGCCGGGGTGGACGGCGCGACGAGCCAGCGCAGGGGAGCGGCGGAGGGCACCTTCGGGTGGACCCGGTTGCGGCGGGCCAGACGCCAACGGACGACCAGCACCGTGACGACGACGGCGATCGCGATGACCGCCGCGATGGACCCGAGGGCCACGAGCAGCTCCGACATCACCTTCAGGCTATCGGCGGCTCCGGCGCCGGCTCGGCGTGAAGGTGGGAAGGCGGGGGAGGGGCGAGGCCAGCCCGCCGTCGCAGTGGGTCAGGCGGAACTGCCCGGCCTGCTCATCGAGCCAACGCGAGACACAGAGCAGCTCATCCACCTCGGCCGTACCGACCACGGTGGCGTCCGCCGGGGTCTCGGCGCCCAGGCCGAGTGGGGGTTGGTGGTCGGCCCAGGAGGCCACGAGGTGCCCGTTGACCAGCTCGGCGCCGCCTCCGGTGTCCACCTCGATCAGGACCCGCCCCGCGACCCGTAGCCGTTCGAGACGTCGTTGGCGCTCGAGGGCAGCGCTCAGCGCGGCCGCTCGCTCGCGGACGTCGGCGGCCTCCTCGAAGCGTTGATCCCGGGCCAGGGCGGCCATCTGCTCGCGCAGCGGGACGAGCAGGATCTCGGGCTCCCGGGTCAGGCCGCGCAGGGTCCGCTGGACCAACCGGTCGTACTCCTGGGGTGTCACGGTCCCGGCGCAGGGGCAGGTGGCGACGCCGAGCTGGGCCGGGGTACACGGCGCGTCGCGTCTCCCTGTCGGTCGGCCGGCGCACCTCCGCAGCGGGATCGTCGTCTGGATCGCTTCGGCGACCCGCTTGGCGAACCGCGAGCTCGGGAGGGGGCCGAGGTAGAAGGCGCCGTCGTCTCGAGTCGTGCGCACGACGGACAGGCGCGGGAACGCCTCGTTGCTGGTCAGCTTCAGGTAGGTGTAGGCGCCGGAGCGGGTGCCGACCTTGTTGAAGCGGGGGGTCCAGTCGGCGATGAGCCGGACCTCGAGCACCTCGGCCTCCATGGGCCCGGCGCACACGGTGTGGTCGATGCGCGCGGTCTCGCGCAGCAGCTGGGCCACCTTCCGGCGCCGGTCGCTGGAGAAGTAGCTGCGCACCCGGGTCCGCAGGTTGGCCGCCTTGCCGACATACAGCGGACGACCGTCCCGGTCCCGGAACACATAGACGCCGGGGCGGCGCGGGAGGTGGTGGGTGAGCTTGAGCTTGGCCGCCTGTGGGTGCCGGTCGATCTTCGGGAGGCCGAGCAGGTCGTCGAGGCCGAGGACGCCGAGCCGTCCCGCCCGCTCCAGCAGGACGTGCAACAGGTCGCCGGTGGCCAGGGCGTCGTCCAGGGCGCGGTGGCTCGGCCGGTGGTCGAGGCGGAGCTGCTCGGCCAGGGTCCCCAGCTTGTGGTTGCGGACCTCGTCGCCCAGCAGGCGTCGGGCCAGGGCGACGGTGTCGACCCGGGCCACCTCGGGGGTGGTCCGGCCCGTGCGGTCACAGGCCGCGCGCAGGAAGCCCAGGTCGAAGCCGATGTTGTGACCGACCAGGACGGCGTCACCCCAGAACTCGAGCAGTGACGGGAGGACCGCCTCGATGTTCGGTGCCGGGAGCAGCATCGAGTCGGTGATGCCGGTGAGCACCGTGATGACCGGCGGGACGGTGCGGCCGGGGTTCACCAGCGTCTGGAACGTGCCCAGGCACTCACCCCCCCGCAGCCGGACCGCTCCCACCTCGGTGATCCGGTCGTCGACCGCCGAGCCGCCCGTGGTCTCGAGGTCCACGACGCAGAACGTGACCTCCGACAGCGGGGTGCCCAGCTCGTCGAGGGAGGCCTGACCCGAGCGCGTCGACGTCACGACGGTGGCGAACAGCTGTTCGTCATGTTCGGCATGGTGGCACATCGGTACGGTTGGGGCGTGACCGGCCCCCGATTTCGTTGCACCGCCTGTGGCAACCTGACCCGCTTCGACGTCGTCGCGAACCGACGCACCCGGGCCTTCCACCACTACACGGTCGGCGGTGAGCTGTCCGTGGAGGACGAGGAGGTCCTCGAGGAGCGGTTGGAGGACGTCGCCTGTCGCTGGTGCGGGAACGGTGATCACGTCGAGGCGCTGTCGGCCGACCAGGCCGACGCGGTGACCGGCGGCGCGCCCTGAGCGAGTCGGGGCTGGACCCCGCCGTGGTCCGCTCGGGGCTCGAGCGGGCCCTCGAGGTGGCCCGCGAGGGGCAAGAGGCCACGCCGAAGGTCGCACCACCCAAGGAGCTGACCCGCTACCTGGCGTTCCAGAAGCTCACCGGCCCGGCCCTGGCCGCGGTCCTCCGGGTCCTCGACGCCGATGACCAGTTCCGCGAGCGGGTGCTGGGGGCCACGCGTCCGGCCGAGGTGAGCGCCGCCGGCTGGTTGGTGCTCAGCCGCCCGACCGGGTGGCGGGAACTGCTCGAGACCGTCGCCGCCGGCCAGGTCGAGGCGGCGGGCACCCAGGAGGCCGAGCGCCGCCTCCGGGATCTCCAACGGGCGCTGGAGGCATCCGAGCGGAAACGAGCCCATGCCGAGGACGAGTTGGCCCGCCACCGGGAGGAGACCGAGGCGGCGACCGGGGAACTGGCCGCGGTGCGCCGAGAACGCCGCCGGGCCGAGGAGTCACTGAGCGCGGCCGACCGCAGCCTGGCGGCGCTCGAGGAGAAGCTGGAGGACCGCGAGACCCGTCTGGCCGAGGCCCAGGGCGCCCGGGAGGCCCGCGAGCACGAGTTGGCACAGGCGCAGGGGCTGCTGGCCGACGCCCGGGCCGAGTTGGAGCGACGACCCGCATCCCTCGTCCCCGGGGAGCGACCGGTCGATGTCGCCCGGCTCCGCGAGGCGACCTCCCGCGTGCAGCGGGCTGCCGCCAGCCTGGCCAAGTCGGTCGACGTCCTCCGTGCGGCGGTCCCGCCGGAGCCGGTGCTGGTCGCGGAGAACGTTCGGTCGCCGGTGACGCGGGTCCCGCTGCCGCTCCCCGGCGGCATCGTGGCCGACACCGGCGCAGGGGCCCGCTGGTTGCTCGGCCGACCTGAGGTCGTCCTGCTCGTGGACGGCTACAACGTGGCCAAGAGGGCCTGGCCGAACGAGGACCTGGAGTCCCAGCGCACGCACCTGATCCGCGCCCTCGACGTCCTGGCCATCCGGACCGGGGCCACGGCCGAGATCGTCTTCGACGGTCCCGACGAGCCCGCTCCGGCGGCCCGACAGAGCACCCGGTCGGTCGGGGTCCGCTACAGCGGCGGCGCCCTGGCCGACGACGTCGTGGTGGACCTGGTCGACGCCTATCCGCCGGACCGACCCGTCGTGGTCGTCTCCAGCGATCGCGAGGTCCGCGACGCAGCCCGGGCCAAGGGCGCCACCGTCCTCGGCTCCGACACCCTCATCGCCCTCCTGTCGGGTTGACCCGACCGGTCGCACCAGGAACGGCTGTCACCCCCCCTGCGTACCGTTCCCGACATGAGGATCGACTGCGACGAGTGCGTCCAACAGCACACCTCGACCTGTGACGACTGTGTCGTGACGTTCCTGCTGGGACGGGAGGCGGACGACGCGGTGGTGATCGACGTGGCCGAGGAACGCAAGCTGCGCCTCCTGCAGGACGCGGGCCTGGTTCCCGGGCTACGTCACCGGCCCCGGACCGGCTGAGGACTCGCCGGTCACGCCGCGTCGGCGCGACCATGGGCCCGTGCCCCCCGCCGCCGCGCTCGTCGACCGTCTGCGGGCGGTGGGCCGTCGACGCGGGCCTCGACGCGCTGGGGTTCGCGGCGGCCGAGCCGTTCTCCTCGACCCGTGAGGATCTCGACGCGCGCAAGGCGGCCCAGCTCCACGGCGGGATGCAGTTCACCTACCGGAATCCGGCGCGGAGCACCGACCCCGGGAGGATCCTGCCGGGGGCCCGGACCCTGGTCGTGGGCGCCCGCTCCTACCGCCGGGTCCCACCGGCGCCGGTGGCCGGAATCACCGGGCGAGTGGCGGCCTACGCCTGGCGGGACCACTACCGCGACCTGCGCGCCGGCCTGGCCGCCGTGGCCGAGGCCCTCCGGGCCGAGGGTTGGCAGACCCGGATCGTCGCCGACGACAACGCGCTGGTGGACCGCGAGGCGGCCGTGCGGGCGGGCCTGGGGTGGTACGGCAAGAACAGCATGGTCCTGTTGCCCGACCACGGCAGCGAGTTCGTGCTGGGCTCGGTGGTCACCGATGCCGACCTTCCGCCGGCCTCCGAGCGGACCGAGGACGGCTGTGGGCCCTGCCGCCGCTGCCTGGACGCCTGCCCGACGGGGGCGATCGTGGCCCCAGGGGTCATCGACGCCCGCCGCTGCCTGGCCTGGCTGGTGCAGGCGGGGGGCGACTTCCCCGAGGAGCACCGGGTCGCCCTCGGCGACCGCATCTACGGCTGTGACGACTGCCAGGACGTGTGTCCGGTCAACCGTCGCTCGGCGATGGACGGCGTACCCCCGGCCGAGCCCGATGCGGTCGACCGAGTCGACCTGGTCGCTCTCCTGAAGGCCGACGACGAGGCCATTTTGGCCGACCACGGACGCTGGTACATCCCCGACCGGGATCCCCGGTACCTGCGCCGCAATGCGCTGGTGGCCCTCGGCAACTCAGGACGGGGTGGGGACGCGGCGGTGCTCGACGTCCTCCACATCCACCGCGACGGCGGCGACGACCTCCTGTCCCGGCACGCCAGCTGGGCCCTGGATCGCCTCGGCGCGACGACCGGAGTGGCGTGAAGCACCTCCTGGTCACCAACGACTTCCCACCGAAGCTCGGGGGCATCCAGTCCTACCTCTGGGAGCTGTGGCGCCGGCTGCCACCGGAGTCCTTCACCGTCCTGACGACCCCCTACGCCGGGGCCGAGGCCTTCGATGCCGACCAGCCCTACCGGGTCGTGCGCAGCCGGGAACCGGTCCTGTTGCCTCATCCGGTCCTGTCCCGTCGGATCGACCGACTGGCCGAAGAGACCGGGGCCGACCTGATCGTGCTCGACCCGGCCCTGCCGGTCGGGTTGCTCGGGCCGCACCTGGACCGGCCCTACGGCGTGGTCCTCCACGGAGCCGAGGTGACCGTGCCCGGTCGCCTCCCCGGCACCCAGCAGCTCCTCCGCCGGGTCCTGCGGGGGGCCGAGATCGTGATCGCCGCCGGCCACTACCCGGCGGCGGAAGGAGAGCGGGCCGCGCGAAGGGCCCTGCCGGTGGTCACCGTCCCTCCGGGAGTGGACGTGCACCGCTTCCATCCCCTCGACGCCGGGGCGAAGGCCGCCGCTCGGGCCCGCCTGGGCCTGCCGACCGGGGGCCACCTCGTGCTCAGCCTCAGTCGCCTGGTCCCGCGCAAGGGCATGGACACCCTCATCCGCGCCGGCGCCCTCGTGGCGCCGGAGCGCCCCGACCTCACGATCGCCATCGGTGGTTCGGGCCGGGACCGGGACCGACTCGAGAAGCTGGTGGCCGAGACCGGCGCCCCGGTGGTGTTCTGCGGCCGCGTACCCGATGACGACCTGCCGGACCTCTACGGGTGCGCCGATGTCTTCGCCATGCTGTGCCGCAACCGGTGGCATGGCCTCGAACAGGAGGGCTTCGGCATCGTGTTCCTCGAGGCGGCGGCCGCCGGCGTGCCGGCGGTGGCGGGCCGGAGCGGCGGGGCGGCGGAGGCGGTGGCCGACGGCGAGACCGGCCTGGTGGTGGACCCGCCGGACTCGGTCGAAGCCACCGCGGCCGCCCTGGTCCACCTGCTCGACGACGAGGACGGCCGACGGGCGATGGGCGCCGCGGCCCGGCGCCGGGCCGAAGGGGACTACGCCTACGAGGTGCTCGCGGCCCGATTGGCCGAGGCCCTGCAGGCGTGACCGGCGACCGAATCCTCACGGTGACGACGTGGTCGACGGTCGCCTTGGCCGCGTTCGCCGTCGCCGCGGTGATCTGGCCCGAGACCATGGCCTGGCCCTATGCGGCGATCGGGATCCTCGCCTTCGTCGCGGGTTGTGTCGCCTTCCTCTGGAGCTTCGCCGTGGCCCTCGGTCGCAGTCGTAGCGAGGAGTTGAGCGTCGCCGGCGTCTACTTCTTGACCGGTTCGGCCCCCAAGGCGGTGCAGCGACGGTTGCTCGGTGCCCTCGTGGCCCAGAGCGCCATCGTGGTGGCCGCGGCCGCGGCCGAGCCCTTCACCGCCGTCGCCTTCGGCGTCCTCGCCCCGATGCTGGGCCTCGGCCTGACCGGCCTGTGGGGAGCCCGTCACGGGACGTTCCCCGAACGAGATGACCCGAGAGGTCGGCGGCCGGCACCGTGATCGACCACAATGCGGTGTCACGTCGATCGACAAGCGAGGGGTCCATGGCCGAACAGGCGTCGGAGCACACCACGATCGGTGCACCGCCCGCGCTCTGCTGGGAGGTGGCCATCGACTTCGAGGCCTACCCGGAGTGGGCCAAGGACATCAAGGAGGCCGAGATCGTGCACCGGGACACCGAAGGCCGGGCGTCGGTGGTCCGGTTCCGGGCCGCGGCCATGGGCCGGAGCACCACCTATCTGCTCGGTTACGACTACACCGGCGCACCCAACCGCCTGGCCTGGCGGCTGCTCGAGGGGGACATCACCCGCCGGCTCGACGGCAGCTACGACTTCTCCGCCGTCGAGGGTGACGACGCGGCGACCGACGTCGACTACGAGCTCACCGCCGAGTTGGTCGTCCCCCTCCCCGGGTTCGTCAAGCGTCGGGCCGAGACGAGGATCATGCAGACCGCCCTCCGCGACCTCAAGGCCCGGGTCGAGGCGGTCGCCGCCTCCGGGTGAGGATCCTCCTCTTCACCGGGAAGGGCGGAGTCGGCAAGACGACCGTGGCGGCGGCCACGGCCGCGGCCTGCGCCGCCCGCGGGGAACGCACCCTCGTGTTCTCCACCGATCCGGCCCATTCCCTCGCGGACTCCCTCGACGTGCCGGTAGGGGCCCGGCCGACGCGGGTGGCCCCGGGGCTGAGCGCCCAGCAGCTGGATGCCCGGGAGCGGACCGAAGAGGCCTGGGACGACATCCGGGACTACCTCGTGGAGGTGTTCGACTGGGCCGGCGTGGACGGCATCGAGGCCGACGAGCTGGCCGTGCTGCCCGGCCTGGACGAGCTGTTCGGTCTCGTCGACCTCAAGACCCACGCCGGTTCCGGGGACTGGGACACGATCGTGGTCGACTGCGCGCCGACCGCGGAGACGATCCGATTCCTCTCCCTGCCCGATGTCCTGAGTTGGACGATGGACCGTGTGTTCCCCATGACCCGGCGGGTCAACAGGATCGTCGGCCCCGTGCTCGGCCGGATGACCCGACTCCCGGTCGCCGACGACGGGGTCTTCGGGGCGGCCGACCGGTTCTACGCCCGCCTCGACGGGGTGAAGGAGCTGTTGGCCGACCCGAGCGTGGCCTCGGCGCGCCTCGTGGTCAACCCGGAGAAGATGGTCATCGCCGAGGCGCGGCGCACCTACACCTACCTCGCGCTGTTCGGGTACGCGGTCGACGCCGTGATCGTCAACCGCGTGCTCCCCGAGGCGGTGAGCGATCCCTGGTTCGACCGCTGGAAGACGGTGCAGGCCGAGCACCTGGCCACCATCGACGAGGGCTTCGCCCCGCTGCCGGTCCTACGGGCCCACCTCGCCGACACCGAGGTCGTCGGCCTCGACGCGCTGGTCACCCTGGCGGCGGAGCTGTACGGCACGCGGCCGCCGGCGGAGCGGCTCCATCCCGGCCAGCCCCTCCGCTTCGAGCAGGTCGACGGACGGCGGGCCGTCCTCCTCGACCTCCCGTTCGCCGAGAAGGGCGAGGTCGACGTCGCTCGGCGCGGTAGCGAGCTCATCCTCACCCTGGGGCCGTACCGGCGGGCGATGACCCTGCCCGATTCCCTGGTGGACCGTCCGGTGCGCGAGGCCAAGCTCCGGGACGGCACACTGATGGTCGTGTTCGGAGACCCGACGTGATCGACCCCGGCGACGACCACCCCGACGATGGCACCGATCGCACCGCTGACGCCGTGGCCCACCTCCAGGCGGCGGCCCGCGAGATGATCGCCGCCGTTCGGGCGTTCCTCGACGTGGCCGAGGAGGCCGTCGAGGACCCGAAGGCGGGCGAGGCCCTCCTGGAGTCGCTGGGTGACGTCGCGCGGCGGGTCGTGCCCCGCGACGCCGCCCCGGGCCGGGCCGCCGACGGAGTGCAGCACATCCCGGTGGACTGAGGTCCGGTCGGGAACTTGATCTCGGCCGACCGGCGCCGATGAAGAACGCGTGAGGCTCGTGCAACTGGCGGGGGAGTCCGGACAGGAACCCCTGTCGTTCCATCCCCAGGTCACCGTCGTCGGCGGCCTCGACGACGACGCCCGCAACCGCCTGCTCGTTGCGCTGCGGGCGCTGCCCGCCGGGGCGGACCCAGGCTGGGACGGTCTGGTCGAGGCGCACGGGGTGGTCCTGGACCTACGCCGCGAGAACCTGCGGCTCCTCGGCATGGGTCTCGCGGTGGATGTCGTCGTAGGCCCCGGAGACCTCCCGGTTGAAGGGGATCCCGCCGGCCGGCCACTGGCGCTGAGCCCGGAGACGGCGCCCGCCGAGCACCTGGAGGAGCTTCGGCTCAGCTACGACATCCTCGCCCACGGCGTCTCGGTCCTCAAACGCAGCCGCATCGAGTTCGAGGAGGCCCGCCTCCAAGCCGTCGAGGCGATCGAGGAGGCGCGTGCGGACCTCGACCCGTTCGCGACCACCGCGTTCGAGCAGGCGGCCGCCCGGCTCCGTCGAGCCGAGGAGGACAGCGGAGGCCAGGAGGTGACCGGTCGGGACCGCCGTCACCGAGTCCCTGGAGGATCTCGAAGGCGGAGCAGAGGCGGCTGCAGGAGCAACTCGCCGAGGTCGACACCGTCGACCTGGATCCCGTGCGGGAGGCCCTCCACCGGGCCGAGCGGGCCACCGCGGGGCCCGGGCTCGGACTCGATGCCCTCGGGGTGCGCCGGCTGGCCGACGCGCTCGCCGAGGCCGAAGCCGCGCTCCAGGACCTGGATGAGTGTCGTCGCGCGGAGGGCCGTGACCCCTCGGACCTGATCCGTCGCATCGAAGGGGCCCGGATCCAGCTCGAGCGGCTCGAGACCTCCGCAGTGCCGCCGACCATCACCCCTGAGGACCAGGTCGAGTTGGAGGCGGCCCACGATGCGGTCCTGGCGGCGGACGCGAAGGTCAGCGCCAGCCGGATCGGAGGCAAGACGGCCCGCCAGCAACTGGATCAGGCCCTCGAAGCCGAGCAGGCCGTTCTCCTCCGCATGGGATTCCCCACCTACAGCGGCTTCGTGCTGGCGCAGTCCGCCCCGGGTCCGGACCCCGAGACCCGGGTGGAGCTCGAAGCGACACGGAGCGAGCTGATCGAGCTCGAAGCCGCCTATCACGAGGCCATGGCCACGGGTGAGGACGACGGGGAGCGGGCGAAGGTCGAGGCCCGGGTCGAGCAGCTGCGCCACGACGCCCAGGCCCTGGTGGACGCCGCGCCCGAGGACCTGGCCAGCGCCGTCGGCCGCCTGGCCGACGAGCTCAGCACCGATGGCGGAGGGGCGACGGCCGCGTCCGGCCTCCGCTCCGAGCTCGCGTCGCGAGGCGTCGACTTCGGTGATCTCGACCTGGCCGACGACGAGGTGGTGGAGGTGGCTCGGGTCTGGCTGGCCGACATGAGCGAGCTCGAGGCCGAGAGGCGAACCCTCGAGCGGGAGCTGGACACGGTCCAGGCCCGCCTGCTGGTGGTGGCCCGGCTCGGCCCGGCCGAGACCGGTGCCGACCCTCAGTCCCGGGCCCAGGCCGAGGTCGAGGCGGCCGAGGCCCGCCTGGCCTGCCATCGTCAGGCCAGCGACCGTGTGGCCGAGCTCTGTGGGCTGCTCGAGGAGATCGAGGCCCGCCTCGGCGATCTCGGGGAGAACATCAGCGCGCAGGAGGCCCTGGCCGGAGCGGCCGCCGCAGGCTTGGCGGCCACAGAGGCGCAACTGGCGGGAGGATCCTCCGTCGCCGACGACACGCCCGTGGCCCTGGACGATCTGCTCGTCGCCCTCCCCGAGGGCGTCGATGACACCGAGTGGTACCTGCTCACCCGGCTCGCGGGCCTGCGGGCCGTGTCCTTCGCCGGCTCGGTGCCGCTGGTCCTCGACGGCGCGCTGTCCGACCTCGACCGGGATGCCACCCACCGGGTCCTGGACAAGGTCGAGGCCATGACCGACGTGGTGCAGGTGATCTACCTCGGCGACGACGACGCGGTCGTCGAGTGGGCGGCCCTGCGGGGGGCCGACGCCGCGGTCATCACTGCTGCCACCCCCGTCGGCTGACGTCTCGTACCCGCCGCCTCCTAACGTGGGCGGATGACCTACCTGAGCGACGACGGGATCCGTGACCTGGCCGCCTTCCGACCCGACGAGGGCGTGGTCACCAGCTGCTACCTGGACGTCGACGGACGTCGATTCCCCCGACGGGCCGAGTACGAGCAGGAGTTGGATCGGCTGCTCCGCCTCGGTCGGGGCCGGGTCAACGGGTCCTCGGTCAACGAGGAGGACCTGGCGGCCATCGAGCGGCATGTCAAGAGCGGCCTGGACCGCTCCACCGTGCGGGGCGTGGCCATGTTCTCCTGCGTCGCCGACGGGTTCTGGATGGCCTACGAACTGCCGGTCCCGGTCCGCAGCCAGCTGGTGGTGGGCCATGCTCCGGCCGTCGGCCAGTTGGAGGCCGCCCTCCACCACCACGAACCGATCGGGGTGCTCCTGGTCGATCGTCAGCAGGCCCGGATGCTGGTCTTCGAGATGGGCGAGCTGACCGACCACGCCGAACTGGTCGACGAACTGCTGCGGGACGTCGACGACAAGGACGAGAAGGCTCGCGGCGACGGCTCCGCTCGGGTCGAAGACCACGATCGCCGGCACGTGCGCCGGGCCACCGAAGCGGCCTTCCGCGTCTACCAGCGCCACCCGTTCGCCCACCTGTTGGTCGGCGCACCGCCGGCGCTGGTCGGCGCGGTGGAGGAGGACCTGCACCCGTACCTGCAGGAGCGCCTGCGGGACCGCACGAGCCTGCCGATCGGTGCTTCGGTCGACACCGTCAGGGAAGGGGCGATGGCCGCCGAGATCGAGTTCGAGCGACGCCGAGAACAGGGTCTGCTCGACGAGCTGCGGGGCCGATTGGGTCGCAACGACCGGGCCGCCGCCGGTCTGACCGACGTCCTCGAGGCGCTGACGGATCGGCGGGTCGAACGCCTCCTGGTGTCCGGCGGTTATCACCACGAGGGTTGGTCCTGTGACGCCTGCGGTGCCCTGGCCGAGGTCGGTCCGACCTGTGCCCGCTGTGACGGCGCCCTGCGGGAGGAACAGGACATCGTGGCCGTCGCCGTGGACGCGGCCCTGGCCGCATCGTGCCGGGTGGACGTGTGTGACGGCTCCGCGGACCTCGACGTGCTCGGGCGCATCGGCGCCCTGCTCCGCTTCTGAGCGTTCCCGTGACGTCGGGGGGCGCCACCATCGGCCTCGATGTGGGAGGGACCAAGCTCCTCGCGGTGGTCCTGGACCAGGGATCCCACACCCCGCTGGCCATCGACCGACGCGCCACGCCGCGCGGGGCCGAGGCGCTCATCGACGGGATGGTCGCCGCGGTGGCCGACCTGAGCTGACGACCTCGGGCTCGGCCCGCAGACACCGGTCGGGGTGGGGGTGGCGGGCCTGGTCGACCATCGGGGGGTCCTGCGCCACGGGCCGAATCAACCCGGAGTGCGCGAGCTCGACGTGCGAGACCCTCCTCGGGGAGCGTCTCGGAGATCGGGTCGTGGTCGACAACGACGGGAACTGCGCCCTGCGCGCCGAGTTGACCTCCGGGGCCGCCCGAGGCGCCCGGGACGCACTGCTCGTCACGCTGGGCACGGGGATCGGCGCCGGTCTGCTCGTCGGGGGTCGGCTGGTGCGGGGGGCGAACGGGATGGCGGGCGAACCGGGGCACATGTCGGTGGATCCTGGCGGTCCGCGGTGCCCGTGCGGGCGGACGGGCTGCTGGGAGCGCTACGCCTCGGGAGCGGGGCTGGCGCGCCTGGCCCGTGACGCGGCCGAAGCCGGACGTCTCGAGGCCGTCGGGGCGGGGGTCGGGGGCGACGCCAGCGGGCTGCGGGGCGAGGACGTGGTGGCGGCCGCGCGCGCCGGTGACGGGCAGGCCCAGGCGGTGCTGGCGGAGTTCGCCTGGTGGGTCGCCCTGGGCATCGCCAACCTCGTGGCCGTCCTCGATCCGGAGGTGGTGGTCCTCGGTGGCGGCCTCATCGACGCGGCGGACGTCTGGCTGGCCGAGACCCGACGGCGCCTGCCGGAGTTGGTGCTCGGCGCGGGGCACCGGGACCTGCCGCCGGTCGTGGCCGCCGTGCACGGTGGGGAGGCGGCGGCCCGCGGGGCCGCTCTGCTGGCGGCCGAGGGCGGAGGTCCCGGGGACGGCTGATGCCCCGCCGCTAGCCTCGGCCCCGATGGAGTTCCGCCGGATCGCGTCGCTGCCACCGTACGTGTTCACGATCATCGACGGCCTCAAGATCGAGCTCCGTCGGGACGGCGTCGACGTGGTCGACCTCGGGTTCGGCAACCCCGACCTGCCGTCCCCGGACGTGGCGGTGGCCAAGCTGACCGAGGCCGCCCGCAACCCCCGGAACCACCGCTACTCGTCGAGCCGGGGCCTGCCCAAGCTGCGCCAGGCCGTGGCGGCCCTCTACGAGCGGCGCTTCGGCGTGCAGCTCGATCCGGATCTGGAGGTGATCAACACCATCGGGGCCAAGGAGGGGTTCTCGCATCTGATGTGGGTCCTGCTGGACAAGGGGGACGCGGCCCTGGTGCCCTCGCCGTCCTACCCGATCCACATCTGGGGGCCGTTGTTCGCCGGGGCCGACGTGCGCGAGGTCCCCCTCGGCACCGACCTGGACTTCTTCGAGAACATGGCGGAGGCCTACGAGTACTCCTGGCCCAAGCCCCGGGTGATCGTGCTGTCCTTCCCCCACAACCCGACCACCACCTGTGTCGACCTCGACTTCATGGTCAAGGTGGTCGACTTCGCCCGCGAGCGCGACGTCCTGCTCGTCCACGACTTCGCCTACGCCGAGCTGGGCTTCGACGGCTACCAACCCCCGTCCATCCTGGAGGTCGAGGGCGCCAAGGACGTCGCCGTGGAGCTCTACTCGATGACCAAGTCCTTCTCCATGGCGGGCTGGCGGGCCGCGTTCCTGGTGGGGAACCAGGAGGTCGTCCAAGCGCTCGCGAAGCTGAAGTCCTATCTGGACTACGGCGCGTTCCAGCCGATCCAGATCGCCACGACCGTGACCCTGAACGAGGATCCCGAGCACCCCAAGATGGTCAACGAGATCTACCAGTCCCGGCGCGACGCCCTCTGCGACGGGTTGGCGCGGATCGGTTGGCCGATGGAGCCACCCAGGGGAACCATGTTCGCCTGGGCCCCGATCCCGGAGCCCTACGCCGAGATGGGTTCCGTCGAGTTCGCCTCGAAGCTGGTCAAGGAGGCCCACGTGGCGGTGTCGCCGGGAGTGGGCTTCGGCCCGGGTGGCGACGGGTACGTGCGCTTCGCGCTCATCGAGAACGAGCACCGCATCGGCCAGGCCATCCGCCAACTGCGCGGCACCCTCACCGAGCTGCAGTAGCTCCCGCCAGCCCGCCCAGGCAGAAGGCCACCGCGCTGTCGATGACCGCCGCCGTCGGATGGGTGCGCTCGGGCACGAACGTGCGAGCCAGCTGGCCGATGACCCCCAGGACGGCCACGGCGAGGACCTCGGGGTCACGATCGGGGATCCGGCCCTCCAGGATGGCGTCCTCGAGGTGGCGGACGGTGTCGGCCACCGCGATCTCCTCGCCACGGCGCAGGGCCCCGGCGAAACGCTGGTCGGTCTCGGCGAACTGCACCAGGCCGATGAGGTCCCGGTGCTCGGCGGACCAGGCCAACGATGCCCTGATGCCGAGCTCGATGCGGACCAGGGGATCGGCCTCGAGGCCGATGGCGGCCTGCTGGCGGCGCCGGAGGTCGGTCTGAGCGTCCTTCAGGATCTGGCGGAGAAGGGCCTCCTTGGAGTCGAAGTACCAGTAGAAGACGCCCTTGCCCACGCCGATGCCCTCGACGATCTCGGCCACCGAGGTCGTGTGGTAGCCGAGCTCGGCGAAGCGGGCCGTGGCGAAGGCCATGAGCTGCTCACGCCGTTGCTCGCCCCGAGGGGTCAGTCGCCGGGCCACGGCCGGACCGTACTTGACCGCTCGGTCAAGATGGGTCGGCTCCGGCCGCCCAGCCCAGGGAGCGTTCCACGGCCCGGTGCCACATGGCGTGCTTGGCGTCGGCATCGGCCGCGGAGGCCTGCGGCTCGAACTGGGCGTCGAGCTGCCAGGCCCGGGTGACGTCGTCGAGGCTGCCCCAGACCCCCTCGGCCAGTCCGGCCAGGTAGGCCGCGCCGAAGGCGGTGGTCTCCTGGTTGACGGGGCGGGCCACCGGGACCTGCAGCTGATCGGCCTGCAGGGCCAACAGCAGGTCCATGGCCGAGGCGCCGCCGTCGGCGCGCAGCAGCTCCACCCTCGTGCCCGAGGCCGCGGACATGACCGATACCACGTCGCGCACCTGGTAGGCCATCGACTCGACCACCGCCCGGGCCAGGTGGGCTCGGCCGGTGCCCCGGGTGATGCCCACGATCGTGCCCCGGGCCCAGGGGTCCCACCACGGGCTGCCCAGGCCGGTGAAGGCGGGCACGAGGTAGACGCCCTCGGTGTCGGGGCAGGACGCGGCGAGGGGACCGGTTTCGGCCGCTTCCTCGATGATCCCGAGGCCGTCACGCAGCCACTGCACCGCGGCGCCGGTGACGAAGATGGCGCCCTCGAGGGCGTAGACGGGATCCTGGCCCTCGAGCTGCCAGGCGACGGTGGTGAGCAGGCCCTCGATCGGCTCCGGACAGGTGGAGCCCACGTTCATGAGGACGAAGGAGCCGGTGCCGTAGGTGTTCTTGGTCATGCCGGGCTCGAAGCAGGCCTGGCCGAACAGGGCGGCCTGCTGGTCGCCGGCGATGCCGCTGATGGGGATGCCGCTGGGTACGGGCAGGCCTTCGGTGGTGGTGGCGAAGCGCCCGCTGGTCGGGCGGATCTCGGGGAGGCAGGCGAGAGGTACCCCGAAGAGGTCACAGAGCTCCTCGGACCAGCGGCCCTCCCGGATGTCATAGAGGAGCGTGCGCGATGCGTTGGACGGCTCGGTGGCGTGCACGCCACCGCCGCTCAGGTTCCACAGCAGCCAGGAGTCGATCGTCCCGAAGGCCAGGTCGGCATCGGCCTCGACGCCGCCGGGTCCCAGCAGCCACTCGAGCTTCGAGGCCGAGAAGTAGGGATCGAGGCCGAGACCGGTGCGCCGCCGCACCATGGTGAGGTGCCCGGCATCGGTCAGCTCCTGGCACCGATCGGCGGTACGCCGATCCTGCCAGACTATGGCGCGGTGCCGCGGCCGGCCGGTGCGACGGTCCCAGACCACGGTCGTCTCCCGCTGGTCGGTGATGCCGATCGTCGAGATGGGCTCGTCGAGGGTCGCCGTGAGCTCGCTCAGCGTGGCGGTGACCGCGGTCCAGATCTCCGACGCGTCGTGCTCGACCAGGCCCGGGCCGGGGAAGTGCTGGGTGAACTCCCGGTACGACCACCCCCGGATGGTTCCGGCGGCGTCGATGGCCAGTGAACGCACCCCCGTTGTGCCGGCATCGACGGCGATGACGAGTCCCACGAAGGTCCCACGTTACTTCTCGGCGGCATGGACGCTGATGGCCGCCCTCGGGCCGCCGGGACACCTCCCATTAGGGTCTCCCGGGTGGAAGTCGCTTCGGCGCCGCGCCGACCGCCGTCGACGTGCACCACCTGACCGCCGCCGGGGCCGAGGATCGGCAGCGGCGGCTGGCGGGGGGTCTGGCCGCCCGGGGATGGGACGAAGGCGACCGCGTCGGGATCGTGGCGCCGTCCTCGGCCGACCTGCTCCTGACCGTTCTGGCGGCGCTGCGTCGAGGGATCGTCCCGGTGGTGCTCAACGCCGCACTCACCCCCCATGAAGCCGACGGGCTGGTCGCCGACGCCGAGGTGGCCGGCCGACTGGGCCAGGAGGACCTTGCCGGCCTCGCCGGGGCCGCTCCGGTCGCGCTGTCGCCCCATCCCCGGGCCCGGCCGATGCACTACACCTCGGGAACGACGGGTACCCCGAAGGGCGTCTGGTCCGGACTGCTCACCGAACCGCAGGCCGCCGCCCTCGTCGCCGAGGAGAGCGAGCTCTGGGGGTTCACCGCCGCCGATCGTCACCTGGTCTGCTCGCCGTTGCACCACTCCGCGCCGATCCGGTTCGCGGCCGGGACCCTGCTGGCCGGAGGCGAGGTGATCGTCCTGCCGAGGTTCACACCGGCCGCGTTCGGCGAGGCGGTCGAGCGGTTCGCCCCCACCACCACCTTCATGGTCCCGACCCATCTCCAACGCCTTCGGGAGGCCGGGACGCCGGACCTGGCCTCCTTCCGCCTGCTGGCCCACGCCGGGTCAGCCTGCCCCGAGCCGCTGAAACGCTGGGCCATGGACACGTTCCCGGACGGGTCGGTCTGGGAGTTCTACGGCTCGACCGAAGGCCAGTTCACCGCCTGCCCGGCCCGGGAGTGGGTCGAACGACCCGGCACGGTCGGTCGGGCCCGGCCAGGGCGCACCCTCACCGTCGACGGCGACCGCACCGTCTGGTGCACCGTCCCCGACCACGCGCGGTTCACCTACTGGCGGAACCCGGAGGCCACCGCCGAGGCGTGGCGCGGCGACGCGTTCACGGTGGGCGACCTGGGGCGGCTGGACGCGGACGGGTACCTCTACCTGGAGGGACGCCGTGACGACCTGATCATCAGCGGTGGGGTCAACGTCTACCCGATCGAGGTCGAAACGGCCCTCCACCACCTGGACGGGGTCGAGGAGGTCGCCGTGTTCGGCCTGCCCGACGATCGGTGGGGCCAGCGGGTCTGCGCCGCAGTCGTCGGGTCGGCGACGCCGGCGACCGTGCAGGCCCACGCCCGCGCCCACCTGGCGGCCTACAAGTGCCCGAAGCAGGTGTTCGTGGTGCCGACGCTGCCCCGCACGACGACGGGCAAGCTCCGCCGCCTCGCACTGGCCGACCAACTCGGTCCGGACGGCACCGGTCAGCCCAGCAGCGACCGATAGTCGAGGGGGGTCACCGGGCCGTCCTGGGCGGCGCCTTCCTCGTCGGGCACGGGGAGGGGCGTGCCGTCGACGCGGAAACCCACGGCATCGACGTCGTCGAGCGCGGTGGTCGTGAACACGATCTGGGCGACCGCGGCGATGAAGCGTTCTCCCTCGATGGTCGTGAACTGCTCACTCAGGTCGACGGTCAGGACCTGGACCTGGCCGTCGGACTCGGTGAAGACGTCCAGCAGGACCGTGTCGCGGGGGATGTTCGAGCTGAAGCCGGTCGGCAGGGCCGCGGTGTCGGTGGCCAGCAGGGTCTCGACCACGGTTCGAGCCGACCGCTCGCCCACCTCCCGGGCCAACGGCTCCACCAGGTCTTCGGAGTTGAGGAAGTAGAGCTCGGCCTCGCGGGACGGGGGGAGGTTCTCGGGCGTGCTCGTGGTGCTGGGTGCGGTGCTGAGGAGACCAAAGGGAACCTCGTCGACGGTCAGTTCCTGGGGGCTGTCGTCCTCGGGCACGCCGCACGCCACCACGAGGAGGCCGACGACCATGGCCCCCGCGAGGAGCCCGCGTGCCGCGCCTCACGGCTCCGCCACGGGGAGCTCGACCACGAAGGCGGCACCAGGTCGGCCGTCCGCCCGGTCCTCGACCCAGACCTGACCACCGTGGAGGCGGACGTGCTCGGCGACGAGGGCGAGGCCGAGCCCCACGCCGCGGTCGCTGGTCCGTCGGCCGCTCTCGGTCCCCCGGGCGAAGCGGTCGAAGATCTTCGCCCGGACGTCCTCGGGCACCCCCGGTCCTTCGTCCTCGACCACGATGCGCAGGTTCTCCTCGTGGAGCCCGACCCGCACCCCCGTGGCGCCGCCCCCGTACTTGGCGGCGTTGTCCAGCAGGTTGGCGACCACCCGCTCCATCCTGCGCTTGTCGGCGAGGATCCGCGTACCGGCCACGTCTTCGTCGTACTGGACCGGAACGGCGGTGGCCGAGGCAGCGCCCACCGCGTGCAGGACCAGTTCGGAGGGGTCGACCGAGTCGAGATCGAGATCGGCGGCTCCGGCCTCCAGCCGGGAGATCTCCAGGAGGTCGTTCACCAACTGCTCGAAGCGGGCCACATCGGCCACGAGGAGGTCCAGCGCACTCGCCGCCCGTTCGTCGAGCTCGTCGCGCCGGACCTTGAGCACCTCGATCGAGGCCGAGAGGGTCATGAGCGGCGAACGCAGCTCGTGGCTGACGTCGGAGGCGAAGCGCTCGTCCCGGGCGATGCGGTCCTCGAGCGCGTGGGCCATGTCGTTGAACGACTCGGTGAGGCGGGCCAGGTCCGGGTCGTTGGCCGCCTCCAGCCGGGTGTCGAGGCGGCCACCCGCAATGGCCTGGGCCGCCGAACCGACCTCGGACAGCGGCAGCAGGGCCCGGCGGCTGGCCCACCAGCCCAGGGCGGCGCCCGTGCCGGTGGCCAGCAGCGAGGCCCCGACCAGGATGATGCCCAAGGAGTTGAGCGTGCTGGCCGTCTCGTCGAGGGCGACGATCTCGAAGTAGGCGGCGTCGTCCTCGGCCGTCGGCAGGGCGATGCCGAAGCCGATCTGGGGCGTCCCGTCCAGCGAGTAGTGCATCTGGGCCGCGCCACCGGCGAGCACGGATCGTCGCAGGCCCGCGGGCAGGGCCGCCTCACCGAAGCGCTGGTCGGTGGTGAACCACTCGTCGGAGAAGAACAGGACCGGTCGGGACCCACTGGTGGTCTGGAGGTCCTGGATCAGGCCCAGCGCGTCGACCTCGCCCTCGGCCAGGAGCCGTTCCCGCACGATGCGGGCGTTGTTGAAGAACGGGACCGAAGACGAGGACTCGCGCTGGCGGATGAGCTGCTCCCGGCTGATCCCGAAGGTGGTGGCCGCGAGGAGCGCGGCGGTGAAGAGCGCGCCGACGGCGAAGGCGGCGGTGACCCGGGCTCGCAGGCCCAGTCGACGTCGGTAGCGGAACCGAGCCACGTCGGGCTAGGGACTCAGCTTGTAGCCCAGGCCTCGCACGGTGACCACGTGACGGGGGTTGGCGGGATCGGCTTCGACCTTCATCCGCAGGCGACGCACGTGGACGTCCACCAGACGGCCGTCGCCGAAGTAGCCGTAGCCCCAGATCCGGTCGAGGAGCACCTCGCGGGAGAAGACCTTTCCCGGGTTGGAGGCCAACTCGATGAGGAGTCGGAACTCGGTCTTGGTGAGGTGCACCGCCTCGCCCGCGAGGGTGACCTCGCCCTCGTCCGGCGCGATCTCGAGGTCGCCGAACTTGAGCCGGTCCACGCGACTGTCACCGGTGCGGGCCCGACGCAGGAGCGCCCGGATCCGGGCCGAGAGCTCCTTGGGGGCGAAGGGCTTGGTCAGGTAGTCGTCCGCCCCGGCCTCGAGCCCGGCGACCACGTCGTGGGTGTCGGCCCGGGCGGTGACCATGACGATCGGTACGTCACTGGCGCGGCGGATGGCCCGGCAGACCTCGAACCCGTCGATGCCCGGGAGCATGATGTCGATGAGCACGACATCGCACGGCTGGGCGTTGAAGACCGTGAGGGCGGCCTCACCGTCCTCGGCTTCGTGCACCTCCCAGCCTTCGTCCTCGAGGGCCAGCCTGACCGCGGTACGGATGCGGTCGTCGTCCTCGACGGTCAGTATCCGGGTACCCACGGTCCCAAGCCTGCCTCATCCGGAGCCGAAAACCCTTGACCCTCGGCGAAAATGACCACCGGCGGCCTCAGAACGCCGCTCCGGCCGAGCCGAGGAGCGCCTCGAGGTCGTCATAGAGCCCCGGCGCCGCGGCCAGGAGGGTCAACGGCTCGGCGGTGCCCAGGCGCCCGACCCGGGCGCCGGCTTCGGCGGCGATCAGTGATCCGGCCGCCCGATCCCAGGGGGCCAGGCCCCGCTCCCAGAAGCCATCCAGGCGGCCGGCGGCGAGGGCACACAGGTCGAGGGCGGCCGATCCGGACCGACGGAGGTCCCGGACCACGGGGAGGACGGCGGGAAGGATCTCCGCTTGCCGGCGCCGGGTCGCCGGGTCGTAGCTGAAGCCGGTGCCGACGAGCGCCGTGGCCAGGTCGGTCGCGGCGGACACCTGCAGGACCCGGTCACCGAGGCGGGCGCCGAGGCCGGCCGCGGCCGAGTAGCGATCCCGCGTCACGATGTCGACGACCACCCCGATCACGGGGTCGCCGTCGGCCTCGGCGGCGATCGAAACGCTGTAGGCCGGGTAGCCGTAGACGAAGTTGGTGGTGCCGTCGAGGGGGTCGATGACCCAGCGCACCCCGCTGCTCCCGGTCCGCTCGCCTCCCTCCTCGCCCAGGACGCCGTCATCGGGCCGGGCCGCCAGGAGCCGGTCCACGATGTGGCGCTCGGCCGCCCGGTCGAGATCGGTCACGAGGTCGGTCCCGGACGACTTGGTGGTGATCTCCTCGGGGTCCGGGCGGCTGGTCCGGAGCAACCCGGCTGCCTCCTCCGCGGCGGCGACGGCCAGGTCGAGCAGCTCGCGGGGATCAGGCACGGGGCCAGGGTGGCCGACGCCCGGGTCGAGCGCCAACCGTTACGGTCGGCCCGTGGCCGATCTCCCGCCTGTCGAACTGCGATCTGACACCATGACCCGCCCGACGGAGCGGATGCGGGAGGCGATGGCGGCAGCCGAGGTGGGCGACGATGGCTGGGGGGAGGACCCGACCGTCCGTCGCCTCGAGGAGGTGTTCGCCGATCGGTTGGGGAAGGCGGCGTCGGTGTTCCTGCCGTCGGGGACGATGGCCAACCAGGTCGCGCTGCGCACGCTGGCCGACCCGGGCACGCTGGTCGTGGCCGGGCGCCGTCAGCACGTGGTCATGTCCGAGGCCGGCGCGGCGGGCATGAACGGCTGGTTCCAGCTGTACACCGTGGACGACGACGCCGGACGGCTCGATCTCGACGCGGTCGGGGAGGCGGCGGCGGGTGACGTCGGCCACTCCCCGCCCGTCGCGGTGGTGGCGATGGAGAACAGCCACATGGTCGCGGGAGGTCGGGCCCTGCCCGCCGAGTGCGCCGACGTCGTGGCTGCCCTCGTCCCGGCGGTGCACCTCGACGGGGCGAGGCTCTTCAACGCCGAGGTCGCCCTGGGGGTGCCCGTCGCCCGCCTGGCCCGGTCGGCCACCACGGTCACCTGCTGCCTCAGCAAGGGCCTGTGTGCTCCGGTCGGCTCCCTGCTGGCGGGCGATGACGCCGTGATCGCCGAGGCCCGGCACCATCGGCGCCGTCTCGGCGGTCAGATGCGCCAAGCAGGGATCCTCGCGGCGGCCGGCCTGGTCGCACTGGAGCAGATGGTGGACCGTCTGGTCGATGACCATGCCCGAGCCCGACGCCTGGCCGATGCGGTGGCCGGACGGTTCCCCGGGTCGATCGACCCGGCCACCGTCGAGACCAACATCGTCCTCTTCACGGTGCCCGACGCGCGCTCGGTCGTCGAGCACCTGGCGACCAGCGGGGTGCGCGGCGACGTGCTCGGACCGAGAGGGGTCCGACTGGTCACCCACGCCGAGGTCGACGACGCCGGCATCGACCGGGCGTGTCAGGCGTTGTCGACCGTGCCCTAGACGCGGTCGGTCCGCCGCCGGCCCTCCTGCTCGCGCCACTCGGCCATGGCCTGGATGGCCAGGACGCAGATGAGCGCGGTGCCGAGGGCGGCCACGAGGGCCCCGACGAGGCCGCCGATGCCCGTCTGCACCGAACAGTCGCCGGTGCACTGCAGATCGGCGACGGCCCATCCGATGAGGCCGCCGCAGGCACCGGCGACGAGGACCGATGCCACGGTGAGGAGCCGGGCCAGCGGCGACGGACGCGGGGTGGACATCGCCGGGAGCGTAGAAGCGGGTCCCTACGATGCGGTCGATGCGTGCCCTGCTGGTGCTGCCCACCTACCAGGAGGCCTTGAACCTCGTCGAGGTGCTCGACCGGGTCCGACAGGCCACACCCGACATCCAGGTGCTCGTGGTCGACGACAGCAGCCCCGACGGCACCGCCGACCTCGCGGAGGCCCACGGCGCGGTGGTCGGCGGGGTCGAGGTCCTCCGGCGGCCGGCCAAGTCCGGGCTGGGCTCGGCCTATCGGGACGGGTTCCGGTGGGGCCTGGAGCGCGGCTTCGACATCCTGCTGGAGATGGACAGCGACCTGTCCCACGATCCGGCTGCTCTGCCGTCACTGCTGGGCGCGATCGAGCACGGTGCCGATCTGGTCATCGGGAGCCGGTACGTGCCCGGTGGATCGATCCCCGCGTGGGCCTGGCACCGGCGGCTGCTCTCCCGCTGGGGCAACCGGTATGCCGCCGCGGTCCTGGGCCTGGCGGTGAACGACTCGACGGCCGGGTACCGGGCCTATCGGGCCACCATGCTGGGTCGGATCGACCTGGACGACATCGGGGCCGACGGGTACGGATTCCAGATCGAGATGACCTACGAGGTGGTGCGACGCGGCGGGGCCGTGGTGGAGGTGCCCATCGCCTTCGCCGACCGACTTCGGGGTGATTCGAAGATGTCCGGGCGGATCGTGTTGGAGGCCCTCGTGTTGGTCACCTGGTGGGGGCTGCGGGACCGGCTGCTTCGCCGGCGCCGCAGCCAGTGACCCGGTCGACTCGAGCAACCCGAACAGTGCGCTCGGATCTCAGCCGGCGGCCAGGTCCACGACCGTCCCGGAGGTCGCCGCGACCAGCTGGTCGGGGGACAGGGCGAACACCGCTCGGGGAGTCCCGGCCGCCGCCCAGACCACGCTGTGGGCCAGGAGGTCCGGGTCGACGAAGGTCCGCACCGGCGTCGGGTGGCCGAAGGGTGCGACCCCACCGATGGGGAACCCGGTGACCGCTCGCACCCGCTCGGCATCCACGCGGGCGGCGCGGGCGGCCCCGGCGGCGGCCGCCAACTTGGCCTCGTCGAGGCGGTTGGCCCCGCTGACCAGGGCGATGACCGGGGTGACCGCACCCTCGGTGTCGACGAGGTCGAAGACGAGGGACTTCACGATCTGAGCCACGTCGCAGCCGATCGCCCGGGCGGCGTCCTCGGCGGTTCGGGTGCCGTCGGGGTGGGTGACGGCCTCGACCGCCAGGCCCCGCGCCGCCGCGGCCCGGAGGACGATCTCGGTGTTGGGGTGCACGGGGGACTGTCTACCGGGTGTCGTCGAGGGCAGGGCAGACTGGCCCCGTGCACCGGTGGCTGGTGGCGGGAGCCCTGATCGAGGGGGAAGACGGGCTCTTGTTGGTCCGCAACCGTCGGCGCGGCGGGTTCGAGGACTGGAGCACGCCGGGCGGGGTCATCGATGCCGGCGAGACGCTGCTCGAGGGCCTGGGTCGCGAAGTGACCGAGGAGACGGGCCTCGTGGTCACCGCCTGGGAGGGCCCGGTGTACGTGATCCGGGCCGAGGCCCCCGATCTCGGCTGGAGCCTGCGGGTCGAGGTCCACCGGGCGGTGACCTACGAGGGCGAGGTGGTCGTCGAGGATCCCGACGGGATCGTGGTGGACGCCCGGTTCGTGGCCGCCGAGGACTGTCCGGCCCTGCTCGACGGCGGGCATCGCTGGGTCGGCGAGCCGCTCGGGGAGTGGTTGGGTGGGGACCGCGGACCGGGAAGGTCCTATGAGTACCTCGTGCGGGGCCGCGACCTCCGAGGGCTCGAGGTGGAACGCCGCGCATGACCGCCGGGCCGTCGACTCCCGGGATCCTGCACATGGACATGGACGCGTTCTTCGTCGCCGTCGAGGTGCTCCGGGACCCGGAACTCGCGGACCGCCCCGTCGTGGTGGGCGGCACCGGGGCCCGGGGCGTGGTGGCCGCCGCCAGCTATGAGGCCCGGGCCTACGGGATCCACTCGGCGATGCCCTCGGGTCGGGCCCGGCGTCTCTGTCCCCATGCCGTGTTCCTTCCTGGCCGCCATGAGCACTACCAGGAGGCGAGTGCCCGGGTGATGGCGATCCTGCACGCCTTCACCCCCCTCGTCGAACCGTTGTCCCTGGACGAGGCCTTCCTGGACGTGAGCGGGGCGCGACGGCTGTGGGGGACCGGACCGGAGATCGCGGCGAAGATCCGGGCGGCGGTCCTCGACCAGGAGGGCCTGACCTGTTCGGTGGGGGTGGCCCCCACCAAGTTCTTGGCCAAGCTGGCATCGGAGGCGGCCAAACCCGTGGCCTCCCTGGCGGGGGTGCAGCCCGGCCGGGGGGTCGTGGTGGTCCCGGCGGGAGGCGAGCTGGCCTTCCTGCACCCGCTGCCCGTGCGGGCCCTCTGGGGCGTCGGGCCCAAGACCCACGAGCGCCTCGAGCGACTGGGCATCGCCACCGTCGGTGATCTGGCGGCCCTCCCGTCGGAAGCGCTGGTGGCCGCGATCGGCGAGGCCTCGGGGCGCCATCTGCACGCTCTGGCCAACGGCATCGACGACCGGGCGGTGATCCCCGAGCAGGGTCTGAAGTCCGTGGGTCACGAGGAGACCTTCGCCGTGGACCGCCATGATCCGGGGCCCCTGGCCCGCGAGGTGGCGCGACTGGCCGACGCCGTCGGTCGCCGTCTCCGGGCCCACGGGCTGGTGGGCCGGTCGGTCGTGCTGAAGGTCCGGTTCGGCGACTTCCGGACGATCACCCGCTCGGTCACCCTCCCCGAGGCCACCGACTCGGGGCGGGCGGTGGCGCTGGCGGCCCAGCACCTGCTGGCGGCGGTCGACGTGTCGGTGGGTGTCCGCCTCGTGGGCGTGAGCGTCAGCGGCCTGGCGGCTGACGCCAACCGCCAGCTGAGCTTCGGTGGCCCCTCGGACTGGGCGGAGGCCGATCGGACGATGGACCGGATCCGGGACCGCTTCGGCGTCGACGCCATCGCTCCGGCAGCGTCACGGCGCGCTGACGGGGTCCCGGCGAAGCGACGAGGCGACCAGCCGTGGGGGCCCGGCCCCTGAGCGATCTTGCCCCGCGCGTTGTTGCCGCCGCTCCGCTGTGCGATCATGGCGCCGGTGCCGCTCTCCGAAGACGAACAGCGGATTCTGTTCGAGATCGAGCAACGTCTCGCCGAAGAGGACCCCGATCTCGTACGCGAAGTCGCGTCGACGACCGTCTACACCCATGCGCTGCGCAACCTGAAGCTGGCCACGGCCCTCTTCGTGGTCGGTGTGGTGGCCATGATCTGGCTGCTGGCCACGCACGCGGTGCTGGCCTTCGGGGGCTTCCTGATCATGCTCGTGGCCGCGGTCATCTTCGAGCGCAACGCCCGACGCCTGGGCAAGGCCGGCGTCCAGCAGATCACCCAGAACTTCCGGGGTGGCAGCGTCAAGGACTACTTCGGCTCGACGAGCCAGCGCATGCGGGACCGCATGCGCCGCGAGGACCAGTGACCCCCTAGCGGTCCTGTAACTGCCGCCGCGGGGAGACCGCGGCCTGGAAACGCCGCCAGGGCCCGGCCAGCCGCTTGGCCCGCGCCGAGATCGAACCCGCCTCGCGGCGAGCGGCGTCGCGATCGGCGGGGGTCGAGGCCCCACCGAAGGCGGCGGCGGTGACCAGCGCGGCGAGATGGCGATGGACGCCCGGGTCCGTGCCCGCATCAGCCGATGCCCGTCGGGCGAACTCGGCGGGCGTCTCGGCGTCACCGGGAACGAGGTCCAGGAGGCCCAGCGCCCGGACGGAGTCCTCCCAGGCCTCGGCCACCTCTCGGTCGGCGTGGCCCCGGGCCCGACGGCGGCGCGTCCGACGGCGCAGCGCCCCGGCGGCCGGTACGCCGACCAGCCAGAGCAGGCCGGCGGCGGCCACGGCCGGAACGACCCGGGCGGAGATCGACGGACCGGCGTCACCGTCGGTCCCGTCCAGGACGTCATCGGGGAGCAGTTCCTCGGGTCGTTGCGGCCGTGGCGGCGCGGTGTCCGGCGCGGTCGTGGTCGGTGCCGTGGCGGCCACGGCCGGCTCGGTGAGCGTGGCCTGGTCCGGGGCCAACCCGGTGTAGGCCTCCGCCCCCGGGGCCCCGCGGCCCGGCGTGGGCTCGAAGGCCACCCAGCCGACGCCGGCGAAGTAGACCTCGGGCCAGGCGTGGGCGTTGCGTCCGCGGACGATGTAGGTGCCCGGTTCGTCCTCTTCGCCGGGCGTGAAGCCGACGGCGACGCGAGCGGGAAGACCCAGGGAACGGGCGAGTGCGGCGTAGGCACCCGCGAACTGCTCGCAGTACCCCGATCGGCTGCCTCCGGGGTCGAGGAAGTCGGCCAGGGCGTTCGTGCTGTGGCCGGGACGGACCTCGAGGCTGTAGCGGAACCGCGTGCGGAACCAGGTCTGCAGGGCCAGGGCGCGTTCGTAGGCGGCGGTACGCCCGCCGACCGCTTCGGCGGCGTAGCGCTCCGCAATGGGACGAGCGCTCCTGGGCAGCCGGGTGAACCGGGCCAGGAACTCGGTGTCGAGACCGGCCGTTCCCACCGAGAGGTCAGCCGGCGTCAGTCTCGGGAGGATCGACAGGACCTCGTACTCGAGGCCGTCGGAGGTCTCGCGGCCGCGCCCGACGACCAGCGAGGAGGAGCCGCCGTCCCAGTCGACGTCCTCGTCGGGACTGTCGACGGCCAGCGGCTCGAAGGCGGCGGGCAGCCAGATCTGGGCGAGGGCCTGGATGCGGAAGCGTTGGGTCAGCCGGGTCGCACCCGGGGCCGGATCGGGGGCATCGGGCAGGCGGCCCTGCGCATCGACGTAGGATCCCGAGGAGGACCAGATCTGTCCGTCGAAGGCATCGAGGGCGGTGAGCCGCCAGTAGGCCGGGTTCGCCGCCTCGACCCGGAACGCCTCGACCGACTCCTGGTCGACCAGGCGCGAACGGATGTCGACGAGGGGACTGAGGGTGACCCGATCGTCACTGCCTCCGCCGTCGAGGTCGACCACGGGACGGCCGTCGGCACCCGGCAGGCGGGGGCCCGCCAGGAGGGCGGGGATGATCGCCACCGTTCCCAGCAATGCACCGGCCAGGAGCAGGGACCGGGCACCCCGGCCGCCGTTGGCGGCCAACCAACGACCACTGCCGTCGGCCCGAGCGACGCGAGAGGTCAGGACGAAGGCCAGCACCGCGCCGACGAAGAGGATCGCCGAGATCGTGCGGTGCTCCTCCTCGGCGAGGATGGAGGCGAACAGGAAGATCCCCGTGGCCGGAGCCAGCGCCTCGACCGTGGCATCGAGCCGGAAGGCGAGGCTGTCAGCGGCGAGAGCGATCACCCATGCCGTCGCCATGGCCACCACCACGAATCCCGGGGCCGCAGGAACCGGGGCCGAGATGTCCAGGAAGATCTCCCAGGCGTCGGCCAGGTCCGTGGCGATCGCGTCGGTCGTGCGGCCCGACGGGAGCAGGTTGACCGTGGTCGACCGGTAGCGGGCCCAGGCCAGGAGCAGGGGCAGCACGAGGAGGTGGGTGATGGTCGAGAGCAGCGGTCCGAGACCGACCCGTCGGAGTACGCCGGCGAGGCCGTGACCGAGGACCGCGGCCGCGGCGATGGGCAGGAAGAACCCGCCGTCGGCGAAGAGGCGGCCGTAGCCGGCGACCGTGGCCAGAGACACCCCGAGCAGAGCCACCTCGGCCAGCACCAGGGTCGGTGGTGGCGAAGGTGGGAGAGCAGGCGGGCCTTCGTGTGCGGGGCGCACGTCGACGGGACGGTCCTCGATCGTGGCGGTCACGACCGGCCCGCCGGTGTCGCCGTCGCGGCCTCGGCGCTCCACGCGGTGGCGAAGGTGTCCTCGGTCCCGACCCGGATGGTTCCGGGTCCGCCGGTGGGGACGTGGTCGTCGGGCGACCGCTCGAACGCCACGAGGAAGCGGCGGCCGGGGCCCGCAGCCGAGCCGGTGGTCGAGACCCCTGCCGGGGTGGTCAGGGCCACGAGCGTGCCCGGGTGGTCGACGCGGACCTCGTCACCCCGGTCGGTCGTGGCGACCGCAGCCAGGTACTCGAGCATCGTCGCGAGGGCGGTGGCGCCGGCCCCGTAGCCGGAGTCGGTGCCATCGGTCGCAACGAGACGGATCTCGTCACCCCGTTTGGCGGCCGCCACCAGGAGGCTCGCCGCCGCCGACACCGACCGCTCGAAGGTGACGTCGGTGTGCACCGCGCGCCGGACGTCGAGCAGGACGGTGGTGCGGCCCTGTTGGTGGCGCTCGTCCTGTCGGACGGTGAGCTCGTCCCGGCGGGCCGTGGAGGGCCAGTGCACCCGGCGCAGGTCGTCGCCGATGACGTAGGGGCGCAAGGAGTGGAACTCGTCACCGCCGGTCTGCAGGCCCGGGGTACGCCAGCCGTGAGGATCCATCCCGTCCGAGCGGGAGGCCGCCGGCACGTCGTCGACGGCGGGATAGACGACCAGGGTCGAGGCGGCCGCCGCGACCACCCCCACCTGCGTGAGCCCGAAGGGATCGCCGAGCTCGACCTCGAGGGGTCCCACGGTGATCACCCCGCGGCGGCGCGTGGGCAGGCGGTAGGCGGCCCGCACCCGTCCGCCGGGTTGGAGGGGGGCCAAGAGCAGTTCGGCCCCGGCGGTGCCGGACACGCCGTCGCGCAGGGTCAGGACCGGCGTGCGGCGGCGACCCCGGTTGCGCACGTGGACCTCGACCCGGCTGGCGGAGCCCGCGTGCACGCGGTCGGGGTGCAGCGTGCGCACGACCTCCAGCCGCAGGGAGGTGAGCATCGTGGTGGCCGAGCTCGCCGTGACCAGGACCACGAGCGCGGTGCCGAGGACGAGCAGCTCGGGCAGGCCGAACAGCCAACCGCCGGTCAGGGCGACCCCGCCGGCGAGGGCGACGCCCCATCCGGCTCGGGTCAGCAGCCTCACCGTGGGGCGCGGGGGATGGGGACGGTGGCGACGAGCTCGCCGAGCACGTCCTCGGTCGACACCCCGCGGAGGCGGGCGTCGCCGCTGGTGGTGAGCCGGTGGGCCAGCACCGGCCGCACGAGGGCCTTCACGTCGTCGGGGGTGGCGAAGGCCCGCCCGGCGGCCAGGGCCCGGACCCGACTGACCCGCAGCAGGCTGAGGGTGGCGCGCGGCGACATGCCGAGACCGAGGTCGGGATGGCGTCGGGATGCGTCGGCCAGGTCCACGAGGTAGCGCCGCAGGGCCGGGGCCACGTGCACGGAGGAGGCGGCCCGCACCAGCGCCTGCAGGTCGGCGGTGCCGGCCACCGGCGTCAGGCCGGTGAGGGCGGGGGTGTCGGCCTGGTTCTCCAGCAGGTCCAGTTCGGCCTCCGGATCCGGGTAGCCGATGGCGGTGCGCATGAGGAATCGATCGAGCTGGCTCTCCGGCAGGGCATAGGTGCCCTCGTGCTCGATGGGGTTCTGGGTGGCGATCACCACGAACGGACGCTGCAGGGGATAGGTGACGCCGTCGACGGTGACCTGCTCCTCGGCCATCGCCTCGAGCAACGCGGACTGGGTCTTGGGGGACGCCCGGTTGATCTCATCGGCGAGCACGACACCGGCGAACACCGGGCCGGGGCGGAAGATGAACTCCTGGGTCTCCCGGTCGAAGACCGAGACGCCCACCACATCGGAGGGCAACAGGTCCGGGGTGAACTGGATGCGGCCGTAGGACACGTCGAGGGAGCGGGCGAGGGCCTTGGCCAGGCTGGTCTTGCCCACGCCGGGCACGTCCTCGATCAGCAGGTGGCCCTCGGCCACCAGGCAGAGCAGGACCAGCTCGACCACCTCGCGCTTGCCGCGGATGACGCACTCGACGTTGTCGGCGATGCGGGCGAGCACGGCGGTGGCCGCGGCGAGCTGGTCATCGGCCTCCTGGGTCGCCATCGGGCACAGGGTAGGTTGCGATCCGGCATGGCGACCGACGCCCCCCTTCCTCGGCCCCGGGCCTGGTTGCCCGTCGTGGGCGCCGTGCTGGCCCGGCCCCGCCTGTGGCCCACCGCCCTGCGTCAGGCGCTGATCCTGGCGCCCCGGGGCTGGTGGCGCCGTTGGCCCTTCCTGCCGTTGCCTGACGGGTCCTACCTGCGCTTCCGCCTCCTCACCGCCTACGGCACCACCGACCATGCCCCCGAGCCCGACGACATCGTGGCCTACCTCGGCTGGTGCCGCGACTGGCGCCGGGCCGGCTGGGGCTGACGGACCCGCCGCCCGCTCCCGCTCGTCCCGTCACCCACCGGCGTGCCCGGTCGCGGCGGACTACGGGGCCACCGAGATGTCGAAGCTGACCGGGTGGCCGTCGACCTCTCCGGTGTGGGGCAGGGCGTCGCCATCGAGGTAGCTCACCGAGGTCGCCAGGACCTGGGCGCTCACGTCCGCCTCGAACCGGCGGAGTGCGGTCTCGACGGGCTCGGGGAGCGCCAACGACAGGGTGATCCGGTCGGTGACCGCGAGGTCGCGGGCCTTCCGGGCCTGCTGCACCAGGCGGGCCAGATCACGGGCCATGCCCTCGGCCCGGAGGTCATCGGTGAGCTCGGTGTCCAACTGGACCACGGTGTCGTTTCCGGGCAGGGCCGCGGTGGCGCCGTGCTCGGCGGCCTCGACGGCGAGGTCGAACTGACCGGGCTCGAGGGTGTGGCCGGCCACGGTCACCGTGCCGTCGTCGTTCGAGGACCAGGCCCCGTCCCGGGCCGCCCTCATGACGTCCTGGACGGCACCGCCGAGCAGCGGCCCCAGCACCTTGCCGTGGGGCTTCAGCCGGAAGGTGGCCAGGGCGGAGGGGTCCTCCTGCAGGGCGACGGCCTTGACGTTCACCTCGTCAGCGATCAGCTCGAGGAAGGGCTCCAGCTCGGCCGCGCCCGGCCCGGCGACCGTGAGGCGGGGGAGCGGCAGGCGGACCCGCAGGCGTTCGGCGTCCCGCAGCGACAGCGTGGTGGAGGCCACCTGCCGGACCCGGTCCATGGCGGCGACCAGGTCGGCGTCGACCGGGAAGTCCGAGGCCGAGGGCCAGTCGTCCAGGTGGACGCTGTCCCCACCGGTCAGGCCGTGGTGGATCTCGTCGGCCAGGAGGGGCAGGAGGGGCGCCGCCACCCGGGTCAGGGTGACCAGGACCGTGTAGAGCGTGTCGTAGGCGTCGGCCTTGTCGGCGGCCGTCTCCGAGGTGGTCGAGGCCCAGAAGCGGTCCCGGCTCCGACGGATGTACCAGTTGTTGAGCACGTCGCTGAACGCCTGGACCTCGGCGCAGGCGCCGGCGATGTCGTAGGCGTCCATGCGTTCGGTGGTGCGGGCCACCAGGTCGTGGGTCTTGGCCAGGAGGTACCGGTCCAGGGTGTCGCCGGCGTCGGTGCGGAAGGTCGCCCGGTGGCCGTCCACGTTCGCGTAGAGGGTGAAGAAGTGGTACGCCGACCAGAGGGGGTGCAGCACCGTGCGCACCACTTCGGCGATCTTGGTGCCCTCCTTGTCGATCTGCAGGTCGAGGCCCCGGAGGATGGGTGAGGACATGAAGTACCAGCGCAGCGCGTCGGCGCCGTGGGTGTTGAACACCAGGTCGGGTTCGGGGTAGTTGCGCAGGCGCTTGGAGATCTTGCGCCCCCCCTCGGCCAGGAGGATCCCGTGGCAGATCACGTTCTGGAAGGGCGGGCGGTCGAACAGCGCCGTGGACAGGACGTGCAGGGTGTAGAACCAACCCCGCGTCTGGGCGATGTACTCGACGATGAAGTCGGCGGGGAAGTGGTCCTCGAACCACTCGTGGTTCTCGAAGGGGTAGTGGACCTGGGCATAGGGCATCGAGCCCGAGTCGAACCAGCAGTCCAGGACCTCCGGGACCCGCCGCATCATCGACTTCCCGGTCGGGTCGTCGGGGTTGGGGCGCACCAGGTCGTCGACGGTCGGCCGGTGCAGGTCGGCCGGGCGGACACCGAAGTCGGCCTCGATCTCGTCGAGGCTGCCGTAGACGTCGGTCCGGGGATGGGCCGGGTCGTCGCTCTGCCAGACCGGGATGGGTGAGCCCCAGAACCGGTTCCGGCTGATGGACCAGTCCCGGGCGCCCTCGAGCCATCGGCCGAACTGACCGTCGCGGACGTGGTCGGGGATCCAGTTGATCTCCTGGTTCAGTTCGACCAGGCGGTCGCGGAACGCGGTGACCTCGACGAACCAGGAGTCCACGGCCTTGTAGATGATCGGCGTGTCCGTGCGCCAGCAGTGGGGGTAGTTGTGCTCATAGCTGTCATGGCGGACCACCGCGCCCCGCTCCTTGAGCACCTTGATGACCTCGGGGTTGGCGTCGAAGACGTTCTCGCCCTCCCAGTCCGACACCTCGGCGGTGAAGCGGCCGGCGTCGTCGACGGGCACGACGAGGTCGATCCCCTCGGCCTCACAGACCCTCTGGTCGTCCTCGCCGAACCCGGGGGCGAGGTGGACCACGCCGGTGCCCTCCTCGGTGTCCACGTAGTCGCCCACCAGGACCCGGAAGCTGTTCGGTTGGTCGGCGAAGTAGTCGAAGATCGGCTCGTAGCGTCGGTCGGCCAGGTCCCGGCCGGTGAGCGTGGCCACCCGCTCGTAGCCGCCCACCTGCCCTTCGTACTTGTCGAGGGTGGCCTCGCCGAGGACGTAGTGCTCGTCGGACCCGGGGTCCTTCAGCACGGCGTAGCTGATGTCTGCTCCGACGGCCACGGCCAGGTTGGAGGGCAGCGTCCAGGGAGTCGTGGTCCAGATGAGTATGGACATCGGACCCGGGTCGCTCTCGACGGGCAGCAGGCGGACGGCGACGGTGAGGGCTGGGTCCTGGCGGGGCCGGGTCGCGTCGTCCAGCCGGATCTCGAAGTTGGACAGCGGGGTCTCGGCCCCCCACGAGTACGGCATGACCCGGTGCGCCTTGTAGACGAGGCCCTTGTCCCACAGGCGCTTGAAGGCCCAGATGACGCTCTCCATGTAGGAGACGTCCATGGTCTTGTAGTCGTGCTCGAAGTCGACCCAGCGGGCCATGCGGGTGACGTACTGCTCCCACTCACCGGTGTACTGCTGGACCGAGGCCCGGCAGTGGTCGTTGAAGCGCTCGATGCCGTAGTCCTGGATCTGGCGGCGGCCCGACACCCCGAGTTGGCGCTCGGCCTCGATCTCCGCCGGCAGTCCGTGGCAGTCCCAGCCGAACCGGCGATCCACCCGGTGGCCCCGCATCGTCTGGTAGCGGGGGACGACGTCCTTCACGTAGCCGGTGAGGAAGTGCCCGTAGTGGGGAAGCCCGTTGGCGAAGGGCGGCCCGTCGTAGAAGACGTACTCGTCATCCGCGGGGCGCTGGTCGATGGATCGCTGGAACGTGCGGTCGGCGGCCCAGCGCTCGAGCACACCGCGCTCCACGGCGGGGTAGTCGGCGTTGGGGGTGACGGCCGGGTACGGGCCGCTGACCTCGACGTTGTCGGTCACTGCTTGCCTCGTCGCTCAAGGGGAGCGGTCAGCCTAATTGGCCTCGGGACGGCCCCGGTCGGGCGATTCGGGGTCGCCGCGGTCTCAGCTGCCGAGTTTGGCGACCTTCTCCTCGACCCGCTCGGCCGCCCAGGGGATGAACTCGAGGCGGGCCTTCGGGATGGGCTGGCCGGAGATGATGCTGATCCCGTAGGTGCCGGCGTCGATGCGGGCCAGCGCGTCGTCGATCTGCTGGACGGCGTCGCGGGCCTGGGCCGAGAGCGCCAGGTCGAGGGATCGCTCGACCGCGATGCTGTCGCCCTCGCCGGACTCCTCGTCGAACTGCACGTCGCCCGGATCGCGATCGGCCACCAACTGGTCGGCCTCCATCTGCTTGTCGATGGCCTGTCGCAGGAACTTGGCCCTCTCGTCCTCGAGCGCCTTGCGCTGCTTCTCGATGAAGGCGGGGGTGAAGGGCGATTTCTTGGCCGCGGGCTTCTTCGCGGCGGGCTTCTTGGCCGCGGGCTTCTTCGCCGCGGGCTTCTTGGCCGCGGGCTTCTTCGCCGCGGGCTTCTTGGCCGCGGGCTTCTTCGCCGCCGCGGTCCTGGCCGCAGGCTTCTTCGCCGCCGCAGTCTTCTTCGCCGCGGGCTTCTTCGCCGCCGCAGTCTTCTTCGCCGCGGTGGTCTTGGCCGCGGGCTTCTTGGGCGCCGACTTCTTGGCGGCCGTCGCTCGAGCCGTCGTACCGGTCTTCTTCTGGGTGGCCGCCATCTGAACCGTCCCCCGTGGTCGGAAAGTCGGGGCAGGGTAGGGGCGGGCGTCGTGTGCACACAACCACCCGGCCAGAACCGCCGCTTCCGGACCCAGGCGCACAACTATGGTCACAGCCGTGAGTCGGGCCCTGGTGCTGAACGCGAGCTACGAGCCGCTCTCGGTGGTTTCGGAGCGTCGCGCCGCCGTCCTGGTGCTGTCGGACAAGGCCGAGGTGGTGGCCGACACCGGGGTGGTCCTCCACGCCGCGGAGATCGAGGTCCCCGTGCCCTCGGTGGTCCGACTGCGCTACTTCGTCCGGGTGCCCTTCGAGCGCCGGGCCTCCCTGAACCGCCGGGCCGTCTTCGCCCGGGACGACCACGCCTGCCAGTACTGCGGGCGACCCGCCGACAGCCTCGACCACATCCTGCCCCGCAGCCGCGGGGGCGAGCACGTCTGGGAGAACGTGGTGGCGGCCTGCCGACCCTGCAACGTGGCCAAGCGGGACAAGCTGCTGGAGGACTCGGGGATGCGCCTCCGGCGCCCGCCCCGCGCGCCTCGACGCCTCAGCTGGCTGCTCGTCGCCGTGGGCTCGATCCCCGAGCCCTGGATGCCCTACGTCGACGCGGCCTGATCCGTCGGATTGGGAGGTCGGGCGCCTCGAGGGCCGTCCCCACGACCTCCACGCTCGGGACCTACCCCCCGTGCTGCACCGCCGGGCCCAGGTCCTGGTCCCGACGGCGGCCGCGGTGGTACTGGGCTCGACCCAGGCGACACCCCCGCCGGTCACCAGTGGCCCGGACGTGGTCCGGCGCCGCTCGGGAGGTGGCGCGGTGCTGGTCACCCGCGACGACCCGTTGTGGGTCGACGTGGATCTGCCGGTGGACGACCCGCTCTGGTCCGACGACGTCGGGGCATCGTTCGGTTGGCTCGGCGAGGCGTGGGTGGCCGCGCTGGGCGGTGGTGTGGTGCACGAAGGGCCCTTCGAGCCCGGTCGGTGGGGGAGGAGGGTGTGCTTCGCCGGGCGCGGTCCCGGTGAGGTGTTCGTCGACGGGGCCAAGGTCGTCGGCCTCGCGCAGCGTCGGACCCGAGCCGGCGCCCGGTTCCAGTGCGCCGTGCTGTCCACCTGGGACCCGGGGTTGCTGATCGAGGTCGTCGTGCCGCCCTCGGAGCGGGCCTCGGCACGGGCCGATCTGGCCGGTGTCGCCCGTGGCGTGCCGCTGGATGGGCTGGTGGACCGCTTCCTCGAGGTCCTCGCCGGGCGCTGACGCAGCCTGCGGCGAACCGACGGCACGGAAGGGCCGCGGGCGGGCTGCTGGCGGGATCGCGTTCGTCTCGGTTGTCCAGCGACCAGAGGCGACGCCAGGTCATCGGGGGGCGGCGAGGACCCCTTGGGGATCGGTGATGGCGCTGTGGGGAGAGTGGTGGAGTGATTTCGGAGGAGAAATGGTTGACATTGGAGGATGAGTGGCCGATAGTGGAGAAGCGCCCCTACCGGGGGGCCATGGCGTCGGAGGACCCATGCAGCACTCCACCACCACCCGAGGCAACGGACCGTGTTCGTCGGCAACTCGAAGCGCAAGCTCGATGACAAGGGACGCATCGTCCTGTCGGCGGCGCTCCGCGACGAGCTCGACGGCCTCGGCTACATCGCCGTCGCCGACGGCTGCCTGGCGATCTGGACCGATGCCGGGTACCGCGACTTCACCGACGACCTGCGGCGCCGGGTCCGCGAAGCCGGTGAGCTCCCCAACGTCGTCCTCCGCAAGCTCGCGGCGGACACCGAACGCATCCGCGCCGACACCCAGGGCCGGGTCACGCTTCCGGCCGCTCTCCTCGACAAGGCCCGGATCGGCTCCGGCGCGGGGACCGAGGTCGTGGTGAACGGCGCCATCGACCGCATAGAGATCTGGTCGCCCACCACGTGGGAAGCCCTGTCCTCGGAGGGCAACGACGCCCTCCAGGATGCCATCCGGGACGGGGGCCTCTGATGAGCCCTTGCCCCGGCCGTCGGGCCTCCGTGCCCTCGACCCGCTCACGTCCGCTGATCCGCTGCCTCCCGGCTGGTGGGACGGAAGATCCCTACTCCGCCCGCTTCCCCAGCAGCCCGCACGGGAACCCCTCCCGGCGAGCACCTGCCAGCCGGGGGGCAGCCGATCAGCGGACGGAGCGCGGTCGGTGACGGCGCCCCGAGACCTCACCCCCGTCCACGACCCCGTCATGGTCGATCGCGTCGTCGAGGTGTTCTCGACCGCTCCGGCGGGTGTGCACGTGGACGCCACCCTGGGCGACGGCGGCCACGCCGCCGCCGTCCTGGATGCCAACCCCGGCCTCTCCCTGGTCGGCATCGACCGCGATCCCGACGCCATCGCCGCATCCACCGCCCGGTTGGCCCCCTTCGGTGACCGGGTCAGGGTCCAACAGGCCCGTTTCGACCAGCTCGGCGAGGTGGTCGAAGACCTCGGCGTGAGCGAGGTCAGCGGCGTGCTCTTCGACTTCGGCCTCAGCTCCCGCCAGGTCAACGAGGCCCACCGCGGCTTCAGCTACCGGTCGGAGGGACCGCTCGACATGCGGATGGGGCAGGGCAGCGACCCCACCGACGCCGAGGTGACCGCTGACGACATCGTGAACACCTGGCCCGCGGAGGAGTTGTCCCGCCTGCTCTCCCGCCTGGGGGACGAACCGCGGGCCCGGTCCATCGCCCGCGCCGTGGTGGCCGCCCGCCCGCTGCACACGACCGCCGAGCTGGCCGCCGTCATCAGCGAGGCCGTGCCCGCCGCGGTGCGCCGCAAGGGCCATCCCGCCCGCAAGACCTTCCAGGCCCTCCGGATCGAGGTCAACGAGGAGCTCGATCAGATCCCCACTGCGCTCGAGGCGGCTCTCGACCTGCTGGTGGCGGACGGCCGGGCTGCAGCCATCGCCTACCACTCGGGGGAGGACCGCATCGTGAAGTCGACGTTCCGCGAGGCCGCCACCGGCGGCTGCACCTGCCCGCTCGGCGGGCCCTGCGTCTGCGGGGCGGTACCCCGGGTTGTCCTCCTCAAGCGGGGGGCCTGGAAGCCCTCCGAGGAGGAGATCGCCCGCAACCCCCGGGCCCGCAGCGCCCGCCTCCGGGCGGTCAGCAAGCTGCCGTTGCCCGACGCCGGCGCCGGATCGACGAAAGGGGAGGTCACGTCGTGAGCCCGACCGCCACCCGCGCCGCTCAGGACACCGCCACCGCTCCGGTCCGACCGAGGCACCAACCGGCACCGCCGCCCGTGCGGCGCCACCTCCGCCCGGTCCCCGACGCTCCCGCCGGGCCGTCGCGTCCGTCGTCCCGGCGGAAGCTGCGACCGCAGGTCGCCCTCATGCTGGCCCTCGGGACCTTCTTCCTGATCCTGTTCGGGGTGGCCCTCCTGCAGACGGTCCTGGTCCAGGGCCAGATCCACCTCGACGGGCTCCGGGCCGACGTGGCCGAGCGCCAGGTCGAGCTCCGGACCCTGCAGGAGGAGGTGGCGATCGCCGAGTCCCCCGAGAACATCATCCGCCAGGCCGAGGCGATGGGCATGGTCGCGCCCGACCACACGAACTGGGTCCTGCCCCCCGCCGAGGTCACCTCGACGACCCCGTGACAACTCGCGCCCCCTCCCGCCCCCGGACCCACGGCCCGGCCCGGGCGCCCGTCGACCGTCACGGCCGGCGGGCGCCGGCGCGCCGGCCCGACCCCCGGCACCGCACGAGGCCGCAAGAGGGGCAGCGCACGGCCTCCGAGCACCGCCGTCTGCTCGCCGTGCTGATCGTCGCCGTCCTGGCCTTCGGTGTCGTGGCCTACCGCGTGGCCACCATCCAGGTGCTGCGGCCCGACGCTCTGGTCGCCTTCGGTGAGGACCAGCGCACCCGGGTCTCGACCGTCGAGGCGCCTCGGGGCTCGATCCTGGACCGCAACGGTGCCGACCTGGCGCTCAGCGTCCCCTCGGCCACGATCGAGGCGAATCCCCAGCTCATCGAGGACCCCTGGGGCGCCGCCCAGGCCCTCGCGCCGATCCTGGACACCGACGCCATGTCGCTGGCCGAGACCCTGGCCGAGGACTCGTCGTTCGTCTACCTGGACCGCCAGCTCGACCGCGAGGTCGGTGACCGCATCGAGGCGCTCGACCTCGACGGGATCACGATCAACCCGGAACCGGCCCGGGCCAATCCATCCGGCGACCTCGCGCACGCCCTTCTCGGCACGGTCGGCGTCGACCACGAAGGTCTGTCGGGCCTCGAGGCCCAGTACGAGGAGGTCCTGGCCGGTGACCCCGGACAGGTCGAGGTGGAGCGGGACCCCCAGGGAAACACCATCGCGTCCGGCAACAACCACTACGACCCGGCCGACCAAGGGGCGGACCTCCAGCTCACGATCGACCGCGAGGTCCAGTGGGAGGCCGAGCGCCTGCTGGCCGAGCAGGTGGCGGCCACCGGCGCCCGGGGCGGCACGGTGATCGTGAGCCGTCCCGGCTCCGGCGAGCTCCTCGCGGTGGCCAACATCGACGCCTACGACGAGGAGGCGGGTACTTTCGTCGACCCCGTGCCGGCCTCCGAGAACCGGGCCGTCACCGCGGTGTTCGAGCCCGGATCGGTCAACAAGGTCATCACCCTCGCCGCCGCTCTGGAGGAAGGGGTCGTCACCCCCGAGACCTCGGCCCAGGTGCCCGACACCCTGCAGGTGGGCGACCACGTGTTCAGCGACAGCCACCCCCATGAGACCGAGGAGATGACCACCCGCGAGGTCCTCACCCAGTCCTCCAACGTGGGCACGATCCAGATCGCGCAGCGGCTCAGCCCCGCGACCATCGATCGCTACCTCCGCTCGTTCGGGTTCGGGGAGGTCACCGCGGTCGACTTCCCCGCCGAGTCCGCCGGAATCCTGCTGCCGACCGACGAATGGTCCTCCACCTCGATCGGCACCATCCCGATGGGCCAGGGGGTGGCCGTCACGCCGCTCCAGGTCCTCGAGGCCTTCAACGTCATCGCCAACGGCGGGCGCTATGTCGCCCCCCGCCTCGTCGCGGGGACCGTCGGCACCGACGGCGACCTGGACCCCGCACCGACCCAGGAGCCGCGTCGCGTCGTGTCCGAGGGCACCGCTCGGGCGATGACCGAGATGATGAGCGGCGTCGTCGACGAGGGCACCGGTGAGGCCGCCGCCGTCGAGGGCTACCCGGTGGCCGGCAAGACGGGCACGGCTCGCAAGCCCCAACCCGGAGGCGGCTATGAGGACGCAGCGGGCAACTACCGCTACGTCGCCACGTTCGCGGGCTTCGTCCCGGCGACTGACCCCCAGCTGTCGATCGTGGTCGTCATCGACGAGCCCGCCGGTGACTACTACGGCGGGGGCGTCGCCGCGCCGGTGTTCAGCGACCTGGCGGCCTCGGTCCTGCGGGCCTACCGGATCCCGCCCCCCGCGGCGTTCGCCTCGGCAGACTGAGCGATGGCCCGACCGCTGACCGAGCTCCTCGACGGCCTCGGCGAGTACGTCATGGTCCCGGAGGGGGCAGCCGACGGCGTCATGGTGACCGCCATCGACCACGACAGCCGGGTCGTCGGCCCGGGCTCCTGCTTCTGCGCCCTCCTCGGTGAGCACCGCGACGGCCACGACCACGCCCCCGCGGCGGTCGCCGACGGGGCGGTGGCCCTCGTGGTGGAACGTCGTCTGGACCTCTCGGTCCCCCAGATCGTGGTCCCCGACTCCCGCACGGCGATGGGCCGGCTCGCCGCGGCCTTCTTCGACCACCCGTCTCGCCGCGTCGCGGTCGTCGGGGTCACGGGGACCAACGGCAAGACCACCGTCACCCACCTCCTCGCGGCCGTCCTCGAGCACGCCGCCCGACCCACCAGGGTCCTCGGCACCCTCAGCGGGGCCCGAACCACCCCGGAGGCCCCGGCCCTCCAGGCCCAACTGGCGGCAGCCGCCGCCGAGGGACAGGCGGTGGTCGCCATGGAGGTCTCCTCCCACGCCATCGAGCTGCGGCGGATCGTGGGTACCTGGTTCACCGTGGCCGTCTTCACGAACCTCTCCCAGGACCACCTGGACTTCCACGGGACCATGGACCGCTACTTCGCGGCGAAGGCCCGGCTCTTCGAGCCCGAGCGCGCCGGGGTGGGCCTCGTCAACCGGGACGACGCCTGGGGCAGGCAGCTACTGGACCAGATGGCCATCCCGGCCGTGGCCTGGTCGGCCGCCGACGCCGTGGACCCCGTGTTGGGCCCCGACGGGAGCTCGTTCACCTGGCGGGGCCAACCGGTCCGAATCGCCCTGGCCGGCCGGTTCAACCTGGCCAACGCCGTCGCCGCCGCCGAGGCCGCGCTGGCCCTGGGCCTGACTCCCGAGCAGATCGCGGCCGGCCTCGCCCAGGCCCGACCACCCCGGGGTCGTTTCGAGCCGGTGGGGGACGGTCCGATCGCGGCCATCGTCGACTACGCCCACACCCCCGACGCGCTCGAGCAGGCCCTGGCGTCGGCCCGCGACCTCACACCGGGTCGCCTGATCGTGGTGTTCGGCTGCGGGGGCGACCGGGATCGCGAGAAGCGACCGGCGATGGGTCGCGTCGCCGATCGGGGGGCCGATGTGGTCGTGGTGACCTCCGACAACCCGCGTCATGAGCCGCCGGAGGCCATCATCGACGAGGTGATGACCGGACTGGAGCGAGTCGACGACCTGATCGTGGAGCCCGACCGCCGTCGGGCGATCGAGCACGCGGTGGCCCGGGCGGTGCCGGGAGACCTGGTGCTGGTGGCCGGCAGGGGCCATGAGGTGAGTCAGGACCGGGGCGATCGCGAGATCCCCTTCGACGACCGCGAGGTCCTGGCGTCGGTCCTGGCGGAGAGCGCGGAGCAGCGAGCATGAGGACCCTCCTGTTCGCCGCCGGGGTGTCCCTGATGGTGTCCCTGCTGGGCACCAAGGTCCTCATCGACATCCTGACCCGACGCCGGATCGGTCAGCCCATCCGGGAGGACGGCCCCCAGGGCCATGCCACCAAGGCGGGCACCCCGACCATGGGGGGAGCCGCGATCGTGGCCGGGGCCGTCGTCGGCTACCTGGCCTCGGACCTCTCCAACAGCCGGATCATCACCCGCTCCGGCCTGGTGGTCATGTTGGCCGTCGTCGGTGCCGGTCTCGTGGGCCTGGCCGACGACTGGATCAAGGTCACCCGAGAGCGCAACCTCGGCCTCACCTCACGCACCAAGTTCCTCGGCCTCCTGGCGGTGGCCATCGCCTTCGCCACGCTGGCCCTCAACCACACGCCGGTCAGCACCGACCTCTCCTTCACCCGCGCCGGCGTCCTCGTGGACCTGGGGACCGTCGGGTGGAGCATCTGGGCCATCCTGTTGATCGTCGGCACCACCAACGCGGTCAACCTCACCGACGGCCTCGACGGCCTGGCGGGTGGTGCCTCGGTGCTGGCCTTCTCCGCGTTCATCGTGATCGGCTTCTGGGCGTTCCGGCATCCCTTCAACTACGGCGTCCCCCACGCCCTGGACCTCGCGGTGGTGGCGGCCTGCATGACCGGCGCCTGCGTCGGCTTCCTCTGGTGGAACGCTTCGCCCGCCCAGATCTTCATGGGGGACACCGGGTCCCTGGCCATCGGGGCCGGCCTGGCGGGCCTGGCCCTGATGAACAACACCTCGCTGCTGCTGGCCGTGGTCGGGGCGCTCTTCGTGGTCGAGACCCTCTCGGTGATGGTCCAGGTGGCCAGCTTCCAGCTCTTCGGGCGGCGACTGTTCCGCATGGCCCCGATCCACCACCACTTCGAGCTGCGGGGCTGGCCGGAGACCACCGTCATCATCCGCTTCTGGATCCTCTCCGGGATGTGCACCGCGGTCGGCCTCGGGCTCTACTACGCCGACTTCATCGGTCTGCCGGGGGCCCGGGATTGACTCCCACCCGCGCCCTCGTGGTGGGCCTCGGGGTGACCGGTCGTGCCGTGAGCCGCGCCTTGGTGGCCCGCGGAAGCGCGGTCACCGCGGTCGAGGACCAACCCGATGACGCCCATCGGACCTTCGCCGAAGAGGTCGGGCTCGATCTGGTCGAGGCCCCCGACGCCCGCCGCCTGGCGGCCGAGATGGCCGACGCCGAGATGGTCCTGCCGAGTCCTGGTGTACCGGACCGCCACCCCGTGTTCGCCGTCGCCGCCCGCGCCGCGGTGCCGGTGCGCTCCGAGTTCGACCTCGCTGAGGCGTGGGACGACCGTCCGATCGTCGCGGTCACGGGCACGAACGGCAAGACGACGGTGACCCACCTCGCCGCCGACATGCTCCGGCGGTCCGGCCGGGTCGTGGCCGAGGCGGGCAACGTCGAGACCCCGCTCGTCGAGGCCATCGAGGACCCCGCAACCGAGGTGTTCGTCGTCGAGGCCAGTTCCTTCCGCCTGGGCCACACCGCCCACTGGGCGCCCCGGGTGGCGGCCTGGTTGAACTTCGCTCCCGACCACCTCGACGTCCACGCGGACCTCGCGACCTACGAGGCGGCCAAGGCCCGGATCTGGGCCGATCAGGAACCCGAGGACATCGCGGTGGTCAACGCCGATGACCCCGTGGTCGCCGGTCACCGTGGCCGGGCCCGGCGTCGGACCTTCGGTCAGTGCGGCGGGGCGGACGCCACGGTCCGGGACGGCTGGCTCCTCATCGACGACCGGCGTCTCCTGGCGGTGACCGACCTGCGGCGGGCCCTGGACCACGACCAGGCCAATGGCCTCGCCGCCGCGCTCATGGTCGAGCCCATCGGCGTCGGTGACGACGCCATCACCGAGGCGCTCGCCGCCTTCGACGGCCTGCCCCATCGGGTACAGATGGTCGGTGAGGGTGGCGGGGTGACCTGGTACGACGACTCCAAGGCCACCACCCCACACGCCACCGGTGCGGCCGTCGATGCCTTCGACTCCGTGATCCTCATCGCGGGTGGGCGCAACAAGGGCCTCGACCTCACCGAGGTGCTCGGCCGCCGGGGCTCGGTGCGTTCGGTCGTGGCCATCGGCGAGGCCGCACCCGACGTGGTCACCGCCGTGGCCGGCCGGGTTCCGGTGGTGACCGCTCCGTCCATGGCGGAGGCCGTCGCCGAAGCCGGCACGGTCGCCCGGGCTGGTGACGCCGTCGTGCTCTCGCCCGGTTGCGCGTCCTTCGACTGGTACTCGTCCTACGGCGAGCGCGGCGAGGACTTCGCCCGTCTCGTCCGCATCCACCTCGACCGGGAGGCCTCGCGCCCATGAGCCCGCATTCGGAGACATCGACCGCGAACCGGAGCCGCCGCAGCCACCCCGGCCGAACGCGTCCGCGGCCGGCCCGCCACGACTCCGGCGCGGCCCGGGGCCGCCACCCCTCAGCCCGGCCCGGGCCCAAGCGGCCGCCAGGGGACCGGTCCTCGACCTTCGTCGGCCTGCTCGCGGTGGTCACCGCCCTCGTCCTGCTCGGCCTGGTGATGGTGATGTCGGCGGCGTCGGTGAGCGATCTCCGGAACACCGGGTCGGCCTGGGACAGCTTCTCCCGTCAGGCGATCTTCGCCGTCCTGGGGTTCGTGGGCATGTTCGCGGTGATGCGTCAGCACTACGGCTTGTGGCGTCGGATGGCGACGCCGTTGCTCGTGATCAGCTTCATCCTCCTGGCCCTCGTCCTGGTCCCCGGTGTGGGGGTCGGGGCCAACGGCGCCACCCGGTGGTTGGGGGCCGGCTCCCTGCGCATCCAGCCCTCGGAGTTGGCCAAGCTGGCCATCATCATCTGGTCGGCGCGGTGGCTGGCCATGGAGCGCAACCGCGCCGTGATCCGCGAGGATCCACGGGTCCTGCGCCCGGTCCTCTTGGCCCTGGCCGGGCTCGGCGCCCTGCTGTTGCTCCAGCCCAACCTCGGGACCCTGATCGTCACCGCCGGGGCCGTCGGTGCGGTCATCTTCGTGTCCGGGGCCTCCCTGGCCCGGCTCGCCGGGTGGGCCGCCCTCGGCTTCTCCGCCGCCGCGATCGCCGCCCTCAGCGCCGACTACCGCCGGGCCCGCGTCCTCGCGTTCCTCGACCCGTGGGCCGATCCGGCGAACACGGGCTATCAGACGATCCAGTCCCTGGTGGGCATCGCCGGGGGGGGCCTGACCGGCGTCGGCCTCGGCGCCAGCCGGGCCAAGTGGGGCTTCCTGCCCTATGCCCACACGGACTTCATCTTCGCGATCATCGCCGAGGAACTCGGGCTCATCGGTGCCGTCACCGTCCTCGGGTTGCTGGCGGCCCTGGGCTACTTCGGCATCCGCGCCGCCCTCCGGGCGCCGGACGCCTTCGGCATGTTCCTCGCCGCCGGGATCACGACGTGGTTCGTGCTGCAGGCGGTGGTCAACATCGGGGCGGTGGTCGGGCTGCTGCCCGTCACCGGCGTACCCCTGCCCTTCGTCTCCTACGGCGGCACGTCCCTCGTGGTCAACCTGATGGCGATGGGCGTGCTGCTCAGCGTGGCCCGCCACGGTCGGGATGCCTGACCCCGACCGGTCGGCGCCCACCTGGGCCCTGATCGCCGGCGGGGGGACCGCCGGCCACACCCTGCCGGGAATCGCCATCGGTCACGCTCTGGTCGCCCGCGGCCACGCCGAAGCGACGATCCACTTCGTGGGCAGCGAACGGGGCAGCGAGACCCGTCTCGTCCCCGAAGCCGGTTTCGACCTGACCGCGCTCCCGGGTAGGGGGATCCAACGACGCCTCACCTTCGAGAACGTCGCCGCCGTGGTCGGTCTGGTTCGGGCCTTCGGCCGCGCCCTGCGCCTGGTGCGACGCCGTCGCCCCTCGGTCGTGGTCGCCCTCGGGGGCTACGCCTCGGTGGCCTGTGCCCTCGCCGCCGTCCTCCACCGCACGCCGATCGTGGTGGCCGAACAGAACGCCGTTCCGGGTGCGGCGAACCGCCTGGTCGCCCGGTTCGCCCGGGTCGCCGCCGTGTCCTTCCCCGGTACCGACCTCCCCCGTGCGGTGGTCACCGGCAACCCCGTCCGTCCGGCGATCCTGGCCGTGGACCGCACCCGGGACGGACCCGATGCCCGCCGCCGCCTGGAGCTGCCCGAGGACCGGGTGGTGGTCCTGGCCTTCGGCGGCTCACTGGGCGCCCGCCGCATCAACCGGGCGGTGGCCGGGCTCGCGGCGCGCTGGTCCGACCGCACCGACCTCGCCCTGCGGCACGTGGTCGGTGGACGCGACTGGGACGACGCCACGGCCCGGGGCGAGGAACGGGCCGGGCCAGGCGGCATCCTCTACCGCCCCGTGCGCTACGAGGACGACATGCCCACCGCTCTGGCCGCCGCCGACCTCGTGGTGGCCCGGGCGGGCGCCACCACCGTGGCCGAGCTGGCGGTGCTCGGCGTGCCGAGCGTCCTGGTACCCCTGCCCATCGCCACCGCCGACCACCAGACCGCCAATGCCCGCGCCCTGGTCGATCGGGGCGCCGCCCGATTGGTCCCCGACGCCGAACTGGACGTCGACCGCCTGGAGGCGGAACTGGGTCCGCTCGTCGGGGACGGCGGGGCGCGGGCGGCAATGGGGGAGGCCGCCGCGTCCCTGGGCCGACCCGACGCCGCCGACCGGGTCGCCGACCTCGTGGTGGAGCATGCCCGTGCCTGAGCCCGCCCCGATCGCCGAGCCCGGTGCCGCCGTCGACCTCACGCCGCCCCGGGACATCCACGTCGTGGGCATCGGCGGGGCGGGGATGAGCGCCATCGCGAGCGTGTTGACCGGCATGGGCCACAGGGTGAGCGGCAGCGACCTCAAGGCCTCCAAGGCTCTGGACCGCCTGGCCGACCAAGGCGTCCGGGTGGCGGTCGGTCACCGCGCGGACCAGTTGGGCGACGCCGAGGTCGTCGCCGTGTCCACGGCGATCGGCGCCGACAACCCTGAGGTCGTCGCCGCCCGCGAGGGGGGCACGCCGGTGCTGCGCCGTTCCGAGGTTCTGGCCGCCATCACCGGCCTGCGGCGCACGATCTCCGTCGCGGGGACCCACGGCAAGACGACGACCTCGTCCATGTTGGCCGTGATCCTCGCCGAGGCCGGCCTCCATCCCAGCTTCATCATCGGTGGCGACGTGAACCAGATCGGTTCGGGTGCGGTGTGGTCCGACGGCGAGTGGTTCGTGGTCGAGGCCGACGAGAGCGATGGGACCTTCGTCGAGCTCCGCACCGAGATCGCCGTCGTCACCAACGTGGAGCCCGACCACCACGCCCACTACGGCGGATTCGACGCGCTGCGGGACGCCTTCGACCGGTTCGTGGACGGGGCGGGCCATCTCGCCGTGGTCGGGGTCGACGATGCCGAGGGGGCGGCGCTGGCCGCCCGCCACCAGGTCGTCACCGTCGGCGAGGTCGAGGCCACCTACCGGATCGGGGCCCTCCGCCGCGAGCCGCGGGGCACGACGTTCCGTCTCGAGCACGAGACCCGGGACCTCGGTGAGGTCCATCTGCCGGTTCCCGGCGCCCACAACGCCCGTAACGCGGCCGTCGCCGCGGCCACGGCCCTGGAGATCGGGGTCGACTTCTCCACGGTGGTGCGCGCCCTGGCCCGCTTCGGCGGCGTCGCGCGGCGCTTCGAGTTCCGCGGTGAGGCCGCTGGCGTGGACTTCGTCGACGACTACGCCCATCTGCCGACCGAGGTCGCCGCGGCGCTGGCGGCGGGTCGGGACACCCGGCCGGAGCGATTGGTCGCGGTCTTCCAGCCTCACCGCTACTCCCGTGTCGCCGCCCTCGCCCCTGAGTTCGGCTCGTCCTTCACCGATGCCGACCTCCTGGCCGTCACCGACGTCTACAGCGCCGGCGAGGCCCCCATCGCCGGGGTCTCGGGCAAGGCCGTCGTGGATGCCGTCCTGGCCGACGATCCCACCCGCTCGGTGGCCTACCTGCCTCGGCGAGAGGAACTGGTCGACTACCTGGTCAGGCGCCTCCGCCCCGGCGATCTCTGCCTGACCCTCGGCGCCGGCGACCTCACGACGTTGCCCGATGAGCTCCAGGCGGCGCTGGCGGCCCGGCCGGAGCCGTGACCAGGGAGCCGGCCGCGGACCTCGCGGCCCTCGGCGACGCCCTCGCAGATGTGCTCGGCCCCCGCCTGCGGCGCGCCGAGCCCCTCGGTCCCCTCACCACCTACCGCGTCGGAGGGCCGGCGGCGCTCCTGGTCGAGGTCGGTGACCAGGCCGAGCTGTCCACCGTGGCGGCGGTCGTCGCCGCCCGCCCGATACCGGTCCTGGTGATCGGCAGAGGATCCAACCTCTTGGTCCACGACGTCGGCTTCGACGGCCTCGCGGTGCGACTGGGTGGCAGCTTCACCGAGCTGGTGATCGACGCCACCACGGTGCACGCCGGGGGGGCGCTGGCCCTTCCCGTGCTGGCCCGCCAGACGGCGGCCGCCGGCCTCACGGGCCTGGAGTGGGCCGTCGGCGTCCCGGGCACGGTCGGCGGCGGCGTGCGGATGAACGCCGGAGGCCATGGCTCCGACATGGCCGAGACCCTGGTCGGGGTCCGCCTTCTCGACCTGCGCACGGGCGAAGATGGCGAGGTGCCCGCCGCCCGTCTGGATCTCGGCTACCGCCACTCCTCCATCCGGCCGGGCCAGGTCGTGTGTCGGGCGTCCTTCGCGCTCGCTCCTGGTGATGCCGATGCCTCAGCGGCTGAGATCGCCGAGATCGTCCGATGGCGCCGAGACCACCAGCCGGGTGGTGCCAACGTGGGCTCGGTCTTCACCAACCCCGAAGGTGACTCGGCGGGCCGTCTCATCGACGTCGCCGGCGCCAGAGGTCTGCGCCGGGGTACCGCCGAGGTCTCCACCAAGCACGCCAACTTCATCCAGGTCGATCCCGGCGGCCGGGCCGAGGACGTGTACCACCTCATGGTGGAGGTGCGCGACCGGGTCCGGGAGGCCACGGGCGTCGTGCTCGTGCCCGAGACCCGCCTCGTGGGGTTCCCCGAGGTGCCGGCGTGAGCGCGGTAGCGATCGATCCCCGCATCCGTGAGCGACGGGTGACCGTCGCCCGTGACGCCGGTCGTCGACGACTCCGGCGCCTGGTGGGCATGGGAGTCGTCCTGGCTCTGGGCCTCCTGGCCTTCGGCCTGACCTGGACGCCGGTCCTCGACGTCGAGACGGTGGAGGTCCGGGGCGCGGTGAGGACCTCACCGGAAGCCGTCATCGGGGCGGCGGGCGTGTCCCCGGGTGACCCGCTGGTCTGGTTCGACAGCGCCGCGGCGCAGGACGCGGTCGCCGCCCTGCCCTGGGTCGACCGGGTCACGGTGCGTCGGGACTGGTCGGGCGCGGTGTCCGTCGAGGTGACCGAGCGCCGGCCGGTGGCGGCCCTGGCCAACGAGGACGGGACCTGGGCGCTGGCTGACGGTGACGGTCGTGTGGTGGCCAACGTGGAGGCCGAGCCCACCGACGTCGCCCTGGTGGACGGCGTGACTGCCTCGGCGGCTCCGGGCGCCCAACTCGACGACGCGGTGCTGGAGGCCCTGACCGTCGCCACGGCGGTGCCGGCCGGTCTCCGATCCGCGGTCGCGACCGTACGGGGCGCCGGGACGGGCCTCGAGGTCACCTTGCGGGCCGGAGGGACCATCGCGTTGGGTGGACCCGAGGCTCCCGCGGCGAAGCTGGCGGCGGCGGCGGCCGTCCTGGCCACCGTGACCCCAGGATGCGTGGACCGCCTGGACGTGACGCTGCCCGCGGCGCCCGCCCTGATACGGGTACCGGGGTGTGTCTGATGGCGCTCGACGGTCACCCCCGAGGGGGTGGAGCACGGTGCCGTTCGACGGACGACCCCCGTCTGGCCCTACGATCGGGCATTCGTCAGGACGAGATGTACGACGCGCCGGCTCGACCGAGCGGCTCGAGGTGGAGGACCCCATGATCGGAAATCCCCAGAACTACCTGGCCGTGATCAAGGTCGTGGGCATCGGCGGCGGCGGCGTCAACGCGGTCAACCGGATGATCGACGCCGGCCTGAAGGGCGTCGACTTCGTCGCCGTGAACACCGATGCCCAGGCCCTGCTCATGAGCGACGCCGAGGTCAAGCTGGACATCGGTCGGGACCTGACCCGCGGGCTCGGGGCCGGAAGCGACCCCGATGTCGGCCGGGAGGCCGCCGAGTCCCACCGGGTCGAGATCGAGGAGGCGCTCGCCGGCGCCGACATGGTGTTCATCACGGCCGGCAAGGGCGGTGGCACCGGGACGGGCGCCGCGCCGGTGATCGCCGAGATCGCCCGGGCCGCCGGCGCCCTGACCATTGCGGTGGTCACCCGTCCGTTCAGCTTCGAGGGCCGGCGGCGCACCGTGCAGGCCGAACAGGGGATCCAGCGGCTCAAGGAGGCCGTGGACACCCAGATCGTCATCCCCAACGACCGGCTCCTGACGGTGTCGGACGAGAACACCTCGATGCTCAACGCCTTCAAGATGGCCGACGAGGTCCTCTTGCAGGGGGTGCAGGGGATCACCGACCTCATCACCACCCCGGGGCTGATCAACACCGACTTCGCCGACATCAAGACCGTCATGGCCAACGCCGGGTCGGCCCTCATGGGCATCGGCTACGCCTCCGGTGACGGTCGGGCCCTCACCGCGGCCCGCAACGCCATTTCCAGCCCGATGTTGGAGGCCTCCATCGAAGGGGCCCGAGGCATCATCCTGAACGTGTCGGGGGGCAGCGATCTGGGGCTCCTCGAGGTCAACGAGGCCGCCGAGATCATCCACGGCGTGTGCCACCCCGATGCCAACATCATCTTCGGGGCGGTCATCGACGACGATCTCGGTGACGAGGTCCGGGTGACCGTCATCGCCGCGGGCTTCGACCGGTGGGACGACGACCGGCAGTCACGGGACGATGCCGAGCCGGACCTCAGCTTCCTCCGCGGCGACGACGAGGAGGAGGAGGCCCACGACCTCTTCGGCGACGGCGACGACGACGACCTCGGCCTGGGCGACGACGACTTCGACGTCCCGTCGTTCCTCAAGTAGATCCGCGCCGCCCTCGACCACCGGCTGGCGGACGGGCGCACCGCCCGGGTCCGTTTCACCGGGCGCGCCGACGGCGATCTCTTCATCGACGGCGACCCTGGCACCCTGGCCTGCCGTCGGAAGGCGTTGGTCGACCTGCCCTGGACGTGGCTCCGCCAGGCGCACGGTGACCGGGTCGTCACCGTGGACCGGCCCGGCGAGGGCGCGGGCGAGGCCGCCGACGCCGCCGTGACCCAGTCGTCCGGGGCCGTCCTCGCCGTGCACACCGCCGACTGCGCCCCGGTGGCTCTCGTGGCCGAGGGCGGGGCCGTGGCCGTCGTCCATGCCGGTTGGCGGGGCCTTGCGGCCGGTGTCGTCGAGGCCACGGTCGACCGGCTCCGCGACCTGGCCGACGGTCCGGTGAAGGCGGTGGTCGGGCCGCTCATCGGTCCTGAGTGCTACGAGTTCGGTGAGGACGACCTGAGATCGGTGGCGACCCGCCTCGGTGGCGGCGTGGTGGCGACGACATCGGCCGGGGCGCCGGCGCTCGACCTGCCCGCCGGGGTCCGCACCGCGCTCGAGGCGGCCGAGATACGGGACGTCGGCTTCGTCGGCGGTTGCACCGCCTGTGGCCGGGATGCGTTCTCCCACCGGGCCCGCGGCGAGCGCGGTCGTCAGGCCGTACTGACCTGGATCGACGACGGCCGATGAGCTTCGACCGGGGCTCGGTGGCCGCCGGCATGGCCACCGTCCACGAGCGCATCCGGGCCGCCGGCGGCGACCCGGACCTGATCACCGTCGTCGCCGTGACCAAGGGATTCGGCGTGGAGGCGCCCCGGGCCGCCCTGGACGCCGGGATCGTGCACCTCGGGGAGAACTACGCCCAGGAGTTGGTGGCCAAGGCGGCCACGCTGGGCCAGGAGCCCGCCCCGGTGTGGCACTTCATCGGCGGGCTCCAGCGCAACAAGGTCCGGCTCCTGGCCCCCCACGTGACCCTCTGGGAGACGATCGATCGGGCCGCCCTCGGGGCGGAGGTGGCCCGACGGGTCCCCGGTGCGGCAGTCCTGGCCCAGGTGAACATCTCGGGCGAGGAGACCAAGGGCGGCTGCCGGCCCGAGAGCACCGCCGCGTTGGTGACCGAGCTGACCGACCTGGGTCTCGACGTCCAGGGCTTGATGGGCGTGGCCGCCCAGGGCGGCCTCGAAGCGGCCCGAGCCCAGTTCGGCCGTCTGGCCGACCTGGCGTCCGCGCTCGATCTGGCCGAGCTGTCGATGGGCATGTCCGCAGATCTGGAGGCCGCTGTGGCCGAGGGGGCCACGATCGTGCGGGTCGGGACCGCCTTGTTCGGCGCCCGTCCGCCGCGTTGACCGTCGAACGTGCGAAACTGGACCCCCTTATGTCATCCCCGTTCCGGAAGGCCCTCCTCTACCTCGGTCTCGGACCCGACGAGGAGTACGACGACTACGGGCACGACGAGTCGCCCGTACTCGGCTCACGACCCGCGCCCCGACCCTCGTCACCCGCGCCGGCAGGCCAGGACCCCGGTCCCGCCGAACCCGTGCACGTCCTGCGTCCCGAGCAGGAGTCCGGCGCCGTGACTCCCGAGGAGCCCGCCGTCTCCTCGTTGCGCCCGGTGCCGACCACGCCGCCCGGTGGCGGAAGGGAGGAGAAGCCGGAGCTCGGCGCCGTCCGCCCGATCCCCGTCTCCCCCTCCGCCAAGCCCCAGGTCGTGATCCCCACGGACTTCAACGACGCCCAACAGCTCGGCGATCGCTTCAAGAACAGCCAACCGGTCATCATCAACCTGCAGGGTGCCGATCTCGACCTGGCCCGCCGGGTCATCGACTTCGCGAGCGGGCTCTGCTACGGCCTCGGGGGCCAGATGGAGCGGGTCGCCAGCCAGGTGTACCTGCTGACGCCGACCGATGTCGAGGTGTCCGACGAGGACCGGCGCCGGATCACCGAACGCGGCCTCGGCCGGCACTGACCCGCCCGGGTGGGTCTCGTCTGCGGGCTGCTGCTCGCGTACCTCCTCGTCCTGATCGGTCGGGTCGTGCTGTCCTGGTTCCCGCTGGCTCCCGACGGGGTCGGCGCCCAGGTGTTCGGCCTCACCGTGGCCCTCACCGAACCGGTTCTCGGTCCGCTGCGACGCGCCCTGCCGTTCGTTCGCATCGGGAACATGGGACTGGACCTGTCACCGATCATCGCGTTCATCGGCATCCGGATCCTGCTCGGCCTCCTCGGCTGTTCCTGAGCTCGCCCATCGGCGCCACAGAGGGTGGCCGAATACCCGCTCGGGGTCCCCGTGGGGCCGGAGAGGCAGCTACGCTCGGGGCCATGGACCTGACACCCGACGTCCTCGCCGACATCGAGTTCCGGCGGAAGGGCCGGGGCTACGACGCCGAGGGAGTGGACGAGTTCCGCCAGCAGGTGGAGACCTGGGCGGGGGAGATGCATGCCCGGCTGCGCGAGGCGACCAGCAAGCTCGACGAAGCCGAGACCCGGGCCCGCGAGGCCGAGGAACGGGCCCGCAACAGCTCCGAGGGCGACGAGACGATCCAGCGCACCCTCCTGCTGGCCCAGCGCACGGCCGATGCCGCGGTGGCCGAGGCCGAGGAGACCGCGTCGCGCAAGGTGGCCGAAGCCGAAGCCGAAGCCGACCGCCTGATGACCGAGGCCCGCACGCATCGCGAGAAGGCCATCGCCGAAGCCGAGTCGGAGGTCCGAGAGGCCATCGACCTCAAGCGGGCCGAGATGCTCGACGAGTTGAACACCCTCGAGCGGGCCCGCGACGCCATGGCCGGCGATGTCGCGGCCCTCGAGGTCCACGTGGCCGGGCAGCGGTCCCGACTGGAGGAGGTCCGCGACCAGCTCGCGAACCTCTTGGAGCACCCGCTCGCTCCCGTGACCGCTCCCGCGCTGTCGGGCGCCCAGGTGCCGGCGCGGGGCGCCCCGCTGGTGGTCGATGTCGAGCCCGAGCCCCCGCAGGACGCCGTCGACCCGCCGGATCCCTTCGCCGCGCCCGCCGAGGACCGGCCCGAGGGCGCACCGGCGTCCGGGGAATCGGTGCCCGAGGAATCGGTGTCCAGCGCCCCGGCGTCCGGGGAATCGGTGTTCGGCGAGACGCCGGCCGGCGATGATGACCAGGACTGGACGGCGGCATCCGAAGATGCGTGGGGCGATGCGCCGCCCCCGCCGCCACCACCACCCCCGCCGCCCGACTTGGAGGCCGACGACGTGGACTGGGCCGACGCGCCCCCGCCCCCGCCCCCGCCCCCGCCGGAACTCGACGAACCCGCCCCGGCCACCTTCGGAGGGCTCTCGGGCCCGGCGGTCTCCGAACAGCTGCCGGTCCTCGATGATCAGGCCGAGGGGGACAACCCGTGGTTGGCCGAGCTCGGCGACGAGGAGTCCGACGCCGAGGACGGCGGGTCGCGGTTCGGCCGCCGCCGCTGACCGCCGCAGCGAGGAACCTCCGCCTGGTCCTCCCCGTGGCTGCGGCCGTGCTGGCGGTCGATCAGGGGACCAAGACCTGGGCCCTGCGAGCGCTCCAAGACGCTCCCCACGAGCTGTTCTGGACGTTGCGGTTCAACCTGACCTTCAACACGGGAGCGGCCTTCAGTCGGTTTCCCGGGCTCGGGCCCTACATCGGCGTGCTGGCTGCGGTGGTGGCGGTGGGCCTGTTGTGGTCGGGGCGCACCGTGCCCACCAGGACCGGGGCGGTGGCCGTGGGCCTCATCTTCGGCGGCGCTGTGGGCAACCTGGTTGACCGGGCCTTCCGGGCCGGTGACGGGTTCCTCGGCGGTGGCGTGGTCGACTTCATCGACGTGCAGTGGTACCCGATCTTCAACGTGGCCGACATCGGCGTGGTGGTCGGCGCCCTCCTCCTGCTGTTCGCCACGGCCCGCTACGGCAACGGGGAGGTGGTGGGCGCCACCGGGGACGAAGCGGCCGAGGACGAAGCGGCGGAGGACGACGCGGCCGAGGACGACGCGGCCGAGGACGACGATGTGGCCGCCGAGCTGCCCGTCGACGGCGCCTGATGGCCGCCACCGAGGAACAGCGACTGGACCGCCGAGTGGCGGCCGAGACCGGCTGCAGCCGCTCGGTGGCCCACGACCTGGTCCTCACCGGCGCCGTGCAGGTCGACGGCCGGGTCGAGCTCCGCCCCGCCGTGAAGGTGGGCGACGCGGCCGTGGTCCTGGTCGATCACGAGCCCGTGGTCGAGGTCGGGCTCCAGCCTGATGCATCGGTGCCGGTCCCGTTGGTCCACACCGACGCGCACCTCCACGTGGTCGACAAGCCGGCCGGGCTCGTGGTGCACCCGGGTTCGGGCACCGGTGACGAGCCCACCCTCGCCCATGGGCTCCTGGCCCGGGACCCGAGCCTGGCCGGGGTGGGCCCGGACCCCGGGCGCCCGGGCATCGTGCACCGCCTCGACCGGGGCACCTCTGGCCTGCTGTTGGTGGCCCGCACCGCTGAGGCCCACGAGGCGCTCAGCACGATGATCGCGGCCCACGAGGTGGAGCGGGAGTACGCCGCCCTCGTGGCCGGGACCGTGCCGGAGGCGACCGGTCGCATCGAGGCCGCGATCGGACGGGACCCCCGACGGCCGACCCTTCAAGCCGTCACGCCCGACGGCCGCTGGGCCGCCACCGACTACGAGGTCGAGGCCAGGTTCGGCGAACCCGAGGCGGCGACGCTCCTGACGGTGCGCCTGGAGACGGGACGGACCCACCAGATCCGGGTGCACCTCGCCGCCATCGAGCATCCCGTCATCGGTGACCGGGCCTACGGCGACCGCTCGGGCCTTCCCCTCGATCGCCCCTTCCTCCACAGCGTCCGGCTCCGGTTCGTGCACCCGATCACCGGCGAGGAGTGCGAGTTCGAGTCCCCGTTGCCCGAGGAGCTCCAGGCCGTGCTCGCGGGCCTGACCTAAGCGTCGGGCCAGGGTTGCGCACCTCTCGCCATGGCCGCGATGTCGGCGAGCGTGAGGGCCTCGAGGTGCTGACGGAGGATGGCGCCGACGTCCTGCCAGACGGCGAGCAGGACGCACTGGCCCTCATGGTCACAGGCGCCGTCCTGGTGGGGCTGGCCGAAGTCGCCCGCGGCGATGGGGCCGTCCACCGCACTGACGATGGCTCCGAGCGTGATCTCAGCAGGGGGCTTGGCCAGGACGTAGCCGCCGCCGACGCCTCGTTTGGAGCGGACGAGCCCGGCGCCCTTCAGGGCCAGGAGGATCTGCTCCAGGTAGGGCTGGGGAAGTGCGGTGCGCTCCGCGATGTCGCGGACGGAGGTCGGACCCGCCTCGTCCTGGTGCAGGGTGAGGGACAGCAGGGCCCGGCTGGCGTAGTCACCGCGCGTCGAGACCTTCATTCCGACGTCGGCTCCGTCTGCTCCGTGCCGCTCATGCACGCATCGTAGGGCGACGGACCGACCCGGCCCGGTGGTGGTGAGCCCTCGCCGGGCTGAGTAGGTTGCGCAGCCGACGGAAGGATGCCGGTGGATCGAGAGCTCGTGGTGCCCGATTACGACGGCGCCACCGTCAACAACGTGGTGCCTGCACTCCTGGGTGAGTTCCAGGAGGTGCCGTCGTGGCTGCCCACCGCGGCGGTGGGCTGTGACCAGGTCGTCCTGCTGGTCCTCGACGGCCTTGGCTGGGAACAGCTCCAGGATCGCCTACCGCACGCCCCGACGATGGCCGGCATGGACGGCGGGCCGATCTGCACCGTGGCGCCCAGCACGACAGCTGCGGCCCTGACCTCGATCTCGACCGGACTGGCGCCGGGCCGTCACGGTGTCGTGGGGTACCGGATGGTGGTGGACGGCCGTGTCCTCAACGTCCTGCGCTGGGCCACGCCCGAGGGCGACGTCCGCCGGCAGATCCTCCCCGGGTCGATCCAGACCACCGCCCCGTTCGGAGGCGAGCGGCCGCCGGTGGTGACTCGGGCCGAGTTCGCCAAGTCGGGGTTCACCCTGGCCCACCTCGACCAGACCCGGCTCACGCCCTACCGGATGACCTCCACGCTGGTCACGGAGGTGCGTCGCCACCTGGGCGCCGGGGAGCCGTTCGTCTACGCCTACTACGAGGGCATCGACAAGGTCGCCCACGAGTACGGGTTGGCCGAGCACTACGACGCCGAGCTCCGGGCCGCCGATCGTCTCGTGGCCGATCTCATCGACAGCCTGCCTCCGGGGGCGGCCCTGGTGGTGACCTCTGACCACGGCCAGGTCGACGTGGGCGACAACCTCATCACGCCCGCCGCGGATGTCCTGCGTCACGTCCGCCTGCAATCGGGCGAGGCCCGCTTCCGATGGCTGCACGCCCGGTCGGGCCAGGGCGACGCCCTCCTCGAGGCGGCCACGACCCACCATGCGGACACCGCCTGGGTCGTCAGCCTGGAGCAGATCGCCGATGAGCGCTGGCTCGGGGAGCTCACCGCCGCATCCGCCGGGCGGCTGGGCGATGTGGCCCTCGTGGCCCGAGAACCCGTGGCCTTCGAGGACCCGGACGACTCGGGGCCCTACCACCTCGTCGGGCGTCACGGCTCACTGACCGCGGCCGAGATGCTGGTGCCGTTGCTGGGCACTCGGGCCTAGCGTCGGGCCCCATGAGCGACGGTCTGTCCGAAACGCCCACCCCCGCCGATTCCGTCGAGCCCGAGCTGGTCGACCCGGCCGGCCAGGACGACCTCGACGGCGACGAGCGCAACAACGTGGCCGAACCCGCCAAGGTCATGCGGGTCGGCACGATGATCCGCCAGCTCCTGGAGGAGGTCCGCCAGACCGAGTTGGACGCGCCGAGCCGCGACCGCCTGCGGGAGATCTACGAGACCTCGATCGCCGAGATCGCCGCTGCGGTGTCCCCCGACCTGCGCGAGGAGTTGGACCGCTTGGCCCTCCCCTTCGGGGAGGCGACACCCAGTGACGCGGAACTGCGCATCGCCCAGGCCCAGCTCGTGGGTTGGCTGGAGGGCCTCTTCCACGGCATCCAGGCCACCCTCTTCGCCCAGCAGATGGCGGCCCGGAGCCAGTTGGAGGACATGCGCCGCCACCTGCCGGCCGGGGGCGAGACCGGCGGACCGGGGGGCCCTCCGCCGGGCGGGACCTACCTGTAGGGCTTCTTGCCCCCGGCAGTCGAGCAGGTTACGGTCGGCCCGAGGCGAATCACCACCGTGTGATTTGCCCACAGGCTGTGGAAACCGCCTGTGCATCAGCTGGGGAACAACAGGGAATCTGGCCAACGACGTGTCCTTCGTCCACCTGCACAACCACACCGAGTTCTCGATGCTGGACGGTGCGGCGCGGGTGGGCGATGCGGTCGAGGCCGCCCGTCGCGACGGTCAGCCGGCGCTGGCCATCACCGACCACGGGAACATGTACGGGGTCCTCGACTTCTACAAGGCCTGCCGTGACGCGGACATCACCCCGATCATCGGCACCGAGGCCTACATGGCCCACGAGAGCAGGACCGAGCGCCCCGCCCGGCGGGGTCGGGTCGACGACTCCGGCGGTGACACCGAAGGCGGGCGCAAGCTCTACTACCACCTGACCCTCCTCGCCCAGGACCGCTCCGGCTACCGCAACATGATCCAACTGGCCAGTCGGGCGTTCCTGGAGGGCTACTTCTACAAGCCCCGCGTCGACTGGGAGCTGCTCGACCAGCACAGCGAGGGACTGATCGCCACCACCGCCTGCCTCGGCGGTCACGTCCTCCAGGCGCTCATGACCGGCGACGAGGCCGAGGCCCTGGCCCGGGCGGGACGACTGCAGGACATCTTCGGCAAGGAGAACCTCTTCGTCGAGATCCAGGACCACGGCATCGACAAACAGCGCCAGACCATGCCCGGCCTGCTCGAGATCAGCCGCAAGCTGGGGGCCCCGCTCCTGGCCACCAACGACAGCCACTACGTCAAGCGAGAGGACGCCCGGGCCCACGACGCCCTGCTCTGCGTCCAGACCAACTCGATGATGAGCGACCCGAACCGGTTCAAGTTCGACGGCGAGGAGCACTACCTCAAGACCGCGGACGAGATGCGGCGCCTGTTCCCGGACCAGGACTACCCGGGCGCCTGTGACAACACCCTGCTCATCGCCGAGCGCTGCAATGTCGAGATCGAGTTCGGCAAGCCGCTGTTGCCCGCCTTCCCGCTGCCGGACGGCTTCACCGACGACCGGGAGTACCTCGAACACCTCACCCTCCAGGGGGCCAAGGCCCGTTGGGGCCAACAGTTGGGTGACGACGTGCTCGAGCGCATCGCCTTCGAGCTCCAGGTCATCGCCGACATGGGGTTCTCGTCCTACTTCCTCATCGTCTGGGACCTGATCAGGCACGCCCGCGACCAGGGCATCAGGGTCGGTCCCGGGCGGGGGAGCGCCGCGGGTTGCTGTGTCGCCTACTGCCTCCGGATCACCGATCTCGACCCCATCAGGTACGACCTCCTGTTCGAGCGTTTCCTCAACCCGTCCCGGATCTCGATGCCCGACATCGACATGGACTTCGACTCCCGCTACCGGGACGAGATGATCCGCTACGCCGCCGAGCGCTACGGCCGGGACCGGGTCGCCCAGATCGTCACCTTCTCCACCATCAAGGCCCGGGCTGCGGTCCGCGACGCCGCCCGGGTGCTGGGGTACCCCTACGTCGTGGGAGACAAGGTGGCCAAGGCCATGCCCCCGCTGATCATGGGCCGGGACACCCCGCTGCACGCCTGCCTCGAGAAGACCGCGAAGTACGAAGAGGGCTTCAAGATGGCCGCCGAGCTGCGGACCATGTACGAGACCGACGCCGACGCCAAGGCGGTGATCGACGTCGCCACCGGCCTGGAGAACCTGCGTCGCCAGGACAGCATCCACGCCGCCGCGGTGGTCATCACCGACCAGCCCGTCACCGAGTACGCCCCGGTCCAGCGCAAGCCCGAGTCGGGCCAGGACCCCGAGGACGCACCCATCGTCACCCAGTACGAGATGAACGGCATCGAGTCCCTCGGCCTGCTGAAGATGGACTTCCTGGGCCTGCGCAACCTGGATGTCATCGAGGACGCCCTCGAGCTCATACGCGACGTCCGGGGCGAGGAGGTGGACATCGACGGCGTCGCCCTCGACGACGAGCTCACCCTGGCCATGCTGCGCCGGGGGGAGTCGATCGGCGTGTTCCAGCTGGAGGGCGGCCCGATGCGGGCCCTCATGCGCTCCCTGGCCCCCACCAGCTTCGACGACATCGCCGCCCTCGTCGCCCTGTATCGACCCGGGCCCATGGGGGCCAACATGCACAACGACTACGCGGACCGCAAGAACGGTCGCAAGCCGGTCGAGTACGCCCACGAGGACCTCGAGGAGACCCTGGGTGACACCTACGGGTTGATGATCTACCAGGAGTCGGTCATGCGGGTGGCCCAGAAGGTCGCCGGCTACTCCCTCGCCGAGGCCGACAACCTGCGCAAGGCCTGCGGGAAGAAGATCCGGGAGATGATCAAGGCCGAGCGGGCCAAGTTCGTCGACGGTTGCGAAGCCACCGGCTACGGCCGGCCGCTGGGGGAGAAGCTCTTCGACGTCATCGAGCCCTTTGCCGACTACGCCTTCAACAAGAGCCACGCCTACGGCTACGGCCTCATCGCCTACCAGACGGCGTGGCTCAAGGCCCACTATCCGGTCGAGTACCTGGCGGCTCTGCTGACCTCGGTCAAGGACAGCCAGGACAAGGCCGCGATCTACCTGGCCGAGTGCCGGACCATGGGAATCGAGGTCCGGGTACCGGACATCAACCTGTCGGTCTCCAAGTTCACCGCCGTGCCCCCACCGGCCGAGGCGGCCGAGACGGGGGCCCTGGGCTCGATCCCCTTCGGCCTGTCCGCGGTCCGCAACGTGGGCGAAGGCGTGACCGACCTGATCCTGGCCGAGCGTGAGGCCGCCGGCCCCTTCGTGGACTTCTACGACTTCTGCGAGCGGGTGGACACCGCGGCGCTGAACAAGCGCACGGTGGAGGCGCTGGTCAAGTCCGGGGCCTTCGACCAGCTGGGCCACACGCGCCAGGGCCTGCTGGCCGCCTACGAGCGGATCATCGACCTGACCGTGGCCAAGCGCAAGCAGCACGACATGGGCGCGATGAGCCTGTTCGACTCCCTCGAGGACGGCCCCGTCTTCGATGACCGTCCCCGGATCGAAGAGGGTGAGCTGGAGAAGAAGGTGAAGCTGGCCTTCGAGAAGGAGATGCTCGGTCTCTACATCAGTGATCACCCGCTGATGGGCGTCGAGGCCGCCCTGCGGCGGCGCACCGACGGCACCGTGGACGAGGTCCTGGCGGGCGAGGAGGAGACGGTCTGCTCGTTGGGTGGCGTGGTCACGGGCCTCCAGCGCAAGTGGACCAAGCGCGGTGACCTGATGGCCGTGTTCCAGTTGGAGGATCTACGCGGTTCCCTGGAGGTCATGGTCTTCCCGAAGACCATGACCGAGCACGGGCACAAGCTGGAGGACGACGCCATCGTCATCGTCCGGGGACGGGTGGACCGCAAGGAGGACACCGTCCGCATGATGGCCATGGAGGTGGAGCGCTTCGAGCCCGTGGCCGAATCGCCTTCGGTGTTGATCGACCTCACCCGCTCTGCGGTCAACGACGACCTCCTCCACAGGCTCAAAGGGGTCCTGGCCGATCATCCCGGCCGATCCGAGGTCGTGCTCCAGCTCAGCCAACGCCAGCGGGTGCGGCTGGCCGACGACCTCTCGGTCGATGCCGGCAACGGCCTGGTGGCCGAGTTACGGGTGCTCCTGGGCTCCAACGCGGTCCGCGTCTGAGGCCCGTTCGGAAGAAATCTCCGAAGAACGCGCCCGCCGAGTTGCGCGAACGCGTCGCGGACGCTGGACTAGAGGGGTCCTGTCCGAGCGTTTCCGGGGGTTCTTCGCCAGCCATGGGTATCCAGGTCGACACCAAGGACTGCACCTCGTTGGGTGACGCCGAGTTGGCCGAGATGGCCGACCTGTGCGCAGACGGCCCATCCGGGTACGAGATCGGCTTCCTGTCCAAGGCCGCCGAGGCCTGGGTGCTGGTCAGCATGGCTCGCGACGGCAACCCCCTGAAGGGCTTCTCGTTCTGCACCCTCGAACGCATCGGCGGCACGCCCAGCGTCCTGATCGGCCTCGCCTCGATCAAGCGGACGAGCAAGCGTGACGCCGTGTTGCGGGCGATCATGGCCGACCAGATGCGTCGCGCCCTTATGGCCTTCCCCGACGAGGACGTCCTGGTCGGCATGCGCATCAACGACGTGTCCGGGTTCAACGCCCTCGCCAACCTCACCGACATCATCCCCCGTCCCGAGCACCGGGCCTCGGGCGAGGAACGGGCCTGGGGTGTCCGCCTGGCCAAGCGCTTCGGCGTGGAGACCGGTGACTACGACGAGCGGTCGTTCCTGGCCCAGGGGGACAAGAGCTTCCCTGCCGTGCTCGACCACGAGACGCTCCAGCCCGAGAAGATCGACCCGGCCTTCAACGAGTTCCTCGCCCCCCTGGATCACCAGCAGGGCGACTCGCTGGTGATCGCGGGCTGGGCCCTCGCCGAGAACCTCGAGAAGCTGGCCCGGTAGCCCGGCCGGCGGTTTGGACTTCCGAGAGGTCCTCGATCGCCGCCGGATGGTGCGGGCGTTCCGCCCCGATCCCATCGACCCCACGGTCCTCGACCGCCTGCTGGCTGACGCCCTGCGGGCCCCCTCCGCGGGCAACAGCCAGGGAACCGAGCTGGTCGTGTTGGCCGGCCCGGACGACACCGCCCGCTACTGGGACGCCGCCCTGCCGGTGGCACGGCGGGCGAGCTTCGCCTGGCCCGATCTGTTGGCCGCTCCCGTCCTCGTGCTGGTGCTGGCCGACCCCCGGCGCTACCTCGAGCGCTACGCCGAGGCGGACAAGTCCACCACCGGTCTGGGAGACGACGCTGCCGCGTGGCGGACGCCGTACTGGCTGGTCGACGGCGGCATGGTCGTCCACACGCTCCTGCTGGGTGCGGTCGACGCCGGGCTGGGTGCCCTCCTCTTCGGCCTGTTCGCTCGGGAGGAGGCGGTACGAGCGGCCCTGGGCGTCCCTGACGACCGCGACGTGATCGGCGTGGTCGCCCTCGGCCACCCCCTGCCGTCGCGGCCGGGTCGTTCCGCCCGACGGCCGCGCCGGCCCGTGGACGACGTCATCCACCGCGGTGGCTGGTGAACCACGCCCGCACCGATCCGGAGCGCCTCCGGGCCCAGGCCTACGCCGACAGCGGCAACCTGTCGGCGAGGATCTCCCTCTACGTCTACCGGGACGACGACATCGAGCTGATCCCCTGGGTGCTGGGCCTCGTCGCCTGGCCCGCGCCGGGCCCGGTCCTGGACGTGGGCTGCGGGCCGGGACGGTACCTCGAGGTGCTCGGCGGCCGCCGGGTGGCCAGCGACCTTTCGCACGGGATGGTGGCCGAGGCGGTGGCGGCGGCGGGCGTCCCCGGTGTCCAGGCCGACGTGGCTCGGCTCCCGATGCGGGACGGCTCGGTCGGTCGGGTCCTGGCGCCCCACATGCTGTACCACGCCGAGGATCCGGCGGCGGCGGTGGGCGAGCTGCGGCGGGTTCTACGCATGGACGGTGAGCTGGTGGCCGTCCTCAACGTGGGCGACCACCTGGACGAGTTGCGAGCAGCCACCGAGGCGGCCGCCGGTGCCGACCTCGGCTGGGAGCGACTGACCTCCGAGGACGCGGTGCCACTGCTGGAGGCGTGCTTCTCGTCCGTGGTCGTGCACCACCGAGAGGCCCGCCTCCTGGTCACCGACCCGGCGGCCGTCGGCGCCTACGTCGCCGGCAGCGAGTCCCTCCACGCCGAGCGCTCGACCCGCCCCTGGCTCGATGTCGTCGACCGGGTCACCAGGTGGGCCGCCACCGAGATCGCGGCGCACGGCCACGCCGACATCGGGATGCACTCCACCGCGCTCGTCTGCCGCCCCTGACCCCCCACCGACACCGAATGCAGGGATGGGGGCGTGGGGACAAGTCGAGCGTCGTGGGCGGCCTGCCTGTCCTCGTTCTGGCGCCCGATTGAGGTGCCGGGACGCCGCAATGAGGCGCCAGAATCGGGGGGCGGCCGTTCTGGCGCCCGATTGAGGTGCCAGGACGCCGCAATGAGGCGCCAGTACGTGTGGCGGCGCGACCCCACGCCCTGGTGGTTGCGTCGGTGTCGGTCCTGGGGCTCTACGGCGTGAGTTGCGCGGCCAGCTCGTCCACGGTCTCGGCGGGAAGTTGGCAGGCGTAGTCCCGGCAGACGTAGGCCCGGCCGTCCTCCCGGCCCGCCCAGAGCGGGGAGTCGTAGCGTTCGCCCCAGGCGAGGACGGCCGAGGGCAGGTAGCGGCGCTGGACCTGGGCGACGAGGTCGGGGCGGTCGCCGGCGACGACGACCTCAGTGACGCCGCCGTGGTGGACGGCCAGGGCGGCGAGGAGGTGGGCGAAGGCAGCGGGGGCGTTGGCGGCCAGCGGGGCGAAGAGGGCCAGGATCGCCTCGGCCCTGATGCGGTAGCGCTCCTCGCCGGTGAGCGCCGCCAGGCGCTGGAGGGCCAGTGCGGCCAGGCTGTTGGCCGAAGGCGTGGCGTTGTCCAGGAAGTCCTTCTGACGCACGACCGGGGCATCGGCGCCCGCACCGGTGGTGAAGAGCCCTCCCTTGTCGTGGTCCCAGAAGCGCTCGAGCATCGTGTCGGCGACGGCCCGCGCCTCGGTGATCCACCGGGCCTCCCCGGTGGCCTCGGCCAGGCGGGTGAAGGCATCCACCAGGGCCGCGTGGTCGGCCGCGTAGGCGTGGTGTCGGGCCGCCGCCGCGCGGTCGCCGTCACCGGCCTGCCAGGAACGCATCCAGGTCCCGTCCGGGCCCCGCAGGGACGTGAGCAGGAACTCCGCGCTCTGGACCGCCGCGGCCACCCACCCGGGCTCGTCCGCAGCCGCCCCGGCCTCGGCCAGGGTGGCGATCATCAGCGCGTTCCACTCGGTGAGCACCTTGTCGTCGAGACCGGGTCGGATGCGCTGCTCCCGGGCCTCGAAGAGCCTCCGGCGCGCCGCTTCCACGTCGGGGGGCCGGACCAGGTCACCCCGCACCGGTCGGTGGAGGATGTTCGAGCCCTCGAAGTTCCCCTGCGGCGTGACCCCGTACCACGCCATCGCGAGGTCGGCGTCGTCGCCCAGGACCTCGCGGATGGCTTCGGGCCGCCAGACGTAGAAGGTGCCCTCCTCGCCCTCGGAGTCGGCGTCCTCGGCGGAGAAGAGCCCGCCGTCGGAGTGACGGAGGTCGCGCAGGACGTAGGTCAGGATCTCGGCCAGGACCTGGCGGAACCGGGCCTCGCCGGTGACCTGCCAGGCGTGGAGGTAGAGGCGGGCCAGGAGGGCCTGGTCATAGAGCATCTTCTCGAAGTGGGGGACCATCCAGAAGGCGTCGACCGAGTACCGGGCGAACCCGCCGCCGAGGTGGTCGTACATCCCCCCCGAGGCCATCGCGTCGAGCGAGGTCACGACCGCGTCGAGCAGGGCCGGGGCGGGGTCGGCGGCGTCGGCCCGCAGCAACAGCTCGTGGCTCATCGTCTGGGGGAACTTCGGGGCGGAGCCGAAGCCGCCCCACTCCTCGTCGTGGGCGGAACGCAGGGCCCGGCAGGCGGCGTCGAGGGTCTCGGGCCCGGGAACGCCCTCGGCCTCCAGGTCGCCGCTACGGGCGACGGCCTCGGTCAGGCGTTCGGCCTGGGCGGAGACGTCGTCGCGGTGGTTCCGCCAGTGCTCGTCGACGGCCCGACAGACCTCCCGGAACGACGGCAGGCCGTGGCGGGACTCCTTCGGGTAGTAGGTGCCGCCGTAGAAGGGCTTGCCCTCCGGGGTGACGAAGATCGTCAGGGGCCAGCCGCCGTGACCGGTCATCGCCTGGACCGCGTCCATGTAGACGCCGTCGACGTCGGGGCGCTCCTCACGGTCCACCTTCACGTTGACGAACAGCCGGTTCATCAGGTCGGCGGTGTCCTCGTCCTCGAACGACTCGTGGGCCATGACGTGGCACCAGTGGCAGGCGGAGTAGCCGATCGACACCAGCAGGGGCCGGTCCTCGGCCCGGGCCCGGCCGAAGGCCTCGTCGCTCCAGGGATACCAGTCGACAGGGTTGTCCGCGTGCTGGCGGAGGTACGGGCTGGGCTCGGCGGCAAGGCGGTTGGCCATCCCGCGCACCGTATTGACCGAGGAGGTCGATCGGGCGGGCCGGGCCGGGCCGGACCAGCGGGTACCTTCGCCGCCATGCAGATCGATCTCGACGGACGGGTCGCTCTCGTGACCGGGGCCTCCAAGGGCATCGGCCGGGCCATCGCCGGGGCGTTTGCCTCCGCAGGGGCGAAGGTGATGCTGTCCTCCCGCAAGCAGGACGCCCTCGACGACGCGGCGGCGACCATGGACGGGGAAGTGGCGGCCTTCGCCGCGAACGCCGGCGATCCCGAGCAGGCCGAGGCCTGCGTGGCCGCGACCGTCGAGCGCTTCGGCCGCCTCGACATCCTGGTCAACAACGCGGCGACCAACCCCTACATGGGACCGGCGATCGACATCGACCTCGGCCGCTACGACAAGACGTTCCAGGTGAACCTGCGGGGGCCGCTGGTCTGGACCCAGGCCGCGCACCGGGCATGGATGGCCGACCACGGCGGGTCGGTGGTCAACATCGCCTCGGTCGGCGGGCTCTCCGTCGAGCCTTCGATCGGCGTCTACAACACGACGAAGGCCGGGCTCATCTACTTGACCAGGACGCTGGCCGCCGAGCTCGGCCCGGGGGTGAGGGTCAACGCCATCGCCCCCGGCCTGGTGAAGACCGACATGGCCCGGGCGCTGTGGGAGGAGCACGGCGAGTCCCTCGCTCGGCGGCTGCCGACCAAGCGCCTGGGCGAGCCCGAGGACATCGCCGGTGCCGCCCTCTTCCTGGTCAGCGATCTCGCGTCCTGGATCACCGGACAGACCCTCGTGGTCGACGGAGGTGCACTGGTCGGGGCCTGACCGGCAGACTCTGGCCGTGACCACTGCCGAGACCACCATCCGACCCGGGGCCGACTGGCAGCCAACGGGTGAGTTCCGCGACATCCGCTATGAGACCGCCGAGGGGATCGCCAAGATCACCATCTGCCGGCCCGAGGTGCGCAACGCCTTCCGGCCCCAGACCCTCTTCGAGCTCCAGGACGCGTTCAACCGGGCCCGTGACGACGACCAGGTCGGGGTGATCATCCTCACCGGCGAGGGCGACCTGGCCTTCTGTTCCGGCGGGGACCAGCGCATCCGCGGTGACGACGGGTACCTCGGTGACGACGCGGTGGCCCAGAAGGGCATCGGTCGCCTCAACGTGTTGGACCTGCAGATCCAGATCCGGCGGACGCCGAAGCCGGTCGTGGCCATGGTGGCGGGGTATGCGATCGGTGGTGGTCACGTGCTGCATGTCGTGTGCGACCTGACGATCGCGGCGGACAACGCCCGCTTCGGCCAGACCGGCCCGCGGGTCGGCTCCTTCGACGGCGGGTACGGCTCGGGCCTGCTGGCCCGCAGCGTCGGTCAGAAGCGGGCCCGGGAGATCTGGTTCCTCTGTCGCCAGTACTCCGCCACGGAGGCCTTCGAGATGGGGATGGTCAACACGGTCGTCGCGCTCGAGTCCCTGGAGGAGGAGACGGTGGCCTGGTGCCGGGAGATGCTCCAGCACTCGCCGCTGGCCATGCGGATGATCAAGGCGTCGATGAACGCCGCCGACGACGGCCTGGCCGGCATCCAGCAGCTCGCCGGCGATGCGACCCTCCTCTACTACCAGACCGATGAGGCCCAGGAGGGCCGGGACGCCTACGTGAGCAAGCGCCGGCCTGATTTCGACCAGTTCCCCAAGCGTCCTTGAACCCTTGGATCGCCGGCGCCCGCCCCCGGACGCTGCCGGCCGCAGTGGTACCGGTGGCCGTGGGCACCGCAGTCGCCGTCGGCGACGGCGTCATCGCGTGGCGGGCGGTGGCGGCCATGGTGGTCGCCCTCGCCATCCAGGTCGGGGCCAACTACGCCAATGACTACCAGGACGGGGTCCGCGGCACCGACGACGTTCGGGTCGGCCCGGTTCGACTGGTCGCCTCGGGCCTGGCCTCGGCGACCGCGGTCCGGGTGGCGGCCCTGGCCGCCTTCGGGGTGGCCGCCGCGTTCGGTCTGGTGCTGGCCGCTGCGGTCGGTTGGGAGCTGGTCGTGGTGGGCGCGGTCTCCTTCGCCGCCGGCTGGCTCTACACCGGGGGGCCGAAGCCCTACGGCTACCTCGGTCTGGGCGAGGTGTTCGTCTTCGTCTTCTTCGGCTTGGTGGCCACCGTGGGCTCCACCTACGTCCAGACCGGGGAGATCACCGCCCTCGCCGTCTGTGCCGCCGTGCCCGTGGGACTGCTGGCCACCGCACTCCTCGTCGTGAACAACCTCCGTGACATCCCGACCGACACCGAGGCGGGGAAGCGGACCCTGGCGGTCCGTCTCGGGGATCGCGGGACCCGGATCGCCTACGTGACGATGCTGGTCGACGTCTTCCTGCTCGTGATCGTTCTCGGAGCGACGGCTCGCCCCTTCGCGTTGCTGGGGCTGGTCGGGATCGTGGCCGCGGTGCCCCCGATCCGCGAGGTCCGGCGCGGCGCCGTCGGCCCGGCCCTGATCCCCGTCCTCGGGGCGACGGGCCGGACCCAACTGCTCACCGGCCTGCTGCTGGCCCTCGGCCTCGCGTTGGGCGGCTGAGCGTGCGCACCCTGCTGGTCGCCGACATCCACTACGACCTGCGGAAGTACGACTGGATCCTCGAACAGACCGCCGACGTGGACCTCCTCGTGGTCGCCGGCGATCTGCTGGACATCGCCTCCAGCGTTCCGCTCGACGCCCAGATGGCCGTCGTCCTCGAGTACCTGTCCCGGATGGCCGAACGGACCACGACCGCGGCGTGCTCGGGCAACCACGACCTGGATCACCGCGACGAGGGGGGCGAGAAGGCCACGGCCTGGCTGGCCGAGGCCCGTGACGGCGGCACCCTGGTCGACGGCGACAGCGCGATGGTCGGCGAGTGGCTGGTCACCGCCTGCGCCTGGTGGGAGGGCCCGCGGACCCTGGAGCAGCTGGAGGCCGGCCTGGCTGCTGCCGCCCGATCGAGGACGGGGCCTTGGCTGTGGGCCTACCACGGCCCTCCGGAGGGGCCCCTCTCGTGGACCGGATCGAAGCACCACGGTGACCCGGAGCTGCCGCGGCTGCTCGAGCTCCACGAGCCCGATGTCGTCCTCTGCGGCCACATCCACCAGGCACCGTTCGTCGTCGACGGTGGCTGGGTCGAGCAGCGGGGCGCCAGTTGGCTCTTCAACAGCGGCCACCAGATGGGCCCGGTGCCCGCCCACACCTTCCTGGACCTCGGGCGGGGCATCGCGACGTGGTGGTCCTCCACGGGGTCCGGCGAGATGTCGTTCGGTACGCCGCGGCAGGGCGCCGGTCAGTAGTCCGGGGAGCGGTCGGATCCGGGGTCGACGGCCACGGGTGGGCGGGAGGCCAGACGGCCGAGGACCGAGTCGATCATCGCCAGGTGGCCCTCGGTGTCGGCGTACTGGGTACGGATGTCGGCCAGATAGGCCAGGAGCCGGTGGAGCCGCCCGGCCAACTGGCGGGCCAGCTCGAGACCCACCTCGGGATGGGTGGCGAAGAACGCCTCGGGGTCGCCGATGAGCCGCACCGTCGACGGCACGACCGCCTTGACCGTGGCCGTGCGGGCCGTCCCCAGCAGGGCGCCGATCTCGCCGACGAAGGCCCCGGGAGTGCTGAGCTCGGCGAGCACGAGGTCCCCGAGCTCGATCCGCAGGATCCCGTCGAGGAGCACGGCGACCTCGACGCGGTCGCCTTCACCCTCCCCGAAGAGCACCTCGCCGGCCTCGAGGCGCCGTCCCGGCAGGTCCCGGGTCAGGGTGAGGATGTCGCCGTCGCTGCTCACGCCTCGACGATACCGACAGCCGTGGGCGGCGGATCAGGCCGCTCGGGCCCCGAGGAAGGCCTTGACCCGATGGGCCACCAGCTCGGGCTGCTCGAGGTGGGCCGCGTGTCCGGCGCCCGTCACGGTGGCGAAGGTGGCGTTCGTCCCGATGGCGGCCGCGGTCCGGAGTCCGAGCCGCGTGTACTTCTCGTCCTCCTCGCCGGCGAGGACCAGGACCGGCATGCGGAGGTCGCCGAGGCGGTCCCACAACGGCGTCTGCCGCCCGGTCCCGAGATGGCGCAGCGTGGTGGCGAGGGCCACCGGATCGTTGGTCAGGCGGGCGGCCCGTTGGTCGGCGGCCGGTGGTAGTGAGGCGAAGAGCGGCTGGGCCAACCACTCGTCGAGGAAGGCCTCCAGACCGACCTCCTCGAGGTGGTCGGCCAAGGCGTCGTCGGCCCGGCGGCGGGCCACCCGCTCGCGGTCGTCCTCGATGCCCGGGTGGGCGCCGATGAGGACGAGAGCGTGGACGAGGACGGGCTGGGCGAGGGCCAGGTGCAGGGCCACTCGCCCACCCAGTGAGTACCCGAGGTAGGCGCCGGGCCCGCCGTCCTGGCCGAGACGGGTCGCGGCCGCGAGCAGGTCCGAGTCCACGGAGGCCGTCCCGTGACCGGACACGTCCACGGGACGTACGGGGCGCTCCGGCCCGAGCATCGTCAGGAGCGGCCCCCAGGCATCCGCGGTCTGGGTGAAGCCGTGGGCGAGGACAAGGGGCGGAGCGCTCACCCGCCCGACCGTAGAGTCCTGGACCGTGGACGAGGCGACGGTTGCGGCGACCTTCTGTGCCACCGTGGCCGACGAGTGGGTCCGCTGCGGTGTCACCGACGCCGTCGTGGCCCCGGGATCACGGTCCACGCCCCTCGCGGTGGCCCTCGTGCGGGATCCGCGGCTGCGGGTGCACGTGCAGATCGACGAGCGGTCGGCGGCCTTCCTGGCGCTCGGCTTGGGCCTGGCCTCGGGCCGCCCGGCGGTGGTGCTCACCACCAGTGGCACGGCCGCGGTGGAACTGCACCCGGCGGTGGTGGAGGCCGACCTGGCCGGCGTGCCGTTCCTGGCCTGCACGACCGATCGTCCACCGGAGCTCCACGGCGTGGGCGCTCCACAGACCGTCGAGCAGACGGGCCTCTTCGGCCGTTCCGTCCGGGCGATGGTCGAGCCGGGCGTGCCCCGGCTCGATGCTGCGTGGTCCTGGCGCTCCCTCGCCGCGCGGGCGGTGCTCGACGCCACCGGCCCGCTTCCGGGGCCCGTCCACCTGAACCTGTCCTTCACCGAGCCGTTGCTGGCCGACCCCGGCGCTCTGCCCGCGGGTCGGGCCGACGGCGCGCCGTGGCACCGCGCCCCCGACCTCCCGTTGCCGGTGACCCATCTCGAGGACGTCCGCGGCCGCCGGGGCCTGATCGTGGCCGGTCGGGGAAGCGATCCCGCCCTCGTCGGGCCCCTTGCCGACGCCTACGGCTGGCCCGTGCTGGCCGACCCGCTCGGGGGCTGCCGGGTCATGGCGCCCACCACGATCGCGAGCTTCGACCTCCTGGCGCGGAGCGCGGCCTGGGCCGATGCGCATCGGCCCGACGTGGTCGTGCGCACCGGGGCCCCGCCGACATCGAAGGCGCTGGCCGCTCGGCTGGGGGACGTACCGGTCCAGATCGTCCTCGACCCCACCGGCAGGTTCGCCGATCCGGACCGGGGCGCCACCCACCTGGTGGCGGGCCTCCTGGCCGGTGATGACCAGGAACCGGCCCCCGCGGGATGGTTGGCGGCTTGGCGCGAGGCCGACGATGCCGTCCAGAGCCTGCTCGACGTCGAGCTCGTTGATCACCTCGATGATCCCACGATCGCCCGCACCGTGCTGGGCTCCCTACCGCAGGGTGCCGATCTCGTGGTGGCCTCCTCGATGCCGGTGCGGGACCTCGAGTGGTTCGGCGGCACGACCGCCGGCCGGGTCCTCGCCAACCGGGGTGCCAACGGGATCGACGGCGTGGTGTCCACGGCCGTGGGAGTCGCGCTCGCCGGCCGGCCGACCGTGGCGCTGGTCGGCGACCTGGCGTTCCTGCATGACACCAACGGCCTGCTGGGCGCCGCCGACCGGCCCGTCTCCCTGACCGTGGTCGTGGTCGACAACGACGGCGGCGGCATCTTCTCCTTCCTGCCGCAGGCCGACGCTCTGTCGGCCGGGGAGTTCGAGCGCCTCTTCGGCACACCCCACGGGCTGGATCTGGTCGCCGTCGCCCGCGCCCACGGCGTCGATGCTGCCGTCGTCGACTCCGTGGCCGACCTGGCGGCGGCGGTGGCCGCACCGCCGCCGGGCATCCGGGTCCTGGTCGTCCACACCGATCGCCAGGCCAACGTCACCCGCCATCAGCGCCTCTATGACCGGGTGGCCGAGGTCCTCGACGCGCTGTAGCTCATCGGCCCCGGGAACCGCCGGCAGGGAACGGGTCACCCGCCGACCCCAATGGAGGCAATAGGGGGCGGAATCCGCCCCCTATTGCCTCCGGTGACGACAGCGTGGGCATCGACGGGGCCCGCGGTCCGGGCTCAGAGGCGGACGAGTGCCCCGAGCATGGCTTGGGCCTTGGCCCGCGCCTCCTCCAGTTCGGCGACCGGGTCCGAGTCGGCGACGATGCCGACCCCGGCCCAGAGGCGGGCCCCGGCACCCTCGATCTCGGCGGAGCGGATGCCGACCGCCCAGCGACCGTTGCCGGCGCCGTCGACCCAGCCCACCGGTCCGGCGTAGCGGCCACGGTCTCCGGGCTCGAGGCGGGCGATCAGGGCGAAGGCGGCGTCGCGGGGGTCTCCGCCGACCGCGGGGGTGGGGTGGAGCGCCTCGACCAGTTCGAGGACCGAGGGGGTCGGGTCCGACAGGTGGCCCTCGACCATCGTCCCCAGGTGCTGGACGTTGGCCACCCCGACCACCGAGGGCTCGGCCTCCTCGTCGAGGAACGAGCACCAGGGGAGCAGGGCCTCGTGGACGAAGTCGATGGTGACCTGGTGCTCGGCCCGGTCCTTGGCCGAGGCCAACAGGCCCGCCGCCAGTCGGGCGTCGGCGGTGGGGTCCCCGCCCCGAGGGGCGGTGCCCGCCAAGGGGTGGGACCGCACGACGTCGCCGTGTCGGGCGACCAGGGTCTCCGGGCTGGCGCAGACGAAGCCGTCGACCGCCGCGAGGGTGCAGCCGGGGAAGGCGGCGGCGAGGCGCCGCAGCACGCCCCGGCGGTCGATGGGTCGGTCCGTGTTCACCACGAGCTCCCGGGCCAGGACGACCTTGCGGAGCTCGCCCGCCCGTACGGCGTCGCGGCCGGCGACGACGGCCGCGCACCACTCATCGGCCGACTGGGTCGTCGCCACCGTCACCCGCTCGGGGAGCGGTCCGGGTTCGGATGCGTCGAGGAGGACCGGGACGGGGTCGACATCACCGATGGTGGTCACCCAGCGGCTTCCCCGGTCGTCCCGGCCGACGACGACCTCAGGGACCCGGAGCCGTCGTGGCGCGGACGGCAGGAAGGGCCAGGCCCCGAAGGCCACCACGCCCGAGCCCGGGACGCCGACCTCGTCGTCGACCGCGATGGCAGCCAGCTCCGCTTGGGCCGCACCGACGTCGTCGACCTCGATCTCCAGCGCCGTTCCCCGGCCGGCGAGGCCCACGCCGTCACGGGCGAGCAGGACGCCGTCCACGCCGGCGACCGACAGCAGGTCGACGTCGTGGTCGAGGCGCCGGGTGCGGGCGACGAGGCTCACGAGCGATCAGGTCCGGGTGGCGGTGATGAGTTGGGAGGCGCCGAGCAGGAAGCGACGGTGCTCGATGTGCTCGAAGCCCGCGGCGCCGAGGCACTCCAGGAGCTCGAGGCGGGGCGGCAGGTAGGCCGTCGAGGCGGGGAGGTAGCGGTAGGCGTCCCGGTCCGACAGGAGGCCGCCGATCACGGGCACGATCCGGTCGAAGTAGAGGTGGTGGCCGAAGCGGATCACCGGGTTGTCGGGCCGATCCACCTCGAGGAGGCCGATGCGGCCCCCGGGGCGAAGGGTCCGGGCGAGTTCGGCGAAGAGCGCATCGAGGGAGACCACGTTGCGGAGGGCGAAGCCGCAGACGGCGCCGTCGGCCACTTCGTCGGGCAGCGGCAACCGCGTGATGTCGCCCTGGGCCCGCGGGGCCGACGCATGGCCGGCCTGCAGCATCCCGAGGGCGAGGTCGATGCCGATCGGCGACAGGTCCTGGCGCTCGGCTTCGGCGCACAGGTCGCCGGTGCCGGAGGCCAGATCGAGGACGATCGAACCGGCGGGCAGGCCGAGCTCGGCGACGGTGCGGCGGCGCCACCTCCGGTCGAGACCGAAGGTCATGATCCGGTTGACGAGGTCGTAGCGGGGGGCGATGGCGTCGAACATGCCGCGCACCGCCGTCGCCTTCTCGGTGCCCTGCGGGAGGGGCGCGGCGGTCGTGGCCATGGCCCGATGGTACGGACCGGACGACGCCGTCAGATCGGGGCCCAGACGTCGAAGGACCGCTTGGGGAAGAGGACTCCCATGAGGGCCCGGTCGGCGACGTAGCCCACGTCGTCGTACCTCAGCTCGAGCTCCTCAGCGCTGAACCGACCGAGCAGGAGGGCCGGGAGGGCGTCGGGGGCCACGGCCACCTTGTCGTGGTCCATCGGGTCCTGCTCCGGGGCGGGGTCCCCCCGGACCCCCGTGACGTCACCGTCCTCGATGCAGAGCACGACCCCGGCCTCGTAGAAGGACAGCGCCAGATCGATGGACTCCCGGGCGAAGGGCGAGCCGGACAGGCGGCGGGTCAGTTCGTCCTTCACGTGGTCGAGGAAGGCGACCGGATCGGGGATCCGGGCGTAGACCGCGTTGAACAACGCCGGGTCGCGCACACCGACCCGCTCCACGACGGTGGCCCAGGGATCGCCGGCCCGGGCGACGAGGTAGACCTTCAGGTCGCCGGCCCGGGCAGCGGCCGCGGCGACGAGGGCCTGCGCCGCCTCGGCGGTCCGCGCCGTGCCGCCGACCTCGACGTGGTCCTCCTCGGGGCGAGGCTGCACGTAGGCGAATCCCTCGACCACATCGGCCCGTCGGGCCACGAGGATCTCCTCGTCCCAGGTCGGCGCCCCGGCCAGCAGCCAGTCCCAGCCGCCGTCGGGCCATTCGAGGGTGAGGTCCTGACGGGCCTTCGCCGCCCGCTCGAGCTCGTCGAGCGCCGGTCGGTCCGCCGGGGTCACGGGCTCGACCGCCCAGCCGTCGGGAGCCGACGGCACGTCGAGCACCCGGTAGTGGCCGGAGAACTCGATCGCGTAGCTGTAGCCGAGCCGGCGGTAGAGGTAGGGGATCCCGGTGATGATCACCACGAGGGCGCCCTGCTCGTCGACCCACCGGTGGTGGAGGTCGAACTGGGCCCGGACGAGGCCGCGCTGGCGTGCTGAGGCCCGGGTGGCGACGAACTCGATCTGTGCCGCCGGGACCTCGACGGTGCCGTAGCGGAGTCGGTGGGTCAGCAGCGTGCAGCAGGAGGCGAGGGCGCCATCGGGATCCACACCAACGGTCCACCGGCCCGGGCCGTAGCCCTCGGAGGTCAGGAGGTGGCGCACGGCGGCGGCCTCGTGTGCGCCGAAGACCTCGCCGCAGAGGGCGATGATCGCTTCGTGGTCGGCTTCGGTCGCTTCGCGGACGGTGAAGCCATCGGGCAGCCCAGGCATCGTGTGACCGTAGGTCCCTGGGACCGCCGGGATGACGGCTTATCCGCAGAGCAGTGGCCGGACCGCGTCCCAGGTGGGTGGCACCAGGTGCAGCAGGGCGTCGCGATCGGCCTCGAGCACTGCGTAGTCGAGATCCCGAAAGCGGGCGATGGAGTCGGCCAGGTCGGTGAAGCCGGCACCGAGGCCGGTGATCACCCCGACGCCGGTCGGCCCCACGTCGACGGTGGTCACGGTCAGGTCGGGGCGATCCGTGCGCAGGCAGGCCACGACCCTCCACACGTCGCCCGCCCAGGCCACCGTCTGCCGTTCACGGGTCGCCATGGCCGCATCGGTCGGGTTGCAGTCGTGGAGGAGGATCACGGTGCCGGGGTGGGACCAGGCTTCGAGCGCGGCGATGTCGGTCAACGCGGCCTCCATCAGGTGCAGGCCGTCGACGAACGCCAGGTCGAGGGAAGCCCCGCCGAGGACCTCGGCCCGGTCGTGGTCGCGGAAGAAGACCTCACTGGTGGTGCTCACCAGAATGCGGCCCGGTGCCCGCTCCGCCACCTCGGGACCGGGTGAGGGGTCGACGCCGACGGCGACGGTGCCGGGCCGGGTGAGGCCCAGGCTGTGACCGTTCGCGACGCCGATCTCCACGTAGCCCCGCGGGCACAGGTGCTCGTGGATGCGGTCGAGCAGGGCGTAGTAGTGGGCGAACGACGACCCGCCCACGCTCACCTCAACGGCCATCGGGCTGAGTCGCTCCGCAGTGCCGGCACTCCGGGTAGGCCCTCGAAGCCGGTCCCCCGCACGCGGGGCAGCGGGGTACGGGTAGCTGGCCACGGCGGAGCCGGGTCAGTACCGACCACAGCATGCCGCCGAGGGCGATCACGATGAGCAGTTCGAAGGCGTCTCGGACCAGATCGCCGGTGTCCACGGCTGCAGTGTGTCGGGCTCAGTCGAACCAGACGCGTTGGTGCTCGCGGCTCTCGGGGTGCAGGAGGGCACAGAAGAGCGCGACGGGGAAGATGATCAGGAGGAGGAAGCGCAGGTTGAACAGCAGCTCGGGGCCGAAGTCGAGCAGGGGGAGGATGGCGATCAACGCGACCTCGATCGCCGCCGAGGCGACACCGAGCTGGTAGCCCCATCGTCGGCTGTTGGCGATTCCGTACGCTCCCGCGGCGCCGGCGAGAGCGCTTAGGGTCAGGAAGGCCGAGTACGGCTGGAGCAGGCTGAAGACCGCGTTGATGTAGAGCAGGAAGACCGCGACCTGGAGGGTCTGGGGCTGTGATGGGTTCGTCCAGCGACGGGTCTCCATGAGCGACAGTCTGGCAGGACGGACGGGGTTTGCCGGGTTGGTCCTCGCCGCGGGGGCGGGTACCCGCCTGCGTCCCCTCACCGCCCACCGGCCCAAGGCGCTCTGCCCGGTCGGCGGGGTCCCCCTGGTCGACCTGGCGGTGCAGCGGGTGCGGCCGCTGGTCGACACCGTGGCGGTCAACGTCCACCACGGTCGGGAGGCGCTGGCGGCCCACCTGGGGGACCGCGTTCACGTCTCGGTCGAGGAACCCGTCGCCCTGGGCACCGCCGGTGCGGTGGGGGCGCTGAAGGACTGGATCGACGGACGGCCCACCCTGATCGTGAACGCGGACGCCTGGACCCCCGGGGGACTCGACGCTCTGGTGGAGGGGTGGGACGGCGAACGGGTCCGGGTCCTGGTCCCCGGGGGCGACCCACTCGGTACCCGGTCCCTCGTCGCGGGATCGCTGCTGCCGTGGTCGTGGGCGAGCGACCTGGCCGCAGAGCCGACCGGCCTCTATGAGGCCGTGTGGCAGGTCGCGGGCCGCCGCGGGCAACTCGAGACCGTCGCCCACGAGGGCCCCTTCGTGGACTGCGGCACCCCTGCCGCCTACCTGACGGCCAACCTGGTGGCGTCGGGCGGTCGACCGGTGGTGGATCCCGGGGCCCGCGTTCACGGCCGCGTCGTGCGCAGCGTGTGTTGGGCCGATGCCGTGGTCGAGTCCGGCGAGGTCCTCGTCGACGCGATCCGCTTCAGCGCTCGGGGGACCGTCCTGGTGCGCTGAGCGCCGTACCGGCCAACTGCCCGCAGGCGGCGTCGATGTCGACTCCCCGGTTCTGGCGGACGGTGACGTTGACCCCGGCCTCCCGAAGCCGTGAACGGAAGGCCTCCACCACCGCAGGCGGCGAGCCCGGGGTGCCGAAGCCCGGGGTGGCGTTCAACGGGATGAGGTTGACGTGGGCCCGTTGGCGGTGGGCGATGACCGCCAGTTCGTCGGCGTCCTCGGGCCGGTCGTTGGTCCCGTCGATCATCGCCCACTCGAAGCTGAGGCGCCGGTTCTTGGCTTCCTGCCAAACGGTGCACGCGGCCTCGAGCGCGTCCAGGGGGTACCGACGGTTGATGGGCACCAACGCGTCCCGCAGGTCGTCGTTGGCCGCGTGGAGGGACACCGCCAGGTTCACCGGGAGCGCCTCGGTGGCCAGGCGGCGGATGCCGGGCACGACGCCGACCGTGGAGACGGTCAGGCCCCGGGCGCCGACGCCGAGGTCGTCGTGCAGTCGTTCGATGGCACCCCAGGTGGCGTCGTAGTTGGCCAACGGCTCGCCCATCCCCATGAACACGACGTTGGACACCCGTCGGTCGCCCGCCGACCGTCGGGCGTGGACGACCTGCTCCACGATCTCGCCGATCGTGAGGTGTCGGGCGAAGCCGGCCTGTCCGGTGGCACAGAAGTCACAGGCCATCGCACAGCCGGCCTGGGTGCTCACACAGACGGTGCTGCGGTGGGGGTAGTGGAGCAGGACGGTCTCGACGGTGTGGCCGCCGGCGACCGCCCACGCCCATTTGACCGTCTGGTCGCCGTCGCTGGTGCGACGGGCCACCTCGCGGAGGGCCAACGGGAGTCGCTCGGCCAGGTCGGCACGGATCGCGAGCGGCAGGTTGGTGATGGCCTCCGGATCCCGTCCCTGACGGTAGAGGCCGTCCCACACCTGGTCCACCCGGTAGCGGGGCTGACCCGCCAGGAGGGCCTCCAGCGCGCTCCGGTCCAGGTCGTAGCGACTCGACACATCGGGAGCGTACGGTTGGACCGTGCCCGATCACCGACCCAGAGCGCCGGTGAGCGAACACCACCACCGGGATGTCCATGGAGGGGTGGCCCGCGCGGCCGTGTTCGGGGCCAGCGACGGCCTCGTCTCGAACGTGTCGCTCATCCTCGGTGTCGCCGGCGCCGACCCGGGCGCAGGGATCGTCCGCCTCGCCGGCCTGGCGGGCCTGATCGCCGGCGCGGTGTCCATGGCGGCCGGCGAGTACGGCTCGATGAAGGCCCAACAGGAGCTCCTCGAGCGGGAGTTGGCCCTGGAGCGGCGGGAGCTGGAGCGGAACCCGCATGTCGAGACCGTCGAGCTGACCCAGCTCTACCAGTCACGCGGCGTGGATCCCGAGCTGGCTCGCCAGCTCGCCCAGGGCGTGATGGTGGACCCCGACACCGCCCTGCGGGCCCACGCCCGCGAGGAGCTGGGCATCGACCCCGACGCACTGGGATCGCCGGTCCAGGCGGCGCTCTCCTCCTTCGTTGCCTTCTCCACGGGGGCGCTCCTGCCCCTGCTGCCATGGTTCTTCGTCACCGGCACCGCGGCGATCATCGCTTCGGTGGTCCTGGGCGTGCTCGGCGCGTCCGGGCTGGGCATCGCGCTGGCGGTCTTCACGATGGGTTCCCCGGTGCGCCTCGCCGCCCGCTACGTGACCATCGCCGTCCTCGCCGGTGCCGTGACCTACGGCATCGGCGCCGCCGTCGGCGTCTCGACCTAGCACCCGCCGTCTCCCGAGTTGGTTCCGGCGACGAGACATGCCGCTCGACGCGCATGATTCGTGACCAGAACGGCCAGCGTTGGTTCTGGTGACGAGACGAGCTCAGGCCGCGAGGGACGCGCCGAGGTAGGAGGTCGTCCAGGGGCAACCGGGTGAGTGGACGACGACTGCCCGGCCGGCGGACGCGTGACGGCGAGCCGTGCGTCAGGGAACGGGCGTGAAGGCGGTGTCGGTCCGGTGGGTGCGAAAGCCGAGGGAGCGGTAGAGGGTGACGGCCGGGGTGTTGTCGGACTCGACGTAGAGCAGGCCCACCGTGAGACCCTGGGACGCGAGGTGCTGGAGGCCGGCGAGGGTGAGGTCCCGGCCCAGGCCGCGGCCGACGAAGTCGGGGTCGACGGCGATGACGTAGATCTCGCCGAGGGCCGGATCGTCGGCGGTGGCCGCGTGGACCTTGGTCCAGCAGAAGCCCACGAGCCGGCCGTCCACCTCGTGGAGCAGGAAGCCCTCGGGGTCGAACCACGGCTCGGCGAACCGGACCTCGAGCCGTGACGCGTCCCAGCCGCCCTGTTCGGGGTGCCAGGAGAACGCCCGGTTGTTCACCGCCAGCCAGGCCTCGTCGTCCTCGCCCGGCTGGAACGGGCGGGTGCTCAGGTCCGTGGTCTCCGCCGCGGGGAGCGCACACCGCATCTGCAGCAGGCGGCGGGAGGGGACGAGGCCGGCACGGGCGGCGGCCTCCTCGTGGCGCGGCGTGGTGCCGTGCACCCACCACACCGCGGCCGGGCCGGCGGCGGCGACCGCGGCTCGCAGCGGTCCCTCGCCGAAGGCGGCCGGGTCGTCCGAAGCGCCGAGCTCGACGTCGAGCTCCACCGTCCTCACGCCGCGGCACACTAACGACGTGGGCCGCCCCCGAACGCCAGCCGGCCGCGCGCGGGAGACCATGCGGCGCCTCGTCGAGGAGTACCCCGACGCCCGCTGCGAACTGGACCACGAGAACCCGTTCCAGCTCCTGGCCGCCACGATCCTCTCCGCCCAGTGCACCGACGCCCGGGTGAACATGGTCACCCCCCGCCTGTTCGCCCGCTATCCGACCCCTGAGGACCTGGCCGTGGCCGAGGCGGGCGAGGTCGAGGAGATCATCCGCTCGACCGGGTTCTTCCGCTCGAAGACCCGGAGCCTGATCGGCATGGCCCAGGGCCTGGTCGAGGACCACGACGGCGTGGTGCCCTCCTCCATGAAGGCACTGACCGCGCTGGCAGGCGTCGGCCGCAAGACGGCGAACGTGGTCCGCTCGGTCGCCCTCGACCTCCCCGGACTACCTGTGGACACCCACGTCGGCCGTCTGTCCCGCCGCCTGGGCCTCACCGCGGAGGAAGACCCGGTCAAGGTCGAGATGGAGCTCAACGCCATGATCCCGGCGGCCGAACGCGGTCGGTTCAGCCTCCGCCTGATCCTGCACGGCCGGCGGGTCTGCCCGGCCCGCAAGCCCCACTGTGGCGATTGTGTCCTGAACGACTTCTGTCCCTCCTCTGAGGTGTGACTTCGGACTAAGGTGGCGGCCTGCCAGGTTCCCGCCACCTGGCTACTGGCGACCATCGGGATCCGCCGCCCGAGGTCGCCCACGGCCGGCGCCCCTCGTGGGCGCCGGCCCCGCGTTCGACCCGACCCCGCCGACCGACCCGGTGGCCCCGCCGGTCGGCGCCGGGCCCTCAAGCCCCTTCCAGCCGACGCAACACGGTGGCCAGTCGTCGGGCGCCGGTCCGCAGCGAGCGTTCGACCTCGTACAGATCGCCGGCGAGGTCCTCACGGTCGGCGGCGAGGTCGTCGGCCGCGCCGACCACCCGCTTGATCAGGTCGTCCAGGCTGGAGGCGGTCGAGGACAACTGGGCGTGGTGCGGGCTCACCGGCCCAGTGTGGCCGAAACCCGCCGACGCCGGCCGGGGGCGCCGGTACCGTGAGGCGACCATGGCGCCCGTCCCCCTGCTCACGCGACTCGACCGCCGAGGAGCGGCCGATCCCACCGTGGACCTCCCGCGCCCGGCACTGGGCGGCGACGAGCCCGTCGAGGCGGTGCGGGCGATCCTGGCCGATGTGGCCGACCGGGGCGACCTCGCGGTGCGCGATCACACCGAGCGACTCGACGGCGTCCGCCTCGATGACCTCCGCGTCCCGCCCGCCAGGCTGGCCGAGGCACGCGAACACATCAGCACCGAGGTCCGTGAGGCGCTCGAACGGGCGGCCGACGAGGTTCGGGCTTACCACGCGGGTCAGGCGCCACCCACGCGACGCCACGACCGCGAGGGCGTGGTCATCGAGGAGTACTACGTCCCCGTGGACCGGGCCGGCTGCTACGTGCCCGGCGGTCGGGCCCGCTACCCCTCCACGGTCCTCATGACGGTGATCCCGGCCCGGGCCGCCGGCGTCGAGGAGGTGGCCCTGGTCACCCCACCCGGACCCGGCGGCGAGGTGCCGGCGGAGACGCTCGCAGCCGCCGCCATCGCCGGCGCCGACGAGGTGTACCGCATCGGCGGGGCCCAGGCCATCGGCGCCCTGGCCCACGGCACCGAGACCGTCCGGCCGGTCGACGTCATCGTCGGACCGGGCAACGTCTACGTCTCCCAGGCCAAGCGCCAGGTCACCGGACTGGTCGGTGTCCCCGCCGCCTTCGCCGGCCCCTCCGAGGTGGTCGTGGTCGGCGACGCCTCGGTGCCGAGTGCCCTCTGCGCCACCGACATCGTCGTCCAGGCCGAGCACGGCCCCGGCGGACTGGCCTGGCTGGTCACCTGGGACGAGGCGGTGGCCCGCGCCGTGGAAGAGGCGGTCGGCGGCATCGTCGCCGCCGCCGAACGTCGGACCGACATCGAGGCCACGCTGACCGACGGTGGCTACTCGGTGCTGGTCGACGGTCCCGAAGCGGCGCTCGCCGTGGCCAACGCCATCGCCCCCGAGCACCTCCAGTTGATGACCGCCGACCCTGCGGCCCTGGTCCCGCTCGTGCGCAACGCCGGTGCGGTGTTCTGTGGCCCCTGGTCGCCCGCCTCCCTGGGTGACTACGCCGCCGGACCCAGTCACGTGCTGCCGACCTTCGGCTCGGCCCGCTTCGCCGGGGCCCTCTCCGTACTCGACTTCCTGAAGCAGATCCACGTGGTCACCGCCGACGAATCCGGCCTCGCCCGGCTCGGCCCTGTCGTGACGACCCTGGCCACCGCCGAGGGCCTGCCCGTGCACGCGGCCTCGATCGACGCCAGGCGGATCTCGGTCCGGTGAGCACCGTCCCTGTCTCGCCCCGCGGCGACCTGGCGCTCATGGTGGGCTACCACTCGCCGCAACTCGACCTCCCCGTGCGCCTCAACACCAATGAGTCGCCCTTCGGTCCGCCCGAAGCCTGGGTGGACGAGTTGGCCGGCGCGCTCGGTGACGTGGCCTGGAACCGCTACCCGGACCGTGAAGCCACGGCGCTGCGGTCGGCGTTGGCCGAGCACCACGGCACCAACGTCGAACGCGTCTTCTGCGCCAACGGCTCCAACGAGGTGCTCCAGTCGGTTCTGCTCGCCTATGGCGGCGCGGGGCGCACGGCGGCCACCTTCGAACCGACCTACGCGCTGCACGGCCACCTGGCCCGCATCACGGGCACCGCCGTCGTGGCGGGCGAGCGGGGGGCGGACTTCGACCTCGACCTCGAGGACGTCGACCGGGTCCTCGCCGAGGGGCGCCCCTCGGTGGTCTTCCTCTGCTCGCCGGACAACCCGACCGGTGCCGTGACGGCCCCGGACACGGTCGACGCAGTGCTGGAGCGCTGCCTCGCCGCCGAGGCGCTGCTGGTGGTGGACGAGGCCTACGGACAGTTCGCGTCCTCCACGGCCCTCGACCTCGTCGCCGACGACCGTCCACTCCTGGTCACCCGCACGTTCTCCAAGACCTGGGCCATGGCCGCCGGACGCCTCGGGTACGGCATCGGGCCCTCCTGGGTCGTCGACGAACTCACCAAGGTGGTCCTGCCCTACCACCTGGACGTCGTCACCCAGTTGGCCGGTCGACTCGCCCTCGGCCATGCCGACGCCATGGCCGCCCGCGTCGAGATGATCGTGGCCGAGCGGCAGCGTCTCGTCGCCGGCCTGGATCGCCTGGGCGTGCACCAGTGGCCGACCGGGGCCAACTTCATCCTCTTCCGTCCCGGGTCGACCGGCGGCGATGCCGTCTGGCAGGGTCTGGTCGACCGCGGTGTGCTGGTGCGCAACTGCACCTCATGGCCCGGCCTCGACCAGTGCCTGCGGGTGACCGTGGGCACGCCCGAGGAGAACGACTGCTTCCTGTCCGCCCTGGAGGAGATCCTGTGAGTGAAGCGAAGGCCCCCCGCTCCGCCTCGGTGCAACGGTCCACCGCAGAGACCAGCATCGAGTTGCGGGTCGACCTCGACGGGACCGGCACCACCTCGGTCGACACGGGCCTGCCCTTCTTCGACCACATGCTGGCCCAGCTCGGCCGTCACGGTGGCCTGGACCTGACGGTGGTGGCGAAGGGCGACCTCGAGATCGACGCCCACCACACCGTGGAGGACGTGGGCATCGCCCTCGGCGGCGCGCTGAAGCAGGCCATGGGCGACAAGGCGGGGGTGCGCCGCTTCGCGTCGATCGCGGTGCCCCTCGACGAGGCCCTGGTGGAAGCCGCCCTCGACCTGTCGGGGCGCCCGTTCCTGGTCTATTCGATCGAGCCCCCGGGCGAGAAGATCCTGGGCGACCCCCCGTTCGACCCCCAACTGGCCGAGGAGTTCTGGCGCGCTCTGGTCACGACCGCGGGCTGGACGCTGCACCTGAGCATGGTCCGGGGCAGGAACACCCATCACGTCATCGAGGCCTCGTTCAAGGCGGCGGCGCGCGCGCTGCGCGACGCGGCTCGGATCGAAGGGTCGGCGATCCCCTCCACCAAGGGGACGCTTTGAGCGACCCGAGCCGCCCCCTGGTGGCGGTCCTGGACTACGGCATCGGCAACCTGCGGTCGGCCCAGAAGGCCCTCGAGCACCTCGGGGCCGACGCCCGCCTCAGCGCGGATCCCGAGCTCATCGCGGACGCGATGGGCGTGGTCCTGCCCGGCGTGGGGGCCTTCGGCGCGTGCATGGCGGCCCTCCATCGCACCGGACTGGCCGAGCAGAGCCTGGCCGCCGTCGCCTCGGGCCGACCCTTCCTGGGGATCTGCGTGGGCATGCAACTGCTCTACACCGCTTCCGAGGAGGATCCCGGGGTGCCCGGCCTCGGCGTCCTGCCCGAGACGGTCCGCCGTCTCCCCGGGGGCGTGAAGCACCCGCAGATGCAGTGGAACGTCCTGCAGGGGCGGGGTGCGCCGGCGATGTTGACCGGCGTGGCGGACCCGGCGTGGGTCTACTTCGTGCACTCCTTCGCCCCCGAGGACGGCCCCGGCGTCGTGGCGACCTGCGACTACGGCGGTGCGGTCGTCGCCGGCGTGGAACGCGACAACGTCTGGGCCATGCAGTTCCACCCGGAGAAGTCCGGCCGGACCGGCCAACAGATCCTGGCCAACTTCCTGGCCCGGCTGCGGTCATGAACCTCTATCCCGCCATCGACCTGCTGGAGGGCCGGTGCGTCCGCCTCCGCCAGGGGGACTACGACCGACGCACCGACTACGACGCCGACCCCGTGGGGCGGGCCCGTCGGTTCGCGACCGACGGCGCCCCGTGGATCCATGTCGTCGACCTCGACGCCGCCCGCTCCGGAGAGCCGGTCAATCGGGAGGTCATCGGCCGCATCGTCGCCGCCGTGGACGTGCCCGTGCAGGTGGGCGGCGGCATCCGCTCCCGGGCCGACGCCGAGGCGCTCTGGGGCAGCGGCGTGGCCCGGGTCGTCATGGGCACCGCCGCCCTGGAGCGGCCGGACCTGGTAGCCGAACTGGTCCCGGACGGCGCGGTCGCCGTCGGCCTGGATGCCCGCGGCCGGGCACTGGCGGTCCACGGCTGGGAGACCGATGCCGGCATCGACCTGCTCGAGGCGGCGACCCGCTTCGGGGAGATGGGCGTGGCGGCGCTGGTCGTGACCGAGATCGGGCGGGACGGGATGCTGGAGGGTCCCGACCTCGACGGCCTGCGGGAGGTGATCGACGTGACGGCGGCGCCGGTCGTCGCGTCGGGCGGGGTCGGCTCGCTGGCCGACATCGAGGCGCTCCGCGCCCTCGCCCTCGACGGCGTGATCGTCGGGCGGGCGCTCTACGACGAACAGCTCACCGTGGCCGATGCCGTGGCGGTGCTGGGCCGATGAACGTCGCCCGGGTCATCCCGTGCCTCGACGTCACCGCCGGCCGCGTGGTCAAAGGGGTCAACTTCGTCGACCTCGTGGATGCCGGGGACCCGGTCGAGTTGGCCTCCCGCTACGACGCCGAGGGTGCCGACGAGGTCGTCTTCCTCGACATCACGGCCTCCTCCGACAAACGGGAGACGATCGTGGACCTGGCCCGCCGCACCGCCGAGGAGGTCTTCATCCCCTTCACGATCGGTGGCGGGGTCCGTGAGGTGGAGGACGCCCGTCGGTTGCTGCGGGCGGGCGCCGACAAGGTCGCGATCAACACGGCCGCGGTCGAGGACCCCGACCTCGTGTCGGCCATCGCCGCCGAGTTCGGCGCCCAGTGCACGGTGGTGGCCATCGACGCCCGCCGCCGGGAGGGCGCCGGCCCGGAGGTCTTCACCCATGGCGGCCGCGCGCCGACCGGGCGCGATGCCGTGGCCTGGGCCGAGGAGGTCGCCGCCCGGGGGGCAGGCGAGATCCTGCTCACCTCGATGGACCGGGACGGCACCCGGGACGGCTTCGATCTGGGGTTGACCGCGGCCGTGAGCGATGCCGTCGGTGTCCCGGTGATCGCCAGCGGGGGCGTGGGGACCCTCGAGCATCTGGCCGAGGGCATCCTCGAAGGCCGGGCCGACGCGGTGCTGGCCGCCAGCATCTTCCACTTCGGGGAGCACACCGTGGCCGAGGCCAAGGCGGTCATGGCGGACCGGGGCATCACCGTCCGGCCTGCGTGACGACCGGAGCCGGTACCGTCGGACGGATGGCCGACTCGGCGAATGGCAAGGCAGCCAAGACCGCGCCCGCGAGGGACCAGCGGGGGCGTGAGCGCCTGCCGATCAAGATGCTGAACGACCGCATCCTGGTCGACATGGATCGACAGGAGGGGGAGCGACGCAGCACCGGCGGGATCCTCATCCCGGCCACCGCTCAGGTCGGCAAGCGGTTGGCGTGGGCCGAGGTCATCGCCGTGGGACCCAACGTGCGGGCGATGGAGCTGGGCGACCACGTCCTGTTCAACCCGGAGGACCGCTACGAGGTCGAGGTCGGCGGCGACGACTACCTGATCCTGCGTGAACGCGACATCCACGCCGTGGCCGCGACCCGGCTCGAGGAGAGCAGCGCCGGGCTCTACCTGTAAAGGCCGGAGGAGCCTCGGTACCCCTCCGTAGGATGGCGGGGTGAGTCCCTCCTCCACCCCCCTCGCCGCCACGCCCGAGCAGTTGGCGGCGGTCACCTACAACGCCGACGGCCTGGTGCCCGCGGTCGTCCAGGAGGAGGGCACCGGCGAGGTGCTCATGATGGCCTGGATGAACGCGGAGTCCCTGGCCAAGACCCTCGAGACGGGCCGGACGTGGTTCTGGAGCCGCTCCCGCCAGGAGTACTGGTGCAAGGGCGAGACCTCCGGGGACCGCCAGTACGTTCGGCGGGCCGCCTACGACTGCGACGGCGACACCCTGCTCTTCGTCGTGGAACAGGAGGGCAAGGGGGCGTGCCACACCGGTGAGCGCTCCTGCTTCTTCCGTGACTTCGGTGATCCAACCGAGTCGTGACGAGTTCCGGGCCCTGGCCCGGGACTACACGGTGGTACCGGTCTGGCGGGAGTTGCTGGCCGACTTCGTGACCCCGGTGTCCGCGTTCGCCCGCTTGGTCGACGACGGCCCGGGCTTCCTGCTGGAGTCGGTCGACCGGGGTGAGCGGGGCAGCCGCTACTCGTTCGTGGGCCGGCACCCCCTGACGACCCTTGTCGTCCGCGCCGGCCGGATCGAGGTCCGAGGCCGGGTTCCCGACGAGCTGCCCACGGACCGGGGGATCCTGGCCGCCGTCGAGTGGCTGGTCGGGGCCTACCGGACGCCGCCGTTGCCCCACCTGCCCCCGCTGCACGCCGGCGTGATCGGGTACCTGGGCTATGACGTCGTGCGAGAGGTCGAGCACCTGCCGGCGCCACCCGTCGACGACCGGGGCCACCCTGACGCCATGGTGTCGGTGATCGGGGAGGTCGCCGCGTTCGACCACTGGAACCAGCAGGTGACCCTGGTGGCCTCGGCCGTCATCCCGCCCGGGTCCGGGGAGGCCGCGGTGGACGCCGCCTACGACGACGCGGTAGCCCGCGTCGAGACCCTGGCCCACGATGGCGCCCGACCCCTGGACGAGCCCCTCCTGGAGCCCCCCCGACGCGATGAGCCGCTGCCGGACTACCGCTCGGTGCTCGGCTCGGACACCTACCAGAAGGCCGTGGCGGTGGCCAAGGAGCACATCGTCGCCGGCGACATCTTCCAGGTCGTGCTCTCCCAACGCTTCGACGTGGAGCTCGACGCCGATCCCTTCGACGTCTACCGGGTCCTGCGCCAGATCAACCCGAGCCCGTACATGTACTTCGTGCGCTACCCGGAGATCACCCTGGTCGGCGCCTCCCCCGAGCCCATGGTCCAGCTCCGCGACGGGCGGGTGGTGTCCCGGCCCATCGCCGGCACCCGGCCCCGGGGCGGCACCGACGAGGAGGACCGCCTGCTGGCCGCGGAACTGCGGGAGCACCCCAAGGAGGTGGCCGAACACGTGATGCTGCTGGACCTGGCCCGCAACGACGTCGGTCGGGTGGTCGACTTCGGCACCGAGAAGGTCGACGAACGCATGACCCTCGAGCGGTACAGCCACGTGATGCACCTCACCTCGCAGGTGTCGGGGACGCTGGCCGAGGGTCGGACGCCGGTCGACGTGTTGCGGGCGACGCTGCCGGCCGGGACGGTCTCGGGCGCGCCCAAGGTGCGGGCGATGGAGATCATCGACGACCTCGAGCCCACTCGACGCGGCCCGTACGCCGGCATCGTCGGCTACCTGGACTTCTCCGGCAACATCGACACCGCGATCACCATCCGGACCCTGCTGGTCGGCGCCGACGGTCGGGCCTCGGTCCAGGCCGGCGCCGGGATCGTCTTCGACAGCGACCCCGAGGGCGAGGACGCCGAGTGCCACGCCAAGGCCCGGGCCGTGCTGGCCGCCATCCCGTCGGCCCGACGCATGACCGCGGCCCGCCGGACCGCCGCGGAGGCGACGAATGACTGACCGGGCCGTCGCCATCGTCGTCGATCGTGATGTGGTCACCGTCGAGGGCCCCGACGCCGCCGCGTACCTGCAGGGCCAACTCAGCCAGGATGTGGACGCCATGGCGGTCGGGGCCTCGGCCTGGACCTTCGCGCTCCAGCCCCAGGGCAAGGTCGACGCGTGGTTCCGGCTGACCCGCACGGCTGAGGAGGCCTTCCGGGCCGACATCGATGCCGGCCACGGCGAGGCGCTGCTGGGCCGGCTGCGGCGGTTCCTGCTGCGGACCAGGGCCGACCTCGCGCTCGGCACCCTGCCGATGGTCGCGGTCCGGGGTCCGGGCCCGGTGACCGCACCCGACGGAGCCTCGGCCCTGGATCCGGCCTGGCCCGGTGTGCCCGGCCTGGACCTGTTGGGCACCGACCAGGTGCCGGAGGGTGCCGCCCCGGCAACGGTCGACGCCCTGGAGCGACTCCGGATCGAGGCCGGGGTCCCCGCCATGGGAGCCGAGCTCACCGAGCGCACGATCCCCGCCGAGGCCGGGGTCGTGGACCGGTCCGTCAGCTTCACCAAGGGCTGCTTCACCGGTCAGGAGCTGGTGGCCCGCATCGACAGCCGTGGCGGCAACGTGCCTCGGCACCTGCGGAGGCTGGAGGCCGACGATGACCTCGTCGTCGGTGCCGAGGTGGTCGTCGACGGCGAGGTCGTGGGTGAGGTCACCTCCTCGGCGCCGGCCGGGGGCGATCGCCCGGCGATCGCCCTCGCCTACATCGGCCGGGCCATCGAGCCCCCGGCGGACGCGACCGTCGACGGCACCGCCGTACGGATCCTCGCCGAGCGGTCCCGTTGACCTATCTGGACGGCATCCTCGCCGCCCACCGGGACCGGGCAGCCGCTGATCGCCGCGACCGGGGCGAAGCGCTGGACTCGGCCCTCGCGGCACCGGCCCCCCGACCGTTCCGTCAGGCCCTCGCCGCGTCGAACGGCGTCGCGGTCATCGCCGAGATCAAGCGTCGGTCACCCTCCAGAGGCGACCTGGCTCCGGGCCTCGACCCCGCGGCCCTGGCCCACGAGTACGAGGCCGGTGGTGCGTCCTGCCTCTCGGTGCTCACCGACCGGCCGCACTTCGGCGGCTCTGCGGAGGACCTCAGTGGGGCGCGGGCTTCGGTCCGGGTACCCGTCCTGCGCAAGGACTTCACGGTCGACGAGATCGACGTCTGCGACGCCCGGCTCATGGGCGCGGACGCCGTGCTGCTGATCGTGGCGGCCCTCGACGACGGCGAGTTGGCGGCCTTCGCCCAACTGGCCACCGAGCTCGACCTGGCGGCGTTGGTGGAGGTCCACGACGCGTCGGAGGTCGAGCGGGCCCTGCGCGCCGGCGCCGACCTGATCGGGGTCAACCAGCGCGACCTCCTGACGTTCTCGGTCGACACCGAACGGGCGCTGGGGCTGGCGACGGCTCTTCCGGCCGGGGTCGTCCGAGTGGCCGAGTCCGGGATCACTGGTCCGGCGGACGTGACCCGGCTGGCCGACGCCGGTTACGACGCCGTGCTGGTCGGCGAGACCCTCGTGACCGCCGGCGACCCGACAGCCACCACTGCCGCCCTCGTGGCCGCCGGATCCGGTCGCAACGGGGCGACCGGCGACGGATAGCGTCCCGGCCGTGTTCGTCAAGATCTGCGGGATCACCAGTGAGGAGGACGCTCTCTTGGCGGTGGCCATGGGCGCCGACGCCGTGGGCTTCGTCTTCGCCCCCTCGCCCCGCCAGATGGCGCCGAACAAGGTGCGCGACATCGCCGCTCGGCTGCCGTCGGAGATCCTCACCGTCGGGGTCTTCAAGGACAGCTCGACCCAGCAGGTCGTCCAGACCGTGCAGACCTGCAGGCTCAAGGCCGCCCAGCTCCACGGACGCGAGACCGCCGAGGTCACCCGGGCCGTCCGCGAGCGGGTCGGGCTGGTCATCAAGGGGATGGCCGCGGGGAGCCCGGACCTCGAGCAGTGGGACGAATACGGCGCGGACGCCCTGCTCCTCGACACCCCGCGACCCGGTTCCGGCCAGGTGTTCGACTGGTCGCTGGCCGACGGCATCCCCCTGAACCGGAAGGTGATCCTGGCCGGCGGTCTGACCCCGGCGAACGTGGCCGACGGCATCGCCGCGGTCCGTCCGTGGGGGGTCGATGTCTCCAGCGGGGTCGAGTCCTCGCCGGGGCACAAGGACCCGAGCCGGGTGCGGGCCTTCGTCAAAGCGGCGCGGGCGGCGGCACCCGAGGACGACTACGAGGATCGCAGCGGTCGGGGCATCTACGACTGGGAAGCCGAGACGGGCTGGTGACCCCACCGTCCTCGTTGATGCCCACACCCGGTCCGGACGGGAGGTTCGGTCGGTTCGGTGGCCGCTTCGTGCCCGAGACCTTGATCCCGGCCTGTGAGGAGCTGGAGGTCGCCTTCACCGAGGCCTGGGCCGATGCCGCCTTCCGGGCCGAGTTGGACGGCCTGCTGCGGGACTACGCCGGTCGCCCGTCGATCCTCACCGAGTGCGAACGGCTGAGCGAGGAGTTGGGTTGTCGGGTGTTCCTCAAGCGGGAGGACCTGAACCACACGGGCTCGCACAAGATCAACAACGTGCTGGGCCAGGCCCTGTTGGCCCGGCGCATGGGAAAGACCCGACTGGTGGCTGAGACCGGTGCCGGCCAGCACGGCGTGGCCACCGCCACCGCCGCCGCCCTCCTCGGCATGGAGTGCCTGGTCTACATGGGCGAGGTGGACATCGCCCGCCAGGAGCTCAACGTCTTCCGGATGCGGCTCCTCGGCTCCGAGGTCCGACCCGCCACGTCGGGGAGTCGCACGCTGAAGGACGCCGTCAACGAGGCCATGCGGGACTGGGTCGCCACCGTCGAGAACACCCACTACTGCCTCGGCTCGGTCATGGGGCCCCACCCGTACCCGTGGATCGTGCGGGAGTTGCACCGCGTCGTGGGCGAGGAGGCACGGGCGCAGGTGCAGGAACGGACCGGCGCCCTGCCGGACGTGGTGGTGGCCTGTGTCGGTGGGGGGTCCAACGCCATAGCCGTCTTCTCGGGCTTCGTCGACGACCCCGGAGTCGATCTGGTCGGCGTCGAGCCCGCGGGTGGGGCCGCCATCGGCCACGGCGTGCCCGGCGTCGTCCACGGCAGCACCTCGTTCCTGCTCCAGGACGAGGACGGCCAGGTCCAGGAGGCCCAGTCGGTGTCCGCCGGTCTGGACTACCCGGGTGTCGGCCCCGAACACGCCCACCTGGCCGACATCGGCCGGGCCCGGTACGAGGCGGTCAGCGACGACGAGGTCCTCGACGCCTTCTTCCTGCTCAGTCGCACCGAGGGCATCATCCCCGCGCTCGAGTCGGCGCATGCGCTGGCCTGGGTCGCCCGGGAGCGGGCCTCGCTGGCCGGTCGGACCGTCCTGGTCAACCTCTCGGGTCGGGGCGACAAGGACGTGGCCCAGGTGGCCGACCTCCGTGGGTGAGGTCGTCGTACCGGTTCCGCCGGCACCGGAGGCGATCGGTGCCCTGGAGTCCGCTCTCCGCGCCCGGCGAGGCGCCGGGCGCAAGCTCCTGGTGCCCTACCTGACCGGGGGCCTGCCGGGCTGGCGGGACCTCCTCGACGGCCTGGCCGAGGCCGGCGCCGACGCCATCGAGGTGGGCCTGCCGTTCTCGGACCCCGTCATGGACGGTCCGGTCATCCAGGAGGCGTCGGAACGAGCGCTCGCGAGGGGCGCCACCCCTCGCTCGATCGTGGCCGAACTGGCCGAGCGCGAGACGACGGTGCCGCTGGCGGTGATGACGTACTACAACCTCGTGTTCCGCTGGGGCCACCAGCGGTGCGCGGACGAACTGGCCCGGGCGGGCGTCGCCGCGGCGATCCTGCCCGACCTCCCCCTCGACGAGGTCGGCCACTGGGCTCGGGCTGCGGACCGGGCCGGGATCGAGACCGTCCTGCTCGCCGCGCCGACCACCCCCGACCATCGGCTGGCCCGCATCTGCGCCCGCTCACGCGGGTTCGTCTACGGGGTCGGCCTCCTGGGCATCACCGGCGAGCGCGACGCTCTCGCCGCGACCGCGGTGGAGGTGGCCCGCCGCCTCAAGGCGGTCACCGACAAGCCGGTGCTGATCGGCGTGGGGATCTCCACCCCCCAGCAGGCGGTTGAGGCCTGCACGGTCGCCGACGGCGTGGTCGTGGGCTCGGCCCTGGTGCGCCGGGTCCTCGCCGGGGTGCCGACCGCCGAGGCCGCGGCCGTCGTCGCCGGCTTCCGAAACGCGCTCGATGCCGGAAATGCTTGACTTTGGGGGGTCAGATCGACTCGCGTGCCCTTCTGCCGGTTCGTTTCGGGACCGACCCGATCGTCCGACCAAGCCCAGGAGGGTGAAATGAACAAGAGTGAGCTGATCGACGCCATCGCTAGCAAGAGTGGCGTCAGCAAGGCGGATGTGGGGGCAGTGATCGACGGATTCGCCGACGTCGCCTACGGGGCGGTCGGTTCCGGGGACAAGATCACCATCCCCGGGTTCCTCTCGATCGAGCAGACCTTCCGGTCGGCCCGAACGGGTCGGAACCCCCAGACGGGGGAGACCATCCAGATCGCGGCCACGAACGCGGCCAAGGTCTCGGCGGGCTCCAAGCTCAAGGCCGCGGCCAAGGGCTGAGCTCCGGGCTCCGGATCACGGGGGCGGCCTCCGGGCCGCCCCCGTGGCGCGCCCGGGTGCGGGCCACCCCGCGGGCGTGATCAGGCTTCGAGGGCGCCGGCCAGCGCCTCGACCGCCCGGGTGATGGCCTCGGGGGGCGCGGTGGCAAAGGACAGGCGGAGACCCTGGGGATGGCGGGCCTCCACCGCGAAGGCCGCGCCCGGCACGTAGGCCATGCCGGCCCGAAGCGCACGGGGGAGCAGGGTGGCGGTATCGGTCTCGTCGGTCAGACGGGCCCACAGGAACATGCCCCCGTCGGGGGCACAGAAGGCGAGGCGGTCGCCCAGGCGGCGGCGCAGGGCCTCCTGGAGCACCCGGCTCTGGTTGCCGTAGCGCCGTCGCAGCGCCGCCAGGTGGCGCTCGAGGAACCCGGGGCGGGTCAGGACCGCCGCGACGACGGCCTGACCCAGGCTCGACGTGTGCAGGTCCGAGGCCTGTTTCAGCAGCACCAGGCGGGCCGCCAGGGGCCCGGGAGCGACCACCCAGCCCACCCGGAGGCCGGGAGCGAGGACCTTGGAGGTCGTTCCCAGGCTCACGATGCGGTCGGTGAGCGTGCTCAGCGGATCCGGTGCGGTTCCGGCCCAGCGCAGGGCGCCGTACGGGTCGTCGTCCACGATCAGGAAGCCGAAGCGGTCGGCCAGACGGACCAACTCGTGGCGACGCTCGGTGGCGAGGGTCACCCCCGACGGGTTGTCGAACTCGGGGACCACGTACACGAGTCGGGGGCGGAGGCCCGAAGAGAGGCGGTCGGCGAGGACATCGACTCGGAGCCCGTCCCCGTCGCACGGGATGCCCGCCAGGGCCGCCCCGGCGAGGCGGAAGACCTGGAGGGCACCGACATAGCCGGGATCGGCGAGGGCGATCGTGTCGCCGGGGGAGATCGTGGCCCGCACGACCAGGTCGAGGGCCTGCTGGGAGCCGTGGGTGATCAGGACCTGCCCGGGGTCGGTGGCCACCGGTTGGTGGGCCGCCACCCAGGAACGCAGGCCGGGGTGGCCCTCGGTGGTGGCGTACTGGAGGGGGTCTTCGTGCTGATCGCCCAACACCGCGGCGGTGGCCTCGGCGATGGCGTCGACGGGGAACGCCGCCGGCGAGGGCAGGCCCCCGGCGAGGGAGACGACCTCCGGTCGCTGCGTCAGGTGGAGCAGATCCCGTATCGCCGATGAGCCCACCCGCTCGGCGGCGCCGGAGGTGGGCAGGGACGGGGACGGCACGACGGCGGAGTTGCCCATGGCTCCGGACTGTGTCACAAGTGGTCCATGACAAACAGAGCCACTTCTGGCGAAGTGGATCAGCGGCGGGAGGGTGGCCGGGGTGCTCGTGGGGCCCAGGACCGGCGTGTCGTGGACGGGCTGGGGGACTGGTCCGTGGTCGACGGGCCGCTGTTCCGGCGTTTGGCGCTGGCCATCACGCGAGCCGTCGAGCGGCGGGCGCTGACCCCGGGGGACCGCCTGCCGTCCGAGCGCGCCCTGGCCACCGCGCTCCGGGTCAGTCGGGGCACCGTGGTGACGGCCTACGACCTGCTCGTCGCCGAGGGGTTGGTCGAGCGGCGGGTGGGCAGCGGGACGTTCGTCATCGGCCCGGCCCCGGTGGGCCTGCCCCCCGGTCGGGAGGGATCGGCCCTGGTGGCCCGCCTGGTGGACCGTTCGGTCGTGGCGGACCAGGACCTGGTCGACCTGTCGATCTCGGTGCTCCACGACGGGGCCGGGCTGCCGGACGCCGCCGTGTCGACCGCCGACCTCCTGACCGCCCCCGATGCGGGGTACGGCCCCTGGGGACGCCGCGACCTGCGCGTCGCGGTGGCGGACCTCCTCGGTGCCTGGGGCCTACCGTCGCACGCCGACCAGATCGTGATCACCACCGGCGCCCAGCAGGCGCTCAGCCTGGCGGTGTCGTGCTGGGTCCGCCCCGGCGAGCGGGTGGCCCTCGACGACCCGACCTATCCCGGTGCGCTGTCGACCTTCACCGCCGCGGGCGCCGACCTGATCGGTCTGCCCGTGGACGACGGTGGTCCCCGACCCGGCCACCTGGCCGAGGCGCTGGAGGCCCACCCGGCGATGGTGTACCTGCAGACGGGGCCCCACAGCCCCACGGGGTTGGTCCTGCCCGGATCCCGCCGCCGCGCCTTGGCCGAGGTGATCGCGGCCTCCCGGGTGCCGTTGGTCGAGGATCTCTCGCTCGTCGGGCTGTCGTGGGCACCGGGAGCAGCGCCGCTGGCGACGCTCCTGGCGGACCACCCCACGGCGGTGGTGGGCTCCTTCAGCAAGCTGCTCTGGGGTGGCCTCCGCCTCGGGTTCGTCCGGGCGCCCGAACCCGTGGCCCTCCGCCTCGCGCGGCTGAAGGCGACCCATGACCTCGGTTCGTCGGTCGTCAGCCAACTGCTGGCCGAGCGGCTGTTGGCCGCACCGGGCCTGACGGCCTTCCTGGCCAACCGGCGGGCGAAGCTGCAGGGGCGCTACCGGGTGTTGGCCCGCAGCCTGACGGACCGGCTGCCGGACTGGACCTGGGTCGAGCCCGACGGGGGTCTGTCGATCTGGGTGCGCCTGCCTGCGCCCGCGGCCTCGGCCTTCGGCCAGGTCGCCCTGCGCCATGGGGTGGCGGTGGCCACCGCGGGGCCGCTCTCGGCCACCGGAGCCCATCCCGACCGCCTCCGGCTCTCCTTCGCCGGTCCCCCCGACGACCTCCGGGAGGGCGTGCACCGACTGGCCACCGCCTGGTCGGCCTTCGGGAGCGGGGAGAGCTGACGCCAGAGCGCCCACACCGCCGCTGCCTCATTGCCCCGGCCTCACCTGTGGGACACCGACCCGCCGAGTGCCGCGGCTACGTTGCGCCCATGGCTGAACCCACACGACTCGAGGCGGGCGACAAGGCCCCGACCATCGCCCTGCTCGACCAGAACGGCGACAAGGTGAAGCTGTCGGACTTCAAGGGACGTCCCGTGCTCGTCTACTTCTACCCGAAGGCCGACACGCCGGGTTGCACCACACAGTCCTGCGGGCTGCGGGACGTCCTGGGCGACATCGGCGACGCCGTGGTCCTCGGGGTCAGTCCCGATCTCCCCCCCAAGCTGGCCAAGTTCGACGAGAAGTACGGCCTCGGCTTCACCCTCCTCTCCGATCCCGAACACCGCGTGGCCGAGGCCTACGGCGTGTGGGGCGAGAAGAAGAACTACGGGCGGACCTACATGGGCATCATCCGTTCGTCGTTCCTCATCGGGGCCGACGGCAAGATCCAGGAGGCCTGGTACAAGGTGAGCCCCAAGGACACGCCGACCAGGTTCCTGGCCGCGCTGCCGTCGTGAGCGCCCGGCGGTGGTCGCCCGGTGACCCGCTGCCTCGGCCCGAGGACCTCATCCCGCACCGCCCGCCGTTCCTGCTGGTCGACGAGATCCTGGAGATCGTCCCCGACGAACGCGCCCGGGGTCGTTGGTGCCCGACGGGTGAGGAGCCGTTCTTCGGCGGGCACTTCCCGGGCTTCCCCGTCGTGCCCGGGGTCCTCCTCGTGGAAGCCCTGGCCCAGGTCGGCGCGGCGGCGGCCTTGGCCACCGAGGGCGAGGACGGGGACCTGCCCCTCTTCGGGGGCATCGACAAGGCCCGCTTCCGGCGTCCGGTCCGCCCCGGCGACGTCATCGACCTCGAGGTGGAGCTGACCCACCGTTCCCGGCGGGCGGGGAAGGGGCGAGGGAGGGCCACCGTCGACGGCGAACTGGCGTGTGAGACCGGGTTGTTCTTCCTGGCGGTGAACCGCTCCGAGCTGCCGGAGGGCTGAGCCGCCGTCAGGCCTCGGGAGCGGGCCCGAACACCACGCAGCCGTTGTGGCCACCGAAGCCGAAGGAGTTGGAGAGCGTCGGGCCGGGGGTCCAGTCCCGTCCGTCGCCGGTGACCACGTCGATGGGGGCGAGACCGTCCTCGGCGGTGACGTGGTTGGCGGTCGGTGGTATGAGCCGGTGGCGCATGGAGAGCACGACGGCGGCCGCTTCGAGGGCCCCGGCGGCACCGAGACTGTGGCCGGTCACGCCCTTGATGGAGGTGACCGCGGGGCCGTTGGGCCCGAACACCTTGACGATGGCCTCGGCCTCGGCGGCGTCGTTGAGGGGGGTGGAGGTGCCGTGGGCGTTCACCTGCACCACGTCCTCCGCGTTGACGCCGGCGTCGGCCAGGGCCAGCTCCATGCAGGTCACGGCGCCGGACCCGCCGGGCGAGGGAGCGGTGATGTGATGGGCGTCGGCGGTGCTGGCCGAACCGAGCACCTCGGCGAGCGGCACGGCCCCACGGGCCCGGGCGTGCTCGAGCTCCTCCAAGATCAGGACCCCGGCCCCTTCGGCCATGACGAATCCGTCCCGGTCCTGGTCGAAGGGCCGCGAGACCCCCGTCGAAGACAGGGCGGTCATGTTCTCGAACCCGGCCACACCGGTGATGGTGATCGAGCTCTCGGTCCCACCGGTCACCACGGCGTCACACCGACCCGTGGAGATCAGGCGGGCGGCGTTGCCGATGGAGTGGGTGCCGGCCGCACACGCCGTCACCGTGGTCTCACAGGGGCCTCGGAAGCCGTGGCGCATGGAGATGCGGGCCGCGGCGGCATTGGGCATGAGCATCGGGATCATGAACGGTGACACCCGCTTGGCTCCCCGGACCCGATTGACCTCGACCTGCTCCTCCAGGGTGTGGAGGCCGCCGATGCCGGTGCCGACCAGGACCCCGATCCGGTCCGGGTCCCCACCGGGGTCACCGGACTGCGCCAAGGCCAGTCCCGCGGCCCCGGCGGCCAGCTGGGTGAAGCGGTCGGCCCGGCGGGCGTCCTTGGGGCCGTCGAACCACGGGGACGGGTCCCAGTCCTGGATCTCCCGGGTCTTGCCCACGGCGGCCGGCCCCAGCAGCGCGGCCCAGAAGGCCTCGGCGCCGAGGCCGACCGGGGAGACGACTCCGGTGCCGGTGACGACGACGCGTCGTCCCTGCATGCTCAGAGCTTGGAGCGCACGAGGTCGACGGCCTGGGACACGGTGGTGATGCCCTCCAGCTCCTCCTCCTCGATGCTGACGTCGAACTCGTCCTCGAGGGCCATGACCAGCTCGACGAGGTCGAGGCTGTCGGCGTCGAGGTCGTCGGCGAAGTGGGCCTCGAGGGTCACCTTGTCGGCGTCCACGGCCAGCACCGTCACGGCGTGGCCCTGGAACCGCTCGAACAGATCATCGCTCACGGGGGGTCTTCTCCTGTCTGGATGGATGCACGGAATGGAAGGATCTCGATGCTTCGGGCGTCAGCTTCCCACGCCCATGCCCAAGCCCCCGTCCACGGGCAGGTTGGCCCCGGTGACGTAGGCGGCGCCATCGGACGCGAGATAGGCGACCGCGGCGGCCACCTCCTCGGGCCGGCCGACACGGGCGAGGGGCACGATCGAGGTGAGCAGCGCCCGTTGGTCCTCGTCCAGGGCCGCGAGCATGTCGGTGTCGATGGGGCCGGGGCTGACCACGTTCACGGTGATCGAGCGAGGGGCGAGCTCCCGGGCCAGGGAGCGGGCGAAGCCCAGCAGTCCGGCCTTGCTGGCGGCGTAGTTGGTCTGTCCGGCCGAGCCGATCTGGCCGACGACCGAGCCGACGAAGATGATCCGTCCCCAACGGGCCCGCAGCATCCGCTTCGCCGCCTGCTTGGCCACCCGGAACGCACCCGTGAGGTTGGCGTCGAGGACGGCCGCGAAGTCGTCCTCCTTCATCATCAGCAGCAGGGTGTCGGCGGTGACCCCGGCGGCGGAGACGAGGACCTCCACCGGCCCGAGCTCGGCCTGCACCGTGGTGAAGGCGGCCTCGACCGAGGCCGTGTCGGTGACGTCGCAGCGCACGGCCAGGAGGCCGGGCTCGTCGGGGGGATCGGACCGGTAGGTGATCGCGACGCGATGGCCGGCCTGGCTGAGGCCACGGGCACAGGCCAGGCCGATGCCCCGGTTGCCCCCCGTCACGAGGGCGACGCGGCCGTTGCTCACCTCGGGGATCCGCCCCAGGTCAGGAGCGCGCTGGCACCGGACATGCCGGCACCGAATCCGACGAGGAGGACGACGTCCCCGTCGCCGAGGCGGCCCGCCTCGGCCGCCTCGGCCAGGGCGAAGGGGATGGAGGCCGCCGAGGTGTTCCCCGTTCGCTCCAGCACCGACATGACCCGCTCCTCGGCGATGCCGAGTCGGCGACAGGCGGCGTCCATGATCCGCTGATTCGCCTGATGGGGGACCACCAGGGCGACGTCCTCGATGGCCATGCCCGCCCGCTCGAGGGTGCGCTCGGCGCTGGTGACGATGATGCGCACGGCCCGGCGGTAGATCTCCCGGCCGTCCATCTTGAGGGTGTCGCCGACATCGGCGTACAGGAGGCTGCGCCCAGAGCCGTCCGAGGACAGGTCCCAGGCCAGCAGGTGGTCCCGGTCCGACGCCTGGAGGACGACGGCCCCGCCGGCGTCGCCGAAGAGGATGGCGGTGGAGCGGTCCTCCCAGTCGGTGATGCGGCTCAGCGCATCGGCGCCGACCACGAGGGCGCAGCGGTGCCCGACGGCCAGCAGGCCGTGGGCCACCACGAGGGCATAGACGAAGCCCGAGCAGGCGGCGTTCAGGTCGAAGGCACCGCAGTCGAGACCGAGCACCTCCTGGACGGTCGAGGCGGTGGCGGGCACGGTCTGGTCCGGGGTGGTCGTGGCCAGGACGAGGAGGTCGACGTCGGAGGGCGACACGCCGGCGCCGGCGAGGGCCTTCTGGGCGGCCTCGACGGCGAGGTCCGAGGTGACCCCCCCGACCCGGCGTTCACCGATGCCCGTGCGCTCGCGGATCCACTCGTCGCTGGTGTCCAACCAGCCCTCCAGGTCGACGTTGGTGATGACCTTCTCCGGCAGCGAGGATCCCCAGCCGGTGATGACCGAGCCCATCCTCAGGCGCTCCTCAGCCAGGCCACGGGCTCGCTGGGGGCGAGGCGTTCGCCGTCCACCGCCAGCACGTCGACCAGTTCGCCGGCAAAGGCGGATCGGACCGCGAGGTCACCCACGTGGCCCACGACCGTGCCCGCCTCCACGATGGTCCCGGCGCCGATGCCGGCCTCCGGGCGGAAGAGGCCGGCGCCAGGGCTGACGACGAGACGCTCGGTGACGAAGAGGTGCTCACCGGGCTCGTGGGCCCAGTCCGCCGAGCGGGGCTCGGAGAGCGCGCTCAGGAGCTTGTCGAGGTCGTCGGGCACACCCACCGAGAGCGTGGTGACCCCCTCGAGGGTCCGTTTGGCCATGCCCGCCAGGGCGGTGCCCGGGCCGAGCTCGACCAGGAGGTCCACACCCTCCTCGCCCAGAGCGTGCAGGATCTGGCGCCACCGGACCGGGCTGCAGAGCTGAGCGGCGAGCAGGTTCTCCCACTCACCCGCGTTCGTGTGGGCCCGGGCGTCGACGTTGGCCAGCACCGGCAGCTCCGCGTCCCGCAGGTCGGCCCCGGCCAGCGCCTTGCGGAGCCGCTCGCGGGCCGAGGCCATGAAGGGGGTGTGGAACGCGCCGCCGACCTCGAGGGGCAGGATGCGCCGAGCGCCGAGGGCCTGGGCGTGCTCGCCGGCGGCCTCGACGGCCTCCGGGGACCCGGCGATCACGACCTGTCCGGGAGCGTTGTGGTTGGCCAACCAGACGTCGCCGTCCGTGGTGGCGCAGGCGACGGCCACGTCGTCGTCGTCGAGGGCGATCACCGCCGCCATGGTCCCGGCCCGTTCCCGGGCGGCGACCTGCATGGCCTCCCCCCGCTCGGTGACGAGCCGGATCCCGTCGGCGAAGGACACGACTCCGGCGGCGGTCAGGGCGCTGTACTCCCCGAGGCTGTGGCCCGCGACGCGGGCGGGGTCCACACCGAGGCGCTCCACGGCGTCGAGGACGATCAGGCTGGTGACGTAGGTGGCCAGCTGGGCGTTGCGGGTCTCCCGCAGTTCGTCTGCCTCCGCGGTGAGCAACAGCGCGGCCACGTCCCGTCCAGCGACCGCGGACGCCTCCTCGACCAGCTCCCAGGACGGATGGTCCTTCCAGGCTCCGCCCATGCCCGACCTCTGGGAACCCTGACCCGGGAAGGTGAACGCGATCATGTCGGCCTACCGGGCGCTGCCATGCCGGTCCGACCGGCGGCGGGCCGCATTGGTTTCATCCGGCTCAGGGCGTCCGGTCCGGATCGTGCCGGGCCTCCAGTGACCGGATCCGCCACTCCCGGACCGCGGCCACCGCCACGGCGACCACGAGGATCCCGATCAGCCGACGCACGCCAGCACCGTACTCATGCCCGACGGCGAGCTCGGCTGTCCGGATCGTCCCGTTCGTCGTTCCAGTGCGGCGGGCGGGATTCGAACCCGCACGTCCTTTCGGACAATGGATTTTGAGTCCATCATGTCTGCCATTCCATCACCGCCGCTTGCGGGTCTGTTGAGCTGTCCTTCAGAAGTCGACTCCAGGGCCTTCGCCCTGCTGATCGCTGATGAACCCCCTGATTATCTCGCGGTCGACGCCCGAACAGGTCTGTTTGGTGAGCCAGGCGGTCAGGACGACGGGATCGGTCTGGTCCGGGTTGGGGGCGACGACGACGATGTCGGAGCCCAGGTCCTCCAACGCGGCGACCTCCGCGTCGGACAGGTCGCGGTGCTGGACCAGCACCTGACCGCCCTCGAGGGCGGTCACCTGCATGGCCCGGTCGAGGGGCTCGGCCACCGCGCCGGTCGGGGTCGGCAGCGAGTAGTGCGCGCCCGACGTCGGCGGCTCGGTGGCGTAGGCGGGGACCTCCTGGTCGGGGAGGACGTGCAGGCCGGAGTTCGGGTCAAGGGCCTCGCGGGTCACCGGGCCACAGGCGACGTCCTCGGTTCCGCCGCAGCCGACCAGCGCGGCGGCGAGGACCACGAGCACGAACATCCGGCACATCCCGTCACCCTGCCGGGCCGTCCCTGGTCGGCGCCAGTCGCCCCGTAGGCTGGCGGCGTGCGCCGGTCGACCGTCGAGCGACGTCTGAAGGACAACTCCCGACGCCTGCAGCGCCTCCGCGAGGAGCTGGGCATCACCGCCGAGCAGATGACCCAGTTGGGCGAGGAGGCCGAGGACGCCCGGATCCGGGCCCTCGTCTCGGAGACCGCGCTGGCCCAGAGAGACCACCACGACGCCGAGCGCCACGCCGCCGCCCTCTCGCGGCACCGGGCCGAGGTGGAGGCCGAGATCGAGCGCCTCGAACGCGACCAGGACCGCCTGCTCGACGAGCTCGGCCCCCTCTGACCCCGACGACCGGGATCGGCGACGAAAAGACACGTGGCGGCCGGGCGGGCGTCGGCAAGTACAGTCGCCGTTTCGCGAGATCGACTCACCCGAGGAGCCCTGCCAACGTGTCCACGCGAGTCGTCATCGCCGAGGACGAGGCCATCATCCGCCTGGATCTGAAGGAGACCCTCGAGGAGGAGGGCTACGAGGTCGTCGGCGAGACGGGGCGCGGCGACGAGGCCGTCGAACTGGTGAAGGAGCACGAGCCCGACATCGCCATCCTCGACATCAAGATGCCCGGCCTCGACGGCCTGTCCGCCGCCCGAGAGATCGCCGGCGAGCGCCGGGCCGCGGTCCTCATCCTCACCGCGTTCAGCCAACGGGACCTGATCGAAAAGGCCCGGGACGCCGGCGCGCTGGCCTATCTGGTGAAGCCGTTCCAGCGCAGCGAGCTGGTCCCGGCCCTCGAGGTGGCCCTCGGCCGCTTCCGGGAGATGCGGGCTCTGCACGAGCAGGCCGAGTCCCTCGAGGAGCAGCTCGACACCCGCAAGGTCGTGGACCGGGCCAAGGGCCAGCTGATGGACCGCGAGAAGATGAACGAGGCCGAGGCCTTCGCCTTCATCCAGAAGACGGCGATGCACCGTCGCCACACGATGAAGCGGGTGGCCCAGGACATCATCGACGGGGAACTGACACCGGAAGCGAGCTGAGATGCCCGACAGGCTGATGCTGGTCGATGGCAACTCGCTGACGTACCGGGCGTTCTTCGCCCTCCCCACCGACATGGCCACCGCCTCCGGGCAGGTGACCAACGCGGTGTTCGGCTTCACGTCGATGATGATCAACCTGATCCGGGACCACCAGCCGACCAAGGTGGTCGTCGCCTTCGACCGGCCCGAGCCCACCTTCCGCCACGAGCGCATCGCGACCTACAAGGGCAACCGGGACGAGGCGCCGGACATCCTGCGCCAGCAGATGGGCCTGGTGCGTCAGGTCCTCGAGGCCCTCCGCATACCGATCCTCGAGGCGCCCGGCTACGAGGCCGACGACATCCTGGCCACCCTGGCCTCCCGGGCCCGAGACCGTGAGGACGAGGTCCTGATCGTCACCGGGGACCGGGACACCTACCAGCTCGTCGAGGACCCCCACGTGCGGGTCATCTACAACAAGCGGGGCGTCTCGGACTACGCCGACTACGACGAAGCCGGCATCAAGGAGCGCACCGGCGTCGCCCCCGCGGACTACGTGATCTACGCCGCCCTGCGGGGCGATCCCTCCGACAACCTGCCGGGCATCCCGGGCGTGGGGGAGAAGACCGCGGCCAAGTTGGTCAACGCCTACGGCGACCTGGACGGGATCTTCGCCCACCTCGAGGACCAGACCCCGAAGCTGCGCCAGAACCTGGCCGAGAACGAGGCGCAGGCCCGGCTGAACGCCGAGGTGATGGTCCTGCTCCGCGACATCCCCCTCGAGGTCGACCTCGACGACCTGACCATGGAGTCCTTCGACGCCGAGGAGGTTCGCCAGCTCTTCGACTTCCTCGAGTTCCGCACGCTCTTCGACCGCCTCGCGGAGGCCTTCGACAGCGACCTCGGACCGTCCCTGGGGGGCGCGGAGGTCCTGGAGGCCGAGCTCACCGAGGTCGAGACCGCCGCCGATGCCGCCGCCCTGCTCACCACCCTCGTCGCCGGCGCCGACACCGTGGCCGTGGCCGGGGCCTGGGTGGGAACCCCCGGCCGCAGTCCGCTCCTCGGCCTCAGCCTGGTCACCGACCCCGCGGGGGCGGAGGTGGCGTGGATCCCCGCCGACCTGCTGGCCGAGCGCCCGGTGGCCGAGGCGTTGGCCGCGATGGCCCCGACCTCGGGCCGACGCCTGGCGGCGCACGGAGCGAAGCCGCTGCTGCGGAGCCTCGCCGATCTCGGGGTGGACGCCGGCCTCGGGGTGGACACGATGCTGGCGGCCTACCTGCTCGATCCAGCCGAGTCCCGGTACCTGCTCGAGGAGCTCCTGATCCGGTACGCCCGGCTGCAGCTCCCCGAGGCGTCGGCCACCGCCGAGGGCCAGCTCGACCTCGAGGACGCGGCGACCTCCACCTCGGTCGTCGCCGCCCGCGAAGCGCTGGCGGTCGACCGCCTGGTCGCGCCGCTGTCGGCCTCGCTGGAGGCCAACGGCGTCCGGGCGCTCTTCGACGACATCGAGGTGCCGCTCGTCGGGGTCCTGGCCCGGATGGAGGCCGTGGGCATCGCCGTGGACCGGGCGGTCCTGGAGGGCATCCACGAACAGCTGGTCACCGAGTGTGAGGCGCTCAGCGCCCAGATCGTCGAGGACGCCGGAGAGGAGTTCAACGTCAACTCCACCAAGCAGATGCGAGAGATCCTCTTCGACAAGCTGGGCCTGACCCCGCAGAAGAAGACCAAGACGGGCTACTCCACCGACGCCGCCAGCCTGGAGAAGCTCCTCGGCCAACACCCGATCATCGAGCACCTGCTGGCCTACCGCGAGGTCGAGAAGCTGCGGGGGACCTACGGCGAGGGCCTCCTGGCCGAGATCGCTCCCGACGGGCGCATCCACGCCACGTTCAACCAGACCGTCGCCCGGACCGGTCGGCTGTCCTCGGACGCCCCGAACCTGCACAACATCCCGGTCCGGCGGGAGGCGGGCAAGGAGTTCCGCACCGCCTTCGTCCCCGCGCCGGGCTTCGAGATGCTGGTCGCGGACTACAACCAGATCGAGTTGCGCTGCATCGCCCACCTGGCCGAGGACCCGGGACTGATCGAGGCCTTCGAGAGCGGCCGGGACATCCACACCGAGACCGCGTCGCGCATCTTCACCGTCGAGCCCGGGGCCGTCACCGGCGAACAGCGGTCCAAGGCGAAGATGGTGTCCTACGGGCTGGCCTACGGGATGGAGGCCTACGGCCTCGGGCAGCGCCTGTCGATCCCCACCGAGGAGGCGGCCGAGATCCTCGACGCCTACTTCGAGGCCTTCCCCTCGGTGCACGCCTACATGGAGAGGACCGTGGCCGAGGCCCGGGAGCGGGGGTACACCGAGACCCTGTTCGGTCGTCGCCGACCGATCCCCGAACTCAGCTCCGGCAACTTCCGGGTCCGTCAGGCCGGGGAGCGCCAGGCGATGAACGCCGGCATCCAGGGACTGGCCGCGGACATCTTCAAGGTGGCTCTCGTGGGCCTGGACCGTGCGCTGCTGGCCGGCGAGCACCGGAGCCGACTGGTGCTGCAGGTCCACGACGAGGTCCTCCTCGAGGTGGACCCGGCCGAACACGAGGCGATGACCGAACTGACCACGACGATCCTGTCCGGTGCCGCCGAGCTCCGGGTCCCCCTGGAGGTGAACCTCGCGTTCGGGGACAGCTGGGCGGCAGCGAAGGCGTGAGGTCGCCCTTCATCGCGACGACCCTCGCGCCGATGATGGGGACAGGAGCCGTTGATGTCGACCAAACGAGAGACCCGGGCCAGCGTGTTGTTCGTCGTGTCGCTCCTCGTCGCCGTCTACGTCATCGTGTCGGTGGGCCTGGCCGTGGCCACCTCGGACGCCTGTGACGGCGGACTCGACGGGGAGAAGACCTGGCAGCCGCTCCCTCCGCACTGGGAGTGCCCCCGCCGCTAGCGACTCGGCGCCGACCCACTGGTTCGAGCCCGTGGCGGACCACATGGGCGCGGCCTACGAGCGCTATTCCTTCACCCGGGGCACGGCCCAGGAGGCGGCGTTCCTGGTCGATGCCCTCGACCTCGCTCCCGCCACCCGCGTGCTCGACCTCGGGTGCGCCACCGGGCGCCACACCCGTGCCCTCGCGGCTCACGGCCTGACGCCGCTCGGACTGGACGTCTCGGCCCGGTTCCTGGAGGTGGCGGTCGCCGAGGCACCGGAGCTGGCCTTCCTACGGGGCGATGCCCGTCGGCTGCCCCTGGCCGATGCCGCCGTCGACGTCGTCCTGTCCCTCTGCCAAGGGGGCTTCGGCCTGACCGGCGGCCCCGCCGCCACGGGGGTACCGGTCGGCGTCGAGCCCGACCAGGTGGTCCTCGACGAGGTGGCCCGGGTCCTGGTGCCCGATGGCCGCCTGGCCCTCACCGCGTTCTCGGCGTACTTCGCCGTTCGGGACCAGGGGGCGGGGGAGGAGTTCGACGCGAGCGCCGGGGTCCTGCACGAGACCACGGTCGTCCACGACGAGGACGGTCGAGGCGCCGACCAGGAACTGTGGACGACCTGCTACACGCCCCGGGAGCTGCGGCTGATGCTGGCCCGGTCGGGCTTCACCGTCGAACACCTCTGGTCGGTGCGGCCGGGGCGCTACCGCGCCGATGCCCCCACCACCGAGTCCCCCGAGTTCCTGGTGGTCGCCCGTCGGGTCGGGCGAGTCGTCCGGGAATCGGCTCGCTAGCCTTCGAAACCGGCCCTCGGGGGATCGCCCCCCGGCCCTGTCCCATTCCTCGACCAAGGCCCCCCCTACCCGTGTCCGACGACCCCACCTCCTCCTCCGCGACCGCAGTCGCCGAGCCCCCCGCCGCCGAAACGCCCGCGGTCGACGAATCCGCGTTCGGGACCTTCGACGCGGAGGGGAACTACCAGCCGCGAGAGATCGTCGAGAACGACCTCGGCGCCGGCCTCGACGAGGCCTATACGGCCACCATGGTCGAGGTCAAGGACGGCCAACTGGTCACCGGGACGGTCGTGCGGGTGGACCACGACGAGGTCCTGCTGGACATCGGGTACAAGTCCGAGGGCGTGATCCCCAGCCGTGAGCTGTCGATCCGCAACGACGTGGACCCCTCCGAGATCGTCTCCCTGGGCGACAGCCTGGATGCGCTGGTCCTCACCAAGGAGGACAAGGACGGCCGCCTGATCCTGTCCAAGAAGCGGGCCCAGTACGAGCTGGCCTGGGGCAAGATCGAGGAGGTCAAAGAGGCCGAAGGCATGGTCTCCGGCCCGGTCATCGAGGTCGTCAAGGGTGGGCTCATCCTCGACATCGGCCTTCGGGGCTTCCTGCCGGCCTCTCTGGTCGAGCTGCGTCGGGTCCGTGACCTCCAGCCTTACGTGGGCAAGGTCCTCGAGGCCAAGATCATCGAGCTCGACAAGAACCGCAACAACGTGGTGCTCTCCCGTCGGGCGTGGCTGGAGGAGACCCAGCGCGAGCAGCGTGAGGAGTTCCTGGACAACCTGAAGCCCGGCGAGCGTCGCACGGGCGTGGTGTCCTCGGTCGTCAACTTCGGCGCCTTCGTCGACCTCGGCGGCATGGACGGCCTGGTGCACGTCTCCGAGCTGTCCTGGAAGCACGTCGACCACCCCAGCTCGGTGGTCACCGTCGGCGACGAGATCGAGGTGCAGGTGCTCGAGGTCGATCTCGAGCGCGAGCGCATCAGCCTCTCGCTCAAGGCCACCCAGCAGGACCCGTGGGAGGAGTTCGCGTCCGGTCACCGGGTCGGCGAGCTCGTCTACGGGCGGGTCACCAAGCTGGTGCCCTTCGGCGCCTTCGTCCAGGTGGGCGACGGCATCGAGGGCCTGGTCCACATCTCGGAGATGTCGGCCCACCACGTCGAGCTGCCCGAGCAGGTCGTCACCCCGGGCGAGGAGCTGTGGGTGAAGGTCATCGACCTCGACCTGCAGCGTCGCCGGATCAGCCTGTCGATCAAGCAGGCCGCCGAGGGCGGCGTGGTGGCCGCGGAGTACCAGGAGCACTTCGGCGAGCACGCCTATGACGAGGCCGGCCGGTACGTCGGCCCATCGGGTGAGATCGACGAGGCCTGGGCCGAGTACTACGAGGAGGCCGGCCTGGACCCCGCCACCGGCCAGCCCAAGGCGGTCGAGACGCCCGCCGAGCCCGAGCCGGCTCCCGGTGAGGGAAGCGGCGCCATGGCCGCCGCCCTGGCCGAAGCCGGCCTCGCCGCCGAGCCAGAGGCCGAAGCCGCCGCCGCCGAGCCAGAGACCGAAGCCGCCGCCGCCACCGAACCCGAGGCCGAAGCCGCCGTCGCCACCGAACCAGAGGCCGAAGCCGCCCCGGCGGATCAGGCCGAGGACGACCCCACGGCCTGATCCCGTCCCGCCTCCGGCGGGAGCCCGATCACGCCGACGCCCCCCGGTCACCCGGGGGGCGTCGGCCGTTTTCGGTCCGAGGACCGGCTTCCGGGGCGAATCACTAAGCACGGGCAGGGTCCGGCCGACCTAATGGGGGACACCGCCGGGTCTCCACCGGCACTGGCGCAACACAAAGAGGTCGGACGTGAGCTCTCGCAGGACCATGATTCTCATCGCAGCCATCGCGGTGGGCTGCATCGCCGCATTCGTCGTGCTCAACTACGTGAGCGGCGTCGAGGACCGGGCGAACCAGGACGCCGAGCGCGTGCCGGTTCTCGTCGTCCGGGCCGACATCCCCCAGGGGGTGCCCGGCGAACAGGCGGTGACCGAAGGCCTGATCGTCGAGGACGAGATCGCCCGGGAGTTCCTCCCCGCGACCCGGATCACCGACACCGATCAGATCTCGGGCAAGGTCGCCCTGAACAACCTGGCGGCCAACCAGGTCCTGGTCGACGGCATGTTCGTCGACCCGACGCTCAGCTCCATCGGGTTCGGCCAGCGCCTGGAGGAGAACCACGTCGCCTACACGATCTCGGTCGACAGTGCGAGCGCGGTGGCCGGCCTGCTGGTCCCCGGTGACCTGGTCGACATCTTCGCCTCGATCGACACCAGCGCCGCCGACGGAGAGGCCCCGGCCGCAGGCGATGCCGGCACCTTCGGCATCGATGCCCGCCTCCTCTACCACCAGGTCCGCATCCTGGCCATCGGCACCCAGGCCGCTCCCCAGCCGGGCGAGCAGGCGGCCGCCGACGGCACCGCGGCCCCGGCCCCTGCGACCAGCGGCCTCATCACCCTGGACCTGCCCATCGACGCCGCGCAGCTGATCGCCTCGATCCCCGGGGCCCTCTCGTTGGCTCTCACGGGTCCCGACTACCAGGCCCAGCCGATCCCCCAGATCGACCCCGGCGACCTCCAGAACCTCCCCGGCGAGACCGACGCCCGGTCCCGGTTCGGGACCCTCACCCCCTACGGCCCCGACGGCCCGCAGTAGCCCTCGGTCCCGACCATCGACCGCCGACACCGCCCCGGAGCCTGAGCCATGAGCAATTCGTTCTCTGACCCACTCGGCAGCACCGACTCGTTCAGTGCCGCCGGAGGTGTGGAGCTGGCCCCCCTCGCGGTGTCGGTGCCCTCGGGCTACCCGGGTGGGGCGGCCTTCGGGGGGGACAACGGGACCAGCGGCCTCGAGCCGCTGACCGCGGCCCCGGACCTGAGCCACCTGCCGCTGGCCACCGTCGACACCGACGAGATGGCCCGCACCCAGCTCGCCATGCAGTTGGGCACCCATGCTGTGCCCTTCGGCTCGATCGAGGACCTGGCCGCCAAGCTCAACGGCACACCGCTCGTGGTGGTCCTCGGACCCTCCATGGCATCGCCCGACCAGCTCGCGGTGGTCGAACGCCTGACCCGGCCGCGCCCCGAGGTCGGGGCGATCCTGATCGCCGAGCAGGTGACCACCGACGTGCTCCAGCAGGCGCTGCGGGCCGGCGTACGGGACGTGCTGCCGCTGCAGGACCTGTCCCAACTCGCCGCGACCGTCAAGCGGGTCGGCGATGTCCTCACGACCTCGGGCCCCCAGGTCCCGGCGGCCATGGAGCCCCATGGCCTGGGTGCCATCCCCGAGCCGGGGGCCAATGGCCAGGTCATCACCGTCTTCTCCACCAAGGGTGGGGCGGGCAAGTCCATGATCGCCTGCAACGTGGCCGTGCGCCTGGCCAAGAAGAGCAACCGGCCCGTCGCCCTGGTGGACGCCGACCTCCAGTTCGGTGATGTCGCCGTGATGCTGAAGTTGGCCCCGCAACACACCATCGTGGACGCCATCGGGTCCCTCGACCGTGGCTTGGACTCGGCCATGCTCCAGAGCCTCCTCGTGCAGCACGACGCCTCGGGCCTCTACGTCCTGCCGGCCCCGCTGGAACCCGCCTTCGCCGACCAGATCCGGGGCGAGGAGATGGTGCGCATCGTCGAGCTCCTGCGCACGTTCTGCAGCCACGTGGTCATCGACACCCCCGCCTACTTCAACGACGTGGTCCTCGGCCTGATCGAGATCAGCGACGACGTCCTCCTCGTGGCGGGCATGGACATCCCCAACATCAAGAACGTGAAGATCGGCCTGCAGACCCTGCGGCTGCTCGACACGCCGATGTCGAAGCTGCGCCTGGTGCTCAACCGGGCCAACTCGAAGGTGAAGCTCGACGTCAGCGAGGTCGAGAAGACCCTCCAGGTCAAGGCCGACGCCCTGATCCCCAGTGATGTCGTCGTGCCCCAGTCGGTGAACAAGGGCATGCCCGTCGTCCTCGCCGCCCCCAAAGCCGCTGTCACCCGCGCCATCGAGCAGCTGGCCGACACGTTCCTGACCGCCGAGACCACCGCTCGCTGAGCGAGCGAAGACCGCCGAGGAGAAGCAGATGTCGCTGTACAAGCGCCTTCAGGACGGGGGTACCCCTGCCGGCCAAGCCGGCATGCGGGATCCCGTGCTCGATGAGTTGCGGCACAAGATCCATCACGTGCTCATCGACGAGCTGGGGCCGATCCTCTACGACAAGCGGATCTCCGAGGAGGACCTGCGGCGCCGGGTCCATGAGCAGCTGCACGCCGCCCTGGCCCAGGAGCGGGCCCCACTGTCGGCCGCGGACAAGGCTCAGCTCATTCAGGACGTCTCCGACGACATCCTGGGCTACGGCCCGATCGACCGCCTCCTCAACGACGAGGACCTCACCGAGGTCATGGTCAACGGGCCCTCCTCGGTCTACATCGAGCGCTCCGGCAAGCTCGAGAAGACCGACGCCCGCTTCGTGGACGAGGAGCACCTGAGGCGGATCATCGACAAGATCGTGAGCGAGGTCGGTCGTCGCCTCGACGAGTCCAGTCCCATGGTCGACGCCCGTCTGCCCGACGGTTCCCGTGTCAACGCGGTGATCCACCCCCTCGCCATCGGTGGGCCCTTCCTCACCATCCGGAAGTTCTCCAAGGACCCGTTCCAGATCGACGACCTGATCCGCTTCGGGACCCTGAACGCGGCCTCGGCCCGCTTCCTGCAGGCCTGTGTGGTCGGGCGCCTGAACCTCATCGTCGCCGGTGGTACCGGTACCGGTAAGACCACGACGCTGAACGTGCTCTCCTCCTTCATCCCGGCCGACGAGCGCATCGTCACCATCGAGGACGCGAAGGAGCTGCAGCTCCACCAGGACCACGTCCTGGCCCTGGAGGCCCGGCCGCCCAACATCGAGGGTCGGGGCCAGGTCACGATCCGCGATCTCGTCAAGAACGCCCTGCGCATGCGTCCCGACCGGATCGTGGTCGGGGAGTGTCGTGCCGGAGAGGCCCTCGACATGCTCCAGGCCATGAACACCGGCCACGACGGCTCGATCACCACCATCCACTCCAACACGCCTCGGGACACGCTCTCCCGAATCGAGACCATGAGCCTGATGGCCGGCTTCGACCTGCCCATCCGGGCCATCCGGGAGCAGATGGCCAGCGCGCTCGACTGCATCGTGCAGCTGACCCGCCTGCGGGACGGCACCCGACGGATCACCCACGTCACCGAGGTGCAGGGCATGGAGGGTGACGTCATCACCCTCCAGGACGTGTTCCTCTTCGACTACGGCGCCGGGGTGGACGAGCGGGGCAAGTTCCGTGGCCACCTGAAGGCCACGGGCGTCCGGCCCAAGTTCACCGAGAAGCTCCAGGACCTGGGCATCCGCCTCGGCCCCGAGGTCTTCCAGCCCGAGCCCACCGGTGGCCGCCAGATGATCGGGTCCGCCCGATGAGGCTGGTGCGGCTCGCTCTGGCGATGCTCCTGGCCGGCCTCGTGCTGGTGGTGCCCGGCTTCGCCCGGGCCGCCGACGAGGACGGTGCCGCGCCCTACCTCGCCGTGCGAGGGGTGGACGCCACCGGTGGCGACGTCGTGCGGGTCACCTTCGCCTATGGCGGCGACGAGGCCGACGCGGCCGACGCGGTGGTCACCGACAGCGGGGCGGAGCGCGAGGTCGTGGGCGAGGTCGTGCCCCTGGCCACGACCGGTGCCGGTCGGGCCGTGGTGATCGCCGTGGACACCTCCGAGGCGATGGACCCGGTCATGGCCGACCTGCGCGACGCGACCACTGCGGTCGTCGAGGCCCTGCCCGGCGACGTGCCGGTCGGCATCGTCACGTTCTCGGACCGCTTCGTGCCCATCCGCGCCCTCACCACGGACCGCGAGCGTGTGCTGGACAGTGTCAGCCAGCTCCAGGCCAACGGTGAGAGCGTCCTGTGGAACGGCGTCCAGGGCGCCGCCGGCGTCCTCGCCACCGACGCGCCCGAGGCCCAGCCCACGGTGGTCGTGATCACCGGCAGCGGCAGCTTCGCCTCCCTCACCACCGCGAGCGACGCCGTCGGCACGCTCCGCAACACCGGGGCACCGGTGTACGCCATCGGCCTCGAGGGTGACCGGCTCGACGCCGCCGGCCTGCAGGACGTCGTCAACCGGGCGGGGGGGCAGCTGGTCACCACCGCCGACTCCGAGCAGCTCGACGAGCTCGGCACGGCGCTGGCCCAGACCATCGACCAGCAGTACGTCCTGGCCTACGAGCCACCGACGGGCGACGACGCCGGTGCGGTGGCCGACCTCACCCTGCAGGTCGGCGATGCCACCACTGCGGCGACCTTCGTCCGGGGATCCGAGACCGTCAAGCCGGCCGACCTCTTCGCCCAGACCGCATCCGGAGGCGGCGGTGGGCTGCTGCAGAGCGACCTGGCCAAGTACAGCGGTCTGCTGCTGATCCTGTTCGCCGCCGGGCTGGGGGCCTTCGCCCTGATCATGCTGACCCAGCATGACGAAAGCCACCTCACCAACGTCCTGCAGCCGTACGCCGAGGGATTCGTCGAGGACCCCGAAGGCGAGGCCGAACACGAAGGGGGCCTGGTCAAGACCGCCCTGATCCAGCGGGCCGTCGAGATGACCGAGGGCTTCGCCGAACGCCAGGGCTTCCTGGCGGGTGTCGAGGCCAAGCTGGAGCGGGCCGACATGCCCCTGCGGGCGGCCGAGGCGCTCTTCTTCTACGCCGCGATGGTCGGCGTCGTGGGACTGCTGAGCCTGGTGGTCACCCGCAGCCTCATGGGGACCGTGATCCTCACGGGACTCGCCGCCATCATCCCCTCGGCCGCGGTCAACTTCAAGGCCAAGCGTCGTCTCAAGAAGTTCAACGCCCAGCTCCCCGACATGCTCGCGCTCCTCTCGGGGACGCTGCGAGCCGGCTATTCGCTCATGCAGGGCGTCGAGGCCGTGTCCCGGGAGGTGGAGGACCCGATCGGCTACGAGCTGCGTCGGGTCGTGACCGAGTCCCGTCTGGGCCGTCCGCTCGAGGAATCCCTCGACGCCGCGGCGGAGCGGATGGGCAGCGCGGACTTCCGGTGGGCCGTCATGGCCATCGGGATCCAGCGCGAAGTCGGCGGGAACCTGGCGGAGCTGCTGATGACCGTGTCCGACACCATGGTGGCCCGCGAACGGCTGCGTCGTGACGTCGACGCCCTCACGGCGGAGGGCAAGGTGTCGGCCATGGTCCTCGGCTTCCTGCCGATCGGCCTGGGTGCCGCCATGTGGGTCATCAACCCCGAGTACATCGGGGTCCTGTTCAGTGAGCGGCTCGGCAACATCATGCTGGCCGGCGCCGGGCTCCTGGCCGGCTTCGGCTTCTGGTGGATGAAGAAGCTCATCGAGATCGACGTCTGAGAGGCCTGACCGATGCTGCTCTATCTCGCCCTCGCCCTGATCGCCGGCGTCGTCGGCTTCGTCTTCTACACCCTGCTGAGTGACGCTGAGGAGAAGGCCGTCGTCCGGTCCTCCCTGCGCCAGTTGGAGGGCTACGAGGTCCAGGACGTCCGGGACCAGGAACTGCTGATCCCGTTCTACCAGCGGGCGCTGTTGCCGGTCCTCAAGGGCCTCACGTCCCTGGGTGGCCGTTTCACCCCGGTGGGCTACGTCGACACGGTGCGCAAGAAGTTCATCTACGCCGGACGCATCAGCGCCGACGGGGTGGACCGCTTCCTGGCCATCCGGGTCATCACCGTGGTCGCCATCCCGTTCTGGTTCCTCCTCGTCACCCTGTTCCTGCCCTTCGACGGCATGCTGCGACTGGGCGTCCTCGGCCTCGGCGCCGCCGCCCTCGCCCTCGGGCCCGACTCGATCCTGAACCGCCGCGTGGAGGAGCGCCAGCTCACCATGCAGCGCAAGCTGCCCGACATCCTCGACCTGCTGACCATCAGCGTGGAGGCCGGGTTGGGCTTCGAGCAGGCCGTGGACCGCACGGTCAGCTCCGTGCCCGGACCCCTCTCCGACGAGTTCGCCCGCATGCTCGGTGAGCTGCGGGCCGGGTCCTCGCGGGCCGATGCCATGCGGGCCATGGAGACCCGAACCAACGTCCCGGAGATCCGCTCCTTCGTGCTGGCCATCCTCCAGGCCGACGCCTTCGGTGTGTCCATCGGACGCGTCCTGCGGGCCCAGGCCGACGAGATGCGCATCAAGCGCCGCCAATTGGCCCAGGAGAAGGCGCAGAAGGCCCCGGTCAAGATGCTCATCCCGATGGTGTTCTGCATCTTCCCCGTGCTGTTCGTGGTGGTCATCGGCCCCGCCATGATCAACATCTCCCGGAGCTTCTGAGTCCCGGGACGGCGGCGGCCGTGGCGACCATCCAGCGTCCCCGGCCGGCGACGCCCACCGAGACGACGCCCGCGGCGGACGCGTCCGGCGGGGGCCTCTCCTTGGCGGGCCTCATGGGCCTCGTCGTCACGCTGGCGGGCTTCCTGATCGGCCTCCAGCGCCTGTCGGACAACAGCTTCTTCACCCACCTGGCGACGGGCCGCCTGATCCTCGACCGCGGCATACCGACCACCGACCCCTACAGCTTCACGGCGCCGGGCGAGCCCTGGACGGTGCAGTCGTGGCTGGCCTCGACGCTGTATGCCGTGGCCGAGAGCGTCGCCGGCCTCGGTGGGGTCCGGATCGTCATCGCGTTGACGACGGCGCTCCTGGCCTACCTCCTGTGGCGGCTGACCGAGCCGGCCGGGGCCGTGGTCGTGCGGGCCGCGCTGATCGTGCCCGTCCTGCTCATGGGCACCGAGGGATGGGCCGAGCGGCCGATGCTCTTCGGCTTCGTGGGCCTGGTCGCGCTCTACGTGCTGGCCAACGGCATCGGGCCCGCCTGGGTGGCGGCGCCGATGCTCTGGATCTGGGTGAACACCCACGGATCGTTCCCCATGGGCTTTGTGCTCCTCGGCACCCTGGTGGTCGGGACGTGGCTCGACCGCCGGTCCGTTCGTCGGGAGGTGCAGGTGTCGGCCTGGGCCGGCCTCGGCCTGCTCCTGGGGGCGATGAACCCCATCGGCCCGAAGCTCCTGGTGTTCCCGATCGAGTTGCTGGCCAAGGCCGAGACCCTGAGCTTCATCGACGAGTGGCGCCCGCCGGACTACGGCGACCTGGCCCCGAAGCTGTTGGTGCTGATGGCCGGGTTGTCGGTGCTGGCCCTGCTGGCCCGCCACCGCCGGTTCCGGGCCTTCCTGCCCCTGCTGGTGTTCACCGGCCTGGCCCTGACCAGTGCCCGCAACGTGGCCCCCGCCGGGCTCATCGTCATGGCCGCCGTGGCCCCCGCGATGGCCGGCTTGGGCAGTGACCTCGGCCGGGAACGGCGTCGGATCCTCCGCACCGTGGGCGTCGTGCTCGGGGCCCTCACCCTGATCGTCGCGTTGGACACGCTCCGGGGCCCCCAGACCGACCTGGCCTTCTATCCCACCGACGCCGTGGACTGGATGGAGGCCAACGACCTGGTCGGGCCGGAGGTCAGGGTCATCAGCCGGGACTTCGTGGGCAACTACCTCGAGGCCCGGTACGTCGACATGCCGGTCTTCCTTGACGACCGCTACGACATGTTCCCCGTCGAGGTCATCGACGACTACCGCGCCCTCTACCGGGGCGACGAGGGCTGGACGCAGATCGCCGAGCGCTGGGACGCCGATGCGATCCTCTGGAACACCGACGCCGACCTGGCGGAACAGCTCACCGCCTCCACCACGTGGCGCGTCGCCTACGAGGACGACAACTGGCTCCTCGTCGTCCCCGCCTGAGTCGGCCCCGGCCGGGCGCACCGACAACGACGCAACCACGGGGGCGGGGGATCGCGCCGGGGGCCCCTCCTCGGTACCGGAACACCACGCTCTGTGGCCCCTTCCTCGGCGATCCCCGAACTTTCGAGGCCGTACCTGTCGGAATCCGACAGGTAGCGCCTCGGGAGTTGCAGGAGGGCCGGCTCTCGCCTGCCCCCGGACGCGACAGAGGCGCTCCCCGGGGGGAGCGCCTCTGGTGTCAGTGGCTGAGCTTCAGGGGCCGACGATCTGACTGGCAGAGTCGTTCACGCTCCCGGCGTTCGAGCTCCCGAAGTACGTGATGGCGGTGATGCACACGAAGGCGATCAGGGCGATCATCATCACATACTCGACGAGACTTGCCGCCCGCTCGTCACGGGCCCGCACCCCAGGGGGTGAATGGCTTCGGGTCACAGTCATCGGATCTCCTCGGTTGTCGGGCACCGACCCCAAGACGGAGATCGGCGCTCCCTTGGATCATCGGCACCCCCGGGGGGGTGGCCTTAGCAGTGATTCCGCTCAATCCAGGTGCACGATGCCCATCCGGACGGCCTGCAGGACGGCCTGGGTGCGGTCCCGGGCGTCGAGCTTCTGGTAGATCGACGCCAGGTGGTTCTTCACCGTCTTCTGGCTGATGTAGAGCTGCTCGGCCACCTCGGGGGTACTACAGCCGTCGGCGATGAGCTGCAGGACCTCCTCCTCGCGGTTGGTCACGACCCGCTGCTCCTCGGTCTCGGCCGGAGCGTCCATCTTGCGGACCTCGTCGAGCATGGAGGCCGCCAGGTTGGGGGAGATGATCGTCTCGCCCGAGGCGGCCATGCGGACGGCCTCGGCGATCTCCCGGGTCGAGCAGTCCTTGACCAGGTAGCCGCTGGCGCCGGCCCGGATGGCCGAGGCGAGGACGTCCTCGTCGGCGTGCATGGTCAACATGACCACCCGCACGTCGGGCAGCGCCGAGCGGATCTCCCGGGTGGCGCCCACGCCGTCCAGCTCGGGCATGGTCACGTCCATCAGGACGACGTCGGGCTGCAGGCGGTGGGCCAGCTCGACGGCCTGGGCTCCGTCGGCGGCCTCGCCGACGATGCTGAACCCCTGCTCGGTCATCGACCGGCGCAGGCCCTCACGGAGCATGCGGTGGTCGTCGGCCAGCATCAGGCGAACGGCCGGGGCCCCGGGCGCCGGGGGCGCCGTGGGCCGGCCGAGCTCGGTGGGCGTTTCGATGGTCATGTCAGTTCCCCTGTTGGAGCAGGCAGCGAACCCGGGTTCCCCGGCCGGACGCGGAGGCCACCTCGACGGTGGCACCGATGCTGGAGGCACGCTCGCGCATGCCGAGGATCCCGTAGGAGTCGAATCGCCCGGCGGTGCCGGACGGGAAGCCCTTGCCGTTGTCCAGCACCTCGAGGGCGGCGGACCGGCCGTTGCAGCGCCACACCACCCGGGCCTTGGAGGCCTCGGCGTGACGTTCGATGTTCACCAGGGCCTCCTGGGCGATGCGCCACATCTCCCGCTCCTGGAGCAGGGGAAGACGGACCTCGCGGTCGCAGTGGACCTCGATGGCCAGGCCGCTGCGCTCGGCGACCCGGTGGGCGAAGCTCTCCAGCACCGGGGCCAGAGCCTGGTCGTCGGACACGTCGGTGCGGAGGTCATAGAGGGTGTCCCGGACCTCGCCGATCACGCCCCGCACGTCGCTGCGGAGCTGGTCGAGGGCCGGCCCGAGCGCGTCACCCCGCTCGTCGGAGTCCACGATCCGGTCCAGCTCGAAGGCCAGGTAGGCCAGCGACTGGCCGATGCGGTCATGGAGGTCCCGGGCGATGCGGGTCCGCTCCTCGTCCGCGCCCACGGTGCGAAGCCGGGCGAACCAGCGCGCGTTGTCCAGGGCGAGGGCGGCCGGCTCCACGAACCCGCTGATCAGCTCGACGTCGCGTTGGGTGTAGCGGTGGGGGGTGCCGTGCTCGATGGAGACCATGCCGATGATGGCGCCCCGGGCCCGCAGCGGGGCATAGAGGCCCGAGCCCATCGACGGGGCCAGGCCCGGACCGCCACCGACCAGCAGGTTGGGGGCCCCGCCCACCTCTCCGCTGCCGACGACCTCACGCAGCGCGGCGGGGAGGTCCTCGTGGGCGATGGCATCGGGCAGGCGGACGCCGTGGCGCCGCATCACGAGCCACTGCGAGTCGGTGTCGTCCATCAGGATGATGGCGACCGCGTCGCTGTCGAAGAGGTCCCGGAGGCGACTGAAGGTGGTGTCCAGCACGTCGTCGAGGTCGAAGGACGCCGGGAGGGTCTGGGCCACCCGGTGCAGGGAGAACAGCAGCGTGTTGGCGTCGGCCAGGCGGCCGAGGCGCTCGATGGCGACCGAGTGCTGACGATCCGCCTCCCCGGAGATGCGGCGGCCGTAGCCCGCCACGAGAGCGACCAGCAGGAGCACGGCGGACCACTGGGCGGCGAGACGGACCGCTTCGCCGTCATAGGCCGCCTCGGCCATGGCGGGCAGCGACACCGCCAAGGACGCGGCCAGGGCGAGTCGGAGCCCGAAGCCGAAGCCGCGGGCGAAGCCGGCGATGGTGAGTGCGGTGAGGATCGAGAAGACGAAGGGAGAGTCCCAGTAGCCCGTGCTGATCACGGCCAGGACGGGCAGGAGGAGCTCGGCGAGGACCCGGACCAGGCTCGCGGTGTCGCCCGTGTACTTCAGGGGCTGAGCCGTACGCAGGATCGTGTAGGCCACCAGGACCCCGAACCAGGCGACGGTGCGCCAGTCGGCGTCCATGAACGCCGGCGCGGCGAGGGCTCCCGACAGGACGGTGGTACCCCAACGCACGGCCAGGATGGCCGGTCCGAAGGCCGTGAGGCGGTCCACGTCGTCCACGAGGCCCGCAGCGACGACCAGCGGGGCGTCCTGCAGCCCGCCCTCGCGGTTCAGGCGCGCGGTGCGGCGCAGGAAGGAGAACCGGGGGCGCGGCGCCGTGTCGACGGGGCGACGATCGTTCGGGGTGCGTAGGCGCATGTTCGGCGGCGTCTCGGTCTCCTCGGGGAGCATTGGACCCGACTCCATCGGCCGGGGTGGGCCGATCTGTAGGCCAATCCGCCCACTGGCTAGCTTGCGGGCGTGATCCTGATCGGCCTCACCGGGGGCATCGGTTCCGGGAAGTCGACGGTCTCGGCCCGCTTGGCCGAGCTGGGGGCACGGGTGGTGGACGCCGACGCCATCACCCGGGCCGTGCAGGAGCCGGGCACGGAGGTCTTCACGGCCATCCTCGAGCGCTTCGGGACCGAGGTCCTGGCCGCCGACGGCACGCTGGACCGACCCGCACTGGCCGCCGTGGTCTTCGCCGACCCCGACGAGCTGAAGGCCCTCAACGACATCGTCCACCCGGCGGTGGGGGTGGAGATCGCCGGCCAACTCGCGGCTGCCGCGTCGACCGACGACGTGGTCGTGCTGGACGTGCCGCTGCTCGTGGAGTCGGGCCGCGACGACATGGCGGCGATGGTCGTGGTGGACCTCGACCCGGAGATCGCCGTGGCCCGGCTGGTCGAGCACCGGGGCTTCGACGAGACCGACGCCCGGGCCCGCATCAGCCGCCAGGCCTCCCGCGATGAGCGCCTGGCCCGGGCCGACAGGGTCCTGGACAACAGCGGCAGCATCGAGGACCTGCTGGCCCAGGTCGACGCCCTGTGGCCCTGGATGCAGGCCCAGACCCCCGTTGCGGTGGAGGAGTAGACCGGTTCCGGTCGCCACCCGTCGGCCCGCCGGTGGTCAGAAGCGGAAGCTGCCGAGAAGGTCGGAGTAGTCGTCGGTCCAGAGGCGGCCCTCGGCGGGGGGCAAGGGGCCCCAGCCGTCGTCGGCCGACAGACCGGCGAGTGCGGCCGGATCAGCAGCCAGCGCGACCCAGGTCGAGGACCAGTGACCGGCCCCCACCTCTTCGGGCGACGGGGCGTCGAGGCGGCCCACGGCGGAGAGGCCGAAGGTCTCGGCCAAGCGGTTCACCACCGGAGCGAGGTCGAAGTAGCGGTTGGAGATGTGGATGGCCAGCACGCCGTCGGAGCGGAGGTGGCCCAGGTAGTCGGCCACCGCCTGGGCCGTCAGGAGGTGCACCGGGATGGCGTCGGAGCTGAAGGCGTCGAGGACGACGACGTCGTAGACGTCCTCGTCCCGCTCCAGGGACAGGCGCCCGTCGCCGAGCACGATGGCGGTGTCGGCCGCACTGTCGGCCAGATAGCTGAAGAGCGCCGGGTCCGACGCGATGCGAGCCACCGCCGGGTCGATCTCATAGAAGGTGAACGTGTCGCCCGGACCGCCGTAGGCGGCGAGGGCGCCGGAGCCGAGGCCGACGACGGCGACCGCGCGGGGGCTGACGTCGGCCGCCTGGGTGAAGACGTCGCCGATCGGCCCCTCCGGGTGGTAGTAGCCCAGCGGCGTGGCCGATTCGGCGGGATCCTGCATGCCGTGGGTCGTGGTGCCGTTGGCCAGCACGTGGCGGCCCCGGTCGTCCTCGAACACCCGGTGCACGCCGAAGAAGGTGCGCTCGGCCTCCAGGGTGGGGTTGGGCTCGGCCAGGCCCGCGACGAGGAGCACACCGCCGATGGCGAGGGCGAAGGTGCGGGGAGAGCGGAGGGCGACGTAGGCCCCGGCCCCGACCAGAGCCAGGAGGAGCACCGGGAGACGGGCCGCTTCCGGGGTGGTGGCGGCACCGGTGGCCCCCCAGGCCAGGCCCAGGCCGACGACCAGCGCGGCGCCGACGGCGACGCCTCGGGCATCGAGGTGACGGCGGGCGGCCCTGGTCGCGGGACGCATGGCCACCACGAGGCCCAGGGCCAGCGGGTACTCCAGGATCGAGGTGAACACTGCCGGGGCGATCAGGGCGCCGGCGATCCCCCCGAGGACCCCGCCCACGGAGATCCACAGGTAGAACTCCGTCAGGCGGTCGGCGGGTGGCCGCAACTCGGCCAGGCGGGAATGGGCCAGCGTGGCCGCGGCGAGGAAGAAGACGAGGTGGGGGGCCAGGACCAGCCACACGGAGTCGAACGAGGCGGCGAACGCGGCGGCGAGCGGCACCGCCAGGAGGGCGACGGTGCGGCCGGAGAGATCGATCAGGCGCTCGGGTGGGCGGCCGAAGGCGAGTACGAAGCTCAACAGGTAGAGCGCGAGCGGGACCACCCACAGCAGGGGGACGGAGGCGATGTCGGTGCTGAGGTGCCGGGTCACCCCGAGCAGCAGGAGGCTGGGGACGAAGGCGAAGGCGACGAGGCGGACTCGACGCCCGGGAGCCAGAGGCGGGGAGCTGGGCCCGGCCTCGGCGACGGCGAGGGAGACGACGGCATCCGGCCGCCGGCGCAGGACCCAGGCGCAGGCGCCCGTGAGCAGGACGAAGGCCAGGTAGCCCAGGCTCCACAGTCGGCTCTGGGCCGAAGTGGACAGATGGGGCTCGAGCACCAGGGGGTACGCCAGGAGGGCGAGGAGGCTGCCCACGTTGCCGGCGGCGTAGAGGAAGTAGGGATCGGCCGCGTGGCGGTGACCGCTGAGGGAGAACCAGCGCTGGAAGGTCGGACTGGCGGTGGAGAGGGCAAGGAAGGGCAGGCCGACGGTCACGGCCAGCACGAGCAGGGTCCAAGGCGCGGGGGCGGTGCCGTCGGGGAGGCGCCAGCCGGCGGGGACCGCGATCGGCAGGGCCAGGAGTGGCAGCGCCACGAGGACCACGTGGACCGGGATGTGGCGGCCGCGCAGCCAGCGGGCACCGAGGTGGGCCACGCCGTAGCCGAGGAGGAGGGTGGCCTGGAAGAAGACCATGGCGGTGTTCCAGACGTCCGGTGTCCCCCCGAGGAGCGGCGTCAGGAGCTTGGCGACCAGGGGCTGGACCAGGAAGAGCAGCGTGGAGCCCACGAAGCTGGCCAGGGTGAACAGCACGACCAGGCTGCGGCCCGGGGCGAGGCCCGCCGTGGGCGTCGAGAGCGCCGGCGCGTCGGGGTCACCACGGGTGATCACGGCCACGGCGCTCCCGTCGGCGGCGTCGACCGTTCCGTGAGCCGTGCATCCGGCCGGTGCCTGTCACCCGACGTCGGTACCCTTCGGCAGTGGCTCGTGTGGACCGCTTCGAGATGGTGTCGGACTTCGAGCCGGCCGGCGACCAGCCCGCCGCGATCGCGGCCCTGGCCGAAGGACTGGCCGCCGGCGACCGATTCCAGACCCTGCTGGGCATCACCGGCAGCGGCAAGAGCGCCACCATCGCCTGGACCATCGAGCAGGCTCAGCGCCCGACGCTGGTCATGGCGCCGAACAAGTCGCTGGCGGCCCAGTTGGCGAACGAGTTCCGGGAGTTCTTCCCGAAGAACAAGGTCGAGTACTTCGTCTCCTACTACGACTACTACCAACCCGAGGCCTACCTGCCCTCCAGCGACACCTACATCGAGAAGGACTCGTCGGTCAACGACGAGATCGAGCGCCTGCGCCACGCCACCACCGCGTCCCTGCTCACGCGGCGGGACACGATCGTGGTGGCGTCGGTGTCGGCCATCTACGGACTCGGCTCGCCCGAGGAGTACCGGGACCAGCTCCTCTACCTCCGGGTCGGCGAGGAGCACGACATGCGGTCGGTCCTGCGCAAACTCGTCGACATCCGCTACGAGCGCAACGACCTCAACCTCACCCGGGGCCGCTTCCGGGTGCGGGGCGACACCCTCGAGGTCCACCCCGCCTACGAGGAGCACGCCGTCCGCGTCGAGCTGTTCGGCGACGAGATCGAGCGCATCGTCCTGGTGGACCCGCTCACCGGTGAGCAGCTCGACGTGGTCGACGAGCTGATGATCCTGCCCGCCAGCCACTATGTGACCGGTGACGAGCGCCTGCGCCGGGCGATCCAACGCATCGAGGTGGAGCTCCAGGAGCGCCTGGAGGAGTTCGAGGAGGAGGGCAAGCTGCTGGAGGCCCAGCGCCTGCGCATGCGGACCAGCTACGACCTCGAGATGATGCAGGAGGTCGGCTTCTGCAACGGGATCGAGAACTACTCCGGCCCCATCGACGGCCGGGCCCGGGGTGAGGCGCCGAACACCCTGCTGGACTTCTTCCCCGACGACTTCCTGATGGTGCTCGACGAGTCCCACGTGATGGTCCCCCAGCTCCACGGCCAGTACGAGGGTGACCGCAGCCGCAAGGAGACCCTCGTGGAGCACGGGTTCCGGCTGCCCTCGGCGGCCGACAACCGTCCGTTGCGCTTCGACGAGTTCATGGAGCGGATCAACCAGGTCGTGTTCCTGTCGGCCACGCCCGGTCCCTGGGAGCTGGAACGCTCGGCCGGGGTCGTCGAGCAGATCGTGCGCCCGACCGGGCTCATCGACCCCGAGGTCATCGTCAAGCCCACCAAGGGCCAGATCGACGACCTGCTCGAGCAGATCAACCTCCGCACCGATGCCGGCGACCGGGTCCTGGTCACCACGCTGACCAAGAAGATGGCCGAGGACCTCACCGACTACCTGCTCGAGCTCGGCGTCCGGGTGCGGTACCTGCACAGCGAGGTGGACACCATCGAGCGCATCGAGCTGTTGCGCTCCCTGCGCCTCGGCGAGTTCGACGTGCTCGTGGGCATCAACCTGCTGCGGGAGGGCCTGGACCTGCCCGAGGTCTCCCTGGTGGCCATCCTCGACGCCGACAAGGAGGGCTTCCTCCGCAGCGAGACGGCCCTCATCCAGATCATCGGCCGGGCCGCCCGCAACGTCGGCGGCCAGGTCGTCATGTACGCCGACCAGGTGACCGACTCGATGCAGCGGGCCTTGTCCGAGACCAACCGGCGCCGGGGCCTGCAGCAGGCCTACAACCGGGAGCACGGGATCGATCCCAAGACGATCCGCAAGGCCGTCACCGACATCCTGGCCCAGCTCCGGCCCGACGAGTCCACGCCCACGCCCGGCCGGAGCCGGCGACGCCAGAGCCTCAGCGAGCGCAGCGAGCTGGCCGGACTGCCCAGGGACGAACTGGCGCGGCTCATCGCCACGCTCGAGGAGGAGATGGGCGAGGCCGCCACCGAGCTGAACTTCGAGTACGCCGCCCGCCTGCGGGACGAGATCAACGACCTCCGACGAGAGCTGAGGGAGGCCGGATGAGCGACGGGAGGAGGGACCGGGGCGCGGTCCTGGTCACGGGGGCGTCGACGGGCATCGGCGAGGCCGTGGCCCGCTCGTTGGCGGCGCGGGGCAACCCCGTCTACGCCGGGGTGCGCCGAGAGGCCGACGGCGACGCGCTGGCCGGCCCGAACCTGAACCCGGTGCTCCTCGACATCACCGACGAGGCCCAGGTCGCCGCCGTGGCCGACCGCATCGCCGGTGACGTCGGCACCGCCGGGCTGGCCGGCGTGGTCAACAACGCGGGCATCGCCCTCGGCGGTCCGCTGGAGTACCTGCCCCTGGACGAGTGGCGGAACCAGCTCGAGGTGAACGTGGTCGGTCAGGTGTCGGTCACCCGCTCCACGGTCCCGCTCCTCCGGGCGGCGAAGGGCCGCATCGTGTTCGTGGGCTCGATCAGCGGGCGGGTGGGCACGACCCTGATGGGGCCGTACTGCTCGTCCAAGTTCGCCATCGAGGGCCTGGCCGAGTCGCTGCGTCACGATCTCTCCGACTGGGGGATCGGGGTGGCCGTGGTCGAGCCCGGGGCGGTCAAGACCGCCATCTGGGAGAAGGGCCGGGTCACCACCGAGCGCCTGGAGCGGGAACTGCCCGCCGAGGCCTTCGAGCGCTACGCCAAGGGCATGCAGGGCATCCGGGACGGCATCGAGAAGAGCGAGACCACCGGCGTGAGCCCGGACAAGGTCGCCGACGCCGTGAGCCACGCCCTCTTCGCCAGGCGGCCGAGGCACCGGTACCTGGTCGGCCCCGACGCGAAGGTGGCGGGCACCCTCAGCCGCCTGCTTCCGGACCGGGCCAAGCACGCCGTGATGGCGAGGCTGGCCGGGCCGTAGGCCCCCTCGGGGGCGCTCAGCCCCGACGACACCGTGCCGATGGGTCCTGGTGTCGCCGAGCCCGAACCCGACCGCCGCGCCGCGGGCCGTCCCGACCGGCCCGCGCCCTCCGGTGGCGACCGACCCCCGCCGCCGCCTGGCCCTCCATGTCGCCGGGCTCGGCGCCCTGCTGCTCCTCCTCGTCCCCCTTCTGGGGCGGGACGGCCTCTTCTCCGCGGACGAAGGCGCCGCCCTCGCCCAGGCCCGCCTGCTGAGCCAGGAGCGGGGCTGGGTGCTCGACCACCCGATGCCCGCCCTCGATCCCACGGGCACGACCTTCCCGATCGAGAAGTCCAGCATCGTGGTGCCCGAGGACGGCCGCCCCGGCGCCGCGCCCTTCGCCAAGCACCCCGCCTACGCCCTGCTGCTGGCGCCCTTCGACGATCTCGCGGGCGTCCTCGGCATGACCTTGACCTCGGTGTTCGGCACGGTGGCCGCCGCCGCGGTGGCCGGACTGCTCACCCGCCGGTTGGCCCCCGGCCTCGACATCGTGGCCGTGTGGGCCACCGGGCTGGCGACGCCGTTGTTCGTCGACAGCTGGCTCGTGATCGCGCACACGCTCGGCGCGGCCCTCGTGGCCACCGCCACCCTCGCCGTGGTGCGGGCCGACGAGGGTAGGGGAGGGCCGGCGCTGGCAACGGTGGGCCTGGCCATGGCCGGCGCCGTCCTGCTGCGCAACGAGGCCCTGCTGTTCGGGGTGGCCCTGTTCGTGGCCGCCACCGTCCTGGGAGCGGGGTGCCGCCGCCGCCCCCTCGTCCTGGGCGGGCTCGCCGCTCTGGTGGGGTCGGCCGGGGGCTACGTCCTCGACGGCGCGCTCTCCGCCGCGGTGGCCGGCAGCGCCGAGACCGGCTTCCGCGCCGGTGTGCAGGGCTCCGGGTTCCTCGCGGGTCGGGTCCTGGGCGCTCTGCTCACCCTTCTCACGCCCTCCTATGGCCGCCTGGGCCTGCCCGACATGCTCCTCGTGCTGTCGGTGGGCAGCCTGGTCGGTGCGGTGGTGGTGGCCCGCCGCCGTCCGGAGGACGGGGCGGGCATCCGCCTGTTCGCCGGCGTGGCGGTGCTGACCACCCTCGGACGAGCGCTGCTGGTCCCCGATGTCGTCCCCGGCCTGTTCATCGCCGCGCCGGCCCTCACCGCCGGCCTGGCGGCGGTCGGACGCCGGTCGCTGGAGACGACCGCGGCCCGGCTCCTGGCGGGGACCAGCGGCCTCTTCTTCGCCGCCGTCGTCGCCACGCAGTACGCCTCCGGCGGCTCGGGGGAGTGGGGCGGGCGCTACTTCGCCCTGGCGCTGCCGCTCCTGGTCCCCCTGGCGGTGGTCGCGCTCGGCGAGGTGACCTCCCGCCTGGGTCCCGGGGCCCGTCGGCCTCTGGTCGCGGCCCTCGTGGTCGTGGCGTTGGCCAGCGCCCTGCTGGGGGGTCGGGCCCTCCGGGGCGTGGAGGACCGGACCGACGCCATCGTCGAGGGCGTCGAGGTCGCCGCCGCCGGCCTCCAGGCCCCGGTCGTGGTGGCCACCGCGGGGGCCGCCCCCCGGTTCGCGTGGGCCGAGGTGGTGGCCGGCGACGAGTGGCTCCTCGTCCCGATCGAGGACCTCGACGGCCGCCTGACCGAGCTCCGGACGGCCGGTCGGGACGTGGTGCTCACCACCCCCGAGCCCGAGGAGGCCCGACGGGCGACCACCGGCTACACCACCCTGAGCGACGAGCGCATCGCCTTCGGGTCGACGTGGACGGTGATCGGGCTGCGCTCGCCCTGACGGGCCCGTTCGACCCGGGGGCACAAACACGTGTTCGGGCGGGGGGGCGCCGGTAGAGTCGACCCGTGGCCGATCAGCTGGTGATCCGGGGCGCCCGCGAGCACAACCTCAAGGACATCTCCCTGGACCTGCCGCGGGACCGGTTGATCGTGCTCACCGGCCTGTCGGGCTCGGGCAAGTCCTCCCTCGCCTTCGACACCATCTACGCCGAGGGCCAGCGTCGGTACGTCGAGTCGCTGTCGGCCTACGCCCGCCAGTTCCTGGGCCAGATGGACAAGCCCGACGTGGACTTCATCGAGGGCCTGTCACCGGCCATCTCCATCGACCAGAAGAGCGCCTCCCGCAACCCCCGCTCCACCGTCGGCACCATCACCGAGATCTACGACTACCTCCGACTGCTGTACGCCCGCATCGGCATCCCGCACTGCCCCGAGGACGGGACGGTCGTCAACCGGCAGACGCCCCAGCAGATCGTCGACCGCATCCTCGAGCTACCCGAGGGCACCCGCTTCCAGGTCCTCGCCCCGGTGGTCCGGGGCCGCAAGGGCACCTACGACTCCCTGCTGGCCGATCTGGCCACCCAGGGCTTCGCCCGGGTCCGCCTCGACGGCGAGATCCGCGAGCTGGCCGACCTGGCCGCCGATGGGGCGGACCTCGCCCGCTACGAGATGCACACCATCGAGGTGGTGGTGGACCGCCTCGTGCTCCGCGACGGCATCGAACGCCGCCTCACCGACTCCCTGGAGACGGCCCTGCAGCTGGCCGAGGGCACCGCGGAGATCGAGCTGGTGCCCCGCGACGGTGAGGGCCTCGGCGACGAGGAGCGGGAGGTGTTGACCTTCAGCCAGCACCTGGCCTGCCCCACGTGCGGCACCTCCTACGGCGAACTGGCCCCCCGCAACTTCTCCTTCAACTCCCCTTACGGCGCCTGTACCACCTGTGACGGGCTGGGCACCAAGTTCGAGGTCGACGCCGAGCTGGTGGTGCCCAACCCGGACCTGAGCCTCGAGGAGGGCGCCATCGCCCCCTGGGCCAGCGGCCACAGCCAGTACTTCAAGCGCCTGATCGAGGCGGTGGCCGCCGACAACGACATACCGGTGGACCGGGCCTGGCGGGACCTGCCCGACAAGGCCACCAAGCTCCTGCTCAACGGCGCCGGCGACAAGCGCGTCCATGTCAAGTACAAGAACCGCTACGGCCGGTCCCGCAGCTACCACGCCCGCTACGAGGGGGCGGTGCCCTACCTGCAGCGCCGGCACGCCGAAGCCGAGTCCGACAGCGCCCGCGAGCAGATCGAGGGCTACATGCGGGAGGTGGCCTGCCCGACCTGTGATGGGGCCCGGCTGCTGCCGCTCTCCCTGGGGGTGACCGTCGACGGGCGCAACATCCACGAGCTCTGCTCCCTTCCCATCGGCGAGTCCACCGAGATGATCCGGGCCCTGGAGCTCTCCGAGCGGGATCGGATGATCGCCGAGGCCGTGCTCAAGGAGGTCCAGGCCCGGATGGGGTTCCTCCTCGACGTCGGCCTCGACTACCTGTCCCTGCACCGCAACGCCGGCACCCTGGCCGGCGGTGAGGCCCAGCGCATCCGCCTGGCCTCCCAGATCGGCAGTGGCCTGGTCGGGGTGCTCTACGTGCTGGACGAGCCGTCGATCGGCCTCCACCAACGGGACAACCGGCGCCTGATCGAGACCCTGGTCCGCCTGCGGGACCTCGGCAACACGGTCCTGGTCGTGGAGCACGACGAGGAGACCATCCGGGTCGCCGATCACGTGGTCGACATCGGCCCCGGCGCGGGGGAACACGGCGGCGAGATCGTGCACTCGGGGACGGTCAAGGGCCTCCTGCGCAACCGGCAGTCGATGACGGGCCAGTACCTGTCGGGCCGCCGGTCGATACCGGTGCCCGAGCTGCGGCGAAAGCCCGGCGAGGACTGGCTGGTGGTGCGGGGCGCCCGCGAGCACAACCTGGCGGACCTCGACGTGGAGCTGCCCCTCGGCTGCTTCGTCTGCGTGACCGGGGTCTCGGGCTCGGGGAAGTCCACGCTGGTCAACGACATCCTCTACCGGTCCCTGATGCAGCGGATCTACAAGTCCAAGGTCCCGCCGGGCCGGCACATCGCGGTGGACGGCATGGACGCGCTGGACAAGGTCATCGCCATCGACCAGTCGCCGATCGGACGCACCCCCCGGTCCAACCCCGCCACCTACACGGGGGTGTTCGACCATGTCCGCAAGCTGTTCGCGCAGACCAACGAGGCCAAGGTCCGCGGGTATCTCCCGGGCCGCTTCTCCTTCAACGTGAAGGGCGGCCGCTGTGAGGCCTGCGCCGGTGACGGGACGATCAAGATCGAGATGCACTTCCTGCCCGACGTCTATGTGCCCTGCGAGGTGTGCAAGGGGGCCCGGTACAACCGGGACACCCTGGACATCGAGTTCAAGGGCAAGAACGTCGCCGAGGTGCTGGACCTCTCGTGTGAGGAGGCTCTGGAGTTCTTCGCCAACCAGCCCGTCATCGCCCGCCACATGCAGACCATCGTCGACGTCGGCCTGGGCTACGTCCGCCTCGGCCAGCCCGCCCCGACGCTCTCGGGCGGCGAGGCCCAGCGGGTGAAGCTGGCCAGTGAACTGGCCAAGCGCTCGACCGGCCACACCATGTACATCCTCGACGAGCCCACCACCGGCCTGCACTTCGAGGACATCCGCAAGCTGCTCGGGGTCCTCTCCCGACTGGTGGACCAGGGCAACTCGGTGCTGGTCATCGAGCACAACCTCGACGTGATCAAGACCGCCGACTGGCTCGTCGACCTCGGTCCGGAGGGTGGTAGCGGTGGGGGCACGGTGGTGGTCGAGGGGCCGCCGGAGCTGGTGGCCAAGACACCCGGCAGCCACACCGGGGAGCACCTGGCCCCCCTCTTGAGCCCCGCCTCCTGAATCCCCCGCCCCCCGGGCCGACAGGAACAGGGTGTTGTCGCGACTCGCGCCCGGGGCCCTGTTCGGCGGGATCGCGCTGGCCGTCGTCGGCCTGAGCAAGCTGCACGCCAGCCAGCTCGGGACCTACGACTACAGCGGTTCCCCGCGCCTGGCCTGGTCACTGACCTACATCGGGATCCTGGCCGTCGCGGCCTACAGCCTCGGCCTGCCCGACGTCCCCCGCAGCCGGCGCAGCGCCATCCTCACCGCCGTGGCCGCGGCGACGGCCGGCGCCGTCGGCATGTCGCTCGTGCAGCTGTTGGTGGGCGATGCCCTGCTGCCCCGTTTCGTCGTCTTCGGCAGCGCTCTGCTCCTGGTCCCGTGGTACCTGCTCACGGTCAACCTGGCCCTCGACGGCCGCTCCTCGGACGAGCGCCGGGACCGGGTGGTCGTCGTGGCCGAGCACGCCACCGCCGTGGGCACCGAGCTGAGTGCCGAGCTGGACGGGGGCGCCGAGACGGCGGCCGCCGTCGTGGCCACCCTCGAGCCGGGGGCGGCGGAGGTCACCGGTGCCGGAGACCGCCCTCTGGTCGACCTGGTCCGGTCCGAGCGGGCCACGGTCCTCGTGCTCGACCGAGCCGCCCAGGATCAGCCCTCGGTCGTGGCCCAGGCCGCCGCCCTGCACGCCACGGGGGTCCGGGTCCGGACACTGTCGCTCTTCTACGAGGAGTGGTTGGGCAAGCTGCCCGTGGGCGAGCTGGAGCGGGTGGCGATGATGTTCGACATCGGCGAGGTGCACCGCCAGCGCTACACGCGGGTGAAGCGGCTCGTGGACGTGGCCCTGGGCGCCGCCGGGACCCTCGTGCTCGCCCTCCTGACCCCCGTCGTCCTGGTCACCAACCGGTTCGGCAACCAGGGCCCGCTGCTCTACCGCCAGACCCGGGTGGGCAAGAACGGCGAGCCCTTCTCGATCCTCAAGTTCCGCACCATGACGCCCACCCCCGAAGGCCTGGCCGACGAGTGGACCGGCGAGGACGACCCCCGCATCACCTACTTCGGCCACGTCCTGCGCCGCAGCCACCTCGACGAGCTGCCCCAGGTGGTCAACATCCTGCGGGGCGAGCTCTCGGTGGTCGGCCCCCGGCCGGAGCAGCCCCATTACGTGGAGGAGCTCAGCGAGAAGCTGCCGTTCTACGCCATGCGCCACCTGGTGCGCCCCGGGCTGACCGGATGGGCCCAGGTGAAGTACGGCTACGCCGGCGACGAGCGGGACGCCCTCGAGAAGCTCCAGTACGAGTTCTTCTACCTGCGCCGTCAGAGCGTGGGACTGGACCTGCGCATCGTGGGCCGCACGCTGCGCAGCGTGATCGGCGGCGACGGCCGCTAGGGGCGACCTCCGCCTCCGGCCACGACGTCGACCAACCGACGGACCCGACGGCGCAGGCCGAGGCGGCGCCGCAGCCGGGAGGCGATGGTCGGCGGCTGGTACTCCGAGGCGAACGCCGCCTCCCGCTGGTACCGGGCGGGATCGGGGAGTTCGCCGGCCAGGAACCGGGCGGTGGCGTCGAGGAGGAGACTCCGGGGCGCGTGGGCGCTCGTGTGGCCACCGAAGGGCCGTTCGTCGAGGGCGACGAACCCACCGGCGGTCCGCCAGGCCTGGACCAGGGGGAGCACCTGTTCGGCGTGGACCCCGTCGTCGTCGACGCAGGACTGCACGAACAGGGGCGGTGGCGGCCTGTCCGCCTCGTCGAGCTCGTTGCGGACCTGACGGGTGATGACGCGGTTGTGGGGCGCGGTCACGTCCCCGTCGGGGAGGGTGAAAGCGAGCTCGGTCATCCGGTTCTGGCGCACCGCGGCGATGTCCAGGTCGATGTGGGGACCGATGGCGACGATGCCGGCCACGCCGAGGCGCCGACCGAACTTGAGCGCCGCGGTGGCCCCCATGGACGAGCCGAGGGTGACCACCTGATCGGGTCGGTGACCGCCGAGGTCCAGGACCCGGTCGATGATCGTCGCGGTCGCCGCCTCGACGTAGAGGTCGCCCCGCTCGCCGGTGTAGTAGGTCCCGTTGTCGTACGCCCCGTAGGGGTCGCACAGGAACAGCCAGTCGTGGTCCGGGCAGCTCCCCAGCATCTTCAGGCGGTGGAAGTACCCACCGAAGTCGGCCCGGTTGGGTCGGGTCACCCCTCGCGTCGTGTAGAAGGCGCTGAAGTGGACGCCCAGCCCTCGCGACCCGGGGTGACGCACGTGGACGAACCCGAACCGTCGACCGGCGTCGTCCCGGTACTCCTGGACGTCATGGGCCGGCACCGATCCCGCGGTCGTCACCGCCGCCGACGGGTTCACGGCGTGGCCACCCGCTCGGTGGGCGAGGACGCTCCCGGCAGGGCCCGCCGGGCCAACCGTCGCAGTCCGTCGCGCTCCTCGGGCTGGAGCGCCGAGTGCCAGGCCGCGCCCACGTAGGCCAGCCCGCCCACCGCGGTGCCCAGGACGATGGTGACCAGGTCACCCAGCCCGACGGCGAGGATCCCGGCGACGCCGATCGCGCCGGACAACGCGGGCCGGAGGACCGGGGCGACCACCTCGTCCATGAAGACCCGGAGCGGGACGCCGATCTCGGTCAGGACGGCCCGCCCCAGCACCGGTGTGAGGACGACGGCGCTGATGAGGGTGGCGACGAACACACCGTTGAGCCCCAGTGGTCCGACCAGGAGCAGGCTGCCGGCGAGGTTGACCACGATGGCCAAGGCCGCGGCCCGCAGCACCGCGGTCGCTCGACCCACGCCGACCAGGAGCTCGGAGCCGACCTGCAGAGGTGAGCCCAGGCCCGTGTAGGCCAGGAGGAGCACCGCCGGCACCGCGGCGGTCGCGCCTTCGGGGCCGATCCAGACGCTGAGGAGGGGCACGATGAGCAGGGCCGGGACGAGGGTCGCGGGCACGGTGAGCAGTGTGGTGTACCGACTCCCGGTCAGCGCCAGGTCCCGGAGCTTGTGCCCGTCGCCTCGGCCCTTGATCCACGACGCGCTCGGGACCACCGAGTAGGCCGATGCGCTCATGATGGCCATCGCGCCGTTCTGGATCTGCGCCGCGATCTCGACGACCGCCACGGCCGACGGGCCGAGGAGGATCCCCACGATCAAACGGTCCATGGTGCGGTGGATCACCCCGAGCGGCCGGAGGACGGCGATGGTCCGACCGTAGGCGACGAGGGTCGAGGCGGCCTGGCGGTCGAACCGCAGGGTCCGAAGCGACCGGTGGGCCTGGAGGACACCGAGGCTGAGACCCAGGGCGAGGACCGAACCGACCAGCGAGGCGATCGCCACCTGGCCGAGATCGCCGGTGAGCGCGGCGGTGGCCACCGCCGCGCCGATGGTGAGCGTCTTGCGGCCGGATTCGAGGCCCCGGGACAGGTCGACCCGTTGGAGGCCCTCCAGAGCGGACTGCACGCCCCGGTTGACCTGGTCGCTCACCGCCTGGGCCGCGGTGGCGACCACGGCCACCGCGAACACCGCGGTCAGGTCGTCGGGCACCTCGAACAGGCTCGGGAAGGCGAGCAGGCCGACGAGGGCGAGGAGGACCCCGCCGATCACCGCCAGCCCGAGGTACAGCAGCAGGCTGGTGCCGATCAGGCGGTCGATCGCCTCGTCGTCATCGACCGCGGCCTTCTCGGCGACGAAGCGGGTCGAGGCGGTGGTGAGGCCCAGGTCGCCCAGGGACAGCCAACCCGAGACGGCGGAGAAGGTCTGCAGCAGCGCCCACAGCCCGAACGCGTCGGGACCGAGACCCGCCAGGAGGGCGGGGACGGCCACGAGGGTCAGCAGGATCGTCCACAGGTTGCCGGCGCCGGTCGCCGCGGTGTTCAGCAGCACGCGACGCCGGTAGGGACGGCCCGGAGGAGAGGGAGGCGGCACCGTGACTCCATCGGCACCCCGCCCCTCGAGTTCACCCTTCCACCCGGCCGCGGGAACAGCAGGTCAAGTGGGGGAGCGAGGTGCCGATCGGGAGGGGGTGACCCGAACCACGCTCGAGCCGCTGCCCCGGCCGCGGCCCCAGCCGCTGCCGAGCACGCCCCGGGCGGTGTACGCGGGCCTGCGGCGGTTGCGGACCTGGGTGCCTCCGGTCAGCGACCGCGTGGCCCGCGCGCTGGCTCACCCCTTCGAAGGCCCCCACACGGGTGCCCTGCCCGCCGGGATCCTCGCCGCGGCGGATGCCGACCGCTCCCTGGCCACGCTGCGGCGGGACGGCTTCGTCGTCTTCCCCGAGCCCCTGCCTGCCGATCTGCTCGGGGATCTCCGCTCGGTCGGTGCCCGCCTCGACGCTCATCCCCGACCGGCCACGGGCCGCCCCCTCGGGCCGTTCGACCCCGACGAGCCGGGCATCCGCCGGGCGGACCTGATGGAGGTCGACCTCCTCGGCCAGCGGGCGGTGCAGCGCCTGGCCACCGACGAGTCCCTCCGGGTGTTCGCCGGCCGGTACCTGGCCTGCGATCCGGTCAACGACCTCGTGACCATGTGGTGGTCGGCGGCGGTGCCCGGCACGACGGACACATCGGTGACCGCCCAGCAGTTCCATGCCGATCTGGACCGCCTCCGCTTCGTCAAGTTCTTCGCCTACCTGACCGACGTCGGCCCCGACCAGGGCCCGCACGTGTACGTCCGCGGGTCACACCGGCGCCGGCCGGCCGCGTTGCGAGCCGACCGACGTTTCGGTGACGACGAGGTCCGGGCCCGGTACCCCGAGGCCGACCTCGTCCCGGTCGAGGGCCCGGCCGGCACCGTCTTCGCCGCCGACACCTCCGGCCTCCACAAGGGTCTGCCGCTGGTCCACGGGCAACGCCTGGTCGTCCAGGTGGAGTTCGCCTCGGGCCTCCTCGGTGCCCCGTACACATCGGTCCCCGCCACCACGTTCGGCGCCGAGCTGCGGCCGGTGCTCGAGCGCCATCCCTGGACCTACCGACGTTTCCTGGCCGGGTAGAGCCGACCGGTGCGACCCACGTCGGGGTCACTCATGATCGGGACACCCGCTCCGACAGGTAGGACGATGACCGAGAGCGTGAAACCCACGCCCGTCTCGGTGGTGCTGCCGACACTCGACGAGCGGGACTGCGTGGTGGACTGCCTCGCCTCGCTGCTCACCCAGGACTACGACGCCATCGAGGAGATCCTCGTGGTGGACGGTGGCTCGACCGACGGGACCACGGACCTCGCCCGGGGCCTCGACGGCCGCGTGCGGGTCGTCGACAACCCCCGGACCACGGCGGCGGCGGCGATGAACATCGGCTTGGCCGAGGCCCGCCACGACCTGGTCGTGCGGGTCGACGCCCACACCGTGTACGCCCCCGACTACGTGCGTCGCTCGGTCGAGACCCTCGAGCGCAGCGGGGCCGCCATCGCCGGTGGGCCGATGCGCCCCGCCGGTCGCACCGCCTTCGGCCGGGCTGTCGCGGCCGTGACCAGCTCACCCATCGGGATCGGCAACGGCCGCTTCCACTACGCGACCGAGGCCTGCGACGTCGAGACCGTCTACCTCGGGACCTTCGACCGGCACACCGTGACCCAGGTCGGCGGCTACGACGAGGACGGCATCCAGTGGGCGGCCGAGGACCAGGAGTTGGCCTTCCGGGTCCGTCAGGCCGGCGGACGGATCCGGCTCGACCCCGCCATCTGCTCCTGGTACACGCCGCGGGAGACGCCCAAGGCGCTGTGGAAGCAGTACCGGAACTACGGCGTGTGCAAGGCCTCCACGCTGGCCAAGCACGGGCGGCTGCCCTATCTCCGCCCGCTGGCCCCCGCCGCCATGGTCGCCGGCACCGTCGCCACCCTGGCCTACGGCGTGGCCACCCGCCGGCCCCTGCTCGCCGCCGCCCCGATCGTCGCCTACGCCGCCGGCGCCACCGCCGCCGGCCTCCACTTCGCCAAGGACCCCGGCGTGGCGCCGCACCGTGCGGCCGCGGCCCTCACCATCTGCCACTGGGGCCATGGCATCGGCTTCCTCGGTGGCCTGACTCGCCTGCTCACGGGTCGAGGGTTCGACCGTCGTCCCCGGGGAGGTCGGCGTGCCCCAGCCTGACCGCCGTCGCCTCGGCGAGTACGCGGCCAAGGGCCGGGACCTCGGTCTGCGCACCCTGAACCGCGCCCCCGAGCAGCAGGAGGCCCGGGCGCTCGCCTCCACGGGCACGCCGTCGACCGGCGGCCCCCGGGTCCTCATCCTCAGTCCCCGGGGCTGGTCCTTCCACCTGCAGGTGGAAGGCACCCTCGGTCAGGCCCTGGCCGAGCGGGGCGCCGAGGTCCACGTCCTGACCTGTGGCGGTGACCTGCCCATCTGTGACCGCAAGAACACCTGGCAGGGCCCGCCCCTGCCGTGTACCTCCTGCACCCGCTACACCGCGGGCTCGGTCACCGCCCACGGTCACCGCCACCACCAGCTGAAGGCCGCCTGGGAGGCCGATCCGGGTGACGGCCTCCCCGAGCTCGACGGCATGGTCCTGGCCGACCTCGAGCGCTTCGAGCGCGGCGATCTACCGCTCGGTGCCCTGACCGCCATCCCCGTGCGTTGGTTCCTGCTCAACAGTCAGCTGGAGGGCGATCCGCTCGCGCCGGCCACGGTCAGGGACTTCATCCGGGCCGGGGAGCTGGTGGCCCGCGGGGTCGACCGGGTGCTCGACGAGGTTCGGCCCGACGTCGTGCTCCTGCTCAACGGGCTCTTCTTCTTCGAGTCCATCGCCTGGGAGCTGTGTCGCCGGAAGGGCATCGACGTGGTGACCTACGAGCGCGGGTTCCTCCCCGAGAACCTCGAGTTCCGCCGCGACACGCCGGCCTGTCGTCACGACATGGGCGCCCTGTGGGACCAGCTGGCGGAGCGCCCGCTGACCGCCGAGGAGGACGCCCGCCTCGACAGCTACCTCGACGGCCGTCGGGACCGTCCGCACCCGATCTATGACTTCTGGGCCGGCTCGTCCGACGAGGCTCCCGAGCGCCGTCCGGGCGCCCGCCTGATCGCCGCCTTCTCCAACGTCACCTGGGACTCGGCCGTGCTGGGGACCCAGCGGGCCTTTCCGTCGGTCAAGGCCTGGTTGGACGCCGTCGTCGCGCTGGCCTGGCGCCGACCCGAGGACGACGTCGTCCTGCGGGTCCACCCGGCCGAGACCCGCTCGTGGGGCAAACAGACCCGGGAGCCGGTCGAGGAGCACCTGGCCCGGGCCCACCCGGAGCTGCCCCCCAACCTCCTGGTCATCGGGGCCGAGGATCCCCGGCGGTCCTACCCCCTGATGGATGCCTGCGACCTCGGCCTGGTCCTCACCTCGACCACCGGCCTCGAGCTGGCCCTGATGGGCAAGCCGGTCGTGGTCTCCGGCATGGTGCACTACGCGGAACGAGGCTTCACCCTGGACCCGTCCTCGCCCGAGGAGTTCCACAAGATGGTCGACGGGGTCCTGGACCGGCCCGACGAGGTCGAGGCCCACGTGGACCTGGCCCGGCGGTACGCCAACGGCTTGTTCCACGTGTGGCCCGTCCGCTTCCCCCACGTGAGCGAGCCCTACCCCGGCCTGGCCCGCATCCGGGCCCGGCACCGCTCGGAGCTGGCCGAAGGCGCCGATCCCGACCTGGATCGCATCTGCCGGGGGATCCTCGAGGGCGGGGAGTTCCTGCCCGACCTCGACTCGGCCTGACCCGACCCCTGGCCGGGCTCAGCGAACGGGCTTCTGGGGCAGGGTGCGGTTGATCGCCGCCAGCTCCGGCTCCCGCAGCAGGCGGGCGACCGCCGCTTCGCCGGTCACCTCGGGGTCGTCCTCGAACAGGCGGCGGAGCAGCTCGTAGTCCTCGGGGTGGTCGAGGGTCAGCCGGAGCTCCGGGTGGTGCTGGGGCGCGGGGACCTCGACGAAGCGGACCCGGTAGCGCTCGGGGTCCTCGTACAGGCCGAGGGTCACGTGCTCGCGCTGGGGCCCGTCCAGGGTGGCGGGGTCGATGGCCTCGAAGGTCGACCGCCGGACCAGCTCCACGGGCAGGCCGCGGGTCACGTCCTCGTTGCGGACGGCCACGAGGTCGAGGTCCGGCGCGGTGTGGGCGAGCAGGTGGCGGGCCAAGGCGCTGCTGAGGAGCGGGCAATCGGCGGTCACCCGGGCGAACCAGGGAGTCGGGAGCACCCGGGGGTCGGCCAGTGCCAGGCGGAAGCGGGCGAAGACGTCCTCCAGGGGGCCCCGCACGCAGAGGGTGTCGAGCTCGGCGCACGCGGCCTCGACGGCGTCGTCATCGGCCCCCGTGGAGGTGCAGACGACGACCTGGCGGGCGAACTCGCCGGCCCGGGCCACGACGTGGGCCAGGACGGGGCGACCGCCGAGCGGACGCAGGACCTTGCCGGGAAGGCGGGTCGAGCTGGTGCGGGCCTGGATGACGGCGACGACCTCGGGATCAGCCATCGGTCAGGGCCCCCATGGCGTCGACGACCCGCCGGGCGCCGCGGCCGTCGACGATCACGCGGCCGACCGACGTCATCGCGCCGCGCCTCCCGGGGTCGGCGGCCAGGGCCTCGACCTCGGCGACCAGGCGAGCAGGATCCAGGTCGCCGGGGGCCCCGAGGGCGACCAGCGCCCCCCGATCACCGAGCTCGTCGACGACTTGGCGCTGCCGGGGATTGCGGCTGAAGCTCAGGGTGACGACCTCCATGAACAGAAGCTCCCACAGGGCCCCACCCGCGGCGACGACGGCCAGGTCACACGCGGCCATCAGCCCCGCCATGTCATCGACGCCGGCGAGGAGCCGGAAGCGGGGGTCGTCCTCGGCGGCGGCCGGAGGGCGGGCGTGGGCCCCCACGACCACCTCGATCCGCCAGTCGGGGCCGAGCGCACCCAGGGCGTCGACCACCAGGGCGGTGGACCCGTCGGGATCACTCCCCCCGAGGAACACCAACAGGTGACGGGCATCGGCGACGGGGGAGCGGCCGCGGCCCCCGACGGCGAGGAACGCGGGGCGGAGCATGATGTGCTCGGGGCCGAGCAGGAGCCGGGAACGATCGGCTCCTGGGTACAGGTCGGCGGACGCGCCGAGGTTCTGGTTCAGGACCAGGTCGACACCGCCGGAGTCGGCTCGGCCGAAGTCGTCCACGTGGAGCACTCGGGTCCCCGGGGCCCGGACCGCGGCCAGGTAGTCCGCCGCGAACTGCTCGCCGTCGACGGCCAGCCAGGCGACGCCCCGGTCGGCCGCCGCCGCCCGGGTCGCCTCGGCGTCGGCCACTGATCCGGCGGGGCCGGCGACGGGCAGCACGGTGGCGGCGAGCTCGTTCAACTCCGCCTCGACCCCTTCGGTGCCTCCGGCGGTGGCCAGGGCCACCCTGCCCCCTGCCGCGGCCCATGCATGACCGAGGGCGAGACCGCGCATGAGATGGCCCAGGCCCCTCGACGCGTCGCCGTCGGCCCGGATGAGGAGCTCGCCGGGGTCGGCCACGGCGTCGGCGCTCACTCCGGGGAGAGCAGGTCCCAGGCGAACGGCGTGCCCCGCTCGATGTCCCGACCGGCCCGCTGGCCCACGACCTCGGCCAGGTGCCGGGGGGCCAGGCCCGTGCCCGGTCGGATGGAGCGGACGTTGTCGGTGGTGAAAGGCTCACCGGCCCGCACCGGCTCGACGACGAAGAGCGACCGGCGCATCTCGACGTTGGCCAGCTCGGCGTCGGCGGGGCCGACCCGGGCATGGCCGAGGACGGTCTCGGCCCGGCGCACGTCGGCGACCATGACCGCCAGCTCGTCGGGCTCGATCGAGAAGTGGCTGTCCACGCCGCCGGCGGCCCGATCCAGGGTGACGTGCTTCTCGATCACGCAGGCCCCCAGGGCAACGGCCACGACAGGGGCCACCAGGCCCGTGCTGTGGTCCGACAGCCCGACCGGTCGCCCGAAGGCCGCGGCCAACGCCGGGATGGAGCGCAGGTTCATCGAGTCGTCCGGGGCCGGGTAGCTGCTGGTGCAGTGCAGGAGGACGATGTCCTGGGCGCCCGCGCGGTCGAGCACCCGGAGGGCGTGGGCGATCTCCTCCTGGTGGGCCATGCCCGTGGACATGATGATGGGCTTCTTGGACTCGGCGATGTCCTCGAGGAAGCCGTCGTCGACCAGCTCGCAGGAGGCCACCTTGTGCACCGGCGAGCCGAGCTCGTCGAGCAGACGGACCGCCTCGGCGTCGAAGGGGCTGGAGAACATCGTGATCCCGGCCGCCTCGGCTGCGGCGAAGAGGGCTTCGTGCCAGTCCCAGGGAGTGCTGCCCTCCTGGTAGAGGTCGTACAACGTGCGTCCGCCCCACGGCCCGGCGCCGGGCACCACGAACTCGGGACGATCGCTGTCGATGGTGAGGCTGTCGGGGGTGTAGGTCTGCAGCTTGATGGCGTCCGCGCCGGCCTCCGCCGCGGCCTGCACCGTCTCGATGGCCCGCCCGAGGTCGCCGCCGTGGTTGCCGGAGAGCTCGGCCACCAGCCACACCGGGCACCCGGAACCGATCAGACGGTCGCCGATCTGGATCACGCCATCCATCGTGGTCAACCTAGGCCCGGAGGTGGTTCAGGAAGACGTACACGTCGGGGTCGTACACGTTGGGCACCCGCTCGTAGTCGAGGAAGAGGGCGGCATCGGCGATGTTCCAGGAGACGTGACCGATGAGGAGCATCGCCCAGAGGGTGGGCGGCGCGGCGATGCGGAGGTACGGAGCCTCCATCGGCTCGTCCCAGTCGACGAACGCCACCTCCTCGCGGTCGAGGTCGATGCGGGCCCGCGACCGGCCGTCCCGGAGGTCGAGGTAGAACCGGAACGGGGGCCGAAAGCCGGCCCGCTCCTGCTGCTGCCACATCCGGGCCCGGGCGTAGCCCAGGAGGCGCTCCAGGCTGACGCCGTCGTCGAGCGCCACCCGCTCGTGGTCGTAGGTGGTCGTCGCCAGGCCGTCGACGTAGGCCTGACGCTCGTCGTCGCCGTAGCGCCGGTACGGCTCCTCGGGCGTGATGGCGTCGGCGTCGAGGTCGACGGTCTGGCCCGCGTTGAGCAGCAACAGCCGGTCCTGGAGGCCGGCGTCGACCATGAGGGGTTCCACGGCCCCGGGCTCGGCGGGGTGGGCCACGTACCGGTTGAGGTGACTGCGGCTGCCGGCCACGACGTACTGGTCGGCGAAGGGCATCGCCCGTCGGGGTCGGAGCTGCTGCACGCTGTCGACGAATGCCCGCAGGCGGCCGTCCCGGATGCGCTCGACCTCGGCGGCCTTCTCGTCGTCGGTGAGGTTCAGGTAGCAGGCGGGGTACCCCGAGCCGCCGGCGTAGGGGAGCAGGGCGAGGTCGATCGCGCCGTGGGCCTGCTGCAGGTACTCGACGGCACCGGGCCAGAGCTGGCAGTCATTGGCGTTGAAGACGGTGGTCCCGTCCCACTCGAGCCAGAGCATCGAGTCGATGGCCGCGCTCATGGCGTTGGCCGGGTCCGGCTCCACCATGTCCACGACCAGGCCCGGGGCGATCTCGGTGGGCCGGCGGGGAGCGATCAGGTGGATGTCCTTGAACGGGAACCCGTGGGTCTCGATGAAGCGCAGGACGAAGTTGGGTTCCCGGTCCATGAGGATGAGCTGGGCATCGGGGTTCAGGTGGCGGATGGTCCCCGCCGAACAGTGGTCCTCGTGGATGTGGGAGATGTAGACGTAGTCGAAGGAGCCGAGGTCCTCCACGCCGAGCGGGGAGGGCGGGAAGTGGTGCCAGGCGCCGTGGAAGATCCCCTCGTCCAGCCAGGGGTCGAAGAGCATCCGGCGGCCGTTGCTCTCCAGGATGGCGGTGGCCCCGCCGAGGTTGGTGAGCCTCACGAGCCCACCGCCCGGGCGTGCACGACGATGGTGCGCCCGACGCCGGCCTCGGCCAGGGTGCGGTAGAGCCGGCGCAGCGTGTCGCCCCGGCCGACGGCGCGGAGGTTGGTCTCGAAGGCCACCCGCTTCTGGTGGCAGGCCCGGCCGAGCTCCGGCTCGCTGACGTAGTCCTCGCCCATGAGCAGGAAGAGCTCCAGGGGGAACGTCGCCTCGCGGACGACCGGCTCGAAGCCGGTGCCCTCGAGGAGGGCGCACAGGGAGCCGACGTCGAAGTAGTTGAGGTGGGCGGGCGGGGCCACCCACCACTCGTCCAGGCCGTGCAGGTCGACCGCGGCCTGCTGGAGGGCGCTGAAGTCGTTGGGGACCTCGATGACGAGGGCCCCGCCGGCGACGATGACGTCGTCGTGGATCTCGGTGAGGGCGGCCACGGGGTCACCCAGGTGCTCCAGGACGTGGAAGAGCGTGACCACGTCGAAACGCTCACCGGCGAAGACGGCCATGTCGTCCATGCCGGCGACCTCGAGGCGCATGCCCTGCTCGCGGCCGTGGGCCACGGCCTCGGGCGCGGGGTCGAAGCCCGAGCACTTCATGCCCTGGCCCTGGAGATAGAGCAGGTTCTGGGCCCAGCCGCACCCGATGTCGAGGACGGTCTTGGCCTCGACGGCCTCGTCCAGCGTCTCCTCGATGCCCCGCAGGATGTCCTCGCGGTGGCCGTCGAGGAAGACCTGGTCCTCCAACTGGACCTTCAACTCGGAGTTGTTGAAGCGCTGGTACTCGCCGGAGTAGAACTCCTCGGCGTAGAAGCGGGTGATGTCCTCCCGGCTGGGCGTCGGGGTGACCCGGCCGAAGCCGTAGTCGGGGTGGGGCTCCACCTGGTAGGTGGGCTCGCTCATGACGGCTCCCTCTCGTGGTGCTCGGACGCGAAGTCCTCGCGCAGGATCGACAGCAGGTGCATGTCCCAGAACGCGCCCCGCTTGAACATGGCGTGACGGAGGGTCCCCTCGTCGGAGAACCCGCAGGACCGGAAGAAGGCGTGGGCGTCGTCGTTGTAGGCCACCACCCGGGCACAGACCCGCTCGAGGCCCAGGGTCTCGAAGGCAAAGCACAGCATGGCCCGGGTGGCGTCGCCGCCGAGGCCCGAGCCGCGGCGGTTCCGGTCGCCGACGTACAGCCAGAGCTCGGCGGACCGGTAGACCAGGTCGATGTCGAGCAGGCCGACCACGCCGACGAGATCGCCGTCGGGCTCGGCCCGGATGACCCGGGTCTGGCGGGTGGCGTCGCTCTGGGCCACCTCGAACCAGCGCTCATGCTGCACGTCCGAGGGCGGGCTCACCGTGCCCACCAGCTCGCGCAGGTCGTCGTCGAGCACCCAGGTCCGCACCTGATCCAGGTGGGCCCGGTCGAGGGGGAGGAGGGTGCAGGTGCTCATGGCGTGCTCGCCGGCGCGAGCAGGGCGTCGGCCAGGGTCGCCGGTTCGCGGCGGCCGGAGCGCAGCACCTCCGCCGCGGTGGCGGGGGAGCGCAGGACCAGGTCCAGGGCCGAGCAGTGGGACTGGAAGGGCTCGACGCCCTGGTCGTAGGTGGGATGGTCGTAGCGGTGCACCAGGACCTCGATGCCGAGGTCGTCGAAGGCGCCGTGGTCGGTCGCCAGGTACTCCAGCGAGCCGGGGGGCGACACGTAGCGGTCCGCGCCGACCGCCCGGGTGAGCGCCGCCACCAACTCGGTGCGCTGCCCGGGGCAGCCCAACTGGGAGGCCGCGACCACCCTCGGCGCGATGGCGAACCGGTCCGCCAACCAAGCCAGGAGGGGCACGGTCAGGTCGACCAGACGCCCGGTGGCGCCCGCGACGATCAGCTCGGCCACTTCGTCGGCGAGGTGCGGTTCGGGGATCTGCCGGTAGCGGTCCGCCAGGATGTTCACGTGGCGATCGGGGAACCAGCCGCCACCGTCGGAGACCTCCACCTCGGCGATGGCGCCGCGCCGGGAGGCCTTGGTCACCGGCACGGTGAGCCAGGTCGGCTCGTCGGTGCCGGGCAGGCGGTTGCGGTGCTGCCAGGACTGGTAGGCGAACGGCACCGTGTCCAGGAGCACGAAGGTGTCGACCTGGTCCATGAGGTCCAGGTAGCCCAGCCACGGCAGGTAGGTGGGCTGCATCACGGCCGCAGAGGTCATGGCCCCGCCTCCCGCAGGGCGGTGACCACGGCGTCCTGCTCGTCCACCGTCAGGTCGTAGAACAGCGGGAGCGACAGCACGTGGGCGTAGAGGGACTCGGTGAGCGGCAGGTCGTCGGGCGTGGTGCCGGCCGCGTAGGCCGGGTGGTGGTGGATCGGCACGTGGTGGACCTGGACGCCGATGTCCCGGGCGTGGAGGGCGGCCACGACCTCGGCCCGGCGCTCGACCAGGACGGGGTAGAGGTGGCGGCCGTGCACCGTGCCGGTGGGAGCGCCGGGGGGCAGGACGATGTCGAGGTCGGCCAGCGCCTCGTCGTAGCGCCGAGCCAGTTCCTCCCGACGCGCGAGGAAGCGGTCGAGCTTGTGCAGTTGGCTGGTGCCCAGCGCGGCCTGCAGGTCGGTGAGGCGGTAGTTGAAGCCCACCTCGTCGATCCGGGTGGCCCAGGGGCCCGCCTCGGGCCGGGGGCGCAGGCCGTGGTGGCGAAAGGCCCGCAGGCGCTCGGCCAGGTCGTCGTCGTTGGTGGTGACCGCACCGCCCTCGCCGGTGGTGATGGCCTTCACCGGGTGGAACGAGAAGCAGGTCAGGTCGCTGCGGGCGCAGTTGCCGACGGGGCCGTCGGGGGTGGTCGCACCCAGCGCCTGGGCGGCGTCCTCGATGAGGACCCGCGGCCGGCGGTTGAGCGCGCCGAGATCCACGGGGAGCCCGGCGTAGTGCACGGCGACCAGCGCCTCGATGCCGTCGGGGACCGAGCCCGGGTCCAGGTTCATCGTGGTCGGGTCGACGTCGATGTAGACCGGTGTGGCGCCCACGTAGGCGGCGCAGGCGGCGCTGGCGGCGAAGGACAGGGCGGAGGTGGCCACGCGGTCGCCCGGGCCGATGCCGCTGACGGCGACGGCGCCGTGGAGGGCCGCGGTGCCACTGGAGAAGGCGACGGCGTGGCGGGCCTCGACCCGTTCGGCCAGGGCCCGCTCGAAGGCCTCCACGGCCGGGCCGCGGGTGAGCCGGTCGCCCTTGAGGACCTGGACGACGGCGGCGATGTCGTCGTCGTCGACGGACTGTCGGCCGTAGGGGATCACGTCGCGGCGACCCGGTCTCGGATCTCCTCGGGCTCCAGCCACCAGTCGTTGGTGTTGCTGGCGTAGACGAAGTCGTCGTCGAGGGGCTTACCCTCGATCCAGGGGTGGTCCGCGGTCCACCAGGGATGCTCGGGGAGCACGACGTAGTTGTCCTCGGTCTCGATGGCGTGGCGGGCCTCGTCGTCGGTGAGCAGGATCTCGTGCAGCTTCTCGCCGGGGCGGATGCCGATCACGTCACGGGGGACACCGGGCGCCATGGCCTCGGCCAGATCGGTGACACGGGTGGAGGGGATCTTGGGGATGAAGATCTCCCCGCCCTTGGCGTTCTCCATGGCGTAGAGCACCAGGTCGACGGCTTCGGGCAGGGTGATCCAGAAGCGGGTCATGCGCTCGTCGGTGATGGTGAGCCTCCCGCTCTTGACCTGCTCCTTGAACAGGGGCACGACCGACCCTCGCGAGCCGACCACGTTGCCGTAGCGGACACAGGAGAGACGGGTGTCGAAGGACGCGGCGTAGGCATTGCCCTGGATGATGATCTTCTCCTCACAGAGCTTGGTCGCCCCGTAGAGGTTGACCGGGTTGACCGCCTTGTCGGTGGAGAGGGCCACGACCTGCTTGACCCCGGCGTCGATGGCACAGTCCACGACGTGCTGGGCGCCCAGCACGTTGGTCTGGACGGCTTCGAAGGGGTTGTACTCACAGGCCGGCACCTGCTTCATGGCCGCGGCGTGCACGATGAGGTCCACGCCCTGGCAGGCCCGACCCATCCGGGCCCGGTTCCGGATGTCGCCGAGCATGTAACGGACCTGGCCGTCGCCGAAGCGGGCCCGCATCTCGGACTGCTTCAGCTCGTCGCGGGAGTACACGCGGATGGTCGTGTCGGGGTGGTCGGCGAGCATCCGCTCGACGAAGGCGTACCCGAACGAACCGGTGCCCCCGGTGACGAGGACGGTCTGGCCGGAGAGATCCATGCCCGTCCATCGGCCGATCCGCCGCCCTCGGTTAGGCCGAACGACCCATGCCGCCCGAGTTTCTCTCTCCGTGGTGACCCTCACCACCCCCCGTCCGAAATTGCGTCAGTTGGTCACGCCAGGGATGACCGACTCACGCCAGAACGACATGACCCGGTGGCTGTCCCACCCGCTCTCTACGGTGTCCCCGACGCTTCCTCCCCCCATCCCGAAATTGCGTGACCTGGTCACGCCAGGGATGACCGACTCACGCAAGATCGTGGAGGATCGTCATGTCATCGATCGATGCCGAGGTGGTGGCCATCGCCTGCCGGCAGCACGGCCTCATCGCCCTCAGCCAGCTGATCGAACAGGGTGGCAGCAAGCAGCTGGCGCGACGCCGCGTCGAGTCCGGCCGCTGGCTCGGCGTCGAGCGGGGGGTCTACCTCATCGCGGGCCACCCGTTCACCTGGGACACCAGAGTGCACGCCCGGTTGCTCGCCTCCGGCGAAGGAGCCCTCGTCTCCCATCGGGCGGGGGCCGTGTTGTGGGACGTCGAAGGCTTCCGCCCGGGTCGGCCGGAGCTCTCCGTGCCGCGTGGCCACAGGCCGCGGCATCTCGACGCCCGGATCCACGAGTCGACCGATCTGCACCTCGCGGACCCGGTGCTCCGTCGAGGCATCCCGACGACGGGCCTCGTACGGACCCTGTTGGACGTCGGCGCCGTGATCACGCCGGCCGCTCTGGAGCACGCCATCGACGCCACGCTCCGCACCACACCCACCGAGTGGCCGGACCTCTACAGCGCCCTGGTGCTGCACTCCCGGCGGGGAAGGGACGGCTGCGGATTCCTGCGAGCAGTCCTCGACGAACGGTTCGGCGACAGGGTGATCACCGACAGCTGGTTCGAGAAGGTCGTGCGCCGACTGCTGATCGACGCCGGGTTCCCGGTGCCGGAGTCGCAGTGGAACGTGTACGACGGCCCGCTCTTCCTGGGCGAGCTCGACCTCGCCTGGCCCGGCCACCGGGTCGGGGTGGAGCTCCAGAGCAAGGCCTTCCACCTGAACCCGACGTCCTTCGAGAAGGATCCACAGAAGCTCAACCGGATCCGCCTCGTCGGCTGGGACGTCCTCGAGTTCACCTGGGCCTTCTACAAGGACCACCCCGAGCAGCTCCGTGCACAGATCGCTCGGGCCCTGGACCGATCCGGCGTGAGTTGGTCACGCACCGCGTGACCAACTGACGCAATTTCGAGGTGGGGGCGGGGCGGCGGTCAGGTGATCTCGAGCATGCGGTCGAGGGCGACCCGGGCCCATTCGGTGGTGGCGGGGTCCACGGTGATCTGGTTGACGACGCGGCCCTCGACCAGGTTCTCCAGCACCCAGGCCAGGTGGGGGGCGTCGATGCGGAACATGGTCGAGCACGGGCAGACCAGGGGGTCCAGGGAGAGCACCGTCTTGTCCGGGGTCTCGGCGTTCAGGCGGTTGACCAGGTGGATCTCGGTGCCGACGCCGATGAACGAGCCCGGGGGCGCCTCACCGACGGTGCGGATGATGCCCTCGGTGGAGCCGACGACGTCGGCCATCGCCACCGTCTCGTGGGCGCACTCGGGGTGGACGACGACGATGCCACCGGGGTGCTCGGCGCGGAAGGCGTCGATGTGCTCGGGGCGGAACCGCTGGTGGACCGAGCAGTGCCCCTTCCAGAGCAGGAAGCGGGCCTCCTTGGCGTCGGCCTCGGTCAGGCCCCCCGTGTCCTTGCGGGGGTTCCAGACCCGCATGTCGGACTCGTCGTAACCCATGTCGTAGCCGGTGTTGCGCCCGAGGTGCTGGTCGGGGAAGAACAGGGTCTTGTCGCCCCGATCGAAGGCCCAGTCGAGCACGGCCCGGGCGTTGGACGACGTGCACACGGCGCCGCCGTGCTCGCCCACGAACGCCTTCAGGGCGGCCGAGGAGTTCATGTAGGTGACGGGCACGACCCGGTCGATGTCGATCATCCGGCTCAGGTCCTCCCAGGCCTCCTCGACCTGGTCCAGGTCGGCCATGTCCGCCATCGAGCAGCCCGCGTTGAGATCGGGCAGGATCACGGCCTGGTCGTCGCTGGTCAGGATGTCGGCCGACTCGGCCATGAAGTGCACGCCGCAGAACACGATGTAGGCGGCGTCGGGTCGCCCCTTGGCCAACTGGGCCAGTTTGAAGGAGTCGCCCCGGGCGTCGGCCCAGACCATCACCTCGTCGCGCTGGTAGTGGTGGCCGAGGATGAACACCTTCGACCCGAGCTCGGCCTTGGCCACCCGGATCCGTTCCGCGAGGACCTCGTCCTCTGCGTCTCGATAGCGCTCGGGTAGGGGGGCTTGGAGTCGCAGCATTGGTTCGGTCCTCCTGTGAGGGGGCTCCGATTGACGAGCGGTGGGGGCAGTCCGGACGCCACGCCACGGGGATGTCGCTCTCAGAGCCGATATGTCACCGGATTCCGGACCGGTGGGCGCACTGTACAACGCCGGCCTGGGCCGGATGCTTCCCTACCGGACCACCTCGACGGTGACGCCCCGCAACTCCAGCGCGGCCAGCACCTGGTCCCCGTGGGCGCGGTCGTGGGTCTCGAGGGTGAAGTCGACCTCCACCTCGTCGACGCCGAGGTCGACGCCCTCCCGATGGTGCTCGACGTCGAGGATGTTCACGTCCTGGTCGGCGATCACCTTGGTCATCTCGGCCAGGGCGCCGGGGCGGTCCGGCACCCGGGTGCTGATGCGCAGGAACCGGCCGGAGGCCGAGAGCCCGAAGTCGATGAGCTTGACCAGCAGGAGCGGGTCCACGTTGCCGCCGGAGAGGATCACCGTGACCGGCCCGTCACCGGCGATGTCGCCGGCCAGCAGGGCGGCGAGGCCGACGGCGCCGGCGGGCTCGACCACCGCCTTGGCCCGTTCCAGCAACAGGACGAGGGCCCGGCCGATCTCGTCGTCGTCCACGGTCACCACGTCGTCCACGTAGGCCTGGGCGTGGGCCAGCGTGAGCGGCGACGGGGACTTGATGGCGATGCCGTCGGCGATGGTGGTCACCCGTTCGAGGGGTTGGGCGGTCCCGGCCTGCATGGACGGCAGCAGGCAGGCGGCCCCCTCGGCCTGGACGCCGACGATCCGGACGCCAGGTGCCAGGTGGTGCAGGGCGGTGGCCACGCCGGAGATCAGGCCCCCGCCCCCCACCGGCACGATCACCGTCTCGGCCTCGGGGCAGTCCTCGGCGATCTCCAGCCCGACGGTGCCCTGGCCGGCGATGACCAGCGGGTGGTCGAACGGGCTGGCGAAGACCGCCCCGGTGGCCTCGGCCCGGTCCTTGGCCAGGGCGATGGCGTCGTCCACCGTCTCGCCGGCCAGGATCACCTCGGCGCCGTAGTCCCGGGTGGCCTGGACCTTGGGCAACGACGCCGTGACCGGCATGAACACCGTGGCGTGGCGCCCGGTGAGCCCGGCCGCCAGGGCGACCCCCTGGGCATGGTTGCCGGCGCTGGCGGCCACCACCTCGGTGACCTCGGCCGGAAGCGACGAGAGCAGGTTCAGGGCGCCCCGGGGCTTGAAGGAGCCCGTCCGCTGCAGGTACTCGGCCTTGAGGTGCACCGGGCGGCCACAGAGTCGGGAGAGGGACTCGGCCCGCCAGGTCGGCGTGCGCCGCAGTCGGTCCCCGATGCGCTCGCGCGCCTCGCGCACGTCCTCCAGGGTCACCAGTTCCGGTGCGATGCCCTCACCGTAGGCCCACCGGGACGACCCGGCCGGCTCCACCGGTCGGGCGGCGGGCGCGTGGGTGGCGGTGATCGGGGTGCCGTGGGGGCGCTACGACGCCGGCGATGGGTGGTGACGGGAACCCCGGGCCAACCGACCCCGATGCCGCCGCATCGCCCCATTGGCCTCCCGCCGGGATCCCTCTCGACGGCGAATCGTCCCTGCGAAGGCCCGGGTCATCACCGCTCGTGAGAGCAGGGGTCGACGCGCTCTCGCCGGTCGACCCTGACGGACTGACCCCCGCCGTAGGCCGTCGTGACGCACCCGTAGGCTGAGGGGCGACATGGTCGAACGTCCGCCCACCGGCACCATCCCCGACGGTCCCGGGTCCTACCAGTTCAAGGACAAGGACGGCCGGGTCATCTACGTGGGCAAGGCCTCGTCGCTGCGGTCCCGGCTGAGCAACTACTTCCAGAAACACCTGCCGGCCCGGACGGCCCAGATGGTGGGTACCGCAGCGTCGGTCGAGTGGATCCAGGTGGCCAACGACGTCGAAGCGCTGATGCTGGAGTACAACCTCATCAAACAGCACCGGCCCCGGTTCAACGTGCGGCTGGTCGACGACAAGAGCTACCCGTTCCTGGCCGTCACGGTCGGTGACGAGTGGCCCCGACCCATGGTCATGCGGGGGGCCAAGCGCAAGGGCGTGCGCTACTACGGGCCCTTCGCCCATGCCTACGCCATCCGGGAGACCCTCGACCTGTTGCTGCGGACCTTCCCGCTGCGGACCTGCTCGGACAACAAGTTCGGCCTCCATCAGCGCCAGGGTCGGCCCTGCCTGCTGTTCCACATCGAGAAGTGCTCCGGTCCCTGCGTCGGCGAGATCGACGAGGAGGCCTACCGGCAGCTGACCGCCGAACTGCTGTCGTTCCTGGACGGCGACACCGACGACATCGTCAAGCGCCTCGACGTCGAGATGCGGGCCGCGGCCACCGAGCTGGAGTTCGAGCGGGCGGCCCGGCTGCGGGACCAGCTGGGCAGCGTGCGCAAGGCCATCGAGCGCCAGCAGATGGTGGGGGAGCGCAACGAGGACTTCGACGTGCTGGGCCTGGCCGAGGACGAGCTGGAGGCGGCCGTCCAGGTGTTCTTCGTCCGGCGGGGCCGGGTCGTGGGCCGCAAGGGCTTCATCGTCGACAAGGTCGAGGACCTGGCGCCCGGCGAGCTGATCGGGGACGTCCTGGAGGGCCTCTACGGCGACCCGCTGCCCCTGGGCCTGCCCAAGACGGTGCTGGTGCCCTCCGAGCCCGACGACACGGACCTCTACGAGCGCTGGCTCACCTCGCTGCGGGGCTCCGCGGTGCGGGTCCGGGTGCCCCAGCGCGGCGGCAAACGGACGCTGCAGGACACCGTGACCCGGAATGCGGCCGAGGAGTTCACCCGCCATCGGCTCCGCCGGTCCACTGACCACAACAGCCGGGCCCGGGCCCTCAACGAGCTCCAGGAGCACCTGGGCCTGCCGGATGCCCCCCTGCGCATCGAGTGCTACGACATGAGCCACATCCAGGGCACCGACTACGTCGGCTCCATGGTGGTGCTGGAGGACGGGCTGCCCAAGAAGTCCGAGTACCGGCGCTTCAAGATCAAGACCGTCGACGGCAACGACGACTTCGCCGCCATGGAGGAGGTCCTGACCCGACGCCTCACCGCCTACCTGGCCGAGCGTCAGGTGCCGGTGGCCGAGCGCGAGGGCAGGTTCGCCTATCCGCCCCAGCTCCTGCTGGTCGACGGCGGCAAGGGCCAGCTGACCGTGGCCGAGCGGGTCGTGCAGGACCTGGGCCTCGATGAGGAGATCCCCGTCGCCTCCCTGGCCAAGCGCTTCGAGGAGGTCTTCGTGCCCGGCCAGGCCGACGCCATCCGCATCCCCCGCCAGTCCGAGGCGCTCTACCTGCTCCAGCGGGTGCGGGACGAGGCCCACCGCTTCGCCATCAGCTACCACCGGGAGCTGCGCAACAAGCGCATGACCACCTCGGTGCTCGACGACATCCCTGGTCTGGGGCCGGTGCGGCGCAAGCGCCTGATCAAGGAGATCGGCAGCGTGGCCAAGGTCAAGCGGGCCGAGCTGGACGAGCTGTTGGCCCTGCCCTGGCTCCCCGACGACGTGGCCCGGGCCGTGCACGACAGGATCCACACGCCGACCAGTCGGAGCGTTCGTGACCGCTGACCCCTGGGAGACCCACGCCGGCTGGTGGCAGGAGGGCTTCACCGAGGGCGCCGACGCCGAGTACGAGGAGCAGATCCTCCCCCTCGCCGAGCAGCACCTGACGGGCGCCCGCCGGGTCCTCGACGTGGGCACGGGGGAGGGCCAGCTCGCCCGCCGGGCCGCCGACCTCGGGGCCGGCGTGGTCGGCGTCGACCCGACCCCGTCGCAGGTCGCCGTGGCCCACCAGCGGGCGGGAGGCCCGGTCTACGCCCGCTCCGGGGCCGAACGCCTCCCGTTCAGCGATGCGGTCTTCGACGCGGTCGTGGCCTGCCTGGTCTTCGAGCACCTGCTCGACCCCGAGCCGCCGATCCGCGAGGTGGCCCGCGTGCTCGAGCCCGGTGGCCGGTTCCTGTTCTTCCTCAACCACCCGCTGCTGCAGGCCCCCGACAGCGGCTGGGTCGACGACCAGATCATGGAGCCACCCGAGCAGTACTGGCGGGTGGGGGCCTACCTGACCGAGGACGTGCGGGACGAGGAGGTGGCGCCGGGGGTGGTGCTGCCGTTCGTCCACCGGCCGCTGTCCCGCTACGTGAACCTCATGGCCGAGGCCGGACTGAGCCTGACCCGCATGGAGGAGCCGGCTCCACCGCCGGGCTTCCTGGCCCGGGCGGCGGAGTACCGGCAGGCCGCCACGATTCCCCGCCTGCTGTTCCTCCGGGCCGTACGGTTGTAGCCATCGGAGAGTTCGTCATCATCGCGGGCCTGTCAGGGGCGGGGCGGTCCTCGGCCGCGGACGACTTCGAGGACCTCGGGTGGTTCACCATCGACAACCTCCCCCCGACCCTCATCCCCAAGGTGGCCGAGCTGGCCGCGGGCCCCGACGCCACCTATGAGCGGGTCGCCCTGGCGGTGGGCACGACCTCCGACCTGGCCCAGGTGCTGCCGTCAGTGGCCCGGCTGCGGGCCGCCGACACCCGGGTGCGGGTGCTGTTCCTCGACGCCAGCACCGAGGTGCTCATCCGACGCTACGAGGACAGCCGTCGCCGTCACCCCACTGCCGGCGACGAGACCAGCCTGGGTCAGGCCATCGCGCTCGAGCGGGAGATGCTGGAGCCCGTCAAGGCCGAGGCCGACGTCGTGGTCGACACCAGCGAGCTCAACGTCCACCAGCTCCGGGACCGGATCAAGGACCTGTTCGGCACCGACGACCCCGCGGCGGGGATGCAGACCACCGTGGTCTCCTTCGGGTACAAGCACGGCCTGCCCATGGACGTGGATGTGGTCCTGGACTGCCGCTTCCTGCCCAACCCCCACTGGGAGGAGGAACTGCGGCCCCAGACCGGTCTCGATGCACCGGTACGGGCCTTCGTGCTCCGTCAGCCCGAGACGAAGGCGTTCCTGAGCCGCCTCGAGGAACTGCTCGACCTCCTCCTGCCCGCCTACGAGGCGGAGGGCAAGAGCTACCTCACCGTGGCCTTCGGCTGCACCGGTGGACGGCACCGCTCGGTGGCCATCGCCGAGCAGATCGCCACCCACCTGCGCCGGGCGGGCCGTCGGCCCACCGTGACCCACCGCGACCTCGACAGGTAGGGTCGAGGACCGTTCAGTCGCGACGGCGTTCACCCGCCGCCCACCGTCACAACGAGGAGCACCCCCCAACCATGAGCATCCGCGTCGGCATCAACGGCTTCGGTCGCATCGGCCGCAACTTCTTCCGGGCGGCCAAGCAGCAGGGCGCCGACATCGACTTCGTGGCGGTCAACGACCTGGGCTCGGTGGACACCATGGCCCACCTCCTCAAGTACGACTCGGTGATGGGCCGGCTCGGCCAGGAGATCAAGCCGGTCGACGGCGGCATCTCGGTCGACGGCGACACCCTCAAGGTCCTGGCCGAGCGGGATCCCGCCAAGCTGCCCTGGGGTGACCTGGGCGTCGACGTGGTCATCGAGTCGACCGGCTTCTTCACCTCCAAGGAGAAGGCCTCGGCCCACCTCGAAGGTGGCGCCCCGCTGGTCATCGTCTCCGCGCCGTGCGCGGAGGCCGACAACACGATCGTGGTCGGGGTCAACGACGACACCTTCGACCCCGCCACCCAGAAGGTCATCTCCAACGCGTCGTGCACGACCAACTGCTTCGTTCCCATGGTCAAGGTGCTCGATGACGCCTTCGGCGTGGAGAAGGGCCTGATGACCACGGTCCACGCCTACACCGGTGACCAGAGCCTGGTGGACGGCCCGCACTCGGACCTGCGTCGGGCCCGGGGGGCCGCGGTCAACATCATCCCGTCCTCCACCGGCGCCGCCCGGGCCACCGGCCTCGTGCTGCAGTCCATGCAGGGCAAGTTGGACGGCACCTCGCTGCGGGTCCCCGTGCCGGACGGCTCGGTCACCGACTTCGTGGGCGTGCTCGCCCAGGACGTGACCGTGGACGAGGTCAACGCGGCCTTCGAGGCCGCCGCGACCTCCGGCCCGATGACCGACGTCCTCGTCTACACCGAGGAGCCGATCGTCTCCTCGGACATCGTGGGCTCGCCCGCCTCCTGCACCTTCGACTCGGGTCTGACCATGGCCATGGGCAACCTGGTGAAGGTCCTGGGCTGGTACGACAACGAATGGGGCTACTCCAACCGCCTCGTCGACCTGGCCAAGATCGTCGCCTCGGCTTGAGCGCGGTGGCGGCCCGGCGGCCCAGCCGCCCCGAGCGGGGAGCGCCGTGAGCGTCCCGACCCTCGAGGACCTCGAGGCGTCGCTCCAGGGCCTCGACGGAAGGCGGATCCTCGTCCGGTGTGACTTCAACGTCCCCTTGGACGACGGGCGCATCGTGGACGACCTGCGCATCCGTTCGGCCCGGCCGACACTGCATTGGCTGACCGAGCGGGGCGCGGTGGTCACCGCCATGAGCCACCTGGGCCGACCCACGGGACCGGACCCGGCCTTCTCCCTCGACCCGGTGGTGCACCGCCTGGCGGAGCTGGCGCCGGGCGTTACCCTCCTCGAGAACCTGCGCTTCGACCCCGGCGAGACCGAGGACGACCCCGCGACGGTGGCCCGCCTCGTCGAGGGCCAGGACGGCTACGTCAACGACGCCTTCGGGGCCTCGCACCGGGCCCATGCCTCGATCGTGGGCCCGCCCCGGACCCTGCCCAGCGCCGCGGGGCGCCTCCTGGCCGCGGAGGTCGAGGTCCTGCTCGGCGTGCGCAACGACCCGAAGCGGCCGTTCGTGGCCGTGCTCGGCGGCGCCAAGGTCAGCGACAAGCTGGGGGTCATCGACGCCCTGCTCGACGTCGTCGACACCCTCATCGTGGGCGGGGGCATGTGCTTCACCTTCTTCGCCGCCCAGGGCAGGCCCATCGGGGCCTCGCTGGTCGAGGAGGACCAGATCGACAACTGCCGGGCACTGCTGGAGCGCACCGACGCCATCCACCTGCCCTCCGACATCACCGCGCTGGGACCGGGCGGCAAGCTCAAGGACCCCGAGGCCGGGGGCGAGGTGCGTCAAATGGGCCCGTCCCTGCCCGACGGCTGGATGGGCCTGGACATCGGCCCCGGCACGGCGGCGGAGTTCACCGACGTGATCCGCGACGCCCGCACGGTGCTCTGGAACGGGCCCATGGGCGTCTTCGAGGATCCCCGCTTCGCGGCGGGGACCCGCACCGTGGCCGAGGCCGTGGCCGAGACCCGGGCCTTCACGGTCGTGGGGGGTGGCGACAGCGCCGCGGCCCTGGCCCAGTTCGGCCTCGAGAAGGACGTCGACCACCTGTCCACGGGTGGGGGAGCATCGTTGGAACTGCTGGAGCAGGGCGACCTGCCCGGCCTGGCCGCACTCAGGAAGGCACCCAATGTCTGACCGCAAGCCGCTCATGAGCGGCAACTGGAAGATGCACCACAACCACTTCGAGGCCATCGCCGCGGTCCAGAAGCTGTCCTACAACCTGACCGACGCGGACTACCGGGCGGTGGACGTCTCGGTGCACCCGCCCTTCACCGATCTGCGATCGATCCAGACGATCATCGATGCCGACAAGCTCGACCTCCTGCTCGGCGCTCAGCACTGCCACTGGGAGGACAAGGGCGCGTTCACCGGTGAGATCGCCCCCCCGATGCTGGCCAAGCTCCAGGTGGACCTGGTGATCGCCGGGCATTCCGAGCGCCGGGAGCTGTTCGGGGAGACCGACGAGGACGTCAACCGCAAGGTCAAGGCCATCCTGGCCCAGGAGATGACCCCGATCCTGTGCTGTGGGGAGACCCTCGAGGAGCGGGAGGCCGGGGCGACCGAGGACAAGGTGGCCGGTCAGGTCACCGCCGGCCTGGCCGGGGTGAAGCCCGACGTGGTGGCCGGCCTGGTCATCGCCTACGAGCCCATCTGGGCCATCGGCACGGGCCGTACGGCCACTCCCGAGGACGCCCAGGACGTCTGCGCCCACGTGCGCTCGGTCGTGGCCGGATCCTTTGGCGCCGATGCCGCCGCCGCGGTGCGCATCCAGTACGGCGGGTCGGTCAAGCCCAACAACGCCCCCGACCTGATGGCCCAACCCGACATCGACGGCGCCCTCGTCGGCGGGGCCAGCCTGGACCCCGACGACTTCGCCCGCATCGTCCAGTACCGCCTCGCCGACTGACCGCAGCGCTAGCCTGACCCGCCGTGCTCACCGCGGTCGTCATCACCATCCAGGTCATCGCGTCCCTGACGCTGGTCCTGCTCGTGCTGCTGCACAGCGGCAAGGGCGGCGGCCTGTCGGACATGTTCGGCGGGGGCATGGGCGCCACCGCCGCCGGCTCCACCGTGGTCGAGCGGAACCTGGACCGGATCACCGTGGTGGCCGCCCTGGTCTTCGGGTTCACCACCATGGGCCTCGTCCTGCTCCTCGACTAGAGGGGCCAGACCGGCGTCGGCCGCTACGCTGGCGCACCCACGTCGGAGTGGCGGAACAGGCAGACGCGCCAGCTTGAGGGGCTGGTGCCCGCAAGGGCGTGGGGGTTCAAATCCCCCCTCCGACACCACTTGACCAGCACGAAAGTGCTGGTCAGCGCCGCTTTCGCCGGCAGTCGAGTCGCCCGGATCGGCCGCTTGTCATCGGTTTGTCATCACCGGACTGACTTTGGCAGCCATACGGCCAGCGGGCGATGAAGGTGCAGCCGTGGCCGAGGCGCGCTGACGCGTCGATGTGAATAGCTCCCCGGAAGGAGCGTCGCAACGGCCGGGGTGGATGTCGTGAGGCTTCACGGAGTGCGGAGCCGGGTGGCCTCGCTCGCTCGGGTCAGCCCCACGTAGATCTTGCGGTGGTCCTCCTCTGAGCTGTCAAGTCCGGTCCGGACGGCCAGTAGAGCTCTCGTGTCTAGTACTACGTCGACGCAGCACCACTCGCGACCCTTTGCTTGATGGAAGGTCAGCCCCGCGACGTACGGGCGCTCGACCGTGAGCCACTCCCGAAGTAGGGAGAGCCGTCCCAACCGGCTCGCTATCCGGGCGCCGGGGAGAGATGGTCGTCGGCTCCCGCCGACCTTCGCCTCCGAGCTCGAGGTCCTGGGCGATTTCAACGAGGACTGGCTGCCGATCCTCCGAATCCAACGGGTACTCGACGCCGATGGCATCGTGCTCTTCGATATCGAGACCGGGGCGGACGACCAGACCGTCGAGGCGATGATCGACGAGGTGAACATCGAGTACCTCGATCTGCTGCTGGATCTGACTGGCGATGACTTCATGGGCGCGAAGCCCATTGGCCCGGAACGGAAATGAGGTCGGTCCGTGACCGGCAGTTGACCCTGCGGGAAGGCTCTGTGGGTCGAGCTTCGCGACCTGGTCGGACTTGCGAGCTCATGTTCGATCGAGTGAGCTCCGCCGCGTGGAACGAGCCGACTTCGTGCAGGCTGAGTTCCGGAGCAGTGACGAGCACCGAGCCGTTCAGGCAGTCGCAGACTCGCTCGTTACACACCTCCTCACGGCCAGCGTCGCGGCAGAGATCTTGAGCGCCAATCAGCCCGGGCGATCGAGCGCCGAAGTACAGAGGGTCTTCGTCGACCACGCACGACAGCTCGGTTTCCGCGATGAATCGAAGGGCCTCTTCGCCGAGTATTCGTCCGCCTTGCGGCCTGACTACTTCATGAGCCTGGGGGACACAGGGATCATTCTCGAGGTGGAACGGGGCAAGACGACCATCAACAACATGGATCTGCTCGACTTCTGGAAGTGTCACATCTGCGCGCACGCGGACTACCTCTTCCTGTTGGTGCCAACCGAGTTACGACAGAACGAGACAATGTCCGCTCGTCGGGAGTTCGCCACGGTGAAGAAGCGCCTTGCCTCGTTCTTCGAGCCACAGAACTACACGAACGTCCGGGGTCTCGTCCTGCTCGGATACTGACACTGGTCGCTGCGAAATCGTATTGCTGTGGACCTCTCGGGTCACGGCCTTCTCTTGTCACCACGTGTCAGCACCAAGGCGCCGCTCGAACCGGCATCAGGGGAGCAGTGAGCAGGGCCGAATGCACTCTCAACCTGGCGAAGATGCCGAAGGGCGCAGTTCGTGCTCGCCTCACGCAACTCCGGCGACTCCACAGCAGGAAGCCAGGTCAGGGGAGGGCGAGCCCGGTAGCCTGGAAGGCGATGGCTCCGGTGAAGCGTGAGTTCGGCCCGGGAGAGGCAACGGCGCTCGTTGCAGGCGGCGGACCTGCAACCGACGGCGACGTGTCGATCACGAATGACGGCCGCCGGCTCGACAGCGCCGAGGCCGTGATCGCGTTCGTCGAGGAGCTGCGGCGGCAGCAGGAAGTTCTCGAACAACCGGCCTGAGCCGATGGCCGACCACCCCCCGCTCGACGTCGACCGCGTGGTGGAGGTGCTTGATCGGCACGGTGTTCATTACCTGCTCGTCGGTGGCGTCGCGGCCCGGTTCCACGGGTCCGAGCGAGGGACCGAGGACATCGACGTGCTGCCCGAGGACGGCGAGGAGAACCTTCGCCGGCTCGCTGGCGCCCTGACTGAGTTGGGTGCGTTCCTGCGGGTTGGCGGGATGAGCGACGACGAGGCACGGGCGCTCCCCGTTCAGCTCGACGCAGCGACGCTGCGGGGCATGGAGGTCTCGACGTGGCGGACCACAGCAGGGGACCTCGACGTCCTGCGCTCGCTGCGAGACCTCGCGGGAGGGCGACGGTCCTATGGCGAGCTCGAGTCCCGGGCCGTCGGCATCTCGGTCAACAAGATCGAAGTGCGGTTGGCGGGGCTCGCAGACATCATCGAGTCGAAGCGCTTCGCCGATCGCGAGAAGGACCGCGAGGCGCTCCCGGAGCTCGAATCGCTCCGAGATGCGGCGTCCAGCAACGAGCCTCGCTGATCGGCTGCGGACCCGCGCAGTGGGGGGCGACGGCTGTCGAAGGGGACATCCAGTCTCACCTCCGACACGCCCTTCGGCTTGTCATCAATTTGTCCGCGAACGCCCTAAAACGGGGTGGGACTGGGCACCACGGGCCGGGACAACCATCGAGCACAATCCCTCTCTGACCAGGACTTATGGGGACGGGACGACATCAGGCGGCACCCCAGGAGGGCGAGTTCAAATCCCCCCTCCGATACGAACAGGTGTTCGATCAACTAGGGCTAGTGCTCCTGCTCGTACTCAGCTGGCCCCCCGCGTCTGGGCCGAGCCGGGCTGATGCTTCGGATCGCTCGACGTCGGCTCTGCGCTGGGTTCAGCGAAGGTCGAGTCGCATGAGGACGCGTGGGAAGCCGTTCAGTACTGAGTCGGTGTTGGTGGCCTTGACGAACCCTGCCTTCTCGAAGAGAGACATGGTGCCGACGTAGGCCATGGTGGTGTCGATCTTGGCCCCCTTGTTGTCGAGCGGGTAGCCCTCGATCGCGGCGGTGCCGTTCGCCCGTGCGAATTCGACTGCACCTGCGAGGAGATGGTGTGAGATGCCTTGCTTGCGGTGACCCGGCCGCACGCGGATGCACCACACCGACCACACGTCGAGGTCGTCGACGTGGGGGATCTTGCGGTTTCGGGCGAAGCTCGTGTCGGCGCGCGGGTGCACGGCGGCCCAACCGACGACTTCATCCTTGTCGTACGCGAGCACTCCAGGTGCTGGGTCCTCCTGTACGAGGAGCTGCACTCGCTCGCCTCGGGCCGGGCCTACGAGTTCTCGGTTCTCTTTGGAGGAGGTGATGCGGTAGCTCAAGCACCAACACACGCTTGCGTCGGGCCGTTTGGGGCCCAACATGGTCTTGACGTCCTCGAAGTCCGTCGCCGGGCGCACATCGATAGCCATCAGGTGACACTTCCAGCCGCCGCCCCAACCCGTCAATGCCCATGAGGCGCCGAGCGGGATCGCGGTGCAGGGCGCGAGCGGCATAGGTTCTGCCCGGTTGAGCCGCACCGCAGGAGCGGGCGTTCTCGTTCTTTGGTGAGCTGTAGCGCTCAATGTCCTCGTCTGCTCGAGTAGGCGACCGGACCCCCCAAGGCTCTCGCACTGCGGGCTGGGTCAGACGCTGGTGGCTTGCTGGTGCCAGCGTTGGACCCGAAGGGCGCGCAGGGTGTTCCAGCGGCTGGGCTTGCCGGTTCGTTCCATGTCCAACCACACCCGGCCGGGGTGCTTGTTCTGCATGGGCCAGGTGCCGTCGTTGCGACGTCGTTGGTGGAGGACGTCGAGGGCGTCGCTGTAGCGGTCGTCCCATGGGGCGGTGGTGATGGCGAAATGGTCGAGGCCTCGGAGCAGGTCGTAGTGCCAGCGGGGCGGGAACGAGAGCTTGGTGAAGGCGGGGTGGGCGATGGTGCCGTGGCGATGGGACTTGTAGAGGCGGTGGCGGAGGAAGAACTCGCGGCCGGCGGCCATGGCGTCGGCAATGTCGGTGCGGTCGGGATGGTGGCGCTGAGCTTCGGCGAGGGCTTCGAGCGCGGAGATGGATGTGTGGAAGGAGCTGTGGCGGTCGCCGAAGCGGACGGTTCGACAGTTCCAGCCTCCGTCGTCGAGCTGGTTGGCGAGCAGCCACTCGAGCGCGGCGGGGACGTTGGGATGGTCGACGCCGAAGTAGTAGGCCAGTGCCAGGTAGAGGGAAGTGGCGCAGGCTTCGGGAACGTCGATCGAGGCCGCGGGGGTGAGCCCGCCGTCGAAGTAGCGGGCTCCTTCCCAGATGAGAGCGACCCCGCGGTGTGCTTGCTCGTTACCGGGATCGAGGCCGCAATGGCGGAGGAGCAGCAGGGTGTAGGTGGTGGAGGTCCATTTCGGGCTGTAGAGGCCGCCGGCCCAGGTGCCCTCGGGATCTTGGCGATCGAGGAGCTGTCGACCCCAGCCGGTGGTCGACACCAGCGCACGCTCGGCCTGCACATCCTGGGTGGGGGCATCGAAGAGGTCGCGCTTGACCTGCCAGCGAATCGCCGGGTCCCCGTCGAGGAGCCAACGAATCGTCGGTTGCCGGGTGTGGTCGGCGTGGTGGATGACGGCGTTGCTGGAACGGTTAGGCATCGGGAACGAAGGGCAAGGTCATGGTCCAGTCCCGACCCTAGTGAGTGGTCTTCGGATGTTGCCCGGCGTCGGGTAGGTGTGGGCTACCGGTCGCGCAGACCCTTGCCCTCGAGGATCCTCGGTGTGCACTTTTCGACCCGCGCTTCGCGGGTCTTGGACTGCTTGGCCGCCGAGATGTGCAGGTTGTACTCGCGCTGGCGACTTGGAGTCAGGTTCTCGAACGCGGCCTTCAACGCAGGATCGTCGTCCAGTCGATGCTGGAGCTCCTCGGCGAGGGCCAGCTCGGGTGAAGGGCCCACCTGCAGGCCTGCCTCCTCGACGTGAATTGCCTCATCGAGGTAGGCCTTCACGTTCTGGGCCAGTCGTGTGACGTCCTCGGCCGAGGTGAAGCGCATGCGCCGACGGTGGCTGAGAGCTTCCACTCGACCCTCGAGTTCGAGCTGCTGTCCCGGCAGGCGTTCGCCACCAAGGACCAGGCCCGCCGGGAGGTCGCCGGCTACATCGACCGCTACCAGCACCGGCGCCGGCACAGCTCAGCGGAGATGATGGCCCCCGTCGCCTACGAGGCCGTCCTCGCCGCCCGAGCCACCGACCCAGCCGAGATCGACCAGGCGGCATGAACCCGGCCTCTCAGCGGCCCCCAGAGGCGCCAGAGCCCACCGGCTGGCCCCCCCGGGTCAACGATGAGCGGCTCCGATCAACAATCAGCAACCCTCCACGATTCGAGGGGAAGCCCAGGCTGCGATCTCGGTTCGGACTCGTTCGGTCTGTCCGAGTTGGAGGTGGCCGCCGGATTCGAGGCTGAGTAGGACGGCGTGGGGGATGCGCTGGGAGGCGGTGACTGCGGCGTCGTGGGAAGCGAGCGGATCGTCTTTGGCGTGCACGAGCAGGGTGGGGATCTGCAGGGTCTCGATGGGGTAGGTGGTGATCTCGGGGTTGGTGATGTAGGCGTCGTGGATCGCTCCGTGGGTTCGAGGGGCGATGGGGAAGATGCTGGCGAGCATCTGGTCGGCGGTGCGGGCCTCGGCAGCGTTTGTGGGGAACCCGGCGGGGATGCCCATGAGCTTGGAGAACATCGGTCGTGCCAGGGTCTTGAGCGTCCACATCGCGGGGTCGGAGTAGAAGGCCCTGGCCCACTGGGGTGGTGCTTCGGAGGTGGTGCTGCCGGGGAGGTTGCCGGAGCTGATCACGAGGTGGTTGACGCGGTGGGGGTGGCCCAGGGCGAGTTGGATGGCGGCGCTGGTGCCGGCGGAGATGGCGATCACGTCGACGGTTGCGAGATCGAGGTGGTCGAGCAGTGCGATGAAGGCGTCGGCTTGGGTTGCTCCGGTCGCGTCTGGGGGGAGGTCGGAGCCGAGGTAGCCGAATCGTGACGGGGCGATGATCCGGCGCTCGTCGATGATGTCGCGGACCGAGAGCAGTCCGCCGTCGCAGCCGTGGAAGATCCCGTGGCTGACCAGGACGGGTTCGCCGGATCCTTCTTCGGCGTATTCCAGCGACCCGAATTCGGTGTGGATGACCTGGCGATCGATGGCGTCGAGCCGGGTGCGGGCCTCGGCGAGGTCCCGGCGATAGCGACGGGTGAGCGCGGCGAGGCCGCCCAGCGTCCCCAGCGCAGCGGCGGCTGCAGCGGTCCGGCGGGTGCTCACAGCTCGGTGGCCGATCGTGGGCCCGAGTCGCGCCTCGCCTTCGAGCGTTCGATGGCCGCTTCGCGACCCTGCTCTTCGCCGGACACCTTGGTCCCCCAACCTGTCGACTGATGGTGAGCTTCAGTGTTGTGGGCGGCCCGGATCGGTGGCCAGGGGCCAACGTCCTGCCTGCGCCGTCAGCTGGAAGCCAGCGTCTCGGATTGGTGGCGCTTCATGATGGTGTGCCGTCCGGGATCGGGTTCTCGGCCCCGCAGGACCAAGGGCTCTGGAAGGTCCGTCCTCGCTCCATCAGGGTGGAGCATGTGGATTCGGCGATGAAGACGGATACAGCGATCGCTCGCACTGCCGGCGTGCTGTTCGTCGTGGCCACTGCAGCCGCGGTGGCCGGCGACATGTTGGTGCGGCCGATCCGAGATGACGACGATTACCTGACCACCTTCGCAACGCATGAGACGCGGGTGATCGTGGGGATGGTGTCGGAACTGGTCTTGGCGGCTGCGGTCATCGTGCATCGCCGCTGTGCTCTTCCCCGTGTTGAAGCGCGGCGGCGAGGGTCTCGCGGTCGGCTATGTCGGCGCCAGGATCATCGAGGCCGCGATCATCATCCTGGGCGGCATCAGTTCCCTGCTGTCATTGACGTTGAGTCGCGAGTTCGGCGAAGTCGGAGCGGCGGAGGCGTCGACGTTCGAACCGTCGGGTGCGCTACTGCTCGAGGCGCGGGAGTGGACCGACGCGCTCGGGACCCGTCGTATTCGGTGTCAGCGCCCTGATCCTCTATCGCTTGCTCTACCGGAGTGGGATCGTGCCTCGCTGGCTCTCAGCGTGGGGTTTGATCGGGGCAATCCTGATCCTGGTGGCCGGAATGCGAGGACTGTACGGCCACAGCCGACCTGCGGCGGCCACCGAGACCGAGGGGCTGCGGGTCGGACCGCTCAGCATGGCGATGGTCTGTCTGCTCAAGGTCGTTCCGGACCGCAAGAAGGTCCCGGTGTGCGCGACGACCGACAAGTTCGCCCGCAGACACAGAGCCTGGTACCGGGACACGTTGGCGGAGCTGCTCGACGCGGTGGGGGCCGGCGAGATCGCGCCGGTGGTCGCTGAACGGGTCCCGCTGATCGAAGCCGCCCGCGCCCACGAGCTGCTCGAGCACGGTCATCACCGGGGCAAGGTCGTTCTGGTCACCGATGCGCTGGGGGACCGATGAACGAGAGCGCGGCGTCGACTCGGCGCCGTGTGGCGGTCACCGGTCACGGTGGCCCGGAGGTGGTGATGTGCGCACACCATTGATGATCGGGGTGGCCGTGGGAGGGGTGCTCCTCCTCGGGTTGCTGGCCACCGCGGGGTTGGTGTGGTGGCTGGGTTGGGCGCTCGGGGTGCTCGTGGTGCTGGTGGCATTGGTGGTGTTGGCGGCCCTGTATTGGCTGGTGATCAAGCCTTGGCACCTGCGGTGGGGGGCTACCGATGCCGAGGTGTCGATGGTGATGCCGGGCGATGAGCTGATCTCGGGTGCGGAGCCGGCGACGCGGGCGATCTCGATTCAGGCACCGCCGGAGGCGGTGTGGCCGTGGCTGGTGCAGCTGGGGTTCGGTAAGGCGGGCTGGTACAGCTATGACTGGATCGACAACGACTTCCGGCCCAGCGCAACGCAGATTCTGCCGGAGTCCCAGGACCTGGCGGTCGGGGACACGATCCTGATGATGCCGGGCATGGGCTTCGAGGTCCGGGCCATCGACCCTGAGCGGTCGATCGTGAGCGTGCTCGAGGATGGGTCGATGAGCTGGTGCCTGGCCCTGTACCCGACCGGGAACGACTGCACCCGCCTGGTGAGTCGGTGGCGCCCGCGCTTCGAGATCACCCCGGCAACGTTCTTGATGATCGCGTTGAGCGAGCCGGGGGCGTTCATCATGGAGCAGAAGATGTTGCGCTCGATCCGCGACCGGGCCGAGGCCCACCGGGAGTCGGCCCGGTGAACGTGGCCTGGGGAGCCGTGGTGGTGGTGCTGTCCCTGCTGTGCTGGGGTGGCCAGGTCCTCTCGTGGTTGGCGCCGAATCGGGCCACCGGGCTCGGGCTGGTCGAGGCCGAAGATGACGTCGAGCCGGTGTACTGGGCCGACATCCGGGGTGAGGCCGCATGGGACGCCATGACCCTGTGGACCCTGACCATCGCCGGCGTGCTGCTCGTCATCGATGCCGACGCCTGGGCGTATTTCGGATTGGTCGGCGGCGGCATGTACCTGTACTTCGCCGGTCGGGGGATCCTGACCCGGCTCGAGATGCGTCGCCGGGGCTTCCGGATCGGAGCCGCACGCAACGTGTTGGTCGGATACCTGTTCCTGACGGTGTGGGGTGCGATGGCCGCGGTCACCGTGATCGCGGCGTCGGTGGCGCTGGCCCGGTGACGTCGGTGGACCAGCGAGGGAGGCAGCGATGGAGGTGACCGCCTGGACCTGGGTGGTCGCGATCGCGGGGATGGCGCTCATGGGCCTGCTCGGCGCCATGGAGTTGATCGCACTGCTACGGCCACGCGAGCGGTGGCACCAACGCCAAAGCCAACAATGCACGGGCAAACCGGCTGCTCATGACAGCTCCTCTCACACCTCTGCCGGATCAAGGCTCCACGACCCGTCACCGGCCGCCAAGGGGCCAACGTCCCTGCGTCTTCACCGTCCGGAGTCCACCGGCTGCGGACCCGCAAGCCCTGGACAGACACGGGTCCCGACCCGTCAGGGCAACGGCTCGCCGGCGCCGATCCGAACCGGCCGATGCGTGCGTGACCCCAACGCCCGTGACACCCCTCGTGCACTACCCTTTGCCCACGCCGTCGACGCCCTCGCCCACGGCAACGACCGAGTCGGGAGGGGCATCACATGGACGAGGTTGCGGAGGTCCCCGACGACGGCGGGGTCGAGTCCGCCGCGGAGCTCCTGCGGACCGTGCCCATCTCGCTGTTCTCGGTCAGTGGTCGGCTCTGCGACGATGGCGAGCGGCTCACCTTCCGCGGCGGGCTCCGGGACCGTCTCCTGCTCGACGCCCCGGTGGCGGAGCTGCACTCGGTCGCGGCCATGGGGTCGATGGGCCTGCACGTGTGGCATGGCGAGGACCGATATCGCTTCACCTTGGGCTCGCCGTCGGCGGGCAGCGTGACGACGGGGAGCGACGTGGCCGACGGGGTCGGCGCGGTCGCCCGGCTCCCGGCGGCCGCCCGGGAGGACCGGAGGAACCGGGGGGCCGCCGCGACCTGGCTGGCGCGGTTGCAGACCAGAGCGGGCGAACCGCCCCCGGGCCTGAGGGTGCGCCCGCCCTGGCCGGGGTGGATGTGGTGGGTGGGCATCCTCGGCGCCGTCGTCGTCCTGCTGGCGGCGATCACCGGCGCCGTGTTCCTCACTGCCTGACGCCACAAGTCCCACGCGAGGGGGAAGGGGTCCTCTGCGGGTGATGTGTCGCCGGCATCATGTCGGGCGCCTCATCCTGCGATCCGGTCGGTCCATTCGGGACGGGAGACGACGATGCTGATCAACGCCACGTCCAGCGCCATGCCGAAGAGCAGCTGAAGGTCGAAGTAGAGGCCCAGCAGCGCGAGCGACGCCAACGACGCGACGTCGGTGAGCGTGGGCCAGGCCGTCGAGAGCCCAGGAAAGCGCCACACCGCCAGGCCAACGAGCGCGAACGCCGCCACCGTCGCCCACATCAGCACCAGCCCAAAGGTTCGGCTCCGGGCATCGGGGACGACCCACGAGTCGAACGTGAACACGTCGACGTCGTCGGCCAGGTAGAGCAGGTGCACCAAACCGTGCGCGATCAACAGCCCGCCGGCGACGATGCGGAGGACGACAGCCATCACCGTGGTCCGTCTGGGTCGAGGTGGGAGTCGAGGTAGGCGACGATTCGTCGGCGGGCGTCGACGGTGCAGGGCCCGTGGTAGTCGGTGACGACGAGGTGTCCGGCGAGCTTGGCCCACATCGGTGTCTCGTCGGGGGTGTGATCGTTGAGGAAGCCGTGCCCGGCGTCGGGGTAGGTGATGATCTCGTGGTCGATCCCTGCGGTGTCGAGTGCGGCGTCGAGTTGGGCGGGGGCGGAGCGCAGTGACCGGTCGCGCCCGCCGTAGGTGGCGATGATGGCGCAGGAAGCCATTCGACCTGGTTGGCCAGGTCGGTGCTGAGCCCGATGGCGTCGTGTACCACCAGGACTCCTGGCCAGGGTCCTGGGCCATCGGGAACCCCGAAGTAGCCGGCCATGGCTCCGCTCGAACGGTTCGATGCGTGTGCTCATGACGTCCTGCCGTGCGTCAGCGTTCGGGATCGAGCGGAGATCGCCCACGATCCTCATCGTGGTCCAGGCGCCGGGCCGACGGCAGGGCCCAACGTCCCGGGTCCACCCGCGATGGACGAGACAACCCGAACGGGTCCATGGCCTCTACCTCGCATCGATGAGCGTCGAGATGCTCTCTGCATGGAGACTTCACCTCGGGTCCGCGCGAGCCGACAACGGGCCTTCTCGGAGGGCGGCGATGACTGCGTTCGCTGAGGCAACGTGGGCCGCGGTCGATCACGGCGCGGTTCGGGACCCTGTGCTGTTCGATCCGGGCACGCTCACCAGCCTCCCCGACCCGGCGCATCGACTTCTTTCGACGGCGTTGCCGGATGGCACGCCACTGCACGACACGGTGCGTCTGTCGATGCGAGGGGAGATCAAGCTCGCCGGCCGCTGGTTGCCTTTCACTGCGCAGCAGATCCTGCGCGCCGCGACGGGGTTCGTGTGGGCCCCGGTGGTCGGGGGCCGCCTGCTCCGTTTCGTCGGCGCCGACGCGCTCGGCCCCGACGGTGCCCGCATCGAGTTCCGCCTCCTCGGACGCATCCCTGTCGTTCGCGGTTCGGGCGCCGACATCGCCCGCAGCGCCAACGGACGTCTCGCCGCCGAGACCGTCGCTTGGCTACCCCAGGCGCTGACCCCCCAGGCCGGCGGGAGGTGGACCGCCATCGATCACCGTCGGGCAACGGTCACCCTCAGAGGCCCCGGGGGGCCGACCGACCTCGATGTCACCGTCGACGACGACGGCGCCCTCACCTCCTTGGGCCTGCAGCGGTGGAAGGACGCCGCGAAACCACCCGTGCTTGCGCCATTCGGCGGCGCCGTCGATTCGGCGTTCACCAGCCCCGATGGCGTGGCCATCGCCGGCGCCGGCACGGTCGGCTGGGACTGGGGCACTCCTGGCGAAGCCAAGGGGTCGTTCTTCCGCTACGAGATCACCGAGGTGGACTTCGGTCCGTCGGCCGCCGCGGGGCGTGGGCACGAGGAGTAGTCATCGGGGAGCAAACCGGTCGAGGTCGACGATGAGGCCGTTGCGGGCCCCTTCGAGGTCTTCACCATCGACGAGCCGTCCGGCGACGAGGTCGACTCGGTCAGGACCGGGAGCGAGGGGCCGCGGCGGGCGGGGAGCGCCCGCAGGCCTCGGCCCCCCGCCGCACGGTCGGCTCAGCTCAGCTTGTCGAGCATGTGGTCCATCACCGCGAGATGCTCCGCCTGCGGGCTGAACAGGATCAGCTCGGCATCGGCCTCCACCCGGACGCTGTGGCCCGGGGGCCAGTAGAAGAGGTCACCGCCGCTGCAGGTCTCTTCGCCCCCGTCGGTGTAGGTGACGGTCGCGCTGCCACCGAGCACGTAGCCCCAATGGGGCGCGTGGCACGAGTCACCGTCGAGGCCCTCGAGAAGGGGGGCGATGTCGGTTCCTGCCGCAAGGCTGAAGTACTCGGCGCCGATCGCCTCGTAGCCGCGGGCGTCACCGAAGTCGGAGAGCTGGCGAGCTGTGGCCCCCGGGATGCCGATCTTGACCGGGATGGACTCCTTGGTGACGTGCATGGTTCTCCCTGGTGTTGTCTCGAGCTGTCGACTGGCGCCGACACGTCGTAGGCGTGACATTGCCTGTCACAATGTGACAAGAGCCGACGAGCGGACCGAGAACACGGGGTGACGAGGCATGGCAGACGGCATCGATGCGGCCCGTGCCGCGGTCGAGCGCGGCGAGTGGGGTGCGGCCCTGGAGCTTCTCGCCGACGACGCGGGAGGAACAGCCGGGGCCGAGGCCCTCGAACTGCGAGCGGTCGCCGCCTACGGAGCGGGGGAGTTCGAGGCCGCGGTCGCTGCTTGGGAGAACCTGCACCGGCTGTTCGTCGCCGAGGAGGACCTCGCCGCGGCAGCACGGGCGGCGGCCATGATCGCCATGTACCTGATGATGGACACCGGCCTCATGTCCCCGGTTCGGGGATGGCTCCTGCGGGCCGAGCAGCTCCTCGAGGGCCTCGACGAGGTACCGGCCCACGCCCTCATCGCCATGACCCGCACCTACGAACGGTTCATGTGCGGCGACATGGAGACCGCCCAGGTCCAGGCCGAACGGGCGATCGAGCTGGGTCAACGGCTGGGAGTCACACCGGCGGTCGTGATCGGCGGGGTGGCCTCGGCTCGGGTCCGGATCCTCAACGGTGACCTCGAGGACGGTCTCGAGCAGCTCGATGGGATCGCGACGCTCCTGATGGCCGGGGGGGCTGATCCCCTCACCACCGGGATGATGTACTGCGAGCTGATCTGTGCGGCCCAAGGCCTGGCTCTGTACGACCGGGCACGCGAATGGACCGAGGTCATGGAGCATTGGCGCCATGGCGCAGCCTTCGGCGGGATCAACGGCCGCTGCCGGGTGCACCGGGCCGAGATGATGAGGGTCTCGGGGCCCTGTGCCGAAGCCGAAGCCGAAGCCCTCCTCGCCTGCGAGGAGCTTCGGCCGTGGATGCGGCGTGAGTTCGGCTGGCCCCTGGCCGAGCTGGGCACGATCCGGCTCCGCAAGGGCGACCTCGAAGGAGCGGCAGCGGCGCTCAACGAGGCCCACGGGCACGCGTGGTCCCCGCACCCGGGGATGGCCCTGGTCCGTCTCGAGCAAGGCGACCCCGGCGCCGCTCTGGCGCTCATCGTCGACTCCCTCGAACACCCCATCGCCATCCCGTCCAAGGAGCGCCCTCCCTACGGCGACCTGTGGATGGCCCCCCTTCTCGACGCACAGTCCGAGATCGCCTCGGCCGCGGTCGACCCGGAGATGGCCCGCGACGCGGCCGAGCGCCTCCGTAGCATCGCCGACGATCACCCCGGCCCCGGCTTGGAGGCCGGTGCCCTGCTCGCCCGTGCCCGCGCGGCCCTGCTCGACGACGACCCGGCGACAGCGGTCACGGCCGCTCGGGAGGCCGCCGCCCTCTGGGCCGGCGTCGGAGCGCCCTACGAGGGAGGCACCGCTCGCCTCGTGCTCGGCGATGCGCTCGAGCGGGCGGGAAACACGCCCGGAGCACAGCTCGAATGGCGAGCGGCCCTGGCCGCGTTTCGATCCTATGGAGCCGAGCGCCGAGCCCGCCTGACGGCGGACCGCCTCGACGCCGCGCCGACCCGCCGCCCCGCCACCGTCGCGGCCCGGGTCGAAGAGGTCACGGCGAGCTTCCGGCTCGATGGTGACCACCGGATCGCGGAGATCGGGGGGGGAACTGCCTCGATGCAGGATCTCGTCGGTTTCCGCTACATCGGACGGCTGCTGGCCGAGCCCGGCCGTGAGTTCCACGCGCTCGACCTCGTGGCCGTCGAACAGGGCACCCTGCGGCCGGAACGCACCGCAGCGTCACAGTCCGGCCTGCCTGCGCTCGACGACCAGGCCCGACGCGCCTACCAGCGACGCCTCGTCGAGATCGAGGCCGACATCGACGACGCGACCCTGGCCAACGACCTCGGCCGGATCGAGCTCGCAGAGCGCGACCGGGCCTACCTGGTCGCCGAACTCGAGCGAGCGGTCGGGCTGTCGGGCCGGACCCGGAAGAGCGGGGGATCGAGTGAACGAGCTCGCACCAGCGTGACCCGATCGATTCGCTACGCACTCTCCCGCCTCGATGACCACCATCCGGTTCTCGCCGGGCATCTCCAGAACTGCCTGAGGACCGGGACCTACTGCTCCTATCAGCCCGATCCCGCCCGTCCGGTCACCTGGATCCTCTGACGCGGCCGCCGGGGGCGGTCCACTCGGCGACGACGGCCGGGGCGGCCCCTTCGTCCATGAGCGGATCTTCTCGATCCTCTCGAAGGCCGAAGCCGGGTCAGTCGTGGATGATGTCGATCAGGGCGGGGGCCAGCAGGGTTGCCTCCTGCGGAGGGAGGTTGTGGGAGATGCCCTCGACGGCGGTCACGGTCGGGTCCTGGCCCAGCGCCTCCAGCCGGTCCGCCAGCACCAGACCCTCCTCACCCACATGGAACCATCCGTCCTCGAACAGCCCAAGTCGCTCGGCGTCCACCCGGAAGGAACCGTCGGGGTCCCGCAGACCCCACCACACGCATTCTCCGTCGTCGGGCAGGTCGATCCCGGTGCCAGGCTCGATGGTCCGCCCGCACTCCTCGTCGGCGAAGGCGTCGCCCACCGATATCCGGACATCCGGGTCCGTCATGGGACCCGCCAGCACGTACACGTCGGTCTCGTCGCTGCGGACCAGATCGTCCCAGACCGTCACCTCTTCGTAGTCCAGCTGACCGGTGGCCAGAGCAGAGTCCCAGACCGGGGTCAGCATCAAGTCGGCCTCGTGCAGGACCAGGGTGTGGGGGACGACAGGCTCGGCGTCGACCACGCAGCCTTCGTCCAGCTGGTTGTCGTCGTACACCGCGCGAGCGGCCATTGCTCCTCCGCCTGAGGAACCGAAGGCGATGGAATCGGTCGGGTCCCCGCCGTAGTCCCCGGCCCGCTCGCCCACGAAGCCCAGGGCACAGGCCCGCTGCTGTGCCAACACGTCCCAGTACGGGGGGTCAATCGCGGGGACACTCAACTGGTTCTCTTGCTCAGTCACCCCGAAGGTGGGCGTCATGACCACCGCCCCCTGCTCGGCCACCAGCGTGGCCAACAGGTCCAATTGGCCCTTGTCCCAGGTGCCGCCGCCGCCCCCGTGCCACATGAGAACCACCGGCCACGGACCACCCTCGGTAGGGGCGTACACGTCGAGCAGCGGCTCCCGGTAGCCATCGATGTCATCGTGGTACCGGACGTCCTCGGTGACCTCGACACCAAGCGGTGTCGGCAGTGACGTGGTCGTGATCGACGCGCTGGTCGGGCCACCTGCCTGATCACCGCCACCGTCGTCGCCGCAGGCCACTGCCGGCAGCGCCAGGACCGCCCCAACAACCAGCATCCTCATCGACGACCTCATGACGGCCCCTCTCCTCGGATGGCCACCCGCTCACCGTCCTCCGCTGCGTTGACCGACACCAGAGGCCAAAGACCTGGAGATGAGCTCGGCGAACCCGGTTACCTGCGGATGAACGCCCGGCTCATCGAGGAGGCGGCGGAACGCCTCATCGGCTGGAGCGAGGACGAGTCGGGGGAGGTGGTCAGGGTCGGCCAGGAGGCCGGGGGCGCGGCTCACGCGGCCAGCGGGAGCACCGCCCGCAGCAAGGGGGAGAGCGGCAAGTCCCGCCTCCGGCACCAGGGATCAGGGGTGGCCACTGGCCCGTCGACCAGTGGCCACCGCCGGTCAGCAGAGGATCATCACCGTGAAACCGTCGCTCCCCAAGGAGTCGGTCAGGGTGCCGGCGCTGTTGCGGGTCCGCACCCACACGGTGTTGGCCCCGGTCTCCTCGACAGCGATCTCGCCGGCCGGGGCGGTGCCACCGCCGTTGTCGGTCAAGGTCGCCAGCTTGCCGCAGTTCGTGATCGGGCGGTTGAAGGTGACGGCGTAGGTGCCGACGTTGATGCGCGCGACGCCGGTCACGCCCCGATCCTCGAGCAGGGTGGCTCCGGTGTTGTCGGCGTCCACGAAGGCGAAGAGGTTGACCAGGCGGCTCTTGGCCACGTTGTTCATGTCGCCCACCCCCACGGTCCCGTTGCGGATGTCGAAGCTGCCGACCGAGTTGTTCCGGATGTCGACACCCTGGACCGAGTTGTTGACGATCTTGGCGCTGTTGACCGAGTTGTTCGGCACATTGAACGCCCCCACCGGACCACCACCCATCAAGGTGACCGTCACCAACGACGCGGCCACGACCAGACCGATCTGTGAGAGCAGCTTCTTTCCTGGGGCACGCATGTCCCCCCCCTTCGTTGTGTGACGAACAGCCTCCCACAGGCCCGTGGGCCATGCGCCGCCCAACCAACAGCTGTCACCGTGACGATGCTCGAGGACGCACCGTCGCGGGGACCGCCGACGGCGACCGTCACTCCCACGGCGCCGGTCCGGATCTGGTGGGAACCGACGTCGCGGGGGAGTTGTGGGATGGTTGTCCCTGCCCGCCGACGTTGATGGAACTGGTATGATCGACGAGACTTCTCGGATTGGCCTTCGGAATGGTGATGCTCGCCGGTGTCGGCGCCGGGTGCGGATCGGGCGACGACGGCGGCGACGCGGCCAGCGATGGACCCGCGGCCGCAGATGACGGAGCGCCGGATGGTTCGGGAGCTCCGAGTGGCGGGGAGTCCGGTGGCGCCACGCTGGTCGTCGGCGACCAGACCTACCAGGTCGACAACTTCGTGTGCGCCTTCGGGTACAGCTCGACGCAGAGCGAGACCTTCTCGTTCTCCTCCAGCAACCTCACGGGTGAGATCGACGGCGTCGGGGTCCAGCTGCAGCTCGATGTCGAAGACCCCAGCGGTGGCGATCGGCTGACGGGCGACGGCGTCAACCAGAGGATCCATCTCGACGACATCGAGGACTTCGAGAGCCCGTCGGTCAGCGTGAGCTCGAACGAGGTCGTCGCCGTCTTCGAGGGCGACGACATCTCCGCGGAGGGCACGTTCTTCGACGCCGTCGCCGATCCGAACCGGGCGGCCCCACTTCCGGGGACCTTCGAGGCCACCTGCGGCGCCGGCAGCCGGCGCTGAGCCGATCGCCGCGAGGGCGGCGCCGCTCCGGAGCTCGACCTACCTCGGGACTCCGCTGACGTTCTCGAAACGGAGTTCAGCCCTGTTCGGCGTCGAACTGGCGGGCCAGGCCGCCGACCAGCCACGCCACGGCCTCGCTGACGGAGGGATCGACGGGCCGGCGCAGGCTGAGGGTCTCGACCAGGTCGGCCGCGGGTCCCCGCAACTCACGATCGGCGGCATCGGTCGTGCCGGCCCGGACCAGGACCCGGTCGGTCGTCTCGACGACGAAGGCCAGGTCGGGATCGGAGGCGGACACGGCCAGGACTCCCGGTTCCCCGACACCGGTCGTGAGGCCGAGGGCCGGGGCGAGGGCCGCGGCGTACCGCAGGCAGGCCGACACCTCGTCCGGCTCCTCCTCGGCGGTGATCCCGAGAGGGGCCAGGACGTCACGCTCGTGGACCCAGGAGTCCCAGAGGGCATGGTGGGCCACGGCGCTGACGCTCAGATGGCCCGGGGGCGCCTCGGCGATCGTTGACCAGTCGTCGTCGGCCAGGGCCGTGAGCTGCACCGCCAAGGCCTCGGTGGAGGCCACGAACCGGTCGAGCAGCTCGGCGGACGAGGCGTCCTGAGATCCGGCGACGAGATCGGCGGGGGACGCCACGGGGTCGAAGGTGGCCAGGAACTCGGTGGGCTCACCCCGCAGGCCCTGGGCGATCGAGAAGGACCAGAAGCTGTTGGTGCTCTCGAGGTGGATGATGACGTCGCGGTTGGACCATCCCTCACAGCGGCTCGGGTACGCCCACGCCTCGGCGTCGAACTCCCCGAGAGCGGACGCCAGTCGTCGGCGTTGCCGCACGGTGGGCTCGAGGATCGCCGACGGGGGACCGTCGAGCTGGATGATCGGATCGGTGTGGTACCGCGGGTTCAGCCGGATCCCGTCACCCTGCCACAGCCGGCGAGTCCGACCCCGACAGGCGCACCACTGGTTGGGTGATCTTTCCCGACCGGGTCAGGCTCCGGGGTCGAGCCACCGGGCCAGCGCCGCCACGCCCTGCCGCTGGGCCTCGCCTCCGCCGAGGCCGCCGAAGACGCCCTCGCCGTGCATCATCGTCAGCCGCCAGCGGGTGTCGTCGGTGGTGCGCAGGTCGAGGCTGACCGCCGATTGGTCGGCGATCGCCGCGGTAGGCGTCACCCAGCCGCCGCCGGCGCCGTCGAGCTTCGCCTTGGCCACCTGGTCCCGGGTGACGACCTGTACCGGTCCGTCCGGGTCGCCCTTCCGGCCGACCGGCTGGAACAGCAGTCGGCCGGGCGTGACCCCGACGGCGACCATGCGGCCCTTGAAGGCGCTCTGACGGTGGTTGGCGACGAAGACGCCTTCGAGGGCCTCCCCAGGGGCGAGGGCCGCTTCGATCGGCGGCTGGTAGCGCCCCACGATGTCCGACATCACAAGATGGTAGGACGCACTACTGTCCGCGTGTCAGCACGCGGAGGAGGCCCCAGCGATGGCAGCGACGTACACGGTCGAGCGGAGCGCCGTGATCCCCGCGCCCACCGAGGAGGTCCACGCCGCGCTCGTGGACTTCCACGAGTGGGAGCATTGGTCGCCCTGGCAGGAGCTCGACCCGGACATGGACCAGGCCTACTCGGGCCCGGAGGCCGGCGCCGGAGCGGTCATGGAGTGGCGGGGGAACCGCAAGGCGGGCTCGGGTCGCATGGAGATCACCGAGGTCGCCGATGACGCCGTGGTGATCGACCTCCGCTTCCTCAAGCCCTTCAAGGCCCACAACACCACCACCTTCACGCTCGCGTCCGAAGGCGACGACACCCGCGTGACCTGGACGATGGTCGGGCCGACGACCTTCATGACGAAGGTCATGGGGGTCTTCACCAGCATGGACAAGATGGTGGGCCAGGACTTCGAGAAGGGCCTCGCCCGCCTGGGGGCCCACCTCACGGCCTAGTCGTCCTCTTCGATCTTCTCCCACCACTGGCACCACCAGTTCCCACCGACGAGGATCCGCAGCTGCTGGTGCCAGCAGTAGGAGATCTCCTCGGTGGTGTCGAGGTAGTACAGGCAGTTGTCACAGCGCTCTTCCTGCATGGGGTGGCCCTTCAGGGTCGCCCGGTCGAGGACGTCCTTCCACTCCAGCCACTTGACGCTGTCGATCTCTTTCGGCTCGGGCTTGGGGATCTCGTAGTCCGACATGGGACCGGACGATAACGACCCCTCCCCGCCGTGGGGAAGTCGGTCAACCCACGGCCCGGCGGACCTCGGGCATCACCTGCTCGGCCAGCAGACGGAGGGACTCGGTCTCCGGGTAGTCGCTGCACCAGGGGTAGAAACCGGTGCAGCCGAGATCGACGTAGCCCCGGATCTTCTCGGCCACCTGCTCCGGCGTCCCGACCAGGTTGCCGGACCGCCAGGAGTCGAAGGGCTCACCGTAGAACGAGCGAGTGCCGCCGGCGAGGATCTCCTGCTCGTCCTCCCGGATGAACACCTCGGGCGACCACGTCTTCTGGATCTCGTCGTAGTCGCGACCGACCTCCGTGCAGTGGCCCTTCAGGACCTCGCACTTGTGGGTGAACTCCTCGGGCTTGCCCCCGAAGTTCGATGCATCGGCGAGGCGGGCCACCACCCGCAACGTGAGTTGCTCACCACCACCGCCGATGAGCACCTGGGGACGCGGGGACTGCAGTGGCTTCGGGTCACATTGGGCACCCTCGAGGGTGAAATGCCGACCCTGGTAGCTGACGTCGGGCTCGCGCCACATCGCGGTGACGATCTCGACGGTCTCCCGCAGCACCCGGATGCGGTCCGCCGCGGACGGGAACTCGAACCCGTACCCGGTGAACTCGTGCTCGTACCACCCGGCCCCGATGCCCCAGATCAGCCGGCCACCGGAGATGACGTCGATGTTCGAGGTGACCTTGGCCAGCAGGCCCGGGTTCCGGTACGGCGAGCACCCGACCATCTGGCCCAACATGATCCGCTCGGTCCGCTGGGAGATGGCCGCCAGGGTCGTCCAGCACTCGAACATGGTCTCGTGGGCCGGCACCGGCACGTTGTGGAAGTGGTCATAGACCCACAGCGAGTCGTAGCCCAACGACTCGGCCAGCTCGGCCACCTCCACGCTCTTCTGCCACTTGGCGACCGGATCGGCGATGGCGCTGAGCTCCATCTTCCAGCCCTGGGGGACGAACACGCCGAAGGTGAGCTCCATGCGCCCAGTATCCACCGTCTCAGTCGTCGCGGTGGACGAGGTCGGGGCTGAAGGCGGGCAGGCAGACCGCGACGTAGCGGGCGCCGTCGGAACCGGGGGAGGAGTAGCGCACCCACTCACCGGGCGGCACGTGCACGGCCTGACCGGCTCCGACGGTCAGCGACCGCCCGTCGCGGCTCTCCACCCGCAGCTCGCCCTCCAGGACCAGGGTGTACTCGTCGAACTCCGGGGTCTGGCCCGGTTCCGACCAGCCCGAGGGACTCGTCATCAGGGCCACCGACACCGACGAGGCGCCGGAGTTCACCCGGCCGACGAACTCCTCGATGGTCTTCGGGGGCTCGCCGCCGGCGGGGATCGTGGTCGGTTCGGTGATGAGGGCAGGCATGACAGGATCCTGCCATCCGCACCGAGGTCCGGTCGCGATTCGCCCCGCCGGGGCGCCACCCGATCGGCGCTCGGTCCTGTGTGCCGCGGGGCCGACGCTCAGGCCGGGACGTTGGCCCTCAGGAAGGCGATCGCCCGATCCCAGGCCGTGGCCGCGGCCTCGTCGTCCCGGGTGCCCAGGGCGTCGTGCCCGCTGGCGAACGCGTGGCCCGTGCCCGGGTACACCTCGAACTCGACGTCCTTGCCCATGGCCTGCAGGCGACCCGCCAGCTCGGTCACGGCCTCGGGCGGGAAGAAGTCGTCGTTCTCGGCGAGGTGGCCCGAGACCTTGGCGGTGAGCCCGGACCAGTCGGGCTCGGCCTCACCCAGCGGCGCCCCGTAGAACGGCACCACGGCGGCCACCCGGTCGCCCTCGAGGCTGGCGATGACCAGGGACAGCAGGCCTCCCATGCAGACGCCGACCACGCCCACCGCGTCGCCCTCCACCTCGTCGCGACCGAGGAGGTGGTCGATCGCTCCGGACATGTCACGCGCCGCCCGCTCCGGCGGCAGGCTGTTCATCAGCTCCCCGGCCTTGTCCATCTCGGTGTGCTCGGCCAGCTCACCGTGGTACAGGTCGGGCGCCAGGGCCACGAAGCCCTCGCCCGCCAAGCGGTCGCAGGCCGCCTTGATGGCCGGATCGAGGCCCCACCACTCCTGGAGCACCAGCAGGCCGGGCCCCGAGCCGCGGTCGGGCTCTGACAGGTAGCCGGCGGCCTGGGCGCCGTTGGCCGGGAACGAGATCATGCTGCCGTCGGGCATGGGCGGATACCTCCGAAGTGAGTCGCCCCGAAACGTAGTCAGTTCGGCCGGCACCGGCGACCGATCGGGACGCCGACGGCGCCACGGGCCAGACTCTGGCCATGAGCACCCACCCCTACGCCGAGCGGTTTCCCGTCAACCGCGGCCTGCCCGAGTCCGGCCGCACCGAGGAGGATCTCCTCGGTGAGCTCAGGGTGATGGCCACCGAGGAGGACGCCTTCTGGGAGACGGGCAAGTGCTCGGGGACCATGTACTGCGGCGACCACGAGCACTACGCCTTCATGGGCGAGGCCTTCGGCCTGTTCGCCCACGCCAACATCCTCCAGCGGGACATGTTCCCCAGCGCCACCAAGCTCGAGGGCGAGATCATCGCCATGACCCTGGATCTGATGCACGGCGAAGCCGCCGCGGGCGGGGACCCCGTCGGCATGGTCACCACCGGGGGCACCGGCAGCATCATGCACGCCATGCTGGCCTACCGCGAGCAGGGCCGGAACCAGCGGGGAATCGATCGGCCCAACATCGTCAAGCCCGAGACCGCGCACGCAGCCTTCGACAAGTCGGCCCACCTCTTCGACATCGAGTTGCGCCGGGCCCCCGTCGACCCGGAGACGACCAAGGTCACGCCGGCGGCCGTGGCCGAGCTGATCGACGACTCGACCGTGGCCGTCATCGGCTCGGCCTGCAACTACGGCTACGGGACGGTCGATCCGATCGCCGAACTGGGGGCCCTCGCGCAGGAGCGGGGGATCGGACTGCACGTCGACGCGTGCCTCGGCGGCTTCATCCTCCCGTGGGGCGAGCAGCTCGGCTACCCGGTGCCGCCGTTCGACTTCCGGGTGGCCGGGGTGACCTCGATCTCCGCGGACACCCACAAGTACGCGTACGGCCTCAAGGGCACCTCCGTGCTGTTGTTCCGGGATCGGGCCCTGCGCAACGGCCAGTACTTCTTCCTCACCGACTGGACCGGCGGGAAGTACTGCTCGCCGGGCATGGAGGGCTCCCGGTCCGGCGGCCTGCTCGCCGCCACCTGGGCGGGGATGCTCAAGCTGGGCCGAGGGGGCTACCTCCGCCATGCCCAGCAGATCTTCGAGACCAGCGCCGCCATGCAGGCCGCGGTGAACAGCCATGGGCAGCTGCGGATGCTGGGCGAGGATCCGACGTTCCTCTTCTCGTTCACCTCCGACGAGTTCGACGTCTACCACCTCAACGACTTCATGAGGACCCGGGGCTGGCGGTTCAACGGCCAGCAGTACCCCAACGCCCTGCACATGGCCGTCACCAGACCCCAGACCGAACCGGGCGTCGTGGAGACCTTCGCCACCGACCTGGCCGACGCGGTCACCTACGCCGAGCAGCAGGGTGACGAGCCCCCCAGGAGCGGGGCCATCTACGGCGGCATCCCCGGGGGGATGACCCCCGACGCGGACGAGTTCATCCGGGCGGCGATGACCGAGATGATGGACGACCAGCAGGCCGTACCCCCGGCATGACCCTGCCCGCCATCGGCATCGACGTCGGCAGCACGAACGTCAAGGTGGTGCGGGTCGACGCCGAGGGGGCACTGGTCGCCTCGAGCGGGCGGCCACTGGTCACCCGGCGCGACGGCGACGTGGTGGAACAGGACGCCGAGGCCACGTGGGCGGCGGTCAGCGGTTCTGTCCGCGACGTCGCCGATCCCTCGGTCGGGGCCGTCGGGGTGTGCAGCCAGTACTCCTCCATCGTGCCGGTGGACACCGAGATGTCCCCGGTCGCGCCGATGACGATGTACGACGACCAGCGGGGCACCGATCACTCCTGGGCGATCATGGGCGAGAACCCGGAGGCGTTCGAGCGCTTCGTCGAGATCCACGGCGTCCCGCCCATCGGCAGCGGCCTGTCCCTCGGCCACCTCCTGCACTTCGAGCGGGACCGTCCTGAGGTCCACGCCGGCACCGCCCACTACCTGGAGGCGATGGACTACGTGGTGGCTCGGCTCACGGGTCGGGCCGTCGCGACGCAGAACACGATGTTCATGGCCCAGCTGTGCGACAACCGGTCCGTCGGCACCGTCACCTACGACGAGGAGCTGCTCGGGATGGCCGGCGTCGACGCCTCCCGACTGCCCGGGTTGGTCGCCGTGGACGCCACCGTCGGCACCGTGCGACCCGACGTCGCGGCGGCACTCGGGCTGGGCGGCCAGGTCGAGGTCCGGGCCGGCATGAACGACAGTGCGGCCGGGGCGCTGGCGGGCGGGGTGTTCGCCCCGGGTCGCGGCGGGCTCTGCATGGGGACCACCTCGGTGATCCTCGACACGGTCCCCGACAAGCGGGGCGACCTGGACGCCGAGCTGGTGTCGATGCCGAGCGCCGTGACCGGTCGGTTCCTGGCCTGGGCCGAGAACGGCATCGCGGGCAAGGCCGTCGACCACGGCCTGGCCCTGCTGGACGGCTCGTTCGCCCACCTCGAGACCGCGCTGGCGGCGTCGGCCCCGGGGGCGGGGGGCGTCCTCTTCCTACCGTGGATGGTCGGCTCGATGGCCCCGGCCGCCGACCGCCGGGCCCGGGGCGGTTTCCTCAACGTCGGCCTGGACACCACCCGCGAGGACCTGGTGCGGGCGATGGTCGAGGGCACCGCGTTCAACCTGGCGTGGCTCCTGCCTCTGGTGGAGGCGTTCACCGGCCAGGACCTCGACGAGCTGGTGTTCTTCGGTGGCGCGGCCCGCTCAGCCGGCTGGGCCCAGACCCTGGCCGACGTCCTGGGCCGACCGGTGGCGACCCTGGCCGACCCCGAGGTGGCCGTGGCCGTCGGCGTGGCCCGAGCGGCCCAGGGCCGCGACCCCGATGCCCAACCGCAGATCGTCGCCCGCCATCAGCCCGATCCGGTGGCCCACGAGCTCTGCGCCTCCGCCCGGGAGCAGTTCCCCGCGGCATGGGAGGCCCTCCGCCCCCTCCACCACGTGCTCAACGCCTAGGCACCCCTCAGAAGACGCCCAGGGCGAGGCCGGCCGCCAGGGTCTGGCCGAGGACGGTGCAGGCGGCGAGGTGCTCCTCGGTCAGGTCACCCACGACGGTGAGCGGGGGCTGGACCTCCTTCCAGGCCAGGCCGGTGACGATCTTGTGCACGGCGGCCACGGCGCCGTCGGTGTCGCTGCGGCCCTTGACCACCAGGGCGTAGGGCAGGCCTCGGGTCTGGTCCAACAGGGGCTCGTAGACGGTGTCGAAGCAGTGCTTGAGGGCGCCGCTCATGTACCCGAAGTGCGCGGGCGTGGCGAGCAGGACGCCGGTGGCCCAACCGAAGTCGTCGACGGTGGCGTCGAGGGCCGTGACGTCGCGGACCTCCACGTCCCCGGCGTCCGGGTCCCGGGCTCCGGCCAGGAGGGCATCGACCATCTGCCGGGTCCGTCCCGAGTTCGAGTGCCACACCACCAACAGCCGGGCGTCAGCCATCGGCGCTCACCTGCTCGCGGAGGTCCCGTTTCAGCACCTTGCCGGAGGTGTTGACCGGGAGCGCGTCGACCAGGACGAGCCGGCGTGGCTGTTTGAAACCGCCGAGGACCCCCCGCGTGTGGGCAACCAGCTCCTCGAGGGTGACCGACGCCCCGTTGCGGGGGACGACCACGGCGCAGACGACCTCCCCCCAGCGACCGTCAGGCACACCGATGACCGCCACCCGGCCCACGGCGGGATGGGAGGCGAGCACGTCCTCCACCTCCCGGGACGAGACGTTCTCGCCGCCGGTGACCACGATGTCCTTGGCCCGGTCCACGACGTAGACGTAGCCGTCCTCGTCGATCTCGCCCAGGTCGCCGGTGTGGAGCCAACCATCGACGATCGCGGCTGCCGTCGCCCCGGGGTCGTCCCAGTACCCCGCCATGACCTGTGGGCCCCGGACCAGGATCTCGCCGTCCTCGGCGATGCGGACCTCCACCACCGGGCTGGGGCGGCCCGCGGCCCGCAGGAGGTGGGGTCGGTCGCTCAGGGCCGAGCGATGGCCGTCCTCGTCCAGGAACACCGCGTTGCCGGAGAGCTCGGTCATCCCGTAGCCCTGGGCGAAGCCGACGCCCAGGGCCTTCGTCGCCCGGCGGAGCAGGTCCGGGGACATCGGGGACGCCCCGTACGCGACCTGACGCAGCGAGCCGAACGGGGCCGGGTCGAAACCGGGCTCGTCCAACAGCATGGCCAGCATGGTCGGGGCCAGCGAGAGGCAGGTCACCCCGTGGCGGGCCACCACGGGGGGAAGGGCCTCGGCGTCGAAGCCCTCCATCAGGACCACGGGGCGCCCGCGGGCGTGGAGGCAGGCCACGTTGTACGCGGCGACGTGACAGAGCGGGAAGCAGAACAGGTAGACGTCGTCGTCCGCGACCGGCCGGGCGGCGTTCGCCCCGTCCACGGCGGCGAGCAGGCTCGCCTGGGTGAGAACGGCGCCCTTGGGGGATCCGGTCGTCCCGCTGGTGAAGAGGATCCAGGCGGGACCGTCGGGGGCGCATCGAGGAAGGCCGGGATCGGGCGTCGTCGCGGCCAGTGCCGCCTCCCAGTCGGCCCACGGGACGGCGTCGGACAGGTCGCCGATGACCAACGTGGCCCCTGCCCTCGCCACCTGGGCCTCGAGCTCGGCCGGGGCGAGGCGCTGGTTCAGCGGCACCGCCACCCGACCGGCCCGCGGGATGCCGTAGAGCGCGGCCAGATAGGCCGGTCGGTTGCGGCCCACGAGGGCCACCCGGTCCCCGGGTTCGGAGCGGGAGGCCACGAGGGTGGCCACCCGGGCCACATCCGCGGCCAGCTGACCGAAGCTCCAGGTCCGGTCGCCGAAGACCAGGGCGGGCGCCTCGGCTGGGGGGCCGGTCAGCAGGTCGGCCAGCAGCCGGTCGCCGGGCCGCACCGCTTCAGTGGCCCGAGTGGTCCGGGTTCTCCCAGACGATGAGGCTGGCGTAGTCCTCGCCGTGGTCGTGGGACATGTAGTCGTGGATGACCCCCCGGACCTCGAAGCCGTTGCGCAGCTGCATGCTCAGCGTCGGATCGCTCAGCTCGCCGGCGACGACCTTCTCCACGTAGGTCTCGATGTCCATGTCGGCGGCGTGATCCGGATAGCCGGGGAGGTCGCCCCCGGCGATGATGCCCCGCTTGTCGTGGCGGACCACGAGATCCTTGCGCAGGTCATAGAGGCGCCGTCCGATCCCTCGCCCCCGGTGGCTGTCGGCCACCACGATGTCGACCCCGTAGTACCAGTCGCCGTCGGCGTCGTGGTTGTCACACTGGTGGGGCCCGCACAGGGAGACGATCGTGTGCTGGACCTGGGTCTCGAAGTCGAAGTCGATGAAGATCCCGGCGCCCTGACCGACGGGCTGGTCACCGTCCAGGGCGACGAAGAAGCCCTCCGGAAAGATGCGGGCGAAGACCCGGATGTCCTCCTCGGTGAGGAGACCCGCCGGATCGGCGGCGGGGAAGGCGGAGATCTCGAGCCGGTGGCAGGCCGGGGCGAGGTCCTCGGTGAGGTTGACGTAGCGGATGTCGGCCATCTCAGATCCTGAAGTGCTCGTACTCGTTCTCGTCGGGCAGGCCCCACACGGCCCAGAGGTCACCGGTCCGCGGTCGCATCACGGTGGCCCCACAGGACATGACCGCGTAGGGGGGCTCCGGCCGCTCACAGATGGCGTCCTCGTCGCGGGTCAGGGCCATGAGGGACTGCTCGTCGATGGGGCGCTTGCCCAGGAGCTCGACCGCGCGGTCGTAGCGGTTCTCCGACGAGGCGATGCGCACGGGGGCGCGAGGGCCCTGCACGGCCTGGGTGATCTCGGCGACGCAGTGGTTGGTGTGCACGACCGGCTCGTGGGCGAGCTCGATGACGTGGGTCGCGGTCGGCATGGCCTCGACGTCGTAGCCCCGGCCCTCGGCGTCGAGGAGCAGGAAGTTGTGGCCGCCGGCGAGATCGGCCTCGGTGATGCAGGCCAGGGCGTCCTCGATCGAGGTCTGGGCGAGGGCCTTGCGGACCACGAAGGGCCAGGTCACCCCGACCTTGCCGTCGTCCGCAGTCAGGTTGTTGATCCCCACACAGAGGCCGACGTCGTTCATCCCGATCTGGCCGAGGCAGCCCACGGTGGTGAAGACGAGGCTGGCCGGTCGCCCCGTGACCCGGGTCCGGAGCATCACGATGTACGGGGTGGCGGTGTCGTGCATGTCCCAGGTCTGGGCGAACCAGGGCTCGCCACCACCGGCGTCCGCCGGCACGAGTGCGGCGGTGCACGTGTCCTCGGGGAACGGGTTCCCGCCCGCGGCCCGGACGGTGTCGATGAAGTCGGTGAAGCCGCCGACGATCACGGCCTCGGCGGGGGAGAGCCCGGCCCCGTCGGCCATCGCCAGCATCTCGGCGTAGAGCTCGGGGGCGTAGGCCTCGTGAGCGGGTAGGCAGGCCTCGGCCAGGGCCAGGACCTCGGTCCGGGTCATGGTGTGTCCCGACCAGGTGCCCTCCGAGGACAGGTGCACCCGTTCCTCGGCGTACTCGCGGATCTCGGCGGCGTACGCCGAGCCGTGGGCGCGGCCCACGTCGTCGGGCGAGCCGACCAGATCGAGGACCCGGATCGGCCGGTCAGCCATGGGCCCGTTCCTTGGCCGCCGACCGGACGGCATCGGCCACCACGGCCATGGCCTCGTCGATCTCGTCGTCGGTGATGTCGAGGGGAGGCAGGAAACGTACGCAGTTGGAGTACAGCCCCGCCCGGATGGTGATGACCCCGCGCTCGAGGGTGCCGAGGGTGACGGCCACCGTGGCGTCGGGATCCGGTGCCTTGGAGTCGGCATCGGTCACCAGCTCCATCACCAACATCGGCCCGAGCCCCCGGACGTCGCCGACCAGGTCGGGGTGCTCGGCCTGGATGGCCTCGAGGTGCCCACGCAGGCGCTCGCCCACGGCCGCGGCCCGGGCCAGGAAGGCCGGCTCGCGGATGGTGTCGATGGCCTCCACCGCGGCGACACAGGCCAGGGGGTTGCCGGAGTACGTGCCGCCCAGCCCGCCCGGGTGGGGCGCGTCCATGACCTCGGCCCGTCCGGTCACCGCGGCCAGGGGCATGCCCCCGGCGAGGGACTTGGCCGTGGTCACCATGTCGGGGACCACATCGGCGTGCTCGATGGCGAAGAGCCTGCCCGTACGACCGAAGCCCGCCTGGATCTCATCGGCGACGAGCAGCATGCCGTGCTGGTCACAGAGCTCCCGGAGGCGCCGGAGGAACGCCGGGGGAGCGGGCAGGAAGCCGCCCTCGCCCAGGACGGGCTCGATCACCACCGCGGCCACATGCGAGGGGTCCACGTTGGCGACCATCGCCCGGTCCAACAGGGTCACCGCGTGGTCCACCCACTGGTCCTCGGTGAAGCCCTCCGGCCGCCGGTAGAGATCAGGGAAGGGCAACCGGTACACCTCGGGGGCGAAGGGGGCGAACCCCTTCTTGAAGAGCCCGAACTTGCTGGTCATGGACAGGGTCAGGTTCGAGCGGCCGTGATAGGCGCCCTCGAACACGACGATGCCCTGGCGTCCCGTGGCGTGACGGGCGATGCCGACCGCGGCCTCCACCGCCTCGGCCCCGGTGTTGCACAGCAGCGTCTTCTTGGGGAAGTCCCCCGGCGTGATGGCGTTCAGGCGCTCGACGACGTCGAGGTAGGACTCGGTCGAGGCGACGATGTTGCAGATGTGGACCAGGTCCGCGGCCTGGTCCTGGACGGCCTGCACCAGACCCGGCGGGCAGTGCCCGACGGCGAGGACGCCGATCCCCCCGGCGAGGTCGAGCAACTCGTTGCCGTCGAGGTCGACCACGACCGACCCCCGCCCCGAGGCGATGCCGAGCGGGGTGAGCTTGGCCGCCCCGTTCGGGACCGCCGCCTCCCGTCGGGCCACCAGCTCCCGACTGCGAGGACCAGGGACCTCGGTGACCAGCTTGATCGCACCCATCTTCACCCCTCTCGGTTCGAAGGGGCAAGGCTAGCGACGGTTCCGGTCCCGAGAGCTCAGGGACCCGACCCAAACGAACGCTTGATAGACTCGGGACATGGCCCTCCTGTCCCCGGCCGACGCCCCTGTGATCGACGTCAACGACCCCCGCTTGTACGACGATCCCTGGGACGTCTACCGCTGGCTACGGGCCAACGACCCCGTGCACCGGGACGAGGCCAACGAGCTCTGGGTCGTCAGCCGTCATGCCGAGGTCTCCCTCGTGTCCCGTGACGCCGAGCGCTATTCGGCGGCGGCCGGGGTCCGGCCGCGGCTGGCCGCTCCGCTGTCCATCATCGCCATGGACGACCCCGAGCACACCCGTCAACGGCGGCTGGTCAGCAAGGGGTTCACGCCCCGCAAGGTGCGGGAGATGGGCGAGCACATCCGCGCCCTCAGCCAGGAGATCACCGCCGAGATCGCTTCCCGGGGCGAGATCGACTTCGTCCGCGACTTCGCCATCCACGTCCCCCTCATCGTGATCGCCGAGATGCTCGGCCTCGACCCCGCCCTGCGAAACCGGCTCCACCAGTGGTCCGACGCCATGATGGGCGGCGACGGTCATCTCGATCCTGACGCGCCGCAGGTCCAGGCCGCCGCCGTGGCCTTCGGGGAGTACACCGACGCCTGCATCGAGCTCATCGCCGAGCGGCGGGTCGCCCCCCGCGACGACATCATCAGCACGCTGACCGGAGCCTTCGACGAGGGCGAGCTCACCGGCCTGAGCGGGGACTTCGGCCTGGGCGACGAACTGGACGAGCCGGAGCTGCTCATGTTCCTGGTCCTCCTGGTCGTCGCGGGCAACGAGACGACGCGCAACGCCATCAGCGGCGGCCTCCTCGCCTTCAGCCGCTTCCCCGAGGAACGAGCCCGACTCCAGGCCGAACCCCGGTTGATGGAGACGGCCGTGGACGAGATCGTGCGATACGTTTCCCCCGTCCTGAGCTTCTGCCGCACGGTCACCGAGGACCACGAGCTGGGCGGTCGCACGCTCCGGGAGGGAGACAGGGTGCTGATGCTCTACCAGTCGGCCAACCGGGACGCCGCGGTCTTCGACGACCCCGACCGCTTCCGGATCGACCGGAGCCCCAACCCCCACCTCGGCTTCGGCATCGGCACCCACTTCTGTCTCGGCGCCAGCCTGGCCAAGGCCGAGATCGGCATCGTCTTCGAAGAGCTCTTCTCTCGACTGCCGGACATCCGCGTCCCGGACGGTGCGGGCCCGACCCGGGGGGACTCGGCCCTGGTCCTGTCCATCGACACGTTGCCCGCGGTGTTCACCCCGACGTGACCACGACGCCGGCCGCGGCGGGGGCGGACCAACGGGCCCGGATCCTCGATGCCGCCCTCGCCCTCATGAGTGAGCACGGCTCCGCGGACACCTCGATGCGCCGCCTGGCCGAGGCCTGCAGCCTCAACGTGGCCACCCTCTACCACTACTTCCCGTCCAAGTCGGATCTCCTGCGCTCGGTCATCGAGGAGCGGGGCTACTTCGCCCTCCTCGACGAGGCGCTCACCGATGCCATCGCCGTCGACCAGGCGCTCCCGGTGGGAGATCGGTTGGTGGCCTTCCTCGCCTCCCTCTCCGCCGCGGCGCTGGCCGAGGAGAACCCCATTCGCCTGCTCCTCGGCGAGGGCCTGCGCCAGGAACCGACGGCCGCGGCGACCGTGACCGAACTGCTCGCGGCGATCGACGAGGCCATGGCCCGATGGCTGACGGAGGGCTTCGGCGACCTCCCGGGCGACCCCGGCTCGACGGGGCGGCTGATCCGCCACCTGATCGTGTCCCGCCTGGTCGAGGTGCTGGCCACCGCCCGTCCTGCCGCCACCAGCGACGACGACTGGGCCCGAGAGGTGGCCCCGATCCTCCGGGGTCCATGAGGCCGCAGGACCCGTTCGGGGCCCTGCTCGAGGAGGACCTCACCCCGGTCACCGGCGCGCCGGACGGGCCCCTCGCGGGCACGACCTTCGTCGTCAAGGACCTCTTCGCCGTCGCCGGGCACGTCATCGGTGCGGGCCAGCCCACGTGGTTGGCGACGCACGATCCCGAACCGACCCACGCCACCGCCGTGACCCGCCTGCTCGATGCCGGGGCCTCGCTGGTGGGCCGGGCCCACACCTCGGAGATGGCCTACAGCCTCTCGGGGAGGGACAACCCCTACGGCATGCCGGTGAACCCGGCCGCGCCGGAGCACGACACGGGCGGGTCCTCGAGCGGCAGCGCGGCGGCCGTCGCGGGCGGCCTGGCGGACCTCGGCGTCGGCACCGACACGCTCGGTTCGATCCGGGTGCCGGCGTCGTGTTGCGGCATCTTCGGCTGGCGTCCCACCCACGGGCTGATCCCCCTCGACGGCGTACACCCCTTGGCTCCGAGCCTGGACACCGTCGGCCTCCTGGCCCGCGACCCCCGTCTGCTGCACCGGGCGGCCGAGTGCCTCGTCGGCCGGCCCCTGAGCGCTACGGGCGCGACAGGTCGGATCCTGGTCGCCGTCGACGCCTTCGCCCTGCTCGACGGGCCCGTCCGGGCGGCGCTCGGCGCCGTGGCCGACCTGTTCGGGCCCGCCCAGGAGGTGGGACTCGTGGCTCCGGGTCAGACGTTGGCCGATCTCACCCGCGTGGTCCGCGACGTGCAGGGCCCGGAGTTCGCCGGGGCGCACCGGACCTGGATCGACGCCACCTCGCCGACCTTCGGCCCCGCGGTCGGCGAGCGCATCGCCCATGCCCTCGGCGTCTCATCGGAGGCCCACCGTGCCGCCGTCGCCGAACGGGACCGGCTCCGGGACCACCTGGACGAGCTCCTGGCCCCTGGCGACCTGGTCCTGCTGCCGGCGGCCGGCCCCCCGCCCCGGCGGGACGCGTCGGCCGAGGAGGTCGCCGAGGCCCGCCGCGCGGCGGCCGCCTTGTCGGTGGTCGGCTCGCTGGCCGGGCTGCCGACGGTGACGATTCCGGCCCTCGTCGTCGAGGGCACTCCGGTCGGCCTGAGCCTGCTGGCCGCTCCCGGCCAGGACGGTGCTCTGCTCAGCGCGGTCGCGGCGAGTCCACCAGTGCGGCCGGCCAGGCATCCAGGTCCGGCGTGAGGGTCGCGGCGGCGAGGACGGCGAAGGTGTCGCCGAGATCGTCAGGCGCCCGGGTGGCGAAGGCGTGACCCGGGATGGGCGCCCTCGCACTCACGCCGCGGCGACGAGGTCTCCGAGGCCTGCCCGCTGGTTGCGCTTGGCCCAGTAGCGCCGGGCCCAGACCGGTCGTCGATCCGGCACGGGGTCGAAGGTGACGGCCCGGGTCCAGCGTTCGAGCAGGTCGTCGGCCATGGCGAAGGCCTCCGCGCCGGTCGGGGGATCGGCCAGCCAGGCCAGTTCGGTCCGGTCGCGCTCGGCCGTGAACCGGGGGTAGGCCACGTCGGGGTCGGCCACGGCGCGACGGTGCAGGTGCTCGTGGCGCCACCAGAGGCTCCCGTCGTCGGTGTCGCCGGGGAAGGCACCCAGGTCGACGGGGCTCGCGACCGTGACAGGCTTGAACAGGCCCGTGCAGGGTGCCGCGGTGGCGGTGACCCAGTGGCGGTCGGCTCCGCCCCGGAGGTCGGCCACCCAGCTACCGGTCGTCTGGGAGTTGGCCAGCATGCCGCCACCGTGCATGCACGGCGCGGCCATGCCGCCGTTGATCCAGGCATACCGCGGCCCCGACCGACCGGGGCCGTGATCCCGCAACAGGGTCATGAGCTCCTCGGGGGCGGTGACCCGGTCCGCCCGGCCCTGGGTGATGGACCGGCGGTGACGACAGGCCGAAACCCGGGTGCGCAGGCTGTCGCTGTGGGCCTCGGCGAAGCCCGGGATGGTCAGGCCGTTGGAGATGCTGCGGGCCCCGTGACGGACCTCCTCGGCGGCCCAGAGACGACCGGCCGTCTCGAGCACCATGGCCCCCGACCGGTCGGCCACCAGAAAGCTGTTGTGGTAGGTGAAACCCCGGTCCTCGTGCCCACAACCCCCGCCCTGGCCGTGGCGCTCCAGGAGATCCACCATCACCGAGACCGCGGCCTCGGCCGAGTCGCTGCGTTCGAGGGCGAGACGGAGCAGATCCATCCCCAGCAAGCCCGTCGGGGCCTCCGCTTCGCGGGTGAAGACGGCCTCGTTGCCGATGACCACGCCGTGCTCGTTCGCGCCCATCTCCGCACCCCACATCCAGAACGGCCTGCTCAGGAGCACCGCGTGGGTCCGGGCCACCTGAGGGATCTCGATCCACGTGCAGGCCACGGGCGTGTCCTCGGTGTGGCTGCGGGCGGGATGCCACTCGAGGCCCTGTCCCTCGTTGGCATCGCGATCGCTGTTCTTGGCGAAGAGGACACCGTCCTCCCCGACGACCACCACCGTGTCACACATGCCCCGGCAACGTAGTGGGCGGATACGTTCCGGCCCGTGGTCCTCGCCCCCTACGCCCTCGACCCGCCGACCACGGGCCGGCTCCTGTGGCGGGGGGTCCGGCGTCGATGCCCGCTGTGTGGTTCCGGGCGGCTGTTCCGCCGCTGGCTGGTGATGGTCGAGGACTGCCCCCGGTGTGACCTGCACTTCGAGCGCATCGAGGGCCACTGGATCGGGGCCGTCGCCATGAACACGGTGTTGGCGTTGCTGGTCCTCCTCGGCGTCATCGTCGGCGGGTTCGCCGCGACCTATCCCGACCCGCCCCCGTCGAGCCTCATGGTCGCCAGCATCGTGGTCGCCGCCCTGATGCCGTTGGCCTTCCACCCCGTCTCCCGCACCCTGTGGACCGCGCTGGACCTGGCCATGCGGCCGGTCACCCCCGACGAGATCAGCTGATCCTCGACCTCAGGTCGAACAGTGGGGGGTCGGAGGGACGTCGAGAGCGGGGTTCCGGTCGAAGAAGCCGACAGGGACCAGCCAGAAGCCGGTGCGTTCCACGGGCATGACCGGCCAGTCCTCCGGCCGGACGACATGGGTGACCCCGAAGGTGTGCCAGAGCACCACGTCGGTGTCCACGAGCGCTCGGTCCGCCGCGGTCCATTCGGGCAGGCCCGCGCCGCCTGGGTGCTGGTTCGGGTAGGGCCCGGCCGCCCGCAGCTCCTCGGGGTCATAGGGGGTCACCCACAGGTTGTGGGTCGCGAAGCCCGCCCGGCCCGCCACGACCGACCCCGCACCGGCCAACAGGGTGGGGGTGGCCGAGGGCAGGAGCTTGTAGGCCGTCGGTTGACCGTGGGCGTTGGGGGAGCCACGGCTCACCACCTTCCACGTGCGGCTGCGGGCCGGATCCACGTCGCGGCGGGCCGCGGCCTCCGATCCCAGCAGTGTCGACCGGGCTTCGATGCCGTTGGCCCAGGGGTCGTTCTCGCCGCCACCGGCGGCCACGACGTCGACCTCGTAGACGGAGTTGGGGCTGCCGTCCACGTCGAGGTCGAGCCGGACGCAGAAGAGGTGCTGGTGGTGGGCGGCGGCCACGCCGGGCGCGACGACGACGGTGTTGTCCGGCGGATCACCCTCGAAGGCGAAGGGCTGCACGATGCCGGTGAGCCGGACCTCCAGTTCGACCGCGCCGTCGAGGTAGAACCGCCAGTAGAAGGCGTACTCGTAGTTGCCGACCGTGTAGATCGACGAGACGACGAAGCGCCGTGACCGTCGGACCTCGACGTTGCCGGTGTTGAGGTCCTGGTGCTTCCAGGCGATCCCGTCGTCCTCCTCGTGGATGCAGACGGCCTGCTCCACGATCTGGGGATTGCCCGCCTCGTCGGCCATGACGGCATCGAGGTAGGTGATCTCGCCGAGGCAGTCGCACCCCAGCGTGAGGGAGTTGACGAACCGTCCGAGCCCCCACTCGCCGGCGTCGAAGGCGTTCTTCCAACGGTGCGTCGGGTCGGCCGAACCGTAGGGCACCACCATCTCCGACAGGGACGCCCTGGCCAGGACCGGGCGGCGGCGGTCGCCGTCCTGGTAGGCGACGTCGTGGAGCACGAGGCCCTCGATCGGGTCGAGGATGACCCGCAGGTCCCACCGCTGCCAGGACAGGTGGTTGCCCTCCACCGTGAAGCTCACGCCCTCGGGTTGGTGGATCTCGAGCGGACGCAGATCGTCCCGTAGGGGCCCGACGTGATCGGGGTCGTACCGTCCCGGGTCCGGGGGCAGGGCCACCACACCGTGGTCCTCGACCGCCAAGACCTCCGCCGTGGCCAGATCCACCACGGCCACCACGCCCTCGATCGGCCGGGCGTAGCCGTTGTCGGCCGGGTCCTCCCGGAAGTAGGCGAGGCACCGGGTCAGCCGGGTGTTGCGATCGGCGAAGTCGGCGTAGGCCCCCGGTGGCCACGGATCGATCTGCACGCCGGAGACATCGGTGATCCCCCGGCGGGCCAGGGCGGCCCGCCACCGATCGTCGGCCCGCACGGCCTCCATCGCGTTGAAGGCCTCCGTGAACAGCAGCGGGGGACGGACATCGGGCACGGGGACCCACGCGCGGATGTCGCCGGATTCGGTGCCCACGAGCGCCTCGATGACCCCGTGGGGCCCGTCGAGCACGACCACCCGTGCCGCTCTAAGGACGGGGGTTCCGTGCCGATGGGCCTCCAGGGCCTCCTTCGACGGCTCGGCGAGGGTGATGGACGAGAACAGCAGACCGGTGTCGGGGACGTGCGCTCGCACCGCGGCGCCCACCCGGCCGATCTCCTCCTCGGACAGCGGATCGAGGGGGTGGGCCATGGGGGCAGCATCGCGCGCCCGGGGCCGCCTCGTCGTCGGTGGAGCCGGCTTCGTGCTCCTGGCGGTCCTGAGCGTCTTGGCCGCGCCGGGAGCCCGGGCCGCCGACCCGGACCCACAGGAGGCCCCGGGCCTGGTGTGCCCCGCCGTCGTCGGCGACCAGCCCCTGTCGGTCGCCACACCGTTCTCGGCCACGGTGCGGGGCCGCGCGGACGGCGCCGGCCGGATCGTGTCGCGCCGTCTGCTCTGTGCCTACGGCGAGGGGGCGACCGCTGCCGCGGTGGTGGAGGTCTCCTGGGCCGGGGGCTCCGCTTCCTGCTCCCGGACCAGCGTCACCGTGGCCGACGAACTCGACAGGGGGCCGTTCGATCGACTGGCATCGGACCTGGGAGCCGCCGCAGGCGGGCCCTGCGCTGCCGCCTCCGCCCGCCGATGGCCACTCGCCGCCGTGGCGGCGGGCCTCCTGCTCCTCGGGCTGCTGGTCGGCTCCCGGCGGTGGCGCGGCTTCCGTCGGGCGGCCCGCCTGCCGGCAGCGAGCCACGGAGCCGCCGACCCGAGACCGGCGCTCGCGCCCCTCTCGGGCCCCGGAGGTCCGGCCTTCGCCCGTAGTGGCGCCGGTCAACTCGCGATCCTGGCCACCCTGGCCTACGCCGACGGTGACCGCGTCACCGGTGATCTGGCCCGAGCGGGGTGCATCGCCGCCCTTCGATCCGCGCCGTCTCCCCGACCCGAGGTCCCCGCCCTGTCCCGCCACCGGGCTCATCACCGCGACCCCGTCGACCGATGACGAGGGACATGGAGGAGATCCCGGTCTGGTGTGAGCAGGCGGGCCTGACCTGTCGGGACGGCGGCGACGGCACCTTCTCGGTGCGCCTCCAGCCCGAGGATCCCGATGACGTGCGGGTGCGGCCGCCACTGGGCCCGGACCCGCTCCGGCTGACCGACCGAGTGACCCTCGAGGACCACGACCTCTCACCCGCCCGGCTGGCCGAGGTGGTGGAGAGCGTTGTGCTCGGCCGCTCCTCCTTGGTCGACGCCCGCCCGGCCCGCGATGGACGCGACGTCGAGGTCGTGGTCATCGTGCACCCAGAAGGACTGAACCGGCACACCTTCGTCGAGGCGACGTTCGAGATCGAGAAGATCCGTCTCCTGCTGGCCCGGGAGGTCGCGGTTGCCATCGCGGCCGAGCACACGCTCGCGGCGCTCGAGACCATGGCCCATCAGGCCGGGTCGGTCACCGCCGCCCCCTCAGCCTGACCCGATCAGGAAGGCCTCCAGGGCCCGACGGAACAGGTCGGGATCGCGAGCCCCCGCGGTCTCCCGAGCCGAGTGCATGGCGAACTGGGCGACGCCGACGTCCACCGTCGGGATCCCCAGTCGGGCCGAGGTCACCGGGCCGATCGTCGAACCACAGGGCAGGTCACTGCGACTCACGAACCGCTGCACGGGCACACCGGCCGCGGCCGCGGCGGTGAGGAACGGCACGGCGCTGTCGGCGTCGCTGGCGTAGCGCTGGGAGGCGTTCACCTTCACGACCGGGCCGCCGTTGACCGTCACGGGGTGCCCCGGATCATGCCGATCGGGGTGGTTGGGGTGGGTGGCGTGGGCCATGTCGGCCGAGACGCAGGCCGAGGCCGCGAAGGAGCGGGCGAGGTCGTCCGCCGACCCCCCACGAGCGGCATGGGCCCGACGGAGCAGGCCGGACAGGAGGTCGCCGTCGGCGCCTGACCGCGACACCGACCCGACCTCTTCGTGGTCGAAGAGGCACACCACGGCGATGGTGTCGGCCGAGGAGTGATCGCTCATGCCGGCGAGGGCCTCGGTGGCCACGTGGCAGCTGACCAGGTTGTCGAGCCGCCCACCGACCAGGAGCTCCCCGCCGCCACCGGTCAGCGCCGCGGGTTGGGTGTCGTGGAACATCAGGTCCCAGGCCAGGAGCTGGTCGATCTCGGCACCGACCGCCGTGGCCACGGCACCCAGGACGTCGGTCCGGCCGTCGGGCGCCCAGAGCGGCAGCAGGTGCTGCTGGGGGTCCAGCTTGAGGCCCTCCTGGTTCAGCCCCCGGTCCAGGTGGATGGCCAGTTGGGGTATCCGGGCGACGGCGCCCGGAAGGTCCACCAGCTCGACGCACGGTCCGTCCGGACGAGCCACCGACACCCGACCGGCGAGTCCGAGGTCACGGTCGAGCCAGCTGTTGAGCAGTGGGCTGCCGTAGACCTCCACGGCCACGCGTTGCCAACCGGCCGTGACCGTCGTCGGTCGGGGCTTCAGTCGCAGGTTCGGGCTGTCGGTGTGGGCACCGATCAGACGCAACGGGGTTCCCGGGGCCAGACCCCCGGGCCAGGCCGCGGCCACCAGTGCACCGCCCCGACGGACGAACCATCGATCGGGGAGGCCGGCGCCCCAGGCCGCGGTCTCCTCGACCTCCTGGAACCCGGCCGTCACCAGTCGTCGGGCCGCGGCGGCCGCGGCGTGGTACGGCGTCGGGGACGCATCCAGATACGCCAGCAGTGCCGTCGCCTCGTCCTCGGCCTCAGGCATCGGACCCCTCCAGAGCGTCGAGCTCGGTGCCGGACTCGAGGTCGGCGCAGTCCCGCAGGTCGTTCCAGTCCGCCCGGGCGGACTCGGCCGCTTCCCCCTCGAGGACCTCGGGTACCCCGGAGCTGAGGCGGACCGGCACCCATTCCACCGCGTCGACCCGCCGGCCGGTCATGGTCAGGCGAAGGACGCCGGACTCCGCCGACGGGCCCGTGGCACTCCCGAACAGGAAGTTGCCCAGGCCGTAGTGCACGTAGCTCCCGCCCCGCAGCCCACCACCGAGGGGGACGTGGGCATGGCTGCCCACGACGACGTCGGCCCCCGCCGCGATCAGGGCGTCGGCCACCTCGGGTTGATCCGCGATCGGGCAGTCCACCCGCTCTCGGCCCCAGTGCAGGTACACCACGAGGGTGTCCGTCCGCGGGCGCTCGGCGGCCACGGCGGCGATGAGCCGGGTCGGGTCCTCGGCCACGGCCAGCCCGGGACGATCCCCCGTCGCCGTCCAGGGCTCGACGAGGTGGCCGTCGGTCACCCGGGAGGCGCCGAAGACCGAGATCCGCTGCCCCCGCAGGCTCAGCCGAAAGGGCTCGTAGGCCTCGGTGACATCTCGACCGGCACCGATGAGCGGCACGCCGGTCGCCGGGTCCTCGGCCGCCGCGAGCGTGTCCGACAGGCCCTCCTCGCCGTAGTCCATCCCATGGTTGTTGGCGAGGGTCACCACGTCGATGCCCGCGCCCCGCAGGGCTGCGAACGCCGAGGCGGGCGCCCGGAAGTTGAACTCCTTGGGTGCCGCCGTGCCCCGCTCGGTGACCGCGGTCTCCAGGTTCACGATCGTCAGGTCCGCCGCGAGAGGGTCGGCCACGCCGGCGAAGAGCGCGGCGGGATCTGCGTCCAGCAGCGATCGGGGAGTGCCCTCGAAGTTGACGTCTCCCCCGAACGCGAGCGTGATGCGGCGACCCGATCCCTCACCGGGACGCGCCAACGGGGCCGCCCCGGCCCGGGCCACGCCCGCACCCTGTCCGGCCGTCGGCCGGTCGGACACCACTCCGGCCACCGCGTGACCGTCCGCCCGAACCGCGTCACGATCACAGGCCACCAGGGCGAGAAGCAGCCCGACCGATGCCACGCGGCACCCCACCCGCCCCAGGTTCATCACCCGACGGTGTCCTCGGGCACGAGCTGATCCAGGCCGCGCCCCACGACGCGATGGAGAAAGGGGCCCTTCCCCGACGGGGCGTCCGCGGTCACCGGCTCAACCTACAGCGGGCCCTCCGGACCGAGGGGCGGCCGCCTCAAGACCACCGCCCACGGGCCGATGGGGAGGGCGTTCGGGCGCGGGCCCGACGCCGCTGATCGAGCAAGGGCGACACCATGCAGAAGAACGCCAATGTCGGGTCCAAGTTGCTGGCCCTCATCGCTGTGCCGGCGGTGGTCCTCGTGGCCGTGGCCAGCCTCGCTGCCGGCCAGCGCCTGGACGACGCCGATCAGGCCCAGCAGACCGAGGACGGCGCCCGGCTGGCCGCCACCAGCACCGCACTGGCCCATGAGCTCCAAGCCGAGCGACTCCTGTCGATGCGCCTCGCCTACGGCGACGAGGAGGTGGCCGCCCAGCTCAACGAGCAGCGGGTCGAGACCGACGCCGCGGCCGAGGAGGTCGCCTCCCCACAGCCGGTGGTCGGCGACAGGTCGGTCGCCCGGCGCTACGAGGCCGCCGTCGGCCAGATCCAGACCGTGGCCGAGCTGCGGGCGTCGATCGATGACGGCAACGCCGCCCCCGAGGTGGCGCTCGACGCCTACACCACCGCGGTCGACTCCCTCCTCGAGCTCGATGCCGCGCTCGCCTCGGGCAGCGGGGTTCCCGAGCTGAACGCCACGCTCACCGACAACCTCACCCTGGCCCGGGCCAAGGAGGCCCGCGCGCTGCGGGCGGCCCGGATCGCCGGAATGGCCACCGTGGGCGCCTACCGCGCCGGCGACTACCCGGCCCTCGCCGATCTCGAGGCCGAGGAGGAGCGACAGTTCGCTCGCCTCGAGGAGTCCCAGAACGGCGAACTGACCACCGAGATGCGCAACACGATGGCCTCACCGGAGGTCCGTGAGGCCGACGCGCTGCTGGCTGCGGTGATGGACGAAGGCGTTCTCGGCGGTTCCGGTGATCCCGGAGTCGAGCCCCAGACCTGGCAGGACTCGGCCACCCAATGGCTGGAGGCCGTACGCCGAACCGAGTCCGGGGCCCTCGACACGACCATCGCCCGGGCCGACACGGCCGCCTTCGAGGCCGACAAGTCGGCCCGCCTGTTCCTCATCGGCACCGCCGCCGCGGTGATCCTCTCGATCCTCCTGGCCAGCCTCCTCGCCCGACGGATCAGCCGGCGCCTGCAGCGGCTCACCGGGGCAGCCGACCAGCTGGCCACCGTCGAGCTGCCCCGCCTGGTCGAAGACCTGCAATCGCCGGGCGACGCCGACGCACCTCCCGAACCCATCACCCCGATCGAGGTCGACTCCGGGGACGAGATCGGCCGGCTGGCCGAGGCGTTCAACGCCATCCAGAAGGTCACCAGCCAGGTGGCCGAGGAGCAGGCGGCGCTGCTGCGACGGGGGATCGCCGACATCTTCGTCAACCTCGCCCGTCGCAACCAGTCGCTCCTCGACCGCCAGATCGAGTTCATCGACGGACTGGAGGCCCAGGAGCAGGACCCCGACCAGTTGGAGAACCTGTTCAAGCTGGACCATCTCGCCACCCGCATGCGGCGCAACGCCGAGAGCCTCCTGGTGCTCGCCGGAGCGGAACCGCCTCGTCGCCGGGCCCGACCCGTGGATCTGGCCGACGTCGTGCGGGTCGCCATCGGTGAGGTCGAGGACTTCACCCGGATCAACCTGCTCGCCCTCGACGAGACCACCGTGGGCGGCAACGCCGCGGTCGACCTCGCCCACCTGCTCTCCGAGCTCATGGAGAACGCGACCCAGTTCTCCCCACCCGACAGCACGGTCGAGGTGTCGGGACAGATGACACCCGAGGGCGGCTACACCGTGACCATCGCGGACCACGGCATCGGGATGAGTGCCGAACAGCTGGCCGAGGCCAACGTGCTGTTGAGCTCGCCGCCCCCCGTCGGCCTGGCCCTCTCCCGTTCTCTCGGCTTCATCGTGGTCGGTCGCCTGGCCCGCCGTCTGGAGGTCGGCGTGGGCCTCACCCCGTCACCGGCGGGTGGCGTCACCGCCGTGGTCGACCTCCCCACCGCGGTCCTCTCGGGCCGCAGCGAACTGGATCAGGAACGCGGTCCCGTGGCCGGCGCCGCGGGGCCGACGGCTCCGTTCCCGGTCGAGGACCCCCGCCCGCTGGTCACCGACGACCCATCGCGGCCGACGGCCGGGGCCGCAGTGGCCGCCGGGCCGGCGTCGCTGTCCGATGCCCTGCCCGACGGCGAGGACTTCGAACGGGGCCTGGCCTCCCTGGTCGGCCCTGACACCCCCGGTGCCGGTGCGCCCCCGGCCCCGGACGAGATCGACCAGTCCTTCTGGGGCGAGCCGGCCGACGTCCCGCAGGACGACACCTTCGCCGACCTCGCCGGGCCGGCCGATCTGGACGAGCCCTCGGGCTTCCCCGCCCCGGACCCTCTCGACGCCGTGTCGGACGCCCAACCGCCGCCCCCGCGCCACCGCCGCCGCCCCCGCCGGCACCGGTCGCCGAGCGCTCCCCGCCGCCCGCCGATGGACCAACCCCGAGCTGGGAGCCCGCCCCGGACTGGCTCGACGGCGAGCTGGACTCGTTGGAACCGTCATCGACCGCGGCGGCGTCCGAGGCCTCCGCGCCGACGGCCCCGGCCCCCTCAGGCGGAGCGCCCCTCACCCGCCGTCAGCCGCGCGCCACCCTGACCGACGACCCCGCGCCGGCCGCCGCCGACCCGGCGGCCGGTACCCGCACCCCCTCGACCCGCCGATCCCCCGAGGAGGTCCGGGCGATGTTGTCCCGCTACCGCCGGGGCGTCGAGGACGGTCGGCAATCGCCCGGCTCGGAGGACTGACCCATGACCGATCTCAGCAGTGCCGCACAGAACATCAACTGGCTGATCGGCAACTTCGTCAACCAGGTCCCCGGCGTCAGTGACGCCGTGGTCGTCTCCGCCGACGGTCTGCCGATGGCGGTCTCCGACGGGCTGGACCGTGACGCAGCCGACCGCTTCGCCGCCGTCGCCTCAGGGCTCATCGGACTGGCCTACGGCGCCGCCGGGCGCTTCGGCGCCGGGCGCGTCACCGAGATCATCATCGAGATGGAGCGGGCGTTCCTCTTCCTCACGGGGATCAGCGACGGGTCCAGCCTGGCGGTCATGGCCACCGCCGACTGCGACGTCGGCCTCGTCGGCTACGAGATGGCCGTACTGGTCGACAAGGCCGGCGCGGTCCTGACCCCTGAGCTCCGGGCCGAACTGCAGGGCGCGCTCCCGCAGTGACCGACCACGGTTGGGACCGGGGCCTCGCGGCTCGCGTACGTCCGTACGCGATCACCGGCGGGCGCACGCGCGGTTCCACCGACCTGCCCTACGAGACGATCATCCAGACCACGGTGGAGGGTCAGCAGGCCCTGCCCCGCCTGGTGATGGAGCGACACCGGGTGGTCGAGCTCTGTGGCCGACCACTGTCGGTCGCCGAGATCTCCGCCCACCTCAAGCTCGCCCTCGGTGTGGCGATGGTGATCGTGGGCGACCTGAGCTCCGAGGGGCTGGTGGCCACCAGGCAGCCCCGAACCAGTCGGGGCAATCGTCCCGACATCGAACTGCTGGAAAGGGTGCTCGATGGCCTCCGGCGACTCTGAGACGACGATGGCGGCGGGACCGACGGGGTCCGACACGACCCTTGCCGTCCCGCTACCGGTGAAGGTGATCGTGGCAGGAGGCTTCGCGGTCGGCAAGACCACCACCGTGAGCGCCATCTCCGAGATCGAGCCGCTCACGACCGAGGCGGCCATCACCCAGGTCAGCGCGGGCGTGGACGACATGACCGGCGCGGAGGAGAAGCGGTCGACCACCGTGGCCATGGACTTCGGGCGGGTGGGCCTCGGACCCGAACTGGTGCTGTACCTGTTCGGCACACCGGGCCAGGAGCGTTTCCGCTTCATGTGGGACGATCTCGTGCGGGGTGCGGTCGGGGCGGTGGTCCTGGTCGACACGACGCGCCTCGCGGACTGCTTCCCGGCGATCGACTACTTCGAGTCCCGTGACGTGGCCTTCGTGGTGGCGCTCAACTGCTTCCACGGCCAGGTGACCCACGCCGTCGAGGAGGTCCGCGAGGCCCTCCAGGTCGACCACGGCGTACCGATGATCCTCATGGATGCCCGCGACCGCGAGTCGGTTCGGGCCACGCTCATCGAACTGGTCCGACACGCGATGTCCCGCGCCTCGGGTTGAACGCGACCCCCCTGCCCGATCGGTAGGGTGCGGCGCTCGTGTCGCCGCTGACGGTCGTCGTCGTCCACCGCAATCGCGCCGAACGCTGTCGGGCGACCGTCGCCGCCCTGCGGGCGCAGACGGCGCCCACCCGGATCATCGTGGTCGACGCCGGCTCCGTCGATGCCGCCCGGGACGCGGTGGCCGCCGTCGTGGCCGAACGGAACGGGGACGAGTTCATCGCCTCAGCGGACAACCTGGGGTTCGGTCCCGGAGCCAACGTCGGGCTACGGCACTGGCTCAGCACGCAGACGGGGGAGTGGGTGGCACTCTGCCCCCACGACGCCCTGCCGGCACCGGACTGCCTCGAGCACCTCCTGGCGGCCGTCGGCCCGCGGCCCCGGGCGGGCCTGGCCGGCGCGGATGTCGGCGACGGCCTCAGCCCGGTCGTGGACCGGTACTTCGGGACGCTCTTCCGGCCCGGGGTCGTCACGAAGGGCTGGGAACCGGTGCACTACCCGCACGGCACCCTCTTGTTGTCCCGACGAGCCTGCCTCGAGGACGTCGGGCTCTTCGACGAGCGGTACTTCAGCTACTGCGAGGAGGCGGACCTCGGCCTGCGGGCCCGGGACCGCGGATGGGAGATCGGCATGGTCCGGGGCGCCCGGGTCACCAATCCGGACCTGAGCGCCTCGGTCGCGGTGGTCGACTACCTGCAACTGCGCAACACCCTGCTGTTGACGCGTGAGCACTTCGGACGGTACGCCCACCTCATCCGGTTCTCGACCGCCCTGCTGCAGCTGGTCGGTCAGACGCTGCGGCCCTCCCGACGCCCGCTCGTCTTCCACGCCCGGGCCCGCGTGCTGGCCCTGCGCGACCAGCTCCGGGGGCGCTACGGGCCGCCGCCGGCCGGCTTGTAGGTTCTTGGCCGCCGTGGCTGTGGTCGAGCGCCCCCCTCCTCCTGCGATGAGCTCCGAACCGGTCCTCATCGACCTGCGCACCCGTCGTCGACCGGGTGGCTTCCTCCCTCGACTGCCCCGCCTCCCGCGCCGGCCCCCGGCCTCAGCGCCGCCCGGCCCGACGGTGACGATCACCTACCAGCCCGCCATCGACGGCCTCCGAGGGCTCGCCGTGGCCGGGGTCCTGTGCTTCCACGCCGGATTCTCCTGGGCCGTGGGTGGCTACCTCGGGGTGTCGACCTTCTTCACGCTGTCCGGCTACCTGATCACCACGTTGCTCCTCGCCGAACACCGTCGGACCGGGTCGGTCTCGCTGCGGGCGTTCTGGACCCGACGTTTCCGCCGCCTGATGCCGGCCTCGTTGCTGACCCTCGCGGGGATCGTGTTCCTGTTCGGCCCGTTCGTGGCCGATGCCGACCAACTGGCCGAGCTCCCCGGCGACGTCCTGGCCGCTCTCGCCTACGTCGCCAACTGGCGGTTCATCGTCGACGACCAGTCCTACGCCGACCTGTTCACCGCTCCGTCGCCCGTCCAGCACTTCTGGTCCCTGGCGATCGAAGAGCAGTTCTACCTGTTCTTCCCCTTGGTGATGACCGGCCTCCTCGCCCTCGGCAAGGGCTCCCGGCGGGTCCTGGTCATCGCCCTGGGCGCCCTGGCCGGCTTGTCGACGGTGACGATGCTGAGCCTGTACACGCCGGGAACCGACCCCGCTCGCGTCTACTACGGCACCGAGACGCGGGCCACCGAGCTCCTGGCCGGGGCCTTGTTGGCGGTGGTGCTCTCGGCCCGCCCCGCGGTGTTCGGCCGCCTGTCCCGCCGCCTCGTGACCACCATCGGCGGCCTGACGCTCGCAATCACCGCGTACTGGTGGAGCACCGTGGAACAGACCTCGTCGTGGCTCTACGAGGGCGGGCTGACGATCTATGCCCTGTCCTCGGTGGTGCTCCTCGTGGTCCTGCTCCAACCGGGACCGATCCAGCGGGCCCTGGCCACCGAACCGCTCCGGCAGCTGGGCCGGATCTCCTACGGGGTCTACCTGCTGCACTGGCCGATCTTCCTGTGGCTGACGCCGGAGCGCACGGGCCTCGACACCCTGCCGCTGTTCGTGCTGCGGACTGCGGTGACCGTCGGGGCCGCGCTGCTCTCGTTCCGGTTCCTCGAGCAGCCGGTGCGCACCCGCACCGCGCTGACCGGGCCGCGAGGCTGGGTGGCGGCGCCCGCCATGGTGACGGTCCTGGCGATGGGGGTCGTGAGCCTCGGGGCGCTCACCGAGGACCGACAGGACGACAGCCTCGGCCGGATCCTCGACGCCTCACCCGAGGCCGGTGATCCCGAGGACCTCCTGGCGGCGGCGCCGGACGCAGCCGACACCAGCACGGTGCCGAACGTCGATCGAGTGCTCCTCGTCGGGGACTCGGTCATGGGACAGGCCTATGAGGTCTTCCGGGGCATCTTCGATGACCAGGGCATCCTGACCGGGTACGCCGGCGGGCCCTCGACCGGCCCCCTGCAGCCCCAGGGGGACTGGGCCCGCCAGATCGACAACTGGGTCGCCCGGTTCGACCCCGACGTCGTCGTCATGGAGGCCTGCTGTGACTACACCCAGGCCACCGACGGCGTCTACACGGATCCGGCCGGCAACGAGGTCCTGCCCGCCACCGACGCCGTCTACCCCAACTGGGACCGTGAGGTCCGGGACCTGATCCGGCGGGCGCAGGCCGGCGGCGCCCAGGTCATCTGGGTCCTGTCACCGCCGGTGCAGACCAACGGGTTCTACGGCCCGCTCGAGGAGCACGTCGAGCGTCTGAACGAGATGTACCGCGACCTGCCCGTGCCCCTCCTCGACTGGAGCGAGGTGGTCGCCCCCGAGGGCACCTACACCGAGACCGTGCCCGGGCCGGGGGGTCGGTCCATCGACGTCCGCCTCGAGGACGGCGTCCACATGACCGAGGCGGCCAACCGGCTGTTGGCCGCCCTCACCCTCGAACGGGTCGAAGCCGTGGGGGAGCACCCGGTCTTCTAGACGTGGCCCGGACTGCCCCGTCCCCCCGCCCGCGTCCCGGCCGGGTCGGGAAGCCGATCGCCCGTAGGGGTGCCGGGGCGGGTCCTCCCGGACGGGTCGGCGCAGCCTTCCTCTCGAGGCTGGGGCTGTCGGATTCCGACAGCCCCAGCCTCGAGAGTGCCGCGTCAGCCCAGCCCGGCGACGGCGGGGGTTCAGGTCTGCCGGAAGCGGCCGTCTTCGGCGGCGGCGATCTCGGGGCGGACGATCGCCAGGTACCAGCCGGAGATGAGCAGGCCACCGACGACGGTGAGCACGCCGAGGGCGGTGACGGCCATCCAGGTGACCTGGCTGCGGCCGGCCAGGCTCCAGGCCCAGGCGGGTCGTCGGGCGGCGTCCAGGAAGGCCCACGCCGTGATCGCGATCGGTACCAGGAAGAACGCGGTCGTCACGACGGCCCAGACGATCCGCATAGCCTCAACGTATGTCGCGGGAGGGTCGATCCGTCGCCGGTCGCGTCGCGGTGGTCACGGGCGCGGCGAGCGGGATCGGGCGGGCCACGGCCGCGCTCCTGGCCGAGGACGGCGCCGCCGTGGCCGCGCTGGACCGGGTGGCGCCGCCGGCACCGGCCGGGGGGGCGGCCTGGACGCTGGACATCACCGACGGCGATGCCGTGGAGGGTGCTCTCGGCGAGGTGCGGGACCGCCTCGGGCCCGTGGACATCCTGGTCAACTGCGCCGGCGTGTCCCTCCCGGCTGCCATCGACGGCGAGGGCTACGAGGCCTCCTGGGAGGACACCCTGGCGGTGAACCTCACGGCCGGTGCCCGGCTGGCGCGGGCCTGCGTCGCCGACCTCCGTCGCCACGGCGAGGGGCGGATCGTGAACGTGGCCTCCAGCGAGGCCCTCGGGGCCACCGCCTACATCTCGGCCTACACGGCCAGCAAGCACGGCGTGGTGGGCCTCACCCGGGCGCTGGCCGTGGAACTCGGGCGGTCCGGCGTGACGGTGAACGCCGTCTGCCCGGGGCCCATCCGCACGGGGATGACCGAGGCCATTCCGGACGAGGCCAAGGAGAAGTTCGCCCGGCGCCGGGTGCCCGCCGGGCGCTACGGCGAGCCCGCCGAGGTGGCCCATGCCATCTGGGCCCTCGTCCTGCCCGGCGCGTCCTACATCAACGGCTCGGTGCTCAGCGTGGACGGCGGTCTCACCATCCAGAACACGTGACGCCCGTCCGCGTCGGCATCGTCGGCACGGGCTTCATCGCCCGATTCCACCAGCTCATGCTCCAGGGTGCGTCGACACCCAGTCAGGTCGTGGCGGTGTACGACACCGATGGCGAGCGGGCGGCCGCCTTCGCCGCCGACACCGGGGCGATGGTGGCCGATTCGGTCGCCGATCTGGCCGAGGCGGTGGACGCCGTCTTCGTCTGCACCTGGACCTCCGCCCACCACGAGGCGGTCGCCGCCGCCGTCGCGACCGGCACGCCCGTCTTCTGCGAGAAACCCCTGGCCCCCGACCTGGACCAGGCCCGGGCCCTCGCCGACCTGGTCGCCGACGCCGGGATCACCAACCAGGTCGGGCTCGTGCTACGGCGGTCGCCCGCCTTCAACCTGGCCCGCCGGCTGGTCGCGGACCCGGCGGCAGGTCGCCTGATGGCCGTGGTGCTGCGCGACGACCAGTTCATCCCCACCCAGGGCCTGTACGGCTCGGACTGGCGGGCCGATCCCAGCCGAGCCGGGGCGGGGACGGTCCTCGAGCACTCGATCCACGACGTCGACCTGCTCGAATGGCTCGTCGGGCCGGTCGAGGCGGTGAGCGCCTGGACCCGGGAGTTCCACGGCATCGAGGGGATCGAGGACGCCGCCGCCGCCAGCTTCTCCTTCGCCTCAGGAGCCGTCGGCTCGTTGGTCTCGGTCTGGCACGACGTCCTCGAACGGCCCAGCCTCCGTCACGTGGAGATCCTGGCCGAGCGACTGCACGTGGTCGTCGAGGGGGATTGGTTCGGTCCGGTGCGTTGGACGCTCACAGGTACAGGCGAGCAGGCGCTCGAGGGAGCCGACCTCCTCGCCGTGCTCGACCCGCCGCTGCGCGACGGCGGGAACCCCGACGGCGAGTTCCTGGCCGCAGTGGCCGAGGGCCGGGAGGCATCACCCACCGTCGCCGACGCGTTGCGGGCCCACGAGGTGGTCGATGCCCTCTACCGGTCGGCCGCCGCGGACGGCACGCCGATCCGTCTCTGAGCCCCTCCGGCGCTCCCTAGCCTGGGGATCGTGCGGTTCACCGTGATCGGCCACGCCTGCCTCCGGATCGAGACGTCCGGGCCGACGATCCTCGTGGACCCCTGGCTGACGGGGTCCTGCTACTGGCGGTCCTGGTGGCACTTCCCGGCCGACGCCGATCCCACGCCCGAGTTGCTGTCGCCGGACCACCTGTACCTGACCCACCACCACTTCGACCACTTCCACTACCCGTCGATGCGCCACATCGACAAGGAGGCCGAGGTCCTCTGCGCCCGCTTCGGCGTGGACGTGATGGCGGGGGAGGTGCGGGAACTGGGGTTCCGGACCGTGACCGAACTCCCCCACGGCGAGGTCCGGGAGCTGGCCCCCGGGGTCCGGGTGGCCTCCTACCAGTACGGGTTCGACGACACGGCCTTCGTCGTGGCCGACGGGGACACGGTCCTCGCCGACCTGAACGACTGCAAGATCCGCGGCCGAGCCCTACGCCAGATCGCCGAGGACTTCGGGCCGGTCACGTTCCTGCTCAAGACCCACTCCTGGGCCCAGTCCTACCCCCACCTCTACGAGGCGGAGGACCCCGAGGACCTGACCCTGCTGAAGCGCCAGACCTACCTGGACGACTTCGTCGACGCCTGCCGCACCCTCCAGCCCCGCTACGCCGTCCCCTTCGCCAACATGGTGGCCTTCCTGCACCCCGAGTCCTGGGCGATGAACGCCGAGATGATCACCCCCGACGAGGTCCGTGAAGCCTTCGACCGGGCCGACGGGATGGACGACACCGAGTTGGTGGCCATGAGCCCCGGCGACGCCTGGTCCGACGAGACGGGCTTCGAGGTGACGGGCACCCGCTGGTGGGACGACCGCCTCACCCGCATGACCGCGATGGCCGCCGACGTGGGCCCGGCGCTGGCCGCCACCGCGGCCGAGGAGGCGGAACGGACGCTCGAATGGTCGGCCTTCGAGGCCCACCTCACCGGGTTCCTACGGGCCGTGCCCCGCCCGGCGCTACGGGTGCTGCTCAAGCGCCCCATCGTCTTCGAGGTCCCCGGCGACGACCTGCCCTACTGGGTCGTCGACGGCCGCCGACGCAGGGTCTGGCGCCAGGCCACGCCGCCGGCCGACCGGGCCGACCTCATCCGGGTGGCCCCCGCGGTCCTCGCCGATGCCATCGAGAAGCAGATCCTGCACTTCGTGCACGGTTCGATGCGCATCCGGGTCGCCCTCCGCCCGGGCGGGGTCAACGAGGACCTGGCCTTCTGGGGCCTGCTCATGATCTGGGAGATCGGCTACCTGCCGGCCCGGAACCTGGCCTCCCGCCGCTTCCTGGAGGCGGCGTGGCGCCGCCGGCGGGAGGCGTTGGACTCCCTCGGGGCCTTCCGGGGGAGCGGCTCGCCCCTCCGGCGCCTCTCGGAGGGTTTCGCCGCCCCGACCGAGGCCGAGGTCGTCGACGCCGTCTGATCAGCAGGCGGGGGCCACGGTGCGCATCCTCGGGGTGACCGCTGGCGCGGGCGGCGCCTGGGCCTCCTGGGCGGCGACCCGGTCGGGCCGCCAGCCCTCGCTGGGCGGCTGGGCCAGGATGCGATCGATGATCGCCGGCGCCTGAGGCTTGCTGTAGAAGTAGCCCTGGGCCATGTGGCACTCCAGCCCGCGCAGGTGACGGACCTGGTCGGCGGTCTCGACGCCCTCGGCGACGGTCACCATCCCGAGGCCCCGGGCCATGCCCACCACGTGCTCGATGATCGTGGAGTCCTCACGGCTCTGGCCGAGACCGTCGACGAAGGACTTGTCGATCTTGACGATGTCCAGGCGGAACTGGCGCAGGAAGCTCAGGGAGGAGAAGCCGGTGCCGAAGTCGTCCAGCGCCAGGTAGACGCCCAGCTCCTTGGCCTGCCGCAACATCGACCAGGCGGCGTCCACGTCGGCCATGACCGCGCCCTCGGTGATCTCCAGGCAGATGGTGGCCGGGTCGACACCCGTGTCCTCGAGCACCCCGCGCAGCACGTCACCGAAGTCGGCTTGGGAGAGCTGGCGGGCGGACACGTTGACCGTGACCATGAGGGGGGCCTGGTGGTGGTGGGTCGTGGCCCACTCCTGGGCCTGACGGCAGGCCTGCTCCAGCACCCAGGTCCCGACCGGCACGATGAGCCCGGTCTCCTCGAGCGCGGGAATGAACTCACCGGGGCTGACCATTCCCCGCTCGGGGTCATCCCAACGGATGAGGGCCTCGACCTTGACCATCCGCTGGGTCTGCAAGGAGACGACCGGCTGGTAGTAGAGGCGGAACTGCTCCTCGGCCAGGGCCTGGCGCAGGCGGCGCTCGGCGGTCGAGGGGGTGATGCGGCTCGCCATGGAGCGGTCGTAGACCGCCACCTGCCCGCCGCCGCCCATGGCCTTGGCCTTGTACATGGCGGCATCGGCGTCCCGCAGGACGTCATCGGGCTCGGTGCAGTGCTCCTCGGTGAGCGCCACGCCGACACAGACCGACAACTGGATCTTGTCCTCGCCGACGACGAAGGGCTCCTCGAGGGCCTTGATCACCCGGGCGGCGACCTGTTCGGCCGCCCGGCCGGTGCCCGCATTGGGACTCACGACCACGAACTCGTCGCCGCCGTAGCGGATCAGGATGTCGTCGGCACCGATGATGTTGCCGAAACGCTCGGCCACCTTGCTCATCACCCGATCGCCCATCTCGTGGCCGTAGGTGTCGTTGACCTGCTTGAACCTGTCGAGATCGCAGAAGAACACTGCGACCCGTCCGCCGTGACGCCGGACCCGTCGGACGATGTCCTCGAAGTGGTCGGTGAGGAAGCGCCGGTTCGGCAGGCCGGTGAGGGCGTCCCGCAGGGACAGCCGAGCGGTCTCCTTCAAGATCTCCTCGGCCGCCTTGAACCGCCGGAACGCGAAGACCGAGACGCCGAAGGGGACGAGGAGCACCAGGACGAGCAGCGCGGTGGCGTCGTGAGCCGCCAGCGCCCCATGGACCCGATCCACGGCGTCGGTGGCGACCAGGACGAAGGCCACCACGGCGCAGCCGACCGCGACGGCGAGCAGATCTCGCCACTTGTGAGGGTCACCGGACGCAGGGGCCTGTCCCTCCCGCCGTGCCCCGTCGTCGGTCAGCCTCATCGAAGCACCCTCCACCGGCCGGTGGGCCGTCTACCCAACCGGACCGCTGGGTCCCCCGTCGGCCGGAGCCGGCGCTCCTTGAGGCGTGCTTCAGTCGGCGATGAAGCCCAGGGCGGCGGCCAGGAAACCCATGGCGCTGGGCGTCCGAGCGTGATCGACCCCCCGGAGCTCGACGAGCCGGGCATCGGGGAGACCGGCGACCAGACGAGCCGCCGGCGCCACGTGGTCGCGATCGCCCAGCACGACCAGCACCGGCAGGGTGACCCGGCCGAGATCGGCCTCGGTCAACGGGGCCCGGGGGCGACGCAGACAGGCCACGAAGGCGGCGCGATCGGTGCCTGACGCCGAGGCCAGGTCGACGAGGTGGCGCACGACGGGCGACTCGGGCAGGGCGTCCCCGGCCTCGATCAGGGTGGCCACCGGTTCGGGGTCGGGCGGTGCGAACTGGTCGTCGCCGATACCCGCGAGCACCAGGCGTCGGAACCGATCCGGCGCCGCCACGGCCACCTGCAACAAGGTCGCGGCACCGAGAGAGAACCCGATCCCGTCCACCGGCTCATCCGGTAGCTGGCCGGCGAGGTGGTCCGCCAGGGCCGAGTACGCCGCCGGGTCGTGAGGCTTGGGCGCCTCGCCATGGCCCAGGAGGTCGACCGCGGTCGCGGTACGGCCCTCATCCGCGAGCAGGTCCAGCCACCCGGCCTCCTCCCAGGTCAGACGGCCAGAGCCGGCGAATCCATGGGCCAGGACGACGGGGGGCGGGTTCATGACCTCAGGGCCGGCGGCGGTGACGCAGGGCCTCGTCGGCCAGCGCCCGGAGCGTCTGGAGCGCGGTGGACTCCCAGGTCAAGGTGCGCGCCCGGGCCCTCGCCCCCTCACCCAGACGCTCCCGCAGGGAGGTGTCGCCCAGCACCGCACCGAGGTGCAGGGCCAGCTCGCGCTCGTCGTCGGCCAGCAGGCCGCCGACGCCGTCCTCCACCGCGTCGACGTGGCCCGAGATCCGCGTGGCCACGGCCGGGGTGGCGCAGGCCGCCGCCTCGGTGAGGGTCATGCCCCACCCCTCGTGGCTGGAGGCGCTGGCCACCACCCAGGCGCGACGGTAGAGGTCGACCAGGCCGTCGTCGTCGACCCGGCCCGCGAAGTCGACCCAGCTCTCGGCATCCAGTTGCCGCACCAGGGCGTCCAAGGGCGGGCGCTCGAAGCCCTCACCCACGATGGTCAGCCGAGCGTCCGGGACCTGCTCGCGGACCTGCTGCATGGTCCGGATGAGCACGTCGAAGTGCTTCACGGGCACCAGGCGGCCGACGGCGACCACCAGCGGCTCCGGTGCCCGATCGCCCCCCGGCCGGAACCGGGGATCGATCCCCGGGGCGACCACGTCGACGCGTTCGGGTCGGAAACCCAACTTCTGGACCATCTCCTGCTTCGAGGACTCCGACAGGGTGACGACCCGGCTACGGCGGTAGAGCGGTGGAGCCAGGCGGGACTCGACCAACTCGCCGACGCCGGCCAGCTTCGGGGGGAGGACCATCTTCCACATGGCGCCGTGCACGTGGTGGAGCCAGGTCACGCGAGGGCCGCGGCACCACAACGGCGACAGGAACGGCATCCCGTTCCAGATCTCGACCAGCCCGTCCCGGGGCCCGTGGCGCCCGGTCGCCTCGGCCACCGCGGCCCGGGGGAAGACCAGGTAGCGGCCGGCTCGGCGGATGACCTGATAACCGTCGCGGCCTCCCTCGGACGGGTGTCCCTGGGCGTAGGAGGTCCGCATGGTGACGTCGATGCCGGCCTCGGCCCAGAGCCGGGCGATCTCGGCCGCGTGCACCTCCGAGCCCCCGGCCTCGACGTCGGCCAGGTCACGCCAGGCGAGGACATGGATCCGCCGGAGCCCGGAAGACGCCGCGAGATCGCCGAGCTTGGCCCGGCTGTCGGTGTCGATGGGAGCCTCCAGAGCATCCGAGGGGCCTGGCTGGGAAGCGGCCAGGGCGTGCGACCTCCGTATGCTAATTGCCGCGAGCCGGACGTCACCTCTTCGTCGCGGCCCGTATCCGACCGATGGAGCCGGTGAGCCCTTCATGACCCCCCAGTCCTTGACCATCGTGATGCCGGTCTACAACGAGGCCGCCACGCTCCGGACCGCGCTCGAGCGCCTGTTGGCCGTCGACCTGCCGGTCGGGCGCGAGATCGTCATCGTCGACGACGGCTCCACGGACGACTGCATGGCCACGATCGAGGACCTGGTTGCCGCCGACGACGCGATCCGCAGCCTCCGACAGGAGCCGAACCAGGGCAAGGGCGCCGCGCTGCAGCGGGGCTTCGACGCGGCCACGGGGGACCTCCTCACGATCCTCGACGCCGATCTCGAGTACGACCCGACCGATTTCGTCGCCCTCCTGCAGCCGGTGCTGCACGAGGACGCCCGGGTCGTCTACGGCACGCGGTCCTTCGGCAGCAACGCCGCCTATTCGTTCTGGTACGTCATGGGCAACAAGCTGGTGGCCTTCTGGGCCAGTTTCCTCTACAACGCCTGGCTCTCCGACGTGGAGACCTGCCTCAAGCTGGCGCCCACCGAGCTCTGGCGGGACATCGAGTTCCGGGCCTCCGGCTTCGGCATCGAGGCCGAGGTCACCGGCGGCCTCCTCCGGCGAGGCGAGCGCATCTACGAGGTGCCCATAAGCTACCGGGCCCGGAGCCGCGAGGAGGGCAAGAAGATCACCTGGCTCGACGGCGTGGACGCCCTGTGGATCCTGCTGCGCATCCGCGTGCTGGGCCGATGACGGCCGGACGCGCTCGCCGGGCCCTGCCGGCGGCGACACTGGCCATCGCCCTCCTGGTGGCCGCGTGCGGCTCCCCTGCACCCGGGAGCACGGCCGCGGCAGCCGACATCGGGGAGACCGCAGCCGACGTCGGGCAGCCCGAGGCCGACATCGGGGAGCCGGAGGCCGACATCGGGGAGACCGCGCCCGCCTCGGCTGGCGACGAGCGCCGGCCGACCGCCGAGCAGCCGCTACGCGTGCTCATGGCCGGCGACTCGCTCCTGGCCGACCTCTCCCTGGCCATCGCCTCCACGGTGCAGGACGGGGGTCGGGCGGTGGCGCGGCTGGCCGAGGAGCCCAGCGTCCCCCGCGACGATGCCACCCGGCGTCGGTGGCGCCAACGCCTGGCCCGCTTCGACCCCGAGGTCATCGTGATCCTCATCGGCGTGTGGGAGGCCATGGCCACCGGCGCGCCAGGGCGATACCCGCTCGGCTCGACCGCGTGGGAACGGACCTATCGCCAGCGCCTGCTCGACCCCTACCTCGAGCTGCTCACCAGTCGGGGGGCGAAGGTGGTGTGGATCGGCATGCCCCCGGTCCTCAACCCGCGGCGACAACGGGGGTTCACGGCGATGAACCGGGCCGTTCGGCACCTGGCCGAGCAGTCGACGGACCTCACCTATGTGCCCGGCGACCGGATCCTGGCCCGGCCCAACGGGAGCTGGACGGCCTTCCTGCCCGGGCCTCAGGGCAACCCCCAGCGGGTCCGCCGCGTCGACACCACCCACCTCTGTGCCTGGGGTGCGGTTCGTCTCGCCCGGCCCGTGCTACGGCACCTCCAGCGCCAGTGGGCCATCCCCCTCGCGCCGAACTGGCCGTACCGCAACTGGCGCTGGGTGTTCCCGCGGAGCCAGTGCCCGCCCCGCTAGCCGGCTAGGGACACCGGTCACCGATGGCGAAACCCTCGGGCAGGAGCCCGGGAAGCGCGGCGCTGAGGGCGTCGGACCCGGTCGCGTTGAGATGGTGGGTGTCGGCGAACCAGGAGTCGTCGGGCGCGAGGTCGTGCAGGTCGATGAACGCCGCACCGTTCTCGGTCGCCAGGCGTTCGGCGAGGCCCAGGAACTCCTCGTACTGCGCCCGGCCACCCGGGTGCAGGTCGACGTAGTCCTCGGTCACCGGCAGGACCACCACCGCGGCGCCCACACCGCGCTCGGCCAGACCGCCGAGCAGCTCGTCGGCGGCTGCGGTCTGGTCGCCCCCGAGCTCGAAGTCGTTGAGCAGCTCGTTCTGAGCGAAGCGCTCGGTCAGCGGTGACGGCTGATAGCTCAGCTCACGACGGGACAGACCCTGGCCATCGGGGCCGAGCAACCCGTCCAGCCCGGTGGCATCGAGTCGGGGCTCGGACTCGCCGTCCCGCCAGCGGCCGATGCCGTCCCAGAGGACCTCGGGGTCTCGGATCTCGTTGCGGTAGCGGAAGAGGTCGAGGGACCGGAGCAACGGGGCCTGGAGCCTCCCGAACAGGTCGTCGCGGGTAAGGGGGGCCTCGTCGTAGGCCGCCAGCGCCGAGCGGCCGATCGCCGCCGAGTCGTTCAGGTCGAAGCTGGAGAGGCCGAGCACGACCCCGTCGGGGGACACGCGGGGGTCGACCTCGTCGAGGACCCAACGTTCCAGCAGCGCAGGCGTGGCGGCGTCCAGGGCCGCGTTGTAGGTCCGCCGGCCCTCGCTGTCCGCGGCGGCGAAGGCCGCGGGGTCCATGCCGTCCCGGGTCATCGAGTTCCCGGCGAACACCAGGTCCACACAGTCACGGGCATCGAGCTGGGCCACCTTCACCGTGGTGGTGTCGTCGGTCCACAACGGGGGCTCGGGTAGGTGGGGGGCGATGGCCCGGGCCCCGATCTCGGCCAGCACGAGGACCGCCACGAAGACCGCCGCCCCGATGGCGAGGCGCTTCACGACAGGCCGGGCCGGCGACGGCGCACCAGTTCGGCCACCACGTCGACGCCGAGGGCCAGGACGCCCGCCATCGTGATCCAGTGGGCGGCGTCGAAGTTCTGGGGCCAGCCGAAGTCCGGCGGCAGGTTGTCGGTCATCTGCTTGGCGAAGATGTACAGGCTGGCACCGAGGAGGACCACCACCGCGGCCAGCCTCACGGCGAGGGCGCCCCAGCGCCAACGCAGGGAGAGCGCCATGGCGCCGGCCATGGCCAGGCCGACCGGGGGCGTGGCCAGGAGCCAGCCGGCGACGCCGGCCGTGGCCACCGCCAGTCCGGCCCGCCCGCCGCCGACGAGGCGGTCCTCGGCCTGCAGCGGCCAGAGAGGACTGATCGCCGGAACCGGGCCCCGCGGCTCACCTACCCGCCGGCGAGGGTCCCACACGAGGGCGGCGGCACAGGCGAGGAGGGCGAGGATCGACACCACGATGGCGATCCACACCGATCGCTGGGGCGGCCAGGTGACCGAGACCGCCACCGGCCCGTCGCCGTCGGGCTGGACGTACCAGCCGTTGGCGAAGCCGGAGACGATCTCGTGGCCGAGGATCTCGCCGCCCTCGACGGTGGCGGCCCACTCGGGTCCGTAGCTCTGGCCGACCGCCAGCCAGAACGGCTCGTCGGTGTCCGCCATGGCGTCGTACTGGAGGAGACGGGGGGCCTCCACGTCGATCTCCGGCGGTTCGGGCACCGTACCGGTGACCCCGGCCGGCACGGCCTCCCCACCAGGGCCCGACGACAGGACGAGGGCGTCGAGGTCGAAGCCGGTGTCCCGTCCCTCGGCGGCCACCAGCGCGGTGGGCCCGGCGGCGGCCACGGGGCCGCCGCAGGCTTCGATGGCGAGGGGAAGTCGGGCCTCGGCATCTGCGGTCGATCCCTGGAACCGGATGGGGACCGCCTCGCCGTCGACGGTGAGCAGATCGTCGTGGCAGCGGTCGCCGACCTGCTCGACCGGCGGCGATCCGACGACGCCGGGCAGGCCCATCTCGGCGATGGCCACAGGCAGGACGGCCGGGCCGCCGCTGTACCAGTCAGTCGTGGTCCGGCGGTCCACGGCCAGGATCGTGAGTCGGAAGGCGTCGCTCTCGAGCGGCCGGAACGCGATCCTGACCTCCTGGACCGCGCCGGGCCGGCGGCCGGGATCGAGCCTGGGGATGTGGAGGTCGCGGGTCTCGTCTCCGGCCCGGAGGCGCAGCAGGGTGGGCACCGAGTGGCGGCCGTCGGCCCGGATCTGCAGGTCGAGGTGGTCCACGGTCACCTCCCCGGACAGGCGCACGTCCATGAACTGGCCCCGGAGGTCGTTGAACGGCGTGGTCCACGCCGTCACCGGGTCACCGTCGAGCGCCGACGACGCCCGGGAGGCCAAGGAGCCCGCCAGGTGCTCGGAGGAGCGGGCGGTCACCCCACCCTCGGCCGCTCCCGGGAGGCCGAGGATGCGGTCCACCAGCGGGTCGGGGGCCTGGGCGGAGAGGCGCGCCTCCCCGGAGAGCTCGAACTCCCGCTCACCGGGCACGTCCAGCAGGCGCGCCATGGCCGGCTCCTCGTCGACCCGGACCGGCTCGGCGGGGTTGGTGCGCTGGCGCTGGAGCACATGGGTCAGCCGGTGGCCCATCAGCTCCTCGCCGGCGGCATCGACGACGTCGACGGGCGGACGGATCAGCTCCTCGAGGCGGATGCCCTCGAGATCGATCTCCGAGAAGCCCACCGCGCTCACACCCGCCAGCTTCGGCCGGTAGCCGATGGTGTCGCCGAGGATCTCGATCTCCAGCTCCGAGAAGGTCCGCTCCGGGAAGTCCACGACCTGACCCGGCTCGGTGCGGGAGGCCTCGGTCAGGTCCACCCGCACCGGGTTCCCGCCGTCGAAGCGCAGTTCCACCTCGGTGATCCAGCGGTTGATGTCCGAGGACAGGGGCTGGGTGAGGCCGACGTGGTCGGCGGTGACCGGCTCGTCGGTGGTGAGACGCAGGTACTCACCCTCCACCTCGCTGAAGGCCCCGACCTTCCAGGCCGTCCGGGGGTCGCCGTCGACGGCGAAGAAGGCCCGGTCGCCCGGCGTGTAGCTGACGGGGTTCCCGTAGGCGCTGGCCTGGACCGTCGCCCCGCCCCGCTGCACGGCCACCGTGAAGCTGTCGTCGCCGGCGGTCGGGAAGACGTCGAGGCGGGCATCACCCACGTCGTGCTCCAGGGCCTGCTCACCGGCCATCTCGGTGTAGCCCTCGTTCTCCCGGATCGCCCCCCAACGCCGGGCCCGTCGGCGGTTGGAGTCGGTGACCACGATGTCGGCGCCGTCGGCCAGAGCCGTGTCGAACATCTCGGTGTCGTCGTCCCCGAGCAGGCCGGCGCTGTAGAGGATCGCCCGGTCGGGGTCGATGACCCCGGCTGCGGTGGCCGCCACCAGCCCGTCCCCGTCGCCGGCGACGACGATCGGGTGCTCGGTGGGCAGCGCCCGCACGATGGGGGCGGCGTCCTCGACCGGGAACACCGCCACGGGGGGCGGGTCCTCGAGATCCTGGTCGGTGGCCAGCTCGATCTCGTCGAGGAGGGGGAGCTCCTCGCGGGGCTGGTTCTCGACCGGCTCACCGAAGCCGACCGGATCGCCCAGGCCGGGCACCGAGCGCAGCAGGGCCCAGGTGGTCTCCGGTCGGGGGGTGCGGAAGCGCTCGTACTCGAGGTCCGAGCGCAAGAGGACGTCCCCGACGCCGATCAGCCGGGCCAGCGGGCCGAGGGCCTCCGGGTCGAAGGTGCCCTCCTGCAGCGGCCGGTCGACGGCATTGACCAGGTTGGCCGACACCGGGGTGCCGAGCGGGATCAGCTCGCGAGCGGCGTAGGGCCGGTCGATGAGGCCGGGCGTGATGGGGTCCACCGTGTTGCCCCACCGGTAGGCGGCGAAGTCGGAGCCCGGCAGCTCGAGCACCCGGGTGCCGTCGTCGCGCCCGTCGACGAAGCGGGCCGCGTCTTCCCAGTAGCGGGGGAGGTCCTCGTCCCGGCGCAGGTTGCGGTCCACCATCTGGCCCACCCAGGTGGCGGGCAGGTTGGCGATGACCAGCCCGACGGCGACCACGGCGACGGGGCGGGACAAGCGGGGAAGGCGGCGGGCCAGGGCTACGACGCCGACCCCGAGCAGGACCGAGGTCCCCAGGATCAACAGCGGCAGGACCCGGGCCGTGCTCCGGAAGGCCAGGCCCAGGTCGGTCTTGGTCCACTCGACCAGGATCCCGCCCACCGCGGACGGGTCGCGGTAGGGATGGCCGCCGACGGCCACCAGCGCGCCCACCACGACCAGGGTCACGAAGAAGCAGGCGGTACCGGAACCGGGTGAGGGCCGCGGACAGGAACGCGAACACCGGCAGGGCGAAGGAGATCGGGATCCCGTACCGCATGTAGTGGATGCTCGGCACGATCCACTGGCCGAGCTTGTCGTTGCCGTAGAAGAACCAGTAGCCGAGGCCCCGGACCACCTCGGGGGTCGTGGAGGCCACGGCCACGGCCTGGTAGGTCTCGGTGTACCGGACGATCGGGATGCCGTACCGGCCCTCCACCACGAGGCCCACGAACCACCAGAGGGACACCCCCACGGTGAGCACGCCGGTGCGCCACACCGCCCCGAGGGCCTGGCGCCAGGAGGCCTCCCGGTCCACCCAGACGGCGAAGACCACCCACAGGATCGGCCCGATGCCCACCAGCACCACCGACGTGAGGTTCGTGCTGCTGATGGTCAGGGCGACCAGGGCGAAGGCGGCCGGGTAACGCCAACCCCCGACCCGGATGGCCCGGGCCAGGATGGCGATCAGCCACGGCAGGCCGGCCCAGGGGAGCAGGATGACCGAGATCCGGGCCGCGTAGTCCAGGACGTAGGGGCTGAGGGCGTAGGCCAGAGCGGCCACGACCATGCCCGCGTCCCACCAGCGCTCGGCTACGGCGGGTCGGTCGTCGTCCTCCCCGGTCGTTCGGCGGTCAGGCCAACCCAGGGTGCGGAGCAGGTAGAGGACGCCCGCGCCGGCGGCGAACAGCAGCGAGCCCAGCCAGAGGCGCTGGGCCAACCAGTCGGGTACCCCGACGGCCTCGAAGAACCAGTAGAAGGGCCCCATCGGCCAGAGGTAGCCCACGACCTGGTGGGTCACCCCGCCGAGGCCGACGCCCGGGTCCCAGAGGAAGGCGGCGTCCCGCAGGAGGCGGCCGGGGTCGAGGTAGAGGTAGGTCTTGGTGTCCGCGCCGACCTGGCCCGGCTGGGTGAAGACCAGCGGGAGGTAGGTGACCGCGGCGAGCAGCAGCAGGGGGACGCTGTTGCGCAGGCGCGTCGAGGGGGAAGAGGGAGAGAAGGACAAAGGGCGGTCACTCACGCTACCGCTACATCTGAGTGGCCTCGCTTCGCTCGGCAACACCGGCGTCGCCGTCGTGGATCGTCCTGCTCGCTGCTCCGCTCCGCGGCGCAGCCGGGGAGGGATTCCGCGGTGCCGCTAGCGTCCTCGCCCGTGTCCACTGCCGACGAGGCCCAGCTCGAGATGGTCCACCGGCTCCCGAAGGCGGAGCTGGTGGCTCGCATCCCGCACCTGGCCGGGCTGGTCGCGGGCCGCAGCGTGATCCACGTGGGCTTCGTGGACGCCGGCTACCAGGAGATGCAGGCCGAGGCCGGCACCTGGCTGCACGCTCACCTGGCCGGGACCGCCACCCACCTCATCGGCATCGACGTGGACGACGCCGGGGTGACCCACGCCAGGGAGGAGGGCTACGAGGCCTACGTGGCCGACTGCCGGGACCCCGACCAGGTCGACGCCCTCGGCATCGATCCCGCCGAGGTCGTCATCGCGGGCGAGGTCATCGAGCACCTCGACGACCCCGGCTCGTTCCTCGACGGCCTCCACCGCCTCGTGGCGCCGGGCGGCCTGCTCATCCTGACCACGCCCAACGCCTCGGGCCTGCTCAACGGCTTCGCCGCCTTGGCCGGCGCCGAGATCAACCACCCGGACCATGTGGTCCTGTTCAGCTGGCGCACGTTGACCAACCTCATGTCCCGCCACGGCTGGGAGGCCGTCGAGGCCGCGACGTTCGTCCCTGCGGTGAAGGCCGCCCCGGGATCCGGCGTGGGCCAGAAGGTCCTCGGCCTCGCCGGCCGCTTCGTCCTCTGGCTGGAACGCACCATCGGCCGGCTCTGGGCCCCCTTCGTCGCCGACGGCCTCATCGTCACCGCGCGATCGACGAGATAGGTCAGTCGTCAGGCGCTTCGTCCACGGGCGCCGTAGGGGTGCGGTCCGGGGGTGGGTCGGTCTTGTCGAGACGGGCCTTGAGGAGGGCGATCTCCTCGGCCAGCGTGCGGGTGCGCTCCTCGTTGCGGGACAGCTCGAAGGAGAAGTGCACCACCATCAGGAACAGGAAGGCGATGGCGGCCAGGAAGAACACCGCCGGCTCGTAGGCGACGCCCACGGCGTCGGCGACGGGCACCAGGACGTCGGGGAACAGGGCGAACAGGCCGAGGAAGAGACCCACGCTCACCCAGAGCAGGGCGTACTTGCCCTGCAGCTTCCGGCGCCGCACCAGGCGCAGGATGAACAGCAGCGAGAAGGCCACGACGGCCATGACCAGGAGTTGGGCCCGCGTGCTCACGCTCGGGCCTCCCGGACCACGGCCCGCCGGGGGGCCGAGGCCACCAGCACGACCAGCAGCCGCAGGTAGTGGTAGACGAGGCGCAGGCGACGGTTGGAGGGCTCCCCGGCCTCGCGGTCGCTCATGTGCACGGGGACCTCGGTGACCCGGAAGCCCTCGGCGCAGGCCAGCAGCAACGCCTCCACGGACTCCATGTACTCCGCCGGATAGGTGCGGGCGAAGAACTCCAGCACCTCCCGGTTGAAGCCGCGGAAGCCGGAGCTGGTGTCGGAGAACTGCTGACCGGACAGCGTCTTGATCGTGAAGCGGAGCACGCCCATGGCCCGGGCCCGGACCCGACTCACGGTGTAGGAGGTCGACTCCCCGGCGAAGCGGCTGCCGACGACCATGTCGGCGCCGTCGTCGAGGGCCGCCAGCAGGGTGGCGATCTCGTCGGGGTCGTGCTGGCCGTCCCCGTCGAACTGGACCGCTCGCGAGTAGCCGTTGCGCACGGCGTAGAGGAACCCGGTACGCAACGCCCCGCCGATCCCCAGGTTGTAGGGCAGGGAGAGGACCGCGACCCCCTCGGCGGCGGCCACCGCCGCCGTGCGGTCGGTGGAACCGTCGTCGACGACGATCACGTCGAGGCCGGCCCGGCGACCCAGTTCGCGGATCACGGCGGGCAGGGCCTCCTCCTCGTTGAACGCGGGGATGATCACCAGGGTCGGGGTCGCGCCCGGGCTCGCCTCCGACTCGCTCATCGCGCCCGGATCCTAGGCCCTGGGGCCCTCGGCGGCCGCGGTCGAAGAGCCGCGGCCAACCACTACGCTCCCCGCGATGCCCGTTGGTGCTCGACGCCTTGTCGCGCTCGTGCTGGCGCTGGCCGCGGTCGCCGCCGGCTGCGCCGGCAGCGGTACGGACCAGGCTCGGGGGAGGGCCGGGGCGACCACGACCGCGACGGTCCCGGTCACCACCACCAGCGTCCCGCCCGGCGGACGCCAGCCCACGCCGGAGGACCCGTTGCGCGTCACCTTCGCCGGTGACTCGGTGATGGCGGAGTTCGCCCCGGCCCTGATCGATGCCCTCGAGAGCGGCGGCCCGGCCGTCGGCCGCTTCGTGCTCTCGCCGTCGATCGCCCGGGACGGGTCCACCACCCTGATCTGGCAACAGGAGATGGCCGACCACGACCCGGATCTGATCGTCCAGCTGGTGGGCTTCTGGGAGGACCAGGTGGTGGGGGAGACCGCCAGCAGCCAGCCGGGCTGGGCAGGGCGCTATCGCGCCCGGGTCGTGGAACCCTTCCTCGATCTGATCACCGCCGAGGGGGCCAAGGTGCTCTGGATCGGCATGGCCGCCGTCGGCGAGCCCGCGGTCACCGAACGCCTCGCCCGCCTCAACTCCGTCTATGCCCAGGTGGCCGAGGCCCGGGACGACATGGACTACCTGGCGGCCGGCGACTACCTCTCCGGGCCGGACGGGGGCTACGCCGAGATCGTGACCTCCCCGACGAGCGGGCAACCGGTGCGCCTGCGCCGGATCGACGGCCTCCACCTCTGCCCGGAGGGGGTGACCGCCCTCGGCGCCCCCGTGCTCGACCACGTCGCCGAGCAGTGGAACGTGACCGGGGCCTTCGGCTGGCAGGACGGCCCCTGGCGCCTCCCGCCCCTCCTGCACGCCCCCGAGGAGTGCCCCGCTCCCGCCTGAGCCGTGGCCCCTAGACTCCCCGACGACATGCGGAGCCGTCTCCGCGGGTTCCCGGCCCGCCTCCTCCTGCTCGTCGCGCTCGCGTTGGCCATCCGCTGGATCGCCGTGTTCGCCCACTACGGCGACCTGCCCCTCGAGCTGGACGACAACTACGCCTACCACTCCCAGGCGCAGCTCCTCCTCGACCACGGGGGGTTCTACGAGCCCTTCGTGTGGCGGGACTCGGTCGAGGCGGGCGGGCCCGAAGTGCTCGAGCCCTCCGCCGGCCACCCGCCGGGCTACGTCCTCTACCTCGCCGCCTATGGCCTGCTGGGGCTGGACAGCCCGCTCTCCAACCGCCTGGCCAGCGGCATCGCCGGAGCCGCCGCCGTGGCCCTCGTCGGCATCGCCGCCCGCCGGGTGGGACGGTGGGCCCGGCTGAGTGACCGGGCCGCCGACAGCGCCGGCCTGGTGGCGGCCTTCCTGGCCGCCGTCTACCCGAACCTCTGGATCAACGACGGCCTGATCCTGTCCGAGTCCCTCTACGCGGGCCTGATGGCCGTGGTCATCCTCGCCGCCTACCAGTTCTGGCGAACGCCTTCCCTGAAGACGTCGGCCCTCCTGGGGATCTCGGTCGGCGTGGCCACCCTCACCCGCAGTGAGGGACTGCTGCTCCTGCCCGGCCTGGTGCTGCCACTGGCCGTGATGGCCCGGGACCGCACCTGGGCCCAGCGGGCCGGCCTGGCGGTGACCACGGGCCTGGTGGCCCTGGCCCTCCTGGCGCCCTGGATGGTCCGCAACGCCGTGACCTTCGCGGAGCCGTCGCCCCCGTACCTGGCCACGGGCAGCGGTCGGGTGCTGGCCTTCGGCAACTGCGAGGAGACCTACTCCGGGCGGTTCCTGGGCTACTGGAACATCGACTGCGCCCCGAGCGAGTTCTCCGGTGACGAGTCCCAGATCGACACCATCCACCGGGAGAAGGCCACCGCCTACATGGAGGACCACCTGGGTGAGCTGCCCAAGGTCGCCCTGGCCCGCGTCGGGCGCATGTGGCACCTCTACCGGGTGGACCAGGGGGTGGAGTTCGACCGCTTCTACGAGCGGCGGGTGGAGTCCCATGCCCGCTTCGGCCTCTTCCAGTACTACGTCATGGTCCCCGTCGCCGCGGCCGGCGGCGTGCTGCTGTGGCGACGCAAGGTGACGATCATCCCGCTCGTCGCCCCCTTCGTCCTGGTCACGTTCACGGCGGCCAGCACCTTCGGGATCACCCGATACCGCGTGCCCTCGGAGGTGGCCCTCTGCATCCTGGCCGGCCTCGGGGTGGCCTGGGTCACCGGCCGGACCCGGGACCCGGAGTCCGAGACCGCCGCCGATCCCGTCCCGGCGTGACGAACAAGCGATTCCTGGTCATCGTCCTGGCCATCGCCCTGGCCGGTCTCGCCCTGCGCTGGTTCTGGATCCTGGAGATGCGACCCGAGTGCGGCGACCCCGCCGAGGACGGCCCACCCGGTTGCCTGGCCATCACCGGCGGGGCCAACGTGGTGAACGACCCCCGGTATCTCCACGAGGTGGGCAACCTCCTGGCCGACGGGAAGCCCTTCATCGACCCGTTCACCTACGCCGGCACCGGGGAGGAGCGGCCCAGCGCCCACAAGATGCCGCTGTTCCCCGTCTATCTCGGCGCCGTCTCGCTCCTGGGTGGGGAGGGCGTCGACACCCATCGCCTGGCCGCCGCCCTCCTCGGGGCGGCGACCGTCGTGGTCCTGGGCCTCATCGGACGTCATCTGCTCGGATGGCGGGCGGGCCTGATCGCCGCGGCCATCGGTGCCCTCTACCCGAACCTCTGGATCAACGACTTCCTCCTCCAGGTGGAGAGCCTGGCCGCCCTGCTCATCGCCCTGACCATCTACGCGGGCTACCGATACCACGATCGGCCGGTGCCGGGTCGGGTCCTGGTCCTCGGCGCCCTGATCGCGCTGGCGGCCCTCACCCGGGCCGAGTCCCTCCTGCTCTACGCCTTCGTCGCCCTGCCCCTGATCCTCGGCGCCGTGCGGACCTGGAAGGAGCGGCTGGCCCACGTGGCCGTGGCCGGAGCGGCCGCGATCGTGCTCATCGGGCCGTGGGTGGGATGGAACCTGACCCGCTTCGAGGATCCGGTGACCCTGTCCACGGCGCCGGGCCCGGTTCTGGACACCGCCAGCTGTGACGCCACCTACTACGGCGACCAGATGGGCTACTACGCGTCCTGCTTCCGCATCGAGGACTATGCGGCCGAAGAGGGGCTCACGGTGGCCGACGCCGAGTCACAGCTACGCGCGCTCGACGAGTCCCAGCGGGCCGCGGTGGCGGGGGAGCGGGCCCAGACCTACATCCGGGATCACCTCGACCGCCTCCCAGTGGTCATGGCCGCCCGGGTCGGCCGCCTCTGGGAGCTCTTCCGGCCGGCCCAGAACGTCCGCTTCAACTGGCAGCTCGAGGCCCGGGGGGAGCGCACGTCGCAGCTGGCCCTGGTGGCCTACTACGCCCTCGTCCCGTTCGCGGTCGGCGGCGTGGTCGTGCTCCGCCGCCGGGGCCAACCGATCAGCCCGCTGGTGGGCATGGCGATCATGATCACGGTGACCGCCGCGTGGACATTCGGCACGACCCGGTACCGCATCCCGGCCGACGTGGCCCTCGTCGTGGCCGCCGCGGTCGGGCTCGAGGGGCTGCTCCGCCGGCGGTGGCCAGTGGTCGATCCCGTGCCCGCACCCGAGACCGAGACCGCTGAGGACGAGCCCGTGGAGGCATCGACGTGAGCACCGACGAGCGCACCGACAACGAGCTGAACACCGAGCTGCTGGACGCCGAGTTGCCCGATCGCCGCTTCGTGGACGCCGAGTACCTGCGATGGCTGTACGACCGCAACCCCGACGGCCCCGCCATCCAGGCCGCCGCCGACGAGGACGGCGTGCGGGTCGCCCACTACGCCCTCGTCCCGCAGACCTACCGCAATGCCGCCGGCCCGGCCCCGTTCCTCTTCTCCCTCAACGCGGTGACGCGCCGCGGCACCCAGCGCAAGGGCTACTGGTCCGAGCTGGGCCTCCGGAACTTCGCCGAGGCCACCGCACAGGGGCGCCAGATGGTCATCGGTGTCCCCAACGAGAAGTCGACCCCGGGAGCCGTCAAGTACCTGGACTACCGCTTCCTCGGACCCATGCCCGTGAAGGTCGCGGTGCCGACGGCAACCGGTCGCGGCTGGGAGCACCACCTCGTGGACGAGACCTTCCTCCGCGGTCCCCGGTTCGCCGAGCTCGTCGCGGACCTGGACCAACACCAGGCGATCCACTGGACCAACAGCTATGACCCCGAGCGCCTCCGCTGGCGGCTGGCCCGTCCCCACGGAGGCTACGCGGTGCACGCCGACCCCGACCTCGTGGTGGTCTCCACCCGGTCCGCCCTCGGCCCCGTGCCCATGGCGGTCATCCTCAAGCTCTTCCCCCGCGGCCCCCGCACGGTGGACGATGTGCTGTCGGCCCGCCGCGCGGTGGCCGCGGTCTGCAGGTATCACCGGGCCCCGGCCGCCGTCTATGCGGGGTTCAACGCCCTGGTGCGGGTGCGGGGCGTCCATCCACCCCACCGCCTGCGCCCGGCGCCCCTCAACCTCGTCGTGCACGGCTTCGGCGACCAGGTCCCCCAGGAGACGTTCCGGCTGGATACCTTCGAGTTCCTCGACCTCGACGCCTACTGACCGCGCCGTACCCGGAGCCATGACCCCGCCCCTCACCTTCACCTTCGACGTGGAGGACCACCGCCCGGACCACCAGACCGAGCTGCGGCTCCTCGACGCCACCCACCGGGTGTTGGACTTCTGTGCCGAGCGATCGATCGTCGGGACGGTGTTCGTGGTGGGGGAGGTCGTCGCGGACCACCCGAGCCTGATCCGGGAGATCGCGGCCCAGGGCCACGAGCTCGGTCTGCACGGTTGGTCCCACACCCCGGTCACCCAGCTGACCCCGGGGGACTTCCGGGAACAGACGGCCCGGGGCCGCGACCTGCTCAGTGAGGTCGCGGGGCAGGCGGTGGTGGGCTATCGGGCCCCCACCTTCTCGCTGGTGCCCGAGACCGTCTGGGCCACCGAGGCGCTGGTGGAGCTCGGCTTCACCTACTCCTCCAGCATCCTGCCCGGCTGGAACCCGCTGTTCGGGTTCCCCGGCTTGCCTCGCCGGCCCTTCACCTGGCCCTCGGGCCTGGCCGAGCTGCCGGCGCCCATCGTCAGGGTCGGCCCCTTGGCCCTCCCGGTGCTGGGCGGCACCTACCTGCGCGTCCTCCCTTGGCCGGTCGTGCGCGCCGGGCTGCAGGACGAGCGGCTGGGGCCCGTTCCCTTCACCTACTGCCATCCCTATGACGCCGATCCCGGTGAGCCCTATTGGGTTGTTCCCGGGACCGGACGACTGCTCAGCCCCTTGCTCTGGTACGGGCGCAAGCGCATGCTCCGTCGCGTCGGCCGACTCATGGAGGCCGGCGTCGGCGCCCCGTTGCGGGACCGGCTGGGCGAGGTCCCCGGTGACGTCCCCACCGTCCTCACCGCCTGAGCGTCACGCCCGGTAGCCGGGTGCGCAGCCACCGGGCTCCGGCTCCCGGCCAGCGGACCAGGCGTCGGCCCAGCCCGGCTCGGGGGTGAGGTCCAGCCGCTGGGCCACCTGGTCGAGCAGGCCTCGAGCCAGCAGGACCTGCCCCGTCGGACACAGGTGGATGCCATCGGCCCGGCGGACCTGGACGGGATCGCCGTCGGGTCCCGGCAGGGTCGCCGTGAAGCCCTCGGGGGCCACCCACGTGTCGGCATCCACGAAGTCGACCTCCGGCCGTTGCCCGGCGAGGGTCCGGAAGTCCGCTTCGAGGTCGGCCACGAACTCGGCCTCGTCGGCGTCGGAGATGACCGCCGGGCCGACCCACAGCACCCGAGCCCCCTGGGCGGTGACCAGGTCGACGAAGGGCTCCAGGACCTCGGCCGGGTAGCTCCCCGGCTCGAGGAGTCGGCCCGCGGCGAAGTCACCGAGGACCGTGAGGTACTCCCAGTGCCCCACCGACACGACGACCAGGTCGGGTCGGGTGCGATCCAGGGCGGCCTGCCAGACGGCGATGTCGGGCTCGTCGCGAGGCAGGTGCGGGCCGAGCGTGAAGTCGGCGCGGGCCCCGCCGGTGGCCTCGAGGGCGAAGACCAAGGGGCCGGCGGCCTCCGCCAGCACCGAGTCTCCGGCGATCAGGACCCGGGCGAGGCCGTCGTCGTCGGGAGAGGAGTTGCCGGCCGGTGTGCCGGTCGTCGCCGGTGCCGTCCGGGACGACCCGGCCGCGTCCGGGGCCCCGTCGCCGCCGCAGGCGACCGCCGAGAGGGCGACCAGGAGACCGACCACCACCCACGTCGGGGGGCCGGGACGACCCAACTCAGGCGTCGGTGGTGGTGCCGCCCGCGGCGTCGGCCACCGTGGCGACCACAGCCGGGTCGGCCAGCTCGACGGTCCAGTTCTCGCCGTAGGCCACGGCGGCGGGGGTCGCGCCCACGAAGTCGGTGAACAGGCCGTCGTCGTACCAGATGGTCAAGATGGCCTGGCCGCCCTCGATGGTGCACTGGCTCAGCTCCCGCACCTCGTCCACCAGACCCTCGTACTCCAGTGTGCAGTCGATGCCGTCGGCCGCGAGGGCCGCGTTCAGGTCGGCCACCGTCTCATAGGACGAGAGGTCCTCCACCGCCACCTGGGTGCCCTCCGAGGAGGCCCCGGTGTCCGCAGACCCACCGTCGTCGTCACCGCCACACGACGTCAGCGCCAAGACGACGATTGCCAGGGGGTTGCCAGGGTTGCCAGCGTTGCCTTCACGCCGCGATTCTGGCGGGGTACGGGGCCATCGGCCAAACCCTTCGCCGGGTTCTGACCGACGAGTGGCCTCACGCCGTGGCGGAGCGACGCGATGCCAGCTCGGCCATGGCGGCCGCGGCCAGGACGACGATCGCCACCTCGGCGGGGGCGCGGAAGCGGATCAGGCCGTAGAACAACGCGGAGATCACGGTCACCACGACCACGGTCGACAACAACGGCCAGATCGTGCGGCCCTCTCGCCGGAGGAGCACGGCGCCACCGACCGCGAAGGGCACCAACAGCCAGAACGACGCGAACCCGGCCCACCCCACCGGCGGCTCCCGACCCTCGTTCTCGTTGAACCGGATCATGGACGCCGGGTCATAGAGGCTCCAGGTGCGGGCGACCCGGACGGCGGCCACGCGAGGCAGGTCACCGAGGTTGTCCACCGCGTACTCCACGGCCAGGTGGCGGTAGTCGGCGTTCACCACCGACTGGTCCCCGTCCTGGGCCTCGCTGAAGGAACCGGGCGGCAGACAGGCGATGTCCCAGAGGCCAGGGTCGGGCCCGTCGAACTGCTCGTCGCAGTAGGCGCCGATGAGGGTGAGACCGTCGTTGCTCGAGATCAGGACCGGTTTCTCGAAGCGACCGGCGTTGTAGGCGGTCCAGGGGGACAACACCAGGACGCCGGTGAGCGCGGCCACCCCGAGGTAGCCGATCCGCTTCGACCACGGCCGGGCCAGGCCCAGCACCAGAGGCACGAAGGCCAACACGCCGACCAGGGCCAGCTCGGCTCGGGACAGGGCCGCCAGCCCGGCGAGGGCCCCGACGAGGGCGGCCCGCCATCCCCCGGGTTCGTCCAGGAAGCCATAGACGGCCCACAGCACCGCCGCGACCAGCAGGACGGTGAGGGTCTCGGCCATGATGACCGCATCGTTGGCCCAGAGGTTCGGGTAGAGCGACGCCAGGCCCCCCGCCCACAGAGCGACGCGGTCGTCGCCGGCCACTCGGCGGGCCAGGAGGGCGATCATCACGACCGCGAGGGTCCCGTAGAGCGCCTGCACGAGACGTTGGGCGAGCACGCTGCGCCCGAACACGACCGCAGTGGGCGCCTGGGAGATCTCGGTCAAGGGCGCGTGGTCCGCCGCGGCACGGTCGTGCGGCCGGCTCTGGAAGGCTTCTCCTTCGGCGATCTGCTGGGCCTGGACGGCGTAGTAGAGGGCATCGCTGAACTCGACGTCGTCGGACCACTTGGCCACCCCGATGTAGCCGACCCGCACCGTCAGCGCGAGCAGGGCGATGAGGGCCAGGCGAAACCAGAAGCGCTTCCGGGTCGCGGTCACCGTGGCCCCAGGAGGCAGATCAGTGACGCCGGGCCGGGTCGACGGCCTTGGGGATCACCGGCGCGGCGCGGCCGGTGCCGGACTCCCGGATCTCCTCCACGGCCTCACCCTCCTCGTGGTACTCCTCCTCGACGTTCACCGCCCAGATGTCGTGATCGGCGCCGAAGAGGTTCTCCACGGTCAACATCGCCGTGTACATCGAGTGGTCCTGGTTGTTGTACTTGTGCATCCCGTTGCGCCCGATGGGGAACACGTTGGGGGTGTGGGCCTCCAGCCAGGTGCGCAGCACGTCCACGTTGTCGGCATAGGTCTCGTCGTAGGTGGGGTAGGCCTTGGGCTGACGGACCACGTAGCCGGCCTCGACGGCGTCGGCCTCGATGAGGCCCAGGATCTCCAGCTCCCGTCCGCCCTGGGCGATCAGGTCGTCGTCGGCGGCGGTCCACAGCTCGTCGCCCTCGAAGACGAAGTACTCGAGACCGAGACAGGTCCGGCCGTCCTTGACCAGGTACTTCGACCAGGAGCCGAAGTTCTGGATCCGGCCGACCTGGACCTCGGGGGCGTGGATGTAGATCCAGTTGTCCGGGAACCCGGCCTCCTCGGGCACGACGAGGGCCACCGTCAGGAAGTCCCGGTACTGGATGTCGTCGGCGGCGGCCCGCACGTCGGCCGGGACCGGCGGGTCCATGGCCTTGAGCAGCTGGGTGAAGGGCATCGAGGAGATGACCTGATCGCACGGGAACTCCCGACCGCCGGCCTCCACCGCTAATGCTCGGCCGTCCGCGTGGCGGATCCGTTCCACCCGGGTCTGCATGTGGACCGAAGAGCCCTGCGCCTGCACCTTCTCGGTGCACCGTTCCCACATCATCCCCGGGCCGTACTTGGGGTACTCGAACTCCTCGATGAGGCTGGCGATCTCCTTCTGGTTCCGGTTGGGCAGGAGGGCGTTGACCACCGCCTTGAACAGCGACAGGTTCTTGATGCGCTGGGCCGCCCAGTCCGCGGGCATCTCCTCGGCGGGGATGCCCCAGACCTTCTCGGTGTAGGTCTTGAAGAAGGTGCGGTAGAGGCGCCACCCGAAGCGGGAGGCCACCCAGCCCTCGAACTTGTCCTGGTTCTTGGGCGGCCGGATGCGGACCCAGAGGTAGGAGAGGACGCACAGGAACGCCTCGATCAGGCCGAGGTTGCGCAAGGCGTTGAAGGCCTTGAGCGGGTAGTCGAAGTACTTGCCGTCGTAGTAGATCCGGCTCATCCGGGGCGTGAGGATGAAGTCCCCCTCGTCGAGGATCTCGTGCCAGAACTCCTCGACCGGCTTGACCTTGGTGAAGAAGCGGTGACCACCGATGTCGAAGCGCCAGCCGTCGCGCTCCACGGTGCGGCTGATCCCGCCGATCTCGTCGGTGGCCTCCAGCACGGTGGAGGTGACGCCGCGCCGGCCCAGCGTGTAGGCCGCGGTGAGCCCGGCCGGTCCGGCCCCGATGATCACCACGTCGCCGGGGCCGGAGTCCACGCTCGACGGGACGGGGACGTCAGGGGAGAGGGGCGGGGTCATCTGCGGTCTGGAGCACCTGGTTCGGGGTCGGCTTGGCGCGACGCGGGCGACGCCCGGGTGTGCCACGGTGGGCGGGGCGACGCCGGTACAGTCCCGGCCCGTGTCCGTAGAGGAACGGACCGGCGCGGACGAGCGACGCGGCGGTCACGACGGTATCCCGTCCGCCGCCTCCCCGCCTACATGGCTGGTGGCCGCCGCGCTCCTGGTCGCAACAGGCGGCTCGGTGACCCGTTTCCTCACCGCCTCGGCCCTCTGGCTCGACGAAGCCCTCAGCGTGAACATCGCCACCCTGCCGGTGGGCGACATCGCCGAGGCCCTTCGCCACGACGGCCATCCTCCCCTGTACTACCTGCTCCTGCACGGGTGGGCCGAGCTGTTCGGCACGGGCGATGTCGCCGTGCGGTCGCTGTCGGGCGTGCTGGCCGTGGCGACCTTGCCCGTCGCCTGGGTGGTGGGCCGCCGGGCCGGCGACGCCACCCTGGGGTGGCTCACCGTGCTCGTGCTGGGCGCCTTGCCGTTCGCCTCCCGCTACGGCACCGAGGCCCGGATGTACACCCTGGTCATGCTCCTGGTCTTCCTGGGGTGGCTGACCGTGCAGCGAGCCCTCGAATCTCCCCGGCCGGGCCGGCTCGTCCTGGTGGCCCTGGTGAGTGGCGCTCTGCTGTTGACCCACTACTGGGCCTTCTACCTGCTCGGCGCCACCGGCCTGGTCCTCGCCGTGGCGTGGTGGCGGTCCTCGGGCGAGAACCGCGCCGCGCGCCTCCGGGTGACCCTTGCCGTCGCCGCCGGCGGTGTCCTCTTCCTCCCGTGGCTGCCCAGCTTCCTGGAACAGGCCCGTAGCACCGGCACCCCCTGGGCCGAACCCGAGCGGCCGACCAAGGTCCTGGCCCAGCTCTTCGCCGACCTCGGCGGGGTCGACAACGCCGAACGCATCCTCTTCTCGATGGTCCTCGGGCTCCTGCTCGTCCTCGGCCTGTTCGGGCGGGGCCGGGACCGTCACACCATCGACCTGGACGTCCGCACCCGGCCCGACGTGAGCGCCGAACTGTTGGTGGGTGGCCTCACGCTGGCCCTCGCCGTCGGCGCGGGCTACGTGACCAACTCCGGTTTCGCCCCGCGCTACCTGGCGATGGTGGTGCCCCTCGTCGTGCTGGGCGCGGCCTGGGGCCTGCGGCGGTTCCTCGGCCCGTGGCCCCTCGGCCTGGTCCTGGCCGCGTTCCTCGGCACCTCGGCGCTGGGGATCATCGATGTCGTGACCTACCAGCGCACCCAGCTCGACGACCTGGCCACGTTGGTCGAAAGGGACGGGGCGCCCGGCGATGTCGTCGTCTACTGCCCGGACCAGCTCGGCCCCGCCGGCAGCCGAGCCCTCGAGGGTGACTTCACCGAGCTGACCTATCCCGACCTGGGCTCACCGGCGTTCGTGGACTGGGCCGACTACGCCGATCGCAACGCGGCCTCGGACCCCCGGGCCTTCGTCGACGCCGTGGTGGAGCGGGCGGCGGGGCGCACGATCTGGCTGGTCTGGAGCCCCGAGTACATCACCCTGGAGTCCCAGTGCGGGGCGGTGCGCAACCTGCTCGGGGAGGCCCGACCAGGCAACGCCCCCGCCGCGCAGGCCGACTCCGAGAAGTTCTTCGAGAACGCGAACCTGCACCGGTACCCGGACCGGTGACCCGCCGGTTCTGGACCCCGGAACGCCGGGCCGACCTGCTGGCGGCCCTGCCTCCGTGGATCCTCGCTCGCCTGCTCGTGGTCGTCGGCTACGTCCTCGTGGCCGCCGCGGCCGACGAGTTCGCCCCCGACGGGGCCACCCCGAAGCTGGACCAGCACCTGCTGGCCTGGGACGGCGACTGGTACGACGCCATCGCCGACCGGGGCTACGGCGGCCTGCCCGACGAGGCGGTCCGCTTCTTCCCGCTCTACCCGCTGATGGGCCGGGTGGGCGGCTGGCTCCTGGCCGGCAACCAGGGCCTGGCCCTCCTCCTGATCGCCAACCTCGCCGCCCTGCTGGCCGGGATGCTCCTGCACCGACTGGCCCTCCAGGAGACCGAGGATCCCGCCCTGGCCCGCCGCGCCGCCTGGTTCATCGCCCTGTTCCCCGGGGCCTTCGTCCTGGTGTGGGGCTACGCCGAAGCGGTGCTCCTGGTGGCGGTCATCGGTGCGTTCCTGGCGCTGCGAAACCGGTCCTGGTGGTGGGTGGGGGCGCTGGCGCTGGCCGCCGGGTTGGCCCGTCCCGTGGGGCTGTTCCTGGTGCTGCCGGTGCTGTGGGAGGTGAGCCGGGGCTGGCGCGAGAGCACCGGGCGGGACCGCGTGGCCCAGGTGGCCGCCGTCCTGGCGGCGCCCGTCGGTGTGGTCGGCTACCTGGCCTTCATCGCCCTGACCGGACCGGGCTTCACCGCCCCGTTGACCGAGCAGAGCCCCTACCGGGGAGCCGTCACCGACCCGGTGTCGCGGCTGGTCGACGCCCTGGGCGACCTGGTGGGTGCCGACCGCCTGGGCGATGCCGTGCACCCGCCGATGGCCCTCCTCTTCGTCTTCCTCGCGGTGGTCGTCATCCGTCGCTGGCCGGTGCGCTATGGCCTGTACGCCGTGCCCGTGCTGGTGCTGGCCCTCAGTGCGGAGAGCTTCAACTCCCTGGAGCGCTACGGCCTGAACGCCTTCCCGCTCGTCCTCGCGCTGGCCACGGTGACCCGACGCCCGGAGCTCGAGCGGGTCGCCATCGCCCTGGGATCCGCCGGCGTGGTCGCCCTCACCGCCCTCAGTTGGGTGGGCAACTACGTGCCGTGACCGTCGACGGTCCTCGCGGCGCTCGTCGGATGATGAGGATGTCCTGGGTGCGGAGGCTGGCCACGCGGCTGCTCCAACAGTCCACGACCTGGCGGCCCGCGGCCCGTTCGAAGAACGTGGTCATGGGACCTTCCTGCTCGTAGGCGTCGGCCCCGTCGATCCGCTCCACCGTCCGATCCTTCAGCACGACCTCATAACCGACCATGCCCGCAGGGTAGGGACCGGTCCCTGTGGGAAGGAAGAGGCACTCCCTGGGGAAATCCTGTGGATGGGACGGTCCCGTCAGCGGTCGGCGAAACGGCGAGGAGCCCGGCGAGGGGCCCGGCGCGCGATGTGGCCGAGAGCGGCGAGGTAGCCCTGGGCCCGGGCCCGCTGCCCGACGTAGGGCGCCAGGAACTCGAGCATCTCGACGTCCGAGCCCCGGCGCCGGCCGGTGAGGGCGTTGGCGACCAGATGGGGGAGGTGGAAGTCACCGACCACCACGGCGTCGGGGTCGCCGAAGGCCAACAGCGTGGCCGAGGTCGAGGTCCACGGTCCCAGACCGGGGATCTGCTCGAGGGCGCGGCGGGCGGCTTCGGGGGTCGCGGCCAGCAGGGACTCGACCCCCGCCGCCCGTCGGCAGACCCGGAGGAGGACCTCGGCCCGACGGCGCTCGACCCCGAGGGGGTGGAAGTCGGCATAGCCCAACCCGGCGAGGCGTTCGGGTGCCGGAGGGACCCGGAGCCGAGCGGGCCCCGGGGCGGCCTCGCCGTAACGCCACGACAGGGCCCGAAAGGCCTGCCCCGCCTCCAGACCGGTGACCTTCTGCTCCAGGATGGTGGGGACCAGCACCTCCACCAGGGTGCCGGTGGCCGGCAGGCGGCGACCGGGGCTCTGCCGCACCGCCTCGGCCACCACGTCGTGGTGGGCCACGAAGTCCTCGGGCCGGTCACCGGCACCGACCATGCCCGGGACCCGTCCGAGCGCGGTCTCCGCGCCCGGGCCCCAGGCCTCGGCCTCGACCTCGGTCACCGGACCGGCGGCATCGGTCAGGACGCGCACCGTGGCGGGGCCCTCGCCGGTGTGGGTGGCCCGCCAGAAGCCGTCGCCGGCGAGACGAGTGGAGGGATCTCGGGCGCTGCGGCGGATGCCGCGCAGGGTCCGACGCAGGTCGACCGGCGGCACCGTGAAGGTGCGCCGGACGGGAGCGGCGCTAGTCGGCAACGACCACCGAGGTCATGACGTCGCCCACGGCGATGGCCTGGGCCACCTCGATGCCGGAGGTCACGTGCCCGAAGAGGTTGTAGAGCGGCTGGAGGCTGTTGCGGCAGTCGTCGATGCAGATGAAGAACTGTGAGCCGTTGGTGTCGGGACCGGCATTGGCCATGGCGACGGCGCCCAGGCGGTACTCGTCGCGCACCGGCTCGTCGGCGAACTTGTAGCCGGGGCCGCCGGTGCCGTTGCCGGAGGGGTCACCGCCCTGGATCACGAAGCCGGGAACGACCCGGTGGAAGGTCAGGCCGTCGTAGAACCCGTTGCGGGCGTTGACCACGAAGTGGTTGACGGTCACCGGCGCCAGCGCCGGGTCCAGGTCCATGACGATGTCACCCTTGGCGGTGTGGATCGTCACCTCGTAGTGGCGGTCGTCGTCGATCTCGAGGGCAGGGGGTTGTGCCATCGGGTCATCCTCGCACGCCGCTCGGCCCTTCCCTCAGTCCGGGATCTCGACCAGCGGGAAGTGACAGGCCACGAACTGGCCGTCGCCCACGGCCCGGATCTCCGGCTCCTCTTCGGCGCACCGGTCCTGGGCCTTCGGGCACCGGGTCCGGAAGCGACAGCCGCTGGGAGGGGCGACAGGGGAGGGGAGATCGCCCTGGAGCTTCTCGGCCACCCCCTCGGGCCGGACATCGGGGTCGGGCACGGGAATCGCCCGGAGGAGCGCATCGGTGTAGGGGTGGGCGGCCCGCTCGTAGAGCAGGTCCGGCGGGGCCACCTCGCAGAGCTTGCCGAGGTACATCACCGCGACACGGTCACTGACGTTCTTGACCACGGCCAGGTCATGGGCGATGAAGACGAGGGTCAGCCCGTAGCGCTCCTTCATGTCCTCGAGCAGGTTCAGGATCTGGGCCTGGACCGACACGTCGAGGGCCGACACCGGCTCGTCGCAGATGATCAGCTTCGGGTCCAACACCAGGGCACGGGCGATCGAGATGCGTTGACACTGGCCGCCGGAGAACTCATGGGGCCGCTTGGCCCGGGCCACCGTGGGATCGAGACCGACGCTGGCCAGGACCTCGTCCACCAGGGCGTCACCCTCGGGGCCGATGCCCGGGAAGTCCTCGCTGCCCCCGGGGCCGTAGAGGAGCCCGGCGACCACCGGCAGGAGGACCAGCGGGATCACGAAGAGCAGCACCGACCCGCCGAACACGGTCCAGCCGAGCAGGCCGGCCACGACGGCCACCGCCACCGCGCTGACCGCCATGCTGCGGCCGCCCCCGTCACGACGGAGGAGCCCCAGGCCGACGGCCCGGAAGAGCACGACGCCGCCGGCCCCGACCAGCCCGATGAACAGACCGAGGACGGCCGTGCTCAGGGTCAGCGGGCCGAAGGTGACCTCGTCTTCGAACGCGCCCGTGAACAGGGCCACGCCCATCAGGCCCCAGACGAGGCCGAGCAGTCCGGACACACCGGCCATGATGAACGTGAGGTAGGCCGCGATGGTGGTGAGTGGCCCCCGTTCGGCCCGGGTGGGCTCGGCCCAGATCGCCAAGGGCTCGGCCACGATGTCGCCGACCTTCCGGCGGGGGTTGAGCGAGGAGATCGGATCCTGGAAGATCATCTGCATCCGGGTGCGGATCCTGCGCAGCTCCTCACCGGACAGCGCCGTGAGGTCCTCGCCCTCGAAGGTCACCTGCCCGCCGGTGGGGCTCGGGAACTGCATGAGGGCCCGACCGGTCGTCGACTTGCCACAGCCCGACTCACCGACCAACCCGAGGGTCTCGCCCTCCTTCACGTCGAGGCTGATGCCCGACACGGCATGGACCTTGAGCCCGGTGTGGCCCACGGGGAACTCCACCACCAGGCCCTCGGCCCGCAGGATCGTCTCGGAGGGATCCCGCAGATGGGCGGTGCCCGTACCCGCCATCAGGCCACCCCGCCACGGACGCCGGCCCCGGCCTCGTTGCGGGCGAGGGCCTCGGCGCCCTCGGGGGTCCCCACCGGATAGTGACAGGCGAACTCGTGGCCGCCTCCGGGACCGGGCTCGAGCACGGGTTCCTCGACGAAGCACTTGGGCTGGGCGTACGGGCAGCGAGGGCTGAAGTTGCAGCCCTCGGGGGGCGACACGAGGTCCGGCGGCCGCCCGGGGATCACATCCAGCCGGGTGTGGCTCTCGTGCTCGAGCTTCGGGATCGACTCCAGCAGGGCCTCGGTGTAGGGGTGGCGGGTGGCGGAGAACAGCACGCCGGTCGGCGCCTTCTCGATGATCTTCCCGGCGTACATCACCGCGATGTCGTCGGCCCGCCCGGCCACGACGCCCAGGTCGTGGGTGATCAGGACCATGGCCATGTGGCGCTCGGTCTGCTGGGCCGAGAGGAGATCGAGGATCTGGGCCTGCACCGTCACGTCGAGGGCCGTGGTCGGCTCGTCGGCGAAGAGCAACCGGGGGCCACAGGCCAGGGCGATGGCGATCATCACCCGCTGACGCATCCCGCCGGACAGCTGGTGGGGGTACTCCTTGACCCGCTGGGCCGGCTCCGGGATGCCCACCGAGCGCAGCAGCGCGATCGCGGTCTCCCGGGCCTCGCCCTTGTCCATGTCCAGGTGGTGACGCAGGGACTCGGTGATCTGGTTGCCCACCTTCATGACCGGGTTGAGCGAGGTCATGGGGTCCTGGAACACCATCGCCATCTCGGTGCCCCACAGCCCGCGCATCGCCGCGTGGCTCTGGCCCGCCACCTCGGTGCCCTCGTACCGGGCGCTGCCGGTGCGCACGACGTTGCGGGAGGGCAGGAGCCCCATGATCGAGCGGGCCAGGATCGTCTTGCCCGAACCGGACTCACCCACCACACCCAGCGTGCGGCCTCGTTCCAGGGTGAAGCTGACCCCGTCCACGGCCCGCACCGGCCCGGCCTCGGTCAGGAAGTGGGTGCCCAGGTCCTCGACCGCCAGCAGGGGCGTGCTCGCGTCGACGTCCGACCTCGTCAGGGTGACCTGCTTGCGGGCCATCAGACGTTGATCTCCTTCACGTCGAAGTAGCGCCGCAACTGGTCACCGGCGTAGTTGAACGACAGGAGCGTGAGGAACATCACCGCACACGGGAACAGCGAGATCCAGGGCGTGGTGTCGAGGCTGTTGCGGCCCTGCTCGATGAGGTTGCCCCAGGTGGCCGTCGGCGAGGCCACCGAGAGCCCCAGGAAGCTCAGTGCCCCCTCGGCCACGATGACGATGGCTATGGCGATCAGCGCGAAGGCGGCCATGGGCGGCATCACGTTGGGCAGGATCTCCCGGGCGATGATCCGTGAGTTCCTCGCCCCCAGCGCCCGGGATGCGGTGACGAACTCCCGCTGGGCGAAGGTGAGGGTCGCCGCCCGGGTGATCCGCGCCAGGGCGGGAACGGCCAGGATCGTGAGCACGAGCGTCACGGTGCCCAGGGTCGCGTTCTGGGTCCCGGGCTCGGACAAGAAGGTCACCAGGGCCAGGGCCAGGACCAGGGCGGGAAACGCCAACATGATGTCCATCGCCCCGATGACGATCCGCTCGTAGCGGCCCGAGAAGAAGCCGGCGGTCAGTCCCAGGGTGCCGCCGATGACGAAGCCGAACGCCACGGCGGCCACGCCGATGAACAGCGAGACCCGGCCGCCCCAGACGACGCGGGCGAACACGTCGCGCCCGATGTCGTCGCCGCCGAACCAGTGCTCGGCGGACGGCCGGGCCTCGAGCGCGTCGGCATTGGAGACGTTGGGGTCGTCCACGAAGGGCAGCCAGGGAGCGAGGACGGCCAAGGTGATCAGCAGCCCCAACCAGCCCACGGCCAGCCAGAACCCGAACCCGAGGCGCTTGACCTCGCGTTCGGTGTCGGTCTCGCCCTCGCTGATCGCGTCGAGCGAGACCTCCACCGGCGACTCGGTGATGATGCCGCCACTGCCCCCGGCCTTGAGGGTGTCGTGGTCGTCAGGCAATGGCACGGGCATGACGGATCCTCGGATCGAGCACGGCGTACAGGACGTCGACCAGGAAGTTCACGAGCACGAACCCCACGGCGACGATGACGATCGCCCCCTGCACGACGAAGTAGTCGCGCTGGAAGATGGCCTCGACGATCAGGCTGCCCAAGCCGGCGATGGCGAAGATGCGCTCGACCACGATGGTCCCGCCGATCAGCGCGCCGACGTTGATGGCCGCCACGGTGAGGAGCGAGAAGCTCGAGGGCCGGAGGGCGTGGCGGAGCAGTATCCGATGGGTGGGCATGCCCTTGGCCCGGGCCACCCCGATGAAGTCCTCCTGCAGCGTGGAGATCATGTCGGTGCGCAACAGGCGCATGTACACCGCGATCTGCCCGGCGGCCAGGGCCAGCACCGGGAGGACGAGGTGACGGAAGTGCTCGTAGGGGTCCTCGGAGAACGGGACGTAGGTCGCCGCGGGGAACCAGTCCAACATCCCCTGACCACCGAACAGGAAGATCAGCAGCACCGCCAGGATGAAGTTCGGGACCGACAGCAGGCCGAAGGCGATGGTGTTGGAGGACTTGTCGAACCACGAGTCGGCCTTGTAGGCCGAGAGGATCCCCAGCGGGACCGCGACCAGCAACGAGAAGATCGTCGTGTACAGCATCAGCTGGAGCGTGGCGACGAGGCGTTGGCTGAGCAGTTCGGTGACGGGGGTGTTGCGGATGAACGAGTCGCCCAGGTCACCTCGGACGGCGTCGCCGACCCATTTGCCGTACCGCACCAGCAGGGGATCATCCAGGTTCGTCTCGGCCCGGAACTCGTCGATCTGTTCCTCGGTGGCACCGGGACCGAGCGCGGCGATCTCCGGGCCACCCGGGAGCAGGTCGAGGAGCAGGTAGGTGAGGAAGGTCACCAGGAAGAGGACGGCCAGCAGCTGGACCGCCTTCTGGCGGATGTACCTCACGTTCGGTGCCCCGCGTCCTCTCGTCGCCTCCGGACTCAGGCGGCGTCGTCGACCCAGAGCTGGGGCAGGTTGATGGCCCCCGTGAAGCCGATGCCGGTCACGGTGGACTCGGTGCCGTCAGGCATCACGACCGGCGTCTGCACGCCGTGGACCCGACCCTGGTAGGGGATGGCCCAGATCACCCAGCTCGTCCAGATGTTGTAGACCTGCTCACCGAACTGACGGTTGATCTCCTCGGCCGCGGCCTGGCGCTCGGCCTGGTCCTCGCTCTCCCGGACGATGTCGAGGTTCTCGTTGATGACCGGATCGTCGATCCGGCCGAAGTTCAGGCCGATCTCACCGGCGGGCGCGGCGTTCTCGCCCGTCCACCAGACCTCCTGGGTGTCGGGATCGAAGCCTCCGTGGTTGCGCCAGCCGAAGGCCTCGAAGTTGCCCACCAGGGCCTGGCTGATGAACTCGCCCTGCTCGATCTGGTCCAGGGTGACCGTCATGCCCGCGGCCTCCCAGAACCCCCGGTAGAGCTCGGCGGTCTGCAGGTTGAACGGGTCGGTCGTGGTCTTGTAGGCGACCGCCGCATCCTGGCCGGTGTCGGCCTCGTACTCGTCGACCAGCGCCCTCGCCTGCTCGAGGTCGAACTCGGGGAACCCGGTGTCCTCGAGGTAGCCGACGGAGCCGGGGGAGAAGGGACCGTTGGCGATCTCGAAGATCCCCGCCTCCCGGGACTGGTTCTGCACGACGTGGTCGAAGGCGTAGGCCATGGCCTGTCGCACCCGGATGTCGTTCACCGCGGCGTCGGCGTTGCCCACGTTGATCAGGATGTAGCCGGTCTCCTGCCGCTGGTCGATCTCGAAGAGGTTGATCGTGTCGGCGTCGGCCTCCTGACGGAGGCGCTCGATGGAGTCACCCGAGTCCATGTGGGTGATGTCGATGTCACCGGAGATGATGGCGTTGTCGCGGGTCTGGTTCTCGGCCTGGACGAGGAACTCGATCTCGTCGAGGTACGGATAGGGCTGGCCGTCGGGGGCGATCAGCCAGTAGTCCTCGTTGCGGGTCATGCGGAAGCTGTCCCCGGGCGAGTACGAGGCGAACTGGAAGGGACCGGACCCGACGGGCTCGGTCTCCGACGCCGTCCCGGCGGTCACGTCCGTCAGCCAGGTCGGCGAGGCCACGTAGCCGGGCTGGCCGGCGAGGAAGAGCGGGAACTTGATCCATGGGTTGCGCATGGTCAGCACGAGGGTGTCGCCCTGGATCTGCTGGTCCTGGATGTCGTTGAAGACGTTGCCCACCAGGATCGAGGCCCGCATGGTCTCGAAGTGGGTGTCGAGGGCGTCGACGTCCCAGGGCGTGCCGTCGTGGAACTGGACGCCGGCCCGGGGCGTCAGGGTCCACTCGGTGAAGTCGTCGTTGGGCTCGAAGGACTCGAGCAGCATCCCGTGGGGGGTTCCCTCCGCGTCGGGCCACACGAGCGTGTCGAAGATGCCCTTGATGGCCTGGTGGCAGGCCACGTCACAGATCATCGCCGAGGGCGTCCAGGGGCTGGAGGTCTCCGCCTCCCGGGCGAAGACGAGGGATCCACCCCGCTGGGGCTCGGCGCCCTCGTCGGGGTCACCGGAGAGCTCGCCACGGTCGCCCGACGCCGAGTCGCCGCTGCCACCGCTGTCGTCGCTGCCACCGCACGCGGCGGCCACCAGGCCGAAGGCGAGCAGCAGTGCTCCCAGCCGCAGCATCCAGCGTCGTGTCGACCAGCTCGTCATGTGTGCTCCCCCGCATCGGTTGGGTGCCCTCGACGCCCCGGGCGTCGGGCCGTCCTGCCTGTGACGGGGGACACAGTAGACCGCTCCCGGTGCGCCGCGCGTACCGCCCCGCCTCAGCGGCCCCGCAAGAGGGTCAGGCCGTCACCCAACGGAAGCTGCACGGTGTCGAATCGCGGGTCGCTCACGAGGCCGTCGTTCAGCGTGCGCAGCAGGGTGGTCGTCGGGTCCCCGACCGCGGGGTCGGCCACCGCCCCTCCCCATAGCGTGTTGTCGACCGCGATCACCCCACCGGGGCGGAGGCGTTCGGCCAGCAGGTCGATGTAGCGGGCGTACCCCTCCTTGTCGGCATCGACGAAGGCCAGGTCGATCGGTGGGTCGAGGGGGAGCGCGGCGAGGGTCTCGGACGCCGGGGCGACGCGCAACTCGATGCGGTCGGCCAGCTCGGCCCGGGCCCAGTAGCGGCGGGCCAGGTCCGTCCACTCCTCGCTCACGTCGCAGCACAGGAGGCGCCCACCGGGAGCGAGGCCCCGGGCCAGGCAGATCGAGGAGTAGCCGGTGAAGGTCCCGACCTCGACCACGTTCGTCGCCCCGATCAGGCGCGTCAGCCACTCCAGGAACGCCCCTTGCTCCGGAGCGATCTGCATCCGGGCCCGGGCACCGAGCTCCCGGGCCGTCTCCTCGGCCAGGTCGACCAGGATCGGATCCGGCGGTCGACCGTGGTCGACGACGTAGCGATGCAGGTCCGCGGGCAACCACGACGACTTGGGCGTCTCCATGGGCCCAGTCTGCACCGGTTCTGGGGACAGGTCTGGGGACGAGCGGTGGATTTCGATCACCAGCCTGGGGATCTCGCGAAATCGCTTGACCACGATCCGGCGTCGGCGCGATGGTGCCCCCAAGCCAGTCAGGACGGCCGGAGCGGCCGGCGACACCGGAGGTTCGTCCACCGGGGTCACCGATCACCGGCAAGAACGACCGGAACAGGAGAGGCGACAGAGCCGCCGCCCGAGAGGGCAGCGAGGAAGCCGCCGGGTGGCCCTCGGGTCAACCGGAGGGCGAGGAGCCCGACCGATCGGGAGGCCCCGAGGAGTTGGAGCGCTTCGGCGCAACGGCTACTCGGGGCCTTCTCGCTTTTTCCGCCTCTCGGCGGGCCCTGGCGGCGGACCCGCCCACCGACCGGCACGGCCCGGCGGCCCCCCGGAATCTGCGTGGATTGGTCACGCCGGGCGTGACCAATCGACGCAATTTCGGACCGGGCGGGATCGGTCGCAGAGCTCGGAAGGCACTCTCGCCCGGCCGCCCTCGAGACCGGTTCTGGGGACAGGTCTGGGGACGAGCGGTGGATTTCGATCACCAGCCTGGGGATCTCGCGAAATCGCTTGACCACGATCCGGCGTCGGCGCGATGGTGCCCCCAAGCCAGTCAGGACGGCCGGAGCGGCCGGCGACACCGGAGGTTCGTCCACCGGGGTCACCGATCACCGGCAAGAACGACCGGAACAGGAGAGGCGACAGAGCCGCCGCCCGAGAGGGCAGCGAGGAAGCCGCCGGGTGGCCCTCGGGTCAACCGGAGGGCGAGGAGCCCGACCGATCGGGAGGCCCCGAGGAGTTGGAGCGCTTCGGCGCAACGGCTACTCGGGGCCTTCTCGCTTTTTCCGCCTCTCGGCGGGCCCTGGCGGCGGACCCGCCCACCGACCGGCACGGCCCGGCGGCCCCCCGGAATCTGCGTGGATTGGTCACGCCGGGCGTGACCAATCGACGCAATTTCGGACCGGGCGGGATCGGTCGCAGAGCTCGGAAGGCACTCTCGCCCGGCCGCCGAGGCCGGGGCTCCGGGCTCGACCCGTCAGGCGAGGAGGCCCGTGTAGTCCTGGGTGAAGGCGAGGACGGTGGCGACGTAGGCGGCGCTGTGGTTGTAGGCGTAGACGGCGCGCTGGATGCCGGCGTCGGTGCGCAGGTCACCGCCGGCGGTGCAGAGGTAGTCGGCGGCGGCGCGAGCGGCGTCATAGAGGTTCTGGGGGTCGGTCACGCCGTCGCCGTTGCCGTCGGCGGCGTACGGGGCCCAGGTGGAGGGGATGAACTGCATGGGGCCCACCGCCCGGTCCGACACGGCGTCGCCGTCGTAGCTGCCGCCGTCGGTGTCGCTGATCACCGCCGTACCACGGCTGCCGTCGAGGGCGATGCCGACGATCGCGGGTCGGGCCGTGCCCGCGGGATCCAGTTCGGAGCTGGCGAAGGTGCCGTGGCCGCTCTCGACCCGCCCGATGCCGGCCAGGAGCCACCAGGGCAGGCCGCACTCCGGGCGGGCCGAGCCGATGTCGAGCGCGGCCCGGAGATAGGCGTCCAGGGCCACCAGGGTCAGGTCGCTGCCCGCCACCGTCGCCGTGGCCCGAGCACCCTGCACCGCGGGTCGGAGGCGTCGCTCCTCGGCTGCGGCCTCGCCCCAGGCCGCTTCGGTCCGGGCCTGTTCGGCGAGGACGTCCTCGTGCTCGTTCCCCAGGCGATCCCGCAGGGCGGCGGCCGCGGCGGATTCGGTCCGGCGATCCGTGAGGGTGGCCTGCCAGTGACGGTCGACCTCGGTGGTGAGCAGGGCGCGCCGCTCCGGCAGGGTGTAGCCGGGGTCCAGGCCCGCGAGCAGGACGGCGTCGTCACGGCCGGCGCCGATGTAGGCCCGGACGGAGAGGTTCCGCACCCGACGCTGCCAACGGCCGGCCTCGGTCCGGACCAGCCGGGCCCGGGCGCCGGCCCGGGCCGCACCCATGGCCAGTCGGCGTTCGTCGACGGCGAGGGTCCGCAACCGGGCCGCCGCCCGGATCCGGGTGGCCCGGACCCGCTCGTAGTCCGCGGCCACGAGTCGGTAGGCGACACCGTCGACCCGGATGTCGTCCAGCGCGGCGGAGATGGCCGCCTCGGTCCCGGGCGTGTCGATCGGTCCGGTCGGGACGGGTCGTGGGTCCTGGGCGCCGACCGGCCCGGCCGCGCCCAGGAAGGCGAGGAGCGCCAGCAGCGGGGCGCAACGGCGGACGGAGACAGACGACACGGTCTTCTCCCGTCGGCGGCGGCCCGGGAGGCTGAAGGCGCGCCGTTACACTTCTGCCGCCGTGCCCCCCTCCTCGATGACCTTTGCCCAGACCTTCGACGACGTCGCCGACGTCCAGGGATGGATGACCGAAGCCCAGGCCCAGCGCCTCTGGGACCGGGCCTCGGAGCTTCGCGCCCCGGCCCGGATCGTGGAGATCGGCAGCTACCAGGGACGCTCGGCCATCGTCTTCGGCCGGGCCGCGGCCGACGGGGTCGAGGTGATCGCCATCGACCCCCACGCCGGCAACGACCGGGGCCCCCAGCAGATCCAGGGCGCGCCGGACGAGGGCCAGGCCGACCACGAGGCCTTTCTGGCCAACCTCGAGGCGGCGGGGGTCGGCGACCGGGTCCGCCATGTCCGCGAGCCCTCCCAGGAGGCCCACGGCGAGGTGCCGGGCGAGATCGACGTCCTCTACATCGACGGGGCCCACCGCTATGTCCCGGCCCGCGACGACATCCGGGACTGGGGTGCCCGGGTGCGCGAGGGCGGCACCCTGCTCGTCCACGACTCGTTCAGCTCCATCGGGGTGACCCTGGCCCTGCTGTCCCAGCTGGCCTCGAGCGGGCGCTACCGATACGTCGGCCGCTCCGGTTCCCTGGCCGAGTACCGCCGCGTCCGACTGGGGCTCGGCGAGCGCCTCGCCAACGCCGGCCGCCAGGCCGCCCAGCTGCCCTGGTTCGCCCGCAACGTGGTGATCAAGGCGCTGATCGTCGCTCATCTCGGCCGGTTCACCCGCTTCCTCGGCCACCGCGAGCCGACCTGGCCCTTCTGAGCCGCGTACCGCGACCGCCCACCCTCCCCGGACGGGAATGGGCGCCTGCCTCACCCTGACCCACGTCGGACCACCGGAGGCAGCCCGGGGAGAACGGGGTCGACTCGGGACGCCATGGGTGTCCTTGCCGCACGGCCGTGGTGCAACGATGGCGACGTGATCGAGCGTCTCCGGGCCGAACTGGGCCCCGACCGCGTGCTGACCGACCCGGTTCTGCGGGCGGCCCACGAGACCGACTGGACCGGCCGGTTCTCCGGAGTCGCCCTGGCGGTGGTCCGTCCGCGCCGCACCACCGAGGTGGCCGCGGTCGTGGCCCTCTGCCGGGAGGCCGGAACGACGCTCGTGGCCCAGGGCGGCAACACCGGCCTGGTCGGCGGGGGAGTGCCTCGAGGCGGCGAGGTGGTCCTCTCCACGCGCTCCCTGACCTCGGGACCCACCGTCGACCCGGTGTCGGGCCAGGTGGAGGCGGGTGCGGGCGTGACCCTCGGAGCCGTCCAGGCCGCGGCCGCCGCAGCCGGATGGCGCTACCCGATCGACCTGGCCGCGCGCGACACCGCGACGATCGGCGGAACGGTGGCGACCAACGCCGGCGGCAACCACGTGCTGGCCCACGGCATGACCCGACGCCACGTGCTCGGCGTCGAGGCGGTGCTCGGAACGGGCGCCGTCATCAGCCACCTCGGCGGCCTGGTCAAGGACAACACCGGCTATGACCTCGGCGCCCTGCTGTGCGGCTCCGAGGGAACGCTGGGGGTCATCACCGCGGTCCGCCTGGGGCTGATCCCGCGAGCCGACGAGACTGCGGTGGCCCTCGTCGGCGTCTCCGACCTGCCGACCGCAGTGGCGGTCGCCGCCGGCGCCCGTCGGGCCCTGGCCGATCTCGAGGCGGCCGAGGTCGTGCTGGCCGATGGGGCCACGCTCGTGCGCGACACCTTCGACCTGGCCCCGGTCCTGGATCCGGAGCCACCGGTCACCCTGCTCCTCGAGGTCGCCGGCCCGCGCGGCGCGACCTCCCGACTGGCGACCCACCTGGCCGCCCAGTCCGGCGTGGAGGCGTCCGCTCTCGCCGAGGACGCCGCCGGCCGCGCCTCGCTCTGGCGGGTGCGCGAGGAGCACACGGCCGCGATCAACCGACTCGGCCCACCCCACAAGTACGACGTGACCCTGCCCCTGGGTGCCCTCAGCGGCGTCGTCGACGACGTGCGCTCCCGGGTGGGCGACCTCGCACCCGGAGCGAGGCTGTGGGTCTTCGGCCACGTCGGGGACGGCAACCTCCACCTGAACGTGACCGGCCTCGACCCGGCCGACGAACGGGTGGACGAGGCCGTGCTGACCGTGGTCCTCGCGGTCGGCGGGAGCATCAGCGCCGAGCACGGCATCGGCGTGGCGAAGCGGCGGTGGCTCCCGCAGGCCCGGACACCCGCGGAGATCGCCGCGTTCCGGACGATCAAGGCCGCGCTCGACCCCGACGGGATCCTCAACCCCGGCGTCCTCCTCTAGTCACCCACCCATTGGCGACGGGCCTCGAGGACCTCCTTGAGCACCGCCGGGCGATCGGTCATGAGCCCGTCCACGCCGAGGTCGAGCAGTCGCTCCATGGTCGGCGCGTCATCGACGGTCCAGACGTGCACCTGGAGTCCGGCTCGGTGGGCCGCCCGGATCACCGCGGCGTTGGTCACCGTCACCCCGCGGAAGGACTCCGGGACCTGTACGCAGCCCGCGGGGGAGGGATGGACCCGTCCTGACAGGGCGTCCAGCCGGAGCCGGGCGACCTCCTTGGGGCCCATCGAGGTGCACAGCGCCGGACCCAGCCGGTCGCGGAGCCGGCGCAGGCGGGCGTCGGAGAACGACCCGATGCACACGCGGGCCACGGCGTCGGTGCGCTCCAGGACCTCGATCAGCGGATCGACCGCGGCATCGGCCTTCGGGTCGATGTTCACGCGGGCCTCCGGGAACGCTCCCAGCAGGTCCTCCAGGGACGGGATCGGCTCCCGGCCGTCGACGCGGGCCTCGGCCACCACCGCATAGGGCAGCGAGCCGATCTCCCCCGTGCGGTCGGTGACGCGGTCGAGGCGGTCGTCGTGGAACGCGAGCAGGACGCCGTCCGCGGTGGCGTGCACATCGGTCTCGAGATGGCGGTACCCGAGGCGGACCGCGTGCTCGAACGCGGGCAGGGTGTTCTCCGGCCAGTCGCCCGCACCGCCCCGGTGGGCGAAGGCGAGCGGCCCGGGGTGGTCGAGGAAGGCCCAGGGCGTCACCTCCGCAACCTAGAGGCTCCACCGGCCCCGGTACGGTGAACGCGGTGGGTCCCACGGAGCGCTTCGCCGAGATCGTGCAGGGCCCGGACGAGGCGGTGCGCCTCGATGAGGCCTGGGCACTGCTCACGGCTCATGCCCACCCCGCGGCGGATCCGGACGACCTGTTGGCAGGCCTCGACGACCTCGCGGCGGGTTGTCGGGTGCCGACCCTCGACGGGCTGCGCCACCACCTCTTCCTGGACCAGGGCTTCGTCGGGAACCAGGACGACTACTACGACCCGGCCAACAGCTACCTCGACGACGTGTTGGAGCGACATCTGGGCATCCCGATCACCCTGGCGTTGTTGACCATGGAGGTCGGGCGCCGAATCGGGGTCCCGGTCGACGGGGTCGGGCTGCCGGGCCACTTCCTCCTGCGGGACCGGGTGGACCGTGATGTCTTCGTCGATGCCTTCCGCGGGGGCGAGGTCCTCGATCGGGACGGCTGCGTCACCGTGCTACGCCGGCTGCACGGCCCCGACGCCCAACTCGACCCCGACTGGCTGGAGCCGATCCGACGGCGGGCCATCCTGGAGCGGATGCTGGCCAACCTCGTGCGGGTCTTCCGGCACCGCGGGGCTCACGCCGACCTGCTGTGGGCCCGCGACCTCCAGGTCCAACTCGCGGTCGCCCGCAACGACCCTCGGGCCCGACTCCGCCTGCGGGCGGGGCTCAACTAGCACGCGCCATGGCCATCCTCCTGTTGCTGGTGGCCACCGCGTTGGTCACCGCCGGCGTCGCCGTGCGCCGCAACGAGCGGCGGCGGCGGGACGAGGCCGCCGCGACCGTCGACCTCGAGGCCCACCGGGAAGGGGTCGCCCGTACGCTCGCCGACGGCCGCCGCGAGGAGATCCGCTGGAGCGAGGTGCAGGAGGTGGAGGTCATGACCACGAACGTCGGTCCCCACCGTCATGACGGTGTGGTCCTGGTCCTGGCCGGACCGGGGGAGCGCGGCTGCCTGGTGCCCAGCCGTCTCGCGGTCGAGCACGGGGTCATCGAACTGCTCCACGCCCTCCCCGGCTTCGACAGCCGTCGCCTCGTGGAGGCCATGGAGAAGCCGCCGCCCGCCCGGACGACCTGTTGGTCCCGGGCCGAGCCGTCGCCACTCCACTGAGCCCTGGGTCAGCCGTCCCGATCAGCGATCCGGAGGTGGCCGGACTCGTTGAGGGTGACGACGGAGCGTGCGCCGGACCGTGAGGCGCGCACCCGACTGATGCTGGTGTAGTCCGGGACGAAGAACATCAGCCGGTCGAGGCCCAGCAGGGCCGACAGGAAGGCGTTGATGGTGCCGCCGTGGCACACTGCGGCCACCGTGGCTCCGGGGTGGTCCTCGATGATCCCGTCGACCGCGGAGACGACCGACCGCTGGAACGCAACGGGGTCGAGGTCCCAGTCGCCGGCGACCATGGCGTGCCACCGAGGGTCATCGGCGGCCTTGAGCTCCTCGATCGGGATGTACCACGGGGCGTCGCGGTCGAACTCGGCCAGGCCGTCGATCGTCGTCACCTCCGCCTCGAGCAGGCGGGCGAGCGGCTCGGCGGTCTCCTGGGCCCGGCGGAGGGGACTGGCCACCAGGGCGTCGATCTCCTCCTCGGCCAGCCACGCCGCGAGCGACGCGGCCTGGCGCCGTCCCTCCTCGCTCAGCTCCGGATCGGCCGGGCCGTCGCCGTCCTCGATGCGCACCGGCAGGGCATGGCGGATGAGGAGGAGGTCCATCGCGGGCGGAGCCTAGCTATTGCCCCGGTTGCGGCCGTCGCCGTCGCTAGCGTGAGGTCGTGCGTCGCCGGACCAAGATCATCGCCACGATCGGGCCGGCGTCGGACGGGGATGCCACCCTCGTCGCCCTGATCGAGGCGGGGATGGACGTGGCCCGCCTGGGCCTCGCCCACCAGGACCTGGACACGCACCTCGATCGCTACGACCGCATCCGCAAGGCCGCCGTCGAGGCGGACCGCCCGGTCGGGATCCTCGTCGACCTCCCTGGCCCGAAGGTGCGGGCCGGCCGCTTCGCCGAGGGCGGCGTCGAGCTGATCGAGGGGGAGCGCCTCCGCCTGACCCCGGGCTACAGCCAGAGCACGCCTGAGGTGGTCGAGGTCGGCTACGAACGCCTCGTCAACGACGTCGAGATCGGCGACCGCCTCCTCTTCGGCGACGGTGCCGTGGTCATCGAGGTCGTGGACAAGACCGCCTCGGACCTCGTGGCCACCGTCTGTCACGGCGCGCGGGTGCACGGCCGGCCCGGGGTGCACATCCCCTCGGACCGCCTGCGCATCGCCTCACCCACCCCCGACGACCTCCGGATGCTCGACGCCTTCGTGGAGCGGGGGGTCGACATCGTCGCCATCTCCTTCGTCCGCTCCGCTCACGACATCCGGCGGGTGGGCACCGAACCCCATCCGCGGGGACCGCTCGTCGTGGCCAAGATCGAGACGCGGGCGGCCGTGCAGAACCTGGAGGGGATCATCCAGGCCAGCGGCGCGATCATGGTCGCCCGGGGCGATCTCGGCGCCGAGATGCCGATCGCGGAGATCCCGCACCTGCAGAAGCACATCATCCGCACCTGCATCGCCCTCGGCCGCCCGGCCATCACCGCCACCCAGATGCTCGAGTCGATGGTCCACGCGGCCACCCCGACCCGGGCGGAGGTCACCGACGTGGCCAACGCCGTCTTCGACGGCACCAGCGTGGTCATGCTGTCCGGGGAGACCGCCATCGGCCACGATCCCGTGCTCACGGTGCGAACCATGGCCGACATCGCCCGACGAGCCGACGAGGAGTTCGACTACGACGGCTGGGCACCGCACCTCACCGAACTGGTCCGCACCGAGGAGGGCGACGCCGACGCCCGGGTGACCGACACCATGACCATGGCGGCTTGGCGGGTGGCCAGTGAGATGAACGCCGACGCGATCCTCTGCATGTCCCGCACCGGCTTCACCGTTCGCGCCATGGCCCGGTTCCGGCCCGAGACCAAGATCCTCGGCTTCTCACCTGACGAGCGCACCGTCCGCCAACTCACCATGAGCTGGGGGGCCCAACCCATGATCGTCGAGCAGCGGGGGAGCAACGAGGCGATGGTCCGAGCGATCGTGCGCAGCGCCCGCGAGCACGGCCACGTGCGCTCGGGGGACACCGTCGTGGTCCTCGCGGGTTCCGACGACCGGTCCCGGGCCACCGACGTCCTGCGTCTGGTGCGGGTGCCCTGAGCCCGAGGAACCTGGGCGGGGCCGCCGCGGCCCGGTCCAGTCCCGAGCGGCGGACGCCGGGCCCCGCCCGCCGCCCACGACTGCGCTGGAGGGACCGGCTGCGGCGGGGGCCGAGCGTCTTCGTGCTGTCCGGTGGCGGGAACCTCGGTGCGCTGCAGGTGGGCATGCTGCGGGCGCTCACCGAACGGGACATCCGCCCCGACCTCGTCCTCGGCTGCTCGGTCGGCGCGTTGAACGGCGCGGCCTACGCCGCGGACCCGACCGTGGCCGGTGTCAGCCGGCTCGAAGACCTCTGGCTGCGCCTGGCGGGACCCGACATCATGCCCGCCGGCCGCTGGCTGCCCTCGACGGTCCAACTGGCCATGAAGGGCGACGCCATCCACGGCAACCAGGGACTCCGCGAGTTGATCCAGCGGATCCTGCGGCCCACCCGCTTCGACCAACTCCGCATCCCGTTCCAGTGCGTGGCGACCCAACTCGATCCACCCGCCGAGGTCTGGTTCGAGGACGGTGACCTGCACACGGCGATCCTCGCCTCCGCCGCGCTCCCGGCCGTCTTCCCCATCGTCACCGTCGACGGCCATCGGTACCTCGACGGCGGCATCGCCAACGACATCCCCGTGAGCCGGGCGGCGGACCTCGGGGCCGAACTGGCCTATGTGCTCAACGTCGGCACCCTCGACCGGGACTTCACCGAGCCCAAGCGCCCCATCGACGTGGCGCTGCAGGCGTTGTGGCTCACCCGCCGGCTGCGCTACGACGAGGACCGCGTCCGACTGGCCGAGCAGATGGAGATGGTCTTCCTGCCCTACGGCTCACCGCCGCGGACCCGCTACGACGACTTCAGCCACAGCGCCGAGCTCATCACCCAGGCCTACGCCGCGACCGCGGCCCACCTCGACGCCGTGGTGGGCGACGAGCCCGACCCGGCCCCGGTGATGCCCCTGGAGGGCGGCCCGGGCCGGGTGCCTAGGGTGCAGCCATGAGCGACATCAGCTTCACCTCCGGGCCACCGGAGACCGTCCTGGACCGCGAGCCCGAGGCGGCGCTGAACGCGCTGGTCGACGCCGGCGAGGACGTGGCGGCCGTCGGCAGGGTGTGCATGCAGTACCCCCGCTTCCTGGCCGGCTGGGCCCGGCTGGGCGACCTCGCCCCTGACCAGGCGTTCGCCTATGCCGCCTATCGCACCGGCTACCACCGCGGCCTGGATCGGCTGCGCCAGAACGGGTGGCGAGGCAGCGGCTATGTCCGCTGGGCGCACGAGGAGAACCGCGGCTTCCTGACCGCCCTCGCCGGCCTGGGTCGCATCGCCGAGGCCATCGGCGAGGAGGACGAAGCCGAACGCTGTGCCGTCTTCCTTCTCCAGTTGGACCCGGACTGGCCACCCAGCGGGGACTGAGGGTCGGGCGCCGGTCCGTTCGCTATGTCGCGTCCGCCGTCCCGGCCGGGGCCGCCGACCACGGCCCGCTGCTCTGGAGGGCCTGAACGCCGAGGAAGCCCAGCGCGACCAGCTGGAGCGCGAGCCCGATGAGCCCCAAGGCGTCAACCCCGGGAATGACGCCGGCGGCGAAGGCGACCACCCCGATCGCCTGGGCGACCGGCAACCAGGCGGGAACGGTCCGTGACCGGTACAGGCCGAAGGCCAGGATCAACCAGCCCACGAAGTAGCCCATGGACACGACGAACAGGATCGCCATGCGTTTGCTGTCGTCGACCGACCTCGCCAAGATCACCATCGCGTCGGGATCCTGGCCGGGCAGGGCCATGATCGTCAGCAGCAGCTCGAGGCCCTGGATGGCGACGACCGCGACCAGGCCGATCAGGGTGACCGTGCCTCCGACCAGCCCGAGACCATCCGCGCCTCCGCGCCGGCAGACATGGACGACGGCAAGCACCGCCCCGATGAACAGGGTGATCCCCACCAGCCCGATCGCCGAGCCCGTCCACCAGCGAACGGGTCCGTCCCTGACCTCCTCGAGCGCGTCCTCGAAGGGTCCGGCCCGCATCCCGACCTGCACGATGAAGCCCACGAGGAGGATCAACGGCGCGCCCACCAGACAGATCCCCGCCCCGCCCCGCCGCCAGTTGTCCTTGTCGCCCATTGATCCCCCGGTGTTCCTCCGGCTCGTGTCCGGACCCCGCTCACCGTAGACCAGAGTTCGGCCGCGAACCCTTGATCGCGGTTTCGTCCAGGTTTCCCGCGACTCCGCAACCTCACCGGGCGCGGGTCGGTGGAGCCACGCCCACGAGGCTGAACGTTTAGGTTTCAGCCATGACCGCACCGGGTGGAGGTGGACCAATCGGGCCGTACCCGCCCGGCGTCGACACCGACGATCAGGAGGAGGCGTACGACCGGCTGCGGCGGCGGGTGCTGTGGACGCTGCCGTCGGGGCTCTACGTCGTGGGCAGCCGGGCGGGGGAGCGTCGTAACGGCATGACCGTCAACTGGGTCAGCCAGGTCAGCTTCGAGCCCAAGCTGATCGCCATAAGCGTCGAGAACACCGCCGTGACCCACGAGCTCATCAGCACGGGCGGTGTGTTCGCCCTCAACACCGTCGCCCGGGAGGACCGGGCGATCGTGCGGAAGTTCACCAAGCCGGTCGAGGTCGATGGCGAGGCCATGACCCTCAACGGCTTCCCGTTCCACGACGGGCTCAGTGGCGCGCCCATCCTCGACCAGGCCCCGGCCTACCTGGACTGCGAGGTGCGCCGGGCCGTCGATGTCGGCAACCACACCCTGTTCATGGGGGAGGTGGTCGACGCCGGCTTCCAGGCCGACGAGGAGACCGAGGTCCTCCGCATGGAGGACACCCGCATGAACTACGGCGGCTGAAGTCCGCCCGAGCGAGCCGGCGCCGTTCGCTCAGAGGCCACAGGTGGCCTCGCCACCGGGGGCATCGAACGACTCGGTGAGCACGCCGTCGAGATAGACGTCGAGACGCAGGGCTACCGGTCGGCAGGCCCGCTCGATGGCGACAGACCCGCGGGCGCGCCCGTCACTGGACTCCTCGCTGAACCGTGCCAACTCCGGGGCCTGCACGAACGCCGCGCCGTCGGCCGGCTGCTCATAGAGGTACAGCGACACGTCAGTCGAGTCGGGAAGGCCCGACCACGCGAGGTCGAGGACGACCTCATCACCGTCGAGGGCCATCCGATCGAGCCGCAGGGCGACACGGTCGGGCAGCTCGGGTTGGTCGGACTGGCCCGTGACGAGTTCCCGCTCGCGCTCGGCGAGGCGGTCCCGGACCTCGGCCACGCGGGACGCGAGCGACGGATCGGTGTGCTCCACGAACTCGAGCAGGGTGAGGGCTTCGGCCACCACCTCGCGGTTCTGGACGGAGGCTCCTTCGGTGTCGAGCAGGTCCCCGGCGGCCGCGAACGCCGCGGCGACGGCCTCTGGGTTCCCCCGCGCCAGCTCGGCCACGCCCATGACCACATGGACCTCCGGCGACCGGTCGTTGACCGCCGCCGCCTCATCGAGCCGCCGGACGGCGCCGTCGTAGTCGCCGTCATAGAAGCGGTAGAGGCCGGACAGCAGGAGACCGGCGAAATCCTGGTCCAGGCCCAGCCGCACGGCCTCGTCGGCATCCTGGCGGGCCTGGTCGACGAGCTCGCCCTCGGTGCTGACCACGGCGAGGGTCCGCCTGAAGTCCGGGTTCGCAGCCAGGAACGCCGCGAGCGACCGACCGTTGTAGGCGGGCACGAAGTCCGAGTCGAGCTCGATCGCCCGGTCGTAGGCCCTGATCGCGCCGTCGAGCTCGCCGTAGGTCGTCGCCGTGTCACCCGCGGCGACGGCCTCGATCGCGTCGTCGGGGGTGAACGGCACCTCGCGGTGGTGGATCCAGAGCGCCCACCCCACGACGTAAGCCGCGAGCACCAACCCGGGGACGAGGATGGGCGGCCGGGTCTTGCGACTGAGCACCATCGTGAACCCGACCAGGAAGAGGGCCACGGCCAGCGTGGTCAGGACGGTCTGGTACTGGGACGCCCGGTTGTTGAAGGTCACCCGGGTCTCGGCGAGCGCCTTGCGCTCCAGGTCGAGACGGTTCGCCTCGAGGGTCAGCGTCCGCCCCAACGCCTCGCGGTCCACTCCCGCCAAGGAGTCGCGGCCCTCGCCCGATCCCGCAGCATCGGCCTCGAGCCGACCACTCTGGACGAGGGTCTGCTGCTCGGCGTCGACGTCGGTCTCGAGACCGAGCACCGTGGCCCGGTTGACGTTGGCCCGCAGCGAGTCAACCGCCACCCGGGTCGTCTCCCGGGCGTAGTGGGACTCGTTCGTCCCGGCGTCGGACTCCAGGATGTTGATCCAGGCACCGATGACCGCCAAGAGGGCCAGGACGACCGCCACGCGGCGCCGGTAGCGGTTGTCACGCTCCTCCTGGTCGGCGGCGGCCGCCGCCGACCGCCCCGGTGACGTGGCAGGCTCGGCCCCCGCCTCGCCGACCTCCTCTGCGCCCGGGTCGGTCACGTCACGAAGGGCCCCAGGAAGGCCCCGAAGACGGCGACGACGTAGGCCAGGGCGCCGAGGGGCGCAGCGACCTGACGAACCCGCGAGCTCGCCGTCACCTCGGCGGCGGTGAAGAGGACGACCGACATCAGGAGCAACGCCCCCCATTGGGTGAGCGTCCGCACCCGGGCCCGGATGGAATCGGAGTCATCGGCCAGCACCTGGGGGTCGGCGGCGCCGGTGGCGGTCAGGCCGGTCGTCGCCGCCGTGGTCAACTCGGCGATGCGTTCGGTGATGTCGAACGGACGGGGCTCATCGGTGACAAGGCGCGGGTCGGCCACCGTCGCCCGACCGAACACCCCGCTGGCGAAGGCTCGCTCGGTGGCCTCGGTCCGGACCTGCTCGGACTCGGCGGGAGGCAGCGAGTCCGACACCGCGTAGTCGGCCAGGTAGCGGTCGTACTGCCTGGCCTGGCGCGCCGCCTCGACCGCGACCTCGATCCGGACCTGCTGGCTGTCGATCTCCTGGCCGACCGACTGACGGTCGTCGAAGTTCGCGGTCGACCCGATCTGGCCCGCCCGCCACGCGAACAGTCCCGCGGTGATCGTGACCAACCCGATGGCGAAGGCGATCAGTCGCTTCTGGAGGTCAACCGACACGTTGGATCGCCCCCTCCCTGACCGTCACCCCGCGAATCCAACACGGGTTCGAGGCAACCCCGCAAGTCACCCCACGCCGCCCCGCCGCCGACGGCGCCCGAGGCCAAGACCTACGATCCCGGGCCGTGGACATCGCCGGGCCCAGGATCACCACCTTCCCCGAACAGGGGGCGAGCGCCGAGGCGCTGCTGGCCGAGATCGACCAGGAGCGAGAGGGCGACATCGACTGGCGCGGCGGTCGGGCCTTCAGCCTCGTCTACCACCACGATGACCCGGTGCTCGAGGGCCTCCAGCACGACGTCGCAGGTCGCTTCCTGCACGAGAACGCGCTCAACCCCTTCGCGTACCGGACCCTGCCCCGCATGGAACAGGAGGTCGTGCTGATGGCCGGCGACCTCCTCGGCGGTGAGCCGGGGGCCGGATCCCTGACCTCCGGTGGCACCGAGAGCATCTTCCTGGCGGTGCAGGTGGCCCGGGACCACGCCCGGGAGGCGGGCATCACCACGCCGGAGCTCCTGACCGCCGAGACCGCCCACCCGGCCTTCGCCAAGGCGGCGAAGTACCTGGGCCTGGCTCACCGGAGGCTCCCGGTGGGCGAGGACCTGCGACTGCACGGCGACCAGGTGGCCGAGCGGATCGACGAGAACACGGCCCTCGTGGTGGGATCGGCGCCGTGCTACCCCTACGGCGTCATCGATCACATCCCGGAGATCGCCGCCGCGGCACGGGACGCCGGGGTGCTGTGCCATGTCGACGCCTGCCTCGGAGGCTGGCTGCTGCCGTTCTGGGAGCAACTGGGCGAGACCGTGCCCCCGTGGGACCTCCGGGTCCCCGGGGTGACCTCCTTGTCGGCCGACGTCCACAAGTACGGCTACTCCACCAAGGGCGCGTCCACGGTCCTCTATGCCTCACGGGACCTCTACCGCCACCAGTTCTTCCTCTACGACGAGTGGCCGGGCGGTCTCTACGGCTCCTCCACCTCCGCCGGCACCCGGGGTGGCGTCCCCATCGCCGAGGCCTGGACCACCGTCACCCACCTGGGCGCCGAGGGGTACCGCCGACTGGCCGGGACCGTCCGCGACACGACGCGCGCGTTCCAGGCGGGGATCCGGGCCATCGAGGGTCTGGAGATCACGGGTGACCCCGACCTCTCGGTGTTCGAGTTCGGCTCGGCGACCCTGGACATCGGCGGCGTGGGCGACGCCATGGACGACCGGGGATGGCACCTGGACCGCCAGCAGGGTGGCCTGCACCTCATGTTGTCGCCCGGCCACGCGGCGGTGGCCGATCGGTTCCTGGCCGACCTGGGGGAGTCTGCTCGCCACCACGACGCGAGCAGGGGCCGCGAGGCCACCTACGGCGGGACGGTCTGACCTGCGCTTCGTCGGGATGGTCCTGACCGGCGGGGCCAGCCGGCGCATGGGGTCCGACAAGGCCCTCCTGGAGCTCGACGGCGTGCCGCTGGCCCGACGCGTGGCCGACGCCCTCACGGCCGCCGGGGCCCGGCAGGTCCTCGCCGTGGGCGGCGATGTCGACGCGCTCCGGGCCCACGGTCTGGACGTCGTGCCCGATGAGCACCCGGGGGAAGGCCCGCTCGGCGGCATCCTCACGGCCCTGGCGGCGACCGACGAGGAGGTCGTCGTCGTGCTGGCCTGCGACCTCCCCGCCGTCGACCCGGCGGCCATCACCGCGGTCGTCGACGCCCTCGGCGACGCCGATGCCGCCGCCCCCTGGCACGACGGGCGCCACGAACTGCTCCACGCGGCCTGGCACCGGCGGGCGGAGAACCACCTGCGGGCGGCCTACGAGGCAGGGGAGCGGGCGCCGCGCCGAGCGGTGACCGGCCTCACGGTCGCCTCCGTGACCGGTCTGACGCCCGCGGCGCTGGCCGATGCCGACGACCCCGCCGACCTGCCACAGACCGGACCCATGCCGGACCGGCCCCACCGCCCCGGGTACCCTGCCCCGATGGACGTGCCCGAGATCGACGTGGCCGAACTGGCGCGGCAGCGGGAGGCCGGCGCGGCGATCCTCGATGTCCGCAACCCCGACGAATACGCCGTGACCCACGTGCCCGGCGTCGTCCTGATCCCCCTGGGCGAGCTCGTCGAGCGCGTGGCCGAGGTCCCGTCCGAGGGCACCCTCCCGGTGATCTGCCGCTCCGGGAACCGCAGCCGACAAGCGGCGGAGTGGCTGCGGGGCCAGGGCATCGACGCGGTCAACGTGGCTGGCGGAATGCTGGCCTGGACCGAGGCCGGACTGCTGGTCGAGTCCGGTGGGGCGACCACCTGAGCGAATCGACCCCCGTCGTCGTCACCGAGCCCTCGGGGCTGGCCGATCTCCTCCGTCGACTGCGCGACGTCGAGGTCTGGGCCTTCGACACCGAGTTCCACCGTGAGCGCACCTACTTCCCCGAACTGGCGTTGGTGCAGTTGGCGTGGGACGACGAGGTGGTGCTCGTCGACCCGCTTCAGGTGGACATCGCGCCGATGGCCGAGCTGCTCGAGGGCCCGGGCCTGGCCGTGGTCCACGCCGCCAGCCAGGACCTCGAGGTCCTGCTCACCACCTGCGGCACGGTGCCCACGAGGCTCTTCGACACCCAGCTGGCCGCCGGGTTCCTGGGCTCCTCGACGCCGTCGCTGTCCACGCTCCTGTCCGGCGAGCTCGGCGTCCACCTGCCGAAGGCCGACCGCCTGAGCGACTGGCTGCGACGGCCCCTCTCCTCCCGACAGCTGGACTACGCCGCCGCCGACGTGGCCCACCTGGTCGAGCTGCAGGCCAAGCAGGAGGCTCAGCTGGTCGAACGGGGCCGACTGGCCTGGGCGGAGGGTGAGTTCGCCACCCTGGTCGCCGAAGCCCGCACAGGCCGGGATCCCGAGGAGGCGTGGCGCAAGGTCAAGGAGGCCCGCCGCCTCAAGGACCGGCCCGCCGCGGTGGCCCGGGCCGTCGCCGCGTGGCGGGAACGGCGGGCGGCGGAGGTCAACCGCCCGGTGCGCCACGTCCTGTCCGATCTGGCCGTCGTGGCCATCGCCCAGCGAGCACCCCGCACCCGTGAAGAGCTGGCCGCCGTGCGCGGCGTGGACCGGGGGGTCAGCAAGGGGGGCGTCGGTCGCGCCATCCTGGAGGCCGTGCAGGTCGGGCTCGAAGCCGAGCCCCCGGCCGAGGACAACGCCCCCGAGCTGCGACGCGACCTGCGCCCGGCCGCCACGCTGGCCTCGGCCTGGCTGGCCCAGCACGCCCGTGATCTCGACCTGGACCCGGGGTTGCTGGGCACCCGATCCGACATCGAGGGCTACCTCAGTGGTGACCCCGCCTCCCGGCTGAGCTCGGGCTGGCGATCCGAGGTCGTGGGCCTGGCCTTGGACGGGCTGGTGGACGGCTCGGTGGCCGTCGCCTTCGCCGACGGCGAGTTGGTCCTCGAGGCGCGTTCGCACGTGCCGATGACAGCGCTACAATCCGATGTCCAGGCACGCCAGGGTGGGGAGAGCGCCCCGTGAACATCACCCCATGAAGAAGGGTCGGCATCGCCGATTCGAAGAGGCCCGAGCGCTGAAGCGCACGCGCACCGACTTCGACGACGTCCTCGAGGGCACCGACCAACAGGCCTGCGCCGAGTGCGGGGCCGAGCCGGGCGACGAACACGCCAGTTGGTGCCTCGCGGCCGAAGCCCTGAAGGAAGAGGACTGGGCCGGCTGAGCCGGCACCGGATCTAGCGACCCCCGGCTGGCTCTGCCAGCGCCCGGTCGATGGCCCGTTCCACGTCGCTGGGGTCCATGACCATCACCGCGGGACGGCCACCGGCCCGGGCGGTCAGCGCGTGTTCGGCCCGTTCACGGTTGCGGTCCCGCACCCGTTCGGGCACGTCGACCAGGACCCGTCCGACCAGGATCCCGCTCGGTCGGCTGCGATCGCCGCGCCGGCGGGGGTGGTGGTAACGCAGCAGTCCCGACTGCAGCGTGCCCGCCACGGCCCGGAAGGGTTCGACGGTGAGGCCACGGCGGCGCAGGGCCCGCACGATGGAGACGAGGACCGCGTGCTGGGCCCGGGTCCGGCGGTCACAGAACGGCAGGATGTCATCGGCTGCCAAGGGGTCCGCCACCCGAGCCAGCATCGTCAAGGCCGGGTTGTAGGTCGAACGGCGGTTGCCCGAGCGCGCCCGCCGCACCTCTCGAGGGCTCGGTCGGTGCCGCGCCACCGAGGAGAGGGCCCGGTGCTCGAGTAGGCGGCTCGCCCGCTGGCCGTTGTAGCGGGCCTGGCGCAGGGTGTCGTCGTCATAGGAGCGGGCCGAGATGGTGTCGACCGAACGCCCGGCGTCACGCACGCTCACCAGGGCCGCCACCAGGACGCGGTTCTCGGGGATGTCATAGGCACGCGACGGCGCCGCGCACACGTAGACGTCGTTGCGCCCGGCGCTCGAGGAGCGACAGGAGAAGGTCTCGGACCACAGCACCGGGCCCCGCAGCTCGCCCCGACACTCCTCGGGCTGGTTGCTCATCGAGATCGACAGCGACCGGATGGTCTGGGGTGTCGCGTCCAGCAGCGCCTCGGCCTCCGGGCAGGTCGCCAGCATCGCCCCGGTGAGCTGCTTGACCACGTTGGGCGACAGGCCGAGGACCGAGTCGACGGCCTCGACCACGCTGAAGGGTCGCCGGAGGAGGTCCCACAACTCGTGGGTGGCCGTGCGCTCACCGCCGACCGGCTCGGGGTCGGTGCCCGACCGCCGCGTACCGGCGCCCGGCAGCGGCGCCTCAGAGGGCGAGGTCGACACCGAGGACCTCACCCATGGTGCGCTGCACCTCCGCCTGCTCAGGCGGATCGAAGAGGCCCTCGATCGTCCGGTAGAGCTTGGTCGCCCGCAGGTCGTCGAAGCCCTCGAACTGGGGCAGGAAGTAGGCGTAGAACACCTCATAGAGCAGTCGCGACGGCGTGGGCCCGTCCTGGGCGCGCCGCGCCGCGTACTTGGCGGCATCGAGGTACACGGCCGGGCCCAGGTCGGTGAACTTGCGCAGGCAGAGGAGGCGGCTGACGATCTCGCCGGAGCCGTCGAGCAGACGTCGGTAGGACTCGTCGTCGGGTGCGCCCACCTCGATGAACGCGAAGCGGCGCATCAGGGCGTAGGACATCTCGAAGAGCAGGTTCTTGTCGAAGACGTTCATCGTCGCCACGATCCGCCACTTGCTGGGCAGGCGGATGACGTCGGTGTGGGGTGGGGGTTCCACGCCGGCGGGCACGATCGAGAGCGGGTTGGGCGTGCCCTTGCGCTTGAACGGCAGCACCACCGGCTGTCCCGACAGCACGGTGAACAGCTGACCGAACGCGCGGTCGAAGTTCGAGCGGTTGAGCTCGTCGATGACCAGCCAACGTCCACTCTCGATGGCGTCCACGAACAGGCCGGGGCGGAAGATCAACCCCTCGGCGGTCGGTTGGAGGCCACCGATGGTCTCATAGGTCGTCCACTCGGTGGTGGCGGTGGTGGGCAGGTACCCGGCGCAGAGCATGGCCCGTTGGGCGACCTCGGCACCCATGTAGGCCAGCGTGGTCTTGCCCGTCCCCGGGGGGCCGGTGAGGATCACGTGCTTGCCGGAGTCGATGGCCGCGACGAACTGGTCGAGGACGTGGTTCGGGAACATCATCCCGTGCGTGGCCGCGGTCCGTTCGAGCTCCTGTGCGGTGAAGGCACCCATTGCGTGTCCGGTCGGCCGAAACCGCCCTCCCGTGAGCCAAACTGGCGACCATGGCCGAAGAGTTCGATGACATCCGTCACCGCCTGGAGGCGATCAGCGAGGAGATGGCGGACCTGGCCATCGAACGGCTGCGCGAGTCCATCGACGCCGGGGGAGCAGAGCTGCCCGTCGACGAACGACGCCTCACCCGCGCCCGGAGGGCGGTGGACAAGGCGGTGGGGCTCCTCCGGGAACCCGACGACAGCGCCTGGTCGATCGACTGATCGCAGGAGCGTCGTTCGACCGGCGGTCAACCCCGCGGGGGCGCCTCCATCGCGGACAGGACATCGGGCGCCGAGTCCAGGGCGTTGATGCGGGCGATGAAGTCGTGCAGCTGCCCGAAGTGGCGGATGTCGAAGTCCATCACCAGCCGCGGGGCCTCGAGCTGGTCCCCGTCCTCCACCTCCGGTGGCAGCGGACCGCTGGCCTCGATGCTCCCCGTGGCCGAGAGCAGGGCGCCGAACTCGTCGTTGAGCATCGCCAGCTCCGCGGTGGTGGGTTCGACCGCCAGGCGGATCACCAGGGTCCTGCCCACCCACCGGATCGAGTGGTAGTTGCGGTAGAAGCCGAGCACCGCCTCCACGGCGACCGCGACATCGTCGGTGATCGTCACGATGCCCAGGTCCTCGGGGGAGATGTAGCCGCCGGCGGCCACGTGCTCCAGGGTGAACCGACGCCATCCCTCCCAGTAACCGCCGCCGGGCTCGTCGAGGAACACGATGGGGGTCGGCACCGACTTGCCCGTCTGTTGGAGGGTCAACAGCTCGAAGGTCTCGTCCAGGGTCCCGAACCCGCCGGGCAGGCAGATGAAGCCCTGCGACTCCTTCACCAGCTCCAGCTTCCGGGTGAAGAAGTACTTCATGGAGATGAGCTTGTGGTCGCCGCGGATGAACTCGTTGGCCTCCTGCTCGAAGGGCAGCCGGATGTTCACCCCGAAGGACTTCTCCCGCCCCGCCCCCTCCAGACCGGCGGCCATGATCCCGGGGCCGGCCCCGGTGACGACCATCCACCCCTGGTCGGCCAGGGAGCGGGCGACGTCACGGGCGGCACGGTAGAGCGGGTCGTCGGCCAGGATCCGGGCCGAGCCGAAGATCGTCGCCTTGGGTCGGTTCCGGTAGGGGGCGAACGCGTTGAAGGCCGCCCGCATCTCCGCCAGGGCCGCCGCGGTGATCTTGAGATCGAGCCGGTCCGCGTCGTCACCGGCCAACAGGACACCCGAGGCCACGATGTCGAACAGCAGGTCACGGTCGTCGGTGGCCCCGCATTCGTCGAGCAGTGCCTCGATCTGTCGGTCGATGGCGGGCGACCCCGTCCGGACCCGCCGACTCACCGGGCCGTCACGCCGGCTGGACCCGGCCGTAGAGCGTGGTCCGCTGCTCGAGACGGCGACCCAACGGCTCCACGATCTCCCGGAAGTCCGCCTCCTCGAGGCCCTGACCGTGCTCGGCGCCCGCGGCCCGCGAGATGTTCTCGTCCATCAGCGTCCCTCCGAGGTCGTTGACCCCGGACTGCAGCAACTGGCGGGCCCCGCCGATGCCCAGCTTGACCCAGGAGGCCTGGATGTTGTCGATGAGGCCGTGGTAGGCGATGCGCCCGATGGCGTGCATGAGCACGACCTCCCGGAAGGTCGGCCCCCGGCGCGCCTTGTGCTGGAGGTACATCGGCGTGGCCATGTGCACGAAGGGCAGCGGCACGAACTCGGTGAACCCCCCGGTCTCCTTCTGCAGATCGCGCGTGCGCACGAGATGCCGGGCCCACGAGCGCGGCTGTTCGATGGCCCCGAACATGATCGTGATGTTGGACCGGAGTCCGACACCGTGGGCCGTCCGGTGGGCGTCCAGCCACTCTTCGGTGTCGATCTTGTCGGGACAGAGGACGGCCCGGACCTCGTCGTCGAGGATCTCGGCGGCCGTGCCGGGAAGGGTCTTCAGGCCGGCCTCCTGCAGGCGGACCAGGTACGCCGCCAGTGGCTCATCGAGTCGTCTGGCCCCTTCGGTGACCTCCAGGGCGGTGAAGCCGTGGATGTGCATCTCCGGCACCGCGTCGTGCACGGCCCGGGCGACGTCGATGTAGTAGTCGCCGTCGAAGTCCGGGTGGATGCCGCCCTGCAGGCAGACCTCGGTGGCCCCCCGGTCGGCCGCCTCCCGTACCCGGTCGGCGATCTCCTCGAGGGTCAGCAGGTAGGGGTTGCCACGGAGGTTGAGCGACAGCGGCCCCTTGGAGAACCCACAGAAGCGGCACTTGAAGGTGCAGACGTTCGTGTAGTTGATGTTCCGGTTGTGGACGAAGGTCACGACCTCACCGACCGCGTGCTGCCGCAGCTCGTCGGCGACGGCGGCCACCGACGCCACCTCGGGGCCGCGAGCGGAGAACAGGGTCACGATCTCGTCCTCGCTCACCTCGTGGCCGGCCCGCACGGCGTCGAGGACGGCGGCGACCGGCCCGACGTCGGTGGCCGGGCCGGGGACCAGGACCGGAGGAAGGGTCCCCGCGCCCGAATACCACTGATCGTCGCGGCCGAGGCCCTCCGCATCGCTGTGGTCGAGCACCGGGAACCGCAGGGCCTCGTCCAGCCAGCGCTCCGGGAAGAGGGCGAACTCGGGATAGACCGTCAGGCGGGGGGCCAACACGTGACCGGCCGCTTCGGTCACCTCGCGCAGGCGTTCCACCGCCGGCCAGGGTCGCTCGGGGTTGACGTGGTCGGCGGTGACCGGGGAGACCCCGCCCCAGTCGTCGATCCCGGCCTCGAGCAGGCGCCCGAAGTCATCGGACAGGTTGGGCGGGGCCTGGAGGTGCACCTCGGGAGGAAGGATCAGACGGGCCAGGGCGATCGCCTCGAGGTAGTCCTCGGGGGGACAGGGGTCCGCACGGTGCATCGCCGTGCCCGCCTTGGGCAGGAAGTTCTGCACGATGACCTCCTGCACCTGGCCGTGCCGGCGGTGACTGGCGGCGATCGCCTCGAGGGCCTCGACCCGGTCCTCGCGCGTCTCACCGATGCCCACCAGGATCCCGGTCGTGAACGGGATCGCCAGGTCACCGGCCGCCTCCAGTGTCTTCAGCCGCCGCGCGGGCTCCTTGTCCGGGGACCCTTCGTGGACCGGGAGGTCGGCCAACGTCTCGAGCATCATCCCCTGGGACGGCGCCACCTCACGGAGTGCCGCCAACTCCTCGGGGTACAGGGCGCCGGCGTTGGCGTGGGGCAGGAGGTGGGTCTCACGGAGGACCAGTCCGCACATGGAGACGAGGTAGTCCACGGTCGACGCGTAGCCGTGGTCGTCCAACCACTGCCGGGCCGCGGGATAGCGCGCCTCGGGGCGCTCGCCGAGGGTGAAGAGCGCTTCGCGGCAGCCGGCCTCCGCTCCCGCCCTGGCGATCCCGAGGACCTGTTCGGGCGTGAGGTAGGCCGCCTCCACCCGGGCCGGCGCGGTGGCGAAGGTGCAGTAGCCACAGCGATCCCGGCAGAGGCGGGTGAGGGGGATGAAGACCTTGGGGGAGTAGGTCACGCGGTGCCCGTGGGCGAGGTCCCGCACCGCCGCGGCGTCGCTCAGCAGGTCCTCGAGGGACCGGGCCAGGAGGGGGTTCGCCATCGCGCGGGAACCCTACCGACCGTTCCCCACCGGTCGCGCTACGGTTCGGCCGGCAAACGGGAGTCCGGCGCACCGGGCTGAGAGGGAGGTGAGGCTCCTCCGACCGTCGACCTGATCCGGTTCATGCCGGCGGAGGGAGTGCTCCATGGGCAAGGTGATCGAGCGGCTGCAGGTGCTCACCGACCTCGACGCTCCCGTGCCGCCCCTCGATGTCGTCGACGACGCGCTCGGAGCCGGTGCCCCGCTGATCCAGGTCCGGGCCAAGGAGCTCGACGACCGGGCGCTGCTCGCGCTGGCCGAGGCGGTCGTGACCCGCTGCCGGGCCGCCGGAGCGGTCTGTCTGATCGACGACCGAGTCGACATCGCCCTGGCCTGCGGCGCCGACGGCGTCCACGTCGGCGATCTGGACCTGCCCGTGGCGGTCGCCCGCCGGTTGCTCGGCCCCGGCGCGATCATCGGGGCCACGGCCCGCGATCCCGAGAGCGGCCGGGCCCGGGCCCGCGAGGGGGCCGACTACCTCGGGGTCGGCCCGACCTACGCCACCACCACCAAGGACGGCCTCCCCGACCCGATCGGCCCCACCGGGGTGGGAGCGGTCGCCGCGGCGGTTGGCGTCCCCGTGATCGCCATCGCCGGCATCTCGGTCCAGGGGGTCCCCGAGGTCATGGCCGCCGGGGCCCACGGCATCGCCGTCGTCGGCGCCGTCAGCCGGGCCGACGACCGGCGGCAGGCCACCGTGGACCTCCTGGCCGCCATCGAGGCGAGCCGGTGAGCGGGCCCGACGTCATCGTCATCGGCGGTGGGGCCATCGGACTGGCCGCCGCGTGGCGACTGGCTCAGGGGGGGCTGGCCGTCACCGTCTGTGACCCGGTTCCCGGCACCCGGGCCACCCACGCCTCGGCCGGGATGCTGGCCCCGGTCACCGAGGCGCACTACGGCGAGGACCGGCTCCTCGCCCTCAACCTGGCCGGAGCCGGTCGTTGGGCCGCCTTCGCCCGGGAGCTCGAGACCGAGACCGGGCGGTCGGTGGGCTACCGGACCTGCGGCTCGCTCCTGGTCGCCCTGGACGCCGACGACGGGCGCGTGCTGGAGGACCTGGGCACCTACCTGGGGCGGCTGGGCCTCGAGGCCGAGGAGCTGACCGGCTCGCAGGCCCGGGGCGTCGAGCCCGCGCTGGCCCCCGGTGTCCGCCGGGGCCTTCGGGTGGTGGGTGACCACCAGGCCGACAACCGCCTGTTGGTCGTTGCCCTCCTGGCCGCCCTCGCCGACAGGGGCGTCGAGCTCGTCGGCCAGAGCGTTCGTCGCGTGACCGTCGACAACGGCGCGGTGCAGGGCGTCGAGCTCGACGACGGCACCCCGCTCGAAGCCGAACGGGTCCTCCTGGCCGCCGGCGCCTGGTCCGCGGCCGTCGAGGGGATCCCACCGGACGCCCGACCACCGGTCCGCCCGGTGAAGGGCCAGATCCTCCGTGTCCAGGGCCCGACCGATCGGCCCGTGCTGGCCGGCAACGTCCGCGGTCTGGTCCGGGGCCGGTCGCTCTACCTCGTGCCCCGGGCCAGCGGCCGGATCGTCGTCGGTGCCACCGTGGAGGAGCAGGGCTTCGACACGACCGTCACCGTCGAGGGCATCCACCAGCTCCTGCACGACGCCGCCGTGCTCGTGCCCGGCCTGCTGGACCTCGAGCTGGCCGAGCTCGGCGCCGGCCTCCGCCCGGGCTCGCCGGACAACGCGCCGGTGATCGGCCCCACCACGGTGGCCGGCCTCGTCGTGGCCACCGGCCACCACCGCAACGGCATCCTCCTGACCCCGGTGACGGCCGACGCGGTCACCGGGCTCTTCGGGGTCGGTCCCGCCGTCCCGGAGATCGCCGGCTTCGGCCCCGAGCGCTTCGCTCCTCCAGGGGCGGCCTGATGGTCGAGGTGACCCTGAACGGCGTGCCCGAGGCGCTCGAGGCGGGAACCACCGTCGCCGACATCGTGGCCCGGCACCGCAAGTCGTCCCGGGGTGTCGCGGTGGCCCGCAACGAGGAGGTGGTACCCCGCAGTCGGTGGGCCGCCACCGTCGCCGCCGACGGCGACCGCTTCGAGATCCTGACCGCCGCCCAGGGAGGCTGAGATGACCGCTGACCCCGTCGACCCCCTGAGGATCGCCGACCGTGAGCTCGGCTCTCGGCTCATCCTCGGCACTGGCGGTGCCCCCAGCCTCGACGCGCTCGAACGCGCCGTGGTCGCCGCGGGCACCGAGCTGGTCACCGTCGCGCTGCGCCGGGTCGACCCCTCGGCGCCCGGCTCGGTCCTCGACGTGCTCGACCGGCTGGACGTGGCCGTCCTGCCCAACACGGCGGGCTGCTACACGGCCACCGAGGCGATCCGCACCGCCCACCTCGCCCGAGAGGCGTTCGAGACCGACTGGGTCAAGCTCGAGGTCATCGGTGACGACCGGACGCTCCTGCCCGACCCCGTGGAGCTGGTGGCCGCCGCCGAGACCCTCGTCGACGAGGGCTTCACCGTGCTGGCCTACACCACCGACGACCCGATCCTGGCTCGCCGACTCGAGGACCTCGGCTGCGCCGCGGTGATGCCGCTGGGGTCGCCCATCGGCAGCGGCATGGGGATCAACAACCCCTACAACATCGCCCTCATCGTCGATCAGGCCTCGGTCCCCGTCGTGCTCGACGCGGGCGTCGGGACCGCGTCGGATGCTGCGCTGGCCATGGAGCTGGGTTGTGACGCCGTGTTGCTGGCCTCGGCCGTGACCCGGGCCCAGGATCCCGTTTCCATGGCCCTGGCGATGGCCCATGCCGTGACCGGTGGACGGCTCGCCCGTCGGGCCGGCCGGATCCCGCGCCGACACTACGCGGCCGCGTCGACCCCGGACGAGGGCCGCCCCGACCTGCTCGGTCCGGCGCTGTGAGGCGCCTCATCGTGCTCACCGACCGAGACCAGTCCCGGGTCGCCGGGCGCAACCTGGCCGAGACCGTCGCCGCCGCCGTCGCCGCGGGGGCCACCGCGATCCTCTACCGGGAGAAGACCCTGCCCGCCCCTCAGCGCCGGGCCCTGGGGGAACGGGTGGCGGAGGCCTGCGGGGACGCGGCCGAGCTGATCGTGGCTTCGGACATCGCGCTGGCCCGGGACCTGGGGGCCCGCACGGTCCACCTGGCGGCCGATGACCCGTGGCCCGACGAGGACGACCTGGCCCTCGGCCGATCCTGTCACGGCGCGGTCGACCTGGCCGGTGCGGCCGCCCACCGAGCCACCTACGCCACCGTGTCCCCCGTGTTCGCGACCGCCAGCAAGCCCGGCTACGGCCCGGCCCTCGGACTCGATGGGCTGGCCGACCTCGCCGCCGCCGCCCGGCTCCCCGTCTACGCCCTGGGGGGGATCGGGGCCGACAGGGTGGCCCCGTGCCTCGCCGCCGGCGCGGCCGGGGTGGCCGTCATGGGTGCCGTGATGGCCGCGGCGGATCCGGCCGAGGTCGTCCGCTCGCTGCTCGACCAGGAGGTCACCGAATGACACCACCCGTCGCCCTCAGCATCGCCGGATCCGACTCCGGCGGTGGCGCCGGCATCCAGGCCGACCTGAAGGCCTTCGCCGCCCTCGGGGTGTTCGGGACGACGGCGATCACGGCGGTGACCAGTCAGAACACGGTCGCGGTGACCCGGGTGGACGTGTTGGACCCCGGTGCCGTCGAGGCCCAGATCGATGCCGTGCTCAGCGACCTACCGGTGGCGGCGGTCAAGACCGGCATGCTGGCCACCGCGGCCATCGTCGAGCTCGTGGCCCGACGGGCGAGGGCCGGGGACCTGCCCCACCTCGTCGTGGATCCGGTGATGGTGGCCAGCAGCGGCGACCGGTTGCTCGCCGAGGAGGCCGAGGCCGCCTACCGCGAACTGCTCTTCCCCCACGCCGAGGTCATCACGCCGAACCTCCTGGAGGCGTCGGTCATCGTGGGCCGCCCCCTCGAGGGCGAGCAGGCCGCGGCCGACGCGGCGCGGGAGCTCAGCGAGGAGGGCGAGGCCTGGGTCGTGGTGAAGGGCGGTCACCTCGACGGGACCGCGACCGACGCCGTTGCCCATTCGTCGGGCTCGACCGTCCTCACCGGCGAGCGCATCGACACCCGGAACGTGCACGGCACCGGCTGCTCGTTCGCCTCGGCGACCGCGGCCGGCCTGGCCCGGGGCCTCGACCCCCTCGCTGCCCTCCGGCAGGCCAAGCGCTTCATCGACCGCGGCATCCGGGGCGGCGCCCACTGGCGCCTCGGCGCCGGTCACGGCCCGATCGACCACTTCGGATGGGAGTCCACGCCATGATCTCCACCACCCTCGCCCTCCTCGCCCTCGTGGTCGTCCTGGGCGCCTTCGTCCTCATCGCCCGAGGAGCCGGCGGGAGCCGGGACGTCGACCGCTACCTCACCGCCCGCGACAGCCAGAGCGTCCGTCGTCTGGCCCTGGCGTTCGTGGCGTCGGGCCTCGGGTCCTGGATCCTCTTCGCCCCACCGGAGGTCGGCCAGGCCATCGGCATCCTCGGCGTGCTCGGCTACGCCATCGGTGGGGCCCTGCCCTTCCTCGCCTATGCGTGGCTGGGGCCGAAGATCCGGGCCGCGGCACCCGACGGCGTCACGCTCACCGACTGGGTCCGGATGCGCTTCGGACGACCCGCCCAGGCCTGGGTGGCGGTCGTCTCGGTCTTCTACATGTTCATGTTCATCACCGCCGAGCTCACCGCCATCGGTGGGGTCATGGACCTCCTCGGGGGGATCGACCCGTGGGTTTCGATCGTGGCCGTCGCGGCGGTCACGGCCGGTTACACGGCCTGGGGTGGCCTGCCCGCCTCCCTGCGCACCGACCAGGTCCAGGCCGTGATGATCGTCATCCTGGTCTCGGTGGCCGTCGTCGCCATGTTCGTCCATGTCGACGACCCGCTGGCCAGAGCCAGGGACGGCGGGCTGGACACGTTCTCCCGAGCGGGATGGGAGAGCATCATCGTCCTGGGCATCGCCATCACCGCGGCGAACCTCTTCCACCAGGGCTACTGGCAACGGACCTGGTCGGCCACCGACGCCCCGAGCGTGACCCGGGCGGGACGGGGCGCGGCGCTCCTGTCGTTCCTGGTCCTCCTGCCCGTCGGCTTCACCGGCCTGGTGGCGGGAGGCATCGCCGAGCATGAGGGCACCGAGCCCTCCCCGGTGCCGTTCTTCGCCCTCCTCGACGGCCTGCCCGAGCTCATCGTCCTCGTCGTGGCCGTGCTGGCCATCTCCCTCGTGGCCTCGAGCACGGACACGCTGCAGAGTGGCCTCGCCGCCCTGATCGACCGGGATCTCAGCGACGGGCGCCTCACCCTGACCGGCGCCAAGGTCATCACGGTCCTGCTCACCGTCCCCGCGGTGATGATCGCCCTCAAGGGCTACGACGTGCTCCGCCTCTTCCTCATCGCCGACCTGGTCGCCGCCGCCACGGTGGTGCCGGTGTTCCTGGGCCTGCGCCGCCCGGCGTCCAGCGCCTCGGTCATCGCCGGCTCGATCGCCGGACTCGCCTCGGTCGTCGTGCTCGGGGTCGTGCGGGAGGGAACGCTGACCGCGGGCCTCGACCTGCTGACGGTGGCCGGCAGCCCCAGCCTCGACCTGGGATCGTTCGTCGTGGCCCCGCTGGTGTCCTGGGCCGTCGCCGTGGCTGTGGCCCGCCAGACCCCCGTACCGACGGCGCCGGTCAGCTGAGCAGGGCGGCGGCCTCGCGGTCGACCAGCCAGACCACCTGCTCGGCCCGGATGCGCGAGGCCAGGGTCTCGCCCGCCATCGTGGCCGCCAGGGCCTCGGCCTTCTCGGTCCCGCTGACGGTGACCAGAGCGAGGCGGGCCCGCTCGATGCCACTGAAGGTCAGGGTCTCCCGCGGGTGGGGGTTGTGGCCGGACGGGTCCTCGTTCATCACCACGAGGCGCCCGGGGTCGGCATCGAGGGCGGGGGAGTCCGGGAACAACGAGGCCGTGTGGCCATCGGCGCCGAGTCCCAGGTGGATCACGTCGAACTGCCCGATCTCGACCACCAACTGGTGGTACCGGTCCGGCCCGTCCTCACAGCGCATCGGGAAGTTGGCGTTGACCGCCCCGACGTTCTCGAGCAGCGACTCCCGACCGAGCCGGTAGTTCGAGTCCTCGTGGTCGAGGGGGACGCAGCGCTCGTCGCCCCAGTAGACGTCCACCCTCCACCAGTCGATCTGGGCCCCGCCGGCGTCGGCCAACGACTCATAACAGGTCCGGGCGGTCGAGCCGCCCGACAGCACCAGGGAGAAGAAGTCCGCGGGGCGGGCGAGGAAGGCCTCGATGACGCGCTCGGCGAACTCCGCCGCCACGTCGTCGACCACCACCAGCTCTCCGACCACGGGCCCGACGTTAGGCGACGGTGCCCCGATGGCCCCGACCGACCACCGCCGGTTCAGGCCGCGCCGAGCTGGTCGGCCTTGGTTCCCAGCGTGTGGAGGAGCTCGTCGAAGGACTTCTCGAAGGCCGCCACGCCTTCGTCCTCCAGTCGCCGCCCGACGTCGTCGAGGTCCACGCCCGCGGCCTCCACCGCCGCCAGGACCGCTCGCGCCGCGGCCGGGTCCGCGTCGATGGTCCGATCCACCGTGCCGTGGTCGGCAAAGGCGTCGAGGGTGGCCTCGGGCATGGTGTTCACCGTGTCGGGGCCGATCAGCGGGTCCACGTACAGCGTGTCCGGGTACGCCTCGTTCTTGGTCGACGTCGAGGCCCAGAGTGGCCGCTGGACCCGGGCACCGCGCTCGGCCAGCGCCTCCCATCGCGGACCGGAGAAGGTCTGGAGGAAGAGGTCGTAGGCCACCTGGGCCTGGGCCACCGCGGCGCGACCCCGGAGCGCCAGGGCCTCCTCGGTGCCGATCGCCTCCAGACGCCGGTCCACCTCGGTGTCCACCCGGCTGATGAAGAAGGACGCGACGCTGCTGATGGTGGTCAGATCACCGGTGCAGGCCTCGAGTCCGCCCAGGTAGGCCTCCATCACCTCCTGGTAGCGGTCCAGGGAGAAGATCAGCGTCACGTTGATGCTGTGGCCCTCCGCGATCATCTGCCGGACGGCCGGGATCCCCTCGGCCGTGCCCGGGATCTTCACGTAGAGGTTCGGCTCGGCGATGCGCGCGTGGAGCTCGCGGGCCGCGGCGATGGTCCCCCCGGTGTCACGCGCCAGCGCCGGCGCCACCTCGACCGACACATAGCCGTCCTCCCCTCCGCTCGCCTCGTGGACCGGGCGGAGGATGCGCAGGGCGTCCTCGATGTCCCGCACCACCAGCGCCCAGTAGGCCTCGTCGATGCCCTGGCCGGCCAGCTCGGTGAGTTGGGCGTCGTAGTCCTCTCCCGTCCCCATCGCCTTCTGGAAGATCGACGGGTTCGAGGTGATCCCCCGGATGCCGCGGTCCACCCAGGTTTGGAGCTCGCCGCCGGTGATCCAACCCCGGCGCAGGTTGTCCAACCACGGGCTCTGGCCCTGCTCGGAGAAGAGGCGCTGCAGCTCGGTCATGGGTGTGCCTTTCGGTCGGGGTCAGGCCAGCAGGCGGCGGGCGGAGTCGGCCACCGCCCCGGGGTGGAAACCGAGCTTCTCCAAGGCCTCGCCCCCCGGGGCGGAGGCGCCGAAGCGGTCGAGGCCATGGGTCGCGTCGACCCAGCGGTCCCAGCCGAAGGTCACCCCGGCCTCGACCGACAGCGACGGCACGTCCTCGGGGAGCACCGAACGACGGTAGGTCTCGTCCTGAGCGGCGAAGAGGTCCCAGGAGGGCATGGAGACCACCCGGCACGCCGTGCCTTCCGCAGCCAGGACATCCGCGGCGCCCAAGGCGAGGGAGACCTCGCTCCCCGTGCCGACCAGCACCAGGTCGGGGGGGCCGTCGGGGTCGACCAGCACGTACGCGCCGCGGTCCAGCGCCCCGGCCGCGGTGCCCTCGAGGACCGGCACGTCCTGGCGGGAGAGGATCAGGGCCACCGGCCCCGACGCCTCGACCGCGACCCGCCAGGCCGCCGCCGTCTCGTTGGCATCCGCCGGTCGGATGACGCACAGGTCGGGGATCGCCCGCAGCGCGGCCACGTGCTCGACGGGCTGATGGGTGGGACCGTCCTCGCCCACGCCGACCGAGTCGTGGCTCCAGGAGTAGACGACGTGGGCGCCCGAGAGCGCCGCCAGGCGCACCGCGGGCCGCATGTAGTCGCTGAAGACCAGGAAGGTGCCCCCGACCGGCAGCGTGCCGCCGTGCAGCGCCATGCCGTTCATGACCCCGCCCATGGCGTGCTCCCGCACGCCCCAGTGGATCTGACGGCCGGACCGGTCCTCGACACCGAACAGACCGACGTCGGCGATCTGGGTCCCCGTGTTGCCGGTGAGGTCGGCACCACCACCCATCAGACCGGGGACCCCGGGAACGGCCGCGTTCAGGCAGGCGCCGCTGGCCTTCCGGGTGGCCACCTCCTCGCCGACCTCCCACGAGGGAAGGGCATCGGCCCAGCCGGGCAGGCCGTGGCCGTCGAGCGCGGCTTCGAAGGCCGTACGCCGATCGTCGGTGTCGGCCAGCCGCTTCTCCCAGGCCTCCCGCGCCGGGCGTCCCCGTCGCCCCGCGTCCCGGTACAGGGCGAGGACCTCGTCGGGTACGAAGAAGCGCTCGTCGGGCGGAAGGCCCAGCAGCTCCTTGGTGACGGCGATCTCCTCGTCCCCAAAGGGGTTGCCGTGCGCGTCGGCGGTGTCGGTGAACCTGGGGGAGGGCCACCCGATGTGGCTCCGCAGGACCAGGAGCGACGGCGCGTCCTGCACCGCCATCGCCCGCCGCAGGCCGGCCTCGATCGCGTCGGTGTCGTTGGCCACCTCACCGAGGTTCTCGACGTGCCAGCCGTAGGCCTCGAACCGCTTGGCGGCGTCGTCGGACAGCGCCAACTCGGTCGGGCCGTCGATGGAGATGTGGTTGTCGTCGTAGACGTAGACCAGGCGACCCAGGCCCAGGTGCCCGGCCAGCGACGCGGCCTCGTGGGAGATGCCCTCGGACAGGTCGCCGTCGCCGCCGACCACGAAGGTGTGGTGATCGCAGAGCTCGGCGCCGAACGTCGCCCGGAGCCATTCCTCGGCGATGCCCATGCCGACGCCGTTGGCCACGCCCTGGCCCAGCGGTCCGGTGGTGACCTCGACTCCTGCCGTGTGACCCGCCTCCGGGTGGCCGGGCGTGGCGCTGCCCCACTGGCGGAAGTCGCGCAGGTCCTGGAGGCTGAGGCCGGCCCCGGTCAGGTGCAGCATCGAGTACAGCAGCATCGAGGCGTGCCCGGCCGAGAGCACGAAGCGGTCACGGTCGGGCCAGTCCGGGTGCTCGGCGTCATAGGTCATCACCCGGGTCCACAGGACGTGGGCCAGCGGCGCCAGCGCCATCGCCGTACCCGGATGTCCGGACTTCGCCGCCTGGGGCCCGTCCATCGACAGGCCCCGGATGACGTTGATCGCCTGTTCCTCGAGGGTCAACCCAGCCTCCCCAGCCGTAGGCCTGCGACCCTACCCAATGGCGCGCTGCGGACCAGGGTGCCGGTGGGCGCGACTAGTCGTCGAACAGGACGACCGACGCCGTGAACCCGTGGACGAAGTTGCGACCGCCCACCGGGCCGAACTCACCGGCACAGGACATGCCGGCCACGGCGCCGCGGGCGACGTGCTCGTGCACCAGTCGGGCATCGTGGTCCGGCTCGCCGAAGAGCCGACTGCCCCGCCCGCTGCAGGTGAAGACGAGGGCCGCCGATCCCGGCCGGCCGGCGAGGAGATGGCGCAGGTCCTCGTCCGCGCTGTCGGCGTCGCGGACCTGGAACTGGACGGTCGAACCCACCTCGGCCCCGGCCCCGATGACGATCTCGCCCGCTTCGGGATCGGCTCCGAGGACGCTGCGCACCAGGAAGTCACCCCGACCGAAGCGGTCCTGATGCTCGTCGATGACCTGGCCCAGTTGCAGCCCGTGCTGGACCAGGGCGCGATCCGCGGGGGTGAGCCCCCCGACGATCTCCCGCAGACGGTCCAGCGCCGGCACCCCGGCCAGGTCGTGGATGACGCCGTCGGTCGCCCGGGTCACCACATAGGCCTGACCCACGGGCCGGCACCCCTGCGACACCACGGTGTCACCCACCGTGGACCCCTCCAGCAGGACCCCGACCGCGCCGCTGTCGTACACCGCGTCGTCGAGCAGGAGTCGATTGCCGCCCGGGCCCCGCCCGGCGGAGGCCATGCCCCCGATCGCCCGGACCCCTGGCGCTTTGGCCTGCAGACGGGCGAGGACGCCCTCGGCGGGGATCGTGAACGGATCCGTCAGCAGCACGAGGGTGGCGGGCGAGGCGCCGGCGGCCCGGGTCGGCAGCCCGCTCAGCGCCCATCCGCCGTCGAGACGACGGGTCTCCAGCCGGACGGGGGTCACGGGACCGACGCGACCGGCCCACAAGCTGATCGCCGGGAGCTCCTCGACCTCCCGTGGCCCGCCCAGGACCGCTGACGCCGTGGCCCCGATCAGGGTGTCCGGCCCGAGGACGGTGCGGACCGTGGCGGCGATCTCCGCCACCAGGCCCAGGTGGGGAGGGGTCACGAAGAGCACCGCCAGTTCGGGGGCCTCGCCCACCTTCTCCAGCACCTCGCCCACCACCTCACCGGTCGCCTGCGTCGCCCGCGGGTGCTCGGAGATGGCGGCGCCGAAGGTCATGTCGTGGGCGGCGCCAGCATCGTGTAGGGCACGTTGAGCACGGGGCCCTGGTCGACCCGGCACCGGGCGACGACGGTGCCGTAGGACTCGAAGTCGATCTCGCCGCGCACCAGCCGCTGGGTGAAGCGACCCGGTTCCACCTCGAGGGGCTGGACGTTGCGGGCCAGTCGCTCTCCCTCGCGCTCGTAGACCACCTCCAGGACGCCCGTGCCCGGCTCGTCGGGGGCGCAACGGATGATCACCGAGAGGTGCGGGGCCCAGGTGAGGGGCAGGGGAGCGGGCGCCACGGCGGAGAACTGCACGCCGGTCAGGTCGATGCGGGACGCCCCGCCCTCGGCCGGGCGGAGGTCGACGTCGTCCACGAACAGGGCGGACAGGATCTCCACGCCGCCGGACGGTAGCCAACGATGAGAAGCTTCCGGTGACCTGTCGGCCCGGGCGCCCGGCCCGACGGGTGTCAGACCAGGACGGGCTCGCCGGCGATCCAGACCTGGGCGACCTGCAGGTCGGCGTCGAGGGCCACGATGTCGGCTCGAGCGCCCACGGCCAGCACGCCGCGGTCGGCACAGCCCATCAACACCGCGGGGTTCGTCGACGCGAAGCGGATGGCGTCGACCAGATCCACGCCGATCTCCCGCACGATGTTGCGCACGGCCCCGTCCAGGGTCAGGGCACTCCCGGCGATGGTCCCGTCGGGGAGCCGGGGGACGCCATCGACCAGGGCGATGGCCTGGTCCTGGGCCCAGGACGACCGCCACGCCACGGCATCGGTCACCAGCACGACCCGGTCGGCAGCCTTGGCCCGGAGGGCGAGCCCCAGGGTGACCGGGTCGAGGTGGACCAGATCGGCGATGAGCGACACCGACAACCGGTCGTCGGTGAGCGCCGCGCCAACGGGGCCGGGGGAGCGGGCCCCCACCGGGCCCGAGGCGTTGAACAGGTGGGTGAACAGGCGCGCCCCGGCATCGACGGCCGCAATCACGACCCCCGGCTCGGCCGCCGTGTGCCCCACGGCGACGACCACCCCTCGATCCACGAGCGCGCGGATCAGGTCGAGGGCGCCGGGGGCCTCGGGACCGACGGTCATCAGTCGGACCCCTTCCAGGCCGGCGACCCAGTCCGGGTCGGGGGGGACGACCGCCGCATCCGGGTGGGCGCCGTGGCGGTCGCCCAGGAACGGGCCCTCGAGGTGCGCGCCGAGGATCGCCGGCCGGGCCCCGTCCCGGGCGGCGGCCGACGCGATCCGGGCCAGGGGGGCGGCGTAGCGGTCGAGAGGGGCGCTGACCAGCGTCGGGCACCACGCCGTCACCCCTTGGCGGACGAGCGAGCGGTCGAGGGTGGCCCAGTCCTCGTCGCGGGCGAGGGCCACGTCCACCTCGTCGATGCCATTGACCTGCAGATCCACGAAGCCGGGCACCAGGGTCCACCCGGGACCACCACGGTCAGCGAGTGGGCGGACTGCGGCGATCCGTCCGGCGACGACCTCGATCCCGGTCGGGCCGCGGCGGCCGTCGGCCAGCACGGCGCTCGCGGCCCTGATCATCGGAGGCGACTGTAGGACCGGTCATCGGCCGGCGCCGAAGCGGGCCAGCCAGGGACCACGACCGGCCGGTGTACCGTCGGGGGATCGTGTCCGAATCCGCGGTGCCCGTTTCGCGCCGGGACGAGATCCTGGTCGCTGCCGAGGAGCTGTTCGCCGGGAACGGCTTCACGGGCACGTCCCTCAACGACATCGCCGGGGCCGTGGGCATCAGCCGGCCGACGCTCCTGCACCACTTCGCGTCGAAGGAGTCCCTCTACCGGGAGGTCTTCGAACGGGCGCTCACCGAGTGGTACGAGCGGGTGCAGTCGGCCACCGACGAGCCCACCGCCGGCTGGGACCGGGTCGACGGGGTGATCACGGCCGGTTTCGAGTTCTTCAAGGAGAACCCCCACTTCGTGCGCATCGTGCGCCGGGAGTTCCTCGAGGGCGCCTCCCACCTCGGCATCGACCTGGGCGAGGCCCTGCGCCCCATGTTCCAGCGGGCCGCGGCCTTCTTCCGCCGGGAGATGGAGGCGGGCCACTTCCGCGAACACGATCCCGAACAGCTCCTGCTCACCGGCTACGGCGCGCTGCTGAGCTACTTCGCCGACGCCCCGGTGCTGGTCGGCATGCTGGGCCGGGATCCTCTCGGCGACGAGGCCCTCGAGGCCCGCCTCGACCACGTCCGCCAGTTCTTCCGCGCCGCGCTCGAGCCCTGACCCGCCCGCTCGGTCGCCGGCCCAGCCCCTAGCGTTGGTGCCCGTGCCGACCCGAACCCTTCCCGAGGACGAGTCCAAACGCGTGCTCGCGGCCTACGGCGTGCCGTTCGCCCCGGAGATCGGCGCCGATGACGTGGCCGGTGCCGTGGCGGCCGCCGCGTCCATCGGCTTCCCGGTGGTGGCCAAGCTCAACGGAGAAGGCATCGCCCACAAGACCGAGCGGGGCCTCGTCCGGCTGGACCTGGGCGATGCCGAGGCCATCGAGGCCGCAGCCACCGAGCTGCTCGCGGCCGCTCGTCCCGAGGACGGGTCGGTGTCGGTGCTGGTGGCGCCCTTCCTGAAGGCCGACCGCGAGCTGATCGCGGGCATCCACCGGGACCCGCAGTTCGGCCCGACCGTCATGGTCGGCATCGGCGGGGTCCTGGCCGAGGCCCTCGGCGACGTGGCCTTCCGGCTCGCTCCGCTCGATCGGGTGGATGCCACCGACATGGTCGACCAGCTTCGGACCCAGGCCCTCCTGGGCGAGGTCCGGGGCGAGCCTGCCGTGGACCGGACGGCGGTGGAGGACGTCCTGCTGGCCCTGTCCACGGTCGCGGTCGAGCGCGAGGACGTGGCGTCCGCCGACCTCAACCCCCTCCTGATCGTCGACGGGAGACCGGTCGCGGTGGACGCCCTGCTGGAGGTCCAGGCGTGACCGCCGCCCGTGATCCCTACCTGGCCCTGTTCGAGCCCCGCGGCATCGTCGTCGCCGGCGCCTCGACCCATCCGGGCAAGTTCGGGTTCGTCGCCCTCCACAACATCCTGAGCGCCGGCTACCAGGGCAAGGTCTTCGCCACCAACCGCGAAGGGGCCGAGGTCCTCGGCGTGCCGACGGTGGCCGAGCTCGAGGACCTGCCCGACGGCGAGATCGACCTCGTCTTCGTCTGCACCCCGGCCGCGGCGAACCCGGCCCTGTTGCGGGCCGCGGCGGCCAAGGGCATCGGTGCCGCCTTCGTCGCCTCCGCCGGCTACCGGGAGGCGGGCCCCGACGGGCGCCGGGCCGAGGACGAGCTGGTGGAGCTGGCCGACGAGCTGGGGATCCTCCTCGTGGGCCCCAACGGCCAGGGCCTGATCTCCACCCCCGTGGACCTCTGCGCCCAGATCGTGGCCCCCTACCCGCCTCCGGGGCGCATCGGCATCGCCTCCCAGTCCGGCAACTTCGTGTCCTCGTTCATGAACTGGGCCCAGCTCTCGGGCATCGGGGTCAGTCGGGCGGTCAGTGCGGGCAACTCGGCGGCGGTCGACGTCCCGGCCTTCCTCGAGTTCTTCGCCCGTGATCCCCAGACCGCCGTCGGCCTGTCCTATGTCGAGGGCATCGAGGACGGCCGGGCCTTCTATGAGCGCACTCGAGGGGTGGTGGCCCAGAAGCCGCTCGTGGTCGTCAAGGGTGGGGCCACGGCGTCGGGGGCCACGGCGGCCTCCAGCCACACGGGCGCGCTGGCCGCCGACGACGCCGTCTTCGACGGCGCGTGCCGCCAGGCCGGCATCACCCGGGCGGCCACCATCGAGGAGGCCTACGAGGCGGCGGCGACCTTCGCCACCCAACCGCTCCCGGCCGGACCGCGCGTCGCCGTGTACACCACCGCCGGCGGCTGGGGGGTGGTGACCGCCGACGCCATCGCCCGCTCGAGCCTCGAGTTGCTCGCCCTCCCCGAGGACCTGAGGGCCGAGATCGACGGGCACCTGCCACCACGATGGAGCCGCAACAACCCCATCGACCTCGCCGGGAGCGAGACCCGCGACACCATCCCGCAGGTCATGGAGATCGTCGTGAACCATCCATCGGTGGATGCCGTGATCTTCCTCGGCCTCGGGATCCAGTCGAACCTGGCCCGCATGGAGCGGGAGGGCCGCTTCTACCCGGACCACGGCCTCGAGCGGATCGTGGAGTACCACGAACGCCAGGACGCCCGTTTCGCCCAGGCGGCCGCCGACCTCTCGGCGGCCTCGGGCAAACCGATCCTCACCGCCACCGAGTTGGCGGTGTCGGACCCGACCAACGCCGGGCCGGCGACGGTGCGGGCGACCGGCCGCCTCTGCTACGCCTCCTCCAACCGGGCCGTGACGGCGCTCGACCACCTGTGGACCTACGCGCGGTACCTGCGGAACCGCGGCCTCTGATTCCGGCTCGATGCGACGCCTGCTCCTGCCCCTCGTCCTGGTGGTCATGGCCATCGGCTGTGGCCTGGGTGCGGTCTACGCCGACGCCGGCGGCGAGACCGCCGAGGCCTCGGTGGCGATCAGCTCGCCCATCACCCCCGTGCTCTCCGCCCGGCGGGTTCCGGACCACATCACCGAGGACATCGCCGATCGCCGCCTCACCACGGCCCTGACGGGCCTCGTCGGTCGTGCCCCGGCGGACACCTGCCTGGTCGTCGACGCCGGTGGACGACCGATCGTCGCCCACCAGGCCGGCACCGCGCTCATCCCGGCGTCGAACGAAAAGGTCCTGGTCGCCGCGGCGGCGCTGGACGAACTGGGACCGCGCCATCGGTACACGACCACGGTCGAGGCCCGGGTGGCGCCGGGCCCCCGGGGGGTCGTCGACGGCGACCTCTGGCTGGTGGGAGGCGGAGACCCGGTGCTGGCGACGCGCCGGTACGCCCGGACCTCCGACGTCCAGGCCCAGGCCCACACCTCCCTCGAGCGGCTGGCCGACCGGGTCGCCGCGGCCGGGGTCACCGAGATCCGGGGTCGGCTCCTGGGCGACGAGAGCCGGTACGACTCGGCTCGCTATGTGGACGCCTGGCCCTCCCGCTTCATCGACCAGAACCAGACCGGGCCGCTCTCGGCCCTCTCGGTCAACGACGGGTTCGCCTCGTTCCCGACCGCCGCCGACCCGGGCGCGCCCGAGTCCCCCTCGGCCAGCCCACCGGCGGAGGCGGCCCGGACCTTCGCCGGACTCCTCGCCGACCGTGGGATCCAGGTGACGGGCGGCGCGGGTACCGGGACCGCTCCCGCGAGGACCCGGGTGGTGGCGGAGGTCCGGTCCGCCCCGCTGCGCGACATCACCGCCCAGTTCCTGACCTGGTCCGACAACCAGACCGCCGAACTGGTCAACAAGGAACTGGGCTTCGCCCGCCGCAGCCAGGGGACCACTGCCGCGGGATCCGATGCCGTGGAGGCCGTCCTCACCGAGGCCGGATTCGACCTCGCCGGGAGCGACGCGGTCGACGGATCGGGTCTGGCCGGCAGCAACCGGGTGACCTGCGGCCTCCTGCACGAGATCCTGGCCGACGCAGGACGCGGCTCACCGCTGGTGCGGGGCCTGGCCGTCGCCGGTGAGACCGGGACCCTGGCGGCCACCTTCAACGGGACCCCGGCCGAGGGGCGCCTGCGAGCCAAGACCGGCTCGCTCAACGAAGCCCGGAGCCTGTCGGGCGTGGTGACGGTGCCCGAGGGCGACGACCTGACCTTCTCCCTGGTCGTCAACCAGGACTACGTGACCCCCGAGGGCGACGCCGTGCGCATCGACGTGGGCCTCATCCTCGCCACCTACCCCCAGCGTCCGAACCTCGACCAGGTGGCGCCCCGTCCCCTGGACCGGCCGACCTCGCCCCCGGAGCCCGCGGGGTGAACGCCCTGCCGATGTTCCCGCTCGGAGCCGTGCTGTTTCCCTCCATGGTCCTGCCGCTCCACGTGTTCGAGCCGCGCTACCGGGCGCTGGTCGACGACTGCGTCGACGGTGACGGTGAGTTCGGGGTCGTGCTCATCGAACGAGGGAGCGAGGTGGGGGGCGGCGACGTGCGCACGGACGTCGGCACCGTGGCCCGAATCCTCCAGCTGGAGCGCTTCGAGGACGGCCGTGTCGCTCTGGCCGCGGCAGGGACGCGGCGCATCCGGGTCGACCGGTGGCTGGAGGACGACCCGTACCCGAGGGCGGCGGTGTCGGACTGGGACGACCCCGTGGCACCACCCCCTGATCTCGCTGACGTCGACCCGCTGTTCCGCCGCGCGCTGGCTCTCGCGGCCGAACTCGGCGAGGCCCGGGCCCCCCTCGACGTGGAACTGGCCGACGATCCCGGCCTGGCGACCTTTCAGATCGCCGCGCTGGCCCCGATCGGGCCCGCCGATCGGCAGGCCGTCCTGACCGCGGAAGGGCCTCAGGGACGGGCCGAGCTGCTCACCCGACAGCTCACCGACGTCATGGAACTCCTCCGAGCCCGGCTCGGCGGGTAGAAAGGTCCCATGCCGGACACCCAGGAGCGCAACATCGTCGGGCAGGGTCAGGACGTCTGGGAGCTCCTGGTCGCCTACGCCCGACAGGAGACCGTCGAACCCCTCAGAGGGCTCGGCCGGTGGATCGGCGCCGGCGCGGGCGGCTCGATCCTCATCGCCACGGGGATCTCGCTGCTGTTGCTCTCGGCCCTGCGCGCCCTGCAGACCGAGACCGGCACCACGTTCACCGGCAGCCTGTCCTGGCTGCCGTATGTCATCGTTCTCCTCGGTGCCGTCCTCGTCGGTGCCGGGTCGTACTGGGCCGTCATGTCCAAGAAGGGGAAACGACTGTGACCACCGGCAACGGGTCCGCCACGAAGCCGATCACCAGAGAGGACCTCCGGGCCGGGTTCGCCGGCCTCCAGGGCGAGGTCACCGAGACGGCCACGTCGGCCCGGGACACCCTCCTGCTCGTGGGCGCCGCCGTGGTGGCCGTGATCGCCGTCGCCGCCTTCCTCCTGGGGCGTCGGAAGGGCAAGCAGGACAAGACCTACATCGAGATCCGGCGCGTCTGACGTGCTGCCCATGGCCCGGCGACGGGCGATCACCGAAGGGGTCTTCGGCGGCAACCGCCGCTGGCTGGTCCTGGGCGGCCTGGCCTGGGCCCTGCGGGCCTACCAGTACGCCTCGAGCCGGGAGCCCGAGGTGGTCTACCGGGCCGAGATCCGACCCGGTGAGACCGTGGTGCTCGAACGCCAGGCGCCCAAGAAGACCCGGCGCGGCCGGAGGTCCTGAGCCCCCACCCGGCAGACTGGGGCCGTGAAGGTCCTGCTCCGCAACCCCCGACGAGAGCTCGACGTCGTCGGCCCGATCCGCGTGCTCACGCTCCTGGAGCGCCTCGAGCTCAACCGGGAGTCGGTCCTGGTCGTGCGAGGCAGCACTCTCGTCCCCGGTGACGCCCTCCTCGCCGACACCGACGAGATCGAGATCCGCCCCGTGATCTCCGGCGGCGACGGACCCCTCCCGGCGCTGCGCGGCGGAGCGGAGCAGCAGCACCGACGCCCCACGACGGCGACGCCGGAGTTGCCGAGCCCCGCGAGGCCACTCGAATGCGACGGCTCGTGAAGTGCACCGTGTGCAAGGGGCCGGCCGTCATCGACGTCCGGCGCCACAACGCCAACTTCTGCGCCGAGCACTTCCTCAAGCTGTGCCGTGACCAGGTGGGCAAGGCCATCAGCCGCTTCGGCATGCTCGAACCGGGTGAGCGGGTGCTCGTGGCGGTGTCCGGGGGCAAGGACTCCCTCGCCCTGTGGGACATCCTGATCGACCGGGGCCATCCCACCGATGGCCTGTACGTGGGACTGGGGATCGGCGACTACAGCGACTCCTCAGCCGAGTACGCCCGGGCGTTCGCCCGGGAACGCGACCTCGAGCTGATCGAGGTGGACCTCCGTGAGACCCACGGCTACGACATCCCGACCGGAGCCCGCTCCGCCCGACGGGCGCCGTGCTCGGTGTGTGGGATCTCCAAGCGCCACGTCTTCGACCGGGCGGCGCTCGAGGGCGGCTACGACGCCCTGGCCACCGGCCACAACCTCGACGACGAGGCCGCGGTGCTCTTCGGCAACGTCCTGCGGTGGGAGACCGACTACCTGGCCCGGCAACAGCCGGTGCTGCCGGCCCGGGAGGGCTTCCCCCGCAAGATCAAGCCCCTGGTGCGCCTCGGCGAGCGAGAGACCGCCGCCTACTGCATCCTGCGGGGCATCGACTACGAGGTCGAGGAGTGCCCCATGGCCGTCGGCAACAAGCACCTCGGCTACAAGGAGGCCCTGAACGCCATCGAGTCCACGTCACCGGGCAGCAAGCAGCAGTTCTACTTCGGGTACCTCGAGCGGGCGGCCGGCCGCTTCACCGTCGAGGACGACGAGTCCGCCGACGGCGTTCGTCTGTCGGCCTGTGGGCGCTGTGGCGCCCCGACCCCGGGCGATCTCTGTGCCTTCTGTCGCCTGGCCGAGCGCGCCTCGAAGGCCCAGCCGGTCGCCGCGCCCGTGCGCAAGGTGGCCTCCTGATGGCCGGCGGGCCGCTGATCGCGGGCGACCAGGTCATGCTCATCGACAGCAAGGACCGCCGGTACCTCGTCCGCCTCGAGGCGGGTGGGGAGTTCCACACCCACGCCGGGATCCTGCCCCACGACGGGATCATCGGGTCCGAAGAGGGCGCCCTTCTCCGGGCCAACTCCGGCGTGACCTACCGGGTGATCCGCCCCACCCTGACCGACTTCGTCCTCAAGATGAAGCGCGGGGCCCAGGTCATCTACCCGAAGGACCTCGGGCCCCTTCTGCTCCTGGCCGATGTCTTCCCCGGCGCGCGCATCCTCGAGTCCGGGGTCGGCTCCGGGGCGCTGTCCATGACCCTCCTGCGAGCCGGCGCGCAGATCGTGGGCTATGAGCTGCGCGAGGACTTCGCCGCCCGGGCCGAGGCCAACGTCCGTGACTTCCTCGGCGAGGAGGCCTTCAGCCGGTACCGGGTCGAGATCCGCGACTGCTACGAGGGCGTCGACCAGACCGATCTCGACCGCGTCGTGCTGGATCTCCCCGAGCCCTGGCAGGTCGTGCCCCACGCCGCCAAGGCCCTGCGCCCGGGCGGGATATTCGTCGCCTACACCCCGTCGGTCATCCAGGTCAGCCAGCTCCGCCAGGATCTGGACCACGCCGGCTTCTTCTCGGCCGAGACCGTCGAGATCCTGGCCCGGACCTGGCACGTCGACGGCCTCGCCGTGCGCCCGGATCACCGCATGGTGGCCCACACCGGGTTCCTCACCCACGCCCGCGCCCCGGGCTGACCCGCCCCCATGAACGCCCTCGACGTGCTCATCCTGGTATCGGCGCTGTCGGCGGGGGCGGCGGCGTGGCGCCTCGGGTTCGTCGCGCGGGCGACCTCCTGGATCGGCATGGCCGCCGGCGTCTACCTGGCCGCCCGGTTCCTCCCGTCGCTGCTGGACCGCCTCGGCTCGGCCAGCGAGACCCAGGCGTTCTTCGCCGTGCTGGCCCTCCTGGTCGGCGGCGGGTTCCTGGGCCAGGCCGTCGGGTTGCTCGTCGGCGGCCGGCTCCGGGTGGCCATACCCGACGGATCGGCCCACACGCTGGACAAGACCATCGGTGCGATCGTCGGCGTCCTGGGGGTCCTGGCGCTCCTCTGGCTCATGCTGCCCACCATGGCCAACGTGCCCGGCTGGCCCGCCGACCTGGCCCGGAACTCGAGTGTGGCCCGGGCCGTGAACGCCGTGCTGCCGACACCTCCGGACACCTTCGCCACCCTCGGGCGCTTCGTCGGCGACGACCGCTTCCCGCACGTCTTCGATGCCCTGCGGCCGGCGCCCGACCTGGGGGACCCGCCGGCCCGCACCGGCATCCCGGGAGCGGTGTCGGACCGGGTAGCCGCCTCCACCGTCCGTGTGGAAGGGGAGTCCTGTGGCCGTCTGCAGGAGGGGAGTGGCTTCGTGGTGGCCGCGGACCTCGTCGCCACCAACGCCCATGTCGTGGCCGGCAACACCGCAACCGAAGTGATCCGCACCGACGGCAGCCGGGCCACGGCCACCATCGTGGCCTTCGACCCCGACCGCGACCTCGCGCTGCTCGCCGTACCCGGCATCGACCGCCCCGCATTGCCGCTCACCCAGGCCGAGACGGGCGATCGCGGCGGTGTCTTCGGCTACCCGGGTGGCGGCGACCTGCGCATCGCCCCGTTCCAGATCGCTCGTCGGACCCTGGCCCGGGGCACCGACATCTACGACGCGGACCGCACCGAGCGCGACGTGTTCTTCCTCTCGGCCGGCCTGGCTCCCGGGGATTCGGGCTCGGCCCTCGTCGACCGCTCCGGGGCGGTGGTGGGCGTCGCCTTCGCCATCGCCCCCGACCGGGGCGATGTCGCCTACGCGCTGACCGACGTCGAGCTGGAAGCGGTCCTGGACGCGCCGAGATCCGGGGCGTTGGACACGGGGCCGTGCCTGGTCTGAACCGGGGTGGTCGACCTCGGGCGGCGGAGGTGACGGCCCGCCGGGAGGGTTCGACTCAGTCGATCTCGATGAAGATGCACTCGCCGGGGCACTCCTCGGCGGACTCGATGGTCGCCTCTTCCTGGCCGGCGGGGACCACGGCGAGGCCCTCGGGGCCACCGGGGTCGCTGAAGACCTTGTCGCCTTCCTTCACGTAGGCCAGCCCGTCGTCGAGCAGTGTGAAGACGTCGGGCGCGATCTCCTCGCAGAGGCCGTCGCCGGTGCACAGATCCTGGTCGATCCAGACCTTCATCGCGTGGGTTCTCCTGGGGGGTCTAAGGGCCGGAGCCTGGGCCGTTCCATCGGCCCGATGTCGAAGGACTCTAGCAGTCACCACCAATAAACACGGAGATCCCGGTGGAATCTCGGAGTGCCCTCCGACACCCGACGGAGGTGCCACGGACTTCGCCAGGCACCTGTGTAAGGTCGCCGGAGAGGAGGTGATCGGCATCAGCACCCCAGGTGACGACGCAGCTAAGGGCACTCCCGACCACGACGCGATCGCCACGCGCGAGCAGTTGGCCGAGCTCGAAGAGGAGGTCGTCGTCCTCCGCCGCCGCCTCCAGGAAGCGCCCAAGCGGGTCCGCACCCTCGAGGAGCGCCTGCTGGAGACCAAGGGCCAGCTCGCCCAGGCGGTCTCCCAGAACGAGAAGCTGACCTACACCCTCCGCGAGGCCCGCGAGCACATCGCCACGTTCCGCGAAGAGGTCGAGAAGCTGACCCAACCCCCCTCGGCCTACGGCACGCTGCTCGGGGTCAACGACGACGGCACCGTGGACGTGCACTCGGGCGGGCGCAAGATGCGGGTGTCGGTGCACCCCGAGCTGGGCGCCGAGGACCTCGTCGGCGGCAGTGAGGTCGTCCTCAACGAATCGCTCAACGTGGTGCTCACCCGCTCCGGTGAGGTGACGGGCGAAGTGGTGGTCATCAAGGAGGTCATGGGCGATCAACGCGCCCTGATCGTGGGCCGGGCCGACGAGGAGCGCGTGGTCGACCTGGCCGACGCCCTGAAGGGGGAGCGGCTGCGCTCCGGCGACCACGCCCTGATGGACACCCGGTCGGGGCTGCTGCTCGAGCGCCTGCCCCGGCCCGAGGTCGAGGAGCTCGTGCTCGAGGAGGTGCCCGACGTCACCTATGAGGACGTCGGGGGTCTCGACGAGCAGATCGAACAGATCACCGACGCCGTGGAGCTGCCCTTCGTCCACCAGGACCTCTTCGCCGAGCACAAGCTGCCGGCCCCGAAGGGCATCCTGCTCTACGGACCGCCGGGCTGTGGCAAGACCCTCATCGCCAAGGCCGTGGCCAACTCGCTGGCCAAGAAGGTGGCCGAGCTCACCGGCGACGCCGAGGCCCGCAGCTACTTCCTCAACATCAAGGGCCCCGAGCTGCTCAACAAGTACGTGGGCGAGACCGAGCGTCAGATCCGGCTCGTGTTCCAGCGGGCGCGGGAGAAGTCCGAGGAGGGTGTGCCCGTCATCGTCTTCTTCGACGAGATGGACTCGCTGTTCCGCACCCGGGGCACCGGCATCAGCTCCGACATGGAGTCGACCATCGTGCCCCAGCTGTTGGCCGAGATCGACGGGGTCGAGGCCCTGAAGAACGTCATCGTCATCGGGGCCTCCAACCGCGAGGACCTCATCGACCCGGCCATCCTGCGCCCGGGTCGCCTCGACGTGAAGATCAAGATCGAGCGACCCAACGAGGAGGCGGCGGCGGCGATCTTCCACCGCTACCTGACCCCCGACCTGCCGCTCCTGCCCGCCGAGGTCACCGACCTCGGCGGCGGGGATCCCGACAAGGCCGTGCGGGCCATGATCGAGACCACCGTCGAGGAGATGTACCGCGACGACGAGCGCAACCGCTTCCTGGAGGTGACCTACCAGAACGGGGACAAGGAGGTGATGTTCTTCAAGGACTTCGCCTCCGGGGCCATGATCGAGAACATCGTTCGTCGGGCCAAGAAGCTGGCCATCAAGCGACTCATCGCCTCGGGTGAGAAGGGCATCTGCACCGAGGACCTCCTGCTGTCGATCCACCAGGAGTACAAGGAACACGAGGACCTCCCGAACACCACCAACCCCGACGACTGGGCCAAGATCTCCGGCAAGAAGGGCGAGCGCATCGTCTACGTGCGCACCCTGGTGTCCTCTGACGCCGAGACCCCCGGCGGCGGCCGCTCCATCGAACGGGTCGGCACCGGGCAATACCTCTAGTCGCCGCCCGCGCGGCTCCTGCGGCCTACGGCAGCCATCGGTGGCTGTCGCCCGAGTCGCTCGGCGGCCGACTCCGCCGCCTCGATCCCCGCCGCCGGCGCAGGCTGCCGGGCCGAACGGTCGGCTGGCCGGCCGGTCGGCCGTCCCACGGCGTGGATAGGGTCGGTCCGTGGCGATCGACAAGATCCTGGGGGTCGAGACCGAGTACGGGATCATCGTGCGGGGCGCCGCGGAGTCGAACCCGATCGCCGCCTCGTCGGTGCTGATCAACGCCTACGTCAACGAGCTGGCCGGAACCGACCCGCCCGCCGGGGCCCGGGTGGGCTGGGACTTCGAGGACGAGTCGCCGGGCAACGACGCCCGGGGCCTGCCTCCGGAGGGCACGATGGCTCCGGAAGTCGAGACCCACCTGGTCAACGTGGTGCTCACCAACGGCGCCCGTTACTACGTCGACCACGCCCACCCGGAGCTGTCCACCCCCGAGTGCGGTGACGCCCGGTCGGTGGTGCGCTTCGACCGCTCGGCCGAGGTCATCCTGCAGCGCTCCATGGAGGCCGCCGGACGCCTCCTGCCCCCGGGCCAGGAGATCGTGGTCTACAAGAACAACTCCGACGGCAAGGGCAACTCCTACGGAACCCATGAGAACTACCTGATGGACCGGGCGGTGCCGTTCCCCCGGATCGTCCAGCACATCACCCCCCACTTCATCACCCGCCAGATCTTCTGTGGGGCGGGCAAGGTGGGCAGTGAGGCCCCCGGCCTGACCACGAGTGAGGTCCCGTACCAGCTCAGCCAACGGGCGGACTTCTTCGAAGAGGAGGTCGGGCTCGAGACCACGCTCAAGCGCCCGATCGTCAACACCCGCGACGAGCCCCATGCCGATGCCCAGCGGTACCGGCGCCTGCACGTCATCATCGGCGACGCCAACCTCTCGGAGGTCGCCACCTTCCTCAAGGTCGGCACCACCGCCATCGTGCTGGCCATGATCGAGGACGACGTCCTGGCCCGGGACCTGCGCTTCGCCCGCCCGGTGCCCACCCTGCGCCAGGTCTCCTACGACCTCACCCTCGCCAGGGCCTTCGAGCTGGAGGACGGCTCGACCATCACCGCGCTCGAGGTCCAGTGGGAGCTGCTGGACCGGGCCCGCAAGTACGCCGAGTCCGAAGGCCTGGCCGTCGTCGGCGAGGAGGTCGGCGCCGAGGTCCTGCGCCGCTGGGAGGCGGTGCTCACCGGTCTGGAGACCGACCCGATGAGCCTGGCCGGCCAACTGGACTGGGTGGCCAAGTACCGGCTGCTGGCCGGCTACCGGGAGCGCCACGGCCTCGAGTGGTCCGACGCCCGCCTGGCCGCCATGGACCTGCAGTATCACGACCTCCGGCCCGGGAAGTCGCTGTTCGCCCGCCTCGACATGGAACGGATCATCGACGACGACGAGATCGAGTCCGGTGTCACCCTGCCGCCCGAGGACACCCGGGCCTACTTCCGGGGGACGTGCCTGGCGCGGTTCGCCGAGTCCATCGTGGCCGCCAACTGGGACTCGATGGTGTTCGACGTGGGGGAGGACCCCCTGCGCCGGGTGCCGATGATGGAACCCGGTCGCGGAAGCCGCGCGCACGTCGGTACGTTGTTGACCGAAGCCAAGACGGCGGCCGAGCTGCTCGACAGACTCGGGTCCTAGACGACGAGGGTGATCGATGGCTGAGCGAGAACAGAAGCGCAAGACGGCTCCTTCCCGACAGGAGGAGGAGGTCGAGGACGCCCCGGCCTCGTCGGAGTCCGGCGAGAAGATCAAAGCCGAGCTGGACGACCTCCTGGACGAGATCGACGAGGTCCTCGAGACCAACGCCGAGGACTTCGTGAAGTCCTATGTGCAGAAGGGCGGCGAGTGATCACGGAGCGTGATTCCCTGACCACGGATTGACCCGTACGGCCTGAACTCGAGGCACGAACTGTCGGATTCCGACAGCTATGCCCTCCGGGAGCGTGCGGGGCGTGCTTGGATTCCCCCCATGACATCCGGAGGCATCAGCAGGCGAGGGTTCATCGGGGGGACGGCGGGGGCCGGAGCCGTCCTCGTCATCGGGACGAGGGCCTCGGCCCAGCAGGGTGGAGGCGGGCCCTACGGGGCGCTGGCCGCGCAGGCCGACGCCAACGGCCTGAAGTTGCCGGACGGCTTCACCTCCCGGGTCATCGCCCGGTCCGAGGAGCCGGTGCCGGGCACGGACTTCGTCTGGCCGATCTACCCCGACGGGGCGGCGACCTTCGCCATCGATGACGGCGGGTGGTACCACGTCGTCAACAGCGAGGTCTTCAGCGAGGGTCAAGGCGGGGTCAGCGTGCTCCGGTACGACGCCGAGGGCGAGGTCGTCGACGCCTACTCGCTGCTCACCGGCACCACCGCGAACTGCGCCGGCGGACCGACACCCTGGGGGACGTGGCTCTCGGGGGAGGAGACCGCCGGCGGCCGGATCTGGGAGTGCGACCCGACCACCCCCGACAGTGGCCGTCCCCGGCCGGCCCTGGGCCGCTTCGTACATGAGGCCGCAGCCGTCGACCCCGACAACGAGCGGATCTACCTCACTGAAGACCTGCCCGACGGAGCGTTCTACCGTTTCACCCCCGACGCCTACCCGAACCTGTCGGCCGGCCTGCTGGAGGTCGCCTCGGTGGACCCAGACGGGTCCGTGACCTGGCACGAGGTCCCCGATCCCTCCGCCGCCGAGCAGGACACCCGCCTGCAGGTCCCCGAGGTCACGAGCTACAACGGCGGCGAGGGCTGCTGGTACGCCGACGGGATGGTCTACTTCACCACCAAGGGCGACGACCACGTCTGGTCCCTGGACCCGGCCACCGACACCATCGAGGTCGTCTACGACGGCACGGGCCTGCTGACCGGCGTCGACAACATCACCGTCGAATCGGGCTCGGGCGACCTCTACGTCGCCGAAGACGGCGGCGACATGCAGCTCGTGGTCATCACCGCGGACGGCGAGTTGGCCCCGGTCGCCCAGGTCACCGCCGAGCCCCTCCCCCCTGAGTCCATCCCGTCGGAGGTGACGGGTCCGGTGTTCTCACCCGACGGCACCCGCCTCTACTTCAGCTCCCAACGGGGCGGGGACCCCCAGACCGGGATCACCTACGAGGTCACCGGCCCGTTCCGGGGCATCGAGGCCGAGCAGCCCGCCCCGACGACGACGATGGCCGCGGCCAACGGATCCGGTGACGAGGAGTCGAGCGACGACGGCGGCTCCGCCGCGGTCCCCATCGGCATCGCCGTCGGCGCCGCCGCGGTCGTCACCGCAGGCGTGGTCGCCGTGCGTCGCCGCCGGGCGCCCGCCGACCCCGGTCAGTCGTCGTAGGGGACGTCCGCGTCCGGGAAGCGGGGCCGGCCGAGCGGCTCGGCTGAGCGCCGGTAGGTCAGGAGGACCGCGCCCGATGCAGTCGGCGCGGCACCGACCAGGTCGAAGCGATGGGCGCCGGCCTCGTCGAAGAGGCGCCGGCCGACGCCCAGCACGACGGGGTACTGCACGAGACGGACCTCGTCGACGGCGTCCGCGGCCAGGAGGGCCCGGGCCACCGAGCCGCTGCCGGCCAGGAGGATGTCGCCCCCCTCCTCGGCCTTGAGGGCCTCGACGGCCTCGACCAGATCGCCCTCGATGACCTCGGTGTTGTGCCACGCGGGTTCGGTCAGGGTGGTCGACGCCACGACCTTCCGCATCGAGTTGAGCTTGTCGGCGAAGGGGTCGCCGGCGCGGCCGGGCCAGGCCCCGGCGAAGGACTCGTAGGTCCGCCGCCCGAGCAGCGAGATGTCCGATGCCTGGAGCTCCTCGTCCTTGAACTCGCCGATCTCGTCAGCCCAGAACGGCATCGTCCAGGCCCCGTGGGGATAGTCGTCCTCGCCGCCCGGGGCCTCGATGACCCCGTCCAGCGAGATGAACTCGGTGACGACCAACTTGCGCACAGCGCCTCCCCCTTGGGACCGGTGGGGAACATTGTCGCCGATCGAGCCATCTCTGCTGTCCCCACTGATCGTCGGAGGCAATAGGGGGCGGATTCCGCCCCCTATTGCCTCCAATGTGGTGGGGGACGTGGCGCCGGTAGCCTCCGGGCGGTGACGATGCCGTTCTTCCGGGCCGAGGACGATCCAGGGCCTGACTTCTCGACGCTGGTGCGCCGGGCGGGACTGGAGCCCCCTGCTCTGGGCCGTCACGGGGACACCACCACGCTGACCCACGGGACCACGGTCGTGGCCCTGCGCTACGCCGACGGGGTGATCATGGCCGGGGACCGACGGGCCACCGCCGGCAACCTGATCAGCCACCGCCACATGGACAAGGTCTTCCCCGCCGACCGCCACTCCGGAGTGGCCATCGCCGGCGCCGCGGGCCCCGCGGTCGAGATGGTCAAGCTGTTCCAGCTCCAGCTCGAGCACTACGAGAAGGTCGAGGGCGAGCAGCTCTCCCTGGAAGGCAAGGCCAACCAGCTGTCGATGATGGTGCGGGGCAACCTCCCCGCCGCCCTGCAGGGCCTCGCCGTGGTACCCCTGTTCGCCGGCTACGACCTGGGTCGGGAGACGGGCCGGCTGTTCGAGTTCGACGTGACGGGTGGCCGCTACGAGGAGAACGACCACGCCAGCACCGGCTCGGGCTCGCTGCACGCCGGCACGGTCGTGAAGCTGGGCTGGGAACCGGACCTGACCCGCGAGGCAGGCGTGGACCTCGCCCTCAAAGCGCTCTTCCAGGCCGCCGACGAGGACGCCGCCACCGGCGGGCCCGACCTGGTCCGCGGCATCTACCCGACCATGGCGTCCATCACCGCCGAGGGCTTCACCGCCGTCGAACGCGACGAGATCGCCGAGCGCTTCCGCCTCCTGCTCGAGTCGATGGACGGCGGCATGGCCTCATGAGCGCCGGCGCGGGACTGACGGCCGGTCGACGGAGTCGACAGGAGCGGCCCCGATGAGCATGCCCTTCTACGTCGCCCCCGAGCAGCGGATGAAGGACCTGGCCGACTACGCCCGCAAGGGCATCGCCCGGGGCCGGAGCCTGGTGGCCGTGGCCTACGCCGACGGCGTCGCCATCGTGGCCGAGAACCAGTCCAACACCCTGCGCAAGATCAGCGAGATCTACGATCGCATCGCCTTCGCCGGGGTCGGCAAGTACAACGAGTTCGACCAGCTGCGCATCGCCGGGGTCAGGCACGCCGACCTCAAGGGCTTCAGCTACAGCCGCGAGGACGTGAACGCCAGGGGCCTGGCCAACCAGTACGCCCAGATCCTCGGCCAGATCTTCACCCACGAGATGAAGCCGATGGAGGTCGAGATCCTGGTGGCCGAGATCGGCCCGGAGACCGAGGACGACCAGATGTTCCACGTCCTCTACGACGGCACGGTCCGCGACGAGAACCAGTGCACGGCCCTGGGTGGAGACGCGGAGCCCATCGTCACCCGACTCCGGGAGACCTGGACCGAGGGCCAGGACCTCGATGCGGCCCTGACCGGGGCCATCGAGGCGCTGACCGGGCCGGAGCGACGCCTGTCGGCCGACGACCTCGAGGTCGCGGTGCTGGACCGCACGACCGGCCAGCGCCGGACGTTCCGGCGCATCGAGCCCGCCGAGCTCCGCACCCGACTCGGTGACCTCGTGGCCGCCACGACCGGCAACGGCGGCGGTGTCGACCTCGAGCCCCCGCCGCCCGACGACGACGAGCCCGCCGCCCAGCCCTAGTCGAGCCCTTCGGAGCCCGCCGCCCAGCCCTAGTCGAGCCCTTCGGAGCCCGCCGCCCAGCCCCTAGTCGAGCCCTCCGGAGCCCGCCGCCCAGCCCTAGTCGAGCCCTTCGGAGCCCGCCGCCCAGCCCCTAGTCGAGCCCTTCGGAGCCCGCCGCCCAGCCCTAGTCGAGCCCTTCGGAGCCCGCCGCCCAGCCCCTAGTCGAGCCCTTCGGAGCCCGCCGCCCAGCCCTAGTCGAGCCCTTCGGAGCCCGCCGCCCAGCCCTAGTCGAGCCCTCCGGAGCCCGCCGCCCAGCCCTAGTCGAGCCCTTCGGAGCCGACGGGGTCGCCCTCCGGGCCTTCGTCGAAGACCTCCTCCACGGCGTCGGAGAGGAGCAGTTCCCGGGCGATGCCCAGGCTCGACTCGTCGACCCAGATGTGGGTCTGACCCACGGGATAGACATCACTCGCGCCCCGGAGCTCCCAGAGGATCCCCTCCACGCCGAGCCGGGCCGCGAGCACCCTGGCCTCGAACGGCGTGTCGACGCTGGCCAGGTGGGCCATGTGGAGATCGTCCACCCGGTCACCGTACCGGTCGGGGGTGGACCACCCCGGGGGTGCACTACCGGTAGCGTGCGCGGATGGACCGGCGGATCTTCGGGCTCGAGAACGAGTACGGGGTCACCTGCACGCTGCGGGGCCAGCGTCGGCTCAGCCCCGACGAGGTGGCCCGCTACCTCTTCCGCCGCGTCGTGTCCTGGGGCCGCAGCTCGAACGTGTTCCTCGCCAACGGCGCCCGCCTCTACCTCGACGTCGGCAGCCACCCCGAGTACGCCACCCCGGAGTGCGACTCCATCTACGACCTCGTCGTGCACGACAAGGCCGGCGAGCGGATCCTCGAACAGCTCCTGGCGTCGGCCGAGCAGCGGCTCCGGGAGGAGGGCATCCGGGGGGTCATCTACCTCTTCAAGAACAACACCGACTCGGCCGGCAACTCCTACGGCTGCCACGAGAACTACCTGACCAGCCGGCGGGACGACTTCAGCCACTACGTGGACGTCCTCATCCCGTTCCTGGTCAGCCGCCAGATCTACGCCGGGGCGGGCAAGGTCCTGCAGACGGCCCGGGGAGCGATGTTCTGCATCAGCCAGCGGGCCGAGCACATCTGGGAGGGCGTCTCCAGCGCCACGACCCGCTCCCGGCCCATCATCAACACCCGCGACGAGCCCCATGCCGATGCCGAGCGCTACCGGCGCCTCCACGTCATCGTGGGTGATTCGAACATGAGCGAGTACGCCACGTTCCTCAAGGTCGGGGCGGCCAGCATCATCCTGCGCATGCTCGAGGAGCCGTCGGTGGTGATCCGGGACATGACCCTGGAGAACCCCATCCGGGCCATCCGGGAGATCAGCCACGACCTCACCTGCACCCGGCGGGTGCGGCTGGCCAACGGCCGGGAGGCCTCCGCCCTGGAGATCCAGTCCGAGTACCTGAACCGGGCGCTGCGCTTCGCGGACACCCGCGGCCTCACCCCCCTGGAGCAACAGGCCCTGGAGATGTGGGAACACACCCTGACCGGGCTCGAGAAGGACCCGTTCTCCCTGGACCGCGAATGCGACTGGGTCATCAAGCACAACCTGATCGAGGCCTACCGCGAGCGCCATGACCTCCCGCTGGCCCACCCGCGGGTCGCCCTGCTGGACCTGCAGTACCACGACGTCAACCGCAACCGCGGCCTCTTCTACAAGATGCAGCAGAAGGGGATGGTGGACCGGGTCGCCACCGACGCCGACATCAACCACGCCGTGGAGCACCCGCCGGCGACCACCCGGGCCGCCCTGCGGGGTGAGTTCATCAAGAAGGCCAAGGAGAAGAAACGGGACTACACGGTGGACTGGGTCCACCTGAAGCTGAACGACCAGGCCCAGCGCACCGTCCTGTGCAAGGACCCCTTCAAGGCCCGCGACGAGCGGGTCGAGAAGCTGATCGCCTCGTTGTAGGCGCCGGTGCCCTCCTTCCGCACCGGCGCGGTCACCGAGATCCTGAGTGAACGCGTCGGGTTCCAGCGCGTCGGCCTCGACCTCGGCGACGACGAGCCGGCCCGGGCCTACGTCCTCACCCAGCTGATCGGCCCCGTGGCGGTGGGGGACCGGGTGGTGTGCAACACCACTGCCGTCGAGCTCGGGCTCGGCACGGGCGGCTGGCACGTCGTGCACTGGAACCTGGCCCGGGAGTCCTGGGCCGACCGCGGTCCCGGCCACATCATGAAGCTCCGCTACACGAGTCTCCAGGCCGACACGGGCGCGGGAGAAGAGGACCACCCGGAGGTCCCCGCCCGACTCGACGGCACCCCAGTGGTGGTGTGCACGGTGCACAGCCAGGTCCCGGCTGTGGTCGTGGCCGCGCTCGACGCCCGCCCCGGCACCCGCATCGCCTACGTGATGACCGACGGCGCCGCCCTGCCCATCGCCTTCTCGGACCTCACCGCCACCATGATCGAGCGGGACCTCCTCGTGGGCACCGTGACCGCCGGCCACGCCTTCGGTGGCGACCTGGAGGCGGTCAACGTGGCCTCGGCCCTCACCATGGCCCGCCATGTGCTCGGCGCCGAGCTGATCGTGCTGGGCATGGGCCCCGGCGTGGTGGGCACCGGCACGACCCTGGGCACCACCTCGCTCGAGGCGGTGGGGGCCCTGGACACCGTCGCCGCGCTGGGTGGGCGGCCGGTGGCCTGTCTCCGCGTCTCCTCCGGCGATCCCCGGGACCGCCACCAGGGCGTCAGCCACCACACCCGCACGGTCCTGGACCTGGTCCGCTCACCTGTCCGGGTGGCCGCCAACCCCGGACTCGGCCCGCTGGAAGGTCACGAGGTGATCGAGGTCGATGCTCCCGACACGCCCGCGCTCCTGGCCGCCGAGGAGCTCCACGTCACCACCATGGGACGCACCCCCGACCAGGATCCCGCCTACTTCGTCGCCGCCGGTCAGGCCGGCGTCCTGGGCGCCTCCCTCGTCGGCTGAGCGCGAGGTAGCCGGATTGTCGCTCAGGTCCGCCCTGAACCGGTCGATACCCTTGGCCCATGGGTCGCTCGCTCCTGCTCCTGCCCGTCCTCGCCCTGGCGGCAGCCGGCCTGACCGGCTGCGGGGAGGACGAGGCCAGCGCTTCAGAGCTGATCCGCAGCGCGCCGGCCGCCCTGGAGGAGGCCGGCACCATGCGGATGGCCATGGCGATGGAGGTGGCCGGCCAGGAGATCGAGGCCGACGGCGCGTTCGACCTCGCCGAGCAGACCGGCATGATGACCATGCAGCTCCCACCCCCCGTCAACGGCGAGATCGAGACGGTCTTCGACGGCACGACCTACTTCATGAGCACCGCAGCCTTCGGCCCCGCGGCCCCGATCGACGCCGAGTGGATCCGCTTCGACCTCGAAGCACTGGCCGAGACGAGCGGCATCGACCTCCAGCAGCTCTCCCAGGCCGGGCAGAACAACCCGACCGATGCCCTGTCCGGCCTCGAAGCGGTGAGCGAGGACGGCATCGAGGAGCTCGGCTCCGAGGAGATCGACGGCGTCTCCACCACCGGTTACGCGGCGACCCTGGACATGGGGGCGGCCTTCGACCAGGCCCAGGAGGCCCTCGAGGAGAGCGGCGCGGACGACGGGCTCATCGACCGCGAGCAGTTCGACCGGTTCGTGGCGGCGTACGGCGACGATCCGATCGCCGTCGAGGTGTGGATCGGCGACGACGGGCTGGTCCGCCGGCAGGTGATGGACACGGTCATCCAGGGCCAGGAGATGGCCATGACGCTCGACTTGTTCGACTACGGCGAGCCCGTCGAGATCGCGATTCCCGACGCGGCCGACACGGTCGACTTCACCGACATCCTCCAGGAGTTCTGATCCGGGGACCCGTAGGCTCGGGCGGGCCATGGCGACCGAGAAGGTGGACAAGCTCGAGCGGCTGATGAACCTCGTCGCGGTGCTGCTCGACACCATGCGGCCGCTGAGCGCGGACGAGCTCCACGAGCAGGTCAAGGGCTATCCGGCCAAGGGCGAGAGCTACCACCGGGCCCTGGAACGGGACAAGGCCGACCTGCGGGAGATGGGGGTGCCCCTCGTGGTCGAGCCGATCCCCGGCGTGGACCCCCCGCTGGACGGCTACCGCATCCCGCGGGACGAGTACTACCTCGCCGACCCCGGGCTCGACCCCGACGAGTTGGCGGCGCTCCACCTGGCCGTCCGCACCGTCCAGATCGGTGGTCCCACCGACGACGAAGCGCTCTGGAAGCTCGGCGGGGTCATCGACGTCGACGGTGTCGGCACCCTTCCGGGCGGTGGTGAGCCGGTGGCCTCGCTACCCGCCGACGCCCGGCTGCCGACGCTGTTCAGCGCGGTCGCCGAGCGCCGCCGGGTACGGGTCACCCACGGCGGCGTCGAGCGGCTGGTGGATCCCTATCGCCTCGATTTCCGGCGAGGTCGGTGGTACCTCACCGGGTTGGACCACGAGCGGGACGACACCCGCAGCTACCGGCTGGACCGCATCGAGGGCGACATCACGCCCGACGGAGAGGCCGAGGCGTTCACCCGCCCCGACCAGATCCGGTCCGGGGCCGAACGCCAGCCGTGGGAGCTGGGCGACGAGGAGCCCGTCGAGGCGCGGGTCCTCGTCGATGCGGACCAGGCGCTCCACGCCGTCCACCTCGCCGGCCAGTCCACGGTGGCCGAGCGTCGCGACGACGGCTCGGTCGTGCTGGCCCTCCCGGTGAGCAACGCCGTCGCCTTCCGCTCCTTCGTCCTGACCTTCCTCGAGCACGCGGAGGTCCTGGACCCGCCGGAGCTGCGCGAGGACCTGGTCTCCTGGTTGGAGCAGATCGCGTGAGTCGACCCTCCGCGGGCGACCGCCTCCGGCGCCTGCTCTCCCTGCTCCCGTGGCTGGCCGACCACCCGGGCACGACCATCGGGGAGATCTGTGACCGCTTCGGGTTCACCCGGGACCAGCTCCTGGCCGACCTGGACGTCGTCTGGATGGTCGGCATCCCCCCGTACACCCCGGACCAGCTCATCGAGCTCCAGTTCGACGAGGACCGGGTGTCCATCCTCCTGGGTAGCTACTTCCAGCGCCCCCTGCGCCTCACCCCCGATCAGGCCCTGGCCCTGGTCACCGCCGGACAGAGCCTCTTGGCCGAGCCCGGCGCCGACCCGGAGGGACCGCTGGCCCGAGGCCTGGCCAAGCTGGCCCGGGCCCTGCAGCTCGACCCTGATGCCGCGGTGGCCGTCCACCTCGGAGCAGCCGGCTCGGAGATCCTCGAACATCTCCGGGCCGCCATCCGCTCCGGACGGCGGGTACGTCTCGACTACTACTCCTTCGGACGGGACGAACGCAGTGAACGGGAGGTGGATCCGCACCGCCTCTGGGCGGAGGGCGGCAGCTGGTACCTGGGAGCGCACTGCCACCGGGCCGAGGGGACCCGGGTCTTCCGGTTGGACCGCGTCGTCGGCGTCGAGGTGCTCGACACCGCGACCTCCACGGTCCCGGACCCCGGTGAGCCCGCCGTCTTCACCCCGACCAGTGAGGGGGCGACGGCGACCCTGCGACTCGACCCCGAGGCGGCCTGGGTCGTGGACTACTACCCCAACGAAGGCGTGCAGGAGACCGACGACGGCTCACTGCGGGTGGTGCTCCCGGTGGCCAGCGTCCGTTGGCTCGAACAGTTGCTGGTCCGGCTGGGCCCGCTCGCCGCCGTCGAGGCCCTCGAGGGTGGACTCCCTGCGGATCCGGGGCCTGGTGCCGCCCGCCGCGTTCTCGCTCGTTACCACCGGTAGCCTCGCCCGCGGTGACCTCCCCCGACACGGCCCAGGAGCCGGACGCGCCCGCCGCGTCGGCCGAAGAGCCCGCAGAACCCGAGCGCTCGACGGCCCGCTCCGTGATCGAGTGGATCGCGGTCATCGGCGGGGCGTTGATCGTCGCGCTGGTGATCAAGACGTTCCTGATCCAGGCCTTCTACATCCCGTCGGGCTCCATGGAGACCACCCTGGAGATCGGCGATCGGGTCCTCGTCAACAAGCTGAGCTACCGCCTGCACGACGTCAACCGGGGTGACCTGGTCGTGTTCGAGGCTCATGAGGGTGAAGGCGACTGCGGCCTTCCCGTCAACCAGGCGGTCGCCACCGCCGCCGAGGGCGGCATCAAGGACCTGATCAAGCGGGTGATCGGCCTCCCCGGAGACACCGTCGAGGGTCGGGACGGCCAACTCCTGGTCAACGACCGGATCCTGGTGGAGCCCTATCTGGACGAAGGCGTGACCACCGACGACTTCGAAGCCGTCACCATTCCCGAGGGGTGCCTCTGGGTGATGGGCGACAACCGGAGTGATTCCCGGGACAGCCGCTCCTTCGGCCCCGTCGCCGAGGACCAGCTCGTCGGTCGCGCCTTCGTACGGGTCTGGCCCCTCACCAGCCTCGGCTTCCTCTGACATCTGACCGGCGTCGCCGTCGGGGAACGCCACGACCGCGGCTCCGCGCCGCAGTGCAGCCTCGAACCACGCGACCCAGGCGGCGAATCACCTAGGAGGTCCCCGTCTCGACCTTGATGGCTTCCATCATGCGGTCGACGTGGTCGCTGAAGACGCCGTCCACGCCCATGGCGAGCAGTTCGGCCAGGTGGCGGGGGAGTTGGGCGTCCCACCCGAGGCAGACCAGGCCGAACCGGTGGAAGAGGGTGGTCAGGCCCCCGGTCCACTCGCGCTGATGCAGGTTGACGGCGTCGATCCCCAGCCGGGACATCTCCGCGGCCGCCCGTTCCGGGCCATCCTCGAAGGCCCGCATCTTGGTCGAGGCGACGAGACGCACGCCTTCGGCCCGCTCCCGCCACGACGCCAGGAGCTCGACATCGGGGTGACAGAGCCAGAGTCGGCCTCGAGCCCCAGCGCCGTCCGCGACCTCCAGAACCGCGTCCAGCGCCGCCGGGTCCTTGACGTCGAGGCTCAGCGGGAGGCCGGTCCCGCACGCCTCGTACAGCTCCTCGAGGGTCGGCACGTGATCGGGGAGACGATGGCGGAGGACCGTGCCCACGGGCCTCCGCCGCAGCCATCCACCGACGATCCCGTCGTGGTCGAGGACGGCATGGCCGTCATCGCTGATCCAGACGTCGGACTCGAGGCCGGTCGCCCCCATCTCGACCGCGAGGCGGAACGACTCCAGCGTGTTGTCGCGGGCCAGGGCCCGGGCGCCGCGATGGGCGAAGCCGATGGGCACGTCGAGGATCCGGGGATGGCGGGCCATATGACCCATTCTCGCCCCACCGCCTCAAGGCCGCTCACACCCCTGCCGATGGCTGACCTGCTGGAGGAAGTGCCGAAACGGACTGGGGACGAGTACATGGCGACGATCAGGGCGAGTTGCCCGGACTGTGGGGACGTGGAGTTCACGACCCGGGACGTCCAGGTACGGGTGAGCGCACCCGACGGCTCGGGGACCTACGCCTTCTCGTGTCCCGGTTGCGCCGTCACGGTGGTCAAGGCCGCCGAGACCCGCACGATCGACCTCCTCCTGGCCAGCGGGGTGACCATGGCCCCGGGCGACGCCCCCGCCGAGATCGACGAGCGACCCCATTTCGAGGACCCGATCACCCACGACGACCTCCTCGACTTCCACGACCTGCTGCACCGCGACGACACCTGGTTCCAGGATCTCGCCCAGGACAACGACGCCTGAGAGCCCCCGTCGGCCAGACTGACCTTCGATGGTCTGGCTGTGGCTGCTGTTCCCCCTGCTGATCCTGGGCGTCGCCCTCGCCCTGTGGCGGGCCGCGATCGCCTTGGGTGAAGAACGCGTCGGGCTGGCCTCAGAGGTCCGCGCGCTGGGGGTCGCGGCCGACCAGGCCCGGCGGGTCGCGGACCCGGACCCGGCCGGAGGCGCCACCGGCCGACCCCAGATCGACCGGTAGGATCGACGCGATGTTCAACGTGGGCGGGCCCGAGGTGCTCGTCATCCTGCTGGTGGCGTTGATCGTGCTCGGCCCGGCCCAGCTCCCCAAGGCCGCCCGCCAGGTCGGCAACGTCATGAACGAGATCCGCAAGATCTCCTCGGGCTTCCAGCAGGAGCTCACCAGCGCCTTCGAGGCGGAGGAGACCGAGGTCAAGCCGCAGTCACCCGGTGGGCCCCACGAGCTGTCCCCGGACCCGGCGGACCCGGCGGAGCCGGCGGGGGCGACCGGGAAGACCGGCGAGACGCCCGAGCCGGCCCCACCGAGCCAGGAGGCCCGGCCGGACGGCCCGTCCCCCGAGTCGAACTGACCCCGGGGCCACCATGACCACGAACGACGACGCCGACGAGCGCCTCGACGGCGGCCACATGTCGCTGGTCGAGCACCTCAACGAGCTGCGCAACCGGCTCATCAAGATGGCACTCGCCGTCGCCGTCGGGGCGGTGGTGGTGTGGATCTTCTACGACCCGATCCTCGACTTCCTGAAGGCCCCCCTCGACGAGGCCGACCCCGATGCCATCCTGATCCTGACCGACCCCCTCCAGGGGCTGGCCACCCGCTTCAAGGTGGCCGGCTACGGGGGCATCGCCTTGGCGACGCCGGTGATCCTGTGGCAGCTGTGGCAGTTCATCACCCCGGGCCTCTACCCCAGGGAACGGCGCTACGCCATCCCCTTCGTGGCGTCCGGGATGGTCCTGTTCACCATGGGCGCCGGGCTCGCCTACTGGACCCTGCCGCGGGCACTGGCCTTCCTCATCTCGATCGGCGGCGAGGGGATCGAGGCCTTCTACACCCCGGACAAGTACATCCAGCTGATCGTCTACATGATGCTGGCGTTCGGCTTCGGCTTCGAGTTCCCGATCGTCCTGGTCTTCCTCCAGTTGGCCGGCGTCCTGACCTACAAGCGGCTCATGGCGTGGCGGCGCTACGCCCTGATCGGCATCGTGGTCCTCGTCGCGGTCATCACCCCGAGTGGCGACCCGATCAGCCTGGCCGCCCTCTCGGTGCCCATGTACCTGTTCTATGAGCTGTCCATCCTCATCGGCTGGATGATCACCCGCCGCCGGGTCGCCGCCGAGTCGTGACCGCGGCGTTCACCCTCGACCCGTTCCAGCAACAGGCGATCGCCGCCATCGACCGCGGTGAGTCGGTCTTGGTCGCCGCCCCGACCGGCGCGGGCAAGACCGTCGTGGCCGAACACGCCGTGGACCGCGTGCTGGTCGAGGACGACGGGCGGGTCTTCTACACCACGCCGGTGAAGGCCCTGTCCAACCAGAAGTACGGCGACCTCGTTCGCCGCCACGGCCCGGACCGGGTCGGGCTCCTGACCGGCGACAACAGCATCAACGGCGACGCCCGGGTCGTGGTGATGACCACCGAGGTCCTCCGCAACATGATCTACGCGGGACGGGACCTCGATGACCTGCGCTTCGTCGTGCTCGACGAGGTCCACTACCTCCAGGACGCCTACCGGGGACCCGTCTGGGAGGAGGTCATCATCCACGTCCCCGCCCACGTGCGCCTGGTGTGCCTGTCGGCCACCGTCTCCAACGCCGACGAGTTGGCCGCCTGGCTGACCGAGGTCCGGGGCCCCACCGCCACCGTCATCGAGCACCACCGCCCCGTCGAGCTCGAACACCTCTATGCCGTGGCCGACGGCGTCGAGGACCGGCTGAGGATCATCCCCACCCTCGTCGCGGACCGGCCGAACCCCGAAGGCCCGGAGTTCGACTCCCAGCGGGTCCGGGGCCGCGGCGGCGCGGGCGGCCGGAGGCGCCATCGGTGGTTCACCCCGGACCGGGCCGACCTCGTCGACCGCCTCGACGGCGAGGACCTCCTGCCCGCCATCTTCTTCGTCTTCAGCCGGGCGGGCTGTGACGACGCCGCCCGCCAGGTGGCCCGCGCCGGCCCGGCCCTCACCACCGCCGACGAGCGGGCCCGCATCGACGAGATCATCGACGACCACGTCTCGGAGCTCTCGGACCGGGACCTGACCGCCCTCCAGTTCGCGGTCTGGCGCGACGGCCTCCAGGCCGGACTCGCCGCCCATCACGCCGGCATGGTCCCGCCGTTCAAGGAGGCGGTCGAGGCCTGCTTCGTCGAGGGGCTCGTCAAGGTGGTGTTCGCCACCGAGACCCTGGCCCTGGGGATCAACATGCCCGCCCGGTCGGTGGTCATCTCGAGCCTCAGCAAGTTCACCGGCGAGCGCCACGAACGTCTGACCCCTTCGCAGTACACCCAGCTCACCGGACGGGCCGGCCGGCGGGGCATCGACGACCACGGCACGGCCATCGTGCTGTGGTCCCCGTTCGTGGCCTTCGCCGACGTCGCCACCCTCGCCGCCAGCCGTCGCTTCGAGCTGCGTTCCGCCTTCCGCCCCACCTACAACATGGCGGCCAACCTCGTGCGCCGTCACGACCCGGACACCGCGCACCGGCTCCTGGCGCTCTCCTTCGCCCAGTTCCAGACCGACCGCGCCCTGGTCCACGCCGAGCGGGGGATCGACGACCGCCGCCACGAACTGGCGGAGGCCCAGGCTGCGGCCCACTGTGGACGAGGGGACGTCGCCGAGTACCTCAGGTTGGTCGACGCCGGGCAGGTCCGTCGCGAGCGCCCACCCCGGCGGCTCATCGAGGAGCGGCTGGGCGAGCTCAGCCCCGGCGACATCGTGGACGCGCCGATGAAGGACGGCCACGAGCGGGTCGCGGTCCTGTCGGTGGCCCACCGGGCCCAGGGCCAGGTGCGGGTCCGGGCCGTCAGCCGCTCCGGCCGGGTCCTGACCTTCGGCTCCCAGACCCTGACCGCGCCGCCGGTGCCGCTGGGGAGCCTCGAACTGCCCGAGCCGTACCGGCCCAACAACCAGGCGTTCCGCAACGATGTGGCCCGCCGGCTCGAGCGGGCCAGGACCCACCGCCCCGGTCCCTCGATCCAGGAGGAGGTCGACCCCGACGCGCACCCCGTCGCGGGGTGTCCGGAGGGGCGCCAGCACCTGCGGGCGGCCCGGCGGGCCCGGCGCCTGCGCCAGGAGCTCGCGGCTCACGAGAAGCGGCTCGGAGCCGACAGCGGCTCACTGGCCCGGCAGTTCGACCGAGTGCTCCAGGTCCTGTCGGGCCGCAACATCCTCGACGGCTGGGCCCTGACCGAGTCCGGCCTCCGCCTGGCCCGCATCTACCACGAGTCCGACCTGCTGGTCGCCGAGGCGCTGGCCGACGGTCTCTTCGACGGCCTGGACGGACCGGACCTGGTCGCCCTCCTGTCGTGCTTCACCTATGAGCACCGGAGCCCCGAACCCGCGCCCGCCCCGACCTTCCCCAACGTGGGCCTCCGTCAACGGTGGGAGCGCCTGGCCGATCTGGCCGCGGCCCTGGTCGCCGAGGAGACCGCGCTCGCCTTGCGGCTGACCCGGGAACCCGATCCCGGGTTCATCCCCCTGGCCCACGAGTGGGCCGGGGGGGACCACCTCGATGAGGTCCTCGGTGACGACGAGCTGTCCGGCGGCGACTTCGTGCGCCAGATCCGCCAGCTCCTCGACCTGCTGCGCCAGGTCGCCGAGGTGGCCCCCGATCCCACCACTCGGGACACCGCCCGCACGGCCATCCGCCGCGTCGACCGGGGAGTGGTGGCCGCCTCCTCGGGCGTGTCCCAGCCATGACCGCCCCCCACCCGAAATTGCGTCGATCGGTCACGCCTGGCGTGACCGATCGACGCCAGAACAGATGATCGGCCGGGGTGAGGACTGGGGGAGCCTCGGTCCGTTGCCCGCCGACGGGGTGGTGGTGCGCAGCGACGCCGAGGCCCGGGCCGTGGTCACCGCGGCGCGACGGGCCAACGAGGAGATCCCGCCGCTGGGCCTGCTCGGAGGCGACCTGTGCCGGACGGTGGGGGGGCGGGGCGACGAGGCCCACCTGCGGTCCGAGGCCGCCACCCGGCTCACGGTCGATCTCGGCTCGGTCCTCGTCGACGGCCGCCTGCAGTGGTTCGTGGCCCATCTGGTCCTCCGCCGGAGTTGGCTGCGAGGACCGCTGTTCGGGGTCTTCAACGCCGAGTGGCTCGGCGCCTGGGACGTCGCCCCGCGGGCCCACCCCGGTGACGGGAAGCTGGAGGTGGTCGAGGTCACGATGTCGGCCGGCGACCGCCTGAAGGCCCGCCGGCGCCTGCCTCTGGGGACCCACGTGCCCCACCCCGGCATCCGCATCCGATCGGCCGACGCCGTCCAGCGCGACGTGCCCGAGGGCCACCGCGTCTGGCTGGACGGCGAGCGCCTCGGCCCGGCCCGGGCACTGTCGATCCGGATCGAGCCTGACGCGCTGCGCGTCGTCGTCTAGACAGAGGCCATGGACGCGGACGCGGTCAAGGACCGGCTGGCCCAAGAAGTCGAGCAGCGGGCCGAGGTCCTGCTCGACATCTCCCACAGCATCCACGAACACCCCGAGCTGGGCTACGAGGAGCACCACGCCCACGATCTCCTCGCCGGCGTCCTCGAGGACGAGGGCTTCGACGTGGAACGGGGCGCCGCGGGAATGGACACGGCGTTCGTCGCGTCCTCCGGCGACGACGACGGGCCCACGATCGGCATCTTCTGCGAATACGACGCCCTCCCCGAGATCGGCCACGCCTGCGGCCACAACGTCATCGGGTCCGCCGGCCTCGGCGCCGGGCTGGCGGCCGCCACCGTGGCCGCGGAGCTCGGCGGTCGGGTCGTCGTCCTCGGCTCCCCGGCCGAGGAGGGCGGCGGCGGCAAGGTGTTCATGGCCGAGCGGGGCCTCCTCGACGACCTCGACGCGGCGATGATGATCCACCCCGCCGACGGCGACCTCACGGCGATGAACGTCATCGCCATCCAGCAGCTCCACGTGCGGTACCACGGTCAGGCGGCTCACGCCGCCGCCTTCCCCCACAAGGGTCGCAACGCCCTCGACGCCGCCGTCCTGGGCTACATGAACGTGGCCGCCCTCCGCCAGCACATCCGCCCCTCCGAGCGGATCCACGGGATCTTCACCGATGCCGGCGACAAGCCCAACATCGTGCCCAAGCACGCCGCGGCCGAGTGGTACGTCCGCTCACCGACCCTGCGGCTGCTCCAGGGGCTCAAGGAGCGGGTCCTGGCCTGCCTGGAGGCCGGGGCGACGGCCTCAGGGTGCACGATGGACCACGACTGGCAGGACCCCGCCTACGCCGACATGATCGACAACCCGGTCCTGGTGGATCTGTTCAGCGCCAACGCCGAACGCACCGGTCGCCGGTTGGCCGACCCCTCGGCCGCGGCCGGCGTCGTGGGCAGCACCGACATGGGCAACGTCAGCTATGTCGTGCCCTCCATCCATCCGATGCTCGCCGTCGCCCCGAGGGGCGTCTCCATCCACACCCCGGAGTTCACCGCGTACGCCCGGGGCGAGGAGGGCGACCGCGCCGTGCTGGACGGGGCCCGGGCCATGGCCATGACCGTGGCCGACCTCTGGCTGGACCCCACCCGGGTCGACGCCGCCAAGGCCTCGTTCACCGAGGCCGTCGCCTCACGTACCTGAGCGCGACCTGGTCACTCTGAGCGGTCACGCGTCGGCGACGGGTGAGGTCCTACGCTGACCTCCCACATGAGGCCGCTGCCGTGAGCGTGTACGTCGCCGAGGAGTTCACCTCCGACGAGGAGGACATCCTCCGCCGGTACTTCACCAACCTGGACCGTCCGGTCTTCGCGTTGGTCAACCTCCCGGAGGTGGTGAAGGGCGCGCTGTTCGCCCGCTACTCGCGCTCACCCAAGAGCCTCCGTCGCCTCTTCCTCGACGAGTTCGTCGTCGACCTGGACATCACCGGCGACCAGACCGTGGACGCCACGGTGGGCCTGACCCGGGCCGAAGAGCTCTACCAGACGGTCTTCTATGACTACGGCGACGACTCGGTGGCCCAGTTGGGGGGAGTGCACCTGGCCTGCGAGCAGGCCTCCAACATCCTCACCAAGGTCCTCGAGTGGGGCCGGCTCATGGCGTACCTCGAGCAATCCACCCGCTACATCGCCTACGACGCCCGCATCGGTGGTCGGTACCGGTACTACCGCGACCCCGATGTCCTGCAGTCGGGCCTCGGCACCCGCTACGTCGGCGACATGGACCGCCTGTTCGACACCTACGCCGACCTGGTGCCCACGCTGGGCGACTTCTTCCGGGAGCACATCCCGAAGGACTCCACCGACTCCGACTTCGTGTACCGCCAGTCCATCCGGGCCAAGGCCTTCGACGCCCTCAGGGGGATCCTGCCCGCCGCCTCGCTCTCCAACGTCGGCATCTACGGCACGGGCCAGGCCTACGAGCAGCTCCTCCTGCGCATGCGGGCCCACCCCCTGCCCGAAGCCCGTTCCTATGCGGCGATGATGCTGACCGAGCTGCGCAAGGTCATCCCCTCCTTCCTCCGTCGCGTCGACGTCGCCGACCGCGGCGTCGCGTGGAGCAACTACCTGGCCGAGACCCGGATGGCCATGGACGAGGTGGCGGCCAAGGTCTTCCCGACGACCGGTCCGGGCGACGACCGGCCCGAGGTGACCCTGGTCGACTTCGACCCGGACGCCGAGGTGAAGATGGTGGCGAGCATGCTCTACGCCTACACCGACCGGTCCGAGACCGAGATCGAGGCCCGCGTGCGGGCGATGACCACCGACGAGCGACTGGCGATCGTCCGGGCCTACTGCGGGGAGCGGGCCAACCGCCGCCACAAGCCGGGGCGGGCCCTGGAACGCTCCTTCTACCGGTTCGACGTCCTCACCGACTACGGCGCGTTCCGGGACCTCCAACGCCACCGCATGCTCACCATCGAGTGGCAGCGACTCACCCCTCGGCACGGCTACACCCGGCCCGAATCCGTCGATGCCGCCGGTCAGGCCGACCGCTTCGACGAGGCCATGGCCCGTTCGGCCGAGCTCTTCGACGAGCTCGACGCCGACTTCCCCCATCAGGCCCCGTATGCGGTGGCGCTGGCCTACCGCATCCGATTCGTGATGCAGCTCAACGCCCGCTCGGCCATGCACATGCTCGAGCTCCGCACCACACCCCAGGGCCACCCGGCCTACCGGTGGGTGGCCCAACAGATGCACGAGCGCATCGCCCAGGAGGCCGGTCACCACGCCGTCGCCGCCCTCATGGCCCACGTCGACCACGACCCCGAGCCTGCCCTCGAACGCCTCGAGGCCGAGCGCCGGTCCGAGGCCCGCCGGCAGAGCCCCTGATCGGGCGCACGAACGCGCGACCACCCCTCTATGATCCGGCCGCGATCGCCCGGTGGGCGTTCCCACGAGGAGAGGCATGCCTGAGAAAGAGGACGCGGTGGACGTGATCGACGGCCAGGACGACGATTCGGCCGACATCGACGAGGACCTGGCCGACAACGGGCTCGACGAGGACCTGGCCGACGACGACAGCATCGGCGAGGGCGCGCTGGCCGACGACACGGAGGCGGCCGGCGAGGACGACGACGAAGACGAGGACGCCACGGCGACGGACCGGCCGACCCGGACCACCGGGGCCGGCGAGGACGACGAGGACGAACCCGACCCCGACGATGTCGAGGCCGACCTCGACACGATCCTCAGGGACCGCATCGCCGCCGGCGACGACGACGAGGACGAAGAGGAAGAGGAGAAGCCCAGTCGGGTCACCAAGAGCACGCCGGACGACGCCACCGAAGGGGGCAACCGGGTTGCGCCTCGCAAGGCCGGGGAGTTCGTCTGTGCCTCCTGCTTCCTCGTGAAGCCCAACATGCAGCTGGCCGACCCGAAGAAGAAGCTCTGCCTCGACTGTGTCTGACCGACAGCCACTGACCGGCCCATGAGCGCCGAGGCCCCCGACCCCGCGAGTTCCGGCCCCGAGGAGGCCGGCCCGAGCGGCCTCGACCAGCTCGCCGACCTCGTCCTCTACGCCCCGCTGGGGCTGGCCCTGGAAGCTCGTCGGTTGTTCCCCGAGATGGCCGCCCGTGGTCGGCGGCAGATCGTGTTCACCCGGACGATCGGCAAGTACGCCCTACGGCGGGGTCGCCAGCGGGTCGACGATGCCCTCGGCGAGGGCCTGGCCCTCCTCAGCGCCCATCTCCCCACCGAGGGCCCGGCCCCGGAGCCCGACGCCGACCCGGTCGGGAACGCCGCCCACCTCGTGGCCGTACCGGCCGAGCCGACCGAGCCCGGCCCCGACCCCGGCGACCTGGCCATCCCCGACTACGACAACCTGTCGGCGTTCCAGGTGATGCCCCGGCTGGAGGCCCTCGATGCCAACGACCTCGACGCGGTGCGGGAGTACGAGGAGTCCACGCGGGGTCGACGCACGATCCTGAACAAGATCGCCCAACTGAGCTGATCGGGGTCGTGGAAGGCGTCCGTCCGGCCCGATCCGACGACCTGCCGCGCCTGGCCGCCCTGGCCCGGGAGGTCATCGCCGAACTGGCCGAACAGAAGGGCGGGATCGTGTGGCGCCGCCATGCCTCCCGGCGCGAGCCCGTCGCGGAGAGCCTCACCGCGGACTTGGCGGACCCCGACACCCTCGTGTTGGCCGGCACCATCGACGACTCGATCGTGGGCTACGCGGTCGCCACCGTCGAGTCGGTCGCCGACGAGGGCCTGCTCGCGGTGGTGCGGGACCTCTACGTCGAACCGGAGGCCCGCGGCATCGGCGTCGGCGCCGCCGTCATGGATGCCGTGCTGGCCTGGGCGGAGGAGCGGGGTTGCCTGGGGGTCGATGCCCTCGCCCTGCCCGGGAGCCGGGCGACCAAGAACTTCTTCGAGGGGTTCGGCCTGGTCGCCCGGGCGATCGTGGTGCACCGGAGCCTCGAGCCGTGAGCGGCCCCGACCTCTGCGTCGGAGCGATCGCCGTGGACGCCGATCGCCTCCTCATGATCCGCCGCGGCCACGGACCGGCGGCGGGTCAGTGGGCCGTTCCCGGTGGGCGGGTCGAGACCGGCGAGCTCCTGGCCGAAGCGGTGGTGCGCGAGCTCTGGGAGGAGACGGCGGTCGAGGGGGTCTGCGGTGAGTTCGTGGGCCTCGTGGAGCGCTTCGACGACGACCGTCACCACGTGATCCTGGACTTCCGCGTGTCGGTCCTGGAAGACACCTCGCCGACTGCCGGCGACGACGCCGCCGAGGCCCGCTGGGTCCCGCTCAGCGAGGTCGCCGACCTGGACCTGGTCGACGGCCTGGCCGAGTTCCTCCACGAGCACGGGATCCTCGCCACGATCACCTGAGCGTCCCCCGGCGCCGCCACGGGGTGACGGCGCCGGGACTCGACCGGCGCGGGAGATCAGCGGCCCTTCCAGACGGGTTCGCGCTTCTCGATGAACGCCATCGGGCCCTCCGCGAAGTCCTCGGTGGCGGCGAGGCCCATCAGGGCGGCACTGGATCGACCGACGCCGTCGCGGTCGTCGGTGACCGTGATGCTCTCGAGGACCAGCCGGCGGCTCTCCCGCACCGCGAGGGGGGCGTTGACACAGATCTGTCCGGCCAGCTCCATCGCCGCGTCCATGACCGTGCCGGGCTCGACGAGGCGGTTGACGAGGCCGAAGTGGTGGGCCCGCTCGGCACTGATGGGGTCACCGGTCAGGGCCAGCTCCATGGCGATGTTGAAGGGGATCTTGCGAGGGAGGCGGAACATCCCCCCGGCCGCCGCCACGAGGCTGCGCTTGGCCTCGGGGATGCCGAAGCGGGCCTGGGTCGAGGCCACCACGAGATCACAGGCCAGGACGATCTCGGTGCCACCGGCGAGGGCCGGTCCGTCGACCGCGGCGATGATCGGCTTGGTCCGCTCCCGCACGACGATGCCGCCGAACCCGCCGCGCTCGGTGTTCAGGGCGGCGGCCTGGCCCGAGGAGATGGCCTTCAGGTCGGCTCCGGCGCAGAAGACCGGGCCGTTACCGGTGAGGACGCCGATCCAGACCTCGTCGTCGTCCTCGAGCTCGTCGATCGCCGCCTCCATGCCCTGGGCCACGTCGCCGTTGACGGCATTGCGGGCTTCGGGCCGGTCGATGGTGAGGAGTCCGATGGGCCCGCGCTTCTCGTAGTTGACCATGGCCGCAGGCTACTCAGGACCCCTGGGCCGCCTGACTACGGTGGCGCCCGGTGCCCCTGAGTCGTCGCTTCTCCGTGATCCCACCCGACCGCCGGTGAGCCGCCCTTCGGTGGCGGTCTTCGACTTCGACGGGACTCTGGTCGACTCCGACGAGGCCCTCATCGCCCCGTTCCTGGCGCTGGGCATCGACCGATCGCGGATCAGCCTGGGCCGCCTCCTCGCTGATGAGTGCGCGGCCCTCGGCGTCTCTGTCGACGACTACGTCGCCCGCTACGACCCGACGATGTCAGACCCGTTTCCGGGGATCGACCAGCTGTTGGCGACGCTGGACCGTTGGGGTGTCTGTTCGAACAAGCTCCCCGAGTCGGGAGCCTCCGAACTGGCCCGCCTCGGCTGGACCCCGACCGCCCAGGCCTTCGCCCGCGGGGCACCGAAGTCGCTGGTCCCGGTGCTGGCCGACCTGGGCGTCACGGGAGACGACGTGCTCTACGTGGGCGACACCGACCACGACCGACACTGCGCTCGCGATGTCGGCGCCACCTTCGCCCTCGCCGGCTGGAACCCCCGGGCCGTCGCCCGGGACGGCGACCGGGTGCTTCGGGACCCTGCCGACGTGCTGCGGCTGTTGGGCTGAGTCCCGGGGCGATCACCGAGAGCGGACGGCCATCCGGCCGACTGGCCTAGGAGGATGACGCCTCCGCGTCGGGGACCTCAGCCTCCGGACCGGTGGACGCAGAAGCCCCAGACCGCTCCGTGCCATCGGTCGCCTCCGCCGCCGCTTCGGGCGGGGCCACGGGCTCGGCCTCGGCCACCTCGGTGACGACGACAGGAGCCGCCTCGGGAACCCCAGCCCCCTCGGAGCCATCGGTTCCCTCGACAGCACCAGCCTCGACCGGCGCGGCCGACTCCTCGAGCACCGGCGCAGCCTCGGCCGAGGCCGCAGGGGCCACGGGGGCCGCAGGGGCCGCAGGGGCCGCAGGGGCCGCGGGGGCCGGGGGCCACGGGGGCCGAAGGCTCGGCCACCGGAGCGGCGGTGGCGCCCACCGGGGTCTCGGCCACGGGCGGCGGGGGCGGGATGCGGGGAACGCCCTTGGGGGCGCCGGCCGGTTTGGGGCGCGGCTTCGGGCCACCCGAGCGCGACCGGGACCGGCCGCCGCGGGAGCGGGGCGGAGGCTTGGGCTCGATGCCGAACTTGGCGGCGATCTGGGGGACCTGCATCGACACCTTGGTGACCGCCGCCACGAGCTCCTCGTTCGGGGTGGCCGGGATCGAGGCGGGCTCGACCTGGGCATGCACCGGGGAGAGGGCCAACGCCTCCAGCACCGTGCTCCAGCGCTTGGTCCCGATCTGGTCGGTCAACGCCGCCGCGGCGGCCGCGGCGAGGCGCTCGGCGAGATCGCGGGGGAGGGGAATGCCGGCTTTGGGCGGGCGCGAGCTGACGTTGAGGGCGCGTACGACCCGGTCGTCGGCGAGGAGCTCGGCGATCTCGGCCAGCCAGGCGGCCTGCTCCTTCTCGAGGCGGGCGGCGAGCCCGGTACGAAGCTGCTCGGCCAGAGCCCGGGACGGCTCGTCCTTGGCCGCGCTCTCGGCCTTGGTCACCACCGATCGCAGGTCGCGGAGATCCACCGTGTCGATCTGCTCGATGGCGGCCTCGGCCCGATCGAGCCACTCGGCCACCCGGGCCTTGGGCACGATCGCCTCGGCCATGGCCAGCAGGGGCTCGGGCTTCACGGGTGGACGGCCCGCCTCCTTGGCCGCGGCGTTCTGCTCCTCGATGGCGGCCCGCACGGCGGGGATCCCGCCCTTGAGGACCTGTTCGGCGACGGGACGCTGCTCCTCGGGGAGTTCGCCCAGGAGCGCCTCACGGTGTTTGCGCCCGGCCCGCAGACGTGGGGCCTTGGGCTTCGGGGGCAGCTTGGGCTTCTCGGGACGGTCAAAGCGCGGACGCTCCGGACGATCGCGCGCCTGGCGGTCGGCTCCGGGCCCGCCCGGGCCGCCACGGCCGCCCGCGCCACCACGGCCGGGACCCCGCCGTCCGCCCGGGCCGCCACGGCCATCGCGGTCGCCCCGCCTCGGCTTGCGCTCCCTGCGCTCGGGCTCCTTGGAGTAGTCCCGTGGCGGCGGGGGTGGGGCGCCGATGAACTCGATGACGTTCTCGGCCTGCTTCTTGGCCGTGGGCGGGAGCACGGCCACGATGGTGACGCCCTCCATGTCGTAGTCGGCATCGGCCTTCACCGTGTCACCGACCTTCACCCCGCTCGGCAGGAGGCTCGCGTCGAGCACGCCCTTGGGCGCCTTGGCCCCGGCGGCACGCCAGGTGAGCGTGCCGTCCCCGCGGTCACTGGTCAGCTCGACATCGATCCGTCTGGACATACGGTCGACCACCGTATCGGCGGACCACAGCCTGGGCCGTGCCGGAATCGGGCCGTGGCGGCGGCTTGTCGGCTCGCCTGGCGCGGTCCTAGCCTCCGGCCCGTCGTCGAGTGACGGCGCCGAGGGGGTGCGGGTGCGAGTCCTGCGAACGTTGGTGGCGGGCGGAGTCGGCGGGTCCGGCGAGGCGGCCCCTGGCTTCGCCGCCGAGTGGGACGATCTCCTGGCCCGACCCGACCGCGCCCGTTGGATCCGGCTCAGCGGGCTCGACCGGAGCTGAGCCCATGGAGTCGACCGTCCTCGAGATCACGACCGGCACCCGACCGGTCACCGACCTGACCGGCGAGGCCCAGCGCTTCGTGGCCGGTCGGGGCGACGGCCTCCTCCACGCCTTCGCCCCCCACGCCACCGTCGGGCTGGCCCTCGTCGAGACCGGAGCCGGCTCCGAGGACGACCTGGTGGAGCTGCTCGAGCGCCACCTGCTACCGCGGGACGACCGCTACCGCCACGCTCACGGCAGCTTCGGCCACGGCGCCGACCACCTGCTGCCCGCCCTGCTGGCCCCCTCGCTCAGCCTGCCCGTGCTCGACGGCTGCCTGGCGCTGGGGACCTGGCAGTCCCTCGTCCTGGTCGACACCAACCCGGACAACCCCCACCGCCGGGTCCGCCTCAGCTTCCTGGCGGGTTGACCCGTGTCAAGACCTCGGCGGGGGCCGCCGGGCGACGGGCGGCCCCATCGGTGACATGCTGCTCCCGATGACACCTCGTCGCGTGGTCCGTGTCGCCCTGGGCATCCTGGCCGTGATCGGCCTGCAGGTGGGGCTGTGGGCCACGCTCGCCCCGCGTTCGTTCTACGAGGACTTCCCGAGCGCCGGACGGGTGTGGGTGAGCGTCGACGGGCCCTACAACGAGCACCTGGTCCGTGATGTCGGGGCCCTGAACCTCGCCCTTGCCGTCGTGGCCATCGTGGCCTTCGTCACCCTCGGCCGGGCGGCGGTCCTCGCGGCCGGGGGAGCGTGGTTGGCCTACGGCGTCCCGCACCTCGCGTATCACCTGCGCCGCCTCGACACGCTCACCACCGACGCGGACCAGGTCGCCGTGCCGTTCACACTGGCCCTGGGCGCCGTCGTCGCCGGACTGGTGGTCTGGACGGCATGGCGCAACCCGGGGGAGGCCTTCTCCTGAGCGGGTTCCGGGGGTGGGGAACCTGACTTTACATAACGAGGATTACCGGCGGTCGGTCTCGGGCAGGAGGCGGAGGGTGGCCAGGGGCGCACAGGCCTCCACCAGGTGCTCCAGCGCCGCTCGCACCTCCTCGGGGCCCACCGCCTCCGCCAGGTCGACCTCGACGTCCTCCAGGGCCGCCACCAGCCCGTACTGCGCGTCGGCCAGGTTCGTCAGCGCCTCCACCCGCACGACGACCTCGTCGTCGGCCAATCCGTGGCCGGCCGCCAGCTGCCGGGCCCGGTACGCCGCCTGACGGCAGGCCGCCCGACAGAACTGCCTCGGGCGGCCCGGTCCGGCCCGCGCGCCCATGGGGCGCCTGCACCACCGGCACCGCGGTCCCCCCGCCTTTTCCGTCACGTGACGATATTAGCCTTCGGGCCGCCGCCCCGCCGGGACCACCGCGGTTCAGGCCGGACGGCGCCGGATCCTGTGGATGCGCCAACCGGCGAGCCCGAAGCCGGCCAGCAGCGCCACGAAGGCCAGCCAGCTCCGGGGGCTGCCGCCTCCGCCCTGGGCCTCCTCGAGGGGTGTGCGGGCCGCGGCTTCATCGCCGTCGAGCATCGTGTCGTCGTCCGAGGACGTGGTCTGGCGACCCCCGGCCTGGGGACTCCCCTCCCCCGCCCGGGTGGTCGTGGGACCCACGACCGTGGTGGGCGTGCCCGGTTGCCCCGGGGGGCCGTCCACCCCACCGCCGCGGTCGCCGCCGCCGTTGTCGGACCCCCCGGTGCCGCCGCCGGACCCGTTTCCGTTGCCAGTGCCACCGGTGCCGTTGCCGGGCCGGGGCATGGTGGTGCTCGTGGTGGGGGGCGGCTGGATCGGGCAGATGGAGTCGAAGGACCGGAAGGCCGGCGCGGCCCCGGTGCCCCACCGCCATCCCTCCACGTCCCCGTCGGTCACCGCGATCGCACCGGCGCCCACCGCGGAATAGGCGAAGCCGCCCGCGCCGTTGTCGGCCCGGTAGTAGGCCCAGTAGTTGGGGGCCCGACAGGTCAGACAGGAGCTGTCGGCGGGGCAGCCGACCCCGTTGAGCCCACAGACCGCCCCGCCCACACCCGAGTAACCCTCGACGACCGGAGCCAGCCCGGCGCGGTTGAGGGCCTCGATCCCGCTGATGGACTCCTCGGCGAAGGACACACAACGCGACACCGGCCCCGAGCCGGAGTCCACGACGATGCCGACCCGGTGCACGGCCTGGGCCTCGGGCGCCGGCGCGCTGTAGGCCGCCCCCATCATCCCCGCCACCGCCGACGCCCCGACGAGGGCGCCGAAGAGGGCGGCCGCGACCGTGCGGGCACCCGTCACGGCACGACCGAGAAGAGCACGGAGTCCGGGATCGTGGGGCCGCCCCACGCCTCGGGCGTGGCCGCGAGGTCGAACATCCACTGCGCCATCTGGCCCCGGTTCACCTCGGTCTGTCCCCGGAAGGTGTTGTCGGCGAAGCCGGAGACGATCCCGTTGGCCTTCGCCCAGGTGACGGCGTCGGCGTACCAGAGGCCGGCGGGGACATCAGCGAAGCCGTGGGCGGGGACGCCGCTCACGTCCGGCGAGCCCGCCGCCGCGTAGAGCCAGGACGCGGCCTGGGCCCGGTTGAGGTTCTGCTTGGGCCGGAACTCGTTGCCGGGGAACCCGGTGGCGATGGTGCCGTTGGGTGCGTCACCCACGAAGTCCACGCCCTCCTCGTACCAGACGCCGGAGGGGACGTCCCCGAACGGGTGGGGAGCGCCGCCGGGCCCGCCGAACATGAGGTTCAGCCACATCGAGGCCTGGGCCCGGTTGACGCCGTTCTTGGGCTGGAGGGCGCCGTTCACACCGGAGACGATGTCCTCGTCGTCCACCCAGCGGGCGCCGTCGTCGTACCAGGCGTTCGCGGGGACGTCGCCGTAGGTGTCCGGACCGATGCAGCGGCGACCGCTGTCGGCCGCAGGCCGGGGCAACCGGTCGGCCCCGGCCTGGTCCAGCAGCAGGGCCTGGATCGCCTGGCTGGTGGCGAAGGTGTTCACCGGCGGGAAGATGTCGTTGGGGCTGATGATGTGACCGTCCGCGTCCTGCTGGGTCCGCAACCAGGCCAGCGGGTCACCCGTCAGGCCGGCCGGACCATTGCCGAGGGCCAGCCAGGCCCAGAAGGCGAGCGTCGTCGCGTTGGGGTCCTCGGCGCCGAAGGAGAGCCAGGACCCGCCGGCCTGCTGGCCGGTGAGGACGAACTGCTCGGCCGCCGCCAGCACGGGGTCCCCGGGGTCGACGCCGGCCGCGACGAGGGTCATGACCGCGAAGCCCGTGGAATCGAGGTCCGCGGCGTTCGTGGCATCGGGAAGGCCGTCGAAGCTCCACCCTCCACCCACCGCCTTCTCGGCCTCGCAGACGATCTGCAGGTCCCGCTGGTGCACGTTCAGACCCAACTCGGCCTCGGCCAGGCGTCCGAACATGAACCCGTTGAACAGTCCGGGGTTGATCGTGTCCAGACCGGCGGTGAGGTCCACCCCGTCACCAGGACCATCGTCCTCGGCCGGGTCGAAGTCCGTCGGATCGAGGCCGAGCGGCGCGGCGACGAGAACGATCAGCTTGGCCTGCTGCTCCGGTGGAACCCCGGGGAACCCAGCCGTCCCCGGACTCTCGGGGGAGACACATCCGGTCGGATCACAGACGTCATCGGGCGCGACCGGGTTCGCCAACTCGCCGTCCACCCAGGCGTCGAGCCAGTCGAGGGCGGTGGGCCCGCCGTCGCCGAAGTCGACCGCCTCGACGGCGGCGAAGGCCTCGGCCTCGTTCCAGGTGCCGGTCGTCTGGGCCGCGGCCGCGATCGCCAGGACCGCATCGGGGGTCTCGAAGCCGGGGAAGCCGGCGACCTCGAAGCCGCCGTCGACCTGCTGCTGGGACTCGAGCCAGGCCACGGCGTCATCGGTGACCGTGTCGGCCCCGGCGGCGGGCGCGAGCGCGGCGATGAACAGGCTCGAGGCCAGAGAGCCGAGAAGGACCGGCCGGGGAAGACGCATGGAGAACCTCCGTTGGGCCCGGTTCCGCGGGGGCCCCTGGCGGTGCCACTCCCTGGGCCGCACCGAAGACGGGCGTCGGCGAACCGACGGGAGTGGCAGGCATCCTGGCTCACGACCCGAGGGCCGTTCACAGTTGCGGGTCAGCGTCGGTCTTGCACCGACTTCCCCCACCCCGGCGATGGTGCTGCCGGGGCCACCCATGACCTCCGAGCCGATGGGCGACCGCTCCGTAACGCACGGTAGGCCCGCCGGAGCGGGACCGTCAACCACGACGAGCGACGCGACGCGACAGAACCTGCGGCATCCTCTTGCCGTTGAGCTTCCTTCCCCGCTTCCACGCGGTCACCTGGCTGGCCTGGGCACTCGCGGGCATGGTCGTGGTCCAGCTCGCGCCCAGCCCGCTCTACCTCACGCTGGTGTTGGCCGCCGCCGCGTTGTGTGCGGCCGCCCACCGGGTGACCTCGACGGCCGCGTTCCGGCTGCTCGTCGGGGCCGGGATCGTGATGGCCCTGATCCGGGTCCTCCTCACCGCGCTCACGACCCACGGCGTGGGTGCCGTGCTCTTCTCGCTGCCCGAGGTGACCCTGCCCCGCCTCCTGGGTGGGTTCACCCTGGGCGGCACCGTGGAGACCGAGGTCCTGCTCCAGTCGCTGGTCGAGGGCTACGCGATCGTCGTCCTCCTGGGCGTGTTCGGGGCCTTCAACAGCGTCGTCTCCCACCACGAGCTGCTGGGCAGTGCCCCCCGGGCCTTCCACGAAGCCGGACTGGTGGTCACCATCGCCGCGGCGTTCGTCCCCTCCACCGTGGCCTCCTGGCAGTCCTCGCGGGAGGCGGACCTGGCTCGTACCGGCGGGATCGTCCACCGTCGGGGCCGTCTGGCCCGGACCGTGGTCCCCGTGCTCGAGACCGGGATGGAGCGCTCCCTGCGCCTCGCGGACTCGATGGACTCCCGCGGTTTCGCCCGCCACCCGCCGGGGCCGGCCGACACGGCCGCTGCCTGGGGAGCGCTTCTCTGCCTCCTGGCCTTGGCCGGCGCGTTCGCCGCCCTCATCGGTCGCCGCTCGGTCCTGGCGCTCGTCCTCGCCGTGAGTGGCGCGCTGCTCCTCGTGCTGTCGGTGACGCTCGCGTCGAAGGCCTCGCCCCGGCGGCGCTACCGTCCGCGGCCGCTGACGGCCGAGGACGCCTTCCTCATGGCCACCACCGCCCTCGGGCTGACCATGGTGGCCTCGGCGTCCGCCGCCGGAGAGACGACGCTCAGCTGGTCGGCCTCGCCGATCGAGGCCCCCGGCCTCGCCCTCCTGCCGACCCTCGGGATCCTGACCCTGGCCATCCCTGCGCTCCTCCCCGCGCGACCGGTGCCCGCCGACGGGCAACCCCTGGCCTCCGATGCGGTGGGAGCCACCCCGTGAGCCCCCTGATCAGCTTCGACGACGTCGGGTTCGCCTACGCCGAGGCCGAACCCGCCCTCATCGAGGTCGACCTCGACGTGGCCGGCGGCGACGTCCTGCTCGTGATCGGGGCGTCGGGATCGGGCAAGAGCACGCTCCTGCGTTCCGTCAACGGACTGGTGCCCCACGCCACGGGCGGGCGGTTCCGGGGCACGGTCGAGGTGGGTGGTCGCAGTACCCGTGACCACCGCCCCCGGGACCTGGCCGATCTCGTCGGCTTCGTCCACCAGGACCCGGAGGCCCAGTTCGTCGTCGACGAAGTCGAACACGACATCGCCTTCGCCCTCGAGAACCTGGGCATGGAACCCGCCGCCATGCGCCGACGCGTGGAAGAGGTGCTCGACGCCCTCGGCATCGCCCACCTGCGCCACCGCTCCCCCACCACCCTGTCCGGAGGTGAACGCCAACGAGCGGCGGTGGCCGGAGCGTTGGCCGCCGCCCCCGACGTGCTGGTCCTCGACGAGCCGACCAGCGAACTGGACCCGCAGGGCGCAGACGACGTCCTGGCCGCAGTGGGCCGGCTGAACGCCGACCTCGGCACCACGGTGCTCCTGGCCGAGCACCGCCTCGAGCGGGCCGCCCCCCTCGCCGACCTCGCCGTGCGCATCCACGATGGTCGCCTCGGCCCCTCGGTCGCGGTGGCGGCGGCGCTGGCCACCTACGACGGCGCCCCGCCGGTCACCCATCTCGGCCACCTGATGGGCTGGGACCCCCCGCCCCTCACCGTGCGCGACGCCCGGCGCCGGGCCCGCGACACCACGCTGCCCGAACGTCCGGACGCGGATCCGCCCCCCGCCGCCGGGGAGACCCTCGTCGCCGGGCACGGTCTCGAGGTACGCCACGGCGGGCACCGGGCGCTGCGGGAGGTGGATCTGGAGGTGGCCCGGGGCGAGGTCGTGGCCCTGTTGGGGCGGAACGGCTCGGGCAAGACCACCCTGCTGCGCGCCTTGGCCGGCCTGCTCGAGGTCGACCGTGGCATCGTCGACACCACGGCCCGGGTGGCCTACCTCCCCCAGAACCCTGATGCCCTGCTCTTCGCCCCCACCGTCGGGGCCGAACTGGAACACACGTTGCGCCTCCTCGGCCGTCGGGACCCCGAGGCCGTGGCCGCCTGGCTCGACCGCCTCGGCCTGGCCGGCCTGGCCGACCGCCACCCCCGGTCCCTGTCGGCGGGCCAGCGGCAGCGGGTCGCCATCGGCGCGGTGGCCGTCGGGGGCGCCGAGGTGCTGCTCCTGGACGAGCCGACCCGGGGCATCGACCCGCCGTCGGCGGCCGCCCTGGAGCACCTGGTCGCCGACCACGCCGGGGGCGGTGGCGCCGTGGTACTCGCCACCCACGACGTGGAACTGGCGGCCCGGTGCGCGACGCGCGCCGTCGTGCTGGGTGACGGCGAGGTGGTCGCCGCGGGCTCGGCCCGGGACGTCCTGGCGGGATCACTGTTCGCTCCCCAGGTCCTGCGGGTCCTCCCCCCCTACCTGACCGTGGCCGAAGTGGCGGCGGTGGTCGGCCGATGACCACGCCGACCGCACCCGGGATCCGGGCGGGGGGCCCACCGGCGCCGGTGTTCTACGGGTTGCTGGTCGTCGTCGGCCTGGCCGCCTTCCTGTACCCGTTCTGGATCCCGGCCGAGACGGCCTTCGGCGAGGCCCACGCCGCCGACGCCCCGTTCGTGGCCGCCGCCGTCGGCCTCCTCGCGGTCCTGGCCATCTCCCTCGAGGTCCGGCGGGGAACCACCACCGGGGCGACGATCGCCGTGCTGGCCGTGCTCTCGGCCATGGCCGGCGTGCTCCGACTCGTCGACCTGCCCGGCGGGGGCTCCGGCATCTTCTTCCTCATCGTGCTGGCCGGTGCGGCCTACGGTCCCCGCTTCGGCCTGCTCCTCGGGCTGGGATCGATGGCGACCTCCGCGCTGCTCACCGGGGGGATGGGGCCCTGGCTCCCGTTCCAGATGCTGGCCCTGGCCTGGATGGGAGCGGGAGCCGGGTTCGTGGGCCGGCTCACCCGGCGCCTGCCCACGCCGGCGGAGGTGGTGGCCCTGGCCGGCTACGGCTGGGTCTGGGGGTTCGTGTACGGCGCCATCATGAACATCTGGTTCTGGCCCTACCTGGCGGGCCAGGGCGCCCTCGCCTGGGAGCCGGGCCTGGGCCTCGGCGGGACGCTGGATCGCTACTGGTCCTTCTACAGCGTCACGTCGCTGGCCTGGGACGCGGCTGCGGCGCTCACCAACGCCGTCCTGATCCTGATCACCGGCCGTGTCGCCCTCCGGACCTTCCGGCGCTTCGAGTCCCGCCTCGTGCCCAGCCTGCTGCTCGAGGCCGGGCGGCCCTCACAGACCGGCCGGGCTGCTCCGCATGATCCGTATCCCTCCGCCGACGCCGACCACGGCGATGATCGCGAGCACGAGCAGCGAGGGCTCGAAGGGCAAGCCGCCGGTCTCGGGCGCACAGGCGTCGCCACCCCGTCCCAGGGGTAGCCAGCGCCCGCTGAGCGCATGCACCGCCTCGGCGGTGACCCGGACGGGGTCCTCGCCGCCGAAGCTCCCGTCCTCGCCCTGGAGGTCGACGAGTGCGGCCACAGGCGTCGGTGATCCGGCGTCGAGGCCTCGCTCGGTGGCCCAACACGTGCCGGTGGGGTCGTAACCGACCGCCCGGATCGCCCGGATCGCCCCGGATGCGGCCACCGCCGAGCGCTCACCGGACGGGTCCGGCCAGGCCCCTTGACGGTCGCGGCTGGAGGCCACCAGGGCCATGGCCGCGTCGACCGGCCCGGAGGACGTCTCGGTGCCGACGCGGACCAGCAGGTCGACCGCGGCACCCGTCGTGGCGAGGTCGACCGTGTCGGCCTCCGGATCGCCCTCGCGGCTCCAGCCCCCGTTGGCCTGCTGGGCCGCCAACACCCTGTCGATCGTGCCCTCAGGTGGTTCCACACCGGCCACCACCAGCGCCAGCGCCAACTCGATGCGGGCGTCGAGACCGAGGTCGTCCTCGGCCAGTCGGTTCGTCGCCGTGCGGATGAGGTCCCCCAGAGGTCCCCCCTCGCCGGCCTCGAGACCGACCGGGAGCGCGACCCGGGTGATGAGGCGAGCGGTCACTTCGGCGCCCTCGGCGTCGCGGGCGATCCGGCGAGCGGCGTCCAGCGGGGTGTGACCGTCCTCGCTCACCTCGGACTCGACCCGGGCCAGTGCCGGGCGGTTGCCCCAACTGGGCTCCGTCTGGGCCGACTCGGCCAGGGCCAGGATGGCATCGGGCGTCCCGCCCCCCGGGAGGAACCCGTCGAAGCCCCCATCCGGGCGCTGTTGGCCGGACAGCCAGCGAACCGCGGCGACGACGGCCTCGTCGGGGGTCGCCGAGGAGTCGTCGGAAGCGGCACGGGACGCGGACGCAGGGAGCCCGAGGGCCACCAGTGCGGCGGCCACGGCGAGAATCCGGCGGATCACCGCGTCCCATCGGCCGAAACGGCCGCGAGTGGAGGTCGACGGCCCTGGTGGCCGACGACCACAGATTGTAGGCTTGTGACCACGATGCGTCGTGGGCGGAACCTCCCGGCGGGGCGAGCGGGCCGATGAAGGGCCGCCGCCACCGCTTCGACCCCACCACCGAACGCGCCGCCGGCCGCCTGGGGGCGGCGCTGGTGTTCGGCCTCTCGATCGCCCTCGCCGCCCTGTGCCTGGTGATCGACGCCCCAGGCGTCGATGTCGACGCCGGCCTCGTCGTCGCCGGCGCCGCCGCCCTCGTGGCCCTGCTGGCCTGGTTCCTGCCCTGGGCCCGCCTGCCCCGGTTCACCCCCGTCGTCCTGCCGGCGCTCGTCGTCGGCGGCCTGGTCGGCCTCGACCGCCTGACCGACCTGAGCCGGGCCCCGCAGAGCGCCGCGTTCTTCCCGACGGCCTGGTTCGCCGTGCTGGCCTGGGTCGGGGTGACCCAGAAGCGGGGCCGGACCACGCTCGCCGCCCCGTTCGTCGCCGGCTCGGCGCTGGCCGTGACCCTGCCCGACTCGAGCGTCATCCCCCTGGCCTCGGTGGCGTTGGTCGTGCCCGCGGCCACGATCATCGGCGAGACGGTGGCGTGGGCGCTCGCCGGCATCCGCGTGGGCCAGCGGATCGAACGCCGGCGCGAAGCCGACATCCGGGCCCTGGCCGACCAGGTCGCGGTCCTGCGTCCGGGCATCAGCACCCTCGAACAGATCGCCGACGTGCTCGCCCGTCTGGCCCATGAGGTGTTCCACGGCGAGCACGTGAGCGTCGTCCTGTCCGATCAGGAGGGTCAGCTGTTCCCGGCGTCCTACGGGGCGAAGGGCTCCCCGCCCTCACCCCGGATCGCCGAGCTGATCGGCGACACGATCGAGGCCGAGGAGGTCCGGCTCGTCGCCGAGAACGGGACCACGCTGCTCATCATCCCCCTGGTCGGTGAGTCCGAGATCGGCGGGGCGGTCGCCGTCCGTCAGCCCAAGACGGGCGATGACCCCTTCACCCAGCAACTCGCGGTGCTCTTCGCCGCGCAGGCCGGCCCGGCCCTCGAGCAGTTCCGGGTGATCGGCAAGCTGTCCGAGGACCTCCGGCGCGACGAGCGGACCGGCATCGGCAACGACCGCCACGCGCGGGCCCTGGTCCAGAGCCTCAACCCCGGTGATGCCCTCGTCTTCATCGACATGGACGACTTCGGTCGGATCAACAAGGACGTCGGCTTCGCGGAGGGGAACCGCTGCCTCCGCCACTTCTCCGACCTGCTCAGCTCCAGCGTGCGGGACTCCGACCTCACCGCCCGCCCCGGTGGCGACGAGTTCATCTTCATCGCCCGGGACGCCGAACTGGACGCGCTGCCCGTCGCCAACCGGCTGCTCCAGGCCTGGCGGGACTCCGGGCCGGGTCGCAGCTTCAGCGCCGGTGTCGCCATCCACACCGCCGGCGACCTCCCCGAACAGACCCTGGACCACGCGGACGAGGCCGTCCGCCGGGCCAAGAAGCAGGGCAAGGACCAGGTCTGCCTGTACCCCAAGGGCGGGTGGTTGGGCGAGAACGACCGCCGCCGCGACGACCGCGGCTGGTAGTCGGCCGCAGGCCACCTCGGGCACCTGGTTCCTCGGGGATGAGCCGGTCCGACGCCGCCGGGCCGACCGCCGAATCACCCCGCCCGACACCGGGCCTCTCCCCTGAGCGACGAGCGGCGCCAAGCAGCCGTCGTACCCAGCCGCCGTCAGTCCGGGAGGGTCGCGGTCAACGTGAGCAGGACACCGCTGGAGCCGTCGCCGGCCACCAGGACGTTGCCGATGAAGGTGTTGGTCTCGAAGACCATCTGACCGATGTAGTCGGCTCCTCGGCCGTCGTCGGAGTCCAACAGCACGGTGAACCCGGGCCGGTCCACCGCGTCGCGGTAGAAGTCATGGATCGCCGCGGGTGACTCGTCGGCGATGGTGTAGTCGACGGCCAGTCGGAGCTCGCCGTCGACCCGACCGACCGAGCCCACCGCCACCTCGGCGCCCTCGGGGACGGGGAACCCGTCGGGGAACTCCGAGGGGACCTCGCCGGCCTCGGTCTGGATCGAGGGCTCGGTGGTGGACGTGGTCGTTCCGCCCGGCGCCACCGTGCTGGGAACCGTGACGTCCCGGTCGAAGGTCACCCCCGGATCCAGGGTGGTCGTCACCGACGCCGAGGGGGCCGGCCCGCCGTCGTCGCTCCCACAGCCGGCCAGGAGGAGACCGGCCGTCAGCAGGACGGCTGACGCCCTAGCCCTCCGCATAGGCCTCGACCGGTGGGCACTCGCACTGCAGGTTCCGGTCACCGAAGCCCTGGTCGATGCGGCCCACGGGCGCCCAGTACTTGCTGTGACGCAAGGAGGCCACGGGGAAGGCCGCCGTCTCCCGGCTGTAGGGACGGGACCAGTCGTCGGCCACCACGTCCTCGACGGTGTGGGGGGCGTGACGGAGGGGGCTCTCCTCGACCAGCCACTCCCCTGCCGCCACCCGGTCGATCTCGCCCCGGATGGCGATCATGGCGTCACAGAAGCGGTCCAGTTCGGCCCGGCTCTCGGATTCGGTCGGCTCCACCATGAGGGTGCCGGCCACGGGGAACGAGAGCGTCGGCGCGTGGAAGCCGTAGTCGATCAGTCGCTTGGCCACGTCCTCGGCGGTCACCCCGGTGTCCCTGGTCAGGCCCCGCAGGTCCAGGATGCACTCGTGGGCCACCAGGCCGCCCTCGCCGGTGTAGAGCACCGGGAAGTGGTCCTTCAGACGGCCGGCCACGTAGTTGGCGCTCAGGATGGCGACCTCGGTGGCCCGGCGGAGGCCGTCGGGGCCCATGAGGGCGATGTAGGCCCAGGAGATGGGCAGGATCCCCGCGGAGCCCCACGGGGCCGCGGCCACCGGGCCGGGACCGTCCACGGGGCCGGCCTCGGGCACCACCGGGTGGCCGGGCAGGAACGGGGCCAGGTGGGCCCCCACCGCCACCGGGCCGACGCCAGGGCCCCCACCGCCGTGGGGGATGCAGAAGGTCTTGTGGAGGTTGAGGTGGGAGACGTCGGCGCCGAACCGGCCCGGCCGGGCGATGCCCACCATGGCGTTGAGGTTGGCCCCGTCCAGGTACACCTGACCGCCGGCGTCGTGGACCAGGCGACACACCTCGCCGATCTTCTCCTCGAAGACCCCGTGGGTCGAGGGATAGGTGACCATCAGGGCGGCCAGGTTCCCGCCGTGCTCGGCGATCCTGGCCGCCAGGTCGTCGACATCGACGTCGCCGTCCGCTGCGCAGGCGACCACCACCACCCGCAAACCGGCCATCACCGCCGACGCGGCATTGGTGCCGTGGGCCGAGGACGGGATCAGGCACACGTCCCGGTGGGCCTCGCCGCGGTGACGGTGGTAGTCCCGGATCGCCAGGAGCCCGGCCAACTCCCCCTGGGATCCCGCGTTGGGTTGCACCGACACGGCGTCGTAACCGGTGATCTCGGCCAGCCAGGCCTCCAGGTCCGCGATCAGTTCGCGGTAGCCCTCGGCCTGCTCCCGGGGGGCGAAGGGGTGCAGGTCACCGAACTCCGGCCAGGTCACCGGGAGCATCTCGGTGGTGGCGTTGAGCTTCATCGTGCAGGAGCCCAAGGGGATCATCGACCGGTCCAGCGCGATGTCCTTGTCCGCCAGGGACCGCAGGTAGCGGAGGAACTCGGTCTCGGACCGGTACTGGTGGAACACCGGATGGGTCAGGAACGCGGTCGACCGCTTCAGGTCGGCGGGCAGCGCGGAGGTCGCCGGCACCGAGGCGTAGGTCGCCTCGACACCGAAAGCGCCCCACACGGCCTCGATCTGGGCCGGCGTGGTGGTCTCGTCGACCGCGATGCCCACGCGGTCGGCATCCAGCAGGCGGAGGTTGATGCCGACCGCCTCGGCGTCCGCCACGACCGCCGCGGCCCGACCCGGGACGATCGCGGCGACGGTGTCGAAGAAGTGCTCGTGCTCGTGGGCGATGCCCGCCGCGGCCAGTCCGGAGCCCAGCCGGGTGGCCCGGTCGTGCACCCGCTCGGCGATGGCGGTCAGGCCCTCGGGCCCGTGGTACACGGCGTACATCGAGGCCATGACCGCCAACAGGACCTGGGCGGTGCAGATGTTGCTGGTCGCCTTCTCCCGCCGGATGTGCTGCTCCCGGGTCTGCAGCGCCAGGCGGTGGGCGGGACGACCGGCCTCGTCCACCGAGACCCCGACCAGCCGTCCCGGCATGGAGCGGGCCTGAGCGGAGCGCACGGCCATGTACGCGGCATGGGGACCGCCATAGCCCAGCGGGACACCGAAGCGCTGGGTCGAGCCGACCACGATGTCGGCCCCGGCCCCGCCCGGGGCCTCCAGCAGCGTGAGGGCCAACAGGTCGGCGGCGACGACCACGAGGCCGCCCTGCTCGTGGACCTGGGCCACGATCGGGGCCAGGTCCGGGATGCCACCCGTCGTGCCCGGGTACTGCACGAGCACGGCGTAGGCGTCGATCCCGTCGAGGCCGGTGGCGGGATCCCCCACGATGACCTTGATCCCCAGGGGCTCGGCCCGGGTGGCCACCACCTCGATGGTCTGGGGGTGACAGGCCGCGTCCACGAAGAACGTGTCCGAGGCCTGCTTGGTCACCCGGCGCCCCATGGCCATGGCCTCGGCCGCCGCGGTGGCCTCGTCGAGGAGGGAGGCGTTGGCCAGGTCCATGCCGGTGAGGTCGGTGACCATGGTCTGGAAGTTCAACAGCGCCTCGAGGCGCCCCTGGGAGATCTCCGGCTGGTACGGCGTGTAGGCCGTGTACCAGGCCGGGTTCTCCATGATGTTGCGCAGGATGACCGTCGGGGTGATGGTCCCCGAATAGCCCATGCCGAGCATCGAGATGGCGACCAGGTTGCGGTCGGCCAGGTCCCGCAGGCGGGCCAGGACCTCGTCCTCGGTGCCGGCCTCGGGAAGCTCCAGTCGGGCCTGCTGGCGAATGCCGGAGGGGACGGCCCGGTCGATCAGTTCGTCCAGGGAAGTGGCCCCGACCGCGGCCAGCATGGCGTCGATCTCCTCGGGACCGGGCCCGAGGTGGCGGTGGGCGAAGGGCGGCAGCCCGTCGGTCATCGGTGTGCTCCTGTCACGAACGGCGGGGTGACGACGTCGGCGGGCTCGTGGCGACCGCGTACGTCCACGGCGACACGGGCCCCCGGCTCGGTGTCGGGGGTCAGGAAGGCCAGGGCGATCCCCCGGTCCAGGATCGGTGAGTAGTTGCCGCTGGAGACGGCGCCGACCACAGCACCGGTGGGGTCGACCACGGGCTGATCGGCCCGGGGCGGCCGCTTGCCGTCCAGGAGCAGGCCGCGCAACCGTCGACTCGGCCCGGTGGCCCGCTCGGCCTCCAGCGCCTCTCGGCCGCGGAAGTCGCCCTTGTCCCAGCCGACCACCCAACCCAGCCCCGCCTGCAACGGGGTGATGCCCGGGCCCAGCTCGTGGCCGTGCAGGGGCAGGCCCGCCTCGAGGCGGAGGGTGTCCCGGGCGCCGAGCCCCGCCGGGAGGGCGCCGGCGGCGAGGATCGCATCCCAAACGCGCTCCGCCTCGGTCACGGGAACGGCGATCTCCACCCCGTCCTCGCCCGTGTAGCCGGTCCCGGCCACGGTGACCGGGACCCCGTCGAGGTCGTGATCGGCCACCCGCCGACGTCCGACCCCGGCCTCGACGGGAAAGGCCGTCGCCAGCCGCTCCCGGGCGGTCGGGCCCTGGACGGCGATGACGGCCCGATCGGGGGTGACGTCCACGGCCTCGACGCCACGGCCGGAGAGGGCCTCGACCACGCGGTCGGTGTTGGACGCGTTGGGCATGACGTCGAACCGGTCCTCGGCCCTCCACCAGACGATGAGGTCGTCGAGCACCGAGCCGTCGGCCTCGTCGAGGAGGTGGGTGTACTGGGTCCGGCCCGGCTCGACCTTGTCCAGGTCCGCGGTCAGGGTCCGCTGCAGCAGGTCGCGGGCCCCGGCGCCGCTGACCCGCACGGTGCCCAGGTGGCTGACGTCGAAGGCCACCGCGCCCGAACGACAGGCCCGGTGCTCGGCCAGGGTGCCCTCGGGGTAGTTCAGGGGCATGTCCCAACCGCCGAACGGGACCATCCTGGCGCCCAACGCACGATGGGCCGCATCGAGGGGCGAGTGCCGGAGGTTCACCCCGAGATCCTACGGACCACTCAGGCCGCGGCGTCCATCCCGTACTTGACCGCGAGGTTCTGCCAGTCGCGCCGGTAGAGGATCATCACGTTGACGCCCGGGTAGCGCCAGCGCAGTTCGCGGATCTTGCGGTTCTTCTTGGTCACCAACCGCTGCTTGAGCGTGGTGAGCTCGATGTAGAGGTCGAGGTCCGGGAGGTAGAAGTCGGGGCTGAAGGCCTCCGTGGGATGGCCGTCGGCGTTCTCCCGGAGCACGAAGGTACGGGGTTCATAGCGCCATTCGACGCCGTAGAAGTCCAGGACCCGGGCGAAGTCCCGCTCGGAGGGGTGGGCGAAGGCCACCGACTCGTGGGGCAGGGCCCCGGTCGGTGTCGGCGCCCCGACGCTCACTGCTCGGCGGCCGCCTCGACCGATCCCGGCGGCCCCTCGGCGACCTCGGTCGCCGGCGACTCGGGGAACAGCTGGACGATGCGGGCGTCGACCTCCTCGACCACGCCCGAGAGGGGCAGGATGTTCAGCACCCCCTGGCCCTTGCGCACCAGGTCGATCATCTCCTCACCGTCACGGGTGAGCACGGTGCGGTTCCCGCTGATCACCAGGTTGGCGCTGGCGGGGTCCTCGCCGAGCTGGTCCCGGAGGTAGGTGAAGACCTCCCGTACCGTGTCGAGGCGGATGCCGGCGTCGAGGAGGCTCTTGATGACCTTCAGCTCGAGCAGGTCCTGATAGGAGTACTTGCGGCGACTGCCGCTCCCGGCGGCGTCGACCAGCGACGGCCGCACCAGCTCGGTGCGCGCCCAGTAGTCGAGCTGTCGGTAGCTGATGCCGACGATCTCGGCCGCCTTCTTGCCCCCGTAGCCGATGTGGCGCGGGAACATCTCCTGCTGTCCGGTCATGTGGTGGTTCCTCTCAGGGCGCCCGCCCCACCACACCCACGTAACTACGTCGGTGTGACGCCCCGCAGCGTAGGCCCGACCTCACGTCGAGGTCAATGACCGGAGCTCGTCGAGCTGGGCGGCGGTGCCGATGGCGATCAGCGTGCTGCCTCCCGTGAGCACCGTCTCGGGGCCCGGGTTGGTGGCGAATCGCCCCTCGTCGTCACGGATGGCCAGCACCAGCGCCCCGGTGCGGTCCCGCACGTGGGCGTCCCGGAGGCTCTGGCCCGAGAGGGCCGAGGTCTCGGGCACCGCGATGTCGGCCAGGCGGAACTCGAGGCTCCCGTCGTGCATCACCACGTCGAGGAAGTCCGCCACGTTCGGCGCCACGGCCAGCGCGGCGATGCGACTGCCCCCGATCAGTTGGGGGTTGACCACCCGGTCCGCCCCCGCTTGGCGCAGCTTGGGCTCGTTGGCCTCGTCCCGCACCCGGCTGACGATGAACAGGTCGGGGCGCCGGTCTCGGGCGCTGAGGGTGACGAACAGGTTGGCCGCGTCGGCGTCGACGGCGGTCACCAGGGTGGCGGCGCGCTCGATGCCCGCCTCGGTCATGGTGGCATCGTCGGTGGCGTCCCCGCAGACGCGCAGCCCGTCGATGCCCTCGGCCCGGTCGGGGTCGGCCTCCACCACCACCACGTCGCAACCCGCTCCCGCGAGGTGGCGGTGGATGCTGCGCCCCACCCGGCCCCAGCCACACAGCACGACGTGGCCGGACAGGTCATCGATCGTTCGTTGCATTCGTCGCCTCCCGATGCGTTCGTTCAGTCTGCCCTCCACCAGCGACTCCAACAGCACCGCGCCGGTGTAGAAGACGACGCCGACCCCGGTGAGGATCAGGACGATGGTGAAGGCCCGGAAGGCCGAGGAGGGGTCGGCGGGCAGTTCGCGGAACCCGACCGTCGAGATGGTGGTGACCGTCTGGTAGAGCGCGTCCTCGACACCCAGGCCGAGGACCAGGTAGCCGAGCGTCCCGATGAGGATGACCCCGAGGACCAGCCCGAGGCCGAGCTGGACCTGGCGCCAGGGGTCCCCGGACGGCGCCACACGAGACAGCGGGCGGGGGCTCAGGAGGCGAAGTCCTCGGGATCGACGTCGTCGATGAAGCGACGGAACTCCTCGACGACCTCCTCCTCCGGCTGGGCCTCCTCGCGGACGATGTAGCCGACCTCGTCGAGCACGGCCTCCTCGGCGAAGATCGGTGATCCCGTCCGGGCGGCGAGGGCGATGGCGTCCGAGGGCCGGCTGGAGAGCTGTTGCGCGGCGCCGTCCCGGTCCAGGTGCAGCTCGGCGAAGAACGTGCTGTCCTGGAGGTCGGTGACCACCACCCGCTCGAGGGTGACCCCCAACTCGTCGAGGAGGTTCTTGAGCAGGTCGTGGGTCATCGGCCGAGGGGTGGCCACCTGCTCGAGGGCGAAGGCGATCGCCGTGGCCTCCGGGGGGCCGATGAAGATGGGCAGCATCCGCCGGTCGCCCGAGAGCTCGCGGAGCAGCACGATGGGCGTGTTGGTGGGCAGCTCCACCCGGACGCCGACCAGCTCCATCTCCACCATGCCCCCAACCTAGCTAGGGATAGAGCTCCCCGACGTAGGCGTCCGGGTCGGTGGCCAGCGCGTCGAGGTCGCCCGCCGCCACGACGTCGAGGTTCCGGTAGCGGCCCCGGAAGTCGAGGCCGTAGCCGACCACGAACTCGTCACCGACCTCGAAGCCGACGTAGGCCAGGGCCTGGGGCACGATCCGCCGGGCCCGCTTGTCGAACAACGTGCAGACCTCGAGGGAGGCGGGCCCACGGGACCGGAGCTGGGCCAGCAGGTAGGCCAGCGTGAGCCCGGTGTCGACGACGTCTTCGACCAACACCACCGACCGGTCGCCCACGTCGGTGTCGAGGTCCTTGGTCAGACGCACCCGGCCGCTGTCCGGGGCATAGGAGGAGATGCCCAGGAAGTCGATCTCCACGGGCACCGTGATCCGACGCACCAGGTCGGAGAGGAAGATCACGCTGCCCTTGAGGACGGCCACGAGCAGCACGCCATCGGGATGGGCCTCGCTGATCTCCCGTCCGAGGCGGACGGTGGCGTCCCGCAGGGCCTCGGCGTCGTGCAGGACCCGGGCGGCGGGCCTCAAAGGGGCCCGAGCTGGTCCCTCAGGGAGCGACGCAGCAGGGAGGCCCGCATCTGGTCGCCCAGCGAACACAGCTCCCCCACCAGCTCGAAGGCCTGCCGGCGGGCTGCGGGGTCCCGCTGGCGCACCATCGGGCTGGCCAGTTGCTCGAGGAATCCCGCCTCGCGGTCCGCGGCCATCTTGTACATCCGCAGGTGACGGGGCTCGACCCCGTGGCCCAGGAAGGAGGCGGCCAGACGGGCCACGACCAGTGCCTCGTCGTCATAGAGCACGGCCGAGCCCACCTGGCGTCCCGACAGCAGCGCGTACCGGGTCAGCTCGGCGATGGCCTCGGCATCCAGACCGCTGGCCGCGGCCAGTTCGTCGACGGTGAGGCTGACCCCGGTCATCCCCGTGTCCAGGGCCTCGAGGGCCCGCACCGGGCGCTCGTCGCCGACCGCGGCCGCCGAAGCCAGCGGTTCGACGGCCGCCAGCGGGCGGGCCGGGGCGGTCTCGGACCCGGCCGGCGCCGCGCTGGGGCCGGCGGTGCCCTCGTCCTGCCAGGCCCCCGAGCTGATGCGCTCCCGGATCACCTTCAGCGGCAGGTAGTTGTCCCGCTGCTGGTTCAGGATCCACCGCAGGCAGGCGACGTCGTCGTCGTAGAACTTGCGGTACCCCGAGGGCGTCCGCTCGGGGTCGATCAGGCCTTCCTTCTCGAGGAAGCGGATCTTGGAGATCGTGACGTCCGGGAACTCCTCCTGGAGCAGGGCGAGGACCTCGCCGATCGAATGGTGGCCTTCGGGGCTCATGGCTGCCTCACGTGGTGCCGGCGACCAGGAAGTGGAGCTTGTACTTGCCCACCTGGAGGACGTCGCCGTGGTTCAGGGGAGCCTCCTCGACCCGCTCCCGGTTGACGTAGGTGCCGTTGAGGGACCCGGCGTCGCGCACGCGGTAGGCGCCGCCCTCGCGGACGATCTCGGCGTGGCGGCGCGAGACGGTGATGTCGTCCAGGAAGATGTCGCTGCGCGGGTGGCGACCGGCTCGGGTCGTCTCGAGGTCGAGCAGGATCCTCGATCCGGCGGCCTCCCCGCGGGTCACGACCAGCACCCCGGTGCCCGGGGGGAGGTCGGACAGGTCGACCTCGACCTCCGGCACCGGGGTCTCGGCGACCTCGACCTCGGGGGCCTCGGTGGCGGCGAAGTCGACCGTCTGGGTGTCGCGCCCGAGGCCAACGAGGTACCACAGGAGGAACAGAAGCGCGAGCCGACCGAGTTGTCGTGGCCACAGGCCGGACAGGTCACCGGCGACATGCGCTCATGCCTCGGTGAGGGCCCGGTAGGCCTCGGCGTCCATGAGGGCGTCGTAGGCGGCGGGGTCGGTGGGCTCGAGTGCGCAGATCCAACCCTCGCCGTAGGGATCCTCGTTGAGGCGCTCCGGGGAGTCGACCAGATCGCCGTTGACCTCGACGACGGTGCCCGCCAGCGGGGCGTAGACATCGGACACGGACTTGGTGGACTCGACCTCGCTGAAGCTCTCGTCGACCTTCACCGTCGACCCCACCTCGGGGAGCTCCACGAAGACGACATCACCCAGGGCGTCCTGCGCGTAGTCGGTGATGCCGATCCGGACGCGGCCGCCTTCGAGGCGCGCCCACTCGTGATCCTTGGAGTAGCGGAGATCCTCGGGGACGTTCATCGCCGTGAACCTAGCTTTCTTCGCGTCACCTGATCATCTGCCGGATGCGGCGCACGTACTCCTCGGCCAGTTGGCGGGCGGCGAGGTCGCTGTCGGCCTCGGCCCAGACGTTGGTGACCGGCTCCTCCGGATCGGGCCAGGCCAGCACCCAGCCCCCGTCGTGGCGGACCTTCACGCCGTCGACCAGGACGACCTCCCGCTCCCCGCTGCGCTCCATCAGGGTGCGCATGACGGTGCCCTTCTGCTCCCAGGGGGTGACCACCGATTCCCGCACCAGGTGTCGGTCGGGCAGGTCCGCGACCAGCTCGGACAGACGCACGTCACGGCGAGCCAGCAACTCGAGGGTCTTGACCAGCATGGCGGCCGCGTCGAACGCGGCCAGGAACTCGGGCACGACGTAGCCACCGTCCAGTCCGGCGGCGAAGACGACACCCGGCTCCGCCGCCGCCTCCATGACCGCGGCCGGGGCCAGCTTGGTCGGCCGCACGCGGCCACCTCGGCGCTCGACGAGGGCCTCGGCGTGGATGCTGGCCGCCACGGGCAGAGCCACGTCGCGGCCGGCGAGGTCGTCACCGAGCAGGGCGAGGAGCACCATCAGGGTGCTGGGATCGTCGAGGACCCGTCCCGTGTCGTCGATGAGGGTGAGCTGCTCCCCGCCCGGGGCCAGCACGGCGCCGAGGCGGGCGCCGGAGGTGCGCACCAACCCGGCCACCTGTTCGGCGTGGCTGTCCCGGTCGAAGGCCAGGATCCCGGCTGTCGACACGTAGGGGTTCACCGCCAGGACCTCGGTGCCCAGCTTCGAGAGGAGGTTGGGCATGGCGAAGGCCGTGGTGCCGTAGCCGTAGTCGATGACCGCCTTGAACCCGGCGGCGCGGACGGCCTTGACGTCGATGCAGGCCTCGAGGGCCACGGCGTAGTGCTCCAGGGCCCGGGGCGGGAAGTCGATGTCGCCGATCTCGCTGGGTAGGACGCGGCGGAAGTCCTGTCGGGTGAAGTAGCGCTCGACCTTCCGGCGGCCGTCGTCGTCCAGATCGGCCCCCGACGGGGCGAAGAAGCGGATCTCCACCTGCTGGGGGTCGTTGGGGGCGAGACGCACCGTCAGGCCGCCCCGGTTGTCCTGGCGACCGGCCTGGAAGCGGGTGACAGGGATGGAGGCCACCTCCAGGTCCGAGACGTTCACCCCCGCGGAGTTCAGCCCGGCCATCATCGCCCGCTTGAGCATCCGGGCCGAGCGGCTCGAGTCCCGGCTGGTGACGACGGTGGCGTCCTTCTTGAGCGTGGTCCCGAACGCCATGGCCAGCCGGGCGGCGAACTCCGGGGTGATGTCCACGTTGGCCAGGCCGCTGACCCCCAGGCCGGCGAACAGGCTGCGGGCGCCCCGGGACTCCCACACGATCGAGGTGTTGACCACCGCGCGGGCCTCGACCGTCTTGAACGGGTAGACCTTGACCCCCGCCCCGACGACCGCGTCCTCGCCGATGAAGCACTCGTCGCCGAGCACCGAGCCGTCCTCGCAGCGGGCCCCCCGCCGCACGTCACAGGCCCGCCCCACCACCGAGCCCGCGAGGCGGACGCCCTCACCGAGGTAGGCGTTGTCCTGAACGATGCTGCGGTGGATCTGGGCATCGGCGCGGACCTTCACGTTGGTGCCGAGGACGGCGTACTCCCCGAGGTGGGCGCCGGCCTCGACCCGGGCGTTGTCACCGATGACCGCCGGCCCGTCGATGACCGCGTCGGGGTGGACCTCGGCCCCCTCGGCCACCCAGACCCCGCCGGAGACCTCGAAGCCGGGGACGGCGACCGCCACCTTCTGGTCGAGGATGTCCTTGTGGGCGCTGACGTAGGCCTCGAGGGTCCCGACGTCCTCCCAGTAGCCGTCGGCCACCGCACCGTAGAGCGGCAGCCCGGCCTCGAGCAGCGCGGGGAACACCTCCGAGGAGAAGTCGACGGGACGGTCGTCGGCGATGTGGTCGAAGATGGCCGGCTCCAGCACGAAGATGCCGGTGTTGATGGTGTCGGAGAAGACCTGGCCCCAGCTGGGCTTCTCGAGGAAGCGCTCGATGGAGCCGTCGTCGTCGGTGATGACGATGCCGAACTCGAGGGGGTTCTCGACCGGGACGAGACCGATGGTGGCCAACGCCCCCTTCTCCTCGTGGAAGGCCACGACCTTGCTCAGGTCGATGTCGGTGAGCACGTCACCGGAGATGACCAGGAAGCGCTCGTCGAGGGCATCGGCCGCGTTGCGGACCGAACCCGCGGTGCCGAGCGGGGTCTCCTCGGTCGCGTACTGGATGTGGACGCCGAACTCGGAGCCGTCGCCGAAGTGGTTGCGGATGGCGTCGGGCATGAAGGCCAGCGTCACCACGATCTCGTCGAAGCCGTGGCGGCGCAGCAGGTCGATGACGTGCTCCATCATCGGCTTGTTGGCCAGGGGCATCATCGGCTTGGGCAGGTTCGAGGTCAGCGGCCGCAGCCGGGTGCCCTCGCCTCCCGCCATGATCACGGCCTTCATGCCGGCACCTCCGGGATCTCGTGGGGCGGGTGACCCGCAGCCCGGGCCGCTCGGCCCTCCTTCAGCGCGGTGAGTCCCAGCGGCACGTACTGGGCCAGGGCCGCATAACCGAGGATCAGGCCGGGGATGACGCACAGCCAGCCCGACCACGTGCCGAGCGTGGACCAGGCCCCGGCGTCGGCGTGCCCGAGCAGGAACAACGGGAACGCGAACATCACCAGGAAGGTGCCGCACTTCCCGTACCACGTGACGTCGATGCGGGCCGCGCCGAGAGCCGCCAACACCAGCACCGAGATGGTGACCAGGCCCTCACGGAGCAGCGACAACACGCTGGGCACCACGGGAGCAGATCCGTCGACGAGGATCGCCACCACCCCGACGATGAGCAGCACCCGGTCAGCGACCGGGTCGAGGACCTTGCCGAGGTTGGTCGTCTGGTTCCAGTGACGGGCGATGTAGCCGTCGACCCAGTCCGTCGCCCCCAGCACCGCCAGCAGGGTCGCGGCCCCGAGACGGTTCTCCTGGGGGAACAGCAGCCACAGGAAGACCGGCACGCACAACAGGCGCACCAGGGAGATCACGTTCGGGATGGTGAGGATGCGGTCCTCCGCCGCCGGCGCGTCCTCCATGACGACCCAGGGTAGATCGGCTACAACGACCTCATGGCCTCCGTCTTCACCAGGATCATCAACGGCGACATCCCCGGCGAGTTCGTCTGGCGCGACGAGCACTGCGTGGCCTTCCTGTCCGTCAATCCTCTGGCCCCCGGCCACACCCTGGTCGTTCCCCGGGAGGAGGTGGACCATTGGATCGACCTCGACGACGAGCTGGCTGCGCACCTCTTCGTCGTGGCCCGCAAGATCGGCGCCGTCCAGGACGGGCTGTGGGACCCCCTGCGGGTCGGACTGATGATCGTCGGCGAGGAGGTCCCCCACGTCCACCTGCACGTGGTCCCCATCGAGCGGGTCGCCGATCTGGACTTCGCCAACGCCGCCGCCGGCCCGCCCGACGACTTCGCCGACATCGCCGAGCGCCTGCGAGCCGGCCTGGCGGCGGCCGGCCACCCGGAGGCCTCGGCGGGCTGAACGGTCGGCGGCTCAGCCGGCGCGTTCGTAGAGGGTGATGCCGGCGGCGGCGAAGACCTCGTCGAAGCCGAGCTCCTGCAGGCCCTCCTGGAAACGGCGACGGTCGTCGTCGTCCCAGGTGGGGGCCGCGGCGGCGTCCAACAGCACGGCGTCGACCCCGGCTGCCGCCCGGCGCACGTGGGGGTTGCCGGTCGTGTCCAGCTCATAGAGGGTGTCCCGCTCGGCCAGCAGTGGGAGCAGCGTGGGTGACGCCCGGACCGGCTCCCCGTCGGGGACCAGGTCGGCGGCGTCGACGCGGGCCCGGTCGGCCACGTCCCGGCTCCCCCACGTCCATGGCTCCTCATAGGGCGAGGACGGGGCGTCCTGGATGAAGAAGACCGTTGAAGCCAGCAGCAGGGCGACGAGCACCCGCTGGTCGACATTGACCCGTTCGACACTGCGGCGGCCGATCTTGGCGAGGCCGATGGCGGTGGCGACGAAGATGAAGGCGGTGATCGCGACGGTGTGCTCGGGGCGGGCCACGCGGTCCTCGGCCACGTTGGTGATGAGGTAGAGGCATTCCAGGGGCACGACGGGCAGCAGGTACCGGGGCGCCACGAACGGCAGGAAGAAGACCGGGGCGAAGAGCATGACCAGGATCCGGAAGTTCTGCTGGTCGATCAGGTCCCCCACCGCCTGGAACGGGTGGGTCAGCAGACCGCCCAGGACGCCGAGCGGCGAGGAGCCGTAGCCTTCGAAGGCGACCGCGTGCACGAAGCCACCGTCGTGGTAGTAGGGCTGGATGACCACCAGGGCCAGGGCCAGGTAGGCCACCGAGGCCCCGATCGTGATCAGGCCGGGTCGTCGCCGTCCCTCCATCATCAGCAGGCCGCCGAAGGCCGCGGTGACCAGGGCCAGGTCGGCCCGGGTGAGCACGGCCACGGCCGCGCAGACGGCGAAGAGCCACCACCGCCCGGTCAGCCCGAAGAGCGCCATGCCCAGCAGCGCGGGCAGGGCCAGCGTCGCCGGATGGAATCCGGCCGTGTTCAGGTCGTGGATGGCCGGGTACAGCGCGAAGGCACTCAGGAGGACGAGGGAGGCTCCGACCCGCAGGTCCGCGATGCGTCGGGCGATGCGCCACAGCGGGACCACGCCGATGGCCAGCAGGCCCGCCTGCACGACCAGCAGCGTGGGGATCGGCGGCAGGAACGAGGTCAGTCCGGCCACGGGGTAGAAGCCGAACCCGGCCTGTTCGGCCAACAGGTGGCTCCCGCGGATGCTCAGGAACGGTGCGTCCCCCCGGGTGATCAGCCAGGCGGCCTGGGTGAAGGTGCCGAGATCCGCGCCCTCCTCGAGGCCGTGGGCCCGGGCCAGCGCGAGGCCGGCCAGGACGAGGAACAGGCCCACGAAGAACGCCCAGGGCAGCACCCGGTCGGCCCCGGCGCTGTCCAGGCGGCCCTGTAGGCGCAGGGCCAACAGGTCGATGCGACGCCTGAGTGGGAGCTCCCGTCGCCCGCTCATGCCTCCGTCGGCTCGTCCAGTTCGACGGGGTCCAGGAGGTGGGAGCCCTGGTTGCGCACGTTGTTGACCTCGGTGCTCACCGGGTGGAAGGTGATGAGCGAGGACGGTGCCGGGACCAGGAACCGGCCCAGGGCCTCGGTGTCCTGCTCGTCTCGGTCCAGCCACCGGTCCCAGGCCTCGGGCGGCAGCATCACCGGCATGCGGTCGTGGATCTCGGCCATCTTCTCGTTGGGCTCACCGGTGATGATCGTGCCGGACACCAACTCGTCCTCGGAACCGTCGGGCCGCCAGACCTCCCACAGGCCGGCGAAGGCGATCGGCTCGTCATCGGGGCGGTGGACGAACCAGGGCTGCTTCTTCTGCTGACCGCTGGACTTCCGCTCCGGGGCCTGCGCCCCGGGCCGCTGGGCCCCGGTCCTGGTCCATTCGTAGAAGCCGTCGACGGGGATGAGGCAGCGCCGCTTCTTGAAGGCGTGCTTGAAGGCCCCGCTGGTGGCGACGGTCTCGGCTCGGGCGTTGATCATCTTGTTGCCGATCTTGGCGTCCTTGGCCCAGAACGGGATCAGGCCCCAGTGCAGCGACTCCACCCGGCGCACACCCCCGTTCTCGAGGACGGCGTAGATGTCCTGGGTGGGCGCCACGTTGTAGTTGGGTCCCTGCGGGCCCACGAGCCGTTCGTCGACCTCGGCCCCGAAGTACCTGGCGATCTCGTCGGGCGGAGAGGTCGAGACGAACCGGCCGCACACGCCGGTCACGGTAGCGGTCTGCCCCGCCACGGGCTGCGGCGGTTGGGAAAGGGCGCTGGTCCCCGCCACACTCCCGGTCTTGAGCGCGACCGAGTCCGCCCCGAGCTCGGGAGCGAAGAAGGGCACCACGCCCCACCAGACCCTGGCCCAGGCCAAGCTCGGCGCCGAGCACAAGGTCCAGCAGGCCCGCCGCGCCCTCCAGGAGCTGGAACGTCGCCACGACCGGGCTGCGGCCAAGGTCGAGAGCCTCAGCCGCCGCCGCAAGGCCCTGGAGCTGGAGCTGGGTGACGCCGAGGCCGAGCGGGACCGCACCGCCTCCCGGATGAGCGCCACCAAGTCGGCCCTCGCCGCCGCCGAGAAGCGTCTGCTGGCCCTCGAACAGGAGCGCTGAGCCTCTATCACTTGACGCTATATCGGATACTGATATAGTGAGGCGGTGAGCGAGACCGAGCCGAGCGACTTCCTGCCCCTCCCCCAGGCCCACTTCCACGTACTGGTGGCCCTGACCGAGGGCGACCGCCACGGCTATGCCGTCATGCAGGCCGTCGAGGACTCCTCGGGTGGCCTCGTGAAGATGGGTCCGGCCACCCTCTACGGCACGCTGAAGAAGCTGGTCGACCAGGGCCTCGCCGAGGAGGTCCCCGAACCCCCCTCGGCCGACGACGACCAACGGCGGCGCTACTACCGGCTGACCGGTCTGGGACGCCAGGTGTGTGCCGCCGAAGCCGACCGCTTGTCCGGGCTCGTCGCCATCACCCGGACCAACCTCTCCCCGGGCATGGCCTGACATGGCGGCCTACCGGTCCCTCCTGCGCCTCTACCCCAAGGACTTCCGGGACGAGTTCGGCCCGGATCTCCTTCAGGTGCACCAGGACCTGGCCGCCGAACGTGGCCGGGCCGCCGCCCGTCGCCGCACCGCCCTCGACCTGATCGTCACCGTCCCCCGTTACCGACTGGAGCACCTCATGAGCGAGCAGCACAGCACCACGGCCCTCTACCTCGTCGTCTTCGGCCTGGCCGCGGCGGGGACCCTGGGCTTCGTCACCGGCGTCGGGCCACCCGCCCTGCTCTTCCTCGTGGCCGCCGGTGTCGTGGCCGTCGCCCAGCGCTCCCAGTTGGCCCAGGCGATCCGCACCCCGGACACCGATGTCCGGCACCGCCGCCTCCGGGCGGCCGCGGTCTGTGCCGTGGTCTCGGTGATCAGCGTCATCACCTACGGCTGGGACCTGGCCGACAACGAGATCAGCACCGCCAGCCTGCTCGGCCACAGCCTCATCGGCACCTCGGCGATGATCGCCACCGTGGTCTTCCTGCTCGCCGGTCTGCTGACCCCCCGGACCGCGGCCACCGCCTGAGATCAGAGCTCGATCGACGCGACCACGGCGGGCCGGGCCCGGTCCTGTGCCCCCCTGATCCGGGGATATGAGTTGTCGGGCTGCCGGGATTTGAACCCGGGACCTCTTGTCCCCCAGACAAGCGCGCTACCAAGCTGCGCCACAGCCCGTGTCGTGGACCGGCAGCGTACCGGTCAGATGTGGGTCGCGACCCAGGCGAGGGCTTGGACGAGGCGCCAGCCCAGGTAGAGGCTGATGGCGACGAGCAGCAGCTTGAAGTGCCAGGGAGCCTTGTTCTGGGGCATCGAGATGACCCGCCCGCAGGTCGGGCACTCGCCGTTCTCGGGCATCGAGTTCGGGTTCCAGAACCTCTGGCAGTCGTCGCACCAGGGCATGGTCAGACCGGAGGCACTCCGTGACGGCGGTCCGAGAAGTGGCGGTCCTTGCCCCGGGCCCGGTCCAGGCGGGCCACGATCTGGTGCCGGAGGTCCCCGAAGTCGACCACAGCATCCACGACCAACTCCGACGCGAGACGCAGCAGGTCGACATCGGCCTCGTAGATCGCCCGCTGCTCGGCGATGAAGTCCTCTCGCTCGACGGGGTCGGCGATGGCCGCGATCTTGTTGGCGAAGACCGCGTTGACCGCGGCCTCGGGGCCCATCACCGCGATCTGGGCCGTGGGCAGGGCGAGGGTGGCTTCCGGGCCGAAGGCCGGGCCGGACATGGCGTAGAGGCCGGCCCCGTAGGCCTTGCGCACCACCACCGACACCTTCGCCACGGTGGCCTCGGACACGGCGGTCACCATCTTGGCTCCGTGGCGGATGATGCCCCCGCGCTCCACCTCGGTGCCGACCATGAACCCGGGGACGTCACAGAGGAACACCAGAGGGATGTTGAAGGCGTCACAGCACCAGATGAAGCGGGCGGCCTTGTCGGCGGAGTCGGTGAAGAGCACCCCACCCTTCTGCATCGGGTTGTTGGCCACGACGCCGACGGGACGGCCCTCCATGCGGGCCAGGCCCACGATCAACTCCGGCGCGAACAGCGGCTTGATCTCGAAGAAGGACTCGGCGTCGAGCAGGCCGTCGAGGAGGTCGTGCATGTCGTAGGCCCGGGACTCCTCGGCCGGCACCACCGCGGCGGTGAGCTCCCTGGTCGGGGGCCGGGCCGCATAGGCCGGGGGATCCTCCCGCCAGGTCTGGGGGAAGTAGGTGAAGTAGGCCAGGGCCTGGTCGATGGCGTCCTCGTCGTCGGTGGCGAGGTTGTCCCCGCACCCCGACACGGTGGCGTGCATGCGGGCCCCGCCCATCTCCTCGAGGGTGGCGACCTCGCCGATGACCATCTCGGCCATGCGGGGCGAGCCCAGATACATCGAGGCGTTGCCCTCGACCATGATCACGATGTCGCAGAACGACGGGATGTAGGCACCGCCTGCGGCGGAGGGGCCGAACAGGCAGCAGATCTGGGGCACCCGACCCGAGAGGCGGACCTGGTTGTGGAAGATGCGGCCCGCGCCGCGACGTCCCGGGAAGAGGTCCACCTGGTCGGTGATGCGGGCCCCGGCCGAGTCGATCAACCAGAACACGGGCAGCTCGTGGCGCAGCGCCAGTTCGGTCAGGCGCACGATCTTCTCGACCGTGCGGGCACCCCAGGAGCCCGCCTTCACGGTGGGGTCGTTGGCCACCACGGCCACGGGCCGGCCGTCCACGGTGCCGGTACCGGTCACCACCCCGTCGGCGGGCAGGTCGTCGGCCGCGGCGTTGGCCAGCAGGGCGTCCTCGATCAGTGAGCCCTCGTCGAGCAGGAGGTCCAGCCGGTCCCGCACGAAGAGCTTGTTCTGGCGCTCCAGCTTGTCGCCGACCCGCTCGAGGTTGCCCGCGAGGGCCCGCTCCGCGGCTTCGGCCAGCCGCTCCCGGTCGTGGCCCACCGACTACTCGCGGCGGATGGCCACGATCGCGACATCGTCGTTGATCGGGCCGTTGGAGAAGTCCCGCGCCGTCTCGAGCAGCGATTTGCACAGCACGTCGGCCGCCACGCCGGGGTCCCGCCGCACCGCCGCGGCGATGCGCTCCTCGCCGAAGAGGTCGTCGCCGTCCCGGGCCTCGGCCAGCCCATCGGTGTAGAGCAGGCACAGGTCATCGGTGTCGAGGCCGATCTCCCGGCTGAAGTACTCGCTGCCCTCGGCCAGCATGAGCAACGGTCCCGTGGCCCGCAGCGGCTGCAGCTCCCGGTCGTGCCACAGGTAGGCGGCGGGATGGCCTGCCGACGTGTAGCGCAGGGTCCCGGCCCGGGTGTCGAACACCACCACGACCAGAGAGATGAACTCCTCGTCCCGGCCGAGGGCGTACATCTGGTTGTTGAGCTCCTCCACCGCCTGGGCCGGGTCCTTGAACTGACGCAGGAACACCCGCAGGAGGTACTTGGCCTGGAACGCCGTGATCGAGGCCTCGATGCCGTGGCCGGCCACGTCACCGATCACCGCCGCGACCCGGGTGGGGGTCAGGCGGAAGAAGTCATAGAAGTCCCCGGCCATCATCCCTGAGCCGGGTTGGTAGACCCGACCCACCTCGAAACCGACGAGGTCCGGCAGCGACTCGGGGGCCAGCCGCTCGGCCCACATGCGGGGTGCCCGTTCCTCCTGGTCGAGGACCTCCACCGCCCGCCGCTCCATGCCGATGCGGCTCTGGGCCAGACGGGCCTCGGCCACGAAGGGACGCCACATCGCCAGGGACACGATGGCGGGGAGCGAGAAGACCCCCAGCACGATGGCCGCGGAGGGTGGATCGCTGGCGGCGACGGCGCCGATGGCCACCGCGGCCACTGCGTAGAGGGCCGCCGCGTGCACGTCCTTGCGGTAGACGCCCCAGGCCAGCGAGATGGCGCCCTCGTCGGCATGGGCGCCGTCCAGGATGCGCCACACGCGGTGGCGGAACCGGGCCGACCGCCCCCAGGACAGGGCCGCGGCCAGACAGAGCACGGCCGTGGCCACCAGGACGGGGATCACCATGACGGTCCGATGGTAGTCCTCACCCCTCAGTCACGGCGGGTCCGTACCCGGAGCTTGAGTGGGGCATCACCGAGATCGAAGGCCTCGCGGAGCTTGCGCTCCAGGTAGCGCAGGTAGGTCGGTGGCATCCGGCGGTTGGCGAAGAGGGTGAAGGTGGGTGGGTCGGTGGCCCCCTGGGTGGCGTAGAGGACCCGGGTGCCTCCTGGTGCGGGCTGATGGGCCTGGGCCTGGGCCAGCACGTCGTTGACCTTCGCGGTGGGGATGCGCCGGTGGTAGGTGTCGGCGGTGTCCAGGAGGGCGTCGAGGATCTTGTGGGTGCCCTTGCCGGTCAGGGCGCTGATCTTCAGGACCTTGGCGTTGGGCAGGAAGTGCAGCCGGTCCACCACCTGCTCGGACACCCGCTCCCGCTGCTCGGCGTCGGCCACCTCCCACTTGTTGAGCAGCACCACGACCGGCGAGCCCGAGACCGCGGCCCGCTCCGCGAGGCGCTGGTCCTGGTGGGTCACCCCGACGAGCGCGTCGATGACCAGCAGCACGACGTCCGCACTGTCCACCGCCCGCAGGGCCCGGACCACCGAGTAGTACTCGGTGGACTCGTCGATCTTGCCCCGTCGTCGCATGCCGGCGGTGTCCAGGATGCGCACCGGGCCGGCCGCGGTCGGGATGATGGTGTCGACGGTGTCCCGCGTGGTGCCCGCCGTGTCGTGCACGACGGACCGTTCGGCCCGGTCCAGCTTGTTGAAGAGCGTCGACTTGCCCACGTTCGGCCGCCCGACGATGGCCACCGCCAACACCTCGGTGCGGTCCTCGGTCTCGTCCTGGTCGATGCCTTCGCCCTCGGGCGGCAGGGCGTCGACCAGGACGTCCAGGAAGTCCCCGGTCCGGCGACCGTGCAGGGCGCTGATGGGGTACGGCTCACCCAGACCGAGGGACAGGAAGGCCCAGGCGTCGTTGTCGCGGTTGGTGTCGTCCACCTTGTTCACCACCACGAACACCGGGATGTCCCGACCCCGCAGCAGTGCGGCCACCCGCTCGTCCTCATCGGTGACCCCGACCGTGACGTCCACGACCATGATCACCGCGTCGGCGTCCTCGATGGCCCGCACGCTCTGCCGGCTGACCTCGGCGTCGAGGCCGTCGTCGGTGGCGATGAACCCGCCGGTGTCCATGACCACGAAGCGTCGACCCGCCCACTCGGCGTCGACGGCCTTGCGGTCCCGGGTGACCCCGGGCCGCTCCTCCACGATGGCCTCCCGGCGCCCCACGATGCGGTTCAGCAACGTCGACTTGCCCACATTGGGCCGGCCCACGACGGCGACCACCGGCGCGGCCATCACGCTCCCTCGAGGGCCGAGCGCAGCGACAGGCCGTCGGTGGCCACCACCTCGACCGGCACCGGCAGGTCCTCAGGGGACGTTCCGTCCAGGAACCGACCGCCCGAGAGGCAGACGTCGGGGAGCAGGTAGCGATGGCCGGAGGGCTGGTCGGCCAGGACCCGCTGCAGGTCCTCGCCCACCAGCAGGCCGGTCACCCCGATGTTGCCGCCGAAGAACCGGTTCTCGACCGGCACGACCCGAACGGTCTCGCGATCGGCGAGCAGCGGGGCCAGGATCGCCGCGCCATAGGTGCCCGTGAGCACGGCGACGGGTGCGGAGCGCCGGGGCCGAAGGGTGATCTGGCCCCTCGGCGCGCGGTAGCCCGCAGCCGGAGCACCGTCGACCCAGGAGAAGAACCCGGCCCGGGGGCCGATCGGGGTGTCGACCTCGCCGGCGAACTCCCGCTCGAAGCTGCGGGCCATGCCGATGCCGTCCTCATGGAGGGCGAAGCCCTCGTAGCTCTCCCCTGCGGGGAAGGGTCGGTCGGCCAGCAGGTAGTACTCGTCCGCGGCGTACACGAGCCGCCGCCCGACGATCCCGCGGAAGTTCTCCTGCCAGGTCTCGACGGTGTCGATCGTCGCCCCGGCCTCGGTCACGGTGTGGGGACGGAGGCGCCCTTCTCGGCCGTGACGGCTGATGCCGAGCGGGACCACGGCGACGGTGGCCAGCTCCGGGAAGCGGTCGGCGATGCCGACCATCGTGTCCTCCAGGACCGCACCGTCGTTGATGCCGGGACAGACCACGACCTGGCCGTGGACCTGCACCCCGGCGTCGAGCAGGGCCCGCAGCCAGCGCAGGCTGGTCGCCCCCCGTCGGTTGCGGAGCAGGTCGGTCCGCACGTCGGGGTCGGTGGCGTGGATCGAGACATAGAGCGGCGAGAGCCCCTCGGTGATGACCCGCTCGAGATCCAACTCGGTGAAGCGGGTCAGGGTCGTGAAGTTCCCGTACAGGAACGACAGGCGGTAGTCGTCATCGCGCTGGTAGAGGCTGGAGCGCAGGCCGGGCGGAAGCTGGTGGATGAAGCAGAACTCACAGTGGTTGTCACAGGTGCGCACCGCGTCGAACACCGCGGACTCCACCTCGACCCCGAGGGGCTCGCCCGCCCCCTTCTGGACGCCGATCGTCACGTCCAGACCGCCGCGGGACACGTCGATCTCCAGATCGGGGTCGTCGACGAGGATCTGGTAGCGGATCACGTCCCGAGGTGCTTCGCCGTTCAGGGACCGCAGCTCGTCGCCGGGGCGCAGCCCGGCCCGGTCGGCCGGCGAGCCGGGCGCGACGGCGACGACGACGGGAGCGGGCACCGGTCGAGGATACGGACGGGACCCGGTCGATACCCTCGGGCCATGGCCGTGGACCAGGTCCTGCTGTGTGCCCCACGGGGGTTCTGCGCGGGGGTGGAGATGGCCATCAAGGCCTTGGCCTGGATGGTGCGGACCTTCGAGCCGCCCGTCTACTGCTACCACGAGATCGTGCACAACCAGCGGGTCGTGGACCGCTTCCGGGATCTGGGTGTGGTCTTCGTGGACGATCTGGCCGAGGTGCCCGAAGGCTCGCCGATCATGCTCTCGGCCCACGGGTCCGCCCCCGAGGTCGTCGAGACCGCCCGGCGCCGAGGGGGGTACGTGGTCGACGCCGTCTGTCCCCTGGTGACCAAGGTCCACCACGAGGTCCGGGTGCGGGCGGGCAAGGGGTACCGCATCGTCTACGTCGGCCACGAGGGCCACGAGGAGGCCGTGGGCACCATGGCCGTCGCCCCCGAGGCCATCGACCGGGTCGAGCGGCCCGAGGAGGTCGGGGCGCTGGCCGACAGCGGTCAGCCGGTGGCCCTCCTGGCCCAGACCACGCTCTCCCACCGCGACTGGGCCGGCGTGCTCGACGCGGCCAAGGATCGCTGGCCCGACCTCTGGCAGCCGGGACGCAGCGACCTCTGCTTCGCCACGACCAACCGCCAGTCCGGCCTGCTCAAGATCGCCGACCGCTGTGACGCCATCGTGGTCATCGGCTCGGCCAACTCCTCCAACACCCGGGCCCTCGAACAACTGGCCCGTGACGCCGGGTGCCCGCGGGTCTTCCGGGTCAACGACGCCGAGGAGCTGCCCGATCCCGAGTCCCCGGATGCCCTGGCCGGCACCGTCGGGGTGACCGCCGGGGCCTCGGCCCCCGAGGACCTCGTCGATGCGGTCATCGCCCGCCTGGCACCGCTGGCGGGCACCGAGGAGGTCTGGTTCACCGACGAGGACGAGTACTTCCCGCCGCCCCGCAACCTCCGTGACCTCCTCGCCGCCGTCGACGAGGCCGCCACGGTGAGCCTGGGCGGTTCCCTGGCCGCCCGACCCGCGGCCGACGACCGCAGCATCGACGCCGCCGACGTGCTGGCCGCCCCGGGCTGACAGACTCTCCCCCATGACGACGGAGACGTTCACCCGCATGGACGAGTCCACGGCCGAGCAGTGGGCCGAGATCGGCCGGCAGACCTTCGAGCACCGGGACCGGGTCGCGGACTCGGTCCTGGCCATGCTCCGCTCCCTGGAGACCATCACCGACGGCTTCGCGGTGGATCAGCTCGAGCACTCGGTGCAGACCGCCACGCGGGCGGAACGGGCCGGGGCCGACGCCGAGGTCGTGGTGGCTGCCCTGTGCCACGACATCGGCAAGGCGGTCAGCGTCGCCAACCACCCGGCGATCGCCGCGGCCATCCTCAAGCCCTACGTGCGCCCCGAAGTCCACGACATGATCCGGGTCCACCAGGACTTCCAGGGCCGCCACTACTACGCCCACTTCGGCGGGGACCCCGATGCCCGCGAGCAGCATCGGGCCGACCTGGACCCCGAGGTCTTCGCCCTGGCCGAGCACTTCGCCGACGACTGGGACCAGGTCGCCTTCGACCCGGACTACGACAGCGAGCCCCTCGAGCACTTCGAGCCGATGCTCCGGGAGGTCTTCGCCCAGGCGAAGATGCTCTGAGCCCACCCCAACTCGCACCGGCGCTACCTCATCGGAGGAGGTACCACCACGCCGAGGTGGCGAGGGCCACCACCGCGAAGAGCACCGACAACACGATCACCGGGGTCGACACGCTGCCGTCCTCATCGGCCGGCAGGCGACGGCGGACCCGCTCCAGGGCCCGTTCGGCCCAGGCCACGTCCTTGGCCAGGATCGCGAGGCCGGCGGCGATGGTCAACCAGCCGGGGCCGGGCAGGGCGAGCATGCCGACGCCGGCGACCAGCAGCAGGGACCCCAACGTCATGCGCGCCAACCGCACGTGGATGGCCGCTCGGGCTTCCTCGACGGTGTCCTCACGGCGGCCGGTCTCGAACTCGGCCTCGATGGCGGCCTCGCGGAGGGCATCCCAACGCGGGTGCTCGTGGACCGGCTCCCTCGACTCCGCCATCCCCGCAGGTTAGGAGTCGCGGACTCCGGCGCGTCGTTGGGCGTCATCGAACAGCTCCTGGAGCCGCGCGCGCAGGTCCTCGGTCAGGGTCCGCACACCGCTGCGGGACACCCGACCGCTGTCCCTCAGGGGCGCAGGGGTCAGGGCCGGCCCGACCACCAGGGCCATCTTGGCGGGACGGAGGTACCTGGCCCCGGTCGGCATCGCCCGCTCGGAACCACCGATGCCCACCGGAAGCACCGGGACCTGGCCCCGGCTGGCCACGTAGGCCACCCCGTCACGCATGTGGTCGGGCTGGATGGTCGGACCCGTCCGCCGGGTGCCCTCCGGGAACATGACCACCGCCTCGCCCTCCGCCACCAGCTCCAGGGTCTGGTTGAGGGCCTCGCGGTCAGCGCCGTCCCGGTTGACCGGAAAACCCCCCAGGGAGGAGAAGAACCAGTCGGAGGCCCGGTGCTTCCACAGGGAGTCCTTGCCCATGTACCGCAACCGGCGGCGGGTGATCAGGCAGACCACGAAGATGTCCAGGTTGGACCGGTGGGCGCCCGGCGCCAGCACGAAGGCACCCGAGGACGGCACGTGCTCCCGCCCGTGGACCTCGACCCGGAACAGCACCTTGCCCGCCAGCCAGATGAGGCTCCACACGAACCGGTAGAAGAGGCGCGACGAACGCGTGGGGTCCGCGCTGGGATAGCGGCTCTCGATCTTGGTCATCCGGCCGTCGCCTCCTCCAGGGCGGCGACGAGCGACTCCACGACCTCCTCGATGCTCATCCCGCTGGTGTCCAGCACCAGCGCGTCGTCGGCCTGGGCCAGCGGGCTGTCGTCGCGGCCCTCGTCGAGGGTGTCACGGCGGGCCAGGTCCGCGGCGACCGTCTCGTAATCGAGATCGGTCACCTCCTGGGAGCGACGCTCGGCCCGGACCTCGGCCCGCGCGGTGAGGAACACCTTCAGATCGGCGTCGGGGAAGACCACGGTGCCGATGTCCCGACCCTCCACGACCGCCCCCGAGCGGCCCACGGCCCACTCCCGCTGGCGGCTGCGCAACTCGGCCCTCACCGCAGGGTTCGCCGCCACGAGGCTGACCGCCCGGGTCACCTCGGGCCCGCGGATCTCGATGGTGGCGTCGACCCCGTCGACGGTGACCCCGTGCTGACCCACCTCCAGCTCCAGGCCGTCCAACAGGTGGGCGACGGGCTCGTGGTCGGAGGGGTCGATGCCCTGCCTCAGCGCGGCGAAGGCCACCGCCCGGTACATCGCCCCGGTGTCGAGGTACTCCAGCTCCAGTCGTTCGGCCAGGTGACGGGCCACGGTGGACTTCCCCGACCCTCCCGGGCCGTCGATGGCGATCACGGTCATGTCAGGCACTCCTCCAGATCCTGTTCGAAGCGTGGGTAGCTGGTGGCCACGGCCTCCCAACCCTCGATGGTCACCGATCCGCCGACCGAGGCCAGCCCGGCCACCGCGGCGGCCATCGCGATGCGATGGTCCCCATGGGAGTCCACCACACCGCCGCGCAGCACCCCACCCTCGACCACCAGCGCGTCGCCGTCGACCTCGGCCGCCCCGCCCAACGCCCGCAGGCCGCCCGAGACCGTGGCCAGGCGGTCGGACTCCTTGACCCGGAGCTCACCGACGTCGACGAAGCGGGTGACTCCCTCGGCTGCGGCCGCCGCCACCGCCAGGGCGGGGACCTCGTCGAGCCCCACGATCTCGGCGCCCGTCACGGTCGTACCCCGCAGCGAGCCGGCCCGGGCCCGGACCGAGCCGGTACCCGTGGCCCGGTCGTGGCCGATCTCGAGATCGGCCCCCATCCGCAGGAGCACGTCCAGGTAACCGGACCGGGCGGGACCCAGGTAGAGGTCCTCCACGACCAGGTCGCTGCCGGGGACCAAGCAGGCCGCCACCACCCAGAAGGCTGCTTGGGACGGGTCACCGGGGACCTCGAAGGCGAAGGGCTCCGGTCGGGACCGACGCACCCGCACCCGGCCCTCGGCGACCTCGACGTCGGCCCCGAAGCGGGCCAGGAGCTCCTCGGTGTGGGCCCGGGTGGGTAGGTCCTCTTCGACCACCGTGTCGCCCTCGGCCCCGAGCCCCGCCAGGAGCACGGCGCTCTTGACCTGGGCGCTGGGCACGGGCGGGCGGTAGGTGATGCCGTGGAGATGGCCGCCCCGCACCGACAGGGGCGGAAGCCGCCCGCCGTCCCGGCCCTCGATGCTCGCCCCCATCAGCCGCAGCGGCACCGCCACCCGGTCCATCGGGCGCCCGGCGATCGACTCGTCCCCGGCCAGCACCGTGAGGAACGGGAAGGCCGCGCACAGGCCGGCCAGGAGTCGGATGGTGGTGCCGGAGTTGCCGACATCGATCACCGAAGGGGGCTCGCGCAGATCGCCACCGTCGACCATGACCCGGTCACCGCCGTCCGTCGTGGCGGCCCCCAGGGCCTGTATGGCCCGACGCGTGCCGGCCACATCCGCGCCGTCCGACAGCCCCCCGATGCTCGACCGCCCGCCGGCCAGCGCCGCGAGCAGCAGGGCCCGGTGGGAGATGGACTTGTCGCCCGGCATCACCAGTCGACCGCGCAGAGGCCCCGAGGGCCCGACGGTGAGCCGGGTCACTACTCGAGCACCTGCTGGTGGGAGACCCGGAAGCCCCGGTCGTCCAGGGCGTCATGCAGCCGCTGGAGCTCGCCGGCCTCCACCACCAGGATCAGCACGCCGCGATCGCCCTCGCTGGAGTGGGCGATCTCGAGGTTGGCGATGTTGACGTCGATCTCGGTGGCCAGGGTCGTGACCTCGGCCAGGGCCCCCGGACGGTCGGGCACCACGACCCGGAGCTCGCCCAGCTCCGAGGGGCGACCGAAACGGGCGGGGAGGCTCGTCCGCGCCGCCCGAGCCTGGCCCAGGAGCGCCAGCAGTCGGGTCCGGTCGTTGTCGGCCACCACCTGCCGGACCTCACCGAGGCCCTCGATCAGCCGGTCCAGGACCACGACGATGGCCTCTCGGTTCTCGCCGCAGATGTCGGGCCAGATCCCGGGGTGGCCGGCCGCGACCCGGGTCATGTCCCGGAAGCCCCCGGCGGCGAGGCGCAGGAGGGCCCGATGCTCCTCGGCGGTGTCGTCGGCCAACCGCATCAGGGTCGCCGCGGTCAGGTGGGGCACGTGGGACACCTCGGCCACCAGGGCGTCGTGGCGGGCCGGGTCGAGGGCCACGACCTCGGCCCCGGTCTCCACGATGGCCGCCCGCACCGTGGCGTAGGCGGCATCGTCGGTCTGCGCCGTGGGGGTGAGCACCCACGTCGCCCCCTCGAAGAGGTCGGCGGTCGCCGCGGCGATGCCGTCCTGCTCGGAGCCCGCCATCGGGTGACCGCCGACGAACGCCGCGTGGGCGACGGCATCGACCACGGGGGCCTTGACGCTGCCCACGTCGGTCACGACCCGGTGGCCGGCGCCGAGGAGTCGTCGGGCCTCCGTGGCCACCGCGCCGACGGGAGTGGCCACGATCGTCAGATCAGAGGCCGGGTCCTCCCCCACCTCGTCCAGGGCACCATGGGTGACCGCCTCCTCGGCCCGGGTCGGGTCGCGGTCGGTTCCGACCACCTCCCAGCCCGCCTTGCGGAGGGAAAGCCCGATCGAACCGCCGATCAGCCCGGTGCCGACCAGCGTCGCCCGCCGTCGGCTCACGTCGGCAGGTCGTCACGGAGGTTCGCGGCTCCGTGCTGGTAGACGTGGTGGAGGTCGCCCCGGTCGCGGTTGGTCTCGAGGTGCAGCATCACCCGCACGCACCGCGGCGTCGCCCCCTCCACGTCGAGCTCCCGGGCACAGATCAGCGGCACGTCGCCCAGACCGAAGGTCCGGGCTGCGGTGGCCGGAAAGGCGCAGCGGATGTCGTCGGTGGCGGTGAAGATGATGCTGACCACGTCGTCGTGGTCGATGCCGTTGCGCTCGAAGAGCGCGGTGAGCAGCTCGACCATGCGCTCGGTGAGGTGCGTGACGTCGTCGACGTCGATCGTGGTGGCACCACGTAGGGCCCGCAGAGGCATCGCCCGGATCGTACCGGCGGCGCCATCGGCCCTAGGGTTCGGTTCCCCCGACCGCGGCGCGTTCCAGCGCCCGGATCTCCTCCTGGGTGAGGGGGCGCCACTCCCCCGGGGCCAGCGACCGGTCCGTCAACGGTCCGATGCGGGTCCGGACCAGGCGCAGCACCGTGGACCCGACCGCCTCGACCATGCGCCGGACCTGGCGGTTGCGGCCCTCGTGGATGGTGATGCGCAAGGTCCGGTCGTCCAGCGAGGCCACCTTGGCCGGGGCCGTCAGGCCGTCCTCCAGGTCGATGCCCTCCCGGAGCCGGCGGAGGTCGCCCCGGGTCGGCAGGTGATCGACCTCGGCCAGATACTCCTTGTCCACGCCGAAGGACGGATGGGTGAGGCGGTGCGTCAGGGCGCCGTCGTTGGTCAGCAACAGCAGGCCCTCGGTCTCGTAGTCCAGGCGGCCGACCGGGAAGACCCGGGGTTCGTCGGGCACGAGGTCCAGCACGGTCCGGCGCCCCTCGGGGTCCGAAGCGGTGGTCACCACACCCGCGGGCTTGTGCAGGAGCCAGTGCACCAGGCCGGGAGCCACCCCGACCGGGACGCCGTCGACCTCGACCCGCGCGGTGGCGGCGTCGACCCGCTGCCCGAGGACCGCGACCTCGCCGGCAACGGTGACCCGCCCGGCCGCGATCAGGTCGTCACAGACCCGACGGCTGCCGAAGCCCGCCCGGGCCAGGACCTTCTGCAGCCGTTCGCCCGGAACGGGCTCAGGCGTCGTGCTCATCCTCGGACTCGTCACCTTCGGCCGGATCGACCCCCGGGGTGAGGTCCAGGTCCGGGACGATCACGTCCTCGTCCGGCAGGCGGAGGCCCTGCTCGAGGGCCTCGACCACCTCGGCCCCCGGCACGAACTCGCCCAGCGGCGGCAGGTCGCTCAGGGAGTCCAGGCCCATCCGTTCCAGGAAGGTCGGCGTCGTGCCGTACAGGACGGCCTGGCCCGGTCCGGGGTCCCGGGCCACCTCGGCCACGTACCCCCGCTGGACCAGCGTGCGCAGCACCCCGTCGGCGTCCACGCCGCGGATGGCCGACACCTGTACCCGGGAGACCGGTTGCTTGTAGGCCACGATGGCCAGCGTCTCCAGCGCCGCGCTCGACAGGCGGGTGGATTGCCCCTCCAACACGAAGCGCTCCACGTAGGCGGCCAGGTCCGGGTGACTGGCGAAGCGATAGCCACCCGCCACCCGCTGGAGCCGGAATCCCCGGTCCTCGGCCTCATAGCTGAGGGCCAGCTCCGAGCAGATCTCCTCGACCCGCTCGATCGAGAGCTCCAGGAGCTGGGCCAGCAGGCCGGGCTCGACCGGGGCCTCGGCCACCATGACGATGGCCTCGACGGCGCGGTGGACCTCCTCGGCCACCTCAGCCCTCGTAGACGTCGATGGACTCGAGCACCTCGCCGCGGGTCGCCGAGTCGTCCTCGGCCCCGAGCCACACGACGTGGATGTCCCCGAACCGCCCCACCTGGTCCAGCTCCACCAGCCCGACCTTGAACAGCTCGAGGATCCCGAGGAACCGCACCACGACCTCGATGCGCTCGACCAGCGAGCTGGTCAGCGCCCGGAAGGTGGTCCGTCCGCAGCGGGGCAGTTCGTCGACCAGCTCCTCGATGGCGTCCGCGACGTTGGCCTTGATGGCGGCCACGTGGAACAGGTCGACGCGGGGCTGGGGCCGGGTCAGGACCTTCACGTAGGCGCGGCGCAGATCGGCGGGCTCGACCCCGTCGAGCAGATCCGGGGCCAGGGAGACGAACTGCTCCTCGATGCCGGCCAGGCGGGGGTAGCTGCGGGAGCTGTCGCCGTGCAGGCGCCGGAGGACGACCGCCGCGTCCTTGAAGGTCTTGCACTCCAGGAGGCGGGACAGCAGCAGGTCCCGCTCCTCCCACAGGGCCAACTCGTCGTCGAGGTCGACGTCGTCGTCAAGGGGCAGCAGGCGCCGGGACTTGAGCTCGACGAGCGTGGAGGCGATCAGCAGGAACTCCGTCGCCATGTCCAGGTCGCAGTGCTCCATCCGGGCCAGCTCGGCCAGGTAGACGTCGACGATGTCGACCAGGCTGACCTCGTAGAGGTCGACCTCCTCGCGCAGGATGAGGTGCAGGAGCAGCTCGAAGGGTCCGTCGTAGACGGGCGTCGCCACCTCATAGGTCCCACTGGTGCCCACGGCCACGAGGGCGAGGATACGGCTGGGGTGCCGGACCGGCGCGGACCCTGTGTCTCCCGCTCCGGCCGCGGGCGGCGGGCCGCTCGGGGCCCGCTCCGCTCTATGTTGAGGTTCGTGCCCCGCGTCTTCTCCGGAATCAAGCCCACGGGCGAGGTCCACCTCGGCAACCTGTTGGGGGCCCTCCGCAACTGGGTGGCTGACCAGGACACCCACGACTGCGTGTACTGCGTCGTGGACCTCCACACGCTCACCGTCCCCCAGGACCCGGTCGCGCTCGGTGCCGCGTCGCTGTCCCTGGCCCAGAAGCTGATCGCGGTGGGCCTCGATCCCGATCGCTGCACCCTCTTCGTGCAGAGCCACGTCCACGAGCACGCCGAACTGGCCTGGATCATGGAGTGCACGGTGTCCTACGGCGAGCTCAGCCGAATGACCCAGTTCAAGGACAAGTCGGGCCGGGCCGACTTCGTGTCCGGCGGACTGTTCACCTATCCCGCGCTCATGGCGGCCGACATCCTCCTCTATGACACCGACCGGGTCCCGGTGGGCGACGACCAACGCCAGCACCTCGAGGTCACCCGGGACATCGCCAACCGGTTCAACTCCCGCTACGGCGAGACCTTCGTGGTGCCGGAGGCCTACATCCCGACGGCCGGGGCCCGGGTCATGGACCTCCAACGCCCCACCGAGAAGATGTCCAAGTCCGAGGACTCCCCTCAGGGGACCATCGACCTCCTCGATGACCCGAAGGTGGTCGAGAAGAAGATCAAGCGGGCGGTGACCGACTCGGGCGGAGACGTGACCTATGACCCCGAGAACCGGCCGGGAGTGACCAACCTGCTGTCCATCCTCGGTGCCGCCACCGGCCGGGACCCCCGGGTCGTGGCGGAGGGCTACACCCGGTTCGGACCGCTGAAGGCCGATGCCGCGGCGGCACTCGTCGAGCTCCTGACGCCGATCCAGACCCGCTACCGGGAGCTCGAGGCCGATCCCGGCGCCACCCGTGGGCTGCTGGCCCAGGGCGCCGACAAGGCCCGGGCCAAGGCCGCCGAGGTCCTCGGCCGGGCCCGCACCGGCCTGGGCCTCCTACCGCCGGTCTGAGGTCAACTCGCGTCGTCGGCGGACTGCAGGGCCCGGCCCAGGTCGACCGGCACGGTCCAGTCCTCCTCGGGCAGGTGGTGCTCGCGGGACCAGGCCACGACGAGATCGTCGCTGCCCGCCATCTTCAGCAGGTCGACCCCGAGCTCCGGATAGAGCACGTACTGGCCCACCCGACGGGTGAAGCCCTTCGTCTGCACCCATTGGTGGGCGGTCTCCGCCCCGGCGACCATCTCCGAGAGCGTGGCCACGACGCGACCGAAGGGGCCGAGGTCCGGGATCGTCTTGCCGACGTCGTGCAGCAGGGCCGCAGCCAGCACGGGGCGGGTGGCCCGCTCCCCCAGGTCGGACTCGACCCGGCGGGCCACCGCGACCGAATGCCGCCGGTCGACCCGACCCAGGCGCGACCAGAGCTCCTGCTCCGTCTCGCTCAACTGCCCCCGCGCCCACGCGTCGTCCGCGGCCTCCGGACCGATCGGCAACAGGCTGGCGAAGAACCGCCGCACCAGGTGCAGCCGGCGCGACACCCGATCAGGCGTGGTCGATGCAGAACCGACTGGCGGGCATGGCCTCCAGGCGGGCCGCCGGGATGGTCTCCTGACAGCGCTCGCAGAGCCCGTAGGTGCCGTCATCCAGCTTCACGAGGGCATGCTCGACGGCGTCGAGCTGCTCCTGGAGCGACGAAGCGAGGGCGTGGGCCTCCCCCTGCTCGGCCGCCACCTGCCCGGAGTCGGCGAAGTTCTCGTCGAAATCCCCGCCGTCGAGCTCGCTGAGCTGCTCGGTGAGCTGCGTTCGCTCCTCCTCCAGGGAGGCGCGGACGGTCGACTCGTCAACATCGGCCATGACCAGACCCTACCCGAGGGCAGGGCCCTTGGCGCGGGGATGGGCCGCCGCGTAGGCGGCGAAGAGACGGTCCACCGAGACACCCGTGTACACCTGCGTCGTGCTGATCGAGGCGTGGCCCAGCAGCTCCTGGACCGCCCGGATGTCGGCACCGTGGTCCAGCATGTGGGTCGCGCAGCTGTGGCGCAGGGCATGGGGACTGAGCTTCCGTTGCAGGCCCGCTCGTCGGCCGTGGCCGGCCACGATGCCCCAGGCGCCCTGGCGGGTCAGTCGACCGCCGCGCTGGTTCAGGAAGACCGCCTCCTCGTCGCCCCGCCGGGCCCAACGGGCCGGGGCCATGGCCGGTCGGCCCGCCGGACCGAGCCAGTCGACCAGCGCCTCACGGGCCAGGCGCCCCAGGGGGATGACCCGCTCCTTGCTGCCCTTCCCCAGCACCCGGACGAGGCCGTCGCCGAGGTCGACGTCACCCAGCGACAGCCCCACCAGCTCGGCGATGCGCATCCCGGTGCCGTAGAGCACCTCGAGGATGGCCCGGTCACGGCGGCTGACCGGATCGGTGCCGGCGATGGACAACAACGCCTCGACCTCGGCCTCCGAGAGACCCTTGGGCAGGCCCCGGGGGACGCTCGGGGGCTCCACGTCGGCCGCAGGGTCCGCCGGTAGCAGGCCCTCGGCGGCACAGAACGAGTGCAGGGAGCGGACGGCCACGACCGCCCGCGCGACGGTGGCCGGCGCCCGGCCGTCGTCCCGCAGCGCGCCGACATAGGCCTCCAGGTCGGCCGGCGTGGCCGCCGCCAGTTCCACGCCTCGACCCTGCAGCCAGTTCCAGTAGCCGCGGAGGTCTCGGCGGTACGCCGAGAGGGTGTTGACCGAGCGCCCCTTCTCGGTCACGAGCCAGGTCAGGTACTCCTCCATCGCGAGGGGCAGGACCGCGGTCGTGGTCACCCCAGGTGCTCCCGGGCCAGCAGGAGTCCGATGACGGTCTTCGCGTCGACCAGCTCGCGGGCGGCGATCAGCGCCGGGACCTCGTCGAGCCCGATCCGCTCGAGGCTCAGGTGCTGTTCCTCCTCGCCCTGGAGGTCGTTGGGCACCGGGGTCAGCTCGGTGCCCAGGAACACGTGCGAGAGCTCGTCGCTGAAGCCGATCGAGTTGTAGAACTCGGCGAGCTTCACCAGCCGACCCGCGGCCAGACCGACCTCTTCGGCCAGCTCGCGGTGGGCGGTGACCTCAGGGGGTTCCCCCGCCACGTCCCGCTTGCCGGCCGGGATCTCGAGCACCTCGGCATCGACCGCGGCCCGGTACTGGCGCACCAGGACCACCTCGTCGCCGTCGACGGGCACCACCGAGACCGCGCCGGGATGGTGGACCAGGTCGCGATGGAACTCGGCGCCCGAGGGCGAGAGGAAGGTTCCCTCCGCGACCGAGATGACCGCCCCCGACCAGATCTCCCGCTCGCCCCGCTTGGTGAACGGGCTCACGATCAGCCCGCAGGCTGGGAAGCACCGTGGGTGACGGGCTCGGGCTCGAAGAGGTGCGGCCGGCGCCCCTCGGAGCGATCGAGCGCCGCCGCCACGAACCCATCGAAGAGCGGGGCCGGCCGGTTCGGTCGGCTCTTGAGCTCGGGGTGGGCCTGGGTGGCGACCCAGAACGGGTGACCGGGCAGCTCGATGAACTCGACGAGTCGACCGTCGGGGGACTCGCCCGAACAGCGAAGGCCCCCCTCTTCGAACCGGGTGCGGTACCGGGGGTTGAACTCATAGCGGTGGCGGTGGCGCTCGGACACGACGTCCTTGCCGTAGGCCCGGGCCACCTGGGAACCGGCGACCAACTCGGCCACGTAGGCCCCCAGTCGCATCGTGCCTCCCAGGTCGGTGATCTCCCGCTGGGCATCCATCAGGTCGATCACGGCGTGGGGTGTGGCGGCGTCGAACTCACTGGAGTTGGCCCCCTCGAGGCCCAACACGTCCCGGGCGTACTCGATGACCATGGTGTGCAGGCCGAGGCACAGGCCCAGGCAGGGCACACCCTCCTCGCGCGCGTAGCGGGCCGCGGCGATCTTGCCCTCGATGCCCCGCTCGCCGAAGCCCCCGGGGATGACGACGCCGTCGAGGTCCTTCAGCCTCCCGGCGCCGAGCAGGCCCTCGACCTCCTCGGCGGAGATCAGCTCGATGTCGACCTTGGCGCCATGGGCGAAGCCGGCGTGGTTGAGCGACTCGATCACCGACAGGTAGGCGTCGGGCAGACTCGTGTACTTGCCCACGATCCCGACCTTCGCGGGCCGGTCGGCGGCGTGCACCCGGTCGACCAGCGCCTCCCACTCGGTGAGGTCCACCTGTCGGTCGTCCAGCTTGAGGATCTGACAGACCACGGTGTCCATGCCCTCCTCGTGGAGGACCAGCGGGATGTCGTACAGGCTGTCGGCGTCGGCCGCGTTGACCACGGCCCGCACCTCCACGTCACAGAGGTTGGAGATCTTCCGCTTGAGCTCGGTGGAGATCTCATCTGAGCTCCGGCAGACGATGACGTCGGGCTGGATGCCCCGACTGCGCAGTTCGGTGACCGAGTGCTGCGTGGGCTTGGTCTTCTGCTCGCCGGCCGGGCCGATCAGGGGGACGAGCGTGAGGTGGACATAGCAGACGTTCTCCCGACCGACGTCGAGGCGGAACTGCCGTATGGCCTCGAGGAACGGGAGGATCTCGATGTCGCCCACCGTGCCGCCGACCTCGGTGATGACCACGTCCACGTCATCGGTGGCGAGGACCTTGATCCGGCGCTTGATCTCGTCGGTGATGTGGGGGATGACCTGCACCGTCTTGCCCAGGTAGTCACCGCGACGCTCGGCGGCCAGCACCGACTGGTAGATCGACCCGGTGGTGGCGTTGGAGTCCCGGGTCAGGCTCTCGTCGATGAATCGCTCGTAGTGGCCCAGATCGAGGTCGGTCTCACCCCCGTCGTCGGTGACGTAGACCTCGCCGTGCTCGAAGGGGTTCAGGGTCCCCGGATCCACGTTGATGTAGGGGTCGAGCTTCTGGATCGTCACCCGGAGGCCTCGGGACTTCAAGAGTCGACCGAGGGATGCGGCGGTGATCCCCTTGCCCAACGAACTGGCCACGCCTCCCGTTACGAACACATGCTTCGTCACGGGAGATGAACGGTAGCATCGCCCGGCCGGGACCGGGCGGACCCCGCTCGCCGAGTCCCGATCGCCACCCCGTGACCGACTTCTCCCCCGCCCCCGTCGTCGCTCCCGGACGCGCCGCCACCGAGGATGCCGCGACCACCCGTCGGGACCTGCTCGGGCTGGGCGCCCTGACCCTGGTCCTGCGCCTGCCCACGTTCTTCGCGGTCAAGCACCTCACCTTCGACGACGGTGTCTTCGGCGCCTCGGCGGTGGCCATGCGCAACGGGGGCCTGCCGTTCCGGGACGTCTTCTCCAGCCAGGGCCCACTGTTCCTGCCCCTGGTCTGGATCGCCGACACCCTGGGACTGCACACCCTCAACGGCACCCGGCTGCTGGGCCTGCTGTCCGGCCTGGCCCTGACCCTGGTCCTCTACCTCGCCGGCCGGGAGCTCGGCGGCGTCCCGGGGGCTCGCATCGCCGGCGTGCTGGCCGCGGTCACCGGCAGCAGCATCGCGGTCACCGGCTCCCTCGCGGCCGACGGCCCGGCCATGGCGCTGGCCTCCACCGCGGTTCTCCTGGGCCTCCGGTACCGCCGGGGCCCGTCGACGGGCCGAGCCGTGCTCATGGGCCTGGCCCTGGGCGCGGCCATCATGGTCAAGGCCCTCGTGCTCCCGGCGGCGATCCCCGTCGGCCTGATCCTGCTCTGGGGCCGCCGCCCCAAGGACTGGTTCGCCGCCGTGGGTTCGGCCGTCGCCGTCGGCCTGGGACTGTCACTGCTGTGGGGCTTCGGCGACGTCTGGGACCAGTCGGTGCTCTACCACCTCGAGGCGCCGGGCAGCTCGGACCCGGTCGCCAACCTCCGGAAGCTGATCAGCACCCTCACGACCCGGGACGTGGCCCTCGTGGCCGCCGGCGGGTTGACCCTCGTCGCCATCCTGAACCGCCGCCGGTCGGGTGGAGCCGACACCCTCCACGACCGGCCGGACCAGGGCGTCGGACCACCGGTCCCCGTGCTGCTGTGGACCTGGTTCGTGGCCATGTTCGTCTTGCTCTGCCTCGAGCACCCGATGTGGCGGCCCCACATCTCCGAGCTGGTGCCGGCCAGCACCTTGCTGCTGGCCTGGTACCGCCCCCCGGCGAAGGCGACCGCGATCGTGGTGGCCCTGGGCACCCTCTTCATGGTCGCCACCTACGCCGGGCCCTCCCTGCTCTGGGCGGGCGGCTACGAGGGGGACGAGGCCGTGGTGGTCGACACCCTGCGCTCCCTGCCCGAGGGAGCCGTGGCCATCTCCGACGAGCCCGGCCAGGTCTGGCGGGCGGGCCTGCGGACCCCGGACGATCTGGTCGACGGCTCCGCGCTGCTGACCGACTCCGGCCGGGTCACCGCGGACACCATCGCCGCGGCTGCGGCCGCCGACGAGGTCTGCGCCGTGGTCATCTGGTCCGACCGGTTCGGCCAGTTCGAGGAGCTCCCGGACCTGCTGGCCGCCGAGGGCTTCGATGTGGCCCCGGCGAGCGACGGCTTCGAGGACCCGAGGGTCCTCCACCTCAAGGCCGACTGCGCGCCCTGACCTCCCCGGTCGCCTCCCCGGAGGCGTCGATCTCGGCCTTCCAGGGGGGGTCCTCGGTCCGGAGCACGAGGTAGACCAGCGAGGCGTTCATCACTCCCAGCATCAGGCCGGGGACCGCGATGCCGGAGTCGTTGAGGGCGAAGCCCAGGACCGCGGCGATGACGAAGCCCACCCGGGCCGCCCGCTCCTGGGGCACGACCTCCTGCAGGCGCTGGAGGCGACCCGGCGCCCGCCAGATCAGGTAGAGGATGAACCCGAAGACCACCGGCAGCATCAGCGCCCACTCCGAGGACGCCAGCACGGCGACGTTGGCCCCCAGCTTGCGGATCACGACCGTCTCGAAGGCGCCCCACCCGTTGGCGCCGATGTCCTCGAAGAGCCGACCGAGGTGGGTGCGGCTCTCCTCGGGTCGGGCCAGGTCCAGGAACCCGGCGAGCAGGAAGACCACCAGGGTTCCCACGCCGACCACGACGACGGTCCGCAGCCGGATGCGGATGCCCAGCAGCACGACGGCCACACCGGCGAAGGTCGGCACCATGGTGAGCGCGCCCCCGACGTCTGAACCCCAGAACGGGGAGGCGTCGATGACCAGGACCACACCCAGCAGTCCCAGGGCGTACACGATCCCCCGGCGCCCGCCGATGCGGGATGCGAGGAGCCCGGCCAGGATCGTGGCCGCCGCCGCCATCTGGGCGAAGGCCAGGTTGCCGATCCCGGCGAAGCGGCCGGCGACCGTCGGCGTGTAGCCGAACACGGTGTTCATCTGCAGCGTTGCGCCGATCATGACATCGACCAGGAGCACACCGAGCATGAACGCCAGGACGGCCAGCAGCGGGTCGGCCGGCCACCGGCGCGCCAGGCGCTGTGCGACGTAGCCCAGCAGGCTGCCGCCCACCACCAGGAACGCCCAGTACGCGGGTGCCCCCCACTCGTGGAAGGGCAACGCCCCGGCCAGGTAGGTCAGCGGGAGGACCGCCAGCACGGCCAGCGCGGCCACCTCGACCGCGTGACGACTGCGACGGGACTCGCGGCCGAGGGCTCGGACCGCGACGATCCACAGGATCAACTGGGCCACGACGAAGGCGGTGGCCACCAGCGCCACCATGTCGTCGCGCCACTGGGCCTCGGCGTTGGACCGCTCCAACCAGGCCCGGCGGTCAGCGGCGCTCCCACCGGTCTCAGAACGCTCGAAGCGCCGACCCTCCATCGAGTCCGGGCGATCGATGTCCAGCAGCGACAGGATGGTCGGGGCCACGTCGACGAGGGTCACGAACCCACTGCGGCGCGTGACCGCCGATCTCAACAGGCCCGGCTCCACGCCCGGGGCCCGGAGGGCGGCCACGGTGAGGTGGTCGTTCCCGGTCGCCGGGTAGGGGCCGACGACCAGGACGGCGTCGGTGGCGGGATCGACCCGGGCCAGCAGCCGACCGAGCAACTGGTCGCTCCGCTCGAGAGCTTGGAGCCGTTGGCGAGCCCGCGGCGCGGGGGTGGCGAGCGCACGGTAGGTGTCGGCCCGGGCCAGGTCCGAGGCCTCGACCAGGACGACCGACCGGTCGACCCAGGCTTCGTCGAACGCGGCGACGACCTCCTGGACGTCGAGCCGGTGCCCGAACGGTGCCTCCGGATCCGGCTCCAGGAGGTCGTCGCCCACCCGGCCACCCGGCACCAGGCCGTCCGAGCCCATCAAGCCGATGACCAGCTGGCGGGCATAGACGGTGTCGGCGTCCTCGGTGGTGCCGTCCGCGGTCCCGATCGCCGCCGCGCGCACGCGTCCATCGCGCAGCGCGTCGCCCAGGGCGCCGACCTCCGCCCCGAAGTCGAGGTCGTCGTTCACCTCGGTCAGCGCGGGCAGGGCGAGGGTGAACAGACCTTCGGCCACCTCGACCCCGGTGCGGCGTGTGAACACCTGGGCGGCGGGCTCGCCCAGGTACGGCTCGCCGACCTCGAAGCCGAGGCCGTCGAAGACCTGGTCCCCGTCGGCCCGGGTCCCCGCGTTCAGCGTCGCGTACCCGTCGCCGGGCGTGGTCCGGCGGTCCACGGCCCGGGTGGAGAGCCCTCCCACCGCGGACTCGTCCAGCAGGGCCGAGAGGTGGGGGAGGTCGAAGGCGTTGGCCTCCGCCCAGCTCAGGGTGGGCATCGAGAACACCAGGACCCGCTCGGGCCGGGGCGCCTCGTCGGCCCGGGCCGTGTCCGGGAAGGCGCTCGACACGGTCAGGACCACGAGGGCGATCAGCCCCAGCCGCTTCATGCCGCGACCGCCGGGGAACGGTGCAGGGCACCGGGCAGGAGGTGCAGGCCCCGTACCGCGCCGTAGTACACGGCACCGAGGGCCAGACTCACCACCGTCAGGCACAGCGCTGTGGCCATGCGGCCGTCGGGCGCCCAGGCGTCGACGGCCACCCACGCCCCCGCAGCCACCACCACCGTCACCGCGGTCACCGCCGGAAGCGTCCGGGGCCACAGGGCCACGGACTCGCGACGTCGGAGCCGCACGGCCAGCCAGGCCGTTCCGATGAGGAAACCCACCGTGTGGCCGATGCCGAGGGCGAAGATGCGGGCGGCCCCGTCGGTCACCGGGACCAGCGCGGCCATGACCGCGACGCCGATCAGGGCCGAGGCCACCGCGGCGAGGGCCGGGGTCCGGCTGTCGTCGAGGGCGTACCAGGCCGCCGCCAGGAGGCGGAAGGCCCCGTAGGCCGGCAGGCCGAGGGCCAGCCCGGCCAGCCCGGCCGCCATGAGGGCCACCCCGTCGCCGGCGTCGGCCTGGCCGAAGGCGAAGACCTCCATCGCCGGCTCGGCCAAGACCACCATCAGGGCCGCCACGGGCAGGACCACGACCCCGAGCGCGGACAGGGACCACCGCATGGCCTCGCCGAATCCGCTCATGTCGGCGGCATCCACGTCGTGGGCCAACTCCGGTTGCACCGTGGTGTGGATGGGCTGGGCGAGGATTCCGTACGGAGCCAGGAAGAGGTAGAAGGCGACCCGGTAGGCCACGACCCCGCCCTCGACGCCGGCGCCGAGCACGATCGCCGCGAGCAGGAGGAGCGCGGCGCCGGTGTGCTGCAGCACCGCCCAGCTGGACAGCCCGAGGAGCCGACGCACACCGGGGTCCCGCGGGGCCCAGCGGGGCCACAGACGAAAGCCCGTCCGCCAGAGGGCGATGGTGGGGATGGCCACGAAGGCGGCGACCCCGAGGGTGCCGCCGAGGCCGAGCAGCATCTGCTCGGTCGGGGTGAGGTCGAGGCCCGGGTCGGGTCCGGCCACGATCCGGAACACCAGCAGCGCCGACACCAGCACCACCGTGTTGCCTATCGGCGCCAGCGCGGGGAGCACGAAGACCCGCTTGGCGTTGAGCAGCGCGATCGCACAGAACCCGACGGGGTAGAGCAGCAGTTGGGGCAGGAACCACCGCAGCAGGACCGTGGCCAGTTCCTGTTGCTCCGACGGTGCGTCGGAGGCACCGGTGAGGGCCTCCGCCAGCCACGGGGCGGCGATCATCCCGACCACGGCCAGGCCGCCCAGTACGACCAGCGCGAGGCCCAACAGCCCTCCGGCCTGGCGCTCGGCCTCCTCACCCTGCCGGCGGGCGAAGAGATCCACGAACGTGGGCACCAGTACCGCCGAGAGGGCGCCGGCCGCCAGGAGCTCGAAGACGACGGTCGGGAAGGTGTTGGTCGCTTCGAAGGTGTCCCCCAACCAGGTCGTGCCCAGCACGGCCGCCACGACCAGGACCCGGGCACCGCCGAGCACCCGCGAGACGGCCGCGGCCGCACCCATGCCGACCGCGGCGCGACCGACCGACGCCGGGGCTGTCACGGCTGGTCGACAGGCGCGGGCGAGACCGCCCCGGCACCGTCACCCACGCCGTAGTGGCCGACCTCACCCCGACGACCGACCATGAGCGCGAACACGGTGACGGTCGGACCGAAGGGGAGGTCCAGGGCATCCACCGTGGAGATCTGGGCGCTCAGGGTCGGCGAACCGAGGATGGCCGCCAGCGAATCGGCCCGGTCGGGCCCGTCCTCTTGCTCGACCCAGACCTCGGCCACGACGACGGCCCCCGCCGTACGGGACGCGGCGAGCGCGAGGGCCGCCGTGTGCCGGGAGCCGGCCAGATCGGTCTCGGGCCCGGACACGACCACGTACAGGACCCGCTGAGAGCGAGGCGCGACCGCGTCGGACAGGGCCTCGTAGGACACGAGGTCGAGGGCGGCGATCTCGTCGAGCGCCCCCGTCCCGTCGTCGGCGACCTCCACGCTCGACGAGAGGTCGGCCACCAGCAGCGAGGCGGCCCGGGCCTGGAGCTCGCCGGGGTTCGCATCGGCTCCCAGACCGACGATGGCGGCGAGGTCCGCCTGGGTCTCCTCATCCTCCAGGGACCAGGACGGTTCCACCGTCAGCAACCCGCGGACCGCCGAACCGGCTTCGCCCAGGAGCTCGATGGTGCGGTCCACCGGACTGCGGTCGACACCGGCATCGGTGACCACGACGGTCACGGTGTTGGTCAGGCGGCCGTCGACGGAGAGCGGCGCCGACTGGTCGGTGAACTCGGTGAGGTCGCCGATCTCCTCGCGGAGCTCGTCGTTGGCTGCCTTGCGCTCGTCGAGGTTGTTGGACACCTCGTCGACGCGGTTGCGCAACCCCTCGACGATGGCCCGGTCGATGACCGTCGAGCCCACCACGATCCCGATGGCCAGGGCCAGGAAGACGGCCACGATGCTCACGATGTGGAAGCGGAAGGAGATCAACCGAATGCATCCCGGATGCTGAGCCACACGGCGTCGATGAACACCCGTAGCGATTCGGACACGGCGACCATCACCAGGATGACCGCCAGGGCGGCGGCCAACAGCATGACGATGTCCCGGCGCCGGACCCGGCCCGCATAGAGGCGGCTGACCCCCTTGGCGTCGACCAGCGTGGGGCCGAGGCGCAGTCGGGTGAGGAACGTGGACGCCATGCCGGGACGGCCCTTGTCGAGGAACTCGATCATGGTCGCGTGGGTGCCCACGGCCACGATCAGCTCGGCTCCCGCCTCGTGGGCGAGGATCATCGCCGCGTCCTCACTGGTGCCCTCCACCACGAACTCCTCGTAGTCGACGCCGAAGGCCTGCAGTTCCTCGAAGCCCGGGTTGTGGCCGTTGGGGTGGACGTGGTGGATCAGGTCGTCGGCCACGTCCAGGGCCCCCGCGGTCACCGAGTCGAAGTCGCCGATGATCATGTTCGGCTTGAGCCGCTGTTCGAGGAGCGCGTCGGCGCCGCCGTCGACGCCGATGAGCACGGGTCGGTACTCCGCGATGTAGGGGCCCAGGGCCCGCAGGTCCTCCTTGTAGTCGTGACCGCGGACCACGATGAGGGCGTGGCGCCCCTCGAAGGAGGTGCGCAGGGGCGGCAACTCCAGTGGCGAGAAGGTCAGCTCGGCCTCCTGGCGGACGTACTCGAGGGTGTTCTCGGCGAAGCGTTGGAGCTCCTCACCGATGCCGCGCCGGGCGTGCTCGATGACGGCTTCGAGCTCGGCGGTGGACCGCCGATGACCCGAGGCGACGACCTCGCGGTCCACGACGATGTCGCCGTCCTCCACCGCGACCGTCGTCCCGTCCGCGAGTGTGTCGAGCAGGTCGGAGCCGACCTCGTCGACCAGCGCGATGCCGGCGGCCAGGAGTCGCAACGGACCATGGTTCGGATAGCGGCCGGTGATCGAAGCCGCGGCGTTCACCACCGCGGCCACCCTGGCCTCGATGAGGCCGTCGGCGGCAACGCGGTCCAGGTCGGCGTGGTCGATCACCGCGATGTCACCGGGCTCCAGCTCCTTGACCAGGTCCTTGGTCCTCTTCCCCACGCGGGCGCGACCGACCAGGGCCTGCGGTGCAGCTCTCTTGACACGGCGGAGCATGGAAGGTCTGACCGATCCATCCAGGAGTCGAGACGGGGGGCGGTCCAGGGGTGTCGGCACCCGAACCGTCGTTCCACGGTACCCGACCGGTGTGCGAACCCCCGGTGCACGGGGGTCGTTGCGCCCAGACCTCCGGGCGGAGAGACCGGTCGCAACCACGGGGGGTCGCGTCTCGCCGCCGACCGTCCCTCGCCCCCCATTGGAGGCAATAGGGGGCGGGATCCGCCCCTTATTGCCTCCGACGACCTTCGCCGGCCACGTGGCGGGGGATCACCCTCGACGACGTCGGGCCGACCCATCGCCCCATGCCTGCGGCATTCCCGTCCGGCCGCGGGACAACCTCCCCGGTCAGCACACCTCGGGCTTGCGGCCGGCGCGGTCCAGAGCGCGGAGCGGGGGCACGCGGTCGATGACCGTGCTGAAGCTGACGGCTTCGCTGGCCAGGTTCAGGGCCAGGACACCGAGGAGCACGATCGTCCGGGTGGTCGGTGCCGTGGCGATGACGACGCCGAGACCGATCACCCCACCCAACACGTTGGCGCCGACGTCGCCGAGCATCATCTCCTCCCGGAGGTCCGGCCACAGCAGACCGGCGGCGGCACCGGCGACGACGGCGACACCCAGGAGCTCCGCGGGGGCGCCGGTGGCGGCCACGAGCGCCAGGAAGGCGAAGAGGGAGACCTTGACCGTCCTCCCCGGAGCCCGGTCGAACAGGTTGGCGGCGTTGGCGCACAGCGCGATGACGGCGGCGTCCAGCACCACCCGACCCAGCGAGTCCGACCGGGGGCCCTGGACGGCGACGATGGCCACCGCCGCCCCTCCGAACAGCTTGAGCGACCCAGTGGTGAACCGGCCGTGGGCGAGAGCGCGGAGATGACCGGCGAAGCCGCCGGACTCCCCCGCTCCGGCCAGATCGTCCAGTAGGCCGAGGAGCCCGAGGCCCAGCGCGAGGATCAACACGGCGGCCCGGGGGCCGTCGGTCACCGCGTTGGGCTCCCATTCCAGCGACTCCCCCAGCGCCAGGGCGGTCTCCGACGCCAACACGGCCAAGGGCAGGATGAGCCCGACCGCCGTCGGGATCGACGAACCCCGGTGGTTCTGCCGGGTGAAGATCGGCGCGGCAAAGGTGGGGCGCAGCATCAGCCAGCCCCCGAGCCCTGCGGCACAGCCGGCCAGGAAGCCGACCAGGACCGTCACCGGGCGGCGCGGCGGGACGCCGCCTCCTCGAGCAGCTCACCGGCGTGCTGGCGGGCCGTAGCCGAGTCCGGTTGTCCGGACAGCATCCGGGACAGCTCGACCACGCGCTCGTCGCCGTCGACGGACCGGGCCGTGGTGGCCGTGGACTCCCCCACGACCCGCTTCTCGATCATGACCTGGGCGTCGGCGAAGGCGGCCACCTGGGGCAGATGGGTCACGACCAACACCTGGTGGTCGTCACCCAACTCGGCCAGCGCCGCGGCCAGGGCCAGGGCGGTGGTGCCACCGATGCCGGCGTCGACCTCGTCGAACACCAGGGTGGGAGGGGCCTCGGTGGTGACCAGGCGCAACGCGAGCATGGTGCGGGCCAACTCTCCACCCGAGGCCACCTTGGCCAGGGGCTGGGGGGCCGAGCCCGGGTTGGCGCTGAACCGGATGGTGACGTCGTCACCGGGGTCGGCCCCGACATCGATCGCCAGTCGAGCGTCCGGCATGGCCAGGTTCCGGAGCCGGGCCACCGCGGCATCGGCCAGGCCGGGGGCCGCATCGCGACGGGCCCGACCCACCTCCGCGGCGGCCTGGCTCAGCGCCTTCTCCGCCTGAGCCCGCCGTTGGTCGAGCTGAGCGGCCCGCTCCTCGTGGGACTCCAGCTCGCTCAGGCGGGCCGCGACGTCGGCCTGATAGGCCAGGACCTCCACGAGGGTGTCGCCGTACTTGCGTCGCAGCTCCGACAGGAGGTGGCGACGCTCGCGGACCGCGGCCAGACGCTCCGGATCGGGCTCGATGGTCTCGGCCGCGTCCCGGATCTCCGCGCCCACGTCCTCCAGGTCGGCCTGGAGGCCCACGAGACGGGCCGCCAGTTCCTTGAAAGGCGCGCGGTCAGCGAGCGCGGCACCCGCCGCGGCGAGGCCGTCCCGGGCGGCGTTCTCGCCCAGGAGCAGCCCGGCGGCGGCCTCGGCGGCCTCGCGATGGGCCACGGCGTCGCCCAACCGGTCGCCCTCGGCGTCGAGCTCGTCGTCCTCATCGGGCCCGGCGATGCCGGCGGCGTCGATCTCGGCCACTTGAAAGCGGAGCAGGTCCAACTCCCGGGCCCGGGACCGGTCATCCCCGCCCAGGTCGGCCAGGGCCGTCTCGACCTCCTGGAGCTCGGCCTTGGCCGCTTCGAGGTCGGACAGGTCCACGTCGCCGAATCGGTCCAGGGCCGCCCGTTGCGCGGCCCCGCGCAGCAGCGACTGGTGGGCATGTTGCCCGTGGAGGTCGACGAGACGCTCGCCGGCCTCGCTCAGGGCGCCCGCCGTGGCCAGGCGGCCGTCGACGTAGGCCCGGCTGCGACCGTCGGCGGGGATGACCCGGCGGAGGACGATCTCGTCGTCGTCGAGGACGAACCGGCCCTCGACCACGGCTTCACCCCCGCCCGGGCCGACCAGCACGGGATCGGCCCGACCACCCACGAGGAGGTCGACGGCCTCCACCACCAGGGTCTTGCCCGCCCCGGTCTCCCCGGTCAACGCCGTCATGCCGGGGCCGAGGACCAGTCGCAGCCGATCGATGACGCCGAGGTTCTCCACCGCGAGCTCCGCCAGCATCAGGCGGTCACCGGTCCGACAGGCCGAACTTGGCCTTCAGGATCTCGTGGAAGTCCCGGGTCCCGAAACTGACCAACAGCGCCGCGTGGACGGAGGCCTGGCACTCGATGGCGTCGCCGTCGACGAGGTCCGCCACGGGCTGACCGTCGACCGACAGCGTGGCCGGCCGGTGTCCTCGGACCTCGAGGCGAACGACCTCGTCCGCGTTGAGGACCAACGTCCGGTCGAAGAGCATGTGGGGGGACACCGGGGTCAGCAACAGGGCCCGGTGGTCCGGGGCCACGATCGGGCCGCGGGCGGACAGCGAGTAGGCCGTGGACCCGGTCGGAGTGGCCACGATCAGGGCGTCGGCGGCATAGGTGGTGAAGAAGTCGCCGTCGAGGTCCACCCCGAGACGGACGGTGTGGCCGGCCGCGGTGCGCTCGAGAACGGCCTCGTTCAGGGCCACCCAGCGGCGCTCGTCGCCGGCGGCACCCTGGCCGAGGCACACCTGCAGGAGCATCCGTTCCTCGATGCGGTGCTCCCCGGCGAAGAAGCGCTCCATCGAGTCGGAGACCTCGGCGGGCTCGATCTCGGTGAGGTAGCCGAGCTGACCGAAGTTCACCCCGAGCACGGGGACGTCGTCTGCGGCCACGAGGCTGACCGTGCGCAGCATCGTGCCGTCGCCCCCCAGGCTGACGGCCAGGTCCAGGCCCCGGCCGAACCACTCCTCGGGGACGCCCCGGTCCTCCAGCCCGGTGAGCTGGGCGTCGGGCTCGGGGAGCTCGACCTCGTGACCCCGCTCCCCCAGCCAGGCCGCCACGTCGCGGGTGACCGAGGCCGCCTCCTCCCGCTGGTGGTGGAGAACGAGGCCCACCTTGCTCATGACGACGCCCGATCGGGTGCTCGGACGTGCAGGAGGTACTCCACGTTGCCGGCACCACCCTTCAGGGGAGAGACCATCTCCCCCATGATGACGGTTCCGCGCCCGGCGAGGGCGCGTTGCACGTCGGCGAGGGCCGCCTCCCGTACCTCGCGGTCCCGGATGACCCCCTTGCCCCGACTGGCCTCGACCTCGCCCACCTCGAACTGGGGCTTGACCAGCAGGACCAGGTCGGCGCCGGGACGGACGAGGGCCAGGATCGGATCGAGCACGGTCCGCAGGGAGATGAACGCGAGGTCGCCGACCAGCAGGTCGACCGGACCGCCGAGGTCGTCGAGATCGACGGCCCGGATGTCGGTGCGCTCCCGAACGGTGACCCGGGGGTCCTGGCGGATGCGGGGGTGGAGTTGGCCGCGGCCCACGTCGACCGCGATGACCGACCGGCACCCCCGCTGCAGGAGGCAGTCGGTGAAGCCGCCCGTCGACGACCCGGCATCGAGCGCCCGACGGCCGGCCACGGGCACGGAGAACCGTTCGAGCGCCGCATCCAGCTTCTCACCGCCCCGGCTGACGAATCGGGGCGGCTCGCCCAGGATCAGGACCGGCTCGGCCGGTGCGACCAGGCGGGCGGGTTTGGTGGCGATGGCGCCCCCCACGGTCACCCGACCGGCCTCGATGAGGCCCTGGGCCTGCTGGCGGCTCTCGACCAGGCCCCGCCGGACGAGGTCGAGGTCGAGACGCCGGCGGGCCGCCAGCTACCTGCCCGCCGACTTCTTCGCCGCGGGCTTCTTGGCCGCCGGCTTCTTGGCGGCGGGCTTCTTGGCCGCCGCCTTCTTCGCCGGCGCCTTGGTCTTCTTCTCGACGGCGGCGACGCGCTTGGCGAGGGCGTCGACCTCGGCCTGCGAGGCCGGCTGGACCTTGGCCAGCTGTTCCTTCACCTCCGCCATCTGCTCCCGGACCTCGGCCCGCACCCGCTCGCGGAACGCCTCGCTGGACCTCCGCGATCGTTCGACCAGGTCCTTGACCGCGGCCTGGGCGTCATCGGCCCGGACCTCACCGGCCTTGACCAGATCGTTGACGATCTCCTCGGCCTTCTCACGGGTCACCTGGGCCTGGGACACCCCGGCATCCAGGTACTTGCGTACGACATCGATGGCAGCCACGTCCGCCACGCTACCCGCCTGGGCCCTCCGCCGGGCAGTTCCGGCGCCGCCTCAGCTCGAGGCGAGGCCCTCCTCGACCAACCACTCCCGCGCCACCGAGCGCGGGTCCTCGTCCTCCGCCGTGATGCGCTCGACCAGTCGGCGCACCACGTCGTCGTCGAGCGCGGCGCTCACCGGGGCGAAGACCTCGTCCAACCCCGACGCGGTGTCGTAGGTGTCCTCCCGGACCGTCACCGCGGGCTGCTCGGTCACCAGGGCGCCGAGGTCGTCGTCGAGGAACGTGACCTCGGCGTCGACCAGCCCGGGAGAGAGGCGGTCGACCACGGCGAAGGGGCAGAAGGTGCCGTCCTCGACGAGGGGGACGAGCCGACGGGGCGGAACCGGGGTGACCAGGCGGGGTCGGATGCGGACATCGGCGGCGTCGGCGACGGCGGCCAGGCCCGAGCGGTCCAGGGGGGATGCGCCGGAGGACACGCACACCAGAGCCCCCTCCTGGGGTTCGGCGAGGGCCGCGGCCAACTCGCCGAGGGTTCCGATGCCGGTGGCGTCGACCACGTCGGGCGAGGCCACGACCCCGACCCCGGCGTCGGCCGGTGCCGGCGGCAGCCAGACGATCCCGTTCTCGTCCAGGTCCTCGTCCCGCACGTCGACGTAGAGCTGGTCGGGATCCGGGCTGGGCCCGATCTCCCGGAGCAACGACAGCCAGCCGGTGCCCGTCGTCTCCCAGTAGAGGTCGATGAGGCCCGCCAGTTGGGCCTCGCGGGTGGCCGGTGTGTCGCCGAGAGCCAGGTCCTCGGTGACATCGGCCCCGACGGCCACGAGGGACTCGACGGCGATCCAGCCCAGCAGTTCGTCGAGCGGCGCCGACGGGCTGCCCACCGCGATCGGAACCCCGGTCAGGTCGGCGTCCGGCCGACCCTCCCAGGTCAGGGCGTCGGCCGGCCGCACCGGCTCCGGCGCCGAGCGCTCCGCCGTGCAGCCTGCGAGGAGAAGGACGGTCAGCAGGCCGGGCAGCCCGATCAGTCGGCGGCGGGTCACGCCCGCAGTTCCGCGTCGACGAGGGCAGCCAGGTCCGCAGCCACGAGGTCGGGGGCGGGCTCGACCGGCAGCTCGGTGGTCACCCCGGAGAGCACGAGCCCGAAGCGGTAGCCCAGGGTCACGGCGAATCGGCCGTCGGTGTCGGGCCGGTCCCCCACCATCACCCCGTGATCGCCGACCCGCTCCCGCAGCAGGTCGGCCATGGGCCGATTGGGCTTGCCCGCCACCTCCGCCCTCACCCCCGCCGCCGTGCTCACGGAGGCCAGGATCGCACCTCCCCCCGGGATGAGTCCGTCAGGGGTCGGGTAGGTGGCATCGTCGTTGGTGGCCAGGAGACGGGCGCCCCCCCGGACCGCGGCGCTGGCGGCAGCCATGCGGCCGTAATCGAAGTCCCGGTGGAAGCCGACCACGACGACGTCGGCCTCTCCGTCCCGCACGGTGCGGACCCCACGGGCCGCCAGGGCCTCCCCGACGCCGGGCCCGGCGCACACCAAGGCGACCTCGTCGGGGTCGACCTCCCCGGCCGCGGCCATGGCCGAGGTGAGCACGGCGCCCTCGGCCGGGATGCCGTGGCGGGCCAGCTTGGCCTCGACGTCGCCGACCGGCACCGAGGAGTTGTTGGTCACGAAGACCACCGGCTCCCCGGCGGCGCGGAGTCGGGCCACGGCATCGGCGGCGCCCGGGATGGGTTCGTCGCCGAGCCAGATCACGCCGTCGAGGTCGAGGGCCCAGGCCACGGGGCATGTTCGCACGACCGGACTGCCCACTCCGATCCCGCGCCTGCCACGATGGGCCCATGGCCCGCTTCGAGCCCTTCCGGGGACTCCGCTACGACGACGAACGCCTCGACTACGGCGAGGTCACCGCCCCGCCCTACGACGTGATCGACGAGACCGAGCGGGCGGCCCTGGCCGCCAAGCACCCCAACCAGGCCGTCCACCTGGACCTGCCCGTCGACGAGGGTGACCTCAGCCGCTACGACGTCGCCTGCCGGACCCTGCGCCGGTGGCGGGACGACGGGGTCCTCGTCGAGGACGAGGACCCGTCCTTCTACGTGTACCGGATGGGCTACAAGGACGACACCGGCCGCCTGCGCCAGACCGCCGGGGTCATCGGCGCCCTGGAGTTGGCCCAGCCCGGCACGGGCGGCGTGCTCCCGCACGAGCAGACCACCCCCAAGGCCAAGAGCGACCGCCTGGAGATGCTCCGGTACTGCCGGGCGAACCTGTCCGCCGTCTGGGGCCTGTCCACCGCCGAGGGGTTGTCGGGCCTCTGTGAGCTGCCCGGCCCCCCGGTGGCCGCCTGGACCGACGGCGAGGGGGTCCACCACCGCCTCTGGCCCATCAGCCGGCCCGGGACCGTCGAGGCCATCGCCTCGGCGGTGTCCTCGGAGCCCGTGGTCATCGCCGACGGCCACCACCGCTGGTCGACCTCCCTGCAGTACCGGGACGAGCGCCACGAGGCGGGCGACGGCGAGGGGGCCTGGGACCTGGCCATGACCTACGTGGTCGAGCTGGTCGAGGAGCAGCTGCTGGTGCAGCCCATCCACCGCCTGGTCACCGGCCTGCCCGACGGGTTCGACCTCGCCGGCGCGCTGGAGGCCGGCTTCGAGCTCTTCGACGCCGGCCCCCTCGGACCCGAGCTGCTGGACCGCATGGACGACGCCGGTGCCCTCTGCCTGGTCACCCGCGACGGTGGCTTCCTCCTGCGCCCCCGCCCCGAGGCCATGGAGGGTGTCCGGGACCTCGACAGCAGCCGCCTCGACCAGGGGCTGCGGGCGGCGCCCGAGCACACCCTCACCTACCAGCACGGCGTCGAGAACATCCTCGCTGCCGTCGACGCCGGCCGGGCCGACGCCGGTGTGCTCCTCCGCCCCGCCGCCGTCGAGCAGATCATCGACATCGCCCACGGCGGCGAGCTCATGCCCCCCAAGACCACCTTCTTCTGGCCCAAGCCCCGAACCGGCCAGGTCTTCCGCCTCCTCGACTGACCCGTTCTGGCGCCTGATTGCGGCGTCCTGGCGCCTCGATCGGGCGCCAGTACGGGTGGGTCAGGCGTCGACGGTCCAGGTGGCGCCGCTGTGGAGGAGGGCCTTCAGGTCGCCGGGGCCGGAGCGGTCCTGGGCGGCGGCGATCTGCTGGCTGGCCTCGGTGGCGTACTCGGGGCGCTCGACGGCCCGGAAGACGCCGACCGGCGTGGGCTCGTGCGGGCCCGTGGCCAGGCGCGACAGGGTGAAGGCCAGAGCCGGGTCCGGGCGGGTCTCGTCGTGGACGAGGATCTGGGACTCGTCGACGTCGGCCACCTCGGCGATGCGGGCGTAGCCCTGGGCGTCGAGGACCACGCCGCGCTCGTTGTCGTCACCGAAGCGGATCGGCTCGCCGTGCTCGAGGGGGATCAGCATCGAGGCCCGCTTCTCCTTGCCGGTGATGTCCCCGAAGGCACCGTCGTTGAAGACGTTGCAGTTCTGGTAGATCTCGACGAAGGAGCCACCGGGGTGGGCGTGGGCCCGCCGGAAGGTCTCCATCATGTGCTTGCGGTCCATGTCGTGGGTCCGGGCCACGAAGCTGGCCTCGGCCCCCAGCGCCAGGCTGACCGGGTTGAACGCCGTGTCCAGCGACCCGAAGGGGGTGGACTTGGTGACCTTGCCCACCTCGCTGGTGGGTGAGTACTGACCCTTCGTCAGGCCGTAGATCTGGTTGTTGAACATCAGGATGTTCAGGTTCACGTTGCGGCGCAGCGCGTGGATCAGGTGGTTGCCACCGATGGACAGGGCATCGCCGTCGCCGGAGACGACCCAGATGTCGAGGTCGGGACGGGCCATGGCCAGGCCGGTGGCCACCGCGGGGGCGCGACCGTGGATGGTGTGCATCCCGTAGGTGTCCATGTAGTACGGGAAGCGGGCGGCACAGCCGATGCCGGACACGAAGACCGTGTTCTCCCGGCGCACGCCGAGCTCGGGCATCATCATCTGCACCGCGGTGAGGATCGAGTAGTCCCCACAGCCGGGGCACCAGCGGACCTCCTGGTCCGAGGACCAGTCGGCCTTCGTGGTGACGGGGACGTCGGTTGCGCTCATCGGTTCTCCAGCTCGGCCAGGATGGCCCGTTCGATCTCACCGGCGGTGAAGGGCAGGCCCTTCATCTTCGACACGCTCCGGGCGTCGACCAGGAAGTGGCCCCGGAGCAGCAGGGAGAGCTGGCCCAGGTTCATCTCCGGGACCAGCACCCTCGGGTAGGCGTTCACCACATCACCGAGGTTCTTCGGGAACGGGTTCAGGTGGGTGAGGTGGGTCATGGCCACGTTGTGGCCCCGGGCCCGGACCCGGTGGACCGCGCCGTCGATGGCCCCCCACGTGGAGCCCCAACCCACGACCAGCAGATCGGCGTCCGACGGGCCGTCGACCTCGGCGTCGGGGATGTCGTTGGCGATGTGGGCGATGCGCTCGGCCCGCAGGTGGACCATGTGCTCGTGGTTGGCCGGGTCATAGGAGACGTTCCCCGTCCCGTCCTGCTTCTCGAGGCCGCCGATGCGGTGCTCGAGCCCGGGTGTGCCCGGCACGGCCCACGGCCGGGCCATGTCCTCGTTGCGCAGATAGGGCAGGTAGATCGGGGTGCCGTCCTCGTCGGTGCCGTTGGCCTCGGTGGTGAAGGGCACCGAGATGTCGGGCAGGTCGGCCACGTCGGGCAACAGCCAGGGCTCGGCACCGTTGGCCAGGTAGCCGTCGGAGAGCACCAGCACCGGCGTCCGGTACTTGAGGGCGATCCGGGCGGCTTCGATGGCGGCATCGAAGCAGTCCGACGGGCTCTTCGGAGCGATGATCGGCATCGGCGACTCCGAGGAGCGGCCGTAGAGGCTCATCAACAGGTCGGCCTGTTCGGTCTTGGTGGGCAGGCCGGTCGAGGGACCGCCCCGCTGCACGTCGATGATCAGCAGCGGGAGCTCGAGGCTGACCGCCAGGCCCATGGCCTCGGCCTTGAGCGCGAGGCCGGGACCGCTGGTGGTGGTCACGCCCAGGTGGCCGCCGAAGGCGGCGCCGATGGCGCTGGTCACCGCGGCGATCTCGTCCTCGGCCTGCAGGGTCCGCACGCCGAAGTTCTTGTGCTTGGACAGCTCGTGGAGGATGTCGGAGGCGGGCGTGATCGGGTAGGAGCCCAGGAACACCGGGAGCGACGCCAGCTGGCCGGCGGCCACCAGGCCCCAGGCCATGGCCGTGTTGCCGGTGATGTTCGTGTAGGTCCCCGGCGCCTTCGGGGCGGGCCGGACCTGGTAGGGGTGGTCGAACAGCTCGGCGGTCTCGCCGAAGGCGTGCCCGGCCTTGAACGCGGCCACGTTGGCGGCGATGACCTGGTCCTTCCCGGCGAACTTCTGGGCGATCCACTCCAGCGTCGGCGCCTCGGGCCGGGTGTACATCCAGCTCAGCAGCCCGAGGGCGAAGAAGTTCTTGGACCGCTCGGCGTCGCGGGGCTTGACCCCGAGGTCCGCCACCGAGTCCTTGGTCATCGTGGTCATGGGGACCTCGAAGACGGTGTAGCCCTTGAGGGTGTCGTCGGTCAGCGGACTCGCGGCGTAGCCCGCCTTGGCCAGGTTGCGCTCGGTGAACGCATCGGTGTTGACGACGATGGTCCCGCCCGGTTCCAGCACCCCCAGCTCGGCCTTGAGGGCCGCGGGGTTCATGGCGATCAGGACGTTGGGTGCGTCACCCGGGGTGGTGATCTCGTGATCGGAGATGTGGACCTGGAACGCCGACACGCCGGCGAGGGTCCCGGCCGGGGCCCGGATCTCGGCCGGGAAGTCCGGCAGGGTGCTCAGGTCGTTGCCCCAGAGGGCGCTCGCACTCGTGAAGCGGTCCCCCGTGAGCTGCATCCCGTCGCCGGAGTCGCCGGCGAAACGGATGATCACCTGGTCGATGTTCTCGACGGCCTGGTCGCGGGCAGCAGTATCGGCCACGTCTCTCCTTTGAGCTCGCTGGTCCGACCGGCGACCCTACCGTCGCCCGGTCCCGCGCGGGCGCACCCTGGGGCCTCAGCCCACGACGATGGTGACCCGGCCGCTGGGGTGCAAGGTGCACTCCCCGTCGATGACTCCCTCCTGGGCGAAGCGGTGCTCGAGCCGCTGGCCGGCGGCCACGGTGTAGGGCCCCACCGCGTGGGCCCGGTCGTCACGGTTGTCGATGACGAGGGTGTCGCCCACCTCGACCTCGAGACGCCGGGGCAACAGCTCGGCGGTGTCGACGCCCGAGCCCAACGCCCCGGCCCCCTGGGGCACGACCACCTCGATGCGCTGGGGTGGTCGGCCGTCACCGCCGAGGAACAGGACGGCGGCGATGCCGGCGGCGGCGGCCACGGCGACGCCCACGGCGAGGATGCTGAGCGAACGACGACTCATGGGGAGACCTCCAGGGTCAGTGTGGTCGACGGCTGATCGGCTCCCTCGGGGACCAGATCCACCACCCAGGCTCCGGCCAGGGGGAGGTCCACCGTCGGCGCGATCAGGTGGCTCGGCGCCACCGGCACCACGGCGACCTCGAGCGGTCCGATCCCGGTGGGTCGATGGGTCACCTCGATGGTGGCCGCGTCGAGGTCCGTCGGCTCACCCTCGCGGCCGTACCCGTAGAGGTGGGCCTCGTTGGGACCGGCCCGGCCGGGGGCCAGGGTCACGACCACCCGTCGGTCGCCCCGGGTCACCTCCTCGACCACCTCCGCCGTGCGACCGCGGGCCAGTGCGCCGTGGGCCGACCAGGCCGCCGACGCGGCGACGGCGACGAGCCCGGCGGCCACGACCGGCCGGGCCAGGCGACCGATGCGCCTTTCGGGCTCGAGGAGGAGGACCGCGGGCACCGCCGCCAGGGCCATGACGGCGACGAGCCAGCGCCGGCCGGTCGGGTCGCCGAACGCGTCCCGCCAGGCGTCGGCGCCGGCGAGGTCGGCCAGGGTGCCGTCGGCGGCGACCCCGGACAGGCCGAACGCGGCGAGCGCGGCCAGGACGGCGGCGGCGAGGACGGCGGCGAGGACGACCGGTCGCACCCGGCGACGCGTCCTCGCCTCGATCACCAGGATCACGGCCGCGGCCAGGACGGCCCCGCCGGCCACCAGCGCGCCGCGCCAAGCTGCCGTGCGGCCCGGGGCCCCCGTCACCGCCCGATCGACCACCACGGCGCCTTCACCCGTCGGGTCGACGGTGATGACCAACGCCCCGGTGGACACCGCCGAGCGCCCGGCGGCGGTCCAACCCAGGAGGAAGCGGCCCGTGCCGACGGCTTCGCCGAACGGGAAGCGCAGGGCGCGATCCCCCGCCGCCTCCGCCGGGAGGCCCACGAGGTCGCCGGTGGGCGTGACGGCCTGGAGACGGGAGCCCGCGGCGTTCACCCGTCGGTCGAACTCGAGCCGCAGCTCGTCGGGGGCCGCGGCGAGGACGGCGCCCGCGGCGGGGGTCGAGTCCACGAGCTGTGGCCCCTCACCCGCGGCCTGGGCGCCATCCGCCGCCAGGGCGCCGACCACCGTCACGAGGAGCGCCGCACCCGCGAGGGCGGACATCGCCTGACACCGACGGAAGCGCATGCTCAGGCCCGATCAGCGGCGAACCCCTCGAGGACGGCGGCCATGTCCGAGGGGTCGGTGCCGAAGGGGAACTCCCAGGTGACCCGGCCGGTGTCGTCGATCACGTACACCTGGGCCGAGTGCGACATGAAGTAGGTGCCGTCCGGCCGCTCCTCGTCCCGGCGCCACGTGGCCGAGAACCGCTCCCCGGCCAGGGCCAGTTGGTCGGCACCGGCCGCCTGGAGGGCGTGGTACTCGCCCGGTTCGAAGAAGTTGGCCATGTAGTCGGCCACCTCCGCGCCCTCGTCGCGCTCGGGGTCGAAGGTGACCATGGCCGCGGAGGTCCGGTCGGCGAGGTCCGCCGGGAGCGACTCGCGGGCTCGGGCCACCTCACCGAGGGTCAGGGGGCACACGTCCGGGCAGCTCAGGTACCCGAAGTAGAACAGCAGGAAACCGCCGTCGGGGGCGACGGCCCGATACGGCACGCCGGCGGGATCCTCGGCGAAGTCGACGAACTCGAGGTCGGCGACCTCGGGTTCGGGCGTCCGGTCGTAGCCCACCGCGTCGCTCGCGGCGTCGGCGGTACCGCCCTCACCGTCGTCGCCACAGGCCACGGCACCGAGGACACAGGCGACGGCCACCAGGGCCGACACCACACGGGTGCCGGCCCTGTGCCGCTCAGCCATCCATGGCCCCTGACATGTCTGTCGAGGAGTCATCCGACATGGCCCCCGACATGTCCATCGAGGAGCCCTCGTCGGACATGCCGCCGTCGACGGCACGGATCTCCGCGTCGACGGTCACGGTGCAACCGCCATCGAACTCGAGCGTGACCGGGACGACATCGCCCTCGGCCAGAGAGGTGTTGACGCCGAGGCCCATGACGTGGAGGCCGCCGGGCTCGAGGGTGACGGTCTCGCCGGCGGGCAGGTCGATGCGTTGGCCACCGACGGGCTGCATCGTCATGACCCCCTCGTCGTCGGCCACCATCTCGTGGAGCTCGAAGGTGTCGGCGAAGTCGGCCGAGGCGCCGACCAGCGCGGTGTCAGCGTCACCGTTGTTGGTCAGCTCGACGTACACCGCGGTGTTGTCGTCGGGCGGCAAGCGCACGAAGGCACCGACGGCCGCCAGCTGGTCACAAGTCGTCGTGCCGTCGGTGGCGGACTCACCGCTGTCGTCGCCACAGGCGACGAGGAACGCCGACAGCAGCAGGGTCAGGAGCGCCACCAGGGCGGCGCGGGACATTCGTTGATCACGCAAGGAAGAACCTTTCGTTCGTGGGCGCGCCACCACTCCGGTCGCGGCCCGGGGACTGGGTCGGGTTGCTCAGTCGGAAACGAACGGGGGGCCGCGGGCGTGGGGGGACGCGAGCGGAGCGGCGACGGGCACGGAGAGATCGGGCAGGCCCAGCCGGACGCCCCAGCCGGGCACGACCGGGTCGGCCGGGTACCAGCCGCGGCAGGCGTGCAGCCGGTCGGCGACTCGCAACAGCTGTCCGGTGGCCCACGCCAGGAGCGGGACCAACGCCAGACCCACCCACACCGCCGGTTCCACCAGGGCCGAGCGAGCACCTTCACCGGCGGCGATCCTCTCGAGCACCTCCTGGCCAAGGAACAGGGCCGCCTGGAGGGGGATCAGGACCCCCGACGGCGTCCGCGCCCAGCCCAGCAGGCGGCCGGCGCGACACGCGGCGAGCCAGACGGCCGCGGCCATCCCCAGCGGCACCAGCACCTCGGCGACGAACGCAAGGTAGGCGTGGCCCTGGGTCGCTGCTCCACGGCGCAGCGGGTCGGGGTGCGCCAAGAGGTAGGCGACCTGGTGGAGGAGCACCACGCCGGCCGCCGCCACCGCGACGGAGGGCGCGTAGCCGGCCAACCGGCGGGCACGGTCGCTCACCACCGACGACTCGGGCACGTCACGGACCGTAGGACCTCGGGGGTCGAACTCGACGGGGACCTTGGTCCCTTCTCGGGGCGAGAAGGCTCAGGCGATGGTCACCGAGTCGTCCAGGTAGACGTCCTGGATGGCGTTGAGCAGCTCGACGCCCTCGGCGGTGGGTCGCTGGAAGGCCTTGCGGCCCGAGATGAGGCCGAGGCCACCGGCCCGCTTGTTGATGACCGCCGTGCGGACGGCCTGAGCCAGGTCGTCCGCGCCCGAGGAGGCCCCGCCGCTGTTGATCAGGCCGATGCGGCCCATGTAGCAGTTGGCGACCTGCCAGCGGGTCAGGTCGACGGGGTGGTCGGTGGTCAGGTCCTCATAGACCGCCTTGTGGGTCTTGCCGTAGCCCGAGAGCGCGTTGTAGCCGCCGTTGTTCTCGGGCTGCTTCTGCTTGATGATGTCGGCCTCGATGGTCACCGCCATGTGGTTGGCCTGGCCGGTCAGGTCCGCGGACAGGTGGTAGTCGACGCCGTCCACCTTGAACGCGCTGTTGCGCAGGTAGGCCCACAGCACGGTGAACATGCCCATCTCGTGGGCCTCCTGGAAGGCCTCGGAGACCTCCTGGATCTGCCGGGTGGCCTCGGGCGAGCCGTAGTAGATGGTGGCGCCGACGCCGGCCGCGCCGAGGTCGTAGGCCTGCTGCACCGAGCCGTACATGACCTGGTCGGACTGGTTGGGGTAGGTGAGCATCTCGGCGTGGTTGAGCTTCACGATGAAGGGGATCTTGTGCGCGTACTGGCGCGACACCGAGCCGAGCACCCCGAAGGTCGAGGCCACGGCGTTGCAGCCGCCCTCGATGGCCAGCTCACAGATGTGGCCCGGGTCGAAGTACTTCGGGTTGGGCGCGAAGGACGCCGCGCCCGAGTGCTCGATGCCCTGGTCGACCGGGAGGATCGACACATAGCCGCTGCCGGCGAGCCGACCGTGGTCGAACAGCGACTGGAGGCTGCGCAGGACTTGGGGGCTCCGGTCGCTGCGCTGGAGGACCCGGTCGATGTAGTCGGGTCCGGGCAGGTGCAGGTCGGCGGCGGAGATGCCCTTTGACTCGTGGCTCAGCAGGGATTCCGCTTCGTCGCCCAGAAGGCTCGCGAGATCGGTCACGTGGTCACTCCTCTTGGTGTGCGAACACCTCCAGAGTAGCGAGCGCCCGCGCCAGCGCCCGAGTGCGGCCGGCCTTCCGACGGGCGGGCACGACGTCGGAGGCCAGCACCTCGACCCGGGACCGGGTGGCCCCGCCCGCCGACCAGAACCGGCGCCGGGTACGACCCACGACGACGATCTCGGTACCCGGCTCGAGGCCGCGGGCGTAGGCGGGCGGGCCGACGGCCACCACGGGCACCGTGTCGGCCCGTTCGTCGGCCCGGGGCACGGTGACCTCGTAGCGCACGAGGAGGTCGCCGGACGCGAGGGCGACCTCCTCGGGCGCCCGGGACAGGTGGCCACACAGCACGGCCAGGTTCAGGGTGGGTTCGACGGGCTCGACGGGCTCGACGGGCATGGCACTTCCTCCGGGTGGGCGCACACGAATCGCACGTGCTGGTCACATCGGGGGAAGCGACGAACGCGAACCTACCCAGGGGGTCCGACAGCCACCGGGGCCCGACGGTGCGTGCCTCCCGGCGGGCAACGGCTTACCGTGGCCGCGGGAGGTCCGTCGGCACCAGGGGGGCCGGAATGGCCGAACCGACCGTGGCCGGCACCGTCGAGGTGCGGATGCCGCAGATGGGTGAGACCGTCACCGAGGGCACCATCACGTCATGGCTCAAGGCCCCGGGCGACACCGTGGCCGTGGACGAGTCCCTCCTCGAGATCTCGACCGAGAAGGTCGACTCCGAGATCCCCTCCCCCGTCGCCGGCGTCCTGACCGAGATCGTCGTCCCCGAGGGCGACACCGTCCCCATCGGCGAGCTCCTGGCCCGCATCACCCCCGAGGAACCCTCCTCCGACGTCCCCACCCCCGCAGACCTCACCCCCGACGAACCCCCCTCCGCCGCCGGTCGCCACGGGCAACCCGACGATCCCCCAGCGACGCGGCCGAGCAGAGCGCAGCCGCCCGACCAGCCCACCGCACCGGCGGAGCCGACACCAGGACCAGCGACGCGGCCGAGCAGAGCGCAGCCGCCCGACCAGCCCACCGCACCGGCGGAGCGGAGGCGGAGCAGTGTCACCCAGCGGCGGAGCGATGTGACGACGTTCTTGTCCCCTGCCGTGCGGAGGCTCGTGGACGAGCACGGGGTGGACCCGACGACGATCGAGGGCTCGGGCCGGGACGGCCGGGTCACCCGGGACGATGTGCTGGCCCTCGTCGCCGCGGCGCCGGAGGCCGCGCCCGGCGTGCGTCATGTGCCCTTCAGCGCCATCCGACGGACGATCGGGCGCAACCTCGTCGCCTCGCTGGCCACGGCGGCCCACACGCTGGTGGTCGTCGAGGTGGACTACGCCCGGGTCACACCGGTGAAGGAGCGCACGGGCATGACCTGGCTGCCGTTCATCGCCCGCGCCGCCATCGACGCCCTGGCCGACTTCCCGCTCCTCAACGCCCACGTACGGGAGGACGGCCTCGACGTGCACGACGAGGTCCACCTCGGCATCGCCGTGGACCTCGACTTCGAGGGCCTGGTCGTCCCTGTCGTCCGGGACACCCGTCGCCTGCGCCTGCCCGCGCTGGCCGACGCTCTCGTGGAGACCGCCCTCGCCGCCCGGGAGCACCGGCTCGAAGCCGACGACTACGCCGGGGGTACCTTCACCCTGACCAACGCCGGTCGGTACGGCACGCTGCTCACGGCGCCGATCATCAACCAACCCCAGGCCGCCATCCTGTCGACCGACGGGGTCGAGGTGCGGCCGGTGGCCCTCCCCCTGGACGAGGGCGGCCACGGGCTCGCCTTCCACCCCGTCGGGAACCTGGCCCTGTCCTTCGACCACCGGGCCGTCGACGGGGCCTACGCGGCAGCGTTCGCGGCCCGGGTGCGGGACACGCTCGAAGGACGCGACTGGGACGAGGAGGTCCGATGACCACCGTGGACGGGTCCACGACCCGCCACCCGCTGGCGCCCGAGCCCCGATCGGACGGCCCCGAGACCATCCGCGGGGTCGCCGCGACCGAGGCGATCGACGACTTCTGCCTGGCCAACGTGTCCCGGGCCATCGACGACCGGGAGATCAACCTCCAGAAGCAGAGCCGGGTCTTCTTCCAGATCTCCGGTGCCGGCCACGAGGCCCTCCTGCTCGGCCTGGCCCGCCACCTGCGCCCGGGTCACGACTGGTTCTTCCCCTACTACCGGGACCTGGCCCTCGTGCTCGGCCTCGGGGTGTCGCCGTACGAGGTCCTCCTCCAGGCCGTCGGCTCCGCCGAGGACCCGGCATCCGGCGGCCGTCAGATGCCCGCGCACTGGGGCCACGCCGAACGCAACATCGTCACCCAGTCCAGCCCGACCGGTAGCCAGTGCCTGCCCGCGGTCGGCTGCGCCGAGGCCGCCCGTTACCTTTCCCGTCGCGCGTACCTCCCCGGCACCCGGGCCCACGGCGACGAGCTCACCTACGTCTCCCTCGGCGAGGGCGCCTGCTCGGAGGGCGAGTTCTGGGAGAGCCTCAACACGGCCTGCACGCTGCACCTCCCAGTCCTCTACGTGGTGGCCGACAACGGCTACGCCATCTCGGTCCCCACGGCCGACCAGGCGCCGGCGCCGGTGTCGGACCTGGTGCGGGGGTTCAAGGGCCTGGAGATCCACCGATTCGACGGCACCGACTACTGGAAGGTGCGCAAGCGGGGAGCCAGAGCCATCGCCCACGTGCGCGCGGGCGTGGGCCCGGCGCTGCTCCACGTCGATGTGACCCGGCCCTACTCCCACTCCTCGGCCGACACGCAGTCCAAGTACCGCACGTCGGACGAACTGGCCCTCGAAGCGGCGCACGACCCACTGCGGCGCATGGCCGAGACGTTGGTGTCCGCCGGTGCCCTCACCGCCGACCAGGTCGACGGCATCGCCGAGGCCGCCCGGGGCCTCGTGGCCGAAGCCGCCACCGCCGCGCTGGCTGCGGCGCGCCCGGACCCGGCGACGGTCCTCGACCACGTCCGGTCCGCCGCACGGCTGGACCCGGTCGAGGACCCCGGCGCCGGCGAGCCGGTGACGCTCGGAGATGCCCTCAACCGAGCCCTGCACGACGCCATGGCCGCGGATGAGCGCATCCGGGTCTTCGGTGAGGACGTGGCCGACGCCCGGGAGGCGGTGCTGGCCGAGTTGGAGGGCAAGGGGGGTGTCTTCGGCACCACCCACGGGCTACAGCGGGAGTTCGGTCAGGCCCGCTGCTACAACACGCCGCTGGCCGAAGCCAACATCGTGGGCCGGGCGGTCGGCCAAGCGGTGCGGGGACTGCGCCCCGTCCCCGAGATCCAGTTCCATGACTACATCTGGCCGGCAACCCAGCAGATCAAGAGCGAGGCGGCCACCATCCGCTGGCGCTCCAACGGGGCCTTCACCTGCCCGATGGTCATCCGGGTCCCGATCGGGGGCTACCTCACCGGCGGCGCCATCTGGCACTCGCAGTGCGGCGAATCGATGTTCGCCCACGTCCCCGGCCTCGCCGTGGCCTTTCCCTCCCGGGCTGCCGACGCCGTCGGGCTGCTGCGGGCCGCCCTGGCCGGCGAGGACCCCGTCCTCTTCTGCGAGCACAAGCACCTACTGCGCCAGCCCTACGCCCGGGACCCCTATCCCGGGCCCGATCACCTGATCCCCCTCGGTCGAGGCGCGGTCCGGCGGCCGGGCCGCGAGTTGACGATCGTGACCTGGGGGGCCACGGTCCAGAAATCGGTCCTCGCGGCCGAGGCGATCGCCGCCGATGCCGGCCACGAGGTCGAGGTCATCGATCTACGCAGCATCACCCCCTGGGACCAGGACCTGGTCGCCGACTCGGTGGCCCGGACCGGTCGGGCCCTCGTCGTGCACGAGGATGTCCTCACCGGAGGTTGGGGGGGCGAGATCGCCGCCTGGATCGCCGACCACGCCTTCACCGATCTCGACGCCCCGGTCCGCCGGGTGGCTGCGGCCGACTGCCACGTGCCCTACGAGCCCACCCTCGAGGACGCCGTCCTCCCCCAGGTGACCGACATCGAGGTCGCCGCCCGCGACCTGCTCGCCTTCTAGTAGGGGCTAGTTGAGGGCCTTCAGGCGGCGACCGACGTCGCCGAAGCGGGCGTCGGCCCGCTGGATGCGCTCGAAGAGGTCCCGGGCCCGCGCCACGTCGCCCGCCCGCTCGAGCAGGTCGGCCAGGGCATAGGCCCGGCGCAGGTGGTGCTCCCGGGGCTGGCGGGGCAGGCGCCACTTGCCCTGGGACAGGACGGCGATCGCCTCCTTGAGCTTGCCCTGGTCGGCCAGGGAGCCTGCGGCCACGATCCGCCCCTCGGTGACCAGTTCGGCCGACGGGGACGCCTGCCGCAGCTCGTCCCACAGCTCGGCCACCATCGCGGGCCGCTTGAGGGCCCGGTAGCAGTCGGCCAGGACGGGGTGCTGCTCGGTCGAACCCGTCATCGAGCGGAAGGCCTCGAGCTCGGCTGCGGCCAGCTTCCACCGGCGCAGGCGGTAGAGGGTGAGGCCGTTCAGCTCCCGTACGGCCGATACGCCAGGAGCCCGTTCGGCCAGGTCGCCCAGGATGCGGCGGGCGTCCTCGAACCGCTCGGCCCGGAACGCCTTGGCCGCGTCCTTGATCCGCTTCTCGTGGTCGCCGGCCCGCTTCCCGGAGCCCTTGGCCAGCTTCCGACGGTCATCGTCGGACAGGTCGACGTCGACCTGGTCCCGCGCCTCCCGTGTCGACTCGGGGGCCCGTCCGCCGGTGTCGAGATCGACGTCGTCGTCGAACTCCTCGACCCATTCATCGAGCGCCACGGTCGCGCCACCGACGGCACCCTCGTCCCGGGCCCGCTGTACCGCCTTGCGCCATTCGTCGGTGGCCGTGTCCGGGCGGGGCGTCTCCATCTCGCCGGCCCCGCGACGGGCCACCCCGCCCCAGGACTTCGGCCCCCGCCGGCCGTCGTCGCGCGCCGGCTTGGCCGGCCGGGTGCCGCCACTCCGCCGTCCGCCGGGCGGACCACCACTGCCCTTGCCCCGGTCGGAGCGCTTCTCGCCCGCCCTGCCCGTCGGGCCGCCGCCCCGCGTGGCGCGCCCCTTGGATCCGTTCGACCGGGATCCACCCCGGCCCTTCGCACCCGATGAGGCCCCGCCGCGCCCCTTGGCGCCACCGCGGGAGGGTCCCCCCGATGGTCGTCCCTTCCCGCCACCGCCGGGCGGGCGCGCTCCGCCACGACGGTTGCTCTCAGCCACGCCCCGGAGGCTACCGACGCCGACTCCGGACGCGAGAGAGCCCCCAGCCGAAGCTGGGGGCTCTCATCGTGCGAAATCGGCGGCGACCTACTCTCCCGGGACGTCTCCGTCCAAGTACCATCGGCGCAGGCGGGCTTAACTTCCGTGTTCGGAATGGGAACGGGTGTCTCTCCGCCGCCATCACCACCGAAACCTCTGCTCTCCAAAGGGCGCGAGCCCTCGAGAACTCCACAGCGAGCACGAACATCTTCGTTCTGAACCAAGCCCTCGGCCGATTAGTACCGGTCGGCTGAACACATTGCTGTGCGTACACCTCCGGCCTATCAACGTGGTCGTCTACCACGGGCCTTACCTGGTTATCCAGTGAGGAGTCTCATCTTGAAACGGGCTTCGCACTTAGATGCTTTCAGCGCTTATCCCTTCCGCAGGTCGCCAACCAGCCGTGCCCTTGGCAGGACAACTGGCACACGAGAGCTGCGTCCGTCCCGGTCCTCTCGTACTAGGGACAGCCTTTCTCAAACTCCTTACGGCTACAGAGGATAGGGACCGAACTGTCTCACGACGTTCTAAACCCAGCTCGCGTACCGCTTTAATGGGCGAACAGCCCAACCCTTGGGACCTGCTTCAGCCCCAGGATGCGATGAGCCGACATCGAGGTGCCAAACCTTCCCGTCGATATGGACTCTTGGGGAAGATGAGCCTGTTATCCCCGGGGTACCTTTTATCCGTTGAGCGACGGCGCTTCCACACGCAACCGCCGGATCACTATGCCCTGCTTTCGCACCTGCTTGACGTGTATGTCTCGCAGTCAAGCTCCCTTGTGCCATTGCACTCGACGACTGATTGCCAACCAGTCTGAGGGAACCTTTGGGCGCCTCCGTTACTCTTTAGGAGGCGACCGCCCCAGTCAAACTACCCACCTGACACTGTTCCCGATCCGGATAACGGACCTGGGTTAGAGTTCCAGCAAATGCAGGGTGGTATTTCAAGGTTGCCTCCACGCTGGCTAGCGCCAACGCTTCCAAGGCTCCCACCTATCCTACACAACACATACCAAAACCCAATATCAAGCTGTAGTAAAGGTCCACGGG